>NZ_JAIMBX010000001.1:0-2430794 GCF_032907385.1 Devosia sp. BK
GGTGCCGAAAACTGGGCAGTCATCGCCTCGCTGATCGAAACCTGCAAGCTCAATGGCGTCGATCCCTACGCTTGGCTCGCCACGACCCTCCGCGCCATCGTGAGCGACCACAAGCAGAGCCGCATCAACGATCTTCTGCCCTGGAACTTCGCTGCCAAGGTGTGACCGGCACATCGCTTACGGTTCAGAGAACGCAAGCAGCCAATAGTTACGATCAGGAACTGTCCGAAAGCTGGCGCTTTTGCGTGGGGACTGCGTTTTCACACGACAGGGGTCAGTGGAGTGGACCCCATTTCACCGGACAGTCGGCCGTTGGGTTTAGGCACTGAGGCGCAGGAACTCGCGTGGTGAGCGGAACTTAAGCCCGGAGTGCGGGTGGACATCACAATAGTCCTCGATCCATTCGGGCAATAAGGCCAGGATGGTCTTGGCGTCTGGAAGTATGACGGTTGAGGCGTAATCCCTTTTCAAGGTTTTGACGAAGGCCTCGGACATGCCATTGCTTTGCGGGCTTCGTACCGGGGTAAAAAGCAGGTCAATGCCCAGTGCCGCGGCCACCTGTGCAGTCTGCCGGGCGATATAGGCGCTGCCATTGTCCGACAGCCACTCGAGCCGGTGTGGGACCTTGAGTGTGCGGAAGCGGCGCTCGACGGCAGCGATCATCAGATCACAGACCATCTCGCCGGAGATGCCGGCATTGGCAACAGCTGACCAGGCGATGATCTCGCGGTCACAGGCGTCGATGACGAAAACGATCCGCACCACCTCTCCATTCCTGGCATGAATCTCCAGATGATCGGAGCACCAACGGATATTGGAGCGCAGGGCAACCACAACTCCGTCGTGGGTGCGGGTGGGCCGGAGAGCGGTATGCTTTTGAAGGGTGAGCCCGTTCTGCTGCATGACCCTAAGCACACGCTTGGTGTTGACGACGGCCTTGCCTGCCTCACGCCGCTGCCTGTTGAGCAATGCTGTCACACGGCGATAACCATAGGTGGGGCGCTGGTCGATGATCGGGCGCAGCTCGGCAAGAAGGGTAACATCCTCAGGCTTGCGATACGGTCCGCGTGGCTTGGCAGGCTTGCTGGCGCGCTCGGTCAGGTTGGACCTGGAGACGCCCAGAGTGCGGGCAATGGCGCTCATTGGGTATCGTCCTCGGGATTGCTCCACGACAGCAAGGGCGAGGTCCGTTTTTTTGGGCGCGCGAGATCCAAGGCCTCCCTCAAGATCTCGGCTTCCATGGTCTTCTTGCCGAGCATGCGCTCGAGGTCACGCACGCGCTTTTCCAGATCGCGGACCTGAGAGGCGCCAACAACATCTTCATCGGCCTGGACGGCCGCGTGGCCGCCCTCGAGCATCCGGCGCTTCCAGGCGAAAAGCTGAGACGGAGAAATGCCAGCCTGGCGGGCCACATAGGAAACGCTCATGCCTGGCTGCATGGCCTGCTCAACCAGCCGCACCTTCTCGGCCACTGACCAGCGACGGCGGCGCTGCACGGAGGTGATGACTTCGACCCGTCGAAACGGCTCGTCGGTACTCTTGGACATAGTCTTACTCATAGGCGCATGCCTATGCCTTATCAGCTATGCCGCCTGTCCGGTCAAAAGGGGGTGCGCTCCAGTCAGTGGTTCGCGCTCGGTACGCCACCTTAAAGTTATGCGCGTTCAACTTGCAGTAAGCGCCAAGGAGATCCCGTCTGACCTGAGGTGTGCGACTGAGGTATTGGCACCGTGGTTTTAATGACGGTGTGAGTTCCTATGTCTGCGCATATGCCCAGTGATAGAAGTTTCCAGTTGCTCGAGGTCGTGCCGAGCCGGATGGAGAACAGTCCTGCGGTGGCGCGGCGCAACTGGCCTGACGAGACCAAGGCGCGGATTGTGGAAGAAGCGCTGGCCCCGGACGTAAACGTTTCGGCGGTGGCGCGGCGATACGGGATGTCGCCGTCGCAACTGTTCGGCTGGCGCCGCAAAGCCATCGCCAAGGGCCAGGTTGAACGACGGGAAGAGCCTGGCGAAGAGGTTGGCGCTTCGGGCGGGGTTATCGAGATCGGTATCGCGGGTGCCACCGTCCGCGTTGGGCCGATGGTCAGCGAGGATCATCTGCGCCGTGTCCTCCGCGCCGTCCCCTCCGCATGATCCCCTCGGGTGTAAAGGTGTTCCTGGCCAGCCAGCCGGTGGACTTCAGGAAAGGACCCGATGGCCTGATCGGCTTGGTTCGGGATGCGGGTGCCGATCCGTTCAACGGTTCGCTTTATGTGTTCCGGGCAAAACGGGCGGACCGGATCAAGATCGTGTGGTGGGATGGCACAGGCCTGTGCCTTTACGCCAAGCGGTTGGAGAAGGCGGCGTTCTGCTGGCCGCGGATTGGCCATAGTCGTGTTCAGTTAGGCCATGCCCAACTGCTGGCCCTGGTCGATGGTATGGACTGGAAACGGGTTCGGGCGGTGCCGGCGAGCCGGCCACAATCGGCTGGGTAAAAGCCTGCGGCAGCCTCGTTCACTGGCGCAAAAGCTAAGGCAATCCGGGGTGTTTTGTGCCATTGTGCGGGCATGAACCCGGCCGATCCGCAGCAGCTTCCCGATGATATCGCCGCCCTCAAGGCGATGGTCTTGGCTGCCCATGCCAGGGAGACCGCAGCCGATCAGAAGCGTCTGGCGCTGGAAGCCGAGGTTGCTGCCCATGAAGCCGCAATCGCTCAAATGAATGCGGCTAAGGCGGCCGACGCCGAAAAGATCGCTCGGCTTGAATCGATCGTGGCCATGCTCAAACGAGCACAGTTCGGGACCCGCTCGGAAAAGCTACGGATCGATCCGCTCGATGCCGAACAGATGGCCTTCGTGTTCGACGAGTTGCAAACGGGACTGGGTGCAATCCGGGCCGAACGCGACAAGCGCGCTGGAACTGCTGCCCTCCGTCCGCCGCGGCCGCGCAAGGGCTTTGCGCCGCATCTGGAACGCATCGAGCAGATTATCGAACCAGAGGTCCCGGCCGACTGCGTAGGCCTTGAAGCTGTTCGCATTGGCGAGGACGTCTCCGAGCGCCTCGATGTGACCCTGGCCACGTTCCGCGTCATCGTCACCCGCCGACCAAAATACGCCTACCGCCTGGCCGATGGTGAGGATCGTATCGTGCAGGCGCCGGCACCCGATCACCTGATTGCCGGCGGTATTCCTACCGAGGCGCTGCTGGCCCAGGTGGCGGTCAGCAAATATGCCGATGGCTTGCCGCTCTATCGGCAGGAAGAGATTTACGCCCGGGACGGTGTGGAACTGGATCGCTCGCTGATGGCCCAGTGGATGGGCCGGGTCGGCTTCGAGCTCGAGCCGCTGGCTCAATACGTCCTGCATACTATCAAACAGGGCGAGCGGATCTTTGCCGACGAGACCCGATTGCCGACCCTGGCGCCGGGCTCGGGCAAGGTGAAGACCGCCTGGCTCTGGGCCTATGCCCGGGACGATCGGCCATTCGGTGGATCAGGACCGCCGATGGTGGCTTATCGCTTCGAAGACAGTCGATCAGGCGATTGCGTCGCCCAGCATCTGGATGGCTATCGCGGTATCCTGCAGATCGATGGCTATGCCGCCTACAATCGGCTCGGCAAGGATCGTGGCACCAATGATGCCATGACCCTGGCCGGGTGTTGGGCCCATTCGCGGCGCAAGTTCTTCGACCTGCATGCCAGCGATGGCTCGCCCTTTGCCAGCGCTGTGGTCAAGGCGATGGCGCCCCTCTGGGCCATCGAGGAGGATATCCGCGGCCATGGCGCCGAACTGCGCACCAGCATCCGGGCCGAGCGCTCCCGCCCCATCGTCACCGAGCTGTTCGCCATGCTGGACCGGGAGCTGCCGCGCCTGTCGGGTAAATCCAAACTGGCCGAGGCCATCCGCTATACCCTGAGCCGCCGCGCCGCCCTCGAGCGCTTCCTCGCCGATGGCCGTATCGAGATCGACTCCAACATCGTCGAACGCGTAATCCGCCCGCAGACCATTACCCGCAAGAATGCGCTCTTTGCCGGCTCCGATGGTGGTGGGCGCGCATGGGCCACAATCGCGACGCTGATCACTACCGCTAAGATGAACGGCGTCGATCCCCATGCCTGGCTAACACAGACCCTCGAACGCATCGAAGCCGGCTGGCCAAACAGCCAGATCGCCGACCTCATGCCATGGAACTTCAGGCAGTAACGGCCTCGGCTACCCGCTTACGATTTGCAGAAGTTGCTATGAGAATGTCCGATAACACCCTCTGCCTGGCCCCACGCCATCCAACTATCGATTTGTCTCCTTGGATCCCAATCGCTGCATGCAGCGCATCGAGTGCAGTCGGCGCACTCGGAATACGTTCCAGTCTTTCCGCTGCGTGAGATTGGCATGAACCAAATCTTTAAGGCAAAGCCATTCCGTCGCCACGTCATCGTTAGATCCACGCAGACAAAAGCTGACGGCATCGAGAGACATAGAACGATAGTATCCCCGACTTATCTAGAGCCCTTGGACCGTCGCTGGTGCTGGTATTTGAGGCCGAAACCACCCACAAATGGTTTGAGGCTGTGCGCTTTATGCGGGCGCGGGCTGGACATGCCAACTCTCATCCCTCTGAAGAAGACTCGACATTGCAGCCTAAATTCGTGAGTTATTAGGAGGGGCGAGGTGGCGGAATGATAGCGGCGGCACAGGACTGGTCGGTATTCGTAGGATACATCTTGATTGCCCTTGCAGGGGCAATAGCGGGCGGGAAATGGCTGGTCATTATGCGTAAAGGCCTGCCTCGAATGAATGCCATCAGCAACGCGAAAGACCTCAAGAAAGCACGGCGGGCAAATAGAGAGATTGCACGCTGGTCTGCGCGTGAACCTCGCTGGATACTCGACATCAATCGTTCAGAAGCAAAGATGCTCAAGCATCGGATTGACACCCGCCAGATAGAGTATTTAGCCAATGGTGTTCGAATACCCGCCGGTTTTGACACGATCAAAATGGTGGCTCCGGATGGGGCAATCGACATCACTCTGAACCGCACCGGAAATTCCGGAGGCTGTTTGGTTTAAGTTATGCGGCCATGGCCGGTTGTTCCAGTGTCGCGTAGAAGTCTGCCTCAGCTTCCGCTAGCGGGATGTTTCCAATGGGTTCGAGGAGGCGCCGGTGATTGAACCAATCCACCCATTCGAGAGTGGCGAACTCAACAGATTCGATGTTTCTCCAGGGTCCGCGCCGGTGGATCACCTCGGCCTTGTAGAGTCCGTTGATGCTTTCGGCCAAGGCGTTGTCGTAACTGTCCCCGACGCTACCCACTGACGGTTCGATCCCAGCCTCGGCCAGACGCTCGGTATAGCGAATGCTGACGTATTGCGACCCGCGGTCCGAATGATGAACCAGACCGCCGCGATGGACGGGCCGACGGTCGTGGATGGCCTGCTCGAGTGCGTCGAGCACGAAGCTGGCATGGGCGGTGCGACTGACCCGCCAGCCCACGATATAGCGGGAATAGACGTCGATCACGAAGGCTACATAGGCGAACCCGGCCCACGTCGCCACATAGGTAAAGTCTGAGACCCAGAGCCTGTTTGGCGCTGGAGCATGGAACTGACGGTTGACGTGATCGAGCGGGCAAGGCGCGGCCTTGTCGCTGATCGTGGTGCGCACTGGCTTGCCGCGAATGACACCCTGCAGGCCGAGTTCCCGCATCAGTCTTTGCACCGTGCATCGCGCAACATCGAACCCTTCCCGCTGCATCTGTCGCCAAACCTTGCGGACACCATAGACCGAGAAGTTCTCGGCAAAGACCCGCATGACCTCAGGCTTGAGAGCTTCATCGCGCTGGGCACGCGCCGACAGTCGCGAGGGATCACGGCGTTGGGTGACATGCTCATGATAGGTGGATGGGGCGACTGGCAGGACTCTGCAGATCGGCTCGACCCCGTAATGCCCACGATAACAGTCGATAAAGGCGATCATCGCTTCAGTGGGCGGTCGAGCTCCGCCTGGGCGAAATATGCGGAGGCTTTGCGAAGGATCTCGTTGGCCTGACGCAGCTCTCGGTTCTCCCGCTCCAGAGCCTTGAGCTTCTCGGCCACATCCGTCGCCACGCCGGCACGTTTGCCACTGTCGACCTCGGCCTTCTTGAGCCATTCGTTGAGGGTGTGCGCCGAGCAGCCGATCTTGCCGGCAACCGACACCACGGCCGCCCAACGAGACGGATACTCCCCGCCATGCTCCTGCACCATCCGAACCGCTCGGGCGCGGACCTCAATCGAAAACTTGTTCGTCGTCTTGCTGGTCATGCTCTATCCTACTCAGGAGTTAGAGCCTCCGGCAAACCCGGCGCGGTTCACTCTGCTGGAAGAACACCATCGTCAAATGGCATCAGATCTTACTGACCTCATGGAGTACGGCACCCTCAAGGAGTCTGCCAAAAACGCCATGACCAGAGTTGCTGCACCCCTCGCGATCGTGGGATTTGTTCTAGAAGTATTTGGCAACTGGCCCCATTAGGTGGTGTGCCGGTGAGGGCCGGAGACCGAACATAAGCCCCTTTGGTGTGAGGTTATCACTTAGGCTTAGCAGTCTCTTCCGGCCTTACATTTCCATCGGCAGGTTCGCCGCCCTGTAATCCGGATTGTCCGCCACCTGCCACCTTCTCGAGCAGATTGTCTGGAAGTTCATCCTTCGGGCCGGGCGATCCAGTTTTTTTGGCAGGTTTCATCGTCATCTCCAGTTCAGGACACTTTAGCCTACCTGCCCTGTCGTCCATACTTGGCTACGCTGCCAGTTTGTCCCGCAATCCCGTCATTCTGTCGCATACGAATGGGACTATTTTTGCGGGCCGTCTTCGCGTGGGCCAGCCATCCGCTCACCCGGCCCGGCGTTTTGTTGGCCGCCACCGGCAACTTTATCCAGAAGCTCGTCAGGCAGTTCGCTGGACTTCGACGCCTTGGGCTTAACAGCCTCTATCTTCTTCTTTGTCAGAAATATCTCCTGCTGCTGGATAATAGCAGCACGGCCTGTGGGGTCAAAGGAGATGGCACGAACGTTTCGTCCCAACCTGCCTGCATTCTGTCCGGGATGGGATGAAACGAGCGCATCTATGGATGATTTCCGCGGTCGCAGTGATTTTGACGGCGAGAGCAAGCTGCTACGCCAGCCTGAACATCCCCATTCCCGTCGAGAAGCGCGGCCGTGCTGACGAAGTTACCGCCATACTTTGCCGCCAAAGCGGAATTTACATTCTGCAGTGCCGTCTTGTAGGTGCCGTTGAATGTTGTCTGAGGGTGCAGCCCAGTGATGAGCGGGTGTCTTGCACCGCTAGATCGGTTCGCAAGGAAACGCTGGATTTGGGTATCCACCGTAGCGAACCACGCTGCACCATCTGGACCAGCGTCGTTGGTCCCAATCCACAGGATCGCATCCCAATATTTGGCTCGGATTTTCGATGCCATGGCACGGTCGATGATCTTCTCGCTGACCTGACCGCCCATACCTTCATTCAGTATCGGCCGACCGGGGCGCAACTTGCCGAGTTGGCTACCTACGTCATTATTCGTGGTAGACCCGGAGCCTTCTGTGAGACTATCGCTGCAAACCGTGGTTGACCTCGCAGGATTGCCGCCAGCATCGAAGGCCGCAGATTGGAACGTCGCTGAGAACGCGATCAGTTCGCCACATTCCAACCCTAAGTTGACCTCGACGCGAAGCCCCCAATCCTGGTTGAAGTCGATGAGCACCGTCTCGACAGTGGGGGCGGCCGAGTAGGAGGCAAATCCGGAAGCTGCAGCCGGACTGGTTTTAGTTTTAGGTGACCGGCTCAGCATGTTGCCGCCAGTGCGCATAAACCCGTTGCCATAGAGCGCGTTGTCTGTCGAGAAACCGGCGTTCTGATAATACATCACTTCAGCAATCGAAGGATAAAACCAGCGATAGTCGTCAGAGATCACGCAGGTGTGCCGGAAGGCAAAATGTCGGCTAGTGCCTGTCAAGCCTGACTGACCTAACCTTACCTTGTTGCCCCCTGAACTGCATAGATCGAAAGGCTGTTCCCGCCACCGGTCGTGTACTTCTCCCAGATGCCTTCAAACGCGAGGAAACTATTGGGGTGGAGCCGCCCCCCTTTTATAACCTTGGAGAAAAAGGTGTAGGGGGTGGCGGAAGAACTGCCCCAAACTGGCTCTGATCGGCCTGCTGCGGCAAGGACAACAAGGCTGGATTGTACCCTAGATAGGTCCGACGCGGATGCCTCATCCATGGCGGGGATGATGTCGGCTGTAGAAACATAAGGTCCAGCTATTATGCAGCCCTCGTAATCAGTGGCTTTTCGTCAACACGGCTATGAAGAGGCTGGCCAGAGAGGCGCGACCGTAGAACGTTGGAACCCACGCCCTTACTTAGTGCGACAGGTACCGATCTTTGGTGCCAAAAGCACCAAGTCCGCTACCCTAAAGACTTTCGGCTGCTGTTAGGCGCCCGAAAGTTGGGTAGACCGAACCAGTAAGCCACGGTCTGGGCGCTACGGGCTTTTCTGGTTTTGGGCGGTTTGTGGACGAGGGCCAATCCGGGGTGACCAGGACAGGTATGACGCAGATGATAAGATAAAGAGGTCTTTGAAGCTACGTTTTCCGTGGCAGATGCAGCCGAGCGAGGGGGAGATGCCGATCCATCATAGATCCGCGCGCGATTGCCTGCAGGCAAAGATAAAGGTTTATCTGTCTGGTAAGGTATCAGTTCATGCCGGTTGATAGGCGGTCTTCCGGTTTGTTGGTGTTTGGTCGGCGGTGCTCGAGGTTGGCACCATTGCGGAAAGAATCGATGATCACCATGGTGCCGCCGCAGCAGGGATAAGATGGCGCGGGTGTAACGTCTCGAGGCTGGCGGTTCTTCCTGCTACGGGGCCAAGCCACGTATGTTGCGACCTGGGCGGAGCTTTCCTTTCGCGTGGAACCGGTGAGCAGACCGTTGTGCATGATGCGGTGAAAGCCGGGTCTCAGAACACGGCCGTTTGCGGGAAGCCAGCTTTCGTCGGGTGGAAGGCAATTTGGTGCGCCACGCAGCATCTTTAGGCGGTGAGAGGGACTCCTCGAAATCTCGATGAATGTCAAAGGCACCGACGACGCTCGGCGCGCAGAGAGCGGTATCAACGCATAAAATCGTCCCTCGAGGCCTCTTTTTCTCCGTCAACGAGGCCTTGTGACGGGGCAGGGCGGTGGGGCAAATGTCCGGAAACGCCTTCTGTCGTTCATCAACCGAGCTGTGGGGATGTCTCGCTGCAATAAGGGTCGGGCAACGGCCCGTCCCTTCCTCTGGATACTGTGGCAATCCAAGAAGGCGATGCGCGAAGATTCGTTGTTATGCGTACCACGTCGGACTGATCCTGCCGAAGGAGTTCCTTCACATCCGCATTTTCGGTGAGTAGGTGCGGTTCAGGATATCATCGTTTGACTGCCAATTCCCCAATGCGACGAGAATTTTCCTTCTCTCGGACTCTCTTCCTAATACAATATGTGTTTAATGAGATCGTCCGCGCGCGAAGGTTGTCTCGGCCCTTATCTGGCGACAAACCGAACCACCTGTTCTATTAAGAAACCAGGGCCCACGTTATTTTCCACCGGGCGGCTGGTCACCTGTTGATGACTGGGATGTTCGGCAATATGGCCCGGAATATCGGCGTGCCAAGTTTGCAGTTAACATCGTCCAGCTTGGCGTTCACGATGAGGCTATAAATTAAGGTGGCCCGCTGCCCGCCGCGGTCGGAGCCGGCGAATAGCAAAGCCTTCTATCCAAGTGCGATAACTTTCAGAGCCCGTTCGGCCGCATTGCTGGTCAGATAGATCTGCCATCCTGCGGAACTGCGTGAATGCGGGCCAGCTTGAGCATATAGTCCACGGCCTTAGAAAAATTCTCCTGCCCCGACAATCTAGGGCGGTGCTTGAGCATGAGGCTTCGACCTCACTCATCACCGCGCGCTCAAAACGCCACTCATCGTCAGCTGCTTGGGTGATCACCAGCCATTATTGGGCCTCTCGACCTCGAACAGGCCAACTAGGCGCCGTACGATCGCAAGGTAAGCGCAAAGCTGACCCCGTCTGTTCAGCCGGCTGAGGCGGCGGTATTTGGCACCTTTTGGTTGGTGAGGGGTGTCATGTTCTATGTCTGAGACTATGCGTGCGGATAGAAGTTTCCATCTGATTGGGGCTGTTCCGGATCGTCTGGAAGGCGCTCCGGTAGCACGCCGGCGTTGCTGGTCGGACGAGTTTAAGGCGGCGACGGTCGCTCGGAGCCTGGAGCCGGTCGCGAACGTGTCGGCGCTCGCACGCGAGATTGGGATCTTGCCGTCGCAGCTGTTCGGCTGGCGGTCCAAGGCGGCCGGCAGGGGCAAAGTAAAACGGGTAAGCACGAGCGCAACGGGGACCGGAACGGCGGACGGCACGGCCATCGAGGTTTTCGTGGATGGCATGCTGGTCCGTGTCGGCGCTGATGTTGATGAGGATCACCTGCGCCGTGTGCTTCGCGCCGTCCGGTCCGCATGATCCCCTCGGGCGTAAAGGTCTTCCTGGCCAGCCAGCCGGTGGATTTTAGGAAAGGACCAGATGGCCTGATCGGCCTGGTGCGCGATGCCGGTGCCGATCCCTTCAAGGGCTCGCTCTATGTGTTCCGAGCAAAACGGGCGGATCGGATCAAGATCGTTTGGTGGGATGGGACAGGCCCTTGTCTCTAAGCCAAGCGTCTGGAGAAGGCGGCATTCTGCTGGCCGCGGATTGGCCATAGTCGGGTGCAGTTGAGCACTGCACAACTGCTGGCATTGGTAGAGGGACTGGACTGGAAACGGGTGCACGCGGTGCCTGAGAACACCCCGCAATCGGCTGGGTAAAACTCTGCGGCAGCCTCGTTCACTGGCACGAAAGCCGAGGCAATACGGTTTGTTTTGTACCATGATGTGGCTATGGTTCCGGCCGATCCGCAGCAGCTTCCTGATGATGTCGACGCCCTCAAGGCGATGATCGCTGCTGCCCATGCCGAAAAGGCGTCGGCCGATCAGGAGCGTCTGGCACTGGAAGCCGAAATTGCCGAACTCAAGCTCATCAACGCCACGGCCGACGAGCGGATTGCGCGACTGACCTCGATCATCGCCATGCTGCAGCGTGCCCAATACGGCACACGCTCTGAACGGCTGCGGCACGACCCGCTCGATGACGAGCAAATGGCCTTCGTGTTCGACGAGATCGAGACCGGCATTGGCGAGATCGAGGCCGGGCTGGCCGCGCGCGACAAACAAGCTGCGACGCCATGGGCTTCACGTCCTCGCAAGGGCTTCGCGCCACACCTGGAGCGTATCGAACAGGTCATCGAGCCGGAGGTGCCGGCCGACTGCGTTGGTCTGGAGGCCGTCCGAATTGGCGAAGATCTCTCCGAACGGCTCGATGTGACCCCAGCCACGTTCCGCGTCATCGTCACCCGCCGGCCCAAATACGCATACCGCCTGGCAGATGGCGAAGACCGCATCGTGCAGGCGTCGGCACCCGATCACCTGATTGCCGGCGGTATTCTTACCGATGCGCTGCTGGCCCAGGTGGCGGTCAGCAAATATGCCGATGGCTTGCCGCTCTATCGGCAGGAAGAGATTTACGCCCGGGACGGTGTGGAGCTGGATCACTCGCTGATGGCTTAGTGGATGGGCCGGCTTGGCTTCGAGCTCGAGCCGCTGACCCAGTATGTTCTGCACACCATCAAACAGGGCGAGCGGGTCTTTGCCGATGAGACCCGATTACCGACGCTGGCGCCGGGCTCGGGCAAGGTGAAGACCGCCTGGCTCTGGGCTTATGCCCGGGATGATCGACCGTTCGGTGGATCAGGACCGCCGATGGTGGCCTATCGGTTCGAGGACTCTCGGTCCGGCGATTGCGTCGCCCGGTATCTGGAGGGTTATCGCGGTATGCCGCAGATCGATGGCTATGCCGCCTTTAATCGGCTGGGCAAGGATCGTGGCGACAATGATGCCATGACCCTGGCCGGGTGCTGGGCCCACGCGCGGCGCAAGTTCTTCGACCTGCATGCCAGCGATGGCTCGCCCTTTGCCAGCGCTGTGGTCAAGGCGATGGCGCCCCTATGGGCCATCAAGGAGGATATCCGCGGTCATGGTTCCGACCTGCGTGCCAGCATCCGCGCCGAGCGATCCGGTCCCATCGTCGTCGAGTTGTTCGACATGCTGGACCGGGAGCTGCCGCGCCTGTCGGGCAAATCCAAACTGGCCGAGGCCATCCGCTATACCCTGAGCCGCCGCGCCGCCCTCGAGCGCTTCCTCGCCGATGGTCGTATCGAGATCGACTCCAACATCGTCGAACGCGCAATCCGTCCCCAGACCATTACCCGCAAGAATGCGCTCATTGCCGGCTCCGATGGTGGTGGGCGAGCCTGGGCCACAATCGCAATGCTGCTCACCACAGCCAAGATGAACGGCGTCGATCCGCACGCATGGCTGACCCAGACCCTGCAGCGCATCGCAGCGGGCTGGCCAAACAACCAGATTGCCGAACTGATGCCCTGGAACTTCAAGCCATAACGGCCCCGGTTACCCGCTTACATCGCAAGGACCGTGCCGCAGCGTAAGTTCGCTCCTGGCCGAAGCATTTCGGCAAATATTCGAGCCGGTTTTCCATGATGCGGTTGTCTATCGCTTGGCCGTCGGTGCCGACGATGGTCCACCGATAACGTCACGCACTGAAAAGACCCATGCCTCGGTTGACGCTCGTTACT
The DNA here is from genome assembly GCF_032907385.1 of Devosia sp. BK. Taxonomy (NCBI): domain Bacteria; kingdom Pseudomonadati; phylum Pseudomonadota; class Alphaproteobacteria; order Hyphomicrobiales; family Devosiaceae; genus Devosia; species Devosia sp. BK. The sequence continues at coordinate 12,740 of NZ_JAIMBX010000001.1, forward strand.
TAGGAAGGAGGGAAGAGAACACCGCGCATGTTCTTTCAGACTTCTGGTTCGTCGAGATCGGGCTCATCGTAAACACTGTACTCTTCGGACCATTCCTCATCATGATCGCCCGTTTCCCAAAATTGTTCGACATCAAAGCTGTCATCATCGGCTTGGTCGAAAGGCGCGTCCAGGCTGTCGAAAGCAGCATGTTCCGCATCTAGACTATCGCCGGGGACTGAGGCCATTATCGTCTCTTCAGCGAACCAGGCTTCAAGCCGTTGAAGTAAGAGCGCCTCATCCGACGCCTTGTCGTTGTTCGGAAAAACCCATTCGAGCTCATCCGGAACAGTTGCGAGCATCCTCATGATGACAGCCATGGAGGATTTCGAGGTTATGACTTGTCCATCAAAATCGACGCCGAAGCGTGGCCAACCCCCAAGATTGGGAGCATTGGGCTTCGTTTGAGGGGCAAAGGTAATTGCCGTTCGCGGTACGATTGGAGTTCTCTCCTGGACGATCCCAGTGCGAGGGTGAGAAAAGCCCAGCGGCTTCCATTCGAGAACTGGGGCATGTTCAGCAATTAAGTCGATCAGTTCTAGCCGTGCCCAGTCGCTGTCTGCCCGTCTCAAACAGACGAGTTTATTGTTTCCCGCAACCGCTGCAGCCAGGACTAGCGACAGTTCTGCGGCGACTAGTGCATCGGGATCGTCAAGGATGATAAGCGCGTCGGAGACCATCTTGGAGGTAAGCGCCGCGGCCTCGACCACAATGGACTGCGGTAACGGATGGCCTGCGGGGGACGCGATCGATACGGCTCGCAGACCAACTCTCTTGGCAAGCCCCGCGAGGTCGCCGGCTAAAGCGTCCGCTGCGTTTTCGGTTTTTACAATGACCAGATCCGGCCCTGAAAAAATGTTGGCAAGTACGGTGCTCGTTGATTGGGTAAAGCCCTCAACGACAAGATGACTAACTTCGCGTTGTCCGAGGAAGCGCTCGGCGAGGATGAGACCACGACCAATCGCTGCCATTTCGTGATGCACCAGTCCAACGCTCGCATACCATTCGCCTGACCCTTCAGGCGTTGAAAGTGCAACGCAACCAAGGCCGATAGCTGCATCGGCGGCCTCGAGCCCGAGCGATCCAGGCAGGTGACGCATAAAGAAACGGTTGAGTTCGTTTCGCGTGAATGGCGCTTTGAGGCTTTGGAGCATACCGTCAATTTTTAAGGCGGCCTCGGTATTGTCGTACTCCCTGCTTTGATTAACCAGAAGCTCGCGCCCATCAACAGTGCCGCTGGCTGTGCGCTTTTTTGCCCGCCAGCCTCTCACCAGCCGGAGTGGCGCGGGCGTTAAAGAAACGGGAGGATTCGGAGTAACTCGAAGGTCGCTTCCCGATCCCGCAAAAAATGTGTTCTGGAAATTTCCCCAAAGCCTTCCCCACTTCCGGCCATAGGTCTTTCCATTCCTGTTCACAGGGTCAAGAGCGGTATAACGCCGGCTCGACCAACCATGTGGAGTGCGCTGTCGCGGAGAGATAAGCGCATGTACGTGGAGGTTGACGGCAGACATGGCCATTGCCGTTGCAAAAGAGTCTTCCTCTCCCACAGAAAGGAGAAGAGCGTCCATGTCGAATTCTTGTTCCGATTTATGCGGCGAATGCAAAGCGACTATTGCTGTAAGCCCGTGCTTTTCGACAATAACGTTACGGATGAATTCCTCAGCCATTGCCTGGCTTATTTCGATCGCTTGTTCCTCGGGCCTCGGTAGGGCAAGGACAAGTTCAAAGCCTAAGGCGGCATCCTTGCGATTACTGGCCATCTCCAAGCCGGTGCAAAGCTCAATAGCCGATCTGACAGGAGCGGCCCCATTGGGTAGAAGCACTGTACCGGCGAGGTAATCTCCGTAATGTGTAAAGTCGTACGACTTGCCAGTGCGATCCGAAACTGCCCGCGTACGCATCACATATGCCACTCGTTCGATCGTCGAGTGTCCGCGTGAGCGCTGGATGAGCTCGGCTCTTGCGAAAGAGATAGCCACTGCGTGTCTTTCTAGGAAATGAACCGCCCTACACAGGTTCTGGCAAGCGACAAAGCTGAAATCTGCCTCGAATGCAAAAAAAACCGGGGCAGGCGCGTGTGCCTTGCGTAGGTCCGAGTCACCCTGGGTCAGCGGCCGGTTTGCAAGGTGCATACCGGGGCGTCAAGTACAGGAAGGCTTCTGGTGTCGAACAAAATGAAAAAAGATGATTTGGCCGAGACGGCTAAGCTCCTCAAGGAGACGCAGCGTAGCCTGACCAAGATGCAGCTTGGTGCGCAGACGCCGGCAGCGCGTTCCGAAGCGCTCTTGCAGAAGCGTGCGCGGGTCGAGGTCGCTGAGATTAAGGGCGATCTTGCAATTAAGGGCTCACTCGCCCGTATCTGTGACGAAATCGGGCTCCACCGCTGCCGCCTCGATACAAGTGCTCTGCGCGGGGCCATGCTGGTTGCGATGGATAACGACCGCGACGCCGCGACGATTCAGCGCTTTCATGACCGGGATGCCGAATTCCAGAACTCGCGGAAAAGAGTAAAGCCCGGAGTTTCCGCCTTTGTTGTCGCTGCCGCTCCGAGCCATGAGCTTGTGGAGAAGGCCCGCGAAATTGGTCTCAAGGCAGATCTGCTCGTAGGTGGGTTCAAGGGAAGGGCAGCCCTCACTGATCTTATTGATCTTGGCGAGCGCTTCTCCTCTACCATCCGCGTCGAGATCAAGAAAACGGCGTACCTGCTCGTTAACGCAGGAAAGGTCGATAGCGCGGTCTGCAATATGCTTGTCCAGAACGATGTTGGCATCCTCGCTGACACAACGGAACCTTCGAAGGACAACGAAGAGGTCGTTGGAAAACCCGGCGAGGGCACCGATGTGATGGACAACAAGCCGACGATGGAAACCGTGGCGGCGGATAGTGCCCGTCACCATCAAGCTCGCTCAATGGGGAATTCCGGGCGGCGTTCGGTTATCACTGGTCCAATGCGCCCGACCTAACGAACGGAGAGGTGTCTGACGAATTAACCTTCATGCCTTCGTGAAGTGCTATTAACTGGCATGGTACTCAAGACGACCGTCAGGCTCGCACCGACTGCAGACAACCAAAGGCAGAACCTAGTGTTCTGCCTTTTTGCTTAGAATATCCATTTGCAGGCGGGCAGATTCTCCGGTGAGCCATATTCAAGACTGGTCCGCTGCTCCCGAGCGGATGGCGACAATATTCAGCAAAAATTTATGCATTTTAACGTTTGTCGCTTTCAAGAGCTCGGGCGAGCATACCTCACAACAACAATGTGAGGCCGATTCTTGTCTAATCCTCTTACTCCCCCGACGACGCTGAATACCCTCGAAAGCGAGCTTCGTTTGGCTCTGCTGGTGCAGGCGCGCCACATCGCGTATGTCGCAAATGTGCAAGCAGCCACAGCATTTCTAGGTCACGAAGTCGATTGGGACACGTGGGAAGGCGAAACCGTCAGTTTCGACTTGGCACCCTTCCACATTTGGACAATCGTCAAGGCGGCATATGAATATGCCTACCGTTTCGATCCGACCGACTATGTCGGACTTGGTGTCGACCTCCTAGATCTGTTCAACAGTTTTAGTCAATGGGAAGCGGGCGGCATCCTCAGCCCACTATGGTTTCCTGATAGCCCTTTGCGCCAGCTTGCTGATAAGGCACGTGCTCGAGACAAATTTGACAAAGACGAAGTTATGGACCTCAAAGAGCTCTCGCGCTTGCTCGACTGCTCGGAAGACACGATAAAGTCGCTTTTTTCGTACGGTGGAGGACCGGAAGTTCCTTGGTTCCGGGCCAGCGAGGTTTCCCACATCGTGAAGATGCACCCAAATTTCGTGCCATCCCAGTAGACGTGACTCGATATCATGAATGCTGATGGGTAGAGCAGACGAGGTTTCTGCTGAACGCTTACCCCGAAGCGCGCGATAAGGCATTACTTGATTTAGGAATAACCTCGAGCATTTGCCGGCAGGATATAACTATCACAACCCTGCCGGTTTTGGCTTAAAGGATTCAGAAGCGTCGGTTTTTAGGCCCGAGCTCTGTTCAACAGATTTGCTGCTCAAACTGCAATCTGCGGTAATCTGCTTTCTCCGCCCGAGCATGTGATAGCCGGACCCGATATTGGGAAATGAGGGCTGAGACACACGGCCTGAATATGGCAAGACCGGCAATGAATATAACATGAAGCGCCACAAGGACGACGTCTCAGACCTGTACCGACGGTAGTTCTTTGCCTAACCTTATGTGTCATCGAATCTTCTTGGCTGTCTGTTTTGAGACGAAATCGGCTATTACACAGTCGATGGAATGGCGTTGATGTGCGCCCAGGCGCATTTGGCTTGAGCTGCCATTTTTGTCTCGCCCATCGTGGCGCAGTCGAACAATCCCACAGCTGCGCGACCCGTGTCCGTTCGGAAGCTGGCCGCCCTTCGCACATTCTCAGTCAGCTTGGCAGTGTCAGCCCTCTGCCGTCGAAAGATTATGATGGGGCAAACGCTTTCATGAATCGCGCTTGAGAGCGCTCGATATGAATATGCATGGACTGCCTTGTCGCTTCAGCATCGCGGGCGCTTATCGCCTCGATGATATGGCGGTGTTCTGAGATGGCATCGCTCGTGACCCGAGCATGGTAGAAGAGGCGGAAAAGATGGACGTGTGTGTGCAGGCTTGCCAGCGTTTCCTGTACTAGGTCATTTCCGCCAGCGTGGGCGATCAGATCGTGGAATTGACCATCGAGCTGCGCGAAGCGGCCATAGGCTTCCGAGATGTTTTCATTGCTGCCTGCCTCCATCTCTGACGCCAGCTTGGAAAGAGTGGCGCGCGCTTCGTCGGTCATGTTCAGGGCAGCGCGAGCCGCAGCGTGCGGTTCGAGCAGCAGGCGCAATTCATAGAGCTGCTCAAGACGAGAGCGGTCCATCTGATTGGCCGCGCTATAACCAATGAGATGAGTCTTGACCACCAGTCCCTCGGCTTCAAGGCGAGAGAGGGCCTCTCGGATCGGGGTTTGGGAAACGCCCAATTCGCGCACCAGCCGATCCACGGAAATGCGCCCACCGGGTGAGATCTCCCGGGACATGAGCTGGGCATAAATGGCGTTGTAAACCTCTTCCCCCAGGCGCGTGGGACGCTTGAGGGGAAGTGCCTGGCCAGCCCGCTTATCGCCAAAGACCATCTAGTCCCAATCCATGTTGTCTATTGACCTGCCCATTCAATACCACCATAGTCCGAAACGCTCAATCATATATCCGATCGGATTTGATATAGTGCCGATTGTCGCCGAAAGCGAAGCTCGCCAGACAGCCGAACGTGCACTCGTTCGGGCAGGCGTGCCTGTCGAGAACGCTAGTGTTCAGGTCGATCTCTGGTTGGATGCTGATCTGCGGGGCGTCCCATCCCATGGTCTCCTGCGGCTCGAGCGCCTCGTCGAACGTCTGGCTGCCGGTCTTGTCGATCCCAAGACAAGCGGCAAGCAGGAGTGGCGCGGTAGCAGCTATCTCGTCGTTGATGGCGATAATGGGCTAGGGCCGGTGGTCGCCAATGCGGCGCTGGCCAAAGTGACAGCGCGCGCCCGCGAAGCTGGCATTGCGCTCGCAGCAATCCGAAACTCCCAGCACCTTGGCATGCTGGCATGGTATGCAGAGCGCATCGCGCGGGACGGGCAGGCGGCCATCGTGCTGTCGACCAGCGAAGCGCTCGTTCACCCCTGGGGTGGGCGGCATGCCATGGTGGGCACCAACCCCATCTCCATAGCGGTGCCAACCGGCGAGGCCGATCCCTTCGTCATGGATGCTGCGACCAGCCGGGTGTCGATGGGAGAGATCCATGACTACGCCAATCGCGGCGAATCCCTTCCGCCCGATTGGGCGCTAGACGCCCGGGGCGATCCGACAACGGACCCGAACGCTGCCAAGGCCGGCGCCATTGCCCCGTTTGGCGATGCAAAGGGCTATGCCATGGGACTGGCCTTCGAACTGCTTGTCAGCGCCCTCTCCGGCGCGGCGCTGGGAACGGACGTGCATGGGACGCTGGACGCTGTCCATCCGTGCAACAAGGGCGATGTGTTCATTGTCATCGATGGCCCGAACACCGCGGGCTTGTCGGCTTATCTCGAGCTGATCCGCACCGCCGAGCCCGCATCGGGGTTTGAGCGTGTGCTTGTGCCGGGTGAGCGAGGCAGGGCCAAGAGGGCGAAGCAGATCAAGAGCGGCGTTCCGATCGCCGACACGGTCTGGCGGCGCATCCAGCACCTGGCGCACGGTGCCCAAAGTCTCGAACGGGTGACGTCATGACCCCCATTTTTGCCGTTTCCCGTTTGCCGCGAACCCTGGTGTTTGGCGCCGGTCAACGCGCCGCACTCCCCGGCTATGCCGCAACATTGGGCCGAAAGGCCTTGGTCGTGACCGATGAGCGGTTGGCCGCCGATCAGCAATTTCTCGACCTGATGCAGGCCCTTGAAGCGGCACATGTCGAGATCGCGGTCTTTTCGGGCACGATTGCAGAACTGCCGGCCTCGTGCATCCTCCAAGGGCTCGACGCAGGCAAGACATTCGGCGCCGACCTTGTTATCGGTATAGGTGGCGGCAGCTGCCTTGACGCCGCCAAGATCATCGCGCTCCTGCTCAGCCATGGTGGAGCGCCATCGGACTATTACGGGGAATTCAAGGTCCCTGGGCCCATCCTGCCGCTGATCGCCATTCCCACGACGTCGGGCACCGGATCGGAAGTGACCCCGGTGGCCGTCGTCTCCGATCCGGACCGCGCAGTGAAGGTCGGCATTGCCAGCCCGCATCTGATACCGCATACCGCCATCTGCGACCCAGAACTGACCTATTCCTCCCCCACTGGCCTCACCGCCTTTTCTGGCGCCGATGCGCTGACACATGCCATTGAAGCGTTCACCAATCTGCGCCGGTCCGTGGAAGCAAACACCGTGCATGAGCATGTGTTTGTGGGCAAGAACGCCTTTTCCGACCAGCATGCGCTCGAGGCCATCCGTTTGGTTTCAGGCAGCCTCGAAACAGCCTGCCGGGATGGCAGCGACGTTCTGGCACGAAACAATCTGATGATGGGGTCGACCTTAGCCGGGCTGGCCTTCGGCACGGCCGGCACCGCTGCCGCTCACGCCGTGCAATATCCGGTGGGAGCGTTGACGCACACCCCACACGGCATGGGGGTGGCGGTCATGCTGCCCTTTGTGATGGCGTTCAACAAGTCGCATGCCGAGCCAGAAATGGCCCAGATCGCCGACGCCATGGGCGTTGGCGATGGGCTGAGCCAGGCGGCCCGCGCCGATGCGGCCATCGACGCGGTGACCGACCTTCTCTCCGCCATCGGCATTCCCGGTTCGCTGCGTGACCTCGGCATTGCCGAGGATCAATTGGGCTGGATCGCGGAAGCGGCATTGGGAGCCACGCGGCTCGTCAAAAACAATCCGCGCCCCCTCGACCCGGCGAGCATGACCCTGCTCGTCAACGCCGCCTTTGTTGGCGACCGCACCGCCGTTCGGCGCTCTGCATAGGATAGATCATGCATAACACAGCCCCTTTTGAAGGTTTGAGCTTCGACCCGGCAAGTCTTCCGGGAGATTTGTGGATCGATGGGACCTGGCTCCCTGCCGAGGGCAACAAGCGGATCGACGTGGTTGACCCTTCGACCGGAGAGGTCATCACCAGCGTCGCCGACGCGAGCATCGCCGATGCAATGCAGGCCGTGGCTGCCGCAGAGAAAGCTGCCGAGGGCTGGAGGACGACGGCGCCGCGCCAGCGCGCCGAAATCCTGCGGCGCTGCTTTGAACTGATGATCGAAAAGCGCGACATGCTGGCAGAGTTGATCAGTCTTGAAAACGGCAAGTCGCTGGCCGATGCCAAGGGCGAGGTTACTTATGCCGCAGAATTCTTCCGCTGGTTTTCCGAAGAAGCCGTGCGCCTCAATGGCGATATCTATACCGCGCCAAGCGGGGCCAACAAGATCGTGGTCGAGCACCAGCCGATGGGCATTGCGGTCCTGGTGACGCCGTGGAATTTCCCAGCTGCCATGGCAACCCGCAAGATTGCGCCGGCGCTAGCGGCCGGATGCACCGTCATTCTCAAGCCGGCAACGGAAACGCCGCTGACGGCCTATGTGCTGGCCGACATTTATCGCGAAGCCGGTGTACCCGCAGGGGTGGTGAACGTGCTGACGACTTCGCAAGCCGGGGCAACCGTCAGTGCGATGCTGCATGATCCTCGCGTGCGCAAGTTGTCTTTCACCGGATCGACCGAAGTCGGACGCAAGCTACTGCGCGAAGCTGCTGACACTGTGATTTCGAGCTCGATGGAGCTTGGCGGCAATGCGCCGTTTATTGTCTTCGACGATGCCGATCTTGATGCAGCGTTGGACGGTGCGATGGTCGCCAAGATGCGTAATGGCGGCGAGGCGTGCACGGCTGCCAATCGCTTTTATGTCCAGAAAGGTATTCTCGACGCTTTCTCCAAGGGCCTGACCGAGCGCATGTCGGCACTCAAAGTGGGGTCCGGTTACGACCCAAAGACTCAGTGTGGTCCTTTGATCAACCAGGCAGCGGTAGACCGCATTGGCGGGCTCGTTGGAGAGGCGGTTACCAAAGGCGCAAAGGTATTGGTTGGAGGCAAGGCTTCAGTTGGAGAGGGATTCTACTTTCCGCCGACTGTGATGACGAGCGTACCGTCGGCGGCACGGATCATGCACGAGGAAATCTTCGGGCCTGTCGTCGCCATTGCCGGCTTCGACACCGAAGACGAGGTTGTTGCTGCCGCCAACGACACCGAATATGGCCTCATCGCCTATGTTTTTACCCGCGATGTCGGCCGCGGCATGCGGGTTGCCGAGCGGCTCGAAAGCGGGATGGTTGGTCTTAATCGAGGGCTGGTGTCAGACCCCGCTGCGCCGTTCGGCGGCGTCAAGCAAAGTGGCTTGGGCCGGGAAGGCGCACACCACGGCATCATGGAGTTCTGTGAAACCAAGTATATCGCCGTGAGCTGGTAACCATCAGCTTTCACGGCACGGAGGAGGACGTGCAGTGAAGATTACTAAAGTCGAGACGTTCCAGGTGACGTTCGATGAAAGCAAGCCGAATAATCGGTCGGCTTTCGTTCGGATCGAAACCGAGGATGGACAATTCGGGATGGGAGAGGCTTCGCCCATGCAAGGCGGACTGGCCTCCCTGGTCATCATCGCCCAAGAAATGGCGCCGTTCCTCGTCGGCAAGGACGTGCTCGATCACGCTGTGCTGCTCGACACGCTTTACCACAAATGTATTAAGCTCGGGCCGGAAGGGGCAACGACCGCCGCGCTGGCCGCGCTCGACATCGCGCTTTGGGATCTTAAGGGAAAACTTTTCGGCCAGCCCGTCTATAAGCTTCTCGGTGGCGCTTGGCGCGAAAGCCTCACCTGCTACGCCTCAGTCGGCGGCAATGCCTGGCGCACGGTCGATCAGGTCGTTGAAGTCGTCGAACGCCGGGTCGCCAAGGAAAAGCCCGCCGCCGTAAAAATCCGCTGGGATGGCGACCGCACCAAACTCGACGTCGATATCCCCGGCGACATCGCCAAGGCCAAGGCCGTGCGCAAAGCGTTGGGCGACGAGTTCGTCCTCGGGTTCGACGCCAATAACGGCTATTCGGTCGGCGGCGCCATCCGCGTCGGCCGGGCGCTCGAAGAGCTCGGTTTCGCGTGGTTCGAAGAGCCGGTGCAGCATTATCATGTGTCGGCCATGGGCGAGGTGGCCCAGCGGCTCGATATCACGGTCTCGGCAGGCGAGCAGACCTATACGCTCCAGGGCCTCAAGGACCTGATCAATGCCGGCGTGCGCATGGTGCAGCCCGACATTGTCAAGATGGGCGGCATTACCGGCATCATGCAATGTGCGGCCATTGCCTATGCCCATGGTGTCGACCTCGTGCCGCACCAGACTCAGCCATCGCTGGGGCACCTCGCCAATCTTCACGTCCTCTCCACCATCATGCACCTGAACAAGCCGGTAGAGCTTGCCGACGGCTGGGAGCGTGCGGGCTCCATCTTCACCAATCCGTCCGAACCTAAGGACGGCTTGTTCCACCTGCCCACCGGCCCAGGCCTGGGAGCGCAGTTCGACGCTGAATTATTGAAGCGGAGAAGCATACCCATTTCCGCATGACGCCACACAAGGGAGGAGAACCTTATGGCCCTGTCGAGACGACAATTCCTGATCAATGCCGGTGCCGCCGGTGCCGCCGCAGGCATCGGCCTGCATATGCCCGCAGCCTTGGCGCAGGAGGATGTGCTGACAATTGCGCTGGCCGCCCGCGCCCCCACGGGGGTAAACCCCCAACAGACCGGCCTCACCGGCGGTGACAATTGGGCGATTTACCAAGTGTTCAACACCTTGGCGCGCAATCCGGACGGCAAGTTCGCTACGCGCCCCGAGGAGTTCGAACCCAGCCTGGCCGAAAGCTGGGAAAGCTCGGAGGACGCCAAGACCTGGACCTATACGCTGCGTCAAGGGGTGCAATTCCACAAAGGCTATGGCGAGATGACGTCGGAAGATGTGCTGTTCACCTTCGGCCGGCATCTCGACCCCGAAATCGTCACCGGAGGCAAGGTCACCTTCAACAATATTGCCTCAGTCGAGGCGCCCGACGCCTATACGGTGGTGTTCACGCTCAAGCGCCCCGATCCGCTGTTCAACGGCTCGGCCATTTCCACGCTCCCTGCCTCGATCCTGAGCAAAAAGGCCTTCGAGGAAAAGGGCGAAAACTTCAACCGCGATCCGATCGGTACCGGATCCTACCAGGTCGAGAGCGTCAATGAGACGACGGGCATCACGCTCGTGGCCTTCCCCGAGCATTTTGGCGAGCAGCCGGCGACACCCAAGCTCATTGTTTCCTTCATCGCCGATACGACCGCCCGCACGTTGGCCTTTGCCTCTGGCCAAGTCGATATGATTGAGGGCGTCCGCTCGCCCGGCTGGATCCCGTCCATGCAGCAGCGCTCGGCCGAGACAGTCTTTGATGCCACGGTGCCGGGCAGCTTTAATCTGCTGCACATCAATCTCACCCGTAAGCCGCTAGACGACATCCGCGTCCGCCAAGCCATCCGCTATGCCATCGATAACGAGGCGCTTGCCGCCGCCTATGGCCCTTTGGCCAAACCGATGGTGGGTATTATTTCTTCCGAATTCCAAGGATCGGTCACCAAGGACGAGCTGCCCCCAGAGCTGCAGTACAATTACGATCTCGAAAAAGCCAAGGCGCTGCTTGCAGAAGCTGGTTTCCCAAACGGCGTCGAAATCCCCTGCTACACCAGTCAGCGGGAAGATTATTCAGCGATCATGCTGATGATCCAGGAGCAGCTACGCGCAGCGGGGATCAGCCTGGCGCTGGACATCATTGACCATACCGCCTTCCATGCCGAGAACCGTGTCGACAAGAACGGCATGCCACTCAACTCCTCGAGCTATGGCCCCGTGCCGCTCAATGTATTCCTGCAGCAGGTATCCTCAGGCGCCGAGGTTAAGTCCGACGGCACCGGTCAAGGCAATTTCAGCCACTATGGCGTGGCCATGCCCGGTATCGACGACCTCCTTAACCAGGCACAGGACGAGCCTGATTTCGAAAAGCGCACGACCCTTGTCAAGGAGATTGAGAAGAAGCTGCTGACCGACCTGCCAATCATGGGGATCATTACTCTAAGCTATGTGATCGCCCGTAATCCGCGCATCGATCTCGGTTTCCCGGTTGAAGGCGGCTACGCCTATTGGCCGCTCAACAAAGCCAAGCGCACGTCATGAAAAACGAGCCGGCGCACCCAAGGGCGCGCCGGCTCTCCCGTTTCAGGTCGATCAACTCACCACGATTACTTCGTGATCGAGGATTTTCTCGATGGTGAAGATCAGATGTTCGCCCTCGCGCTTGGCGGCGACACTCTTGCCCGCAACGCGCAGATCAGCCGACGTGCCCTTGCTGCGTAATCGTACTGTGATGGGTCCGATCGGCACCAGATCATATTGGCGGCCCGGTACGCGAGAGAGAAGGAGGCGATTGTTGAGATGAAGCACCTGACGTTCGCCCTGTTCAAAGAGCTCGGCCGTGATGATGCCATGCGTGCCATCGAGCGTGACCTTGGCCTTGTTGCCGAGTGCCCAGCGCACCGCATTGGCCAACAAGAGCGCATGTTCGAATTGATCGTCGCGCGCAAAGCATCGATCAATATCGGCAGCGAACCAAACGAGCTTGCCGCCTCGGCTCGAATTACGCGCGGTAATAGCCGGACGATTGGAATAAGGCTCGCGCATCCAAGACGTTTCCGGCGGGAAGATTGGAAAGTCGGGGATGTAGGTAGCCAGGATTTCAGTGTCTGCATCGACCCTCACAGACGGGAGGTACCCACCGAAAGGCAAAGTATCAGTCTCGTCGAGGCCACCCAGCACGGGATGGCGAGCTCCACTGCTCGCGGGCGCGGTTTTGTCAGACGGGCCATAAACGCCTGCCCGCCTTTCCGGGGTGAGACGCAGATAGCTATGGCGGGCATGCTTTTCGATGTTGTGATCCGGCGGCCCTTCGCCACCCGTCGCGCCCTCGATGCGATGAACGCCGAAAAGGTTTCCAAGCGCAAAATCGACGCGCAGATCACCATATTGCGTGGCGATCGATGTTTCGCCTGTAGCAATCACGGAGCCACCGGCGGCCACGAAGCTTTCGATCCCCTCAATTTGTTCGTCGCTGAGACCGCCTACATTGGGGAGGATGATCACCGAGAGCCGATCGATGGATTTAGCGATATCGTCTGCGTGCAGCGGTACATACGGAATCCCATGCCTATCCATAGCTTTGACCGCACCACGATAGGGCTCCATGGTCTTCGTGCCTGCAGCGAAGCGGCCGAAATCGCGACCAAAATAGTCTTGGTTCTGCTGCGACCAGACAATTCCAACATCTGGAGTCAGTTTGCGGTTCACGAGGACATCTTGATTGGCCTCATGCCAGGCGAACAGAGGTTCAGCTGTCTGATATTGACGCCGATCCTCGTGCGACGACCCAATATGGTGCCACCAAGGTTGAATGCCGCCGGCAAATCCGGACGTCGCCCAAAGGCGCACTTCGGCAGCCGGCATCGAAGCCAGACGGAAGGTCGGGCCGCCAAGCTGATATTGCGGGGTGGACTCGGGGATCAGCGTGTGCCATCCGGCCAGTTCGTGCAGGCGCTTACCCGCTTCCGTATTCTGCTCGAAACCGTCATGTGGGTTTCGCCGCTGGTGATCGAGCATGACGATGGCCGCTTCGCTCATGATCTGCTGCAGATCGATGAAGCGCGCAGAATTGTAAAGGGTCTCGCCCCCGATCATGCCCGACCAGACGCAATCCTCCCCGCCAGCCTTGCGGGTCACGCGATTGTTCAGCTTCCACAATTCCGTGCGTCGGGTAAAATTCCAGCGCACCCAGTCGCGATAGTTCTCTTTGTCCCAATCATGCGCTTCCGGCAGGTCTTTGCCGGCATAGTCACGGAACTGGTTTTTGCAGTTGTCGCAATAGCAGATGTGCGTGCGTGGCAGTCCGGCCCAGGAATTGTCCGAAAATCCGTCGGGTTGGCTGCGCTCGATAATCTCTTCCATCACCGCCGGCAGGTATTCGGTATAATAGGCCGAGCCGATGCAGGTGATGTATTTTTCAGCTTCCTTATGGGGGCTGCCGTCAGCCTTTCTGCAAATCCAGTCGGGATGCTCTTCGTAAAAGTCCTGCGCAACGCGATTGGAGTCCATGCGCGCTATGACGCGTATGCTATCCTCACGCGCCAGCTTGACGATTTCACCGTAAAGATCGCGGTCTCCGAGTTTTTCGGCCCGGTGGTGCAGCGGAAATTTGGAAGGATAGTAGGCGACGATGCCGCCTGCATTGACGATGATGCCCTCGACTTTGGTCTTGCGCCAGTGCTCGCGCCACCATTGGGCGTCGTAGCGTTCGGGATCGCATTCGACCAGATTGGTCTGTCCCCAACGCAAGGTCGTTCTGTACCACGGTTCGGCGCTCATCGATGTCCTCCACTTAATGCTCGCATTCAGCATGGAGGCCTAGCGCAGACTAACCCGCAGCCAAGCCCCCATTGCCGCTGCTTTCCGCGATGCGGAAGTCGAAATCGATTGTATGGGGGATACTTCCACCATGCGGAAAACGCCGGGCCGCTTGCCTTGACCCGTTTTTTTCGCGGGCGCTACCGTTCCCGGATACGTGGCAACTGCCTGTTCGAGAACCATAATGAGAGGTCAAGGAACAGCAGACGCAACGGCTCGCAACGGGAGGTTGAACATGCAGGTTTCTAGACGACATTTCTTGGCTGGTGCTGCCGCGACCATGGCTGGTTTGAGCCTGGCTTCTGTAATGACCGGCAGGGCATTCGCGCAGGGCAGTGACACGCTACGCGTAGGCTTTGCTGCACGTGGACTGCGAACGATCGATCCGCATCAATCCATCCAGGGCGTCGACAACTGGGCCATCATCGCGCTTTACGACAAACTGGTCGACCTGCCGCGCTGGAAGTTTCCTGACACGCAGGAGGACTTGGTGCCGCGCCTCGCATTGAGCTGGGAGTCTTCGGAAGACGCCAAGACCTGGACCATCCGGCTGCGTGAAGGCGTGCAGTTCCACAAGGGCTATGGTGAAATGACGTCCGAAGACGTTAAGTACACTTTCGATCGCGCAACCGATGCGCCACGTGTCGGCGGCGTCCGCGCCAAATTCACCAACATCGCCAGTGTGGAAATCGACGGACCCTATACTGTCGTCTTCAATCTCGAGCAGCCTGATCCGCTGTTTCTCCTCGGTGCTCTCAGCGACTACGATGCCGGCATCATGAGCAAAAAGGCGATCGAGGAGAAAGGTGACGAGGCCATCGGCACCGATCCGGTCGGAACAGGCGTTTATATGCTTGAATCGGTCGCAACGGACCCGTCTCAGGGCCTGATCCTGGCTGCAAATCCGGACTATTGGGATACCAAGGCCGCTACGCCTAAGCTGCAGCTGATGTACATCGCTGACACCACGGCCCGCACCTTGGCTCTGCTTTCAGGCGACGTCCATATCATCGAGGGCGTCCGGGCACCCGGCTGGGCTGACTCGATGGCACAGCGCGATCCCAACCTGATCTTCGACGTGGTCAGCCCGGGCAGCTTCTTCACTATCCAGTTCAACCTGACCAAGCCCCCCTTCGACGATATTCGGGTACGTCAGGCGATGTTCTACGGCATCGACCGCGACGAGATCACCTCGGCCATCGCGCCGATCTCCAAGCGGACCTACGGGCTCAATCCGCCCTCTTTCCCCGGGGGCTTCACTGCTGAAACCATTCCGGCCGAGATCGCCTATAATTACGACCCGGAAAAAGCCAAGGCGTTGCTAGCCGAAGCTGGTTTCCCGAATGGTTTGACGTTCACCAATGACACGTCCCAGCGTGAGGACTTCTCGGCCATCATGTTGATGATCCAGGACCAGTTGCGCCGGATCAACGTCAATATGGAACTCAACATCAAGGATCACACCGCGTTCCACGCCGACCAGAATGTCGGGACCAATACTCTCAGCCAGCAATCCTCAGCCATGCCCCCGGTGCCAACCCAGGTCATTCTCACCTATCTCGCCGCCGAAGCCGAGGTGAAGGCGGACGGGAGCGGCGGGTCGAACATGAGCCACTACGGCGTGACCATTCCCGGGATCGACGATCTCCTGAACCAAGCCTTGGCAGAACCTGACCTCGAGAAACGCATCGCCATCGTTCAGCAGATCGAAATCAAGGCACTGACCGATGCGGTCATCATGCCCGTCTCCAACAACGGCTTCATGATGGTCCGCTCCAATAAGGTGGATCTCGGGTTCCCCGTTGAATCCGGATACGTCAACTGGCCGCTGTCGCAAGCCACTTTCGTCTGAGTGTTTGAACGAGCCGCGGTCCCGGGGCGGCGCCCCGGGACCTCCAGATTGTAGGACCAAAAGGCACTTAGAAAATGACTGCGGCTAAGCATGTTTCAATCGTAATTCCAGCCGAGCTGAATAAGACCGGCGGGTCCGTGGCCTGGGCGGCCCAGGAACTGGCGCAGGCCCTCCGGCAACGCGACGTGACGGCTGCATTTGGCCTAGATACAACTGGTGGCGTTGTCATCGAGGTTGCCGGCGCTGGCGTTGCAGCCAGTTCGGGGGCAGGGGCGTCATACCCGCAAGAAGCTGAGGCTATGGCCCTGGACCGGTCGGGCGATCACATCCTCGTCTGGGGTTTCGATGCCCGCGGTATTGTCTATGCCTTGACCGAGTTGGCCGACCGGGTAAGGAACGCGCCAGGCGAAAATCTCTTCGAAGGCGTTTTCTCGCTCGTTGAAAAGCCCACGGCGCGCATCCGCTCGATGGCGCGCCTCTTCTGTGCCGAGGAAGAAGACAAGCTCTGGTATTACGACAAGCAGCAATGGCGCGACTACCTGACCATGCTGGCTTCGAACCGGTTCAACCGTTTCTCGCTTACCCTCGGCATGGGCTACAATTATCCCTACCATAATCCCTGGATCAGCGACGTCTACTTCTACTTTCCCTATCCATTCCTGCTGGCGCTTGAGGGTTACAATATCGACGTCAAGGAACTGAGTGCGGAAGAACGCGACCAGAACCTGGAAATGCTTGCTTTCATTGGGCGAGAATGTGCGCGCCGTGGGCTTGAATTCCAGTTGGCACTTTGGACGCAGCGCTACGATTTCGACGATGTGCCTTGCGCCAATTATACCGTGCGCGGTGTCACCGACGACAATCTTGGGCCCTATTGCCGCGACGCCATAACGGCTCTCTTGCGTCATGTGCCCGAGATTACCGGCCTAACCTTCCGCGTGCACGTCGAAGGCGGCATTGCCGAAGGCGAATACGGCTTTTGGGAAGAGGCATTTGCAGGCGTCGCAGCCGCCGGCCGGCCGGTCGAGATCGACATGCACGGCAAGGGGCTTGATCACAAGATGATCGACATTGCCCGGCGATCTGGCATGCCTTTTGCGGCTTCGCCCAAATACCTGGCCGAGCATATGGGCCCGCCCTACCACCAGTCCGCGATCCGCGACAAGGAATACCCGCCCGAACTCGCCAAGAGCGAACGCGAGCAGCTCAGCGAAGGCTCGCGCAAGTTCCTGCGCTACTCCTATGGCGACCTCCTTACACGCGACAAGGACTACAAGGTCATCTACCGCATCTGGCCCGGCACGCAGCGTGTGCTGCTTTGGGGTGATCCAGTCTTTGCCGCAGGCTACGGCAGAAGTTCGATGTTTGCCGGCTCGGATGGGGTCGAATGGTGCGAACCTCAGAGCTTCAAGGGCCGCATGGGCACCGGCATGCCCGGCCAACGCTTCAACTATAAGCGCCAAGGTTATGCCACGCGCCAGGATTGGCGCAAATACGACTATCAATACCGCGTCTGGGGGCGCCTGCTCTATAATCCCGAAGCGCCGCGCCAGAGCTGGATGCGGTGGCTGGAACGGGAATGCGGAACGCTGGCAGAGGTCTGCGAAAAAGGTCTCTCTTGGGCCAGCCGGGTGCTTCCGCTCGTCACCCTCACCCACGGTCCTTCGGCGTCCAACAATCATTATTGGCCTGAAATCTACACCAATCTTGGTCTGATCGAAGGTTCCGGCAAACGCGCCTATGGCTTCGACATGGAAGGCCCGACCCGGTTCGGCAATGCGCCGACCTTTGACTCGGTCTTATTCACCTCGCCACGCGAGTTCGCCGAACTGCTCCTCGCTGGCAAGACAAGTCACCGCTACACCCCTCTCGATGTAGCCGGTTGGCTCGATGAAATGGCAAAGGGCTGCGAAATCGCACTGACCGCCGCGCGGTCCTCGCCCGATTATGCCCGCGCCGAGCCACAGCGCATTCTGGCAGATGTCGAAATCCTGGGTGGCATGGCCCGCCATTTTGCCGAAAAGTTCAAGGCCTCTTGCTGGGCGGAACTGTTCATCGCCACAAAGGCATCGGAACTGATCGAGCCCATGCTGGGCCACGCCCGCAATGCGGTGCTGGCCTGGGAGCGGCTCTCTGCCATATCTCGTGAGCTCTATCACGACGACCTGACATACGGCCCACAATCCTGGCTCCGCGGCTCATGGCACACTCGCCTGCCAGAGATGCAGGCCGAACTGCTCGACCTCGAGGCTCTTCGCGGCCTCGGTGGTACGGAGTCGGTGGCGGGCACCCCGGCGTTAACCAAGGCGATTGCTGCTCTCAAGGGACACCGCCCAACCAGATCGCACCCCCAAAACGCTGTTACCACCGCGGCTTTCACGGGCGGCGACCCGCTGCCGATCCGCATCGACATGAGAGCGGAAGAGCCCCCCGTGCTCCATTACCGACACATCAACCAAGCCGAGCGCTGGCAATCCATGCCGATGGAGGCGGACGGGAGCGGCTATAAGGCAACGATCCCAGCCGAATACACGAAGTCGGACTTTCACCTGCAGTATTTCGTCAGCCTTCGGCAAGATGGGCAATCAACTCTTATTCCCGGCCTTGCAGCAGACTTGGCCAACGAGCCGTACGTCACGGTGATGCAACGATAAACAACGGCCGCCGCGACCCAAGCGGTGGCCCTTACCGATATTCGGTGGGAGGTGAGATTGGCGAGATACTTGTTACTCAGGCTGGCAGACGCGGTCCCCACGGTGTTCCTGGTGCTGCTGCTGGTCTTCATCGCCATGAGGATATTGCCGGGCGATCCAGCGATTGCTGCGCTGGGCGACATGGCCACGCCCGAACAGTTGGCCCTCTTTCGGGAGCGAATGGGCCTCAACGACCCACTCTGGCTACAATTCATCAACTTCGTCGTCGGCGTGTTCACCCTCGACCTCGGAAATTCGATGATGAGCAACCAAAACGTCGTCGGCCTCATCCTCTACAATCTGCCTTACACGATCGAGCTGACTGTGGTGGCCATGCTGATGGGGGTCATCGCCGGGGTACCGCTTGGCGTGCTCGCCGCCACCAATCGCAACAAGCTGCCTGATAGCGGCGTCCGTGTCTTCTCGTTGATCGGCTACGCCATCCCCGACTTTTACCTAGGAGCTCTGCTCCTTATCACTTTCGCCCTCAACCTCGGCTGGTTCCCCATCAATGGCGGTGGCACCGACTTCGCTAGCCGCATGTACCACGTCTTCCTGCCGGCACTGACGTTGGCCTTCGTCAAAGCAGCCTTTATCGGGCGGCTGACTCGCACCTCGCTTCTCGAAGTGCTTAGCCGCGACTATGTACGGACCGCACGCGCCAAGGGTGCCAAAGAAAGCCGCGTGATTTACCGGCACGGCCTACGAAACGCGCTCCTGCCGCTGACCACCGGCCTTGGCCTCAGCACCTTAGCGACGCTCTCGGGTTCGGTGGCTATCGAAATGGTCTTCAATCGGCCAGGTATCGGCAAGCTGCTGATCAGCGCCATTGCCGAGCGCGACTATGCTGTCATCCAGGGCGGGGTGGTCGTCTTCGCTATGTTCGTCGTGGTGATCAACCTCTTGATGGACCTTCTCTACATCGTCGTAGATCCTCGCATTAGGATGAAGTGATGACCGTAATCTCTGAACCGTCACCCCATCAGCTGGCTCCCGAGCCTAGTATTTTTCGGAGCATCCGCGACGTCATCATAGGCCGCCCCGGCACCATCTTCGCCATCATCATCATCTTGGCGCTTGTCTTCGTCGCAGTCTTCGCGCCGCTGCTGGCGCCATATGATCCGCTGACCCAATCCATGCTCAAGATCAACCGCACGCCAAGCTGGGAGAACTGGCTTGGCACCGACCAATTCGGCCGCGACGTGCTTTCCCGCATGATCTACGGCTCCCGCAACTCGTTGATCTTTGGTCTCATCTCGCCATTCTGTGCTGCCATTATCGGTGGGACGCTCGGCGTGGTCGCCGGCTATTTCGGCGGCGTCGTCGATCGTGTGATATCGCGCGTGGTTGATCTCCTGTTAGCTTTCCCGGAACTTCTTCTGGCCATCATGATCGCGGCCGTTCTCGGCGGCGGCTTCTGGAACGTCATTATCGTCATCACCATCGCATTCGTGCCCGGCTTTGCCCGCGTTGCGCGCGCACAGACCCTTTCGGTCAAGCACGAGCCTTATGTGGAGGCAGCAATCTCGATGGGCGTGCGGACGCCAGTGATCATCTTCCGGCACATCATTCCCAACATCATGGCGCCAATCGTTGTGCTCATGATGCTCTGGGTCGCCTCCGCGATCCGCCTTGAGGCCTCACTGAGCTTCCTCGGCATCGGCACGCAGGCTCCGAACCCGAGCTGGGGTAACATCATCAAAGACGGCCTCAACAATATCTTCGGTTCGCCGTGGCCGATCATCGGTGCTGGCGCTGCCATCACCCTTGTCGTGCTGGCGTTCAACCTTGTGGGCGACGCCGTGCGCGATGCTCTCGATCCGTCCACCTCGCAATAGTCAAAGCCCAGGAGTCCAAAGATGAGCGACCTCGGCTTGGAAAAAGCCTCAATGCCAAACTCTGCCAAGGCCGAGCCAGTCCTGGCAGTGACCGACCTTAAAACCTCTTTCCAGACAAAGAACGGGTGGATTGAGATCGTCAAAGGCATCTCTTTTGAAATCGGCGCGCGAGAGACTCTATGCGTCGTAGGTGAATCCGGTTCGGGAAAGAGCGTGACCGCTCTTTCGATCATGCGCCTGCTCGACCCCACATCAAGCCGTCTGCAAGGCTCGGTAAAGCTGAGCGGTCGAGAACTTCTAAGTCTACCCGAACCGCAAATGCGCGAAGTTCGTGGCCGCCAGATCGGCATGATTTTTCAAGAAGCACTGACGAGCCTTAATCCATTGGCGACCGTCGGCAATCAGATCGCCGAAACTCTTGTCATTCATGGTCAGATGGAGGGCGCTGCGGCGCAGGCCGAAGCGGTGCGCATGCTCGAAAAGGTGCGCATCCCGGCTGCCAAGGCGCGGGCCAAGGAATTGCCGCACAATCTTTCTGGCGGCATGCGCCAGCGCGTTATGATCGCCATGGCCTTGGCCTGCAAGCCGCAATTGCTGATCGCAGACGAGCCAACTACAGCGCTCGACGTGACCATTCAGGCTCAAATCCTGCAGCTGATCAAGCAGCTCCAACAGGAAGAGGGCATGGGCGTCCTCTTCATCACCCACGACATGGGCGTTGTGGCCGAGATCGCCGACCGTACCGTAGTGATGCTCGGTGGGCAGGTGCTAGAGCAGGGCCAGACGGACCAGATCTTTAATGCGGCCCAGAGCAGCTATACCAAAGCCTTGATCGCCGCGGTGCCGCGCCTCGGTTCCATGAAGGGCAATGGTCAGCCTGAGCATTTTCCCGTTGTCGACCGCAGGACCGGTATTCTGCGCGTTTCTGAACCGCGTCCCGACACCGTCGATCACGCCAGCCCGCCAGTTCTTTCGGTCAAAAACCTCGTAAAGCGCTTTGACTTGGGCACCAGCTTTTTTGGCAAGGTTCACGGCCGCGTGCATGCGGTGGAGAATGTCTCGTTCGATTTGAGGGCGGGTGAAACGCTGTCTCTTGTCGGCGAATCTGGCTGCGGAAAGTCCACCACTGGACGTGCGATCATGCGGCTGACCGAACCGCAGAGCGGAGAGATCAGCATCGATGGTAAGGACATCATGTCTATGGATCGCGACCGGATGCGTGACATGCGGCGCAATATCCAGATGATTTTCCAGGATCCCTTCGCCAGTCTCAATCCGCGCATTCGCGTTGGCGAGGCGATCGCCGAACCTTATCTGACCCACAAGCTGGGAACGCGAGAGCAGGCACGGGTCAAGGTCGCCGCGCTCCTCGAACAGGTCGGTCTCGATCCTGAGGTGGCCAATCGCTATCCTTCCCAGTTCTCCGGCGGTCAGCGCCAACGCATCTGCGTTGCCCGTGCTCTGTCACTCGAACCAAAGATCATCGTGGCAGACGAATCCGTCTCTGGGCTCGATGTGTCCATCAAGGCTCAAGTGGTCAATCTTCTGCTCGACCTGCAGCAGAAGTTCGGCCTATCCTACCTCTTCATCTCCCACGACATGGCGGTGGTCGAGCGCATGAGCCATAAGGTGGCAGTGATGTATCTGGGCGAGATCGTCGAGATGGGCCCAGCTACTGCGTTGTTCAAAAACCCACAGCATCCTTACACGAAGCGACTTATCGCTGCCGTGCCGATCCCGGATCCTTCACGACGCAATCAACTGCGTCAGGTGGTGTCTGATGAGATCAAGAGCCCGATCCGTCCAGCCGATTTCGTCCCGCCGGAGCGAACCTACACCACTATCTCGCCGGGTCATGTGGTGCAGGACTGGGACCAAGACTGGAAAGTCTAAGTCAGATTATTTACGATCGCATCGTCCGCCGCTCAATATCAGGGGGGCGATGCCCCCGTCAGCCAATGCTGACCACAGCTTCGCGAGCCGATGCGGA
Source organism: Devosia sp. BK (assembly GCF_032907385.1). Classification (NCBI taxonomy): domain Bacteria; kingdom Pseudomonadati; phylum Pseudomonadota; class Alphaproteobacteria; order Hyphomicrobiales; family Devosiaceae; genus Devosia; species Devosia sp. BK. The sequence goes on from NZ_JAIMBX010000001.1 coordinate 35,196, forward strand.
CGACAAAAGTCCGTTCCGATCGGTGCTGGCCCGCTTCATTATATCGAATCCCAGATCGACAATTGGCGCCCCAATCGCCCCGCCTTCAAGCTGATGGCGCACAGCCTGCATAGCCTCATAGCCGCATTTCCAGCGGTGAATGCGCACGCTGCTGAGGCTTGGATGCGCCGCTTCCATATAGTCGAAGTCGTTGAAGCCGGCGACGCCGACCTGTGCAGGTACACGCACGTCGCGCGAACTCAGGGCAAAAAGCGCACCCAAGGACAGAACGTCATTGTTACAGAAGACGGCATCGACATCGGGACGCCGGTCCAGCATCTCTAGCATCAATTCACGTCCCATGGTGGCCGAAGAAAAAGGGCGGCTCACTGGCGCGATCTCGCCATTGATCGCGGGATCCTCGTTGCCTCTTTCGCCGATAAGATCAGGATCGAATAGATTGGCTTCCTCAAGGGCATCGCGGTAGCCCTGCATGCGTTGCTTGGATCGTGCGTTCATCCAGCCGGCTAAAAAGCCGACCCGCCGATATCCAGACGCGATCAGGTGTCGGGTCATTTCAAGCCCGGCCCGATAATGAGAAAAGCCAATGATCTTGCTGATGGGGTCGTCCGTCAGGTCCATGATTTGGATGACGGGGCAACCGGCATTTTCAAGCATCTTTCGGGTTTTTGCTGTCTGCTCAGTACCCGACACGATGATGGCCGCTGGTCCGTGCCGCAGGGCCGCAAAGACCTGCTGCTCCTCGATCTGACTATTGTACCGCGTATTGGCCAGCTCAATCCGTAGCCCGCTGTCCTCGACCCCGTCGTAAATACCGCGTAGCACATCCGAGAAGATGTTTTGGGTGAGTGAAGGAACCAAGACATTCACGACATCGGTGCGGTGGGAGGCGAGCGCTCTGGCATTCAGGTCCGGCACATAATTGAGGGCCGCAATAGCGTCGGCAATTACGGCGCGCCGTCCTTCCGAGACCCGATCTGGACTACGCAGATAGCGCGAGACGGTGATCGCGCCGACCCCGGCTTTTTGAGCGACATCGGCAATGGTGGGGCGGCCCCTTGAAGTGCGAACCATGGCGTTTTTCTCACCACTCTATTCAGATTTCTGACGCTTGTATCAACGCTAGCATATCCAAGAAACCACGGTTGACCAAGCACTATGGTAGCGCTACCATCGTTACGTCATGTGGCGCCTGTCTGGGGTTGAGGAGCTCCCAACAGGCGGTGATCAGCGATCCTTGGAGGAGGGGCATCGTGAGCAAAGACCTAGACGGCCGTGTTCAATCTGTAGACCGAGCCATGTTCATCATGGAGACGTTGAGTGAAGCGAAGGGTGGATTAAGGCTGACCGATCTCGCCCGTCAGACCAAGCTCTCCCTGACGACTGTGCACCGCCTACTGACCACGCTCGAACAGCGCCAGTTCGTGCAATTCCTACCGAGCGACAATCTCTGGCATATTGGTCGCCACACCTTTGCCATCGGCAACGCCTTTGTGCGGGATCGCAATTTCGTCGCCCCGGCCCAGCCCTATCTTCGTCGTTTGCGCGATCAGACGCGCGAAACCGCAAATCTCGGTGTTGTCGACAATGGCGATATCGTCCTTATCGATCAGCTCAAGAGCCGTGAGATCACCCGTTCGATTTCGCGCATTGGTGGGCGTACGCCGATGACGGCCTCTGGCATGGGGAAATCTGTGCTTGCAACCTATTCCGGTGGCGAGGTTTCCAGTTTCCTCACGCGCTACGGCATGCGTCGCGTGACCGGCAAGACACTCATCTGCCGGGATGCGCTCAAGGTTCAGCTCGATAGCATCCGTATCAATGGCTATGCCATCGATGACGAAGAATATCGGCCCGGCCTGCGATGCGTCGCCGCTCCGGTTTATGACCGTCACTCCGACGTTGTCTGTGCACTATCCATCTCTGGATTACCCAGTCGGTTACCGGAAGATCGTCTGCCCGTGCTCGGGCAATTGGTCGCCAGTGCGGCGGCTGAGATGACCCGATCTATCGGCGGCCTCGCTGCAGGCTCAGCCAGCTAGGACATCCGGTATCGTGACGACCAGCGACTCCCGGGATGAGGGCCAGCGCAACCTGGCAGCAGGGATCTTTTCTCTCCTGACAACGCTGATCTTCGTTCTGGTCTTCACGTCCGGCCGGCTCGTCTCCGAGCCGGTCTCGCCCATCCAGGTGATGTTCCTGCGCTTTGCTGGCGGGTTCATCACTATCACATTCATTGCCATAGCGCGGGGCGAAAGCTGGCGCTCGCTGCAGAGCCGCCATCGGCCCAAGCAGGTGTTCCGGGTGCTGGCAGGCGGGTTTGGCGGTGCTGCATTGATCTTTGGCAATATGCATATGCCGATCGTCGATGCCAACGCGATTGGTCTGCTCAATGTTGTCTTCGCAGTCAGTTTTGGCGCCCTCTTTCTCGGCGACCGGTTAAGCTATCGCCAGATCGCCGGCGGTGCCATCTGCCTCCTCGGCGCTTCTGCGGTCATGGCGTCACGCGGCGCATTCAGCGGCTTCAACACGGACTATCTCTTCCCCGCGTCAGTCGTGGTGGTCGGCGCCGTATTGATGGGCGTTGAAAGTATCTTCATCAAGGTTCTGACCAGCACCGACCGTCCCATGGTCACCTTGGCTCATGCCAATACTCTTGGCATGCTTTTGCTGGCCATCCCGGCTTTGATGACCTGGCAATCCTGGGGTTTCGTCAATCTGACACTGCTTCTGCTCGGCCCAATGGCCATCCTCGGACAATATCTCAACATCCGCGCTTATTCGTTGGCCACAGTTAGCGTGCTGGCGCCGCTAAGCTATGCCTCTCTGCTTTTTGCGGCGGTGATCGGCTGGGCATTCTTCAACGAAATTCCGACTTGTGGCGTGGTCCTGGGCGCCGCCTTGATCGCGCTCGGCGGTGCCGTCATCATTCTTTCCCGGCGCTAGCAGAGCTTTCCACATTGCGGAAAAGCCGCGATCGGGAAGACGCGAGGGGAGGTCGATGCGCTAGCCAAGACGGGCTTCTATCGCAAAGGACGCCCTATGCTCACCACCAGCCGCCTCGACATCGAAGACGCCCGCAAGATCATCGCCGCAGCCACCCTCAAGGCTGGAGAGATCGGTGTGCCCATGTGCATCGCTATTGCAGACGATAGCGGCAACCTCATCGCTTTTGAGCGCATGGACGGCGGCAAGATCACCAGCATCACCATCGCTATAGACAAGGCCTATACGGCAGCTGCCGCTAAAAAGGCGACGCACGAATATGGCGCCGCAAGCCAGCCCGGCGCTCCGGCCTATGGCATAAATTCCGCAATTGGCGGGCGCCTGATGGTGGTAGGCGGCGGTCTGCCGATAACGGCAAACGGGGTCGTGGTCGGCAGTATCGGCGTCAGCTCCGGGAGGCCAGCCCAGGACCTTGAAGTGGGCCAGGCCGGCGTCGACGTCTTTTGCAACTGACGAAACAAGCCTGCCCAGAGCGTTGATCGCTCAGGGCAGGCCGATAGGCGTCAGGCGGCTGCTGCCTGCTGCTTCTTGCGGCGCCGACCTTCGTGCAAGAGTGGCTCAGTATAGCCATTGGGCTGTCCAAGACCTTCAAAGATCAGAGCTGATGCGGTTTCGAAGGCGATATTCCCCTTCAAATCGGGCCCCATCGGCTCATAGGCCGGATCATTGGCATTCTGCCGGTCTACGGCTTCCGCCATTCGCGCCAGACTGTCTTCCACCTTCTGGCGATGCACCACGCCATGAAAGATCCAATTGGCAAGGTGTTGCGAAGAGATGCGCAACGTCGCGCGATCCTCCATCAACGCCACATCGTTGATATCGGGCACTTTGGAGCACCCAATCCCCTGGTCGATCCAACGCACGACATATCCGAGGATCGACTGACAATTGTTATCGACTTCCCTTTGCACATCGGCTTCCGACAGGTTCTGCCCATGAAGCAGCGGTGGGGTCAGTATGGCTTCGAGCTTGGCTGGGTCGCGGTCGCGGATTTCGGCTTGCTGGGCCCGCACATCGACCTCGTGATAGTGAAGCGCATGCAATACCGCAGCCGTCGGGGAAGGCACCCAGGCCGTGCTGGCGCCAGCCCGCATCTGTCCGGCTTTGGTCGCGAGCATTTCGGCCATGGCGTCAGGCTTGGCCCACATGCCCTTGCCGATCTGCGCCTTACCGCCGAAATGGGCGCCAAGGCCAATATCGACATTGTTCGCTTCATAAGCGCCAAGCCAGGTCGCCGACTTGATCATGTCCTTGGGCACAACAGGCCCAGCATGCATTGATGTGTGAATTTCATCCCCAGTGCGGTCAAGGAAACCTGTGTTGATGAACACGATACGGTCGCGCACGGCCCGGATCGCTTCCTTGAGGTTGACTGTTGTGCGCCTTTCCTCGTCCATGACTCCGATCTTGATCGTGTTTCGGGCAAGGCCCAAGGCATCTTCCACCCGGTCGAACAGCATATTGGCAAAACCGACTTCCTCAGGCCCATGCATCTTGGGCTTGACCACATAGATCGATCCGGTTCGACTGTTGCGTGCTCCAATCGTCTTCTGCAGATCGTGCAGCGCCGCAAAAGTCGCGACCATGGCATCCATGATGCCCTCGGGCGTCTCCCTGCCTTCAGCGTCAAGAACCGCATCGGTTGTCATCAGATGGCCCACGTGTCGCACGAGCATAAGGCTGCGCCCGGGCAAGACCAGACGCTCGCCATTGGCGGCTTCGTATTCGCGGTCTTCCGCCAGGCGACGCTCAATTGTCTTTCCGCCCTTGTTCAGCGTTGCTGTGAGATCACCCTTCATGAGGCCGAGCCAATTGCGATAGACGTCAACCTTATCCTCGGCATCTACGGCGGCGACGGAATCCTCGCAGTCCTGAATGGTTGTAAGCGCTGCCTCCAGAACCACGTCGCAAAGACCAGATCTTGTCGCCCGCCCCACAGGGTCAAGGCTGTCGATTACGAGCTCCAGGTGCAAGTGGTTGTGAACAAATAGATATGTCGTCCGCCCGGTATTCTGGGATCGACCCCGATATTGTGCTGGGTCGGCAAGATGCAGCACGCGGCCATCAACGCTGGCCTCAAAACCGGAAGCGCCGAGCGTGTAGCCCTCAACGTCGGCGTGAGACGCTCCGGCCAAGGGGATCATTGCGTCCAGATAAGCAGCCGCTCTATTTATGACCGCTGCACCACGCTTGGCATTGTAACCCTTAGAAGGCGCAAGTTCGCCATCGCTTGGAATGACGTCTGTCCCATAGAGCGCGTCATAAAGACTACCCCAGCGGGCATTTGCTGCATTGAGCGCAAAGCGGGCATTGGATACCGGCACGACCAATTGCGGTCCCGCCAGCTTTGCGATCTCATCATCGACATTCTGAGGCGCGACGGCAAAATCGCTGCCAACGGGAACGATATAGCCAATGTTGGTGAGGAAGTGGCGATAGGCTTCCATGTCGATGGGCTCGCCGCGATGCCGTTCGTGCCAGTCATCGATCTGAACTTGCAGTTTGTCTCGTTTCTCGAGCAGTTGACGATTGGTCGGCACGAGGTCCGCGACGACCTTTTCATATTCCGCCCAGAACCTTGCCGGGTCGATGCCGCTGCCCGGCGCGATTTCTGTTTCCACCAAGGCTGCCAAAGGCTCCGCGACCTGCAGCGATCCATAGTGTCGATAAGTCATGATAGCTCACCTCGTCATTGCTCACCCAGAGCTAGCAGTGGGATGCGGTATAGTAGCCGAGAGATTGGCCTTTTTCTGCGATGCGGAAGTTCAACCGATTCAGTCATCGGTCTTGAAAGCCGGGCAGGGGGCGTGCCGGATTTGGGTGTCCGCATGGCTGGGAGGTTCACCTATCCCGTTGGGCCCTCACTATCGAGAGGACTGTGCCCAAGGGGATGCGGTCAGGTTTTTGCTCTCAAACCTGAACTAGGATAGCGCGAGGAGTGCCGCGCGCGATGGTCGCACAACCTGCAAATGTCCGATAACGCCGGTTGCCTCGCCCCGTGCCTGCCTCATCCATTAGCTCAGTCAGTCGGGCTTGGAGGAGGCTGAAGGGTGGCGGCGGGTTTTGAGCAGATCGATTAAAGCTGCCGGCAACAGAAGCGTCTTGCTGACGAGGGATATGAGGCTTGCTTTCGCCGGTAGGCCGAGTATTCCGATGGCTTGTGATCAGGTATGGGTCCGGGGACAAGGGGCTGCGGATCCGTCAACGGTTCGGCTGGAGTGATCGCCCGATCACCCGGCGGACCAGCCCTCAGGGTTTCGGGGCGATGTTAGGCCGTTCGAGGCCATAATGCCTGGCAAAACAGCCTCAATCGACAGCACCAGTCCGGCGTCTAGCCGCAGCTTGAAGGCGATTGTATGCGCGATGACGATGGCCGCGCGGTCTGCCCGTTCGTGCACGATGGTCACCAGCTTTCGCTCATTGCCTCTGGCGCTTATCGTCTCGCAGTCAATTTCCCAAGCATCTTTGTTTCGGAAATCATTCTGGTGCCTGGTTAAGACGACGTCGGCTATTACACAGTCGATGGAATGGCGTTGATGTTCATGAGCAGCCCTTATCGAGCTCGAACCTGATGCAACAAATTGCTGCTCTCTCGCCCAAGGGCAGCCACCGCCCGATCTTCTCTAATGGATCGGTCGACTTGTCAGTGTTTGAGATATCTGCTTCAGTGAAACTTCAGAGCTGGGGCGCAAACTGGCTTTTGTATGTGGTCCCAAGCCGGTGGCCTTCGATCCAATCCTACGCGTTCAGGCACGCATGAAAATGGCCGGTGCCTTTTTCTCTTAAATCCGGGCGCGAAATACGGCAATGATCCGTAGCGCGGTCACAGCGGGGATGAAAATGACATCCGCTTGGCGGGTTCAGCGGAGACGGTATCTCGCCCTTGATGGGCATAAAAGTCCGTCGCTCGGTTGAGATGCGCGGCATGCCGGCAAGCAGCATCTGGGTATAGGGATGGACAGGGTTGGCGAAGAGTTCACTGGTCTTTGCCAGTTCGACCACGCGCCCGAGATACATGACCGCCACGCGATCGCAGAGGTGCCGGATGAGGCCCAGATCGTGGCTGATGAAGATCATCGACAGTCCGCTCTCCTGACGGATATCCATCAGGAGATTGATGATCTGCGCCTGTACCGAAACATCGAGCGCCGCAACGGCTTCGTCGCAGACGAGAAGTTCGGGCTCGACCGCGAGCGCGCGGGCGATGCCGATGCGCTGCCGCTGGCCGCCCGAAAACTGATGCGGATAGCGATCGATGCTGTCGGCGGCAAGGCCAACGCGCTCGAGCATCCTGGCGACGTGTTCCCGCATGCGCGAGCGGGGGACAATGCCATGAACGACTGCCCCTTCGCCGATGATCTCGCCGACCTTCAAGCGGCCGTTGAGAGATGACATCGGGTCCTGAAATACCATCTGAACCTTGAGGGCATCCCGGCGACGGGCGAGAAAACTGTCATAGTCTTCGTTCCGAAAGCGGCGCGTTCCGCCAGAGACCGGCAGAATGCCGGTGACCATGCGGGCAAGGGTCGACTTGCCGCAGCCCGATTCTCCTACAATGCCCAGGGTTTCGCCCTGCGCAACGGAAAGGCTGACGCGATCGACGGCCTGAACGATGGCGGGGCGCTTGCCGGTCAGGCGGTCTGTCAGTTTTTCGATCGTGCCGCGAGCGGGCTCGAAGACGCGGGACACTTCATCAGCTTGGAAGACGGTTTGGACCACTTGCATCATCCCTCGATTGGATGGTGGCACCAGGCGTGGTGCGTTGAAGAAAAACTGCGCTTTGGCGGGGACGTTTCGCAAGCAGGTGACGCCCGCTCGCACCGGCTGCGGAAGGCGCACCCTTCACCCAGGTCCAGAAGCGAAGGCATGGTGCCGCGGATCTGCTTGAGACGTTGACCGGGCTCGTTGTTCGACGGCACCGATTCAAGCAGCTTGCTGGTATAGGGGTGGCGCGGCGTTGCGATGATTTCGGCCGTCGCGCCTGTTTCCATCATGGCCCCAGCATACATGACGAGAATGCGGTCCGCGAGTTCGGACAATGTTGCAAGATCATGGGTAATCCAGATCATGCCGAGACCCCGATCGGTGATCTGGCTACGCATCTGGTGGATGATCTGGGCCTGGATGGTGACGTCGAGTGCCGTTGTCGGCTCGTCGGCGATGATCAGGTCGGGGTTCATCAACAGTGCCGTGGCGATTACAACGCGCTGCCGCATGCCGCCGGACAGCTCGTGCGGATAGGCTTCGAGCCGTTCTTCAGGCGAGGGGATGCCCACAGCCTTTAACGCGGCGATCGACCGCTCGCGCATCTGGGCGGCCGGGACCTTTTCATGTTCGCTGATCGCTTCGAACATCTGCTGGCGCACCCGCATCAGCGGATTGAGCGTCATCAAGGGGTTCTGGAAAACCATGGCGATGCGGCGGCCGCGATACTTTCGCATCTGGTCAAAGCTGAGCTCGGTCAGCTCTTCGCCATCGAGCCTGATCGATCCGGAGACGATTTTGCCGGGCTTTTCGACCTGTCCCATGATCGACATGCCAGTTACCGACTTGCCTGATCCGGACTCCCCGACAATGCCCAGCACCTCGCCGCGCTTGAGATTGAAGGAAACGTCCCGGACCGATTTGAACGTGCCAGCGCGGGTGAAAAACCAGGTGTTGAGGCCTTCGACCTCAAAGAACTGCTCGCTCATGGGATCAACTCTCGAAACGCGGATTGTTGAGATCGCGCAGCCGGTCACCCAGAAGGTTCATGGCGACAATCATGATAAGAAGCACGATGCCGGGGCCGAAGCTGATCCAGTATTTCTGCGAGAAGATATATTCGTAGCCATTGGCGATCAGCATGCCGAGGGATGGCTGCGTCAATGGCAGGCCGACGCCGAGAAAACTCAAGGAAGATTCTAGCGATATCGCCGAGGCGATATTGAGCGTGAACAGCACGATGATCTGCGGCAGGCAATTGGGCAGCACGTGGCGCAGCATGATCCGCCACGCTGGCAGACGCATGCCCCGCGCCGCCTCGATATATTCCTTGTTGAGTTCACTCAGCGCCAGGGATCGAGCCGTTCGTGCATAGTAGCACCACTGCACCAGAACCACGGCGAGAATGACCTTTTCGACGCCGCTGCCGAGGATGGCAAGGATCGCAAGGCCGACAAGAATGGCGGGAAAGCTGAGGGTAAAGTCCACGGCGCGCATGATCATGGCGTCGGTCGCTCCGCCGCGCCAGGCGGCCAGCAGGCCGAGGCCCGTGCCGAAGAGCATAGCCGACCCGGCCGCCGCAACGCCGACAAAGACGCTGATGCGAATGCCATAGAGAATAGCCGAGAGCATGTCGCGGCCAAAGGCGTCGCTGCCGAGCTGGAAGATGAAGCCGGTTGGCTGATTGTCGGTACGCGCAATGGCTTCGACGCGGGCGTCGGCCGGGGCGGTTTCAAAGCTCACCTTCGCCTGATTGTTCTCTGGCGCGTTCAAGGTCCACCATGGCTGGATGGGATGTTTGCTCGCACCATCGACGATGGCGTCGCGCGCCAGGCCGCGAAGTTGCAGGCTCATCAGTGGGGCGGAGCTATCTGCGAGACCGACAATGAAGCAGTTCGCGCCACAGGCTTCCACCTCAAAATCCGTGGCATTGGCCTCAGGTATCAACTGGCCTTGCGTCAGGGCGAAATTGGCTCGGATTTCCTCACCCGGCTTTACCTGGGGTGAGCCCATGGGCTTGAGCGCGTCGATCAGTTGCAGGCGCGCCAGATCATAAGGATTGGTCGGGGAAAGCCATGGTGCAAACAGCGCGCAGGCAAGGAAGAGCACGGTGACGACAAGGCTGGCGACAGCAACCCAGCTTTCAGCGAAGCGACCGGCGAATTCGGCAAAGGCGGCGCGGTTCATTTGGCACGCTTTCCCATGACGGAGCGCACGCGCGGGTCGATGGTCATGTGCAGGATGTCCACGAGGAAGTTGATGGTGATGAAAAGGAGCGCCGTATAGGTGAGCTGCGCCACAATCATCGGGCGGTCGAGCACCTTGATTGAATTGATCAGGAGCTTTCCAAGACCGGGCCAGGAAAAGACCGTTTCGGTGATGACGCCATAGGCAAGAAGATTGCCCAATTCGATGCCGATCACGGTGATCAGCGGGACAAGGGCATTGCGCAGAATATGCACGAAGACGATCCGAACGGGATGCACGCCCTTGGCATAGGCGAACTTGACATAGTCGAGCCGCACGATCTCGAGCGTTGCCGCGCGCGTTACGCGGATCAAGAGAGACATCTTGAGGAGGGCGAGGCTGAAGGCGGGCAGAAGAACGTGGTGCCAGCCATCCAGCGTCCAGAGGCTGGATGTGATCCCGAAATAGGTCGCAACATTGCCGCGGTCGCCGACGGGGAAAAAGGGCAGGGCGATGCCGAAGGCGACGATCAGCAGCATCCCCTGCCAGAAGGTGGGGATGCTGACCCCGATCAGTGAAAAGCCCATCACGGCTTTCGAAAACGACGATTCTGGTTTCAATCCGGCGTAAAGCCCTGCGGGGATGGAAAAGCCGATGGCGATGAAGAAGGCGACGAAGGCCAGTTCAAGGCTGGCGGGCAGACGCTGCAGCAGGATGGTGGTGACGGGCTCCTTATAAACAAAGGAGGTGCCCCAATCGCCCTGCATGGCGTTGACGAGAAAGTTGAAGTACTGCTCCCAGATCGGCCGGTCGAGACCAAGGGCGACAATGGCCGCCTGACGGTCAGCTTCGGTTGCTTCGGACGAGATCAGCACATCGACGGGATTGCCGATCAGCCAGAGCCCGACAAAGAGGACGATCGAAAGCGCGAGCACAACGCCGATGCATTGCAGCAGGCGCTGAAGGACGAAGTTGATCATGTGTTGGCCAATCCAAGCTTGCGCTGTTCGGCTCCGGGATAGTGGCCCGACCCCATGGCGTCGATGAGGTCTGCGAAGTGAAGGGCGAACTCTTTGCAAATGCCGGCCGCGCCGTCCACATCGAGCATGTGGCGAATGTCGGCGCTGACGACATCGCCGCCTGGCAGACGCTCGAGGTGCCCGAGGAACGTGCCTTCGCCGGAAGCAGCCGCGATGGCGGCTTCGTGCACCAGATGATGGCTCTGGTGCTTGCCCATCGTCGCGCCCATTTGCATCATGGCGTATTCGCCGAAGATCGCGCCGTTCGACAGTTTGAGGTTTTCGCGCATGCGCACGGGGTCGAGTTCAAGCCCTGAAAGCAGGGCCTCGGTGCGGACCAGAACTTCGGCGGCGGCGGCGATGACTTCGACCAGTGTATCTTCAAAGAGAAGATTGGTGCTGCCATCGGATTCAAAGGGACGATGGGCATTCGCCATCAGCATGGCGGCCTGGGAATAGAGCTTGTTGGCGTTGGCGATAACGCCATAGCACTGCACGGGATTGATCTTTTGCGGCATGGTCGAAGAACCAATGGCGCCATCGAGCCGCTTTTCGCGCAGTTCGCCAAATTCTTCGGACGAGGTCTGGTACACTTCTTCCGCGATCCGATGGCAGACGGATGCAAGGAGCGCGAGGCCGTTCACATATTCGCAGATATGGGTGCGGATGGCGCGGGAGGGAATGGCCATCTCGCCCATGCCGAGACGCGCCGCAACGCGCCTCTGGAATTCCGGCCCCTGAGCGCCAATCGCCGAAAAACAGCCGACAGCGCCACCCATCATGACGACGAAGGCGCGATCGCGCGCGCTATCGAGCCGGTCGATGGACTGGAGAATTTCTTCGATCCAGACGGCAGCCTTGAAGCCGAAGGTGATCGGCACGGCATGCCGGAAATGCGTTCGCCCAGCCATGGTCGTTGCCGCATGGGCGCGCGCCAGTTTGCCGAGGTGCCCAAGCACGTCACGCGTGATGGTGTCCATCACGTCATGGGCGCGCTTTGTCAGCACCAGCATGCCGGTCTGGATGACGTTCTGCGTCGTAATGCCCCAGTGCACATAACCGCCGTGCTTGGGCCCGCTGACGCGAACGAGTTCGTTGAGGAGCGGCATCAGCGGGTGACGCGTGACGCCATAATCGGCCTCGATGCGGGCCATGTCCAATCGCTCGACACGGCAATTATCGGCAATGGTCTGAGCGGCATCGGCCGGGATCATGTCCATTTCGCCCTGCACCAGAGCGACAGCCTTTTCGATTTCGAGAAAGGCGGAATATGTGGCGGCGGGGGAAAATGCGTCGCGCAGGCCACGAAGGTCCACCTGCGCTGCCAGCGCATCGTTGAAGGCTGTGCCCATTTAAGCAACTCTCAGGATTTTGGAGACGGGATGCGCCCGGGGCGCATCCCGATGGACGGGCTCAGTTCTTGGGACGAGCCGTGTAGAAGATATTGACGAGATTGGCGTGCGGCTCGAACACGATATCGGCTTTGGTCGCCCATACGCCATATTCGTGATAAAGCGGCACATAGCCTTCGTCTTGGTAGACCTGAGCCGAGGCCTGGCGCAGCAGGTCTTCGCGCTTAGCGTCATCAAGCGTCTGCTGGGCTTCAACCAGCAAGGCATCGGTTGCAGGGTTCGAATAACGGCCACGATTGGCGCCGCCCCAACCCTTTTGCGTGTCGCGTGTCGCAGCCAGGTTAAACATCAGGCTCAACCCTTCGCCCGTGTCCGCGGCGGCACCAGCGAGATAAAGGCTATATTCGAACGCACTGGCCTTTTCGAAGTACACGCTGCGCGGGAAAGTCTCGAGCGTTACGTTGATGCCGATCTGGGAGAGCATGGCAGCAACGGCCTGCGCGACCTGGGCGCCGTTGACATAGCGGTCAGCGGGCGCGGTCAGGGTCAGTCCGAACCCGTTGGGATAGCCGGCTTCGGCAAGCAGCGCGCGCGCCGCTTCCGGATCGTAGGCATAAGGCGGCAGGTCGGGATTATAGCCGAAGACGCCTTCACCGATCAGCTGGCTTGCCGGCTGTGCCATGCCACCCATGATCGTTTCGGCGATCTCGGTGCGATTGATGGCAAGGTTGAGGGCACGGCGGACGCGAACGTCGAGGAACGGGTTCTTGCCGTCCGTGCCAGTCACCTTTGGCGTCGGCTCCTGACCCTGATCGGCGAGGAAGAAAATCGCCAGTGTCGAAGGCGCCGAAACCAGTTCGAGATTGCCGGCCGACTGGATCGACTCGATACCATTGATCGGCACCGAATTGATCACATCCACCGAACCGCCAAGGAGCGCTGCAATGCGTGCGCTATTGTCGGGCAGCGCCTTGATCGTCACCGTTTCGTAGGCCGCGGCTTCGCCGTAATAATCATCGTTGCGCTCAAGCACTATCTCAACGTCTGGCGTAAAAGTGCGAACCTTGAAGTGGCCGATGCCCGCGGCAGTCGCGCCGGAATTGAAGTCGTTGGTCGAGAGCCAGTTGTCATTGCCGCAGGTTTCCTCGTCATAGGCGAGGGTGCCTTCGGTCGGATTTTCAACAATGCCGATATTGCTCAGGCTGCGCATCAGATTGGGGTCTGGCGCCTTGGTGGTGATTTCGAGCTTGCCGTCGCCGAGGTCGGTAAGGCTCGCAATGGTGCCGATGAAGCTCGAATAAAGACCGGGGCTGTTGGGCACGTTACGCACGCGGCAGAACGAATAGATGACGTCATCGGCGCCCAAGGCATTGCCGCTGGCAAACTTTGCATTCGGCTCAAGGGTGACGACCCACTTGGTGTCGTCGACGATCTCCCAGCTCTGCGCGAGGCGTGGTTCGAGTTCGCCGGTCACGCCGCTGCTGAACGCCAAGGCATCGGAAATGTTTTCGCGCAGATCGAAATTGTAGCCGGCGCGGTGGAAATGCGGATCCGCCGAGGTCGCGATCGCGGCAAGACCAACGGTCAGGTCTTGCGCGGCAGCCTCAAGTGCGAAAGCGGATGCACAGGCGAGCAAGCTGGTGCCCGCAATGATTTGGATCTTTCTCAATACGACCTCCCTTGACCGTCTTGTCGCGGTCTCTTCTTCGGTAGGCGCGGATCGTCCGCCATAAAATCGAAAGTTTTTCGCAATGATTGAGTTTTTCTCAACGAACCGCTAGAGCCTGTGGTGGAGGCAGAGGCGATGGATAGCAAGGACCGGAAGAAGAATCTGCCATTGCCGCCGATGACGGCGCTGCCTGTCTTTGAAGCCGTTGGACAATATCTCAGCGTCGCCCGAGCCGCAGAAGCGCTCAATCTCACGCCAGGCGCCATCAGCCGCCAGATCCAGAACCTTGAACTTTACCTCGGCATCGCGCTGTTCGTGCGCAATCACCGGCGGATGAGCTTCACACCGGAGGGAGAGGAATATTGGGCCCAGGTCAAAAAGGCTCTATCTGATCTCCGCGATGCGACGAGCGCCGTGGCGAAGCGCGCCGAAGATGCCCCCCTGACCATTGTCGTACCGAGAATGTTTCTCCAGCGTATCCTCCTGCCTCGGCTCAGCAGCTTTTACGCGCAACACCCGGATGCCAAGGTTAAGTTCCTGACCTCGGGCAGCGGCGCCAGCCCTGTCGATGGCACCATCGCCATCAGCCCGGAACGGCGCGACGATTACCGATACGATCTCCTGGCCGAGGCGAACCTCACGCCCATTTGCAGCCCGCGATATCTCTCAGCCGCGTCGGCCTTGCACAAGCGCTCCGACTTGGCCCGGCATACGCTGTTGCGCTCCCGCGACTATCTGCAGAACTGGACCAATTGGCTGTCCGAAGACGCGAAGAGCGTCCTTGAAGAGGCCCGCTGTATCGACTTTGAAAGCCCCGGCCTCGAACTGACGGCGGCCATCGAAGGTCTTGGTGTCACCATCGTCCGCATCGCGCTCGTCAACGAAGAGATCCGCTCGGGAAAACTGGTCGCCCTCTTCCCAGAGCACATCGTTCACGAGCACTATGTGTTCTGCTTTTCCGGAACAAAGAAGCGGCCGCGGAATTTCTCTGCGTTTCGAAACTGGCTTAAAGAAAACGTCTAGTCTCAGAACTGGCTATTTGAAGGCAGGGGGATTGCGGACCAATCAGTCATGCCGCTTTCGATCTGCGGCCCTGGCTTGTCAACTTCAAATTTGATCGGCCCTCGTCTGACGATCCGGTTCTGTTTTTTCGCGATGTTGGTATCAACAAAGCGGACTGACCGCTCCTTAGGGAAACGAAATCGCGGACTTAATCCCGGAATGGAGCTCTATCCGTCTATGGTATGACTCAAAGCGGTCTCTTGCTCGCAATTTAGACGGAACCGCCGTTGCGAAAGCCATTGCATTTCAACCACTCGTTGTGGTTGTGGGCCCATTGCGCTCGTTAGCCCCCCACACACATCTACTGACGTGGAGAAGCGCTATACTTAAATCTACGATCTTGGAATCAAGCACATGCGCCAGCATCATTTACGTTCACCGACAAGCAAAGCCTCCCGATCATCGTTGCCTCTCGCCGACGGGCCAGATCAACCCGTTGATGCAAATTTTACGTAATCCGGTAGCAGCCCGTTCAGCATTAACTGGCCATTAAATAGCACTGCATCATGGTGTGCGCAGGCCTTCAGAAGAGGGCCAACATCCAAGAATGGAAAGCACCACACATGGGTTCCGATGTTTCTCTCTCGAAGGCCGTTCGCGCGAACCTTCTGAGCCTCCAGAATACCGCCTCGATGATGGACAAGACGCAGTCGCGACTTGCCACCGGCAACAAGGTGAATTCTGCCCTCGACAATCCGTCGAACTTCTTCACCGCCTCGGCTCTCAACAGCCGCGCTGCCGACATGAGCAACCTGCTCGACTCGATGGCTTCGGGTATCAAGGTTATCGAAGCTGCCTCAAACGGCATCACCGCGATCACCAAGAACGTCGAATCCATGCAGTCGACTCTGCGTCAGGCTCGCCAGGACAAGTCGTTCCAGACCGGTACCTACGATGTGACTGACGCATCGACCATTAAGGTCAATGGCGGGCAGTTTGGCGCCGAAACCGAAATCAAGCTGCAGGAAGCGACCGGTGGCGTAAAGGCCAAGCTGACCACGCAGGCTGTTTACAATAATCCGACACTGGCAGCAGGCGAAACCGTCGGCGCTCAGACCATTGTCAACTATGACGCATCGCTGGACAGCAAGGCGCTCAAGGTCGACGGTATCGACCTCGGTACCATCACCAATGGCACTCCTGGCACCGGCAGCACCTATCGTACGGCAGTTCAGACTGCGCTGGACGGCAAGTTCGGAACTGGCAAGTACGCCACGTCCTTCGCCGGCGGTAAGCTCTCTATCTCTTCTACAGATGCGAGCAAGCCGTCTCCAGCCGTTGAGTTTGCTGGTGGTGTCACCATGGCAACCCAGGGCTCCGTCTCGTTTGTCTACGATAGCCATGGCCCCGGCACTGTCACAGTTGGCGGCGAGCAGGTCGATGCAGGTACCGATTTCGAGAGCTTCGTCACTAACCTGCAAGCCAAGGCAAAGGACGGCGGCTACACCGTAGTCTCCGATTCTACGACTAAGAAGATCACGCTGACGTCCACTGGCTGGACAACCGGCGCTGGTTCCGAACCGCAGATCACCGGCCTGACTGAAGAGACGGCTGCGATCAATGATATGACCATCACGAAGGGTGCTGCTAACAACGGCTTCACCGTCAAGGCCGCTGGTGCGGGCTACTCAGATGCTCAGGTCGACCTCAGTGCAGCTGGCCTAACTGATGCTGACGTCAAGGCTCGGGTCGAAGCTGCGTTGACAGCTGCAGGTTGGACTGGTTACTCCGCCACGGCCACTGGTACAGACCTCAAAATCGAGTCAACGACTAAGGGCGCTCGCCCTGCCGTTAACATTGATCTCTCGGCGAACAGCAAGGTTGGTTCTACGAACGACGCTACCTTTCCAAAGGATGGTATCGCCGGTATTAAGAATAAGACCGTTACTCAGGGCACGGCTGGCGTCTACACCGAAACGAAAGCCGCGGCTTCGGACAAGTTCAAAGTCACCTATGGCGACGTGTCTGCCGACCTCAACGTTGTTGCCGGCACACAGGAGCAGCGCACCAAGAGCATTAATGATCAGCTCAAGGCCGCTGGCATCACTGGTGTAACCGCGTCTTTCGATAGTGCAGGTCGTCTCAGCCTTGAGTCCACCGATGCTGAAGCGAAGACGCTTGCGATCTCTGGTGAGAACAGCACCTTCTTCGGTACCGACACCGTCGCAACCGGAAAGGCTGCCGTCTCTGGCTACAATGCCGCCAACACGGTCGACAAGTTCGTTGAAGAAATCAATCGCTCGTTCGAAGGCAAGCTTCGCGCTTCCAATGACAACGGCAAGCTGCGTATCGAAAACCTGTCGACGCAGGAACTGAAGGTCTCGTTCGACAAGGACGGCATCGGTGCAGGTTCCCCGACCTCGCACACAATCACCGGCAACACGGTTCGTGCCAACCTGTCCAAGCAGTTCAACGAACTGCGCGACCAGTTGGACAAGCTTGCAGATGACTCCTCCTTCAACGGTATCAACCTGCTCCGTGGCGACAAGCTGAAGATCACCTTCAATGAAAGCGGTTCTTCTTCGATCGACATCCAGGCAAAGGATGCCAATGGAAACGTACGTGGCATCAATGCTGCCAATATGAACGTTTCCAGCTTGATGGCTGAAGATCTCGATACCGACGAGGGCATCGACTCCCTGCTTTCGACGCTGTCGTCAGCTCTGACTGAACTGCGCTCGCAGGCCTCGACCTTCGGTTCGAACCTGTCGTCCGTCGAAAACCGTCAGTCGTTCACCAAGAACATGATCAACACGCTCGAAACCGGCGCGTCGAACCTGACCTTGGCTGATACGAACGAAGAAGCCGCCAACCTCCTTGCTCTCCAGACCCGTCAGCAGCTGTCGTCTTCGGCACTGTCGATGGCGTCGCAGCAGGACCAGGCTGTTCTGCAGCTCCTGCGTTAATCGCAAGCAGCGTACCGAACAAAGGAAGGCGGGCCACAAGCCCGCCTTCTTCATTTTCATTGACACGATCGGCGAGTGGATCGTCTATATCCGCACAGAACGGCGAAAGCAGATGGCCCTCAAACTCACTCTCAAACCCGGCGAAAAGCTCTATGTCGGCACCGGCATGATCTATTGCGACGCCGATGCGATCTACAATCTTTTCATCGATGGCGCCCTGCCGATCGTTCGCGAAAAGGACTACCTCGACCAGGCCCACGCAGATACGTCTTCGCGGCAGATCTATCTTGCCATCCAGCAAGCTTATCTTGAAAATAATTTCGACGCTCACCGTGAAAGCTATTTTAGGCTGACCGGAATGATCATTGCCGAACTGCCGGGTGCCATGCCGCATGTCGCCGAGATCAACAAAGCCATCGGGCAAGGTAAGCTCTACAATGCACTCAAGGCTGCCCGGAAGCTTGTGCAGTTCGAAGATGGCCTCTTGCCCGAGGGCCAGCGTTCAAGCCATTGGCAGGGCTTTACCGCTTAGCTGGAATGGCCTTCTGACGCTTTGACGGCTTTGGGTTTTCGTCCGGCGGCCATGGCTCGGGGACGTTTCTCGTTAGCTTCGGGCACGGTCAGAAGCTGCGACACATGGATCGCGCAGGCGGCAGCGAGTTTTTCAAGAACGAGGACTGAAGGGTTTTCTATGCCTCGTTCCAAGCGGCTGACATAGGTGCGATCAACATCTGCTTTGGTGCTGAGCCCGTCCTGACTGAGGCCGGCCGCCGTTCGCCACTTCCGAAGATTCCACGCAATGAGATCGGTCGCAGGGGCCGAAATGCCGGGCGGTTTTTCAGAACTTTGCTGCACGTGCGATCTCCCCAATGCCGTCTCATCTTATGACAGCATTCCCCTTTGGGGCGCTGTTATTGGCGCTAGCCCGCGCCGTCAAGAATTCTGACGTGTCATAGCGAGCAGCGGTTTGGTGTCAGTGCGTCGTCAAAACGGTCCTCTCCTATCGCGCCACCCACTGTTTTGACGTCATGACATTTCAAACATCACGCACTGGATCGCGGATGCTCGCAGAGTTTCAACGATGCAGGTTGAGAGGAGCTTGCGCTGAGGAAAAAGCTGCTGGTTCGCTGATCGATGGACCTGAAATCGACATCGAAGACAGGGCCCGAGGGGAGGGTAAAATGTCCGATAACGCCCCTTGTTCTGCCCGTGCCATCCCTCGGTCCCGAGTGGACCACGAGGAGGCGGCCCAATGTAGACGGGCTGCTACCGGGCTGACGTCCCCGCTCAGCGGATATCCGCGATGTGCGAACATTGTTAAGTGGGACAACGCCCATGCAAATTGGGTGAAGCGGATGCTGACCCCAATCTCACCTCAGCAAGGCAAATGGCCGCCCCATGGCCTTATCCATATCCACCATGTCAGGCCACCGGCTCCATGGCCTCAAGCAACGACCTAATCTTGATAGTGGCAAAGTTTGAGTAGGTGTCGGACACCGCGTAGGGGAGGATGATGCGGCTGCCGTGGCGGATGGCGCCGCAAGTGTAGACCACGTTCGGCACATAGCCCTCGCGCTGCGAGACGTCGGGATGCACCAGCGGGTCGCGCGACCGAGCCAGCACCTTGCCGGGATCGTGCTTGTCGAGCAGCGCAGCGCCGATCGAGTAGCGGCGAACCGGGCCAACACCATGGGTGAACAGCAGCCATCCCTCCTTGAGCTCGATCGGTGATCCGCAGTTGCCGATCTGCACGAATTCCCACGGCCAGAGGGGCTTGAGGATAGGCTTGCCGCCATTCCAGGTGATCAGGTCGTCAGAATAGATGAGATAGAGATTCTCGTTGTCCTGCCGGCCGATCATCGCATAGCGGCCGTCGATCTTGCGCGGGAAGAGCGCCATGCCTTTGTTGACCGCCGCACTGCCCTTGAGCGGGGTCATGCGGAAGGAAAGGAAATCCTTGGTCTCGATCAGCTCCGATCGGATGCCGGCGCTGCTATAGGCTGTATAGGTGGCGTAGTAGGTGCTCTGATCGCCATCTTCGAAAAGCACGAAGCGCGCATCTTCGATACCGTTCGACTGTGCCGCGGTGACCGGGAACAGCACGCGTTCGCTAATATCGCCAGTATCGAACGATACCTCCACTGGCTGGTCGATCGCCGCGTCGAAATCCTTCGGAAGTTTGGAGGTGGCGGCGAGGCGGGCAGTGGGGTCTATGGAAACGCTGCCATCCTTGGTGATGGTGCCAGCGCGAAAGGTGAGGGAGGAGACGTGTCCCTCTCCCACAGCACGCAGGCTCAGGATGAACCGCAAGCCGCCCGGGGGGGCAAGCCCCTGGTCCGGGTGGGGCACGATGCTTGGATTGAACAGGGCCGAGGCCTCGAACGAATATTCGTTGAGGAAGTAAGCCCCGGCCAACTGGCTCTGTGCTTTGGTAAAGCTTGGATGGTTGAACAGCGCCGCCTCCATTTCGGCGGCGCGTAGCTCGAAAGTGCGCAACAGGTTGCGATGCCGCCCCTCAAAATTCTCCAGCACATCGGCAAGCTGGCGCGTCACAGTCTCCTCATCAAGGGCCAGTACCCGATCAACAATGTGGTTAGCGCGCGTTTTTTCGGAAGGCTTGAGGTCTTTGGGCTCCGTTGTCGGTTTGAACGGGCGAACGACGACACGGGTCGGATCAGGCCTGAGGTAAAGGGCCTGGCGGTTCAGGAAATTTGCTTGCGACAAGACGGCCTCGAAATTTGGGTTGGGGAAGCAGGGTCAGCCGAGGCTTGTCGACCGCCAGTCTGGATGGGTTGGGCGCGAGGGCCAGGCGATCGAACTGCTGCATGTCGAGCAGGCCCAGGAGATAGGACAGGACAGATTCTGCACCGCGGTTCTCGTTTGGCCGATCTGGATGCAGGCCGTCACGGCAACTTCCCGTCGCGGTGTCGACCAGCGAAACACCCAGATCGTTGCTGCCTGTAAACCATGCGAAGGCGCGGTTGGCTTCGCTCCGCCAACGCGTATCCGTCGTCATGCGCCAGGCAGCAAGGCAGGCCGCGATACTGGCAGATGCCTCGACAGGCTGTTGATCGAAGGCGCGCGGCGGCTGACGAACATCGCCGAACCCGGTGCTGCCGACAGGACGGAAATTTCCGGCCGAGCTTGTCTGTCGTGCCATCAGCCAATCCAGCGTTCGCAGGCCCGTCTGCGCGTAGTCCGGCTGTCCGGTCTCACGCCCGGTCAGGATTAGCGCTTCGCAAAAGCGCGCATTGTCATAGGCAAGGCCTTCTTCGAACCAGATCCAGTCCGGGCTCTCGACCTGGATGAGGAGCGCGCAGAGCCGGTCTGCAAGGATGTTGCGCAGCCCAAGGGCGAAACCGTCCTCCGGCCGGACCTCGCAATAGCCGTTAAGGCCAAGCAGCGCGAAGGCCCAGGAACGGGGGGACCCGAAGTTTTCTACCGCTGGCAAAGCCCGTTCGAAAAGTTCGGCGGCCCAATGGCTACGGGAGGACTGGCGTTGGCCGCGGGCCGTAAGGCCGAGGGCCCAAAGCGTGCGCCCGTGACTGTCCTCAGACCCTTGCGGCTCTAGCCAGCGCCGGTCATAGCCCATGAAGTTTCGGAACCGGTCCGTGTCCGAATTGAAGGCATGCTGGACAAAGGACGCGTAGGCCGAAGTCATCCGTTCAGGAATGCTGTCGCGGCCCTCGCTCGCCAGTGTGCTGGCCAGGAGAAGCGCCCGCGCATTGTCGTCGACACAGTAGCCGTGCAGCCGATCAGGCACGTCATGGATGGCGTGCTGAATAAGCCCGGTATCATCGCTCATGATTTCGAGGTGGTTGAAACGCAAGGCAGGCAGGGCCGGATTGGTGCTGCGCAGGGGTGACTGCTTGCGCTCGGCAGCTCTAGCCCGATCAAACAAGGTGACATAGCGGGCGGCCACATGGTCCCACGTCATATGCCGGCTATCGGCATAGGCCCGCTGCCGCATCGCTTGGCGGCGAGGCTCATCCATCAGCAGCGCAGAGATGGTCTGGCCGGTCGCCTCCGCGTCACCGAAAGGGACCAGTAGGCCATGGCCGTGGTCGAGCAATTCGACCGCGTGCCAATAGGGAGTGGAGACGACCGCGTTTCCAAGTCCGAAGCTGTAGGCCAGCGTGCCTGACGTCATCTGCGCCTTGTTGAGGTACGGCGTAACGTAGACATCGCACATGGCGATGTATTGCAGCAGTGTTGGTCGATCGACGAACTTGTCGAGAAAGACGACGTGATCGTGCAAACCCAGTTCGTCCACCCGTGACTGCAGGCTATGCCGGTAACTCTCTCCGTGATCGCGGACCAGGTTGGGGTGCGTTGCCCCAAGAACCACATAAACAGCACCGGGATGGCTTTTCAGGACCATCGGCATGGCATCGATCATGACCTCGATGCCCTTGTTGGGCGACAATAGGCCAAAAGTGAGGATCACCGTCTTGTCGGAAAAGCCGAGACGTGCCTTGGCAGCTTCCGGTCCGACAAAAGGGTAATTCGGGATGCCATGCGGGATGACCTCGACTTTTTCGCGAGGCGCGTCATAGGTATCGAGCAGCAGGCTGCGCCCCTTTTCGGCCATCACCACAACGCGCGAGGATAGCGCAAGGATGCGATCGAGGACCCGGCGCTGAGCCGGCTCGGGATCGGCGAGCACGGTGTGCAGCGTAGTCACGACCGGGATGGTCACTCGCTCGAGCAAGTCCAGGATGTGGCTGCCAGCTTCCCCCCCGAAAATCCCGAACTCATGCTGCAGGCTCATCACGTCATAGCCGCCCTTGTTGATGAATTCGGACGCTCGAACATAGTCCTCCAGGCGATTTTGCTGCACCTCGAAGCCGACCACCTTGGGATAGCTGTATTCCCGCCCCGGGTCCGTCAGGGCGACAACCGTTGTCTCGAGGGGTAGGGCCGTGGCAGCCACCGCCTGCTGTAGATCGGTGGTGAATGTGGCAATGCCGCACTGACGCGGCAGGGAATTGCCGACAAATGCGATGCGTTTGAGGCGGGTCATGGGAAATTCTCCTGGAGCTCAGCGCCCACAACAAGATCTAAGGCAGGGGAGGGACCGGGATAGACGAACAGCACCACGCAGGGTACGGCGCCAGTGGTGAGGATAGTGCTCGTCGCGCAAAGGTAGGCCGCTTCGGCGATATCCAGATGCACGTTATCAACGCCCACGCTGCCGGCCACGGCAAGGATCCAACCTTCTCGATCAACGGTTATCCGGTGCCGTGAGAAAGGCGGAAGATGTAAGCGTTCGAGCACAAAGGCTTCGGAGGCCACGAGCACTGTTCTTATCGCATCGAGTGCAATCATCGGCGCCTGATCAGGCAGCGGTCCGGCATCAGCGATAGCCAAGGCATGATCGAGATGCAGTTCGCGCTGCCGCCCGAAGTCGAAGAGCCTGAAGGTGGCATCGCTGCGTTGCTGGATCTCGGCGATCACAATGCCTGGCCCGATGGCGTGTATGGTGCCAGCCGGCACGTTGACCACATCGCCGGCCACGACTTCGCGCCAGGCGATCAGGTTGGCAATAGATCCGTCGAGCGCTGCGGCGCGCAACTCCCGTTGACTGAGCCTTGTGATCAGCCCGATGGCAACGCGGCTGCCTGGGCGGGCAGAAAGCACATACCAAGCCTCGGACTTGCCGTTCGGCTGCCCAAGCGCGCGGGCGTAATCGTCGTCCGGGTGTACTTGGACCGAGAGGATTTGTTCGGTGAAAAGGAGCTTGAGCAGCAAATCTGATTGGTCTGGCGCGCCGCCGGCCGGGTCAAACCAGAGTTCGCCGATCGGCTCTCCGGGTGCGACGACGCTGCCGTTCCAAGGGTGCAGGCTTTGCGCACCCCAGGGCTTGCCAACCGCCCTGATGGCCGCCCGCTGCGCAGCCTGGACCCGGGCGCGAGAACGATGCGGGCCGACTGATCCTGCCGGCTCCGTATCACGACTCAAAGCTTGCCCTTACGGGCCATGACGCCAGTCACCGTACCCTTGTTCGCCGCCGGTTCGGCGACGGGCTTGATGGCCTTGGGCTTCTTGGCTTCACGATTGCCGTTCTTGCGATTACCTGACATGGGATCATCCTTTGTTGAGGCGCGGCATCAGCGCCGGTAGTTGAAAAGGCCTGGTGGTGTGATTCAATTCGTCAGCAACACGATTGGGGTGTCATAGGCGTCGATTGCGACGTCTACTTCCTTGGGAAAAGGCGACCACTCCGGCGTGAATGGGGCCGAGCCGTTCTGCCGTCGAGATTGCCGCTTCGTGCGTTTTGCACGATTTGACCACGTCCGCGACGAGCCTGCTCGCCTTGAGCCGGAGGCCTTGAACCAAATAGTCCGTTGCTATTTTGTTCTTTCACTGAACCCAGCGTCCCTTGGCGAGCGTGAGGGCGAAGTTAAACGTTCAGAGAGTGCGGTAGCGAAGACGCGTCCGATGACCTGGTGCCATCGGTTTCATGGTCTCACGGACTTATGAGACGATCGGTTTAGAAAAATCAGGCGCACACGATGCGTCCGCCCCCACCAATTGAATAAGGGAGGGACTTGCGGCCGGTCGCACACTGTGGCGCATCTAGCGATAAACCTTTGTGCGCTCTATTTGTTCATATAGCAAATGGCTTCGTATGTCCGACCCGAACTTGCTCTGCACACGTGCATCTGGATAGGCAGACATGGATTGACTGAGCGCAACCACACGAGTGAACCGGAAACCCACACGCCCTGAGAGGGGCGTTTACCCCGGACCCGCCTCCGCTAATCCGAATGTTATTGTGCCAAGGATTAGCTGCTTGAACATCACACTGTCGGGTATAGACAGCGGGTTTTTCGACACCCTTTCAAAGGCGCAAAGACGATCGAACAAACTGCTTCTCGGAACTCTCGGATCGACCTTTCTATCGACAAGTGGCTCGTTGCCTCCTGACCATTACCACCCCGTTGCGGCCACCTGCGGCAAGCACGATCTACGTCTGCTACTGCCCGCACCTGCCACGACTTAGATGGCTAGGTTGGCTGATCTTGGCGACCGCCTCCTGCCTTATTGCCTTGATCGTCAATGTTGTCGTCGTCCTGTCCACTGTCACCAGTTTCTACGGGAGCAGGTTTTTGCTTGTGGTTCGGGTCGGGTGGCGTCTCGCCCACCGGGGGGGCAGGCGTCGCATCTGCATCGCTGCCAGGTTCAACATCTGTAGGTCTTTTGTTGGTCATCGCGTCTCTCCTTCAAAGAAGGCTAGCGGATAGCTATGGGAATGGTTCCCATGAGTAACGGCTCCATCGCAATTGCCTACAAGGTCGGCCATTCTCGAAAGGTTTTGGAGCTGCAGCGACCCGCGAGCTAAACAAGCCGATAGCCAGGATCTTACCATGATCTCCCGAGACAATTAGGAGAAGCATGGGGGGTGTGATACAAGGCAGGTCAGGAGAGCTGCGTTTAACGCGCTGCCAAACTGTCATGGAAATAGTCATCACCTACCTCGCACCGCAAACGGGCGGGCATTCTGGCTCGGCGGGAAAGCAGTCCGAAATGCACTTCGAGTGCTTTGGCGACCTCCGAAAATGGGTTCTTGCGAACATCCCGCAAGAGCAGCGAGCACGAATAAAGGTCTGGATTGACGATCTCAGGATCAGCGGCTCAAAGCGGGATGAGCTGTTCGAGCCAGTTCGGTATGTTTGGATAAACCCGGAACGTTCGTTCTAGTCCGAACTGCCAGCGCCGGCCTCTAATGCAGACTGCAATCTAAGGCGTAGCAACGATGGACCGGGCGCATGTTAAATCACTGCGCGCCGGGTGTCGGCTTTATTGCTTCTGCTTGTGCTGGTCGGCGTTGTCGTTCTGAACCCCAAAGACTCGGGTTGGTAGCCCGCAAGGGTCGTTTGAAGACGTATCGGTATCTGGTCTTTTGAGGTCTTCTCTGAGTTGACGGATCAGGGCAGGTCCCTCAATTTGTTCGATAGAATAGCCTTCGGTTATCAAAACCCGTTTCTCGTCCGCCAGTTCAAAAGCTCTCTAAAATGGTGTTTTGCCGGGCTTCACGATCTGAGTTTTCTTTTAGAGCTATTTTAATGAGCGGAGCGCAGTGATCGATTGATCATGTCGTTTATCAGTCCAGCGCAGCAGTAACACCTCAAGATCAGTGCTCGATCCGTCCCAAAGTCTGGCTCGTTCCCGTCACGCAATCGCCCTTGTCTCGAAAGGGCAAACCAGCCATGAAGGTTCTTGCCCAATATAAAACTATCGCGACAGAGTTGATGGTCCAACCCCTTCAACCCAGTCCTCGCTTGGATGAACAGCAACAGGCACCTGAAGGCGCATATACTCCGATCCGTCAGAGCTGGCTGTAAAGCGTGGTCACTCGTTGTTGGCCAATCGCATCTAGCCCTGTGACTCGGGCACGAAGTCGTCGGACGTTGCCGATCTCATGCAGATCCTCGTTCAATGCCTTCATGGCTGCGGCCTTTGGGCTATGCGCAAAGACCAGACAGACATCGGATTGCTGTGAACGCCCTTCTGGGTCGGTGTTAAACGACTCGACTTGAAATTGCTGCAGCGGCGCGTCGGTCATAAGGGCTCCAGGGGAGTATGATATCACTTAAAGCAAGGTTCGTCTGTAGCTACCCAGTCGCCGACAAAAGAAGCGCACCAGCGCTCTGTGGATTCGCCTCCGGACACAAAGATAGTCAGCGCCTTCGATCCTTTTCAACTATCGGCACCAATGGTATTTCGTGGCGGTCACCATCCTCTAACGGCATGTTCAGCTTGCGCGCTGGCAGCTTCAGTAGGAAGCATTGCCTGACCACATCCTCGTCACGGAACTCGTCCATGAAGCGCATCCTAGCCCTCTGCATCATTCTGCCAATGCCAGCGATGGCGAACTGCGTACCCCCGTGGCAGACGCATTTCTCCTGCTACATTCCGGAGCAGAACGCTCACGCGGAGTTCTGCCGCATCGCCGACACCAACTTATATCCGGGCAAAAAGGAAGGCTACTATTCCTATGTGGTCGGCGCTGAGCCAGCTGAACTCTACTTCGAGACCGACACAATCGGTTTCTCGGTCAAGGACACGAATATTGACCATCCGACCGACCTGACCATGTCAATGGGCTACATGCGGAACGACTGGGTCTATGCGTTTGTGATTACGGAAGACGAGCGAATTGGCGGTGACATTCGGGATGCCGAGGTGCGCGTCTATAGTTCATCCGATGACTTTTTCAACGATAAGAAGGATGTGGAACAAGCCCGTCTATATTGCGAGTCAGGATCGATCATCGCTAACCAGGATATGATCGCTCCATAGCAACCTGTTTGTCGGCCATCGACCGATGGCGAACATTCAGGCATTTTGAGCATGGACTGAAAGCACCTCCCCTCCCGAACCGGGCGGTCCCCGCAAGCCCGGGGTCGCTAAAGCGCTTCGGCGCAAGAGTTGGGGCGCAGAAAGCTGGCTGTTCTGGACGAAAGCGGACTTCGTTCCCTCCGCTCGTCGGCAGGCGTTTCCAGAATAGTCGGTAGTCGAAAATGCATTTCGCGCATCGCACGAGAGCAGATGGTCTGCGAGTGGCGCCGACCCCACCCTCGACCCATACTTTGCAGAAAAAGTTGGCGCCCAAAGAACGGTGATCCGATCACCAATCCGTCTAGACTGGTGATTGTTGATTTCTGCCGAGAAGTGACCCTGGCTTTCCACTGAAAATCTCGATGGAAATAGCCACGCCTAACGGGTCATTTCTCAGTGGCAATCAACAGTCACCGACAAAAGTAGGGGCAGTGGAGCAAAATTCCGGCCCTGTTCAAATACCCAGAATTTTGACGGCAGGCCGCCGCACTTTGGCTCGCGATGACACGCGCGGCAGCAAGCGCCTCATAGAAAGGCGCTGGGACGGTCGGAGGCTCTAACTTCCGAGTCGGATAGAGCCTGTTGCCGTAACGAGATCGGGTCGGTTGGGGAGCGCCCGGGCAATGGCCAGCAATAGGGTCGCATGCCCCCCCGCTGCTTGGCATCGCGCGACCATAGTCCCAGCAGCTCCGTGCAGATGAGGCCAGAGCATGGCGCTGCGATCCTCGAGAGCCCTTGCACTGTTCGATCCGTATCAGTCTGCGGGTGCTGTGAATATCGTCGAGCTGGTGGTGCGCCGCCTCGGGGGACGCGCCGCCCGGCGCCATAGTCGATCCCGAGGGCAGCCCAGTATCTGATGCCGGCTACGGCCTGACATAGCCTGCCTGCCTCTGCGATGCTGAGAAGGTCCGGCACTTGGCGCTGATAGCGGGTGATCACCAGGGTCTGGGACAAATTACGGCGCTTGAGCTTTACCTCGAACAGGAAGCGCAGGGCCGAGACGGCATTATTAATTCTCTAGGGACGATGCCGTTCTCATGCTGAAAAGCTGGTAGAAATGAAGATTGGCTGCCTTGGTCACCTCTTGGCTCTAACCCAGAGAGACGGCAAAGCGCCGGCCGTGACGGACATAATCGTGCTAGGTGTGAACGCCCATCCTAACGAGGGGAAATGTCCGATAACGCCGGTTGCCTCAGCCATCGCACCTCGAAGTGGTCAGTTTCGACCCGGCTTCGCCAATCGACTTGGAGTTATCGTGAGCTGACGCTTAGATTCCAGGTCTAAGCTGGATTGAGCTTTCACGGCAGGTCGTTGAGGCCCATGTCCGCCAAATGATCAGCCACTCTTTGCCATGTGATGATCCGTGGCGCTCCCCGCGGGCAGGTCGTGCGCTTGGTATAGATTTTCTCGATCAGACGATTTCGGGATTGCCGTCGATATAGCTGTCGAAATGCACCGTCGTCTGGTCCTCTTCGCCGATAACGAAGGCCATCTGCGCCGGACCGGCAAGGCGGCGCATGGGAACGTGGTCCTGGTCCACCGTGCAGTAATAATGGCCACCGGCGAGGGTGGTGAAGGGGATGCCGCGCCAGAGGGCGGTCGAGGTCAGGTGGACATGGCCGGCCATGACTTGGCGACTATCAGGATGGGTCTTGAGCGCGGCGATGAACGGTTCAGCGTCGCGGATGCGGATATCATCGGAATTGATGTGGAGCGCATTGGCGTTGTGATGGAGGATCACGATGACCGGGCGGTCCAATGCCTCGGCAAGTCGGGCCTTGAGCCAAGCGATCTGAACCTCGGTGAGGACGCCGTCGACGCGTCCGGGCTCGGAGGAATCGAGGAGAATGATGCGATAGCCTTTGGCGTCGAAGGCTTTGTCGATCTTGCCGGTTTCGGCAACGTATTCCTCGCCGAAAACAGAGACAAAAGTCTCGCGATCGTCATGATTGCCGAGGGTCAGGTGGACCGGGATTTCTATCCGGTCGATCAGTGACTTGAGGCGTTCATAGGCGGCGGGTTGACCAAGATCGGTAAGGTCGCCGGCAAGGACGCAGAAATCGACAGTGTTGTAGCGGGTGGCAATGGTTTGGACGGCTTGCTCAAGCCTGGCGCCGGTGTCGAGCGTCATCGAGAGCTCGCCCTCCGGCATGACGTGAAGGTCGCTGAGGACGATGAATTTGAGGGTCATGGCTGAGCGGTCCGCTAGGTTTTAGGCAGTCTGACGCAGTTTAATGTCAGGGAGAGGACAGCGCCGGATTTTGGCTCGCGCGGGCCATGGCCAATTCGATTTCTTCAAGCAAAGCAGGGAGTTCGCCGGGAGTACGGATGGTGTAGCGCGGCACTTCGTGGGCGAATTCGGGGATGTGGCTGCGCTTCTTGGACCAGCTCTGCCAGATGCTAATGATGCCAAGTTTGTTGGCGCCGCCAATGTCGCGCTCGAGATGATTGCCGACCATGACGATTGCGTCCGCGTCGTCCGGTCCTAAGCCTAAGGAGTGCATAGCTTTTTCAAACATGCGGCGATCGGGCTTTTCGCAGCCTTCGGCTTCGGAAATGACCTGGGCGTGGAAGTGCGGTTCGATGCCGTGGCCACCGAGGATGGTGGCAAAGCTGCGGACGCGGCCGTCGGCGACGAGGGCGAGGCGATAGCCTTCGCGGGTGAGGGCGTCGATCATCTCCAGGGCGCCGGGGATAAGTCCAGCTTCAATGACATATCCTTCGGCGTCGAAAACTTCGGTCGCTTCATTGACGAGGGTGTCGCCGCTATCCAAAAACACCGCTTTGAGAAGGGGTTGCTGGGCGCGCACATCAGCGAGCACGGCTTTTACGCGGCCCGGAATCCAGGCAACGAGTTCGGTCCAGGAGGTGAATTCGACCGTGGACAGATCAAAGCGCTGGTGGAACTGGAAAGACGGCAGGAAGGCGCGGGACTGCAGGTGGCGCTTTACGGCGCGGTGGTCTTCGGCGGTCAAGCCGTGGAGTGCCTCACCGAACATATCGTTGATGAGAATGGCGCCGTAGCCGGCGAGGTTCTGGCAGGCGAGGGTGATGTCTGTGGCGACGGCGCGCTGGGCGTCGGCCGTGGCGGTGAAGGCGTGCTTGCCCGGCGCGGAAAACAACGTGACGCGGCCCTCTTCGAGGGGCAGGGTACCGTTGGGGGGAGTCATTGGGAACACGCCACCATGGGCGCTGGCTTCGACCGCGACCACGCTATTTTCGGCATTGAGGTGGAGCCAGATATGTTCGAGCTCATAGAGGTGCTGGATATCCCAATCCCACCAGATGGCATATTCGATGACCTTGGCGATGCCTGCGCCAAGGGTGATCGCGTGGTTCGCTGAGGGCGAGGAGCCGGGCTCGGTAAAGACCGTGACGCCGATGCGGCTTGGGAGAAAAGGTTCGTTATCGCCAAAACGGACGATGGGCGCGAGGTGGCGAGCGAGTTCGAGATCGGCGCTGGTGGCGACCTTATTGGATGGTGACATAGAACTTCCTCCGGCGCTCTTAAGCAGTTTCCAGTCTTGTAATCGTTTTCAAACTTATGCGGCAAGGTGGTGTGACGGATATTTTTGCGATGGTGCATTTATCCCGAGTTTTTCCGTTTCGCCGAAATTTGGCGTGGAGCCCGTCGATTATAGCGCTTGCGGCCGCAACGAGGATTAGTCGGCGAGCGGAATGGTCGAGGCGCGGGCGATAAGGGTGTTTTCGAGGACCACCTGGCGCGGCGACTTGCTGGTGCTGGTCATGTGGTCGATCAGCGTCATAGCGGCGATCTGGCCCATTTCGTGGATCGGCTGGGCGATGGTCGAGAGCGTAGGGAAGGTGACGGCAGATTCGAGAACGCCGTCATAACCAAGGATCGAGAGGTCGCGTGGCAGCTCTAATCCAAGGCTGTGAGCAGCATGCATGACGCCGATGGCTAGCATATCCGTGGTGCCGAAAACGGCCGTCATGCCGGGATTGCCGGTGATCATGGCGGCGCCGGTTTCGCGGCCGACATCGAAGCTGGCGCTTTCAAAGGGCGGCGAGAAGATGATCTCCACATCGGTTGCGAGATCTTGGGCGGCTTGGCGAATGCCGCGGACGCGCTCGCTGCCGACATCCTGGCTGCCGCCGCGTTGGGCGACGCTGCCGGCGACGATGCCGATCTTGCGATGGCCGAGTTCGATCAAATGGCGCATGCCTTGATAGCCGCCCGAAAAATTGTCGCAGACCACCGAGCTGATGGCGGGAATCTTGGGCTTCATGTCGACAAAGGCGACGGAAATGCCGCGCTCCTGCAGGAGTTTGACCTGTTTTACCGTGCGGGCGTTCGTGCCGGATGGCCGGATGATGACGCCTTGGACACGCATGTCGAGCATGGTCTCGAGATAGGCCTCTTCGCGATCGGCGTCGCCATTGGTCGAGCAGAGCAGCACGCGATAGCCTTGATCGAACATGGTGGTTTCGATGGCATAGGCGAGGGCGCTCGAGAAAGGCGTGCGCTGCTGGCGCAGCAGAACGCCGACGATATTGGATTGTTGGGTGCGGAAGGAGCTCGCGAGGCCATTGCGGCGATAGCCCAGGCTGTCGATGGCTTTATTGACCGCCTCGCGCACTTCCGGCCGCACATGGGCATAGCCATTGAGGACGCGTGAGACGGTCGCGATCGACACGCCCGCGAGCTTTGCAACGTCCTTGATGGTGACCACTTGGTTAGCATTCCGTTAGCATCGAGCGCAGCTTAAGGCCCTTTGCGATAGCATTTTGCACCGCGTTGAACCATGTCGATTTTCCTAGCTTGTATTGAAAACGTTTACAAGATAGCGTCACCAAACCGATAGAGGTGGGAACTAGTGACGAGGGGCAAAAGCACCCTCAGGAAGGTGAGGCTTCCGGCTCCAAACCCACCGGCCGGACCTCGGAGGATGCGAAGTGTTCATTTCGTGGGAGGGAAGCAAATGCAGATGGTTTGTTATGGCGTGACCCGGCTGATGGCAGCGTCGCTGCTGCTCGGCGTGGCAACTATGCCCGGCGCGATGGTGCTGCCTGTGGCGGCGCAGGAACAAGCGGCGGCAGTTTGCGCCAGCGGG
Organism: Devosia sp. BK; assembly: GCF_032907385.1. Taxonomy (NCBI): domain Bacteria; kingdom Pseudomonadati; phylum Pseudomonadota; class Alphaproteobacteria; order Hyphomicrobiales; family Devosiaceae; genus Devosia; species Devosia sp. BK. The sequence goes on from NZ_JAIMBX010000001.1 coordinate 67,521, forward strand.
TTTACCGAGGCGCCGCAGCTCAAGGCTATGGTTGATGCCGGCACCTTGCCGCCCGTGGCCGAGCGCCTGCCGGCCGAGCCGCTGGTGATCCAGCCGGCCGAGGAAGTCGGTGTCTATGGCGGGCAGTTCATCGATAGCTGGGGCGGCGGCAATATCGCCGATATGCGCCAGTTCGGCTATGAACCGCTGGTGCGCTGGAGTGTCGATGGCTCCGAAGTCGTACCGGGGATCGCCAAGAGCTGGGATGTTTCGGAAGACGCGCGAAGCTATACCTTTCATCTGCGCGAGGGCATGAAGTGGTCGGACGGGCAGCCGTTTACCGCTGACGACATCATCTTCTGGTGGGACCGCGTCGAGAACAATCCGAAGGTGATGACCGGCGGACCGCGGGCCGAGCTCAAGAACAATGGCGCTGTGCCAACCGTGACCAAGGTCGACGATTATACGGTCACCTTTGCCTATGAAGAGCCGAACGGGCTCTTTCTCCAGAATATGGCCGGGCCCTATGGCCAGCGCGCCGTGCAGTTTCCAAAGCACTATATGGAGCAGTTCGATATCGACCTGAACCCCGATGGTGTGGCCGAGAAGATGGCAGCGGCTGGGGCGACCGATTATGCGGCGTGGTGGAAGGGCAATGTCGGCTCCTACAATGATGCCGCGCAGTTCAATGACCCCAAGCGCCCCTCTATCCATGCCTGGATCGGGACCGATACGCTGCTGGGCAAGGAGCGTGTCACATACGTCCGTAATCCCTATTATTTTGCGGTCGATCCGTCCTGCCAGCAATTGCCCTATATCGACGAACGCGTTTGGGCGGTGGCGGCTGATCCGGAGGTCACGCTGCTGCAGTCGATCCAGGGCCAGATCACCATGTCGCCGCGCAACGTGTCGACGCCGCAGAACCGGGCCGTGTTTTTCGACAATCAGCAGGCCGGCGACTATCGGCTCGTGCCCGCTTCAAGCTGCGACTACAACACGGCTGTTCTCGGGTTCTCCGTGACCCATCCCGATCCGGTCAAGGCGCAGGTGTTTGGCTCGAGGGATTTCCGCGCCGGCGTATCGCTCGCCATCAACCGGCAGGAAATCATCGACACGATCTATCTGGGGCAGGGGGAGCCATTCCAGCCCGCACCACTGCCGAATTCGCCGTTCTACAACGAAAAGCTCGCCAAGGAATTCACCGAATTCGATCTCGCCAAGGCGCAGGAGCATCTCGACAAAATCATCCCCAAGGACGCCAGCGGCGTGCGCGTCGGGCCGGATGGAAAACCGTTCAAGTTCTCGGTCGAGATCAATGCCGACTTCAAGCCGGACACGGTCGATGCATTCCAGTTGATCGAGCGAACCTGGAAACAGGCCGGGCTCGATGTGACGGTCAACTATCACTCCGATGAACTCTTCGGAAATGCGCGGGCCAAGCCCGAGGCCGATGCGGCCGTATGGGTGGGCGAGAATGGCTGCGGTCAGTTGCCGCTTCTCAATCTCAGCCGGTTCATGAACGACTACGGCTATTGGTCGCTCGGCAATTGGTCGGGTTGGGCCGCCTGGGACATGAAACGCCTCAACCCTGACGCAGAACTGGCTGAGGGTGTCAGTGTCGTCGAGCCGCCGGCCAATGTGCAGCGCCTTTATGAACTGCGGTCGTTGATCCCGACGACGGTCGGAGAGGAACAGACGGCGCTGATGCAGGAATTCACCGATCTCCTCGCCGAAGAGTTTCTGACCATCGGCATCGCCAACCCGGCGGGGTACTACCGCTCGGTCAAAAACAACCTGCACAATGTGCCGGCTGAGCTGATCGAAGGTTGGCTCTATCCGGGTCCGGCACCGGCGAATTTTGCGACGTTCTTTTTCAAGTAAGTTCACTCCCTGCAAGCGGGATAGCCGCGGGAGACTGCGGCTGTCCGATGTTCAATTGCAGTGCCACGCCCTCGTGGTTCGAGGGTCGCTACGCTCCCGCCTCACCATGAGGGCTACTGGGGCGCGGCGGCACGAGTAGTCCTCATGGTGAGGTGCTTTGCACAGCAAAGCCTCGAACCGTGATCACCGGTAGCAATAGCTCCAGTGGAGCTATTGCCGGGAAGAACGCCCAGAGCGCTACGCGCGTCGGGCTATGGGCGTGGCACTGAAAGGAGACCGCGATGGGTTCGTTCATGATACGCCGGATCATCTATGCGATCCCGGCGCTGATCGCGGTGTCGTTGATTTCGTTTCTCGTCATCGCCATTCCGCCCGGCGACTATGTCACGCGGCTCGCCGAGATGTCGGCGGCGGCTGGCGACGTGATGCCGATGGCAGAGCAGGAGGCGATACGTAAGGCCTATGGGCTCGATCTGCCATTGATGGTTCAATACTGGAACTGGATTAGCGGCGTCGTGCTGCGCGGCGATTTTGGCTATTCGTTTTCGTTCAATCTGCCGGTGAAAGACGTCATCTGGCCGCGGCTCGGGCTGACGATCGTCCTGTCAGTCGCGAGCCTCCTTTTCATCTGGGTTGTCGCCATTCCGATCGGGATTTTCTCGGCGGTGAAGCGCTATTCGGCCGGCGATTATCTCGCGACATTCCTCGGCTTTCTCGGCCTGGCCATTCCCAATTTTCTCCTGGCGCTGGCGGCAATGTATATCGCCTTTGCCTGGTTTGGCGTGAATGTCGGTGGGCTGTTCTCGCCGCAATATGTCGAGGCGCCGTGGAGTTGGGAGCGGGTGCTCGATCTCCTGGGCCATCTCTGGCTGCCCATGATCGTGTTGGGAACAGCGGGCACGGCGAGCGTCATTCGGGTGATCCGCGCTAACCTGCTCGATGAGCTGCACAAGCCCTATGTGACTGCGGCGCGGGCCAAGGGGAAGGGCGAGTTTTCGCTTTTGATGAAATATCCGGTCCGGCACGCGCTCAATCCGTTTGTGTCCGGACAGAACGATATTTTCGTCGACATCGTCTCGGGCGGCACCATCGTTGCCATCGTCATGGGGCTGCAGACGACGGGGCCGCTGCTGCTCGACGCGCTGAGGACGCAGGACATGTATATGGCCTCAAGCTTTATCCTGATGCTGTCGGTGCTCGTGGTGATCGGGACGCTGCTGAGCGATTTGTTGCTGGCCTGGCTCGATCCGCGCATTCGGTATCAGCAGGGCTAGGAGGCAGGCATGAGCACGTTTGACGAAACTACTGGCCAGGTCGCTCCCGTCGCCAAAACCCATCAACGCGGGCGCGGCTTTGATGGGCATTGGGCGCTGGTCTGGCAGAAGTTTCTGCGACACAGGCTGGGCGTTGCGGGCGGGGTCGTTGTGATCCTTGCCTATGTGGTCGCCGCGATCCCGGAGTTTTTGGCGCCGGTGACGCTCGAAGCCTATAATCCAGCCTATAGCTACGCGCCGCCACAGACGCTACATCTAGGGCGGGACGAGGGCGAGGGCTGGCAATTCAGGCCCCATGTGAACGCCTATAAATCCGAAATCGACTACAATTCGGGGCGGCGGACCTTTGTTGATGACGAAAGCCAGCCGGTCGATCTCGGGCTTTTCGTCGAGGGCGAGAGCTACAACCTCTTCGGCTTCATTCCGACAAATCGGCATCTCTTTGGCCCGGTCATCGAAGGGCAGCCATTTTTCCTTTTTGGGGCGGATCGGCTGGGGCGGGATATTCTGAGCCGCACGATCTATGGCACGCGGATATCGATGACCATCGGGCTGATCGGGGTGGCGCTGAGCCTCGTCTTCGGCATCCTGATCGGCGGGATATCCGGGCTCTTTGGCGGGGTGACCGACAATGTTATTCAGCGGCTGATCGAGTTCATACAATCGGTGCCGGCGATCCCGCTTTGGATCGGCTTGGCGGCGGCCATTCCGGCAAGCGTGCCGCCACTGCAGGTCTATTTTCTGATCACCATCATTCTCTCGGTGCTTGGATGGACAAGCCTCGCGCGTGTGGTGCGCGGGCGGTTTCTCGCCATGCGCAACGAGGATTTCGTCAAGGCCGCGCGGCTCGATGGGTGCGGGCCCGTACGGATTATTTTCCGGCATATGCTGCCGAGTTTCCTGAGCCACATCATCGCGACGGTGTCTCTCGCCATTCCGGGCATGATCTTGGCGGAAACGGCGCTCTCCTATCTCGGCATTGGCTTGAGGACGCCGATCGTTTCCTGGGGCGTCCTGCTGCAAGAGGCGCAGAATGTGCGCACGATCGCTTCGGCGCCTTGGCTCCTGCTGCCGGGCGCGGCTGTGGTGGTGGCGGTGCTGGCGCTCAATTTCCTCGGCGATGGGCTGCGCGATGCGGCCGACCCCTATTCGGACTGAGGCGCATGGACAATCTCATTGAAATTCGCGATCTCCGCGTCACCTTTGCCGGGGCGATCGATGTGGTCAACGGGCTCGATCTCGATATCGCGGCGGGCAAGACGCTGTGCCTTGTGGGCGAAAGTGGTTGCGGCAAATCGGTGACGGCCAAGGCTATCCTGCAGGTGATCGATCATCCCGGGCGCGTGTCTGGCGGGTCGATCAACCTGCGGCAGCCCGATGGCTCGGTGCTCGATATCGCCAAGACCAAGCCGACAAGCCCGGTAATGCGGCATGTGCGAGGCGGCGATATCGCCATGATTCACCAGGAGCCGATGAGCTTCCTGTCCCCGCTCTATACGATCGGCAACCAGATCAGCGAAGCGCTGATGCTGCACCGTAAGGTTGGCGAGAAGGCCGCGCGAGCCGAGGGCATTCGCATGCTCGAAGAGGTCGGCATGCCGGATCCTGCGCGGCGCTATGACAGCTATACGTTCCAGCTTTCGGGCGGTCAGCGGCAGAGGGCGATGATCGCCATGGCGTTGATCAACAAGCCGCGGCTGCTCATTGCCGACGAGCCGACAACGGCGCTCGATGTGACGACGCAGGCCAATATTCTCGACCTTTTGGCGCGGTTGCAGCGCGACACGGGCATGGGCGTATTGTTCATCACCCACGATCTTGGCGTCGTTGCGGAGATCGCCGACGAAGTGGCGGTCATGTATCTGGGCAAGATCGTCGAGCGTGGGCCAGTGCGCGAGGTGCTGGAGCATCCCAAGCATCCTTATACGCGTGGGCTGCTTGCTTCGATGCCGCGGCTCGACGGGGATTTCAAGGCGCCGCTGCAGGCTATTCGCGGCATGGTGCCGCCGCCGGCATTGCGGCCCGCGGGCTGTCCGTTTCATCCGCGCTGCGATTGGGCGCGGGCCGATATGTGTGGGCATGTCCAGGTGCTCGAAACCGAGCTCGGGCACGATCATATGGTCGCCTGCCATGCCTATGGGCCCCAGGCGCACAAGTTCGATCGCGTGGATCGGCCTGTGGCGGCAGCGGCGGCTGCTGCCGCGCTGAAAGTGCGTGAGGAGAGTGCAACGCCACTTCTCAGCGTGCGCGATATCAAGAAACATTTTCCCATCCGTTCGGGTTTTTTCCAGCGCCAGACCGGGGCGGTGCGGGCGGTTGACGCGGTTTCGCTCGATATTTTTCCCGGTGAGACGCTGGGGCTCGTCGGCGAGAGCGGCTGCGGGAAATCGACTTTGGGACAGACCATTGTCGGGCTGCATCGGGCTGATAGCGGCGCCATGCACTTTTCCGATGGCAGCGAACCTGCGGTCGATCTACTGACGGCCCGCGGCGCCGAAGCGAGACGGCTGCGCACTGATATACGGATGATTTTTCAGGACCCGACGGGCTCGCTCAATCCGCGTATGCGGGTGCGCAATATCATCGGTGAAGTGCTACAGGTCGAGGGCGATCTCAGCGAAAGCGAGATCGAAGCCAAGGTGCAGGCGCTGCTCGCCAAGGTTGGGCTAAGCCCCGATTATGCGCAGCGCTACCCGCATGCATTTTCGGGCGGCCAGCGGCAGCGCATCGCCATTGCCAGGGCGCTAGCGTCGGACCCGCGTCTGGTGATTGCCGATGAAGCGGTATCGGCGCTCGATGTGTCGGTGCAGACCCAGATCATCAATATGATGAAGGCGTTGCAGGCCGAGATGGGGCTGACCTATCTCTTTGTCAGCCACGATCTCGGCGTCATCGCCAATATCAGCGATCGGGTGGCGGTGATGTATGCCGGGCGGATCGTCGAACTGGGATCGACCGAAGAGATTTTTCGCAATCCGCAGCACCCCTATACCGAGGCTCTTCTGGCGGCCATTCCGGGGCGCGGGGAGGCGGCTGGCGGGCGCATACGCCTTGGTGGGCATGTGCCGGATGTGGCGGGGCGGATCGAGGGCTGCGCTTTTGCCGATCGCTGCCCCTATGCGCTCGAGGCCTGTCGGCAGGTCCGGCCCGAACTCAAGGGATCGCCGGGGCATCTTGACGCCTGCATCCGTTCCGATGAACTGCATCTGCGGCCGGTCGCGTCCAATGAGGCGCTGGTGCCGGCGTAAGCGAGGAGAGTGTTTATGGTTTTGCGTCTTGGCGTGATCGGCGCCGGTCTCAAGGCGGCCGATTATGCGCGTGGCTGGGCGGCCATGCCTGAGGTGCAGATCGTCGCGGCGGCGGAAGTGAGCACGGGCTCACTCGAGCGCTTTGCTGGCGTTTGCGAAGCGGCCGGCGCGGCGCGGCCCGAGGGCTTTGCCGACGCCGATGCAATGCTGGCGGCAATGCAGGGCAAAATGGACGCGGTCTATGTGTCTACCCCGCACGTCTTCCATGGCGCCAATGCGCTGGCGGTGGTCGAGGCGGGCTATGACCTGCTGCTCGAAAAGCCGATGGTGACGACGCAGGACGAGGCGCTCAAGCTGGCTGAGGCGGAAAAGCGCACGGGACGGACCGTCGTCATTGCCTTCCAGGGCGGGTTGTCCCCGCTGATCCACGACACGCGCGACCGGGCACGGCGCGGCGAATTCGGGGAACTGGTCAGCGTCAATGCCTCGATCTGGGAGGGCTGGAAGGACAATTATGCCGGGCAGTGGAAGCAGGACCCGGCGATCTCGGGCGGCGGCTTCATGTTCGACACCGGCGCGCATATGATGAATACGGTCTGCGTGCTGGCCGATAGCGAATTCGTCCGGCTTTCGGCCTTTGCAAACAATCGCGGACTGCGCGTCGATCTGGCAACGGCCGTGGCAGCGCGGTTGGCAAATGGCGCGCTCGTGACCTTCAATGCGGCTGGTGAAGGCCCGCCGGGCTGCGCCTCAGCGATCACGTTCTTCTATTCTAAAGCTATCGTGCGGGTTGATGCCTGGGGCAAGTGGCGCGAGATCGCCGATATACGCGAGGAAGGCGAGGTGCGGGACACGCCGATCCAGACATTCATGGCAGTGCGCGAGGGGCGGCTCGACAATCCCTCGACGGTAGCCAATGGCCTGCGTTTCGCCAAGCTCTGGGATGCCATCAAGGCATCGGCGGCGCAGGACGGCACCGCGGTCGACGTCTAGGATCGCTTTGTGCTGCACATTTGTGCAGCACGTTCTCGCCTATTTCGGTCATCGATCTTCTGGCTCACAAAACGCAAAAGTGCGGACAGCATTGCACACGCGTGCAAAGTTCTGTTGCGTCGCCCCCCGCCCTGTGTCCATGATCGTTGTTCGGCGGCTTTGCGGTAAAGAGGAGGCCTGATGTACTTCATTATCGTTCATCTCGTGGCAGCCATCGTGCTCCTCCTTTGGGCCGTGCGCATGGTTCGGACCGCAGTGGAGCGTGCTTACTCGGCACAGCTTAAACGTACGCTTGCCCATGCCGAGCGCAGCGCCTTTTCCGCGGCGACGGTCGGCGTCGGCATGGCCGTCGCGCTCCAGAGTTCGACGGCAGTGGCAGCGCTGGCATCGAGTTTTGCTTCGGGGGGTCTACTCGCCGGGAGCACGGGGCTGGCGCTGATGCTGGGCGCCTATTTTGGGTCGGCGCTGGTGGCCTCAGTGCTCTCCTTCGACCTGACTCTGCTGACCGCGCCTTTGATCATTGTGGGCGGTGCGCTGTTCCTGCGCGCCAATGAGCGGCAGATGAAGCAGTTGGGCCGCATGATCCTCGGCATTGCCTTTGTGCTCCTGTCGCTCGAAATGGTATCTGAGGCGACCGCGCCATGGCGTGAGAGCGACGTGTTGCTGATGGGGATCGACTATCTGCGGGGGGACCCTTGGACCGGCTTCATCATCGCGGCGCTCGTGACCTGGTTTTCCTATTCTTCAGTGGCGAGCGTGCTCGTTATCATCACCTTTGGCGCTTCAGGCGTCATCCCGTTCGAGGTGGCCGCGGCACTGGTTCTCGGCGCCAATCTCGGCGGCACGCTGATAGCGCTCGGGATGACGCGCGGCGCCGACGTGCGGGCGCGCCGGATTGCGATTGGCGCGCTGTTGTTTCGGGGTGGCGCTGCGGTCCTGGCGCTGGCCATCATCGAAATCTTCCAGGTGCATTCGATGGGCCTGCCGGGGGATGTTGGGCTGCAGGCGAGTCTCTTTCATAGCGGCTTCAATCTCCTCGTCATGATCCTCGGCCTGCCGATGGTGGGACCGGCATCAAGACTTCTCGACCGTTTTGTGCAAGCAGGGGCGAGTGAAGAGTCAACAGATCTCGCGCGCCTGCGCCGACCCGCGTTGACGGCATCAAGCCACGGCAATGTCGATGCCGATCTTGCGAGCGCCACCCGCGAACTCTTGCGCATGAGCGAACTGGTCGAGGTGATGCTGCAGCCCACTATGGAAATCCTCAAGGGGGGCGATAAGGCCGCGATCCGCCGGGTCAAGGCGCTGGAGCCGGAGGTCGATCGCGCCAATGCCGAGATCAAGCTTTTTCTCTCCCAACTCGACTGGGACAATATGGACGAGGGGCAGACGAGCCGCGCGTCAGATCTCAGTACCTTTGCCATCAGCCTTGAACAGGCCGGCGACATCATTTCGCGCCAGCTTCTGCGGGTGGCCGACCAGCTCAACGACCGCCACCTGACCTTTTCGGCGCAGGGCTGGGAGGAACTGCTGGACCTCCACACACGCGTGCTGGGCAATCTCCAATTGGCGCTCAACGTGCTGGTTTCCGAAGATATTGAATCTGCACGCCACCTTGTTGCGGAAAAGGACGAAGTGGGCATTCTGGAACGCAACAGTGTCAGTCGGCATTTTGCGCGGTTGCGGACCGGCGATCCCAACAGTTTTGAAACCAGCGAACTGCACCTGCAAACACTACGCTCGCTGCGGCACATCAACTCGCTGCTATGTAGCGTTGCTTACTCGATCCTGAGCGAGCAGGGCGAGTTGCTGGGTTCCAAGCTTGCCAGCCGCTCAGCACGCTAAACGCGCCTCTCTGGATTCAGCTGATCATCCGGGCATTCGCGATGAACGCGCGTAACAACTCTTGCGTCGTTTTAGCTCGAGCGGTTCTCCCTATGGCCCACCACTTCAGCATCAAGACAAAATGCGGCCCATTATGGCCATCGGATTTGTCGTCGCGTGGCCGTAAACTCAGCACATTTGGCTTCTAGCCCTACTTGTGGTGGACGTTCATTTCCGGCCGCTTCATCGCGCTTCGACCAGCGCAAACTCAGACGTTTCAATCGTGAGGGTTCTGCCATGTTCAGGATTTTGCCCACTCTATCCATTTTCGCGCTCATCTCGGCCAGCGCGGTGCAGGCGCAACAGTTTGTGGCTGCGGGGAGCACGTTGAGTGTGGGCGATGAGGCCGCTGTGCCTTTCCTTCTGCCCAATGGTCCTGAAGTTCCGATCACGTTGACCGTCACCGATATCGAAGCTGGCAATATCGCCGATCTTTCCAATTTCGATGTTCCGGCTGAGCTTAATGAAGCAACGCCCTATTACGTACGCTTCAGCTATACCAATGAAGGCGACGATGACCTTGGCGGGTATCAGGTTGCAGGCTTTGTGGGCCTGGACGCGGATAGGTCCGAACTTATGCCCTCAACGACCATGGGCGGTAGCGAACCATTCACCGCCTGTCTAAACCCCGCTCCATCGACATTGACGAAAGGCGCAAGTCACGAGGGTTGTGTTCTCTTCCTGGTTCCCAAGGACAGTGAACTGGTCTCGGTCGGGTATCGCGGTAATTACCGTTATGAGGAAGGCGAGGAGACCGAAGCCAACTTCCCGATCTATTACAATCCGGTGCTCTGGAGCTCAAAGGATGCTCCTAGCAAAAGCAAGGGCACTGTCGTTACGCCTGCAAACTAGCAATCGACGTGGAGAGCCAGCATTTGGCAGCCGCAAGCTCTGCTCATTTTGCGCTTTTGAACGTCAAACATATTTTTGCGTTTAAAAGCGGCGGCAAGAAGGTCCACCCGTCCGCCTTGAAAGGTTAGACCGCACCTAACTGAACATCTCCGAGTCCGACGCGCTCCTGATCACAGCGTAACCCATGTCCCGAAGGTCGCTCATTGCGTGGAGAGCGTTACGGGGTGCGCGCTGGCCAATGTCTATGTCTCCGACCGATCGCCACTTGTATTCGCACTGGACTTCAGGAATCTCGTTGAACCTTGCTGGATCAACCAGCAAGACCCAAAGCAACCCCTCTAACTCTAGGCGGTAGGCACGGACCTTCATGGAATGGATGCTCGCTACATCTTCGAAACCGTGCGCTAATATCCAGCCTTTTTGGCTGCCGCCATCACTTAGATTAAGCGAACTGAGTGCCCCTCAGCGTCATGGAACGGCGGAAGACTAAGGACATTGATCGTCGCTACGTTGGAGTAGCATCCCCGACCTATCTAGACCCCTGCGATCCCTCTTTGGCGCAGGGGTTCTTTTTTGGGCCAGCCTTACGCCCACTTGATGATGAGGCGGAAGGGTCTAGCTCAATCGGATAGATTGGAAACTTGGCCAGAAAGCCTACCGTTCTTCCCATAAAGGGAGAGCGAGCATGAGGACATTCTTTCCAAGCAATGTCGGCGCCGTTTTGGGCGCGGCAGCGGTGTTTAAGCATTCGCTTAGCCGTGCAAACACCACGCACCATGGCGACATTTACGACACTTAGGAAGTTAGGGTGGTAATTCACGCCCCATGACGCTACTGCGGCTTATCGTACCGCGGGTTTTCCGTCATGCCCTCGCCTTGGACTCCGCTGTTTCCGCCACCCGCAACCTTATCAAGTGCGCTGTCCGGAAGTTCATCAGACGGTTTTTTGACGACTGAACGTGGATGCTTGTTCTGCTTGGTCATGCGAGGCTTCTTGAACGAGAGCCTCTTTATCATTCAAACGAAAAGTCTGCGTGTTCCCGTAAGGTCAAAGTGTCCCAATCTCCGGCTTTAGTGTCTCAAAGCCCAGACAGTTGGGGGGGAGGGTTCAGGCGAGCACTGGAAGTATTGGTTCGATACACGCCTGCAACAGAGCGCCGGTGGCAGAATTTTCTGTCGCGTCCATGTGCGTGTCATCCAGGGCCCAATCGTCTCGCAATTGAACCATTCTGGAAACGGTCGATCTAGAAGCAGGCCTGGCAATGTCGAACTTGGGAATTGTGGTCACTACGCTGATGAGGCCGTTGTTCTCCGCCATGCGGGTCAGGTCGGTGCTGCTCCACGCCCATGTGGGAGATTTCACCGCAGCGGTCGTCAACAGTAGCGTGGCAAGATGCAGCTTAGGCAATACGAGTACCGAAGTCGGCGATGGTTGTTTCCGGGAATGACCCTATTCGGACATCGGACAGTTTGGCTATTAATCTTGAAAGCGGCCGTATCGGCAAACATCTGGCAGATCGCACGCCAGCGGCTGGCACCTGAAGCGCCATGCCGCTGGCTTACTTAATAAGGCAGAAGGGTCAATCTACTTGCTACCGATCAACAACCGGATCGAAGCCGCCCATGATTGAACGGGAGGCGTCCCAGATTGAGGGGGCGGGGGCTATCCGAGGATCTTTCATAAGAATAGTCCAAGCGGCGTCCCGTATTTGCCGTGACGGCCACTCGATAAAGGAGAAGCCGATGGTTTCGTCGGCTTTGGTGGCGACGGCTCGTTGAAAGTCGGTGGTCTTACCTGGAGGGACATCATCGCCCAAAGTGTCGACGACGCGTAAGGCGCCTTGTTCAATAAGCAGGGGTGCCTGGGCCCGGGCCGCGGCAAGATACGCTTCCTTGTTGGCGATCGGGATCGGGGAGATCATGCCATCAATGTATCCCGGCTTGGCCCCGGCTCCGGTGTCATTGATCACTTCGAAACCGCCATAGATCATGCGCGTGGCGTCGAACGGCATTTCAGACATGGTCTGCACGTCAGGATCGTTCATCATGTCCTCACCGGCCTTCATCCGGGTGGCACGATCTGGATACTCGACCCATGAAAAGAGTGGCACTTCGCCCGCTTGCAGCTTGGTAGCACGATAGAAGTCGGTTTGCTGTCCGTACGGCACATCATCTGCCCAACCCTCTACCAAACGTGTAGCGCCTAACTTCTTGAACAAGTCAGCCCCGGCGCGGGCATGAACGATGTATTGTTCTTTGTTGGCGGCGGGAGCGGCCAGCACGAAGCCATCAATGTAGGACATCAAAATTACCCTTTATCCAGTTGCGTCTTCCTATTGAACGAATGGGAAATCCCGCTTTCGACATCTGTAAGTAGTTTTTATTCCAATCGCCTGGGTCAGAATCCGACCCCATCTCGGCCGTTCAGAGCTCGAAGCGATACCGCCGAAAGCAGACTCCTTTCGTCTCCGGCTCCCATTTTATGCGGTCATCGCGCCATCGATTGTTTACGGCAGCCCCATTGATGAAACCTGCATCTGGTCCAGCAAGATACGCAACAAGGGACGCCAGTTTCGCGACGTCAGCAAGCCTTCCGGCAGGCACCTGCGCGATCAGTAGGTCTTCCATGTCGAATGCCTCGTCCGTTTTGGTTGGTCCCGGCTGGATAGCGTTGACGGTAATGCCTTCCGGCGCGAACTCCCGAGACAAAGCGTGCGTCATCGCTGTCAGAGCCGACTTCCACATGCCATAGATAGCTGAACCGGGCACAGGTGCGCTTACCGCGCCATTGCTCGAGATGTTTATGATGCGACCGCCGGCGCGCATATGCCGAGCCGCTTCCTGCATCGCAAAATTGCCAGACCGGTTTTCGCCATTGTTCTGGCAATCGTCACATGCCTCGCGGGCGTCGTCGGTATTTATTCGCTGCCGATCTCTCAATATCCCGAAATCGCGCCGACCACGATCAGCATCCGCGCTACCTGGTGTGCTGATGGCCATTTGACCTGCGGCCATGCTCTCGAATGAGACTTTAGCACATGCGACAGTGCGATCGGAAATCGATTCAGCCGCGCCAATAAAGGATCTAGGTCGGCGGCACAGTGATTTCCCCTAGGATTGCAGGATCAAGGTCGCCACTGCCAGGGCTACGACAATCCCCATGAGCCAAACATGGAAATGTACCTTGCGCTCTTGCTTTGATCCAAATTTGGCGAGCCCGTTGAGCCTGTGAGCGCGTATACCTTGCTCTAATTTCTCAGCCTCGTAGAGGCTGATACAGGTTGGAGTGAAGTCGGATTGCATGTGCCACACGAGAGCCCGCAGATTTGCAGGCGCCCCGACCGGTATGAGCTGGCTGCCAAGGACCAGCTTAGCCGCAGCCACCGGGGAGGATGCACCGACGAGCACACTTTCTGCCTCGGGTTCTCTACAGCTAGGAAGCACACGCTGCACGCCGTAGAGCTTCTTTTCCACCCTCATCAGACTGGTTTTGCCTGCTGCTCGGGCGCGCGCGCTTGCGACGTGCCAAGCACGAGCGCGCCGAGCAAGGCCGAGATTAGAGATCCCAAGAGAACGCCGAGTTTGACCTCGTCCTGCAGCAGCGTTGAGTCAGGGAAGGCAAGCAAGCCAATAAAGAGGCTCATGGTGAAGCCAATGCCGCAAAGAAGGGACACGCCATAGACCTGCCGCCATGTTGCATACATCGGCAATTCGGCCCAGCCCGCACGAATAACGAGTGCCGCCGCCGCGAAAACGCCGACCTGCTTGCCGATGACGAGACCAGCTGCGACACCCAGCGGCACCGGATCTGCGAGCTGGCCGATCGACATGCCCGCAAAAGACACCCCGGCATTGGCAAAGCCGAATATCGGCAGGATCAGGAAGGTCACCCAAGGCTGCAGGCTGTGCTCGAGCTTGTGAAGTGGGGAATCCATGTCGTCGGGACGCGTGGGACTGGGGCGCAGCGGGATCGTCAGCGCGAGAACGACGCCAGCAAGCGTAGCGTGAACGCCCGATTGCAGGACGAAGAACCAGAGCACCGCGCCGATCAGCAAATAGGGCCACAGCACACGCACCCCAATCCGGTTCATGGCAACGAGCGCAACGATGAGACCGCCGGCAAGACCAAGGTTCATCATATCAATTGAGGTCGTATAGAAGAGCGCAATGATGATGACGGCGCCAAGGTCATCGATGATGGCGAGAGCGGTCAGGAAAACTTTTAGCGTTGTGGGCACGCGCGATCCCAAAAGCGATAGTACGCCAAGCGCGAATGCAATGTCCGTCGCTGCCGGGATGGCCCAGCCGTTGGGGTGACCTGTTGGTCCCATATTGAACGCCAGATAAATCAGCGCAGGCCCGACCATACCGCCTATGGCAGCAGAGCCGGGCAGAACGCGCCTCGGCCATGTCGAAAGCTGCCCATCAATGACCTCCCGCTTGATCTCGAGACCGACCAACAGAAAGAACAGCGCCATCAACCCGTCATTGATCCAATGGTGCACCGAGAGGCCGCCGACATAGGCGTGAAGCCCATCGAAGTAAGCGGCGGCAAGCGGCGAATTGGCGACCAGGATGGCGAGCGCCGCGGCAACCATGAGAATGATACCGCCCGAAGAGGCGTTGTCGAGAAAGGCGCGAAGAAGAGAAACGGGACGCGTGGGCGCAGCAGACATTGTCGCCAGCTCCTTGAGACACGGATGTTCGGAAAAGTGGTTTAGATCGGACGCGACAAAGCGCGTGGCTGCTTACAGGCGGCCCTGGGACAAACCGTACTCAAAAAAGGGATAAACTGGCTGCGATCAGCCAAGCACAAACGGCCATGGGTCTCTTTCGAGATTGTGTTCCGCTGGCGGCCCGACCAGCGCAATCCTGCCCGACGAGGGCACCCAAGCATGGTCTAGCGACCTGTGTCGGAAATTTCAAGCAATGTTGGGGATGCGGTCAGCGTGCCAGATCGCTTTCTGCACCAATGTCGGCTTATGATGGATGTGAATATAAAACTGCCTGTCAGCAAACCACCCCTGTGGCGCGTATCGAAAAGCGCCCCCGAAGTCGCTGTTTCGAAGCCTATCTCCGGGTGGTATTGGAGCCGATTTCTGGGGGCCTAAGCTTCTTCTGACCGTTCATAGAGCAGGACGATGACGGGCGTGAAGTCTTCCGATGGTCTCCAAACCTTGGCACGTAAACGTTCAGGCGTACCGAATAGTGTCAAAGCTTACCCAAGGCCACTTCAGCCGCATGCTTGGCGCTCATTGCCTCGACATGTATGCAGGCTGAGACTTCCACTCCACTGAGGTCAATACGCTGGACACTGAAATAGTCCATCCCGTTTAGTTTCCCGCTCATCGTGCCTCCGCCTTCACAGCAACGTCTGCATTCTCGAGACGAGGAGATGACGATAGTAGCAGTGCCGCTTCAAATGCAGATGAAGCGATGGAACCGACCACCTGAGCTGCTGCCGGATTCCGAGTGCATGAGGATGCGGGATATGACCAGGCGCTGGCCATCCTAAAAGAAGCCGCCGATAGCATTCAACTGCTCTTCACCGACGTGCAAATGCCGCCTGGCGAAATGAACAGCTTTCCCTTGGCACAGTATTGCGCCAACCAATGGCCGCATTTCAATACTCTCATCGCATCCGGCATGTGAAGCCACAGAAGGACGATCTCCCAGATGGCGCTGTGTTCGTTCGCAAACCTTTCAGCGCCGAGGTGGTCTGCGAACGACTGCAACAAATCTTATCTGATGCTACCAAGCCAGAGCCGTTGAGACATCGGTTTGGTTAGCCGAAATTTTCTACCGGTGCACGCATCGTGAAGACTATACCTGGGGTCCGGTAGTCGATCGTTGCCTCGCCTCTGATCGTTGACGCGAGCGCACGTTCGATCATTCGCGAACCAAATCCTGAACGCTTTGGCGATTGAACCTCCGGTCCGCCGCTCTCTGTCCAAGTGAAAACAAGTTCATGGCTCGTCTGCGCCCACTCGATGCGGACTCGACCGTTATCGTTCGATAGAGCACCATATTTTACGGCATTCGTGGCAAGCTCGTGCAGTGCCATCGTCAGAGCACCGCTCGCGTTTTGCCCAATCTCGATATCCGGTCCGAAGAAATGAATCCGACCCGATTGATTGAATGGCTCGATCGCGCGTGTGACGGTGTCGCGTATACCGGCAATGTCCCACCGTTTCCCTGTGAGAATATCTTGAGATCGGCCGAGCGCATTGATGCGCTCGATGACTGTCGTGCGGATATCCTCGATGTTTCCGTCAGACCGCAGCGATTGGCTGACAACGGACTGCACCGTTGCCAGAATATTTTTGATCCGATGTCCCATCTCCTGGGTCATCAGAGTGCGATATTCTTCCGCCTCTTTTGCTTCGGTGATGTCGATCGATACGCCGCTCATGAGCATGGGATTGCCATCTGAATCATAGCGGGTCTGTGCACGGATCTCGATCCAATGTTGTGAACCGTCCGGCCAGATCGATCGGTATTCGACGTGAAGGTCGCCGTTGGTGTCCAACGCCTGCTGAACCGTTTCGCCCCAACGCTCGACGTCGTCAGGATGAATGGATGCCGCTAGGTCCTCATAGGTAAACGTATCGGCAGCCGACCGACCGAAGTTTGCTTTGCAGATAGGGCTGGCGACAAGCCGTTGCTGTGGCAGCTCGAGTGTCCACGTGCCCAAACCGCCGGCCTTCAGCGTGAACTGAAGGCGATCCTCGCTTGCCGTCAGGTCAGCGATCCGCTGCTCCATATTGGCTTCGATCTCGTCTCGGACTGGGGAAATGCCCGCTGTTCGCTCGCGGGTCACGTCGAGCTGAGAGGCAAAGAAATAGGTGAGTTCGCCTTCGTCGAAGACCGGCGAAACCAGTAGCCTATTCCAAAAGAGGGTGCCGGCTTTACGATAGTTCAAGAGGTCAATTTCGATCGGCGTCAAGTCAGCGACAGCCTGGCGTACCTTTGCCACGTCGTCGAGGCTCGTACCTGGACCCTGCAGAAAGCGGCAATTGCGACCGAGTGTTTCCTCACGGCTGTAGCCGGTGAGACGTGCAAACGCTTCATTCACGAAAACTATCGGGTTATCGGGCTGCCGAGGATCGGTGATCAGCATCGGCATGCGGGTGGCACGCATCGCTGCAGCGAATGGATCAGACCCGCTTTTCGACCGATGGATTTCGCGGTCGATACGGGCTTCTTCTTGCTGGCTCATTCGCCTCTTGTCTGCACGTTCGCGTTAGGTTTCCATTCGGAAAATACTGCGGTACCGCGTCCTGTCCAGTATGCCACGCGAAGACAATTTTCTTTCCACATGTCGAAGTTAAACGACGTCGAACTCGAATCACAGCGTTTGGTTGAGGCCAACACTCCAGAACGAGCCGTTGAGCTAGCCTTGGGGGCTAGTCTCATCCGCTGTGGACCGAGCAAGAACTTGCAGGCGCGTGTGTATTAGGAAATCCCCGGCAGGCCTAAAAACATGGTCGGATGTACGCTGAGTAGCGGACGCCGTACACGCGCTGACTTTACAGTTCTAACTGACCAGGATCGAACGTCACCGTCGCGGCGCAAATGACATGATGTTTTGCATCGCAAACGGCTACTTCCACGACGTGTGGACAAGTGGTTGTCGCCGCATCCATGGAAAGTGCGGTCGCTGTTCTGACGGCCTCGTCATGCGCCTTTTGAGCGGATGGCAACTCATGGCCATCCGGGTCTACGACTGTCTTTTCATTTTCCGTGATGTCGAAAAAGAACCGCGGCATTGCGAAACCTCCGGCCACAATACGGGCAAGGTCCACAAGCCGTTCCATCACAACCCGCACCGCATTTAGCTTGGAGCGTGCTTCGCAGGACAGGAACTTTAGTTCAGGTCCTCGGACGTGAGAGTCGCTTGACTAAACGCTATCGCTGAGCAACCGCTTCTCTCTCCGATCTCAAACCTCGCGCTGGCAATCCAATGTTAACTTGGAACGAATGTGATTTATCCAGTTCGTATTCCTGCAGCACCAATTCTCGTCGAGATGTTAGTGCGCGTGGCCATCGTCGAAGTCCGCCTCGCCACGGCGCCAATAGCCGGCGGCTTTGATGAGGTCGGGGTCATGGCCCTGGTCCACGAAGTGCTCGCGCAGTGCCGTTGAAGTACTCGCTTCGCCGGCAATGAAGATGTAGCCGCGGCCGGGCAGCAAGGCCATCTCTTTTGCTGCGTTGATCAAAGACGCTCCCTTGGAGCGGTCGACCCAGGTGATGGACAAATCTGCCGTCGTGTCGAACGTCTGGCATTCTCCAGCGTCCGCCACTTCGACGAGCGCGTTTACTGTCGTTCCTGCCGGCAGTTCCTCGATGCGGCGGCCGATCGCGGGCAGGGCGGTTTCGTCCCCGATCAGCACATAGAAATCCAGATCGCTGCGCACCACAAAGGAGCCACGCGGTCCCCCGATGCCGATTCTGTCGCCCGGCTTTGCATGTGCCGCCCATTCTGCCGCCACCCCGCCCTCATGGAGGACGAAATCGATGACCAGCTCGCGCTTTTGCTTGTCGAAGTTGCGCGGGGTGTAATCCCGCCCTTCCGGCCTGGGTGCACCGGCCAGCCATTCGACACCATTTGGGCCCAGGACCGGCAGAGCGGGGTCGCCGCCCTCGGGGTTTATGAAAATCTTGACGTGGTCGTCATAGGAGAGCGAGGGAAACTCGGCAAAGCTCGGATCGGTGAACGTGATCCGGGCCATGTGCGGGGTAATTCGCTCGGCGCGCACTACTTCGGCAAGGCGGAATTTCAGCTCGTGGCGCACACGCTCGGCAACGGGACGGTCCATGAAAGGCTCCTATTCGTAATAAATGCCGATGCGTCGGCCCTCGACGAGCTCAACCCGCACGGGCGTCTCGTAAATCGAGCTCAGTACATCGCTCGTGATGATGCTCTCGGGCGCACCCTCATGCGCCAGCTTGCCGTTTTTCATGCAGACGATGTGATCGGCATAGACCGAGGCGAAATTGATGTCGTGTAGGACGATGACGACGGTTTTTTCGAGCTCGCGGGCGGCCCGGCGCAGTTGTTTCATCATGCCCACGGCATGGCGTAGGTCGAGATTGTTGAGCGGCTCGTCGAGCAGCACATAGTCTGTGTCCTGGCAGAGGACCATGGCGACAAAGGCGCGCTGACGCTGTCCGCCGGAGAGTTCATCGAGAAAACGGTCGCTCAGCTCGGTCAGGCTGAGGTAACCGAGCGCCTTTTCGATGTGAACCTTATCCTCGGGCGTCAGGCGGCCCTTGCTATAGGGATAGCGGCCGAAGCTGACGAGGTCGCGCACGGTGAGGCGCGCGGTCAAGTGATTGTCCTGCCGCAGGATGGAGAGCCGCTGCGCAAGGACGTTGCTCGGGGTCTTGGTGACATCGAGCCCATCGACGCTGACGGTTCCCTTGTCCATGCTCATGAGCCGACTGACCATGGAAAGGAACGTCGACTTGCCGGCGCCATTCGGCCCGATAATGGCAGTGATCCCGCCTTTGGGCAGGGTGACGGTGACGCCATCGACGACGCAGGTCTCGCCATAGGCTTTGGTCACATTCTGGGCTTCAATCAACGCGCGGCCCTCCGCAGAACAAGAAAGATGAACACCACGCCGCCGAAAAACTCGATGATGATCGAGAGCGCAGTATCGAAGGCAAAGACGCGTTCGAGAATGGTCTGCCCGCCGACAAGGCAGGTGATGGCGAGAAAGACGGCGGCCGGCAGGATATAGCGGTGTCGGCTATTGCCGGTGAGGCTATGCGCCAGGGTCGCAACGAGGAGGCCGAAGAAGGTGATAGGTCCCACAAGTGCTGTCGAGATCGCCACCAGAACTGAGATCAGCATCAAAATGAGAACGACGGTACGCTTGTATTCGACGCCGAGATTGATGGCATGAGCCCGGCCGAGCGCCAGAACGTCGAACGTGTGTCCGAGACGCCAGGCAATCAAGCTGACGAGGGCGACAATCGCGGTTGCGACGGCGAGAAGCGTTGTGTCGACCGTCGCAAAGCTTGCGAAAAAAGAGTCCTGCAGCACCTGAAAGGCATTGGGGTCGAGCATGCGCTGCATGAACTGGCTGAGGCTGCGAAAGAGAATGCCGAAGACGATGCCGACCAGAACCAGCAAGGTCAGGCTGCGCTCCTCTCCCAAAAACAGCCAGCGGAACAAGAGGCCGGAAAAGACAACCATCAAGACCACTTGCACCCCGAACTGCATTTGGGGATCGATGCTCGTGAGTGCGCCCGCGCCGAGAAAAAATACTGTGGCCGTCGTCACGAGGAGATAGAGCGCATCAAAACCCATGATTGATGGGGTCAGGATGCGATTGTTGGTGACGGTCTGGAACAGCACTGTCGACACCGAAACCGAATAGGCGACAAGACAAAGAGCGAGGAGCTTCCGCCCCCGGAAGGGCAGGATAAAACTCCAGCTGCCCTTGGCGCCGAGCGTCATGAAGCAGAGGATCGAAATCAGCGCCAAAGCGCCGAGCACCAGCAGGACAAGCGTCGGCCGCGAAAGCTTGCCGACCGCGTGAAGCCGAGGCAGTGGGACGAGGGCGGTGGCGGGCTCAGGCATGACGGCGTGTCCTCAAGAGCAGGTAGAGGAACACGGCGCTGCCGATGACACCGACCACAACGCTGATCGGGATTTCATAGGGGTAGCGGATCACCCGGCCCAGAATATCACAGGCCAAGACAAAGGCAGCGCCGGTTATCGCTACCCAGGGCACGGTGCGCCGCATGTTGTCGCCGACCATCAAGCTGACGAGATTAGGCACGATCAGTCCGAGAAACGGTATGGAGCCGGCCGTCACCAGGACGGCTGCGCTGACCAGCGATACGATGATGAGGCCGAGAACCATGACCCGCTGATAATTCAGCCCGAGATTGGTGGTGAAATCCCGGCCCATGCCCGCCACCGTGAAGCGATCGGCCGCGACGTAGGCGAGAACGGCACAGCCGAGCCCGACCCAGAGCAGCTCGTAGCGGCCGCGCAGGACACCCGAGAAATCGCCCATGTTCCAGGCAAGCAGGGAGGGCAGCAGCTCGAAGCGATAGGCGATGAAGCTTGTCACCGCGCCGATAATCCCGCCCAGCATAATGCCGACAAGCGGCACCAGCATCACCTCACGCAGTGGCACGGCCCTGAGGATGCGCAAGAACAGCGCCGTTCCCGCAAGGGCAAAACCCGCCGAGATCAGCATCTTGCCCATCAACGGCCAGCCGGGAACGAGGAGCGTGGCAAGCAGAAAGCCGAGGCTTGCGGACTCGCTGGTTCCTGCCGTCGAGGGTTCGACAAAACGATTGCGCACGATCATCTGCATCACGAGACCCGCGACGGCCATGGCGCTTCCGGAAAGGATGATGGCGAGCGTGCGCGGCAGGCGGCTGATCAGCAGCACCTGCATGGGCCGATCTTCCGGGCTGGTCGAAAACAGTGCGCCCAGGGAAACATCGCTCACGCCGACAAAAAGACTGATCAGCGCAAGGGCGAGAGTGGCGACAATGGCGAGAAAGAGGAGACGCAGGGGAGGGGCCTTCAAAGAGTGGTCTCCGCCCAAATAACTTGGGCGGAGAAGTCTCGTCCGGTCAGGCCTTGAGGCCGGCCAGCACCTGGTCAAGCAACAGCATCACGCCGGTATAGCCGTGCATGGTGATATAAGCGGCCTGGGGGTCGAGATATACGATGTTCCCTGCCTGCGCCGCCTTGGTCTGATTGACCAGTTCGTTGTCGAGAAGCGCTGCGGCAGCGCCGTTCGATTCTCCGGTGCCTGCATCGCGATCGACGACGAACAGCCAGTCGGGATTGGTTTCGAGAATATATTCGAACGACACGCCATCCCCACCATGGTCACCATCCTTGACCTCGGCAATTGCGGTTGGAATGCCGACCTGGTTGTGGATCCAGGCTACGCGGCTATCGGGGCCGTAGACGCCGACCTTGCCGGCATTGGTCACGAGAACCAGCGCATTCCCCTTGCCTTCGGCCGCCGCCTTGACCTCGGCCACCTTGGCATCGAGGGCGGCATTGAGTTCGCTTGCCTTGTCCTCGCGTCCAAAGATCGTGCCGAGCTTGGTGAGGTTCCCCTTGATCCCGCCGATGATGTCGGAATTGTCCGACAGCGACATGTCGATCGTGGGCAGAATATCCTTGGCCGTTGGATAGGCCTGCGCCGAGCGGGCACTGACGAAATAGACATCGGCTTCCGATGCCGCGATGCCTTCGAAATCCGGCTCAAACAGCGATCCGATCTGGATGGCATCGGCAGGAACAGCATCGGCAAGATAGTGGGGCACGTTCGAAGACGGGACGCCCGCCACATTCACACCAAGGGCAGCCAAATTATCGAACGTCGCCCAATCCTGAACCAACACCTTTTCCGGAACGCCAGTGAGAACCGTTTCGCCCTGTGCATGGGTCACTGCGATATCCTGAGCGTGGGATGATATGGCGGTAATACCCAGCGCAAAAGCAACGGCGAGTGCTGTCAGTAGTGGCGATTTCATCAGCAAGGCTCCCTGTGGTGACAGGGCGGTCATAGATATTATGACTCATACAGTCAAGTTACAGGCGGTGTTTGATCCCTTGAATTTGGAAGGCTTGTCTAGGCGTTTGCCCATCCGCGTGACACATTCCGCGTAACTTTCTTGGAGGATATTATTGTGTCGGATCACCACACCCTCAACGACGGGACCACTCTGCCAAAGGTCGGCTTGGGCACTTACAGCCTTTGGGGCCATGCTGGCGTTGAAGCGATGGTTGCGGCCCTTGAAGGGGGCTACCGGCTCCTCGATTCCGCTGTGAATTACGAGAACGAAGGCGCCGTTGGAAAAGCCATCAGAAGTTCGGGTGTCCCGCGCGGAGACATTCGCGTTGCCTCCAAACTTCCAGGCCGCCACCATAAGAAAAGCGCGGTGGTTCGCACCATCGAAGAGTCCGTCCTCAGGACCGGCCTCGATTATCTCGATCTCTATCTAATTCACTGGCCTAACCCGAACCAGGGCCTTTATCTCGAAGCGTGGGAAGGCATGATCGAGGCACGCGAGAAGGGCCTTGTGCGCTCCATTGGGGTATCGAACTTCTTACCTGAATATCTCGATGTGTTGATCGATAAGACCGGCGTGACGCCGAGCGTCAATCAGGTCGAACTTCACCCTTACTTCAACCAGAAAGAACAGCGCGAGGCTGACCGGCGGCGCGGCGTACTCACCCAGGCCTGGACTCCGATCGGCAAGAACACCGCACTGCTCGAGGAGCAGACCATCGTCGCCATTGCCCGAGAGCTCCAAAAGACTCCGGCGCAGGTGGTCCTGCGCTGGCATGTGCAGCTTGGTGTGCTGCCGATCCCGAAATCGGCGACGTCCTCCCGCCAGGTCGAAAATCTTACGATTGAGGATTTCAGGCTCAACGAGACGCAAATGTCAGCGATCTCAGCCCTGAACCGCGCCGATGGCCGCATCTTCGATGCCGACCCATCTACACATGAAGAGTTTTAGGGCAGGACGAGGCAGCGGTATCAATCGGACGCGGAGCTGCGTCCGCTTATCCCAGTCTCGCATCAGAACCTGCCAGTCCCGCTACCCACCCTGATCTGCCGGATATTTCCGGTCTGTTGAAGGCGGGACGGAAACGCGGAATCGATGGACGGAACTTAGGGTCGATAAGTTTCAGCGATCGAGGTCGAACTGCTACGACAGAGGCAGCAACCTCAGCTCAACAGATAACTCCCACGTCAAAGACTCCAAGAACAACCGATAAACCTAAGCCGCAAAAATCTGATGAGCTGTCCGATGCTTTGCTGGACAAGGTCGCCGTCGGCGGCCAATCGGGCAATCAAACCGGAGAAGTGATTGCGCAGAGGGATGAGAAACACCAGGAGTGAGCAGCATTGCTTGATAGGTCAGGTGTCTATCTCGCCGGGATCAAAGCTCACATTGGTCGTGCAGATCAAGTGATGCGACGCGTCGGACACTGCGACCTTCACTGCATGCGCCTTAGTCGTGCAGGCGGTATCCATCGATAGTTCCGAGGTTGTTCTGACTGCCTCCTCATGCGCCTTCTGAACTGACGGCAATTCGTGGCCATCTGGATCGACTACTGTTTTGTCATCTTCCGAGATGTCGAAAAAGAACCGCGGCATGGCGAACCTCCGGCTCCAATACGGTTGAAGGTCAGAAGCCGTTCCACCACAAGCGGTTAGGACTAATCAACGGCTGGCAACCAAGGTGGCCCCAAGACATGGACCGGGCATACAAACGCGTAGCATGCCCGACTTATGTAGATCCCTGAGACCTTCTCGGCGAAAGGCTTGCTTTTTAGCAACCGAGTTTTAGTCGGTGGCGTTTGCTCGAGAACAGGAGGATTTCCCATGCAGTATCGTAAGCTCGGCAACAGTGGTGCAGTCGTCTCGGCTTATTGCCTTGGCACAATGACCTTTGGGGCAGAATCGGACGAGGCGACCTCAATCCGGCTGATGGACCAGTATGTGGAGGCGGGCGGCAATTTTCTGGACACGGCCAATGTCTATAGCGCCGGCGTATCCGAAGAGATCGTCGGACGCTGGCTCAAGACCAAGAAGCTTCGCGATCTGGTCGTCACCACCAAAGGTCGTTTTCCAATGGGTGATGGCCCAAACCACCTTGGCTTGTCGCGAAAGAATCTAAACGAGGCGCTCGACGCTTCTTTAAAAAGACTTCAAGTCGAGCACATCGACCTTTATCAGGTCCACGCCTTTGACGCATTGACGCCACTCGATGAAACGTTGCGTTTCCTCGACGACGCAATCGTAGCAGGCAAGATCGGCTATTACGGGCTCTCCAATTTCCTTGGCTGGCAGCTTACGAAAGCAGTCTGGATCGCTAAGGGGCAGGGCTATCAGCCTCCTGTAACTCTGCAGCCGCAGTATAATCTTCTGGTACGCGACATTGAGCACGAGATCGTGCCGGCGGCTCATGATGCCAATATTGGCCTTCTGCCTTGGTCTCCGCTCGGCGGAGGATGGTTGAGTGGCAAATATAAGCGCGATCAAATGCCGACCGGCGCCACAAGGCTGGGCGAGAATCCAAAGCGCGGCATGGAAGCCTTCGACAAGCGGAACGGCAATGCCAAGACTTGGGACGTTATCGGTGCGGTGGAAGACATTTCTCATTCCCGCGGCGCCACGATGGCACAAGTCGCTTTGGCCTGGGTTGAGGCACAACCTGCTGTCACTTCCGTAATCATCGGCGCCAGAACAACCGAACAGCTCATAGACAATCTTGGTGCAGCGGACTTGTCGCTTAGCCAAGAAGAGGTGACCAAACTCAACGACGTCAGCAAACCAGAAATGTCAGATTATCCCTACGGCGAAGGCGGCATTGGTCAGCGCCATCGCAAGCTCGAAGGAGGGCGATGAAGAACGGCTAAAGCATCGCGCCATAGGTGTGGCTGATTGTGGATATCGCGGTGACGAATTCGCTCATGGCGGGTCATCCGGCGACTCCAGGACAAGAGAACGGGATGGGTTCCGTCAGCGCGATATCTATGTGCCGGATCTGCACATCGACACGTTGAAGGTCAGTTGCCGACATTTCACTGACCGGCACAAGTGGCTGAGCCTCCGTGATTGGCGCGATTAGCCACCCGGTCCTTTTACTCATCACCATTCTCATAAAGGGGCAGCAGCTCATCCTCGAAAAGGCCACCGATCGCTTCGAACGGTTGGCCTGCCGCTTGAAAGTCGCTCAGCTTCAGGTTTGGGAAGACAAAGTATTTGCCAGCGACCTTCTCCTGTGTCGCGCCGAAAATAACCCTTTTGATCCCTGCGAAGCGCATGGCCGAAAGGCACATCTCGCAGGGTTGCAGTGTTGAAATCATCACGCAGGAGGAAAGGTCGGTCGTGCCCATGGATTTGGCGGCTTCTGTAAGCGCGACCATTTCGGCATGCTTTGTTGGATCTGACTGCAGGCGAACCTCATTCTCGCCCTGGCCGACGACCTTACCGTTCAGCACGATCGCTGCTGCGATACCTGCTTTGCCACTTTCTGCTCTTGCTTGGAGTGCCCGATCGACCGCCTGTCGCATCGAGACATTCTCAGCCTCCGAAACCGCTGGCTTGGAGGTGGGCGTGTCCGACGGGGAGGTATCGGCTTGAACTAGGTTGGCAGAAGGCTTTGGATCAGATCCGAAAGGCATGTAAGGCTCCGAAGGTGTCGTAGCGAAATCCCCGAACCTCGTTCGAGTTGCTCACCACAAGCAGTCCTTCCATCCGAGAACTAAAAACACCCGTTTGGGAGTGAGCCGCTAGCGCCTCTTCAAACGGCATCCATCACCCGCAAAATGAGATGCGACGTGTTGGAACAGTGGACGATGGGATGCGGAAGAGTTGAGCTTAGCCATGAGTTTGACGACATTGCTGCTTTTCGCGAGGCGCTAGCTATATGGCCGACCTGGAGAGTTCAACTACATTGTCAGTCCGAAATAGGAGCTTTGCATCTCTCGCCCCTCACATTGAACTTTCGATTTCAGTCCGCATTGAACTTCACGTTCAACAATTCTATCGAAGTAAAATGCGTCGAACACATCCCCGGCTCGCGCTCGCGTTGCGGGCCACCAAGATCAAGAAGTTTGTTACGAAGCTGAGAAGAAGAACGTAAGCAAAGAGGCGGTCAAAAAAGCATTCTAAGACGCTGGAAATAGCCGGAGCAAGGTCGAGGAAGTTGGATCGCAAGCATTGATCTATTCGCTAGCTCGCCTTTAACAACCACATTTAGTCGGCTAATTATTGATGCAGATCTTCAAGCTGCTTGAGGACGCACGCCCGGCGGACAGCGCCGGACTCAACTGCCAGCGCATCCGAGGGGCTCAAGAATTATTCTTCGAGCGAATCTTCGACATCGGTTTGCGGCCGGTCGCCACCACTGGCGAGTTCTTCATGCCACTGGCCTTGGTTGTCTTGATATTGAATGGCTTCGCTTTCACCTGCTAGCTGCTGGCGTTGCGCTGCTGAAACAGCAGCCTCATGGGCTGCCTGATGGGTGGGGAAGGTTTCCGAATAGACGTCTCCCACTTTGTAGGCAAAGCCACCATCGTGCTCAACTACATCGTACGTCACATGTGCCATGCTCTAACTCCTTTGTGTCGACCTAAAAACTTTCATCGTCCCCCGGAGGTTGCTGGGACGCGGAGCGAAAGTTTTTGTACTGGACCGCTCGATCACTGCACTAGAGCTTCCTGACCATGATGCACTTCCACGTCGTTGCGCGACGGAAAGTTCAGCGCGTGTTTCCTTAGGCGCTTAATCGCGTAACGCAGAACGTTCTACCGGCATGCATTCAGAGGAAGGTCTCAACAAGTCACAGCAAGAAGGCAACCAGTGATGCAGTCAAATTCTCCCGGAACCTTCGACATGTGTGGTGTGCGTGGTCCCGCTGGTTTCAAGCAGAGTGCGCCCTGACTCGCTTATTTCCGTGCCACCCTCGCGTTGCACCAGCAGCGCCAGCGAGAGCAGTTTGGCAAGATGAGCTGTATCTACATCCGAAGGAGGCTTTTCAGATTTGAACATTGTCAAGGTTCTAAGCTCTTCGGGTGTCACGTCATAGTCAGTCATAAAAGGCTCCATCGGTCGGCGGTCTGTCTGGACGGTTAGCCCGAGGCTCAGTTTTTGGTCAGCGGCCGGATGTTCAAGTAACGCTGCAGGATACTCGACAAAAAGCCCCCTCTGCCGCGCTCCAAAAATCTGTTCTCGTACCACTCATGAAAAGCTGCCGTGCTTCGTCGTATGTGAAATGGCTTCGTCCCCTCAGGGCCATAATCTAGGCCGCTAGATACTGCCCGGATGAAAATCATTCTGAGCGGTCAATGGGGGTCACGAATAACCTGTGATGATCTCACAGCAAAAGAAGCACCACGATTT
Source organism: Devosia sp. BK (assembly GCF_032907385.1). Lineage (NCBI taxonomy): Bacteria > Pseudomonadati > Pseudomonadota > Alphaproteobacteria > Hyphomicrobiales > Devosiaceae > Devosia > Devosia sp. BK. The sequence continues at coordinate 95,541 of NZ_JAIMBX010000001.1, forward strand.
CCTGGCATTTGCCGAAGTGATCATGGCTCGGGCAACACGCACACCCGCTGAACATTCAAGCCTCATATTGAGGAGGCATTTTCATGAAGTTCAGCACTGCCCTTGCGACATTGGCAATACTCGGCGTCACACCTGTTTTGGCTCAGCAGGGCGATGGTACCGATCTGTCCTATTCCGTCAGCATTTTCAAACCGAACAAGGTCCTGCCCACGAGCGACAAGCTGGCCCAGCTCAAAATTCCGGAAGGCTTTTCGGTCAAGCCTTTTGCAGCAGGTCTTGGCAATTCTCGCATCATCGCGGTCGCCGACGATGGCACTGTCTATGTCAGTCGGCGCGAAGAAGGTGACGTGCTGGTGCTGCGGGACGAGGATGGCGATGGGCGGGCCGATAAGGCGCCGGTGACCGTCGCCAATCGTCCGCAGACGCACGGCCTCGCCATTCACGATGGTAAGCTCTACATCGCGACGGCCAAGGAAATCTTCGCAGGCGAAATCCAGGAAGACGGGACGCTTGGTGAGCTCGAGCTGGTCGTCGGCGATTTGCCCGATGCCGGACAGCATCCTAACCGCGTGCTCGAGTTTGGGCCCGATGGCATGATCTATTATAGCGCCGGCTCGACCTGCAACGCCTGCAACGAGACAAATGCCGAAAATGCCACGATCCTCCGCATGGCGCCGGATGGCAAATCCCGTACCATTTTTGCGTCAGGCCTCCGCAATACAATCGGTTACGATTGGAATCCGACGACAGGCGAACTATGGGGCCTCGATCACGGCATCGACTTTCTCGGCGACGAGGTACAGCCCGAAGAACTGAACCTTCTCGAGCAGGGTAAGCAATATGGCTGGCCTCATGTGTTCGGTGAGGGCGATCTCTATCCGCAAAGCAATCCGCCCGGTGGCATAACCAAGGAACAGTGGCGCGAGCAAAGCACACCAATGATGATCGGCTATACGGCGCATGCCGCGCCGATGCAGATGAAATTCTATGACGGCGCGTCGTTCCCCGCCGAATACCAGGGCGATGCCTTCGCAACCATGCGCGGTTCTTGGAACCGGAACCCGGCTTCTGGCTACGAGATTGTCCGGATTGATTTCGAAGACGGCAAGCCGGCTTCGATCGAGCCTTTCGTCAGCGGCTTTTTGACCGATGACGGTACGACGCACATCGCGCGTCCCGTGGGTCTTGCCATTGCCAAGGATGGATCACTGCTGATGGCCGACGACGCCAATGGCGTGATTTATCGCATTGCTTATGAGGGCGATGAAGCGGCCGCCGAGGGCACTGACACGCCGCCGGCCAAGGTCATGGAAGAGCCGGCATCGCGCGGGGTCGGCGTGCCGCTCGCGCTCCAACGCGATGAAACTGCGGCCGAAGGCGTGCTCGATGTCATGTCGGGAACGATCGAAGCGGACGCCGCCATCCCCGAAAAACATAGCGATTATGCCGATGGTGTTTCTCCGGCGCTCTCCTGGACTGCTGTCGATGGTGCAGCATCCTACGCTATCATCATGGAAGATCCGGACGCCGAGCCGATCACTCCATTCGTCCATTGGCTGGCTTGGAATATTCCTGGCTCGCTGACCCAGTTGCCGGAAGGTCTGCAGGAGCAACCCCGCCTGATGGAGCCTGAAAGCGTTATGCAGGGCCGCAACAGTGCTGGGACAAATGGCTATTTTGGCCCCAAGCCGCCCGTCGGTGATCAGCCACACCACTACCATTTCCAAGTATTGGCGCTCGATAAGGTTCTCGAACTTCCCGCGACCGCCGATCGCGATGCGCTGCTCGATGCCATCGAGGGGCATGTGATCGGCAAGGGCGAGCTTGTCGGCACGTATCAGCAGACCATCGAGCCGCCCAAGCAGTAATTTTCTTTCATCAAGATCATTTCAAGGACCAAACAATGACGATCCGTAAGACACTTTTGGGTGGGCTGGTTTCGGCAGCCCTGATGACGACAGCGATGACAGGCGTCATCGCACAGGATGCGACGCCTGCCACACCCGCGGCACCTGCAAACCCTGAAGCCGCAACGCCACCACCAATGCCCGCTTCGCCGAAGCCCGCGGCTGAAATGGCGCAGCCCAATGCCGACATGAAGGCCGTGCTTGATGCACTTGCCGAACTTGAGGCCAAGCCTTTCCATACGCTGAGCGTGCCTGAAGCGCGCAACCAGGCCAGCCCTGCCGATGCTGCCCGGACAGTGCAGCGGGACAAGAAAATTCCGTCCGAGCCTGAATCGCTCGTCGAGACCAAAGACATTGCTATTCCGGGCCCCATGGGTGCGCTGCCAGCCCGGGTCTATATGCCGCCCGATGCTGGCGAAGGCCCATTGCCGGTTATTGTCTATTTCCACGGCGGTGGCTGGGTGGTCGCCGATATCAATGTCTATGATTCAACCCCGCGGGCCCTCGCCATTGGTTCGAAGGCGATCGTGATCTCCGTCGATTATCGCCATTCCCCGGAATGGAAATTTCCGGCAGCCCATGATGATGCCTGGACCGCCTATGAATGGGTGGTCGAAAACATCCACACCATGAATGGCGACGCTGCGCGGATCGCTGTCGCCGGAGAGAGTGCGGGAGCCAACCTTGCGGCCAATGTGGCACTGATGGCCAAGGAGCGTGAAGCAACGCTGCCGGTCTACCAGTTGCTTGTCTATCCGATTGCAGGAACAGACACTGAGACGGAGTCCTATCTCGAAAATGCCGAGGCTAAGCCGCTTGGCAAGGCCGACATGGAATGGTTCTTCGAACACGTTCTCGAAAACCCCGAACAGGCCAGCGATCCGAGGCTCAATCTCGTTGGCCGCGACGATCTTGCAGGCCTGCCGCCAGCAACGGTGATCACCGCACAGATCGATCCGCTGCGCACCGAAGGCGAGACGTATGCCGAGGACCTTGAAGCTGCCGACGTTGCGGTCAATGCGCTGCACTACGATGGCGTGACCCACGAATTCTTCGGCATGGCCAAAGTCGTTCCCGAGGCAAAAGAGGCGGTTGACGCCGCGAACGCCGATCTGACCGCCGCTTTTGCCCAGTAACAGCCAGGAAAACAAAATGACTCTTCGGATCAAAATCGCTGCCGCTGGCACAGCCGTGGCACTTTCTCTTGCCCTCTCCCCTTTGGCTTTTGCGCAGGACGTCCTCGCCAAGCCGGCCGGCGACGCATCGCCGGTTTTTGTTGTCGATACGCCAAGCTTCCTCATGCAGACGATGAGCGCCAACCAGTTCGAAATCCAATCGAGCGAACTGGCCAAGCAAAAGGATCAGGAGGACGCGATCAACGAGGCGGCCGACATGATCATTGCCGATCACAAGGCGGCGGGCGAAAAGCTCGACGCGCTCCTTGCAGATCATCCGGCAAAGCCAGCCGATATGCCGGCGCTAGCGCCCAAGCATCAAAAGATGCTGGATCAGCTCGAGGCGGCCGACGGCGCGGACTTCAAAGCGCTTTACCTCGACATGCAGGTGCAAGCGCACATGGAAGCCGTGGCGCTGTTCCGGACCTATGCCGGATCAGGTGATGATCAGACACTGGTCGGGTTTGCACGAGAAACCTTGCCGGCGCTTGAAACGCACTTGGCGCACGTCACGGCAATTGTGCACGGAGAGCACCGCTGAGGTCGTAGCTATATGTGGAGCGTTATTCCACACATTCGTCGATGTGACTGGAATAACGCGCTCGACCGAACGCATCTAAAAGTCTCAGTACGCTGCAGGAGAGTTTGCCTTGCGGCGTATGTCGGCGTTTGGACTATGAATTCCCGGAAATGCGGACAGCCGCCAACAGACAAGCCTAGAAAGCTGCACGTCGTTGGTAGTGGCGACATTACTAGGAGTGGGCTCGCTATGGGATCGAGAACCGGCTGATGCCCCAATAGTCGTTGTCGGCCTTGCCGCATATGCGAGTTACAGGCCGTCCCCTCGCCGAACAACAAGCGTGCGTCGACAGAGACAAAGAGTTGCCTGGCCAAAACGTTCGTACCGGCCAGGCTGTGGGATTAGTGACGGCGAGCCGATTCCGCAGGCACTTCACCTATGGACATCGCCCGGAAGAACGGAATGAGTTGGTAGACGGCAGAAAGGCCGACGAGAACATAAACGATCCGAGCCAAGGCGGCGTCCTGGCCGCCGAAGAGGGATGCCACGAGGTCGAATTGGAATGCGCCGACGAGCAGCCAGTTCATGCCGCCTACGATGACGAGTAGCAGCGTTATAAGATTGAGGGCTTTCATGAAATTCTCCAATGTACATTTGGAGAAGCTCACCGTTCATCGACAGTTCCGACGATTAACAAGCCACCGTTTCGAACTGCTCCTCGACGCGAAGTTGAGCCAATAATGGCCTGCAATCGAGGTGGCGTTTTCGGCGTCATGACCTCAGAACTATCCATGTTGGTGCGTGGTCGCTTGACTTCTCCCAGCCTCGAACATGACGATCGACGCCAGCAGCTTTGAGGCGTCCTGCGATAGCCGGTGCGACCAGGAGGTGGTCGATCCGCAGACCGGCATCCCGGCCGTAGGCATTCCGAAGATAGTCCCAGAACGTGTAGATCCGTTCATCTGGATGAAGTTTGCGAACCGCATCCGTCCAGCCTTGCTCGATGATTTTGCGGTACGCGTCACGCACCTCTGGCCTAAAAAGTGCATCGTCGACCCAGCGTTCCGGTTTGTAGACGTCCATTTCGGTGGGCATGACGTTGTAGTCGCCCGCTAAAATCACAGGCAGGTCCGTCGCCAGCAGTTCCTTCGCGTGCGCAGCAAACCGCTCCAACCATTTTAGCTTGTAGTCAAATTTTGGGCCTGGTGCCGGGTTGCCGTTCGGAAGGTAAAGGCAACCGATGATTATGCCTTCGACCGCAGCCTCGATGTACCGGCTGTGAAGGTCATCACGATCGCCAGGAAGTCCCCTTCTGGTCTCGATCGGCTCTGCTCCTCGAGCAAGAATTGCAACGCCGTTCCAGCTCTTCTGACCATGCCAGATGGCGCCAAATCCGGCAGCCTCGATAGCGGCAGCGGGAAAACGCTCATCTGGAGATTTCAGCTCTTGCAAACAGACGACATCGGGCTCCGCCTCTTTAAGCCAGCGGAGAAGGACCGGCAGGCGGCCATTGACGCCATTGACGTTGTAGGTGGCGATCTTCATCTCGAACGGCCTAGAGCTGATCGTTGTCAGGGCCCTTTGTTTCGCCGACCTTTCGAGCCAGAGCCGTAAACGACGGCATACTTGCGCCATCTCGGTTGTTATTGGCGAGCCGAAGCAGCCGAGCGGGAAAGGCGATGGCGTCGCGATGGGCTGGCGACAGGTCTTCGGAAACGCGATCGTCGCCCAAGACAATTTGCTCCGATCGAGCAAGACATTGGTCGATTTCCTCGATGGAAACGAGGCCTTTGGCGACCAGCATTTGATTCAAGCCTGCTATGGCAATCAGGAGGCCTTCGAGTTGCAGATTGGCGGTGTTCATTATCCGAGCTCCTCTTGTTGGACAGGAACGAGCCGTCAGCCTTGCCGTTGCGATGGCAAAAACCCCTATCACCGCTTAGCAGTCCATTGTGCCAGTTCTTCCGCGAGGGGTTGGTAGATTGTCCGGCTATTGTCGGACCAAGCGTGTTCAAGCAATCCATTCTGACAGGCCCTATCATCGTCCCACCCAAAATGATTGAGGATGGGATAAAGGCATAGCCCCTCCATCGGTACGCCTTTTGTGCGAGCGAGAGAGACCTCGCCTGCCGCATAACGGAGCCACTCGGGTCGCGCCTCAAATTCTGTACCAGTCTCAGAGAGCAATATCGGACGCCCATAGCGACCGTGTATTTCCATCAGCAACCGGTGCAGGGGGAGATATTGCGGATGATGGCGATCGATCGGCGGCCCGCCATGTATCCATTGATTGTTGCTGTAGTAATTGACACCGACGATATCGAGCAGCCGCATGGAGCCGCCAAGCTGCGGCCAGGCAAGTCCGGCCAGCATGTCCCAACTTTGATACTGTGCTTGGCGGTGGCCCTCTGCGGCCCAGAATTCATGCGGTCGTTCTGGCGCTGTCACCACATTGATCGCGGGGTCGCAGTGTACGAAGCGGGCGCGGTTGTCGATCTCGAGAATCGCTTCCATGGCGGCGATAGCCGCACGGGTGAGTTGCACCTTCAGCTCGAAGCCGCGGCCCCTGGCAAACGGATTGAGATAGCCGGCATCGCCGCCGCCCCAGGCGGTGAAGGATATTTCGTTGACCGGGCAATAAAACGGGATCGAGTCGCTATGGTCGCGGACCAGGCGAGCGGCGGCGCGGGCGAAGGCAGCGAAGCGATCAACGAATTGCGGTTGCCAGATATCGAGATCGTCCGGCCAGCCATAGTGGAATAGATCCCAGATGACCTGTGTGCCAGTGGTGCGGGCGGCCGTGAGCATGGGCAGGATGCTCGACCAGTCGTAGCGGCCGGGAGCGGTTTCGATGCGGTGCCAGCGAAAGCCATCGCGGAAGGTACGCATGCCGAGAGACGCAAGTTGGCGATAGTCGGCTTCGGCATGTTGATCGTGAAGGCTAGAGGCGATGATGTCGAGCCGCTTGCCATTGCTCAGCCGATGGGTAGAGCACTCGAAACCGCCTTGGTAGAAGGATTGGAAGAGGGTCGGCGGAGGGGCCGAGGGGCGCTCGGCGATGACCGTGTCAATCAGGCGGCGCCATTGCGGCGTGACCACTGCGGCGCTGTAGGTGTTTTCGACTTTTGCTCGAAGTGCAGTGCCGAGACGTGTGCGAAGGGTGGAGTCGTCAAGGAGACGCACCATGGCTTTGGCGGCCGCCTCCGGCGCGCGATGGGGCACGAAGAGCCCGGATAACTCATCCTCGATCTGTTGCAGGGCGCCGTTGTCGGGCGTTGCTATGACCGAAAGTCCTGCCGCTCCAGCCTCGGCTATCACATGAGGCATGCCTTCGCCTTCCGAGAGCCAGGCAAAAATATCCATGGCCGCGAGAAGGGCGGGGACGTCGCGGCGATCGCCAAGGAAGCGCAGGGCATGCTGCAGATGGCTTTTCAGCGCCAGCAGTTGGAGCTTTTCCGCATATTCCGTCATGAAAGCATCCGGACCGCCCACGATCAGAAACAGCACGTCGGGACGCCGCTGGTGGACGATGGCTGCGGCGGTGATAAAATCTTCAACGCGCTTCTTTTCGTCGAGCCGCCCCACCCAACCGATGACAGGGATGGTTTCATTAATACCGAGCTCGGCGCGCATGCGCTGGCGATCGTAATGGTGAAACTCGCTCAGGTCGACCATCGATGGAATTTCGATGGCGTCGTGTTCGCGCCCCGGCATTTTTCCCGCGGCGGCATCGCGGATCGAGCGGCAGACACCGACATAGCGGCTGGTGAGGTGCTTGGGTCCAGCCAGGGCTTCAGAGACGAGACCGCCGTGTTCGATCAGTGGCGGACGCTGATGCGCGCGTTCGAGGGCTGGATAAATATCGGCGACATTCTGGCATGATATGACGACGTCATAAGTTGCGACCTTGCGCGCGAGATAGGCGACAGTGTCTTCAAACGAGAGGCTGTAGGGCACCGTGTCGACATCGACGCCCAATGCACGCAATTGCTCGTGGGTTTGGGCAGGCATGCCTGGCTTGTGGAAGCAGGCGACGACGTCGATGCGATAAAGCAGCGGGTCTAGCGTCTGGGCGAGAAGGCGTACTTCTGTCTCTTCGCCACCCACAACAAGCCAGGCAAAGACAAAAAGAATGCGCTTGGGTTCGGTGTTCACTCAGCCACCTTGAAGATGATCTGCATGAATTCGGGCCGCCTCTCCACCAGTTGGGCGAGGAAGGCCGGACCATCTTCAAACGGCACGACATGGGTAATGACTTCGCGTTTGACGATGTCCCCGACTGATTGGAGGAGAGTCACGGTCTCGTTTGCCAGCCGGCGCCGATCCCATTGATGGCTGAGGCCACGGGGAACGCGATTGATCTGCGCGCATTTGAGCGCCAGGCCATTGTGGTGAAACTCTTCGCCTAATCGCAGAGCGTCAGCACCGCCTTGGTAAAAGGCGAGGTCGATTACAGTGCCTTGGGGTTTTAGCGCCTGAAGGGCGGTGTGAAGGCTGCCGGCATGAGCGCGGGTTTGGAAGACAAAGTCTGCGCCGCGATCGCCGCCGCTATGCCACTGCGTCTTGGCATGTTGCGCTGCTTGCGCCTCGTCCATGGCGAGAATGCCGAAAGCTTCGAGCTTGCCGCGACGATAGGGCGAGGGGTCAGCAACGATCAGGCCAGCCGCGCCGGCGCGCTGGGCAAACAAAGCGGTCATCAGGCCGACCGTGCCGGCACCGACGACGATGACATGGCGACCGGCAATGCCCTGGCCCAGATGGGTCACCTGGCTGCCGAAAATGTCCGCGTCGGCGTGCAAAATCCCGTTTGCCGCAATGGGGCCCATCTGGCCGACGAAGACGCCGAGGATGGGGTCTAGGCTGGGCGGAAGGGGCACGAGCACGTCGCGCGAAGGATCAGCTGTGTGGCCAGTCTTGTGAGCGTAAGCGGTAGCGACGACCTGGCCATTGGCAAAGGCCGGGCTGCGGCTTTCGAGCACTCGCGCCGATTCCATATAGCCAAGGAAAGGCACGGGATAATGAAGACTTGGTTCGCCCGGCTCGAACACGCCGCGCTCGCCATTCCAGCGCGAGAAGAAATAGGGATTGGTGTGTTTCATGAAAGTCAGCTCAGTACCGGCTGAAAAGCCGGAATAGAGCGTTTGCAACTGCACCTGACCGTCGCCAGGTGGTCCTTCGTCATAGCCGAAATGATAGGCCTGGCCTTCGCGTTCGATACCGAGCGAGCGGATGTGACGGTGAGGCATCAGCGGTTCACCAGATCGACGGCTTGGCCGGTCTCGGCCGATTGGTTGATGGCCAGCGCCACTCGATGGGTTTTGAGGGCTTCGCCGTAGGAGCAGCGAATTCGGCTCGGCTCACCGCGGACGGCATCGATGAAATCGCGATCCTCGCGCCAGACCGGGTCGCCTTCTGCATGGCGAACGGGGCGGCCAGCGCCGACATCGACCATGATATCGTGATCGGTCAGTTCCAGCGCCATGCCATCGGCAAAAAGATGGAGCCCAACGCGGTGGCCCCAATTGAGGAGGCAGGTTGAGCCGATATTGCCGACCGCGCCGGATGCAAAGCGAAGGCTCGCCGTGCTGACTGTTGGCACATCGAGGCCGGGAAAATTATCGCGGTTGCTGTGGCCGGCAAGGCCAAAAACCTGGGTGACATCGCCAACAAGATAGCGGGCGAGGTCGATGATGTGGGTGGCCTGTTCGACCATCTGGCCGCCGGATTGATCCTTGTGCCACCACCATTGCGGCGGTGGGGTTTGGTCAAGCCAGTAGCCCGAGAGCAATTGTGCCGGGCGTTTTTCCAGCAAGCGCCGGGCTTCATCGACCGTGTCGAGATAGCGCCAGTGATAGCCGACCGCGGTGATGAGGCCTGCGGTCTCGATTTCGCCAGCCAGAGCCTCTGCCAATGCGAGGTCGAGCGAGATGGGTTTTTCGACGAAGAAGGGTAGATCCTTGGCAATCACGGCGCGTTCGGCGGCGCCATGCGCAAAGGGGGGAATGCAGATATAGATGGCGTCAAGGCTGCCGTGCGCTAGCATGTCGTCGTGGTTGGCGAACGCGCGGGCGCCAAAGCGTGAGGCGGCGTCAACGGCGCGGTCGAAATCCACGTCAGCGAAGCCTGCCAGTTCGACATCCTCGAATTGTTCGAGCACACCGAGATGGCGCTGGGCGATGCCGCCGACGCCGATAAAGCCTATGCGAGTCTTGGTCATGCGGAACGGGCCTGTAATTGCGATAAGGAAGGTACCATGGCGGAGGCGTAGATTTTCGCGGTTTGCGCGGCCATCCGGCTGGCAAGGAAATGCTGGTTGAACCGCTCACGTCCGGCTTCGCCGGATTTCTGCGCGGCGTCGGGATTGGCGAGGGCTGTGGTTATAGTGGAGGCCAGAGCGATGGGATCAGCAGAGGCGGCGAGATAGGGGTGAGCCTCGCCCACGGCTTGGATACTGCCGCCGATTGCGGTGGTGACGATCGGCACGCCGGCGGCCATGGCTTCGAGAAGCACCAGCGGCAGGCCCTCGAACAGGGAGGGCGAGACCAGCAGGTCTGCGGCCGCCAAGAGGTCGGGAACATCATCGCGATGGCCAAGGAGGGTCACGGCATGATCGAGCCCAGCGTCGCGCACGGCGGTTTCCAGCGTGGCGAAATCCGGACCATCGCCGACCCAGACGAACCGCGCCCCGGGCTGATGTTCGAGCACGGCCGGCACTGCGTCGAGCAAGGTGGGATAGGCTTTCTGCTCGGTAAAGCGCGCAACGGTCAGCAGCATTTGTTCGTGCGCCAACAAGCCCAAGGCCGTTCGGGTGTTTTGACGGTCTGTTGTGGCCGCGCGCGCCGCGATGCCGTTGGGCACAAGAGCAAAACGAGATGCGCCATGGCGGCTCGCAAAGCTGTCATAGGCGGCGCGTGAGACAGTGATGACGCGATCCACCGAGAGAAGCAGGCCACCATATTCCGCCTGTTGCACGGGACTAGTCAGCACATAGGGCAGGTGTTCGGTGCGGATGGTCGGCAGGCCCGCGGCCTTGCCGAGCCGCACGAGTTCGTGGCCTTCCCAGCCGATGCCGGCATGGACATGGAGCAGCGCAGCATTGTTTCGCAACCACGCTTTGAAGGGATTGAGAGCGGAAAGATCTAACGTCTTTATGCGCAGGCCCATGCCAGCGGCGCGGCCAAGCAAATCGCGACCGCCCGAATTGCCATCAGCGGCAATCACGACATCGAACTCGTCCGACAAGGCGCTGCCGAGCGTCAGCATGTGTTCGCCAAGGCCCGATGGATGGTGGCTATCGGTCGCCAAAACCAGGACCGGTCTCATGAGCCTACCGCCATATCGGTGGAGACATTCATGCGGCGATAGTGGGCCAGCGCCTGCCCGACGACCTGATCCATATTGTAGTAGCGATAAGTGCCGAGGCGACCGACGAAACTGACCTCAGGATGTGCACCGGCGAGATCGGCATATTGCTTATAGAGCGCTGCGTTTTCCGGTCGCGGGATGGGGTAGTAGGGGTCGCCATCGGCCTGGGGGAATTCGTAGCTGATCGAGGTCTGGCGATGCACCTGCCCCGTCAGGTGCTTGTATTCGGTGATGCGTGTATAGGGCACGGCCTCGTCTGGATAATTGACGACGGCCACCGGTTGGAAACGGCGCTGATCCAGGGTTTCGTGGCGGAAGGCGAGGCTGCGATAGGGCAGGGCGCCGAAACGGTGACCGAAATATTCGTCGATCGGGCCCGTGTAGATCGTGCGGGGCGCCAGGTTTTCTGCGCGGATATCGGCATAATCAACACCAAGCGCGAGATCGATATTGTCGTGGTCGAGCATGTTTTCGAACATGGCCGTATAGCCATGAAGCGGCATGGCCTGGAACGTATCGAGGAAGTAGCGGTCGTCCTCATTGCAGCGCGTGGGGATACGTGAGGTGACAGCCTTGTCCAATTGGCTGGGGTCGAGCCCCCATTGCTTGCGCGTATAGCCTTCGAAGAAGGTGCGGTAGAGTTCGGCGCCAACCTGATTGATCACGACATCCTTCGACGTCCGCAGTTCGGCAATCGGCTCGGCGCGGCTGCGGAGGAATTCTTGGGCTTCAGCGTCAGTGGCGAGATCGAGGCTATAGAGCGCATTGAGCGTCGTGCGGTTGATCGGCATAGGCACGCGCTTGTCCCCAACCGCTGCAAGCACGCGGTGCTCGTAGGGCCGCCAGGCGGTGAAGCGGGAGAGATAGGTGACGATGGCGTCGCTATTGGTGTGGAAGATATGCGGGCCATATTGATGCACCAGAATGCCGGCAGCATCGTGCCTATCATAGGCATTGCCGGCGACATGATTGCGGCGATCGCAAAGGAGAACGCGCTGATTGCTGTCGGACGCCAGTCGTTCAGCGAGGACCGATCCGGCAAAGCCAGCGCCGACAATGACCACATCGTAGGCCGAGCGGCGTTTGGAGCTGCGCATAACTGGCAAGCGGATGACGGGGCGATCGCCACAAATGGCTTCGCCAACGAGACGCGACATCTGATCGAAGGTTTTGTCCCAGGACATGGCGGCGAGTTTTTCGTCGACGGCCGGCTGCCAGTCACTAGGCTTGAGGGCCAGTGCGGCCTCGCAGGCGGCGGTGAATTCGGCTGGTGTCCGAGCGATATTGACGGCATCGAGCGCGCCATAGGCGGCGACGACGTCAGCAATAGGTGTCGAAACGACGGGGATGCCGGCGGCCAGATATTCCGGCGTCTTGGTGGGGCTGATGAAACGCGTCGCCTCGTTGATGGCGAAGGGCATGAGTGCCACGTCCCAGCCGGCGAGATAGGCCGGGAGATCGGCATAGTTTCGTTGGCCAAGGAAATGGAGATTTGGCACGCGGGGCAAATCGTCGGGACCGATCTTGGCAAGCGGCCCCACCATGATGAGCGACCAATCGGGTCGAGCGCGGGCGACCTTCTCAAGCAGTTCCAGATCGATCCGCTCGTCGATCACGCCATAAAAGCCGAGCCGCGGGCCGGGGAGGGCGTTGAGATCGCCGGCAGGCGCCATGCCTTTGCGGGCCTGGGCGAAGTGAGCGACGTCGACGCTCGATGGAAAGACATGGATATTGTCATGCTGCCCGCGTTTAGCAGCAAAGAGGCTTTCGCCACCGGTGAAGACCACGTCGGCGCGGTCGATCAGTTCTGCTTCGAGGGTCTTGAGCTGCGGTGGGGCGAAGCGGAAATTGGCCAGCTCGTCCATGCAGTCATAGACAATGGCCACCGCGTCGACGTGTTTGGCAAAGCCGAACATCATCGGGCTGTAGAACCAGAGGACGGGCTTTGAGACGCCATGGAGGCGGAGCAAGGTGTCGAGCAAGCCTCTAAGTGCTGTCTCGCGCTGCGCTTCAACCCACCAATGGGGGATGCGCGGGCGGACGGCAATCACGTCGGTGCCGGCGAAAGGGTGATATTCGAGATAGGGCAGATGGTGGTCGGTCGGGATGTATTCCTCGAAGAAATAGACCTGCCGCTCACCGGCAAACCTTTGCATCAAATGCTGCGGACGCTGCAGCACGAAATCCCAGCGCAAGTGCGAAAAGCAGATGAGGGGCGCGGCACGGCCTGCAGGCAGGGCGTCGAAATGGTCAGGCTTAAGCTGCTGGTTCAAACGACGCTCCTTGGCGGTCGGCTGTTCGGGATTTTTTGGCAATGGCCTCAGCGATCAGGCTCTCGAAGCGGCCGGCCGTGTGGGGCCAGGCCCAGCGTGCGAGGACGGCTTCGCGGGGGCTGAACCGCTCGGGATGATCAATCGCGGCAATGATGGCCTGCTCGAAGCTATCTGCCGGGGCGGCGATGCCGGTTTCCGGCAGGATATACTGGAGGCCGCAGGCGAGGTCGGCATTGGCCACGACGGGAAGGCCCGCGAGCATGTATTCGGTGATGATGGCAGGAGCGCCATCCTCGACACCACACACGACGCCGACACGCGCCGCGTTCATCAACCGATTGACCTCGGCATAGGGCACGCCGGGTGGGTCGATGAAATCGACGGTGATGTCGAGGTCATGCGCGCGCTGGCGAAGCGCTGCCGCGTCCTCGCCATAGCCCATGACGCAGAGCGCGGTGAGCCGGCGCGGCGCGCGGGCCATCGCATCAAACAGCACGTCGTGGCGTTTATAGGCCTGCGCCGCAGCAACATAGATAATGTCGTATTGTTTCGGGTCGCCGGTCGGGAAGAACGTTTCGGGGGAGGCGAATTCCGGGCCGATCGGCATGATCGCGGTGATCAAATCGGGATGACGTTCATGGACGAGATCGGATTGCCACTCGGCACCTGTCAGCACAATGTCGAAATGGCGGCTGATCTCGGGTGGTACGCGCAGGGCAGGGGCGTCGATCGAATTATAGATGATGATGCTGTCGCGGCACGCGTCGAGCAGCGCTTCGCTGACCCCTAGACCCCATATGCAGAGAATGCGCGGTGCGCCATGCATGCGGATGAAGTCGAGCATGGTCTCGGAATGGAAGGGCGCAGTGTCGTCACTGAGGGGAAAGATCCGGCGCGCGAGGTGCGGGCTGTCCTCGTGGAAGGAGCCGTGTCCGATGCTGTGGTGCCAGATTTCGGCGAATTCGACGAGACCGCTGCGAATGGCAGTTAGCGGTAGGCGCTCAAGGTAACTGCCTACGACGGAGGGAGCGGGTTCGCTAACCAAAAGCTTCCTCGGCGCGGCGTCAAAAGGCTTTTCACCAGGCCGATGACTGTTTTCGACGCGGTCGCTGATCACCACAATGGACGTGCGCAAGCCCTCGCTGAACAAATTATGCTCCGCCGTTCCCGCCACGAGTGGCGTGGGTCAAAACTATGAAAAGATTTGGCTTTTATGGCCAAGCAGCCACTAAGGTTGCCTGCATGAACCGCGCCTTTCGCGTTAAGTTCCGTCACATGTCACGCGTTGCATAGAAGATCAGAGACGGGAGCGGACCCGGACACCCCTACAAGAGCCCAGCGCGAGCCCTCGCTAGGTCACTGGAAATTCGTCGCACTCTCCGGGACGAGTACATTACTGCCGACCCTGTCGGGCGCAGGATTTGAGGTGATGTTTCACGCATTTCGATTGGCCGCACCGGGACCAACGCTCTGCGTTTCGTCGTTCCTGGCGACGGTGCAGGCAGGTAATGTTGCCATAGCCAATTATTAGGATGGGTTTTCGTGTCTCACGCAACACCATGAAACCTCGGCCCAATCCAACCAGCGCAGATATATGGACGGTCAACTAACCACTAGGGTTTGCTCAGGATATTTCCGAACACGGACCAATCCGTACGGTTCGTTAGGTACTCCAGCCCCAGAACACCAAGCCAACTATTCCCAAACGGGTCCAGCGCAGGAGACCATGCCGCTATGGATGCGATGTGCGGCACGACAGCCAGGATGCCGCCGCCAACACCTGATTTTGCCGGCAGGCCAACCCGAAAAGCGAAGTCTCCGGACCCGTTGTACATACCACATGTCATCATTATGGAGAGGATGCGCCGGGCGCGTCGGGATGCTTGCAAACCTCGGTCCGATCGTTCGTCTGGACCCTCCTGCATAAGAAACCGCCCCGCTTTAGCGAGCCCAATGCAATCGAGGGAAATAGCGCATTGATGCACATAGGCGTTCATAACGTCATCGACCGCATGGCGCAGATTGTCGTGGTGCTTGGCCATGAACAGCAATGATCGGTTGAGATCACCCCTAGCCTGATCGCTTTCCAGTACGTCCGCGTCGACAGTGACGATTTCGTCGTCCATTTGCTGTTTGACGAAGTTCATCACCGAGCCATTCGCATCTTCCCCTTTTGCATCGAGAAGCGAGTCGATCACGACGAGCGCGCCAGCATTGATGAAAGGGTTTCGCGGCACTCCTTTGAAGCGCTCGAGATCAATAATGGAATTGAACGCGTCTCCAGATGGCTCTCGGCCGACTCTCTTCCAGAGCTTGTCACCGTGTCTTTGCAGCGCCACTTCAAGCGCGAATACTTTGGAAATAGACTGGATCGGAAATGCATTAGATGCATCGCCGGCCTTTATAAGATCGCCTTCGCGGGTAAACACAGACAGACCAAATTTCGCAAAGTCCGCTTTGCGGGGCGCCGGTTTGTGGTGCTCGTCTGCCACCTTTTTTGCGTCTATATAGATCCGTTCAGCATGGTCCTTTACGTCCTTAACCGTCTCATCAAGAATTGTTTGTAACTCGAATACGCTGTGCTGACGGTCTTTCACTCAGAGTCTCCCATTTTCTGGTCAACGTGCGGCGAAGATTTGAGTGACAAGAATTGGAAGAATAAATGTCGACGCTTTTTGCGTGCTCCAACGCGTTCTAAGCGTAAGACCCAATCAAAAACCCGCGCCGTAGCGCGGGTTTTTCTGCGTTGTAGCGTTGAGTGTTAGTCGTTCCAGAGCTCGAGCTGCTGGGCGGCGGTGGGTTCGATCGCAAGGGACAGACGATTGGCTTCCCACGTAAATTGGTCGATTGGAACGATCACGTCGCCGTCAACGTAACCAGCGGCCTCTTCGAAATCGACAACCAGAGCTGTCGCGGTGGTCGCATCGGTACCGAGGACGGCTTCGACTTCACCGATTTTGATCCCTGCTGCGTCGTAGAGATCCCAGTCTTCGATCTGATCGACCGTGCTATTGAATGCAGCTACCTGCGCAGTGTCTTCCAGCTCGACCCACTGGGTCGGTGCTTGCGCCAATGCCGGTGCTGCAACGAGCAGAGCGACGGCAGGAACCAAGGCGAAATTTGCTTTTTTCATTCAGAAACTCCGTTTGCTACCGGAGAGGAACGCCCCAGGCATCGCATATGGTTGCCGGGCAAAATGTCGCGATTCCCGACCGCTAGTGTACCTGCCGCCGCTCGTGGGCCGTTGGCAGGTACGATGGTTGATCGCGACTCAGTCTCGTGCGACTAGGGTCGCCATGCCGTCAGCACGGCCGCGGGCCATAGCCGATGATCATTAGCCGTTAGGGCTCCTGCCGCTACGCACCGCGCCATCGCGTGATCTCCCTTTCCAGGAACGCGTAAAGCTCCGTCGAGCGACCGAAAGGCGCCGGTCAGTGCTAAAGAATGGAGCGACTTTTCCAGCAGTGCTCTACCCTACGGCAGCCGTAGACGGGCCCGCAGGGTCGCTTGTTCGTCTGTTGCAAACACGGCGCGCTCGAGGAGTTGCGGGACTACCAGATCGATAAAGCTCTGCAGGTCAGCGGGCATAATTGGGGCCATGACGTTGAAACCGTCGGCCGCTTCATTGTCGAACCACAACTGCATCGTCGTCGCAATGTCCGAGCCGGTGCCGACTGCGAGCAGGTGCCCCCGTCCACTTGCCATGCGCATCAACAATTGGCGCAAGGTCATGCTGCCGCGGCAGGCGATGTTGACCAACACAGCGACACGGCTCTGGCTCGATTGAGTTGGCGCAGCATGAGCGCGAACGGTGTCGGGCAAGGGTGCGTCGAGATCCGCATGGGAAAGATCGGTGCCAAGGAATTCGGAAAGCTTGGCGAGGACGTGTTCGATGACCATGAAGCTGTTCATCTGCGCAAGGCGGTCTTCAGCCTCACCCAGGGTGGGAGCGGCGATGGGCACAATGCCGGGATAGATAAGAAGGCTTTCGGGGGCTCGGCCATGCTGGACGGCTCGCGCCTTCATGTCACGATAGAAGGCCTGCGCATCGCCAAGGTCGGACTGTACGGTGAAAACCATGTCGGCATAGCGGGCGGCAAAGTCTCGCCCGGCTTCGGAGGCGCCAGCCTGTGCAAGGATGGGGCGACCCTGCGGGGAGCGCGGCACATTAAGCGGACCACGGCTGCGGACAAAGGGACCTTTATGATCGATAGGCTGCACCTTGGCGAGATCGAGGTAGCGGCCCGATTGTTTCTCGGCAATTCGGGCGTCGGCCTGCCAGGAATCCCACAGGGCAATGACAGCCTGGGTGACATCGGCGGCGCGAGCGTAGCGCGCGGCGTGATCGGGCATGGCATCGAGCCCGAAATTATGGGCTTCGAGCGGGTTGGAGGAGGTGACGATGTTCCAGCCCGCGCGTCCTTTGCTGATGTGATCGAGGGAGGCAAAGCGCCGGGCGAGATGGAATGGGTGGTCGAAGCTGGTCGAGGCGGTGCCGATGAGGCCGATGCGGCTGGTCACTGACGCAAGTGACGAGAGGATAATCAGCGGGTCCATGGCATCGCAGAGATGCCGGTCCGCACTGTGCTGGAGCGCCAGCACATCGCCCAGAAACAAGGCGTCGAAGCCACCGTCTTCGGCGCGCCGGGCAATGTCGATCCAATAGTTGAGATCCGTCGAGGCCAGGGCATTGCTTTCGGGCATGCGCCAGCCGGCCTCATGACTACCGATGCCGAAGATGACGGCATTGAGGCCCATGCGCCGGCCTCTGCTCATGGTGCAGCGTCGAGATAATCGTTGGCGTAATAGGCGGTGAAATCGGGCTTGGCAGTTACCGGAGCGCCATTGCCATCCTTGAGAATGCCGGCATCGAAGAGAAATGTGCCAATAGCTTCCATTTTGGCAGGATCGATGGTGCCGATCGCGCCATTTTCACTCCGGATATAGTGCCCATCGATCAAGGCCTCCAGCGAGGCCCGGACAAAGTCCCGGTCGAGCAACATATCGGCATTGGCTGCGACGAGAATGTCAGTAGCCTCGTCGGGATGGGCGATGGCATAGTCATAGCCGCGCTGGCTGGCCGTGATGAACGCTTTGGCGGTGTCCGCGTTGCGGGCAAGGTAGGCATTGCTGGTGCTAATGAAATTGGTGTGCTGGTCGGGCACGCCGAAATCGGCGTAGCGGAAGGAACGCTGGGCGGGGCCGTCGCGCTCGGCTTTAATGCCTTCCCAGGTGTAGACTTCGAGGGTGAAATCGACGGCACCATTGGCAAGCGCTTCATAGGCGGAGGTGCCAAGGGTGACGGTCTCGAACTCGCCCTTACCGCCATCATGACGGATGATCGTGTCGATCAGGGCGCTCTCCCATGCGCTGCCGAAGCCGCCATAGATTTTGCCATCGAGATCTCTGGGAGACTGGATGTCCTGCTGGGCGGCATTGAAGACGAGGCGGCCGGTTTCGGTCTGGACCAGGGCATAGGTTGCCACCAGATCGGCCCCGGCGGTGCGCTGCGTGAAAAGGCCGATAGAGCCCAGAATACCGAAATCGGCGACCTGATTGGCGACCAGCGTACCAGCAGATGTATCGGTATAGGGCAGGATCTCGACGGCGAGCCCAGCCTCCTCGTAAAAGCCCTTGGCCTTGGCAACATAAAGGCCGATGTGATTGGTATTGGGCGTCCAGTCGAGCGCAATGGAGACGGGTGTGCCCTGGGCAAGGGCCGGGGTTGCGACCAGACTGACGGCGAGGCCGAGCGCTATCATCAAACGGGAAATGGGCATGAATTAGTCCTCCGGATTGAGCAGGGTCTGCAAAATTCGAGCTTCGAGGGCCGCAAGCTCGGGTGACCCGACGCTGTGGCGTGGGTGATCAAGGGGCACTTGAAAATGGTGGGCGACGCAGGCCGGGCGGGCCGACAGCACATAGATGCGGTCCGAGAGCAGCACGGCCTCGCGCACATCATGGGTGATCAGCAGCACAGTCCAGCGATGTCGGGTCCACATGTCGGCGAGCCAGCGCTGCATCTGGGCGCGGGTGAGGGCATCTAGAGCGCCGAAGGGCTCATCGAGCAGCAGCATTGGGCGTTGCTGGACGACTGTGCGCAGCAAGGCGGCGCGTTGGCGCATGCCGCCGGATAGCTGGGCGGGATAATGGTTTTCGAACCCGGCAAGGCCGAATTCTGCAAAGAGCGGGATAACCCTGGCACGGGCGGCCTGGCGGCCGAGACCCTGGACTTCAAGACCAAGCGTGGTGTTGTCGATGATGCGACGCCAGGGCATGAGCGCATCGCCTTGCGGCATGAAGGCGAAGCGATGCTGCGCTGGCGTGAGCGGTTGGCCATCGAGCAGCATCTGGCCGCCATCGGGCGCGATGGCGCCGGTCAGCAATTGCAGGATGGTGGATTTGCCGGCCCCGGAAGGGCCGAGGATCGAGACAAATTCGCCGGGCTGAACGCTGAGATTGATATCGGCGAGAACGTCGGTGGGCCCGAAGCCTTTGCGCAAGTTTTTGAGGTCGAGACGTGGCCGGCTCATGGACGGGCCTCCGTCAGCCGGGCCCACGGCATGGCGGCGCGCTGCAAGAGTACGGTGGCGCCAAAAAGCAGCAGCGTGAGCGTGGCGCTGACAAAGACTGCCGCGAGGACGAGATCGGGGCGGAAATTGTTCTTGGCATTGAGGATATAGATGCCAAGGCCCCGGGCTGCGCCGGCATATTCGGCAAAGATGGCGCCCACCACGGCATAGGTGATGGAAATGCGCAGGCCCGCAAAGAAATAAGGCAGTGCCGAGGGCAGGCGGGCCATAACGAAAATGCGCCAGCGGGAGGCACCCATTGAGGCGAGCAGGGCTGAGATATTGCGGTCGGTGGCTTCATAACCCTGGGTTAGGGCGACAAGCATGGGGAAGAAGGTGACGAGCGCGACCAGCACGATTTTGGGTGTGAGACCAAAGCCGAACCACAGCACAATCAGTGGCGCGATGGCGACCAGCGGCAGGGTCTGCGTGATGATGAATAGGGGAAACAGCGCCCGGCGCAGCTGCCGAAAAAAGTCGATCAGGATTGAAAAGAGAAGGGCGACGATGAGGGAGGACGCAAAGCCGAATGTGGTCGCCTGAAGCGTTGCGATCGTATGGCCGGTGAGGGCTTCGCGCTGCTCGTAACCCTGGACGATGATGCGCGTGGGCGCTGGCAGGGCGGTAGGCGAAATGCCCCAAAGTTGCACATAGGTCTCCCAGGCCAGGATCAGCGCGGAGACTGAGGCAATGGCCGGGCCGGCATGGCGGATAAAGCGCGCGAATTGTCGCGACGGGGCGGTAATGGACATGAATGGCCCTTGGGTTCAGCGCGCGCTGGGGCTGTTGGCTGAAACCGTCAGATCGATGGTGACGTGGCCTTGCGGCGGGCCGAAGCGGCAGAAGGCCTGCTCGATGGTGGCAAAGAGCGCGCCGGTATCGCCACTGAGCTTGGTGGCGAAATGCTTGGACTTCTCGAAGGTGCCCGAGTGCTTGAGGAAGTCGATGCAGCCATAGATTTCGTCCATATGGTTGCCTTGGCCCAGGACGTAAAGCGAGAACTGGACCACAGAGAACACGCCGATGTGGGGGGCATTTTGTACCGCAGTCAGCGCCGCGGCCTGCCGTTCGGCCAAGGGCGCGGCGGTGTCGTCGAATTGGGTCGAATTGCAGATGGGATCGTCGGGCTCGCCGGGGCAGCCGCGCGAAATGGTGGCCGAGAGCACGCAATGTTTGCCGGTCCGGGCGGTGGCGCTGAAGAGATCGCGCATGGCCGGGAACAGCACTTCGGGCGGACCGACGAGCAGGGTGGAAATGTCGTCGGTTTCAATGCGCAACTGGTCGCGATAGGGATCGAGCGCGCCCAAAGCACTGATGATGACGCCGACGAAATCGTCGGTCATTGGGTATAGGGATATCTGTGCGCCCGAAAACATGGCCCGCCTCGCTCCGCTGGTATTACCCAGATCAGCTATAGGGTCCGAAGGCTTCCCGCCCTCATCTCAGCCCCGACCTACGGAGCACCCCTGTGGATATGGGCACCTTATGCGCTGCTGGTCGCAGAACGCAAGCCTTCTTACGTCAGAGGTAAGGTGAAGAGGCTGGCGAACTGATGTCGGCTGCCTGGTTCGGGCCCCGGTGAACGGGGTCGCAGAAACGGGTGATATTCATCAGGGCGCTCTCGCGCTGATCCTGATGGCTCTACCCGCTGTCCGCATCAACGCAAAAAGGTTTTCACCGAGTAGAGGGGGCAAGCTAGAGGAGGCTGAGAGCCAGTCAGTCGGATGCTCACGGTGCCCCGCGGCGCCAAGCGGCATTTCTGGGCGGCGAGTGGGACCGTTTGCAATCTTTACGAATGTCAGCCCTACAACGACGCTCATGCGGCGAGCCTGTCTCGATGAAAAAATTGTCTCGTGCGACCTCTCATTCTTGGGGGGAAGCCGCTTGGTGGCGGAGTAGGGCAATCGGGGAAATGTCCGATAACGCCCGTTGCCACAGATGCAGTGGCACGTTGCGACCCCGTTTCGGCCATTCCCACTGGATTTGGTTTTGCGTGGACCGGACATGCGAGTGATGACGCCGCGTGCTAAGTCAGAGCGATGGCTATACGCAGGATCATGATTATCGGCGGCCCTGGATCAGGCAAGACCTGGCTCGCTCGACGTCTTGGTCGTCGTTATGAACTACCCGTCCATGCCGTTGATGACGAGGTGTGGGATTCGCTTGGAAACCTGCGAGCTCCAGACGATATCGATGCACGCGTACGCCAGCTGACGGCGCAAGAAAAGTGGATCATCGAGGGTGGCAACAGCCGAACCTATATAGATCGGGTTCAACGCGCTGACGCTATTATTCGAATGGTGCCACCGGTGTGGCTCCGGCTATCTCGCGTGCTTCGTCGGGATGGCATTCGGATCCAACTTCTCCGCTGGACCCTTCGATACGATGAAGTATTTGGACCAGAAGATAGGCTGGCGCTCGAGAGCGGGCAGGGTAGCGCAACGTGCATAGAGATTGGTTCGAATGCAGAATTGCTTCGACTGCTTCGCGGTGGAATCGAGGAGTTCTGAACCGTCGCGGAGTTGGCGATCAACCCCATTTGCCACTGTCTCGATTTCAGCAGACCAACTGTTTGGAGGACATCGGATTGGCAGTCTAAACGACCGGGCGCGTTGCGGACTGTCCCTACGAACTCCAAGGGTGATTTTGATCGTGCTTTGACGTTGCAAAAGGCTGTCGCAACTTCGAGGGCGGCCGGCTCAGGCTATGGAAACCTAATGGGTAGACATTCGTTCTGATCGCGATCGATCGGGATGCGATCGCTGTTCCGTAGCCAAGCCTTGGGCGCTGCCGATAAAGGATGAATGGATGGTTCGGCGAGACGGTGGCGCCCCGCTTCTACCAGGCGTCAATTGTTATCGGGTCGAGACCGCTACGCGGGCTTCTGTCATCATCGATGCGGATGACTATTTCCGCGTTGCGCGAGCGGCGATGCTGAAGGCGAAAAAGCGCATCGTGTTGATCGGTTGGGACTTTGATGCCCGCATCCGGTTGGGCGCTCCCACGAACGATGGTGCGCCTGAAAAAGTCGGCGACTTCATCTATTGGCTGGTTCAGCAGAACCCTGAACTTGAAGTCTTTCTGCTGCGTTGGGATCTAGGTGCCCTCAAGATGCTGGCTCGCGGCTCCACCATTTTCACCGTCTTCAAATGGATGAGCCATAGACGTATTCACACCAAGCTCGATGGAGCCCATCCGCCAGCGGCCTCGCACCACCAAAAGATCGTCGTCATCGACGAGGCGCTGGCCTTTTGTGGCGGCATCGACATGACCGAGGACCGCTGGGACACACGCGACCATATACACGAAGACCCGCGCCGCGTGCGTCCGAATGGCAAGCCGCACAAACCCTGGCATGACGCCACAACGGCATTGGAAGGGCCGATTGCACGCACACTCGCCGACATCGCACGCGATCGATGGATCACGGCCGGAGGAAGGCCAATGCCAGAACTGAGCAAGCAGCAATCGCCTTGGCCTGACGCTCTCGATGCGCAATTCGTTGATGTGCCCATCGCAGTCTCTCGTTCTGCGCCTGAGATCGACGGCCGGCCGTCAGTTCTTGAGATCGAGCACCTGTATCTCGACCAGATTGCCAGGGCAAAACGCTACATCTATGCCGAAAGCCAATATTTCGCGTCGCGGCGGGTGGCTGAAGCAATGGCGAAGCGCCTCCAGGAGGCCGATGGACCCGAAATCGTCGTCATCAACCCCGATAGCGCGCAAGGTTGGCTGGAGCCCCTGGCGATGGATACCGCCCGTGCTCGCCTTTATCAGGCGCTGAACCGGTTGGACACGCATGGGCGCTTTCGAATTTACACGCCGGCCACCAGTGGCGGCGAGCCAATCTACGTTCACGCTAAAATCCTTATCATCGATGACGAGGTCGTACGCATCGGCTCGTCAAATCTGAACAATCGCTCGATGCGCCTCGATACCGAATGCGACGTCACTATCGATGCGACATTTGCTCAGAATGAAGCTGTCAGTGAAACGGTCAGGGCCATTCGCAACAGCTTACTCGGCGAGCATCTTGCCGTTTCGCCCGACATCATCGAGCGGGAGGTGAACGCGCGAGGGCTGATCGGTGCCATCGAAGGCCTGCGTAACGATGGCAAATCTCTGATCCCATACGCTCCTGAGGATTTAAGCGCCGTCGAGGCATGGCTCGCGGACCACGAGGTTTTGGATCCAGAGGGTCCCGAAGAGATTTTCGAAGCTTTCACGAAGCGCGGGCTTTTTCGGCGCTTGCGTAAGCCCAAGATCAGTCTGGGGCGACCCTGACCTGCGATCCAGATTTTCACACGGATGGCGCGCCAAAATGGTGCGTAGCCCAAACTATGACGGCCACTTTTTAGCACTGCAGCCTAAAAAATATGCATATATGATTTCAGCGCTAATTTTAATCAGTTTCCACTTGCGCGCATGAATTTGTCTTGGTTGTTTGTGTCCAACAAACACGGAGAAGACCCATGCTCACGCCTCGCCTTCTGGCGACCGCTACTCTCTTCAGTTCTCTGATTTTCGCCGTGCCTGCATTGGCGCAAACCGACGTCAAGCTGACTTTGGATTGGCGGTTCGAAGGGCCAGCAGCAGGGTTTCTGCTGGCGCAGGACAAGGGGTATTTTGCCGACGAGGGACTTAATGTCACCATCGATACCGGCAATGGGTCGGTTGAGGCCATTCCGCGCGTCGCCACCGGCGCTTACCAGTTTGGCTTCGGCGACATCAATTCGCTGATCAAGTTTCTCGACGAGGACAACACCCAGCCGGTCAAGGCCATCATGATGGTCTATGATAAACCGGTATTCTCGGTCATCGGCCGCAAATCTCTCGGGATCACCGACGATCCGAAATCGCTCGAAGGCAAGAAGCTCGGCGCGCCGCCGCCCGATGGCGCCTTTGCGCAATGGCCTGCTTTCGTCGAAGCGGCGGGGATCGACACTTCGGGCATCACCATCGAGTCGATCGGTTTTCCGGTGCGCGAACCGATGCTGGCTTCAGGCGACGTCGATGGTGTTTTTGGCTTTGCCTTCTCGGTGATCCTCAACCTTAAGGCCAATGGCGTGCCGGACGACGATATCTCGACCATCCTTTTTGCCGATCACGGGCTCAATCTTTATGGCAATGCGATCATGGTCAACGAGGCCTTTGCCGAGGAAAATCCGGAGGCCGTGAAGGGGTTTGTTCGGGCGCTCGCCAAGGGTTTTGCCGATGCCGTGGCTGATCCGGCAGCAGGCGCCGCTGCCGTATTGGCGCGCAATGAGACGCTCAATATCGACACCGAAGCCGCGCGCCTGACCATGGCGAACGAGATGAACATCAAGACGCCCTATGTGGTCGAGCACGGTTTTGGCGGGATTGATGAGGCGCGCCTGGCCGCATCCATCGACACGCTGAAGATCTCGATGGGCCTCAAGGGCAATGTCACTGCCGCTGATGTGTTCGATGCACAATATCTGCCGCCGGCTGCAGAGCGCATGCTGCCGTAACTCTTTGGTGGCGATATTCCCAGGCGAAAGGGCGCCTGGGTCATCTGCCCGGACCGTTCTTTCGAGGGAACGGGGACGGTCCGGGCAGACCTCTCTTTCTTCTGGAGCACCGGCATGGCTTCACCGCTTGTTTCCATCGAAAACGTCGACATGCGCTATGGCGGGCCGGACGGCACGCTGGCGGTCAGCGGGCTTAACCTCAAAATCAATCGCGGCGAATTCGTCGCGGTGGTCGGGCCCTCGGGTTGCGGCAAATCCACACTGATGAAGCTGACGACGGGGCTGCATATTCCTCAGAACGGGGCGGTGATCGTCGCCAATAGTCAGGTGACCAAGCCTGTTTCGATCGTCGGCATGGCTTTTCAGAACCCGACCATGCTGCCTTGGCGGACGACGCTCGAAAATATTCTGCTGCCGCTCGAGATCGTCGAGAGACACCGGCGTCGGTTGCGCAGCCATAAGGCTGAATATGTCGCGAAGGCCGAGAAACTGCTGGAGACTGTGGGGCTGAAGGGATTTGGCGACAAATTCCCCTGGCAGCTTTCGGGCGGCATGCAGCAGCGGGCCAATCTGTGCCGCGCGCTGATCCATGAACCGGAATTGCTGATGCTCGATGAGCCGTTCGGTGCGCTCGATGCCTTTACGCGCGAAGAACTCTGGTGCGTGATCCGGGACCTCCATGCGAGCCAGGATGTCACTATCGTGCTCGTGACTCATGATCTGCGCGAGAGTGTGTTCCTGGCCGATAAGGTCGTCGTCATGTCGGCGCGGCCGGGCAGGGTGATTGCCGAGCACGAGGTGCCGTTTGAGCGGCCACGGCAGTTGGACCTGCTCTACGAGCCGGCGTTCAATGAAATGGTGCAGCGGCTGCACGGGGAAATCGCAACGGCGAGGGCCGCAGTATGACGACGATGGAAACACCTGCGCCGGTTGCGGCTGCGCCAAAGCCGGTCTTCAAGCTCAATTGGGTGCGGCTCGCGCCGGTGCTTTATACGATCGGGCTCTTCGTTATCTGGGAGATTGGCGTTCGCCTGTCCGGGCTGCCGCATACTATTTTGCCGACGCCAACGCGAGTGTTCGAGGCCATCGTGCAGTACTGGTCGCCGATTTGGAAGAACTCGGTGCAGACGCTCTACACCACTGTGCTCGGCTTCATGATCGCGGTTGTCGCGGGGCTCGGAATCGGGCTTTTCATCGGTTGGTCCAAGACCATTTATGCCGGGCTCTACCCCATAATGGTCGGGTTCAATGCCATTCCCAAGGTGGCACTGGTGCCGATCCTTGTCATCTGGTTCGGCATCGGGACCGTGCCGGCCGTGCTGACGGCGTTTCTGATTTCGTTTTTCCCGATCGTGGTCAATGTCGCGACGGGCCTAGCGACCATCGAACCGGAAACCGAGGACGTGCTGCGCGCCCTCGGCGCGAAGAAAATGGACATCATGCTCAAGGTCGGCATTCCGCGGTCGATGCCATATTTCTTCGGCTCGCTGAAAGTGGCGATCACGTTGGCCTTTGTCGGTTCGGTCGTCAGCGAAACGGTGGCGTCCAATTCGGGCCTCGGCAACATGATGGCCTCGGCACAATCGAATTTCAACGTGCCGCTGGTCTTTGCGGGTCTTCTCATGCTGGCCGTTGAAGGCATCGCCATGTATGCGGTCATGGCTTGGATCGAAAAGCGCATGACCGGCTGGGCGCATCGTTCCACCATGGGGACCTGACTTGAAATAGTCGCGTACCACAAAACATCGGACGGTTTCGCAAGACGGCAAAGGTCGGCGGAACTCGAGAAACGGCGCCGCCGACAAAGACCTAAATCACTGCGAGAAGGTGGCGACTGGCGCTAGGTTGCACTATGCCTTGCCTCCGGCGATCGAGCTATCGCCTGTAGGTTTACGAAAACGGCGAACCGCTTTTCGTGCACTTGCCGGACACTATCGTTTGGCTCGAAGGTGGCAGCGGCGCGGGTCATTTTGGACATTGCAGCCGTCAGGTCCGGGAAGTGCCCTGCGGCCATCGACGCCAATATCGCAGATCCGAGCAGAACCGGCTCCTTGGCCTCGGTTACGACCACCGGCACGCCGGAGGTGTCTGCAAGAATTTGTCGTACCAGATTGTCCTGGCCGGCGCCGCCGCTGATCACGATCCGCTTTATGGGCGCGCCGTGTTTCTCTTGGATTTCGATGATTTGCCTGAGACCATAGCCGATGCCGCTGAGCCCGCCGACATAGAGGGCGACAAGGCTCGCTTCCGACTGGTCCATGCCGAGCCCGGCGATGACTGCGCGGGTGTCGGCATCGGCAAAGGGGGCACGGTTTCCGAGGAATTCCGGGACGACGTGGACACCATCCGCGAGGCCGATCGCGTCAGAGGCCAAGGCGGATTGCCCTATGGCGAGGTGCGACAGATAAGAAAGAAACGACAACCCAAGTTCTGCGGCTCTTTTGCTGGCCTCTCCACTGGCGGGATGAAGGGAGACCAAGCGATCGATGGCCGCGCCTGCGGCCGATTGACCGCCTTCGTTCAACCAGAAGCCGGGAACCATGGCATCGAAATACGGCCCCCAGACCCCGGGGACAAAGGCCGGGCTTTGGGTCGTTGTCATCGTGCAGGATGATGTACCAAAGACATAGGCCATATTCTCCTCGGGCGTTCCGAGAGCGCCGACTGTCCCAACCCCGCCTGCATGTGCGTCGATCAGGCCGGAGCCCACCGCCGTCCCTGCCGGCAAGCCCAGTTGATCTGCCGCCTCCTCCATCAGACCGCCAATCCGCGTTCCCGGTGAAACCACTTCGGTGCCGATACGGGCAAAACCCTCATCGGCCAAAGCATCAAGACCGATGGCCCGGAAGTAAGTGGGATCCCAGCGACGCTCATAAGCAAGGTAAGTCCATTTGCACGTCACCGTGCAAGAGGATCGCGCAAGGCTGCCGCTGGCGCGCCAGGTGATATAGTCGGCCAGATCGAAGAAATGCTCGGCGGCGTCGAATGTTTCCGGGCGGTTTTCCTTCAACCACAGCAGCTTTGGCGTTTCCATTTCCGGAGAGATGGTTCCGCCCACATAGCGCAGCACATCATGCCCATTGTGGGTAATCCGCCTCGCCTGCTCGGCGGCCCGATGGTCCATCCAGACGATAATATTGCGCTCGGGGTCCTCCGAAGGACCGACGGCAAGCGGTTTCCCGTTCGCGCCGACCACCACGAGCGAGCATGTCGCGTCGACACCGATCCCGGCGACCGAAGAGGGCAGGACGCCGCTTGCCTCCACGGCCTCGCGGACCGATGCGCATATGGCATTCCAGATGTTGTTGCCCGACTGCTCGACGATATTGCCTGTCTCGTGAAAGATGGCGATGTCGCGTTTGGCCGAGGCCAGCATGTGTCCGTCGGCATTGAAAACCCCAGCGCGGGCGCTGCCGGTTCCGACGTCAATGCCGACAAAATACCGAGCCTCGGTGGTCATTTTATATCCTTCAGAGATCGACAGTGGTGGGCAGGATAACGAGGTCGCGCACCGTGACGCCCTTGGCGCGCGTGACCATGAAGAGCACGGCTTCGGCGACTTCCGTCGGCTGCATGAGGCTGCCATTGGCAAGGGCTTCGTCCATTTTGGCCTTTGGCCAATCCTTGAGGAGCGCCGTCACGACAGGGCCGGGGGCGACAGCGCCGACGCGCACGCCTTCGGGGGCCACCTGTCGGCGGAGTGTGTGGACGAAGGCTTGAACCGCAAATTTCGATGCAGTGTAGATCGGCTCCCACACCACAGGAACAAAGCCGGCTATGGAACTGGTGAGGACGATATCGCCCGATTTCTGAGCGACAAGATGGGGCAGAACAGAGCGGACAGCGCGGAAGGTGGCGTTGATATTGAGGTTGAGCATGCGCTCCCACTCATCGGGGTCACCATCGACGACCGGGCCGCCGACATAGGAGCCGGCATTGGCGTGGAAGATATCGAGCCCGCCGGCCTTGGCGCGGATCGCTTCGCCCAGACCATCCACTTGTCCATGATCAAAAAGGTCGATCTTGAGGGCGAAGGCGCCTTCGCCCATTTCGTCCACCAGCGCGTCGAGGCGTGCGGCGTCGCGATCGATAAGCACAACCTTTGCGCCTTCGGCATGCATGGCGCGCGCACATTCGAGCCCGATGCCCGAGGCGGCCCCCGTTACGGCAGCGACCTTGCCGCCAAGTTTCTGGGTCATTTTGTGGTCTCCAAAATAGTCAGGCGCGGCCATGGCTGACGCGGCTACGGCGAGCCAGCGAGTCGACGATGACGGCAATGGCGAGCACGGCGCCGGTTATCATGTAGCGCAGGGACGACGAGAGGTTGAGAAGGGTCAGGCCATTGGAGATGGCCTGGATGACGATGATGCCCAGCACGGCCGACCAGGCGCTGCCGCGGCCGCCGAAGAGGCTGGTGCCGCCGATGACGGCTGCGGCAATGGCATTGAGATTGACGTCGCCGGTGCCGGCCTGCTGGCTCGAAGAGGCGAGGCGGGATGCACCGAGGATGCCGCCGGCTGCAGCCAGGGTCGAACAGAGGATGAAAGCCGAGGTGTAGATGCGGTTGACATTGATGCCGGCGCGGCGAGCGGCTTCGCGATTGCCGCCGACGGCGAACATCGATCGTCCCCACTGAGTGCGCGTAAGGCCATAATTGAGCGCAACTGCGATCAGCACGAAGAGCGCGAACATCCAGGGCAGACCACGACCGAGGCTGAGGTACCAGACCGCAAAACCCAGAGCGAGCGTGAGGATGATTGCCTTGGCAAAAACGATCTGCATGGCGAGCGGTGAAAGCCCCGCAGCGACACGGCGCTGGCTGGTGCGCCAGCCAGTGATGGCGATGACGGCGCCGGGGAGGATTGCCAAGAGGTAGGAAAGCCAATCTGGCATGATCATGGTCTGGCCAAAGCGGACGAGATCGGACTGGAAGGGCAGGTTGATCGAGCCCGTGGCGCCGAGGAGATAGAGCTGCAGGCCGAGGAGGGCCAGGAGCCCGGCAAGGGTCGCGACGAAACTAGGCATGCCGAGCCGGGTGTAAAAGATGGCGTAGACAAAGCCGACAAAGGCGCCTGTCGCCAGTGCTGCGATGATGGCGACGGGTAGAGGCATGCCGGTGTTGACCCAAAGGACACCGATGATCGCGGAAGCCAAACCGCTCATCGACCCGACAGAGAGATCGATTTCGCCCAGCATCAGGACGCAGACGATCCCGAGGGAAATGACGCCAACCGTTGCGCAATCAAAGAGCAGGTTGACGAGGTTGTTGGGCGCGAGAAAGACCGGGTTGAGCGCGGTGAAAACGACTGAAATGAGAACGAGACCGACCATGACCGGCAGCATGCCGAGGTCGCCGGAGCGAACGCGATCGATAAATCCGCGCCAGGCGCCGGCAAAGCTGTCGTCATTGCGCACGCGGCTATCGGCACGGTCGAGAGTCGACGAGGTTTGTGGATCGGGAGTGGTCATAGTCCGGCCTCTCTGGTGGCGGCGCCTTCAGCGCGCGATTTCTGGCGGCGGGTGACGGCGTTTTCGCTGGCGCCTGTAATGGCAGCGACGAGGTCTTGATGGGCGGTGTCGGCGGTAAAGACGCCGTTGTTGCGCCCGAGGCGCAAGACGACGATACGATCGGCGACGGCGCGCACGTCTTCCATATTGTGGCTGATGATGATCACCCCGAGGCCGCGATCGCGGACGCGCTCGATAAGGTTGAGCACTTCGGCGGTCTGAGCAACGCCGAGCGCGGCCGTGGGCTCATCGAGCATGATGATTTTGGGTTCGAGCAGCAAGGAGCGCGCAATGGCGACCGTCTGGCGCTGGCCGCCCGAGAGCGAGGCTATGGGCTGGCGAACCGAGGGAATGCGGGCAGCAAGTTCGCGCAAGAGCGACCATGCCCGCAATTCCATGCCGACTTCATCGAGTTGCCAGGGGGCAAGCTCATGGCCGAGGAAGAGGTTGGCGACGACATCGAGGTTTTCGCAGAGCGCAAGATCCTGGAAGACGGTGGCAATGCCCAATTCCAGCGCCTTACCAGGACCACTGAGGCTCACCGGATTGCCCAGATATTCGATGGTGCCGGCACTGGGCTGAAAGACGCCGGCAAGGATTTTGACGAGCGTCGACTTGCCTGCGCCATTATCGCCGACAAGGGCGACGACTTCGCCGGGATGGATGTCGAGTTCGATATCGGTGAGGGCCGAGACGGCCCCGAAATTCTTGGAAACGCCGCGCAGCCTCAGGATCGGCTCGGTTTGCGGTTGGCTCGATTGGATCATGATGCTGCCTCGTGAATGCGGCCCCGCCCCCGAGGGCGGAGCCTGGGGACCCGTTACTTGATGCTTAGAGCCGTGCAGGCGTCGGCATATTCGCCGGTGCACACTTCGGCAGCGGTCTGGATGCCCTTGTCGAAGATTTCCGCCTTGATGTTTTCGGCGGTGACGACGGCGGGGGTGAAGAGCTGCGAGGGCGTTTCGTAGAGCGTGTGGGTAGCTTCCGGCGTCTCGCCATTCATCAGCTTGACGGCCACTTCGGCCGCAGCACGGGCCACGATCTCGGAGGGCTTGGAGATCGTGTTGTATTGATCACCAGCGATGATCAGCTGGAGCGCAGCGATGGTTGCGTCATTGCCAGAAACCGGCGGGACGGGATCGACACCGGCAGCCTTGAAGGCCGCAATGGTGCCGCCGGCCGTGCCGTCATTGGCCGCAACGACGCCGACAATCTTGTCGCCGAAGCGAGTGATCTGGCCGGCTACCCATTCCTGGGCTGCGGGAGGCGCCCAATCCGGCGTATCGAATTCGGCCAGGGTCTCATAGCCAGAGGAATCGAGCGCCTTGTCGATGCCGTCGCGGATGAGGCCGGCAGCCGCGTCGGTTGGCGAGCCGTTGACCTGAAGAACGCCCGAACCCTCGGCGACGCCTTCGGCCTTGAGATGATCGACCAGCGACTGCGCGATGGCATTGCCGATGCCTTCATTGTCGAAGGAGACATAATAGTCGGCCGGCAGATCAGGGATCGGACGGTCATAGGCGATGACCTTCACCTCCTGAGAATGGGCGATCTCGACGAGCGCGGCTGCAGCGGCAGAGTCTACCGGATCGAGCACGATGATGGTCGCGCCCTGAGCGATCACCGAGTTGAATTGCTGCTGTTGCAGAGCGGCGTCGGCATTGGCGTTTTGGTAGATCAGCGTGCAATCGGCGCAGAGCTCTTTCATGGCGGCTTCAAAGCCGGGCCAATCGTGCTCTTCGTAGCGCGTCGAAGCCTGGTCGGGCATCAGGAAGGCGACGGTGGTCGCGGCCTGGGCAGCGCCGGCGCCAGCCATGGCAATGGCAAGGGCGGCGGCAGTCTTGAGAGCGATAGTATTCATGTTTCTCCTCCAGAGACGGTTCTTAAAAAATCCGACGAGATGTCGGGTCGGGGCCATTCGCTTGGCAAAGACCGTCCTCCTGCGATCAAGACGCACTGTCTCGATCCGCCGGTTGCTTGCGGTTGCGAATGGATGGCTAGGTTTCAGTCAGACTGGGGCCGGGCTAGGCGGGGCCCCAAGGTGAGGAGACAGCGTTCATGCAGCCTCCTCAAAACTCTTGTTTTCAAGGAGCAGTCGCCGGAATTGTGTCGGCGTCATGCCGCGCAAACCCAGGAACTGCCGGTTGAAATTGGAGACGTTGTTGAAGCCGGAGGCGTAGCAGACGTCTGTGACGGTGGCGAAATCGGACGACATCAGCAGCTGGCAGGCGAGCGTAACGCGCAGCCGGTTGACGTATTTGGTGAGCGATTGGCCGGTGTGGCGCCGAAAACTGCGCGAGAGGGTCGAAGGGGTGACGCCGGCGAGGTTAGCCAGGGTCGCCTCGTCGAGCACTTCGGTGAGGTTCTCGTTGATATAGGCCAGAACCTCGTTGATGCCGGTCGACATGAAGCCCGACGGATCAGGCAGGTAATGCTGGCTGGTCAGGGTCTGTGCATAGCGGTCGGCTTCGAGCGCGGCGACGATGCCGAGAAAGAGTGCGATGCGTTCGGTGCCCGTTGCGAGGACAATCCGGCGCATGAGATCGGCGACGCGCTCGGAGGTGGTTTGGCTGAAAAGGACGCCGGAACTGCTGCGCTTAAAGAGTTTTCGTGCGGCGGCGAGTTCGGGAAAGCAGCCGATCATGCGGCTGACGAAATCCTCGGTGAACTGCATGACGCGGCTGCGCAAGGGGATAGTCGTTTCGTCAGCGAGTTCGCTGACCCAGTTGTGCGGCAGGTTAGGTCCGACAAGGACAAGATTGCCCGGAGCGAACTGGCCGATGAAATCGCCAATGAAGTATCGGCCGGACGTGGCACAGACGAGGTGTAGTTCATATTCTGGGTGGAAATGCCAGCGCACCGTATGAAACGGATAGCCGTGTTCCCACGCCTTGAACGATTCCGTCTCGCCGATACGGACGAGTTCGAGATCCGGTTGCACGACAATCCTCCCATGAGACCAATGCTTTTGAAGCTTGGTTTCAGCGTGTGCGGGTTTGCCCGTCTTCCACGACTTGAAAGCTAGTGCCTAACAATAGGCTAATGCTACCACGGACTTGTCCAGCGATTGATACGTTTTTGTCGCGACCTGTTTTGTAGAAGTCGTTTTATATCGGATTGCGGTACGTTAGTCAGACGATGGAATGTGGGGACTGAGTGCTCCACCTCGACGGCCGGAGGCCCTGCGTGAGATTTGCATCTTGCGGCTGAAGTGGGTCGCAAGACTTCAAGAGTGCGTGTGGGGCTGGTGTAGCAATGGCCAAGGTGGCTATTGACGACCCTATTGCGGTCTTTCGGTCATGAAGACGAACTTTCCAAAAGTAGAAGCGGCCGGTGGGAATTTGTGTCGTCTGACTTTCATTGCGCGCCACCCAGCTGAGCGTCGTGCGGATATCGCTCGATAAGTTCATCTTCGGGGAACGGCTGCGCATACTATCCTCCTTGCCAAGACCCGCTCATCATATGACGAACGATGTGCGGACAAGCTTGGCGGATCGAGAAATATCGCTCTCGAAGGACCTCAAGGGACAATCTCATCGTCGTCGAATTTGTGGCTCGGGCCGCTGTATTGTCGGCTTTCACGTCACCTCGCTCTATGCCGCCAGTCCGCTGCTCATCCCAAAGCAGTAGGGCAAGGTCAGGCGACCCTGTTCAGACTATAGAATCGCGCCAACCGTCTCCGCGGCCATGTAGCCGGCGACGACAAGTATTAGGGCGGCGAATGCCACATTGAGCATCCCTTTTTTGCTGGCAAGTGTGCTTGCGGCCCTAGTGCCGGCAAGACCGCCTAGGGCACCACCTCCGATGAATATGGCAGCGAGAGGCCAATCAACCAGGCCCGAAAAGGCGTAGCTCAAAGCTGTCGTTAGGCCAAAGGCGGTGACAGCCAGGAGCGAAGATCCGATGGCGTTTAGAATAGGCATCCCGGTTGAGGCGACGAGGCCGGGTACAATCAAAAAACCCCCGCCGATACCGAAGAATCCAGAAAGCGCGCCAGTTATGCCACCATAACCCAAAACTTTGGGTGCCTTCTCCCTGTTGCAGGTGGCTCCTGGAATGCCGGGATTTCCCCTGCCACGAAACATCAGCACGCCCACGACCAGCATCAGAATGGCGAAGAGGAACAACAGCTTTTCACCATCCATCGCTTTGCCGAGCGTCGAGCCGATGAAGGCCCCGGCGATACCGGCGACTGTGTACATCAGGGCGCAGCGCCAGATCACATTGCCCTTGCGGGCATGAGTAATAAGATTGGTGGCAGCGTTGGCCGCGACGGCAAATGCGCTCGTGCCGATAGCCATGTGAGCGACCGGAACCCCCACGAGATAGACCATCAGCGGCACAGCGAGGATCGACCCGCCGCCGCCGAAGAGGCCGAGCGTGAAGCCCACTAGGCTACCCGAGAAGGCGCCAAGAAGATATTGCAGGGGTTCAAGGAACATCGTCTTTTTACTTAGAGGGATGCGGCGTAAAGGCTGCCGGCGCGACCGCCGGAGCGGCAATATCCGAGGATGGGACCATCCGTTTCGGCGCGAGCCTGTTCAAAGCGGATGAGTTGGCCCTCGGTTAGCGGCCCAGAGACCGGAATATGGAAGGCCTTGATCCCGAAGCGTTCAGCAACTTCGGCGATTTCAGCGAAAGAAGGCTGGTTCGGATCTTCATTGTCGGGGCGGGCACAGACGATGCCCTTGTAGCCAGCCTCTGCAATGGCCCTGATATCGTCGGCCTGGATCTGCGGGCTCTGGGCGAAATGGTCGTCGATCTTATTGATGGCCATGATGATTATTCCTTTGCGGTGATGAGCCCATTGATAGGCACTTTGAGATAGGTTTTTCCGTCGTCTTCGGGCGGCGGAAGGTGACCAGCCCGCATGTTGACTTGCAGGCTCGGGATGATGAGCTTGGGCATGGCGAGCGTGCTGTCCCGCTCTTCGCGCATTTTGACGAAAGCATCTTCAGTGGTGCCATGACCCACATGGATATTGCGGTCGCGCTGCTCCGCGACGGTGGTTTGCCACCTGATGCCGCGACCATTGGGGCCATAGTCGTGGCACATGAAGAGGCGCATCTCGCTCGGCAGGGTCAGCAGCCTCTGGATTGATCGATAGAGCGTTCGTGCATCGCCGCCGGGAAAGTCGGCACGAGCGGAGCCACCATCGGGCATGAAGAGCGTGTCGCCGACGAACACAGCATTGCCAATGACATGCACCATATCTGCTGGCGTGTGGCCCGGCGTGAAGAGCGTGTGCGCCGTCAAGGTGCCGATCTGGTAGCTATCGCCATCCTTGAACAGGCGATCGAACTGCGACCCATCGCGCTGAAATGCGGTGCCCTCGTTGAAGATCTTGCCGAAGGTGCTTTGCACCACGCGGATCTGGTCGCCGATGCCCAGCTTTCCTCCGAGCCTCGACTGGATATAGGGGGCCGCCGAGAGATGGTCGGCATGGACATGCGTCTCGATCAGCCATTCGAGTGTCCAGCCGTGGTCCTGAATATGCGCGATGATCTTGTCGGCGCCATCAGAAGCGATTTTGCCGGAGGCATAGTCGAAATCCATAACGGAATCGATCACGGCGCAGGCGGTCGATGCTGGATCCTTGACGATATAGCTGATGGTGTTCGTCGCCGCGTCGAAAAACGGCACGACTTCCGGTTTGATAGAGAGGTCAGGTGTAAACGGTATCGGTTGGGTGGACACGGAAATCTCTTTTCCAATGCGAAGCGTCACGCAAGGGCGTCGCGACGCGCCAGGGCTGCCTTGAGGCCATTGGCCATCAGAATGCCGACGATCATTGCCGCGACGAAAATGAAAGGGCTGGGTTCGCCTGAGCCGAGTGCTGGAATGGCGCCGCCAGGACAGAACCCAGCTATGCCCCAACCAATGCCGAATGTGGCTGAACCTGCGATGAGCGGCATGTCGAAATCGCGCTTGGTCGGCAGATGGAAGGTACGATCGAACACGGGTGCAGGTCGCCGTAGCACAAAGCGGTAGCCTATGAAGGTGACCAGCAGGGCCGATGCCATGACCAGCAAGAGGCTCGGGTCCCAAGTGCCGAAGGGATCGAAGAAATTGAGCACTTTCGCCGGGTTAGACATGCCCGAAATGACGATGCCGACACCGAAGACGAGGCCAATGGTGCCTGCGGACGCGATGCGGAGCATCATAAGCCTCCCAGAATGTGACGGACCACGAAGACCGTGACGAAGGTGGTCAACATGAAGATCAGTGTTGCGAGGATGGATCGTGCCGCGAGCCGTGCGATGCCGCAGATCCCATGGCCCGATGTGCAGCCGCCGCCAAAGGTCACACCGATACCGACCAAGAGGCCGCCAAGAGTGATAGCCCAATATGGGAGCTCGGCCTGAAGCGGCAGGGTAGAGCCAGTGAGGAGCAGGATCATTAGAGGCGCCGCAATGGCACCGATCAGGAAAGCCAGACGCCAATCCCAGTCGCCTTTGGGGAGGACCAGCCCGGTCAGGATGCCGGTTATTCCGGCTATCCTGCCGTGGAGCGCCATCAAGGCGACCGCGGATGCGCCAATAAGCGAACCGCCGAGTAAGGCCTGGAGGGGCGTGAATGTCGTTTCCATTAAGCCTGCTTGTGCTTGGATCAGCGCACTGATATGCGCTGGTCATAACCAATTTCGTTATATAACATATTCGAATGTTCTAATGTGTCAAGCGTGGAAACGAGAGATTTTGGATCAATGAATGCTGCAGAGCTCGAGCCGCGCGCTGAGGAAGCTGCTCAGCTTCTGACAGCCATGGCGAATACCAAGCGGTTGCTCATCGTGTGCAACCTGATCGGGCAGGAGCGGAGCGTCAGTGAGCTTTCCCGGATCGTGGCACTGGAGCAGTCACCACTGTCACAACATCTTTCGAAATTGCGGGCGCTCGGTCTGGTGAAGACGAGGCGCGATGGGCAGACCATCTTTTATCGGTTGGCGTCGGAGCCCGTCAGGAAGGTGCTGGAGACCCTGTATGATATCTACTGTCGACCGGCCGATGAGGTGTAGCTGTAGCGGCGGACTGCACCCTTAATCTGAAATGGCTGAGTTCTGCCCAGACTTGAAATGCCATTCACGTGCTGCGTGCTTGGCTCGACGGAGTTGTGGCCCGCGCAGGTAACGCGGGCCAGTGGCTTCAGGCAGTGCGGGTCAGCTTGACTCCGGGGAAATCCACGGGCACGTCGAGGGCGACGTTGACGTAGTTGGTGAAGAGATTGAGTGCCACATGGGCAATGATCTCGACGATTTCTCCCTCATCAAACCCGGCTGCGACGAGGGCATTGACATCATCGCTTCCGACGCTGCCGCGCTGTTCGACGAGACTGAGTGCGAACTTGAGAGCGGCTGCCGTGCGCGGATCGGCCGAGCGGCCGGCTTGCGCCTCGGCCATTTCTTCGGCCGTGGCGCCGGCGCGCTTGCCAAGGCCGGTATGGGCGGCAAGGCAATAGTGACAGGCATTGCGATCGGCGATGGCGACGGCAATCTGCTCGCCGAGCTTGGAGCCGAGGCGGCCGCCGCCAAGGGCTGCAAACGAGCCCCAGAGGCTAGCTAGCGCCGAAGGCGAATTGCCGACGGCCTTGAACATATTCGGGACGACGCCAAAGGCTGACTGGATCTCGGCAAAGTTCTGCTCGACCGAGCCAGTTGCTTCAGCGGGGGCGATAAGGGTAATTCTGCTCATGTTTCTTCTCTTCATAGCCTGGAGGGTGGGAACTGCCGGTTCGTCGATGGCAGTCGACGGACCGGCGCTTTTCGATCAGCTAGTGGCCGGCGCTGACCTTGCCGGGGAGGCTGAGGTCGCCCGATGCGACCTTGAACACGTTCTCGACGCACAAAAGCGGCGCATGCAGGTTGCCATTGACCTTGAGACCGGCGGTGACGCCATCAAAGTTCGCTTCGGCAATGCCGCTGATGAGCTTGACCGGAATGGTGACTTCCACCGTGTCACCGGTGAAGGTGGTGGGATAGTCGGGGCTGTCGATCAGGAGCGGCACGTTGGGCCAGGTCGGCGGCACCTTGGGCGTCGTGCCCTCGGGGATGTCGTTGACCTTGAGACCGCCAGGGCAGGCGGCGTCTTCGCCCAGCACCACCCAATGGGGATGCCAGACGTGACGGTTGACCCCGCCATAGGCGGCATCGTCGAAATCGGGGTGGAAGGTTACGGCAAGGGCGACGATGCCCTGATCGTTCTCGAAGCCGATATCCCCGCTATTGAGGCTTGTGGGCCAGACATAGGCATAGACGCTGGAGCCTTCGAACTTGCCCGTGGCGTCGGGCTTGTCGAGGCCGGCCTCGCCGCGAACGCGAGTGGTGAAGACGGCGTCGTCGCCATGCGTGACGATGGTGGTTTCGATGATGTCGAAGGAGGCCATGATGGCTTCGTTCGGATCGGCATGGATGCCAGTGTCATGGGCAAAGCTCGGCGCAGCCGAAAGGGTTGTCAGCAGCGTCGCCGCCAACAGGGTCAAACGGGTCATTTGTGGTGGTCTTTCTCAGATGCCTGGAGGGTTGAGGGTATGATCCCTGGTGAATTCGGCCCAGGTGGCAGCCCGGGCCGAAGGATCGGCGGTTTCGTGTTCGCGGCAATCGACCCGCAGGTCCTGCTGGCCGAAGGCGGCGTCCACGAAAGTGCAATGATGCGGCTGGGCCGCATCCTGATGCGCATAGGGCCGGAAGAACCGGCAACTGACGCACATGCGTTGAATGGGGATAATGCCGCTTTCCTGAAGGTGCCGGATCATGGTGACGAGCGAAACGAGCAGCTCTTCTTGCTGGGCCCTATCAAGGGCGCCAGCGGCGCTTTCGGCAACGCTGCGTGTTGCGTGCGCGGAGGCAAGCGAGGCCTCGCCGTGTTCGGTCAAGACGATCCGTACCGAGCGGCGATCGCTGGGGGCTGGGGCCTTATAGAGGTACCCCTTGCGTTCGAGCGCGCCGATCGAGTCAGTTGCGGAGGGCTGTGACACCCCGAGCTGTTGCGCAATATCGCGAACGCTCAATCCACCCGGCCGCCCTTCCAGAGACGCCATGATGGCGAACTGCGTTGGATTGACTCCCGCGGCACGTGCGCCAACCCAGTCATCGGCGCGCAAAGCTGTCGCAAGGCGCTCAAGACCTTCGTGGATGCGAAGAGGAAGTGATTTGGGTGTGACCGGCGTTTCCATAAGTCGATATATATAGGAGTCCTATGTAATAGCAAGCATGATGTCGTCTTGCCGTTTCATGGCGCGGGGACACACATCCCAATGATCTTCAGCCGTCATCATCCCTGCGGCGCAGTCGCGTCAGGGGGAGACTGTGGCGGGTCAGTATCGATAGCAACCTCGACGGACATGCCGGGCAAGAGGTGGAGCGCGAGTTCCTGATCGGGGTCGATCTCGATCTTGACGGGGATGCGCTGGGCGATCTTGGTGAAATTGCCGGTGGCATTGTCCGGCTTGATGACGCTGAATTCGGACCCGGTGGCGGGCGAAATTTCGGCGATGTGGCCTTTGAGCGCCGCATGGGCGAGGGCGTCGACGGTGAGCGATACGTCCTGGCCGACATGGAGCCCGGGCATCTGCGTCTCCTTGAAATTGGCCACGACCCAGCGTTGGGGCGGTGTTACCGAGGTCAGCTGCGTGCCGACGGCGACGAACTGGCCGATGCGGGCGGCGACTTCACCCAGCGTGCCATCCACCGGAGCAACGATTTTGGTATTGGCGAGATTGATCTTGGCCAATTCGACGGCCGCTTCCGCCGAGCGGACGGCGCCTTGGAGAGCGGGGACGCTGCCCTCGACCAGCGACAGGTTTTGTTCGGCCATGCTCACATTGGCCTTTGCCTGCGCCACGCTGGACTGAGCCTGAAGGAGCGCCGCGTGAACCTGGTCGGCGCTCGATTGCGGCGAGAGCCCAGACGCCAGCAGGGATTCGCTGCGCGCGGCATCGGCTTCGGCGCGTTGGAAGGCGGCTTGGGCCGCTTCGAGCTGGGCTTGCGCAAATTCGACGCTCGCCTGCTTGGAGGCGCGGTTTTGCTCGTAATTGTCGAGCGCGCTGCGCTGCTGCGCCAGGGCGCCTTCGGCTTGCTCGAGCTGCTGGAGATAGATGCGGTCATCGAGCTGCACCAAGAGATCGCCCTTCTTAACCTCCTGATAATCGGTGACTGGCACCTCGGTCACATAGGCGGCAAGCTGCGGCGCGATCATGGTGACGCGCCCGCGCACAAAGGCATTGTTGGTGGACTCGATCGTCGACGTGAACGGCGGCAGTTGCCAGGCGTAGAGTACGACGCCGACGCCGACGATGCCGATGATGAGGGCGGCCCAGCTGCTCTTGGATGTGAGAAAGTCTTTGATCTTCATTTTGGATACTTCGTCGTGAAATCAGGTGGCGGGGACGGGGGCAGTCGATACTCGGGCCGAGCCCAGAGCGCGTAGTCCCAGATGGAGAAGAAGGGCGGCGGCCGCGGCGAGGGCGCCGTAGAAAATCAGCAAAAACAGATCGTTATAGGCCAACACCCAGGATTGCTGGGTGAGCGATTGGGTCAGTAGCGTCAGGCCCTGCGTATTGCGCTGGGTCGGATCGGTAAGCACCCGGCCATAGGCGCCGCCATAGGCCTGGATGCGCTGGACGACCACAGGGTCGAGAAGGGTAATGCCTTGCGCCAGGACATTGGAGTGAAACTGCTCGCGCAGGGCCACGAAGGTGGAAAAGATGGCGCTACCCAACAGGCCGCCCAGACTTTGCGTGGTCAGGAAAACGGCGAGGAACGAGAGGATATATTGCGGGCCGCGCGCCAGGGCCTTCATGAAGCCATTGAGCATGGCCGGGGGCAGAAAGAGCCCGCTTGCCGCGCCGATTAGCGCTTGGCTGACATAGAACTGCTCTGGGCGACTCAAAGTGGTCGAATGGGTATCGAGCCAGCTGCCGATAGCGATCAGGATCAAAGCGGTGAGATGGATGATCTCCACCCGCTGGGGCTTGATGATCATGCTGAGGACGGCGGTGGCCGCAAAGGTGACGATGCCGATGACGGCGAAGAGCGGGATTAGCTGATCGTTCTGCATGTTGAGCACGGTGAAGAGGCCGAAGACGCCCACCGATTGCTCCGATAGCAGCAGCCGGAAGGCGACGAGCGCGCCGGCAAAGATCAACATGTCGCGCCCGGTGAGCCAGCGGAGGTCAATGATCGGATTGGTCCGGTGCAGTTCGACGATGCAAAAGAGCGCCATCGAGCCGATGCCCAGAGCCAGCACGACGCCGATCCAGGGTGTTTCAAGCCACCAGAGGGTCCGCCCCATGCCGAGCACGATGGCGATGCAGCCAAAGCCGACAGTCATGAGCGGGAAGCTCACAAGGTCGTCGCGATCGAAAACCTTGACGCGCGGCGGATGGGTCAGCGGCACGAGAAAAACGACGGCCAGCGAAATGAGCGCGAGGCCCAGTTCGACTGCATAAAGGCCGGTCCAATCGCCCAATTGCAGCAATTCGGGCGAGATGACGCGCGCAAGGGGCAGCGCCAGCGTCGAGCCGAGCATGCCAAAGCAGATGCCGATGCTCATCTTCTTCTGCGGCGGGAGCCACTCGAGCATATAATAAAAGCCGAGCGTGCTGAGCGGTGCGGCCGCAATCCCCATGATGGCGCGGACGACGATGGCCGATTGCAGGTCATGGGCAAAGAGATGGGCGATGACTACCAGCACATAGGCGGCGATGCCGATCTCGGCGAAGCGGCGGAGGCCGAACTGGGTCCGCACCTTGAACATCAGGATCGTGCCAGCCAGGTTCGTGGCGAAGTAGGCCGCTGCCAGCCAGCCCATTTCGGACTGGGTTGCACCAAAGGAGGCCTGCAGCCCCTGAAGGTTGGCGGTGATGAGGTTCAGGCCCAGGCCTTGGGTGAGGCCCAGAACCAGCGAACTGAAAATATAGACCGCGGCAACGAGCGGCGACTTGGGCACGAAGGGCGGCATGGCCGGCGGTGCACTTGGCTGGTTGGCAGGCTCGGCGGCTTGCGCTGGGGTAGGCGCCAATTCTGAGGCTTGTGACGTCATGATAAATCTTGCGCCCTAATTTGCCCCGGAATGGCGCAGCGGAGCGCCTGGGTGCGGGCGAGGATTTGCAGGAGGACGCGGTTGGCGATCTCCATTTCGGCCTTGTCCAGGTCCTCGATGAGTTGCCGGTTGAGGTCGCTGAGGAGCTTTGAAACTCTCCCGGCGATCACCTGGCCTGTCGTGGTCAGGACGATTTTCTTCGCCCGCCGGTCTTCGGGAGAGGGGATGCGCTGGATGTAACCAAGGGCCTCGATGCCATCGAGAATACGGACTGCAGTCGGATGCTCAACGCCAAGATGATTGGTCACGTCAGCCTGGCTGGCGCCGGTTTCGAGTGGCAGCAGAAAATAAAGTACGCGGGCGCGCGCCGACGTGAGGTTCATGTCCCGCAGATGGACATCGAACGAAGCGCTCAATTCCCTACTTAACCGGCTGACGGTTCTGAGCAGATCCAGCTCATCCACCATTTTGTTGTTCCCTATAATGTAGGGAGCTACATAAAATTGGGAATGAGGATCTGCAATGGCTCATTCTGCATGGTTGACATGCGCAGCGAACTGCTCCGCAAGCCGGCCTTGATGGCAGGCATGCCTCCTAACGGAGCTTGGACGGAAACATCCTCATCTCAAATGCAAAGAGGCTCAGCTCTTGCCACACTGGAGATAGAGGTCGAAGCCAGTCTTTTGCGTAATCATCAGGATGTCTTGGCTCGGGCGTATAACGGTCACGGGCCCATTATTTCTCTCGTTGTGGGCAATCACCGCTTCGCTCGGTGGGCGGTCCTCGTCGTAACCAAGGGCGCCATAAAAGCTCTCCGGTTCAATACCCAGCGTGTAGTTGCCAGTGTTGTTTCGCCGATATTGCCAATGCAGACCGGGCGGCGCATCGATGACGCCGATGTCGAAGCCATCAGCGACGCTTTCGATGGCCATGACCAGCGAGCGATCCTCTGCGCAGAACTGGGCCACCTTCGCCTCCAGCCCTGCATAGTTTCTGGTCTCGAGTTCGACATAGGCTGACATATTGGCCCAGACCCAGCGACCGTCGATGTCGGACACGTTGTCTATCGTGTTCAAAGTTCTCTCGAGCTCACCCATAGCGCTCTCTTCGGCGGCTGCCGGGGTTGTTGAGACGGAGAGGAGGGTGAAGAGCAGACAGGGCATCAGCTTCATCGCTATGTCTCCTTCCGGGTGTTGGGCTGTTCCGGGGCAAACGCAGGAATGAACAGGGTCATGTCGCGCAACGCCCGTAGATTTCGGTCCGATAGGGCTCAGCCAAGGCGATCAAGTCTGCAGACACCCGGTAGAGGTTGACCTGGCTCGCGGCAGTTTGAAGGGTGCGTGCGCGCATCTCGGATCCGCGTTC
The DNA here is from genome assembly GCF_032907385.1 of Devosia sp. BK. NCBI lineage: Bacteria > Pseudomonadati > Pseudomonadota > Alphaproteobacteria > Hyphomicrobiales > Devosiaceae > Devosia > Devosia sp. BK. The sequence continues at coordinate 139,753 of NZ_JAIMBX010000001.1, forward strand.
GCCCTCTATCGCATCGAGACGGAGCATGCTGAAGAGTGCTGCCGGATCGAAGCTGCGGTGGAAGAGCGAACCGCTGATCCAATCGAAGCGATAGACCATGTCCCCACCAGAATTGGGTGCCGTCATCTCGAAGCTGCCTTCATCGATCTCGGTGATGATAGCCCCGCGCGACGGGTCATTGCCGCAGATGCGGTCGAGTAGGCTGGCGATGAGCCCAGGATCCGGATCGGCACCCTTGGCATTGGCCAAAGTGCTGAGAGGTAGCCACTCGCCCTCAATATCCGAGACAACGCCGGCCGCTGTTGGCTGACCGAAAATCCTGTTGGCCAGAGCAAAGTTCTCTTCAATCTGACCATATGACGGGCTGGCAATGGCTGCGGTCAGGGCGAAGGCAAGTGCGATGCGCATGATCTGGTCCTTTTGTGTGTTGTCCATAGGACGACGAGAACCAGCGGGACCTTGGTGCCACGCAGACTTTTTCGATCGGCGTGGTGATTTTTTGTTCTATGCACCAAGCGGCACGGCTATTTGTGCAATGGCGTCGACCTGATCGGCGGTAGCGTGCAGATAGTCCTGGAGCTGCACCACGGCATAGCTCATGGCGCCGGCAAAGAGCAGCAGGCTCAGCCAGATGAGCTGAAGAAATACCCGCTGCAGCGACCATTGGCGCCACCGGCAGATGCCCCATGCAATGATCAGGATTTGGTAGGCGGCCGGATAGAGAAACAGCGCAGCCATTCCGACGGTATAGCTCTGTGATCCCGCGTCACCTTGGATCGAAGAGGCCCCCATGATCCAGGGCAGGAGTAATAAGGCGGCCCCAATGGCGATAGCGAGAGGAATGCCGTGGACGATCAAGCCGCGCCACATCAGGGTGAACCTTCCAGAGCTAGAGCTGGAGGCTCGTCGAGGATGTCAGCCTTTACAGGATGGGAGATCCTTCCGGAGCAGGTGGCAATAACGACGTGCATGGGGCGACCTTTATATCCTTTAGATATGAGACGCCCGTGATCCAAAAAAGCTTGGTGAGTATCCGACCAAGGTTTTGGCCGCGACGTGCGTCTCACCTGAAACAGCGAGGGAAACGGAATGTTCGAAGCCCGGGCCGTTAGGGTCAACTTCTGGAGCATGCCATGAAAATGCATGTCCTTCCTCTGCATCGCCGCGTCGTCGCCTTGATATTTCCTCTGATCATTGGGGGCATTGCCGTGCTGACAACCCCAACGTTTTTCGAGGTTGGCCTGCCGTGGTGGCCGCTGTTGATCCTTGGCCTGCCGGGCCTTTTGTCCTTGCTGATCTGCTTTGAATACTGGAACGCTGCAATTGGCTTCGATTCAGAGCAGTTGCACTTTCGCAGCGTCGGCTATCAGGTAACGGCGCCTTGGCAGAGGGTCTCGGAGCGGATAACCGATGGCAAAGTGTCCCTTTATGTCGAGGCGTGCGAGCCGCGCTATCGATGGTGGCTCTGGATCATGCAGTCGGCACTGCATGTGTTCATGCCCCATCGCTCGCGCTACGCCCATGGCTTGATGGCCTTAATCCCGCTTTACTGGTTCGCCTCGGCACCCGATGGCGCAGTGGTGCAGGACTTCCGGAAGTACAGTGGCAACAGGGTAGGCGCGGCAGATAAGCTCAGCGCCATGCCTGACCTTGCGGAATTACAAATTGCGGCCATTCGCAGCATAGCGCACGACGTGAGCAACCTGCAGGACGGGGAGTGGGAAGAGCGGGAGTGGCTCTACCTGGCAGTCAATCACGAGGTCCTGGTTGCAGATGGGGGCCGCTCGAGCACGCAGGCCAAGGTCATTGCGCAAAGGCCTGGTGCCGAGTTGGAGGAATTGGGCTTTCGTCTCCGTTCGGAGAGCAAGGCGCATCTGCTGGCCCTACGCGATGCCATGGCGGAGGTCGACGGCAAGATCTGGACCATTCTCGATCTGACGATTGATCGCAGCGGAGAATATGATTTTACCTTTGGCTATGGTGCGCCGCCTCGATTGAGTGGTGATCTCCTCCATAGCCCGCTGGGTGAGCTCTTGGAGCGCTATCGAAAGGGCGGGTCCAAGTGAACCGAGATATGGACGGTGCGCTGGCCAGCGGGCTTGACCGGGACGAGACCACAACGCTTTTGCGCACTGCCGAACCTCGCCGCATGGCCAATCTGGCTGCGAGCCTCAATCTTTGTGCAGGCATCTTCTTCCTACTGCTCGGCAGCGCGCCCTTCGAGGGCAGTTTTTTGTGGCCTATCGTTGCCATTGTAGTCGCTGGCATGGCGTGGACCGTCTCCAATCGTCTTTGGCGCGACATCGCCTTGGCGTCGGTAGCGGAAACGGTCGGCGTGCGCTGGGGGCAAAGCCAGTTCGCCAGCGGCTGGGGAACGGTCGACATCGAGAAGTGGATCGCCGACCTTTTCAGCGAAGAGGGTGTGCGCTTTACGGCCTGGGAGAGCCAGGGCAAACACAGGGACACCGCCTATCGGCTCAACGAGGCCACCATCTGGCGCCGCAGAAGCAATCAGAGGCGTTACGAGACCTTTTACCTCATGGAGGTTCAAGTCGCCGTGCCGCACTCCTTCGCCGGCAGCGTCGAACTGCGCCCCCACTCAAAATTCATGACCGGCGTCGACGATTTGTTCCGTCAACTGTCCGGCGACGAGGTGCAACGGCGTGTTATTTCGCCTCAGTTCGATGCCGTCTTCGATACGCTGGCCAGTCCCAATGCGGATGTGGACAAACTGCTGACACCGGGCTTCCAGCAAGCCATGCTCGCTCTGGCCAAACGCAATCCGCACTCATACGTGTCGGGAAGGTTCCAGCATGGCTGGTTCAGTTTCCGCCTGCCTATCCCGCATCTGGCGTTCTCCTCAGCCGGTCTCTTAAAGCCAATGGCCGCGCTGATTGATGATGTCGACACGCTCTGGTGGGATTTGACCATCCCACACCGGCTCATCGATAGCCTCACCGGGGATTACGAGGGGCCGCTCCGATAGTCGGGCTACGCTCATCCTGCCGGTTCGGCGAGGCGGCGTTCGACATCGGCCCTGTCGGCAGCGTTGGAGACGCTTTGGGAACGTTGGGGGTCGCGCGCATATTTGCCGTTGACCAGATGGTAGATGCGCCAGAACCGCACGTCGTTGACCCGAAATTGCACGGCCACGATATCCTTGTCTGGCTGGGCAAAGGCGGAAAGAAGCTCGACCTCCTCGCCCGGCGTAATGCCTTGAACATCGATCGTCTGCTCGCCGGAAATCTCGGGCAGGAAAATTTCCAGGGCCGTTGCGTCCAGCCTTGTGCCGATGACGACGCCGTCACCCTCAAAATGCGAGATTGTCTGGGGGACGGCCTCGATTGGCGCCTGGGTTCCCCCTGGCGATGGCTGCATGCCCATGCGCGTTCCGCTGTTGGACGGGGCATCTTCGGCGGGAAGTCCATCGCCACGCGACAGCGTGGTTGAGCCGGGTGGCGTCGTCACCGGTGCGTCGGCAACCGTGTCCCGTCCGCTTCCCGTCCCAACATTGTTTGGCAATAGACCTGGCGCAAACAGAAGCGCGACGACAAGAGCCGCGACGCCGACACCGACTGGTATCAGCCAGCGGACAGGCTGGCGAAACCAGTGGGCAACTGAATTGGCGCTTGCTTGGGGAGGGTGGCGACGCTTGGCGAAGGCTTCCCGGCTTCGCGCGATCGTTGCCCGCATGACCGCAGGATCCGGCTCAGGATCGAGAAATTGCGGCATCCGTTCCAAGGGATCGCGATCGCTATTCATAGCAAGTCCTTCAGCGACTTGCGCGCATTGTGGATGTGCCAGGAGACGGTCACTTCCTTGCATCCCATGATGACGGCTGCTTCTGCCTGCGAAAGTTGTTCGCCATAGACCAGCATTACGGCATCGCGCTGCTTGTCCGGCAATCGCCGCACAATACGCCAAATATCATCGACGCGCAGTTGGTCTTCCTGGTCGGGATCACTTTCGACCCGCGCCAGAGCCGCGACCGTCTCGATCTGCTTGCCCTGCCGTTCGCGGCTCCGCTGCAGGTCGCGGACGGCATTGAGCGTTACGCTATAGAGCCAGCTCGTGAACTTCGATCGCCCATCAAAGCGCGTGACCGCATCGGCCAGCCGCATGCAAACGGACTGGGTGACATCCTCCGCATCGCTTTTGTGACCGAGCCAACGGAAGGCGGTCTTGTAGATGAAGCGATAGTGCTCGGAAATCAGTCTTTCGAAAGCTTGTGCGTCGCCCGCTTTGACCCGCTTGATAAGATTTTCGGTCGTGTCGGACGGTTCTGAAATAGTCCCGTCAACAAGTCGCACCCTGTCAATTTCCCCCCATCTGCCCTTGGCAGTAATGCCATTGAAGCGAAATGGTTGTGGCAAAAATGAGATTTTCCCTTTTGCCATGAGCTGTTTGCAATTTTGGAGCGATAGCGAAAAGGCCGCCTCACTGCTCATTGGTGCGCATCCAATAGACCTGCCCATCAATGATGATCTCTTGGGGTCGGTCGGCGTCATGGCCTTCGATCAGGGCCACGAAATGTCGCTCCTCGCCTTCTGGACCTTGAATCAACAGCGTGTAGCCATCGAACGAATAAGCGCCTGTCGCGACGTCATAGGCGCGTTTGCCTGAGGCGATGATGTAGGAGGTGCCGAAGCTGCCGGCGACGAAGCCACTGCGAGAATACCGTAGCTGGCCGTCACCCAAAAAGGCGTATTCGCGATCGCTGCGCACGCCACCCATGCCAACATTGAGGAGGTAATAGGTCGCGTTAAGAACTTGCCCCTCGGGCACCGGCATCAATCGCTTTGCTTCGGAGATATCGATCGTTGACCCAACATCGAGTCCGCCGCTCTGGGTCAGCATGAGTTGGTCGGCCTCGTCTTTCCAGGTGAACCACCGGTCGGGTTCGCGCTGTCGGGACAGGTCGAGGTTCAGGTCTGTAAAGGCGAAATTCCATGCGTGGCGATAGGCAGTGCCATCGCGCAGCAGCACGTAAATGTCTTCGTCGCGCTGGGTGTAGCCGTTGCCAAAGCCATCCATGCGATTGGCAAACTCGGCGTCGTAGAGGACACGGTCGATATCGCTCAGGACGATGCCTGCGCCGGGAGCGCCATAGGCTTCAGCATAGTCGAGAGGACGGAGCATCAGGCCTCTACTCTCGTCGGCAACCGTTGCTCGGTCATTGTCAAATTGGCTGTCGTCGAGAACACGGCAATCATCGAGACTGAGTTCGCCGCCCTCACGGTCTTCGCGCAGCCACCGGATTTGACCAATGACGACGCGTTCCGCGCCGATATCGCGTGCCATTGTTGCTTCCTGCTCGTCGCTGGCAAAGGACCGGCAGCTTGCAAGGAATGTCGATTGCTGATCGCCGCGCCATTCGCGCAACGTATCCGCGCTGGTAATCCTGCCGTTGATTGCTAGGGCAGGGCGCAGAGCCAGCCAGTTTTCTGCGTGATTTTGCCTGGCCTCGCGGAGGTCACGATCCTGCTCCGCGCCGCTTTTCGAGCCGATCTCGTCCATTTTTGCAGCAAGCTCGGCCGAAAGGGCGATCAGCGACACCACTTCGAGTTCAGGGCTTGTTACCTCTGTCGGCGCTTCGGCCACGACGATCCCAAAGCTGTCGGCATTGCGCAGCAGGTAGCGGATGGGCCGGGCGATATCGAACATGTCATTGTCGTCGAGTGTGGCGCGGAGATCGCCGCAGACACTGCTATCCTTGGCGACATCATCATCGACCAGTGCCTTGGCCCGGGCTCTGTTGGCCTCAAGGTCTTCATCGAGGTCCGGCATAACCATCGCGGCTGAAGCGATAAGGCGCTCATAGCCAGCGAGATCGACGCGGTGTCCCCATCCGGCGAGAGCATCTTGTCGTGCCTGTTGGCTATCTGGGAAGCGCGCATCGCAGGCCGAGAGATAGGCTTCTGCGACGATGGCGGCAGTCGCCGCCTTTCCCAGAGCATCCATGAAATCGGCGGCATCATCTCCCGATGCCGTCGTGGGTGCTATCAAAGCAACCCAGAATGCCAGCGCACTCCGCACTATCAAGAGCAGTCCCCGATGATGCGCTCAACCTGCAGCGTCCCGTCGACCAGCCTTCCCAGGATGGCGAGGCACTGATCGCTGGCCCATGCTTCCTCTATTCGGTTCGCGTCGGCTGTTGTTGCCTCGATCCGCGGCAAGGTTTCTTGCGCCCACAGAAGGTCCGATGGCCCGGCCTGCGCAGCTGCCGAAGCCCAGATTCCGCGCCACGGGCAGGGCGCCTGAACACAATAAATGCCGGTCTTGCCAACGAATAACCGTTCGCCGCCAGTTTCGGTGTCAGCAGCAAATGCAGGGCTTATGGCTGCAAAAAAGCCGAACAGCAGACCCAGGGCAAGACGCATCGTTCGCTCCTAGCGGTTTTCGAGGCCGTTGGCTTCGCGTTCCTTGGGAATGCTTTCGCGATTGGCCTCGACCTGTGCGATCAAACGTTCGAGGCCGTCGCGAACCTCCTTGAGTGTAGAAGCATGCTCCGTCTTGGACGTGGTGGGATTGTCATTGGCCGCGTCCCATTCGAGCGCCCATTCCATCGCCGCGATCCATTCGTCGACATCGCCGGCGATATATTCATTGACCGGTTTTCCCACTTGTTCGCTCAAGGCGCTGAACAGGATGCCCTCGTCGCGCGCGTCGTCGCCGCCAGCGCTAATGAGGAAGCGATAGCGCAACTGGCCAGCATACATCCAATTGGCCGCTTCCTGCCCCTTGCCTTCGCCCAGAAGGCGCGAGGAGAGAATGTAAAGCGCTGCTGGGTGAAGCGCGCTCGCCTCTGCAACGATCTCGGCGCTACTCATATCTTCAAGGCTTTTCATATCCTGCGCCGGGGCGGCCGAGATCATTGCGGTCACAAGCAGCAGGGAGATCAGCAGTCGTTTCATGATCCGCATCCTTTTGGTTCTGCCCATAAGACGCGGCGAGCGAGCCAAACCTTGGTCCACAGCTAAAGATTTTTTCTGGAAAATCAGCCTTCGCCACCAAGGTCTGCGGCGTGGCAAGCGTCACATCGGCAAGACAACATGAAGGAGACACGCATGCGCTCTTGCGTCATCGCTGCCGGCCTGCTGCTGGCAACCGCCGCCCCCGTACTCGCTCAAAATACCAATCCCCTCCGCGATGGCCTGGACCACTTGCCGGCAACGCTCCTTTCCGGGCAGACGGGCGACGTCGCCTATTTCCTTGATATGCAGACGCTCATGAGCCTTGTGGACGACGATAGTGCCGCTCGTCCCCAGTTGCGTGCTATGCCGATCGTCGATGTCTTGGCCCTCGACAGCGTCTTCCAAACCGAGCCGGCCGAGTGGGAAGCCAAGGCCGGCACAACGATCGACAAAATCCGCTATTTTACCGGCTATGGCCGCGCACCAAATTCCATCAGCAATTGGGGTTTGGTCGATGCGGACGCCGCGAATGACATGATCGCAGCGCTAAAGGCGGCGGGATTTGAAGATGCCGGTATTTCCGGCGTTGTCGGCAATGACGAGCCACAGCGGTTCGACCCATCCAAGCGCGATCCCTCTGATCCATGGCGTACTGCAATTGGCGCGGCGCAGTTTGCCGCGGCCGTGGGGACCAATGTGGTCCAGGCACAAACCCCTCAGGCCGCTGCGGTCGCTGCCGGGCAACAGCCAAGCCTTGGTGATAATCCGATCGTTGCAACGGCTCTGGCGGGGCTCGAGCAGGCAGCCGGAAATGGTCAGGTGGTCCAGGCAGTGGTGATCTCGCCGCTCTTTGGCATGGCTGCTCTCGACCCCGCTTCGATGCTGTCGCCCTCGGCCGATATGGACGAAACCAAGGAGCGTCTTGAAGAGCAGATGGCCGCACTCAGCCAAGGCATTCCGCCCTATCTCGGAGGGATCATTGCCGATATCCAGCATGAACGGCCAGGTGTCGGCATCGCCTTGACCTATCCCGACTGCGCTATTGCTCAGGATGCTGCGGATGCCATCGCGGCGCGATGGGTCAAAATGGCCGGCGATGCTGCACAGGGCGAGGTGACCGCAAATACCGCCGAAGGTGAGGGCGTTTGCGCTGCCACAGTGAGCGTCTTTGTCGATGCCGATAGTCCCGAGCAGAACCCTGCCTATCGTGTCCTGATCGAGACCTACACGCGCGGTGAGGTCGGTATTCTACAAATCGGCGAAAACTAGGCTTTGAGCTCCGGGGCAAAAACAGCGCCCCGGAGCTTCATTTCTTCGACCGACATGGCCATGGCATAGATCGTCAGCTCTTCCGGGAGGATGTGTCGGTCAGTCCAGTTGAGGCAGTTCAGCTTCAGTCAACTGCGACAGATGTTGGGCCTTGAACTCTCGCAGATTGCGCAGAAAAGCTTCCGACGCTGCATCGCCATAGGCGCGCTCACTGATGGCGAAAAGCATCGATCCTTTCTGGCCGTCAAATTCGCCTTCCACATAGCGATAGCCATTCCATTCGAGGGTGAACTCGCCATTTTCGTCCTTGGCTGAGAGCAGGAAGTCGAGCAGGTACTCGCCATTGTCGGGATTGTCGAAGACGGCGTAATTGGCGACCGGGTCACTGCCCTTGCGCTGCTCGACCATTGCCGCCTGCGCCCCGACAACTTCGGTGAGCGGTGCGTCTGTAGCGAGAAATTCCACCATTACCATGCTTTCGTAGCTGTCAGCAGCGGCGCCTTTGGGCAGGTATTCCTGCTTAAAGTAGCCCGGTTGCGGATTGGACGACCAGGAGAGGACATAGTCCGTATCGCCGACCTTGATCGGACCAGGGACGCCCAAGTAATCGGTTACGTCCTGCGCTTGCGCAGGCATGATGGAACAGAGCGCCAGCAGCGCCGTGGCGGTAATCGTCTGACGGAACATGGGTTGATCTCCTCGACAAGGCAGAGCGCCTCACTACCCATGTGACGGCGCTTGCAGCCAAGACCTTGGTCTGGTCGTGACTTTTGTTCGACCAAGATTGCGCTCGCGCCCGTCGTCCTATCAGTGAACAGAAATGGAGAGCGCCATGCCTTCACGATTGTTGATTTGGATCGGGGTCATTTTGCTGGCTGTTCCCGCCACGGCTCGGGAGGAAAACTGGTGGGCAGATGCGTTAGAAAAAGCGCAGGATTATCATGCCGCCAACTTGCCTCCTCTTTGCATGGAGCCCGACACTTCAGAAACGGAGCCGCCCAGTTTCGAATTGCAGGTGGGCGAAGAGACGGCGGCCCACCAGGCGCTGATCGTCGAATTTCCATGCCAGATTGGCGCCTATAGCCAGACCGCGGTCTATCTGCTGTCGGATCAGCAGGGCACGGTGTCGCAAATCGTCTTCCCGTCACCCAAGTTTGACGTCAATTATGTTGGCGGAGAAGAAAGTGCAGGCGTCGACACTATAGTCGTCTACGAAACGCCCTATCTCCGCGAAGTGGTCAATCCGAGCTACGATCCATCCAGCCGCACCATGTCAGAGCGCAACAAGTGGCGCGGCTTGGGTGACGCCTATACGGAAACGCGCTGGCAGTTCAAGAACGGCAAGTTCGAGATTACCTACTTTGCCGTCGATGCCACCTTCGATGGCAAAGATGATCCTATTGTTCTGATCGAACGCGACATCTGGTGACTATTGGTCTAGGCTTCGGAGCCCGACAATGAAATGCATGTAGCGCAAATAGCGCTCGCCAGTGCCTTCGTCGCTGGTCGCGACGACCTGTCGACGTCCTCCGTCCAGCGCTTCATGCTGCTCCTTGGTCAAAAGCTCCGATCCGATCACGGACAGCGCATCATAGCGCAGGCTGCGATAACTCGTATCGTGACCAACTTCGACCATCGCGGCGTCCATGACCGCGTCGGCGTCGATGCCGCCACACTGTTCGGCGATCCGTTCGCGCTCTCCGTCCAACAGCGCGATCATGTGGCGGTCGAAGGTCGCTCCTTCAGCGTGCCCGATCTGACTGCTCATGGCCGCGATCTCACTCTCGCAACGGCCGCTGGGCACCAGATGATCGCGTGGCTGACCCGGAATGGTGATGGCCTCGATCAGGGGATCAATCAAGCTCCAGTCGGTTGTTTCCTCTGCGCTGATACAGCTCAGCGTCACATAGCCGGAAGGGCTCGGAATGACCGCAACGGTGAATGCGCCGCCCGTTTCATGCTTGCCATAGACGCGATGGGCGTAAGAACCGTGAAGGGTAAAATCTTTGCCGCCTTCGATTGTGCCGGGCACTGCAACCTCTTGCGCCATGCGCTCGTAGGTGCCCGTATCGACGACGAGGCTGTTGACCCAATCCTGGTCCCCCTGCCCATAAGCGGGGTCGTATTGAAAACTGATGTCGCAAAGATCGCCGCTAGGATCCAAGGCAGGTAAACCCGGATTGTCCGATGACACCGTGATGACCACAAGGCCCTCGGGTGTCTGCCCCACCAATTCAGCGTCAAAGCCATCCGGTGTTTCGAGCGTCAATCCGAAATCGGGATCGACCAGAACAGGACCATGCGCTTCATCTTGCGCAAGAGCAGTAGCAGTCACGCAAACAGACACCGAAATTGCAGCTATGACCTTCATCGAGACCTCCATGTTTTGAACATAGGACGCTCGGCCAGTCACTTTACTTGGTCTGATAAGATAGATTTTCAGACGGGTATATCGTCTGCGTTCGCGATCCCACCTCGCTCATGCGGTGTACCCAGGTAGTCTAATCTAGACGCATCCGTCCCTCGGATGCAGCTGTCGCGATTATTTTCCCCACTGGCGCTTTGTGCCGCCTCGCCCCCAAAAAAATCCAGTTGCAAAGTTTGACTTAGTTGATAACGTTTCAACTTACTTGACGGAAGCGGCGAGACAGCCGTGTCAAGGGAGGAGAAAATCATGTTCAACCGCTCTTTGCGGCGTCGTACCGTCTTGGCCGGCGTCATGCTTGCCGCTCTTGCCGGCGTTAGTCCGTCCGTCCTTGCGCAGGACATTTCTGGTGATCTGGTCATCTTGCAATGGCAGACCGGCACAGATGGTCAGATGTGGAAGGATGTCGAAGCCAAATTCATGGAGATGCATCCCGGCGTCACCATCAAGGAATTCCAGCCTGCCGGCGGGCAGGGCGATGCCCGTGGGGGTATGCGCACTGCGCTCATGGGCGGCGAAGTCGTCGATATCATCATCAATACCTGGCCGGCATTCCGGGCTGAACTCGTCAATGCCGGCATTCTGCGCCCGATCGACGATCAATGGGCTAGCTTTGGCTGGGACGGCAAGCTTAGCCAATCCTGGCGCGATCTCGGCTCGATCGATGGCACGACCTACGGCATCACCTATACCTATGGCGATCGTTCGGCGATCTGGTACAAGACTGCCCAGCTCGAAAAAGCTGGCGTCACGCCGCCAAAAACCTGGGATGAGTTCATCGCGAGCTTCGATAAGCTCAAGGCAGCCGGGTATCCTGCGCCTGTCGTAATCCCGGCCAAATATTGGGCGCATACCGAGTGGTTCGAAACGCTGCTGCTGCGCACCGCCGGCGTCGATGTTGCTGCGCAACTGGCCGCGCACGAAATCCCCTGGACCGACCCGAAGGTCAAAGCGGCATTGATGAAATATGCCGAAATGCTGCAGGCCGGCTGCTGCGCTCCGGCGGCGACCATGCTCGCGATCGAAGAACCCTATCCGACGCTTTATACGGCCGAAGAGTCCAATTACCTGCTCTTTGGCATGTGGACCAACGCGGCGCTGAAGAATGATCTCAAGCTCGAAGAGGGCGTTGATTATTCGATCTTCCAGTTCCCAGCGCTGGGCATGGGTTTTGACGATACGTCGAGCGTCGATACCAAGGAGTTGAACGTCACTACCAACGGCGCCAATCCCGCGGCGGCTGACGCTTTCCTCGATTACATCGTCAGCCCCGAGGCTTCCGCCATCATGGCCGGCTACGGTTATGCTTCACCAAGTTCGGCTGCGGACGGATCGCTCCTTGGTCCGGTCCAGCAGATCGCGACCGGCGCCGTTTCGAGTTCCAAGGTGCAGTTCGTGCTTGGCGATCTCCTTCCCGGCGATCTCGTCGATGAATATCGCGTGCAGCTGCAGAAGTTCCTGCAGAACCCGACCGAGGCGACCGTCGACGAAGTGCTGGCCGCCATCGAAGCCAAAGCGGCAACGGCTTACTGATGAGCCGGTCTCTGCCCCAGATGGTGGCAGACCCGGCGGACGTTTCCTCCCGCGATGGTGGCGGACGGCTTCGGCTGCCCGCCACCCGTGGATGGCGCATCAAGGAAACACCGGCTGCCTGGCTGCTCATTACGCCCGTGATCATCCTTTTCGGTATCTCGGTGGTTTATCCGCTGTTTGATACGATCAGGCTGTCGTTCTTTGACATCAAAGGCCTGGCGCCGGCCAAATGGGTTGGCTTTGGCAATTACGTTACGCTGTTCAATGACGCGACCTTCCGCAACACGCTGCTGACGACGCTGATCTTTACGCTCGGCACGACGGTGATCTCGGTCAGTCTTGGCTGGGCTTTGGCCATGCTCTGCGCCTTTGCGCCCGTCCATACGACGCCATTTCGCGGCATGATGTTCGTCACCTTCGGCATTTCCGAAGCGGTATCGGGCTATATGTGGCTCAATATCCTCCGCCCCGACAAAGCAGGGCTCCTCAACGCCATCATCGGCAATTTCATTCCCGGCTTCGCCCATTCCTGGTTGGGCGACCCCAATACGGCGCTTTGGTCGCTGATCTTCGTTGCGTCCTGGAGCGGTGTCGGCCTGCCGCTGATGCTCTGCTTTGCTGCGGTGCAGTCGATCCCGCGGACGGTGCTCGAGGCTGCCTATATGGATGGCGCAAAGCCGACCTCGATCATGCGGCATATCATGATGCCGCTGTCGCTTCCGGGTGTACGCGTCGCCATTTTCATCAACCTGCTCGGGGCTTTGCGGGCCTTCGACATCATCTATGTGATGACCGGCGGTGGCCCCGTGCGCGCCACAGAGACGGTCGGCTACTTCATGTATCGGGAGTCGATGACCCAGTTCAAATTGGGCTATGGCGCCGCGGCAACCGTCGTGCTGCTCGTCGCCGTTCTCGTCATTTCCATCCCTGCCATCATCCAGCGCACGGCAGGTGCCAAATGATCGGGCGCATTCATTGGTGGACTGTCGTTCTGGTCGGTGTCATCGCGACGATCTGGGTCATTCCGGTGCTGGGCATCGTCGTGACTTCGCTGCGTCCGCCGAGTGAAGTGGCGCTCGGCTGGTGGCGGCTCGATACGTTCAGCATCACATTCGATGCGTGGATCCGGGTATGGGACGAATATCCGCTCGCACAGGCATTCTGGTTCACGGCAATGCTAGCGGCGCTCGCAACGCTCGGCACCATGCTGCTGACGCCAGCCGCGGCCTATGCGTTTCACTTCCTCAATTTTCCGTTCCGCCGGCTGTTGCTGATCTTGATCATCAATGCCTTCGTGTTGCCGCAGCAGGTGGTGGTCATTCCGCTCTTTACGCTCTGGCGGGATTTGAAGCTGATCGACAATATCGCAGCCGTGCTCATCCCCTATGTGGGTATGAGCTTTGCCTGGTCGATTTTTCTCGTGAAGAACTTTCTCGAGGACTTTCCAAAAGAGCTCATCGAGGCGGCCAAGATCGATGGCTGCGGGCCGCTCTCGACCCTTCGCCACATCGTCCTCCCCAATGCGACGAGTCCCATCTTTGCGGTCGGCGTTCTGCAGTTCCTCTGGACCTGGAACGCGCTCCTCCTTCCCATGCTCTATCTGCGGAGCATGCAACCATTGCCCGTCCTCCTGACCAAGGTGTCGGGCACCTATGAGAGCAATTGGGATCTGCGGTCGGTGGCCGCCATCGTCACCACGATCGTCCCGCTCATCGTCTTCGTGATCTTTCAACGCCAATTTGCCGCCGGGTCGCAGACCCGCACAGGGGCCAAAGAATGACTATCCAACGCACCAACAAGCCGCTGCGCTTTCGCCAGATCCATCTCGATTTCCACACGTCCGAGCATATCCCCGATATCGGCAAGGATTTCGATGCCGCAGATTTCGTCGATACGCTGAAGAAGGCACATGTCGATTCCATTACGGTCTTCGCCAAGTGCCATCACGGCTGGGCCTATTACCCGACCAAGATCGGCGCGCCACACCCGAACCTGTCCCGGCCTGATCTCCTCGGCGAAATGGTCGATGCGCTCAACGCAGCCGATATCGAATGCCCGATCTACATCACCGTGCAGTGGGACGAGCGCAATGCGCGGCTGCATCCGGAATGGCGGGTCCGCTCGGCAACAGACAACCGCTTCGATCCCGCCCAGCTTGAAGCGGGCTGGCACACGCTCTGCCTCAACCACAAGGACTATCGCGACGAGCTTCTGGGCATGGCGCGCGAAGTCGCCAGCACCTATGCAACGCCGGGCATATTCTTTGATATTGTCCTCGCGCCCGATTGCGTGTGTCAGGCTTGTCTCGACACCATGGAAGAGATGGGTCTTGATCCCGAAATCCACGCCGATCGCCTGACCAAGGACGAATGGGTCAATGATCGCTTCCGTCGCGAAATGAGCGCGGCGCTCAATGCCGAATTTCCGGGCCTCCGGATTTTCTACAATTGCGGCCATATCCATAAGCAGGGGCCGCAGCGTTTCGAGCCCTATTCTCATCTCGAACTCGAAAGCTTGCCGACGGGCGGCTGGGGGTACAATCATTTCCCGGCCAGCGCCCGCTATGCGGCAACTCTTGGCTTCGATTTTGTCGCCCATACCGGTAAATTCCATACGTCCTGGGGCGAATTCGGCGGCTTCAAGCATCCCGATGCCTTGGAGTTCGAGGCCGCGCAGATGGTTGCGCTGGGGTCGAAATGCCTTGTCGGCGATCAGTTGCATCCAAGCGGCGCGATCAATCCCGATACCTATGCCTCGATCGGCCCCGCCTATGCCCGCGTCGAAAAGCTCGAACCCTATCTCGAAGACGCGCGGCAGGTGTCCGAGGTCGCAATCCTGTCGGCGGAATATTTCCACCATGCGGGAGACCGCAACAACAATGCCGATGATGGCGCGGCCCAGATGCTGCAGGAATTGCAGCAGCCCTTCGACGTCATCGATCCGAGCGTCGATTTCGCGCGCTACCGCGTCATCATCCTGCCCGATGAGGTGCCTGTCGAAGGGGATCTCCAGGCCCGGCTCAATGCCTATGTCGAGGCGGGCGGCAAGCTGATCCTGAGCGGTATTTCTGCGCTTCAGGACGACGGGTCTTTCGCGGTCCCTGCCGGCATACGCAATCTCGGTCCAGTCGAGTTCAACCCGTCCTACCTCCGCGCCAGCGCTTCGCTCGACCAGTCCATGACGACATCGCCCTTCGTCGTTTATGGCCGGGCCCTAGCGATAACCCCCGAAGGCGCGGAGGTGCTGGCAGAGGTCATGCCACCCTATTTCAACCGGACCTATGCGCATTTCTCGTCGCATGCTCACGCGCCCGACAATGTCGCATCTGCTCCGCTCGGGGCGGGCGTCACGCTCCATAAGGGCGTTGGCTATATCGCTTACCCGATCTTCTCGATCTATCGGGCGATGGGCCAGCCGCTTTATCGCTATATCGTCCGTGGCCTCCTCAAGCGGCTCCTACCCGATGCCGCTCTCGAGACCGATCTGCCGAGCTCGGGCCGCGCATCGCTCAGCCAGCAGGAGGCGCGTGGCCGCCACATCCTTCATCTGCTTTATGGCGCTCCGCAGGTCCGCGGCAATGCCGTGCCGACGCGGGATGGAACGAGGGTCATGGAGATGATCGAGGATATCCCGGCGATTGGCCCCGTCACGGCCAAGGTGCGCCTGCCAGCGCCGCCGCGTCGCGCCTTCGAGGCCGTCTCGGGCGAGCCGGTCGAGGTCACCGATCTTGGCAATGGGCAATATGGGGTGACGCTTGAACGCATGCGCATCCATGCGGCCATTGTGTTTGAACAAAATGCCTAGCGTGACAATTGCTTGGCCGGGCGCTGTGGCGCCCGTGCCCAAGCCGCATTATGCAGGTGAAAAGCGTCCGGGGCGATTTTTCCGGGCGCGTTCACCAGGGATACGAAGACGGATGACCGACCAAGCGATCAATAGAGCACGCCCGGCGACAATCATCGATGTTGCGCGGGCAGCCGGTGTCGCCGTCGGCACCGTGTCGCGCTACCTCAACGATCAGCCCATCCGCGGCGGCAATCGCGAGCGTATCGCCCAGGTCATCGACGAACTGGGCTATCGCCGGAACAGCGCCGCTGCGGCTATGAAGACCAATACCAGCCATATGGTGGGGCTCATGGTCCCCGCCGTCGGCGAATTCCACGCCGCACTGCTCGATCGTCTCAGCCGGCACATGCGCCAGACCGGGCGGGCAGTGCTCTGCTATTGCCACGATACCGACCCCAGTTCGTTCATGGACGGGATCGAGTTTTTCGTCGGCCATCGCGTCGATGCGGTGGTGATGGATGGCAATGAAGAGCTTCGCCACCGGCTTGAGCCCTATATCAGTCAGGGCATGCTGACGGTGCTCTATGACAATGACCTGCCGGGTCTCGCAGCCGACCGGGTCTTTGTCGAAAACCGCCGCGCCAGCAAGCGGCTCATCGATCATGTGCTCGATCTCGGCCATGAGCGTGTGGCGATCATTCACGGGCATCTGGTCGATTCCGTCGCCCGCGATCGTCTCCAGGGCTATCGCGATGCGCTTCTTGCCCATGGTGTCGAGGAGCATCCCGAACTCGTCGTCGATGCCCGCTGGAACGAGCAACGCGGCTATAGCGCCATGGGTGATCTGATGGCGCTCCCCAATCCGCCGACGGCCGTCTTCGGGGCCAATTACAATATGAGCATCGGCGCACTGCGCTGGTTGCGCGAGCACAATGTCTCGATCCCGCAAGACATATCGTTTGTGAGCTTCGACGATGTGCCGGCTTTTTCGGTGCATGTGCCGGGGATCACGGCAGTCGGTCAGCCGGTCGACAAGATGGCCGAGGCCATCGTCTCGATCCTTGCCGAACGGCTGGGCGATGGATCGCTCGGCAATCGCATCATACGCATCGATGCTGAAATCACTCTGAGAGGCTCCACCCGACGCTTGCGACGGTAAGGAGCTACGCCTGGAGGAGGCGAGAATGGCCAATGTTGCGCTGACCGATGTCAGCAAATCCTATGGAGCGCTCGAGGTCATCGAAGGCCTCAATCTCTCCATCGACGATGGCAGCTTCACGGTGTTCGTGGGGCCATCGGGATGCGGAAAATCAACGCTTCTGCGCATGATCGCCGGGCTCGAACCCATCACCAAGGGCACGCTCTCGATCGACGGAAAAACCATGAACCAGGCCGACCCGATCGAGCGCGGCGTTGCTATGGTGTTTCAGAATTACGCGCTTTATCCGCATATGACGGTCGAACAGAATATCGGCTTCTCCCTGCGGATGGCGGGGCTCAGCAAGGAAGATATCGCCGCCCGCGTCGCCGTTGCAGCTCGGACACTGCAGATCGAACCGCTCCTCAAGCGCAAGCCGGGTCAACTTTCCGGTGGCCAGCGCCAGCGTGTCGCCATCGGGCGCGCCATCGTGCGCGACCCCGAAGTGTTCCTTTTCGACGAGCCACTCTCGAACCTTGATGCGGAACTGCGCGTGTCGATGCGCGTCGAGATCGCCAAGCTCCACAACCAGCTTGGCTCGACCATGATCTATGTCACCCACGACCAGACCGAGGCGATGACGCTGGCCGACAAGATCGTCGTCATGCGCGCCGGCAAGATCGAGCAGGCGGGTACACCTGAAGAGCTCTATGATAACCCTGACAATCTTTTCGTCGCCGGCTTCATCGGGTCGCCCCGCATGAATTTCCTCCGCGGCACGCTTGGCGGCGGCACGGTACGGCTCGAAAATGGCGGTTCGCTGCCTGCAAGCGGCACGGAGGACAAGGTGCTGGTGGGCGTCAGGCCCGAGCATTTCGTCGAGCCGGGGCAGGGCGCTGCAGACGTCTCGGTCACTGTCGATGTCGTCGAAAATCTCGGCGGCACGCGCTTTGTCTATGGCACACTCTCGTCCGGCGAAAGCGTCGTCATCGAGGCGCGCGAACGGCCGGGGATCAAGGCCGGCGACGTTCTCTCCTTCGGCATCAGGCCCGATCGGGCCATGCTTTTCTCTTCCTCTGGCGCTCGGCTGCGGAACATCTGATGACTGACATTCTCTGGTATCGCCAACCGGCCACCGAGTGGACGGACGCTCTCCCCTTGGGCAATGGCCGGCTCGGCGCCATGGTGCATGGTGGCGTCGGCCGCGAAGAACTTCAGCTCAACGAGTCAACGCTCTGGTCTGGCGGGCCATATCAACCGACCAATCCCGAGGCCTTGCCTAACCTCGAAAAGGTGCGCGAACATCTTTTCGCCGGACGCTATCAGGCGGCTCACGATGTCGCCCAGTCCCATCTTCTTGCCAAACCGCACTCGCAGATGAGCTACCAGCCGGCAGGCAATCTCTTTGTCGATTTCCGGCATGAAGCGGTACCCGGCAGCTATGCGCGCAAGCTCGATCTCGCAACCGCCACCACGACGACCACCTATGCGCTGCTGGGGTCCGGTCTTGATCCCGATGCCCCGCATTATACACGCACCGCCTTCGTCTCTGCGGCAGATGACGTCATGGTGCTGCATCTGGCATCCTCCCTACCAAAGCTGCTCGATTTCGAGGTGTGGCTCGATAGTCCGCAACCCGGCGATATTTTTGCGGGCGACGAGGGTAGCCTCGTCTATCGCGGCCGCAATTTCGGCAAGCATGGGGTCGATGGGCAACTCAGCTTCGGCATCGATGCGCATCTCCGGGTCACAGGCGGCACGGTCGAGCGCCGCGGCCGCCGACTCGTGGTGCGCGATGCGACGGAAGCGCTCATTCTCCTCGATATCGCGACCAGCTTCGTTCGGTTCGATGATGTTTCAGGAGATCCCAACGCCAAGCTCCTCGCGCGACGCGACGCCTATCTTGCGGCGGACTTTGAAACTCTTCGCACGCGCCACCTCGCGGCCCACAGGGCGCAGTTCGATCGGTTGGATATAGATCTCGGCCCGGGTCGGAATGATCTTCCGACAGACCAGCGTATTGCCAATTTCGCCTCGGGCGACGATCCCGGCCTTGCCGCGCTCTATGTCCAATATGCGCGCTACTTGATGATTTCATCGAGCCGCCCTGGCACGCAACCGACGACGCTACAGGGCATCTGGAACAAGGACACGCGGCCGCCTTGGGGCAGCAAATATACCGCCAATATCAATCTCCAGATGAACTATTGGCTGCCCGATCCCGCCAACTTGCCGGACATGGTCGAGCCTCTCGTGGCGCTCGCCGAGGATTTGTCGATCACCGGCGCGGAGATGGCACGGGTTCACTATGGCGCGCGAGGCTGGGTGCTCCATCACAATACCGATCTCTGGCGCGCTACCGGCCCTGTCGATGGCGCATATTGGGGCATGTGGCCGACAGGCGGCGCCTGGCTCATGGCTCAACTTTGGGATCACGCCCGTTTTGCCGGACGTCCAGATGCTCTCGTGCGACGGCTCTATGGTCCCCTTAGAGGTGCCGTGCTGTTTGCGCTCGATACGCTCGTCGCCATGCCGGGGACCAATTATCTGGTCACCGCGCCATCCATTTCGCCGGAAAATTGCCATCCCCACGGCGTCGCGCTCTGCGCCGGGCCGACCATGGACAACCAGATCCTTCGCGATCTCTTTTCGGCCTTTGCCGAGGCCGCCGACCAATTGGAGGAGGATGCCAATCTCGTCCAGCAGGCCGTGGAGGCGCGCAGCCGCCTTCCCGAACATCGCGTCGGCAATGCGGGCCAATTGCAGGAATGGATGGAGGATTGGGACATGGACGTTCCAGAAATCCACCATCGCCATGTCTCGCATCTCTATGGGCTTTATCCCAGCGACCAGATCAGCACCGAGAGTACGCCCGAACTCGCAGCTGCCGCGCGTCGTTCGCTTGAAATCCGCGGTGACGAGGCGACCGGCTGGGGTATCGGTTGGCGCATCAATCTCTGGGCCCGCCTCGGCGAAGGCAGCCACGCCCATGATGTGCTGAAGCTCCTGCTCAGCCCCGCGCGCAGCTACAACAATCTATTCGACGCCCATCCGCCGTTCCAGATCGATGGCAATTTTGGCGGTGCCGCCGGGATCCTGGAAATGCTGGTGCAGTCCAGCGAAGCCGAGATCCGGCTGCTCCCGGCCTTGCCGGAACAATGGCCGAGTGGGTCCGTGCGCGGCATTCGGGCCCGCGGTGGCATCGAGCTGGATTTGGTGTGGGCAAAGCAACGCGTTGCTTCGTTACGTCTCCGCAGCGCTGCGCAAAAAATGGTGACAGTTCGGGTGAACGGTCAGGCTTTTTCCATTGAACTGGTCCCAGGTGTCGACGCTGTTCGCGATTTTACCGGGGTGCCCTGATCGCATAGTCAGATGCAGGCGCTGACGAAGGTCACAGGCAGGAAAACCAGGATTCCCGCGCCCAAGGCCGCGCGGTTCGCCCATACGGCCGCGATCGAGAGCGTTGTCGTCGGCTCGCCCTCGCGGACTGGTTTGCCCATAGCGAGCCAGACAAGCGGAACAAGGCTGGCCACATAGGCGCCGATCAGCAGCCAGCGGTGATTGGGCCAGCCATACGCGCAGCCGAGCGCCTGGAGGCCATAGAGCAACACAAAGGCCAGCGACCACACGGTAAAGCCGGCAATCAAGAGCAGCAGGGCGCGGAGATCTTGCCGGACCATCAGGCGCCCCCCGCCCAGACAAGGAGCGTTGCAAGGCCAAGCGCCGGAATCATGGTCGCTGCGGCATAACCGTTCCAAAGCCAGGCGAGCACCAATTCCGTCTGGCGGCGGGCCGAAACATAGCCTTGCGTCACGCGCCAGAAGCCCTGTCCTGCCAGGAGCGCGGCGAGTGCGCAGTGAATGGCGGAAAAAGAGAGTAGAGCAAACATCACAGCTTGCCGCGCGTGGTCGGTAGGGTTGGGCACTGCGGTCAGCAGCACAATCAGCATAACGAACGCCGCCAATTGTCCAAGTGCGGCGGCGAGCAGAAAAACCCCGGCGTTCTGGCCTGACAGATTTCGTCGCCGGGCCAGCCAGGAGGCTCCTGCGGCAGACGCTGATAGAATCCATGCAAGCCCGCTCAGCCAGACGGGCCAGTCGATCGACACGAGACCCTCCCAGTTCGGCGCGACGACCAGGAGAAACAGCCCGCCGAAAAGCAGCGACGAAAAGAGCGTTGCATTCATCACCAAAGCGCAGCGATTGGCGAGAATAGCCACATTGTTGGGGCATTCGACATCAAGCGGGGCGGCTTCGCCCATGCCGATATCGATCAGTCCCTTGTCCTCCGTCTGTCCGATGCTGGCGGGCCAGATGAGGAACAGGATCAGCGTCAGGAGTGCACCGAAGGGGGCGAGCCAATAGAGCCCGAAGAGCATGGCGAGAAAGAAGCTTGCTGTCGCTAATGCCGTCCAGAGCGGCAAATAGGTTCGGCGCGGCAGGATAATGACATGCTCAGGCGCGCCCGTGAGCATGTCGACGCCCATCGTTTCCTGATCGCCATTACGGGTAAGGCCGAGATAGCCATGGCCACCGGCCAATAGAGGTCCGATCTTGGCCGGCTCCAATCCGTCGGCCCGCTCGTCGATCCTTGGGATCGCAGCGAAATTATAGCTCGGCGGTGGGGTAGGCGTTGCCCATTCGAGCGTTTGCGCCTGCCAGGGATCGCGGCGGAAATAGCGGCCGAAGCGGAACTGCAGCACGAGATCAGCCAGAACCAGACAGAAGCCCATGGTCAGGATAAAACTGCCGAAAGACGACAGGAGGTTGAGCCAATCCCATCCCCAATTGGAGGGATAGGTCGAGATGCGGCGCGGCATGCCCATGAGCCCGGTGAGGTGCATGAGGAAGAAGGTCAGGTTGAAGCCGATGAAGATCAGCCAGAACGCCGGAATGGAGAGCTTATAAAGGCTCTGACGCCCGGAAATGTGTGGCAGCCAATGATAAATGCCGGCGAGCATGGGGAAAACGAAACCGCCCACCAGCACATAGTGGAGATGGGCGACGACGAAATGGGTGTCGTGCACCTGGGTGTTGAACGGCACCATGGCGAGCATGACGCCGGTTAGCCCGCCGATGACGAAAACGAAGAAGAAGCCGAAGACATAGAGCATCGGCACGTCCCATTTCGGCTTCCCAGAAGCCAGCGTGCCAAGCCAGGCAAATATCTGCACGGCGGTGGGTATGGCGACGAGGGCGCTGGCGGCCGAGAAGAAGGCGAGCGCGAGATGCGGAATACCCACCGTGAACATGTGGTGGACCCAAAGGCCAAAGGACAAAAAACCCATGGCGACGATAGCCGCGATGATGGCGCGATAGCCGAGGATTTGGCGCTGCGCAAAGACGGGAATGATGGTCGAGAGCGCACCTGCCGCGGGCAGAAAGATGATGTAGACCTCCGGATGGCCAAAGAGCCAGAAGAGGTGCTGCCAGAGGAGCGGATCGCCGCCACGGGCGGGATCGAAAAACGGCAGGTCGAAGGCGCGTTCGAGTTCGAGAAGGATCGAGCCGAGAATGAGCGGTGGAAAGCCGACGATCATCATGCCCGAGGTGACGAGCATATACCAAGCCATCAGCGGCATACGGGCCAGCGACATCCCTGGCGCGCGCATCTTGAGGATCGAGACGAAGATCTCGATGGCGGCGGTGACGGCAGAGATTTCGACGAAGGTGATGCCGAGCAGCCAGACATCGGCATTGATGCCCGGTGTGTAAGGCTTGGACGAGAGCGGGGTATACATGAACCAGCCGCTATCGGGCGCGGCGCCCAAAAGCATTGCGACGATGAGGATCGTGCCGCCGAAGAGGTAGCACCAGAAGCCATAGGCGGTGAGCCGCGGAAAGGCCATGTCCCGCGCGCCCAGCATCTTGGGCAGTATATAGATGACGAAGCCCTCGAACATCGGGATGGCGAAGAGGAACATCATCACCGTGCCATGCATGGTGAAGATCTGATTGTAGATTTCGGGTCCGATGAAGGCGCTGTTCGGCGTCGCGAGCTGCGCGCGGATCAGCATGGAGAGAAAGCCGCCGATGGCAAAGAAGGTCAGCGCCACGACCATGAAGCGCTTGCCGAGCACGGTGTGGTTGACGCTCGATAGCCGCCCAATGCCAGGCGGTGTCATCCAGATGCGTTCGAGTTCCTTGTGGAGGCGGATTGGCGAGATAGGCGTGTCGCTCACTGGCCGGCCTCCATCAGAGCGGCAAAGTCTTCTGGCGAATGCGCCTCGATGCGGAAAAACATGATGTCGTGCCCTTCGCCGCAATATTCGGCGCATTGGCCCCAATAGATGCCGGGTTCGTCGGCCTCGAGCCGGATGAGGTTGGTGTGGCCGGGAATGGCGTCGATCTTGCCGCCGAGCCGCGGGATCCAGAACGAATGGATGACATCGGCTGAAGTCACCGCAAAATCCACCGGCTGCCCGGCGGGAATGTGCACCACCTGCTCATCGGACGTCGTGCCATTGGGGTAGCCAAATCGCCAATGCCAGCGTTCGGCGGTCACCTCGATGCGGAGCGGCTCATCGCCGCGCGGCAGCAATTGTTCGCCGAGGACGAGCGCCGTACCCGTCAGCAGCACGAGGACTGGAATGGGCAGGATCAGGCCCCCGCCGATGATCCAATGCCCCGGCTTGAGCCGCGAAAGGGTGCCAGTGCGGAAATAGGCGAGAAAGAACAGGATCATGACGATGGCAAACAACGCCATCGCGCCCCAGAACATGACCCACCAGAGCGTTGCGAGATTGGCGGCGCGGGGACCGGCTGGGTCAAGCGTCGATAATTCGCCGCCGCAACCGGCCAAGAGGAACGGCGTTGCTGCAAGAGCAAGTGTTTTTAAAAGGGGAAATTGCTGGTGGCGGATACGACGCAGGATAGCGAAGAGCGGGAAATCACGCTGGAAGAGGGGCGGGAGATCGACGCCGATCATCCCAACCCCATCATTCGCGAAATTGCTGAAAAGGACGTGAGTTCGGCCATTGCCGTTGCCGGGCATCCGCTCCACGCCATGCTGGTGCACTTCCCCATCGCCTTCGTCATCTCGACGCTGGGCATCGATATTTTTTATTGGTTCACCGGGGACGAGTTCTGGCTCGAAGTCGGCAAATGGTCGGCTGGCGCGGCTTTCGTTTTCGGCGTGCTTGCGGCCGTCGTGGGCACGCTCGAATTGCTTGCCGTGCCCGGCATTCGCGTGCGCGTCGCGAGCTGGAACCATGCGATTGCGGCCATGGTGATGTTGGCCATCGTCGGCGCCAATACCGGCCTTCGTCTCTTCTGGCCCGAAGCCGTCTTGCCCAATGGCCTGATGCTCTCGGTTCTGTCGAGCATGGCTGCGGGCTTTGCCGGCTGGCATGGAGGCAAGCTGATTTTCGATCATGGTGTCGGCCTCCTCATATCATCCAAGCAATGAAGGGACGGGCGATCTCGCCTAGCCGCCCCGGGACGAAGAGGTCCGCGACGAAGCCGGGCCATTCGAGCCGGGGTTTGCCCAGAACAAGAATGAGGATGGTGCTCACGGTCAGCAGCGTCAGCGGCATGACGATGAGAAACCGGACCATGGGATAGGCGCGGTTGGGCTCGAAAAGCCGCAGGATCATCAGGCCGGAAAAGATATGGATGCCCGTCATCACCGAAACGGCCAGGAGCTTGGCTGAAAACCAGGCCTCATAGGTGGCCATCAGAAAGATCAGCACCGTCCCCGAACCGACCGCGACGAAGGCGGCGGGCGAGACGATCGCCACATAGAAAAACCGGGTGAAGGCGTGGAGGCGATAGAGAGCCTCGTCTTCGAGGCCTTTGCGCTGCAAATAGAGGAAGGGCAGGGCGATAAGCCCGGCGCTCCAGAGCGCGATGCTGGCGACGTGAATAAACTTGAGCCACGTGACGATCATCGCGCCGCCTGCCTGATCCCGAGCGCATCGAGCAGTCGCCAGAGAACGAGAGCGAGAAGCGGCAGATTGGCCGGCACCCACATGATCAAGCCGCCAAGCTGCTGGTCGTCCACTGGCGAGAGGCCGAAGGCGGCGCTGGTGGTAAAATGCGGCAGGTAGAGTGGGTTCTGGGCAAAGACCAGCAGCGCCCCGAGCATGCCCATCTGAATGGCACTGGTCAGCGCGCCGAGGGCCGATGACATGGGGGCGGTGGAGTGGAGGAGGCCCAACCATAGCCAGGTAAAACTGGCGAGAAGGCTGAATTGCATCGCCCAGTAAATGAGGGGATGCGTGAAGGCCGACGTGTAGAGATCCGGGCTATGCCAAAGCCAAAGCGCCGCTGTCGACAGCGCAACAGGCAGCAAGAGATTGTGCCGTTCGCCCAAACGTTTCGGCAGTGCCAGCGCAAGCAGTGGCGCCACGACCATCGTCAGGAGCACGTGATGCCCAACACGGGCCGAAAAGAGGCTGACGGTCAGCGCGCAAAGCGGCGAGACGAAGAGGATTGCAGCAATGAGCCAGGCGGACAGAAAGGCCATCCGCCTGACGTTCGAAGTGTCCCGAAGACAGAAACCGCCGACGAGAGCCACGGCAATAAGACCAGCCAGTAGGCCCGGTTCAAAATTCCAGCGGCTCCAAAGGTCCGCAGGAATGGCCGGCTGGCCGCAATAGCTCATGTCAAACGAGAAGGGTCCTGCCAAGGCCACGATTGCCCCTATAAAGCAAGGAGCGCCAAGGGCGCTGAGGGCGTTTTACGGACAAAGGTGGTCGGGCAAGTTTGCGCCAGGCCGCGGTTTTTCGCGAATAACGCAACGCCCTCGCATAGGACACACGTCGTCCATCGCCACCCATCTGCCCCCTCATCGATGTGCGATGCAACCTGCGCGCCCATTTGCTCTCCCTGCAGTCTCAGAGGCGCAACGCCGTGATTTCGACACGGTTCCACAAAGCCCACCGTTCGCGTGCCTGGAATTGCCTGCGCCCTCAGGCTGCGAGCATGAGGTTTACCCGATAGGTGCTGAGAACGGCTTCGAGATCGTTCGGCGCACGGCCCGTGATATCTGCAACGCCCGCCGAGACACGATCCTCGCTGCCTTCCGCAATTGCCGCGTCCATAAGGGCAAGCGTCGTCGCGTAATCATCTGGCAGGCCATTGGCTCTGTGACGCGCGGCGAGTTGCTCCGGGGTCAGGTTGATGTGCCGTATCGTCCGCCCAGAAATCTTGGACAGAACCGCAGCGACATCAGCATAAGTCAGCGACTGAGGGCCGGTCAGCACGATATCCGCATTCTGCACGAGGCTTGAATCCAACAGGACCCTTGCGGCAACTGCAGCGATGTCGCTCGCGTCGATAAACGGGACGCGGCCTTGGCCGGTAGCCGAGTAAATCGCATTGTCCTCGTGGATGGACGACAGGTGCTGCGTGACGAAATTCTGCATGAACCATGTCGGGCGTAATACCGACCAGTTCACATCCTGCTCCGCGAGCCACTCATGCACCGCCCCCGTCATCGGCCCGCCGCGCGGCAGCGACGAGGCCGAAAGCAGCACGAATTTTTCGACCCCTCCCTCGATGGCCTGCTCCAGAAATGGCAGCATCACCGCAAGCGGCTCGCTCGTATCCGTCGGCGCAACGAGATAGATTTTGCTCACGCCATCGAGTGCCAGATCATAGCTTTGGCCGTCCCGCCAATCGAATTGCCGATCGTGCGGACCATCCGGCTTGCGCGTGGCTCTGACGAAGTCGGCCTCTGCGGTGTTGAGGTGGCGTGTGAGAGCACTGCCGGTCGTTCCCGTTGCTCCGGTAATGAGAATGCGGTCAGCCATTGCTTGCCCCGTTCTTCTTTGCCGGATTGGCCTCTGCCGTCGTCATCAGAGCGACGGGGTTCCAGTAATCCTTGTAGTGAACGATCTTGCCTTGCCTTGTGCGGATCACCGAAATGTATCGCTGCTCATAGGGTTTGCCGCTCGCCTTTACCGTCCCCACACCTTCAAATTCGACGATGGTCACGTCCGGATCTTCGGTCCGAAGGACCGCGACATTGTCGAGGGCGTCGATCGTGATCATGTCCCCGACATTTTTCAGATAGGCCCGCAGAGCCTCCTTGCCGTCCACCCGCTTGACCATGTCCGGGAGCGCATAGGGAAACTCCATCACGACATCATCGGCGACCATGTCGATATAAGTCGGTGCGTTTTGATCGACGCGATCTGCCAGCGCATAGCGCAGCATGGCGGAGAAGCTTTGAAATGGATCCGTCATTGGACTAACCTTTCGTCGGAACACTGTCGTTCCAACCATCTAGGGAGCGCGACGATGGAACGCAACCGTTCCGACGAAAAGAATTCTGGCCGGCTTGCGAGTGGCGCTGCGGTGAAGCGTCCCCAAATCACCGACGCATTGAGCCGCGCCTTCTTTGAAGAATGGGCGCGTGTCGGATACGCTCGGCTTAGTCTAGAGAAGGTTGCCGGTGCCGCTGGGGTGGGCAAAGCGGCGCTCTATCGTCGGTGGTCGTCAAAGGCCGAGATGGCGAGCGATCTTCTCTCCCAGGTCGGCATCGATCTAACCCGGACAGCGGACATGGGCTCTCTTGAAGCCGACATCGACGCACTCCTCCGCGCTATCCGGAGGGTGCTGCGCCATCGCTTGATAAAACGCATTCTCGTCGATCTTCACGCCGAAATGGGCCGGGAACCGGCCTTGGCCGACGCCATTCGTCCCTTTCAGGTCGCACGGCGCGAGCAGGCCAATGCCTTCATGGATCGCGCCATCGCGCGTGGCGAGTTGCCGCAAACGGTCGATCGCGCAGCAATTGCCGATTTTCTCGCAGCTCCGCTCTATTGGCGGCTCATCGTTCTCGGGGGCAAAGCCGGGTGTGAGCACATTCGTCGTCTGGCCCGGATGATTGCGGCCGCGGCGAAAGCGAGTGGAGACGAATAGAGGAAGATTAGTCAGTCAGGGTTTTCACCGAGGCCCGCTCAACCAGTTTAGGCACCAGCATCACCCGCTGCGGCGGAAGCCGGTACCGGGTGCCGTGCATCCGGTCGAGAAGCAGGCGGAAGGCCGCGATGCCCATATCGCCGCCGGGCAGCCGAACTGTCGTCAGGGGCGGAGAGATCTGCGTCGCAGCAGCAAAATCGCCATAACCGACGACCGAAATGTCTTCAGGAACCCGCAAACCCATGCGGTGCAGTTCAGAAACGACATGGACCCCCAGCGCATCGTGCGCGCAGAATAGAGCCGTCGGCATGTCGCCCTCGATCTTGAGATCAAGAAACGCCCCGGCAAAGCCGTCCCCGCCGAACTGGATTTCGATGACGCTGGCCCCGTCCTGATTGATCAGCGCTTCGCGGAGGCCAAAAAGGCGCTCCATGCGGCCGCGCAATACCCGGCTGCCATGCACGAAGCCGATCCGCCGGTGGCCGCGCTCTAACAGATATTGCCCGATGGCATTGCCTGCCTCATGGTCGGCGCCGGTCACCTGGTCGACCTCTTCGAGCGGCAGCACCCAGCCCAATCGCACGACGGGCTTTCCGGCCGCCTTCAACACCTGCAAGGTCGCGGTATCATGTTGCCCGACAAGGACAACGCCGGCGCTCACGCGCGCAATGTTCTCGACACTGGTGGCTTCTGCCGTCCAGTGGATTTGCACCTGATAGCCCGACTCCGCCGCTTCCCGCTGGATGCCGTTCTGCATCTGCATCCAGAGTTCGCTGTTCACCGGGTCATGGTCATTGAAGATGATGTGGATTGCAGGGCGGGTCGCTGCCACGTCGACCGCGCGAAGATAGCCCAGTTCGAGCGCTTTGGCCGTCACGCGCGTCCGGGTCTCTTCGCTAACGCCATCCTTGCCGGCAAGAGCTCTCGAAACCGCGAACTTTGAGATCGCCAGTTGGTCGGCGATTTCCTGCAATGTGATTTTCTTCAATCGCTCACCCATGGCGTTTGTTAGGTTGTATCACGCCACAAGTTTTGCGCAAGTTTTGTATTTTGGGCCATAATAGGTAAGTTATTTCAGTGACATGACCGTATTTTGATTTTCTCTGTTTCAATCTTCCTGAGCGTATTGACCTAACAGTTTGGTATTGATTGGCTATTGTTAGCTTGAAGAGCGGCGTTTTAGCCGTCCGAGCTGAGGAGGGATCGATGACCAATATTTCTCGCAGAACTTTTTTGGCCGCGACCGGCGCCGCACTCGTGCTGCCGGCCATTCCGGCTTTTGCCCAGGCGCCGCTCAAGGAAGCCCCGGCGCTGGCTGAAGCTGTAGCCGCCGGCTCCATTCCGCCACTCGCCGAACGCCTGCCGCTCAACCCCATGGTGGTGCAGCCCTTCGAAAGCGTCGGCCAATATGGCGGCGACCTCCGCGCTGCGCTTGTCGGCGGCGGCTCGCTCAACATGATGCACCGCTATCAGGGCTATGAGCCGCTCGTGCGCTATACCCCCGATTTCGGCGGGGTCATCCCCAATGTCGCCGAGAGCTTTGAAGCCAACGAAGATGCGACGGCTTACACCTTCAAGCTGCGCGAAGGCCACAAATGGTCCGACGGCACGCCCTTCACCACCGACGACGTGATGTTCTTCTATGAGGACATCCTCCTCGACGAAGAGCTCGCCCAATCCCCGCCGACCCCACTCCGCTCGACCGATGGCAGCACCGCGACGTTCGAAAAGGTCGATGACCTGACCTTCCGCATCGTTTTCGCGCAGCCCAATGGCCTCCTACCGCTGCGGCTCGCCTGGGCCAACGACGATCGCACGACGCGAACCCCGCGCCACTATCTCGAGCAGTTCCACATCAAGTACAATCCCGATGCAGACAAGCTTGCGACCGATCAGGGCCTGACCGGCTGGGTCCAGCTCTTCCAGATCAAGAGCGGTATCGCCGTCGATGGCGAGATCTTCAAGAACAAGGACATGCCGACCCTTTATGGCTGGCGCGTCACCCAGCCGATCGGCGAGTCCGCCGAATACTCGATTTCCGAGCGCAATCCCTACTATTTCAAGGTCGATACCGACGGCAATCAACTGCCCTATATCGACCGCATCACCTATGCGGTCGCGGCCGACAACGAAGTGCTGCTGCTCAAGGCGCTGCAGGGCGAGATCGATCTTCTCGACCAGTGGATCTGCACCCCTGCCAATCGCGCCGTGCTCTATGATGGGCAGGAAACGGGCCAATACGGGTTCTACACCACCACCTCGACCGAGCCCAATGAAATGGTCTTCCAGCTCAACCTGACCCATCCCGATCCCGCCAAGCGCGCGCTCTATCAAAACAAGGATTTTCGGGCCGCGCTCAGCCACTCGATCGATCGTCAGGCCGTCATCGATACGATCTTCATCGGGCAGGGCGCTCCGGCTCAGCCATCCATCCGCCCCGAAGATCCGCTCTATAATGAGCAACTCGCCACCCAGTTCACCGCCTACGATACCGCCAAGGCCAATGAACTCTTGGATGCCATCATCCCCAATAAGGATGGCGAAGGCATGCGCCTCGACGAGACCGGCAAGCGAGTGACCATCATTTTCGAGATCGATCAGGTCCGCCAGACCTTCGTCGATAGCTTCCAGCTCGTCCTGCCCATGCTCCGCGCCGTCGGCATCGACGCCCAGATGCGCACCATGGATCGCTCGCTCTGGGAAGTCCGCGTGCGCCAGGGCGGCGAATATGACGCCACTGTGCACAAATTCGGCGGCAATGGCGGCATCGTCGCCATTCTCGATCCGCGTTACTTCTTCCCCAATACCACCGAGGCCATGTACGCCAAGGGCTGGCAGATCTGGTACAACGACAAGGACTCCGTCGACGCCGTCGAGCCACCGGAAGCCACCAAGCGCCAGTTCGAAGCCTATAACGAGTTGCGTCAGTCGAGCGACCCGGTCCGCCAGAACGAGCTGATGGCCGAAATCCTCCAGATCGCCGCCGACGAGTTCTACGTCTTCGGCATTACCCTACCGCTCGATGGCTATGGCATCGTCGCCAATCGCCTCAAGAATGTGCAGCCGACCATGCCCAATTCCTGGGGTTACCCGACGCCCGCGCCGACCAATCCCGAGCAATATTACATCGGCTGATCGCTCCCAACGTCAGCTCGGCACCGGCGGTCCCTCCGCCGCCGGTGCACACATCATAAGCCAAAAACAACCGGATCGTCCGATGCTCAAGATCGAAGACAGCCCAACTGCGTCCACTCTCCGGACGCCTGATTGGTACAAGACGGCCACGCGCTGGACCCAGCTTACGTTCGTAGAGGACGATCCGCAGCGCTATGACCCTGCCTTCTGGGTCGATGTTTTCAAGCGCACCCAGTCCAACGCCATCTGCCTCTCGGCCGGCGGTTATATCGCCTACTACCCGAGCGAAATTCCACTCCATTACGTCTCAAAATTTATCGGCGACACCGACCCCTTCGGCACGCTCGTCGGCGAAGCCCGCAAACTCGACATGCACGTCATGGCCCGGGTCGATCCCCACGCCATCCATGCCCACGCCGCCGAGGCGCACCCCGAATGGGTGTCGCTCACTGCCGATCGCCAGCCGCGCGAGCACTGGGCCATGCCCGGCATTTTCGTCACCTGCGCCTATTCGAGCTACAATTTCGACTTCATGACCAAGGTCATCGTCGAGATCGCCGAAAAATACGACATCGACGCGCTTTTCGGAAATCGCTGGCAGGGCCACGGTGTCTGCTATTGCAAGGCCTGCGAGGACAATTTCCGCGACGCGAGCGGCTTCGACCTGCCGGAAACGACCACCGCTTCCGATCCCGTCTGGCAGGCTTGGGCCGCCTGGCGCCGCACGACGCTGACCAAGCTCGTTGCCCATTGGGACACCGAAGTCAAAAAGATGAAGCCGCATGCCAGCTTCATTCCCAATATGAGCGGTTCCTCGCTCATGGAATTCGACCTCTCGGTCATCAAAAAGCATTGCCCCATTCTCTTCGTCGATCACCAGGGCCGCCGCAATGTCGAGCCCGCGTGGTCCGCCGGCCGCAACGGCAAGCGCATCCGCGCCACGTTCCGCGATCGGCCAGTGGGGCTCATCACCTCCATCGGGCCAGAAGAAATCCCGCGTTGGAAAGATTCGGTACAGACCGGCCCCGAAATCGAGCAGTGGATCCACGCCGGCATCACCCAGGGGCTCTTTCCCTGGTTCACCAAGTTCAACGCCTGCATTCCCGACGATCGTTGGGTCCAGCCGACCGCAAATGCCTTCAAGCTCCACGCAAAGGTCGAGCCGGTCATCGGCTCCATGCTGCCCAAGGCTGAGATCGCTATCATCGACCCAGCGACAACCCTTCGCCATTGGGACCCGGACAAGCGGCATCTGGCCGAACTCAACGATATGGGTTTTTACCACGCCCTCGTCGAAGCCCGGCTTCCCTTCGAGTTCCTCTCCGACCAGATCATGACCATCGATGAACTGCGCCGTTACAAGCTCGTCATCCTCGCCAACGCCACTTACCTGTCCGATGCCCAGTGCCAGGCGCTGCGCGATTTCGTTGCGGAAGGCGGCTCTGTCGTCGCCGCGCACCAGACCTCGCTCTACGACGAAAAGGGCGCCGCTCGATCCGACTTCGGGCTCGCCGATGTCTTTGGCGTGAAAATGACTTCGGCTCCGCGCGCCAATGTCCGCAATTCCTACGTCGCTCTCAACGGCACACATCCGATCAATGCTGGCTTCGGCACTGCCCAGCGCATCATCGGCGGCACCGAGGACGTTGCGGTTGAACCCACTACATCAGTGGAAACGCCCTTCCTCAAGATCCCAGACTTCCCCGATCTGCCGATGGAAGAAGTCTATCCGCGCCTGCCGCCCCAGGGCGTCGGGGTCGCCGCCCGCACGACCGAAGCCGGTGGCCGCGTTGTCTACATCCCTTGGAATATCGGCGAGGTGTTCTGGACCTATATGGCCGAAGACCAGGGCCGCCTCATCGCCAACGCCGTCAAATGGGCGCTTGGCAAGGAACCCGAAGTCACGGTAATCGGCCGCGGTGTCTTCGATGTCGGCCTCCACGAAGACGCGAAGGGCAGGGCGCTCTGCCTCCTCAATCTCACCAATCCGATGATGATGAAGGGCCCCCTCCGCGACACCTGGCCTGTTGGCCCGCTGACCGCCACGCTCGAAATCCCGCAGGGGAAAAAAGTGAAATCCGTCAATCTTTTGGTCGCGGATAAACAAGTGCAATTTGCAATCGCCGACGGCCGTGTAACGGTCGATATCAGCCAGATCGAGACCATGGAGGTGGTCTATCTGGTTTGGGAGTGAGTGAGAGGAACCCTTCCAGCCGTCCGCGCCCACGGCGTCATTCCCGCGAAAGCGGGAATCCCAATCCCAACCCGAGATCCCCGCTTTCGCGGGGATGACGCCAAGAAAATAGAGAAACCAGTTTCTCCCCAATCGCCGCCGCTATCCCTCCCCTGCCAGGGGGAGGCTAGGTGGGGTTCTGAGGGAGCCACCAAACCACCCGGCCCGACGGCATCCCCGCCGGACCACCCCGCAAAGCCGAAAGAGGAGCGGCAATGCTGAACTATATCTTGAAGCGACTGGTCTACATGATCCCGACCCTGATCGGCATGTCGATCATCTCGTTCGCCATCATCCAGCTTCCGCCCGGCGATTATCTGACCTCGCTGCTCTCGACGCTCGCCGATGGCGGTGCGCCGATCGATCCCGCGACTGTCGAACGCCTGCGCTCGCAATATGGCTTGGATCAGCCGATCTGGATCCAATACGGCAAGTGGATGCTGGGCATCCTCACCCGCGGCGATTTCGGTTTTTCCTTTGAGTGGAACCAGCCGGTATCCGAAGTGATCTGGTCGCGCATGGGCTCGACCCTTGCCATTTCCTTCGCCGCAATCCTCCTCGTCTGGGCCGTGTCGCTCCCCATCGGCATCTATTCCGCCGTCCGCCGCAATTCGATAGGCGACCACGTCTTTACCTTCTTCGGCTTCATCGGCCTTGCCGTGCCAAACTTCATTTTGGCGCTGACGCTGATGTATGTTTCCTTCCGCGTGTTCGGCCAATCCGTCGGCGGCCTCTTCTCGCCCGAATATGTCGACGCGCCCTGGAGCCTCGAAAAACTCTGGGATCTGATCCTCCACCTCTGGATCCCCATCCTCGTCATCGGCATGTCCGGCACAGCCGCGATGATCCGCATTCTCCGCGCCAATCTCACCGACGAGTTGTCAAAACCCTATGTGACCACGGCACGGGCCAAGGGGCTGCCGGAATACAAGGTCATCGTGAAATACCCGGTGCGGATCGCGCTCAATCCCTTCGTCTCGGCCATTGGCTGGGTGCTGCCCGAACTCGTTTCCGGCGTCACCATCACCGCCATCGTCCTCAACCTGCCGACTGCGGGCCCGCTGCTCCTCCGGGCGCTCGTCGCGCAGGACATGTATCTCGCCGGCAGCTTCATTCTGCTCCTGAGCGTCCTGACCCTCGTTGGCATGCTCGTGTCCGACATCCTGCTCGCGCTGCTCGATCCGCGCATCCGTTACAATTGAGGTGATGCGATGACCCTTACGCCCATCCTCGATGCCAAGATTGTCGAAGACGGCCCTGCCATTTCCGGCCTCAAGCCCGGCATGGACCCGATCTCCGACGCTGCCGCCGGCCAGTGGACCCTGATCTGGCGCAAATTCCTCAAGCAGAAAGTCGCCCTCTTCTGCGGCGGTGTGATTTTGGTTCTTTATCTCATCGGCGCCTTCGCCGAATTCCTCGCGCCCGGCCTGCCCGACACCAGCCGCGCGCAGTACACTTACGCGCCGCCACAAAGCATCGGCCTCTTCACGCCCGATGGTCAGTTCCAATTCCACGTAAAAGGGTACACCGTCGAGATCGACAAGGCAGCGCTCCGCCGCACCTTCGTCGTCGATGACAGCGTTATCGTCCCCGTGGGCCTTTTCGTCGAAGGTCCCGCCTATAAATTCTGGGGCATCTTCGAAACCAATCGCCACCTCATCGGCCCGCTCGATCCCACCCAGCCGATGTATCTGCTCGGTGCCGACCGCCTTGGCCGCGATCTTCTCAGCCGGCTGATTTATGGCACGCGCATTTCCATGTCGATCGGTCTCATCGGTGTCTGCATGTCGCTGGTGCTCGGCGTCGTCCTCGGCTCCATCTCCGGCTATTTCGGTGGCTGGGTCGATACCGTCATCCAGCGCATCATCGAAGTCGTCAGCGCCATGCCGACCATTCCGCTCTGGCTCGGCCTTGCCGCCGCCATTCCGCTCACCTGGTCACCGCTCAATGTCTACTTCGTCATCACCATCATCGTTTCATTGCTGGGTTGGACGGGTCTTGCCCGAGAAGTGCGCGGCCGCTTCTTCTCCCTCCGCAACGAGGACTTTGTGACAGCCGCCAAGCTCGATGGGTCTTCGGAGCGTCGTGTGATCTTCCGGCATATCCTGCCCTCGCTGACAAGCCATATCCTCGCCGTCGTCACGCTGGCCGTGCCTTCGATGATCATCGCCGAGACCTCGCTTTCTTTCCTCGGCGTCGGGCTCAAGGCGCCGGTCGTCTCCTGGGGTGTGCTGCTGCAGGACGCGCAGAATATCCGCTCGATCTCAACCGCGCCGTGGCTTCTTATCTGGCCAAGCCTTGCCGTCGTGATCGCGGTTCTCTCCTTCAATTTCTTCGGCGATGGCCTCCGCGATGCCGCCGACCCCTATGAAACCTGAGGAGCCGATACCCATGGAAAAGCCAGTCCTCAGCGTCGAAAATCTCTCGCTCGATTTTCGCCTTCGCACGCATATTCTCCACGCCGTCCGCGATGTGAGCTTTGAGCTCCACCGCGGCCGCACCCTCGCGCTCGTCGGCGAAAGCGGCTCCGGTAAATCCGTCACCGCGCGCTCGCTCATGCGCATCGTTGATAAGCCCGGCGTCATGGTCGGTGGCCGGATCATCCTCCGCACTCAGGGCGGCGAAGTCGATCTCGCTCAACTCGCCTCCAATAGTCCCGAAGTCCGCGCGGTCCGCGGCGCCCGCATCGGTCTCATCTTCCAGGAGCCCATGTCCTCGCTCTCGCCGGTCCACACCATCGGCAGCCAGATCGATGAAGTGATCAGGCTGCATTCGGGGATTGACAAGCGCGCCGCTCGCGCCCGCACCGTCGAGCTTCTCGGGCAGGTCGAAATTCCCAACCCCGCCGAAATGGCCGATCGATACACCTTCGAATTTTCCGGTGGCATGCGCCAGCGCGCCATGATCGCCATGGCGCTGGCGGTCAATCCCGACATTCTCATCGCTGACGAACCGACCACGGCGCTCGATGTCACCACTCAGGCCGAGATCCTCGACCTCATCAAGCGCCTGCAGACCGAGCGCGGCATGGCCATGCTGCTCATCACCCACGATATGGGCGTCGTCGCCGAAGTCGCCGATGATGTCGCCGTCATGCGCTTCGGCCGCATCGTCGAAACCGGCACCGTCGACGAGATCTTCCACGCCCCTCAGCACGCCTACACCCAGCGCCTCCTCGCCTCGACCCTCAAACTCGAGCAACCCGCCGATGCTCGCGCCGAAGCCGTCATCACACCCCAGCCGCTCCTGACGGTAAAAGGTCTCACCAAAGTCTATGGTGGTGCCAAAGGCTTTCTCGGCACGAAGAAATTCGCCCTCAAGGCCGTCGACGATGTCAGCCTGGTCCTCCATGCCGGCGAAAATCTCGGCGTCGTCGGCGAATCCGGCTCCGGTAAAACCACCCTTGGGCGCCTCATCCTCCGCATCGTCGAGCCGACAGCCGGCCAGGTCCTCTACCGCCAGAGGGATGGCAAGGAGATCGACGTTACCGCGCTCTCAAAATCAGACCTGCGCAAATTCCACGCCGATGTCCGCCTGATCTTCCAGGACCCCTTCGCCTCGCTCAATCCCCGCATGACCATCCGCCAGATCATCGGCGATCCGCTAGTCGTCGAAGGCAAGCTCAAGGGGAAGGAGATCGAAGAAAAGACCGCCGAACTCCTCCGCCTCGTTGGTCTCTCGCCCGACGTCATGGAGCGCTACCCCCACGCCTTTTCGGGCGGCCAGCGTCAGCGCATCGGTATCGCACGCGCGCTCGCGCTCGATCCACGTATCATCATCGCCGATGAAGCGACTTCCGCTCTCGACGTCTCGATCCGTAGTCAGATCCTCGACCTCCTCCTCGAGATCCAGAGCCGCCTCGATCTCTCCTTCATTTTCATCTCCCATGACATCTCCGTCGTTCGCTATTTCTGCGATCGCGTCGCCGTTATGCATCGGGGCAAACTGGTCGAGATCGGTCCTGCCGAAACGATCTGCACGAGCCCGAATGAAGACTATACCCGCGCCCTGATCTCGGCCGTTCCCAATCCCGACCCCCGCAATAAGCGGATGTTGCACCGAACACGCCTTGCGGCCCTCTCAACGTCAACGTGATGCTACCGAAATGACCACCAATCAGCGTGCCGTGTTAACCGGCGCTGGCGCCATGAGCCGCAAGTGGCTCGACGCCATAAAAACCGTCGGCGGCGTCGATATCGTCGGGATTGTCGACATCAATCCCGCCAATGCCGAGGCTCGCGCCGCCGAACAAAACATCAATCCCGAGATCGGCACCGACCTCAAAGCGATGTTGGATAGATTGTCTCCCGAGATCGTTTTCGATGTCGCCATACCCGCCGTCCGCCATGGCATCGTCTCGACTGCCCTCGCGGCTGGAGCCCATGTGCTCTCCGAAAAACCTATGGCCGAAACCCTTGATCAGGCTCGCGATTTGGTCGCCCGCGCCGAAGCCGCCGGCCGCCTCCACGTCGTCATCCAGAACCGCCGCTACCTCGCTCAACTCCGCCGCATTCGCCGTCTCGTCGCCTCCGGTGCCATCGGGGATATCACCGGCGTCCACTGCGACTTCTTCCTCGATCCCCACTTCGGCGGCTTCCGCGAGCAGATGCCCCACGTCCTCCTTTTGGACATGGCTGTCCACACCTTCGACGCCGCCCGCTTCGTCATCGACGATGCCGCCACCTCGGTCTATGCCGAAGAGTGGAACCCTGCCGGCTCCTGGTACGAACGCGACGCCTCCGCCTTCGCCAGCTTCCGATTTTTGCAAGGCTTCGTAATGACTTACCGTGGTTCCTGGGCCGCGCCGGGCCTCCGCACAAGTTGGGAAAGCACATGGCGCATTACCGGAACAGAGGGCTCGATCCTCTGGGACGGCGCCGACGACATCCGCGCCGAACGCGTGCAGCCCCATGTAGCCGGAAAGCTCCTTCCCGATACGCAAGTCCTTGAAATTCCAGCACTAGACCCGGCCGACCGCATCGGCGGCCATCTCGGCGTCATCACAGATTTTCTTGATGCCACCCGCGGCGGACCTACGCCCGAAACAATCAGCCGCGAAAACATAAAAAGCCTCGCCATGGTCCTCGGAGCCATCGACAGTTCCACCGCCGGCCGTCGCGTTGAAATCGTAATTTAGGAGCAAATTCATGGCCATAGACCCCAAAGCCATTCGCATCGGCACGATGATCCGCGGCCACGAGCCCGATCCTGTCGGCTACCTCGAAAAGATCCTCCCGCACGGCTTTGAAAGCATCGAGCCCTATTTCTGGCAGACCGTAAACAAGGATCTCCCCGAGCTCGCCAAGCGGTTGAAAGACGTCATCGGCGATTCTGATGTCACCATGTCCACCCTCGGCATGTTCGGTAACCCCTTGGAAGAACAGCCAAAAGACATCGAGACTCTCCGCGGTTGGGAAGCGTTGATCGACAACGCCCACCATTTTGGCGCCACCTGCGTCGCTGGCTTCACCGGCCGCATCCGCAATCGCCCGCTGACAGAAAGCCTGCCGCAGTTCAAGAAAATCTGGACCGAACTCTCCAAGCGCGCCGCCGACAAAGGCGTAAAAATCGCCTTCGAAAACTGCGCCATGCGCGGCAATTGGGAAACCGGCGATTGGAACATCGCCCACAATCCCGACGCTTGGGAAATGATGTTCAACGAGGTGCCGGAAGACAATCTCGGGCTCGAATGGGAGCCGTGTCATCAGATGGTCTATCTTATTGATCCCATTCCGCAAATTCGTAAGTGGGCGCATAAGTTCTTTCATGTCCATGGCAAGGATGCCACCATCCGTTGGGATGTCATCAAGTCCCAGGGCTATGGCGGCAAGGAGAAAGCCGTCTGGATGCGCACCCCCGGTTTTGGCGATACCAACTGGTTCGACGTCATCTCAGAACTCCGCCTCGCCGGCTGGTCCGGCTCCATTGATATCGAAGGCTGGCATGACCCGGTCTATCGCGAGGAGCTAGAAATGGTCGGCCAAGTCCACGCGCTCAACTATCTCAAAGCCGCCCGTGGCGGCGACTTTGTCCCCTATCCCGGCCCGCTCAAGGGAGCCTGACCCGTGCCGCGTTTTTCTGCAAATATCTCAATGCTCTATCCCGAATTGCAGTTCATGGACCGGTTCGCTGCTGCAGCCACGGATGGTTTCGAGGCCGTCGAATATGTGGGCGCCTATGACCAGGATCCTGCTGAACTCAGATCACTGTTGCACCAGCATGGCCTGAGCCAGGCTCTGTTCAATTTGCCGGCCGGCAACTGGGCCGCCGGTGAACGGGGAATCGCCTGCCACCCCAATCGGATCGAAGATTTCCGTCAAGGCATTGATAAGGCGATCGAATATGCCGAGGCCACCAAGTGCACGCAGGTCAATTGCCTTGCCGGCATCGCGCCAGCAGGTGTCGATCGATCAGCGCTCGAAAGCGTCCTGATCGACAATCTCAAATATGCCGCGCCGCGTCTTGCCGATAGGGGAATAAAGCTGTTGCTCGAGCCGATCAACACCCGTGACATTCCGGGATTCCTGATCAACTCGACCGATGACTACGAGCGTATTGCCGCAGCGGTCGGTCACACAAACCTTTATCTGCAATATGACTTTTATCACATGCAGGTGGTGCAGGGTGACCTGCTCCCGACCTTCTCGCGTCTCCAGTCGCACATTGCCCATGTGCAGATCGCCGACAATCCCGGACGCAACGAGCCGGGCACCGGCGAGATCAATTATCCCAATATCTTCAAAGCCTTGGACGAAGCTGATTATGCAGGCTGGGTGGGGGCAGAATACAGGCCAAAGGCTGGCACGAGCGATGGCCTGAACTGGCTCAGGGACTGGAGGGCATCAGCATGAAGATTGGATTTATTGGACTTGGCGTCATGGGGCGGCCAATGGTCGGCCATTTGATTGCCGCAGGGCACGAGGTCTTTCTCTACCGAGTGAAAGACGTTTCCCAGCATCTGGTCGAAGCCGGCGGCAAGGCATTGGACAATCCGAAAGCGGTCGCCGAGGCTGCAGACGTGATTATCCTCATGTTGCCCGATACGCCTGATGTGGAAGCAGTTCTCTTCGGCGAAGGTGGCGTTGCCGAAGGTCTCGCCACGGGCAAGCTCGTCATCGATATGAGTTCGATTTCACCTGTCGCCACGAAGGCCTTTGCGACCCGCATTGCCGAGATTGGTGCTGGCTATGTGGACGCGCCTGTATCTGGCGGTGAAGTTGGCGCAAAAAATGCGGCGCTTACCATCATGGTCGGCGCCTTAGCAAGTGATTTCGAGCGAGCTCTGCCGCTGCTCAAGCTCATGGGCAAGAACATCACCTGGATTGGTGCAGTGGGTGATGGTCAGACGGCGAAAGTGGTCAACCAGATCATCGTCGGTCTCACAATCGAGGCTGTAGCTGAAGGCCTGACCTTGGCAAAGGCGTCCGGCGCAGATCCGGCAAAGGTCAGAGAAGCCTTGATGGGCGGCTTTGCCTCTTCGCGTATTCTTGAGGTGCATGGCGACCGTATGATCAACGAAACATTTGATCCGGGTTTCCGCATCCGACTCCATCGCAAGGATATCGGGCTTGCTTTGGAGTCGGCAAAAGCGCTCGATCTTTATCTGCCGCACGCGGCAAACCTGCAGCAACTCATGAACAAAGCCATTGCCGATGGTCTTGGCGACAAAGACCATTCAGCGCTCATCAAAGCGCTGAGTTGAGATTGGTCGATGAGGAGGCGGCGTTGGTCTCCTCCGACCAGACTAATCCGGCCGCACGTCCGGAACTGGCGCCAAGAGTGCAATTAGCGTGTAGGCGAGCGAGCCGAGAGCAGAATACGAAGAGGCGAAGGTTTCGTCGCGCGGGACAGCGATCAGGCGGCCATTCTGGCAAGCTTTGAGGAAGGCGCAGTAACCTGGGATCGTGGCTTCAAGGAGGTCGTAGGCGTCCTGCGCGGTTTCCCCTTCTTCAGCCCGATAGGTGACGAGGATCAGGTCTGCGTCGAGTTCGGGCAGGCGTTCCGGGCTGAAATCGGCGAACTTGCCGTATTCGACTTCCTTGACAGCGTCTGGCATGGCGAAGTCGGCCTCGTCGAGGAGACGCCCTAGCGCTGCAAAGTGGCGGTATGATCGGATTTGGCCTTCGACTGCCGCGATGACGTTTACGGAAATATTTGGTGCATCGACCTGGGCCTTGAGCTGATTGAGCTGCTGCGCGTAGCGCGTTTCGAGAAGCTTTAGCGCGTCACCCGTGCCGGTGATTTCGGCGAGGCGATCATAGAGCTCGAACTTGTCGCTTCGGTTGAAATCGAGCAGCACGGTCGGGGCGATACTGGCGAAAGCCTCCGGGTTCTGGTTAGTCGAGAGGATGATCAGATCGGGATCGACGGCGGCGACGGCCTCGGGGTCGATCTCGGTGCCGGTGCCGAGAAAGGTGATTGGGGCGGTGTCGAAATCGACGCCGGTCAGCATTTTGGATGAGCGCATGAAGGGTTGGCCTTCGATGACCACGCGACCGTGGCTGCCAACGGGCGTGACGCCAAGCTCGATCAGCGGCACGGAAAAGAACAGGTCCTGAAGCGAAGCGATGCGCTGGGGATCGGCAGGGATTTCAACGCTGCGGCCGGCATCGTCGGTAATGGTCCGCGTTTCCTGCGCCAGGGCGGGCAGGGCAAGGCATGTCGCGAGCAGCGCGGCGGCTGCGGTGGTCAGGGCGCGGGAGGGTAATGAAAACATCGGCTGCGTCCGGCTATTGAAGTCAGGGAGTGGCGGAATAGGGTGTGACGTCGTCGAGGCACCAGCGAAGGACGTCTTCGCCCTCTTTGTCGGCGACGACGCTGCAATTGCCCTGCATGAAGAAGGTCTGGGCATGCATGCTTATGGTCAGTTTTGTGCCGGCGATTTCGGCCTCCAGCGCCAGGGTCTGTCCCTCTGCGGCCGTCTCGGGCAATTCGCCGTGGAGGTGGACGGTTTGTTCGGCTTTGCCGTTCCGGTCGGCCCAGGCCATGGCGGCGATTTCGGCGACTTGGATGGGTTCGGCGATATCGGTGCGGCCCTTGTAAGCCGCGACGTAAACGCGGCCTTGTTCAAGCGCGGCGAGGAATGCCGGCGCCTGGGCGGCGGTCATGCGGCCATAGCGCTGGCGCTGCGGCATAACGACGATGGAGGCAGCGAAGCGGCAGCCGCCGATATGGGTGGCCTGTACGATGTGGAATTTGGTCGTGTCAGCGGCGGCCACCAGCGCCTTGTAGGTCGAAAAACCGTGGCGGGCACAGCAGGCGTCGCGACGGCTGTCTGTGCAGACGATGATGACCTGTCGCGGATCGTGGCGGCCTTCGAAGACCCGGCCATCGACATAATCGCCGATTGCCTTGATCAAGGCGGCTTCATCCGTGAAGTCGGCATAGGTGCCTTCGGGGACGGCGTGGAGCGTCGGCAGACTGCCTTCGGCTTCGACTTTGTCGATCAGCGCGACATGGAGGCCGCCTTTGGCGGCGGCATGCATGGCGGCGCGCAATTCGGGCGACATGCCGGCCGATTCCCAACGTGGCGTGCGCCACTGTCCGCGGGGCCAGGCTAGCATGAGCGCGCGTTTGGGCGCATTGCCGGTGCCGGCTAAGGGTTCGCCGCGTTCTAGACAAAGGTCAGTGCAGAAGAGATGCTTGGCCATTACGGCGCTTCGACGAAAGGCGTGAACGGGCGGCCCGCGACATTGTTTTCGACCAGCTCGAGCGCCAGTTCGAGGCCGGTCATGGTGCTGCCGAACGTGGGTCCGGGGAGGACGACAAACTGCCCGTTCTGGCAGGCGGTGAGGGCGGCGCACCACCCGGGGGCAAATTTTTCGTAGGCCGCGCGGATGGTTTCGGGCGTCGCGTCGGGCTGCTGGCGGTAGAAGCCGAAGATGAAATCCGCGTCGAGTTGCTGGATCAGTTCGGCGCTCCAGGAGGCTTGCGTGGCGTTGAGGGCTGCAACGGCGGCGGGCTGGGCAAAGCCGAGATCGGAGAGAACCTGGGTGATAGCGCCGAGATTGGCACGATAGACCCATAGATCGTCGGCTTCTGGGAACATGAATGTGGTGGTCGCCGAGATCGCTGCGGTATCGCCGATGAAGCTCTTGGTGCGCTCGATATTAGCTTGGTAACTCTGATAGCGCGCTTCGAAATTGCCTGACTGACCGCTGACATCGGCAAGGGTGCGGAGGGTTTCGATGAGGCCAAGGGCCCCATTGTCGATGACTAGCGTCGGCGCGATCGACTGGAGCTGATCGACGACGGCTGGATCGGTATAGGTGCCGCCGATGATGAGATCGGGCTGCAGAGCGGCGATGGCCTCCACGTTCAGCGCGTTGAATTGGCCGACATATTGGATGTCT
Source organism: Devosia sp. BK (assembly GCF_032907385.1). Lineage (NCBI taxonomy): Bacteria > Pseudomonadati > Pseudomonadota > Alphaproteobacteria > Hyphomicrobiales > Devosiaceae > Devosia > Devosia sp. BK. The sequence goes on from NZ_JAIMBX010000001.1 coordinate 183,406, forward strand.
GTATTAGCATAGTCGATCCCGAGCGTATCCATGCCGCCGCGCATGAAGGTCTTGCCTTCGGCATCGACGCGGCCGGCGCTGCCGACGACCGAGGCGCCGAGCTCGTAGAGCGGCAGGGCAACGATCTGGTCATTGAGCGCAACAATGCGCTGCGGGGCGACGGGGATATCAAAGGTGCCGTTGGCCGCGGTGACGCTGCGGGTTTCCTGCGCGAAGGCGGGAAGGGCGAGGGTCAGCGCGAGGCCAGCCAGGGCGGAAATCGTGCGAAGCGCCATGGGTAACTCCGGATCAGTGGGTTTGTGCTGGCCGCGTGCGGACCAGCAGAATGACGAAGACGGGGACGCCGATGGCGGCGGTGATGATGCCCGCCGGGATCTGGATCGGCGCGAAGGCGGCGCGGCCGAGAAGGTCGGCGAGCGAGACAAGAATGGCGCCGCAGAGGGCGGTGAGGATGAGGTGCAGACCCATGCCCGCCGGCGAGAGGCGCTTGGCGGCGTGCGGGGCGATCAGGCCGACGAAGCCGAGCGGGCCAACGACGCAGGTAGCGACGGCGGCGAGGGCGACGGCGATGGCGAGTTGGGCATTGTTGGCAAGGCGGATGGGGGCGCCGAGGCCGGTGGCGGTGGCTTGGCCGAACCGCATGGCGCTCATGGTGCGGCTGAGGGCGAGGAGGATAGGAAGGAGGATAATAGTCCAGCCGGCAAGGGTCGCGACATCGTTCCAGTTGGTGGCGTTGATTGATCCGGCCAGCCAGGAAAGAGCGGCCATTGCGCGGTCGATCTCGCTATAGGTGAGGAGCGCGGAGGTGATCGAGGCGACGAAGGCCGAGAGGCCTATGCCCATGAGGATAAAGCGGACGGCACCACCGCCCTGGCGGGTATGCGACAGGCCCTGGATGGCAAGGGCTACAACGATGGCGCCGAAGAAGGCAGCCCAGGGGCGGAAAAGGGCCAGGGAGGCGGGGAAAAGAACTGTTAAGGCGACGACGGCGAGGGCGGCGCCCTGGCTGATGCCGACAAGGGAGGGATCGGCGAGGCCGTTGCGCGTGGCGTTCTGGAGGGTGGCGCCGGAGAGCGCCATCATGGCGCCGACGAGAGAGGCGGCGAGGGTGCGGGGGAAGCGGAATTCCCAGACGACGTTGTCGATGGCGCTGGAAATGGTGATGCCGCGCAGGGTGTTCCAGACTTCTTCGAGCGCGATGCCGTAGGTGCCGGTGGCGAGGCTGATGCTCATCACCAAGAGGAGGATAAGTGTGAGCGCTGTGGCGGTGATGAGGGCGCGAAGGGGGATGCGGAGCGCGATTCGCTCGTCGAAGAGGCGCAGGACGAGGTGGCGGGGCGCGGCGGTGGCGTGGCTCATCGTGTCCTCCGGCGGACTAGATGGACGAAGAGCGGCGCGCCGATCATGGCGGTGATGATGCCGGTCGAGATTTCGCGGGGCGGGATGGCCACGCGGGCGATGATGTCGACGCCAAGGAGATAGGCCGCGCCGGCAAGGGCGGCGTAGGGGACGATCCAGCGATAGTCGGAGCCGACATAGAGGCGGACGACATGGGGGATGACGAGACCGATGAAGCCGAGGGGACCAGCGAGGGCGACGGCTCCGGCAGTGAGCACGACGACGACGGCGAGGAGCTGGGCCTTGAGGGGCCCTGTGCGGACGCCGAGTCCCTGGGCAACGTCGTCACCCATGGCGAGGACGGTGACGCGGGGGGCGAGGAGAATGCCGGCAAGGAGCGCGACCAGCATGGGCGGGCCGACATAATAGAGCATGGTCACGTCGCGGCCAGCGAGGCTGCCGGTGAGCCAAACACGAAGGTTTTCAAAGGTTTCCTGGTTGAGCAGGTGGATGGCGGAGATCACGGCGCCGAGGAAGGCGCTGACTGAGGCGCCGGCAAGGGTCATGCTCAACGGCGTGGCGCCACCGGGGACAAGTCGGGCGATGATGTAGACGATCGTCGCGGCGCCGAGGGAGCCGGCCATGGCGATCCAGGGCAGGAGGGCCATGGTCGCGAGGCCATAGACCGAGGTGGCGATGACGACGGCAAAGGCGGCGCCACTGGTCAGGCCGAGGAGGGCGGGATCAGCCAGGGGATTGCGGGTGACGCCCTGCATCAGCGCGCCGGCAAGGGCGAGGCTTGCGCCGACGACCACGGCAATAACGGCGCGCGGGAGGCGCAGATTGAAGACGATAACGTGGTCGAAGTTCTTGGAATCGAAGGCGAAAAACGCATCGACGACGGTGCCGAGCGGCAGGGCTTTGGCGCCGACGGCGATGTGGAAGAGGAAGAGACCGGCTAGGATGGCGAGCAGCACCGGCACGCCGGACCACGAGCGGGCGGAGTGGCGAACCGGCGATGGTGCGGCTGCAACCGTCACTGCGCAGCCTCGAGGACGCGGCGGCGGGCGCCGACGGGTACGCAAACGAGGCGGCCACTGACCGGATCGCGGAGCACACTGGCGTCGAGATCGAAGACGTGTTTCAGGCGCTCGGCGGTGAAGATATCATTGGGTTCGCCGGCGGAAACGATCTTCCCGTCTTTCATCATGACGAGGTAATCGGCATAGGCGGCAGCGAGGCTGAGCTCGTGGAGAACTATTAAAAGCGTGTGGCCGCGATCGTGGGCGAGGCTGGCAAAAAGGTCCATCAGATCGACCTGAACCTTGAGGTCGAGGAAGGTCGTGGGCTCATCGAGAAGGATGAGGCGGGTCTCCTGGGCAAGGACCATGGCGACCCAGCAGCGCTGGCGCTGGCCGCCGGAAAGCGTATCGACGCTGCGATCGGCGAACTGGGTGATGCCGGCAGTTTCGATAGCGGATTCAACGGCTTCTTCGTCAGCGCGGGTCCACTGGCGGAGAAGGGACTGGTGCGGATAGCGGCCTTGGGAGACGAGTTCGCGGACGGTCAGGCCCTCGGGAGCGACTGGGCCTTGGGGGAGAAGGCCGAGTTTGGAGGCGACGGCGCGGGTGTTGAGCGCGTGGATGTCTTTGCCTTCGAGAAGCACCTGGCCGCGGGACGGGGATAGAATACGCGCCAGGGTCTTGAGCAGGGTGGATTTGCCGCAGCCATTGGGGCCGACGAGGACGGTGACCTTGCCATCGGGGACGAGGAGATCGACGGCATCTAGAATGGGGGCGTCGGCGTAGCCGGCGTCGATACCGACCGCTTCGAGACGGCTCATCGGGGTCTCCGGGCTCAAGCAAGTACAGGCGTGTCTTGGGTTAATTTAACCTGAGTGTCAAGTTCAGATATAGGCGCAATGAGGCTTCGACGGGCATGAAAAAGCCCTCCGACCTTTTAGGGCCGGAGGGCTTAATGTTGTGGCGGCGCAGTGCGTTAGACGGGCAGCATCAGGGTGGTGTTGCGCGTGAGCTTTGCGGTGAGCGGCAGGTCGGCGGAGGATTGGCCGACATGAAGGGTGAAGTCGCCGGCTTCGACCAGCCAGTGCTTGGCCTCGGTCCGGAAGAAGGCGAAGGAGCGGGCGTCGAGGGCGAGGATAACTTTTTTAGACTCGCCGGGCTCCAGGGCGATTTTGGCGAAGGCCTTGAGTTCTTTCGTGGGTCGCGGCGAGGAGGATTGCGTGTCACCGATGTAGAGTTGGACCACTGTCGAGCCCGCGCGAGCACCCGTATTCGTTACCATTACGCTAACGTTGACAGCGCCATCGGCCTCAAACCGTGACTCGTCGACAGTCAGGTCGCCGAGATCGAAGCTTGTGTAGCTCAAACCAAAGCCGAAGGGATAGAGCGGGGTCATGCCTAAGCGGTCATAGTGGCGATAGCCGACGAAGATGCCCTCTTCGTAGCGCACCTTGCCTTCAAGCCCTGGATAGACTTCGCGGTCCTGGCTGTGAGCCGGGTTATCGGCCCAGCGGACGGGGAAAGTCTGGGGCAGTCGGCCGCCGGGTTCGGCGGCGCCGGTCAGAACATCGGCGATGGCGTTCCCGGCTTCCTGGCCGGGGTACCAGGCTTGGAGGACCGCTTCGACCTGATCGATCCAGGGCATTTCGACGGGGCCGCCGGTCTGGAGGATGACGACGGTTTTGGGGTTGGCCTTGGCGATGGCGGCGACGAGGTCGTTCTGGCGGCCTGGGAGTTCGATGCCGTCGAGGTCGCTGCCTTCGGTGTCCCATTCGCCATTGCGGCCGATGAAGAGGAGAGCGATTTCGGCGTCGGCGGCGAGAGCGGCTGCGTCATCGATGGCCTCTTGGCCGAGCGGGAAGCCGATGCCGCAGGCGAAGGCGGCGAGGCCGAGCGTGGCAAAGTCCTTGGTGCCGAATTCGATGGTGATGTCGTAGGTGCGGCCCGCTTCCATATCGACGCTGCCGACGACTTCATCGCAGCCTTCTTCGAAGAAGGTGCGGCCCTTGGTCCAATTGGTCCAGGCATCGGCGACGAGCTTGCCATCGACATAGACCTTCGTGAAGCCGGCCGAATAGATGCCGATACGATGGGTGCCGGTGTTTTCGGCGGTGTAGCTGCCGGTTACGCGGGCGGAGAAGTGGAGGGGATCGACCTTGCCCTCGGCAACCTGACCGATCCAGAAGGCCTGGGCGTCCTCCATAGTGCCTGTATGGACCGGGTTGCCTTCGAGCTTTTCGTTGGCGAAATAATCGACCTTGAGCGCGCCGCGCAGCAGCGGTTGGAAGCGATCATTGGTGCAGCCGGGGGCATAGCTGAGGCGAGTTTCGCCTAGCTGGGCGACGAGGCCTTCCCAAGGCGAAATGCGATAATGGGCGTTGAGCTGAGCGCTGCCGCCGCCCATGATCTGGGCGCGCTTGGCATTGGGGCCGATGACGGCGATCTTGCCATTGCCGGCGAGCGGCAGGATGCCCTTGTTCTTGAGGAGAACAGTGGCCTCGGCGCCAGCGCGGCGGATGAGGGCGCGGTGTTCGGGGCGATCATTGGCCTCTTCATTATGGGGACGATAATCGTCTAGCGAGCCGGTGCGCTGCATCAGGCGGAGCATGGCAAGGACGCGCTTGTCGAGCGTCGCTGAAGAGACAGCGCCGGAATTGACGGCGTCAATCAGCTTCTGGCCACGATCGCGCGCGGGGCCGGGCATTTCGAGATCGAGGCCGGCATTGACGGTTTCGGCGGTCGAGTGCGAACCGAACCAATCGGACATGACGATGCCATCATATTTCCACTCGTCGCGAAGGACGGTGGTCAGCAGCCAATTGTGCTCGGATGTGAAGGTGCCGTTGAGGCGATTATAGGAGCTCATGACGCCCCAGGTGCCGGCCTTTTTCACCGCCCATTCGAAGGGGATCAGATAGATTTCGCGCAGGCTCCGCTCGTCGATCTGGCTCGACATGGTCGTGCGCTCGATCTCGCTTTCATTGCCGACGAAATGCTTGATGGTCGCGCCGATGCCCTGATCCTGGAGGCCTGTGATATAGCCCACGGCGAGTTCGGCGGAGAGGAAGGGGTCTTCCGAATAGCACTCGAAGTTGCGGCCATTGGTGACCGAGCGGTGGATATTGACCGTGGGCGCGAGCAGCATATGCGCGCCCTTGGATTTGACTTCATCGGCCAGCGCCGTGCCGATCTCGTGGGCGAGCTCGACATTCCAGGTAGCGCCGATGGCGATGCCGACCGGGAAGCTTGCCGACTTGACGCCACCGATCAGCGAACCGCCGCCGCGCGCCCCATTGGGACCATCGCTGACGCGCAGCTTGCCGATGCCGAGACGCTCGACGGAGGGCACGGACCAGAAATCCTCACCTGAAAGGAGCGAGACTTTTTCTTCGAGCGTCAGCTCGGCGAGGAGTTGCTTGATGCGGTCTTCGGTCTGGTCGGTCATGCGGGACTTCCGTCGATGAAAAGGTTGCGCGCAGAGCTTCCTTGGCACTTTCCGGCGAGAGGCGGAAGGGCGTTAGGCGCCGATCTGTTGGGAAACGAGGCCCGTGCGGGCCGAGGCGATGTGCTTGCGCATGATAAGTTCGGCAAGGTCGGCGTCGCGGTCGGCGATGGCGTCGACAATACGCTCATGTTCGGTCAAGGCGCGCTGGGCGCGGCCGGGCACGATGCGGTGCTGCATACGGTAGAGCCGGAAGAGTGTGTAATATTCGCCGCAGAGCAGATCAAAGAGATGCTGATTGCGGCCGATGCGGGCAATCATGAAGTGGAAATCGGAATTGGCCGTTGCCTGCCAATAGACCATGGCATCGTCGGTCGAGAGCATCTCGCGGTGCATTTTCAGCATGGTGCGCAGCCGATCGACTTCTCCCTCCGTGGCATGCTCGGCGGCCTGGCGCGCGGCGAGGCCCTCAAGGACTTCGCGGATGGTGAAGAGTTCGAGCGCGTTGGCAGCGGTGGGCACGACGACGCGGACGCCCTGGCGGGGAGCGCGGGTGACGAGCTTGCGCTCTTCGAGCCGGCGGATGGCTTCGCGCAGGGGGCCGCGGCTGACGCCATATTGGGCGGCGAGACGCGGCTCGCTGAGCTTGGTGCCGGCAGCAAAGGTGCCCCGGACGATGGCCTCACTCATCTGTTCGAAAAGCTGGTCGGTGAGGAGGCGGTCATCCGCCCCCTCAACCGTGTCGATCGCTTGATCCAAAACGATCTCCTCTGCCGCTCTCAGTCGAGACCGTGATCGAAGATGCCCTGGCCGGTGGGCTTCGACGGCGTCACGCTGCCCTGGGGCAAAGCCGGGATGAGGATATCCAGCGTGCCGGCGGCAAGGTTGGCAAAGCCCTTGGCGGCGTCGAGGAAGGTCTGGCGATCCGCGTCAGCCAGTTCGCCCTTGGTGAGGGTTTCGAATTTGCCGGCATAGTCGGGCCAGGTCCAGGGGTGGTTGCCATTGGGGTGGGCGTCGGCAACGCCGCGCTCGCCGGTGATGACGCGGCCATCATCGAGGGTGACGATAATCTTGCCGCCGAAAGCGCGTTTGTCCGGGTTGGGGTCAAGGTAGCGCACAGTCCAGGAGGGTTCTTCGACGGTGCGGATCTTGTGCCAGAGGGCGACAGTGGACGGCGTGCGGGCGCGCTCACGGGTGTAGGAATCCACATGGTGCCATTTGCGGTCTTCGAGGGCGACCGCGAGGATATACATGATGGAGTGATCAAGCGTTTCGCGTGATGCTTCCGGGTCCATCTTCTGCGGATCATTGGCGCCCGTGCCGATGACATTGTGCGTGTGATGGCTCGTTTCGAGGAGGATATCTCTAACCTTTGAGAGGTCGCCGATTTCCTTCGAGAGGTCGATGGCAAGATCGATCAGGGCCTGGGCCTGATATTCGGCCGAGTGGGCCTTGGTGTAGGTCTCCATGATGCCGCGCGGGCTTTCGCCGGGGGCGGGGAGGGAGACCTGATAGGCGTCGTTCTTGCCGCCAAGCATATAGGCAAGCACCGAGTCTTCGCCTTCATAGATCGGGGAGGGCGAAGCTTCGCCGCGCATCGCGCGATCGACGCATTCGATGGCGAGCTTGCCCGAGAAGCCGGGAACATAGGCCTTCCATGACGAGATTTCGCCCTTGCGCGATTGGCGGGTGGAAAAGCTCAGGTGCACGGCCTGGTTGACCGCTTGGAAGATCACTTCGGTTGGGAGGCCCAGCATGGCGCCGATGGCGGCCGTGGTCGCGGGAGCGAGATGGGCGACGTGGTCTTTCTTGTATTTGTGGAGCGAGATGGCCTTCACCAGAGCCACATGGACTTCGTAGGTGACCGCGATGCCACGGGCGAGGGCCTTGCCGTCGATGCCCAATTGGTGGGCGACGGCGATCAGCGGGGAGATGGCGTCGCCGGGGTGGGAATAGTCGGCGGCAAGGAACGTGTCGTGGAAATCGAGTTCGCGGACGGCGGTGGCATTGGCCCAAGCGGCCCATTCGGCATCGACGCGGATGCCGCTGCCGAGACCATAGAGGGTCGAGCCGCCCTTGCGCGGATGGGCGAGCGCCATGGCGCGGGCGGCAGCAACGGGGGCGCGATTGATGGCAGCGAGACCAACGCTGGCATTGTCGACGATACGGCAGGCAATCATTTCGACGACGTCGTCATCGAGCGGGCCGCAATTGGCGGCGAACTCGGCAATGTGCCAAGCGAGCTGGTCCTCGCGCTTGAGATTGGCGGCGGAGGGATGAACTTTGACGTCGTAGGTCTTCATGGTCGAGCGAGAGTCCCTGGAAGGTTTCAGGCGGTGGCGCGGAGGCGCTTGAGGAGAATGGGCAGTGCCAGAAGCAGCACGGCGAGGGTGATGAGGATGGCCGAGAGTGGCGTCGAAACCAAGACCATCGGATTGCCCTGACCGGCGGCAAGCGCGGTGCGGAGCTGGGTTTCGGCCATGGGGCCGAGGATGAGGCCGATCAGCACCGGCGCGATGGGGAAATCATAGACGCGCATGACATAGCCGGCGAGACCGACGACGAGCATGATGGTCAGGTCCACCCATGACCCGGCAAGGCCCCAGACGCCGATCATGGCGAAGACGAGAATGCCGGCATAGAGCTGTGGCCGAGGGATGCGGAGCAACTGTACCCAGATGCCGACGAGCGGCAGATTAAGCACGAGCAGCATGACATTGCCGACATAGAGCGAGGCGATGAGGCCCCAGATCAGCGCGGGGTTAGAGGTGAAGAGGAAGGGGCCGGGCTGAAGGCCGTAGTTCTGGAAGGCAGCGAGCAGCACTGCCGCGGTGGCCGAGGTGGGGAGCCCGAGCGTCAAGAGGGGTACGAGGATGCCGGCGGCGGCGGCGTTGTTGGCAGCTTCCGGGCCGGCGACGCCTTCGATAGCGCCCTTGCCGAATTCTTCCGGATATTTGGTGAGTTTGCGCTCGAGCGTATAACTCAGCATGGTCGGGATTTCCGAGCCGCTGCCGGGGAGGGCGCCCATGGGGAAGCCGATTGCGGTGCCGCGCAGCCATGGCTTCCAGGAGCGGGCAAAATCCTGCCTCGTCATCCAGAGCTGGCCCTTGATGGGGGCCATGACGCCGGGGGTCGAGCGATAGCGGCTCGCGACATAGAGGATTTCGCCGACGGCAAAAAGCGAGACGAGGACCACGGTCAGCGCAATGCCGCGGAGAAGCTGCATATTGCCGAAGGTGAGGCGGGCCTGGCCGGTCATGGTGTCGATGCCGATGACGCCGATGGCGATGCCGAGAAAGAGCGAGATGAAGCCGCGGGTGCGCGAGGTGCCCATGACGACGGCGACCGAGCAGAAGGCAAGGGCGGTGATGGCGAAATAGTCGGTGGGCTTGAAATAGAAGGCGAGTTCGGCGACGGCGGGCGCGGCGAAGGTCAGGCAGAGCGTCGCGATGGTGCCGGCAACGAAGGAGCCGATGGCGGCGGTGGCGAGGGCTGCAGCGCCGCGACCGGCGCGGGCCATCTTGTTCCCTTCGAGCGCGGTCATCATCGAGCCGGCTTCGCCGGGCGTGTTGAGGAGGATCGAGGTGGTCGAGCCGCCATACATGGCGCCATAGAGAATGCCGGCAAACATGATGAAGGCAGAGGTGGGCGCGAGGGCGGTGGTGACGGGGAGCAGCAGCGCGATGGTCAAAGCCGGGCCAATGCCGGGCAGAATGCCTATGGCGGTGCCGAGGACGGAGCCGACAAGGGCCCACATGAGATTGGTCGGCTGCAGGGCGACGCCGAAGCCTTGCAGCAGGAGTTCAAAGGTTCCCATGGCTCACACCCCGAGCGGCGGAAAGAAGCGGCCAAGCTGGAGGCCGAGCTGATGGAACAGGAACCAACTGCCGGAGGCGAGAATGGCGCCATAGACGAGGTCGAGATACCAGCGGCGCGAACCGAAGGCATTGGCGACGAGGACGAAGGAGAGGGTGGCGGTAAAGGGCATGCCGAGCGGACCCATGGTGACGATCGGCAAAGCGACGGCGACGAGAGCGGTCAGGAATGCGCGCTTGTCCATTTTGGTGGCGCCGTCGGCGTCTTCGACGTCTTGCGCCTCAAAGGTTTCGCCGCGCCAGATTTGCACCATGAGAAGCGCGCCGAGGAGCAGCAGCGCGCCGCCAGCGACGGTGACGAAAAGGCCGGGACCGACGGCGGCATAGCGGGCGCCTTGCGGCAGTCCGAAGGCGTTGTAGAGCCAGACGGCGCCCATGACCATGAGGCCAAGGCCGATCCAATAGGGTTTTGGCGTGGTGGAGGCAGCCGCGCGGCTGCCTCCGGTCGTGTTGCGCTCGTCAGTTGACAAGGCCGGCGTCCTTCAGGATCTGGCCCTGGCGCTCGGTTTCTTCGGCGATGAAGGCGCCGAATTCTTCGCCGGGCAGGAAGAAATCATCCCAGCCCTGAGCTTCGAGCACAGCCTTCCACGCATCGCTCTGGGAGAGCTTGGTGAAATTGTCGACCCACATGGCGTAATTGTCATCCGGCGCGCCGGGGGCAGCGAGGATGCCGCGCCAATTGGCGATCTCGACGTCGTAGCCGGCTTCCTTGAAGGTCGGCACATCGGGGAGATTGGGGCGCCGTTCGGCCGAGGTCACGGCGAGGAGCTTGATGCGACCCTGTTCGGCGAACTGGGCGAATTCGGACGTGCCGGAGACGCCGGCCACGAGCGTGCCATTGACGATGGCCGTCACGGTTTCGGCGCCCGAGGTCTGCGGGATGTAGTTGAGATCGGCGACAGGGATATCGCCGGCCTGCGCCAGCAAAGCGAGCGAAATGTGGTCGACGCCACCGGCAGAGCCACCGCCGAGTGCAGCGGCGCCAGGATCAGCCTTGATGCCGGCAACGAGGTCGGCGAGCGTGTTGTAGGGCGAATCTGCAGCCACCGCGATCACTAGATATTCCGCCGTCATGCGGGCAACGGGGCGGAATTCTGCGAGGTTGATCGGCGAATTGTTGAGGGCGATGGCGCCGACGGTGATGGCGCCGAAAACGGCGAGGGAATCGGGCTGGCCGCTCGAGGTGCCGAGGAATTCGGCGAGGCCGACAGTGCCGCCTGCGCCGCCCGTATTGGTGAAATTGACGCCGCCGGTATAGATGCCGGCATCGTTCATGGCCTGAAAGGCCTGGCGGCCGAGGCTATCCCAGCCGCCGCCTGGATTGGCCGGCAGCATGACATTGACCTGCGCCAATGCAGCGCCGGTGCCGAGCGCAGCCGTCATCGCCAAGACGGCGAGCGTCTTCGAAAAGTACATGTGATCCTCCCAGGCGCAGGGTCCGCTCTTTAGCGGTTCTTCGCTGCGCCAATGTGTCGACAGTTTTGACGCTTTGAACTGATCATGGATCGGTTTTTGGCGTCAAGGGAGAATGTTCTGCCGACAGAATTGAGCTTGGGATCAATTGCCGAGGCGGATGTAGGGGATGTCCTTGGCCGCTATTTCGTCGAGGCTCTCTTCGTAGCCGGCATCGGCATAGCGCATGACGCCGAGGGCGGTGTCGTTGGTGAGGGCGCGGTCGAGGCGTTCGTCGGCTTCGGGCGTACCGTCGGCGATGACGGTGACGCCGGCCGAGGTCATGTAGCCGGCATAGCCGCCGCCGCCGGAATGGACGACGACGAGATCGGCCATGGACGAGCAAAGCAGCATGGCATCGAGGAGGGGCCAATCGGCGATGGCGTCGGAGCCGTCCTTCATGCGCTCGGTCATGATATTGGGATGGGCCATGGCGCCGGCATCGAGGTGGTCGCGGCTGAAGGCGACGGGCCCGTTGAGTTCGCCCGTGGCCACCATGGTGTTGACGGCGCGGGCGAGGGCGGTGCGTTCGCCATGGCCGAGCCAGGCGATGCGGGCGGGGAGGCCTTCGAAGGGCACATATTGGCTGGCGAGGCTGATCCAGTTGGTGACGATCCGGTTGTCCGGGAACATCTCGAGGAGTTTTCGGTCGATCTTGTGAATGTCACCGGGGTCGCCGGAGAGCGCCATCCAGCGGAAGGGGCCAATGGCGCGGGCAAAGAGCGGGCGCAGATAGGCTTCGGTGAAGATCGGGATATCGAAGGCGTTGTCGACGCCGCCGGCCTGGGCATGGGTACGGATGAGATTGCCATTGTCGAAGACCTCGGCACCGGCCGCCTTGAAGCCGAGCATGGCTTCGACGTGATCGACGATGGAGGCACGACTTGCGGCCATGAGCTGGCCCTGGCCGTCGGAGCGGAGGCGCCGGACCTCTTCGAGGCTCATGCCTTTGGGGACATAGCCATAGACGAGATCGTGGGCGGCGGTCTGGTCGGTGACGATATCGGGGACAATGCCGCGGCGAAGGATTTCGGGGTAAATTTCGGCGGCATTGCCGACGAGGCCGACGGAAAGCGCGCGCTTTTCGCGTGTGGCGGTTTCGATGAGCGCGAGGGCGGTGTCGAGATCGGGGGCGATCTCCTGGAGATAGCCGATGGCCTGGCGCTTGCGGGCGCGCTCGGGATCGACATCGACGCAGAGGATGGCGGCGCCGGCCATGCGCCCGGCGAGGGGTTGTGCGCCGCCCATGCCGCCGAGGCCAGCGGTTAGGACGAAGCGGCCGGCGAGGGTACCGCCGAAGCGGTTTTCGGCGATGCGCATGAAGATTTCATAGGTGCCCTGAATGACGCCCTGGCTGCCAATATATTGCCAGGCGCCAGCGGTGAGGCCGCCCCAGCAGATGAGGCCTTTTTTCTCTAGCTCGTAGAAGACTTCGGCGCGGGCCCATTGGCCGACGAGATTGCAATTGGCCATGATGACCAAGGGCGCCTTGGCGTGGGTTTTGAGAAGGCCGATAGGTTTGCCGGATTGGATGAGGAGGGTCTGGTCCTCGTCCATGCGGAGAAGGGTTTCGACGATGGCCTTGTGGCTCGCCCAATTGCGTGCGGCCTTGCCGAGCGAGGCATAGACGATCAGCTCATCGGGGTTTTCGCCGACGGCAAGGACGTTTTCGAGCAAGCGCAGCAAGGCTTCCTGGCGCCACCCCTTGGCCCGCAACTCCGGACCGTCGGGAATGGGAAAATTGGGATGGCGGGAATTGGGGCTGGGCATGGAAGAACCTTAGGCGTTGGCGCCGTCGAGGGCATAGCGGGCAATTTCGATGCCCATCTGCTTTTCGACATAGGGGTAGACGGTTGGATCGAGCACCGAGGCGCTGAGCGGGATTTTGGATTTCGGTACGTGCAGCACGAAAATCTGCATGCCTTCGCGCAACTGGCCGACGCTGAGGGGTTCGCCCTCGGCGGAGAGGGTGGTGATGACATCGGGGAAGGTGGCGGTGCGGGCGCCATCGCGGCCATCGACGGCCATATATTCGTTCATGACGTGGAGGACGTCGCCGCTCGACAGGGTAACGGCGCCGATGTCGAAGGCGTCCTTGGTGTAGAGCACCGCTTTTTTGAGGATCGTGCCCTCGCAGAGCACGGTGCCATTGGTGGTCTTGGCGATGGTGTCGATGATGGCGGTGCCGCCCTTGGCTTGGGCGGCAATGATGGCTTCGCCGAGTTTGAGGGCAAGGGAGATGCCGCCGAGTGCGGCGTGGCGGCGGACATAGCTGGCGCGGAGTGGATTGCGGCAGGAGGCGATGAAACCGCCGGACTGGTCGGCAGCGGTGCGAAGAATGGGCGAGATTTTCGCGGTGGCGCCGCGGGTGACGAGCTCGATATAGCGGTTTTCGGCGCGATTGCCGCCGACGGCCGTCTGGATCATCTGTTCGGGCGAGCCGGCCATGCCGATCGAGCCCATGTCACCCGTGGGGTGGGCGCGGATATCGCCGACGGCGTCGACGACCTTCGTGCCGAGGACCGCGGAGGGGAGCCAGCCATTGAGCGTAGAGGACTTGCCGTTTTGGCCGATCATCAGGCCGGAGAGTTTCTCGCCGAGCGCATCCTGCAGCAGTTGGACGGCCTTGATGTAGTCGACCCCCTGCATTTCCCACGGCGTGGTGGAGGCGGGGGCGCCGATGGCGGCGGCCGTAGCGACCAAGGCGTTTTCGTCGAGTTCTTCGATGCTGACGAGTTCGGGCTTGCCGACGCTGACCGCGGCATAGCCGAGCTGGCGGCCATGATCGGCCCAGCCGCCGCCACCTGCCGCATAGACCGAGCCTCCAAGCACGGCGGCTTCGACGTCCTTTTCAGTCAATATGCGTCCCAAGCCTGGTCCCCTTTGTTCAGTTTGCGGCCGCTTGCTTCTGGCCTGTGCGGGCGGTGAGCCAGCGTTCAAGCCCGGCGAGGGCATCATAGATCAATACGGCGAGGATGCCGACGATCAAACCACCCTGGAGGACAAAGGCCGTATTGCCCGATTGGAGGCCGGCGATGATGACTTCGCCAAGGGTGCGCGCGGCAACGGTCGAGCCGATGGTGGCGGTCGCGAGGGCGATGACCGTCGAGAGGCGAATGCCGGCGAGAATGACGGGAAGGGCGAGGGGGAATTCGACGCGCATCAGGCGCTGTCGGCCGGTCATGCCGACGCCCCGGGCGGCTTCGATGACGTTGGGTGGGAGGGTGGTGAGGCCGGTCAGCGTGTTTTCGAAGATCGGCAGGAGACCATAGAGGAAGAGCGCGATCAGGGTTGGCGCGGTGCCGAAGCCGAGAATGGGGACGGCAAGCGCGAGGACGGCGACGGGCGGAAAGGTCTGGCCCACATTGGCGATGGTGCGCGAGACTGGCAGGAATTCGGCGCCGAAAGGGCGGGTGACGAGAATGGCGAGGCCGACGGCGACCACGGTCGAAAGCGCGATGGCGATGGCGACAATGGTCAGGTGGCTGATGGTGATATCGAGCAGATTGCCCTGATTGTAGATGGCCGGCTGGGTGGGGCGGGCGAACAGGGCGAAGAAGCCCTGGAAGAGGTCGGGCTGGACGAGCAACGCGACCAGCACAAAGAAGACCGCGAGCCTGATGAGGAGGCCGATTTTCATTGCGGACGCGCCGCCATACGCGCGCAGGCGGCGAGGGTGATTATGCCAATGGCTTGGCCGTCGCGGGTGACGGGCGCGGCAGTGCGGCCCGACCAGAGGAGGTCGCTATAGGCATCGCGGAGGCTGGCGTCGGCCGCGATGGGGCTGCCGGTGGCGGTGCCGGGTTCGACATGGTCGCCAACGCGGGTCAGCGAGAGGAGGCGGAAGGGTCGGTCCGAAGTGCCGATGAGGTCGGCGACGAAGGGCGTTGCCGGATTGACGATGATCTCGGCGGGTTCGGCATATTGGAGGAGCTTGCCCTTATCCATGACGGCGATGCGGTCGCCCAAGTGGATGGCTTCCTCCATGTCGTGGGTGACCAGCACGATGGTGGTGCCAAGCTTGCGCTGGATGGCGAGGAGATCTTCCTGGGCCTTGGCGCGGATGAGCGGATCGAGGGCGCCGAAGGGTTCGTCCATGAGGAGGATATTGGGGCCGGCGGCGAGGGCGCGGGCGACGCCGATGCGCTGCTGCTGGCCGCCCGAGAGTTCGTGGGGCATGCGGTGGCGGAACTGGGCGGGGTCGAGTTGGAAGAGCCCGAGCAGTTCATCGACGCGGGCTTCGATCTTCGACTTTCCCCAGCCGAGAAGTTTTGGAACTGTGGCGATGTTTTGGGCGACGGTCCAATGGGGGAAGAGGCCGTGGCCCTGGATGGCGTAGCCGATGCGGCGGCGGAGCTCATGCGCGGGCACGTCGCGGATATCTTCGCCGTCGATGCGGATGGTGCCGGCAGTCGGCTCGACGAGGCGATTGATCATGCGCATCAGCGTCGTCTTGCCCGAGCCCGAGGTGCCGACAATGACACTCATGGTGCGGGGCGGAATGGTCAGGCTGATGTGGTCGACGACCGTGGTGCCATTATAGGATTTGACGATGTCCTCGATTTCGATCATGCGCCGCGTCCCTTGATACTGATCTGTTCGACGATGGCGTCGAGAATGACGGCGGCGGCGAAGGCGAGGCCGACGGTGGGCACGGCGCCGAGGAGAACGAGGTCCATCGCGGTCTGGCCGATGCCTTGGAAAACGAAAACGCCGAAGCCGCCGCCGCCGATAAGCGCGGCGATGGTGGCGAGGCCGATATTCTGGACGAGCACGATGCGGATGCCGGTGAGAATGACCGGCAGGGCCAGCGGCAGCTCGATATTGAGGAGGCGCTGGCGATCGGTCATGCCCATGCCGCGCGCGGCATCGACTACTTGGCCATTGACGCCGAGGAGGCCAACGACGGTGTTGGAGACGATGGGCAGGAGCGAATAGGCAAAGAGCGCGATGAGGGCCGGGGCGATGCCGATGCCGGAAATGCCGATGCTGCTGGCGCCGGGGATGTTCGCGGCGACCCAGGCGAGCGGCGCGATGAGGAGGCCGAAGAGCGCGATCGAGGGAATGGTCTGGACGATGTTGAGCGTGTTGAGCACGGCGGCGCGCAGCGGTTTGACGCGATAGCAGAGAATGCCGAGGGGTATGCCGGCGAGGGTCGCGATGGCGACGGAGCCGAAGGCGAGGACGAGGTGGGTGCGGGCTTCCTGCCAGAAGGCGGGGGCGCGGCTGGCATATTCCTTGAGGAGCGAGAGATTGCTCCAGAGGCCGCTCCAGAGAATGAGCGCGACGGCGCCGAGGACGAGGGCGAGGAGCGCGACGCGCCAGACAGGGCGGAGGCGCAGCCGGGTGAGCGCGTCGGTGACCATCAGCGAAAAGGCGAGGAGCAGCAGCCAGAAACCGGCACCGGGGGCGACGCGGGCATAGTTGTTGTCGGCGGGCGTCAGATGGTTGGCTGCAGCGCCGATGGCGAAGGCGAGGACGGCGAGGGCGAGGAAGCCGGCGGCCAGTTTGAAGATGGGGCGGAAGCGGACAAGGGCTGTCGCGAGTGCGGCGACGATCGCGGCGATCAGGAGGATGGACCAGACGCCGTCCAGCGAGCCGACGATGCCCATGCCTTCGCCGGGGACAATGCGGTTGGCGCGAAAGAGGGCGAAAGGCAGGGCGAGACCGGCAAGACCAATAATGGCGACCAGCACCCCGAGTTTATCGAGGCGCGGCCAGGGCTTCTTTTCGATGTCTGCTGACGCTGCAAGACTCAAGCTGTGGGTTCCAGCTCCGGTTGTCCGGCGCGGGGCCGGGCATGAAAAAGGGCGGGCTTTCGGCCCGCCCAAAGGGCCTAGCTCAGGAAGCCGTTCTTGGTGAGATAGTCGGTCGCGACAGCAGCGGCAGGCTCGCCACCGACCTGAACGCGGCCATTGAGGTCCTGCAGGACTTCGAGGGTCAGGCCTTCAAAGACGGGCTTCAGCAGTTCGGTGATCTGCGGATATTCCTTGAGGACTTCATCGCGGATGATTGGGGCGGGCTGGTAAACCGGCTGCACGCCCTTGTCGTCTTCAAGAACCTTCAGGCCCGAGGGGGCGATGCCGCCATCGGTGCCATAGACCATGGCGGCGTTGACGCCATTGGTCTGCTGGGCGGCAGCGGCGATGGTTGCTGCGGTATCGCCACCCGAGAGAACGACGAGCTGATCAGGGGTCAGGGTGAAGCCATAGACTTCCTGGAACTTTGGCAGCGCGGCCGGGGAATTCACGAATTCCGAGGATGCGGCCAGCTTGACTTCGCCACCGCCGGCAACCCAGGCGCCGAATTCGGTGAAGGTCGTCAGGTTGTTGGGTTCGGCGATATCGTTGCGGATGGCGACGGCCCAGGTGTTGTTGGCGGGCGAGGGTGTCAGCCAGACGATCTTGTTGGCTTCAAGATCGAGCTTTGCCGCTTCGGTGTAGGCGCTTTCGGCATTGTTCCAGAGCGGATCATCAGCCTTGTCGAAGAAGAAGGCGGCATTGCCGGTATATTCGGGATAGATGTCGATTTCGCCAGCGATGATGGCTTCGCGCACGATCGGGGTGGCGCCGAGCTGGATGCGGTCTTCGACCTGGATGTCGTTGTTCTCAAGCACCTGCTTGATGATGTTGCCGAGAACGCCGCCCTCGGTGTCGATCTTGGACGAGACCACGACCTGAGCCTGGGCGGTGCCGGCCAGCACGACGAATGCGGATGCTGCAGTCAGCAGCTTGGCGGTGAGGCGCATATGTATCTCCGTTAGGGACCGGACGCTCCGGTTGTTCCTTAGCCTAGCGAGTTGCCCGGGGTAGGCGAGGCTTGGGTTTCTACAGACCCTCCCCCAACGCGAAAAACTCATCCACCTCTTCAATGGTCGAGTGAGAAATCAGTTCGCCAAGAAAATCTTCCGAGCCCAAAGATTCTTCAAGGTCTTCGACTTCCGAGGAAAGCGGGCGATCGACCGTGTAGGTTTTCGAGCAGTTTCGGACCCGCGCATAGACCATTCCGGGCACGTTGCCGGGCTGGTCGCCGGAAATGTCCATGGCTTGGGCGGCGAGCATGGCTTCGAGAGCGGCAAGGCGCTGCAGCGCCAGGATCTGCCGCTCGAAACGCTCGACGACGAGGGGCAGGAAGGCGGCTTCGTCTTCCATGCCGTCGGCAACGACCATGGAATTGGCCGAGATGGGCGCAGTCATCGAGAGGACGCGGGCGAAGAGCTCGCCGGCAAGCTTGATGGCGGGACCGAAGCCAGTGGCGACATGGCCGGGGAAAACGAGATTGACCGGCAGATCGCGGCGGCCGCCATTGCCGAGGAGGACGCAGCGATTGAAGGAATTGCGCGCGACATGGGCAAGGCCGAGCTGGGCGGCCTGGATGAAGAGGGTGACGTCGAGGGGGAGCGAGCCGCCGGAGGTGAGCACCTGGCCATTGGCGACGACCGGATTGTCATCGGTGCGGCCGGTGGCGGCAAGGAGGGTGCGGCCGGCGACGCGGAGCGCTTCGAAGCCGGTACCAAAAACCTGGCTCATCATGCGAAGGCTCAACGGGTCCTGGATCTGGGTCGCATTGGGCCAATCCCAGCCGCGGGCATTGAAATAAAGCCAGGCGCCAATGCGGCTTTCGCCCTCCGTGCCGGCATAGGCGACGGCTTTCCAGGGATCGCGCGACGCGCCGAGAGCGCCGGCGGTGGTGATGGCGGTCGCGAGCAGTACGCGAACCGAAGCTGCGGCCCGGCGCAGGGCATCGGCGGCGGCGGCATAGCCGACGGCATTGGTCGAGACCGAGGCAAGGCTATCGCGGGCGGCGAGATGGACCGGGGCGAGGCCGGCTGCGGCGAGGGCGCGATCGGCGGGCAGGCGTTCGCCGTCGAAAAACGCCTCGCCCGCGCCGGTCAGCACAGCGCCGATCTGGCCCATGAGACCGATATCGGCGCAGCCGATGGAGCCGGTGCGGCGGACGACGGGGACGACGTCGCGTTCGAGAAGATCGAGATAGGCCGAGACGAGGGATGGCGTGCAGCCGACCTTGCCGGTGAGCAGCATATTGGTGCGAATGGCCATGGCCATGCGGACGATGTGGCGCGAGAAGGGTTCGCCGGTGCCGAAATGGTGGGCGCGGACGAGGCCGATATTGAAGGCGTCCATCTCGTCCTGCGACCAGGCAATATCCTTCATGGCGCCGACGCCGGTTGTGGCGCCATAGACCGGTTGGCCCGCGGCTATCGCGTTTTCAATGGCTTGGCGCGAATGGGCGACGGCGGCCAGCGCATCTGGATCGGGCACGAGCGGGGCGCGGTGCTGCGCGATGCGCGCCAGATCGGCAAAGCTCAGCGGGCCGCCGGAAAGGCTAAGCGGGGTGCGGTCTTGACGGTGGGGGCCGGCGGGCATGAGGCCTCTGGAACTATGAGTAGCTCTCTCTGAGATAGCCTAGCCGCATTGCCCCGCCAAGCGAACCTCAAACAGACTTGAGCATGCCGCCATCGACGCGGATCAGACTGCCGGTGACATAGGATGCTTTGTCGCTTGCGAGAAAGGCGACGACATCGGCCAGTTCCTCGGGGCGGCCATAGCGGCCGGCGGGGATTTGCGAGAGCGACTGGGCCTTTACCTCTTCGACGCTCTTGCCGAGGCGCTTGGCAGCGGCGGCGTCGAGTTCATCGACGCGGTCGGTATGGATGCGGCCCTGGACGATGACATTGGCAGTGATGCCGTCAGCGGCGACTTCGGAAGCGAGGGTTTTGCTCCAGCCGACAAGCGCCTGTCGCAGGGCATTGGAGATGGCGAGACGCGGAATGGGGGCTTCGACGCCGGAGGAGGTAAGCGTGATGATGCGGCCCCATTTGCGCTCTTTCATACCGGGCAAGAGGGCCTGGCTGATGGCGATGAGCGGGGCGATCATTGTGTCGAACTGACGGGAAAAATCAGCGGGCGCAAGGGCTTGGGCTTCGCCGGGTGGTGGGCCGCCGGAATTGTTGACGAGGATGTCGGCGCCGCCCTCGGCTGTGATCTTGGTGATCAGCGCTTGAATGGAGGCGGGGTCGGATAGGTCGAGCGAGACAGCGCTGATGCTGCCGCCGAGGGTTTTGTCGACCTTGGCATCGAGCGCGGTGATGGCGTCGGTCGAGCGGGCGGCGCCGATGACATGGGCGCCTTCATTGGCGAGGGCGAGGGCGGTGGCGGCGCCGAGGCCCTTGCTGGCGCCAAGGACGAGGGCGCGCTTTCCTTCGATTCCGAGCTTCATGCGGCGATCTCCTTGAGGCGCTTTTCTTGCCGGGCGAGGAGGCGTTCGACATCGGCGATGTCGAGTTTGCTCAATGCCGGCGCGGGTATACGCAAAGTAGCTGACGAAATGACGCCGCGTTTGGCAAGCACATATTTGCGGCAGGCGAGGCCGATGCCCTGCTGCTGCTCGTAGCGGGCGAGCGGGAGATAGGCGTCGAAGATGTCATGAGCGCGGTCGGGATTGCCCTTGGCGTAGTTTTCGACGACGCCGACCATCATTTCGGGGAAGCAAAAACCAGTCATGGCACCATCGGCGCCGCGGCCCATTTCTTCGGGGAGGAAGAGGCCGCCATTGCCGCAAAGGATTGAAATCCTTCGGGTTTCACCCTTGTCGCTGGAGGCGCGAAGGGTGGTGATCTTCGAAAGGCCGGGCCAATCTTCATGCTTGAGCATGACGCAGGTCGGGATATCCCTAACAATGCGATCGATGACTTTTGGGGCGATGGTGACATTGGTGGTGAGGGGATAATCCTGGAGCACCCACGGGGTTTTGCCGAGAACGTCGCCGACCGAGGCGAAGTAGGCGTAGATCTGGTCGTCCGTCTTGAGGGTCCAGGGCGGGGCGACCATGACGCCTGCGGCGCCGATTTCCATAACGGAATCAGCGAGTTCGCGCATGGGGGCAAGGCCTGGCGCGGTGACGCCGACGACGACGGGAATTTTGGCGCGGGAAATGACGCGGCGGGCGATTTCCCTTGATTCTTCGGCAGTTAGCTTGGGCGCTTCGCCCAATTGGCCGAGGATGGTGAGGCCGGTGGCGCCTTTTTCCTCATAGAAATCGACCATGCGATCGACACTTGCCCAATCCACTTCGCCGGTGTCGGAAAAGGGTGTGACGGCAATGACATAGACGCCTTTGGCGTCTTCGGTCAGGAGGGGCATGAGGCGACTCCGGTTATTGGGTTCAGTGCGAAAAATAGAGGGTGGCGGCGTTGTCGGCAAAGACCGCGGCGTGATGTGCCGGGGGGATAGTGTCGAGGCTGAGCGCGATCAGATCGTCGTCCTCGGGGACGGTCTTGAAAAGCTCGGTATGGGGCCAATCGCTGCCCCAAAGGACGCGGTTTGGGTAGCATTCCGTTAGCGTTGAAACGGCTGAACGATAGAACTGGTTATTCGGGGCGTCACTGAGGCGATAGGGCGCGGAAATTTTCACGTAAACGCGGCCGGTTTCCAGAGCGCGGTCGAGATCGTCGAGGGCTGTGCCAGGATTATCCAGCGCGATGAAGGCGAGGTGATCGATGACGCCGGTGATGTCGTATCGCGCTGTGAGTTCAGCGACTGTCGAGATGGCTTCGGGGCCGATCTGGAACTGCGCGTGCCAGCCGAGGGCGCGAATGCGCGGGGCAAGGGTCGCAAAGGCGTCAAAGCCGATGCCGGATTTATTGCGCAGGTTGAAGCGGACGCCGCGAACGCCGAGGGCGTCAAGCCGCTGGAGTTCGGCGTCGCTGGTTTCGGGCGGAATGACGACGACGCCCCGGAGGCGATCGGCGTGGCCGGTCAGCGCTGTCAGGAGGACGCGATTGTCTAGGCCGTAGACGCTTGGTTGGACAAGGACGCCGCGGGCTATGCCGAAGGTATCGGCGAGGCTAAGCCAATTGTCGATCGGTTCGATCCGCGGCGTGTAGTTGCGCGGGGTGGCGAGCGGCGCCGAGGGGGCGAAGACGTGGAAATGGGCGTCGCAGGTGTTTTCGGGGAGACGCAGATTGGCCGAATTGCGCAGCGGGCGCGGCGGCAGGCAGAGCGGGGCGTCGAGCGCGTCAGCCATGGTCTTTGGCGGCCATAAGGAAATCGAAATCGAGACCGTCATCGGCCTGGGTGACGTGGCGGTCGTAGAGCTGGGCATAGCCGCGGGGCGGCGAGGCGGGCGGCGGGGGCAGGGCGGCCATGCGGGCGTCGAGCTCGGTGTCGGAGATCAGGAGTTCGAGGCGGCGATTGGGCACGTCGAGGCGGATGCGGTCGCCGGTACGCACAGCGGCGAGGGGGCCGCCATCGGCGGATTCGGGCGTGATGTGGAGGACGACCGTGCCGAAGGCGGTGCCGCTCATGCGGGCGTCGGAGAGACGGACCATGTCCTTGACGCCCTGGCGGGCGAGATGGCGTGGGATGGGAATGTAGCCGGCTTCGGGCATGCCGGGAGCGCCCTTGGGGCCGGCGTTGCGGAGGACGAGGACGTCGTCGGCGGCGATGTCGAGACTGGGATCGTCGAGGCGTTCGGTCATGTCGCGGACTGAATCGAAGACGACGGCGCGGCCTTCGTGGACCTGCAGCTTTGGATCGGCGGCGGCATGCTTGATGACGGCGCCGCGTGGGGCGAGATTGCCCGAGAGAACAGCGATGGCGCCGGCAGGCGAGATGGGCGCGGTGCGCGGGCGGATGATCTGGGTTTCGTAGCGCGCGGGCAGGGTGCCGATGGTATCGCCGAGAGTGCCACCAAAGGCGCGCGGGGCGGTGAGATCGAGAAGATCGGTCAATTCCGAGAGGAGGCGCGGGACGCCACCGGCGGCGTGGAATTCGCCCATATAGCCGGTGCCGGTGGGTTTTAGATCGACAAGGACTGGGACCTTTTGGCCGATGGCGTCGAATTCGGCCATGTCGAGCTTTTTGCCCAGGCGCCCATAAATGGCGGCGAGATGGACCACGGCATTGGTGGAGCCGCCGAGGGCCTGGAGCGTCACGAGGCCGTTGCGGAGGGCGGCGGGGGTCAGGACTTCTGCCGTGGTGAGACCGGTCTCGGTCATGGCGACCGCGGCGCGGCCGGTTTCTTCAGCAAGGCGCATGCGCTCGGACGAGGTGGCCAAGGCTGAGCCGGCCTTGGGGAGGGAGAGGCCCATGGCTTCCATCAGGGCCGCCATGGTGGAGGCAGTGCCCATGACGGTGCAGGTGCCGACGGAACTGGCGAGCTTGCCATTGATCTCGGCGACTTCGTCGGCATCGATCTGATCGGCGCGATACTGGGCCCATATGCGGCGGCAATCAGTGCAGGCGCCGAGACGTTCGCCGCGATGGCTGCCGGTATCCATGGGACCCGTGGGGAGGACAATGGCGGGGACTTCACTCGAAGCCGCAGCCATGACCTGGGCGGGGATGGTCTTGTCGCAGCCGCCGATCAGGATGACCGAATCCATGGGCTGGGCGCGGACCAGTTCCTCGGTTTCCATGGCCATGAGATTGCGCAGGAACATGGAGGTGGGCGCGGCAAAGCTCTCGTGGATCGACATGGTCGGGAAGACCATGGGCATGCCGCCGGCCAGCATGACGCCGCGCTTGGCCGCTTCAATCAGCTGCGGGACATTGCCGTGGCAGGGATTATAATCGGAATAGGTATTGGCGATGCCGACAATGGGGCGATCGAGCGCGTCATCGGAATAGCCCATGGCCTTGATGAAGGCCTTGCGCAGGAACAGCGAAAAATCCTGGTCGCCATAGCTGGTCAACCGTCTGCGAAGCCCGCGGGTCACGATATCCTCCCTGCCGCGTCTCAGTGCGGCTTGTCGGGTCATTCCTACAGGCGTCAGCATTATTGTCAATAATGCGGTTAGCGTTGTGTGCGGTTTTGGTTGTGCATCATGGTTATATGCGCTTAAATTCAGGCAAATCGCTGCAGTGGTGGATTTCGTCGCTGGGCGCGAGAAAACGATAAATTATTGATAAGAGGCGATTGTGCGGATCGGATTGGTGGGGGCGGGCTGGGTTACGCAAT
Organism: Devosia sp. BK; assembly: GCF_032907385.1. Taxonomy (NCBI): domain Bacteria; kingdom Pseudomonadati; phylum Pseudomonadota; class Alphaproteobacteria; order Hyphomicrobiales; family Devosiaceae; genus Devosia; species Devosia sp. BK. Next base: position 207,516 of record NZ_JAIMBX010000001.1, read on the forward strand.
ATCACTTGCCGGCGTGGAAGAAGCTTGCGGGTGTCGAGGTTGTGGCGATCTGCGACCCCGATGAGGCGGCGCGGAATGCGCGGGCGGATGAATTCGGGATTGCGGGGCGGTACGAGTCGCTGGCCGATATGCTGCAAGGTGAGCGGCTCGATGCGCTCGACATTGCTTCGCCCCGGAAATTTCATGCCGAGCAGGTGATGTTGGGCGGAGAGCGAGGCTTGCCGATGCTGTGCCAGAAGCCGCTCGGGGTTGATCTCGCGGAGGCCGAGGAGGTGGTCGCGGCGGTGTCGGGACTGGCGCGATTGATGGTGCACGAGAACTGGCGCTTTCGGCCCTATTATCGGCAATTGCGGGACTGGCTTGACGAGGGGTTGATCGGCGAGGTTTTCGAGGCGCGGCTCGATTTTCATTCGAGCGGGATGATTGCCGATGGCAAGGGTGAGCGGCCGGCACTGGTGCGGCAGCCGTTCTTCCGGCGCGAACAGCGGCTGCTCGTGATGGAGGTGTTGATCCATCACCTCGATAGTCTGCGGTTTTTGCTCGGCGAGTTGGCGCTGACATCGGCGCGGCTGCGGCGAAGCAATGACGAGATCATCGGGGAGGATCAGGCTTTGCTGCGGCTGGAGCGGTTGGCGGACGGAATGCCGCTCAACGTGTCGGGTAATCTCGCGGTGCATGGCGCGCCGCCGGCGCCGAGCGATCAGCTTTGGCTTTGGGGGAGCAAGGGCACGATCCATTTGGATGGGACAGTGCTGAGACTATTGGGGTCGAGCCCGCGCGAGATGCGGTTCGATGGGCCAGAGAGCTATCAGGCGGCCTATGACGGGGCTGTGGCGCATTTCGTCGATTGCTTGCGAACGGGGCGTGCGTTCGAGACCAGCGCGGCCGATAATCTTGAAACACTGCGGCTGGTGGAGGCCGCCTATGCGGCGAGCCAGTTTAAACCGGCGGGGACTCTCTGATAGAAGGGCGGGATAACCTCCCGGGGCCGCCAGCATGACCGAGCATCACGAGACCGAACCCGAAGACGTGAAGATCGTGCGGGCGCTTGAGGAGGACATCATCTTCGGGCGGCTGGCGCCGGGGTCGCGCCTGACCGAGGACAAGCTCCTGTCGCGCTTTCCGGTGACGCGGCATTTCGTGCGGCAGGCGCTGGTGCAGCTCGAGCAGATGGGCGTCGTCGTGCGCGAGCGCAACAAGGGCGCCACGGTGCGCTCGCTGACCCCGAGCGAGGTCGAGCAAATCTATGCCGTGCGCGAACTGGTGCAGCGGCAGGCGGCGCTGATGATCCCGCTGCCGGCGCCGCAGGGGCTGATCGATGAGCTCCAAGAGATTCACAAGGAGCATGGCGAGCATATCGAGGCGGGTTATCTGCGCGGTGTGCACGAGACCAATGACCGCTTTCACCTGACGCTGTTCGGGGCCTGCGGGAACAAATATCTCGTGCAGGCGATCGAGCTTTACATGCGCTACAGCCTGCCGGTGCGGGCGAACTCGATGGCGGATCGGGCGGCGCTCGATATTTCGCATAGCCAGCATCGGCTGATGATCGAAATGCTGAGCGGGCGGGATAATTGGGTTCTGGCGCAACTGTGTGTCGACCATCTGCAGCCGTCTAAGAAGCGGTATATTGGGTTGGTGGAATAGGCGGGTGAGAAGGCCCCCTCACCCGGATTGCTAGGCAATCCGACCTCTCCCCCAGCGGGAGAGGTGTCGCTGCGCGAAGTTGGTGGTTGAATTTTCCCCTGTTGCGATTGCCGTTAGATCTCCCTCATCCGGCGCTGCGCGCCACCTTCTCCCCGAGGGGGAGAAGGATAAGAGGTGCGCAAACTTGAATTGTGCAGGTGGGCTGCTGCGGCTAGCATCTTTCTTGGACCGTGAAACACGGCCGGGCGCGGGAGGCGCCTTGAGGAGGATTTGATGAAGCTTGCTTTTGCTGTGCCGGCCCTGGTGGCTGGGACTTTGGCGCTGGTGGCGCCGGTCTTGGCTCAGGGGGATTTTCCGAGCCATCCGATCAATCTCGTCGTGCCGTTTGCGGCGGGCGGATCGACGGATCTTGTCGGGCGCATTGTTGCCGAGGCTATGTCCAAGGAGCTTGGGCAGAATGTGCTGGTGGTGAACCAGGCAGGGGCCGGGGGCGTCGTTGGAGCGACGGCGGTGGTCGATGCGGCGCCGGATGGCTACATGATCCTGATGGGGACGATCGCGACGCATGCGCTGAGCGCTTCACTTTATGCGACGCCGCCGTTTGATCCTTCGGCCGATTTCACGCCGATTTCTCTCTTGGTGACGGTGCCCAACGTCTTGCTGGTCAATCCCGACTTTCCGGCCAAGACGGTCGAGGAGCTGATCGCGAAACTGAAGGCGGAGCCGGAGGAGCATGCTTATGCGTCTTCGGGCAATGGGACGCCGCTGCATCTTTCGGGGGAATTGTTCAAATCGATGACCGGCACAGACATGGTGCACGTGCCCTATCAGGGATCGGGGCCGGCACTGGTCGATGCGCTTTCGGGCGCGGTGCCGATCATTTTCGATAATCTGCCTTCGGCGAGCGAGCATATGAAGGCGGGGACGCTACGGCCGCTGGCGGTGACGACGCTGGAACGGAGCGCGAGCTTCCCCGACGTGCCGACCATGGATGAGGCCGGGGTGCCGGGCTATGAGACCAACACCTGGAATGCGCTGTTTGCGCCGGCCGGGACGCCACCCGAGGTGATCGAGAAGCTCAATGCGGCGGCGGTGGCGGCGGTCAATGATCCGGCGGTGAAAGAGCAACTCGCGGAGGCTGGCGCGGTGGTCGTCGGGTCGACGCCGGAAGAACTGGCCGAGCATGTGAAGAGCGAAGTGGCGCGCTGGGCGCCGGTGATCGCCGAGGCAGGCGTTTCGATCCAGTAGGGAACGGGTTGCGGGTGGTGAACGTTTAGAGAACAAACGAGGAGTTCTCAGATGTCCACGACCAATCCCAAAATCGATCCGGGTCCGCATTCCAATCTCGAAAAGGACCCGAGCGAATGGACGACCGGCGACGATCCGATGACGGATGCGCAGGGGTCTTATTTGAAGACGCTTTCGGAGCAGGCGCATAAGCCGGAGCAGTTTGCCGATGATCTGAGCAAGGCGGAAGCCTCGGAGCGGATCGATGCGCTGCGGCAGGAATTGGGGCTGGGTTCGTAAGCGCGATCTCCACAAAATAAAGCACCCCGCCGAGGGAGGTCGGCGGGGTGCTGTCGCGACAAATCAGCAAGGGCTGATTTGCGCGGAGTTCAGTAGTCGATGCGGAGGAGAGAGACGCCCTGGCGGGGGAGAGTGGTCGTCAGGGTGACGGCGCCGTTGGAGGCTTCGGCGGTGGAGGTTTCGAAGACGGCGAGTTGGCCGGAGGCTTCCAGCTTCTTGTAGTCGTCGCCGGTGACCTCCTGAGGCGAGCCCATGGCTTTCCACACGCCGAAGGAGTTGGAGTGATCCTTGTCCATGCGGTAGTGGGTCAGCTTGTGGCTGCCGGGCTGGATGCCTTTGAGTGACAGGGTGACGTTGGCGGCGCCGTCTTCGACATCGTCATCGTGGTAGTTCCAGACGAGGATCGAGACGCCGGTATCGTCGCGGGTGGCGACGGCGTTGACGTCGGGTTGCTCGCGGACGCCGTGTTCCATGATGGTCTGGATATCGAGGGCGTGGTCGGATTTGGCCTCGACCCATTCGCCTTTGAGCTTGCCGAGCATGCGGAAGCCATTCAGCACCGCCTTATCGACGCCATTGGTCGCGAGATCGCGGAAACCGTCGTACCAGGGCTGGTCTTCGAAGAGGAAGGCCCAGGTGACGGCGCCTTCGATTTCGATGCCGGCGCGCTGGCTGAGTTCGTAGGTGCGGATCATGCTTTCGACGACATAGGCGCCGTAGAGCGGCCCGTTGCGATAGCCGTTTTGCGGATGAACGCGGGCGGAGCAGGCGGCGCAGCCTTCGGGGTCGGATTCGCCGATGACCGTGGGCAGATGGCGCAGGGTCGGGAATTCGTTGACGATGGCGAGGTTGGCTTCGATATCGCGGAGCTGCTTGTGGAGGCCCATGCGGACATGGTCCTTCCAGATCACCGGATTGCCCTTGGCGTGGAAGGCGATGAAGTCGATGGGAGAATCGTTGTCGACAACGTGCTGCAGGAATTCGCGGAGGAATTTCTGCGCCTTTGGGTTGTTGAAGGCGCCGCAGGTGTGTGGACCGCCGACGCGGGCTCCGGGCAGGGCGGCTTTGATGGCACGGGCGGCGACATCGTACATTTCGCAGAATTGCGGGATCGTACCCTTCCAATAGATGCCATCGGGCTCGTTCCAGACTTCCCATGGCCAGGACAGGACGTTTTCCTCGCCATAGCGATCGGCGAGGTGCCGGGCCCAGGCGTGGATGAGGTCGCCCCACTTCTTGAGATTGTTGGGCGGATTGGCCCAGCCCGTCAGGATGGTGGCGTAGGGATCGGTGGGGGTCCAATGGTGCCGGTATTCGCCTGGATCGTCGGAGAGGGCTTCGGGCATGAAGCCGACCTGGATCAGCGGGATATTGCCGGCTTCGACATAGGCGTCGAAGATCTGGTCCATGATGGTCCAATCGTAGACCGGGTTGCCGTCGGCGTCTTCGGTATAGGCATTGGTCGAGCCCCATTTGAGGGCATATTTGCCATCGCCTGAGGTGAGAAGATTGTGCGTGCGTACGCGCGGGGGCTCGGGGCTGAGCTCGGTCAGGGCGTTGAGCAGCTTCTTGCCATTGGCGGTGTAGGTGTAATTCGGCTCGTCATAGCCGAACCAGTTCCACAATGGCCGGTAAGCACCGCGGCTTGCGCCTGCGTCCACGTCGATGCGGACGTCGTAAGTCGTGGTCATTGTCTTGTCTCCACCCTTGATAGCTGCGTTTTGGGTCATTGCCCGTTTGGTGCGGTGAGCCTACTCGGGTGCGTGTCTTTGTCAATAATACAAAGGTGGATTGTCGATTAAATCCCGCACTATGGCGATCAAAGGCGTGAAAATGCGCTGTTTTGTCGATAATCCTGTTGCCCTCGGTTAAAATATTGTCGATAAAGCTGTTGGCGCGGACTGCCGGGAGGAATTGGCGGGCGGCGTCGAGGTGAGGGAGGCGATGTGCGGCGAAGGCCTGCGCAGTCGCTGCCTGCGCAAAGCGCGGGCCATAGGAGGAACGACCATGCTCTTTCGGAAGCTGGTGGCAACCGCGCTAGCGATCGCCAAGGTGGCGATGCCAGTCGCTATAGCCGCAACGGCGGTGCCGGTAGCCGCCCAGGATTTCATTGCGGGTATTCCGCGCAACGAGGCGCTGATCATTCAGGGTCCGGCAGCGCAAAATGCCGAATGGTTCAACCTTTGGGCGCCGGGCGGCGGGGCGAGCAATAATGGCTTGCAGCAGCTGACCGCCGATACGTTCTGGTTCATCAATCCCGAGGGCACGGGCGACGCGGCCTGGACCAATGCGCTGGCGACCGAAAAGCCGATCTATAATGACGATTTCACGCAGATGACCGTCAAACTGCGGGATGGCATCTTCTGGAGCGACGGGGTTCAGTTTTCGGCTGACGATGTCGTCTATACGGTCGAGACGCAGATCGAACATGCCGGCATGGGCTGGAGCGCGCCGTTTACGGTCAATGTCGAGAGTGTCGAAGCGACCGATCCATTGACGGTGGTTTTCAATCTCAAGGAACCCAATTCACGGTTCCATACGCTCTTTACCGTGCGCTGGAATGCGGCCTGGATCATGCCCAAGCATGTGTTCGAAAAGGTCGAGGATCCACTGACCTATAACGCCAATCCGCCGGTGTCGCTCTCGGCCTATGTGCTTGACAGCTATGACAGCGCGGGCAATTGGGTGATCTGGAAGCTGCGGGAGGACTGGCAGCGCACCTCGATCGGCATGACGCTCGATAAGGCGCCGGACGTGAAATATGTCGTCTATCGCAATGCGGGCAATCCCGATGCGCGCGTCATCGAGCAGATGAACCACAATCTCGATGTGATCAACGACATTGCGCCCGAAGGCATGTTCACCATTGCCCGCGATGCGCGCGAAACCACCGCGTCATGGTTCCCGGGCTTCCCCTTTGCCCATCCCGATCCGACACTGCCGTCAGTGCTCTTCAACCACCAGCGCGAACCTTACGCCAATAAGGACGTTCGCTGGGCGCTGGCCCTGATGATCGATATCCGCGCCGTGGCCATGGGGTCTTATCGCGGGGCAGCGAACCTGGCTGCACTGTCCGTGCCGCCGACCGGTACGGCCGTGGTCGATTATTACGAGCCGATGCAGGAATGGCTCAACGGCTATGAGCTCAATACCGGCACGCGGACCATAAAGCCTTACGACCAGACCGTGCCGCAGCAGATCGCTGCGCTCGTCAAACCGCAATGGGGCGAGGACATTCCGGACGATCCGGCCCAGCTTGCCAAGATGTTCGGCAATGGCTGGTGGAAGCAGGACGTGCAGGCGGCAGCGGAACTGCTGCAGAAAGCCGGCTTTACCAAGAACGGCAACCAGTGGATGAAGCCCGATGGCACGCCATTCACCATCAAGCTGATGGTCGAGGGCGACAATGTTCCGACGCTCGCGCGTGCCGGTACCATCATCGCCCAGCAGTGGTCGATGGAAGGGGTGCAGACGACGGTGGACGTCGCGGGGCCGACCAACGGCCAGCGTCTCGGCGGCGGTGACTTCGAGGTCGCCATCTACTGGACCGTCGAGACCTGGGGCGGCCACCCGGACCTTTCGTTCTTCCTCGAAAGCTATCACTCCGATTTCGTCAAGCCAGCCGGGGAAACCCAGCCGCCGCGCAACCTGACCCGTTGGACAGATGAACGGCTCGACCAGATCATCGAAGCCAATCGCGTGATCGGGTTCGACGCCCCACAGGTCACCCAGCTCGGGATGGACTATCTCAAGCTTGCCGTCGAAGAGATGCCGTTCATTCCGCTGATGGCCTACAACAAGTTTGCGCCTTTCGACACGACCTACTGGACCGGTTATCCCAGCGCCGAGAATCCCTATTCGGCTTCGGGTCCGTTCTGGAGCAACCTGCGCTACATGGTGGTGGCCCTCGAAGCCAACCCGAACGCACCGGCTGCACAATAGGCCCTGCGGGCGGGGCATGACCCCGCCCGTTTCCTTTGATTCATAGTTCGAAACGGGCACGCAGATGGACGGCTTTGCCAAATATCTCGTCCGGCGCCTCTTCCAGTTTTTCCTCGTGATTTTCCTGGGCGTTTCGCTGGCTTTCGTCATCACCAAGCTTTCCCCGGTCGATCCGGTGGAACAATCCGTGTCGTTGATGACCAATTTCGGTGCTACCGACCCGCGGGCGGTGGAACTGATGCGCGAAGCGCTGCAGGAGCTTTATGGCCTCAAGGGCTCGATGATCGAGCAATATGTGGGGTTCTGGGGTCGCGTGGTGCAGGGCGATTTCGGACCCTCGCTTTCATCGTTCCCGACGCCGGTGATGTCGCTGATCATGAGCGCCTTGCCCTGGACCGTTGGGCTTCTGACATTGGCGCTGATCATCACCTGGACGCTCGGCAACCTGCTCGGGGCGTTGGCGGGCTACTACCGCAACAATACGCTCTTAAAACTGTCGGGCGCGGCGATCATGGCGCTCCATCCGGTGCCGGCCTATATCATCGGTCTCGTGTTACTGCTTGCCTTCGGCTTTATCTGGCCGGTGCTGCCGATCTCGGGCGGGGCGCAGATGAACCTGCAGCCGGCGTTCAGTTTCGACTATATCCGCTCGCTTATTCTGCACGGCACGCTGCCGGCGCTGACGCTGGTGCTCGTCGGGATCGGGAGTTGGTTCATTTCCATGCGGTCGCTGGTCTCCAATATCGTGACCGACGACCATGTGGTCTATGCCGAGCTCGGCGGGGTGAAATCGAGCAAGATCTTTTCCCAATATGTGGCGCGCAATGCGCTGCTGCCGCAGTTGACGGGGCTGGCACTCAGCCTTGGCAATGTCTTTGGCGGCGCCGTTATCACCGAATTTCTCTTCAATTATCCCGGCGTCGGGCGGCTCCTGATCCAGGGCATTTATCGCGGCGATTATTCGCTGGTGCTCGGGGTGACGACCATGTCGATCGTGGCGGTGGCTGTCGCCGTCTTCATCATCGATCTCATCTATCCGCTCATCGATCCGCTCATCGATCCGCGCGTGAGGCACGGCTGACCATGTTCAAGATTCTTCGCGACTTGCTGCGCTATAACCGGGAATTCGCCATCGGCTTCGTGCTGACGCTCGGTATTTTCCTTTTCGCTCTGGCGCACTTCTGGGCGCCAATGCCGGACAGCGCCATCTATCTCCTGCCGCCCGACATGCCGCCTTCGGCGCAATACTGGTTCGGCACGACATCGCGCGGGCAGGACGTGCTCTGGCAGATGAGCTCGGCGATCTGGAACACGATGCTGTTTGGGATCACCGTGACCATCCTCAGTCGTTTGCTCGCGGTCGCCGTGGGCATGATCTCGGGCTATCTTGGGGGCAAGTGGGACGAGGCGTTGATGACACTCAATGACACCATGATCGCGCTGCCCAATATTCCGATTCTCTTGCTCGTCTATTTCGTGATGCGGGATTCGATGAGCTGGCCGGTGCTGGCGGCGACGGCCGCGCTCCTCGGGTGGAACTACGATGCGCGGCTCATCCGCTCGGTCACGCTGAGCTTGAGGAACCGGGAATTCACGCGTCATGCGGTGTTCGCCGGGATGAGCGTGCCGCAGATCCTAATCCGCCAGCATCTGCCCTATGTCATGCCGGTGATCTTCTTTACCGCGATGAACAACCTGATCTGGGCCATCGGGCTCGAGGTGACGCTATCGGTGCTCGGTTTTTCCGACATCAACCGGCCGACCATTGGGGGGATGATCTATTGGGCCAACCAGCACCAGGCGATAATCGCCGGCATCTGGTGGTGGATCGCGTTTCCGATCATCGCCATCGTGCTGCTGTTCCTCGGGCTGTTCCTGCTCGCGATATCCGTCAACGAATATATCGACCCGCGTAGTCGCTTGAGCCGGATGGGAGCGTGACCATGCTGTCTGTTGTTGAGAAAACGCCGCTCAGCGTCGACGCCGCTCCGGTGCTGAAAGTCGAAGGCCTCAAGGCCTATTACCAGATGAACTACTTTGGCGTACGCCGGGAGGTTCGGGCGGTCGACGATGTGACGCTGACCATCAAGCGCAACGAGATCTATGGGATTGCTGGGGAGTCCTCCTCGGGGAAATCTTCGCTGATCAAGACCATTGCCGGGGCGATTACGCCGCCGCTGCGGGTGGTCGAGGGCTCGGTCAAATTCGATTTCGGCGGCCAGACGCTCGACGTCTATGGCGAGCCGGAGCGGATGAAAAAGGCGCGCTGGCAGCACCTCTCCTATATCATGCAGGGTTCGATGAATGTGCTGAACCCGGTGCGCAAGGTGAAGCACGCGTTTCACGACTTTGCCTTCGAGCATATGGGGCTTTCGGAACGAGCATTTCGGGAGCGGGTGGAAAAGCACCTGCAGCGGATCGGGCTTGATCCGCGGGTGCTGGAGTCCTTTCCGCACCAGCTTTCGGGCGGAATGCGGCAGCGGCTGACGATTGCGTTGGCGACGGTGTGTGAGCCCGACTTCATCATTGCGGATGAGCCGACGACGGCGCTCGATGTCTTGGTGCAGCAGGATGTGCTGGCGCTGATCAAGGATATCCAGCGGCGCATGGGCGCTTCGATCATCTTCGTGACCCATGACATGACGGTGCATGCCGCGATCGCCGATCGGATCGGCATCGTCTATGCGGGGCGGCTTGTCGAAGAGGGGCCGACGCTCGATGTGTTCAGGCAGCCCCAGCACCCCTATACGGCACATCTGATTGCGAGCTTGCCAAGGCTCGGGGACAAGACGCGGCGCTCGGCTCTGCCGGGGAAACCGCCGAACCTTGCCGAGCCACCGAATGGCTGCCGGTTTCATCCGCGCTGCCCGCTCGCGATCGACAAATGCAAGACCGATAATCCGCCGCTCGAGAACAGGCTTTCAGGCCGGGTCGCCTGCTGGCGGGCCGGGGAGGTGGCTGCAGCATGAGTGCACTTCTTGAACTCGACCATGTGAACAAGGACTATGCGATCGGCGGGTTCATGGACCGCTCGATCCTTCATGCAGTCAAGGATGTCAGCTTCACCATCACAGACGAGGCGCCGGAGATTTTTACGATCGTCGGGGAGTCGGGTAGTGGCAAAACGACGACGGCGCGGATGATCCTTGGCAATGAGACGCCGACAAGTGGGCGCCTGAGCTTTGCGGGCCAGGATATCGCCGGCATCAAGAGCCGGGCGGATAAGCTGAAATTCATGGCCAAGGTGCAGCCTATTTTCCAGAACCCGTTCGAGGCATTCAATCCGCTCTCGACGCTCGATTATTATCTCTATTCGACGGCGAAGCGGTTTCTGGGGCTGAAGCGCAAGGCAGAGATCGAGGCGGCGGTCGACAAGGCGCTCAACCATGTGGGGCTGAGCCTTGCCGAAGTCCGCGGACGCTATTCGCACGAGCTTTCGGGCGGGCAATTGCAGCGTATAGCGGTGGCGCGGGCGCTGATCCCGGAGCCGAAACTGATCGTGGCGGATGAGCCGGTGTCGATGGTCGATGCGTCATTGCGCATGTCGATCGTCAATCTGTTCCGGGATCTGCGCGATACGCTCGGGGTCTCGATCATCTACATCACCCATGATCTCTCGACGGCCTACTATATCTCGGACCGCGTGATCATCATGCATAAGGGCGATGTGGTGGAGGCGGGCGCGGCGCAAACGGTATTGGGCAATCCGCAGCACGATTATTCCAGGGCGCTCGCGAGTGCGGTTCTGCCGCCCGATCCGGTTTTGGCGCGGCGGATCATCGAAGAGAAGATGGCGGCGCGGGGCTAGGTCTCCGTCGGGCGGAGAAGGCGGTGGACCGCCTGCACGACTTTGAGGAGTGATGCCGGCTTCTGGATCTGGGTGATGCCGGCAAGGCCGGGCGGGATGATCTCGGTGTCGTAGCCGGTGAGAAAAAGGAACGGGGTCGCTCGTTCGCCGAGATAGGCAGCGAGTCCGAAGCCGGCGCCGGTGCCGAGATTGATGTCGAGAATGGCGGCGTCGGGATGTTCGGTTTCGGCGCTTTCCTTGGCGCGCATTTCGTCGGCGAAGGGGCCGATGACGGTTGCGCCGGCGCGTCGGAGAGCGGTCGAAACGTCGGAGGCGAGGAGATAGTCGTCTTCCGAGACGAGAATGCGATAGCCGGACAGATTGGGCGCCTGGGCAAGATCGAGACTGCCGCCGTGGACAGAGACGGGGGTCGGCGAGGCGGTGTCTAGAATGCTGGCCTTTTCGGGTAGCGGGAACTCGAGAGTGCAACGGAGGCCGGTGGGTGAGAACTGCATCTCGCCGGTGCCGTCCAATTCATAGGGAATGCGTCGCTCGATCAGTTCGCTGCCAAAGCCGCGACGGCGTGGTTCGCTGAGATCTGTCAGTCCGCTTTCGTGCCAATCGATGTGGAGCCAATCGGTGCCGCGGCGCACTTGCTGGGTCCACCGGATCGTGAGCTTGCCGTGGGGCACGGCGAGGGCGCCATATTTGGCGGCATTGGTGGTGAGTTCGTGAATGGCGAGGGTCAGGACCTCGATGGCCTTGGGGCCGAGTTCAATGGGCGGGCCATCGAGCGTCACCTGCCCAGGCTGGGGCGCGTGGGCCGAAACCTCTTCCTCGATCATCGTCCCCAAAATTTTGCCGGTCTCGGTGCTACGCGTCAGTAGAGCCTGGACGCGGGCGAGGGCGGTGAGGCGGCCGGCGAGGAGGCTTTGGTAGCTCGCGACGCTGTCGGCGGTCGAGGCGGAGCGACTGGCGATGGACCGGATCACCGCCATGATGTTGCGCACGCGATGCTGCAATTCGGCGAGCAACACGGCCTGGTGTTCGGTCGAAATGCGCGCGTCAGTAATGTCGGTCGAAAAGCCTGCGATCCGCTCGACCTGGCCAAGATTGTCGAGAAGCGGAAAACCGGTGCTGCGGATCCAGCGGAAGGCGCCATCCGAGGGGCGGAGGATGCGGTAGTCGTGAACAACGGCGTCGCCGCGCCGGATTGCCGCAACATTGGCCATGACGTCGGGGCGGTCCTCCGGGAGGATCATCGCGTCGAGCGCGCGGGCATCGGCGCGGGCGGCATCGGGGGATATGCCGAGGACGGTTTCCATGGCCTGACTGGCGAATTCGACGGCAAGAGTCTTGGCGTCGCGGATCCAGAGCGCGTCGGACGAGGCGTCGGCAAATTTGCGGAAGCGTTCCTCGCTGGCGCGAAGCGCAGCCTGGGCGCGCTTTTGTTCGCTGATGTCCTGGAAAAGCACGGCCACCTGGCGCGTTTCGGGGCGGCCGACGCGGAAGGCGTAGAGATCGAAGGTGCGATCTTCGAGCGCGGAGGAGTTTTCCTCAAAGCGTAGGCTTTCGCCCGTCACGGCGACGCGGTCGTAGATCTCGATCCACTTTTCCTCGATGTCAGGCGTCAATTCCTTGATGGTCTTGCCGGTCGCATCATGGAGGCCGTTATGGCGCTCGAAGGCCGCGTTGACCTCGATATAGCGCCAGTCGACGGCCTTCGTGCCGTCGTAGAGCATCTGAATGATGCAATAGCCCTGATCCATGGAGCTGAAGAGCTCGCGGTATTTTTCCTCGTTTTGACGGAGCGCTGCCTCGGCGCGGGCGCGTTCGACGGCGGCCCAGGTGCGCTCGGCCGTCGCCTCGGTCACGGCGACCTCGGTGTCGGTAAAATCGTGCGGGCCGGCAAAATGAACTGCGAGGATGGCAACGAGGCCGCCATTTTTAACGAGGGGCACATTGAGCGTAGCGCCAAGGCCGAGGGTGGCGTGGGCGGCTTTTTCAGCGGGGCTCAGGCTTGGGTCGGCCTGGATATCGGGGCGAATGGAGGAGCGGCCAGCAAGGAGGGCCGTCATGAGTTCGATGCCGTAATCGGCGTAGCGATAGCGGCCGGCAAGGCTCGGACCGCGATTGGTCCAATCCCGGGTCAATTGCACATGGACGCCATCGCCGAGGTCTTCGGCATAGGCGACGCGGTCGGCATCAAGTTCGAGCGCAAGAACACGCTGGGCGACGACCTGGATTTCAACCGGATCGTAGAGTTGGCGGATCGCGTCGGTCAGCTTGAGGAGATAGGCCTCGATCTGAAGCCGAGCCCCGGCCGGTGGTTGGCCGATCACGGATACTGCTTCAGAACGGGCTTTTGGAGGCCGCCATCGTCGGACACCTGATGCTCCTCCGGCGACGCGGGAACAGGGGCATTGCCATAGGGACCTCGGCTGCGTTCGCGTTTTATCTGGCGGGCGGCAAGGGCGTCCGCCTCGATTTCAGTGTCGGCGACGAGCGCGGCAGCTTTCGCTGCGGGGATGCCGAAGTCTTCTGCGAGAAAACTCACCTCTTCGTCCTTGGGCTGCATGCCGAAACTCCGTGTTGCGATGGGCGATGGATCGAACTGGAAATGTTCGAACATGGCCCGGAGTTGCGCTAGGCCATGGCTAGCATGGCGGAGATGGCGGCACGATTACGCAGGTTAATGGATCGGCGCCGAGTGTGCGTCATCAGGGACTTAACCTGAGGCAGGTGCTGAACCTTCGCGGATTCCCAGCCATTTGCCCGGCATGTCCAAGCCGGCAATCAGGAGGAATTTTTGATGAGCGACACCAGCGTCGATGACGCACCAAAGCGCGCGAGCAAGGATGACAAGGACGGCGATCTGGCAGTGGTCGGCCGGTCGGTGCTGGTCGGCAAGCCCATTGCCGAAGTCTATGAAGGCTGGCGCGACCCGACGCGGTTTCCCGGCTTCATGAAGGCCGTCGAGGCGGTGGAAAAGCGGGGCGAAGACTATCATTGGACGGTCCGCGCCCCGCTGGCGCAGACGGTGACGCTCGTGACCAAGATCACCGAAGACGTGCCGCACAAAACAATTGCTTGGGAATCGACCGAAGATTCCCAGATCAAGACGCGCGGTCGCGTGACGTTCGAGACCGCGCCGGCCGATCGCGGCACCGTGGTGACCGCTGACATCTCCTATGCGCCGCCGGGCGGAGACATTGGGCGGATCTTCGCCAAGCTCTTTGCGGTCGAGCCCAATATCCAGGCGCGGCACGAGCTCAAGCGCTTCAAGATGCTCATGGAAACCGGCGAAATCGCCACCGGCAGCTTTCACAGCAAACAGAACGAGGAAAACTGATGCGGGCGCTCACCTGGCACGGCAACAACGACGTTCGCGTCGACACTCACCCCGATCCCGAAATTCTCAACCCACGCGATGCGATCCTAAAGGTCACATCGACCGCCATCTGCGGGTCCGACCTGCACCTTTATGACGGCGTCATTCCCGGCCTGATATCGGGCGATATTCTCGGCCATGAATTCATGGGCGAGGTGGTCGAGGTGGGGCCCAAAAGTACGCTCAAGAAGGGCCAGCGCGTCGTTGTGCCTTTCACCATTTCCTGTGGTGGATGCTTCCATTGCAAGAAGGGTCAGTTTTCGGCGTGCGACAATTCCAATCCCGCGGAAAAGCAGGATGCGAGCGAAAAGCTTTATGGACACGGCATGGGGGCAGCATTTGGATACACGCACCTGACCGGTGGCTATGCCGGCGGACAGGCGGAATATGTGCGCGTGCCGTTTTCCGATGTCGGGCCGATCGTCATTCCCGATGAGCTGGGCGACGACGATGTGCTCTTTCTTTCCGATATCCTGCCGACGGGCTGGATGGCGGCGGAAAATGCAGAAATCGAGCCGGGCGATACCGTTGCCGTCTGGGGCGCTGGGCCGGTTGGGCTCTTTGCGGTGCAAAGCGCCGTCATCATGGGCGCGGCGCAGGTGATCGTCATCGATCACCACGAGCATCGGCTGGAACTGGCCAAGCAATTTGGCGCCAAGACCATCAATTTCGAGAAGACGCATGTGCGCGAGGCATTGATGGAGATGACCGCGGGCATCGGGCCTGATGCGGTGATCGACGCAGTGGGCATGGAAGCCCATGGGTTTGTGGTCGATAATGTTCTCGACCTCGTCAAACAGAAGATCGCGCCGGGTGCGGATCGTGGCCATGCCTTGCGGCAGGCGCTGCTGGCGTGCCGAAAAGGCGGGCGGGTTTCTGTCCCCGGTGTTTATGGCGGCATGCTCGACAAGTGGCCGCTTGGCGCGATGATGGAAAAGGGCCTGACCATCAAGGGCGGCCAGACCCATGTGCAGCGCTATACCGAGGATCTGCTGCGGCGCATCATGGAGAAGGAAATCGATACGACCTTCCTCATCAGCCACCGGTTGTCGCTCGAAGAAGCGCCGATGGGCTACAAGAACTTCCACGACAAGCAAAACGAATGGACCAAGGTCGTGTTGAGGCCCTGATCCGTGAAGCGGCCGGCGCTGATGCTTCGGCCGCTTCGCCATTTGAATATGTCGCCAATGCCGTGGTTTAGGCGGGATGATCTGAGATGGGGCAGGCAGCTTCGAGCGTGCCCCGCCGTTCCCTTGGAGAGACCAGCGGAGAGAACGATGTCGACACCAACGGAAATCTACCTCACCGGATTGCGCAACGCTCACGCTATGGAACATCAAGCGCTGGCGATCATGCGCCCGCAAGTCGAGCGGATCGAGCATTATCCGGACGTCGAGACGAAGAAGTGACGGCGGCGTTTAGTGACGGCATTCGGCAATGAGCGAGCCTGACAGGCGGTCCAAAACCGACAAGGTGATTGTCGATAACGCGCAGGGGACGGCTGAACGTCTTCTCCTCGGGACCAATCCCTATGGCAGCATGCTGCGGATTTTTGGTGTCGTGCTGGCGTTTATCCTGATCGCCGGCACGGTGTTTTATGTGGTGGGTCAATAATTAGGCGCGCCACACTCAACAAATGTTAGCGCGGACAGAGCCTATCCTGCTGTAGGTTAATCGTTCAAGTCTTGGCCCTTTGGGCTTCCACCAACGGAGGAATGACCAATGGATCTCGAGGGAAAACGGATCTTGGTCGTCGAGGACGATTTCTACCTCGCCGATGAAATGTGCCAGGATTTGCGCCGGCAGGGCGCGATCGTTCTCGGACCGGCGCCGACTCCTTTTTATGCCATGCAATTGCTGGGGCGGCGCGGTGTCGATGGTGCAGTGCTCGATGTGCGCCTGCACGGCACGACAGTGTTCAGCCTCGCCGATGAACTGACGCGCCGGGGCACGCCGATCATCTTTGCAACGGCCTTTGGCGACGAGGCGATGCCGGAGCGTTACAAGGGCAAGCCGCGGCTGACAAAGCCCTATGATCGCTCGCGGCTCATCGAAGCTATTCTCGAAATGGGAAACAGGCGGCCGGCCGAGCCGGTGGCGCAGCCCCGGATCATGGCGCGGAGCGCCGCAGACGATAACCGGGATGCAGATCCTCGGACGCGCATGATGCGCGCGATCTGCGTGACGATGCGCCGCTCCTACGAAGCGGCTAGCGCGCGTCAGTGAGATAGGCCGGCGAGAAGCCGGCAATGCGCTGCAGCTCCGCCTGATCGAGCAGATTGATGCGCGCGCCGACGGTGCGGACAAGACCCCGGCGGCGCAATTCCTGCAAGGTGCGATTGACGTGAACGGCCGAGAGGGCAAGGTAAGCGCCCATATCGGCCTGCGTCATGTTCAGAAGAAATTGCGCATGATCGGCAAGGCGCACGCGGCGCAGGCGGAATTCGAGCTCGCAAAGAAAATGCGCCATGCGCTCGAGCGCTGTGCGATGGCCGATCGAGAGCAGCAACTCCTCGGTAACGGCGGTGTCGATCGAGAGATTGGCGAGCAGGGCCGCCAGAATATTGGGATAGTGCTCGCACAGGGTGATGACCTCTTCCATCGGCGCGCGCATCACCGTACATGGGGTAACGGCGCAGAGGGTGGAGAGTGTCATGTGCCCGGTGACGATGGCATAGCAGCAGATATCGCCGGGCACGACCAGCGACATCAGCCGCCGCACACCGTCTTCCATGGTGCGCTGGCGAAAGACCATACCGCTCGAAAGGAGGCAGAGGTCTCTGCGGCTATCGATGCTGCCGTCTGTGGGGACGTTTTGCCGAGTCCATGAGAGGCCGGCTAGGGCCGCGACATCGTTGTTTTTCAAGAGGCCCGTTTCCCAGAGGCGCTTGAATATAACAGGCCCGGGCATAGGCGTTTCGAATGGCTTTACATTGCTGGCGAGCATTATCTGTCCAATCCATTCCCCCTATTGAATACAACTCCGACCGCGCGCGATCGGAGCAAGAGTTTTCTGAATTGGTCTGAGAGACAAATGTGACTAACGCAGGTTAGATGGACGACAGACTATTTAGATCGATTTCGAGGCCGCTAATGCCTTGTTTAACCTATGTGAATTGCACGGCGCGCAACGGCCTATAGGGTCAAGTCCAGATACGAAGAATCATGGGCTTGCCGTTGAAAACGAACAATAATTCTGGGGTGGAAAGCGGGTGCCCCGGCTGCGGAATGACGTGGTTCACGCAATGCGTAACGCTTCGGGCGCGACCTGAATGAGGGGCGCGCTTCGTCCAACCCTGAGCCCGGGGGAAATCTGGCACCGGCGATTGACCGATTTGATGGATCTTTCCGAGGGCGCACGCGCTGCGGTGCGCGATGCCGTATCGGTGCCACGCAGCTATCAATCGCGCGAGCACATCGTACGGGACGGGCTGGAAGACACGGCTGTGCGCGTGTTGCTGTCGGGTTTTGCCTGCCGCTACAAGTACCTGCCGGATGGCAGCCGGCAGATCACGACATTTATCGTGCCGGGCGATATCTGCGACTTTGGTTTTCTCTCCGATAGCCCGGCATCGCAGAGCGTTGTGACGCTCTCGCATAGCACCGTCGGCATGGTCGATCTTGATCGATTGGCGGGGATCGTCGAGCAATATCCCGAGGTGATGACGGCGATCCTGCGCTGCGCTGCGATCGAGCATGGGGCGACCAATGAACTGCTGGTCAGCCTTGGTGGGCGCAACGCGTTGCACCGAGTCAGCCATCTCCTTTGCGAGATGCACTTCCGGCTCAATAAGGCGGGGCTGGTGCGCGAGGATGGCAGCTTCGACCTGCCACTGACGCAGGCGGAGCTGGGGGAGGCACTCGGGCTTTCGACGGTGCACGTCAATCGCACGGTGCAGGTCTTGCGCCGGCTGGGTCTCGCGACTTGGCGGGACAAGGTCGTGACACTGCCGGACCCCGAGGGGATGCGGTCGCTGTGCTCGTTCGATCCGGGATATTTGCAGGCGCGATAGGCGGTTTATCCTGCGCCTTTGGGCGATTGGGGGCTCGATCCGCCGGTCAGAACCTCAGCCCAACGTGACGATTGGCTGGCCTCACGGGCAGCATCGGTTGCGAGGCCGATCAACAGGGTTTCGACGGCGGATGGCGCGGGTGTCTCGGTAAGGGGCAGGCGAAAAAGCTTGGCGCCGGTTTTGACGTGGATCTGTCCATGCTCGACGAAATAGGTCGCGTGATAGGACCTGCCTTCGTGCTCGACGGACAGATCGCGAACCAGATTTGCCTCAATCATCGCCTTGCTCCTCAAGCGCCTTGGCGCTGCCGTGCTTTGCGATATGCGTGGGCGCATATCGCATGAGAGAAGCGACCTTGAATCTGGCCGATCTTGCAGCGTCATCAAGCAAGAACCAAACCCAAGGTCGTTGGCAGAACTTTGGGCGAAATGCTTGAGTTCCGCCACCCACTTTCGGGTTATCGTAGGATAAGAGGCGTGGACCCTAGCGTGGTGTCGGTCCCCACCAGATCAGCGCGATCGCGGCGGCGGCAATGGCTGCGATGACGAGGATATAGACGAGGAGGCCGCTGGCGCCCCCGCGGCGGGTGAGGTCGCTTCGATCTGGCTCGGGCTTGAAGGCGGTGGCGGTGCCGCCGGCCTCGGCGTCGGTTGGCAAAGGCGCGGCGGCGGGATCGGGGAATGCGACCTTATCGCCGGTGCGGCCGGCATCGATGCTGGCGCGCAATTGCTCGCCGCCTGCTTGAGGGCGTGGCTTTGGGTGGAGCGGGATGATGCGGTCGGAAATTGTAGGCCTCCAGTCTAAGAAGGCCAATGCGAGGAGCTGCGGGCTGTTCCGCTGTTTATCAAGGGTCGTAGAAGCTTAGCCGACGCGGCGGACGCTGCCGCGGATAGTGAGGCGACAGCCGAGTTCGAGGCGGTGGGCCGGCGGATTGAGGAGCGCATTGACGATGCGTCGCTCGAGGAGATGCAGGGCTTCGGCGCCCATATGTTCGAGGGGGACGCTGACGGTGGTCAGTGAGGGTGAGGTAAATTCGCCGAGGGCGACGCCGTCGAAACCGACGATGGAGACATCCTGGGGCATACGGATGCCGGCGCGATGCAGCGCCGTCATGGCGCCGAGGGCAAGATTGTCGGCGGCGCAGAAAATCGCGGTGATGCCGCCGAGCCCATCATGGTCTTTGAGCCAGCGCTCGATGGCCGCGGCGCCGTATTCGGGCAGATAGCCATCGGCAAAATGGACCTGGGCCCCGTCGATTGCGATATTATTGGCGCGGAAGGCATCGATAAAGCCGTCGCGGCGGCGGCGGATGGTGGAGCGGCCTTCCCAGGTGAGGTGCATGATCTGGCTATGGCCTTGGCCGATGAGCCAATTGGTCGCGTAACGGGCGGCGAAGCGATTGCCGGGGGTGACGCTATCGATCTGCATTTCGTGGTCTTCGCCATTCATCAGGACAGCGGGAATGCGGGCAGCGGCGATGTCGTGGAGGAGCTCGGGGCGATCGTCGTTGAGGATGAGGACGCCATCGACCTCCTGGCTCTGGGCCTTTTCGACGATCTTTGCGCCATCGGCCATTTCGGGGCCAATTTCCATCGGGATGACACGAATGGCGCGGCGCTCGCATTCGCGCGTGAGGGCGCTGAGAAGGGTCCAGGAATAGAGGTTGTGTTCGTTGTGCGGGAGCGTGTCGGTGGGCACGGCGAGGAGGACGCTGCGGAGGACGGCGATGGCTGCCTTTTCGCGGCGGCGAGCGAGATAGCCGAGGGCATTGGCGGCGTTGAGGACGCGCTCGCGGACTTCGGCGGAGATGGGGGCAGTGCCATTGAGAACATGGGAGACGGTCGAGACGGCGACGTCGGCGGCCTCGGCGATGTCCTTGACGCCGACTTTTCGGCTTGGGTCTCTTACCATGTTTTTGGGCTCGCCGGTGATCGGAGGGGCCAACCCAACCACTTGCTGTCATCCCCGCGGAAGCGGGGATC
This sequence comes from Devosia sp. BK, assembly GCF_032907385.1. NCBI lineage: Bacteria > Pseudomonadati > Pseudomonadota > Alphaproteobacteria > Hyphomicrobiales > Devosiaceae > Devosia > Devosia sp. BK. The sequence continues at coordinate 227,805 of NZ_JAIMBX010000001.1, forward strand.
CATCTTGAGATCTCAGGATGGGCCCCGGCCTTCGCCGGGGTGACAGCCGGTGGGCAAGACGGCGTCAGAACTCCGGATCGTAATTGAAGTAGATGGGATTCGACAGGGCGACCATGTTCTGGCTTTGCGCCATGGAATTGGGGACTTCGGGATAGGGCGCCTGGGGGCCTTCGATTTCAACACGATAATAGCTGCGGTCGGTGGGCGATGGGGTGTCGGTGAAGCGGGCAGTGCGGGTGGTGGTGTCGGTGAGAAGGGTCGCGAATTCGCTGCGGTTCTTGATGACGTGGACTTGGTAATTGGCGCCGGGGATACCGCCGCCCGAGAGGCGGACTTCGAAGGTGACGGGGGCGCCTGTCGGGATGACGTTGTCGCCCATCATCATGTCGAACTGGCCGGTTCCCGTCGTGTCGGCGAGGAGTTCGACGCGGGGGTTGTATGGGTTGGAGCTGACGGAGGCGCGGCCTTGTTTGAGGGCTGCGAGGATCGCTGGCTTGGTGCGGTCGGCGGCGAAAATCCAGGTCGTCGGGGTGCCGACGTAATTGCCTGAGCGCTCGATGGTCAGCGGGACGATGAGGGCCGGATCGTCGGGCGCGCCATGGTGGGAATCGCTGCCGCCGCGGGCGCCGAGCATGCGACCGGAGAGGAGTTGATCGTCCCAGATGCGGACGCTCGGGATATTCTTGGGCCAAATGCTGGTGTTCCAGATTTCGACGCTGTCGGCGAGATCGAAGGAGAACCCATAGTGATTCTTGTGGTGCGGATGATTGGCCGACCAGTGAATGCCGAGGTCTTGCTTGAGTTTGAGAAGGTCCCAATCCCGCGCATTGCGGGCGTCGAAGATGGCTTGGTGATCGTAGGGCTCGGCCGAGAGAATGTTGACGTGGCCGCGGGGGGCGGTGAGTTCGGCGCCGTAAAAGAGGAGCACGCTTTCGGACAGGTATTCGGGGTCGGCCCAAGTGTTCTGGGCGACGGCGCCCTGGACGTGGACGTCATGGTCGGTGATGGCGAGATAATCGAAGCCGAGCTTTTCCGCGAAGGTGATGATGCGGGATTGGGGGTTGTTGGAGCTGTCGGTGGAGTGCCGGCAGTGCATGTGCCAATCGCCCTTGAGCCAGATGCCGTTCTCGACGCCGAGGAGCGGGGGGAGGGTGCTGGGGAGGGGTGGGATCATGGCGGGGCTCGTTGTTTGGGGGACCCCCACCTAGCCTCCCCCTGGGAGGGGGAGGGATGAAGCGGGGGCTCACGTCGGGCGGGCTCAGCCCAAAGCGATGGTTTTGATTTCAAAGGGTTTGAAGGTCAGGTCGATGGTTTTGGCGCTCTCCGAGAGAGTAGACGTGTCCGCTTCGTAGAGATCGGTTTCGCTGATCCTTGTGGCGCTGGGGAGAGTCAGGGTGACCGTGCCGGCCTTGTTTTGGGTTTCCCAGAGGCGGAGGATCATGCGCTGGCCGTCTTCGCTTTGCTTGACGGTTTCGATGGCGATCTGGTCGCTAGAGAGAGTTGCAAGGGCGCTGAGGGTGGGTGCGGCGGAGGATGAGCCGGCGAGGAGGCGCAGGGGCTGGTTGAAGGTGGTCGCGGCGTTGTGGACCACTTGCAGATCGCCGGCGTGGACGAGGAGCGCGTAGCGAAGGCGATGCTCGCCTTGGTCGGCTTCGGGCCAGGGGAAGACCGGGGATTTGACCAGGGTCAGGCGCAGTGTCGAGCCCTTGGCGTCATAGCCATATTTGCAATCGTTGAGCGCGGCGACGCCGAAGCCGGCCTCGCTGAGATCGACCCAGCGGTGCATCGAGGTTTCGAAGCGTGCTTTATCCCACGACGTATTGGCATGGGTGGGGCGGGTGAGGTGGCCGAACTGGGTTTCGGCGCGGCTGGCATCGGTGCGGATGGCAAGCGGGAAGCCGGTCTTGAGGAGCGTCTGATGCTCGTGCCAATCGATCATGGTGTCGAATTCGAGCTGGGCGGCGTCGGCGGCGAGCGAGATCACCTGGACGATGCGGGAATTCTCATAGGTCCACTCGAAGCGGATTGCGGCGCGCCAGGGGCCGGTTTCGACGACTTCGGCCGAGACCAGGGTGTCGACCGGCCAGGACTGGTCTTCGACATAATCATCGATGTCCCAGGCGTCGAAATCGATCGGGATATCGCGATGGGCGACAAAGGTGTTTCCGAGCTTGCCGGGCTGGATGGCTTCGCGATTGCGGATTTTGTCGAAGAGGGAGGTGAGCTGGCCGCGGGTGTTGAAGGTGGCGCGGAGGGCGGTGTTCTCGAGATGGGTCGGGGAGACGGAGAGCGTGGTTTCGGGAGCGGAAGCCGTTGTCTCTGTAAAGGTCAGGGCAGTGGCGGAGAGGGGCGCGAAACCGGCGGAGGGAGCTACGGTTTCGGTTGAGCCGTCGGCGCGGGTGATGGTTTGGGCCGTAATGGTCTCACCGGAGACGGCGATGGCCGATGTGCCGGCGGGCAGCGTCAGCAGATCAGTGCGCGTAAGGCTCGTGGAATTGAGGACCGTGTAGGTGCCGGCTGTCGCGAGGGGCGCGGCGAGTTGGTCGCGAAGGGCTGCGGCTTCGGCGAAGAAGGCGGCGTAGTCGCGGTCGCTGTCTTCGTAGACGAAGCCGATCGAGGTTCCGGGAAGGATGTCGTGGAACTGGTTGAGGAGGACCGTCTTCCAGAGCCGCTCCAGCGTGTCCTTGGGGTAGGCGATGCCATGCCGGCTCGCGAGGACGGCGAGAACCTCGAGATCGTGGAGCGTCTGTTCGGCGAGGCGATTGTTGCGCTTGTTCTTGGCGACAGAGGTTAGCGTGCCGCGGTGATATTCAAGATAGAGCTCGCCGACCCAGCTGGGGAAAGCTTCGGGCTCGCGGTTCATGCGCTCGACGAGGCGCTTGAAATAGGGCGCCATGGGCTCGTGTTTGATCTTGGGGCAGCCGGGAATGCCGCGCTCCATGCGGCGGACATTTTCGAGCATGCCGCGGGTGGGGCCGCCGCCGCCATCGCCGTGGCCATAGACGAGGAACAGTTCGTCGTGGAGGCCCTGCTGGCTAAAGCGCTTCCAAGTGCCCATGACGTGGCTGGGCACGAGATCGGGGCAGTAGGTGGTGTTGATCCCATCGTATTCGTAACGCTGGGTCGTGAGGAAATAGGCCGGAACCTTGGTGCCGTCCAAACCCTGCCAGAAGAAGATTTCGTGCGGCATGCGGTTGGTGTCGTTCCAGCTCATCTTGTGGGTGATGAAAACTTCAAGGCCGGAAAGGGCCATGAGCTGGGGCAGGGCGGCAGTATAGCCAAAAGTGTCCGGGAGCCAGACGATTTTCGGCGTCACGCCGAATTTTTCCTGATGATATCTAACGCCCTTGATGATGTGGCGGACGAGGCTTTCGCCCGAGGCGATGACGACGTCGGGTTCGAGCCAGAGCGCACCTTCGATCTCGAAGCGGCCGGCTTCGACCTGACTTTCGATGCGGGTGAACAGCTCGGGATAGTCCTCTTCGAGATAATCGAGCAGCACGCCCTGATTATACATGAAGCGGTAGTCGTCATATTCGTCCATCAGCGAGAGGGCATTGGCCATGGAACGCGCCATTTTCTGGCGGGTTTCGCGCACGCGCCAGAGCCAGGCGACGTCGATATGGGTGTGGCCGGTGGCGACGATCTCGGGCATGGCATCGGCGTCGGCCTCGGCGTAGAGGGCGTCGGCGCGGGTGCGTGCGGCTTCCAGGCTCGCGGTGAAACGTTCGGGATTGCCGGGGCGCAGGTCGATGAGGTCGATGGCGTCATCGATATGGCGGAGGAGGCGGGCGCGGCGGGCATCGTCGGGCTTGAGGAGCCGGGCGACGTCGAGCGGGACCTTTAGGTCGTAGTAGACGATTTCGGCGAGGCGATCGAGCGTGACCAGTTCGACGGCAAAGCCGAGTTGGCGACGGTTTTCGATCGTGCCGGCCTCGATGAGGATGTCGATGGTTTCGCCGCCGGTGGCTTTGGAGGTGATGCGGAATTCACGGTGATTGCCGTCGCCGCCGCTGGCGATCTTGCCATTGAGGCGGACGAGAAGCTGCGGATCGCTGCGGCCCATGACTGAGCCGAACTGGGCTTCGACGCGACCGAAGACGGGTTTGCCCGCCATTTCCTGAGGCAGGGTGACGGAGCCGCCGAACCAGTAATAGCCATCGGGCTCGCCCCAGACGAGGTTCTGGTCGACGTCGGTCCAGCCGCTGCGGTCCTCCAATGCAGCGAGGTTGCGTTCGCCATTTTCCGCCTGCCGGTGCTTGAGCGGCACGAAGATGCCGGAGCGCTGGAAGATGCGCTCGCGGAGCACGGCGAGCAGGCGGTCGAGCTTGGCAATACGGGGCATGGGCAGACTTTTTCAATGGGACGCTGTGATTCAATTGACGGGTAGCGATAGCGAAAAACTATGGCGAGCGCGCGATAAAAACGTTGCAATGCCGAGATTTCAGCGGTTTTCCGCTTGTCGTTTCGGTGTCACAGTTTTGCTCTATCGCAGCGCCACTTTTCCCTTTTCGATTGGCCCGCCATGCACGCCCTAGACGCCACAGTATTGAGTAATGCTCGTATCGTTCTTGCCGATGGCATCCACGAAGGCGCGGTCGAAATCGCGGGCGGGGTCATCACCGATATCGGTTCGGCGAGCCGGCGCGGCACGGATCTGAACGGCGATTATCTCATTCCGGGGCTGGTGGAACTGCACACCGACCACCTGGAGACGCATTATGCGCCGCGGCCGAAAGTGCGGTGGCATCCGGTGGCGGCGGTGCAGGCGCATGATGCGCAGATCGCGGCTTCCGGCATCACCACTGTGTTCGATGCCATTCGTGTCGGGATCGACGAGCATGCCGATATGGGCGCGGTGGAGCTGCGGATTTTGGCTGATGCGGTGACGGCGGGCGTCAATGCCGGGCGGCTGCGGGCGGATCACCTGATCCACCTCCGCTGCGAGGTTTCGGCGCCGGATTGCCTCGAAAGTTTCGAGCAGATCATGGACCATCCGTTGGTGCGGCTAGCCTCGCTGATGGACCATGCGCCGGGGCAGCGGCAGTTTGCGAGCCCGGATGCCTATAAGGTCTATTATCAGGGCAAGCTGAAGATGACGGACAATGAGCTCGCCGAGTTCATCGCGCGACGCTCATATGAATCAGGGACTTATTCGGACAAGCATCGCAAGGCGCTCGCGGCGCTGAGCGCGGAGCGGGGCATTGCGCTGGCAAGCCACGACGATGCGACCAAGGCGCATGTGGACGAGGCCGTGGCGCTGGGCATTCGCATTGCCGAGTTTCCGACGACGTTTGAAGCCGCGCAGGCTTCGCGCGATGCGGGCATGGCCATCCTGATGGGCGGGCCTAATGTGGTGCGCGGCGGATCGCATTCGGGCAATGTTTCGGCACGCGATCTGGCGGCGGCGGGGCTCCTCGATATTTTATCGTCCGACTATATTCCCTTCTCGATGCTGCAATCGGCATTTTGCCTTGCCGAAGAGGTGCCGGGGATAAGTTTGCCGGAAGCGATCGGCTTCGTGACCAAGCGCCCGGCGGACGCGGCGGGGCTCGATGATCGCGGCGAGATTGCCGTGGGTAAGCGCGCGGACCTCGTCCATGTGCGCGTCGAAGAGGGCATTCCGATCGTCATGACCGTGTGGCGGCAGGGACGGCGGGTTATATGACCGGAACTATTGTCGCCGTCGTGGGCTCGAGTGGCGCTGGCAAGGACAGCGTGATGAACTTTGCGCGCGAGCGGCTGGGCGACGAGATCAGCACCGTAAGGCGCGTGGTGACACGGCCGGCCGATGGCGGCAGCGAGGATCATGACAGCCTCTCCGAGGCTGAGTTCCTGGCAGCGGAAAGCCGCGGTGAATTTGCGCTGAGCTGGGAGGCGCATGGGCTGCATTACGGGCTGCCGGTGTCGCTCGATCGGAATCTTGGCGAGGGGCAGGTGGTTGTTGCCAACCTCTCGCGGGCGGTGATCCCGGACCTGTTGCGGCGCTATCCGACGGCGCTGGTGGTCGAGGTCTGGGCGGAGCCGGAAGTGGTTGCGAAGCGGCTGGCCGGGCGCGGGCGCGAAGATGCCGGGGAGATCCGGCGGCGGATGGACCGGAGCGTCGCGGTGAGACTGCCAGCGAGCACGGTGCGGATTGATAATTCGGGCGCGCTGGATGTGGCTGGGGAGCAGTTTGTGGGGCTGCTGAGGGATTTGTTGCGGGTGGGGGTTAGGGCTTAGATTCCTCAGGGCGGTGCTTTTGGCTCCACCGTGTCATTCCCGCGAAAGCGGGAATCTCTGTTTGTGTAGAAGGGGTTCCCGCTTCCGCGGGAATGACGCCGAGATCGTCGGGAGCGTTGGGGGCTATAGCCCCAGTTTCACACGACCAATTCCATCCGTTCCGCCGGAAACCGACTGAGCGCGTAAGACAGCGGATTGCCGTCGGGGTCGGCGTTGACTGCCTCGGAAACCAAGACGATGGCGCCGGGGGCGAGGCCCAGAAGCCGGGTTTCTTCGACGTCGGCGTGGCGGGCGGAGATGCGGGTGGTGGCGCGGACATAGTCCGGGAAACCGTAGCTTTCGAAGGCGCGGGTGATCGAATTGAGTTCGGTGAGGCGGGCGGCGAAATCTGGAAATTGGCGATAGGCGAGCCAGGTGGTCGAGCGCGATAGCGGGACGCCATCGGCGAGCGAAACGGCTTCGAGCCGCACGACCTTGGCGCCGGGTTTTAAACCGAGGGCTTCGGCGACCTGTGCGCTGGCATTGTCGATGCGGTCGCCCAGGGTGTTGGTGACAACGGTGTTAGCCTGGCCCTTGAGGCCTTCGCGGAATCGGGTGCGCTTGCCAATGGGGTAGCTGAGGCGGCGGATGCTTTTCACGAAAGTGCCGCGGCCTTGTTCAGCGATGACGACGCCTTCTTCGGCCAGCACTGAGAGCGCGCGGCGGACCGTGTGGCGGTTGGCGGAAAAGCGTTCGGCGAGAATGGCTTCGGTGGGGAGGCGATCGCCATTGGCGAGCTTGCCGCCGACGATGTCGAGGCGGATCGCATCGGCGATCTGACGCCAGAGCGCGACGCCGCCCTGTGCCGATTTCAATTTTGTCATTGCACTTTCACACACGAAGCGTAGAGCGGAACTAGTGAGATTAGTTGTCTAGTTTATTAGACAAATCGAGGCAAGCATGAAGAGCGAGATTTCTGCCGAGCAAAGCGCGAGAAAGCGGGCGCTGGATGTGCTGGCGGCAGCGCCGGCAAAGGCGCTGGCCGAGCGCTGGGCCGCGTTTGGCGAACAGCCGCAGCATCAGCGCATTCGCGGACCCGAGACAGGGCTCGTCATGGTGCGCGGCCGGGCGGGCGGCGGCGGAGCGCCGTTCAATATCGGCGAGGCGACGGTCAGCCGGGCGAGTGTGCGGATCGTAACCGGGGAAGTGGGGCACGGGTATTGCCTGGGCCGCGACCTCGATAAGGCCGAGGCCATCGCGGTTATCGATGCGCTGCGCCAGCGCGAAGCGGCGCGGGTGGACGCGGAAATTATCGCGCCGCTCGAAGCACTTGGGGCTGAGCGCGACGCCACGCGGCGGGACGAAGCGGCGGCGACGCGGGTCGATTTTTTCACTATGGTGCGGGGGGATAACTGATGCTTTCCCATGATTTTGGCGCCGGTTTCACCGAGCCGGTGCGCGAGGCGCAGGTGGTGTTTCGGGCGGTTTTGGATGCCTTGGCGAACCCGGGGACAATGCAACACCTGCCTGTAGCGGGCACTGAAATGGGTGGATTGGGTAGCATTACGCTAACGTTGAGCGACCACGACACGACGATCTGGTTATCGCCTGCGCTCGATACGGAAGCCGCGCGCGGGTTCGTCGGGTTTCATACAGGGGCGAGCATTGTCAGCGATCCGGCCAAGGCCACTTTTGCCTTTGTGGCGCGTGGCGATGCGCTGCCCGATCTCGCCAAGTGCAATCTTGGGACCCAGGAATATCCCGATCGCTCGACGACGATCGTCGCCGAACTGCCCTCGTTGAGCGGTGGGCCGACGCTGGTGCTGCGCGGGCCGGGCATTCGCGACATGGTTGAGATTAGCCCAGAAGGGCTGAGCGGGGATTTCGTCAGTCAGTGGGGAGAGAACCGCGAGCTGTTTCCGCGCGGGGTCGACCTTTTGCTTGTGGCTGGTGAGCAGGTGATCGGCCTGCCGCGATCCAGCCGAATTGTGGAGGCCTGAGATGTACGTAGCCGTAAAGGGTGGCGAGGCAGCCATTGCCAATGCGCATCGCCTGCTGGCGGATCGGCGGCGCGGGGATCGGTCGGTGCCGGCGCTGCGGCTCGATCAGATTGTCGAGCAGTTGGGCCTCGCGGTGGACCGGGCCATGGGCGAGGGGTCGCTTTATGACCGGGAACTCGCGGCGCTGGCGCTGTTGCAGGCGCGGGGCGATCTGATCGAGGCGATCTTTCTGGTTCGGGCCTATCGCACGACATTGCCGCGGTTTGGCTATTCGGAGCCGATCGATACCGGAGCGATGAAGATCGAGCGACGAATTTCGGCGACGTTCAAGGATCTGCCGGGCGGTCAGATGCTCGGGCCAACGTTTGATTATACGCACCGGCTGCTGGACCCCAGTATCGTGGGCGAGGATGCCGAAGTGCCGGCGGTTCGCGAGGCCGAGGATGAACGGGCGCCGCGGGTGACGGATCTGCTCGGGCGGCAGGGGCTGATCGAACCGGATGGCGAATTGCCCGAGGGGCATGAGGTCGGCGATTTGACGCGGGAGCCGCTTGATTTTCCGCTCAACAGGGATTTGCGACTGCAAGCGCTGGCGCGGGGAGACGAGGGATTTCTGCTGGCGCTCGGCTATTCGACGCAGCGTGGCTATGGCCGGACGCATCCTTTTGTCGGCGAAATCCGCATCGGGGAAGTCGAGGTCGAATTCGACATTCCTGAGCTGGGTTTTGCGGTGAGCCTCGGGCGGGTTCGAGTGACCGAGTGTCAGATGGTCAATCATTTCAAGGGTTCGGCGACCATCCCGCCGCAGTTTACGCGCGGCTATGGGTTGGTGTTCGGGCAGGCGGAGCGTAAGGCGATGGCCATGTCGCTGGTCGATCGGGCGCTGCGGGCCAAGGAGTTTGGCGAAGATATCACCGCGCCGGCGCAGGACGAGGAATTCGTCATTTCGCACTCGGACAATGTGCAGGCGACGGGCTTCGTCGAGCACCTCAAACTTCCGCATTATGTGGATTTCCAGGCGGAGCTGGATTTGATCCGGCGGATGCGGGCGGAATTTGAGGGGAAGCAGGAGGCTGCGGAGTGAGTTTCTCCCTCTCCACTCCCGCTGAAGCATCCCCCTCATCCCGCGCTGCGCGCCACCTTCTTCCCGAGGGGGAGAAGAATAGGAAGGCATTGGAGGCGCTGAAATGAACGCCGTCGCAAACTATAACTTTGCATATCTCGATGAGCAGACCAAGCGGATGATCCGGCGGGCTATTTTGAAGGCTGTCGCCATTCCCGGGTATCAGGTGCCGTTTTCCAGCCGCGAAATGCCCATGCCTTATGGATGGGGCACGGGTGGGGTGCAGGTGACGGCGTCGATTATTGGGCCGGATGATGTGCTGAAAGTCATCGATCAGGGAGCGGATGATACGACCAATGCGGTGAGTATCCGGGCGTTCTTTGCCAAGGTGGCGCAGGTCGCGACGACGACGCACACGGCTGAGGCGACGATCATTCAGACGCGGCATCGGATACCCGAGCGGAAGCTCGAGGCGGGGCAGATCCTCGTGTATCAGGTGCCGATCCCCGAGCCGCTGCGGTTTTTGGAACCGCGCGAAACCGAGACGCGAAAAATGCATGCGCTCGAGGAATATGGGCTGATGCATGTGAAGCTCTATGAGGACATTGCGCGGCATGGGCGGATTGCGACGACCTATGCTTATCCGGTCAAGGTCGAGGGGCGGTATGTGATGGACCCGTCGCCGACGCCGAAATTCGATAATCCGAAAATGCATCGGAGCGAGGCGCTGCAGCTGTTTGGGGCGGGGCGTGAGCACCGGATCTATGCGGTGCCGCCGTTTACGGATGTCGTCAGCCTCGATTTTGAGGATCATCCGTTTGAGATTCAGCATTTTGAGGAGCCCTGCGCGCTGTGTGGCGCGGAGGGGGTGTATCTGGATGAGGTCATTTTGGATGATCGGGGCGGGCACATGTATGTGTGCTCGGACACCGACCACTGCGAAGAGCGGCGGGAGGCGGGGTTTGTTGGGGTGTTGGGGATGAAGGAGGCGGCGGAGTGACCTTTTACGCTCATCACCCCCTCCCAACCTCCCCCATCAAGGGGGAGGTGTCCCTCCACTCTTTTTACTCGATCCAGTCCCATTCACCGGCCCGTACCTCCCCCTTGATGGGGGAGGCTAGGAGGGGGTGTTCGGTGCGCACGGAGAATCCCCATGTCTGACGAACCGCTGCTGCGTGTCAGCAATCTGACCAAATATTACGGCAGCCGCCTTGGCTGTGCCGATGTCAATTTCGAGCTCTATCCCGGCGAAGTGCTGGCTATCGTTGGCGAGAGTGGCTCGGGGAAGACGACGCTGCTCAATACGCTTTCGGCAAATCTTGAGCCGACGTCGGGCGAGGCGCTCTACCGGATGCGCGATGAGAGTTGGCGCAATATTTATGAGTTATCCGAGGCTGAGCGGCGGTTTCTTACGCGGACGGATTGGGGTTTTGTGCATCAGAACCCGGCCGATGGGTTGCGGATGACGGTGTCGGCGGGGGCCAATGTCGGTGAGCGGCTGATGGCGGTTGGGGATCGGCATTATGGCCTTATTCGCGACACGGCGCTTGATTGGCTGGGGCGCGTGGAAATTGCGGCGGATCGGATCGATGATCAGCCGCGCTCGTTTTCGGGCGGGATGCGGCAGCGGTTGCAGATTGCGCGGAATTTGGTGACCGGGCCGCGGCTCGTGTTCATGGATGAGCCGACGGGTGGGCTCGATGTGTCCGTACAGGCGAGGCTCCTGGATTTGTTGCGGCAATTGGTCGGTGAGCTTGGGCTTTCGGCGATTGTCGTCACGCATGACCTGGCCGTGGCGCGGCTGCTGAGCCATCGAATGATGGTGATGAAGGGTGGGCATGTGATCGAGGCGGGGCTGACCGACCGGGTGCTCGATGATCCGCGCGAGCCCTATACGCAATTGTTGGTCAGTTCGATTTTGCAGGTGTGATGATGACCGCTCTATCCGTGAGAAATCTCGCAAAGACTTTTACCATGCACTTGCGCGGGGGGATCAGCCTGCCGGTGGTGGATAACGTCACTTTCGACGTCGCGCCGGGCGAATGCGTGGTGCTGGGTGGACCATCGGGGGCGGGGAAGTCGTCCATTTTAAAGATGGTCTATGGGAATTATGGGGTCGATCGCGGCTCGGTGCTGATTGCGCATGAGGGCGCCATGGTGGATTTGGCGAGTGCCGATCCGCGGACTGTGCTGACCTTGCGGCGCGATGCAATTGGCTATGTGAGCCAGTTTTTGCGGACGGTGCCGCGGGTTTCGGCGATCGATGTGGTGGCGGAGCCGCTGGTGGTGCGTGGGGTCGACAAGGCCGAGGCGCGGGGGCGGGCCGGAGAACTGCTGGCGCGGCTCAATCTGCCGGAGCGGCTATGGGAGCTGCCGCCAGCGACTTTTTCGGGTGGCGAGCAGCAGCGCGTCAATATTGCGCGGGGTTTTATCACGCATCACCCGGTTCTGCTGCTCGATGAGCCGACGGCATCGCTCGATGCGGCCAATCGGGCGGTGGTGGTTGGGATGATTGCGCAGAAAAAGCGCGAGGGAGTCGCGATGCTTGGGATTTTCCATGATGAAGAGGTGCGGGCGGAAGTGGCCGACCGGATCGTCGATGTGACCGGCTTTGCACCGAAGGCGGCGGCATGACCCGGCTTGGCGACACACCCTCCATTCATCTGACGGCACAGGTGACGGCGTCCGAGCTTGGGCGCTATGTCGAGATCGGGGCGGGCTCGCATGTCAGCCGGTCCAAGATCGGCGACTATTCCTATTGCGTCGAGAATACGCAGATCGCGTATGCGGATATTGGAAAATTCGCCAATATCGCGAGCCATGTGCGGATTTATGCGTCGATGCATCCGATCGAGCGGGCCTCGCTCCATCACTTTACCTATCGCTCGGCCTGGTATTTTGAGGGCGAAGAGGACGATCAGGGCTTTTTCGACTGGCGGGCGGCAGATGGCATCCGGATTGGGCACGATACCTGGATCGGGCATGGCGCCGTGGTGATGCCGGGGGTCAGCATCGGCAATGGCGCGATCATTGGGTCCAATGCCGTGGTGACCAAGGACGTGGCGGATTTTGCTATTGCCGTGGGCGTGCCGGCGCGGACGATCAAGCAGCGGTTTTCCGATGATGTGGCGGGAAAGCTCGACGCGATGAAGTGGTGGGATTGGAGCCACGAGAAACTGCATCAGGCGCTGCCGGATTTTCGGGAGCTGGGGATCGAGGCGTTTTTGGAGAAGTATGAGGGCGCTTGAACTTCCCTTCTCCCCCTGTGGAAGAAGGTGGCGCTTAGCGCCGGAAGAGGGGTATTCTTTTAGTGCCCGTCACGCTCTCCTTTGCGGAGGAGAGAATACCCCTCACCCTGACCAATTTGCTGAACGCAAAGTTGGTCTGTCCCTCTCCCTCAAGGGGCGAGGGGAGGGCCGGAGCGCGGGGCTAAGGCGTCCGTAATACCCTAGTTACCGCGACAACCCGCCACACGGTGGCGGTGAATAGTCATGGAACGGTCACCGATCATACATGGTGACGTTACATGCGCGCCTTAGGTCTGCCGCAGTTCAACGACTGGGGCGGGCTCATGCTCAAGATTTCGCACGTTACACGACGGTTCGGTGACAAGATCGCCGTCAATGATGTGACGCTCGAAATCCCGCAAGGGCAGATGGTGGGCATTATTGGCCGTTCGGGCGCTGGCAAGTCGACACTGCTGCGCATGATCAATCGGCTCAACGACGTTTCGTCGGGCTATATCGAATATGAGGGCGTCAAGACGTCCGAGCTCAAGGGCAAGGCGTTGCGGGCTTGGCAGCGCGATTGCGCCATGATCTTTCAGCAGTTCAACCTGGTGCCGCGGCTCGATGTCATCACCAATGTGATGCTGGGGCGGCTCAATGGTCGCAATCCTCTGCTGAATCTGTTGCAGGTGTTTTCGCCGGACGAGCAGTTCGAAGCGCTGAAGGCACTGGAGCGGCTCGATATCGCGCAAACGGCGACCCAGTGGGCGCAGACCCTGTCGGGCGGCCAGCAGCAGCGCGTCGCGATTGCGCGGGCGTTGATGCAGAAACCGAAGATGATCCTTGCCGACGAGCCGATCGCTTCGCTCGATCCGCGCAATGCGCAGATCGTCATGGACTCGCTCCGCGACATCAATTCCGAGGGCATCACCGTCATCACCAATCTCCACACGCTCGATACGGCGCGCGCTTACTGCGAGCGGATCGTCGGGATGGCGGCTGGCAAGGTGGTGTTCGACGGTACGCCCAACGAGCTGACGACCGATGTCGCTCGCACCATTTACGGCGCCGATGGCCTCAAGGAGGCCTTTTCCGAGGCGATGACCTCGACCTCGATCGCGCCCATCCAATACCTGCCGCGCACACCGACCAACGCGCAGCAGGCGCCCTGAAACTCGGCCCTTTTCAGAAAAAACCGAGATTACCCAAACGCGTCACCAAAGGAGACCTCCCGTGTCCGCGATCCGTAAACTGCTTCTCGCCTCCGTCGCGCTTTCCATGTCGACCGCAGCCTTTGCCCAGGACGGTCTCGTCCTCCGCATCGGTCTCGATGGCGGCGAAAACGAAGCCGACCAGCTGCGCCGTTCCGAATGCGTTGCCGAGCCGCTGAAGGCCGCAACCGGCGCCACCGATGTCCAGTTCTTCCCATCGCCCGACTATAACGGCATCATCCAGGGCCTCCTTGGCGGCACTATCGACATCGCCATCATGGGCGCTTCGTCCTATGCCGCGATCTACCTGCAGGACCCGGAAGCCGTTGACCCGGTGCTGACCACCCAGCAGGAAGACGGTTCGACCGGCTACCACACGATCATGGTTGCTCGCGCTGATAGCGGCATCACCGATCTTGCCTCGAGCAAGGGCAAGAAGCTCGGCTTTGCCGATCCGGACTCCACCTCGGGCTACCTGATCCCGTCCGTCGCTCTTCCAGCCGACCTCGGCATGCCGATCGCTGAGTTCTACAGCGAAACCGGATTTGGCGGCGGCCACGAAAACCTCGTGCTCGGCGTTCTCGACGGCACCTGGGATGTCGGCACGACCTTCGGTTCGGGCCAGGGCGAATTCTCGGAAGGCTACACTTCCGGTAACCTGCGCATCATGGTCGACAAGGGCCTCCTCGACATGGATGACCTGGTCGAAGTCTGGCAGTCGCCGATCATCCCGAACGGCCCGCTGATGGTGTCGAACAAGCTGCCAGCCGACATCAAGGAAAAGGTCACCGCCATGTTCAAGGCGCTGCCCGAGACCGATTTCGAATGCTTCGACGCCTTCACCGCCGGCGGCTACACCAACTTCGTCGACGCCGACCAGACCATGTACCAGACGATCATCGACGCCCGTAAGTCGGTTATCGGCGGCTGATTTTTTGATCCCGGGAGGCAGGCGCAGCCTGCCTCTCATTTCAATCAAGCCACAGCGTCATCCCCGCGAAAGCGGGGATCTCTGCAAGAGGGATTCCCGCTTTCGCGGGAATGACGCCGTGGTTGTCGGAGATGCCTCGCGATGGCCGATATTTCCCAGCAGTCACCCGGGCTTTCGCCGGCCGGCCAAACGATCCTGCAGCATTATCGCTCTCAGGTGATGACGCGGCGGGTCTATACGATCCTCGTGGTGATCGGGGTAATCGTCGCGCTGGTGGCGGCCATGAGCTATGCCAATTCGGCCAATTCGGGGAAGTTTTTCGAACGCCTTCCCTTCATGTTCGACTTTATCAAGAACTTTACGCCGCGCGATCCGCTCGAGATTTTTCGCGCCATGTTCGGGGTGGCCTCGCCCTATTTCGATGGCTCGGCGAAGTATGATTATACCTCGAGCAATATCTATCTGACCGACAGCCTCTACATTCCCAATTTCATCTATCAGCTCATCGTCACGGTCAATATTGCCGTGGTGTCGACGATCATCGGCGGAGCGATCGGTTTTTGCCTTTGCTTCTTTGCTGCGACCAATCTCGTGGGCGCGGGGCCGGTGCGCTGGGTGGTGCGGCGCATCATGGAAGTGATGCGTGCCTTCCCGGAAATCGTCATCGCCGGGCTGCTGACAGCCGTGCTTTCGATCGGGCCGATTGCTGCTATTGCGGCCGTGTCGCTGCACACCATTGGCGCGCTCGGGAAATTGTTTTTCGAAGTTGTCGAGAATGCTGACATGAAGCCCGATGAGGGGCTGAAATCGGTTGGCGCGAGCTGGCTTGAGCGGGTACGCTACGCCATCGTGCCTCAGGTGATGCCCAATTTTGTGTCCTATGGGCTGCTGCGCCTCGAGATCAACGTGCGCGCTTCGACCATTATCGGGGCAGTGGGCGGCGGCGGGATCGGCGAAGTGTTTCGCCTTTCGATCGGGCGCGATTATGCCGCGCAGACCTATGCGATCATCATTCTGCTGCTCGTGACCATCATTGCCATCGACCAGTTTTCGGGCTGGCTGCGGCGGCGGCTGGTGGGCGATGGCAGCTTCAATTTCGGAAAGGCGAGCGTGTGACCATGTCGGCGATCAGTGCTGCCGAGCGCGCTCGGCTCGAACAGAAATTCCCTGAGGTCTTCAAGACCTCGTTCCTCAAACGGCATGGGTTGATCGTGGCGCCTGTGGCGACGGCGGCATATCTCGTTTTCTGCTGGTTTTTCTTTAATGTCGGACCGGCCTTGCAGAACGGCAAATGGGATCGTGCGTCGATCTATGTGCAGGACTGGTATAGCTGGCGCGCCCAGCCGCGGCTGCGCTTTGGCGATGATGGCGTGGTCACGCCGCAATGGTCGAGCCGCGGGCAATATCCGGCTGATGCGACGATCGATTGGCTGACGCCGCATGGCGACGGCAGCATGACCGCGACCTTCGGTAGTGAGGCAGATAAGCTCGAGATCACGACGCGACAGGTCGATGTCTATCTCGATGGCGAAGTGTGGCCGGTGATGATCACGGCGGATGCGGCGCTGGCGCCGGAAGGTGCGCCAGCCGCGATCCAGCAGGATCGGCAGAAGGTGGTGGTCGATTTTGGGTTCGAAGGGCAGGCCGAGATCCGCGCCAATCAGGTCGCGGTGCAGCGCCGGTTCTTCGGCTGGGCCAATTTCCTCTATGATCCGACCTCGCCGCTCTGGGGCAATGATCTCCTCTCCTCGATCGGGCTGATGCTCTCGGGCGATCGGGTCAATCCCGAGATGTCGAATGCGCAATATGTGCTCAACCAGTGGCTAGGCAATAAGGCGTGGCAGCATGCCGATATTCTCGTAAAGCTGTTCCAGACGCTCGTTATGGCGTTTGTTGGTACGCTCCTCGCGACACTGATCGCCTTCCCGCTCGCTTTCATCGCGGCGCGGACGATCACGCCGAACCGGGCGGCCAATTGGGGGATGAAGCGGTTCTTCGACTTCATCCGCTCGGTGGACATGTTGATCTGGGCGCTGTTCTTTACCCGCGGCTTTGGGCCGGGGCCGATCCCGGGGATCGCGGCGATTTTCCTCACCGATACCGGGGCGCTTGGGAAGGTCTATGCCGAGGCGCTGGAAAATGTCGACGACAAGCAGCGAGAGGGCATGAAATCGGTGGGCGCGAGCCCGATGGCGGTCAACCGCTATGGCGTTGTGCCGCAGGTTCTGCCGGTCTTCGTGTCGCAGTCGCTCTACTTCTGGGAGAGCAATACGCGCTCGGCCACCGTGATCGGGGCGGTCGGGGCGGGGGGCATCGGGCTCAAACTGCTCGAATCGATGGGCACCAATTCGGACTGGGACAAGGTCGCCTATATGGTGCTGCTGATCCTCCTGGTGGTGTTCCTCTTCGACAATATGTCGAACGCCATCCGCTCGCGGTTGATTGGGTCGAATACCTGAGAGCCACGCCCCTCGTGGTGAGGTGCCCCGGGCCTGGCCCAGGGCACCTCACCACGAGGGTCTACTGAAATATCGAATGAGAGAGCCGCTGCCTTCGGGTGGCGGCTTCGTCTTTTCCCGGTTTAGAAAATACGGCTCCTTCGTGACATGCGGCAGGCGCATTGCTTGGTCGTCGCGAGTGCCGTTGACCGCATCTTTGGCAAATCTTCCACTCGGCAGGTTCCGGAGAGGAGATGCGCGATTGCTCAAGATACTCTACCTGGTCCCCAACCTGTCCGATCCTGCAGTGGGCCGCCGGGTGGCGATGTTTCAGCTTGGTGGTGCCGAAATCGAGCTGGCGGGATTCCGTCGGGCCGATGCGCCGCCATCGAGCCTGCCGGTCGAGATGGTGGTCGAACTCGATGTGACGCATGACGCGCGCATGTTGCAGCGGCTGCTCGCGACGGTGAAGGCGCGCTACACGGCGCGGGGTTGGGCGCGGTCATTTTCGCGGCCCGACGTCATCGTGGCGCGCAATCTCGAAATGCTGGCGATTGCCGAGCATCTCCTGCAGCTTTGGCCCAATCCGCCGGCGTTGGTTTATGAATGTCTCGATATTCACCGATTGATGCTGCGTGAGGATGGGGTCGGGCGGGCGATGCGCTCGGTCGAGCAACGGCTGATGCAGCCGGCGAGCCTTTTGCTGACGAGTTCTCCGGCGTTCTTGAGCCAATATTTCGACGAGCAGGGCGCGCCGCCGGCGCGGCTGGTCGAGAACAAGGTTTTTGCGCCTGATATCCCCGAGACGGGGCGCAATCCGGCTTTGGCCGAGGATGATGAGGGGCCCTTGCGGCTTGGCTGGTTCGGGGCGCTGCGCTGCGCCAAGTCGCTGGCGATCCTTGAAAAGGTATCGAGCGAATTGGGCGGCAAGCTCGAGGTGACGCTGCGCGGGCGGCCGGCGCTGACCGAGTTCGAGGACTTTCATGGGTCGACCCAGGCGGCGCGGCATCTGCGCTTTGAGGGGCCCTATGTTTATCCCGATGATCTGGCGCCGATCTATTCCGATGTGCACTTCGTCTGGGCGATCGACTTTTTCGAAGAGGGGCAGAATTCGAGCTGGCTGCTGCCCAACCGGATTTACGAAGGGTGCCTGAATGGTGCCATTCCGATTGCGCTCAGGGGCACGGAAACGGCGGCCTTTATCGAGCGGCATGGGATTGGGATCGTCATCGACGATGTCGAGATTTCGACGCTGGTCGAACTTTTTGCGGGGATGAGCCGCGACCGAGTGCGCGAATTGGCGCGGGCGGTGGCGGAGAAGGACAAGAGCAATTTCCGCTGCGATGAGGACGAGTGCGTGGCGCTGGTGAAGAAGCTGGGGGCGCTCGCGGGCGTCTCGGCGATGGAGATGGCAGCATGAGTGCGCGGGTTCTGATTATCGTGCCGACGCTGAACGAAAGCGCGCATATTTCCAGTCTGCTCGATGTTTTGCTGGTCGAGGCCGAAGTGCTCGATGCGACGATCGTTGTGGCCGATGGCGGCAGCCACGATGGGACGCGGGAGATCGTGGCGGCAAGGGCGGCTCAATCGACGCGCATTCACCTGATCAACAATACGCGGCGAATCCAATCCGCGGCGATCAACCTGGCGGTGGTGCTGTTTGGCGATCGCGCGGATTATCTCATTCGCATCGATGCGCATGGGACTTATCCGCCAGATTACTGCCGGGACCTTGTGGCCGAGGCGGAAGAGCGCGGTGTCGGCAGCGTCGTCGTTCCGATGACGACCAAGGGGGAAGAGCCGTTTCAACGGGCGGTGGCGACGGCGCAGAATTCACCGATCGGCACGGGTGGTTCGGCGCATCGCACCGGCAATGAAAGCGGGCCGGTCGACCATGGGCATCACGCGTTGATGCGTGTCGATGCGTTCCGAGAGGTCGGTGGCTATGACGAGACGTTCCGCGCCAATGAGGATGCGGAGCTCGATTTCCGGTTGCGGGCGGCGGGTCACACGATCTGGCTGACCGACCGGACTGGCATGATCTATTATCCGCGCGCGACGGCCGGTAGCCTCTTCCGCCAGTATTTTGGCTATGGCGGGGGCAGGGCGCGCAATATTCTGAAGCACCGGATGCGGCCGCGGCTGCGGCAGATGGCGCCGCTGGCGATTTTGCCGGTGGTGCTGCTTGCCGTGCTCTCGATCTGGCACTGGGCGTTTCTACTGCCGCTGCTGCTCTGGGGCATTGGCTGCATCGCGCTCGGCGTGCATGCGGCGAAGAAATACTATCCCGAATATGACATGCCGATGAGCCTGTCGCCACTGGTCGGCTGGGCGGCGATGATCATGCACTTTGCCTGGTCATCGGGCTTTTGGCTGCATTTGATCCAGCGGCCGTTCCGCAAGGGAGCGGCATGATGGCTCGGGTCGATATCTGTGTTTGCACCTTTCGCCGGCCGTTTCTGGCCGAGACGCTGCGCTCGATCGGGCGGCTGGAGCGCAGCGGGCACGATGTCCGGGTGATCGTGGCAGATAATGACACGACGCCATCGGCGCGGGGGCTCGTTGAGAAACTTGCGGCGGAACTGGTTTTGCCGGTTCGCTATGTGCACGCGCCGGAAGCCAATATCTGTATCGCGCGCAATGCGTGTCTTGATGCGGCGGAGGGTGAGTTTATCGCCTTTGTCGATGACGACGAGACAGTGAGCCCCGGCTGGCTGATGGCGCTTCTGGCGCGGGCCGAGGAGACGGGCGCGGCGGCGGTGTTGGGGCCGGTGGCGGCGGTTTATGGGGCGGATGCGCCGGACTGGATGCGGCGCGGCGATTTTCACTCGACCTATCCGGTCTTTGTCGAGGGCACGATCCGCACGGGCTACACCTGCAATGTGCTGATCCGCTGGACGGCCCCATTCTCGACACTGCGGTTTGATCCAAGGCTCGGGAAATCGGGCGGCGAGGATACCTCGTTTTTTTATGCGCTGACCGATCTGGGCGGCACGATCGACTATGCGCCCGAGGCGCTGGTGGAAGAGCCGGTGCCGGCGGCGCGGGCCAGCATGGGTTGGCTCGTGAAACGCCGGCTGCGGTTTGGGCAGACGCACGGCATGTTGCTGACAGGGGGGCGGGCCAAGCGCCTGCCTGCGGTGGGCGCGAAGATCGCCTTTTGCTGCCTGATGACGGGGCTGACGGCCTTTTCGCCGATTGCGCGGCGGCGCAACTGGTTGCGGGCCATTCTTCACATGGGTGTGGCGGGAGGCCTCTTGGGCCTCAGCCAGGCCGAACATTATGGCCATTCGGCCACGTCCTGAGCCTTCAGGCGGAGAACCACATGCTTGAAAAGAACCCCTTTCCCGAAGCCATGGCGCCGCAGCCATCGGACCTCAAGACCATAGACCTCGACCGCATCTTTTCTTTGGTGCGGCGGCAGGCGTGGATCCTTGCGCTCTGCGTTGCCGCGATGGTGGCGCTGGCGGTGTTTTACCTGGCGCTGGCGCCGCGCAGCTATATGTCGGCGGGGCAGATCCTGATCGACAAAAAGCTCGAACAGGTGACGAGCGGGGAGCAGACGGCGACGAGTTCGACCGATCTCGAAGCGCAGGTGCTCAACCAGATCGAGGTTCTACGCTCGAGCCGCGTCGCTAAGGCCGTAGCGGAAGCGGAAAACCTGATGACCGATCAGGAATTTCTCAATCCGCCGCCCTCGTTCAGCCAGCGGGTGAAGAGCCTTTTCGGGCTTGGATCGGGCGCTGCGACGGAAACGCGGGAAGCAACGCTCGATGAAGTCGCCGGGATGCTGCGCGCCAATGTGGCGGTGGACCGCATGGGGCGGTCCTCGATCATTCGCGTCGGCTATGAGGCAGCGACGCCGGAACTGGCGCAGCGCATTGCGCGGGCCTATGGACAGGCGCTGCTGCAGGATCAGCTCAATGCCGAACTCGAAGCGACGGGCGCGGCGGCCGATTGGCTACAGCAGCGGCTCGCCGAGATTGGCGAAAGCCAGCGCCAGGCGATTTTGGCGATCGAGCAATATCGCAAGGAAACCGGCCTCAGCGTGGGGCAGGATCGCGACCTGACCAATCAGCGCATTGAGACGCTCTCCACTCAGCTTGCCGAGGCGCAGGCGGAGACGGCGCGGCTGCGGGCGCTTTCGGGGCAGGTCGAGGCGGTCATCGCGGAGGGGCCCGAAGCGGCTTCGGCTTCGGTGTCGCTGCTCGCTGGAGCGCAATCGGATCCGGCGGAAATTTCGCTGCTGCGCAATCAGGTGGCGACACTGACGAGCCGGATTGCGGAGGTTGAAGGCACCTATGGCGCGGACCATCCGCAGCTTTCGGTCTTGCGGGCTGAAAAGACCGCGCTCGACAATCGCATCTTTGCGCTGCTGCAAAACCTTGGGCAGCAATATCGCACGCAACTGACCATTGCCCAGCAGCAGGAAATCGGGCTGCGCGGGGATATCGACGCTGAAGGGCAGAGCGCCGGGGCAATCGGCCAGGAACAGGTGCGCTTGAATGAATTGCAGCAGCGTTCGGACGCGTTGCGGGCGCTCTATAATAGCTATCTGACGCGCTACGAAGAGGCGGTGCAGCGGCAAAGTTTCCCGATCCCATCGGTGCGGATCGTGACCGAAGCGCTGATGCCCGATGATCCATCGAGCCCACGGACGGTCGTCATCCTTTTGGCGGCGATTATCGCCGGGTGTTTCGCCGGCGCGGTTCTCGGCATGCTCAACGAATTGCGCGAGCGCGGTTTCCGCACCGGGGAGCAGGTGCGCCGGCAATTGGGGCTGCGGTTCCTTGGCTATATGCCAAAACTGCAGCTTGGGGCCGATGACACGCAGGACATCAGGCGCAAAACCATTCGCATGCTGGTGCGCGGGGCGCTTGGCAGCAAGATGGGTCGGCGCTGGGGCGCGCCTTATCTCGAGGCGCTGAAGGCAACGCGGCTGGTGCTGCAGCCGGTTGCTGAGCGGGCGAGCCCGGTACTTGGCGTGGTTTCGGTTTTGCCGGGCGAGGGGAAATCGACTTTTGCGCTATCGCTGGCGGAAATGCTGAGCGAATCCGGGGCACGTGTGCTGCTGGTCGATGCCGATGTGGCGCCCGATGTCGACGCCATGTCGCGCCGCGTGGTGCCGCTGCAGCCGGCCGAATGGCGGAGCGCGGCGACGACCGATGTCGAGAGCGGGATTGTCACGATTTCCGCTGGCGCGGCGGAAGTGGGTGGCGGCGATCTCTCGAGCATTGCGATGCAGAAGATGTTGTCCGAGGCGCGGAGCCAATTCGATTATATCATCCTCGACCTTCCGGCTTTGGGGCCGGTGATCGATGCGCTGACCGTATTGCCGTTTACCGATGCGAGCGTCTTGGTGACCGAATGGGGCAAGACCCCGCGGCGACTGGTGCGCGGGGTTTTGGAGCGGGAGCCGGAACTGGCGGATCATATGGTGGGCGTGGTGCTCAACAAGGTCGATCTTGGGACGCTACCGAAGTTCACCGATATCGGGGGGATGGAGCGGTTTGCGTATAAACGACGGCGCAAGGTCGAGGAGCGGGAATTAGAAACGGCGCCATAGGGCGCCGTTTTTTTGGGGCGCGAGGGGGAGGGGGAGTTCCAGGTCGATGGCCATAGGGCATGAGTGGGCTTGCCGAGTGAGAGAGGCCGTGGAGTTGAATGCAAGGGATGCCCGATCAGATCCGTGGCGTGTGCCTTTGCGTCAGTCCCGCGAAAGCGGGAATCTTGATGAGGTGAAGGGGATTGCCGCTTTCGCGGGAATGACGTGGTGGGAGGAGGGGCGGCGTTCTTTGTTTCAGCTTTTGCGACGGCAATCAGGCTAGTTTGGCGCTTGCCGGAAGGCACCCTCAACCAACGCTTTGCGTCGACCTCTCCCCCAGAGGGAGAGGTGGGTGGCTCCCGCAATGGCCCTCGGGTCGAGCCCGAGGGAAGAGCGGTGATCATGGAGGCTGAGGGGACATTGCAGGCGTGGTGACCAAGGCCGGCGCTTGACCATAGGCGATGGCCAGACTGCTGGATGCGCGGTCGAACACACCCATCATGTAGCGACTTATGAAGATCAGGAAGATTTGCTGATGAGGCGGGAATACCCCTCATCCGGCCCGTTGGGCCACCTTCTCCCACAAGGGGAGAAGGAAGTCTGTGCGTGTTAAGGCTACTCGGCAGCCACTTTCATGCCGTCGATGAGAGCGGTGTGGAGGCCGAGTTTGGAGAGGGCGGCGAGGAAATCTTCGGCGATGTCTTCGCGGTCGAGGGCGTAGGCGACGTTGGCGGCGAGGAAGCCGACCTTGGAGCCGCAGTCGAAGGATTGACCTTCATATTTGACGCCGGCGAAGGGCTGGGACGTCATCAGGGTCTGCATGGCGTCGGTGAGCTGGATCTCGCCGCCCGCGCGGCGGGGCTGATCGGCGAGGAGGCTGAAGATTTCGGGCTGCAGAATGTAGCGGCCTGAGATGATGAGGTTGGACGGGGCATCCTGCGGCTTGGGCTTTTCGACCATTTCGGTGATGGCGAAGCCGCCATCGGTGCCGGCGCCGCGGCCGACGACGCCATAGGAGGAAACTTCCTGGTGCGGCACTTCCTCGACGGCGATGACATTGCCGCCGGTGGTTTCATAGGCTTCGATCATCTGCTTGAGGACGCCGCGGCGGCCCTTGAACAGCATGTCGGGGAGGAGCAGGGCGAAGGGTTCATCGCCGACGATATCGCGCGCGCACCAGACGGCATGGCCGAGGCCGAGCGGCTCCTGCTGGCGGGTGAAGCTCGTGCGACCGGCCGAGGGCAGATCCTGGCGGAGCTCTTCGAGCGCCTTGAGCTTGCCGCGGGTTTCGAGCGTTGTTTCAAGCTCGAACTGGCGATCGAAATGGTCTTCGATGACGCCCTTGTTGCGGCCGGTGACGAAGACGAAATGGGTGATTCCGGCTTCCTTGGCTTCATCCACCGCATATTGAATGAGGGGACGGTCGACCACCGTCAGCATCTCTTTCGGCATGGCCTTGGTGGCTGGCAGGAAACGTGTTCCGAGGCCAGCGACGGGAAAAACGGCAGTCTTGACGCGTTTAACCACTGCTATCTCCTGATTGAGGGTAACAACGGGGTGAATTGGAACATGTCGAGGCCAGTCAAGAAAGCCTAAAGCGCGATCGCAGATGCATGGCTTGCTTGCAGAATTGCCGTTGTTTCATTCTGTCCCAATTGGGGCGGGCTGCGCGGAGGCAAGCGGAAAGATGGCGCAATCGATTTCGCCGTCGGCGAGTATTGGCGGCTGCAACACAAGTCTAGGAGACAACCATCTGCCGATATGCAACGTTGGCCCTAAAGAGGCTTCGTGCGACCCCTTACTACGCAGTCGTGAAGGAAGGTCGTATTCTCAAGGCCCTGGGAGGGGTGTATTTACGAAGCGCTGCTAGACAACGAGCACGAAGGTGCCGCGGCGGGTTGGACCTGCTGCAGGGGAGGCAAGGGTGAACGCAAAACGGCCAGAGGACAGCGCGGCGCACAAGGCGCCCCTGACGGCGCCGACAGACCGCGAACAGCGCACGCCGTTTCCCTGGCCTTGGGGTCTCGTCGCTATCGGGGTAATGGCGCTCGGTTGGGTCGGCATCTACCTCGTCTGGAACGGTGTGGTTTTCCTCTTTAACCTCTAAGGCGAGGGTGTGTGCCCGACCTTTTCGCCATGCGGTTACTTGCGCGGCGCTCGCGACCATGGTTTCGGTCGCATTTTAGTTTGCTACTGCCAAATCTTTGAGCACTCAATACTTTACCGAATGATTTGCGTTGGTTGGCGCTGACGCAATCGGGTGATTTTGTGGCTGGTGGTCTGCATGACTGCCATGCGCGACAAGCGTTGCCATGCATTTCCGATCATGTTTGCCTGCACTCATGCCGGACGGGGTTAATGCTTCGTAATTTCCGGCAGGCAAATGCGGCGTCTCCGGACCGTGGTTCGGAGTCCACAATCTGAATGAGTCAAACCCGGTCTTCCGCGTCGGCGATGCCGCTTGCGCGAACCCTTTTGCACGTCACCAGCGGCGGGTCGTCTCGCCTTCTTAGCAAGCCCCTTTGCGAGAGAATTCGTTATGTCGATGATCAATGCCGAAGTCGGCCAATCTTCTTACCCCACCCAGGCAGGCATGCCGCGTGGCGGTTTTGCCAAGCGCAGTTTCGATGTTGTCACTGCCTCGACCATGCTGTTTTTTGCGCTGCCGGCGATGTTCTTCATCGCCGTTCTGATGTTTTCGACCGATCGCGGGCCGATCTTTTTCGGCCATGAGCGGATTGGCTTGAACGGCAAGCGGTTCAAATGCCTCAAATTCCGCTCGATGGTGGTCGATTCTCAGGAAGCGCTGCGGCGTCACCTTGAACTGTTCCCTCAAGCGCGGGCCGAATGGGAAGAAACCCAGAAGCTGCGGAATGATCCGCGCATCACCTGGCTCGGGAAGTTCCTGCGGGTGACGAGCCTTGATGAACTGCCGCAGCTCATCAACGTTATTCGCGGCGACATGAGCCTTGTTGGGCCGCGTCCGATCGTTCAGGACGAGGTTAAGCGTTATGCCGACGAGATCGCCCATTATGCGGCGGTGCGTCCCGGCATTACAGGCCTTTGGCAGGTCAGCGGGCGCAGCGACACGGGCTATGATCAGCGCGTGCAGCTCGATAGCCGCTATGTCCGCGAATGGTCGTTCCGGGGTGACATGGTCATTCTCGTCAAGACCATCGGGGTTGTCGCCCTGCGGACCGGCAGCCGATAGGAGCGCGCGATGGCCATTCTTTCCCTTCGTCCCGGCGCTTTTCGTACCCGCAATCCCGGCCGCGATGCCGAAACCGATCAGGCGCGCACGGAAACCGTGCGCAATGCCATCCTGATGGCTTTGGCTGATGCCCGCCGCGAGCGCGACGGGCTCAAGCAGCGCATGAGCATGTATTATGCGCAGGCGGCGACCATGTTGGACGCGTCGGACGATTATGCGCGGCGTGAAAAGGCCGACGAAATGGTGATCCGCACCGCAGAACAGGGCGCGGCCGCAGCGCGGCGCCGGGTGGCGGCGCTTGATGCGCAGATCGAAAAATTTGGTGCCTTGATCCTGCAGCTTGACGGTAATTCCGTCGGAGCATCGGGCGAGGCAGACGAAGCGACGAGCGCGTAGGACCCGGGACAGAACCATGCAGAACATCGAGCGCGGGCCTGAGGCTGCGCCGCTGATCTCAGTGGTGATGGCCAATTTCGAAGCGGGCGAGAAGATCGTCCATGCGCTGCATTCGGTGCTGCGCCAAAGTCTTTCCGACATCGAAATCATCGTCAGCGACGATTGCTCGGGCGACGATAGCCTTGCCCATGTGCGGCGGCTGATGGAGATGGATGGCCGGATCAAGCTGATCACCGCCATGGCCAATGGCGGGCCAGCACGATGCCGCAACCGGGCGCTCGATGCCGCGCGTGGCGAGTGGATTGCCGTTGTCGATAGCGACGACATCATTCATCCCGAACGGTTCGAGCGGCTGATCGCAGCGGCGGAAGCGCATGATTGCGATATCGTCGCCGATGATCTCCTGCTGTTTTTCGAAGACGGGTCCTTGCCCAAGCTGATGCTGGGCGAGGGGACCGATCACGCGTTTCTGGTTTCGACGGAGCGCTGGATTTTGGCGGGGACCGATGGGTCGCCGGCACTGGGCTATTTGAAGCCGCTGATCCGGGCCGAGCGGCTGTACGCGCTGCGCTATGATGAGCGGTTGCGGATCGGGGAGGATTTCGACCTGATCCTGCGCTTGCTGCTCGATGGCGGCCGCATGCTGGTCGTCCCGGAGCCGTTCTATCTTTATCGGCGGCACTCACAGTCAATTTCGCACCGGCTTTCGGTGAGCGATATGGAGGCCATGGCCGAGCGGCAGCGGGCGATTATGGTGCAGCATGGAACGCTCGATGGGCGGATCACGGCGGCCTTTGCGCAGCGGCTCGATGGGCTGCAGCGCGGGTTGACGTTTGAACGGCTGGTGGCCAGTCTCAAAGGACGACGCTTTGGCAGTGCGCTGGCGCAGGTGGCGCGGCGGCCGGGATTGGCGCCGAAACTCTTGGCGTCGATCGCCGAAGGGCGGCAGCGGCGGGCGGCAGCGCCTGTGGTGGCCGAGGCCTCGCCGGTTTTGGTACTGGGCGCGGGGTCGGACCATGCGGTGCCGGACTATGTGCCATCGCATTTGATCGATTGGTCGGCGCCGCGGCCGCGCGAAATCTGGCGCGACTTGGCGGGCCGTCGCGGGCAGGGGGCAGTGCGCTGCATTCCGCTCGACGCTGCGGGCGAATATGCGGCGGGATTCATTCCCGAGGCGGTGGTGTCGCATCCCGAGCGGGTGGGGCTCGCGTCATGATGGAGCCACGCGGCCAGTTGACGCTTAATTTTGCAACGCTGCTCACCTTCGGGGCTTTTGCCGCGCTGGTGCTGAACGCCATGTTTGGGCCGCTGGCTGCGCTGACCTTTATGGGGTGCGGGGCGCTGTTGATCGTCAGCAATCCGGGGCAGAGCCTTGAGAGTCTGCGGCGGTGGTGGCCGGTGCTGATCCTGCCGGCCTATTGCATGCTGACATCGCTCTGGTCGCTCTATCCGGCAAATTCCTTTCGCTATGGGCTGCAGCTGGCTTTTACGCTGGCGGTGGCCGTGGCCATCACCGGGCGGGTGTCCACATCGACGCTGATGCGGCTGATGTTCATTGTTTATGGCATCGGGGTTGTGGCGAGCCTCGCCTTTGGCAAGACTGGGCTCGGTGGCGCCTGGGTTGGCGCCTTTGGCAGCAAGAATGCAGTAGCGGCACATATCGCGGTTTTTGCGCTGGTGTCAGTGGCCGTGGCGGCAGATCGGGATTCGCCGATCGTGCTGCGCTTGCTGGGCTTGGGTGGTGCGTTACTTTCGGGTCCGTTGCTGTCGCTGGCGCAATCGGCGGGCGCCATTCTGATGGTGGCGCCGTGTCTTGCGGTGATTTTGTTGACGCTGCTGCTCAACCGGCTGACCGGGATGCAGAAGCTGTTCGTCATGACCATGATCGTCATTTTGGCGGCTGGGCTGACGCTGCTGATCATGGTGGCGGGAGATACGTTGCTGGCAGGCGTGCTCGAAGGCTCGGGCAAGGATGCGACACTGACCGGGCGCACCGATCTTTGGGCGACGGGGCTGAGCTATATTGCCGAGCGGCCACTGCAGGGGCTGGGCTATCGCTCGTTCTGGGTAATCGGTTTTGCGCCGGCGGAAGAGC
The DNA here is from genome assembly GCF_032907385.1 of Devosia sp. BK. Lineage (NCBI taxonomy): Bacteria > Pseudomonadati > Pseudomonadota > Alphaproteobacteria > Hyphomicrobiales > Devosiaceae > Devosia > Devosia sp. BK. The sequence goes on from NZ_JAIMBX010000001.1 coordinate 256,123, forward strand.
TCTGGGCCATGTTCGATGTGCCATCGGGCGCCGGCTTCAACTTCCACAACACCTATATTTCCAATGCCGTGGAGATTGGTCTCGTTGGACTTTTGATGCAGATCGTCATCATCTATGGCGGCGCTGTCGCCATGGGCCTCTATACGTTTGCCCGGCCCAATGCCGCCAATGCGCTGCTGCTGTCGCTGCAGCTCTTGATGATCCTTCGCAGCTTCATCGAAGTCGAAGTGTTCTTCGAGTTTTCCATCCGCTCGATCATGGGTGTCGCCACCCTCATCTATGCCGCCCAGGGGCTTATGGCCCTCAGGGCCCAGGCAGCGCCGCCGGCGCGTCGTCCCAAAGGATTATTGAGCCATGTCAGATTTCCAGCCAGGCCTCGTCCATATCCGCACGCCGACCTATAAGCGCCCTGATGCCTTGCGGCGGGCGCTCTATTCGATGATCGACCAGAGCTGGCCGCATTGGATTTGCGACGTTTATGACGATGATCCGGATCAGGCGGCGCGCAGCGTCGTGACGGCGATCGGGGATGCGCGCATTCGCTATACGGCGAACAAGCCACAACTCTTTGCCTCCAAGAACATAGACCAGTGTTTTAGCGCGGAGAATCCGCATGGCGCGGAGTATTTCTGCGTGGTGGAGGACGACAATTTTGTCCTGCCCGAATTCTTTACGGCCAATATGAAGCTGATGGCGGAGGAGAAGGTCGAGATCGTTCTGCGCAATCAGGTGTTCGAATATGCGAGCGGCACGGCAGAGGCGCGGCTGTCGACGGTGGGCGTGCTCGATGAGTTGTTCACCGAGGGGCGCTATGCGGCTGGCGATTTCCGCATGTCGCTGCTGGCGGGGATCGGGGTCTCCAATGGCGGGCTGTTCTGGTCGGTAAGGGCACGCTCGCCGCTCGAAATCCAATATCCGTGCACGGCGACGCTGCAGGAATATCTGCGGACCTATTCGGTGGTGGAGCCGATCTATGTCGCCATGCATCCGCTGGCCGTCTGGGCTGAGAACGCCGAACAGACCACGCGGAATGCGGAACTCAAGGCCGGATATCTGCGGCGGGAGCTGGATTTGAAGCGCGCCGTGCAGGCGCTGCGGCGGCGGGTTTGGGAAGAGGCATCGCCGGAGCAGCGGGCGAGTTTTCTGACCGACCAGCGCTTTGCGACGCCGCTTGGGACGCGGGCCATGCATGTGGGGAAGGCGCTGATCGATCAGAAGCTTTCTGGTCATGTGCCGGTGCGGGAGGCCTGGAAGCTGAGGCTGCGCGGGTGGATGATCCGGCTGCTTGGGCGGGTGACGCCTGACTTCAAGCGCTTCGTTGCCTCGCGCGACGGACTGCGGCAAACGACGAGCCGGGCATGAGTGCAGTCACAGAAGCGGGCGGCGCCGGGCTCGATCATCTGAAAACGGGCCGGGCTTCGGCGGCGATCAAGGGCACGATGTGGTCTTTGGTCAGCAGCCTTGCGCCGGCCCTGCTGGGCTTTCTGGTATTTTTGGCGACGTCCCGCGTCTTGAGTCCGACAGAGTTCGGCATCGTCGCCTATGCCGCCAGCATTGCGACCGTGGGCATGGCCGTTTCACCGATGGGGTTTCGCGAGGCGCTGATCCAGCGCGAAGGGATTGGCGCAGAGCATCTCGATACGGTGTTTTGGCTGTGTTTTGGCGCCGGTATCTTGGTGTTCGGGGCGCTTTGCGCGGCAGCGCCGTTCGTTGCAGGGGCGTCTGGGGATACTTTGCTGCTGGCGCTGATCCCGTTCATTTCGGCGCGCGTCATCTTTGATATGGCGGCGGCAGTGCCCAATGCACTGCTGGTGCGGACCATGTCGTTCCGGATGTTGGCGATGCGCACCACGGCGGCGTCGCTGGTTGCGGCGGCGGTGTGTCTTGGGCTGCTATGGGCTGGGTTCGGGCTTTGGGCGCTGGCGGCGTCGCAATTGGCCGCCTCGATCACGACCTGTGTTGGCGCGCTGATCGCGGCCAAATGGGTGCCGGGCTTCCGGTTTCATTTTCGGGCGCTGAAGGATTTGAAAGCCTTCGGGCTGTTTTCGACCGGCAATCATTTCATCACGACCTTGAGCGTCGATCAGCTGCTGATCGGGGCGCTGTTGGGCCCAGCAGGGCTTGGCATCTATGGGTTTGCGCGGCGGATATTTCAGATCCTGACGGACCTGATCGGCGGGGCGCTCAATCTCGTGTCCTATTCGCTGCTGTCTTCGATGCAGCGCGAGCCGGAGAAGCTGCGCGATGCTTATCTGCTCGGGACATTTGCGTCCTCGGTCGTCGCCTTTCCAGTCTTTGCAGGCCTGGCGCTGGTCGCGGGGGACCTCATTCCCTTTGCCTTCGGCGATCACTGGGTTGAAGCCATCCCGGTCGTGCAGGCTTTTTGTGCGCTGGGGATTTTGACGGCGGTCGGCATTTTGCAGGCCTCGCTGATCCGCAGCCAGGGACAAGCCGATCTCTGGTTTTATTATGTGCTCAGCAAGCAGGTGGTCACGGTGCTTTACGTGTTCCTGTTCGCCGGCTGGGGGCTGCTGCCGCTGACTATTGCGCTCGTTATTCTCAACGTCCTGATGTGGCTGCCGAGCCTTCATATGGTGGTGCGGCTATTGGGCATTTCGCTGTGGGCCTATCTCGCCTCGTTCGCCCTCCCGGTTCTGGCGACGGCCGCAATGTGGGGCGCGGGGTGGCTGGTGCAGCGGGAGATGGGCGAGAGCGAGCCTGTGCTGCGGCTGGTGGCGACGGTGGGCGTTGCGGCGCTGAGCTATGGGCTGGTGATAGTCGTGTTCGGGCGGGAGCGCGTGCAGCGGCTGGTGGGATTTGTGCGGCGGCGGCGGTAGGCCGGTGGCCTGCCATGACCGTATGATGTGAGGCTCTGCCTCACAAAGCGCCCGATCATTAGGGCTATTGAGAAAATTGGCGAAAAAATAGGGCGGCTCCGAAGCCGCCCTTTGTGTTTAGAGCATCTGGCGGTTTACACGCAGCGGCGCATGCAGAAATCTCAGGATGGATCCCGGCTCAAGGCCGGGATGACATCGCGTTTGGGGCTGATCCAGTTCAAAGCTAAAACGCTTTAAGCCACGGCGACGCGGCTGCGGACGAAGGTGTGGACGGCGGCTTGGGCTTTTTCGGTGACTTCGGCGATTTTGGCGTCGCTGCTGAGTTGGGGCGTGAGCTTGGCCATCTCTTGCAGGTGTTGGGCGGCGATGCCGGTAAGGATGCGGTTGGGGATGGCGGCGAGGGGGGAGGCGTTGAATTGGCCGACCTTGCCGAGGCGCCCGCCGCGGCCCGTGCGACCGATATAATATTCGAGGACACTGGTGGGTTTGAGCGTGTTGAGGCGCACGTCGAGATCAAGGGCGCCGGCCCAATCGAGCCACTTCTTGTGGTGGCCGCCATAGATGGGACGGGCGCCGATCCAGGGGGTGCGGAGCGCATCGGCGACGATAGCGCCGTGCATGGCTTCGGTGATGAGAAGGCGGGCGCCGCGGATCTGGCTGAGGACGGTGTCCACTGCCGCCGTGGCGTCGATCAGCGTCATGCCGGCTTGTTTGCATGCGGCGGCCCAATCGCCGCGCTCCAGGCTTTCATAGTGCGGCATGAAGGCGATGCCGGTGCTATCGTCGGGCGGCGGCAGGTCCATGGCGCGGAGCAGGATCGCGCTGTCGCAGATCGATAGTTTTGGATCAATGCCAAGGGTCTTGGCGGTGTTGGGCCCGCGGACGAAGCGAATGTCCCACGTGCCGTCACGGATATCGGGCAGGCCCATATAGCCGGCGTAGCCGGAACCCATGACATATTTGCGCGATTTGGCCGGCAGATGATCGCCGATGATCGAGCCGATGCCGACGAAGAGTTCGCTCTCGTCCTCATCGAGGAAGTTTTTCGGCAGGAGGGCGGGCCAGACGTGGAGATTGAGTTCGTCGCCGAAATTGGGGACGTGGCCGCGGAAGAATACGAGCTTCATCAGGAGGACCTTTCAGTTTCGGCAGAGAATGGATTGATCGAAGGCGCAGCTTTGCCCGAGCGGAGTGAAGGCGACCCAATCGACTTCCATGGCGATGGGAGCGGTGACTGGGGTAAACTCGCCCATCCAATCGGTCAGCGTGTCGGTGCCCCAGAGGCTGAAAAAGATGCGCTGGGGATTGGACGGAATGGTCGCGGACGTGTCCATGGTGCGGACCAGTTCGCCATCGATGTAATAGCGTAGCCGGTTCGGCTCCCAGGTGAAGGCGAAGGTGACGTAATCCTGGTCCGAGGGCTGGGGCAGGGCGTGGGATTGACCGCTGCCGATTTCGCCGTCGCCGCTCTTGCCGTTGACGAAGGTTGTGGTTTCGACATGAGCGGTATCGCGGAGGAGAATTTCGAAGTCGATCTCGTCATGCGGCTTGCCCTGCTGGGGGCCGATATAGGTGAAGAAGGCGGCGTTTAGCCCGGAGCCTTTTGGGGTTTTCAGTCGCGTCTCATAGGTGCCGAAGCCATAGGCTTTGCGGGTCTGGATTTCGCCGCAGCTATATTGACGGTCGCCTTTTGGTTTGGGTGCAAAGCCGACGCGCAGATTGCCGTTTTCGGCGCGGACCTGATCATTCGCCCATTGGCAATTCTGATGAGCGCCGTTGGACCAGCCATCGGATACATACCAGCGCCCGGTATCGAGCTTGTCGAAATCGTCGAAGAACGCCTCTTGGGCGAGAGCGGGGGTGACAAGGGTGGCAGCGATCGACAGGCAGGCGAGGAGGCGTTTCATCCTGGTCTCCTGGGGTTAGGGCGCAAGCGCCAGGCGGGCCATGACGACGTCGCCCGAGACGAGGGGCGTGTCGATCTCGGCGGGGATTTCTTCGCCATCGCGGACGATGGAATACGTGTATTGCGGCGCCTGATCGCCGGGGACGACGGCGCCGGTATAGAGCGCGGCTTCCTGGACGAGGCCCTGCTGGGTCTGGATTTTTAGGGCGAGGGCGCTGATCTGGCCGTCGACAGTTTGCTTTTCCAAGGAGAGGTCGGAGATCCGCTGGTCGGCGAGCCGGGCCTGTTCGCGATTGGCTGTGGCGATGGCCTGCTGGGCTTGCAGGGCTGCCGTCTCGGTGTCGAGGAGGCGCGCTTCGAGATCGGCCACATTGGTCTGGAGAGAGGCGACGCGGGAGGACAGGGCGAGGCCATCTTCGGAGAGGGTCGAGATCTTTTGGAGCTGGTCTCGCGCCGTTTCGAGCTGCGTCTCGGTGCTGGCTTTCTTCTGATTGAAGGCTTCGATCTGGGTGGTCAGCAGATTGATTTCGTCGGTCAGTGACGTCGATTGCGCTTCGGCCTGACGCTTTTGTGCAGCAAGGATTGCGGTTTCGGCCAAGAGAAGGGCGCTAATCTCGGGGAGGTCGGTCAGTTCGGGCGGCACGGCGATTTCGCTTTGGCCGGCCAGTTCGGCTTCGAGGCGGGCGCGGCGGACGAGCAGGCGATTGTATTCGTCCTCGAGCACGTCCAGGGCGCCGGTCGTGCTCAGCATTTCCTTTTCAGGGCGCGCGGCCGCCTCGGCGCTGCGACGTTCGCCGCCTGCGAGAGCAAGGGCCTTGATGACCGTGAGATTGGGCGCGAAGGGATATTCGCCTGGTGTGGAGACATCGCCCGAGACGTAGATCGGGCCATAGGCGGAGACTTCGACCGTGACGGATGGGGCTGTGGGCAGGCCGAGGGTTTGCTGCAGGCCAGCGCCGATCGTTGCCGCCAGATCGCTGCTGGTCTTGCCGGCGCCTTCGGTGGGTCCGAGCATCGGAAAGTTCACATTGCCATCGGCGCCGACGATGTAATCGCCGGCAAGGGCTGTCCATTCCTGAAAACTGGAATCGGCAGCTTTCCACTGGACGACCTTGATCGTCAGCTTGTCGGAAATGCCCAAGATATAGGGCTCTGCTGCATGCACAGAGGTGAACGCGGCGGAAGCCACGAGCCAGAGGGCGATGTACCGGGCGACGGACGAAGTCTTGCCGGGGGATGAAATCATGTCCCCATCCTTGCTTTCGATCGAGATGACAGGATGGTTGCCAGCGATCGTGCTCGCAATGGGGCGGGCAGGAATTAAGGCAGACCGGCAACCTGAGAGCGCGTGAGGCTAGAGGATTGTTTTCGCAGAGGTTTCTGTGGTCGCGTCGGATGTTGCCGGCTCGCACAAGGGAGATATGCTAGAGGCGGGAAACTGCGATTGCGCATTTCGCGGATTTGACGGGCGCGTGCGCCTGGTCGTGTGGATACTGGGGGCATAGCCGAGCGAGGAGAGACGGCGGCGTTGCTGCGGCGACAGGGCAGGCCAGACCACACTGCGGTCCTTGTCATCAAGCGCACCGAACTCGTCCTGATGCGCCTTGCTGCGCGTCTGGATATCGAAAATGCGCGGATCGAGCGGTTCGGGTAGAGCGGCCATGGCGGTAAAGAGAACTGCGGCACACTGAGGCGACAATTGCAGATTGCGCTCGAAATAGACGACGACTTCGCTGAGCGGGGCATCGGGCGCAACGGCCTGAATTTTCTTGATGGCTTCCTGGCATGTGCGCTGCTTTTGCCGCGCCGTCAGACCATGAATATTAGCGCGGGTGCTCGCCTGGTCAAGCAGTTCGCCATCCCAAATGCCGGTGACCGGATAGCGGCCAACGCAGCGCTGGCAAATCCAGAGCGATTCTTCGTCACGGGTGACTTCATAGGTGAGACGCTGCTCGTCCTGCCCGCAGAAGCCACAGGTGCTGGCGAAGGTCACGTCATCCGCAATTTCCCACGTATAGGTCCAAGTCTTGGGATCGCCCACGGCGTCGGCAAGCGTATAGCGGATACGGGCCATCGGCATGCTTTGGAGCCTCATCTTTCGTTGCGCAAATCCCCATTCACGGGGGCGTGACTTATGATGGACAAAGCAAGGCACGCATTGGAGTCAACGAAGGCAAGTTACGGCAAAAATTAGGAGATTTGGTGGCAGTTTAGCTGCTCTAGGTGCAGGTTGCGTCTGAGGAACTGTCGCTTGTCAGCCGGGTGTATCGGGGATAAGGGACCGCCATGCTGACCTCATCACGCACTGCTCTCACCGCTTTTGCCCTTATCGCAGTGCTCGCTATGGCGCCCGTCGCGCCCGAAGCGGCCAATGTGCTGTTCCTGATTTCCGGGATTGTGGGCTTTGGATTTTTGGTGCGTTCAGGCGGTGCAGCCATTCGGCGCCCGGTGGTCTGGATGCCGCTTTCCGCGCTCCTTCTTATCGCGATTGCCTATGTTATCGGGTCAGGATCGGTCGATGGGCTGATTGGCTTGGCCTATTTTGCGCCGGTGCTGGCTATCTATCCGCTCGTGGCGGCAGGGGACGAGCCGGGCTTTGAGGCCGTTGATCTGGTGGGTGTGCTTGGCCTTGTGAGTGTCGCTGGCGCTGCCGTGATGGTGAGCATCGAGGTGGCCGAGACGGGTACGACGCGCGCCGGCGAGATCATTGCCAATCCGATCCACTTTGCGGATGTAGCTTTGCTGGTTGGATTTCTTGCCTGCGCCGGGATGCTGCGGCCGGGCGGTAAGTGGCGTTTTATTTATGCGCTGGCGCCAGTTTTTGCATCGGTAGCCGTGATGCTATCAGGGTCGCGTGGGCCGATGGTGGCGGTTGCTGTCATGCTTGGTGTCGCAGGTTCAGTGGCGCTTATCACGCGGCTCGTTTCGCTTAAGTGGGCAATTGGTGCAGTTGTGGCCGTGATTGTGCTCGGCATTGTTGGGGCTTTTGCTGGAGTGCAGCAACTGTCCGGTGTGCAGCGCGTGCTTGCCGATATTTCAGATGTGTTGCGCGTTGGCATGCCCACGGATGCGTCCACGGGCATTCGCCTTCAGATGCTAACGGGCGGATGGAAAGCGTTTCTGGAGTCGCCAGTGTTTGGGCATGGGCCGCTGGAATTCGTCCGTGTCGCCAATAGCCTTGTGGAAGTGCCGTTTGGGGAAGCGCCGCATCTCCATAGCGATCCGGCTGATTTCGCGGCGAGCGGCGGATTAATAGGCCTTATGGCCTATCTCCTATTTTTGGCGGCGCCGGTGGTGGAAGTGCTTCGACTGCCGCGGGGCGTGGCGCGCGCGCAGCTTATGGTTCTGGTTTCGGCACTTGTGGCAGGCTACTTCGTGATGGGGCTGACCAATGCGATGTTTGGCATTTTGAATGTCACGACCTGCTACGCTGCCGTCTGCCTTGTGACGGGTCTTCTTGCGTCCTCAGTCGTTCGCGCGAACGAAACTGTCGTGGGGTAAACCCGAAATAGCGTTCGGCTGGTTTCGCCGCTGGCGGAACGAATTTCTCATTCTGCCCGGAATCTTGCGCTGACCAAGGCTTGAGAAACTCTACTTCTCGGCTAGAGTTGGAACGAAATTTCGGGGTAGGGTTTCCCCGAGTGAATAACTCTGGCTTTGTCGCGGCTGCCGTGGACTTGCCGCGACTGAGGGGGTTGCATGACGAGACTTGGCCGCTTTCGCCAGCCGAGCGTCATCCCGGGCTTTGGCCTGACTTTTGGATTTACCCTCACCTATTTCTCCCTGATCATTCTCGTGCCGCTCGTCGCACTGGTTCTGCGCTCGACCGGGCTTGGCTGGAATGGTTTCTGGGCGGCAGCGCTTGATCCGCGTGTGCTCGCGGCACTGCGGACGAGCTTTGTGACCGCGCTGATCGCCGCGGGCGTCAATGTCGTGTTCGGGACGTTGATCGCCTGGGTGCTGGTGCGCTACCGCTTTCCCGGCCGACGGATTTTCGATGCCATGGTCGATCTGCCTTTTGCCCTGCCGACCGCGGTGGCAGGCATTGCGTTGACGGCGATCTATGCGCCGAATGGCTTCATTGGGCAGATCGCGGCGCAGTTCGGCATTCGGATCGCCTATACGCCGATCGGCATTACGATTGCGATGATCTTTATCGGGCTGCCGTTCGTCGTGCGGACGATCCAGCCGATCCTCGAAGAGACTAGCAAGGAAGTGGAAGAGGCATCTGCAACGTTGGGCGCAAATCGCTTCCAGACGATTTCGCGGGTGCTGCTGCCGAGTTTGACGCCGGCGATCCTGACCGGCTTTGCCTTGGCTTTTGCGCGGGCGGTCGGCGAATATGGTTCAGTGATTTTCATTGCCGGCAATATCCCTTTCGTTTCGGAAATCGCGCCGCTGCTGATCGTCATTCGCCTTGAAGAGTTCAATTATGCCGGGGCGGCCGTGATCGCCACGGTGATGCTAGCGATCTCCTTTGCGATGCTCTTCGTCCTCAACCTGATCCAGGCCTGGAGCCGGCGGAGGTATGGCTATGGAAGCTAGTTTGCAGCATCGCCAGGTGACCTCGCCGACCAATGAGCCTGCCGGTGTGCGGTGGACGCTGATCCTTGCGGGTCTCGTCTATATGGCGCTATTCATCGTCTTGCCGGTGATCGCCGTATTTTCTGAGGCTTTTGCGCAGGGCTGGGGCGCATTTTTTCAATCGCTGCAGAGCCCTGACGCCCAATCGGCCATAAGGCTGACTTTGCTGGTAGCGGCGATCGCCGTGCCGCTCAATGTTGTTTTCGGCATCTGCGCATCGTGGGCCATCGCCAAGTTCGAATTCAAGGGCAAGGCGTTTCTGATCACCTTGATCGATCTGCCATTTTCGGTGTCGCCGGTGATTTCGGGGCTCGTTTATGTGCTGCTGTTTGGATCGGGCAGTGTGCTCGGCCCTTGGCTGCGCTCCTATAATATCGAAATTCTCTTTGCCGTGCCCGGCATTGTCCTCGCGACGATCTTCGTGACCTTTCCTTTCGTCGCGCGGGAATTGATCCCGCTGATGCAGGATCAGGGCAGCGGCGATGAAGAGGCGGCGATTTCGCTCGGCGCTTCGGGCTGGCAGACGTTTTGGAAGGTGACCCTCCCCAATATCAAATGGGGTCTCCTTTATGGCGTGCTGCTGTGCAATGCGCGCGCCATGGGTGAATTCGGCGCTGTGGCGGTGGTTTCGGGCAAGATCCGCGGCCAGACGACGACGATGCCGCTGCAGGTCGAGATGTTCTATAATGAATATCAAAGCACCGCCGCATTCGCTCTCGCCTCGATGCTTGCCTTGCTCGCTCTTGTAACCCTTGTTCTTAAGACAGCGCTCGAATGGCGATTTGGCGATGAACTCGCCGCCACCGGGCGCGGCCATTGACTGGACCATAGATGGAAGTACGCGTTCAAAACGTCCGCAAGGAATTCGACCGGTTTCCGGCGCTGCATGATGTGTCGCTCGATATTGCTTCGGGTGAACTCATTGCGCTTCTGGGCCCTTCGGGTTCGGGCAAGACGACGCTGCTGCGCCTGATCGCGGGGCTCGAACGGCCGACCGCGGGCAAGATCTTTTTCGGGGCGGAAGACGCTTCTGAAAAGAGCGTGCAGGAGCGCAATATCGGCTTCGTCTTCCAGCATTATGCGCTGTTCCGGCACATGACGATTTTGGAGAATGTCTCCTTTGGGCTCGAAGTGCGGCCGCGCGCGACACGTCCGGCCAAGGCGGAAATTCGCCGCCGGGCGCGCGAACTACTCGATCTGGTGCAGCTTTCGGGACTCGAGAAGCGCTATCCGAGCCAGCTTTCGGGCGGGCAGCGACAGCGTGTGGCGCTGGCGCGTGCATTGGCGATCGAGCCGCGCGTGCTGTTGCTCGACGAACCGTTTGGCGCACTCGACGCGCAGGTGCGGCGCGAATTGCGCAAGTGGCTGCGCGAAATCCACGACCGCACCGGGCATACGACTGTGTTCGTGACGCATGACCAGGAGGAAGCGCTGGAGCTAGCTGATCGGCTCTGCGTGATGAGCCAGGGCAAGATCGAACAGGTGGGGACGCCGGATTCGGTTTACGACCATCCGCAATCGCCGTTCGTTTTCGGCTTTATCGGGGAATCGAGCACGCTGCCGGTGACGGTGGAGCGCGGCGATCTCTGGCTGGGCGATCGGCCGCTTGGGGTTTCCGGCGTCGAGGGGAATGGCCCGGCACAACTCTATTTCCGGCCGCACGATATCGAACTCGTCGAGGCCGATGCAGCACTCCGCGGTGTCGTGGCGAGTAGCCGACGCGTCGGCGGTACGCGACGGGTGGAGCTGGAATTGGGTGGTTCGGCGCACCGGGTAGAGATCGATCTGCCGTTCGATCATCCGGCCGGCGAGCGCAGCCAGATCAGTTTCCGGCCCAAGCGTTGGAAGCTGTTTCCGGCGGCTTAGGGCGGGTTTTAAGCATTAGCCGTTTGCTCTCCCCTGTCTTCCCTCGGGCTTGACCCGAGGGTCACTGCGCCAACACACTGAATGTTTGTGGCTCCCGCATCGGCCCTCGGGTCAGGCCCGAGGGAAGGGCGGTGTGTGGGACAGTCCGAGCGCCCAAAGCGTCTGCAGTGGCTGGCCCCGTCTCTTTCGCCGGGGTCAAAAGCGAGGTGATCGTCCGTTACTTCGCTTTGCTCAGGGCTTCGCGCAATTGGCGCAGGATGGAATCCTGGTCGTAGGGCTTACGGACGACGCCGATGCCCTCAAAGGCAGTCGGGATGCTGCCAGCTTCGCCATAGCCCGTAGCGAAGATGAAGGGGATGCCGTCGGCCAGCAGTTGGCGGGCGATGGGTTCCGAGGTTTCTTCGCCCAGATTGACGTCGAGGATCGCGATATCCGGTCTGTTCCGCGACAGGGCGGCGCTGGCTTCGCGATGCGAAGTGGCGACGGCATCGACCTCCATGCCCGCATCGACCAGAAGGCGTTCGAGATCCATGGCGATCAGCATCTGATCTTCAACGACGAGCACATGCTTGCCGGTGAGGTCAGTGTCTGCGACCACCGAAGGATGGGACGTTTCGACCGGGGTCGGCGCCGGAACGTTACGAATGGCGATGAAGCGGGGCGGAATACGGAACCGGGCAAAAACGCCCTCGCGAAGGTATTGGACGTCGCTTTCTCCGCCGAGATCGAAGGGAATGCTGCGATCGATCAGCACCGTGCCGAAGCCGCGGCGGCTGGGCGGGGTGACTTCGGGGCCATCGCTTTCCTGCCAGACGATATTGCAGCCACCGACATCGTCGATGCTCCAGGTGACGCTGAGCGTAGCACCGGGGCGGGAGAGGGCGCCATATTTGGCAGCATTGGTCGAAAGCTCGTGTAGCACCAGCGCCATGATTGAAAAGGCGCGCGCATCCATCCAGACACCGGGGCCCGATAGCACGATGCTCGATGTTCCCGTGCGGTAGGGGGTCAATTCTGCATTGAGCAGATCGACCAGGGAGCCGCCACCATCGCCGCGAATGACCTGATCATGGGCGAGCGAGAGGGCATGGATGCGGCCGCGCAGAGATTCGACATAGTTTTCGAGGCTCTGGCCGGTCTGGTCGGGGCTTGTGACCAACGATTTGATAACCGCGAGGATGTTCTTGACGCGGTGGTTCAGCTCTTCGTTGAGCATGCGCTGGCGCACTTCGGCCTTGGCGCGCTCATCGGCCAGCAGTTCCGAATGTTGCAGGATGACACCGACGAGGGCGGCGCGGGCGGCTTCACCGAACTCGCGTTCCTGCTCGGTCCAGGGCGCGGATTGCTGGTGAACCGTCTCTTTCCAGATGGCGAAGCTCTTGCGCGGTGTCAGGCGATCGCCGAGCGGGCCGGTTTCGTAGACTTTATCCGGATTGCCGGCCCAATCGAGCGTCTGCACCAGTTCCTTGCGGAAATAGAACAGGAAATCGCGCGGCCGCTGCGAGAGTGGCACGATGAGAACGCCTGCAGCGGTCGATGCATATTCCTCGGCGCCGGGGAAGACATTGGCCAATTTGTTGGTGGCCCAGATACAGCCTTCGGCAACGGTCTGCGCGAACCGTGCGAGGCCGGGAATCGCTTCGGGCGGTGGCGTCGCGCCTGAACTAACGAGCTTGCCGTCGATCCACATGGCAAGACCATCGGACGGTATGAGATTGCCGAAATCGCTCAGATGATCGCGGAAGAGCTGATTGATGTCCTCTGCCCCGACAGCGAGGCCAAGGAATTCGTCGAGCGCGCGGCGCGCCGTGGTGACGGCTTCGAGGAGGCGCCGATTGTGGAGGGCATTGAGATGGAGCGAGAAAAACTCGCCGAACATTTCGGCAGCGACCCGCTGCGCCATCGACAGCGTGCGCGGGCCATAGTGGTGGCAGGCGATCAGCCCCCACAGCTCACCATCGATGATGATGGAAATCGACATCGAGGCGCCGACGCCCATATTGCGGAGGTATTCGCAATGGATGGGGGAAACGCTGCGCAGATGCGCGAATGAAAGGTCGAGCGGCTCGCCGGAGATGTCGAGCACCGGATTGACTGGAATTCGCTCGAAATTGGCGTCGGAAATGATGCGGATCGTGTTCTTGAGATAGAGCGCACGGGCCTGTTGCGGGATGTCGCTGGCAGGGAAATATTGGCCGAGGAAACTTTCGAGATCGGGGCGCTTGGCTTCGCTCATCACTTTGCCGGCGCCATCGGAGCCGAACTGGTAGATCATGACGCGATCATAGCCGAGCATGCCCTGGATCAGGCGAGCCGTGTCGCGGATCAGGCGATCAGTCGTCGTGATCTGCTGAATGCGGCCGAGCATGGCGCGGGTCAGTTCAAGCGGCTGAGCAATCTCGCTTTCGGCCGGCTCAAGCTCGATGATGGCATTGCCCTTGAAGCGGTGGACCGCGATGTCATAGCGGCGGCCATTAGGCAGCAGTTCGCCAAAGAGCAGCGAAGAGCGGGCGCCTTCCTGCGTGCGCGAGAGAGCGTTGCGAATGTTATGGGAAACCTGATCGCCTAGCACTTCGGGCAGCGAGCGGCCGATGAGATCGCCTTCGACGCCAATAATGCCAGCACAATTTTCTGAATGACGCAGAACGGTGACGGCGGACATGTCACAGGCGAGGAGGCATCCATGGGGCTGAATGCTGCCCGGAATGTGGATGGGTTCGCGATCACAATTGGTCAGGTCGACCTTGGTCTGGGCGTTCATGGGGCCGCAACCGTGTAGGCATCGAGGGCGAGGCGGAAGGCGTCTTCGCTGGCGCGCAGCACGTCTTCATGCTCGGCGGCGGGGGTCTGTTCCAGAACGAAGAGGAACTGCGGCCAGCGTGCGGTGTCGCCGGCCTGATGGCCGAGATGACGGGCGCCGAAATCTTCGGAGAAACCGATTGCCTTGGCACGGCGCAACAGGAGGCGGGCGCCGACGCTGGAGCCTTCGATGACATAGAGCATGCCGAGGCGTTCGCCGCGATTGGCGCGCGGCGTTTCACTGGTTTGCGTCTTGGGCACGGAGCGGCCGAGATCGGCCAGATCCTGCGCCATGACGTCGGCCAAGAGCGGGGACTGCCAGCCGTCGCCGGCAAGGCGTGGCTCTATGGTCGCACGAAAAAGATAGCTGCGCGTGACATAGTCTGCGTAGTCGTCTTGGGCAGTGAACTCCCCCACCTGCTGATCAAGCTGGTGGTGGAGCGCGGCGGTCCGCTCTTTGAGCGCGGAACGCAGTGAGGCTATGGCCATGGAAGCTCCGATTTCCAGCGAACATAGGTCGTGTGACCAAAGCTGTCATTTCAATATTTTATAACTTATGTCATAGCGCACAACGCTTTTTGCGCGGCCTTTCCAGAATTGTTGACTTCGATGGTCACCTTTATTAAGGGGTGACGCGCGACGAATTTCGGCGCGTGGTGCGATGACGGCAGCAGACTGCCGAGAGGTGTGACATGGCAGAGCGGAAAACGGCCTTGGGCCTGATGCAGCGAATGGCAACGGTTGCGTTGGTTTTGGCTGGGATCACGGGCTTTTCTATGGCGCAGGATGTCGCACCGGTCAGCCCTGTGCCGGATGTCGTTGCGCCAGCAGTTGTGCCGGAGACGGAGACTGTGCCTGCCGTTGTGGATGTTCCGGCTGAGCCGGCAGTTGGTGTCGAAACCGGGTTACAGGGGCATGACCTATCGCCCTGGGGCATGTTCATGGCGGCGGATTACGTCGTCAAAGGCGTGATGATCGGGCTTGTGACAGCGGCTGTCGTGACCCTGACCATCTGGTTGTTTAAGACCCTGCAGCTCGCAGGCGCGCGGCGACGGGCGCTGGCGACACTGCGCGATGTTTCGAAGGCCCAAAGCCTCCGCGACCTGGCCGAGACGATGCGGCAGCGGCGCGGGGTCGGCGCAATGCTGGTGGCGGCGGCGCAGGAAGAAATGGACGCCTCAAGCGATATGCTGGGGCGGGTTGATCCCGGCGGTATCAAGGAACGTGTTTCCTCGCGGCTGTCGCGGATCGAGGTGGCCGCCGGCCGCAAGATTTCCAAGAGCCTTGGGATTTTGGCGTCGGTCGGTTCTGTGGGGCCGTTCGTCGGCCTCTTTGGGACCGTCTGGGGCATCATGAATGCCTTTGTCGGGATCGCCGAGACGCAGACGACAAACCTCGCCGTCGTGGCGCCGGGTATCGCAGAGGCGCTGCTCGCGACGGCATTTGGGCTTGTCGCGGCTATTCCGGCGGTGGTGATCTACAATGCCTTCGCGCGCTCGGTGACGGGCTATCGGCAGGTGCTGGCCGATGTATCGGCGGGGATCGAACGGGTGGTGAGCCGGGATCTCGATCGCGTGGCGCTGCATGGTCGCGTTTCGAGCGCTAAGGCGGCGGAATAGGCCATGGCTGGGCGGATCAAGGATAGCGGCGGCGACGATCTCGAGATCAATCACGAGATCAATGTGACGCCCTTTATCGACGTCATGCTGGTGCTGCTGATCATCTTCATGGTGGCGGCGCCTTTGGCGACGGTCGATGTCAATGTCGACCTGCCGGTGTCGAACGCGACGCCAGCGCCGCGACCCGATGAGCCGCTGTTTGTGACGCTCAAGGGCGATCTCAGCCTTGCCATCGATAACGACGCAGTGGCGCGCGACGCTTTGCAGGCGCAGCTTGACGCGGTGACCAAGGGGGATCGTGAGACGCGGGTGTTTTTGCGGGCCGACCAGGACGTCGCCTATGGCGAACTGATGGCGGTGATGAACCTGTTGCGCGAGGCCGGCTATTTGCGGATCGCGCTCGTTGGGGTCGAAAGCGCCAATGGGGTTGCTTTGCCTGAGGCTCCAGCGGCGCAATGAAACTGACCGGAGACAGTTTTAGTCCCGAAGATTTTTTGCGCACCACGCGGGGCGAACTGGCGCTTTGGGCGACAGCGAGCTTGATCGTGCTGTCGGGGATCGGCTCGGGTGTCTGGGCCTATCAGCGGTTCGTGCCGGCGGAACCGGCTGGAGAACCGGCCGGGGCGATGACGGTGGAATTTGCCGAATTCGTAACCTCGCCGGCAGAAGAAGAGCTTGAGATCGCCGAGGGTGCGCCGACCACGGCTTCGGAGGCGGCGCCGGAGACTGAGGCGGAACCGGATCCTGAGGCAGAACCGGTGGATGAGCCGGAGTCAATAGAAGAGGTGAAGCCACTGGATGAACCCGAGCCGGTGGTTGAAGAGGCGCCGCCGTTTGCCGAGGAAGTGCAGCCGGTTTTAGAAGAGCCCCCGCCAGCGGAAGTCTCAGAGCCCGAGCCGGTTGCGCGTATGGCTGCGGTTGAGCCTGAGTCTATACCTGAACCTGAGCCAGCGCCTGTCGAGACGGCAGAGCCGGTGATCGAGGTACCCGAGGCAGAGGTGCCCGAGCCGGCTGTGGTGATCGAGCGGCAGGCGGAGGTGGTGCCGGAGGTTGACCCGGTTGAGGAACCCCCGGTTGTAGAACCGGTCGAGCCTGAGCCAGAACCAGAACCGTTGGATCCGAATATGCCGATGCCGGTGGCGATGCCGCAGCGGATTGCCGATATTCGCGCTGAAACGCCGGCGACGAAGTTTACGCCGCCGCCACAGCGGAAAACGGCGCCGCCACCGTCAGCGGCGAGCGTTGCGGCGGCGCCGAAGCCGGCGGCCGAGAAGGCTGAGCAGGTCGCGGCGCCGCAGCAGGCAGTTTCGGCGGAGCCGAGTGCGTCGCAGATCCAGAGCTGGCAGAACAGCGTGTTGCGGCATCTTGCTCGTCGGAAGCGAAACCCCAATGAGGGGCGGCGCGGGCAGGGAGGCGTGGTAATGCTTAGGTTCAACATTGACGCGAGTGGCCAAGTGCAATCGGTCAGTATTGCTCAATCGAGCGGTTTCCCCGCGCTGGATAAGGCCGCAACAGACCTTGCATGGGCCAGTTCGCCGTTACCACCGCCTCCGGCGGGACAGGAAAAATTCCCGATCGTCATTCCGCTGGAATACGACGGTAATCGGTAGCGGCTTCGATCATCTCGACATAGCTAGCGATGGTCTGGCGCTCGCGCATAGCGATTGGCGCGGGCAAGGCGAGGTCCGCCACCACCTTTGCGGGCTGACCCGCAAGGATCAGTACGCGGCCCGCTAATCTGGCGGCGTCTTCGGGCATGTGGGTGACGAGCAGCGTCGTGGGCTTGTCGGCAGTGATGATATCGGCAACCAAGTCCTGCATTTCGCTGACGAGAGCGCGGTCGAGGGAAACGAAGGGTTCGTCCAGCAGCAGAAGGCCGGAGCTCATTGCCAAGGCACGGGCGAGGCTGGCGCGGCGCTGCATGCCACCGGAGAGTTGGCGGGGGTAGAGATTTGCAGCGGTGGTGAGGCCAGTGCGCTCAAGGGCGGACAGGGCGGTGGCGGTATCGACGCCTTGGCCGGCGGTGCGGATGTTGTCGAGGACGGTGAGCCAGGGGAGGAGGCGGGGGTCCTGAAAGACGAAGCCGGGGGACGGGGCGTCGATTGGTGACTGGCCGTCAATTTGGATGGAGCCAGTGAACTGCGTGTCGAGGCCAGCAATCAGCCGGAGCAGGGTGGATTTGCCGATGCCGGAGGGGCCGAGGATGGCGGTGACGCTTCCCGCGGCGATAGTGAGATCGATGCCGGCCAGGACCGGCGCAGCGCCGGCGGCGTAGCGCTTTTCGGCGATGGTCAGGTTCAGGCTGGGTCCGCGCGCCATTTGAGGACCTTGTGTTCGAGGGGGCGCAGGAGGCCGTATTCGACCGCGAGGACGACGGCGATGAAGGCGGCGGTGTAGGCCAGGATGCCGGTGATGTCGAAGAACTGGAAAAAGAGGCTGACGCGGTAGCCGACGCCGCCATCGCTGCCCAGGACTTCGAAGACGAGGACGATTTTCCAGATCAGCGAGAGGCCCGTGCGCGCGGCGGCGAGCACGAAGGGCATGAGCTGGGGGATGAAGACGAGGCGGAGGCGCCGGGCGAGGGGCCAGCGCATGGCGCGGGCGAGTTCGTCATATTCGGGCGCAAAGCTGCGGACGCCTTCGCGGATGGTAGCGGCGACGAGGGGGAGCTTGTTGACGACGACGGCGGCAATCAGCGCGGTCTCGGTGAGGCCGAGCCAGATGTAAAACAGGATCGCGACGACGATGGCGGGCAGGTTGAGCCCGACGATGAGCCAGCCGGAAAAGAGCCGGTCGAGACTGCGGACGCGGCCGAGGACGAGGCCAAGCGCGGTGCCGAGCACCATGGCGAGGAAGAAGCCGAGGCCGGCGCGGATAAGGGTTTGCCCGAGATCAGGCAGCAGGCGTTCGGCGGTGGCGAGATGAATGAGTTCGGCGCCGACCGCGAGGGGCGTCGGGAAAAGGCGCTGGGCCATGAGCATGGCCAGCACTTGCCAGAAGAGCAGCAGGAGCGGGATGGAGGCCAGCTCAAGGAAACGATGATGGCGTTGCGCGGATGGCACCAAAACTACTTGCTGTAGCCGGGCCAGAAGGTGCCCTCGGCAAGGGTCGTGTCATCGCCGACCACATCACTGCCGCCGAATTCGGCGAGGAGTGCGAAAGTCTTTTCGGCGGCGGAGGTGTCCGCGGGATCGTAGGCGGTGACGATGCCGGCGCGGTAGCCGGATTTGAGGGCCTCGAACAGCGCGGGGTCGTCGGCGGCGCCCATCAGGTCTATGAGGTGTTCCCAGGCCGAGTCATCGGTGCGGAGCACGTCCTTGGCGGCGAACGAGGCGTCGAGAAAACGCTTGAGGGCTTCGGGCTTTGCCGCGGCCGTCACGTCGGTGAACGTCCAGCCGAGGAGGTGCGGGGGTGTCGCGATGCCAAGGTCGGCCAGCATGGCTTTTACCGAGAGCAATTCGGTGGCGCCAGATGCGGCGGCGCGGGCGTTCCACTGCCAGAAATTGAGGCCGGCTTCGATCTTGGCGCTGGCGAGAAGTTCGTTGACGAGCGGCGGGGCGCCGAAGCGGGGCTCTGCGGCTTCGGCAAGAGTCTTGCCGGTTTCGTGGGCGAAATAGGCCTGAAGAATGACCCAACTTTTGTCGGCTGGGCCGCCGGCAACGCCGATGACCTTGCCGTCGAGATCGGCGACCGAGGCGATGTCGCTACCAGCGGGAATCATCATGCCGCCGACGGCGAGCGAATGGGGCACCATGGCGACCATATTGCCGGAATTGCGCTGGACCGAGACCCAGACGAAATCGGACAGGATAACGTCGACGGCGCCGGTCTGGAGTGCGATCTGGCCGGCGCGGCTATCGGCGAGCGGGCGCACGACGAGGTCGAGATCATGCGCCTTATCGAGGCCCATAGATTTTATGGTCTCGATCTCCCATTGCACGGTGCCGCTTTCTTGCACGCCGATGGTCAGCGTCTCCGCAGCCCCGGCAGAGCCGAGGCCAACGAGCGTGAGGAAGAGCGCGGTTGCAGCGTGCTTGAGGGCCGTCATGGTCGATCAGGCGCCGGTGACGCGCCAGATGACGTCGCCGACATCGTCGGCCATGAGCAGTGCGCCGTCGGCCGCGACGGTGACGCCGACGGGGCGGCCATAGGAATACTTCTCATCGGCTGAGAGGAAGCCAGTGAGGATGTCGCGCGGCAGGCCGGTGGGCTTGCCGTTTTCGAAGGCGACGAAGGTCAGCTTATAGCCGCTCAGTTTGCTGCGGTTCCAGGAGCCGTGCTGGCCGATGGCCATGCCGGCGGGGAAGCCGGGCAGGGTGTTTTCGGGCACCCAGGTGAGGCCGAGAGAGGCCGTGTGGCCGCCGAGGGCGTAGTCCGGATGATCCTGCGTCGCGGCCGAACGAGAGGGGTTCTGGGTGACGCGATCATCGACCACGCCCCAATAGGAATAGGGCCAGCCATAGAAGCCGCCATCGCGCACCGAGGTCAGATAGTCGGGCGGGGTTTCGTCGCCGAGGCCATCGCGCTCGTTTACGACCGTGAAGAGCGTATTGGTCGTCGGCTCCCAAGCCATGCCGACGGGATTGCGGAGGCCTGCGCCATAGATGCGCGAGGTGCCGGTGGCGATGTCATATTCGTGGATGCAGGCGCGGTTTTCTTCAGCAGCGATGCCGGCATCGCCGATATTGCTGAGCGAGCCGACGGCGACATAGAGTTTTGTGCCGTCCTTGCTGGCGATGAGATTGCGCGTCCAATGGCCACCGGGAACGAGGTCCATCAGCTTCTTGCCGGGAGCCGTGATGCTGGTAACGGCGGGATCATACGGATAGGCGTAAAGCGCATCGCTGGCGCCGACATAGAGCGTCGAGCCGATCAAGGCCATGCCATAGGGCTGGCGGACATTGGCGATATAGGTGTGGCGGATTTCGGCGACGCCATCGCCATCGGCATCGCGGAGGAGAATGATACGGTTCGGGCTATCGCCCGAGGCGCGGGCACGCTGCATGGTGACCGACATGGCGTGGTCGAAAAGCGAGCTTGGCTTGCCAGACTCACCCATGGATTCGGCGACGAGCACGTCGGCATTGGGGAGGACATAGACCTGGCGCGGATGGTCCAGCCCCTTGGCGAAGGCATTGACCTTGAGGCCCGCAGCAGCCTGTGGCTTATGATCGCCTTCCCAGCCCTTGGCGGTCGGCATTTTCAGCGTCGGAATGCTGCCCTGGGCCTTGGGCTCGGGAATGGAGGGTTTGGCGCCAAAAACGGGCGGGCGCGGACCATCGCCGGAATGGCGGACCGCAACGGCAACGGCGCCAACGGCAGCGACGATCTGGGCGAAAATGGAATTGGCGTTCATGGGCGTCTCGACAGACTGGTATGGAACCGGGGCGGCGCCAAACTAGCGGCATTGTCGCCCGCGAGCCAATAGGAAAACCGGCTTTTTTGGAGTTTCCCGGCAGAAACTTAGGGCGGGCTAAACCTGGGACATCGGTATTGTTTGTAGTTCGACCTCAACCGGGAATTTACCGGCGCCGTGTTAGAGTGGACACCTGAGACCCAGGAGGGTTCCATGAAGCCGCCGTTCTACGCCGCAGTGCTGGTGGGGCTGGTATTTCTGTGCGGGTGCAGCTCCAGCGAAGCGCCCCTTGTTGCGGGTGGTCCTACACCCACGCAGGCGATCGACGCCATGTTGGCCAATCCACGAATTCTCGAACGCGACCGTGTCGCCGTGGTCGAAAAGCGCATCCGGCTCGAAGCGACGGATTGCGCCAAGCATCCCAATGGGGTCGTCACGTGCTGGGTGCGGCTCTATTCGATCGGGCGCGGTTGGTCAGCACCGAGCATGGGGCGGTTCACGCCTCAGGATGACGATTGGAGCTTCGAGTTCTGAATTCGGGCGAAGCTCCCGGATTTGTTGGGCTTTTCGACTCTGCGGCCGCAACCGAATCCGTGAGCGGAACGTTGGATAGTGCGGCATTTGAAATGTCGCGCTCAACAGTGGGGTTTATGACATGGGCGACGCAGGCATTGGCTGGATTGCAGCCATCATCATCGGCGGTATTGCAGGTTGGATCGCCTCCAACATCATGAAGACCAATACCGGGATTTTTCTCAACATCGTCCTCGGCATTGTCGGCGCGGCGATTGCGAGCTTCCTTTTCGGTATTCTCGGAGTTTCCTTCGGTGGCTGGCTTGGCTACCTGATCGCGGGCCTTCTGGGCGCCTGTATTCTTATTGCTCTGGTTCGCGCCATACGGCGTTAGAACGGCAAGAGAATTTTATGAGAAGGCTGGCAGCGATGCCGGCCTTTTTTGTTTGGGGGTGTAGACCCCACCTAGCCTCCCCCTTGAAGGGCGAGGGACGTATCGCTTTTGTTGCGTGGCCTGCGAGCCATCGGCCGTCGTCCCGGCCTTGAGCCGAGATCCATCTTGCGATCCGGGGATGGGCCCCGGCTCAAGGCCGGTGTGACAATCGGGGACTTGGATCGGCGCAGTGGGTGACCGCTTAGTCGTGCAGGCGCTTTTCGCCGGCTTCGATGCGGATGGGGAGGACGTTTTCGGCTGGCGGAAGCGGGCAGACGGCGTGCTCGGTGAAGGCGCAGGGCGGGTTTACGGCCTTGTTGAAGTCGAGAACGATGGTCTTGTCCGTAACATCTTCGCCGAAGACGAAGCGGCAGGCGGCGTAGGTCGAGTCCTTCGACGTCTGGTCGCGGATGACGAACTGGGGAGACTCCGGCGTGCCATGGGTGGCGAGGAGTTCGTAGGTGACGCCATCGCGGGTGAAGACGGCTTTGTGGGTGGCTTCGACATCGGTCGGGATTGACTTGGACGTGTCAATGGTGAGGCCCTTGGCGGTTTCGAGCTGCACCCAATCTGCCACGACGCGCCAGGTGGGATCGAGCGGGAAATACTCAAGTGGCTGCAGCTTTTCGGGGGCATCCGACGTGGTGTCGCGGACGCGGAGGGCGTTTTCGCCGTTGAGGGTCGTTACCTCGAGGAGAAGATTGCCGGCGGTGAAGCGCGGCGGATTGTATTTCGAGAGTTCGAGAACCTGAGGGGCGCCGTCTTCGGGCGTGTAAGTCACCTGGCCATCGGCGTCTTGGGTGAGGCTGCCGATATGCGACGGGCCGGAGGAGAGGATGATGTCATTGTCGGCGGCGCTGCCGACGGTGACCGTGCCTTCGGCGAGCCAGACGCGGGCGATGATATTGAGCCAGCCATTCGGAGCTTTAAGGGCGGCGAGGCGCTTTGCCTGCCAATCGGCATATTGGGTGGGGTAATCGGTCATGATGAAATCTCGTTGACGGTGAGGCGCGGCACGCTGGCGAGCAGGCGCTGCGTATAGGGATGCTGCGGGTTTTTGAGGATTTTGGCGGTTTCGCCTTGTTCCACGATCCGGCCTTTTTCGAGGATGACGATGCGGCGGCAGAGGGCGGCGACGACGCCAATATCGTGGGAGACGAAAAGCAGAGTCATCTCCGCGCTGAGACGCGCGAGGAGATCGACGATGCGGGTGCGGGTGGTGAGATCGAGCGCGCTGACGGCTTCATCGGCGAGGAGGAAGCGCGGACGGGCGACGATGGCGCGGGCGATGGCGATGCGCTGGCGCTGGCCGCCGGAGAACTGATGGGGATAGCGGGTGGCGGCGTCGCGGTCGAGACCGACGGCTTCGAGGGCGTCGGCGACCATCTGGCGGTGATCGCCGTCGATTTTCAGGGAGCGCAGCGGCTCGGCGATGATCGAAAAAATGGTCTGGCGCGGATCGAGCGAGGAATAGGGGTCCTGGAAGACGATTTGCGCCTGGCGGCGGAACTGGCGCATGAAAGCGCGGTTGCCGGTGTCGAGGTCTTGGCCGTCGAAGGTGATGCTGCCGCTGTCCGGGCGGGCGAGCCCGAGGAGGAGGCGGAGGAGCGTGGTCTTGCCCGAGCCGCTTTCGCCAACGAGACCGACCGTGTCGCCGGGGGCGATATCGAGGTTGATATCGGAGAGGATTTGTCGAGTAGCGCTATAGCCGAAATTGAGATTTTGGACCTGGATGAGGGTCATGGCGTGCCCTCCAAGGCCCGATCAAAGCTGCGCGCGGCGGCGAGGAGGCTTTTGGTGTAATCGTGCTGGGGATTACCGAAGACGTCGGCGACGGTGCCGGCTTCGACGGCTTCGCCCTGGCGGAGGACGATGACGCGGCTGACGGTGTTGGCGACGACGGGGAGGTCGTGGCTGATGAAGAGGAGCGCCATGTTGCGCTCGCGGACGAGACGGTCGATCAGGGCGAGGATTTCGGCCTGGGTGGTGACGTCGAGCGCAGTGGTCGGCTCGTCGGCAATCAAGAGATCAGGCTTGCAGGCGAGGGCCATGGCAACGGCGACGCGCTGGCGTTGGCCACCGGAGAGTTCGTGCGGGTAGGCACGGGCGATGCGCGGCGGATCGGGCAGGGCGACTTCGGTGAGGAGGGCAAGGACGGCTTGATCGAGGGCGGTGCCAGGGAGCGGCTTGCCATCGCGCTTGGCGCGGCGGGCGAGGGGTTCGGCAACCTGTTTGCCGACGCGCATGAGTGGGTCAAGCGCGGTCAGCGGCTCCTGGAAGACGATGGCGACGGCGGTGCCGCGGAGCGTGTTGAGCTGGCGCTCGGGGGCGCCGATGACTTCTGTGCCCGCTAGAATTGCGGAGCCGCTGGCGCGGAGGCCGGCGGGGAGTAGGCCGGTGGCGGCGAGGGCGGTGAGGGATTTTCCGGAACCGGATTCGCCGATGAGGCCGAGGCGTTCGCCCTTTTCGAGGGAGAGGGAGAGGCCGTGGATCAGCGTCTTGGTGCCGGTCGAGACTGAGAGATTGTTGAGCGTGAGGAGATCGGTCATCGGGCGCGCCTCGTGGGGTCGATGGCGTCGCGGAGGCCGTCGGCGAGCAGGTTGACGCCAATGGCGAGGGAGACGAGCGCGATGCCGGGAGCAATGGCGCCGAGGGGGGCAGTGTAAACCGTGCCTTGTGCCTCTTGCAGGATGCGGCCCCAGGAGGCGTTGGGCGGCGGGGCGCCAAGGCCGAGATAGGAGAGAGACGCCTCGGCGATGACGGCAAGGCCGAATTGCAGGGCGAAATTGACCGCCAGGGTCGGCCAAATATTGGGGAGGATATGGATGGCGACGATTTTCGGCCAGCTGCTACCCGAGGTGCGGGCGGCGGTGATGTAGTCCATTACCAACACGCGCTTGGCGAGAATGCGGGTGAGGCGCGCGACGATGGCCGAGAGAGCGATGCCGAGCGCGATGATGGCGGACCAGAGATTAGCCGTGTCGCTGGCGGCAACGACAAGCATGGCGATAAGCAGGGTCGGGAAGGCAATCAGGATGTCGAGAGTGGCGGCAAGGGCATCGTCGAGCCAGCGGGTAGCGAAAGCAGACAGAATACCGAGGGTAACGCCAATGGCGGCGCCGATGGCGACGGCGCCGAGGCCCACGGTGAGCGCGATACGGCTGCCGATCATCATCTGGGTGAATAGATCGCGGCCGAGCCTGTCCGTGCCGACCCAATGGAGAAGGCTCGGGCCTTCGAGGCGGCCGCCGGCCATGGCAGTCGGGTCATAGGGCAGCCAGACGAGGCTGAGGAGCCCGGCAAAGACGTGGAGGCCGACGAGGATGAGGCCGGCCCAGAGAATGAGCGGGCGGCGCTGGCGTTGCGGCGCGGTGATGATTTCGGTGGTCATTCGCGGGCGCTCCCGGTTGAGCGGAGGCGCGGATCGATCAGGCGCTGGGCGATGTCGGCGGCAAAGCCGATGAGGAGGACAAGGAGGGTCGAAATGAAGAGGACGCCCTGCACATTGGGATAATCGCGCTGCTGGATGGCGAGGAGCAGCATGGAGCCGAGGCCGGGCAGCGAGAAGACGCGCTCGATGACGACGGCGCCGAGGAAGGTGCTGGCGAGTTCGATGCCCAGAATGGAAATCACTGGCACGGCGCCGTTGCGGAGGCCGTGGCGGATTAGCGCCTCTGGGAAACTGGCGCCGAGCGCGCGGGCGGTGCGGAGGTAATCGCTGCCGAGCACGTCAAGCGTCGCGGCACGGACATAGCGCAGGAGCGAGGCGCCCATGACGAGGCCGATGGTGAGCGCCGGGAGGATCATGCCCGTGATCGCTTCGCCAAAATTGGCCCAGCCTTTGAGCGGAAAGCCGCCGGAGGGGAGCCAGCGCAGATTGATGGAAAAGAGCGTGACCAGCAGGATGCCGACCCAGAAGACGGGGATGGCGATGCCGAGCTGGGATACAACGGAAATGGCAGTCCCGTACCATTTTTCGGAGCGTACGGCGGCGAGAATGCCCAGCGGAACGGCAAGGATCAGTGCGATCAAGAAGCCCAGGAACGTCAGCGGCAGGGTGACCGACATGCGGTTGCCGATTTCTTCCAGCACAGAGGCGCGGCTGACAAAGGAGGTGCCGAGATCCAGGCGGGCAATATTGCCAAGGAAGCTGACGAATTGCACGGCGAGCGGCTGATCGGAGCCGACCTGGGCGCGGGCGGCGGCGATCTGCTGCTCGGTGGCGCCGACGCCAAGGAGCGCATTGGCCGGATCGCCGGGGAGGAGGCGCAAGAGCACAAAGAGAACCACCGCTGCGACGAAAAGCGAAGCGAGAAGGATCAGCGTGCGGCGGAGGAGGTAGACGAGAATGGGGGAGATTCCTTGCGCGGTGTCGGGCGCAATATTAGCGGGGGACAGAAAGCAAAGCCACCGGCTGGTGGGCCGGTGGGAAGTGTTTAATGGATTCCCAACTGCCGTCATCACCGGGCTTGTCCCGGTGATCCATCGCTCGGCGCGGTATGGATTGCTGGGACAAGCCCGGCAATGACGGCGGCGCGAGGGAGCCTATTCGCTCTTCTGGATGTCGTAGGCGTAGAACTGGGAGTTCAGGCCGTTGACAGGGTAGCCGGTGACGTTGGCGGCGGACACGACGATCTGGGGATAGAGGTAGAGCCAGTTGCTGGCGGCGTCTTCGGCGATGAGCTTGTTGGCTTCGGTCAGCTTTTCGGTCTGTTCGGCTTCCGTGGCGGCGGATTCAGAGTCAGCGATCAGCTTGACGACCTCAGGGTTGTTATAGCCCCAGTAGAAGTCGGGATTGCCGTAGAAGACGATGTCGCGGTGGTTCACGTGTTCCTGCAGCGTCGCCTGAAAATCGTGGGCCTGGTAGACCTTGGTGTACCATTCATTGGCGGTGATGATGTTGATGTTCACCTTGACGCCGATCTTGGCATATTCGGACTGCAGGAACTGCGCGACGATCGGATGCGGATCGTAGTCCGGGGTGTCGAGGGTGAACTCGAAGCCATCGGGATAGCCGGCTTCGGCGAGGAGGGCCTTGGCGCTGTCGACGTCATAGGCATCGACGCTGGTGAGATCGACATACCAGGGATCGGTCGGCGGCACGAAGGAGCCGATCAGCGTGCCATATTCGCCCCAGATGGAATTGAGCAGGCGGGCCTTATCGGTAGCGCGGGCCAGAGCCTTGCGGACCTTGACGTTGTCGAACGGGGCGACGCGATCGTTGTAGGCGAGGATTTCCTTGGTGGTGGAAGCGCCTTCGGTGACCGTATAGGCCGAATTGCCTTGGAACTGGGCGAGGGAATCCGGGCTCTGGACCGACGTGATGATGTCGACGGCGTTCGTCAGCAGCGCGTTGTTGAGCGCGGTGGCATCTGTGAAATAGGTGTAGATCACTTCGCCATTGGTCGGGGCGTCACCCCAATAGGCGTCGTTGCGCTCGAGGGCGAGGGCCGAACCGCGGCGCCATTCGCCCAGCGTATACGGGCCGGTGCCGTCTTCGGTGGCCGTGATATCTGTGGCGGCGTCGTTGACGATCCAGACATAGGAGAGGTTGTAGGGCAGCGAGATCGAGCGCGCCGAGAGCGTGATCACGACGGTCTGGTCATCGGGGGTTTCGATGCCGGTGATGGTCGAGAGGCTCTTCTTGCGCGAGCTCTTCGAGGCTTCGGCGGTGACGCGCTCGATGGAATATTTCACATCGGCTGCGGTCAGCGGATCGCCGGAGTGGAAGGTGACGCCGGGCTTGAGCTTAAAAGTGTAGGTGAGGCCGTCTTCGCTGGCTTCATAGCTATCGACGAGCTTGGGCTCGACAGCACCGGCATCGGTCAGCTGGAACAGGGCTTCGTAGACATTGCCATTGAAGGCTTCGTTGATGCCCTGGCCGGCGCCGGCGGTATTGTCGAGGTTCTGGGGTTCATAGAGCGAGCCGATGCGAATGGTGGCATCGGCATTGTAATCCTGCGCAAAGGCTGCGGCGGGAAGGGTGACGCCAGCCAGAAGGGCGGCGATGAGAAGGGTTTTGGTGGTCATGAGACGCTCCGAAAAAGGGCTGGCCGGGAGCTTAGGGGCTCGCTCAAAATATCACTATCTGTCCGGTCGACAATCTTGTCCCGGGGCTCACGTCGATGAGGTATTTTGTACTCCCGGTTTCGCACTAATGAAAACGCCATTTCACACCATCGGGATTGGGACTGCGCCTAGGGTTTCCGCCATCGTAAAATCTACATAAGATTGCGCCGTTCAATCGGGGCGGTCATGATCGAGGAAGACGACCAGCGCGGATTTGGCGAACAGCCCATGGCGCGGTTCGATGCCGCGACCGATATGGCCGTGGCCTTTTACCGTTTTGCCCTGCAGACTTACCAATATCGCTGCGCGATCAGTGGCTTGAGTGTCTCCCCTCAAGACGAGAATCTGCATGAAAAGCTTGAGGTGGTGCTGATTCATCCGCGCGAATTCGGCGGCGAGTTGGAGATCGGCAATGTACTGGTGCTCGAATCGCGCTTGGCGCAACTTTTTTCCACCGGTGTGGTGAGCGTCGCTGACAACGGAACGCTAACGGTGGCGCGGCCAGATGAGGTTTCAGCTGAGCGTGAGGACGTTATCAGGCCAGGCGCGGCGCTGTTTTTGCCGGAAGATCCATTGCTGCGACCGAGTAACAAAAACCTGCAGTTTCATCGGTTTACGATTGCGTGCTACGTGGCTTAGCTGTGTGAATTGACCGCAGCGACTGGTTTTTTGACTGGCGTGGGTGCAGGCTGGGCTAAACTTCCATACCAGGATATTGCACCGTGCCCTTTCCCGATCTCACTCACCCGGCGCTTGGCGCCTATCGCAGCAGCGTTGAAATGCCTGGTGATTTCGCCAGCTTCTGGTCGGACACGCTGGCCCAATCGCGCGCGGCGGGCGGCAAGGTCGAAATGGTGCCAGCCGAAACGAGCCTGAAGCTGATCGAAGCTTTTGACGTGACCTTTCCGGGGTTTGACGGTCAACCGGTCAAGGGTTGGTTGCTCTTGCCGAAGGTGCGCGAAGGTAAACTGCCGCTCGTCGTGCAATTCATCGGCTATGGCGGCGGGCGCAGCTTTCCCCATGAACTGCTGCATTGGGCTGCTTCGGGCTATGCCTATTTCCGCATGGATACGCGCGGTCAGGGCAGTAGCTGGAGCATGGGCGCGACGGCTGACCCCGTGGGCACGACGCCCTCCATTCCCGGCGTGATGACCAAGGGCGTGCTCGACAAAAACGACTACTATTACCGGCGCCTCTTTACCGATGGCGTGCGTGCGGTCGACATGCTGCTCGAGCAGGATTTCGTCGATCCCCAGCGCGTTGCCGTTTGTGGCGGTAGCCAGGGTGGCGGCATTGCCCTGGCGGTTGCTGGCATCGATAGCCGGGTGAAGGCTGTGATGCCGGATGTGCCGTTTCTCTGCGATTACCCCCGTGCGGTGCGGACTGCGGGACGCGATCCCTATCTCGAGATTGTACGCTTCCTGGCCCAGCACAGGGATAAGTCAGGCCAAGTCTTTGAAACGCTGCGCTATTTCGACGGCGTCAATTTCGCGCGGCAAAGCCAGGCGGCGGCATTGTTCTCGGTGGCGCTGATGGATGATATCTGCCCGCCGTCGACCGTCTATGGCGCCTACCAGGCTTTTGCCGGCAGCGATAAAACGATTGTGGAATATGAGTTTAACAACCACGAGGGCGGCGGGCCGTTCCAGGATCGCGAGCAGATGAAATGGCTCGGAAAACGGTTCGGAATGGCGTGAAACGGGAAAAACTTGCTTTACTCAAGAAACGCAAATATTGCGTAACTGAGTGAGGAGGGTCTTTTCATGGCCAGCAAGCGCGCGAACCAAGCCGATATTGCCGAAAAGCTCGGCGTGTCCGTATCTACCGTGTCGCGGGCGCTGGCCAATGAGATCGGGATCAGCGACGCGGTGCGAAGGGACGTGCAGCGCGTCGCGCGGATGCTCGGCTACAAGAGCAAGCATGTGCCGGCGGTGGCGAGCCTTGATAAGCGCGCCGTCGCCATGGTGCCGCTCAATGGCGCCATGGGGAACCTGACGAGCTTTTACCACGGCATTGTCGAAGGCATGCGTGCCCAGGCGGCAGAGCAGGGCATCTTGCTCGATGTGCGGCTCGTCAATGAAGAAACGGTGACGCTCGATTTCATTCAGCGGCATATGGCCAAGACCGGCGCCAATGGGCTGGTGTTGGCGGGGATCGATCCCGATGAAGCGCTGGCGCAATGGGCGATCGACGCCGATATCAGCGTGGTGTTGGCCAATGGTGTCGACCCCCTGATGCGATTGAGTTCAGTGTCGCCGGCCAACTTTTTCGGCGCCTATATGGCGACGAAACACCTGCTTGATGCGGGGCATCGCCGGATCCTTCATTATACCTATCGGCATCGCCACACGATCATGCAGCGGCGACGCGGGTTTGAGGCGGCGATGGCCAGCGTGCCGGATGCCGAGGCGACGGTGGTGATTTCCAACGAGCATTCGAGCCACGATCTCTTGGCTAACCTTTTGGCCGGAAAATACGACGTGACGGCGGTTTTTTGCTGGAATGACAGTGTGGCCGTCTCGATGGTGGATTCGCTGCTCGGGCAGGATTCGCCCATGCCCAAGAATTTTTCGATGATGGGTTTTGACGATCTGCCGATTGCCGGGATCGCCAATCCGCGGCTGAGCACGGTGCGGGTCGATCGCGAGGCGATCGGGCGCGGCGTCGTCCGGCTTCTGGCGCAGCAGCTCGAAGGCGAGCGGGCGGTGCAGCACCTTGAAGTGGGGCTGACGCTGGTCGAGGGCGAGACTGTGCATCGGCTGGATTGAGGGGGGCGTTTTATCTTCTCTTCCCGAGCTTGCCTCCACCCCCTCCCAGCCTCCCCCATCAAGGGGGAGGTGTCGATCGAGTTTGGGGTTAGGTGTGTTCACGACCATCGGACAGCACCTCACCCTTGATGGGGGAGGCTGGGAGGGCGTGATCTCCGGCTCCAAACGGATAAAAATATCAGCGCCCTTGTTGAGATCGATGCGCTTTTCGGCGCATCCTATCCCCTATCCATTTCCACCCACAACGCAATTCTCGCAATATTGCGTAAATTGCGTGAATTGCGCAAAAGTCTTGAATTTGCGCAAGATTGTGCATAGCCTTGCGTTAGGTTCGGCGCCATCCGGTAGCATTCCGGTAACATCGAGCGCGGCTTAAGGGGGAATTGGTGGATCTTCGGCGGTGGAATGTGCGTCAGGTTCGGGAGGTGCTGGAAAGCGCGCCTGACTTTGCGCCGTTTCCTCGGGCGAGGTCTGATGAATGGGTTGGCGTGAAGGATCGGCTGGGCGCTGATGTGCTCACCGGACTGGTGGGCCAGGCGGAAGCAGATGCTGTTGCCGACGTACCGGCGCTTCCGGCGCGGCTTTATCGTGAGTTTGCCGAGACTGGTCGCCGCGAGGGTTATGAGGATGCGCAGCGGGCGCGCCGGAGCATGCTTTACCGGCTGGTCTTAGCCGAGTGGCTGACCGGCGAGGGGCGGTTTGTCGCTGCCATCGAGAGTGTGATTTGGGCTCGGCTCGAGGAGACCAATTGGGCCTGGCCGGCACATGCGCGGGAATTGGATCGCTTCGACCGGCCAACGCTCGATCTGGCGGCGGCAATGACGGCGCTGGATCTGGCTGAGATCGACTATCTGGTCGGAGATCAGCTCTCGGCCAATCTGCGCGATCGCGTGCGGGTCGAGGTCGAGCGGCGGGTGGTCGGGCCGTTTCTCAATCGGAACGATCACTGGTGGCTGCATACGACGCCGCAGAAGCAGGTGAACAATTGGACGGCGGTCTGTGTCGCTGGGGCTGTGGGCGCAGCGCTTTATCTTGAAACGGATATGGGGCGGCTGGCGGAGATCGTCACGCGGGGTCTGCATAGTCTCGCGGATTATCTCGAGACGTTCGATCGCGAGGGCGGGTCGTCCGAAGGGCCGGATTACTGGACCTATGGGTTCGGCAATTATGCCGTGCTCGCACATCTGCTGCATGAGCGGACGGGTGGGGCGATCGACCTGCTGGACGGCGATTTCATCCGGGACATTGCGCAGTTTCCGTTGCGCACCATGCTGACGGAAGGCGTCTGGGTGAGCTTTTCGGACTCGGATCATAATCCGAGTTTTCATCCCGGCCTGTTGTCGCTGTTGGCAAAGCATCTCGATCTGCCGGGGCTTTTGGGCCTCGGCATGCAGAATGACTTTGGCGTCGAGGTATTCAACCAATTCGTCTGGCCGCTTCGGCAGTTTGCCTGGCCGTTGGCAAAGGCCGAGCCGGCCACTTTGGGACTGCAAGATTGGTATGACGAGATGGGCTGGATGATCAGCCGGCTTGATCCCAACGACCCAAATTCGCTGCGGCTGGCCGCCAAAGGCGGGCACAATGACGAGATGCACAACCAGAACGACGTGGGGTCGTTCATGGTGGTTGCCGGCGGCAAGGTGGTGCTGACCGATCCGGGGCGTGGGCGCTATTCGAAGGCCTATTTTGGGCCCGATCGCTACCAGAACATTTTTGCGTCTTCGCTGGGTCATTCGGTGCCGGTGGTGAATGGAGAGGCGCAGGCTGAAGGCAGGGCGCATGCGGCCAAAGTGCTCGAGCATGGGCATGATGTAGCCGAGGATCGGCTGGTGCTGGAGATGGCAGCGGCCTATCCGGCGGAGGCTGACCTCTCGCAGTTGCAGCGGACGGTGGCGCTGAAGCGCGATGTGCCGGGTGGAGCGGTTCGGCTTGAGGATCGCTATGCATTCAAGAGCGCCGAAGGTGAATTTCAGTCCGTATTGGTGACGTCGCTTTCGGCGCGGGCCGAGGGTGACGCTGTGCTCGTCGGCGAGGCTGGGGCGGGGGCACGCATCGGCTTTGATGCCGGCGCGCTCGAGGTCGCTTTCGATGTTCGGAAAGCCCAGGAAAAACAATATCAGCCAGCGGTCGATCTGACCCGCATCGTGTTCACGCCCCGGCGGAGGAGCCGGGAAGGACGCGTCGTGCTCGACATCTCGCCGCTCACCTGAGCGGGAGTTTTTGTGGCTGATCCCGGGAGGATGGGCGGCCAAAATCATCTCCGGTCAAAGCACCGGAAAAGGGAGGGATAGTATGAGGAAGACCTATCTTGGTTTGACCGGTGCGGTGGCCATTTCGGCCATGCTCGCCGCAGCCGGCCCGGTCTGGGCGCAGCAGCAATCGCCGGTGTTGGATGCGGCTGTGGAAAGCGGCGAGCTACCACCGGTGGCCGAGCGGCTGCCGAGCAATCCGCTGGTCGTCGATGGCGAGAGTGTCGGCAAATATGGCGGGACCTGGCGCATGGGCATGCGCGGCGGCGGGGACAATGGCATCATCGTCAAGACCGTTGCCTATGAAGGCCTCGTGCGCTTCGACCATGAATGGAAGACCGTGCTGCCTAACCTGGCGGAAAGCTGGGAAGTGAGCCCCGATGCCAAGGAATATACGTTCAAGCTGCGCGATGGGGTCAAGTGGAGCGATGGGTCGCCATTCACCACCGAAGACATCGCCTTTACCGTCGAAATCTACAAGGACCCGAACTACGCCGCGGGCAGCTGGATCGACAGCACGACCAATCCGCTGACGCTGGACGTCATCGACGAGCTGACGTTCAAATTCACCTTCGAAAAGCCCAATGGCATGTTCCTCGAGAACATTGCCGGCACCGATGGCCTCCACATCACCTCGCTGCAGAAGAAATATTGCGGCCAGTTTTACCCCAAATACAATGAGAACGCGGACGCGGAAGCGCAGGCGGCGGGCTTCACCAACTGGGCGCTTTACCTTCAGGACCGTTGCTCGTGGGGTTTTGAGACGATCCGCTTCTCCAACCCCGACCTGCCGGTGCTTTATGGCTGGGTCATCGACCAGCCGCTCAACGCCAATGCGGCGCGGCTGACCTGGAAGCGCAATCCCTATTATTGGAAGACCGACAGCGAGGGAAACCAGCTTCCCTATATCGACAATCTCGATATGCGCGTCTCGGAAAGTATCGAAGAACTGACGCTGCTGGCGCTCAATGGCGAGATCGATTTCCAGGAGCGGCACATTGCGACCACGGTCAACAAGCCGCTCTTCTTTGATGGGCAGGAACAGGGCGACTATCACCTGGGTGAAGTGATCCCGTCCTCGTCCAATACGCTCGTGTTGCAGCTCAACATGAACCACGACGATCCGGTCAAGCGTGAGCTCTACCAGAACAAGGACTTCCGCGTGGGCCTTTCGCACGCGATCGACCGGCAGGAAATCATCGACGTGGTCTTTACGGGCCAAGGCGAACCCTTCCAGGTCGCGCCGCGCCCGGAATCCGAGTTTTATGACGAGGAACTGGCCAAGCAATATACCGAGTTCGATCCCGATCTGGCCGCGCAGCATCTCGATGCGGCGGGCCTGACGGAAATGAACGGCGACGGTATTCGCCTGATGAGCAATGGCCAGCCGGCCAAGATCACGGTGGACGTCATTTCGGCGCTGCGGCCGGAATGGATCGATATCCTCGAAATCATGCAGTTGCAGTTCCAGGCGGCCGGCATCGAGCTCGAGCTCAACAATATCGACCGCACGCTGTTTTACGACAAGCGCCCGGGCAATGACTTTGACGCCCAGATTTGGGCCGGTGACGGCGGCATCGAGGCGATCCAGGACCCGCGCTACTACTTCCCGTTCAGCGACGAGAGCGTTTGGGCCTATAAGTGGGTGCAGTGGTACAATGGCACCAAGCCTGAAATCGCCGAAGAGCCGGTCGATTGGGCAAAGGAACAGATGGCGCTTTACGACCAGGTGAAGGCCGAGGCCGATCCGGCCAAGCGCGGCGAACTGTTCCGCCAGGTGCTGGCGATCACCAAGGAGCAGTTCCCGGTGATCGGGGTGAGCCTGATGCCAAACTCCTATTCGATCATCCGCAACAACCTCCGGAACGCGCCCGAGAGCATGTTCAATGCCTGGCTGTTCCCAACGCCTTCGCCGATGGATCCGGTGACCTGGTACTTCGAATAAGCGGGGCTGTCCTCCAACCCGCTCCTGCCCCTCGCGGTTCTCCCTGGCTGCGAGGGGTCCCTTACCCCCAATCGTCTCGGGCAGATTTGCCAGAGCGCTGCGGAAGGCCCTTTTCATGGTTCAGTTCATCATCCGGCGTCTCGTCGCCATGATCCTGACGCTGTTCGCCATCTCCATCGTGGCATTCGCCATTATCCAATTGCCGCCGGGCGATTATCTGACGACCTATATCGCCTCGCTGTCTTCGACCGGCGAGCAGGTCGATCCGCGGGTGATCGCCAACCTGCGCGAGCAATATGGGCTCGGCGAGCCGTTCTATGTCCAATATTTCAAATGGATCGGCGGCATCCTGACCGGCAATTTCGGCCAGAGCTTCGAATGGAAGCGGCCGGTGACCGAATTGATCTGGGGGCGTCTGGGCAATTCGATGCTGCTCGAAGGCATGGCGGTGATCACCATGTGGCTGATCGCGCTGCCGATCGGCATCTATGCGGCAGTGCGGAAATATTCGCTGGGCGATTATCTCGCGACTGTGGGCGGCTTTCTCGGGCTGGCCGTGCCGAATTTTTTCTTCGCGCTGATCCTGATGTATCTGGCTTACACCTGGTTCGGGGTGACGCTGGGCGGGTTGTTTTCGCCGGGCTTTGAAAACGCCCGCTGGAGCCTGCCGCGCATCTGGGACTTTCTGAACCACGCCTGGGCGCCGATCCTGGTTCTGTCGATGGCCGGGACGGCGGAGCTGATCCGTATTTTGCGCGCGAACCTGCTTGATGAATTGAAGAAACCCTACGTCGTAACCGCGCGGGCCAAGGGGCTGCCGGAATGGCGGGTGATCCTCAAATATCCCGTGCGGCTGGCGATGAATCCGCTGGTGTCGACCATTGGCTGGCTCTTGCCGGCGCTGGTTTCGGGGTCGGTGATCGTATCGGTGGTGCTCAACCTGCCGACGGCCGGGCCGATGCTGCTGCGTTCGCTGACGACGCAGGACATGTATCTGGCCGGCGCAATCATTCTGCTCCTCAGCGTGCTGACGGTCATCGGCACCGTGATTTCCGACATTCTCCTTGCGCTGATCGATCCGCGCATTCGTTACGGAGGCAAATGATGGCCGTGGATACGATACAGCCGACCATTCATGCCGATGTGCCCAAGGCCCGCGCGCGGCGGGAGAGCCAGTTGGGGCTGATGTGGCGCCGGTTCAAGCGGCACAAGCTGGCGCTGGTGAGCCTTTGGGTCGTCGTGATTTTTTACCTCGTGGCGCTGCTCGCCGAGTTTCTGGCGCCGACCGATCCGGGCACCTATAGCGCGCGCTACACCTATGCGCCGCCGCAGGGGATCCATTTCTTTGCGGTCAACGAGGATGGGGGCTGGGAATTCGGGCCCTATGTGAATGGGTACAAAACCGAGATCGATCCGGTGGCGCTGCGGCGGACTTTTGTGATCGACGAAGAGGTGCGGCTGCCGGTCAAATTCTTTGCCGAGAGCAAGCCGTATTTGCTGGCGGGGTTCATCCCGATGTCGGTGAAATTCATGGGCGTCGAGAATCCGCGCGATCCCTTTTATATTCTCGGGGCCGATCGGCTGGGGCGGGATATGCTGAGCCGGGTCATTCACGGCACGCGCATTTCGCTGTCGATTGGTCTTGTCGGCGTGACCATGAGCCTCTTCTTCGGCATCGTGATTGGTGGGTTTGCCGGCTACTATGGCGGCTGGTTCGATAGTGCGGTGATGCGCGTCGTTGAATTCATCCGCTCGATGCCGACCATTCCGCTCTGGCTGGGGCTCGCGGCGGCCATGCCCAAGGATTGGAGTGCGCTTCAAACCTACTTTGCCATCACGCTGATCCTCAGTTTGATTGGCTGGACGGAGCTGGCGCGTGTGGTGCGCGGGCGGTTTCTGTCATTGCGCACCGAGGATTTCGTTACTGCGGCGCAGCTTGATGGGGCCAGTGATTGGCGGATCGTGACGCGGCATATGGTGCCCAGTTTTACGAGCCACATCATTGCGGCGGCGACGCTGGCTATTCCGGGCATGATCCTCGCGGAAACGGCATTGTCCTTCCTTGGCCTCGGGCTGCAGGCGCCGATCGTATCGTGGGGCACGCTGCTGCAGGATGCGCAGAATATCCGGACGCTGGCGACAGCGCCTTGGCTGCTGGCGCCTGGGGTCTGCGTGGTGGTGGTTATTCTGGCGCTCAACTTTTTTGGCGATGGGCTGCGTGATGCGGCGGATCCTCATGGGCGGTAGTTCAGTGGTACACGCAACATCCCCCTCACCCGTCTCGGGCTTTGCCCGATCCACCCTCTCCCCGAGTGGGAGAGGAATGGTGGCTCCCCTCTGTTCTTCTCCCTCTCGGGGAGAAGGTGGCGCGCAGCGCCGGATGAGGGGGACCTTTGTTCCAGCGCAAGGATGTCGCGCATGACCAAGCCCCTCCTTTCAATCAACGATATGTCGATCGTCTTCACCTCGCCCGACGAGCCGGACATCGAGGCCGTGCGGCAGGTGGATCTCACACTCACGCCGGGCAAGACGCTCGCGC
This sequence comes from Devosia sp. BK, assembly GCF_032907385.1. Lineage (NCBI taxonomy): Bacteria > Pseudomonadati > Pseudomonadota > Alphaproteobacteria > Hyphomicrobiales > Devosiaceae > Devosia > Devosia sp. BK. The sequence goes on from NZ_JAIMBX010000001.1 coordinate 293,606, forward strand.
TTGTGGGTGAGAGCGGGTGCGGGAAGTCGGTGACGGCGCGGGCGGTTTTGCGGCTGCTCGATAGGAATGCCGATATCCGGACCGGCGAGATCGTTTATGAGGCCGCGGGCGGGGCGGTGGATGTCGCGCGATTGAAGCCCGATAGTCTCGCGATGCGGTCGATCCGCGGCGCGCAGATTTCGATGATTTTTCAGGAGCCGATGAGTTCGCTGTCGCCGGTCCACACGATCGGCAATCAGATCGACGAGATCATCGTGCTGCATGAGCGGCTGACGCAGAAGCAGGCGCGGGAGCGGACGGTTTCGCTGCTCGATCAGGTGGGCATTCCCGGGGCGCGGGAGAGGGCGAATGCTTATCCATTTGAGTTGTCGGGCGGTCTCAGGCAGCGCGCGATGATCGCGATGGCGCTGGCTTGTACCCCAAAACTGCTGATCGCCGACGAGCCGACAACGGCGCTCGATGTGACGACGCAGGCCCAGATCCTCGATCTCCTGCGGCAGTTGCAGGACGATTTCGGCATGGCGATGTTGTTCATCACCCATGATCTTGGGGTGGTGGCGGAGGTGGCCGACGATATCGCGGTGATGTATCTGGGCGATGTGGTGGAGCAGGGGGATGTGTTCGAGGTCTTCAAGGCCCCGAAACATCCCTATACGCAGGCGCTAATGAGTTCGGTGCCGCGGTTGCAGCGGAAATCCGAACGGACGCGATTGCAGCCGATCAAGGGCACGGTGCCGTCACCAAAAGACCGGCCGGTGGGCTGCGCCTTTACCAGCCGCTGCCCGCATGCCTTTGCGCCATGCCCGACCGTGCGGCCCGAGCGGACGCCGTTGAGCGAGGGCCATGTGGCGCGGTGTCATCTCCTGACGCATACGAAAGAGGAGGCGCTCGCATGACGACGCTGCTTTCCGTCGAACATCTCTCCAAGGTTTTTACCCTTGGTGGCGGTCTCTTCAAGGCAGGCCGCGAACTGGTGGCGCTCAACGATATCAACCTGACGGTGGAGGCGGGGGAAACGCTCGCTATCGTGGGGGAGAGCGGCTGCGGCAAGACCACTCTTGGGCGCTGCATCATCAAGGCGCAGCCGGTGAGCGAGGGGCATGTTTTTTATCACCAGGAGGGTGGGGAGAAGGTCGAGCTGACCGCGCTCGACAAGAGGGCCATAAAACCCTACCGGCGCGATATCCGCATGATTTTTCAGGACCCGATGAGCTCGCTGAACCCCAATATGCGGGTGTTCGATATCGTCGCCGAGCCGCTGCGGGTACACAAGATCTGCAAGGGGCGGGAGCTTGAGGATCGGGTGATCTCGACGCTCGCCAAGGTCGGCATTCCGGCCGATGCGGTGGGGCGCTATCCGCATGCTTTTTCGGGCGGGCAGCGGCAGCGCATCGGCATTGCCCGGGCGCTGGTGCTCGACCCGAAGCTGGTGATTGCCGACGAGGCGGTCTCGGCGCTGGACGTGTCGATCCAGGCGCAGGTGCTGAACCTCCTCGATGATCTCAAGGAAGAGTTCGGGCTGACCTATATTTTCATCAGCCATGATCTTGGGGTGGTGAACTACATCGCCGACCGGGTGGTGGTGATGTATCTCGGCCATGTGGTCGAGAATGCGCCGACGGAAATGCTCTTCGAGCGGCCGCGACACCCCTATACCGAGATGCTGCTCGAGGCGCTGCCGATTGCCGACCCGACGCGGCGCAAGGGGCGGAACAAGGAACTCAAGGGCGAAATCCCCTATCTCGGCAATCGGCCCAAAGGGTGCCCGTTCCACACGCGCTGCAAATATGCCGAGGACAGGTGCCGGACGGAAAAGCCGGTGCTGCGACCGATCCATGGCACCGCCCAAGAGGCCGCCTGCCACTTTGCCGAGACACTCGAACTGAAGGGCGCTTATGACGCGCCGGGGTTTGTGCCTCCGACGCCGTTGGTGACTGCCGGTGGATTGCCCGGACAGATCGGGCAATGACGATGGAGATGAGAATGTTCAGCAGAGAAACGAAGATCTCGCCGATCGTCACCACCCGGCCTGTCCGGGTGGCCCATGCCGGACCGTACGGAAGACACCAGGAATTTTCGAACAAATGACTTATGATCCGGCCACGGCCAATCCGCTTTTTGGGAATCCGCTGAAGACACGGGACGATGTCGAGAAGGGGCTGCGCGATCTGTTTCAGCCGCTGCTGCCCTACTTTTCGGAAGGTGGGGCGCGGGTGCGGCTTGACGGGGCGGGGGCGCATTTCGATCGGGCGGCGGCTGATCTCGAAGGCTTTGCGCGGCCGCTTTGGGGGCTGACGCCGCTCGCGGCGGGCGGGGGCGAGTTCGATCACTGGGAGATTTATCGGCAGGGCCTCGCCAATGGCACGGATCCGGAGCACCCTGAGTATTGGGGCACCGTGAAGGGGACGGATCAGCGGCAGGTGGAGCTTGCGGCGATCGGCTTTACGCTCAAAATGCTGCCGCATCTGGTTTGGGAACCGCTGCCGCAGAAGGCGAAGGATAATCTCGCGGCTTATCTGAAGCACGCGCGCAAGTTCGAATATGCCGACAACAACTGGAAGTTTTTCCGCATCCTGGTCGATCTTGGGCTTGAGGAATGTGGGGTCGAATTCGACCGGTCCTATACCGATGCGTATCTCGAAGAGCTTGAGGGCTTTTACCTCGATGGTGGCTGGTATCGCGACGGCAATGTCCGGCGGATCGACCATTACATTCCCTTTGCAATGCACTTTTATGGGCTGATCTACGCCAAGCTTGCCAAGGGCGATGACAAGCGGGTGGCTGACTACAAGGCGCGCGCTAAGGCGTTTGCGCGGGATATTCAGCACTGGTTCGACGAGGATGGGGGCACGCTCGTTTTCGGGCGGTCGCTCACCTATCGCTTTGCCTGCGGCGGCTTTTGGGGCGCGCTGGCATTTGCCGATGTCGATGCGCTGCCCTGGGGCGTCATAAAAGGGCACTTCCTCAGGCACCTGCGCTGGTGGAGCAAGGTGCCGATTGCGCACGGCAATGGGGTGCTGTCGATCGGCTATGGCTATCCCAACCTTTTCATGTCCGAGAGCTATAATTCGGCGGGGTCACCCTATTGGGCGCTTAAGGCCTTCTTGCCGCTGGCGCTGCCGGCCGATCATCCGTTCTGGACGGCGGAGGAGGTCAAGGCGGATTTTGACGAGACGCCGGTGCCGCTGAAACATCCGGGCATGGTGAGCTTTCACACGAAGGGCAATGTGGTGGCGCTGTCGAGCGGGCAGCAGAACTGGCAGATGCGGCATGGCGCCGAGAAATACGCCAAGTTCGTCTATTCGAGCCGCTATGGGTTTTCGGTCGAGGTGGATGAGCGAGCATATCACTCCGGCGCATTCGATGGCGCCCTGGCACTGAGCGACGATGGGCGGCACTATCGGGTGCGCGAGACCAATGAGACCGCGCAGATCGCGGGCGACAGGCTTCATGCGGTTTGGAAGCCGTGGAGCGATGTGACGGTCGAGACCTGGCTCATTCCAGCCAATCCTTGGCACATCCGTGTGCATCGGATCACGACGCCACGGGCACTGCATGGGACCGAAGGCGGCTTTGCCATCGACCGGGCGGAGTTCAATGCCGATACCTATATCGACGATAAGGGCCGGAGTGTTGCCAAGAGCAAGACGGATGTCAGCGCCATTGTCTGCCTGGCCGGTGGTCGCGACGGGCGGGCGTTCCGGACTTTGCCCAATAGCAATCTGATCTTTTCCAAGGCTATCGTACCGCAGCTGCGCGGAGACATTCCGGCGGGCACGACTGTGCTGGTGACGGCGGCGATGGCTCTGCCGGCAGGGGCGGAGGCCGAGGCGGCACTCAATGCCGTGCCGGCAGCGCCCGACATTGCCGAGCTCGAAGCCCTTTTTGCCCGCGAGGGCGTTGATGTCAGCGCCATAATGGTGCCGGAGCGGTTCTGATGCCTCTAAAACTTCTCTTCGCCATGGCGGCGGACAAGACGCGGCATGTGTTCGACGAGCCGAGCCTGGATCGGCTCGCGGAAAGCTGCGAACTGTTGCGGCGAACGCCAATCGATGGATTTGCCGATCCGGAGGCGCGGCGGCTGCTGGGCGAGACGGATATTCTCGTGACCGGATGGGGCTGTCCGATGATCACCCCGGAGGTGTTGCGCGCGGCGCCGAACCTGCGGCTGATCGCGCATGCCGCAGGGACAGTAAAATACACGATCGATCCTTCGGCCTATGCCTCGGGCATTCGTGTGACGCATTCGGCGGATGCCAATGCGGTGCCGGTGGCCGAGTTTACGCTGGCTTCCATCCTCTTTTCGGCCAAGCACATCTTTGCGTTGCGCGATCTTTATCGGGCCGACCCGACGCGCCGTTCGAGCTATGCGCTGGGCGATACGGCGATCGGGAATTTCCGGCGGACGGTGGGCATTGTCGGGGCGTCGCGGATCGGACGGAAGGTGATCGAATTCCTGCGCAGCTTTGATTTTTCGGTGCTGCTCTATGATCCCTTCGTGCAGGCGGGGGATCCGGATCTCGTTGGGGTCGAGCTGGTGGAGCTCGATGTGTTGATGGCGCGATCGGATGTGGTGTCGATCCATGCGCCGTCCTTGCCTTCGACGCGAGGGATGATCGGGGCGCGACAACTCAAGCTGATGCAGGATGGGGCGACGTTCATCAATACGGCGCGTGGGGCGCTGGCGGACGAGGCGGCTCTGGTGGCGGAGCTGCAGACGGGGCGGATTTTTGGGGTGATCGATGTGACCGATCCGGAAATTCCGCCGGCGGACTCGCCGCTGTTTACGTTGCCCAATGTGTTTCTGACGCCGCATGTTGCGGGAGCGATCGGGACCGAGAGGTTGCGGCTTGGGTTGATGGCTGTCGAGGAGATCGAGCGGTTCGTTAGGGGGCAGCCCATGCTTTATGAGGTGCAGCCGGAATTGCTGGAGAGGCTGGCGTGATGGACGATCGCTGGCACCGCGCGCGTCTGCAATATCTCACCTGGGATCGGACGCCTGAGGACATCGACGGCCCCGAACACCGCGCGCGGCAGGCGGAGCTGGCGTTGCGGGCGGGGGCGGAGTTTGCGCCGAGTGCTTATGTTGCGGCTGAGGCGGCGATTTTTACGACCCGATTGGTGCTTGGTGAGCAGAGCTGGATCGGTGGGCATGCGCTGGTGCGGGGGGATGTGGAATTTGGCGCGCATTGCACGGTTAATCCCTATGCGATGATTTCGGGCACGGTGCGCTGTGGGGATGGGGTGCGGATCGCGAGCCATGCTTCGCTGGTTGGCTTCAACCATGGTTATGACGATCCCGAGGTGCCGATTTATCTGCAGAAGCATGAGAGCCGGGGGATCACCATCGGCGATGATGTGTGGGTCGGGGCTAATGCGGTGATTGTCGATGGCGTCACGATCGGGCGCGGGGCGGTGATTGCGGCGGGGGCGGTGGTCAGCAAGGATGTGCCTGAAATGGCCATCGTCGGTGGCGTGCCGGCCAAGGTCTTGCGGTTTCGCGGGAAGGGGCGGCGGGACGAGACGCGAAAACAGCTTGAGGCGCTGGGCGATCGGGCGGCCAGGCAATGGCGCGAAGTGCTGGCCGAGAATTTCGATGGCGCGGATTATGTTTCGCGCGAGAACGACAATACGGCGCGGAAGAGCAATCGGCACTTATGCGATGCGATTGAGATTGCGGCGGCGTTTGGGGAGGTGCCGCCCGGGCTCGATGTGGCGGGGACACTGGCGCGGCTGCAGGCGGTGCAGGATCCGGTGACGGGGCTATTTCCCGATCCGTTTCAGCCGCCCAAGCCGGGCGTTGCGATGCGCGACGATGGGTTGGCGCTTTATAATGTGCTCTCGACCGGTTACGCTATCGAGGTGCTGGGTGGGCAGCCGCTGCATCGCGTCGAGGCGGTGGAGGTTCCGGCAACGGAACTGCGGCTGTGGCTCGAAGGGCTGACGTGGCGCGAGCGGGCCTGGGGGGCGGGGGCAGCGGTCGATGCGATCGGCACGGCGCTCTATTTCAATGCGCGATATTTTACGACCGGGACGACGCGCGAGACGCTGTTTGGCTGGCTCGCCATGAAGCAGGATCGCGGCTCGGGGCTTTGGGGGGCGCCGACGGCGGACGAGGGACTGTTGCAGCCCGTCAACGGGTTTTACCGGCTGACGCGCGGGACCTATGCGCAGTTCGGCGTTGCGGTGCCGCGGCCGGAGGCGGCGATCGACTCGGTGCTGCTGAACTATCGAAATTATGGCGGGTTTTCGGGGCGGACGTATACGGCGTGTAACCTGCTCGATACCATTCATCCGCTGCTGCTGTGTCTCAGCCAGACCGACCACCGACGGGCGGAGGCGGAGCAGAATGCGCGTTTGGTGATCGCGCGGGCGGGTGAGCGCTGGATCGAGGGCAGGGGCTTTGCCTTTGCCGATGGGCAGGAGCCGGGACTGCAAGGGACGGAGATGTGGCTGTCCGTGGTGCATCTTGCGGCCAAGCTTTTGGGGCTTGAGGATGCTTTTGCGTTCGTGCCGCGGGGTGTGCATCGGACTGAAGCGGTGGGGTTGGGACTATGACCAAGAAAGCGCTCGTCGTTTGGGGCGGGATGGAGCTGCATACACCGGAGCGAGGGGCGCAGGTGGTGCGGGAGCTGCTCGAGGAAGAGGGTTTTGCTGTCACGGTGACGCCGGAATACGACGCGCTCGGGGCCGAGGATGTCGGCAGCAATGATCTTGTCGTTCCAGTCATTACCGATGGGACGCTGGCACCGGAGAAGATGGCTAATCTGATCGCGGCGATCCGGGCGGGGACAGGGCTGGCCGGGTACCATATGGGGCTGGCGACGACGTTTCGGGCCAGCGTGCCTTTTCGCTATGCGGCGAGCTGCTATTGGGTGCAGCATCCGGGCAATATCATCACCTACACGGTCGACGTGACGCGGAGCGATCATCCGATCATGGCTGACATCGAGAGTTTCGAGCACACTTCGGAGCAGTATTACCTCAACTACGATCCGGCGGTTGAGGTGCTGGCGACGACGCGGTTTTCGGGGGAGTTTCATCCCTGGCGCAAGGATGTGGTGATGCCGGTGGTGTTTACGACGACCCATGATCAGGGGCGCGTGTTTTATTCGTCATTGGGGCACACGGCGGATGAGTTGGCGCTGGAGCCGGCGCGGACGATTTTGAGGCGAGGGTTGGTTTGGGCCGCGCGTTAGGGATGATTACTGACACAAAACTCTGCGTCATCCCCGCGAAAGCGGGGATCTCTGTTTAGGGCAGGCAGGGATTCCCGCTTTCGCGGGAATGACGCCGTGACGGTGGGGGCCAGGGGCTACTGCTGTTCCTGCTCTGCCTGACGTCGAAGCACTTCGGACTCCGGCAGTGCATTTGCATATTGCAGTTCGCGATTGGCTCTTGCCCAGAAGGCGGGGTGGACGCGGTCGAGCAATTCGGGCGGCGTCGGCGTTAATGCAAGTGAATCGGCGGTGTTTTCGTCGAGCCACAAAATGACGTTTTGGCGGTACCAGGCGGGGATGGCGTCGTCGGTCCAGATCTGGTCGCGGATGACGTCGTGGGGTTTGAGGCCGTGGGCAGCGAAAAGGCCGGCCCAGAAGCTTGGCCATTGTTCGTTGACATGGCCGACGCCGCCCTGACCGGGGATGGCGGCGGAGAAAAGCACGGCAGGGGCCATGGCGGCGAGGTCGGCAACAAAGCTCTCGGCGCGGCTTGGAGCCAAGTGTTCGGCGACTTCGAGGGAGAGGACAAGGTCGACTTTGGGCCCGGAGAAGGGCTGTTCGAGGTTATGCCCGCGAAAGTCGATGCCGGGATCGTCGAGCATTTCGGGGCGCACCCAATCGCCTTCCATGCCGAAGCGATAGCTGGCGCCGGATGCGGCAAGGAAAGTGCCGGTGCCGCAGCCGATATCGGCGACGCCGTCGCGCTTGAGACCCTTCGGAAGGCTGCCGAAAATGCGGCTCGCGGCATGGGCCGTATGAGTCCGCCGATCGGCGTAAAAATCGGCGGGGTAGAGCGACGTTGGCATGGGGCAGAATCTCCTCGTGGTCACTCTACGCGGGATGCGGGTTCCCAGACCAGATCGTGATTTTTGCGGCGGAACCACTCACGGGAAGCGCCGTTGCAGAGGCAGCGTCATCTCAAGCGAATTCTTTAAAGCAAATTCTTGGAGACGAGCACAAAATGGCTGACAAGCAACTCGACGATCTGTTTCTCGATACTCTCAAAGACATTTATTATGCCGAACGGCAGATCCTCAAAGCTCTCCCGAAGATGGCAAAGGCCGCAACTTCGCCGGAACTGAAGGCTGGCTTCGAGCAGCACCACCAGGAAACCGAAGGCCAGGTGGAACGCCTGCAGCAGGTTTTTGACATTCTAGGCAAGCCGGCCCGCGGCAAGACCTGTGATGCGATCCTTGGCATTCTTGAAGAAGGCAAGGAAATCATGGACGAATATAAGGGCGCGACCGCGCTCGACGCTGGCTTGGTCGCCGCTGCGCAGGCTGTCGAACACTATGAAATCGCGCGTTATGGCACGCTCGTGACCTGGGCCAAGCAGCTCGGCCACAACGACATTGCCCAACTGCTTTCTGAAACGCTGAAGGAAGAAGAAGCGACCGACAAGAAACTGAGCCAGGTCGCTCTCGCCTCCGTCAACCAAAAGGCCGCTTAGGCCGTGCGGGGATTCAGGTGATGGCGGGCTGCAAATGGCTGTTTTCTGTGCTTCCGGTACTCATGTACACAAAAGTACGCTCCGTTCCGGTTCTCGAAAACCACTATTTTCGCCACCCCCTAACCTGAATCTCCACACGTCCTGACCCAAAACCGAGATCGCTGATGCAGAAAAACACTGCCCTTGCCGAGCGGATTCGCCAAACGGCTTACTTCCTGTCGCAACAGGATGGACACCCCGAGGGGAGGGCAACGGAGTATTGGCTCAAGGCCAAGGAAATGCATCAGCGCCAACTGGCTTATGACCGCTGGCTTGCCGAAGGCACGCCGGCGGACAGCTCGGAGCTTTTTTGGTATGAGGCCGAAAAGGAAATCGAGGGGAAATGAAAGCGGGCCCGAAAGGGCCCGTCTTTTTGTTCTGCGCACTTGGTAGCGCTGGGCCCTGCGAGCGTAGCTCTCCGGGCCTGAGCTGCTCAAAACTCCCCACCGGGGAGTTTTGTCGGCGCGGAGCGCCGCCGCAGCTCAGTCCTTCGCACGCTCCACGTACGAATTGTCTTCCGTGAGAATGACGATGCGGGTGCCGGCGCCGATGTGGGGCGGGACCATGACGCGGAGGCCATTGTTGAGGACGGCTGGCTTATAGGACGAAGAGGCCGTCTGGCCCTTGACCACAGGCTCGGTCTCGACGACTTCGAACGACATACGCTGGGGCAGTTCCATCGAGAGCGGCACGCCTTCGAAGGTCATGAGGTGAACCTTCATGCCATCGGAGAGGTAGGCGGCCTGTTCGCCGATGACGTCATCGGGTGCAACCAGCTGCTCGTAATTGTCCGGGTCCATGAAATGGTGCCCTTCGCCATCCGAGTAGAGGTAGTCGTAGATACGGTCGTCCACATCGGCCTTTTCGACCATTTCCACCGTGCGCCAGCGGCCGACGACCTTCACGCCATCGGAGATGCGGCGCATGTTGACGTTGGTGATGGAATTGCCCTTGCCGGGATGAACGTTTTCCGCAGTCAGAACGACGTGGAGGTTGCCATCCTGCTCGACCACATGGCCTTTGCGCAGGGACGAGGCGATGACCTTGACCATATTTCTTCCTTGTTCGTGTCGATGGCGCGTACTAGAGCCTGAGCTGTCCGCGTGCCGATAAACTGTTGTCGAGCGCCCGATATCCTATTCCGCACCATTTCGCCAGTCCGGCACGGCAAGAAACCGCATGACCGCTTCGATCCCTCAATCCTCCTCGCCCTGGTGGGCGCCCGAGCGCCACGCCGATCGGCGTCCGGCGCTTCTGGCGCGCAGCCGGTTCGATGCGCGGGTGCGCGGGTGGTTTGCCGAACGGGATTTTCTCATCGTCGATCCGCCGGGGTTGCAGCGCTCGCCGGGCAATGAGACGCATCTCCATGCCTTTGGGACGACGATGATCGGCAATGATGGTGAGGGGCAGGCGATGTATCTTCATACCTCGCCCGAATTCACCATGAAGAAGCTGCTTGCGGCAGGCGAGACGCGGATTGCGAGCCTGCAGCATGTCTGGCGCAATCGCGAGCGCTCGGCACTGCATCATCCTGAGTTCACCATGCTCGAATGGTATCGGGCAGGCGAGGGCTACGATTCCATCATTGACGATACTTTGGCGATCATCCGGCTCGCGGCGGAAGTGACCGGGATTGCCCAGTTCGAATTTCGCGGACGGGTGTGTGATCCACGGGCCGAGGCGGAGCGGGTCAGTGTTGCCAATGCGTTTTTGGCGCATGCGGGTGTGGATTTGCTCGCCACGATGGACGCCGAGGGGGTGCCGGACGGCGAAGCGCTGGCGGCGCAGATGATCTCTGTGGGGCTCGATGTGCCGGAGGATCGCAGTTGGAGCTATCTGTTCAGCCTGATCCTCGTTGAAAAAGTCGAGCCGAAGCTGGGGAATGGACGGGTGACGGTTCTGGATCGCTATCCGGCCTGCGAGGCGGCGCTGGCGCGGCGGGTGCCGGGCGATCGGCGGGTTTCCGAGCGGTTCGAAGTCTATGCGTGTGGCGTGGAGCTGGCCAATGGGTTTGGCGAGCTGACCGATGCTGCCGAGCAGCGGGTTCGCTTTGTCTCCGAGATGGACGAGAAGGCGCGGATCTATGGCGAGCGTTATCCGGTCGACGAGGATTTTCTCGCGGCGCTGGAGCTGATGCCTGAGGCGAGCGGGGTTGCGCTGGGGTTTGATCGATTGGTGATGCTGGCAACGGGTGCGCAGCGGATTGAGGCGGTGCTTTGGGCGCCGGTGGCGGAATGACTTTTGTCAAATCCGCCAAGGCACTTGTTGAAGCCGGATTGGTGCAGGATGTTGGCGCGCTCGATGCGGTTGCCAAGCGCTATGCAATCGGCATCACGCCGGCCGTCCTCGAACTCATCGACCGCGCTGACTCCAATGACCCGATCGCGCGCCAGTTTGTGCCGACTGAAGCTGAACTGCTGACTACGCCGGAAGAGCGCGCTGATCCCATCGGCGACCTATCGCATTCGCCCGTCGAAGGGATCGTTCACCGCTATCCCGACCGGGTGTTGCTCAAGGCGGTGCATGTCTGTCCGGTCTATTGCCGCTTCTGCTTCCGCCGCGAGATGGTGGGGCCGCAGGGGCTGGGGACGCTGACCGGGCCGGAACTCGATGCGGCGATGGAGTATATCGCGGCGCATGAGGAAATCTGGGAAGTAATCCTCACCGGCGGCGATCCGCTGGTTCTTTCGCCGCGGCGGTTGACTGGGCTGATGCAGCGGCTGGCGAAGATTGAGCACGTTAAAATCGTGCGCTTTCATACGCGGGTGCCGGTGGTGGAGCCGGAGCGGATCGACGAGGCGATGGTCGAGGCGCTGATGTCGAGCGGCAAGACGACGTATCTTGCTGTCCATGCCAATCATCCGCGCGAGTTTTCGCCGGCGGCACGGCAGGCCTTCAAGCGGTTGTTTGACGGTGGTGTGGCGTTGCTCAGCCAATCGGTGCTGCTGCGCGGGGTCAACGACGATGTCGAGACGCTGGCGGCGCTGATGCGCGGATTCGTCGAGAACCGGATCAAGCCTTATTACCTGCACCATCCGGACCTGGCACCGGGGACGAGCCATTTCCGGATCGGCATCGAAGAGGGGCAGGCGCTGGTTGCGGCTTTGCGAGGTCGGATTTCGGGGCTGTGTCAGCCGACTTATGTGCTCGATATTCCGGGTGGCCATGGTAAAGCCGATATCGGTGCCGCTACGGTTTCTGGCGGCGACGGGTGTTTTACCGTGCGCGATTGGCAGGGCGGCGAGCACGCCTATCCGCCGGAATGAAAAGGGGCGCCGCGGCGCCCCTAAACTTTTACTCTACGACGCGCGGATCGACGTCTTTGGAATAGTCGACGCCGCCGACGCTGAAGCCGAAGAGCTTCAAAAATTCCTCGCGGTATTTTGGCAGGTCGGCGAGGTCGGCGAGGTTTTCCGTGTTGAGGACGGCCCAGCGCTTCTTGAGTTCGGCCTGCATGGCGCTGGACAGTTCCCAATCGTCGACGCGGACGCGGCTTTCGTCGTCGAGAACGATGACGCCCTGTAGCTTGTCGCGGAAGAGGCGATCGATCTGCTGGATCGGGCCTTCGCCAAGGCCCATTTCGTCTTCGACCTTGATCAGCAGCGTGCCGTAGAGCGGCACGACGGGAATGGCAGAGCTCGCTTGGGTTACGACGGCCTTGAGCGCGACGACATGAGCCGAATTATCGCCATGGGCGGCGCGGATGGCGGCGGCGGCGCGATCGAGATCGCCCTTGGCCTTGCCCAGCGTGCCCTTGTGATAGATCGGCCAGGTCAGCTCGGAGCCGAGATAGGTGTAGTTCAGGGTCGTGAAGTCGTCGGCGAGGACGCCGGCTTCCGACAGGGCCTTGATCCAGAGTTCCCAATCTTCGCCGCCCATGACCTTGACGGTCGCCTGGGCTTCTTCCTCGGTCGCGGGCTCTACGGAGATTTCCGAGACTTCGCCGGTGCCGGTGTTGAGGGTCTTGGAGGTGACCGCGGTGCCATAGGGCTTGATGGCCGAGCGGTAGGTGACGCCGTCCTTGGGGTCGGTGCGGACCGGGGAGGCGAGTGAATAGACGATGAGATCGACCTGACCGAGGGTCGACTTGATCGCTTCGACGGTCTCGGCCTTGACGGCGTCGGAGAAGGCGTCGCCTTCGATGGTGACGGCCTTGGCGCCGGCGGCGCGGGCGCGATTTTCGAAGGCGCGGTTATTGTACCAGCCGGCGGAGGCGGGCTTGGCTTCGCCGGGTTCGCGCTCGAAGGAGACGCCGACCGTGTCAGCGCCCGAGCCGAAGGTCGTGACGATGCGCGAGGCGAGGCCATAGCCTGTCGAACAGCCAAGCACCAGGACGCGCTTGCGATCGGAGGGGATCGGTCCCTTGATCACGACATGGTCGATCTGGCGCTGCACATTGGTGGCGCAGCCAGTGGGGTGAGCGGTGGTGCAGATGAAGCCGCGGATCTTGGGCTCGATGATCATGGGATTTTCTCCTCGATTTGCTCAAGCCAATAGACCGAATGTGGCGAAAGTGCTAGCCGCCGCTTGGGGTTTTGCCCGGTGTGACAACAGGTTTGGCGCGACGTTGTTTGCGATACTTTCGGGCAGAAAGTGTTCGGCCGGCACAGATTTTCCACAATTTGGGTGAAGTCACGGCTGGTTCACGCGCGCGTGATCCTATTCATTGCCACGAAATCGGGCCTATCGCTGACACATCAAGAGGCATCCATGTCCCAAGTCGCACTTCCCTTGCCGAGCCGATCGCTGACGCTGGCGCCAAAACCCTTCGCGGTGCCGGCTGGCTTTCTGTTTACGCTCGTCATCCTCTCAGCAATGGCGATTGGCCTTGCCTGGTGGCAGGGGCCGGGACTGTTGCGCGACTGGGAAGTGAGCCGCGATCCGGTGGTTCTCGACGAGTGGGACATGGTCGACGGCGAGTGCTCCTCGCGTCGTGGGCTGACCGATTGCGAAGCCAATGTGACCTATTCCTATGACGGGCAGGACTATCAGAAATATATCACGCTCGCCTTTTTCGACCTGAGCAGCGGCGATTACACCGTTGATCTCGTCGTTTCGCGGGATAATCCGGACCTCGCAACGCTCAGCCTCGGGCTCGACATGCTCTGGAACCGTACCATCGTCATGGCGGTCTTCATGTTGCTCTTTGGCGGTGGCGCCATCGCAATGCTTTTTGCCGGGCTACAGGCAGGACGGGCTAATCGCGCGGTGGCAGGGCCGGGGCGCTTGAACGTCGTGCCGGTCGAGGTGATCGAGGTCAAGAAGGTGCGCGGCAAGGATGCCGTGACCTATCTCGACAATATCCGCTCGCCTTCGAAGCGGAACATTCGCACCTTCATGGACAAGGGGCAGGAGCCGCTGATCGGCTACGATGAAGCCGGCAAGCCGGTTGGCCTTGCGGTGCTGCATGAGCAGAGCAAAACGCCGATACTGCTCGATAGCCGGCTCGAGCGCATCGAGATGACCGAAAGCGAACGCCAGGCGGCCCTTGCGGCATTTGATGCCGAGCAGGAACAACGTGGCGTCGTGCGCGCCGCCAATCCGTCGCCTACGGTCAAGCGCGGGCCGAATATCCTACGCGGTCTCGCGGCGGGCCTGGGCGTGATCGTGCTGGCGGTTGTCGCGTTCTTCGGGTTCTGGCTTTACTACGTGACCTCGGCGCCGGATGCGTTCGACTCCATCGGCATCGAGATCAACAACATCATGCCCGAGCCGCTGAACACCTGGGGCTGCGAGCAGCTCTACAAGCGCTTCGGCGATGATCGCGCGCCGTTTGGCTGCACGGCGGATGATTATCAGAGCTGGAAGGTGGCGCAGCCGACGGGGAAGGTGAAGTCGTAGGGGGTTTCACTTACACCGCTGTTCTTGCCACCCACATGCTGTCATCCCGGCCTTGAGCCGGGATCCATCTTTAGATTTCAGGGATGGGCCCCGGCCTTCGCCGGGGTGACATATGGTGGGTGGGGGGTGGACTTTCGCTAAACCTTCTCCGGCCCTGCGGGGAAAATCCCGGACATCACCGTAAACCCCGGCACGCGCCGCACACGGTCGGTCCAGCGGCGGAGGGCGGGGTAGTCCTGGCGGCCGATGCCGCCTTCTTCGCTCAGCATTACATAGGGGAAGCAGGCGATGTCGGCGGTGGTCGGATAGGCCGGTGCGCAGAGCCAGTCTCGGCCGGATTTTTCGCCGAACCAGAGATGTTCGTCGAGAATGCGGAAGATGCGATGCGCGCCCTTTTGGCTTTTTTCGATATCGAAGGGATAGCTGTAGCCGAGTGCAAGGCGGGCAGCAGATGAGGTCGCGGTGATATCGTCGGCGACGGCGTGCCAGCGGAGGATTTCGGCGGTGACAGCCGGGTCATCGGGAAACCATTGGCCAGATGTGTCGTACTTCTTCGCAAGATAGGAGAGGATGGCGCCGGAGTCGGAGAGGACGAGATCGTCGTCTTTCAGCACCGGTAATTGCCCGAAGGGATTGAGGCGCAGGAACCAGTCGGCCTTGTGTTCGCGACCGGGGAAAAAATCAACCGGATGAATCGCATAGGGCACGTTGAGAATGTTCATCAGCAACCGCAGCTTGTAGCAGTTGCCCGAGAGCTCGAAGTCGTAAAGCGTTATGGTCATTGTCAGATATCCAGAACCAGACGACCGGACTTCGCGCGGCTGACGCAGGTCATCATGCAGGTGTTGGACGCCTTCTCGGTCTTGTTGAGATAGACGTCCTGGTGATCGACTTCGCCCTCGATGACGCCGGTGAGGCAGGTACCGCAGGCGCCTTGCTCGCAGGACGAGGGCACGGTGAGGCCCGCTTCGCGCATGGTCTCGAGGATGGTGCGACCGGCCGGGACGTGGAGCGTTAGGGCAGAGCGGGCGAGTTCGACATCGAAGGCCGAGGAGGCGTCGATGGTCTTGGTGTTCTCAAAATATTCGAAATGCACGGCTTCATCGGGCCAGCCGAGCGCGGTCGCGGTTTCCTGCACCATCTCAAGCATGGCGCCGGGGCCGCAGATATAGACGTGGTTGGCGAACTGGTATTGGCCAAGCACCTCGGTGACCTTGGCCTTGATGGCTTCGCGCTGGAGGCCGATGTGGCGGTCGACGCGGCCGTGGAGCACGTCTAGCTCGCTCGAAAAAGCCATGGTTTCGCTGGCGCGGGCGAAATAATGCAGCTCGTAATTGAGGCTCGACTTGTCGAGGAAACGCGCCATGGAGAGGAGCGGCGTGATGCCGATGCCGGCCGCAATGAGCACGGTGCGGGTGGCGTCACGACGGAGGGGGAAATTGTTGCGCGGCTCGGAAATGGCGAGCACGTCGCCCTCGCGGACGCTTTCGACCAAGACCTTCGAGCCGCCCTTGGACGCGCTCTCGGCCTTGACGCCGATGGTGTAGCTCATCAGGTCGCCGGGTCCGTTGGTCAGCGAATATTGGCGCACGAGGCCATTGGGCAGGTGCACGTCGATATGGGCGCCGGGCTGGAAGGTCGGCAGATGCTTGCCATCGCGATCGGCGAGCTCGAAGCCGATGACGCCATCGGCGGACTGCCACTTGCGCTTGACGACGACCGGGAACGTATTGCCGCGCGGCACGGCAATGTCGGGCATGGTCGAGAGTTCGACCGACACCTTTTCAAAGACCGGCTGCAGCGGTTCAGGCGCCGGCTTTTTGGCGGCGGCGCGTTCGAGGCTGTCGCGCAGCTTGGTCAATTGCTCGTTGTAATAGCGCAGCGTCGCGATCTCGTCGGCCGGCTTTTCCGGCAGAATGCCGCGGATGACCGAGCGGGCAGCATCGACCGGCTGGACGAAGAAATGGGCGCTGCCCAGCGTAACGGCGCGGCCGGGGATGAACTCGACCGATTGATCATCGGGCGCGAGACGGGAGAGGCCGGCGAGGACGTCTTCAGGCGTGGCATTGACCGGTACGGGACGCAGCGCAAACCAATCGTGGCCCTCGGCGCCGGGAAAGGGGGCAAAGGGCTGGTCATCGTTCGCGGCGGACCAGATGAGCCCAAAAGCTTCGCGGACGGGATATTTGCGGTTTTCGATGCGGCGGGCTGGGGCATCGGCTGGGTGGGCCGGAATATAGGTGCATCCGGCCGAGCGATTGGCGTAGCGCCAGCCGTGGTATTGGCACTTCAGCTCCTGGCCCTCATTGATGCCGATGGAGAGGCGCACGCCGCGATGGAGGCACCGGTTTTCCCAGGCATTTACATTGCCATCGTCAGCCCGCCAGACGGCCAATTCGCGGCCGAGCAATTGGCCATGATAGACATGGCGAAAGGGCAGGTCCTCGCTCGAGGCGATGGGATACCAGGTGGGGTCGGATAGACTGAGGGGCATTGTCGATCAGATCCAAAGTTTGAGGATCGCGCCACGATCGAATTTTTAGTCACGATTGCCACCCTGGCGTACGGGGTGTCTCGTCTTTTGCTCGCCGTGGTTGGGCGGTCAACTCGCCTGTGGGATCACCCCATAGGTAATCCCCTTCTGGTTTAGCCATCTGCGATAGGCGATGGCTGACTTATCTGCGCGTATGGGGGTTTCTGAGCGCGGGTCGAGCGGCAGTTTCTTGGGATATTGGTTTTCGAGGATCGGCTTGTCCTGGCCGAAGATGGTCTGCTGGAAGCGGCGCAGGTCGGTGATGGTCGAGGTCGAGTCGATCATCGATTGCAGGAGATGCGCGCGGCAGGTTTCTTCGGTCATGGGCTGGAGGAAAATGCCGATGACATCGCGGCGGCTTTCGTCCTCGGGGCAGGATTTATAGAGCACCGAGCAGAAGGGATGCGGCACGCGATAGACGTATTCTACTTCCATGGCCTGGGTCGCGGATTTGGCGGCACGCGGCTGCATAAATTTGCACTTGGTGGCGAGCACTTCGTCGCGCTCTTCCGAAACTTCCACGTCATATTCCTTGACCTCGGTATGTGGCTCGGAGCCGAGGATGTCGGTGTGGACGTAGGGGAAGTGGCCCATGTCAAGGAAATTTTCGACGGCACGGGGAGCGGAGACGTGAATGCCGATGGAGCCGCAGCTCATGTTGACGCGGTCGGCTTCGGCAAATTCAGGAATCGGGAAGAGATCGGCCGACGGTGTGCCGAGGCAGGTCCAGGTATAGCCATAGGCGGTTTTTACCGGCAGGCGATCGAGCACCGTTTCCGCGTCGATATCCTCGCCGTTTTCTTCATCGGTCGCGAACCAAACCACCGGCTCGCCATCGAGCCCGCGGGTCATGGCGAGGCGGCGATCGAGGAGGAGCGTGGTTTCGATGAGGCCGATATTGAGCTCGTCGGTGGCGGCGACGACGTGCCAGAGATCGCGGGTGATGGGGTCTGGGGCTTTGGGCATGGGCGTGCTTTCGAGGTTCGCAGGAGAATAGCGATGTGGACGGGGCGTGCCAACAAAAAGTGCGGGTGAGGGTGTGCGGTTAAGGTTTGGGCAGTGCATACCGCTTGCCCCGCCGCCGTCATCACCAGGCTCGTCCCGGTGATCCATGGGATAGTCCGGAGTGCGCGGAGAGTTGTATTGCCCGAACAAGTCGGGCAATGACGGTGGGGAGGTTTCGGCTTCCGCCTCGTGGACAGCGTGTCTAGACTGCTCACAGGAGGACACTATGGACAATCAAACCACCCCACGCTTTCCCGAGGCCCTGGTGCGCAGCCAGGTTGAGGCGCGGTTGGCGGAGGCGGGGGCGAGTGAAGCGTCGCGTGCCGCCGCGATCCGGGCGATGCTGCATGCTTCGCTCGTGGGCGTGGACAGCCATGGCGTGCGGTTGACCGAGCATTATTGCCGGATGTTGGGCGGTGGGCGGCTCAACCAGAATCCGCAATTGACGGTCGACAAGCGCGGGGCGGGGAGTGCGCTGATCCATGCCGATGATGGGCTCGGGCACTATGCGGCGTACAAGGCGGTCGAGGTTGGGATCGAACTGGCGCGCGAAGCCGGTGTTGGGGCCGTGGGCATCCAGCATTCCTCGCATCTCGGCGCGGCGGGGGCCTATGCCGTCGCGGGGGCGGAGCAGGGGTTCGTGACCTTTGCGACGACCAATACCGATTCCATGGTGGCGCTGTTCGATGGGGCGCAGAAATTCCATGGCACCAATCCGCTCGCCTTTGCGGCGCCGGTGGCCGAGGGGCGGCCGTGGCTCCTCGATATGGCGACGTCGTCCATTCCGCTCAATCGCGTGCTGCTGCACCGCTCTCTCGACAAGGACCTGCCGGCGGGTGTCGCGGCAACGCCCGATGGGCAACCGACGACCGATCCGCATGAGGCGGATATGCTGCTACCGTTGGGCGGCGTGGATTATGGCTATAAGGGCGCGGCGCTGGCCGGCGTGGCGACGCTGTTTTCGGCGCTGCTGACGGGGACGACGCTCGATGGCGATTTCATCCCGATGTATGGCGGGGACGATATCTCGACGCCGCGCAACATGGGGCATTTCGTGTTGGTGATCGATCCCGACAAGTTCGCTGGGCGCGAGGTGTTTTTGCGCGCGATCGGACGCTATCTCGAGAGCCTGCGGGGATCGCGCGTGCGCGAAGGCGGGCGGGTGATGGCGCCGGGGGATCGAGAATGGGCGGAGATGGATAAGCGGAGGGAAGAGGGGATTCCGTTGGATCCGGATACGGTGCGGTTTTTGGGAGTGTAGTTTCAGCAAACGACCGGCTGTCATCCCCGCGAAAGCGGGGACCCATCTTGGGATATCAGGATGGGCCCCGGCTCAAGGCCGGGGTGACATGCGGTGGTGGTGAGACTTGGGAAAGTCTCAATGTTCCCGATAAATATCAAACGGACCGATCGCCTGCGTCGTCGCCATCAGTTCGATCTTGTTGACGTTGACATGGGCGGGCAGCGTCGTTGCCCAGAAGATGCTTTCGGCGATGTCGTCGGCGTTCATTGCCTTGGTCTTGGAATAGGGCGCGGAGGCCTTGCCCTCGTCGCCCTTGAAGCGAACGAGGGAAAACTCGGTTTCGGTGAGGCCCGGCTCGATATTGGTGACGCGGACCTTCTTGCCTTGGAGGTCCGAGCGGAGGTTGAGGGCGAACTGTTTTACGAAGGCCTTGGTCGCGCCATAGACCGAGCCGCCGGGATAGGCATATTCGCCGGCTACCGAGCCCAGAGTGACGACATGGCCGCCGCCGCGGGCGATAAGGCCGGGGAGTAACAGGCGGACGGTGTAGACGAGGCCCGAAATATTGGTCGAAATCATGGTCCCCCAATCTTCGAGATTGGCTTCGGCCGCAGGCTGCAAACCAAGCGCGAGGCCGGCATTGGCGAGGACGATATTGACGCCGTCGAAGGGCGCGGGAAGCTTGGCGATCGCCTTTTCCATGGCGGCGCGGTCCTGCACGTCGAGGGCGATGATGTGGCAATTGTCAGCGCCAAGCTCGGCCTGCAGCTTTTCCAGCCGATCCTGACGGCGACCGGTTGCGATCACCTTGCCGCCGGCAGCGACATAGCGGCGGGCGGCGGCCTCGCCGAAGCCGGAGGTAGCGCCGGTGATGAAGACGACAAAGCGGCTGGGATCGAGCAGCTGGTACATTTTTCGGTCCTGGAGGAATGGTCGAAGGGGAGGCGTTCAGGGTGGACCCGCGAGCGCGTTGCCGTCAACAGGCGTGGTGGCTCGCAGCGGCACGATCAGAATTAACAGCGTTGCCGATCGGCCACGCATCTGCCTTTCGCACCATCAATTTCTTCCCCGGTGCTTGCCCCGCGCTGCAATGCCGACCTACAGTCGCGCCGAACGCATCGCCCCTCGGGCACGCGGCGGAGGGTTAACCCAATCTTTCCTGCCGTCCCTCTATTCTCAGCTTCCGCCTATTGGTTGAAGCGTAACGGTCGGGAACTGGTCCACTGCAAAGAGCGCGTTGGGTATCGAGTATTGGCGCCTTGTGTATCGCCGCGGCTGCATTGTCCGCAGCGGTCGGGCCTGCTTATGGTTTTGAACTCTTTGGCATGAAGTTTTTCGAGGACGAGACCGAAGAGTCCGTCATCGTCGACCCCCAGCCCTATGTGGTGACCTTCACCTCGAGCGAGGGCGGCGCGGTGGAAACCGCAGCGCGCAATGCCTCCTCGCTGATCGCGGACGAATCAGAGCCCGCCTCAGCCGCTGCCGGGCTGATTGCCAAGGCGCGGGGTGATTACCGTCGCATCATCGCGGCGCTTTATAATGAAGGCCATTATGGCGCGGCCGTCAGCATCCGAATCGGTGGGGTCGAAGCGTCCACCCTCGCGCCCGACGTGAACCTGCCCGATCCGGTTGATGTCACCATTGCTGTGACGGCAGGACCGCTTTTCACCTTCAACAATGTCGCCATCATCAATCAGGCGCCGCTGACCAGCGATCCCGGTGACGAAGTCGAACTGCCCGTCATGCGCGGCTATGGCGCGGGACAGATTGCGCGATCTTCCGTCATTCTCGCCGCCGAGCAATTGGCGGTGCAGGCTTGGCAGCAGCAGGGCTATGCCAAGGCAGAAGTGGTCAATCGCGATGTGATCGCCGACCATGCGCGGCAGACGGTCGATGTCACCATCACAGTCAATCCCGGCCGCCTCGCGGCATTTGGCGATATCAACGTCACCGGCACCGAGCGCATGAACCCCGAATTCGTGCGGCAGCAGGCCGGGCTTGCCGTGGGTCAGGAATACGATCCCGACGAGATCGAGCGGGCGCAGAAGCGACTCGATCGACTCGAAGTGTTCCGCGCGGCGCGTTTCCAGGCGGCGCAGGAAATCGGACCCGATGGGCTCTTGCCCTATCAGTTGATCGTCGAGGAATTGCCCGGCCGCCGCTTTGGTGCAGGCGCCAGCTTCTCGACCGTCGATGGGCTCGGCATTGAAGGCTATCACCTCTGGCGCAATCTTTTCGGGCAGGCCGAGCGGCTTAGGCTCGATGCGCGTGTTGCCAGCATTGCCTGGCCGATCGATACGGCGCAGTTCGATTATTTCTTCGGTGGCACCTTTACCAAGCCGGGCTTCTTGACGCCCGATACCGATCTCGTCGCCGCCATTTCGGCCGAGCGGACGATCTATCCGACCTATACCGAAACCTCGGCGCTCGGGCGGGTCGGCTTGACCCACTATCTCTCCGATGAGCTGACGCTCGAAGGCGGCGCGAGCTATGAGCGCGCCCGTTTCGACGACGTCTTTGGCACGCGCGATTTCTCGACTTTGGGCGTCTATGCAGGCGCGACCTTTGATGGCCGCAACAGCACGGTCGACCCGACCGAGGGCATTTATGCCGCGGGTACGGCAGAGCCTTATTATGACTTTGCTTTCGGCAAGATGGGTCTGCGCGTCACTGCGGAAGCGCGCACCTATTTCGGCTTTTCAGAAAACGACCAATTCGTGCTTGCCGGCCGCATCAAGGGCGGCGCGCTGCTCGGGCCGGGACTCAATGAGATCCCGCCAGACAAACTGTTCTTCTCGGGCGGTGGCGGATCCGTGCGCGGCTACGGGTTCAAGTCGATCGGCGTCGATAATGGCAATGGCCAGGTGACGGGCGGCCGCTATCTGCTCGAAGGCTCGCTCGAAGCGCGCGCCAAGGTGACTGAGAGCATCGGGGTCGTTGGTTTCGTCGATGGCGGCTATGTCGCGGCCGATACGTTCCCCGGTCTTGAAGATCTGCGCCTCGGCGCCGGTGTCGGTGCTCGATACTACACCGGACTTGGTCCTTTGCGGCTCGATCTTGCCATTCCCCTCAACAAGCGGGCGGGCGATCCCGATTACGCCATCTACGCTGGCATAGGGCAGGCATTCTGATGGCTTGGTCTCGCAATCATCGCCGGCTGGCTTTTGCCGGTCTCATTCTTGTGCCCATGACCGCTATTCCCGCGACGCTGATGGCGCAGGATGGGTCGGATCAGGAGCAGAAGGACTGGCTCACGAGTTTCGTGCAGGATCGGCTTTCGACGCCTGAGCGGCAGATCAGTCTCTCCAATATCGAGGGCGCGCTTGGTTCGGACGTGACGATCCGCGAGATCACCATTTCCGACCAAGAAGGCGTGTGGCTGCGCGTCAATAATGCCAGCCTCAACTGGAGCCAGACGGCGCTGTTTACCGGCCGGCTACAGGTCAATTCGCTGAAAGCGGATTCGATCGAATATCTGCGCAATGCCGTTCCGGCCGAAGGCGTCGATCTGCCGCCGCCGGAAGCGGGCAGTTTTTCGGTGCCGGAATTTCCGGTGGCGATCGAGCTCGGTGAGCTGTCGATCCCCAAGGTGACGTTCGGCGAAGGCGTGTTCGGGCTTGGCTCGGAGATTTCGCTGGCGGGTAATCTCAAGCTCGATGGCGGCAATCTCGATACGACGCTCGATATCGTGCGGCTTGATGGCCCAGGCGGTACGCTCGATCTCGACCTCAAATATGCGCGCGACAGCAACGAGATCGATCTCAACCTCGATCTCAACGAGCCGGAAAATGGCGTCCTCGCCAATCTCCTCAGCATCGAGGGGCGGCCGGCCATGCAGTTGACGCTGGCGGGGCAGGGCCCGGTGGCCGATCTGCGCGCCGATCTCAACCTGCTCGCCAATGGCCAGACGGCGCTGTCGGGCGTTTCGACGATCACCCAGAATGCCGATGGTTTCCTGGTCGACGCTAATCTTGGCGGGCCGCTCTCGACGCTGATCGCCGAACAGTACCGGCCGTTTTTCGGCGCCGATACGCGACTGACAGCCAATGCCCTCCTGCGCAGTGCCGGCGGGTTCGATCTCAACGCCCTCAATATTTCTGGCGGACAGTTGGCGCTTGAAGCGACGGCCAGCACCACGGCCGACAATTTCCTCTCCCGCCTCGATTTGAAGGCTTCCATCGCCGATCCTCAGGGTGGACTGGTGACGCTGCCGGCGGCGGGCACGACGCAGGTGCGCGCGGCGCAGTTCGTCATCGATTTTGGCGAAGACGGCTCGGAAGATTGGCGGGCTGATCTGGGTATCGACGGGCTCGTGACCGATGAGTTTTCGGCCGAGCGCGTGGGTCTCAACGTCAATGGTGTCGCGAGCGCTCTCGCTGATCCCACGAAGCGCATGATCACCTTCAATGGCGATGGTGCCGTGTCCGGGATTACCGGCGACGAGGCTGTCATCGCCGCGCTTGGGGACAGCGTCGGGCTTGGCCTTGCTGGCCTCTGGAATGCTGGGCAGCCGATTGAACTGGCGCAGTTGCGCGTCGTCGGCAAGGCGCTGACGGCCGGACTTTCGGGCAATATCGACGGCGCTGGTTTCCGCGGACGCATCGGTCTTCAGACCGACAATATCGCGCCGTTCTCGGCATTGGCCGGGCGCGACCTGACCGGTGCGCTCTCGCTCGATGCCGAGGGATCGCTCGCCTTCATCGGCGGCGGCTTCGACCTGACCTTTGATGGTTCGGGCAATAATCTGACCATCGACGATCCGACGGCCGATGCCTTGCTTGCGGGCAATGTGGCGCTGTCGGGCCGCCTGGCACGCACGCCGGCCGGTATCGTCGCCGACGACTTTGCAGTGACCAATCCGCAGGTGCAGTTCACGGCCGATGGCGTCTATGGCACGGCCGAAGCCAATTTTGCCATCGGGCTCGATCTCTCCGATCTCGGCCTTCTGAGCGATCAGGCCTCCGGCGCGTTGAAGGTGCGTGGCACGGCCAAATCCACCAGCGCCGAGGCGCCGGTTGTTCTTGCGCTTGACGCCAATGTGGCGGACGGCCGGTTGATCGACCGGACGCTGCGCGATGCAAAGCTTGGGCTCAATCTCGATGTGCTTGGCGGCAAGATCAGCGGCAGTGTCGATGGCTCGGCCATGCTCGATGGCTATCAGGCAACGCTGTCCTCGCAGATTGCGGTCGATGAGGTGCAGCAGGCGCTCAAGGACCTGAATTTCGAGATTGCCGGCACGCGGATTTTTGGTTCGGTCAGCCGTGCGGTCGATACCGCTTTGTTGACGGGCCGGCTCGACGTCGTCGCGCCGGATGTGTCGCTCGCGGCAGCTTTGCTCCTGCAGGACGCTGCCGGCAGCATCAATGCTGCGCTGGCGCTGGCGCCGGTCGATGGCACGCAGCAGGTGGGGCTGACGGCCAATGCCAGCGGTTTGACGGTCAACGACATCGTCGTCGGCCGCGCTGATATCACCGGGACAGTCAGCGATCTCTTCGGCGTTCCCGTCGCCAATGGCACGATTGCTGCCAGCGATGTAAAGGCGGCCGGCGCCACCATAACGAGCCTCAATGCCCGCGCGGACCAAAGCGGCGACACCACGCGCTTTGATGGTGAGGCCGGGCTTGCGACCGGTACTCGTATCGATGTTGCTGGTGCTTTGGCGCCGACCGATGGAGGCTATCGTCTCTCTCTCGATCGCGCCAACCTGACGCAAGGCACGCTGGCCGCACGGCTGGCTTCCCCCACCGAACTCATCGTTCGCGACAATGCCGTGTCGCTCGATGCGCTACGGTTCGATGTCGGCTCGGGCAGCATCACGGCGACGGGTACGGCAGGCGAAACGCTCAATATGCGCGTCCAGATTTCGGCGCTGCCGTTGTCTATCGCCAATACGATCGTGCCGAGCCTTGGTCTGGCCGGGACGCTCGAGGGCACGGCGGTCATTTCCGGTTCGTCGTCCGATCCCCAAGTGCAGTTTCAGGCGCAGGGCAGCGGCATCAATGCGGCCGCAATCCAGCCCTTCGGCATCGCGCCGGTGAGCATCACGGCAAGCGGCACCTATACCAACAATGTCGTGGCGCTTGAACGGCTGGCGGCCAATGGTTCGGGTGGTCTCTCCGTGTCCGGCTCGGGCCGTGTGCCGCTTGCGGGCAATGGGTTGGCCGTGTCGCTGACAGGTTCGGCGCCCCTGGCGCTCGCCAACCGCTTTGTCGCCGATCGCGGCGGGCAGCTTTCGGGCACAGCCAATTTTAACGCCGACGTCTCGGGCAGCATTTCCGCGCCACAGTTTGGTGGCTCGGTTTCCGTCGCGGGAGCGGGCTACATCGATCCCGAACTCAACCTTCGTTTGACTGGCATTACGGGCCGGGCAAGCCTTGCCGGCACCCAGGCGCGGATCGAAAATCTTTCGGCCAACCTTTCGACGGGTGGCTCGGTTTCGGCCTCGGGTACCGTCGGCATTTCGGGTCAATTCCCGGCTGATCTCAGCGTCTCGATCAACTCGGCGCGCTATTCGGATGGCGAGATTTTCCTCGCGACCGTTTCGGGCGGCTTGCGGTTGACGGGAAATCTCCTTGGCACGCCGCTGCTTGCCGGCGACGTCACTATCGAAAACGCCAATATCACCGTTCCGGAAGGCTTTGGTGGCGGCACGCCGCTGATCGATGTGCGCCACATCAATACCCCGCCTGCCGTCAGCCAGACGCTGCAGCGCGCGCGGATCGATGCGGCTGGTGCGCCGGTTCCGCAGACGCGGTCGGCTGGTCTCTTGCTCGACGTCAATGTCAATGCGCCGAACCAGATCTTCATTCGCGGCCGTGGTCTCGATGCCGAGGTCGGCGGTTCGGTGCGGCTTGCCGGGCCGCTCAACAATATCCAGCCGGTCGGTGCCTTCTCGCTCGAACGCGGTCGTCTTTCCGTGCTTGGCCAGCGGCTTGATTTCGAGACGGGCACTGTGACGCTGGTCGGCGATCTCGATCCGCAGCTTTATTTCGTGGCACGGACCGAGGGCGACAACATCACCGTTTTCGTCACCATTTCCGGTCGCGCTTCGGCGCCTGATGTGAGCTTCAGTTCCAACCCCAGCCTGCCGCAGGATGAAGTCCTCAGCCGCCTGATCTTCAAGCGCTCCATGGGCGAACTGTCGCCGATCCAGTTGGCTCAGCTTGCGGGCGCGGCGGCGGAGCTCGTCGGCGGCGGCGGTGGAGGCGGCCTCGTCGATGGTCTTCGCGGTGCGGCCGGCCTCGCCGATCTCGACGTCGTCACAGATGCGCAGGGCAATGTTGGCGTGCAGGCCGGGACCTATCTGCAGGACAATGTCTATCTTGGCGTCACGGCTGGGGCCAATGGACAGTCGAAAGTGTCGATCAATCTCGATGTGACCGACGATCTCGTCGTGCGCGGCGCTGCGGGGCAGGATGGGAATTCGAGCGTCGGCGTCTATTACGAGCAGGATTACTGATGAGCTATTGGGACGAGCGCTACAGCACGTCCGAGTACCTTTTCGGAGAGGAGCCCAACGCTTTCCTCGCGCGCCAGGCGCATCTGCTCCCCAAGTCTGGGACGGCTTTGGCCATCGCTGACGGGGAAGGGCGCAATGGTGTCTGGTTGGCGGAGCAGGGGCTTGAGGTCGTATCGTTTGACGCCTCTCCGGTCGGTATCCAGAAGGCCAGGCGCTTGGCGCAGAAGCGTGGGGTCGCTCTCGATCCACAACTCGTCGATATTGCGCTTTATGGTTGGCCGGTTGAGCAGTTCGACGTCGTTGCCGGCATCTTCTTCCAGTTCGCCGGGCCAGACCTGCGCGACGCGATCTTTGCGGGCATGCAACGCACCCTAAAGCCCGGTGGCCTGCTGATCCTGGAAGGCTATGGCCCGCGCCAGCTCGAGTACAAGACCGGTGGGCCGAGCATGATCGAGAACCTCTATACCGAAGCTTTGCTCGCCGAGAAGTTCGCCGGTCTCGAGATTTTGCAGCTGCAGGACCATGATGTCGAGCTCGCCGAAGGCGCGCGGCATGTAGGCCGGTCGCATCTCGTTGATCTTGTGGCGCGTAAGCCCGGATAGCGGGTTGTTCTTCCACCCTCCTTCTTGAACGTCCACCGCGTCATTCCCGCGAAAGCGGGAATCTCTGCGTCGGTGCGATGGGATTCCCGCTTTCGCGGGAATGACGCCGCGTTTGTGAAATTGACGGACCGGGACTGTTCCGATCCGCCTTGGTCAAGCCTACTACCGGCCCGCGCCACCTGTCTTTTCCGCTTTGGCCTCATCCCACCACCAGATGCTCGGGAAGCCGATGGCGAATTCGGGCAGGGTTTCAGGACGGCTGAAGCGGTCCCAGCGGGCGGTGCGGGAATAGCGCAGCGCATAGCCGGGGATAACGTAATCGTGGGCGAGAAGGACGCGGTCGAGCGCCTCGATCACGGCCAACTGCGTATCGCGGTCTGGCGCGGCGACGAGCTTATCGATCAATGTGTCGATGCCCTTGTCGGCGATCCCCGCATAATTGCGCGAGCCTTCTTCATTGGCGCTGCCTGACCCAAAGAAATCGCGCTGCTCGTTGCCGGGCGAGAAGGACTGCGTCCAGCCGGTATAGATCATGTCATAATCGAAGCTGCGCAGCCGGTTGATATATTGTGGCGTATCGACGATGCGCACAGAGACGGCAATGCCGATCTGACCGAGATTGCGCTGCAGATTGGCAGCGATGGCTTCGAGCGTCGGCTGGTGCATCAGGATTTCGAAGGAAAGCTGCTGACCATTGGCATCGACAAGCTGGGTGCCGTTGAGCGTGTAGCCGGCCTCGGTCAGTAGACCGAGCGCCTTGCGGAGGTTTTCGCGTAATTTGGTCGGATCGCCATTGACCGGATTGGTGTAAGCCTCGGTGAAGACAGCCGGCGGGACTTCATCCTTCACGCTATCGAGCACGGCCAGAGTTTCGCCCTGCGGCAGGCCCTTGGCAGCGAAGGGGAGGCCAAAGAAGTAGCTGTCGATGCGGGCATACTGATTATAGAAAATCGTGTTGTTCAGCTCTTCAAAATCGAAGGCAAGGTTGATCGCTTCGCGGACGCGCTGATCCTGAAATTTCTCGCGGCGCAGATTGGGAATGAAGGCGGTCATGTCGCCGCGGCCGTTGTAATCCTGCGGGAATTCTTCCCGGACGACGCGGCCTTCCGTAACGGCTGGAAAGTCGAAGCCCGTGGCCCAGCGGCGGGCGGTATATTCGCTCCAATAGTCGAACTGGTCGCCCTTGAACGCCTCGAACCAGACGGATTCATCAAGGAAATATTCGTAGTCGATGACGTCGAAATTGTTGGTGCCGATCTGGGTCGGATGGTCCTTGGCCCAGTAGTTTTCATCGCGCGTGTAGGTGATGGACCGGCCGGCGTCGAAACTGGTAATTTTATAGGGGCCCGAGCCCATGGGCGGCTCGAGCGTCGAGGCACCGATATCGCGCTTCTTGCCATTGGCGTCTGTGCCCTCCCACCAATGCTGCGGCAGCACCATGAGCTGGCCGAGAATGTGCGGCAGTTCCTTGTTGCCGGTCATGTTAAAGGTGAAGGTGACTTCGCCCGGCGCCGTCACCTCGGCCTTGGTGATGTTGGCGTAATATTGGGTATACATCGGGCTGAGCTCAGTGAGCTTGTCGAAGGACCAGACCACGTCCTCCGCCGTCACCGGCTCGCCATCCTGCCAGCGCGCCTTGGGGTCCATGCGGAAGATGACGGAGCCGAAATCGTCGGCGACCTTCATCGATTCTGCGAGGAAGCCATAGGAGGTGTTCACCTCGTCGAGCGACGATGTCAGCAGGGTCTCATAGACCAAGCTCAAACCAAGAGGCGCATCGCCCTTGGGCAAGATCGGGTTGAAAGTATCGAATCCGCCACGGGTGCCGAGCCGAACCGTGCCGGTCTTGGGCGCATCGGGATTGACGTAATCGAAATGCGCAAAACCTTCGGGATATTTTGGCGCTTCTGTGAGGCTGTCGGCATAGACCCAGACACCGGTGGGCGTTTGCGCCAAAGCGGGCAGAGCAAGGCCAAGGGTCAGAAGTCCGGAAGCAAGGAGTGTCGAAAACTTCATGGGGCGCTCTGTCTATGGGGTTGGAGTGTCGTCGGAGGCTTTTGCCGGCTTGGTGGAGCCGACTGGATCAATATCGAATGCGGCCGCCATCAACTGGCGGGTATAGGGATCGCGCGGCCGCGCAAAGATCGCCGCGGCCGGGCCGGTTTCGACCACTTTGCCATGGCGCATGACAACGAGCGAGTGGGCAAGGGCTTTGACCACCCGCAGGTCGTGGCTGATGAATAGGTAGGTGAGATTGCGCTTCTGCTGCACGGCGCGGAGCAGGTCGATGACCTGCGCCTGGATCGAGATGTCGAGCGCGGAGGTCGGCTCGTCGAGGACGAGGAAATCCGGCTCGATCACCAAAGCGCGGGCGATGGCGATGCGCTGGCGCTGGCCGCCCGAGAACTCGTGGGGATAACGATCGGCCGCTGCGGGATCGAGCCCGACCTCCTTGAGTGCCGCTTCCACCTTGGCCGAGCGCTCAGTCGACGAGAGGGTCGGCATATGAACGCGCAGACCTTCGCCGATGATCTCGCTGACGGACATGCGCGGGCTGAGCGAACCGAATGGGTCCTGGAAGACGATCTGCATGTGCCGACGCAAAGGCCGCAAGCCCTTCGAGGATTTTTGGCTCACTGTCTCGCCGAGCACGACGATTTTGCCGTTCGATGGAATGAGCCGCAGGATGGCGTAGCCC
The DNA here is from genome assembly GCF_032907385.1 of Devosia sp. BK. Classification (NCBI taxonomy): domain Bacteria; kingdom Pseudomonadati; phylum Pseudomonadota; class Alphaproteobacteria; order Hyphomicrobiales; family Devosiaceae; genus Devosia; species Devosia sp. BK. Next base: position 323,696 of record NZ_JAIMBX010000001.1, read on the forward strand.
AGCGAGGATTTGCCCGAGCCGCTTTCGCCGACAACGCCCAGCGTCTCGCCACGCTTGATCGCGAGATCGACGCCGTCGACAGCCCGGATATGGCCCACGACACGGCGAAGCAGGCCCCGCTTGATCGGGAACCAGACTTTTAGGTCCTTGGTCTCGACCAGTGTCGGCGCGTGACCATTGGGCAGGTTGGGCGCGCCCTTGGGCGCAGCAGCGAGCAGCTTTTTGGTATAGGCGTGTTGCGGGCGCGCAAAGATTTCGGCGGTCGGTCCGCTTTCCACGATCTCGCCCCCGGTCATCACCGCCACACGATCGGCGATCCGGCGCACGATGGTCAGATCGTGTGTGATGAACAGCATCGCCATGCCATGGCGCTGCTGTAGCGATTTCAGCAGTGCGAGGATCTGCGCCTGGACCGTGACGTCGAGCGCCGTCGTCGGCTCATCGGCAATCAGCAATTTTGGGTTGTTGGCCAGGGCCATGGCGATCATGACGCGCTGTCGCTGGCCGCCGGAAAGCTGGTGCGGATAATCGTCGATCCGGCTTTCGGGATCGGGAATACCGACCTCACCCAGTAACTCGAGCGTCCGCTGCCGCGCCGCGGTCTTGCGCATGCCTTGGTGGACCGCGAGCACCTCGCCGATCTGCTTGCCGACGGTGTGGACCGGATTGAGCGAACTCATCGGCTCCTGGAAAATCATCCCGACCTGATTGCCGCGCACACCACGTAGGGCTTGCTCGGATGCAGTGAGCAGATCCTGCCCATCAAGCAGCACCTTGCCCTCTAGCTGCGCCGCAGGCGGCAGGAGTTTCAGGACCGAAAGGGCAGTCACCGACTTGCCCGATCCGCTCTCCCCCACCAGCGCCAGCGTCTCGCCTGGCGCGATAGCGAAATTGACACCCTTAGCCGCCGCAAAGGCGCCGAAGCGGATGGTCAGATCCCGAACGGAGAGGAGGGGGGCGGTCACGAGAACGTCTTTCTTGGATCGAAGGCGTCGCGGACGGCTTCGCCGATGAAGACGAGGAGGGTCATCATGATGGCGATGGTGAAAAAGCCGGTGAGGCCTAGCCAGGGTGCCTGGAGGTTGCGTTTGCCCTGCGCGAGCAGTTCGCCAAGCGAGGGCGAGCCGAGGGGGAGGCCGAAGCCGAGGAAATCGAGGGAGGTGAGGGTGGTCACCGAGCCTGAGAGAATGAACGGCATGAAGGTCAGCGTCGCGACCATGGCATTGGGCAGGAGGTGCCGCCACATGATGGTAAGGTTCGAGACGCCCAAGGCGCGGGCGGCGTTGACATATTCAAAGTTGCGGGCGCGGAGGAATTCGGCGCGGACAATGCCGACGAGCGCAACCCAGGAAAAGAGCAGGAGGATGCCGAGCAGCACCCAGAAGCTGGGGGCGATGACGCTCGAAATGATCAGCAGCAGGTAAAGCGCCGGGACCGAGGTCCAGATTTCGATGAGGCGTTGCGAGATGAGATCGAGCCAACCACCGAAGTAGCCCTGCACGGCGCCGGCAAAGACGCCGATGACGGACGAGACTACAGTAAGGATCAGGCCAAAGAGAATGGAAATGCGGAAGCCATAGATGAGGCGGGCGAGCACGTCGCGGCCGCGATCGTCGGTCCCAAGCCAATGATAATTGCCGAGATGGCAATTGGGGTCGGCTGTTCCTTGGGGATAGCGCGAGCAGAACTGATCCCAGGTCAGCATCCAACTCGGTGGATTGGTGCCGGAGGAGGGGAGATAACCATCGACCGTGTCATGGCTGAAGCGCACCGGTGGCCAGATCGACCAGCCATTGGCGGCTATTTCCTCGGCGATGAAGGGCTGGCGATAGTCCGTGGTGGCCAGAAAACCGCCGAACTTTGCCTCGGGATAGGTAACGAAGGCCGGCGCGAGGAACTCGCCCTTGTAAGAGACGAGGACAGGACGATCATTGGTGATGAACTCCGCGCCCGATGTCAGCACGAAGAGCACGAGAAATAGCCAGAACGACCACCAGCCGCGGCGGTTTTTCCTGAAATTGGCAAGGCGCCGCTGGTTGAGCGGGGAGAGGGCCAGCGAACTCATGCGTCGCGGCTTTCAAAATCGAGCCGCGGATCGACCCACATATAGGCGAGGTCGGAAATGAGGCTGATGACCAAGCCGAGGAGCGAGAAGATGTAGAGCGTCGCAAAGACCACGGGATAATCACGCGTCGCGATGGCTTCGAAGCCGAGCAGCCCCAGACCGTCGAGCGAGAAGATGGTTTCGATCAGCAAGGAGCCGCCGAAGAAGGCACCGATAAAGGCTCCGGGGAAGCTCGCGATGATCAGCATCATCGCGTTGCGGAAGACGTGGCCGTAGAGCACCTGATGCTCGGTCAGTCCCTTGGCGCGGGCCGTCGTCACATATTGCTTGGAGATTTCATCGATGAACGAATTCTTGGTGAGCAATGTCGCAGTGGCGAATGCACCAAGACCCATGGAGATGATCGGCAAGACCAGGTGCCAGAAATAATCGAGAACCTGTCGCCAGATTGGGAAGCTCGAAAAGCCGGGTGACGTGAGCCCACGCAGCGGGAAAACCTGCCAAAAGCTGCCGCCGGCGAGAAGGACGACCAGCGCAATAGCGACCAGAAAACCGGGCACGGCATAGCCGACGATGACCACGGTCGATGTCCAGACATCGAAGCGGGACCCGTCGCGCCTGGCCTTGGCGATCCCAAGGGGAATCGAAATGCCATAGGCGATCAGAGTCATCCAAAGCCCGAGCGAGATCGAAACGGGCATTTTTTCGATGACGAGATCGATGACGGAGATGTCGCGATAATAGCTCTGGCCGAAGTCGAAGCGCAGATAATTCCACAGCATCAGCCCGAAGCGCTCGAGCGGCGGTTTATCGAAACCAAACTGCTTTTCGATTCGGGCGACCAACTCGGGCGGCAGTCCCTGCCGGCCGCGATACTCACCAGCCTTTTGATTGTTTTGTGGGCCGGGCTGGGATTGCACCTCCTCGCCGCCGCCACTGACGCGCTCGCTCAAGGCGACGTTCTGACCCGACATATTGGCCAGCGCCTGTTCGACGGGACCGCCGGGGGCAAATTGGGTGATGACGAAAGATACGGCCATGATGCCGAAAATCGTGGGAAGCATCAGCAGAAGTCGGCGGATGATGTAGGCGCCCATCGCGGCTCCAGCTCGTTTCCTCGATAATCCTTCTTTCGCGGGCAAATCACCTGCGTTTACGGGACCTTGGCTGCAGTGCATCACCTGTTGCCACATTTGGCAACATCACAAGCGCGTTGTCTTGTTTACCTGTGCAAGGTTTTCATTGCCTCTACGGCAAAGAGCGGGCCACATTCGGCGCAGAAAGGGAGTTTTGATGAACTTCATGACCATTGCGCAGGTGCGCGACGAAAGCGTGGCCCGGGTCATCCTTGTGGCTCTTCGCGCCCATGGATTTCACCCTATGGAGCAAGGCGATGGCGGCCTTCCTGGTGTGCCCAATCTCTTCGGTCCGGAAGGGGTCGGCATAAACGTTCCGGAATCAGAGGCTTCCGATGCAACGGTTCTGGTCGAACAGTTGTTGAAGGACATGGGCCAGAGTGGCACGTAAAAGCGCCATAAACAGAAGCGACGTTTTCTATGCGGGACGGGCGTTGAACCCCAGCGCGGCTTGCGTTAATAAGCCGCCTAAAGAGTTAATTTCCTTTAAGCCTTCGGGCAGGAGTGACCAATGAAGGTTTGGATGCGCGGATCCGCTTCCGTGGTTGGATTGGGCCTCGTCGCGATGACGCTGGCGGCATGTTCGACCACCAGCCAGTCGAACACGGCCAATCTCAATGTCGTACGCCCGGCGCAGCAGTTGCAGCCGGTTCAGTCCTCGACAGTACAGCAGGGCACGCTGCCCGCTATCGGTGCATCGGGTACGCCAGCGCCCGGTCTTTCGGGCACGCCCGTGCTTGGTGGTGCGCCAGTTGGCGGCATGGCGCCAATGACCACGGCATCCGCATCGGGCTCGATGACGACGCCGATGGGCAGCAATAGCTCGATCGTCAATGTCGGCGCTCCGGCTGCCGGTTTCTCGGCTGGTCCTGAAGGCGTATGGACGGTGACGGCCGGCGCCAGCACATGCCAGCTCAACCTGCCGATGACGGCTAAGACGGGCACGTCCTACTATCGTGCGTCCTCGCCGGGCTGCACCGTGGCCCAGATCGCTGGCGTCACAGGTTGGCAGCAGGTGGGCAGCCAGCTCCAGCTATATGATGATAACGGCAATATCGCTGCCTTCCTCGCCCCCTCGGGTGGCCGCTATATCGGCACCATGAGCGGCGGTCAGGCGATCTCGATCGCCCGATAAGTTCTTGGAGCCGGTCGCGAGGCCGGCTCTTTCTTTTGCCTGCTCCGTTGCCATACCGTTTGTACGGGCTGGCGTGTCGAGTATGGATGGGCCACAAGCGTCGGGTTTCGAACGCTTTGTCGGGCTGTTGCCCGGGCCTTTTTCCCAGCGGTTCGTTCTCTTGTCCCAAAATCAATTTGCTACCCACCCTGTCGCGAGCCCGGTCCGCAGCGAGTATCTCGCATTGGTCGAGCGTGGCGCGCTGACGTCCGACCCGGCGCAACTCGAAGCGGCAACTCATTTCGATCGGCTTTGGCGGGACCTGACCGAACAGCGCTCCAAGGGCTTTTGGGGGTTTTTCGAGAAACCGCGCCACATCCCTGGTCTCTATCTCGTCGGCGAGGTGGGGCGTGGCAAAACCATGCTCATGGACCTGTTCTATGGCGCCCTTCCAATCAAGGAAAAGCGCCGGGTGCATTTCCATGAATTCATGGACGAGGTGCATGCCGGCATTTCCGCGTTCCGGAAATCACCGCGGGGCAGGGACGATAATGCCGATCCCATGGATGCCGTTACCAAGCCGATTCTGAAATCGGGCCTGCGCGTGCTCTGCCTCGATGAATTTCATGTGCATGACATCACCAATGCCATGTTGCTCGACAGGCTGTTCGAGAAGCTCTTTGCCGGCGGCGTCACGCTGGTCGCGACCTCCAATGTCGAGCCGGATCAGCTCTACAAGGATGGTCTCAACCGCCAACTCTTCCTGCCGTTCATTGCGCGGCTCAAGGCTGAGGCTGATGTTGTCACGCTCCTTTCCGAGCAGGATTATCGGCGGCTGAAATTCGCCGGTCAGCAAGTCTATGCCTTTGGGTCGCCGGTGGAAGTGAAGCCGGTGATGGATCGGCTCTGGTTGAGGATTACCGGTGGCGAAGCTGGTCAGCCCGGCAATATCGAAAGCATCGGTCGCCAAATCCCTGTGCCGCTCCAATCCATGGGCGCAGGGCGGTTCGCCTTCGCTGACCTTTGCGAAAAGCCGTTGGGCACGCGGGATTTCGTTCGTATCGCCCACCATTTCGATTCGCTGATGCTCGACAACGTGCCGCAAATGGACCGCACCAAGTCCGATGCTGCCAAGCGCTTTATCCTCCTGATCGATAGCCTATACGACCGTGGTGTTAAACTCGCTGCCAGTTTCGAGGTCGGGCTCGAGGCGCTGGGCAAAGACGACAAGACCGCCTTTGAGTTCAAGCGGACCATCTCGCGCCTCAACGAAATGCAGTCCGAAGAATACCTAGCCAAGGGTCTGCGGGACGCGGCGCCAGTGGAAACAGTAAGCTAAAGTCCGACCGACTTCTTAAGCACGTCATTGACCCGGCCCTGCCAGCCTTTGCCAGACGCGCGCAGGCGGGCGAGCACATCGGCGTCGATACGTAGAGTGACCTGCTGCTTCGGGCTTTCGAGGGGGGGGCGGCCTCGGCTGCGCCGGATGCTTTCCGCCTGTTCAGGAAAGACCTCAGTGAAGGGACGGAATTGCGCGAGCTCATCGTCGGTGGACGGTCTCTCGATTTCCGGGTCGGGGCCAATTAGCTCGCCGGTGGCGTCATCGACCCACCAGCCATCGTCATCCTGGTGAACGCCGCCAGCCGCGATCAGCGCCTGCATCTCCTCGTTGTACAGTTCCCAACGCCGCTGCAATTCCGCTTCGCCGTCGAGACTATCGTCCAGATCTTTGGTAACGAAGGCAGGCCAGTTTTTAGGCATGAGTTTGCATCCTCTCCTGACGGCGCGCCGGTCGCATCGAAATCACCGAAAGCGCTTCGGAACCAAGCGGGCGAAACACCACAACGATCACCTGCACTCCAGACAAGCTGCCTATCGCGAGCAAGCGCCCGTCACGCGATGGCTCGACAAAGGCGGACAGGAAAAACTCAGCGTCGAGGTTGCGGAAATCCAGGCCATGTTTGGCGAGGTTCGCGAGGCGCTTGGGTTCGTCCCAGGTGATCAGCATTGGAATATTTGTAACTCCAATAAATGCGCGACGCAAGAATTAGTGTCGGTACAGAAATTACTGCATGCCCAACCGGCATTCCCCCATCGCTCATCGGCAAGGCAGATTTGCGCCCTAAGACGAAGGGTTCACTTGCCCGGTTTGCCTGACAGGGTTAAGACGTGCGCCAATTCAACGCAGTCTGGGATGAAGACTTATGGCGCGCAAGAAGATTGCCCTTATCGGTGCGGGACAGATCGGCGGAACACTGGCTCTGCTGAGCGCACAGAAGGAACTGGGCGACGTCGTCCTGTTCGACGTGGTTGATGGTGTTCCCCAGGGCAAGGCTCTCGATATCGCCCAGTCGGCTCCGGCCCAGGGTTTTGACGCTGCCATGAAGGGCACGTCCGAATACAAGGATATCGAAGGCGCCGATGTCGTGATCGTCACGGCCGGCGTGCCGCGCAAGCCCGGCATGAGCCGCGATGACCTTCTCGAAATCAACCTCAAGGTGATGGAGCAGGTGGGTGCGGGTATTGCCAAATATGCGCCCAACGCCTTCGTTATCTGCATCACCAATCCGCTCGACGCCATGGTCTGGGCGCTGCAGAAGTTCTCGGGTCTCCCGGCGAACAAGGTCGTCGGCATGGCCGGCGTTCTCGATAGCTCGCGCTTCGTCCACTTCATCGCTGAAGAGCTTGGCGTCTCGATCGAAGACGTTTCGGCTTTCGTGCTCGGCGGCCACGGTGACACCATGGTGCCGCTGACCCGTTATTCGACTGTTGCCGGCATTCCGCTGACCGACGTCGTCAAGATGGGCTGGATGAGCAAGGAAAAGCTCGACGAGATCGTCCAGCGCACCCGTGATGGTGGCGCCGAGATCGTTGGTCTTTTGAAGACCGGTTCGGCTTTCTATGCGCCTGCCGCTTCCGCCATTGCCATGGCCGAAAGCTATCTCAAGGACAAGAAGCGCGTGCTCCCTGCCGCTGCCTTCCTTTCCGGCCAGTATGGCGTCAAGGACACCTATGTCGGCGTGCCGATCGTGATCGGTGCCGGTGGCGCTGAGAAGATCATCGAAATCTCGCTCAATTCGGCCGAACAAAAAGCCTTCGACAAGTCCGTCGAGTCGGTTGAAGGCTTGATCGAAGCCTGTAAGAAGATCGCGCCAAAGTTGGCGTAAGTTTATGAAAAGCCGCTGGCAAGTCCGGCGGCTTCTCCTTTCCGGTCTCTAGAATCGGCCGGTTACCATCTGCCCACCCAAGGGGAATCCAATGAACATCCATGAACACCAGGCCAAGGCGCTGCTGAAAGAATATGGCGCGCCCGTTGCTGCCGGCGTCGCCATCTATTCGGCTGACGAAGCTGAAGCTGCGGCAAAGTCGCTGCCCGGCCCGCTCTATGTGGTCAAGAGCCAGATCCATGCCGGCGGCCGCGGCAAGGGCAAGTTCAAGGAACTCGGTCCCGATGCCAAGGGCGGCGTTCGCCTCGCCCGCACCATCGAGGACGTCGTGGCATTCTCCAAGGAAATGCTCGGCAACACCCTCGTGACCGCTCAGACTGGCGATGCCGGCAAGCAGGTCAACCGCCTCTATATCGAAGACGGCGCCGATATCGCCCGCGAACTCTATTGCTCGCTGCTGGTCGATCGGTCGGTCGGTCAGGTGGCTTTCGTCGTCTCGACCGAAGGTGGCATGGACATCGAGGCCGTCGCTCATGACACGCCCGAGAAGATCCATACCATCGCCATCAATCCAGAAGCTGGCGTGACCGCCGCTGATACCGCCAAGATCGTTGCTGCCCTTGCCCTCGACGGTGCTGCTGCCGAAGATGCCAAGACGCTGTTCCCGATCATCTACAAGGCGTTCAGCGAGAAGGACATGGCTCTTCTCGAAATCAACCCGCTGATCGTCATGACCGACGGCCACCTGCGCGTCCTAGACGCCAAGGTGTCGTTCGACGGCAATGCTCTGTTCCGCCACGACGACGTCAAGGCGCTGCGCGACGAGACCGAAGAAGACAGCAAGGAAATCGAGGCCTCGAAGTGGGACCTCGCTTACGTTGCGCTCGATGGCAATATCGGCTGCATGGTCAATGGCGCCGGCCTTGCCATGGCGACCATGGACATCATCAAGCTTTACGGAAAAGAGCCGGCAAACTTCTGCGACGTCGGCGGCGGCGCCGGCAAGGAGAAGGTCGCTGCAGCCTTCAAGATCATCACGGCCGACCCCAAGGTCGAGGGCATCCTCGTCAACATCTTTGGCGGCATCATGAAGTGCGACGTCATCGCCGAAGGCGTGGTCGCAGCCGTCAAGGAAGTTGGTCTCAAGGTGCCGCTGGTCGTGCGCCTCGAAGGCACCAATGTCGATTTGGGCAAGAAGATCCTCAACGAGTCGGGTCTCGCGATCACCGCAGCCGACGATCTCGATGACGCTGCGAAGAAAATCGTCGCGGCGATCAACGGCTAATTTGAAGGACCTTACCTGATGTCTATTCTCGTCAATAAGAACACCAAGGTCCTCGTTCAGGGCCTGACCGGCAAGACCGGCACCTTCCACACCGAACAGGCTTTGGCCTATTACGGTACGCAGATGGTCGGCGGTATCCACCCCAAGAAGGGTGGCGAAACCTGGACCGGCGCTGGCGGCGAATCTCTCCCGATTTTCGCAACCGTTGCCGAAGCCAAGGAACGCACCGGCGCTGACGCTTCGGTCATCTATGTGCCGCCAGCCGGCGCTGCCGATGCCATCATCGAAGCGATCGATGCGGAAATCCCGTTTATCACCTGCATTACCGAAGGTATTCCGGTGATGGACATGGTGCGCGTCAAGGCTCGCCTCGACCGCTCCAAGTCGCGCCTTCTCGGCCCGAACTGCCCGGGCGTCCTGACGCCGGAAGAATGCAAGATCGGCATCATGCCGGGCTCTATCTTCCGCAAGGGTTCGGTGGGTATCGTCTCGCGCTCCGGCACGCTGACCTATGAAGCCGTGTTCCAGACCTCGAACGAAGGCCTCGGCCAGACCACGGCTGTCGGCATCGGCGGCGATCCGGTCAAAGGCACCGAGTTCATCGACGTGCTCGAGATGTTCCTCGCGGACGAAGCCACCCAGTCGATCATCATGATCGGCGAAATCGGCGGTTCGGCTGAAGAAGATGCGGCGCAGTTCCTGATCGACGAAGCCAAGAAGGGCCGCAAGAAGCCAATGGCTGGCTTCATCGCTGGCCGCACTGCGCCCAAGGGCCGCACCATGGGCCATGCCGGTGCTGTCGTCTCCGGCGGCAAGGGCGATGCAGAATCCAAGATTGCTGCGATGGAAGCCGCGGGTATCCGCGTTTCGCCATCGCCGGCACGTCTGGGTACGACGCTTGTGGAAGTGCTTAAAGGCTAAAAAATACCCCCACCTAACCTCCCCCTGGTAGGGGGAGGAATCTCACGGTGGCTCACGACTATTGCGGCACGAACCGCCGCGTTCCTCCCCCTACCAGGGGGAGGCTAGGTGGGGGTCTTCCCGCCCACTAAATTTCCCCTTTGCGACCAATGTCGGTCGCGCTTCGGTCACGGTTTGGTGTTAAGCCGGACGCCGACCGATTTGGTACATATGTTCTAAGTCGCGGCGCCTGCTCAGGGCGCCGCAAGTCTTAACAAGATACAAAGGAAAAGCGGTCAATATTCCCCCACTTTGGGTGGCCGCAATTGAGAACCGGCTCTCCGCCGGTTTGTTGAGAAGGATGACAGGACGCAAGGTCCTGCGCAAAAAGCGATGACACGACAGGAAAAGAACGACGCGTTCTTACTGACCTCGTTCCTCTATGGGGGGAACGCCGACTACATCGAACAACTCTATTCCCGCTACAAGACCGATCCGTCGAGTGTCGATGGTACGTGGTCCAGCTTCTTCTCAAGGCTCGACGACAGTGATGCCGAAGCGTTGAAGAACGCCGAAGGCGCAAGCTGGGGCCGCAAGGATTGGCCGCAGGCGGCGAGTGGCGACCTGATTGCTGCGCTCGATGGCAATTGGGGCGAAGTGGCTGTCAAGGCCGAAAAGGCGACCTCCAAGAAGGCTGCTGCCGAAGGCAAGCCCGCGCCAAGCGCCACCGATGTGCTGCAGGCGACGCGCGATTCGATCCGCGCCATCATGATGATCCGTGCCTATCGCATGCGCGGCCATCTGCATGCCGATCTCGATCCGCTGCGTCTCAAGGCCGAAGAACCGGCTCCCGAGCTCGACCCCAAGAGCTATGGCTTCACCGAAGCCGACTACAGCCGCAAGATTTTCATCGATAACTATCTCGGGCTCGAATACGCGACGCTCCCGGAAATGCTCGCCATCCTGCTGCGCACCTATTGCGGCACGGTGGGCATCGAATTCATGCATATCTCGGATCCGGAAGCCAAGCAGTGGATCCAGGAGCGCATCGAGGGCCCCGATAAGGAAATCACCTTCACCGCCGAAGGCAAGAAGGCGATCCTTTCCAAGCTGATCGAGGCAGAAGGCTTCGAAAAGTTCATCGACGTCAAATATACCGGCACCAAGCGCTTCGGCCTTGATGGTAGTGAAGCCGCGATTCCGGCGCTCGAGCAGATCATCAAGCGCGGCGGCGCGCTCGGCATCAAGGACATCGTCTTTGGTATGGCCCACCGCGGCCGCCTCAATGTCCTGACCCAAGTGCTGCAGAAGCCGCATCGCGCCCTGTTCCATGAGTTCAAGGGCGGCGCCTTCTATCCCGACGACGTCGAAGGTTCAGGCGACGTGAAGTATCACCTCGGTGCGTCATCCGATCGCGAATTCGATGGCAACAAGGTCCACCTGTCGCTGACCGCGAACCCCAGCCACCTTGAGATCGTCGATCCCGTCGTGCTCGGCAAGTCGCGCGCCAAGCAGGACCAGCACATCGCGCCCGATGGCAAGCTCGTCAACATTGCCGTCGATGGCAAGCCGGACCGGTCGATGGTCCTGCCGCTGTTGATCCATGGCGATGCGGCCTTTGCCGGCCAGGGCGTCATCGCGGAATGCTTGGGCCTTTCCGGTCTCAAGGGTCATCGTACCGGCGGCTCGATCCATCTCGTTATCAACAACCAGATCGGCTTTACCACTTCGCCCATCTATTCGCGTTCGTCGCCCTATCCGACCGACGTTGCCAAGATGATCGAAGCGCCGGTTCTGCACGTGAACGGCGATGATCCGGAAGCCGTGGTGTTCGCCGCCAAGGTCGCGGTCGAATACCGCCAGAAGTTCGGCAAGCCTGTCGTCATCGACATGTTCTGCTATCGCCGCTTCGGCCACAACGAAGGCGACGAGCCAAGCTTCACCCAGCCGCTCATGTACTCCAAGATTCGGAGCCACAAGACGACGCTTGAGATCTACTCGGAAAAGCTGGCCGCCGAAGGCGTGATCAGCCTTGCCGAAGTCGACAAGCTCAAGGCCGACTGGCGCTCCAAACTCGAAACCGAGTTTGAAGCCGGCCAGGACTACCGCCCGAACAAGGCCGACTGGCTCGATGGCGCTTGGAAGAACTTCAAGCCCGCCGACGAAGAGGGCCCGCGCCGTGGCGAAACCGGTGTCTCGCTCGACAAGCTCGTCGAGATCGGCACCAAGCTCACCACCGTTCCGGCAGACCTCAACGTCCACCGCACGGTCAAGCGCTTCATCGACAATCGCCTCGGCGCGATCGAGTCGGGCGAGGGCATCGATTGGGCGACCGCCGAAGCTTTGGCTTTCGGCACGTTGGTCACTGAAGGCCACCCGGTCCGTCTCTCCGGCCAGGATTGCGAACGCGGCACGTTCAGCCAGCGCCATTCGGTGCTGAATGATCAGCAGGTCGAGAACAAGAGCTATACCCCGCTCAACAATCTCGATCCTGAAAATCAGGCGCGCTACGAAGTCATCAACTCGATGCTTTCGGAAGAAGCCGTGCTCGGTTTCGAATATGGTTATTCGCTGGCCGAACCAAAGGCGTTGACCCTTTGGGAAGCCCAGTTCGGCGATTTCGTGAACGGTGCGCAGGTCGTGATCGACCAGTTCATCTCCTCGGGCGAGCGCAAGTGGTTCCGCATGTCGGGCCTCGTGATGCTTCTGCCGCATGGCTATGAAGGGCAGGGCCCGGAGCACTCCTCCGCGCGTCCCGAGCGCTTCCTCCAGCTTTGCGCAGAAGACAATATGCAGGTCGCCAACTGCACGACGCCGGCCAATTACTACCATGTGCTGCGCCGGCAGCTGAAGCGCGACTTCCGCAAGCCGCTGATTCTCTTCACGCCCAAGAGCCTGTTGCGTCACAAGCGCGCCGTCTCGGGCCTCGTCGAATTGGGTCCCGATTCCTGCTTCCACCGTCTCCTCTGGGACGATGCCGAGGCTCCGGGCGTGCCGAAGACGACTACGCGCCTTGTCGGCGACGACAAGATCCGCCGCGTCGTGCTTTGCACCGGCAAGGTCTACTATGATCTCCTCGAAGACCGCGAGAAGAAGGGCGTCGACGACGTCTACCTTCTCCGCGTAGAGCAGCTCTATCCCTTCCCGGCCAAGGCGTTGGTGGACGAATTGAGCCGCTTCCCCAATGCCGAGATCGTCTGGTGCCAGGAAGAGCCGCGCAATATGGGCGCTTGGACGTTCATCCAGCCTTATGTGGAATGGGTGTTCGACCAGATCGGCCGCGAATATCAGCGCGTCCGCTATGTCGGCCGCAAGGCTGCCGCTTCGCCGGCAACCGGCCTGATGCGCACCCACCTGGCGCAGCTCCAGGAATTCCTCGACGAAGCGTTTGCCAAGTAAGCACGAGATAAAAGGATCAACAATGTCGACAGAAATCCGTGTGCCGACGCTGGGCGAAAGCGTCACCGAAGCGACCATCGGCCAGTGGTTCAAGAAGGTTGGCGATACCGTCAACGCTGACGAACCGCTGGTTGAACTTGAAACTGACAAGGTCACCATCGAAGTGCCGGCCCCTTCGGCCGGCGTGCTCGAAGCTATTGCCGCCAATCCCGGCGACACCGTCGATGTCGGCGCGCTGCTTGGCGCCATCGGCGCTGCCGGTGCCGGGGCTGCTGCCTCTGCGCCTGCCGCTGCTGCTGCGCCGGCTCCTGCCAAGGCCGAAGTGCCTGCTGCCAATGCTGCCGGCCCCGAGCCGATCCAGCAGGCTGGTGCGACCGACCGCGCTCCGGCGCCATCGGCTCAGAAGCTGATCAACGAAAATGGCCTCGATGCCAATGCGATCGGCGGTTCGGGCAAGTCTGGCCAGGTGCTCAAGGAAGATGTGCTCGGCGCTCTCGCCCGCACCTCGACCCCGGCTGCACCCGCTCCGGCTGCCAAGCCTGCCGAAGCCAAGGCGCCTGCTGCGCCGCGCGCACCGACCGCTGCCGGCGATGCAGAGCGCGAAGAACGCGTCAAGATGACCCGTCTCCGCCAGACCATTGCCCGCCGCCTCAAGGACGCGCAGAACACTGCGGCCATGCTCACGACGTTCAACGAAGTGGACATGAAGCCGGTCATGGACCTGCGCAATTCCTACAAGGAACTGTTCGAGAAGAAGCATGGCGTCAAGCTCGGCTTCATGGGCTTCTTTGCCAAGGCGGTGGTTCACGCTCTCAAGGAAATCCCGGCCGTCAATGCCGAGATCGATGGCGATGAGCTGATCTACAAGCAGTATGCCCATCTCGGCGTCGCTGTCGGCACCGACAAGGGTCTCGTCGTTCCGGTCGTGCGCAATGCCGATCAGATGTCGATCGCTCAGATCGAAAAGGAAATCGGCAATCTCGGCAAGAAGGCTCGCGACGGTCAGCTGTCGATGGCCGACATGCAGGGCGGCACCTTCACCATATCCAATGGTGGTGTCTATGGCTCGCTGATGTCGACGCCTATCCTCAATGCGCCGCAGTCTGGTATTCTTGGCATGCACAAGATCCAGGAGCGCCCGGTCGTCGTCGGGGGCCAGATCGTCATCCGTCCGATGATGTATCTCGCGCTGTCCTATGACCACCGGATCGTCGATGGCAAGGAAGCGGTCACCTTCCTCGTTCGCGTCAAGGAAAGCCTTGAGGCGCCCGAGCGTCTGGTCCTCGATCTCTAAGGAACGTTTGACGCCAACGACGCGTTACGCGAAAGGCCCGCTTCGGCGGGCCTTTTTTCTTGGTCTAACCAAACCGTGTTGTTGGCGGAGCTCGATGTTAACGACCTGTTAGCGGAAGTGGCCCCTATGCATAGCGTAGTCGTTGAACTGTCACACGCCTCGGAGATGTGGGTTGCGTTTTTGTCTAACCCTGATCGCTCTTCTTCTCGTTCCGGTTATCCCCGCCACAGCACAGGATGATTCCGCCGGCAATCAACAGTTGATCGGCGAGCTGATGGCCTTCCATGGATCGCAAGCCATCGTCGATGTCATGACCACGCATTGCTACGAAACCACGGGTCTTGATGGCGCCTATAAGGCAGCCGCCGACAATTGGTATCTGCGGAATATCGGCTTTCTCGATCTCGCCGATCGCGTCATTGCCCGCCTCGGCGGCGGGGCAGAGGACCAGCGCCGCGCCGCCGAAACCTATGGCGGTTCGCAGATCATGACGGCCTATAACCAGGCCTACAACAAAGACAATTTCTGCCGCGCCTTTCTGGCCCAAGTGGAATCAGGCGCGCTCGATATCGATCAGCAATTGCCCGATCCGTTGAAGCGGGCGCAGGAAATCTCGGCCTCGTCCTGATCCAGCAAACGTCTCGCGCGTTTCAGCTACAGTTGCCGGAGGATTTCATGAGCACCGAACTGACTTTACTGATCTGGAGCGCCGCGCTCGCCTTTGCCTATGTCCTCGTGCAATCGACGGCCTACCGGCTCGATTACGGGATCAAATATGCCGGCTCGCAGCGCGACAATGAGCGGCCACCCAATAAATGGGCCGCCCGCGGCAATCGCGCTCTGCGTAACTTGCTTGAAACCTATGGCATTTTCATCGCGCTTGCCGTGGCCACCGAACTCTCGGGCCGCTCCGATGGTCTGACGCAGTGGGGCACGCAGATCTGGTTCTGGGCGCGTTGGGTCTATATCCCGGCCTACTTTATAGACGTGCCCTTTGTGCGCTCCGGTGTCTGGACGGTGTCGATGATCGGGTTGATCCTCCTCTTTGTGGGCGTTGCCTTTTAGGTGAGGGCCCTTGCCGGGCGGCGCATTGCCGCTCGGAAGCCAGTGGTGTAACGGTTTGACCGCTATCATTGCGGTGCACCATGACTTTTCCCTGGCTCGAATTCGCCGGCCTTATGCTGGCCTTTGGCATCAATGCCGTTATTCCTGGCGCCGATTTCGCCATGGTGCTGCGCCAATCGGTGGCCCACGACCGCCGCGCTGCGCTCTTCACCTCCGCCGGTATCGCCACATCGATCCTCGTCCACGGCACCTATACGCTGCTCGGCGTCGGCGTGATCGTCGGCCAATCATTGCTTTTGTTCAATGTCTTGAAGTGGTTGGGCGCAGCCTATCTCGTCTGGCTCGCCATTCAGGCGCTGCGCAGCCCACCGCCGCAGCCGCCGTCCGAACTCGATGCCTCGCAGGCCCGCCGCGGCGATATGGCAGCCTTTGCGCTGGGGTTTCTCACGAACCTTCTCAACCCCAAGGCCGTGCTATTCTTCCTCGCGTTGTTCACTTCGCTCGTCTCGATCCACACGCCGGGCGAAGTAAAAGTTATCTACGTGGGCAGCATGAGCCTTATGCTTTTTGCCTGGTTCGCATTGGTGTCGTTTTTCTTTACGACCCCTTCGGTGCGGCAGGGCTTTTTCCGCGTCGGCCGGTGGTTTAATCGGGTTACCGGCATTACATTCCTGGCGTTGGCCGTTCGCGTCGCGCTGGCACAGCAGCGCTAAACTTATCTGAGGCTTAGAAGAACCATGGCAGACCAATTCGACCTCGTAGTAATCGGCTCCGGCCCCGGCGGCTATGTGGGCGCCATCCGCGCCGCGCAGCTCGGGCTCAAGGTGGCCGTGGTCGAAAAGTGGCCGACGCTCGGCGGCACCTGCCTCAATATCGGTTGCATTCCCTCCAAGGCACTGCTCCACGCCTCCGAGCTTTTCGAGGAGGCCGGCCACGGCTTCAAGCAGCTCGGCATCGACATTCCAGCGCCGGTTCTCAACCTGCAGCAGATGCTGGCGCACAAGTCCGATGTCGTCGCTTCCAATGTCGGCGGCGTCGATTATCTCTTCAAGAAGAACAAGATCACCGTCTTCCGCGGCACTGGCTCGATCCCGGCTGCTGGCAAGGTGCTGGTGACGCCGCAGTCTGGCGCTGCGCAGGAAATCGAAACAAAGAATATCGTCATCGCCACGGGTTCGGTTTCGGCCAATCTCCCGGGCATCGACATTGACGAGAAGACCGTCGTCACCTCGACGGGCGCGCTGTCGCTCGACAAGGTGCCGGGCCATCTCCTCGTTATCGGTGCCGGCGTCATCGGGCTGGAACTCGGTTCGGTCTGGCTGCGTCTTGGCGCCAAGGTGACGGTGGTCGAATATCTCGATCGCATCCTGCCCGGCATGGACAGCGAAGTTGCCCGCCAGTTCCAGCGCATGCTGCAAAAGCAGGGCATGGAATTCAAGCTCTCGAGCAAGGTGTCCGGCGTTCAGAAGGATGCAGGCGGCGCGCTCAAGGTGCAGGTCGAGCCGGCCAAGGGTGGCCAGGCCGAAGTGATCGACGCCGACATCGCGCTCGTCGCCATCGGCCGCAAGCCCTTCACGGAAGGTCTTGGCCTTGAAGGCGCTGGCGTGGCGCTCGATGAGCGCGGCCGCGTCAAGGTCGATGGGCACTACAAGTCTTCGGTCGATGGCATTTATGCCATTGGCGACGTGATTGCCGGCCCGATGCTGGCACACAAGGCCGAGGATGAAGGCATTGCCATCGCGGAGATCCTGGCTGGTCAGGCCGGCCATGTGAACTATGCCGCGATCCCGTCCGTCGTTTACACCAATCCCGAAGTCGCCTCGGTCGGCAAGACCGAAGACGAACTCAAGGCCGATGGCGTCAACTACAAGATCGGCAAGTTCCCCTTCACCGCCAATGGCCGCGCCAAGGCGATGCTGGCGACACAGGGTTTTGTGAAGATTCTCGCCGATGTGGAAACCGACCGCGTGCTCGGCGCCCATATTGTGGGCAAGAATGCCGGTGAAATGATCCACGAGTTGGTGACGCTGATGGAATTCTCGGGCGCTGCGGAAGATTTGGCGCGGACGACCCATGCCCATCCGACGCTGTCGGAAGCTGTGCGTGAAGCAGCGCTGGCGCTGGGTGATGGGGCGATCCACATCTGACGCAATCTCCGAGCTCCACCGCTTGTCACCCCGGCGAAGGCCGGGGCCCAGCCTGAGATCTCAAGATGGATCCCCGCTTGCGCGGGGATGACACGCAGTGGTTTGATCGTAGACACATGAGGCGCCGCTAATCACGGCGCCTTTTCTGCCTCTCGATAATTCATCATACAAGTTCAGATTAATTGTATGTTGACTTGTCTTGAAGACTTCCATACCAGTTTGCCCACGGCACCAATTTCCGAGGAGGGGAGGGTGCCCAGCGGCCGGCATAGGCCGGCCATGCGTCTGGTTCGAGGAAGGGACAAGACGCTGGATTTTTGGGAGGACATCCATGTTTCATCTGCCAAAGATGGCGGCTATGGCCGTCGTCGCGACTTCGCTCATGCTTTCGACAGCCAGCGCCCAGACGGTGCTGCGCTCGTCCGACACGCATCCCGATGGCTATCCGACCGTCGAAGCGGTCAAGAAGTTCGGCGAACTGCTGAGCGAAAAGACCGATGGCCGCTATTCGGTCGAAGTGTTCCACTCGGCCCAGCTTGGCCAGGAAGCCGACACGATCGAGCAGACCCAGTTCGGCGTCATCGACATGAACCGCATCTCGATCGGTGCCTTCGGCACTCAGGTGCCGGAAGCTACGGTCACCCAGTTGCCGTTCATCTTCCGCTCGGCCGAGCACTTCCACAATGTGCTCGATGGTCCGATCGGCGAAGAAATTCTCGCCGCCTTCGATCCCGTCGATGTCGTCGCGCTTGCCTTCTATGACGGTGGTTCGCGCTCGTTCTACAACAGCGAAAAGCCGATCAACTCTCCAGCCGATATGGCGGGCCTCAAATTCCGCGTCATGCAGTCCGACATCTTTGTCGACATGGTCGGCGCGCTCGGCGCCAATGCAACCCCCATGCCCTATGGCGAAGTCTATTCCGGCATCCAGACCGGCGTTATCGACGGCGCGGAAAACAACTATCCGAGCTATGACACGGCCGGTCACGCCGAAGTCGCGAAGTACTACTCGCTCGACGAGCATCTGATGGTGCCCGAAGTCCTGGTGGTGTCCAAGGTCGTCTGGGATGGCCTGACGCCGGAAGATCAGGCGCTGTTCCGCGAAGCCGCCAAGGAATCCGTCGCAGTCCAGCGCGAGCTCTGGCAGGCCAAGGAAGTCGAATCCAAGGCGGCCGTCGAAGCGCTCGGCGCGACGATCAACGAAGTCGACAAGGCCCCCTTCATCGAAGCGATGAAGCCAGTCTACGACAAGTACGTCACCGATCCCAAGCTGCAGGACCTCGTTTCCCGCATCCAGGCCACTGAAGGCTGAGGCCTTTCGGGTCGGCTCAGGCCGGCCCGTCTTTCCCTCGAGGAGTTTGAGCCATGAGAGAACGGTTCAAGAGAGCCGGAGCGGTGACGCATGCCTTGTCGGAAGGCGCGCTCTGGGTTGCCGGTATCGGTCTCGTTTCGATGACGGTGATCGTGGCCTATCAGGTCTTCATGCGGCACGTGGTCAATTCCTCGCCGCCCTGGACCGAGGCCGGTTCGATCATGATCATGAGCTGGTTCATTTTCTTGGGCGCAGCGGTTGGCGTGCGCGAGAACTTCCATATGGGGTTCGACGTGCTTCTCTATATCCTGCCACCGGGGGGCAAGCCTTGGCTGCGCGGGATAAGCGATATTTCCATCTTCGCCTTTGCGGCGGGCATGGTTTTTTACGGCGGTGAATTGGCCCTGCGCGGCTGGACAGTGCGCATTCCGGTCGTCGGCCTGCCGCAGACCTTCACCTATCTCCCCATCGTCATCGCGGGCTGTTTGATGTGCCTGTTCTCGCTCGAGCGCCTCTTGCTGCGCGCTGCTGGCGAGAATGTCGATGATCCCATCATCGATGCCACCGTGACGGCGGACTGAGGGCAAAATGGAATATTGGATTCTCTTCGGCGTCTTCACGCTGCTCATGCTGGTAGGCACGCCCATCGCCTTCTGTCTCGGGATCGCGAGTTTTGCGACGGTCGTCTATCTCGGCCGCCCGGCAATCGTTGTGTTCCAGCAGCTCAATTCCGGCGTCTCCGCCTTTACGCTAATGGCCATTCCCTTCTTCATCTTTGCCGGCGATCTGATGATGCGCGGCGGAATCGCAGCGCGGATCATCCAGTTTGCGGGCTCGTTGATCGGCCATGTTCGTGGCGGTCTGGGCCAGGTCAATGTTGCGGCATCGACGCTCTTTGGCGGCATTTCCGGCTCGGCCGTGGCGGAAGCCGCAGCTGTCGGTGGCATCATGATCCCTCAGATGAAGGCGCGCGGGTATGGCGCTGATTACGCGGTGAACGTGACCTCGATGGCGGCACTGATCGCGCTTCTTCTGCCACCCAGTCACAACATGATCATCTATTCGCTATCTGGCGGCGGGCGCATTTCTATCCCCGATCTCTTCACCGCTGGTATCATCCCCGGATTGCTGCTTGCCGCAGCGCTGATGGTCACGGCCTATTTCGTTGCCGTAAAGCGCGGCTATCCGACGGAGCCGTTCCCGGGGTTTGCGCGGGCCTTCCAGTATTTCCTAATTTCGATCCCGGGCCTCATGCTGATCGTCATCATCTTCGGTGGCGTCCGCTCCGGCATCTTCACCGCCACGGAAAGCTCCTGCATCGCGGTGATCTATGCGCTGCTCGTCACCGTCTTGGTTTACCGCTCCATGGGGCCGAAGGAATTCGTGCACTGCGTGATGGGTGCGGTGCGGACCACGTCCATGGTGCTGTTCATCATCGGCGCGGCGGCGGCTTTCGGCTGGCTCATGGCCTATCTCAAGGTTGCGACCATTCTCACAGACGCAATCTCGCAGCTGACCACCGATCCGCTGATGGTACTGCTGCTGATCAACGTGCTGTTGCTCCTTCTCGGCACGTTCATGGATATGGGACCGCTGATCGTCATCACGACGCCGATCTTCCTGCCTATGGTCTCGGCCTTCGGCGTCGACCCCGTGCATTTCGGCGTCATCATGATCCTCAATCTCGGCATCGGGCTTAATACGCCGCCCCTTGGGCCGGTGCAGTTCGTCGCTGCTGCCGTGGGCAAGATCACTGTCTGGGACGCCATGAAGAGCGTCTGGCCGTTTTATGGTGCGGGCCTCGTTGTTCTCGGGCTCGTGACCTATATTCCGGCGCTCTCGCTCTGGTTGCCGAGTCTGTTCCGGTAAGGTCATGTCCCTCGTTGAAGCCGCACTTCCCGCCCGCAAGCCCAAGCTGGCACAAATGGTCATCGATGCGCTGAGAAAGCGCATCTCGTCCGGCGAATTCGGGCCGGGCGAAAAGTTGCCCACCGAAAGCCAGTTGACCGTGCATTTCGGCGTTAGCCGCACCGTGGTGCGCGAAGCCATCGCGGCGCTTTCGGCGGATGGTTCCGTCCAGCCGCGGCAGGGAGCGGGTGTGTTCGTGCTAGCGAATGCTGCCAGCGCCTTTGCTGCGATCGGCGGCGAAACATCGAACAAGATCTCGGTCGCCCTCAACGTGCTCGAAGTGCGCATGGGCATCGAGATTGAATCTGCCGGGCTCGCTGCGATCCGCCGCAGCGCCAGCCAGGAAGCGGCGATCCAGGAGGCATGGCACGAGTTTGGCCGGCTGCTGAAATCGGGTAATCCGACGGGCAAGACCGACTTCGCGTTTCACCGCGCCATCGCCGCCGCGACCAACAACCCCTTCTACATCGAAGTTCTCGACGGCCTCGGGAGTCGCACAATCCCCTGCGATGTCGCTTCGCCCTGGGGCACGGAGAGCGTGCTGACTTATGACTATCAGGCCGGGCTGCACGAGGAGCACAAGCGCATCCTTCAGGCCATTGCTGCCCAGAATGCCGACGCCGCCCGCGAGGCCATGCGCCAACATCTCTCGCGCAGCCAGGACCGCTATCGCGCCCGCCTCGCCGAGCAAGACTGACCCTTTCACCTTTCTACGCCGGAGCTGCCATGACTACCGAATTCGACATCCGTTTTGCCATCGATCCCGTCGGGGCCGCTGGCATGGGCACGGCCGAGCTGCGCGAGAATTTTTTGATCGACGATCTCTTCGCCGATGGGGCGGTGCGCTGGACCTATACGCACTATGATCGAATGGCGGTTGGCGGGGCGGTGCCGAGTGGCGGCGAACTGGTGCTGGAGAGCATCAAGCCGACCGGGACGGCGAGCTTCCTAGAGCGCCGCGAACTGATCGCGGTGAATATTGGCGCGGCCGGCACGATCACTGTCGATGGCACTGCGCATGCGGTCGGTTCGCGCGACATGCTTTATATCGGGATGGGATCCAAGGATGTGCTATTTACTGGCGCAGGCGCCAAATTCTATCTGCTGAGCGCTCCGGCGCACGCCTCGCATCCGACTACGCTGCTGCAGCAATCTGGCGCCAAGCGGCTCGATATGGGCAGTGCAGAAACCGCCAACGAGCGCTCGATTTATCAATACACCAACAGCCTCAAGAGCTGCCAGTTGGTCGTCGGGCTCACCCAGTTCGCGCCCGGCTCGGTCTGGAACACCATGCCCGCGCATGTGCATGATCGGCGCATGGAGGCCTATCTCTATTTCGACCTCAAGCCCGATGCCTTCGTTGTGCACCTAATGGGTGAGCCGGATGAGACGCGGCACATGATCGTGCGCAACGAGCAGGCGATTCTCTCCCCGCCCTGGTCGGTCCATTCGGGTGCTGGAACTGGGTCTTACACCTTTATCTGGGCCATGGCCGG
This sequence comes from Devosia sp. BK, assembly GCF_032907385.1. Classification (NCBI taxonomy): domain Bacteria; kingdom Pseudomonadati; phylum Pseudomonadota; class Alphaproteobacteria; order Hyphomicrobiales; family Devosiaceae; genus Devosia; species Devosia sp. BK. The sequence continues at coordinate 345,984 of NZ_JAIMBX010000001.1, forward strand.
CGACAACATCGACTATACCGACGCCGAAAAGATCCCGATGGAGGATCTTCTTTGACCGACCTCACGGCCTTTAGCCTGACTGGCAAGACGGTGATGGTCACCGGTGCCAATACCGGCATCGGGCAGGGCATCGCGCTCTCGATCGGTCGGGCTGGTGGGCGGGTGGTCGGCGTCGGCCGGTCGTCCATGGAAGAAACGTCCTCGCTCATGGCCGGGCAGGGCGCCGATTTTGTCGACGTGCGCGCCGATCTCGGTTCGACCAAGGACGCGCAGGCTATGTTCGATGCGACTTGGGACCAGCATGGGCCTATCGACGGTCTCGTCAACAATGCCGGGATCATCAAGCGCGTCGATGCGGTGGACTTTACCGAGGCGGATTGGGACGCAGTGATGGACATCAATCTCAAGACGATGTTTTTCCTCGCGCAATCGATGGGGCGCAAAGCCTTGGCGGAAAGCCGCCCGGCACGGATCGTCAACATCGCCTCTATGCTCAGCTTCCAGGGCGGTATTCGCGTCGCAAGCTACACGGCGTCCAAGAGCGGTGTGCTGGGGATTACGCGGCTTTTGGCCAATGAATGGGCGGCTAAGGGCATCAATGTTAATGCCATTGCGCCGGGCTATATCGAGACCAACAATACTGAGGCGCTGCGCAACGATCCCGATCGTTCGGCCTCGATCCTCGGGCGTATTCCGGCGGCGCGCTGGGGTGTGCCCTCCGATATCGGGGACGCGGCAGTGTTCCTCCTGGCCCCGGCTTCCAACTACATGCATGGCGCCGTTATCCCCGTCGATGGCGGCTGGCTCGCAAGGTGATATCATGACTGAACAGAAATTCTTCGCTCAACCCAACGAAACCGAATGGACCGAACTGGCGCCGGGCAATACCCGCCGGGTGCTGATCCATACGCCAGAATTGATGCAGGTCGAGTTTGGCTTCGACAAGGGCGCCGTCGGCGCGCTTCATAGCCACCCGCACATTCAGGTGAGCTATGTGGCCGAGGGCAGCTTTGAGGTGACGATCGACGGCAAGACCGAAGTGGTCGGGCAGGGCGGCAGCTTCATCGTGCCGTCAGGGCTCGTGCACGGCGTCGTGGCGCTGGAGAAGGGCCGGCTGGTCGATGTGTTTACGCCGTATCGGGCGGATTTTTTGTAAGAGGTTTTAGGACCCCCACCTAACCTCCCCCTGTTAGGGGAGGGATCTGCCAGTGGCTCTCCGGTATTGCGGCATACTCGATGCGTTCCTCCCCCTATCAGGGAGAGGCTAGGTGGGTGTTAGCTAATCTCCGCCACCATCGCCGCATAGTCCTCCTCATGCGTCCCCGGCCAATTCGCCATTCCCTGCGCGGTCAATTTCCCACGCCGGGGTGGGATGTAGCTGTAGATGCGGCGGACGGGTTCCTCTCGCCATTGCAGGTTGAAGGCTGCGAATTTTGGGAAGAATTGCATATCCGAATAGGGCAGGTGGTCGTGGATCCACCAGGCCATGGCTTCCCAATTGCCGGTGCGTTCGTAGTACGGAATGAAGCGGTTGACGATGACGCAGGCTGTGGCACCCATGCGGCCTTCGGCGTCTCGGCGGTCCCAGATGTGGCCGGCGTAGTTGCTGGCATTGCTGGCGCAATTGAGTTTGTTGACGTTGCCGAAGTGGTTGACCTGCGGCGATCGATAGGATGAACGGACGGAGAGGGGCCCGAATTTTTCCTGCAGCGGTTCGAGCAATTCTTCGCAGAGGCGCGTGCCGGCTGCGATGGCGAGATTGGGATCATCGGGCAGGTTCTGGAGGCCGTTGATGACGGCGATTTCGGAATACAGAAAATCGCGCATGAAGAAGTTTTCCGAGAGCCTCACGCGGCCGAAGGCTTCGAGGGCGCGGACGGTTTTCGGCGGACGCATGGGACAAATCTCCATCGGCTCTGGACGGCAAGGGTTGCTTCTGTAACGTGGCGGAAACAACCCGATTTCGACGCGCTTCCAGGTTCTGTCCATGCTGATGATCATGTTTTATGTCGCCATGACCGCCGAGGCGATGACGGCCGCCCTCGCTGCAGGGCGGCGCAACATGGACTGGTTCGGCGTCTGCATCATCGCCTGCGTCACCGCGCTTGGTGGCGGCACGGCGCGCGACATGATCCTTGATCACTATCCGCTCTATTGGGTACGCAATCCCTATATCCTGGTGCTGGTCTGCGGCGCGGCGCTTTTGACCATAGCGCTGGCGCGGGTGGTCGACAAACTTCGCTGGCCATTCCTGCTTCTCGATGCGGTCGGCCTTGTGGTCTTCACGATCGTCGGTTGCAATGTGGCCATCGAAACCAATGCGCATCCGATCATCATCATCGTTGCGGGCATGGTAACGGGGATCGTCGGTGGCATTCTGCGCGATGTGCTCTGCAATGACATTCCGCTGGTCTTCCATGGCGAGCTCTATGCGACTGTGTCGATCGTCACAGGTGTCGTCTATTATCTCGGGCTCCTCGGCGGCTTGCCGACGGATCTGATGGTGCTCGTGGCTTTGGCCGTGGGCTTCCCACTGCGCATGCTGTCGCTCGTGCTGAAATGGGAAATGCCGAAGTTCGTTTTCGATCGAGACATGCGCAAGTAAAGCCAGACGTGCGGAAGCTGGCAAATCCCTAGCAGACTGTGCTAGAGGCAGGGCTACCATACAAGAATGGAGTTCTGCTTTGCGACAGACCTGGCGGTGGTTCGGCCCGAAGGACTTGTGCTCGATCGACGATATCACGCAGGTGGGAGCAGTGGGCGTCGTCAGCGCCTTGCACCATGTGCCCAATGGTGTCGTCTGGACCAAGGACGATATCGCCAAGCGCTACCAGGAAATCGCGACGCGCAAGGACGGCTCGGCATCGGGCCTGACCTGGGACGTGGTCGAAAGCCTGCCGGTCAGCGAAGATATCAAGAAGCAGAAGGGCGATTGGCGCGAGCACATCGCCAACTATAAGATCTCCATGCGGAACCTCGCCGAAAGCGGCATGGAGGTGATCTGCTACAATTTCATGCCGGTGCTCGATTGGACGCGCACGGATCTGCGCTGGGAAGTCCCCAATGGCGGCTCATGCATGCGGTTCGATATCAACGATTTTGCGGCCTTTGATATTCATATCCTGAAGCGTCCGGGTGCGACCGCCGACTATACCAATGCCATCGCCGACGAGGCGGAGCGCCGCTTCTCAAGCCTCAGCGAGGACGAGAAGAAGCAGCTTGGGCGCAATGTTACCATGGGTCTGCCAGGCTCGACGGAATCCATGTCGCTGCACGATGTGCAGGCGCATCTCGACGAGTATGGCAACATCACGCGCGACCAGCTTCGCGAGCACTTTGTGCATTTCCTCGAAGAAGTGGTTCCTGAGGCGGAAAAACTAGGCTTGCGTCTCTGCTGCCACCCGGATGATCCTCCGTTTGCCCTCCTCGGCCTGCCGCGTATCATGTCGACGGAAGAGGATTACAAATACATCATCGATGCCGTCGACAGCCCAGCCAATGGCATGACGCTGTGTTCGGGATCGCTCGGCGCCCGGCCGGACAATGATCTGCCGGGCATGATGGAGCGGTTTGGGCCAAAGGTGCATTTCCTGCACTTGCGGAACGTCAAGCGCGACAATGACGATATTGTCGGCTCGTTTTTTGAGGCTGAGCATCTTGGCGGGGACACCGATATGGTCGCGCTTATCGCCGCGATCGTGCGCGAAGAGCGGCGGCGGAAGGCTGAGGGACGCAAGGACGCGATCATTCCCATGCGCCCAGATCACGGTCAGGATATTCTCGATGATCTTGGACGCCGGGCGCAGCCGGGCTATCCGACCATCGGGCGCATGAAGGGCCTTGCCGAATTGCGCGGCGTCATGACGGCGCTCGAACACCAATCGGTAAACTTCTAATCAACCGGTTAACACCCTCTGCGCGCGCCACTGCCACACTGGACACTTGAGTCTAGGTGGTGGTGGCGATGGGTATGATGAGCGCGTTACGGCGAGCGGTGACGTCTTTAAGGCCATCACCGCACCTTCCGCCACAGGAATTGCAGGAACCGGCGCGCATTCTTGTCGTCGATGACGATATCAATGTGTTGCGCGAGGCGGAGCGGATCATTCGCTCCGCGGGCCATGTGCCGATGTCGATTGGTGCGCCACAGGCCGCTTTGCAAATGGCGCGATCGATGGCGCCTTCGGCTATTCTTCTCGATGTGCTGATGCCCGGTTTCGACGGCTGGGATGTGCTGGCAGCACTGAGGGCCGATCCGCAAACCGGCGATATCCCCGTGATCATGATCTGCATGCTGGGTGAGCACAGTGATGCGCTTGCGGCAGGCGCTGCGGGCAGCGTGAACAAGCCACTTCAAGCGGCGGCTGTTTCAGCCGAGATCGCTCGCGTGCTTGCTCATGCGATGCTGCGCCAGACGTTGCGCGCCTAGGCACTGACCGTCAGCGCATCCACTTTGGCGCGAAACGGAGGCCAGGTTGCGGCGGCAAGTGGCGCATTAGGCGCCGATAGATCAAGCCAAAGATAAAAAACACGACGAGCGATACCGCGAGGAAATAGAGCGCGGCGACCGAGAAATGCAGGAACGCATTGTAGTCGCGTTCGAAGAGGGTCTTTGCCGTGATCATCAGATCCGCCTGGGCGCCGATGACCGGCAGCGCGAAATATACGATCGCCGTTGCGTGGAAGAGGAAAACCACTTCGTTGGTGTAAGCGGGCCAGGCGAGGCGGATGAGGTTGGGCCAGACCACACGCCGGAATTGCTGGGCGGGGGACATGCCGTAGGCGCGCGCGGCTTCGACGGCGCCACGGGGGACTGCGCGCAGGGCACCGTAGAAGATTTCAGCGGTATAGGCGGCCGTGTTCAACACCAGAACCAGCGGCCCGATGAATAGCGGGTGCAGCACAAAGCCCGATATGCCCAGCGGCTTCCACACGGAGATATTGAGCGACAGCGCCAGCGAATAGAACATGAAGAACTGGATGAAGAGCGGCGAGCCCCGGAAGGCGTAGATATAGCCGCGCGACAGCCGGTTGATCAGCGGATTGCGCGATGCCTTGCCGAGCGCGAGGAAGACGGCGAGCACAAAGCCGAGCGGAATCGAGGCGAGGGCGAAGTAGATGTTGAACATCACTGCCGGCGCCATGATGGCGAGATCGTTAAGGAAGCCCTGCATTACGCGTGTGCCTCGCTCAATATGCCTTTGCCGACGCGGCGCATAATGGCCTCGAAAACGCGCTCCGAAAGCCAGGTGACGAGGATGTAAAAGACAAAGAGAACGAGATAATAGCGCCAACGCCAATCCTCGTGGACGAGGCCTACCGCCGGCAGGAAGTTTGGCGCACCGAGGCGATCGGCCCAGAGTACGATATCGGCAATCTGCAGCAGCGAGAGCAGCGAGGTCGCCTTGATGATCAGCATCCAGACATTGGAGAGGCCGGGAAGCGCATAGACCCACATCTGGCGGATGTGAATGTGCCACAGCACCTGGCGAGACGACATTCCATAGGCGCGTGCGGCCTCGAGCTGCCCCAACGGGACGGAGCGAAGCGCGCCGTGAATGACATTGGTGGCGAAGGCGCCATAGACGATGCCGAGCGAGACGCTGGCAAGCATCAGATATTCCGGCGTGCCGAGAATCCAATTGGCTTCGCGGCACGGTGGCCAGGCGGCAGTTTGGGCGGCAACCATCGCCGGTGAGCAGACCTGCGTCGCGACCAGCCACTCGACGCCTTGCTCGAAGGCGAGGGGGAAAAAGAGGAAAAAGAGAACGTCTGGCACGCCGCGCACGATGGACGAATAGATAGTGCCAAGGACGCGGAGCGGTAGGAAGCGCGAGTTTCGGGCGGTGGCGCCGGCTAGGCCGAACAGCACGGCAAGCGCGCCACCCATAAGGGCCGCGAAAATGGTGAACTGGAAGCTGGCATACCAGGTCAGATGCTTGCCATTGGTCAGATAGCTGAGCCAGAAGGCGATGTCGTCGGTCATGTGGCGCGCACCAGTTCAATCGGTGAGCGAGGAGTTTGGGCTCCTCGCTCGAAGCGTATCAGTTCGCGTAATAGGGGCCGCGGCCGTCGAACCACTTGGCGATGAGGCCATCGACGGTGCCGTCTGCCTTGAGGGCTTCGATGGCGGCGTCGAGCTTGGCGGTCAGGTCGGTGTCTTCCTTGCGGAGGCCAATTGCCATGCCTTCGCCGATCATGATGTCAGGACCGGTATAGTCGATGGCGCCGCTCGATGCGGTGACGATGGGATCGACATAGGCGCCATCGGCAAAGATCGCGTCGAGATTGCCGGCTGAGAGATCTGCCACTGCCTGATCAGCGGTGGTGAAGGAAACGATGGTGTTGTCCTTGGCGAGATTTTCCTCGGCATAGGCTGCCTGGATCGTGCCGCCCTGAACGCCGATACGCTTGCCGGTGAGGGCATCGAAATCGATCTCTGCACCAGCCAGCGCTACGTAGCGCGACGGATCGGGCGGAAAATATTCGTCGCTGAAGGCGATGGTCTGCTTGCGCTCTTCGGTGATCGACATGCCCGCCATGATGGCATCGTAGTTGCCAGCCAAGAGGTTCGGGATGATCGAATCCCAGTCATTGACGATGAATTCACAGGTGAGGCCAGCCTTTTCGCAGATGGCGCCGGCGAGTTCGATTTCGTAGCCTGCGGGCTTGCCGCTCTCGTCGAGGAAATTCCATGGCGCATAGGCGCCTTCCGTCGCGATGCGGAGGCTATCTTGTGCCATTGCGCCGCTGCTCAGCGTCAGGGTGGCAAGCGCTGCCAGGATTATCTTCTTCATTAGCGTCTCCATTACGTTTGACGTCGAGAGTTTAAGTATGCCGCTGCTCTTCGTGATTGGCAGCGTTGAGAAACTGTCTGAGGCGGGCCGATTTGGTGGCCCCAAAAACCTCGTCCGGCGTGCCTTCTTCCTCGATCAAGCCTTGATGGAGGAACACCACCCGGTCCGAGACGGAGCGGGCAAATTCCATATCGTGGGTGACGAGAACCATGGATCGGCCTTCGTCAGCCAGCACTTTGATGACGCGCAGAACTTCGACCTCGAGTTCCGGGTCTAGCGCGGAGGTCGGTTCGTCGAAGAGCATGACGCGCGGATTGATGCAAAGGGCGCGAGCGATCGCGGCGCGCTGTTGCTGGCCACCGGAAAGTTGGGATGGATAGGCGTCGGTCTTTGAACCAATGCCGACCTTATCGAGCATGGCGCGGGCCTCTGCCTCGACCTCGGCGCGTTGACGACCCTGGACGATGAGCGGCGCTTCCATGACATTTTGCAGCACTGTCATGTGCGCCCAGAGATTGAAGGACTGGAAGACCATGCCGAGCTCGGAGCGGATGCGCCGGATCTGGGATTCGTCTGCGATCTGACGCGCTTGGGCCGAGCCGCGAAGCTTGATAGCTTCGCCGTCGATCAGCACGTCGCCTTGATCAGGAACTTCGAGCATATTGATGCAGCGCAGAAGGGTCGATTTGCCCGAGCCAGAAGACCCAATCAGGCTCACCACCTGACCTTCGCCGACTGACAGCGATATGCCCTTCAAAACCTCCAGCGCGCCGAAGGACTTATGCAGATCGCGCAATTCCACAACGGGCATGGTCGCAGCGGGCGCCGTGTTCAGTTCGTGCATGCTTACCGTAGACCCGGTTTCGGGCATTCCTGATGGCAACTGCCTTATTTTGAGGCTGGCAGTTTTGACCGCCTTCAACAAATGCAAATGGCGCCGAGATAGCAAGGGGAAAAAGCAGAATTGCCCAGCGCTCTTGGACTTGCGGTGAAAACGGGGCACAAGGCCGCGTGTTCGATGCGCAGGGTGCGGCATGTTCTTCCTGGTTTCAAAGATTTTCTGGCTGGTGGCGCAGCCGTCGAGCATTGTCGTGTTGCTGCTGCTTCTCGCGCTCGGTTTCGCGCTTTTGAGGAAGCGGAAATCGAGCATTGCGGCGCTTGTGTTGGCCGTGCTTGTCCACGGGTTGGTGGGATATACCACGCTGGGCTATGTCATCATTCAGCCGCTCGAAGATCGGTTTTCCGTGCCCGCGACGCCACCACAGGCGGTCAATGCGATTATCATGCTGGGTGGAGCAACGTTGGCGCGTCCAAGTTCAGCCCGGCAAATTGCGGAACTCAATGATGCCGGCGATCGCCTGACCACGACCTTATGGCTCGCCAACGCTTATCCGACGGCAAAGATCGTTGTCAGTGGGGGAAGCGGCGTGTTGGACGACGAAGGAGAATCTGAGGCCGAAACGGCCAAGCGCTTTTTCTCCATGCACGGCATCTCCGAGGATCGCTTTATCCTCGAAGGCGAGTCACGAAATACCGACGAGAATGTCGCTTTCACCGAGTCGCTGTTGGGTGATCTGGCGAACGGCAATGTCATATTGGTGACTTCGGCATTTCACATGCCGCGCTCAGTCGGTATTTTCAGCAAGGCGGGACTGCGCGTAATCCCCTGGCCGACGGATTATCGGACACCGGGGCCGCAGGGGCTTTGGTTCGATATCGCTAATCCCGTGCAAAATCTGAATGTGACGACTGTTGCGATCAAGGAGTGGATCGGGCTCGCGGTCTACTATTGGACAGGCAAAACCACCATTTTTCTTCCTCAGCAATAAAAAAGGCGGCCATGAGGGCCGCCCATTTGGCTATTTAGAAGTTTTAAGTCCGGCGGAAGAGGCCGATAACAAGAGAAATGACGAGGAACGCCAGGAAAAGGAAGAAAAGGATCTGGGCGATACCTGCAGAGGCGCCAGCAATGCCACCAAAGCCAAGAACGCCGGCAATAAGAGCGATAACGAGGAAGACGAGAGCGTAGTAAAGCATAGTTGCCTCCAGAGTGATGTCTTGCAGAATAAACGTGCGACCTTTTGGCAAGTTCCTGCAGGCAACAAAAAAGCCGGCATAGCCGGCTTTCGAGTTTTGCACGCAACCTTTGGTGTCAGGCTGCGGCGCGCGAACCGTCTTCGAAGAACAGTGCCTGACTGATCAGCGCCTTCACCATTTCCGGATTGAACGGCTTGGTGACGAGGAAAGTCGGCTCAGGACGTTCGCCCGTAAGAAGACGCTCGGGGAATGCCGTGATGAAAATCACGGGTACCGAATGGGTATTGAGGATGTCGTTGACTGCATCGATGCCCGAGCTGCCATCAGCGAGCTGAATGTCCGCCAGGATCATGCGCGGCTGGGTCTGATTGAACAGGCTAACCGCCTCAGCATGCGTGCGGGCGATGCTGACGACCTTGTGGCCGAGGCTTTCGACCATCTGCTCGATGTCCATCGCGATCAATGGCTCATCTTCGATGATCATGATCTCGGTCGCCACCTGGCGCGAGATTTCATGCGAGGCCTGATCGAGGAGCGAGGCAAATTCCTGGTCGCTTACGCCAAGCACTTCGGCAGCCTGGGCATGCGTGAAGCCCTCGACTGCAACGAGCAGGAAGGACTGGCGGGGGCGGGGGGCGAGGTTGGCGAGATTACGAGCAGCGCGCTGTTCCCACGCGAAGGTCGAGATCGGTTCGGGGATATCGACAGCGGACGACGTGAAGAGAGCCGAGAACAATTTGTAAAGCGCAATGCGATCGCTCGATGCTTCCGGGAACAACGAGATATCGGCAATAAGGGCTTCCAACGTGGCGGCGACGTAAGCGTCGCCAGACGTCTGCGATCCTGTAACCGCCCGTGAGAATCTCCGGAGGTAAGGCAGGTGCGGCGCAATCCGCGTGGACAGAGACATGTAGGGAAACTCCAGTGACGCTTTTAGTCCGTGACTTCACGAATTAATTTAATGGCGCATGGAGAGAAAAGTTCCGAACCGATGGAACTTTTTTTATCCAGACGAATTTTCTCTGATTAGCGGGACCGCTTCCGAAGCTTGGGTAGAGTCAGGGCATGAAGAACGACACATTGGTGGGCCAACAAAACATGCGGCAGCAGCCGGATGATGGCCTTGGGCCGACATCAGATATTGGCTCGCGTCTGCGCGCGCTCTATGGCGCAGTGCAGGAAGAGGGCGTGCCTGATCAGTTGCTCGATCTACTCGAAAAACTGGATAGTGCCGAACAGGCACATGCCAAGCAATCTTCGCAGGGCGGAGAATAAGCGAATGGCGACAGAGACGACGTCGTTCAAGCGCGAAATGCTGTCCACATTGCCGAGCCTCCGTGCTTTTGCCGTGTCCTTGACCGGCAAGCACGATAAAGCTGACGATCTGGTGCAGGACACCGTCATGAAGGCGTGGGCTAAGCAGTCCAGCTTTGAGATGGGAACGAATATCAAGGCGTGGCTTTTCACCATTCTGCGCAACGAGTTTTATAGCCAGATGCGTAAGCGCGGGCGCGAAGTGCAGGATACCGATGGTGCATTCACCGAGCGGTTGTCGGTGCACCCATCGCAATATGGCTCGATGGACCTTCAGGATTTCAAGAAGGCGCTAGGTCAGCTGCCGGATGATCAGCGTGAAGCAATCATTCTCATTGGTGCGTCAGGCTTCTCATATGAAGAAGCGGCAGAGATCTGCGATTGCGCCGTTGGCACTATGAAAAGCCGCGTCAGCCGCGCACGCTCACGCCTGCAAGAGATGCTGAAGATCAGCGGTGAATCCGACTATGGTCCGGACGCTGTTTCGGCCCAGGTGACCACCACCAACCACTCCTTCTAAGCTACAATCACCGTCCGGATGGCATCGATCATGCTTTCGGACGGTGTCGGCTTGAACAATAGCGGCACGCCGGAGAGCCAGTTAATGCTCTTCCGCAAGTCCTGATCGGCGGTGACGCCAATCACCGGAATACCCTGCCGCACGAGATCGCCAATCAGTTGAAGATTGCTCGGCAGGTTGCGTTCGATCTCGACGATGGCGAGGCCTATTTCGCTGAACGGGACCGCCAGCTCCTCAATGAATGCGGGGTCTTGCGCGATCAAAACGCGTGGCGAAGAGAGGTCTTCAAGGGTCGCCTGAATGTCCAGCGCAATGAGGTATTGAGCCTCGACAATAAGCGCCGTTTGGCCTTTGAGCATTCGGCGTTTTCCTTGCTGGATGGGACAATCCTTTTGTTCCTTGGCCGGTAGGCCGTCATTTAAAAAAGACATACGCATCGGAACGTGGCGGATCACGCCCGCGTTATTCCGCCAGCGTCATAACTTTCAGGATTTCCCTTGAATCTCGTCCTTCCCAGCACCGGGAGAAGGGTGCCCTGCGAACAATGCCCTTTACGCGGCTTGCCAGCCTTTCGCGACTTTACCGAACCAGAGCTCAAGTTCGTGTCGAGCTTCAAGCGGGGCGAACTGGTTGCTGAAACTGGATCGGCTATCCTTTCGGAAGGCAATCACAGTCCGCATCTCTACACGGTGCTTTCGGGCTGGGCTTTCAGGTTCAAGACGCTGCCAGATGGTCGCCGTCAGATTTTGAATTATCTGCTCCCCGGCGATTTGCTTGGACTACAGGGGTCAGTGCTGGGCGAAATGGAGCATTCGGTCGAGGCTTTGACGCCCGTCATCCTCTGCGTCTTCCAGCGCGATAAGCTGAACGAGCTTTTCGAGGCCCACGCTGGACTTGGCTTTGACGTCACCTGGCTGGCGGCGCGGGAAGAGCGGATGCTTGACGAACACCTTCTCAGTGTTGGCCGGAGAACGGCGGTCGAGCGGGCAGCTTATCTGCTGGCATTTCTTCACAACCGCGCCGCAACGCTTGGGCCAGTTACCGACAAAGTGCTGCATGTACCACTGACCCAGCAGCATGTCGCGGATACACTTGGCCTCTCCATCGTCCACACGAATAAGACGCTGCGCAAACTGGCAGAGAAAGACCTCATCCGCTGGTTGGATCGGAGTTGCGAAATCATCGATCCCGAAGGTCTGCAAGAGCTCGCAGATTGGGATGCCCCCAGAGAAATCACGAGGCCACTAATCTAAATGATTGCAGCCTCAATGCTGCCATTGCCGCATGGCACGCGGTGGACCTACAATAGGTCTCCGTCCAGCGACAAGAGTCGGCCAGGATGGCTTGGATGATAACGGTGGGACAAGAACCCAACAGCACAGTTGTGCCAGTACTCGGACATCGCACTGCCCGACGCATTGCTGTCTGGTCTTCTCTTTGCCTTGTTTTTCTCGCTGCCATCGTTTCGCTCTTGCTCATGCAGGGCATGGAACGCCAGCTGAGCGACATGACCGAGACTTACGCCGTGCGTGATAAGGCACGGCAACTCATCAACATCATTGGAGAGGCTGAGGCCAGCCAGCGCGGCTATATGCTGACGCGCGACCGTCAGTTTCTGGTGCCATACCGCACTGCCGCCGCTCAGATCGACACCTATGTCTCCTCGCTTCTGGAAATGGCTGCAGACGATCCGGCGCAGACCGCTCGTGTGCGGAGCATAACGGGCGACATCGCGGGCAAGATGGCCGAGATGGAACGGGTGGTGCAGCTCGTCGCGACTCAGCGCCAGGAAGAGGCGCAGACGCTGACCGATACCGGCATGGGCGCGCGGATGATGGGTGAAGTGCGCGATACGCTCGAAGCCTTCATCGGCGAGGAAAATCAGAAGCTTGCCGTGCGTAATGACGCTATCGATCAGTCGCGCTTGTGGCTGGTGGGGACGATCATCGCTGCTTTGGCGGCAGCGGTGTGCCTCGGCTATGCTTTGATGTCGCGGACGCAAAAGCAAGTCAGTTCCATGGCGCAGCGCAACCGCGGGCTGATTAACCAGAATGAGGCGCTTGAAGCTGAGGTGGCCGAACGGACGCGCGCGATCGACGATGCACGGGCACATGCCGAGCGTGAACGGCAGCGCGTGGAAGCGCTGCTGCAGGACACCAGCCACCGCATTGGCAACTCGCTGGCGACCGTTTCGTCGCTTCTTGCCTTGCAGTTGATGCGGACACGGTCGGAAGAAGTGCGTGTAGCCCTCGAGGCGGCACGGCTTCGCGTGCACGCCATTGCATCGGCCCATCGCCGCCTTCGATTGGGCGATGACATGGAATCGGCGAGCGCCGAGGAGTTCTTGAGCGCAGTCCTCGAAGATATATCAATCACTCAATCCGATTCCGAGCGCATCACCATCGAGGGCAAGATCGATCCGATCGAAGTGAGCTCACGGGACGCGACCACGTTGGGCATTCTGGTTGGTGAGTTCGTCACTAACGCCCTCAAGCATGCCTTCCCCGATGGACGGAAGGGGCATGTCGAAGTTGCCCTTTTCCGCAATGATGCGGGTGTGCCGACATTGACGGTGCGCGATACGGGTGTCGGCCTACCCGAGGGCAAGGGAGAGGGTGGGCTGGGCTCGGTCATCATCAAACAGTTGTCTAGCCAGTTTGGTGGGGAACCGATCTATACGAGTGAGCCAGGTAATGGGGTCATCGTAGTGGTGGCGATGCCCGCTCTCGTTCAAGCGCCGACCCACGCGGCGGCGGAGTAGATTCATGCATATAGCCGCCGTCTTCAATCGCGACAGCGGCACATTACGCACCATGAACCTCGAAGAGTTTTGCGCGGAAGCCAAGGACGCTTTTGCGGCTGCCGGGCATGAATTCGACTGCAATATCGTCAATGGCGATGAGGTGGTTTCGACCCTTGAAAACCTAGCCACCAGCGACACGGTCGAGGCGATCATCGCAGCTGGCGGTGACGGGACAATTTCGACCGCCGCGGCTCTCGCTCTCAAAGAAAATAAGATTTTGGGACTATTGCCGGCGGGCACAATGAACCTTTTTGCGCGCGCTTTGGGTGTGCCCCAGGATATTCACCGCGCGGTGCACGCGATTGCGCATGGAAGCGTTGGATCGGTCGATATAGCGACTGCCAACGAACAGCCTTTCGTCCATCAGTTTAGCGTCGGTATTCATCCGCGGCTCGTGCGGATCCGCAATGGCATGGTCTACCGCAGCCGCTTCGGCAAAATGTTGGCAAGCCTGCGAGCGATTGCGGCCGCGGCAGCAAACCCGCCGAAATTCGACGTGGAGTACACCGACAGTACCGGCAAACACAGCCGAACCGTTTCTGGGATCGCGGTTTCGAACAATCCGCTCGATGATGGGCCTGTACCGGTGGCTGGGCAACTCGATAGCGGGCGCCTGGGTGTCTACTTCGCAGCACCAGTGACCACGGGTGAACTCATTGGGCTCGCTATAGATGTGCTGTTGGGCCGTTGGCGCAACAATCCGCAGGTGACGGAGCTGGAGTGCACCCAGCTCGAGCTGCATTTTCCGAAGCGCAAAAAAGATGCGCAGGCCGTGATCGATGGCGAATTGATCGATCTGGATCGGAAGGTAATCTTGAAGGCGGTGCCCCAGGCGCTGCGCGTCATTCTGCCGAAAGCAGAAAGCTAAAAACTCGCGACGGTTTCCCGTCACGAGTTGTGGTCGTTGCGATCTCTCAGGAGTGCTACCGCGGCGATAGCTGCTGCAGGGATGCCGAGCTTCAAAAGCAGAGGCGAACGGGCCAGGAGCGGCAGAGCGGTAAGGGCTGCCGTCGTCAGGAACGCACCAGTGTCGCTGGAGCGCCGCTTTTCAACAAGGCGCCTTTTACGGCCTGCCTCTGCCATCGAGAAACCGATCAAGGTGATCAGCGCGATGGCAATAAATCCGCCAGCGAAGATCAGCGATGCGTAGAGCGGCCCAACAGATGCTGCGAGCGCGATATATCCTGCTGCAATCAGGAATCCGACGCCAATGGCGCCGAAAACCAGAATAACCGCGTAGACAACTGCAAGACCCTTGAGACGCTGCCCGAGCCCCTCGACCTCAAGGCCGAGAAGCCCGGCGAGGGGCATGAGCAGGTTGAACATCAGCGCGTCAACAGGGCCAGAACGAAGCCGACGCCGAGAGCCGTTGCGACGGAGGTCAGCGGCTTTTCGCGGATCGTGTCCTTGAGCTGCTGTTCGTACTCCCCCGCCTGGTCCTGGGCCTCCTCGACCATATGACGGCCACGGCGCTTGAGCTGGCGGAATTCAGTTTCGGCGATGTCGCGGACTTCGCCGGCCTTTTCGCCGGTCAGCTTGCGCAGCGTCTCGCCGATGGACTTGAGATCGTCCTGAAGCTGGGCAACCTGTGCCTCAAGTTCCTGCTCGCGGGTCTTTTCGGAAACGCGGGCGCCCTTGCGGGCAGCGGCGGGTGCCATATCGGTGGTGGATGCCATGGGAAACTCCTGTTTATCACAGGTGAAAACGCGGCAACCTTCTCCCGGTTCCGGCCTGTGGTCCTAAAAGAGAAAGCCCCAATGCACAGAGTGCATCGGGGCAAAGCGAGACCGAAAGGGGGGCGTCCTTCGGTTCGCAAAGACACAGGTCTAGGGGACAAGTGCCTATTACGTTGCTGCTAGATCCGGCCCATCAGCACGAGGATCAGCACAACCACGAGCACGACACCCAAGATGCCGGACGGGCCATAACCGAAACCGCGCGAATAGCCCCAGCTCGGCAGTGCGCCGACCAAAAGCAGAATAAGAATGATAATGAGAATAGTGCCGAGACCCATGAAACCCTCCTCGATCTAAACGGCTTGATCAGCGCTTGGTCGACCCAGACAAAGCGCTGATATCGGCGGACATTCCCGCCAATTCGGAATTAGAAAAGTGCGACCATGAGCGCTGCGGCGGCAGCCAGAATGAAGGCTGCAGGGATGAGAGCGCGGAAAACGTCATTGGCGTGGCTTGGTTCGTCGTAGCCCTCGTTTGGCCAAG
Source organism: Devosia sp. BK (assembly GCF_032907385.1). NCBI lineage: Bacteria > Pseudomonadati > Pseudomonadota > Alphaproteobacteria > Hyphomicrobiales > Devosiaceae > Devosia > Devosia sp. BK. Next base: position 361,674 of record NZ_JAIMBX010000001.1, read on the forward strand.
CCATCGAGGAACGTCCAGCATGTTCCAGAGCGCGAATTTCAGCCTGAGTCATCTTTGCCTCCAGCGGCCCGCCAGCGCGGGAACTCGTGGTCATTGCCCGTCATGGGCATCGTGACAAAGAAACGGCAATGCTGTGAATTGGTTCCAGCGCGCCGGGCGGTATCTATTCGATGCGTATGACGTCTACCGATTGGCGCGTTTCGTGCGAACCGTGGGTGCGCAAAACGCCGACAATTGGGGAGACATCGGCATAGTCGCGGCCGTGGCCAATGGCGATATGATCGGCGCCAGCCATCATGGCATTGGTCGGGTCGAACTCAACCCAACCCATGGTCGTGCCACACCAAACCCGAACCCAGGCGTGCATGGCGTCGGCTCCTTCGAGGCGTGCTTTTCCAGGCGGGGGGAGGGTGCGGAGGAAGCCCGAGACATAGCCGGCCGGTATTCCCAACCCACGAAGCCCGGCAATCATCACATGCGCGAAATCCTGGCAGACGCCTTTTTTAAGGACAAAGGCCTCGGCTGGTTTAGTTTCGACGTCCGTTGCCTTGGGGTCGTATTCGAAATCCCTATGTATGGCGAGGCAAAGGGCCATGGCTTTGCCAAGGACGGTGTCGGCATGCGCTGATTGAGCGCTTGCATAGTCCTTGATGTCGGGAACCAGTTGCACTCGTGGGGAGGCCGCAAGGAAATGCTGCGGGCTGTCGGGTTGGACAGACCAGTAGCGTTCAACCTCTAAGGCAAGCTGACCCATTGTGGGGGAAATGTCGCTTTGCTCGACATGATCTTCAACCTGAACCCGCGCCGTAAGGCGAACCTCGAATTTCTCATGCGGCTCTACGAAGCTGACATCGCTGACCATATTGCCGAAGAAGTCGATGAAACTCGTCGCGCGCTGCGGCTTCGGGAAGAATGAGAGCGATGAGGCGATGACCCGCTGGTGCCCAGGCACCGAGGACGGCGCGACGCGGATGTGATGGCGCCCACCATGCACCGGCGCGTCGTAGTCATAGGTGAGGGTCAGGCGGAGGTCGTAGAGCATGGGTCAGGTGAAGTAATGCGCGGCGATGAGGCCGGCCAGCATGCCGATCTCATTGGCGATGTTTTCGAGAACCTCAGGCGTAATGGCTTCAGGTTCGGCAATGATCAGGCGGGTCTGTAGCTCAAGCGCGGCCTTGGCAACTGTCGAGAGTTGCCCATCCCGAATGCCACCCGGCAATTCTTCTAATTGGGTCCGAAGCTCGGTCAGCTGGAACAGGACCGAGCGTGGATTGAGCGGGTCGAGGACCAGAAGGTCGATCGCGCTTTGCGTTCCGGCCGTCACCGAATAGCGCCGGCGATGCGACATGACGCTATCGCCGATCTCGAGCAGCATTTCGAGCGAACCATCAGGCGCATTATCGCCCGAGAGGGCGCTGGCAATGCGCGCAGTCTGAATGGCGCGCTCCAGGCGGCGCCCGATTTCGAGGAAGCGCCAGCCGGCGAAGCGATACATGTTTTCATGCACAAGGCCGGAAAAGCCGGCAAGCTTGCGCAGGATCACGGTCATGGCAGGCGTTGCGTCATCGCCGCCTTGAATGCGGGTCGCAAAGCGTTGGGCAGTCTTTTGCAGATCGTTGAGGGCCAGCCAGCCATCGGGCGAAAAACGGTCGCGGATCTGGCCGGCGCTGTGCACCGCACTGTTGATCGACACCAGCAAGCCCTGTGGCATTGCCTCAGACGCATCGACATCGATGCTGTGGAGGAAAGCGGCGCAATGGGTCAGGATCGGCAGATCGGGCTTTGACAACTCGGCGAGGCGTGCATTGTAGGCGCGCAGAATGCGGACTGTCGCTTCGCAGCGTTCGGCATAGCGGCCAAGCCAGATCAGATTATCCGCAGCTCGGCTCGGGAGGCTGCCGGCGGAATTGCGGACCAGGCGGTCTCCTTCCTGCGGCAATAGCGAAATCTGTTCGACCGGCGACGATGACACGACCCAGACGTCGGCTGCCTGACCACCGCGCTGCATGGCAAGGGCAGTGGTATCGGGGGTAGATCCGACGCGCGCGAAGCCGCCGGGCATCAGCGTCCACCCGCGCTCGGTGCGGGACGCGAAGACGCGAAGTGTAATCGGCCGCGGTTCGAGCTTGCCATCGACATAGACGGGCGCAGTCGAAAGCTGCACGGGCTCCTGACCGACATAGTGGCGGCCATTCTCCGCGATGCGCTGGCGAAGCAGTGTCTTTTGCTCAGCCGTCATGCTGGCGCCGAGCGCGGTGCCGCGCAAATCGTCAAAGGGCAAGGTCGTGGCGAAAGCCGGCCCAAGCATGAGATTGTCGAAATTATCGAGGACGAAGTCGCGCTCGGAAGGCTGGCCGCACCACCAGGTGGCAATTTCGGGAAGCTGGAGGCCTGTGCCCAACAGATGCTCGCAGAGCCGCGGCATGAAGGCAGAGAGAGCGCGGGTTTCGAGGATGCCGGTGCCGAGGCCGTTGATCATGGAAATGGAGCCGGAGCGGAGGGCTTCAACCATGCCCGGAGTGCCGATGCGACTGTCGTAGCGCAGTTCCAGAGGATCGACGAAGCTCGAATCCATACGCCGCCAAAGGACGCTGACGGGCTTGAGGCCCGCAACCGTTCGCACCATGACTTGGCCGTTCTCGACGACGAGATCCTCGCCTTCGAGCAGCATGAGGCCGAGATAGCGCGCGATATAGGCGTGTTCGAAATAGGTTTCGTTGAGCTGTCCGGGCGTCAGGATGCCGACGCGGCCGCCATCGCGCTTGGCTTGCGCAAAGAGATGATCGCGAAAATCGCGGAAGAACCCGGCCAAGCGCTGGATGTTCATCTCGCCATAGATATCGGACAGCGCGCGAGTGGTTGCGACACGGTTTTCGAGCGCGAAGCCAGCGCCAGACGGCGCTTGCATACGATCGCCCAAGACCCACCAGGCGCCATCCGGCCCACGGCCAAGTTCGAAGGCGCAGAAATGGAGGAAATGTCCGCTGGTTGGCTTGACCCCGACGAGGGGACGCAGGAATTCGCCGTTTTGAGCAACCAGTTCAGGCGGTAGCAGGCCTTCCTGCACAAGGCGATTATCGCCGTAGATGTCGGCGACGATCTTCTCCAAGAGTTCGGCGCGCTGGGTCAGGCCGGTCGAGATGGTCTGCCATTCAGCTTCGTGAATGAGCAGAGGAATATGCGCCAAGGGCCAGGCGCGCTCCTTGCCTTCGGCGCCATCATACTTGCGGTAAAATACACCAGCGTCGCGCAGATATTGGTCAGCGCGCTCGAAGCGGGCTGAAAGCTCCGCGGGCCCGAGTGCATCGAAGGCCGCCATGAGCTTGTCCCAGCCGGGACGCAGCGCGCCTGATGCATCAAGCATTTCATCAGGCACGCCCGGCAAGAGGGCGTAGTCCCTGATGATGCTGGGACCGGCGGGCGGCGTCGTGCGGGTGTTCTGACTCCGCTTTCTCATGGCGTTACGTGACCCGTGGAGGGCGCCGCAAGTCGAGCGTCAGCGGGAATTCATCCGTTGGCCGTTCCGGGCGATACAAATAATTGCCCGGCGTATAATTGTGCGGCACGAAGCGCGCAAGCCGCCGCGCTTCGGCTTCGTTGCCATTGACGGGGAAAGTCTCGTAGTTGCGGCCGCCCGGATGGGCGACGTGGTAGACGCAGCCGCCGATCGCGCGCTTGGTCCAGGTGTCGTAGATATCGAAGACCAGCGGCGCGTGGACCGGCATTGTCGGGTGCATGCCGGAGGCCGGTTGCCAGGCTTTGAAGCGGACGCCGGCGACGGACATGCCGGCTTCGCCGGTGGCGGCGAGTGGGGTAGGGCGCTCGTTGCAGGTGACGAGATAGCGGCCGGGATTTGGGGCTGTGAGCTTGACCTGGAGGCGTTCGACCGAGCTATCGACATAGCGGACGGTGCCGCCGATGGCGCCTTGTTCCCCCATGACGTGCCAGGGCTCAAGGGCTTGGCGGAGTTCGAGTTTTACCCCGTTCGATTCGACTTCGCCGCAGAAGGGGAAGCGGAATTCGAGCTGGGCTTCGAACCATTTTGGGTCGAACTTGAAGCCCGCGCGATCAAGGTCGGCGAGGATGCCGAGGAAGTCCTGCCAGACGAAGTGGGGGAGCATGAAGCGATCGTGGAGCGTCGTACCCCAGCGCGTGAACTCGCCTTCCAGCGGGTTCTTCCAATAGTGGGCGATGAGGGCGCGGATGAGCAATTGCTGGGCAAGGCTCATGCGGGCGTTTGGCGGCATTTCGAAGCCGCGAAATTCGACGAGACCGAGGCGGCCGGTGGGGCCGTCAGGCGAAAAAAGCTTGTCGATACAAATCTCTGAGCGATGCGTGTTGCCTGTGACGTCGGTCAAGAGATTGCGGAAGAGGCGGTCGACGAGCCAGGGCGGGGTGGTGCCGAGATCGGGCGAGGGCACGTCGGCCATGGCGATCTCGAGCTCGTAGAGGCTGTCGTGGCGGGCTTCGTCAAAGCGGGGCGCTTGGCTCGTGGGGCCGATGAAGAGGCCGGAGAACAGGTAGCTCATCGAGGGATGGCGCTGCCAGTGAAGGATCAAAGACTTCAGCAAATCCGGGCGTCTCAGGAACGGGCTGTCCGCCGGCGTCGCGCCGCCGACGACGACGTGGTTACCGCCGCCGGTGCCCGTATGTTTGCCGTCGATCATGAATTTATCGGCGCCGAGTCGGCAGTTTCGGGCTTCGTCGTAGATGGCGGTGGTGGTTGCGACGCAATCGTCCCAGTCGGAGGCCGGGTGGATGTTGACTTCGATGACGCCGGGGTCGGGGGCGACGCGGATAACGTTTAGGCGCGGGTCGAATGGAGGGGGGTAACCCTCGATGTGGACTGGCTTTTTGATGGCCTTGGCGGCCGCTTCGGTGGCGGTGATAAGATCGAGATAGTCGTCGGCATCGGCCACGGGCGGCAGGAAGACGCAGAGGCGGCCGTCGCGCACTTCGACCGTTAGCGCGGTGCGCACATCGGAGATGATTTCGTTAGCATTCCGTTGCCGTTGAGCCGTGCTTAAGGGTGTTTCGGTGAAAGACGCGGTGGGCTGGGCGTGGAGGCGCTCCAAAATGGCTTCGGGCTCGGCCAGTGGCGGGCGAACTTCGCCGGGATCGGCGGGCACGACATGGGGATAAGATGTGGGGGGAATATGGTCGAGACTGCCGAGGGGGAGGCGGTACCCCGCGGCGCTGTCGCCGGGCACGAGATAGAGCTTGCCGCGGCGGGTCTTCCATTGTTCGGTGACCCAGCGGCGACCGGTAGCTGCAGCATTCCAACGCTGGACCGGGAAGACATAGCCGGTTGGGTTGGTGAGACCACGATCAAAGACCGTGGCCATGCGGGCGCGCTCTTCGGCATCGGCGAGTTTGGAATTTGCGGGGTCGACGTTTTCGGGGAGCTTGGCTTCCTTGAGGAGCCATTCGCCGGGGTCTTCATAAGCGGGTGAGACCGTGTCGGTGGTCAGACCGAGATTTTGAGCTATGGCCTTGCTCAGAGCCTCGGCGTCGGCCGGGGTGACGCCATAGTCCTTGCCTTCCTCGGCGATGAGGCTTTCGTCGGACCAGATCGGCTTCCCGTCTAGGCGCCAGAAGAGGGAGAAGGTCCAGCGCGGGAGCGTTTCGCCCGGATACCACTTTCCCTGGCCGTGATGGATCATGCCATTGGGCGCGAAGCGGGTGCGGAGGCGGCGGATCAAGGTGTCGGCGAGGCGGCGTTTGGTGGGGCCGACGGCGCCGGCATTCCACTCGTCGGCCTCGAAATCGTCGATGGAGACGAATGTGGGCTCGCCGCCCATGGTCAGTCGCACGTCTTCAGACTTCAGAAGAGAATCGACCTGATGCCCCAAGGCATTGAGTTCGTTCCAACTTTCGTCCGAGAAGGGCTTTGTGATGCGCGGATGCTCGGCGACGCGAGTCACCTTCATTTCGAAGGCGAAATCGACCTCGGCATAGGAGGCAAAGCCGGAAATCGGCGCCGCATTGCGATAATGCGGCGTCGCCGCGAGGGGGATATGGCTTTCGCCGGTGAGAAGGCCGGAGGTGGGGTCGAGGCCGATCCAGCCGGCGCCTGGGAGATAGACTTCGCACCAGGCATGGAGGTCGGTGAAATCATGGTCGGTGCCGGCGGGACCATCGAGCGAGACAAGGTCCGGCTTGAGCTGAATGAGGTAGCCGGAGACGAAGCGCGCGGCAAAGCCGAGGTGGCGGAGAATATTGACCAGCAGCCAGCTTGAATCTCGGCATGAGCCTCTGGCGTTGACGAGCGTTTCTTCAGGAGTCCAGACGCCAGGCTCGAGGCGCACGATGTAATCGACTGATTGCTGCAGGCTGGCATTGAGATCGGTGACGAAGTTCACCGTATTGCGCGGGCGCTTGTCGATCGCATCGATGAATTTCGAGACTGCCGGGGTCAGCGGCTCGGGCTGGCGATAAATTGCAAGATCGGCCCGGATGTCCTCTGGATAGTCGAACGGCCAAGTCTCGGCCGACTCTTCGACGAAGAAGTCGAAGGGGTTATAGATCGTCATATCGGCGACGAGATCGACCTCGATCTTGAGTTCGGTCACGGGTTCGGGGAAGACGAAACGCGTCAGGAAATTACCGTAGGGATCCTGCTGCGTGTTGACGAAATGCAGGTTGGGCGAGACCCGGAGCGAATAGCTCAGAACCTTCGTCTTGGAATGGGGAGCGGGCTGGAGCCGGATGATCTGGGGCTGCAGGAAGACGGGCCGGTCGTACTTATAATGTGTCAGATGATAGATTGCGGCTTTGATCGACATTCGGCTGAAACGCTCGCTCAATGGCCACAGATTTTAGACTTCCCGGACGAGAGCTTAGCGGTGATTTGGGGACTTGGATAGGCGGCGTGCACAAGCCGATGTCGACGGCGGGATCGAAGGCAAATAGTCAGCCCGGCAGTTGTAAGGTAGCGTGGTGGGGTGCTCGGGTTTGCGAGTTTGGTCCCCTCTGCGAGAGCGATCTTGGCGCAAAGCCCAAAGCGGTGATGCGCTTTTGTTGTTGCGGCGTCAGTGCTGGCCAGACCAGCTTGCGGGCGGCGCTGTCGAGATCGCCATATTCGCGCTGGTGAGCCTGACTGCGGAGCTGGATTTCGAAAATCCGCTTATCAATGCCGGGATCAACTTCGTCGAGAAGCGCAAAGAGCAGGGCTGCGTGGCGTGGGGAAAGCTGCAGATTACGATCGAAATAGAGGGAGATTTCGAGAGTGGCTGTGTCGCCACTGCCGGCCACAGCCTTGCGGATGATATCATGGCAGGTCTGTTGCTTGATACGCATGGTCAAGCCGTTGAGATGGACGTGCGCATCGTTGGCGGTGAGCGTCAATTGATCGAGCATGGCGCCAAAGCTGTAGCGTCCAGCGCAGCGCTGACACACCCAGCACAGGTCGGAATCGCGACGGATTTCATAGGTCATGCGTTGGTTCGCCTGGCTGCAAAAGTCGCAGCATGAGGCAAAGGTCACATCGTCGGACAGGTTCCAAGTGAACGACCATTGGTCAGGCCTGCCGACCGATGTGGGCAGCGTGTAGCGGTGCACCGATCCGGGCATTGTTCTTCTCGCAATGTGTGGGAGGGTAGAGGCGAAGCGGCGACCGGGGCCGCCTCTTTGCTTCAATCCACGCGCTTGGAGTGGATCAGGTCGCCAACATTTTCGAATTCTTCGGGATAGGCGTCGACGATGTCCTTGGGGTTGCCCGAGGCGTAGCCATTGTCGCGATCGCGCAGGTGCTGAATCATCTCGCCGGCATTGGTGAAAGTCGTTCCGTCGACCAATTCGTACTGCTTGCTACCGCCCCGATTGTTGTTTTCTGGATCCGCATAGGCGCCTGAGGTGGCGAGGAGTGCGATGGCAATGGCCACGGTTGCTGACTTCATCATGAGAACGTCCTTGGGTTCTGTTTTCGAACGGGCGAATCGTACCATGGGCCGCCTGACATCGACCTGACACCGGTGGTCAGGTCGATGGGCGAGCCTTCGCAATGGTCTAGTAGGTCGCTCCAGGGGACGCAAAAACACCAAGGGCGCCAACGGATTTTCCGGGCGCCCTTGTGTTTTTATCAGCAGGATGGGGAGGGAGGCTTAGAACTCGCTCCAGTCTTCGGCGACGGCGGTGTTGCCGCGGGTCATGTAGGTCTTGGCGGCCTGCTGGACCTTGCGTTGGATCGTCTTGATGCCTTGGGCCGGCGCCGGGCTTGTGGACGCGCGGGCGGCGGGGTGGTGGTCTTCGAGGATGAAGATATCGACGATCCGATCGAGCTCGGAGGCTTGGCCTTCGGTCTGCTCGATTGCAGCATTGGTTTCTTCGACGAGCGCGGCGTTGTGCTGGGTCATCTCGTCCATCTGCCGGACGGCGACATTGACTTCCTCGATCGAGGAGGCCTGCTCGCGACTGTCGCGGGCGATGCCCTCCATGACGAGGCTGTTTTCGCGGATGCCAGTCAGGATTGCCTCAAGCTTGGCGGCGGCGTCAGCCACGAGCTTGGAGCCGCCAGAGACTTCCTTGGCGCTCTGCTCAATCAGGGCCTTGACGTCCGACGAGGCGCTGGCGGCGGACTGAGCGAGGCGGCGGACCTCGACGGCGACCACGGCAAAGCCCTTGCCGGCGTCACCGGCGCGTGCCGCTTCGACGGAGGCGTTGAGCGCGAGTAGATTGGTCTGGAAGGCGATGTCATCGATGAGGCCGATGATATTGGAAATCTTGGACGAAGATGTCGTGATCTTTGCCATGGCGTCGGTCGCCTGGCGCATGACCGCTCCGCCTTCTTCGGCGGTGTGGGATACTGCTTGCGACCTGGTATTGGCGTCTTCGGCCTTCTTGGCATTGGTCAGCACGGTGGCTGCCAACTGTTCCATGGTGGCCGAGGTCTCTTCGATGGTCGCGGCTTGCTTGGTGGTGCGTTCGGAGAGGTCATTTGCACCGGCAAGGATTTCACCGGTCGCCGAGCGGACGCCGCGCGAGGTGCGGCGCAACTGGCCGACGATATCTGTCAGTTTCTCGGCGACGGCATTGGTGTCATTCTTGAGCTTGGCGAAGGCGCCCTGATAGTTGCCCTGAACGCGCTGGGTCAGATTGGTTTCGGCAAGCGAGGCCAAAACCGTGCCGGTTTCATCGAGCCCACGATCGACCGTTTCGACGAGCGAATTGACTGAATTGGCCAAGGCGTTCAGTTCGGTATCGGGGAATTGCGCATCGACGCGCTTGGAAAAATCGCCGGCAATGGCTGAATCGACGACATGGCCGAAGGCGTTCTGCAACTCGCTCATCATCTTGCGACGGGCCTGCTCGTCGGCAACGATGCGAACGGCTTCGGCCTGGCTCATATCCCGCACCTTCATGGCGTTCTCGCGGAACACTTCCACTGTGCGCGCCATGACGCCCATTTCGTCATTGCGCTCGGTATCGCGCACCGCCACGTCGAGATTGCCCTTCGATAGTTGATCCATGGTGCTCGAGAGACGTGCAATCGGGCGACGGACGATGGCCAGCGAGGTGATGAGGATGACGCCGAGGCTGACGAGCAGGATCAGCGCGCCGGCGATAATGGCGACCTGGATCTGCTGCCAGACCGGGTTCTGGAAAACGGAGGCAGGAATATCGAGCACGGCGGCCCAGGTCTTGTTCATCCCCGGCGCTGTGAAGGGATAGACGAGGCGGACCGAGCCATCGGGCATATCGCGGATGACCTGCATGGTGCCCTTGGTGAGGGCCTCGGTCACCAGACCAGCGCCTTGATCGGCATAGGCGGTGATGAGCTTGGTCGAATCAGGGTGGGCAAGCCAATTGCCATTGCTCGCGACCAGCATCACCTGGCCGACGCCGAAGGGGTGAAGTTCGGATAGGACGGAGGTGAGGTCGCTTAGCTTGATGTCGACGCCGGTGATCCCAACCATCTCATTGTTCACCATCACGGGAACGGAGACCGAAGTCAGCAGCTCGTTCTCGTTGGACAGATAGGGCGAGGTAATGACCGGCTGCTTGGACTGGAGCGGGGCGGTATAATATTCGGAATCGGGTTTGACGGACCAGGTCGAGAATTCCATCGCGCCAGTCGCATTCTTGGTCCAATAGGCCGTGAATAGGCCATCAGCATTGGTGCCTTCGGTGCCGGTCAGAACCCGCGGCGAGGTGGCGCCGGGCAGCTCCATCATCCACGACCCGAAGACGAAATCATATTGCGGGGCGACTTGACGGAGGAGGGCGATCACGTCGGTGCGCAGCTTGGCGCCGTCGGTTTCATATCCCGAGATGCTAGCGGAGAGGGCGGCGCCGGCGGAGGTCGCGACCGACAGTTTCACCGCCACCTGATTGGCGACATTGGCCGCGGTTTCGGCGGCGAGGGTCATCACCTGATCTTCGGTGCGCGTCTTGGCGGACCAAACATTGAAGGCGGTGTAGACGGACAGAATCGCCGCTATCGAGACGCCCGAGACAAGTAAAAGCTTACCCGAGATGGTTTTAGATAGATGGAACACGAGAGCGACACATGTTTGCAGGCTGAATTGCCACGGACACTGTGCGCAATCATGATCAAAACTCGGTTAATGTAGGTTAGGCTCATCAGCGACGGGCGGCGGACTGCCCCATTTTCGAGACGACTTTGCGGATGTCGCGCTCGGTATCGCGGAGATGGAGGCGCATCGCTTCTGCAGCGGCGCGGCCATTGCCTTCGCGAATGCAATCGAGAATGCGCTGATGGGCGGCGATGGTGTCGTGGGGCGTGTGCCCGCGATCGACGTGGCCGCGCTGGCTGATGAAGAATCCCTCGCGGAGGGGCGTGGCCATGGCCTCGAACAAATATCCCAAAACACGGTTACCGCTCGCTAAGGCTACCGCTTCGTGAAAACCGAAGTCGGATGCGTGGAAGCGGATTTCGGCGGCCTCATCTGCGAACTCGTTGGAATCACCGAGGGCGTCGCGCATGCCCTGGAGGGCGCTTTCAATGGCGACGATGCCAGCGCGATTGGCACGTTTTGCGGCGAGCGTCGCCGATTGGACCTCCAATGACAGACGTACCTCAACGAGATCGAAAAGCCCCTTTGGATCGGTGCGGACGATGCTCGTCAGGAAGTCGGAAAAGGCGGAGCCATCGGGCTCGCGGACGACGGCTTTTCGACCGCGCGAAAGCTCCAAAAGTCCGCGGCCAGCAAGGAGTTTTACGGCCTCGCGAATCGTCAGCCGGCTGACCGAATAGCGCTCGGCCAATTCGGCTTCGCTGGGGAGGCTTTGGCCCGGCGTCAGCTCGCCCAGAATCTCCTGCGCAAGGTGATCGGCCACAGCGCTTGCCGCGCTCGTGTGATCGGCGCGCGCCTCATCACTCAACACACCCATGAAGCCTCCCAAGGTATCTGATACCTTTGACTCCCGCGTGCCGTTTTTCGGCTGGTTTTTGGCGGGGAGTCGCCTCGTTGTCATCCAGGGTATCGATGCAGGTTGCAACCAGCAACACCCTGAAAGCGGGGGTTCTAAGCCTAAATTTATATCTTCGACAATCGAAAAAATAACTATGCGGGAAGCAGCCCCGCTTTACATGCATATCTGATTATCCTAATTTCCCGCCCGTGGCCTTGGAAGGGCCGAGGCGGCTAACGAGCCGTCCGAGCAGGAGGACATCATGCAGTTTTCGTTCCTGACCCCGGCAGTGCGCCGGCAGGACAGGGACAGTCCGTCCGGATGCGGTTTGAGCCGCGCCGGGAGCGGAGCCGGAAACGAATTGGCCCGATCGCCAAGCCACGCCGAACACATCAATCACCTCGAAAAATCTAAGGGAGTCGAGACGTGAAGGTTCTGAAATCAATTGCGACGCTGTTTGCCGCTGGTGCCCTGATGGCAACCGCTGCAACCGCCGCCCATGCCCAGGATAAGGGCCAGATCGGCATTGCAATGCCGACGCAGTCGTCGCTCCGCTGGATTTCGGACGGCAACGAGCTCAAGACCGCGCTTGAAGGCAAGGGCTACACCGTCGACCTGCAGTTTGCTGAAGACGACATCCCGAACCAGCTCGCTCAGATCGAAAATATGGTCACGAAGGGCGTCAAGGCTCTCGTGGTCGCTTCGATCGACGGCACCACGCTCTCGTCCGTGCTGCAGCAGGCCGCTGATGCCGGCATCAAGGTCATCGCTTATGACCGTCTGATCCGCGAATCGGGCAATGTCGACTACTACACCACCTTCGACAACTTCCAGGTTGGCGTTCTCCAGGCCAACAGCCTCGTGAAGGGCCTCAAGGAACGTTTCGCCGACACCAAACCATGGAACGTCGAACTGTTTGGCGGTTCGCCTGACGACAACAACGCCTTCTTCTTCTATGATGGCGCCATGTCCGTTCTGCAGCCGATGATCGACTCGGGCGACATCGTTGTTAAGTCCGGCCAGATGGGCATGGACCAGGTCGGTACGCTGCGTTGGGACGGTGCTGTTGCCCAGGCTCGCATGGACAACATCCTCTCGGCCAACTACTCGGACGGCAGCCGCGTTGACGGCGTTCTCGCTCCCTATGATGGCCTCTCGCGCGGCATCATCTCGTCGCTCCGCGGCGTTGGTTATGGCTCGGGCGACCTCGCATGGCCGATCATCACCGGCCAGGACGCTGAAGCTCCGTCGGTGAAGGCAATCATTGCTGGCGAACAGTATTCGACCATCTACAAGGACACCCGCGAACTGGCCAAGACCACTGCCGACCTCGTCGACACCGTGGTTTCGGGCGGCACGCCGGAAGGTCTCGACACCACCACCTATGACAATGGCGTCAAGGTTGTGCCGTCGATCCTGCTGACCCCGTATGAAGTCGATGCGACCAACTACAAGGAACTGGTCGTCGACTCGGGCTACATCAAGGAAGAAGATCTGCAGTAATCACTGCGGTTTTTGAAACCAGGGGCTCCGCGGCAACGCGGGGCCCTTTCGAGATTGCACCGGATGGCCTCAGGGTGAGCTTTTCCAAGCACGGTGGCAGGCACGAAAGCCGGACACGGCCTCGTGTTTCGACAAGCTCAGAATGCGGTTTAACCAGAGTGGCAGTCTCAATTCCGGTCCGTCGTGACGGCGGGGCGGCTTCTATCGAAAACAGGGACCAGTATGTCCAACACCATTCTTGAGATGCGCAGCATCACCAAGACCTTTCCAGGCGTTAAGGCGCTTTCGGACGTCAATCTCGACGTGCGGGAAGGCGAAATACACGCGATCTGCGGCGAAAACGGGGCCGGTAAATCGACCCTGATGAAGGTCTTGAGCGGCGTTTATCCGCACGGCACCTATGAAGGGCAGATATTCTACAAGGGCGAGGAACAGCAGTTCCGCTCCATTCGCGACAGCGAACACAAGGGCATCGTCATCATCCACCAGGAACTGGCGCTGGTGCCGCTGCTCTCGATTGCCGAGAACATCTTTCTTGGCAACGAGCAGGCAAGCAATGGCGTGATCGACTGGGACGAAACCCGTGACGGGGCGCGCAAGCTCCTCTCGATGGTTGGTCTTTCGGAAGACCCCGATACGCTCGTGACCAATATCGGCGTCGGCAAGCAGCAGCTTGTCGAAATCGCCAAGGCGCTTTCCAAGCAAGTGCAGCTGCTGATCCTCGACGAGCCGACCGCGTCGCTCTCGGAAAAGGACAGCCAAGCGCTGCTGGACCTCTTGATGGAATTCCGCAAGCAGGGGATCACCTCGATCATCATCAGCCACAAGCTGAACGAGATCTCGCGCATTGCCGACCGCGTGACCGTCATCCGCGACGGCCGCACCATCGAGACGATGGAAAACGAAGAGATTACCGAAGACCGCATCATCACCTCGATGGTGGGCCGGTCGCTCGACGATCGCTATCCGAACCGCGAGCCCAAGATCGGCGAGACGATCCTGGAGGTAAAGAACTGGTCGGTTTATCACCCCCAGCACCGCGACCGTCAGGTCATCAAGAATGTCGACATTACCCTGCGCAAGGGTGAGGTCGTCGGCATTGCCGGGCTGATGGGCTCGGGCCGTACCGAATTTGCCATGAGCCTTTTCGGCAAATCCTGGGGCCAGAAGATCACCGGCGAAGTCTTCATGCATGGCAAGAAGATCGATACCGGCACGGTTGGTCGCGCGATCCGCCACGGCATTGCCTATGCCACGGAAGACCGCAAGACTTTTGGGCTCAACCTCATCGATCACATCAAGAACAACACGACCATCGCCAATCTGCCGGGCGTGTCGCGTTGGGGCGTGATCGACGATCTGGCCGAGCTCGATGTTGCCAACGACTATCGCAAGAAGACCAATATCCGCTCTTCGAGCGTCTACCAAACCGTGGGAAATCTTTCGGGCGGCAACCAGCAGAAGGTCGTGCTCTCGAAGTGGCTCTATGCCAACCCGGACGTACTGATCCTCGACGAACCGACGCGCGGCATCGACGTGGGCGCCAAATATGAAATCTACACCATCATCAATCAGCTGGCGGCGCAGGGCAAAGCCATCCTGGTGATCTCTTCGGAAATGCCCGAACTCCTCGGCATTACCGACCGACTTTACGTAATGAACGAAGGCCGCATCGTTGGCGAAATGCCGACCAGCGAAGCAAGCCAGGAAAAGATCATGCGCTCCATCGTGCGCGCTGAAGGAAAAGCATCATGACCGTTCAAACTGCACCGACCGGCGTTCCGGCCGATCAGACCCAGACCCAGGAGCTGAGCTTCTTCGGGGCCGTTCGCGCCAATATGCGCGACTATGGCCTGCTGCTGGCGCTCATCCTCATCATGGTGTTCTTCCAGTATTTCACCGCCGGCGTGCTTTTCAAGCCGGTGAACCTCACCAACATCATCCTGCAGAACAGCTACATCATCGTGATGGCGCTCGGCATGCTGCTGGTGATCGTTGCCGGCCATATCGACCTTTCGGTCGGCTCGGTTTCCGGCTTTGTCGGTGCTCTCGCGGCCATGCTCATGGTCGGCTGGCGCTTTCCGCCGGAATTGGCATTCCTCGCCAATCCGATCGTTGCCGGCATCATTTGTCTCATCGTCGGCGCGGCGATCGGGGCGGCGCAGGGCTATCTCATCGCTTACCACCGGATCCCCAGCTTCATCGTGACGCTGGCCGGCATGCTCATCTTCAAGGGCCTGTCGCTCGCGATCCTCGCCGGCAAGTCGGTTGGTCCATTCCCGGCTGAATTCCAGCTGCTTTCGGCTGGCTTCATTCCCGACGTGATCGGGCCGACGACGCTGGTTGCTGCCAGCGAAGGCGTGCAGCCGCTGATCCTCCACACGACGACCATGGTGATCGCCATTGTTGCTGTGGTTGCGACCGTGTTCTTCGCCATCCGCACCCGCGCCCGCCGCAAAGCTCGTGGCTATGATGTCGAGCCATTCAGCCTGTTCGTGGTCAAGAACCTCGTCATCGCGGCGCTGGTCCTGTTCTTTGCCTATATGCTGGCGTCCTATCGCGGCCTGCCCAACGTGCTCGTCGTCATGGGCATCCTGATCGCGTTCTTCGTATTCCTCACAAAGCGCATGACCTTTGGTCGCCGCATCTATGCTCTCGGCGGTAACCTCAAGGCCGCTGCGCTTTCGGGCATCAAGACCGAACGCACGACCTTCTACATCTTTGCCATCATGGGTGCGCTCGCCGCGCTCGCCGGCATGATCTATGCGGCCCGCCTCAACTCGGCGACGCCAAAGGCCGGCCAGGGTCTCGAACTCGACGTGATCGCGGCCGTGTTCATCGGCGGTGCTTCGGCACTAGGCGGTGTCGGTGCTGTCGCTGGCGCCGTGATCGGTGCCTTCATCATGGGTGTGATGAACAACGGCATGTCCATCATGGGCGTCAACATCGACTGGCAGCAGATGATCAAGGGCGTGGTGCTGCTCGCAGCCGTGTTCTTCGACCTCTACAACAAGAACCGCTCCGCCTGATTTTCTGGGCTTTCAGGTTCGGGGCCGCCGGAGAGATCCGGCGGCCCTTTTTGTTTTCAGGCTGATTCAGGAAGGCGGGCGATCACCTTGATTTCAAAATCGAAACCGGCAAGCCAATTGACGCCGACCGCTGTCCAGTTGGGGTAGGGCTTGGTGTCGAAATGGCGGGATTTGGCGGACATTACCGTCTCGAACTGGCTTTCGGGATCGGTGTGGAAGGTGGTGACGTCAACAATGTCATCGAGGGTGGCGCCGGCGGCGGCGAGGACGGCCTTGAGATTTTGAAACGCGCGCTCGACCTGATCGGCAAAATCAGGTTCGGCGGAGCCATCGGGGCGGGTGCCGACCTGGCCGGAGACGAAGAGCAGATCGCCGGAGCGGATGGCGGCGGAATAGCCATGGGCTTCATAAAGGGCGTGGCGTTCGGCGGGGAAGATGGGATTGCGGATAGCCATGGGGGCTCCAATTACTGGTTTGGGCGCGGGCTTTCGGCAGCGCGCGGGATTTGATATACGAGGCGTATGTAATGAAATACGTGCCGTATGTCAAATTCAGATACGGTGCGTATGTGAATTGGGTTTGGGGATATGGCCAATAAGCGCATTGCGATGATGGAAGAAAACCGCGCCAAGCTGATCGCGGCGGGGCGGGCGGCTTTTGCCGAACACGGCTATGCCGCGGCATCGATGGATGATTTGACGGCGTCGGCGGGACTGACGCGCGGGGCGCTCTACCATAATTTTGGCGACAAGAAGGGCCTGCTGGCGGCAGTGGTCGAAGAGATCGACGGCGCCATGGCGGCCAAGGCGCAGGCAATCGGCGCGAAGAGGGACGATCCGTGGGACGGACTGCTCGCGGAGGGCGCGGCTTATATTGAAATGGCGCTCGATGCCGAAGTGCAGCGGATCGTCTTGCTCGATGGTCCTTCGGTGCTGGGAGACCCGTCGCAATGGCCGAGCCAGAATGCCTGCCTGCAGGCGACGCGGGCAACACTCGAGCGACTGATGGCTGAGGGTCGGGTAAAACCAGTCGACGTCGAGGCGGCGGCGCGGCTGATCAATGGGGCGGCGCTGAACGCGGCGCTTTGGGTGGCGGCGAGCGCTGATCCAGATGAGACGCTGCCGCGCGTGATCGGGGCGTTCAATGCGCTGGCGTCGGGATTGTTGACGCGGTCGGCGTAGCCGGCTGAGGCTGCGGAAAGAGTTGGGCTGCCCGTCAGTGAGACGAGCAGCCCGCTGTCTTTGCTAGGCCAGATCAGCGCGCGTCGGTGTTGGCGACGTCGAGGACCCAGGTGATGCCGAAGCGGTCGGTGAGCATGCCGTAAAGCGGAGCCCATCCTGCGGCGGCAAGGGGTTGGACGATCGTGGCGCCCGCGGCGAGGGCATTCCAGTAGCGGGTGATTTCATCGGCGTCGTTGCCGTGAACCGAGACGAAGATCGGCGTGATGCCGGGATCGAACGGGCGGGCAGCGGGCACGTCGAAGGCCATGATGTGAAAACCTTGGGGACTGCGGACCTGACCAAAAGCGACGTGATTAGCTTCTTCGGTGGGGAAGGTGGGATAGATCTGGCTGTGGGTGAGGACCATGACCTCGCCGCCGAAGACCGACTGGTAGAAGGCCAGAGCCTCGCGCGCCTGGCCGCGGAAATTGAGATGCGTGGTGGTGGTGATGCTCATAGCTTCGTCCTTGCTGAAGAGATGACGCTGTTGTAGCGCTACCCAACTGACATTTTCCGGCAGTTGAACATGTCGCGATCGGATCGACTTTTGAGGCTGCTGCAGGCCATGCGCGTGATGCCGGCGCCGATCACCGCGCAACGGCTGGCAGAAGAGACAGGCGTGTCGCTGCGCTCGCTTTATCGCGATATCGATAGCCTGCGGGCGGCGGGGGCGCGGATCGAGGGTGAGCGTGGCTACGGCTATCGGCTGATCGAGGATTTTGCGCTGCCGCCGCAGACGCTGACGCGGGCCGAAATCGAGGCGCTGGTGCTGGGCTTGAGCGAAGTGCGCGGCATGGGGGACAAGGCACTGGCGGATGCGGCGCGTTCGGCGCTGGCCAAGATCGCTGCGACCTTGCCCGATGAGGCGGAGCAGCAGGTGCTGCATGCCGTGTCGCTGGTCTATCGGCCGGAGCCGCGGGCGGTTGGTGTCGATCTCGAAATCTTGCGCGAGGCGGCTTGGCGGGAGCGGGCGGTTGAGATTGCCTATGTCGATCAGCATGGCGCCGAGAGCGAGCGCACGATCTGGCCGCTGGCGCTGGTCTATACAGAGCGGACGCTCTCGGTGCTGGCCTGGTGTTGCCTCAGGCAGGATTTTCGTATTTTTCGGGGCGACCGGATGCGGGCGGCGCGGGTGACCGGCGAGAGTTTTAGGCCGAGACGCGTGGCGTTGTTGCGGGATTATCTCCAGCAGTTGCGGGCCCGGGAGGGTTCGGGAGAGCGGGATACGACGTGAGGGGGCGGGACGTCAGGTGACGCCTGAAGTGGTGATGGAAAGGCTGGCATTCGCGCAGTCAATTTCGGCGATAGCGCCATAGGGCAGGGTGAGCATCGGCATGGTGTGACCGAAGTCTAGGCCGGAGAGGACCGGGAGATTTGGAAGGCCGGTTTCGGCGAGGATATCGGTGACGACGGTTTCGAGTTGCTTTTGGTATGTCGGATCGCCCAAGGGGTCGGGGCGGGCGAGGAGGATGCCGTTGAGGCGGTTGAGGATGCCTAGGGCTGCGTAGTTGCGGAGCCAATAGCGGATGAACTTGGCGGGCGGTGCGTCCTCTGAAGTTTCGTAAAAGAGCATGGCGCCGTCCCACGCTTCGAGGCTCGGCCACCAGGCGGTGCCTTTGACCATTTCGAGCACTTCGACGCAGCCGCCGATCAGGGGGCCGCGGGCTATGCCGGTGCCTTGGAGGACTTTGGGCGGGGTGGCCGGATTGAGGACGCGGGGCTGGGCTTGGGCGACGGGATCAGACCAATCGGTGCGCTCGCTGGTCCAGCCTGCAATGTTGACGGGGACGAGGCCGGGTGGATCGGGCGAGAAGAGGTCTTGCGCAGGCTATCGACCGTGTAGGCGTGCATGCCGCCGTTTTCGGCGAATCCGGCCATGATGCTGGGACCGTAAAAGCTCGCGAGCCCTGCCGCGAGGCAGGCGAGGTGGATGGTTGTCGTGTCGGAAAAGCCCAGAAAGACCTTGGGATTGCGGCGGATGATGTCGAGGTCGAGATGGGGCAGGAGGCGAATGGAGTCGTCTCCGCCTATGCTGGCGAAAATGCCGGCTATGCTGGGGTCGGCGAAGGCTTGGTGGAGATCGGCGGCGCGCCATTCTGGATGGGCGGCGAGGTCTTCGGCAGATGCAAGCGTGTGGGGCATATCGACGACCTGGAGGCCGAAGGTTTCCCCCAGCTGGCGTTTTCCTGCGGCATAACGCTGGGGCAGGGTGCCCGGGCCGCCCCAAGAGGGGGAGACGACCGCGATCCGGTCACCGGGCACGAGGCGGCGGGGCTTTTGGAGGGCGAGGGGCATCGGGCAACTCCAGGCTTTGGCCTTCGCGCAGGTGCTCAGCCGGCGAATTCGACGAGGGTGTGGTCTTGGCCGGCGAGTTCTTCGTCGATGATGGCCGAGATGATCGACCAATCGCCCTTGGCGAGGCCGGCGCCGATTTTGGGGTAGCCGATGCGCTCGCCGGGGAATTGGGCGGCGACGGTGTTCATGACGCTGCGGATGGCATCGTAATCGGCGCGCGTTCCGTGGCCGCGGAAGTCGAACTGGGTATAGCCGTTGACGATCGTGAACTGGGTTGCGCCGCGCACAATGTCGGCGCTGGTGATCGTGCCGAGCTTTTTCCTATCGCCGGATTTGGTCTGTTTGTCGGCAGCAAAGGCTTCGGGGAACAGTCGCTTAATGGAAAAGGCAATGCCGGCGCCCATGGTGCAATAGCAATTGCAGCCATGAATGATGACGTCAAACTCGCCAGCAAGCGCCAAAGCCAGCAGATCGCCGCGAATGACTTTCATGACTGCTCCTCCCAACACGTCTTATCCGTGAGGATATAGGGCATCCTAGCGGTGTAATCACTTAGGAAGTGAGGGACTACTCTGCAGGCGCGGCCTTGCCGTCGATTTCTTCGAACTCGCGTTCGAGGCGGGCCTCTTCTTCCGATTTTGGTTTTGAGAAGCGCGCGAGGAGGAGGTAGGCGACAGGGGTGAGGTAGAGGGTGGCGATGGCGGCGAAGCCGAGGCCGCCGACGATGACCCAGCCAAGGGCGGCGCGGGCTTCGGCGCCAGCGCCGGAGGCGAGGACCAAAGGCACCCCGCCGAGAATGGTGGCGATCATGGTCATCAGGACCGGGCGGAGGCGGATGTTGGAGGCCTGTTCGATGGCCTCGGCGACGGACATGCCGCGATCACGAAGCTGATTGGCGAATTCGACGATCAGGATACCGTTTTTGGCCATGATGCCGACGACGAGGACGAGGCCGATCTGGGAGAAGATATTGAGGCTGCCGCCGGTGAGGAGGATGGCCCAGAGACCTGCGGCGACGCCGAAGGGAACTGTGGCCATGACGATGATGGCGCTCCAGAAACTTTCGAACTGGGCGGCGAGGACGA
This sequence comes from Devosia sp. BK, assembly GCF_032907385.1. Classification (NCBI taxonomy): domain Bacteria; kingdom Pseudomonadati; phylum Pseudomonadota; class Alphaproteobacteria; order Hyphomicrobiales; family Devosiaceae; genus Devosia; species Devosia sp. BK. The sequence goes on from NZ_JAIMBX010000001.1 coordinate 382,179, forward strand.
GGAGGATGATGACCAGCGCAAAGCCGAAGGTGAGGAAGAGGGCGTTATTGGCTTCGCCGATGGTCTTGGCTTCGGCAAGCGGGATGATGGCCGTGCCGGGGGCGAGGAGCGGGGCGGCTATGGTCTGGAGCTGGGTGTAGGCGTCGCCGAGGGCAAGGCCATCTTCGAGGCTGGCGGTGACAGTGACGGCGCGGCGTTGCTGCTCGCGGCGGAGGGACGGCGGCACCGGGGCTTCTTCAATGGTGGCGATGGTGGACATGGGCACATACCGGCCATCGCCGGTGCGGACGAACAGGGTTTCGAGATCGCGGGGGTCGTTGACCGGATGCGAGGTCGAGAGCATGCGGACCGAATAGCTTTCGTCATTGATGAAGATGGTGCCGATATCGGAACCATCGATCATGGCCTGCATGGTGGGCGCTAGGCCATTGATGTCGATGCCAAGGGCCGTGGCGCGGGCGCGATCGACGGTGAGGGTCAACTGCGGTTGGGTGGTATCAAAATTGACCGAGACGCTGCCGAAGCGGCCATGTTCGGTGAGGGCATCGGAGATTTTTTCGGCGGTATCGGAGAGGACCGCATAATCGGAGCCGGTGACGGCAAATTGGAGGCCGGAGCCGCCGCCCCGGATGCCGAGGCTATTGCCTTGGCTGACATTGGCGCGGACGCCGGGGACCTGAGCCATAAGGGCGCTGATCTCGGAGGCGATCTGCTGCTGGCTGCGGGTGCGCTCGCCCCACGGGGCAAGGGTGAGCGTGATCGAGCCGCCATTGCCCCAGCCGGAGAGGACGAAAATGGAGCGAACTTCCCCCGATTTCACATAAGGCTGCAGCATGGATTCGACTTCGGAGAGGCGGGTGCGGACGAAATCGAGGCTGGCTGTGTTGGGGGCGTTGATGCGAAGATTAATGGCCGAGCGATCTTCGGACGGAGTGATTTCCTGGCGGAGGCTGCCATAGACGTAATAGGCCGAGCCCGCGAAGATCACGGCGACGAGGATGATGACGAGCGGATTGTGCAGCGCGACGCGAAGCGTACGGCGATAAAGACTGGAGAAAAAGTGGCCGATCTTGGCGAAGGGCCCGCCAGTGTGTTCGCCTGAAGAATTGCGGAGGAGGCGCGAGGCGACCATGGGGCCCATGGAGAGAGCGACGACGCCCGAAAGCAGGACGGCTATGGCAAGGGTATAGCCGAATTCGCGGAAGAGGCGGCCGCTTTGGCCTTCGAGGAAGGAGAGCGGCACGAAGACGGCAACCAGGGTGACCGTGGTGGCGACGACGGCGAAAAACACTTCCTGCGTGCCGAGAACGGCGGCGGCGCGGGGGCCGGCGCCCATATGCTTCCGGCGCATGATGTTTTCGAGGACGACGATGGCGTCATCGACGACGAGGCCGGTGGCGAGGACGAGCGCCAGAAGGGTGATGATGTTGAGCGAGAAGCCTGCGAGATACATGCCGGCGACAGCGCCGAGAAGGGCGATGGGCATCGAAATGGCGGGCACGATGATGGCGCGCCAATCGAGGAGGAACAGATAGATGATGCCCACGACGACGACGAGCGCGACGATCAGCGCGATTTCGACTTCGTGCAGCGCGCCTTCGATAAAGACGGCTTCGTCGCTCGAAATGGTGACGGTGACGCCTTCTGGAAGGGACTGATTGAGCGTGTCGACGGCTTCGTGGACGGCGTGCGAAATAGAGACCGAATTGGATTGGGCCTGGCGAACGATGCCGAGGCCGATGCCGGGGCGGCCATCGGCGCGGATGGAGGAGGAGCTGGCGGCAGCGTCGAAGACGACGCTGGCGACATCGCCGAGGCGCGTGCGGCCATTGATGATGATGGCCTCGAAATCCTTGGGCTCGGTGATTTCGGAAATGGCGCGGACGGTGATGTTCTGATTGGGACCGTTGATGGAGCCGGCGGGGGAATCGAAGGCAATGGTCGAGAGCGCGTTGCGGATATCGGCGACGGTGAGGCCGTGGCTCGCGAGTTTGACCGGGTCGATATCGACCTCGAAGGCCGAGGTGCGGGTGCCGTATACTTGGACTTCGGCAACGCCTTCGACGGCGGCGAGACGCTCAGTGATGATGCCATCGACCAGTTCGCTGAGGCCAGCAATGTCGGTGTTTGTGGCGGTGACCGCGAGCTGCATGATCGGCTGCGCATCGCTATCGGCCTTGAAGATGGTCGGCGCTTCGACGTCATCGGGCAGGCTGCGCGTAACGCGGCTCAAGGCATCGCGAACGTCGGAGGTCGCGATGTCGAGATTGGTGTTTTCCGAGAATTCGAGGGTGACGCGACTTTGGCCGACCGAGGAGCTTGAGGAAATGGCGGTGACACCCTGAACGCGGGCGACGGCGCCTTCGACGATGGCGGTGACTTCACGATCGACGGTTTCGGCGGCGGCGCCCGTGAAGCTCGTGGAAACCGAAAGGACCGGACTTTCGACGCGGGGAAGCTCGCGCACTTCGATGCCGATGAGCGCGGCGAGGCCGGCTACCATGATGAGGGCATTGATGACGATGGCCATGACCGGGCGACGGACAAAGAGGGTGGCGAGAGCGCCGCCGCGTTCGTTCTTGCTGGCAATGGACACTGGCGGGGTTCCTCTAGAGCGTTTCTCGGCCGAAGGCCAATGCTTGTGATTGATTGCGGCTAAACCCACCGGCTGTCACCCCGGCGAAGGCCGGGGTCCATCTCCAGATCTCAGGATAGGCCCCGGCTTTCGCCGGGGTGACAATCGAGTTTGGATTGGGAGCGGGGGGCAACATGAGCAATTTAGCTAGCCGGTGCAGGTGGAGATTCACCCGTGCCGTCCGGGCCTTCGAGCAGCGTGACGGTGGCGCCTTCGCTTAGTTGCAAGATGCCTTCGGTGATGATGGCGTCGCCGGGCTTGAGGTCGGCGCGGACGAGGACACCGTCGCTGTTGCGCTGGATGATTTCGGCGGGTACGCGGGTCGCTTTGCCCTCGACATATTTCCAGACATAGGAGCCCTCGGCGGACCAGAGAATGGCCAGTGGATTGACGGCGGGATAGCGCTCGCCGGGGAAGGCGAGGGAGACGGTGAAACTCATGCCGGCGCGGAGCGTGTCGTCGGGGTTGGGGATTTCAGCCTGGACCTGCAGGGTGCGGCTCGCTGGATCGATGCGGGTATCGATGGCGGAAATGTCCCCGGTAAAAGTCTGGCCGGGGAGAGCGACAGCGGCGACGGAGACGGCCATGCCGGGCTCGATCTGGGCCGCATAACGTTCGGGAACCCAGAAATCGATAAGGATCGAGGAGGTGTCGTCGATCGAGGTGACGGCGGTCTGGGCCGGGACGTAATTGCCGGGGGTGACGCGGATGAGGCCGATGCGGCCGGCGATCGGGCTCGTGATGGTGCGGCGCGAGAGGGCAACATCGGCGTTGCGCAGTTCGAGTTCGGCATTGGCGGCGCTGAGCTGAGCGGCGGAGAGGGCCGTGCCGGCGACGACATTGTTGCTCGCGAGGCCTTCAGTGCGCGTCAAGGTGGCGCGGGCGTCTTCGACGGCCAGTTCGGCGCGGTCATATTCGATCTGTTCGGCGGCGGCATCAAAGCGGGCGATGATAGCGCCTTGCTCGACAATTTGACCGGGGCGGACGGCGACTTCGGCGAGTTCGCCGCCGGCGGTGGCTGTGACCGTGACCGAACGGACGGGGGTGCCTTCGCCGATGGCGGCGAGGGTGTCGTTGATATCGGCCATGGTGACGCCGGTGGTGATCACATTGGTGGCGCGGGGAGTAAAGCCGCCGGGACGGCCACCGCCTCCGGGAGCGCCGCCACCACCCGCCTGGGCGCCCTGGCCGCCGCCGGGACGGTTGCCTCCGGGGCCGCCGCCTTGCTGCGGCGCGGCTTCGGCTTGCGGGCCAAAGGGCAGGGTGATGCCTGCATTGGACAGGGTTTGATGGGCGCCAGGGGCGAAGAAGAGCCACGCCAGCGCGGCGGCCACGAGAATGACGATCGAGGCGACAATCTGCCGGATCAAACCAGACCTCAAACTGTAAACGGGAAAAACACCGTTACGGTAACAGGTTGACCGGGCGTGTTAAATTAAAATGCGGAAAGGTTTCGGGATTGTGAGGGGTAGTGGCACGCCCTCGTCCTTCGAGACTTCGCAAAGGCGAAGCACCTCAGTATGAGGGCTACCGGACTACTTGAGACCTAGCTTTCGACTTCGGCGTCGGGGCGGGAGCCCCATTCGGCCCAGGAGCCGTCGTAGACGGCGACGGATTTGGCGCCGGCTTGTTCGAGGGCGAGGGCTAGGGTCGAGGCGGTGACGCCGGAGCCGCAGGAGGTGACGATGGGCTCGGAGAGATCGACGCCGCGCTCGTCGAAGAGCGCCTTGAGGGCTTCGGGGGATTTGAGCATGCCGTTTTCGGTGAGGAGGCTCACCGGGACGTTGCGGCTATTGGGGATGTGGCCGGAGCGAAGGCCGGGACGCGGCTCGGGGGCTTCGGCGTGGAAGCGCGGGGCGGGGCGGGCGTCGAGGATCTGCGCCGTTTCGGTCTTGCTGAGGCCGTTTACGGCATCAAAATCAACGACGCGATCGGGATTGAACTGGACGGTAAAGGTGGCCGGGGCCTTGGTCTTGTGACCGGCTTCGAGCGGGCGGCGTTCGGCGCGCCATTTGGGGCCGCCGCCGGAGAGGATGCGCACGTCCTTGGCGCCAAAGGTTTTGAATGTCCACCAGACGCGGGGGGCGCTGAAAAGGCCGAGTTCGTCATAGATGACGATGGTCATGTCGCTGCCAACGCCGAGCGCGCCGACCATGCGGGCGAAATCTTCGGGGGCGGGGAGCATGTGGGGCAGGTTGGAGGAGGTATCGGCGACACCGTCGATATCGAAATAGACCGCGCCGGGAATGTGGCCGGCGAGGTATTCGGCTTGGGCATTGCGCGAGGCGTTGGGCATGTGCCAGCTCGCGTCGACCACCGCGATGTTTGGATCGCTCAGATGTTCCGCCAGCCATTCAGTTGAAACGAAAAGGCTTTCCATCACGCGATTCCTCGTTGCTGTGGGGGGACAATGGCGCTGCGCCGGGCGGCGGTCAAAGGGTAAATCGACGCGGGAGGTATGCGTGGGGGACTAACCTCTCTTCAGGTGGTCGCACCGATATCTGTGGATGGGTCCCGGCGTTCGCCGGGATGACAGCCGGTTGGTGTGGCGGCGCAGGTGCTTCACGCGCCGAGGGTGAGGAGGTCTTTTTGGGCGAGGTGGAGCGTGACGGTGTCGCCGCGTTGGAGGGGGCTGGTCTGGTTGTTAAAAGTGTCGATGTTGACGAGCGTGCCGCCGATGTCGACGCGGAGGCGTTGGACGGAGCCGAGGAAGTGGAGATCGGCGATGGTGCCGGTCAGGGTGAGGTCGGTTTCGGGGCGGGGGGCGAGGGAGATGAGCTCGGGGCGGATGGCGCGTTCGCCCGGGGTGCCGGCTAGGACGCCGGCGGGAAGCGTGTTGAGTTGGCCGACGAAGGTGGCGACGAAGCGGGTGGCCGGGCGATTGTAGATGTCGTGGGCGGCGCCGAGCTGTTCGATATTGCCTGAGTTCATGACCACGATGCGATCGGAAATGGACATGGCCTCTTCCTGATCGTGGGTGACGAAGACGGTGGTGATGCCGAGATCGCGCTGGATGGCGCGGATTTCTTCGCGGAGGGAGACGCGGATTTTGGCGTCGAGCGCGGAGAGCGGTTCGTCGAGGAGAAGGAGGCGCGGTTTTGGCGCGATGGCGCGGGCGAGGGCGACGCGCTGCTGTTGGCCGCCGGACATTTCATAGGGATAGCGCTTGTCAAAGCCGAGGAGGCCAATCAGCTTGAGCATCTCATCGACGCGGGCGCGGCGTTGCTCGGCTGGCATGCCTGCGACTTTCAGGCCAAAGGCGATGTTTTCGCCGACGGTCATATTGGGGAAGAGCGCATAGGCCTGGAAGACCATGCCGAGCTGGCGCTGATTGGGCTTGAGATGCGTGATGTCTTCGCCATCGACGCGGATGGTGCCGGAGGTGGGGCGCTCGAAGCCGGCGATCATCCTGAGGATCGTGGTCTTGCCGCAACCGGAGGGGCCGAGGAGTGAGATGAACTCGCCCTTGGCGAAGGCAAAATTGACGCCTTTGACGACCGTATTGGTGCCGAAGGATTTGACGAGGTTCTGAACTTCGAGAAAGGCGGGCATGTCAATCGGTCCGGGCGGAAGTGCGGGGGGCGAAGCGGCCGAGCACGTTGATCATGCCCATGGCGCCCCAGGTGATGATGAAGGAAATGATGGCGAGCGCGGCGGGCTCATAGGCCCGATTGGTGCCGATACCCACGAGATAGGGGCCGAAGGCAGGGCGGTTGAGGAGGCTCGCAATGGTGAATTCGCCGATGACAATGGCGAAGGTCAGGAAGGCGCCCGAGAGTATGGCGACGAGGATATTGGGCAGGATGATATTGCCGATGATCTGGACCTGGCTGGCGCCCATGATCTGCGCGGCTTCAGTGAGGGTGCCGATATCGATGGTGCGCATGCCGTTGTCGACCGCCCGGTACATATAGGGCATGGCGAGCATGACATAGGCACAGGTGAGGAGAATATCGGTGCCGAGGATGGAGCCGGTGAAGGGGATCAGCGAGGATGAGCCATAGAGGCGGACATAGCCATAGACCAGCACCAGTGCGGGAATAACCAGCGGCAGGAGGGTAACGAATTCCATGAACGGCCGCAGCCAGGGCATGCGCAAGCGGACGAAATAGACGGCCGGCACGACGACAAAGATGCCGACGATAATAGTGAAGACGCCGACGCTGAGCGAATAGCCGAAGGTCGCGTAAAATTTCGGATCGGAGAAGACCGAAACATAGGCGTCAAAGGTGTATTCGTTGCGGCGCATGCGCAGCGAGAAGATGAACGTCGCGAGCAGCGGAATGAGGAAATAGGCCGCCCCGAGCGTAACGATGAGCCAGGGCCAGAACTTTTGGGCCTTCATTTCATCCACCTTTCGGCACGCGCGGCGACGACGAGATAAATGACGTTGGCGAAAGACGTGATGAGGATCATGCCGACGGCCAAAGCGGCGCCGAGGCCGGGATTTTGCAGGGCATCGCCGCGGATCTGATTGTAGAGCAGCACGGTGACGATGTTGAGGTTGGAGCCGGTAAGCGCCCAAGCGGTGGCGATGGCGCCGAAGGCATTGGCAAAGAGTAGGCTGAGGGTGCCCAGGAAGCTCGGCCAGAGAATGGGCAGGCCGACATAGCGCCAGAATTGCCAGGGCGAGGCACCGAGCGTCTGGGCGGCTTCGTTCCACTCCTTCTTGAGGCCGTCGATCGCGGGAGCGATGGTCAGCATCATCAGCGGGATCTGGAAATAGAGATAGGTCAGCGTCAGGCCCCAGAAGGAAAAGAGGCTGAAGCCAGCGCGGTAGAGATCGAAGCCGAAGACATCGCGCAGGATGATGGTGACGAGGCCGATGCGGCCGATCGAGGCGATGAAGGCAAAGGCGAGGGGCACGCCGGCGAAATTGGACGCGACGCCAGAAAAGGTCATGACTGCGGAACGGAAGCCGGCGGGCAGCTTGCCGCGAATGATCGCGAGAGTGATGGCAAGGCCAATCAACGCGCCGAGAATGGCGGAGGCGCCGGAGACGCGGATCGAAATCCAATAGGCGGCCATGATCTGATCGGTGAACAGGCCGGCGATGTTTTCGTAGGTGAAATTGCCCGCGCCATCGGTGAAGGCAGCGCCGAGGAGCGAGAGGGTCGGCAGGAAGAGGAACATCACTGCGAAGAGGACGAAGGGGAAGACGGCGAGGCTGTCCCAGGGGATGCGGCGTTTGGCGTTAGATGCGCTCATGGTGCTTGGGGCGACCCCCTCCTAGCCTCCCCTGGGAGGGGGGAGGGACCGCGCGGTGTGTGCGGCGCGATTTTGCCTCGAACTCGATGTGGCTCCTCTCCCTGTCAGGGGGAGGATGGGTGGGGGTACTGCAGCCCAGTTCACCGGCTGTCATCCCGGCGAAGGCCGGGATCCATCTTGAGATTTCAGGATGGGCCCCGGCCTTCGCCGGGGTGACATTCAGTGGGTTGAGCAACAACAGTCAGCTTACTGAACCGAAGCGCCGACGGTGGAGTCCCAGCCGCCGGTGATGGTGGCTTTGTTGGCGTTCTGCTCTTCAATCGAGGGGAACACGGCCTTGGCGTAGTTTTCGGCGGCCGGGAGCTTGGCCATCAGGTCGGCTGGCAGGACGCCAGCGTCGGACATGGCGTTGAAGCGGATCGGGTGGCAGTAGCCAGCGAGCCAGCCGAGCTGACCTTCGTCGGAATAGAGGTATTCCATCCAGAGTTTGGCAGCGTTCGGGTGGGGTGCGAAGGCCGAGATGGCCTGGACGTAGACGCCGGCGACGACGCCATCGGACGGCACGACGACTTCGATCGGTGGGTTGCCGTTCAGGTTGTCGCGGGCGGCCAGAAGGTTGTAGTCCCAGTTGATCGCGATCGGGGTCGTGCCCTGAGCAATGGCGGCAGCTTCAGCATCGACGGGGACGAAATTGCCCTTGTCGTTGAGCGCCTTGAAGTATTCAAGGCCAGCTTGGGCGGCAGCATCCTGAGCGGCACCGGTCGAGAGACCAGCGGCATAGACGGACATGATGGCGTTGTTGGCGGTACGCGGATCACCAGCCAGAGCCACGGAGTTTGCGAACTCGTCCTTGTTCAGGTCAGCCCAGGTTGCCGGGTTTTCGCCGGTGATGATGTCCTTGTTGATGCCGAAGGCGAGGACGCCATAATAATCGCCATACCAGAAGCCATCGGCGTCCTTGGCGTCGTCCGGAATTTCGTCCCAAGTCGAGACCTTGTAAGCCTGGAGAAGGCCCTCATCCTTGGCCTGCGGGCCGAAGGCGAGACCGATATCGAGAACGTCAGGAGCCTGCGGGCCGGTATTGCCCTTGTTGGCGCGGACGGCTTCGAGCTCGTCTGCCGAACCGGCATCGGGGTTCAGTTCATTGACGGTGATGCCGGGATACTTGGCCTTGAAACCTTCGATCACGCCGCCATAGTTGCACCAGGAATGGGGCAGGGCGATTACGGTGAGCTGGCCTTCGGTCTTGGCGGCGTCGTAGAGCGCGGTCAGATCGGCCTGGGCGAAAGTCGGAGCCGCGAAGCTGAGCACGGTGAGAAGCGAAACCGATGCGGTCAGCGCAGACTTGAACGTCATTCTTTGTCTCCCTGAATGAGCAGTCGCTCGCCCTCCCCAAGGAGAGCTGGTGCGAACGGGCGAGGGAGTAGAGAGGTCAGATGACAGTGCAATGACATATTGGTGACGGTGCGGAGTCGCCCACAGAGGGGCGATAATGGCCGCAACATCAATCGATTGCGCTCATCTGCCCATCTGCTCGCGTCCTCCCAGCCGCAGGGTGAGATTGCCCAATTGTGACAGTCTCGTCCAGATGGTCAAAGTATGGTGGCGGGCTAACGCTTCGCAGGATCGTTGGGCTCTGTAGAGACAGCGAAATTGCTGGAGAGAAGCTTTCCAGCACACAAGTCATAGCGCAGGCGGAGCGGTTCCGCGGGGACGCCGACAATGGTCACATCCGTCGTGCAGACACCGTCTTCCATGTCCAATTGATAGACGTACTCCTTCGCGTTCTGCGACAGCTTTCGAGCGGAACCGTTATCTATAAAGATTTTCAGGATTATTCCCGAGAACTCGATGGGCAGAATGTAACTCTCGGCCACTGCGCTACGACTTGCCATTGGCATGATCGCCAGGATCAGCCCCAGCACGGCTTTTGTTGATTTCTTCAAAGTGTCCCCCATGACTTGTCCAGATTAGTAACGCAGCCTCTGGTCGTCCACCGCCTATTCAGCTCTCGACATCGGTGCCTGTGGAGGAGAAGGTTGGGACGCGACTAACAATTCGAGAGCCTTCCCTCATGGCCTATGGCGTTCATGCCTATGCGGATGATCCGCGTAATGCTTCCATTCTGATTGCCGTCAATGACCAGTTGATGCCGCGCGACAAGGCGGTGGTATCGGTGTTTGATTCTGGCTTCGTGCTCGGCGACGGCGTTTGGGAAGGGCTTCGGCTCCATAAGGGCGGGATCCCGTTTTTGTGGGCGCATCTGGAGCGGCTCTATGAGGGGGCGAAGACGCTCGATTTTTCGGTCGGCTTAACGCCGGACGAATTGGTGAAGCGGATTTTCGATTGTCTTGCTGCCAACGGCATGACGGATGGTGTCCATATCCGCCTCATGGTGACGCGCGGGATCAAGGCGACGCCTTATCAGGATCCGCGGGTGACGATCGGGGATGCGACCATTGTCATCATCCCCGAATACAAGGCGCCTTCGGCAAAGCCCGATGGGATTTCGCTTTTTACCTCCACGATCCGCCGCACGGCGCCGGATATGCAAGACCAGAAGCTGAATTCGCATTCCAAGCTCAATTGCATTCAGGCCTGCATCCAGGCGGCAAAGGCAGGGGCGGACGAGGCGCTGATGCTCGATCCGCAGGGTTTCGTGGCAACTTGTAATTCGACGCATTTTTTCATCGTGCGGCGGGGTGAGGTCTGGACGTCCACCGGGGATTATTGCCTCGGCGGGATCACCCGGGGGAACATTATCCGGGTGGCTGAGGCGGCCGGGATCACCGTGCGGCAGAAGAATTTCTCGCTGACCGATGTCTATGGGGCGGACGAGGCTTTTGTGACGGGGACCTTTGCGGGTTTGACCTCGGTGCGCGAGGTGGATGGCCGGAAAATGGGACATCCGCTCAAAGGGCCGGGACCCATTCCGGGAGAGATGACGGCGCGGTTGGCCGGGCTTTATCGGGACCTGATCGAAGCGGAGACTTTTAGGCCATGAGCGAAGTCATGCGAATTGCCATGTGGTCGGGGCCGCGAAATCTCTCCACTGCGATGATGCGGAGTTTTTCGTCGCGGGCGGATAGCTTTGTCAGCGACGAGCCGTTTTATGCGGCTTATCTCAAGGCGACGGGGATCGTGCATCCGATGCAGGAAGAGGTCCTTGCGTCGCAGCCGCAGGATCCTCAAGCGGTGGTCGACTATATCCTCGGGCCTGTGCCGGGCGGAAAGAGCGTTTGGTATCAGAAGCATATGAGCCATCATATGATCGAGGAATTTCCGCTCGACTGGATGGACAAGGTGACCAATGTTTTCCTGCTGCGGGCGCCGGAGCGGGTGCTGGCGTCATACGCGCAGAAGCGGGAGAGCGTGACGCTGGCCGATATCGGGTTTGAGGGGCAGGCCATGCTGTTCGATCGGGTGGCGCAGCGGACGGGCAAAGCCCCGGTGGTTGTCGACAGCGATGATATCAGGCGCGATCCGGAAGGGACGCTGCAGGCGCTTTGCGCGGCAATGGGGCTTGCCTGGGATCCGGCCATGCTCAGTTGGCGTAAGGGCGCGCATCCGGAGGATGGGGTTTGGGGGCCGCATTGGTATAATGCGGTTTACAATAGCACTGGGTTCTCGCCGCCGGATGAGATCGGGGCGCTGCCGCGGGAGTTGGCTGACATCGCGGATGAGGCGCGGCCGTTTTATGAGAGGATGCGCGGGTTTAGGCTCGGGGCGTGAGGTTTTGAGTCAGGGCCGAAGAAGGCCCCCTCACCCGGACTGCCATGCAGTCCGACCTCTCCCCAATGAGAGAGGTGTCGCTGCGCGACCAAAACGCTTCTTCTTCAGCTAAAACAACGGCGCGGGGCCGGAGCTTTCGCGGAGGACGAGTTCGACGGGCCAGAGTTCGTGGATTTCGCTGACGGGTTTGCCGCCGAGGAGCTGGAGGAGGAGTTCGGCGATGCGGGACCCGGCTTGGCGGATCGAGGAGCGGGTCGTCGACATGGTGGGGTACATGTTGTCGGCGTTGAGATAGGGGAAGACGTCGTCGTGAGCGATCATCGAGACGTCGGTTCCAAGGGTCATGCCGGCCTGGCGGATGGCGCGGAAGACGCCGAGGGCGGTCATCATCGAGCCAGCGAGGAAAGCAGTGGGGCGGGGGCGCAGTTCGAGCATGGATTGGGCCATGCGGAAGGCGACTTCGTCGGTAAAGGCCGTATTGCCCATCAGCGCGGGATCGAAGGCGACACCGCGGGCAGAGAGGGCGGCCATGTAACCGAGTTCGCGGTGCTCGGCGAAGGTGCGGCCTTTGACGCCATTGAGAAGCGCGATGCGCCGGTGGCCGAGATCGAGCAGGTGGCTCGTGGCGCGTTCGAGGCCGCCGGTGTTGTCGATGTCTAGCCAGGCGACGGGGCGGGTCGCATTGGTGCGGCCATGAAGCACGAAGGGGATTTTGAGATCCATCAGCAGTTCGGCGCGCTCGTCGTTGAGCGTTGGCGAATGGAGAATCATGGCATCGACGCGCTGGCTGGCGGCGAGGCGGCGATAGGCCGCGAGTTCCTCCTGCTGGCTGGCAACCGTCGTGACGACGATGTCTATGTCTTGCGTGGCCATGCGACCGCCAAGGCCCGAAAGAAATTCAGACATGTGGGGGCCGAGTTCGTCGGCGCCGCGCAAGACCATGCCGACGGCGCTGGCACGGCCCGTGGCGAGGCGCAGGGCGCTGGCATTGGGGCGATATCCGAGCTCAAGCGCAGCCTCGGAAACGCGCAATCGCGTGGCCTCCTTGACTTCGGGATAGCCATTGAGCGCGCGACTGACCGTCGTCTGCGATAGGCCGAGATGCTCGGCGAGCTCCTTCAATCTCATAGCGCTCGTGGCCCAGCTGGTGCGGCATCCGGCTTTTGAAAGCCTTTGGTTTGCCGCCCCATTAGGGCAGGCCAGGCTCTTTGACCAGAGCCTTGGCCCAACTCCTCCAAAGTCCATTCAAAGCGATTTCAATTTTGGATGCAAGGGTGTCCAAAGTTTCAAATTGTTTGAGGTGCGTACATCAGCGTAGATTCAGCCAAATTAACGACTTCGAGGCTTTGGATTGCGCTAAGTGGCTGACGCATAATACTAAAAATAGGGTTCCATCAAAAAAGGTAAAAATACGGCATTGGTGCTGCTTGACAGTTTTCCGGCGCTCTGGTTCTTTTTCGTTCAAAGCGCTTTGAAAACGTGCCCGGTAAATGGGTGTGGCGAAGGGCTTTGGGGGAGATCAGGTGTGGCCTGGCGTATGGCGCCGGGCGTGCCTCTACGTCTCCCCGGACAAAATTTTTTTGGGAGGACTTCCGATGATGTTGAACAAGTTGCTCGTTGCGATGATGGCGAGCGTGACGCTGGTGGGCGCTGTGCAGGCTGCCGATCTCTCGATCGTTTCGGGCGATACCGGTAATGGCCTGGCATTCCTGCGCAGCCAGCTCGACAAGTTCGAACAGCAGACCGGCAACAAGGTCACCGTTGTGCCGATGCCGTCTTCGACCACCGACCAGTTCGGCCAGTATCGCCTGTGGCTCGCTGCCGGCAATGCCGATATCGACGTCTACCAGACCGACGTGATCTGGGCTCCGCAGCTTGCCGAGCACTTCACTGACCTGACCGAAGCGATGAAGGATGTCGTGGGCAACCACTTCCCCTCGATCATCGAATCCCAGACCGTCGACGGCAAGCTCGTCGCCATGCCGGCGTTCACCGACGCTCCTGCGCTCTACTATCGCAAGGACCTGCTTGAAAAGTACGGCAAGTCCGTGCCAACGACCTGGACCGAGCTTGAAGCCACGGCCAAGGAAATCATGGATGCCGAACGTGGCGCCGGTGCCGCCGAGCTTTGGGGTTTCGTGTTCCAGGGCAATGCCTATGAAGGCCTGACCTGCGACGCTCTCGAATGGGTCGTGTCGAATGGCGGCGGCCAGATCATCGAAGCAGACGGTACGATTTCGATCAACAACGAACAGGCTGCTGCCGCGATCGATCGCGCTGCCGGCTGGGTTGGCACGATCGCGCCCGATGGCGTCCTGGCCTATATGGAAGAAGAAAGCCGCGGCGTGTGGCAGCTCGGCAATGCCGTGTTCATGCGCAACTGGCCTTATGCCTATGCACTGAGCAATGGTGAAGACTCTGCCGTGAAGGGCAAGTTCGACGTTGCTCCGCTGCCAGCCGGAGACGGCGAAGGCGGTCGTTCGGCTGCAACGCTTGGCGGCTGGAACATGGCCGTTTCCAAGTATTCTCCTGACCAGGAAGCTGCAATCGAGCTCGTGAAGTATCTGGCTTCGGAAGAAGTGCAGAAGGAACGCGCGATCAACCAGTCGAACCTGCCGACCATTCCAGCGCTCTATGAAGATAAGGACGTGCTTGCCGCGTCGCCCTTCATGGCGAACTGGAAGGCGATCTTCGAACAGGCCGTGCCACGTCCGTCGGCTCCGACCAAGACCAACTATAACGAAGTCTCTTCGATGTTCTGGAGTGCGGTGCACGAAACGCTTTCTGGTAACGGCACTGCTGCCGAAAACCTCGAACTGCTCGAGGCCGACCTCAACGATCTCAAGGGCGACGCCTGGTAAGTCCTCCCGGCAAGCCTAATGGACGGGCGGCCGGGGTTTATCCCCGCCGCCCGTTTTTTCAATAAATGTCTTGATAGGGAGGACGACGATCATGGCGACCGATGCACTGGCGCCTCTTGCGACGGCGAATGCGCCGAAGGCGAAATCAGAACTCATGCTGCAGCGCGCACGTGCCGCGCGGCTGTTTCTGATCCCCATGTTGGTCGCGCTGGCGATCGTGGCCGGTTGGCCGCTGCTGCGCTCGATCTACTTCTCCTTCACCGATGCAACACTCAACAATCTCTACGGCGCCGAATGGATCGGCTTCGGCAATTACCTGCGCTGGCAGGTGCTTGAAAGCGGCACCGTGCGCTATCGCGGCGTGCTGGCTGATCCCGACTGGTGGAATGCGGTGTGGAACACCGTGCGCTTCGCTTTTTGGTCAGTGTTCTGGGAAACCATCCTCGGGATGATCGTTGCCCTGGTGCTCAATGCGGAGTTCAAAGGCCGTGGCATCGTTCGTGCGGCAATCCTTATTCCCTGGGCTATTCCAACGATCGTTTCGGCTCGTATGTGGAGCTGGATGCTCAACGACCAGTTCGGCATCATCAATGATCTAGGCATGAAGCTGGGCCTCCTGGCCGCTCCAGTGGCATGGACGGCTTCTGCGGATACGGCGATGACGGCGGTTTTGATCGTCGATATCTGGAAGACGACGCCGTTCATGGCACTGCTGATCCTCGCGGGTCTGCAGATGATCCCGCGCGACATCTATGAGGCCGCCGAGATCGATGGCGTGCATCCGGTCAAGCAGTTCTTCCGGATCACGCTGCCGCTGGTGCGGCCCGCGCTGATGGTCGCGATCATCTTCCGCGTGCTCGATGCGCTGCGCATCTTCGACCTGATCTATGTGCTGACGCCGAACTCTTCGGCGACCAAGACCATGTCGGTCTTGGCGCAGGAAAACCTGTTCCAGTTCAACAATTTTGCCGAAGGCTCGACGCAGTCGACGCTGCTGTTCCTGATGATCGCGATCTTTACCGTGCTCTATATCTGGATCGGCAAAGTCAATTTCGATGGAGGAGACCGCTGATGGGTGCGACCTTCGATCTCTGGAAGACCACGAAGACCGTGCTCTTCTATGCTCTCGTCGTTTTTATCGTCGTGGTGTCGGTATTCCCGTTCTACTACGCGATCCTGACGAGCCTCAAATCGGGCACGGACCTGTTCCGCGTGACCTATTGGCCGACCTCGTTCAGCCTCGACAATTTCCGTCAGGTGTTCACGCAAGGCGAGTTTCCGCGCAACCTCCTCAACTCGGTTTTCGTCGCTTCGGTGACAGTGATCCTCGCCCTGTTCCTTGCGATCACGGCATCCTTTGCTCTCAGCCGCGTGCGGTTCCGGGGGCGGAGCCTGTTGCTCATGACGATCCTTGCGGTCTCGATGTTCCCGCAGATCGCCGTGCTGGCCGGCCTGTTCGAGGTGATCCGCTTTCTTGGCATCTACAACACGCCCTGGGCGCTGATCTTTGCCTATACGATCTTCACGCTGCCGTTCACCGTCTGGGTGCTGACCACCTTCATGCGTGACCTGCCGATCGAGATCGAAGAGGCCGCAATCGTCGATGGTGCAACGCCCTGGGTGATCATCACCAAGGTGTTCATGCCGCTGATGTGGCCGGCGCTGGTGACGACGGGGCTTCTTGCGTTCATCGCGGCGTGGAACGAGTTCCTGTTCGCGCTGACTTTTACCGTCTCGAACCAGACCCGCACCGTACCTGTGGCCATCGCGCTGCTTTCGGGCGGATCGCAATATGAAATCCCGTGGGGCATCATCATGGCTGCCTCGGTCATCGTCACCGTGCCGCTCGTCGCACTGGTGCTCATCTTCCAGCGCAAGATCGTATCCGGCCTGACGGCTGGCGGCGTGAAGGGTTAAGGGGTCCTGCAAATGGCATCTATCGAACTTCGCAATATCAAGAAGTCCTTCGGCGCGGTGAACGTCATCAAGGGCGTCGATCTCGAGGTGAAGAAGGGTGAGTTCATGGTGTTTGTCGGGCCTTCGGGTTGTGGCAAATCCACCTTGTTGCGCCTGATCTCGGGGCTCGAAGACATTACTTCTGGCGAGATGCTCTTTGACGGCAAGGTCGTCAATTCGCTGACGCCGTCGAAACGCGGCATCGCCATGGTGTTCCAGTCCTATGCGCTTTATCCGCATATGACGGTCTACGAGAATATGGCTTTCGGCCTCAAGCTCGACAAAGGCCACAGCAAGGACGAGATCCGTCGCCGCGTGGAGCGGGCCGCGGATATGCTGCAGATCCGGCAGTATCTCGATCGTCTGCCCAAGCAGCTCTCGGGCGGACAGCGCCAGCGCGTTGCTATTGGCCGCGCTATTACCCGCGACCCCAAGGTGTTCCTCTTTGACGAACCGCTCTCGAACCTCGACGCCGCCCTTCGTGTGGCGACGCGTATCGAGATCGCCAAGCTCCACGAGGAAATGAACGACGTCACGATGATCTACGTGACGCACGATCAGGTGGAGGCAATGACGCTTGCCGACCGGATCTGTGTGCTGCGTGATGGTCTCGTCGAACAGGTCGGCACGCCGATGGAACTTTACGAGCGGCCGGACAGTATGTTTGTTGCTGGCTTCATCGGGTCACCGAAGATGAACTTCCTGACCAAGGACAAGGCGGCAGCGCACAATTGCGCCACGCTTGGCATTCGCGGCGAGCACCTGACGGTCTCGCCCGATGGGATCTGGGAGGGCACTGTCATCCATACGGAAAATCTTGGTGCCGACTCTTATGTCTATCTCGATATGGGCGAAGAAGAGCCCGTGGTCGTCCGTCTCGACGGCGCGTCGAGCTATCAGAGCGGCTCAACGGTGCGCGTATCGCCACAGGCGGAAAATATCCATCGCTTCGACGAAGCCGGTAAGCCGATCCGCTGACAAAAAAATAAAGGTGACGGTCCAAGCATCGTCACCTTTCTCACCCAATCTGTCACTGCCGCGAAAGCGGGAGTCTCCTTGATAAAGGGAGATTCCCGCTTTCGCGGGAATGACGCCGAAAAAACCAAGGAATGGCGATCGCCTCCCCGCTTCGCCATGAATCTAGGAGAATACCAATGCCGATCCGTACGCTGGTCTGGGGCGAGAACGTCCATGAGCAGAAGAACAAGGTCGTTGCCGACAATTACCCAACGGGCATGCACAACCAGATCGCTTCGCTCCTGAAGCAGGACGGCAATCTGGCCGTGAAGACCACGACGTTGCAGGAGCCGGAGCACGGCCTGACCGATGCTGTGCTGGCAGAGACCGACGTGCTGCTCTGGTGGGGTCACGCGGCGCATGACAAGGTCGACGATGTTGTCGTCAAGCGCGTTATGGAACACGTCTGGCAGGGCATGGGCCTGATCGTGCTCCACTCGGGCCACCATTCGAAGGTCTTCAAGGGCCTGATGGGTTCGCCGGCAAACCTCCACTGGCGCGAAGCCGGCGAGCGTGAGCGCCTTTGGGTCGTCAATCCGGGCCATCCGATCGCCAAGGGCCTGCCGGCCTATTTCGAGCTCGAATATGAAGAAATGTATGGCGAGCCTTTCAGCGTGCCGGAACCGCTCGAGACTGTGTTCGTCTCCTGGTTCCAGGGTGGCGAAGTGTTCCGCTCGGGCCTGACCTATCGTCGCGGCGCCGGCAATATCTTCTACTTCCGCCCCGGCCACGAAACCTACCCCACCTATCACGATGCCAATGTCGGCCAGGTGCTGCGCAATGCGGTGAACTGGGCCTATAACGGCGACCGTCATGCGCACCTGATGAAGGCGCCGAACACGCCGGTCGGCGAAGCGATCGAAAAGATCGAGGAACGCGGCGCCAAGCTCAGTGCATCCGATCACGCTGGTGAAGTGAAGCAGTAAGAGACGCTTGTCCGTTGGTTGTCCGGCTTGTCCGGGCAATCGACGGGCGTTACTAGCGTGAGGCTGGATCGTCCGGACAAGCCGGGCGATGACGACGGGACAGGTATCGAAGCTTATTGTGGCTTCGAGCAGTGAAACAATCAGACGGTCGTCTTGGCGGCCAAGGAATTAAAAGAATGCGTATCCTCATTCTGGGTACTGGCGGCATGGCGAACCAGCATGCCAAGCATTTTGCGGCGATCGAGGGCGTGACGCTGGCCGGCGGCGTGGACGTCGATCCCGCGCGCGTAGAAGCGTTCAACCAGAGCCACGGGATCGAGCGCGGCTTCGGCTCGCTCGATGCGGCTTTGGCCTGGGGCGAGTTCGATGCTATCGCCAATGTGACGCCGGACAGCATTCACCATCCGACCACCATGGCGGCGCTGAATGCGGGCAAGCACGTGTTCTGCGAAAAGCCGCTGGCGACCGACTATGCCAAGGCCATGGAAATGACCGAGACGGCCGAACGGCTCGGGCTCGTCAACATGGTCAACCTGACCTATCGCAATGTTGCGCAACTGCAGAAGGCGCGCGAGATCGTGCAATCGGGGCAGGTGGGTCGCGTCAAGCATTTCGAGGCGAGCTATCTCCAGAGCTGGCTTGTCTCTAAGGCCTGGGGCGATTGGCGCACGGAAAGCCAGTGGCTGTGGCGCTTGTCGAAGAAGCACGGCTCAAACGGGGTGCTGGGCGATATCGGCGTCCACATCCTCGACTTCGCCGCTTATGGGGCGGGGAGCGACTTCTCCAAGGTCTTCTGCCGGCTCGAAACCTTCGATAAAGCCGAGGGCAACAGGATCGGCGAATACGATCTCGACGCCAATGACAGCTTCGCCATGACGGCGCAGCTTGAGAATGGCGCGCTCGGCGTCATCCATGCGACGCGCTGGGCCACCGGGCATTTCAACGAACTTCGCCTGCGTGTTTATGGCGATAAGGGCTCTGTGGAAGTCCAGCACCGGCATGACTGGTCCAAGCTTTTCACGTGCCTTGGCGACGACGTCGAGACGGGAACCTGGACCGAGGTCGAGGTCGAGCCGGTGTTCACCAATTACCAGCGCTTTGCCGAAGCAGTGCGGACGGGCCAGAATATGGAGCCAAGCTTCCGCCATGCGACCAATATTCAGAAGGTGCTGGATCTTGGGACGGTGACGGACCGTGACCGGATGGAGCACAAGGTCTGAGAACCTCAGCGCGATATCCGAAATACAAAAAAGCCCCGGTGTGAACCGGGGCTTTCTTTTTAAGTTTGGGTCGTTTTAGGCGCGATCGTCCACATAAACGGTGACCATGCCATCGGCGGCCGATTTGACGGCGACGACGTCATCGGCTGTGTAGCCTTCGGCATCGAGCTTGGCCTTGATGGCAGCGTTCGCTTCGATATTGGAGTGAAGCGTCGTCTGGCCCTCGGCATTGGCCGAGAGAGCTTCGTCAAGCGCGGCCGCTTCAGTGGCGGCATTGCCCTGGAGCGAGGTCAGCAGAACGACGCTGACCTGAGAGTCTTCCGTCACAGCCGAGAGATCGACGCTGGCACTGCCAGAAATCGAGGAAACGACAGAGCCGTAGGTGTTGTCAGACATGCCACCGGCATTGGTGCCGGCCTTGGCGTTTGCATTGGCATTCGTGCCGGCATTGCCGGTCGTGAAAGTGCCATTCGTCGTGGCATTGGCATCGGTGCTGGTACCAGCACCTGCCTGCGCATCCATCGCAGGCGTGTCAACGCTTACCCCAGCGCCGGCATCCACGCCAACAGCTGCATCTTGGGCAATAGCAAAAGAACCTGCGCTCATCAGCGCGGCGACCGAAACGGCGGCCAGGATCTTGTTCATCGGTATTCTCCGGTTGCAATTGCCCCCCGCCTGACAACGGAGGCCCAACCGGGCAGTTGCAACACTTTTAAGCAAAAGGGACAGGAAAGCGGCAATTGTGATGAGCCATTGCAACCGGGATGGCAGGATCGATGTTTATTCGGCATCACAATAGGAGCGTCAAATGGGTATCATCTGGGCCATCATCATCGGCTTCCTCGCAGGTCTCGTCGCCAAGTGGATCACACCGGGGAGCAACGAACCGCGCGGGTTCATTCTAACGACTATCCTCGGCATCGTCGGTTCGGTTCTCGCAACCTGGCTCGGTCAGCAGATCGGTTGGTATGGCCCGAATGACGGCGCAGGCTTCATTGCCTCGGTGGTCGGTGCCATCATTATTCTCGTCATTTGGGGTCTGGTCGCGCGCCGCCGTTGATAACGGCCGGAACGTGAATGGGGCGGAGTTGTTGTCTGGTCATGAGTACACAATCGAGTCGCAAGTCGTTTTTGATCGTCGATGACGAGCCTATCGTCAGGATGGAACTGGCTGAGGTCGTCAGAGAGCGTGGCTATGAGCCATGGGAGGCTGGGAGCACCGCAGAGGCTCTCGGCATTCTCGAACGGGCGGGCGATGCTTTTTCCGGTCTCATCACCGATATCAACATGCCCGGCACGCGAAACGGTATGGTGCTCGCGAACCATGTGAGATTCATGTGGCCCCATATTAAGATCGTCGTCGTTTCGGCGGGACGGAAACCGTTTTCTGGTGAGATGCCCGACAATGCGCGCTTCGTCCCCAAGCCCTGGAATGAAGACCTGCTCACCTCAGCAATTGCGCTGAACTGAATCAAAAAGGGCGCCCGGTGGGCGCCCTCCCTGTTTTTATTTGATCACCGTGATACGACCATCGGTGTAGGGGGTATATTCCCCACCGAGTTTGGCGAGGTATTCAGCAACCACCTGCTCGAGCGGCGGGCCAAAGTCGTAGGGGTTTTCGCCTTCGGCAAAAGTGCCATAGCCGTCGCCGCCACCGCGGACATAGTTGTTGGTGACGATGGTATAGGTCTTCTCCTCGTCGATCGGCACCCAGGTATCGCCTTCACCCTTGACCATCACATCGCTGACCCGCTCGCCGGCAGGCTTTGCGAGAGTGTAGCTATATTTGAGGCCTGAGACCTGAGCGAAGCGACCGGCGCCGTTCTCGATGTCGGAAACGCCGTTTTCGAGCGCTTCGATGACATCGGCACCCGAGATCTGCACTGTGGCGAGGGTGTTGGAGAAGGGTAGGACAGTCAGCACGTCGCCGACGGTGATTTCACCTGCGTCGATGGAGGAGCGGATGCCGCCACCATTCTGGAAGGCGATGGTAGCACCCTGATCGGCGACGCGATCGAGGATGGCGTCGGCGAGGAGATTGCCCATGGAGCATTCTTCAACGCGGCAGACTTCGCGAGCGCCTTCGAGCTTGGCGGTTGTCGAGCCGATGACCTGACTGGTCATTTCCTCGATCGGGCCGGCGAGTTCGGCGAGCTGGGTCTTGAACTCTTCGTTGGCGGTGACCGATGCGTCGATCAGGAAGGGCTCGCCCTCGGCCTTGGTGACCTTGCCCTCGTCATCCCAGGTGATGGCGATATCGCCCAGATACTTGCCATACTGATTGGCCTGAACCACGGGGACTTCGACGCCCTCGGGATTGGTGACCATGGTGGGGTAGGGGCCAACGGCGCCTTCCATGGAGCCCAACAGCGAGTGGCTATGGCCGCCGACGATGACGTCGACGAGCGGCAGCGAGGCGGCAACGTTGAGATCCTCATTGTAGCCGATGTGGCTGAGAAGGATGATCTTGTTGACGCCGGCCGCATCGAGCGCTTCGGAGGCGCCGCGCACATATTGGATGACATCGTGGAATTCGACATCGCCGGGCGAAGCGATATCGGGCGTGTCTTCGGTTGTCGCGCCGATGATGCCGACCTTTTCGCCGCCGATATCGAGGACGATCGAGCCTTCGATCTTGCCGCGGAGGCCTTCATCCTTGGTGACATCGAAATTGCCGCCGATGATCGGGAATTTGGCAGCTTCGATGAACTTCAGGAATTCTTCTGGACCATCGTCGAACTCGTGATTGCCAGTGGCGACGACGTCAAAGCCCATCTGGTTGAAGAAGTCGGAGACGACCTTTGACTTGTAGGTCGTGTAGTAGAGCGACCCCTGGAAATTATCGCCGGCCGAGAGCAGCAGGGAATTTCCTCCCTCATATTTGGCGCGGGTATCATCGATTATGGTCTTGAGGCGGGCGATGCCACCAAAGCATTCCCCGGCCGCGTCGGTTTCGGCATCGCAATTGGAATCAGAGCCGGTAATGGGGTCGAAGCGCGAATGGAAGTCGTTGATGTGCAGGATGTTCAGCGTGAACTCGGCATAGGCGGCGGTCGAAAAACCAGCGCAAAGCGTGAGCGCAGTGGCGCCCAGCAGTAGTTTCTTCATCCCTCAAATCCCTTGTGGTTCGTGGCAAAATCCGCTTCAGCACCGCCGGCGATGCACCTCGCCAAGCGGCCGGGGGAAGCACAAGGTTTAGTTAATCAGCTAATTATGACAGTGAAAAGTGTTGTGGCAGCGCAATTTGCTCGATTGAGCGAAGGCGGCACGGGACGGGGTTTCAATAGCGGATGAGTCAGGTATTCTCCGCCCCGTTTGATTTGCGGGGTTAATCCTGATGCGTAGTGCTTTGATCGTTTATGGTGGCTGGGAAGGTCATGACCCGGAAGAATGCGCGGCGATCTATCGTCGTTGGCTCCATGAAGACGGCTATGCGGTGCGTACCGCGACCGAAACCAGCGCCTTTGCCGATCCCTCCATCCACGATCTTTCGCTGATCGTTCCGATCTTCACGATGAGCAAGATTGCCAAGGAAGAGGTCGAAAACCTCGTCAAGGCAGTCGAAGGCGGCGTGGGCCTTGCCGGGCATCATGGTGGCATGAGCGATGCGTTCCGCGAAGCCGTGGACTATCAGTTCATGGTCGGCGGGCAGTGGGTGGCGCATCCGGGCAACATTATCGACTACACGGTCGATGTGACGAAGCCTGAAGATCCAATCATGGATGGCATCCCCGCGTCCTTCCCCTACAAGTCCGAGCAGTATTACATGCATGTCGACCCCTCCAACGAGGTGTTGGCGACGACGACCTTCACGGGCGAACATGCAAGCTGGATCAATGGCGTGGTCATGCCAGTCGTCTGGAAGCGCCGCCATGGGCAGGGCAAGGTGTTCCATATGACGCTCGGCCATCAGGCCAAGGAATTCGAGAACGCCGATATGGCCACGATCATGCGTCGGGGCATGAATTGGGCAGCGCGGGCCGAATAGGCTCTCGCTCGAAGGTGAGTTGAAACCCGACCCGTTTTGCTCTCGTATCTGAAACGATCAAGGAGAGCAGGATGAGCGTGGATTCGAGCCAAGAACAACCTGCGGGTGGAGAGCCAAGGCCCTCCGCCGACGCGTCTTCCCAAACGCCGGTGGCTCGACCCAAAGGACCGTTGGTTTATCGCCAATCCATCTGGACCCGGTTGACCCATTGGGTTTGGGTCATCTGTCTCTTCTTTCTGTTGCTTTCCGGGCTGCAGATTTTCAATGCCCATCCCGCGCTCTATATCGGCCAGCAATCGGGCTTCGAGTTCGATAATTCTGTTCTGCGGATCGGGGCGGTCAACACGCCACAGGGGCCGCGCGGGCAGACGACTGTTTTCGGGCAGACGTTCGATACGACCGGCGTGCTCGGGATGAGCGGTACGGCTGAAGCGCCAGATTATGTGGGTTTCCCGGGGGCAGTGACCATTCCATCCTATCGCGATCTTGCGACTGGCAGGGTTGTGCATTTCTTCTTCGGCTGGCTGATGGTGGCCGCGCTGTTCGTCTGGTTTTTGGCAAGCTTCATCAATGGGCATCTCAAGCGAGATATTTTGCCACGCAGTGGTGATCTCAAAGAGTTGCCGAGGGATATCGGCGATCATGCACGGCTCAAGCTGCATCATGGGCGGCGCTATTCGCCGCTGCAGAAGCTGAGTTATTTCGCCGTGTTCTTTGTGCTGTTTCCGCTGATCGTGCTGACGGGACTGACGATGAGCCCCGGCATGGACGCTGCCTGGCCATGGCTGCTAGATCTTTTCGGCGGCCGGCAGACCGCGCGAACCATCCACTTCGGCACGATGGTGCTGCTGGTGCTGTTTTTTATCGTCCATATTCTGATGGTGCTGCTGGCCGGGCCGCTTAATGAGCTGCGCTCGATGATCACCGGGTGGTATCGCACAAGCCCGGGAACGCCTGCTGCCGAAGGAGATAAGCCATGAGCGGCCTGATCATGAACCGCCGCAAACTGTTGGTTGGCTCCGCAGCACTGGGCTCGAGCATGGCGCTCGCCGGATGCGATCAGTTCGACTTTCTGGGGCAGCGCGGACATCCCGTGCGGCAGGCGCTGGAGCAGGCCAATGTGCTGACCTATCGCGCGCAGCGGGCATTGATTGGCGATCAGACGCTGGCACGCGAATATGCGGCGAGCGAAATCCGGCAGGGGATGAAGCCGAACGGCTCCACCGAGCCGACGACGCCGGAATATACTTTCCTCAAGATGCAGAACTTTGCGTCTTACAAGCTGACCATCAAGGGCATGGTGGAGCGCGAGGTGTCGTTCTCGCTCAACGAATTGCGGAATATGCCGGCGCGTAGCCAGATCACCCGGCACGATTGCGTCGAAGGCTGGAGTTGCATTGCCAAGTGGACCGGGACACAGCTCGGACCGCTCCTCGACATGGCCGGCGTGAAGCCCGAGGCGCGCTATTGCGTCTATCACTGCTTCGACAATATCCAGAAGTCGCTCTCGGGCGAGATCTTTTATTACGAAAGCTCGGACCTGGTGGACGCCTATCATCCGCAGACCATTTTGTCGTATGGGCTCAACGATCAAGTTTTGCCGGTGAGCAATGGTGCGCCGGTGCGTCTGAGGATCGAGCGAGCGCTTGGTTACAAGCAGCCGAAATATCTGCACACGATCGAATTGGTTGATGACCTCACGCCATTCGGCATGGGGAAGGGCGGGTATTGGCCGGATAACGGCTATGATTGGTATGGTGGGATCTAGGCCATGCGCTCGATTGGCCATGGCGGGCTGCATATGACGATCTAACTTAACTGGGCGCATAACCCAGGGGATGGTGGCTCCCGCTTGAGGGTCACAAACCACCCATGCGCCTCTCACACTTGCCTTTATGGGCATTGTGGCCCATATGGGACGCAGCGTTGCGGCGAAATGGGCCGCTAACGGACTTCTCTTCTTACTCAGCGGTGAGCGGCGAAGTCAGCCCGGATAGCGAAAATGCTCCGGGTTTGAGCCAGCACCCGCGCGATAATCCCTATCGCCCGATTGCATTTTTATTCATGGCGCCTGCGGTTCGCAGCGTGCCCGCGCAATGCTTTGCGCATGATGAAAGATCTAGATTTGACCGATTTTTCCAGTCTCGGACTGCCCACCGCCCTCGTTGATAGCCTCAAGGCGGGTGGGTTCGAGACGCCAACCAAGATTCAGAGCGAAGCGATCCCGAAGCTGCTCGAGGGCCGGGACATGATGGGCATTGCCCAGACCGGCTCGGGCAAGACTGCAGCATTTGGCCTGCCGATCCTTGCCGGACTTGCCCAATTGACCGGCCGTCCGCGGCCGATGACGACACGCGCGCTGATCCTTGCGCCGACGCGTGAACTTGCCGTGCAGATCGAAGAGAATATTCGTAAGTTTGCAGGCTCCAAGCAGAAGATCGATACTGTCCTCGTGCTCGGTGGCGTGTCACGCTACCATCAAGTGCAGAAGATCGCCAAGGGTGTGGACGTTGTCGTGGCGACGCCCGGCCGTCTCAAGGATCTGCTCGACGATAACAAGATCCGCCTCAATGAAACGCGCTGGCTGGTTCTCGACGAAGCCGACCGCATGCTCGACATGGGCTTCATTGCGCCGGTGAAGGCCATTGCCAAGGCCATTGGTTTGCGCCGTCAGACCATGTTGTTCTCGGCCACCATGGCGGCAGAGGTCGAAGACCTGGCCAAGGGCCTGCTGAAGGACCCGGTGAAGGTCGAAGCGGCGCCGCAGGGCTCGACCGTCGTCAAGATCGACCAGCGCGTCATCCTCTCCGGCTCGAAGGCCAAGCGCAATGTGCTCAATGGCCTGCTCGACGACGAGAAGGAAGGCATGGAGCGCGTGATTGTTTTCGCACGCACCAAGCATGGCGCAGACCGCGTGACGAAGAACCTTGCCATCGATGGGCATGAGGCTGCTGCCATCCACGGCAACAAGAGCCAGAATGCGCGTCAGGCAGCGCTGAAGGGTTTTGCGAGCGGGAATGTCCGCATTCTCGTAGCGACCGATATTGCCGCGCGCGGTATCGACGTTCCCGGCATCACCCATGTGGTGAACTATGATCTGCCGGACGATCCCGAAAACTATGTGCACCGCATCGGCCGTACGGGCCGCAATGGTGCGACCGGCATTGCGATCACGCTCTGCGACGGCACCGAGCGCTCGAAACTGCGAGATGTCGAAAAGCTGATCCGCCGCACGCTGCCGCTTTCGGGCGACGTCAACATGGTCGAAGAAGCGACGGCTTCGGCGCCGCGCCAACCGCGTCATACCGTCGGGGCTCCCGGTGGGCAGCGCACTGCACGCAATCCCAAGCCGGATCCGCGAAAGTTCAACACGCCGCGTCCGGGCGGCGAACGTGGCAGGGGCGGCAGCCCGCGCGATGCGAATGCCCCACGCGAAGCGAGCGCTGGCCCGGCCCGCGACCCGCGCAATCCGCTGGCCCCATCTCGTTCGGTGAAGCCACCGCGCGCTGACGGCCTCAAGGCCAAGCCGCGTTGGACCACGGGGGCGAAAAAGTCCGCTGCACGCAATCGCCGCGGCGAAGGTTAAATGAAAAAGGGCGGCCCGGTGGCCGCCCTTTTTGTTTGCAGATTCTGTATGCACTCAGTGGTTCAAGACTTCGCATTTCACCATGAGGTCAGCGTCGCAGCGCCAGTGCTTTAGCAGTTATGCCACCGAGGCCATGTAGATGGTGTCTTTGTCGACCTGGGCTTGATCCTCGATGCCGGGGGAGAGGCGTTTGAGGAAGCTGAGGGCCCAGTCGTCGACATTGTGCTTGGTGGCGGCGGCCCAGAGGGCTTGCCAGCGTTGCTTGCGTTCTTCGAGCGGCATGTCGAGGGCCATGCGAAGGGCTTCGGCGGTTTCGTCGGTGTCGAAGGGATTGACCAGCAGCGCTTCGGGGAAGATTTCCGCGGCGCCGGCGAAGCGGGAGAGGACCAGCACGCCGGGGTCTTCCGGATCCTGCGCGCCGACATATTCGTGGGCGACAAGGTTCATGCCATCGCGGAGGGGCGTGACGAGGCCCACGCGTGCGAGGCGATAGAGGCCGGCGAGACTGGGTTGGCCATAGGCTCGCTTGACGTACGTCAGGGGTGCCCAATCTGGTTCTGCGAAGCGGCCCATGACGCGACCCGCCATGGCGTCGAGCGTGTCGCTAGTTTCCTGATATTCCTTGATGCTGTCGCGCGAAGGTGGAGCCACTTGCAGCAAATGCACGTTGCGGCGGAAACGCTGATTGTTGGCGAGGAGCTTCTCATAGGCTTCGATGCGCTGCGGCAGGCCCTTGGAATAATCGAGGCGATCGACGCCAAGGATCAGGCGCTGATCGGTTAGAGCGCGGCGCATGCGATGGATCATCTTTTTGGCCGCCGGGCTGGTCGAGAGCCGCGTAAAAGCCTCGGGGTCCGAGCCGATGGGGAAGGCGGTCACTTCGGTTTTGGAGAAATCGATGGTTTCGGTCGACGCCGTGGCGAAGGTCGAAGGCGCCTGGTGTTCGGCGAAATCGGTGAATGCCGCAACGTCGCGATTGGCCTGCATGCCGATCAGATCATAGCGCGACAGGTCGCGCATGAGATCGCCATGGTGCGGGATAGCGTAAAGCGCGTCCGCCGTGGGGAAGGGGATGTGGAGATAAAAACCGATGCGGTTCTTTGCGCCGAGGCGTCGCAACTCGCTGGCGAGGGGGATCAGGTGATAATCGTGAACCCAGACGACATCGTCTGGCTTGAGGAGCGGCATAAGCGCCTTGGCGAACTGCTGGTTCACGCGGCGATAGCCCTCGTACCAATAGCCTTCGATGGTCGCGAGATCGAGGCGCAGGTGGAAGCTCGGCCAGAGGATCGAGTTGGAAAAGCCGGCATAATAAGCGCGGTGATCATCGGCGGTGAGGTCGATCTGGGCGACCTTCAAACCATCGATGTCTTCGAAATGCGGCTTTGACGATGGAGTTTCGGTGAGTTTTCCAGACCAGCCGAACCAGAAGCCTTCGTGGTTGGACAGGACCTTTCTCAGAGCGACCGCAAGGCCCCCGGCCGCAGGACCCTTGCCTGGCGTACGATTGGAAACGATGACGATGCGGCTCATAGGTAGACCCCCTAGTTAGAAAAACAATGAACCGGACGCTGGTGCGCCCGGGTCTGAACTTGCGTGGTTTCAGGCTGTGATCGACACCTCGGATCAGTTTGCCGTCGTGTCCGCCAGAATCGGTGCATCGTCGCGATGCGCCATATCGGTGAGGCCACGGATCAGTGCGTGGACTGAAGCAACATCGGCAATGCGAAGACGGGCGGACGTCTCACCGGCGCCGAGCTTGATGCCGACGCCACCAAGTTCCTGAGCGGCGAGGAACGCATCTTCGTCGGTCCGGTCATCACCGATGAAGATCGGCGTGCGGCCTTTGAAGGGTTCTTCTTCCATGAAGGCGCGCAGCGCGGCACCCTTGTCGAAGGCAGCAGGCCGCGCTTCGAGCACCATCTTGCCGGGCACGAGGGAATATTGCGGGTGGCTTTCCAGCACTTCTTCCATCGCGCGGAGGCAATCGCCTTCTAGCTCAGGCGCCTGACGGAAATGAAGAGCCACTGCGCCGGCCTTGGGCTCGATAATCAGTTCGGGATGCGCCATGGCGAGCGGCTCGATGGCGCGAGCGATCTTTTCAGCGCCGACGATTAGCTCTTCGTCCAGCTCTTCCATCGAACCATCGGCGCGACGGCGCTGCGAACCGTGCGCTCCAGCGACAGGAAGGTGAAGCGGGGACAGGAAACGGTCGATGTCGGAAATTTCGCGTCCGGTGATGACGGCAAAGGCGTGGTCAAATTCCTGGGTGGCGCGCTCAAGCTGCTCTGCAAGATCGCTGGGCACCACAACTGCATCAGGCCGCTCGGCGATTTCGACGAGAGTGCCGTCGAAGTCGGTGAAGATGGCCAGCGCGGGCAGCTCGGCGCCATTCCGAATTAGCATTTCGTTCATAACTTCTCTCACTTCGGATTACGGCTCATGAGACCTAACGCCACGGGAGAAGAAAAGTTCGCGCCACACGGCAGACATGCACGTGGCGGGAATATGAACGAAATCTAAATCACGCGTTCGTGATCACCTCAGGTTGGGAGCGATATGCCTTTTGTTGCGTTTTATGATCGCGAACCGGTGAACAGCTCGGTTCGGACTAAGTTGAGGGATTACCAGAACAAATGCGTCCTATGCTCACCAAGCCCGTTCAGTCGCAACTGATGCTGACCGCTCTCTTCGTTGCGGCGCTGAGCTTCATAACATTAGCGGCTTCGTTTGCGGAAATGCCGGTGACGGATGCGCAAATTGCGGTAGGGAGCAATGAATAAGGCGAGCGCAACGCAAAGCGAGCTTCAACGACCTGAATTGTTTCGGGTCGTTATTCCCATGCCAAAATGCGCTGGGATCGAAACGTTGGTCAGGCGACCGTTGAAGTCGCTGCGCAAAACTCAGGCAAGCGGAATGCCTTTGCTGCCTTTATCGCGTTGATAGATCGACGACAAATCCCCATAAGCGGCCCGTAGATCGTCGACCCGCGCGAGCAGTTCTTCGCGGTGTCCGCGATCAAGACTTGCCAGCAGTTCACCAATCGACCGGCTTTTGAAGAAAGCGTTCTCTCGGTTATAGAGCGGGCGCTCATCCGGCACTTTGTCGCGATCAGGATCACGGACGGCATAAACCGACTGTAGGATTTGAATGTCGTAGGGAATTGCGAAGCTGTCGCGGCTGTCTTCGTAGGTGAAGAGATAATAGAAATTGTCGAAGCCTGCCCAGGTGATGCCGGATAGGCAGAGCGAGCAAGGCTCGTGGGTCGTGAGGAATATGCAGTCCTTGGTTGCGGGCCGCTGATCTTCGGGCAATTCAAAGAACTTTTTGATGGCGTGCATTTCGCCATGCCAAAGCGGATTTTCGGTTTCGTTATTGGTTTCGGCGATCACGAGCGACAGGTCAGACTTGCGGAGGATCGCCGCGCCGAACAGCTTGTTGCCTGCGGCCACTCCCCTC
The DNA here is from genome assembly GCF_032907385.1 of Devosia sp. BK. Classification (NCBI taxonomy): domain Bacteria; kingdom Pseudomonadati; phylum Pseudomonadota; class Alphaproteobacteria; order Hyphomicrobiales; family Devosiaceae; genus Devosia; species Devosia sp. BK. Next base: position 412,767 of record NZ_JAIMBX010000001.1, read on the forward strand.
GCGGTTTTCGGCACGATGTCGTGCTCGATGACATCGAGAAAGCGCTGGAGAAGGCGGGTCGTTTCCAAAATCTACTCCGTGGCCTTGATCAGACCGATCAACGGAATCTCCGCGCCATCGAGAAGGCGCAGGCTATCATCAGTGAGATCATAAGACGCGGTGGCGTCAAGCGCCGCGAAGAAGGCGCGCTCCTGCGCCATAAGGTCGGCACTGCAGGTTTTTTTGGTCGATGCAGGCAGCCCAAACTGAAGGCCGCCGCTCTCGATCGTGGCTTGCGTGAAATAATCGTTGCATCCGGCATAACCATCCACGCGCAGATCGGACGCGATGGAGAGGGTTAGGGCGCGGCTGCCGGAGACGGGCGTGCCCGCTATGCTGGTGACCTGCCAGGTTGCGCCGATGAGACCGGTTTCGATGACAGGTTCAGTTATGGGTTGGTCGCCCGTATAGCGCGAGACGACGATCGTCGTGGGCGATGGCGAGTTGAGATCGACGGGCACGGCGACGTCGTTTCGGAAGAGGATGGCACTGCCGAGGCGGATATCGGCGACGAGGCCATAGGACTTTTTTGACGCGGTCAGATCCGAGCGGATCGCCAGCGCGAATTGGAGCGGCGGCTGTGCGCCTGAGGGAACGGAGGAGCCGGCACCAAGGACCGGGCGGCCATCGGGCAGGGTGACGAGGCCGATGTAAAGGCTTGCTCCAGCGGGAAGCGCCACCCGTTCGCGATAGGTTACGTCGCCGGTCAGCGACAGGCCCTGCGCAAAGGTAGAGCTCGACAGCAGCAGAAGCGACATAACGATCGAGATAAGCCGGGTGAGCATGGCAATCCTCCCTATCGTTTTAGCGTAGCGGGTCGGCATGACGTTGGCGAGGCAAAGTGGCGCTTGGGGTTAAGCGCTCGGTTCGCGATGGGTGACGATGAGGGGGGCTGAGAAAACGTGCTCCTCAAGATTATTACCGTCGCCGCCGCGGTCGACGACGAGGAAATCGGTTTCTTTATCGAGGGTCGTCAGCACGCCGTGCCACGTGTTCATGGCAATGTTGACGCCTTGGCCCGGCCCGGGGCGAAAGGCGCGGATGTTGATCGGCGTGCCGCTCTCGTCCTCTGCAACGATTACCAGCCAGTGGGCGTCGCCGAGGGGATAGAAAGCTTGGCTGCCAAGGGGGTGGCGCTCAACGAGCGTGAGGCTGAGCGGCAGGGCGTAAGGCTGGCCGCGGAAGATCGAGATCAGTGGACGGGGATGGACGCCGCCGAGTTCGACGCGTGCAAGATCATGGAAGCGTTCGGTCTTGCCGGCATTGATCGGATAGTGGTGCGCGCCCTCTGTCTGGATGACCTGACCGAAGGGGGCGAAGGCATCTGGCGTCAGCGACTCGATGAAGATGGTGTCGGGCATTCCGGTTTCCTCGGCTCAGAACGGCAGCTTGGCGTGGCGGTTGACGTCCTTATAGAGCAGGTAGCGGAAGCGCTCTGGGCCGGCATAGCAGGCCTGTGGGCAGAAGGCCCGGAGCCACATGAAATCGCCGGGGTCGACCTCGACCCAGTCGCGATTGAGCCGATAGACCGCCTTGCCCTGGAGCACATAGAGGCCGTGTTCCATGACATGGGTTTCTTCGAAGGGAATGACCGCGCCGGGTTCGAGAGTGACGATATTGACGTGCATGTCGTGGCGGAGATCGGTGGGCTCGACGAAGCGCGTCGTTCCCCAGGTGTCCTTGGTGCCGGGCATCCAGCGAATGGGTTGGTCCTGCTCGTTGGTGACGAAGGGCGAAGGGATGTCTACACCTTCGACGACTTCATAGCGTTTGCGCACCCAATGGAAGCGAGCCGGATCGGTCGCGTGATTGGTGAGTGACCATTTGCAGCCGGGCGGTAGGAAGGCATAGCCGCCCTCCTTGAGCGTATGCGTCTGGCCTTCGATGATGACATTGATCTGGCCGGCGACGACGAAAAGCACGCCTTCGGCTTCCGGGTTTTCTTCAGGCCGTTCGGACCCGCCGCCCGGCAGAACTTCCACGATGTATTGTGAGAAGGTTTCGGCAAAACCGGACATGGGGCGCGCGATGACCCAGAGCCGGGTCTCGCGCCAATGGGGCAGGTAGGATGTTACGATGTCGCGCATCACCCCGTGAGGGATCAGGGCATAGGCCTCGGTGAAGGTGGCGCGGCCGGTGTGGAGGGCCATCTGGGTCGGCAGGCCGGCGATGGGTGAGGCGTAAGTCGTTGCCATGAGCTCGGGTCAATTCTGGACGATTCCGGAAAAGACTAGAGCGGAACGGCGGAGGAGGCCATGCCTGTTATTCGCTGAGGGCGAGGTTCTTCTCAAGCTTGCTGAGCATGGACGCGGCATAGGCGGCGTATGGGCCGATCCAACGCTCGTGGATGGCGTGGACGGGTAGGGCATCGAGGTGGTTCCAGCGCTCGCGGCCGCGGCGCTCGGCAATGACGAGACCGGCTGCTTCGAGAACGCCTAGGTGTTGCATGATCGTGCAGCGATCGAGCTCGGGGAACGCAGAGCAGAGCGTGCCAGTGGTCGCGGGTTCGGTCTTCAAAACATCAAGCATGCGCCGCCGGATGCGGTGGCTCAGAGCCTTGAAAATCAGATCGTCTTGGTCGTCGGTTGACATGTTATATTTTTATAACATATGGTTTTGTGGGTCAAGCGGAGGAGTGAGAAATATGCGTGCAGTCGTGAGCAAGGGGCCGCGTCCGAGCCCGGAATTTTCTGTATCCGGACGGATCAGCAAGCCGGTGCATGAGGTGTTCGAGGCAGTGGCTGATCCCAAGGAATTGTCAGGGTATTTTACGACGGGCGGCGCGAAGGGCGGCTTGAGACCGGCGCCGTCGTGACTTGGGATTTTCACGATTTTCCCGGTGCCTTCCCTGTCCATGTGGTTGACGTTGTACAGGACGAAAAGATCGTTCTGCGCTGGGGCGCGGCGGACGGAAATGACGAAACAGGGCAATACGAGACCACGGTGACGATGACCTTTGCCGGGCTGGACGATGGCCGCACGCTAGTGACGATCCACGAAAGCGGTTGGCGCGACAACGCGGCGGCGCAGAAGGCGTCCTATGGCAATTGCGAGGGGTGGACGGGAATGCTGTGCGCGCTGAAAGTCTATGTCGAGCACGGGATCAACCTGCGCGCCGGCTTCTACAAATAGCGCTAAGGTTCGATTAGGGTTACCAAATTTTCAACTTTTGGCCCGATGGTTGAAGGCATGAGTAACCCAAGCGTGTCGCTTTTCGTTGGATCGTCTACCTGGCTGCAGCATCATCTGCCGTGGTTGGCAGCGCTGGCCTTGTTCATGGGCCTATTCAGCGACGAACCTCAATTCGACGCTGACCCCGACGATATGAACGGGTAGGCCGCCGTTCCAGGGTGGCTCAGGGGAGGATGGCCTTGAGCCGCAGCAGTGCAATGCGTTCGACTTGCGCGCAGGCGGTGTTGAATTCCTCTTGCGCCGAATTGGCGAGGCGCTTTTCGAAATTGGCGAGAATGCCCGCCTTGTCGTGGTCGCGAACGGCGACGATGAAGGGGAACCCGAATTTTTGGGTGTAGGCATTGTTGAGCGCGGTGAATTTTTCGCGCTCCGCATCGGTTAGCGCGTCGAGGCCGGCGGAGGCTTGTTCCGCGGTGGAGTCTGCGGTCAGGCGCTTTGCGGCAGCGAGTTTTCCGGCGAGGTCGGGGTGGGCGCGGAGGACGGCGAGGCGTTCTTCCGGCGTTGCCATGCGGAACTGAGTGCGCAGCGCGAAGTGTAGGCCGATGGCGGTGTCGTTGGCTGGGGCGAGTTCGCTTTCCCAGGCGCGTTCGGCGATCCAATGGGAATGCTCAAAGATCGAACCGTAACGGGTAACGAACTCGTCTTTGGGGAGTTGGCTGGGTACGACTTCGGGCGCCACGTAGGGATGTTCTTGCGTCCAATGGCGGGCGATATCGAGGCGGGTTGGAACCCAGACTTTCTCGAAAGTGCTGATGTAGTCGACGAACTTTTTGAGGCCCTGGAAGCGGCCGGGTTGGCCCACGAGGCGGCAGTGGAGGCCGATAGACATCATCTTGGGGCTGCCGGCTTCGCCTTCGGCGTAGAGGCAGTCAAAAGTGTCCTTCAAAAACTGAAAATACTCCTCGCCATTGTCGAAGCCGGGGCCGGTGACGAAGCGCATGTCGTTGGTTGAGAGGGAGTAGGGTATGATGAGCTGAGGGTGGCCGTGGATGACTTTCCAATAGGGCAGGTCATCGTCGTAGGTGTCCGAGATATAGGCAAAGCCACCATAGTCGGCGACGAGATCGACCGTGTTGAGTGAGGAGCGGCCGGTGTACCAGCCGAGGGGGCGGGAGCCGGTGGCGAGCGTGTGGAGGCGCACGGCTTCGGCGATCTGGCTGCGCTCTTCATCGAGCGACATATCTTTGTGCTGCACCCATTTGTAGCCGTGCGAGGCGATTTCCCAGCCGGCCTCTTGCATGGCCGCGAGCTGTTCGGGCGCACGCATCAGGGCGGTGGCGACGCCATAGATGGTGACGGGAAGTGCTGCTTCGGTGAAGAGGCGATGGAGCCGCCAGAAGCCGGCGCGGGCGCCGTATTCGTACATGCTTTCGACATTGGCGTGGCGCTGACCGGGCCAAGGCGCTGCGCCGAGCACGTCCACGAGGAAAGCTTCCGAGGCGGCGTCGCCATGCAGAATGTTGTTTTCGCCGCCCTCTTCGTAATTGAGCACGAATTGCACCGCGACGTGGGCGCCGCCGGGCCAGTTGGCATTGGGCGGGGTAGGGCCGTAACCATGCATATCGCGGGGGTAGCGGTTCATTGGTGTCTCATGCGTCGGTGTCGTTGAATTCAGGGTAAGCGCAGGACGGGTGATTTTACCAGTCGTCAGATTGCACCGGGCAGTTGCAATCCATCGAAGTAGCTTTTGGCGTGATCGAAGAAGATGGCGGGGGCGAGATGAAGCGCGCTACCGGTGCGGACGAGGATGCCGAAGCGATTCGTCGGAAGACCGGGATCGTGCAGCGGCTTGAAGATCAGGCGGCCGTCGGCAATTTCGTTTTGTGCGCCGATGGGCGTCATGACCGATAGGTAATGGCCGCCCAAGGCCAATTCGACCAGCATGCGGATGGAATTGACTTCCACCATCGGAGGCAGGGCGAGGCCCGGGCGGCGTAGGAAGGGCTCTATGACTTCGCGGATGGAGATTTCGGGCCGGGCCACCGCGACGGCATGATCGAGGCACTGGTCCATGGTGAGGTTTTTGGCCGAGGCCAAGGGATGGCTCGGGACCATGACGGCGCCAATATGGACATCGCGGCGGTAGGCGATGTCGATCTGTCGCGGCGGCTTGGAGATGAAGCCAAAGCCGATGTCGATGCGCTCCTCGACGAGACGTTCGACCACTTCACTCGAGGATATGATGGAGAGATCAATGGTGAGGCGCGGGTAGCGCTGGCCGAAGTCGGAAATGAGGCGCGGCAGGAAGGAGAGGCCGACGCTTTCGACGGTGCCGATGCGGACGACGCCGGCGCGGACGCCGCGGAGGAGTTCGATCTCTGAGACGGCGGCTTCCATTGGCGCGGCGAGGCGGCGGGAATGGCGGAAGAGGATTTCGCCGGCGGGGGAGAGGCGCATGCGGCGCTTGTCGCGGAGAAAGAGGGTGATGCCGAGGGCATCTTCCAACTGGGCGACCTGTCTTGTGACCGCTGACGAAGCGACGTTGAGGCGGCGGGCGGCTTCACGGATCGACAGGTGGGTGGCGACCGCGTTGAAATAGAGCAGCGATGGCTGATGGAACACGCGGGCGAGGAGGCCTGCAGAAAGCGCGTGTTCGCGGGGGCGGTCGGCAGTCGGGCTCTTGTCGGTCATCGTGGGACTTGCTGTTGCCGTTTCGGCAGCATAGTGCTCCCAATTTGAGAGTATCAAGAGCAGAATCGCAGTTCTATGGTGCTCTTCGGGGAAACGAATTGCACATGCCGTTCCGAAACGCCCCACGTTCGGACGGTGTGTATAGGAGCAGCATATGGCCGGCGGACGCCTCACCACTCACGTTCTCGACACGATGGCGGGCAAGCCGGCGCGTGGTATGCGCCTCGAACTGCACTTCGTGCATGGCGACCACACGCACCATCTGGGCGACAGCTACACCAATGCCGACGGTCGGGTCGATCAGCCGCTCCTCGCGGACGATCAGTTCCAGCAGGGCGAGTTCGAGATTCGCTTTCATGTCGGGCAGTATTTTGAGCGCATTGGGGTCGAGATCGAAACGCCGTTCCTCGATGTCGTGCCGATCCGCTTCACCATCTCCGAAGACAAGCACTATCACGTGCCGCTGCTTGTCAGCCCCTTCGCCTATTCGACCTACAGGGGGAGCTGAGCCATGGTGGAGGTCGCAAATGCCATCCGCTTTCTGCTCAATGGCGAGGAAATCACCCTCATCGATGTCGCGCCGGACCTGACGCTGCTCGATTGGCTGCGGCTGGAGCGGCGTCTGCGCGGCTCGAAGGAAGGCTGTGCCGAGGGCGATTGCGGGGCGTGCACTGTGCTGGTCGGTCGGCTGATGAATGATGAGATCATTTATGACTCGGTGACGGCGTGCATCCGCTTTGTCGGAAGTCTGCATGGGACGCATGTCGTTACCATCGAGCATCTGCGCGGCGAGAATGGCGCGCTGCATCCGGTGCAGCAGGCGATGGTTGACCACCATGGGTCGCAGTGTGGGTTTTGTACGCCGGGTTTTGTGATGAGCCTTTATGGGCTGTGGATGCGGAATCCGAGCCCGACGCGCCCGGCGATCGAGAAGGCACTGCAGGGGAATCTCTGCCGGTGCACGGGCTATGCGCCGATCATTCGTGCCGGCGAAGCCATGGGGACTTATGGCCAGCCGCAGGGCGATGTGCTCTGGGCCGAGCGCATCGCGGTTAAGGATAAGATCAAGGCGCTGAATGATGGGCGTCGCGTTGTCATCGGCGAGGGCGACAAGCAGATCATTATCCCCGCGAGCCTTGATGATTTCGCTGCTGTCTATGAAGCCAATCCCAACGCGCGGATCGTTGCCGGCTCGACCGATGTTGGGCTGTGGGTGACGAAATTCATGCGCAATATCGGGCCGGTGATCTTTATCGGTCATCTGCAGGAATTGAAGCGCATCGCCGAGAACGCCAGCGAAGTGCGGTTTTATGCCGGGGTGTCATACTCGGAAGCACTGCCGGTCATTCAGACGAGTTTCCCGCAATTGGGTGAACTCTGGAACCGGATTGCCGGCGAGCAGATCCGCAATATGGGGACCATCGGCGGCAATATCGCCAATGGGTCGCCGATTGGGGATACGCCGCCGCCGTTTATTGCGCTGGGAGCCAAGCTGAGCCTGCGGCGCGGCGAGCATCGGCGCGAGATAAAGCTCGAGGACTACTTCATCGCCTACGGCAAGCAGGATCGGCAGCCGGGCGAGTTCGTCGAAAGCGTAACACTGCCGCTGCTGCCGGCGGGCGAGAAATTTGCGACCTACAAGATTTCCAAGCGCCGCGAGGAAGATATCTCTGCGCTGTGCGGATCGTTCCGGGTGTTCGTGAATGACGCCGGCGTCGTCGGCATGGCGCGGATTGCCTTTGGCGGCATGGCGGCGACGCCGAAACGGGCCAAGGCCGTCGAGGCGGCTCTGGTTGGAAAACCGTGGACGATGGAGACTGTGGAGGCGGCTGTTGCTGCTTTCGCCGAGGATTATCAGCCAATCAGTGACATGCGCGCTTCGGCGGAGTATCGGTTGCTGACGGCGCAGAACCTCCTGAAGCGGTTCTTCCTCGATGTGTCGGGGCAGGATGTGCGGCTCAAGCGTGAGGTGGCGTGATGAACAAGCATGCTGCACCGATTAATCTGGCTGTGATGCATACCAATACGCGGCACGATAGCGGGCCGAAGCACGTCACGGGTACGGCCGAATATATCGACGACATGATCGAGCCGGTCGGCACGATGCATGCCTATCTGGCGCTCTCGACCAAGCCGCATGCCGAGATCCTCGGCATGGATTTTTCTGCGGTGCTGAAGGCGCCCGGCGTTATCGGCGTTCTGACCAATGACGATGTGCCGGGTGTGCTCGACATCAGCTCGGCGCATATGCATGACGAGCCGGTTTTTGCCGATGGTGTCGTGCATTTCTGGGGGCAGCCGGTTTTTGCTGTGGTCGCAGAGACGCGTGACCAGGCGCGGCGGGCGACGCATCTCGCCAAGATCGACTACAAGGAACTGCCGTTTTTCACCGATGTGCGGTCGGCGCAGGCGGCTGGCGGCAAGCTGGTCACCCCGCCGCTCAAGCTTGAGCGCGGGGATGTGAAGGCTGGGCTGGCGGGCGCGCCGCGTCGGGCAAAGGGTGCGATCACCATTGGCGGGCAGGATCACTTTTATCTCGAGGGGCAGATCGCCCTGGCGGTGCCAGGCGAGGACGAGGACGTTACGCTCTTTTCTTCGACCCAGCATCCGAGCGAAATTCAGCTAATCGTCGCGCAGGCGCTGGGCATTCGGCACAATGCTGTCACTGTTAATGTTCGTCGCATGGGCGGTGGCTTTGGCGGCAAGGAAACGCAGGGGAACCTGTTTGCCGTGGTGGCGGCGCTGGCGGCCAAGAAATGGAACCGGGCTTGCAAGATCCGTCCTGACCGCGACGACGACATGAGCGCGACGGGCAAGCGGCACGATTTTGTGGTCGATTATGACGTCGGCTACGATGAGACCGGGAAAATCCATGCGGTGGAGGCGGTCTATGGCGCGCGCGCGGGGTATTCGTCGGACCTGTCGGGGCCGGTGACGGACCGGGCGCTGTTTCACTGCGACAATGCCTATTGGTATCCGGCCGTCCGGGCGCGGTCAGAGCCGCTCTATACCAACACGGTTTCCAACACGGCTTTCCGTGGCTTTGGTGGACCGCAGGGCATGGTTGGGGCGGAGCGCTGGATCGAGGATATTGCCTATGCGCTGGGCAAGGATCCGCTCGATATTCGCAAAGCCAATTTCTATGGCACCGATACCGACAATGTGACGCCTTACAATCAGGTGGTGGAGGACAATATCATCCACCGGATCGTGGATGAGCTTGAGGCGTCGTCGGACTATTCTGCGCGCCGCGCGGCCATTCTGGAGTTCAACAAAACCAATGTGGTGATCAAGAAGGGCATTTCGCTGACGCCGGTGAAGTTCGGCATTTCCTTTACGGCGACCTGGTACAATCAGGCCGGCGCGCTGGTGCATGTTTATAAGGATGGATCGATCCATCTGAGCCATGGTGGCACCGAGATGGGGCAGGGGCTCTATATCAAGGTGGCACAGGTGGTGGCCGATGCGTTCGGGGTGAACCTCGACACGGTCAAGATCATGGCGACGTCGACGGGCAAGGTGCCGAACACGTCCGCGACGGCGGCTTCGTCGGGGTCAGATCTCAATGGTGCGGCGGCTTATGACGCGTGCCGGCAGATCAAGGAGCGGCTGCTGGCGCATGCTGCGAAATTGCATCAGGTCAGCGAAGCCGAGTGTGAATGGGTGCAGGGCGGCATTCAGGCCGGCGCGAAATTCGTGCCGTTTGCCGAGTTGGCCATGTCGGGCTTCATGAACCGCGTGCAGCTTTCGGCAGCGGGCTTTTATCAGACGCCGAAAATTCATTGGGACCGGGCGACCGGTCGCGGGCATCCGTTCTACTATTTTGCTTATGGTGCTTCGGTCAGCGAAGTGACGATCGATACGCTGACGGGTGAGTACACCGTCGATCGCGTGGATATTTTGCATGATGTTGGTAAGTCGCTGAACCCGGCCATTGATCTTGGTCAGGTTGAGGGTGCCTTTGTGCAGGGCATGGGCTGGCTGACGACAGAAGAGCTGGTCTGGGATGCCAAGGGGCAGTTACGGACCCATGCGCCGTCAACTTACAAGATCCCGCTCGCCAGCGATGTGCCGCCGGTTTTCAATGTGAAGCTGGCGGAGTGGTCGGTGAACAAGGAGCCGACGATTGGGCGCTCGAAGGCTGTGGGTGAGCCGCCATTCATGTTGGCGATGAGCGTGCCGGAAGCACTGGGCATGGCGGTGGCGAGTGTGGCGGATTATCGGATCGCGCCGCAGCTCGATATGCCGGTGACGCCGGAGCGGGTGCTGATGGGTGTCGAGCGGATGAAGCGGGAGGTGCGGGGGTGAGAGCTCTTGTGAGTGTGGCCCCACCCCCTCCCGGCCTCCCCCATCTAGGGGGAGGCCGGGAGGGGGTGACCTTTGGCTGGAGCGCTATGCCATGACGTCCACCGCCCTCGAATCCTTCCTCGCTGCCAACCCCGATATCATAGCCTGCGAATTGACCTCCGTGCGCGGGTCCTCACCGCGCGAGCAGGGGACCTTTATGCTGGTGGCGCTTGGCGCGATCTTTGGGACCATCGGTGGTGGGGCGCTCGAATATATGGTCATCGATCATGCGCGGCGGCTGATCGCTGAAGGGCGGGCCGAGGAAGCCATGGATGTGCCGCTTGGACCTGAGATTGGCCAGTGTTGCGGCGGGCGGGTCATAGTGTCTCTCCGCTTCGCGGATGCCGCGATCCGTCGGGAGGTCATGGCGCGGACGATGGCTGAGGATGCGCTGACCCCTCAGGTTTACGTTTTCGGGGCGGGCCATGTTGGACGGGTGCTGGCACAAATCCTGGCACTATTGCCGGTGCGCATGGAGGTGATCGACACGCGGCAGGAAGAGCTTGATCTCTTGGCACCTGGGATCGCGCATCGGCGCGCGGCCATGCCTGAAGCCGTGGTCCGCGCCGCGCCACGCGGCAGCGCTTTTGTGATCATGACCCATGACCACGCGCTAGATTTCTTGATCGCCAGTGAGGCGCTGAACCGGCTCGACAGCCCCTATGTCGGCATGGTTGGCTCGAAGACGAAGCGCGCGAAATTCGCGAGCTGGTTTCTCGAGCAAGGGGGCGACAGGGCTGATTTGGATCGCTTGGTGTTACCCATAGGCGCACAAGGGCTTGGGGATAAACGGCCATCCGTCATTGCGGCACTAGCGGCGGCCGAGATTATGGTCCAAATTGGGCAACGGGAAGCTTTGGACGGGCAGGTGCCTATCCCCGAAAAACAGGGGGTAGCGAGTGGACTTTGACATGCCCAATCGGCTCGAACTGACCGGCATTACCAAGCAGTTTCCCGGCGTTTTGGCCAATGATCAGGTGTCGTTCGCGGTCAAACCCGGCGAAATCCACGCGCTCCTCGGCGAAAACGGCGCCGGTAAATCCACCCTCGTCAAGATGATCTACGGCATCATGCAGCCCAATGCTGGCGAAATCCGCTGGAATGGCGATTCCGTCGTGGTGCCCAACCCCAAGGCCGCGCGAAAGTTTGGCATCGGCATGGTGTTCCAGCATTTCTCGCTGTTCGAAGCGCTGACGGTGCTTGAGAACATCGCGCTTGGCATGGATGCCAAAATTCCCTCGCGTGAGCTTGAGGGGCGGATCCGTGAAGTGATGCAGACCTATGGGCTGGTGCTCGATCCGCACCGGACAGTTGCGACACTCTCGGTCGGCGAACGCCAGCGCATCGAAATCGTCCGCGCGCTGCTGCTCAACCCGCAATTGCTGATCATGGACGAGCCGACTTCGGTGCTGACGCCGCAGGAGGTGGAGCAGCTGTTCACCGTGCTGCGAAAACTTGCTGCTGAGGGATGTTCGATTCTCTACATCTCGCACAAGCTGCATGAAATCAAAGCTCTCTGCGATACGGCGACGATCCTACGCGGCGGCAAGTTGGTCGATACCTGCGATCCAAAGCAAGAAACCAGCCGCTCTATGGCCGAGAAGATGATCGGCACCGGGTTGAAGGATATCGTCAAGGGCGAGGGCAGGGCGTTCGGCCAGCCCAAGCTCGTCGTCAATCGGCTACGTACCAATAAAGCAGGGCATTTCGACGTGCCTGTCGACAATGTCAGCTTCACCGTGCGCGCCGGGGAAATCCTCGGCATCGCGGGTGTGGCGGGTAATGGGCAGAATGCGCTGCTCGATGCGCTTTCGGGCGAGATCATTGGCGACGATCGCGAGGCCATCACCATCGATGGTTTTGGCATCGGGATGATGAATACGACCGAGCGCCGCAAGCGCGGGCTTTGCGCGGTGCCCGAAGAGCGCAATGGTCATGCGGCGGTGGGTGATTTTTCGCTGGCGGACAATTCGGTGCTGACGGCGCGCGACCGGCTCGGCATGGTCGTCATGGGCCTGATCAATTCGGGCGCGGCCAAGACCTATACGGGCAAGGTCATTGCCGATTTTGCCGTCAAGGCGCTGGGTCCGAGTTCGACGGCGGGATCGCTGTCTGGCGGGAACTTGCAAAAGTACATTATGGGCCGTGAAATTCTGCAGAAGCCTTCGGTACTGGTGGTGAGTCAGCCGACCTGGGGCGTCGATGCAGGGGCGGCGGCGGCAATCCATCAAGCACTGGTCGATCTGGCGTCTGCTGGTTCGGCGATCGTGGTGATCAGCCAGGATCTCGATGAATTGCGGGCGCTCTGCGATACGCTGGCGGTGATCAATATGGGACATCTGAGCGCCGCCAAGCCGGTCAAGGATTTCAGCATCGAAGAAATCGGTCTCCTAATGGGTGGCGTCCACGGAGCCTCGGAGGCCGATCATGCAATTCCGGCTTGAGAAGCGTCGCGAGCCGTCCAAGGCTATGATCTACATCACGCCGGTGGTCGCCGTGGTCCTGACCATGATCGTCGGCGCGGTGATCTTTTCGCTGATCGGCTATGATGGCATTGGCGCGGTGCGCGAGATTTTCCTGACGCCGCTGACCAATAGCTACAAGTGGCAGGATCTGGGGATCAAGGCAGCGCCGCTGATCATCATCGGCGTGGGTCTTTCCATCGCTTATCGGGCGAATGTCTGGAATATCGGGGCCGAAGGGCAGTATGTCATTGGGGGGCTTGCGGGCACGGGCATAGCGCTCCTGACCTATGGCATGACGGGCTGGTGGATCCTGCCGCTTATGGTGCTGGCTGGGATGCTGGGGGGCATGGCTTATGCGGCCATTCCGGCGCTGCTGCGCACGCGGCTCAACGTCAATGAGATCCTGACGAGCCTGATGCTGACCTATGCTTCCGTACAGTTGATCTACTATCTGATCCGCGCGCCCTGGAAGGACCCTATGGGCATGGGCTTTCCGCAGACGCGGCTTTTTTCGGAAGCGGCGCGCCTGCCGACGATCATTCCGGGGACAATTGTGCATCTTGGCGTACCGATTGCAGTTCTCGTTGGGATCGTCGCCTGGTTCATCATGACGAGGTCGGTATTTGGCTACCGGATGCGCGTCGTTGGGGCCGCGCCTCATGCTGCACGCTATGGCGGGTTTTCCGAGAACAAAACCATTTGGCTCGCCATGCTGGTGAGTGGTGGCTTGGCCGGTCTCGCGGGTGTTCTGGAAGTCGCTGGTCCCTTCCAGCGCATGGTGCCGGGCTTTCCGACCAATTACGGATTTACCGCCATCATCGTCGCGTTCCTGGGACGGCTCAATCCGCTGGGTGTCATCGTTGCGGGCATTGTGCTGGCCATCACATTCGTTGGTGGTGAAGTCGCCCAGACCACCATTGGCCTGCCCAATGCGGCGACCGGGATTTTCCAGGCGATGATGCTGTTCTTCCTTTTGGCTGGCGATATTCTGATCAAGTACCGGTTGCGCCGCGTGTTGCCGCAACCATCGGTGGGAGCGGCATAATGGAACTGGCGCTCGCAATTCTGATCACAGTCGTTGGTGCATCAACCCCTATTCTGATCGCGGCCTTGGGCGAATTGGTTGTCGAGAAGGCAGGGGTGCTCAATCTGGGCGTCGAAGGCATGATGCTGATCGGCGCGATCGCCGGCTTCGTCGTCCAATTCCACACCGGTAATCCATACCTGGCGCTGCTCTGCGGCGCCGCGGCCGGGACAGCGGCATCACTGATCTTTGGTTTTTTGACGCTGTCGCTCTCAGCCAATCAGACGGCAACGGGTCTGGCTCTGACGATTTTCGGGACTGGCTTTTCGGCGCTTGCCGGATCGTCCTATTCGGCGCGTCCGGTGACGCTGATGCAGCCGCTCTTTCCTGCCGAATTCTATGCCAATCCAATCGGGCGCGTTATCTTTGGCTACTCGTTCCCGGTTTACTTCTCCTTCGTGATGGTCGTCGCCATCTGGTATTTCCTCCACAAAACGCGCGCGGGCCTGATCCTGCGGGCCGTCGGTGAGAATGACCAATCCGCGCATTCGATCGGCTATTCGGTGATCGGGGTACGGTATCTCGCCGTCATGTTTGGCGGCGCCATGGCCGGTATCGCGGGAGCCTGTTTCCCGCTGCTGCTCACCCCGCAATGGGCTGAGCGGATGACGGCGGGGCGCGGCTGGATTGCGGTCGCGCTTGTCGTGTTCGCCTCGTGGAAACCCTTCCGCCTATTGGGTGGCGCTTATCTCTTCGGCCTTGTCATGACCACCGAGCTTTATGCCAAGGCTGGCGGCGGGCCGCTGAGCGCCGTGCCGTCCGAGCTTTGGGCCGCTCTTCCCTATATCGCGACCGTCGTCGTGCTGGTGCTGATTTCGCTCCGCCGCGATGCGTCTACCAATGCACCGGCTTGCCTCGGCAAGCCGTTCTTGCCCGCCAATTGAGATGACATTGGGACGATCATCTCGATCAAGGAACGTCAGTCAGGAGAAACATCAGATGACACTTTCGCGTCGTACATTCGTCAAAGTCGGCGGCGCCGCCTTGGCGCTGCCGCTCTTGGGCTCGCGCGCCTTCGCGCAGCTCGAAAAGGTCAAGATCGGCTTCATCTATGTCGGTTCGATCAACGACAACGGCTACAACTATGCCCACAACCAGGGCCGTATCTACGTCGAAGAACAGCTCGGCGATAAGGTCGAGACCGTATTCGTCGAGAACGTGCCGGAAGGCCCGGACTGCGAACGAGTCCTTCGCGAACTGGCCCAGCAGGGCTGCCAGCTGATCTTCGCTACGAGCTTCGGCTTCGGTGACTCGGTGGTCAAGGTTGCTGCGCAGTTCCCGGATATCGCTTTCGAGCACGCCACCGGCTACATGAACGGCCCGAATATCGGCCTCTACAATGCGCGCTTCTATGAAGGTCGTGCGGTTTGCGGCACGATCGCTGGCCACATGTCCAAGACCGGCAAGGCCGGGTACATCGGCTCCTTCCCGATTCCGGAAGTGGTGATGGGCATCAACGCATTGGCGCTGAGCGGCCGTCGCATCAACCCAGAATTCACCGTCAAGCCGGTCTATATCTCGACGTGGAACGACCCAGCCAAGGAAGCTGACGCGGCCCGCGCCATGATCGACCAGGGCATCGATATCGTTGCCCAGCACACCGACGGCCCAGCGGCCCTCCAGGTTGCGGCCGAGCGCGGCATCGTTGGTGGTTTCGGCCAGGGTGCAGACATGAGCGCCTTTGCGCCCGACACCCAGCTGACCGCGATCATCGACCATTGGGGCCCGCATTACCTCGCGTCTGCCGAAGCCGTTCTGGCTGGCAGCTGGACGCCCGGCAATACCTGGGAAGGTCTCAAGGAAGACGTCGTGCAGATGGGGCCATATGGCGCCAAGGTGCCGGAAGACGTTCGCGCTGCCGCTGACGAAGTCAAGAATGGCCAGATCGACGGCTCCTTCCATATCTTCACCGGCCCGATCAAGGACAACACCGGCACCGAGCGCGTTGCCGCCGGCGTTGTCATGACCGATGCCGAACTGCTGAGCATGGATTGGTATGTCGAAGGCGTCGAACAGCCGGCGTAAACTAGCTGGTTTGACTGAGTGTTGAGGGGCGGGCCTGCGCCCGCCTCTTTTCTTCTCCCCATCGGGGAGAAGGTGTCGCGTAGCGACGGATGAGGGGGTGCTGACCGCATGCGCAGATATTGCGACAGCCCCCCCTCACCGACTCGGCTTTGCCGAGCCACCTCTCCCCGATGGGGAGAGGAACAAGAAGAGGGACAGCATGGGCGATCTGGCAATTTTTTATGAGTGGCTAATGTTTGCCGTGCGCTGGTTGCACGTCATTACCGCCATCGCCTGGATCGGGTCTTCGTTCTATTTCATCGCGCTCGATCTTGGCCTGCGCAAGACGCCCAGCCTGCCGCCGCTGGCCCATGGCGAGGAGTGGCAGGTGCATGGCGGCGGGTTTTACCACATCAACAAATATCTGGTGGCGCCAGAGTTTTTGCCTGAACACCTGACCTGGTTCAAATGGGAAAGCTATTGGACCTGGATGAGCGGCGCCACGCTGCTGGCGCTGATCTACTATGTCGGGGCTGACCTCTACCTCGTTGATCGTAATGTGCTCGATATTCCGAGCTGGGGCGCGATCCTGCTCTCGATCGGCTCGATCGTGCTGGGTTGGGTACTTTACGACGCGCTTTGCAAATCCAAGATCGGGCAATCGACGACCGGGCTGATGCTGGTGCTGTTCGCCATTCTCGTCGCGGCAAGCTGGGGCTATACGCAGCTCTTCACCGGACGCGCGGCGATGCTGCACATGGGCGCGTTTACTGCGACCATCATGGCGGCCAACGTGGCCATGATCATTATTCCCAATCAGAAGATCGTGGTGGCGGATTTGAAGGCGGGCCGGGTGCCCGACGCCAAATATGGCAAAATCGCCAAGCAGCGCTCACTCCACAATAATTACCTGACGCTGCCCGTTATCTTCTTCATGCTCTCGTCCCACTATCCGCTGGCATTCGCCACGCAGTGGAACTGGATCATCGCCTCGCTGATCTTCCTCGTTGGCGTCGTGATCCGGCACTATTTCAACACGCGCCACGCGCGGAAGGGCAATCCGCACTGGACTTGGGCTGTTGCCGTCATTCTCTTCATCACCATTGCTTGGCTCTCGACGGCGCCAAAGCTGCCTGGGATCGATACGCCAGCAATTGCCAGCGCGACCGGCGAGCGGTTCATGGCAACTGAGCATTTCAAGCTGGCGAGCCAGACAATTCAGACACGCTGTTCCATGTGCCATACGGCCGAGCCGGTTTGGCCGGGTGTCTATGAGGCGCCGAAGAATGTCATCCTCGATAATGACATTGCCATTGCAAATCACGCCAAGGATGTCGCCATGCAGGCGGGCTATGCCCATGCCATGCCGCCGGGCAATGTCACCGAGATGACGCCTGAGGAGAGGGCTATTCTCGTTCAGTGGTTCCGTGAGGGTTCGGGCTCGTGAGCCGTACGATCCTGCGTGGGCGGGTCCTCAGTTTTCATCGGGCGCCCGAAGGCATCGACGATACGGGTAGCTATCTTTATCTCGAAGACGGCGCGGTCAGCATCCAGAATGGCGCCATCATTGCCGTCGGTGATTTTGCCGAAGCCGATACGGCTGGATCAGTGATCGTCGACCATCGGCCGAACCTGATCATGGCCGGCTTCATCGACATGCACCTCCATTATGTGCAGAGCCAGATGATGGCGTCTTATGCCGGGTCGCTGCTCGATTGGCTCAATACCTATACCTTCATCGAGGAACAGAAGTTTTCCCAGCAGGGGCATGCGGACGCGGTTGCGGTCGATTTTTATGACGCGCTGATCCGGCATGGGACGACGACGGCTGTCGCTTATTGCTCAAGCCATCCGCGTTCGGTCGACGCCTTCTTTGCCGAGGCGCATCGGCGTAATATGCTGATGGTTGGCGGCAAGGTGATGATGGATCGCAATGCGCCGGACGATCTGCTCGACACGGCGCAGTCTGGCTATGACGACACCAAGGCGCTGATCGCGCGCTGGCATGGGCGGGGCAGGGGGCTCTATGCCATCTCACCACGCTTTGCGATCACCTCGACGCCCGGGCAGATGGAGATGGCGCAGGCAATCGTGGCGGAGCATGGGGACTGTTACGTGCAGACCCATCTCAGCGAGAACGACGCAGAGATTTCTTACTCGATGGAGCTCTATCCCGATGCGCCGGACTATACTGGAATTTATGAGCGCTATGGGCTTCTGGGGTCCAAAACGCTGCTAGGCCATTCGATCCACCTCAATCATCGCGAGACAGCAGTGATCGCTGAGACCGGGTCGGTGGCGGTATTTTGCCCGACGTCGAATCTGTTCCTCGGCTCGGGGCTTTTTGACCGCAAGCGGCTCCTCAAGCATGGCGTGCGCATTGGGCTTGCGACCGACATTGGGGCAGGGACCAGCTTTTCCATGCTCAAGACCATGGACGAAGCCTTCAAGATTTTGCAGTTGCGGAAGCAGAGTTTTAATCCGCTGGCGTCGTTTCATCTGGCAACGCGTGGTAATGCCGAAGCGCTTGGATTGGCGGAGACGATTGGCAGCGTGGCGCCGGGGCGGGCGGCCGATTTGGTCGTGCTCGATGCGCGAGCGACGCCGACTATGCAGATGCGGATGGGGAGTGTCGAGACGCTGGTCGAGGAACTGTTCGTCCTGCAAACGCTGGGCGACGACCGCGCGATCGCCGAAGTCTATGTGGCAGGCGCAAGGGCGAAGTCCACTTTAGGCGGGTTGTGACGCCGCCTGCGATGGCCTAAAGCTGTCGCCAAACTGTTATCGAGAGGTTCCAGGCATGAGCGACTACCTGACGAAATCCGGCTTGTCCGTCCATCCTTTGCTGGTGGATTTCGTCGAGAAAGAGGCGCTTGCCGGGCTTGGCGTATCGGCCGATCAGTTTTGGGATGGGCTGGCAGATCTGGTGCGTGAGCATGCGCCCACCAATGCTCGACTCTTGGCCAAGCGGGATGAGCTGCAGAGCCAGATCGACGAATGGCACCACAAATATGGGCCGGTTGCCAACAATCCGCAGGGCTACGAGTTCTTTCTGCGCGAAATTGGCTATGTCGTTCCAGAGCCTCAAGATTTTATGATTGAGACGGACAATCTCGATCCCGAAATATCGAGCCTTTGCGGGCCGCAATTGGTCGTTCCGGTGTCCAATGCCCGCTATGCCTTGAACGCAGCAAATGCGCGTTGGGGCAGCCTTTATGATGCGCTTTATGGCACCGACGTCATATCCCGCGATGGCGATTTGGTGCCGAGCAAGGGCTATAATGCGGAGCGTGGTGCCGCTGTCGTGGCGCGGGCGGCACAGTTTCTGGATGAGAGTTTTCCGTTGGCGACAGGCAGCCATTCGGATGTGATCGGGTACCATCTCGTTAACGTTGAGGGCCAGCGACACCTGCAAGTCGATACTCCTTCGGGACGCACGGGGCTTCGCGACCCATCCGGCTTTGTCGGCTATGGTGGGACCGAGGATCAGGGCGAGATCGTGCTCCGGCATAACGGGCTGCACGTGATCCTCGCCATCGATCCAAAAAGCCAGATCGGATCGGCGCACAAGGCTGGGCTGGCCGATGTCGTCGTCGAGGCGGCGCTGACGACGATCCAGGATTGCGAGGATTCGGTCGCTGCAGTCGATGTCGAGGATAAGGTCGGCGTCTATCGCAATTGGCTCGGGTTGATGGACGGCACGCTCGAAGACACGTTCGAGAAGGGCGGACAGACTGTCACGCGTAAGCTCAAGGCAGACCGGACCTATAAGGACACCAATGGCCAGCCGCTGGTGCTCAAAGGGCGCTCGCTGTTGCTGGTGCGCAATGTCGGGCATCTGATGACCACCGACGCGGTGCTGCTCGACGGCAAGCCGATCGGCGAAGGGTTGATGGATGCTGCGGTGACAGCGCTTTCCGCGCTGCACGACAAGGGCAACAATTCGCGCACCGGCTCGATCTATGTGGTCAAGCCCAAGATGCATGGCCCTGAGGAAGTGGCTTTTGCCTGCGCGATTTTCGCGTCGGTCGAGGATTTTCTCGGGCTCAAGCCGAATACGATCAAGATCGGCATCATGGACGAGGAGCGCCGGACTTCGGCCAACCTCAAAGCGGCGATCTATGAGGCGCGCAGCCGTGTGTTCTTCATCAATACCGGCTTCCTCGATCGGACCGGGGACGAGATCCACACGTCGATGGAAGCAGGCGCGGTGTTGCGTAAGGACGAGATCAAGTCCGAGCGCTGGATCAGCGCTTATGAAGACCGCAATGTGCTGATCGGGCTGGCTTGCGGCTTTTCGGGGCGCGCGCAGATCGGCAAGGGCATGTGGGCCCGGCCGGATGATATGGCGGCGATGATGGATGCCAAGATCGGCCATCCAAACGCGGGCGCCAATACGGCATGGGTTCCGTCACCGACGGCGGCAACGCTCCATGCGCTGCACTATCACCAGGTCAATGTGTTCGAGGCGCAGAGCCGTCGGCATAATCAAGCGGTGCCGGGACTGTCGGACCTCTTCTCAATGCCGGCGCAGGTGCCCTATTCTTTGAGCCGCGACGAGATCACCCGTGAGCTCGAAAATAATGCGCAAGGCATTTTGGGCTATGTGGTGCGCTGGGTGCAGCAGGGTGTTGGCTGCTCAAAGGTGCCGGACATCAACAATGTCGGGCTGATGGAAGATCGTGCGACTTGCCGTATCTCTTCCCAGGCGGTGGCGAACTGGCTGCGGCATGGTCTGGTGAGCCGCGATGAGGTGACCTCGGTCTTCGAGCGCATGGCCAAGGTGGTCGATAGCCAGAACGAGGGCGATCCGATCTATCGGCCGATGGCGGAGAACTACCAGTCTGTCGCGTTTCAGGCGGCGCTGGATTTGGCGCTGAAGGGGGCGGATCAGCCGAGCGGGTATACGGAACCGCTGCTGCATGCGGCGCGGCGCAAGGTCAAGGCGCGGGACGGGAAGTAGGGTCGCATCCCCTCATTCGTCGTCACCACCGGGCTTGTCCCGGTGGTCCATGCGGAGGTGAGATGGATTGCCGGGACAAGCCCGGCAATGACTACGGTTAATGGGTAGTGGCCTAGACTTCCATCAACGCCAAGCGTGCCGCCTTCGCCATCTGCACCAGCACCATGTGCATGTCTTGCGGCACTGCGATCCGGTTCTCGAACCAGATGCGCCTGATGTCGTCGCCGTGGGCGATGTCGATGCCTTCTGCGTCGATGCCGGTGAGAAGCCATTTGCCGCTGGGGGCTTTGGCGAAATGCTGGGCATAGAGATCGACCGCGTCGGCGTGGTCTTCGTTCATGTGTTCGACGGCGTGCGCCTCGGCGGCGGCCAAGGCCGGGTCGGCGTTGGAGAGTAGATCGGTCGGGGTCAGCGCATAGGCTTTGCCGAAGCCGGCATTGAAACTGGCGGCTGTGGGGTCGAGCCGCACGAAGCGGAAGTCGCCGAGGTCGGCATAGAGCTTTGCCTTTGGCTGGTGGGCCAGATAGCGCGCAGCAATGCGGAGGCTATCGGGGGCTTCGCGGTCTAGGATCGTCGCATTGGCGGCAATGGAGATTCGTGGATAGGCGAGGGGATCGCCTTTGCCCGGCTCGCCGAGGAGGAGGGAGCAGCGGCCATCGGCTTTGAGCGCGGGAAAATGAGCGGCGAGGCCCGAGATCAAAAGTACGGGCGCCCCGTCAAAATCGGTCGAAACACCGACCCGTGTAACTTGTGGCGCGCCGGTCGCCGGATCGAGCGTTGCGAGAGCGCCGTGGCGCGCAGTTCGGATCAAGTCCTTGGCCTGGCGCAACGCTGCGGCATCGGTCGGCTGGAGCCGTGATTTTTCTTCCATGACATGTCCCTCGAAGCTGCTGCCGGAACTATGTCATGAAATGATGATCGTCAATGTCAGATTATATGGGTCGGGAGGATGATAGTGGTGCCATCATTGAAAACCTCCACCGTGTTGGGGACCAGATGGACCGAGGTATTTATCGGCTCGCCAGTGCCCGGATTGCGGGCGTAGCGCGGATGGGCGCCCGAGGCGATGAGAAGACGGAGACGATGGCCGGGAAGGAATGTGTGCGCGGTGGCATGCAATTTCAGGTGCAGCTTGAGTGCGCCCTCCGGATGGGATGAACCGTCCGGGGTGATGTGGAGGAGACCGTCGCAGATATTGCGTGAGATGCCATCGGGTGCGACATCGTTCAGGCGGACGAAGAGATCGACATTGGGATGCTCGGCCTTGATGCTGAGATTGACCTGGCATTGGCCGATCACTGTCAGCTTCTGGAGCAAAACCGGCCCAGTATAGACGAGGACATCGCTGCGCGCTTCGAGAGGGGCATTGTCGACTGATCCGGCGCCGGTAAAAGCAAAGATTGCGCCGCCGAGATTGGGCGTTGGGTCGTTGGGATCGTAGCGATAGCTGTCGCTGCCCGATTGTGCTTCTGGCCTCTCCAGAAGGCGCCTGTCCGACGCGATGGCGTAAGTGACCGGCGTCGGCGGACCTGGTGGATAGCGGTCGAACTCGTGCCAGGCATTTTCACCTGAGATGTGAAGCCGGACCGGATTTTTGCGGAGACCAGAGGCATCGCCAAGAAGCTTGGCGCGCATCCAGATCAGCGTTTCGCGGAGGTTGTCGCGTTGCAGTTCTTCGGCGATGTGGAACCAGGTGCCGACCGTCAGAAATGGCGTGTGGCCGAGTTCGACGAGGCGCTGATAGTCGGCCAAGAGCGGATCGACCATGAAGTCGTACCAGCCGGAGATGAAATGGACCGGTGGTGTCGATTTGGACAGGCGGTGACTGTGGTCGATCTCTTTCCAGAAGCCGGCATTGCCAATGGCATGGTCGAACCAATAGCGCCAGAAAGGGATCTCGTGCCCCACGGCAGCAATGTCGGCGTCGATCAGGGGCAAGACGCTCGCGGCGCGCTCAGTGCGGCGCTCGATATCACCCGAGAACATGCGAGCCGCAGTTGCCAGTGGATTGGTCCGCAGACCCTCGATGACCTGCACCCAGGACAACCAGAGATTGAGGTGGAAAGCGCCCGAGGGAAAGACGACGGGCTGAAAATTGGAGGTGGTGACTTTGGTGGCCATGGCTGAAATGGGCGGCAGGGCGTCGGAAATAGCCCATTGCGCATAGCCGAGATAAGACGGGCCAGTGAGGCCGATGCGGCCGTCGTACCAGGGCTGTTGCTCCAGCCACTTGAGCGTCGCGAGACCATCGGCGCGTTCGTTGGCGAAGGGATCGAATTCGCCACCGGAAAGCTCGGTGCCGCGGCAGGCCTGGATGACAACGTGGAATCCGCGTTCGGCATAAGCCTCGCAAATGGCGCCAAAACCGCGGCGGCCATAGGGGAGCCGCATGAGTATCGTTGGGTGCGGGCCATCGGCGCGGGGAGCGTAATGGTCTGTCTTGAGGAAGACGCCATCGTCCATCGGCACGGAAATGCCGCGCGTTTTCTTCACTCCATTGAGCCGTGGCGGCAGATCTTCCAACCAGGCCAAATAGAGTGAAGATAGGCTCATGGGCTCAGCTCACAAAGTCGAACTTGTCGACATCGAACAGCCCGCGATCGGTCATCTTGAGATGCGGGATAACCGGCAGAGCGAGGAACGAAACCTGAAGGAAGGGTTCGGGCAGGACACAGCCCAGATCTTTGGCCGCATCGCGGAGGATATGGAGATCGTGCGCAACATCTTCAAAGGTTTTGAGGCTCATGAGGCCGGCAATCGGCAGGGCAAGTTCGGCCGTGACCTTGCCACCATCGGCGACGACGAAGCCGCCACGCAGCTCGATCAACCGATTGACTGCAACCGCCATATCTTCGTCGGTCGCGCCGACGACGGTGATGTTGTGGCTATCGTGGCCGACTGACGAGGCGATGGCGCCGCGCTTGAGGCCAAAGCCAGTGACGAAGGCGCGGCCGATATTGCCATTTTTGCCATGGCGCTCGACGACGGCGACCTTGATGACATCGGCGGCAAGATCGGGCTGGAGGCCGGTTTCTGTGGTGGCGAGTGTCGCTTCCTCGCGGAAGGTCAGGATGAGACCGGGTTTGACGCCGATAACCGGTACGCGATTTTGGCCGGGCTTGGCCTCGGTGATGAACGTCTCGGCGGCAACAGGCTTGGCTTTGACGGAGAGGAGGCCAACCGGCTCCACATGGCTGCGCGTGTCGAAGAGGGCAGGCGTGACATGGCGTCCGGCAGCGATGACGTCGGACACGCGGCAGTCTTCTAGGCTATCGACGAGGACGATGTCCGCGCGCCAGCCCGAGCCGAGGAGGCCGCGATCGCCGAGACCGAAGATGCGCGCAGCCGAGTGGCTTGCGGCGCGATAGACATGGTGAAGGGGCCGTCCCATGGCGATCAGGCGGCGGATGGAACTGTCGAGGTGCCCCTCTTCTTCGATGTCGAGAGGATTGCGATCGTCGGTGCAGAGCGCGACGAAGCTCGAGGTGTTTTCGTCGAGGATTTCGGCGAGGGCTTTCAGGTCCTTCGAGACTGAGCCTTCGCGGATCAAGATCGCCATGCCTTTGGCGAGCTTTTCACGCGCTTCCGCAGCGCTTGTCGCTTCGTGGTCGGTGCGAATGCCGGCCGCGAGATAGCCATTGAGCGCCTGGCCGAGGAGGAGGGGGGCGTGGCCGTCGATGTGACCGTCCTGATAGGCAACGAGTTTAGCGAGAATCCCGGGATCGGCATTGAGAACGCCCGGGAAATTCATCATCTCGGCGAGGCCGAGGGCCTTGGGGTGACTGCGGAAGGGCAGCAGATCTTCGATTTCGAGCTGGGCGCCGGCGGTCTCGAAAGGAGTGGCGGGCACGCAAGAGGAAAGGTTTACCCGCACATCCATCACAGTGCGCTCAGCGCTATCGAGGAAATAGCGGATGCCTTCGGCGCCGAGAACATTGGCGATTTCGTGGGGATCACAGAGGGCGGTGGTGACGCCGTGGGGGAGGACGCAGCGGTCGAATTCGAGCGGGGTGACGAGCGAGGATTCGATGTGGAGATGGGTATCGATAAAGCCGGGGACGGCGAAGCGGCCGGTGCCGTCGATCTCGGTCTTGCCTTCGTAGCGGGCATGGGTGCCGACGATGCGGTCGGCGACGACGGCGATATCCGTGACGGTGACCGCACCGGTGATGACGTCGAGCATGCCGACATTGCGAATGACGAGGTCGGCCGGTTCCTTGCCCTGTCCAGCCATGATCATGCGGGTGAGGAGGGCAGGGGAGGTCATCGGCAAAGGCTTTCTTGTGGTCATATGGAAGGGTCGGTCGGGCGGCGCTCTGCGTCAAGCCCTCTCAAAAGGAACCCTGGTGAGCGCAAGACGTTGGAATCATCAACACATTCGGGAGCTGACGCATGGAAACCTACGATCCGAACAAGAACGCCACCGAAGTTCGGCAGGCAAGCCCGCGCAAGATGAACATGCGCGTGCTGGTCGTGTCCCTGATCGGTGTGGTGATCGCTTTTGCGGTCATTCTCATCATCTACAACATGATGATGCCCGCGCCGACCACCTGAGGCGTTTCAGGCGCGGCGCGTGGTGAAGGCGCCGCGCAATTCATTTTGCTGCCGTGATGGCTCGTTGATTTCCGTAGAGCCGTAAAGGCAGAAGCGGTTGCGGCCGCTGTTTTTGGCGCGATACAGCGCGTCATCGGCGAAGCGCTCCAGATCTTCGGCATTTTTGGCGACATCCCAGGCCGTCGCGATGCCGACGATGACGCCGATGGTTGCCGAGCCACTAGACAGCGCCATGGGCTTGGACAGTTCAGCGACGATCTTTTTCGCAAGCTCGATCGGTTCGTCATGGCTGGAAATGCCGGGCTGGATCACGGCGAATTCGTCGCCGCCTAGGCGGATGAGGGTGTCCTGCTGCGAGAGCAAAGGCGCGAGGCGTCGGGCGACGAGGGTGAGCAGTTCGTCGCCTGCCGCGTGGCGCATGCTGTCGTTGACCTCCTTGAAGTGATCGAGATCAAGGGCAAGTAGCGCCAGGCGCGGCTGGCTGTGGGTCGGCAGAGCAAAGCAGCTTTCGAGCGTGGCGCGGAACATGCTGCGATTGCCGAGGCCGGTCAGCGGATCACGCAGGGCGCGTTCATGGGCTTCCTCCCGTTCGGCCTGCAATTGCTTGAGGACGCGGCGTAGGCTGCGCAGGAGTTGGACGATAATCAGCGCCATGATCAGCACCCCGGCGACAAGCGCGGGGAGAGTGTCGCTGATCAGATGAGAGCCCGGACGGGAGGCATTCCAATCGAGCCAGGCGATCGTCTGGCCTGAACCGTCGACGACGGGAATGGCGGTGGTGCCTGCCGGTTTTTTGAGGGTGAAGGCGGGGTTGTCGACGAGATATTCCGTCCCCATGTAGCTCGCCATTTCGGCATCGAGCAGCACGACGGAGATGAAGATGGCTTCAGACCCCAGTTCGGATGGATTGGAGCCGCTCAACGACAGGAGAGGCATGGCGCCGACCAGGGCCGGGTGACCGTCGACCATCGTGAATTCAACGATGTTGGGCGGCGTTTCGATATTGCCTTCGTTGAAGGCGGAAATGGCGGCCTGAACGTCGAGGGTGCGCAACTGCAGGAGGAGGGGCGTCAGCCGATCGATGGTATCGACGGAGGTTTCTGGCGCGACATGACCGCCTTCGTGCACCGCCATGACGGGGTTATGCTCGGAATCGACGAGGTAAAGGCGGTTGTGGCCATAGGTCTGGTAGGGGTAGCTGCCGAGGTTTTCGGCAAGCCAGGCGCTGTCTCCGCGTTCATAGGCAGACACTGCTTCGTCCCAGACGGCAAATCCTGCTGGGCGGTTTTCATATTGACCGCGAGCTCGGCAATTCCGCGTTTCAGCAGCTCACTCTCGTGCCCATAGGCATCCGCATCGATCCGCTGCGCGGACCAGACGAGGAAGCTGCCGAGACCGACGAGCGCGATCACCGCGACCGCAATCAGCGGCAACAGAAAGCGGGTCGAAAAATGCGAACGGTCTTTGACCGACATAGCGCGCTCCACTCAGGCACGGAGAAATCTATGTGAGGACGATGAGTGGAGGATGAATCGTGATCGGAGTTTGTAGCTTGCGTTAATCAACGGTTTCCGCGACGCCTGGGAGAAGTTTGCGGCCTGTTCCTCGCCCGAGTGATCAAGTAAATCTATCTGAGAATAGAGGAGGACAATCCATGGCTATGGTCCGTGCGCTGGTGCTTGAACGTCAACACGAACTCGCCTTGCGCGATATCGACATGCCGCTCGAGGTTGGTCCGGGCATGGTGCGGATCGCGATCCATACGGTGGGGGTCTGCGGGTCGGACGTGCACTATTACACGCATGGCCGGATCGGGCCTTTTGTCGTCAATGAGCCGATGGTTCTCGGCCATGAGGCATCGGGGACAGTGGTCGAGGTCGGGCAGGGCGTCGATCACCTCAAGGTGGGCGATCGCGTCTGTATGGAGCCTGGCATTCCCGACGCCAACTCGCGGGCGAGCCGGCTTGGCATGTACAATGTCGATCCCGCTGTCCGCTTCTGGGCGACGCCGCCGATCCACGGCGTGCTGACGGCTGAAGTCGTGCATCCTGCCAATTATACGTTCAAGCTGCCGGACAATGTCAGTTTTGCCGAAGGCGCGATGGTTGAACCATTCGCAGTCGGCATGCAGGCGGCGGCCAAAGCCAAGATCACGCCCGGCGATACCGCGGTCGTTCTGGGCGCGGGACCAATCGGCACGATGGTGGCATTGGCAGCGTTGGCAGGCGGGTGTGCCCGCGTGATCATTGCCGATCTGGCGCAGCCGAAGCTTGATATCGCGGCGCAGTATCAGGGGATCATTCCCGTCAATATCCGCAACGCCAATATCGCCGAAAAGGTCAGCGAGATCACCGATGGATGGGGCGCGGACGTTGTCTTCGAATGTTCAGGATCGCCCAAGGCTTGGGAAACGATCATGGACCTGCCGCGGCCGGGCGGCGCGATCGTCGTCGTCGGTTTGCCTGTCGAGCCGGTCAAGGTCGACATTGCCGGCGCCTCGACAAAGGAATTGCGGATCGAAAATGTCTTCCGCTATGCCCATCAATATGACCGCGCCATCGCGCTGATTGCCTCGGGCAAGGTGGACCTCAAGCCGCTCATTTCCGAAACGTTCGCCTTCGACGATTCCAAGGCGGCATTTGACCGGGCAGTGGAAGCGCGGCCGGATGATGTCAAACTGCAGATCCGCGTCGAGCGCTAAACTGAGCATCACCTACACGGGCGAACGCAGGCCGTCAGGTGATCAACAAAGATGGACTGTTTTGTCTAGTGACAGCTGAACCGCTGATGGGCCGCGGGGAGAAGTATATTGGTCGCCAGGCAGCATTGAGGGACAATGTGCTGCCGGCGGATACTTCTCCCCCCGTACGATTGCGATCGGGAGGTATCGCAACCGTGCCCCCTCGCCAGTTCACTTGGAGCTGAACCGGCGTCCAGACGTCGATGGTGCAGATCGACGCCCGTATTCGAGGACGGGAAGCAGCGCTTGGGAAATACCAGGCGATAGTCAGCCCGGCCGCTCTGCTTCCCGTCGAGGCATGTAACCTGTGGACGCAGGAGTTACATGCCAACGGCGTCCAGGCGCTCATTGCGCACCCAGAATTCCGCTATGCCATCCAGCTCCCAACGATAAGCGTCGAGTTCGGGCTGGCGAAAGAAGACGGCTGCCGCGCCGGCTTCAAGATAACTGGATCGGCCCGCCCGATCTGTCGGGGGGACCATCACCACGATGTCGACGCCTTTTTGGCGAAGCCAGCCGTGGTGGCTACGAACAAATTCCAAGGTCGCCCTGCTATGATCCTTCAGGTCGATGACCAGAAAATCCGGCCATTGCGCCAGAGGATCTTCCAGAACGCGGGTCAGACCCTGAAGGCCGATCGCGCCATCGCCGAAGTGACAAACTGCAGGGCCGCCGTTTTCAGCAAGCATCCGCATGAAGAGACGTGCCGAATGGCAGTCGTCATCGATCAGCCCAATGAAGGGTGAATGCTTGATTGAAAGGGACACACGCTACCTCTTGCCCGGCGCCGCTCCGGGCAAAGCTACTCTTGGACAGGCATGAAGCGCCGCGCCGCATGCCGTTTAGAAATCACTACTGTGGTGGTCGTAACGCGTTCCAGGGACGAGAGCCGCTGGGAACAAGCCGGGAGAACTGCACCGACACCCGGCATATGTCTGGGTCGGCGCTGCGCCGCTAGGCAACACCGGGTAAAGTGCAGGTAAGTAGCGCTTGCTTTTTACATGTAACGCGGCACTATTAACGTCCAGGCGGGGGTAAAATGGCCGAGGACGGCGTCACGAGGGAAGAAGTGCTTGCGGCACTCGATCGGCTATCGGCTTGGCCCGATATGGCGCGGTCGCCGCAGATCGTCCGCTTCCTTGATTATATCGTCAGACATCGTCTCGATGACGATATTCAATCGATCAAAGCCTATTCGATCGCCGTCGATGTCTTCGGCCGCTCAGCCGATTTCGACCCCCAGAGCGATCCCATCGTACGCGTGCAGGCGCGGCGGATGCGGCAGCTTCTCGACCAGTATTATGCGGGACCGGGAGCAGAGGATGGCGTTCGTATCGTGTTGCCAGTTGGACGATATGTGCCTGATTTTGTTGAGCATGTAGTGGAGTCAGTCGGTGTCGTGGATGAAGAGGGCAGCGAGCCTGACCTGACGCCTGCTGCATCACGGCGCGGACATGTGACCGTTTCCTGGCTCGTTCTCCTGGTCATTGCGATCGGCGCCGCAGCGCTTGCCTATTCGCTTTCGATCTGGGGGCCGCGGCAAGACCAGCAGGTCGCGCGCAACGGGGCGATCCAGCAGCCCAGCATCCGCATCATGGAATTTCAGAACCTGACGGATGACCCGACGATCACAGCCGCAGTAGCGGGACTGGCCGTCGATCTCGTCGATCGAATGCAGACGCTCAATTTCCTCAATGTGGATTATGGCGGGCGCGGGGAAATCGGCGGGCAGGCCCTGCCCAAGGACGGCTATACGCTGACGGGCATCGTGCGCCGTGATCCGGCAACCCAGGTAAATTACCAGTACAGCGTGCTCGTCACCGAGGTCGCGACCAATAATGTCATCTGGAATCGCACAATGGTGGTCAGCGGCTCTCAGCTTGCGGACACGAATCGGATCGAGGCGCTTTCCATCGACATCACGTCTGTTCTGGGTAGCGCGCGCGGCCCGCTCCATGCCCGGGCGCGACATCTTCTGATGCAGGGCGCGCCGACCGGTGGCGAAAGCCCCTATG
Source organism: Devosia sp. BK (assembly GCF_032907385.1). NCBI lineage: Bacteria > Pseudomonadati > Pseudomonadota > Alphaproteobacteria > Hyphomicrobiales > Devosiaceae > Devosia > Devosia sp. BK. Next base: position 442,801 of record NZ_JAIMBX010000001.1, read on the forward strand.
TTTGCCGGATCATGTTCAGCATCTATCGCGAGACCATGACAGCGGCGGCGGCTGATCGGACGCAGGCATGTTACGCAGCCTTGCCCGAGCAGGACCAGAACAACGGCATTGCCTTGGCGGCGGTGGCAAGCATCATCGCGGAAGCCCCCGGCAATCGCGATGTTACGCCGGCGGCTAGGCTGGGCCGATATCGCGAGGCCGGCGATATGCTGGTCAAGGCCGTGCAGGCGCTGCCGACCAGCAGCTTTGTCTGGGAACAGCGGGCGCGGCTTTATGAGGCCATGGCGGAACACGCCTTGGCAGAAGCTGCCTATGGCACGGCTTTGCAGACCAACCCGGCGAATCTCGATGCGGTCGCGGCGCATGCGCGGCATCTCGCGTTTATCGGGCGGCTCGATCAGGCTGAACCGCTTGCCGAAAGATCGCTGTCCGGGCCGACGACAATTCCCGACTGGTACTATGGGGTGCCGGCGCTTGCGGCATTGGAAACCGGCGATTTCTCGCAGGCGGAGCAGTTTGCCGATACCTATGCGCGAGCGGATCGGGAAGTGGGGCCGATATTGGCGATCCTCGCCGCTCAAGGGCAGGGCGACGAGGAGCAAGTGGCCAGGGAATTGCCGCGGGTTCTGGAAGTGCCATCATTCCGGGCGGGGGGCATCATTACCCAATTGCGTCGGCGGATCACCGACACGGCTTTGCTCGATCGAATCCGGATGGGCCTGGCCGAAGCTGGCGTGCCGCAGATGTCGCTGGTGACCGCGTTCTGATCAGTGGCCGCTCGAATGGCTGAAGAGGTTGATCACAAGGACGCCGGAGAGGATCAGGCCGATGCCGATCAGCGCCGGCAGATCGAGCGATTGGCCATAGGCGAAATAGGCGATGATCGAGACGAGGATGATGCCCACGCCGGACCAGATGGCGTAGCCGATGCCAACCGGGATGGTCTGTAGCGCCAGCGAGAAGAAATAGAAGGTGATGCAATAGCCCACGACGACAACGATCGAGGGCACAAGCTGGGTAAAGCCCATGGAGGCGCGCAGGAAGGACGTGGCGATGACTTCGCCGACGATGGCGATGGCAAGGTAGGCGGCGCCGTTCATGGATTTTGGTCCGCAAAAGTGGTTTTGCAGAGTTCGACGAAGCGCGTGCCGCGTTCTTCGAAATTCTTGAACTGATTATAGGACGGGGCGCCGGGTGAGAGAATGATCGTGTCGAAGCGATCGCGCTGGGTGGCAAGCGTGGCGATGCCGCTTTCGAGGTTTTCCGTTTCGGTCACAGTGATGTTGGGCGCGATTTTGCGGGTCGCGCTGGCGAGGCGCGTGCCTGTGACCGGGAGCGTGATCAGCGTCGTTACACCGCGCAAAGCGAGGAGGCTGGCGAGCTCGGCATAATCTTGCTCACGCTCGTGGCCGCCGGCGATGAGAGCGATGCGGCGGCCTGGATAGGCAGCAAGAGCGGCCTTGGTGGCTTCCGGGGTGGTCGAGATGGAGTCGTTGACGATGGTCAGATCGCCAAGGCGGTGCTCTTCGAGGCGATGCGGCAGCGGGCGGAACGCGGCGATGCCGGCGAGAATGCCATCCATGCTGGCACCGACAGCCAGAGAGATCTCGGCGGCAAGCTGGGCATTGTCGAGATTATGGGCGCCCTTCAGGCGCGATCGCGACACGGCGCTTTCGAGCGCGCGCGCTTCGGCTTCGCTGAGGGATTTGACCAGGCGGCGATGGTCGCGGACGGCTTTGGCGACCAGCGCGTTGGGCGCGGCTGCCTTGCCGAGAGCGACTGCGAAACTGCCGTCGCGATCGACGAGATGCAGCTTATCGGCGTAATAGCGCTCGACCGAGCCATGCCAGTCGACATGTTCGGGATAGAGATTGGTGATCGCGGCGACATCGGGCGTGAAGGCCATGTCGGCGGTTTGATAGCTCGAGAGCTCGAAAACGACGATGGCATGCTTGTCGGCGATTTCGAGGGGAGCGAGGCCGACATTGCCGGCGAGGCCAGCATCGAGGCCGGAGCGCGCTAGCATCAAGTGGACAAGGGTCGCAGTGGTCGATTTGCCCTTGGTGCCGGTGATGGCGATGACCGTGCGGCCCCGGCGATAGGTCGCGCCCCAGAGATTGAGATTGGACGTGATCTCGATGCCGGCGGCGCGGGCGGTTTCGAAGATCGGCTTGTAGCGGGAGACGCCAGGGCTTTTGACGATGGTTCCGAAGCGGCGCTCGGCGATGGCGGCCGGGAGATCTGAGGGGCTGATCGCTTCGGTGTCGGGGATATCGGCGGTGCCGCTATCGACGGTGACGAAGACGGGAAGATCGGGCTGATGACGCTTCAGGAATTGGCGGGTGGAATTGGCCTCGCGGCCCGCGCCGTAGAGGAGGACCGGGGCATCAAACCGCATGGGCGGCCACCTTTGCCGCGAGGGCGGGCGGGATGTGGTGGTCGTGGCTATCGGTCAGGCATTCGGCCATGGCGCGCTGTAATTGCTCTTCGCCATATTGCGCGAAAAGGTCCGCCTTTACGCCACGGACCACGGCATCCTGATGCCAATCGGCGTGGCGGGTGAGGGTGTAGAAACAAGCCGCGGCTTCGAGGATTTCGCCCACACATTCCCAGGGTTTTTGGCCGGTGAGACCGGAGAGTTCGCGGAAGGAATGTTCGTTGGCGGGCTCATCGAGGAGGTTTTTGCCGAAGATTTTCAGCAAGCGATCCCTAGCCATAAAGGGCGCGAAGATCAGGAAGACGAAGTGGCACTTTGGGCATTCGCCGCACCAGAGCGGGCCGTCATTGCCGTTGAGACGGAAATTGCGGTTGCAACTCGAAAAGACGGAATCGAAGCGGCCGCCCCGGGTGAAGAGCGAGGCGATGCGGGCTTCCGAATAGGGGCGAAGGAGCGAGAAATATTTGAGGGCGCCGCCGGTGGCGTTGGAGAGTACGTCGGCGATCAGCAGCTCGAAGCCGAGGGATTTCGAATATTGGTGATTGGTCTCGCGACCGTCGAATTCGATATTGCCTTCGCTGGCCGAGCGTTCGTTGCTGAGAACGATCTGATCGTAGCCGAACAACAGGGCGCAAAGCGAGGCGATCATGGAATTGATCGCGGTCGAGGGAACGTGGCCATTGTAGTAGCCGGGTTCTTTGCCGAGCCGGATCATTTCGGCGTCGAGGGTGCGCGTGACATAGAGCGGCGCGCGGCCGATGGCGTCGACCGAGGTGAGGATCGGTCCCTTGGGATTGACGGCAAAGGGCGTGAAGTCGACGCCGACATGGCTGAGGAGTTCGACGCTGACAAGGGAGTCTTTGCCACCGCCGATCGGGAGCAGGGTGCGTTCGGGCAGGGACAGCGTCGGTTTCTGCGTCTCGGAATCGAGTGCGGTGGTCAGCTTGAGGCGGCCGAAGCGGGCGAGATCGTTGCGGGCGTAAAATTCGCCGAGGCCGTTTTCATAGACGTCGATGACGAAGGCCTTTTCGGCTTCCGTCAGCTTGATATCGGGCGCGGCGATTTCAAAGGGTGCGCGGAGTTTGAAATAGCTTACGCCGAGGACGAAGGCCGTCAGATCGAGAAGTTTGCGGAAGGCCGGGCTCTCGGCCTTTGCGGCATCGGCGCCGGAGGGCAATCCCAGGACTTCGGTGAAGCTGAGATCGTTCAGCCGGTAGCTGAAACGAGCTTCGCCGTTCTGGGGATCAAAACTAGGGCGGTCGATGGAAAAGGATTCGGTCACGGGCAACTCACGCGGCTTTGGTCACTCATATAGGTGATTTGTGACCACGGTGGGAGTGGGCCCTTTAGGGCATGTGGGTATTCAGGTGATGGCAGGCTGCAAACTGCGATTTTCTGCGCTTCCGGTACTCACGTACCCAAATGTACGCTCCGTTCCGGTTCTCGAAAACCGCCGTTTTCGCTCTGCCCTGACCTGAATCTCCGCATGCCCTTAGTAGATACGCATCTGCATGCGCATGACGATATCGGTGCCGATGCGCTGGAAGCCGTATTCGCGCATGGTGCAGGACCAGCCATTGCCGGCTTTTTCGATGCGGAAGAGATTGTAGCGCGCCGGGTCGTCGAGCGTGCCGCCCTGCGCGGCACTCGCTGCTGCGACGCCGATGACGGGCACTTCGTGCTCGTTGCCGGGAATGTGGTGGATCGAGGAGCGATGCGTATGGCCGTGAAGGATCAATTCGGCACCGCGTTCGGCAATCACCTTGCGGAAGATGCGGTGGCCCTTGAGGCCGAATGATGGGTGCTGCAGCTCTGGATTGGGCGGATGATGGATCATGACGACGCGGAAATAACCGGCATCACCAAGGAGTTTGAGCATCCGATCGAGCCTGGCGGCCTGCTTTTCTTCGAAGCGGCCGATGGCGAGGAATGGAGCGGTGGGGACGGCGCTCGAGCAGGAGACGATGGCGAGATCGCCGACGCGACGGACGAAGGGATAGGTTTCGCCCTCGAGCGTTTCGCCTTCGAGATAGCTGCCCCATTCTTCGCGGGCATTTTCGAGGGCACCGGGCACATAGGCGTCGTGGTTGCCGGGGCAGACGGCGACCTTATCGGAACCGCCGAGAGCCTTGAGCCAATCGCCGGCGCGGCGCACTTCGGTGGGCAGAGCGAGGTTGGTCATGTCACCGGTGACGGCGGTGAAATCGGCGTTCTGCTCCTGCATATGGGCAACGAGGCGCGAGAGCGTTTCGGCATTAAGCTCACCGTGGCGCTTCAGCTTCCAATTGAGGTAGCCGGTGATGCGTTTTCCCACCAAGTCCTTGAGACCCACTTCGGGCATGGGAGACAGGTGGAGGTCCGAAATGTGCGCGAGCGTAATCATCGAATGGGGTTTTGCCAGATGCTGGGCAGCAGGGAAACGGTCAATCGGGACCTGGGGCGGGAAATTCAGGACAAATCGGCTTTATCCACTTGGATCATGCGGCGCAAACGCATGAGGAAAGCGCTTGGCTGCATGGCAGCCAGCAAAATGAACTATCGACTTTTGCGCTGGAAACGCTACCCCTCGATCAGTTTTCAGGAGAACGACTGCCGATGCTGACCCGATTCCAGCGCGTTCGTGCCAAGGTGTTTCTGACGATTATCGGCATTATCCGCCATATGACCATCGGCACCAAGGTGATGCTGATCGATGGCAATAAGGTTTTTCTGATCAAGCACACGCTCATTCCCGGATGGCAGTTTCCGGGCGGCGGGATCGAGCCCGGCGAGACTGCGGAGGCTTCGGCCGCGCGCGAGACGCTGGAGGAAACGGGGCATCGGGTGACTGGGCCGATGGAGCTTTTTGGCGTCTATCACAACACCAGCGTCGTGACGAACCGCGACCATGTTCTGCTTTATATCGCCCGGCAGCACGAATTTGCCTTTGAGCGGAAGAAGGATCACGAAATCGCCGAATGCGGCTGGTTCGAGATCACAAAGCTGCCGGACGGCGTGACCCCGGCGACGTCGCAACGCATCGACGAGGTTTTCGACGGTGCGCCAAAGCGGGATGTCTGGGGCTATTGAACCTTAGCGGCGGCGGGGCAGTCGCTTGGTTTGCGTGAGACTTGGGTTGGCCACGGCAAGGCCCGTACCAAAAACGATAGCGTCTTCGACCAAGCCGGTCTTTGTCTGGCCGTAGCGCTCCATGGCGGCGCAGCGGATGCGCCAACCCACATAGGATGATGCAAGGGCGGTAACGACAGCCAGGGCCGCGCCCGTGGTGCGTTGATCTCTCGGGGCAAGGGCGGCACCGGCATAGGCTGCGGTGATGCTCCGGACGGCAAGGCCAATGGGCACAATTCGGTCTGGCGCCGATTTCATCTTATCACCGGCCATTTCTGCGGCAGCGAATGCCGTCGCGCCTGCTGTGACGACCGGATTGCGGAAGAGTTTCTGGAACGGCAGGCTCGCGTCGATTTCCTGGCGATTAGTGGCAATGGCGATCGCCGCAAGCGGGCTAATGCCGCGCTGTCCCGCGACGAGACCGATGAGAAAGGACCGCAACATGGGGGTGTGCTCCGAAAAAGTGTCGGTGGCACAACGTCCCTTTTCTGCAAACGATCCTTTCTCGAACTCGGCTTAGTCCATGAAGGCCAGCTTGGGGCCGATGGGGACAATCCGGTGTGGATTGATCGTCGTGTGGCTCCAATAGTAGTGCGTCTGGATATGGCCGATATCGACAGTTTCCTTGACGCCCGGCACCTCATAGAGCGCCTTCAGGTAGTGCGAGAGATTCGGATAATCCGCTATCTGCCTGAGATTGCACTTGAAGTGGCCGAAATAGACGGCGTCGAAGCGCACCAGCGTCGTGAACAGGCGCCAATCGGCTTCGGTGATGCTGTCGCCGGTCAGGTAGGCATTGTCGCCCAATAGACCTTCGACCCAATCGAGGGCATCGAAAAGTTTCTTGGCTGCTTCCTGATAGGCTTCCTGAGTGGTCGCGAAGCCGGCTTTGTAGACGCCGTTGTTGATGTCGTCATAGACGCGGGCATTGATCTCGTCGATGCGGCCGCGCAGGGCTTCGGGATAGTAGTCGTCGGTGTTGCCGGTCAGCTCATTGAAAGCCGAATTGAACATGCGGATGATTTCCGCACTTTCATTAGAGACGATGGTCTTGGTCTTCTTGTCCCAGAGGACAGGGACGGTGACGCGGCCGGTATAGTGCGGATCGGCTTCGGTATAGACCTGCCAGAGATAATCCTTGTTCAGCAGCGTGTCGCCGGTCGAGCCTTCGTCGGTCTTGAAACTCCAGCCGGTTTCGTCGGGCATTTTGGGCGAGACGATCGAGACCGAGATCAGGCTCTCGAGTTCCTTGAGCTTGCGGAAGATCAAGGTGCGGTGAGCCCAGGGGCAGGCGAGGGAGACATAGAGGTGATAGCGGCCGGCTTCGGCGGCAAAGCCGCCTTCACCGCTCGGGCCAGGGCTGCCGTCGGCCGTGACCCAATTGCGGAAGCCGGATTGGGAGCGGACGAATTTGCCGCCCGTCTTGCTCGTGTCGTACCATTTGTCCGACCATTCGCCGTCGATCAACTGTCCCATCTTTGGTCCCTTTCGGTCATCTTGCTGTCGGTTTTCTACGCTCATGTGGGGGTAAGCGTTGCGTCTGGCCGATACTTAAAGGCGGGGGGCAACAACGATAAGGCACCGCGCGCGCAACAATGCGTTGTGCATTTGGGATACACCGATCCATTGGAGAGAGGAATTTCGGCCATGACGCAGATATTCCCATTTACGCGTGACCACGCTGGTGCTAATGCGGATTCAGACGTGGAGGCGTCCAGGATGGTGAAGGTTTTGCAGATGTTCCGACGACCCTAGTTGGTCGTTTTCGCGCGGTGTCCGAGGGGCTACCGCTTGTTCTTCTGCACGAAATCTTTCCTGGATCAGACCCATGAACACGCCTGTTGCGGCTGAGGCCGTTGCTGCCCCTCTTTCCGGTCAACTCACTGTGCGGCCCGCGACGCAAGCCGACGATGTTTTCGTCGACGATCTGCAGGCCATTGCCTTTGGCCCTGGCCGGTTTGCCCGGACCGCATTTCGTGTGCGCGAGCGGTTTCCGATCGACCAGAGCCTGAGCCTGATTTCAGAAGTCGACGGCACCGCTTGCGGTTCGGTGTGGATGACCCCGATCAGCGTTGGCGGCATGAAGGGATATCTTCTCGGGCCGCTCGCAACCCACCCCAATTTCCGCAAGCGGGGCGCCGGCAAGCTTCTGGCGCGGGAAGTTAGCAAGCGGGCGCTGGCGCGCGGCGAGGGCCACTTCGTGTTGCTGGTTGGCGATCAGGATTATTATTGCCCGCTCGGCTGGGTGCCGACGACCCCGGGAAATATCCAGTTCCCTGGCCCGGTCGATACAAGCCGCGTTTTGCTGCTGGCCGATGATCCGGAATTGGCCACGACGCTCAAGGGCTCGATCGCGGCCTTCGACGCCGGCAAGTAGAGCGCAAAAACGGGTGCATCGGCTGATACCGTCGCGTAAGCTGCGGCCAGCGATGCACAATTGTCCGGACGTCCCTTTGTCTTCTTATACCCCGATTGCCCAAATGCTCGCCGGGCGGCTATTGCCGTCGCCGCCGAGCCTGCCGCAGGGGCGTGATCTCGTGCCCGATTGGGCGCCGCTCGAACCATTTTCGCGGCCGCCTGTTTTGGCGGCGGTTCTTATTGGACTGGTGAAGCGGCCAGAGGGGCATACGGTGCTTTATACCGAGCGCTCGCCGGATCTGCGTTCGCATTCGGGGCAGGTGGCCTTTCCGGGTGGCAAGGTCGATGCGGACGATGAAGACGCCGGGGCTGCGGCGCTGCGGGAAGCCAATGAAGAGATCGGGCTCGACCCCGCCGAAGCCAAGGTGCTCGGCTATATGGAGCCCTATTTTACCGGCAGCAATTATCTGATCACGCCGGTTATTGCCGAGGTGACGCCGACGGGGCCATTCGTGCCCAATCCGGGTGAGGTGCATTCGGTGTTCGAAGTGCCGCTGCAGCGGATTTTGGATTCGGGCAGCTATGGCCGGTTTCGCATCAGCCGCGGCGGCAAGGAACATTCGACCTGGCAGATCGACCACGATGGGCACGTCATCTGGGGCATTACGGCGAATCTGACGCGAAAATTCCGGGACTTGGTGCTGGGCGAGGTTGCGGCGTGATTCCGGAGCGATTGCCGGCGGCGGAATGGCTGGAGCGGTCTGAGACGCAGCAGATTTTTGCCGCGCTCGACGGCGCAGAGGGCACGACGCGGGCGGTGGGCGGCATCGTGCGCGATACGCTGATGGGACGGTTGCGGCCCGATTCCGATATCGACATGGCAACGGAGCTGCTGCCGGTCGCAGTGATGCAGAGGGCCAAGGCGCATGGCATTGCGGCCTATCCCACCGGCATCGAGCATGGGACGGTGACGCTCCGGCTCAATGAGACCAGTGTCGAGGTGACGACATTGCGGCGCGATGTTGAAACCGATGGCCGGCACGCGCAGGTGCAGTTCGGGACGGACTGGACGGAGGACGCCAAGCGTCGCGACTTCACGATGAACGCGCTCTATTGCGGGCCGGATGGCGCGCTGTTCGATCCATTGGGCGGCGCTGGCGATGCGCTCAATGGGAGAGTCCGGTTTATCGGCCAAGCCGCTGAAAGAATTGCGGAAGATGGCCTTCGGGTGTTCCGGTTCTTTCGGTTCACAGCGAGCCATGGAGGCGAGCGGCTTGATCCGGAGGGGCTGGCGGCGTGCCAGGATGCGGCGGGCAGGCTCGATCATATTTCGGCCGAGCGGGTGGGCGCCGAGATGTGGCGTATGCTTGGATTGGCCAAGGTGGCGCTGACGCTGGCAGTGATGAACGAGATCGGGTTGCTGGCACTGTCGCGGGAGATATTGGCGGCTTTGGTGCGATATGAGGCGCTTGGCGGGGCCGGGGCGGCGGCGCAGCTGTCGATCGTGGCCGGTGGCGATCTCGATGCATTTCAGGAGCGGTGGCGGTTGTCTAACGCTGTGGTCGATACGGCAAAGCGCATAGCCGCTGCAGCGAGCCTGGCGTCGGCGGATCAAATCGCGAGAGCGGTCTATGCGTTTCGGGAAGATGCCATCGAGGCGCTTGCCGTGGCCGCTGCGAGGGAAAACTGGCCACGCGAGCGGTTGATGGAATCAGCGCGGGAACTGGGGCGTTTGCCTGACCCGACGATGCCAGTTTCGGGAAAGGACCTTTTGGATTCAGGCATAAAAGCCGGGCCAGAGGTTGGAAAAACCCTGGCCCGACTTGAGACGCTCTGGATCGAGAGCGGCTTCAGTTTGAGTAAGGACGAGTTGCTCGCCCAAATTTAGTGCTTGGTGTCACCGGCACTATCGACGTCCACGATGCGCTCCTTGATGCGCTCGACCATGTCGGGTCGCACTTCGGTTTCGCCGTGGTAATTCTTCAGGTTTTCGACCGCGCGGCGCACAACTTCGGCTTCGCTTTCGGCCTCGGCTTTCCAGGTTGAGCCGGGAATGAGCGTACCGGATTCAAAACGTTTCATGTCGTTTTCTCCTTCGTCTCTATTGGAGAGGGTAAACGGGTCAGAAAGTTTTAGGTTGCAGCGGTGCACCTAGTCGTCGGTGAACTCGCCGAGGATGTTGAGGCCTTCGATCCAGGTGCCGTCGTCGTTGCGGATGACTTCGCGGCTGAGGACGCCGCTTTCCTGCGCGATGGATTCCGCCAGGTCGCGGTCATGCGTCACCACCCAAATCTGGCTGCGCTCGGCGGCCTTGACGATCATGCGCGCAAGGATCGGCAGCAAAGACGGGTGGAGGCTGGTTTCGGGTTCATTGAGGGCGATGAGGGGCGGGAGGCGATAGGACAGCAAGGCGCCGGCGAGCGCGAGAAACTGCAGCGTGCCGTCGGAGAGTTCGTGGGGCAGAAACACCCGCTTGGGCATTTCGGGATAGCGGAGGCCGAAGGTCGCGTGCTCGCCGACTGGGGGGACTTCGAGCGCGACGCCGGGGAAGGCATCGGCGATGGCGCGGTCGAGGTCGGTGGTGTCCTGGCGGATGTGGCGGAGGGTGGCGAAGACGGCGCCGAGATTGCTGCCGTCCGGGGCGAGGGTCGGGGAGGTCACGGCGCGGGCGGGGCGGCGCAGTGCCGAATCGGGGTCGGTGCGGAAGCCGTGAAAGAAGCGCCAGCCGAGGATGGCGTCGCGCAGCCGGGCGATTTCAGGACGTCCGCCCAGGCGGGAGAGGGCAGGTTCGCTGGGCAGCAAGTCTTCATCGGCGACTTCCCGGCGTCCATCGGCGTCGCGCGCCCAGGCGATGTTGCCCTTGCGCTCCATCAGCATGACCGGCTTGCCGCGATGGCGCATGTTTGCGCGTTCGGATTTAACCTGCGCTTCATTGGGGAAGGCGGCGACGCTTTCGGAGGGAGCGAAGCCGACTTCGAGCCGGTAGTTCAAGCCGTCCGGGAAGCCATCGAGTTCGCTGAATTCCGCTTCCAGCGCGAGACGCTGGGGTTCGCCGGAGCGATAGCCATCGGTGCGGTATTTGGGGTCGAAGCTGCCGTCTTCCGTGAGGTTTTTGCCGCCGGCCCAGAAGACCGAGGAGAGGCCGCCTTCGCGGGCCAGTTCATCGGCCAGCGTGCCTTTGGCGGCGCTCTGCAGCAATTCGAGCGAGCGGTAGAGATTTGTTTTCCCGACCCCATTGCCGCCGACGAGGACGGTCAACTGGCGCAGGGGGAAACGGATGCGGCGCACCGATCGATAACCGATGATCTCCAGCGCCGCGAGGGTCATGTCAGGGCCACTTCACCGCGGGCGGCATGGAGGAGAGAATCGAATTCACATTGCCGCCGGTCTTGAGGCCAAAGGTCGTGCCGCGATCGTAGAGCAGGTTGAACTCGACATAGCGGCCGCGGCGCACCAATTGTTCGTCGCGATCGGCTTCATTCCAGGGCGTTTCGAAGTTGCGGCGGACGAGCTCTGGGTAAATGGTACGGAACGCTTCGCCGACGGAGCGCGTGAAGGCGAAGTCGGCGTCCCAATCGCCGGAGTTGAACTGGTCATAGAAGATGCCGCCGACGCCACGGTGTTCCTTGCGGTGGGGCAGGTAGAAATATTCGTCGCACCACGCTTTGAAGCGGTCGTAATCCGCGCCTGGAGCGGCCTCACAGGCTGCGCGCATGGCGGCGTGAAAGTCGATCGTGTCGGGATCGTCCTGCGTCCGCCGACGGTCGAGCACGGGAGTCAGGTCGGCTCCGCCGCCCCACCACTGCTTTCCAGTGACGATCATGCGCGTGTTCATGTGCACCGCCGGAACGTGGGGGTTCCAGGGGTGGATGATCAGCGAAATGCCGGAGCTCCAGAAGCCGGTGCCGGCTTCGGTGCCGGGCATTTGCTTGGCGAAATCCTCGGAGAAATTGCCGTGCACTGTGGAGATATGGACGCCGGCCTTTTCGAAGACGCGACCATGAAGCATCGACATTTCGCCGCCGCCACCAGCCGCGCGATCCCAAGGCGTACGTTCAAAGCGCCCAGGTGCCATTTCAGCGTTGGGGCCACTAACCGCGCTTTCGAGATCTTCGAGCGACTGGCAGATCTGGTCGCGAAGACTCCGGAACCAGGCGGAGGCTGCGGTTTTCTTGGTTTTTATATCGGCAGGAAGGGTCATGGCGGGGGAAATGGACCTTTAACTCAGCTCTGTAAAGCGGCCAATCTGTCTCATGGCCTCCCCTATGATCATGCTTCCCGCTAGGGCGACATTGATCGAGCGCAAGCCGGGACGCATGGGAATGCGGACGCGGAGGTCGGCGCGCTCGGCAACAGAATCAGGGACGCCGGCACTTTCGCGCCCGAGAAGGAGAATGTCGGTGTGCTGATAGGCCGCGTCGTAGGCAGACTGACTGGCTTTGGTGGTCAGAAGCACCAATCTGCGGCCCTCGGCGGCGCGCCACTCTTCGAACTGGGAGAAGCTGTCGTGCTCGCGCATGCTGGCGTGCTCGATATAATCGAGGCCCGCACGGGCAAGGCCCTTTGGCGTGATCGGAAAGCCCGCCGGGTGGATAATATGGACGGTGATGCCCATGCAGGCGCCCAGCCGGATGAGCGTACCCGTATTTTGAGGGATATCAGGCTGATAGAGCGCGAGATCGATGGGCAAGGGCATCATTCCCGGTCGTTGCCGGGTCCAGTGAGCATGTCTGGCGCAGAGATATAGTTGCGCGAAGGCAAACTGTCATCGGGCGCACACTGGACAAGGCCAGCCGAGAGTGCAAAAAGAACCGCAACTGACGGACCGCTTGAGGGCGGCCGGCTATCGATTCTGCTTATGTAGTCGTAGGCTGGTGCCGGCTCCGTCATTTATGCATTCGTACGGGGAAACGGACTTGTCCACGCAAGCAGAACACTCATCCACAAACCGGCGGGATTTTCTTTATATCGCCACCGGCGCAGTCGGCGCCGTCGGTGCTGCCGCGGTGGTATGGCCGCTGATCAATCAGCTCAATCCCGACGCATCGACGCTGGCGCTGGCCAGCATTCAGTACAATATCGCGCCGATCGAAGAGGGCCAGTCGGTCACGATCACATGGCGCGGCCTGCCGGTTTTCGTGCGTCACCGTACGCCCAAGGAAATCGAAGAGGCCAAAGCCGTTCCGATGGCCGACCTCAAGGATCCGGAAACCGATGAGGCCCGCACCAAGCCGGGCCACGAACAGTGGCTGATCATGATCGCCAACTGCACGCATCTGGGCTGTATCCCTGTGGGTCAGTCCGGTGATTTCGATGGCTGGTTCTGCCCATGCCATGGTTCGCACTACGACTCTGCCGGCCGTATCCGTCGCGGTCCCGCGCCCAAGAATCTGGTCGTGCCGCCATATGAATTCCTCAGCGATACGCTGGTCCAGATCGGTTAGTGGGGGCATTTCCGATGTCAGAACATTCGACTTACGTTCCGGGAACTGCCGTTGAGAAGTGGCTGGACGACCGCCTGCCGGTGGTGCGTTTCGCCAAAGAACATCTCATGGACTTCCCGACGCCGAAGAACCTCAACTACTGGTGGACGTTCGGCGCCATTCTCGTGATGTGCCTTGGCGTGCAAATCGTCACCGGCATCATCCTTGCCATGCATTATGTGCCAAATGTGGCGCTGGCCTTCGACTCGGTCGAGCATATCCGTCGCGACATCAGCGGCGGCCGCGTCATCCAGGCCACCCACGCCGTTGGCGCTTCGATGTTCTTCGTCGCGCTTTACATCCATATGTTCCGCGGTCTTTTCTACGGCTCCTACAAGGCGCCGCGCGAAATCCTTTGGATCCTCGGCGTCGTGATCTTCCTTCTCACCACCGCGACCGCGTTCATGGGCTACATCCTGCCCTGGGGCCAGATGTCGTTCTGGGGTGCGACGGTTATCTCGAACATCTTCTCGGCTATTCCGCTCGTCGGCGACAGCATCAAGCAGCTCGTTCTCGGCGGGTTTGCCGTGGGTAACCCGACGCTGAACCGCTTCTTCTCGCTGCACTATCTGCTGCCGTTCATCATCGCAGCCGTCGTCGCACTCCACATCTGGGCGCTGCACGTTCCGGGCAACAACAACCCGATCGGCGTCGACGTCAAGGATAGCCGCGATACCGTTCCTTTCCATCCGTACTACACGATGAAGGATCTGTTCGGGATGGTGCTGTTCATGATCCCGTTCGCATGGTTCGTTTTCTTCGCGCCCGATATCCTCGGCCACCCCGACAACTACATCATGGCCAACAGCCAGGTGACGCCGTCCCACATCGTTCCGGAATGGTATCTCTTGCCGTTCTACACGATCCTCCGCGCCATCGACTTCAACATCCTCTTCATCGACTCCAAGCTTGGCGGCGTGATCGCCATGGGTGGTGCGATGGCCTGCCTTCTCGTCGTGCCGTGGCTCGACACCTCGAAGGTGCGCTCGGGTGTGTTCCGTCCGATGTTCCGTTGGTTCTACGGTCTCTTCGTGATCAACTTCATCGCGCTGATGTATCTCGGTGCGCAAGAAGCCGCGGAGCCCTATACCACGCTCGCCAAGGTCTGCACCGCCTTCTATTTCCTCTATTTCCTGGTCATTCTGCCGGTGCTCTCGCGGATCGAGACGCCAAAGCCGCTGCCAACCAGCATTTCCGAGAGCGTTCTCGGAAACAAGGCACACGCGTGATCGGGGCCGGTAACATGAACATGCATAAGCTCATCATTGCCGCTGCCGCGCTTGTCGCCGGTCTTGCCATGGCTCCTGTTGCCCAGGCAGCAGAAGCCGGCCCGCACCCGGAACGTCAGGCCTGGTCGTTTGGCGGTATCTTCGGCACCTATGACACCAATCAGCTCCAGCGCGGCTTCCAGGTTTTCCGGGAAGTCTGCTCGAGCTGCCACAGTGCGCATCTCCTCGCTTTCCGCAACCTGATGGATGAGGGCGGCCCGGAATTTTCCGAAGCTCAGGTTCGTGCCTTGGCGCTCGAATATGAAGTGAACGACGCGACGGCCGATGGCGGTCGCCGCCCGGCCGTTCCGGCCGACCGTTGGCCTTCGCCTTTCGCCAGCGATCAGGAAGCCCGCGACGCAAACGGTGGCGCTCTGCCGCCAGACTTCTCGGTGCTTGCCAAGGCCCGTGGCGTCAAGGATCCGTTCCCGACCTGGATCTTCAACTACTTCACCGCGTACCAGGAAGGCGGCCCGGATTACATCCACGCGCTGCTCAATGGCTACCACGAGGAAGTGCCGGAAGATGCGCCGCACAGCAGCGACGGCACGCCGTTCCAGCTGCCTGAAGGCAAGCATTACAACGACTACTTCCCCGGCCACGCTATCGGCATGGCTCCGCCGCTCGCCGATGGTGCTGTCGACTATGCCGAAGCCGAGAATGGCACTGCCGTTCCCGAGACGCTCGAGCAGTACTCGACCGACGTTGCCGCTTTCATGATGTGGGTTGCGGAACCGCACCTCGTGTCGCGCAAGCAGACGGGCTTTGCGGTGCTGATCTTCCTCGTGCTGTTTGCCGGCCTGATGTATGGCACAAAGCGCAAGATCTGGGCTGGTATCGAGCACTAAGTTCGACGCCATGATTAGCGATCAAGGGCTCCTCCGGGAGCCCTTTCTTTTTGAGGCGATGGCGCGGCTTTTTCTCTCACATCGACGCAAGGGTCTTGTCATTCCCGCCGTCAGCCGCAATATGGAACCGTACCGGTTCTTTGGAGGAGGTTGCCTTGTCCGCCATTCGCCTGGCTGTCACCGTCGTGTCCGCCGCCATGACCATCAGCCGCCATCCCGTTGTTCGCGCCGGCATCCACGCAGTGGCGAATAATCCGAAGGCGCGCGATGCTGCGATCAGCGCGACGCGCTCGGCAGCATACAATGCCGGCGTCATTGCCCGCCATATTGCCGGCCGCCGCACCCCCTGAGCCCATTCTCTCTTTGAAGGCCTTCCATGTCGATCGACCTCAAGTCGCTCGTCCGGACTATTCCGGACTATCCCAAGCCGGGTATCCTGTTCCGTGACATCACGACGCTGATCGAGCATCCGGAAGGCTTTAAGGAAAGCGTCGAGCAAATCGCGGCGGCCCATCGCGGCATGGGATTCACTCATGTTGCCGGTATCGAAGCCCGCGGCTTCATTTTCGGGGCAGGGGTGGCTATCGCCCTTGGCGTCGGCTTTGTGCCCGTGCGCAAGCGCGGCAAGCTGCCGGGCACAACCATCGGCCAGAACTATGCGCTCGAATATGGTGTCGACACGATCGAGATCCATGCCGACGTGCTTCATGCCGGCCATAAGGTGCTTATAGTCGACGACCTGATCGCGACGGGCGGGACCGCAATTGCTGCCGTCAGCCTCATCCGTCGAACCGGCGCGACCTGCGACAAAGCTGCCTTCGTCATCGATCTGCCGGCACTGGGCGGCGCGGCGAAACTGCAGGCCGAGAAGGTCGCGGTTAGCTCGCTGATGGCTTTTGACGGGCACTAAAGCGAATTAGACTAAGCAAAATGATCCCCGCGAAAGCGGGGATTTTTGTTTGGCCTACCAGTTGCTGCGGCCATCCATTTTTTCGACACTGACCTTGGACCAATCAAGCTCATCGACCGTGTTGAGATTGATGGCATAGGTGCGGCGTTCGGGGACGACGCCGGGTTCGCCCTTGGGAGTGCCGTCGGCATTATATGCCGAAGCCCAATCGGGGGAACTACCCCAGGTCTGAATGCCGCAATGGCTGCAGAAGTGGTGCTGGTTCATGCCGCCACTGGCCGAATAGGTCGTGTCGCCCTTGAGTTGATCGAAACCGAGTTCGCCCTCCTCGAAATAGGCCCATACCGCACCGGTTCGCTGGCAGAAGCTGCAATTGCAGGTCTTCGCCTCGGTCGGCGTGCGGGGCAGGGTGATGCGGGTGGCGCCACAATGGCAAGACGCGGTCAGCGACATGATGGATCTCCTCTAGGGTGAGGAGACCTTAGGCACGGACGCTGACAGCCTCTGTCAGTACCGTCCTAGGCTGCAGCCGCCTGCAGAACGACACGTGGGTCGACGAGACAGAACTGGTTGCCTTCGGGATCGCGCATGACCGTATAGGTCGGGAGGACGCGATCGACCGTCGCGCCGGCTTCCTTGAGGCGGTCGACTTCGGCGCCGCGATCAGTAACTTCAATATCGAGATGGACGCGATTGTTGTCGAAGACGCGGCCATCGACATTCTGGAAGCAGATTGACGGACCGGGGCCATCAATCATGACAGTCGTGTCAGTCTCGGGCGTCAGGCCAAGGGCGGCGAGGCGCGCAATTTCGTCTTCGTCATAGGCACGAACGTCATAGCCATCGAGAATTTTAGCCCAGAACTGAGCCAGAACGGCGGGCTTGTCGCAATCGAAGACGATCTCGTGGATCACACCCATTTGCGTTTATCCTTTGTCGTTGTCTCTCTCGGGTTAGACAGCAAATGCGGCAAGTTTAGAGCGCGGGTGTTGTGCCCTGCTGCTGAACGGTTGTGGCTGTAGTGGAGCCCGGCGCTGAGGCGCCGGGCTCGATTGATTAGTGGTGCTTATCGGTGTGCAGCAATTGTCCAAGCGAGGGCAGGCCGCTTGGCGGCGTCTGCATGCTGGTCTTGCTGCTTGGGCGCTGTGGCGGCTGTTGTTGGCCATGCCGTGGCACATTGCGGGTGTGGTTGATCGGCTGCGGGCGCTGGAATTGGTTTTTAGGCATGAGTGATCCTGTCCGCCTCGGCGAAAGCCAAAGGCAGTTGAAGACGTGCAAAGCGTGCAGAAGACCACACGCAAGTGAACTGAAGTGACGACGCCGTCAGCGCGGAAAGTTGGGGTTAGGGGAAGAGCAAAGCCGTCCAAAAATCATCCGTCGCAACACGCGCAAACATGACCGGCGGGACCTCGATGCGAGGGCGCCAAGAGCGGTCAGTAGCGTCCGGTGTGCGGGTTCAGATGTTCATTTCTGGACGGGGCCTCCTGGGCAGTTGCGGAACGTAGCCTACAAAAAGAAAACGGCCCGGGTCAACCGGGCCGTCCTGATTTGATTGTCGACGCTTTAGATCAGGGCTCGAGCTGACCCTGGGTGGGGTCTTCCTGGGCGCTGACATTAGGCTCGTTGCGGGTCTTCCACAGCGAGAACAGGATGCCTCCGGCCAGAATCGCGATGGTGACCGTGAGCGAGAGCAGCGTGTCGATATGGATGTGGAACGGCACGAGCGAGATCTTGATACCCACCAGCACGAGGATGATGGCGAGCGATGTCTGCAGGTAACGGAAGCGGTTCATCGCGGCCGCAAGGGCGAAGTAGAGCGAACGCAGGCCAAGGATGGCGAAGATGTTCGAGGTGTAGACGATGAACGTGTCCTGGGTGACTGCAAACACGGCCGGGACCGAGTCTACGGCGAAGATGAGATCAACGACTTCGACCATGATCAGTGCCACGGCGAGCGGCGTCAGGAAGGTGACGATCTTGCCGGTCTTGGGATCAGGCTCCTTGACCGTGAAATTTCGGCCATGCAGCTTCTTGGTGACGCGGAAGCGCTTGGAGATAAACTGGTAGACCTTGTTCTCTTCCAGGTTCGGCTCTTCGTCCTGATGCTTGAACATGCGGATGCCGGTGAACACCAGGAAGGCGCCGAAGCCGAGCAGAATCCAGCTGAACTGATTGACGAGAGCGGCACCGACACCGATGAGCACGGCGCGGAAGAGAATGACGCCCAGAATGCCCCAGAACAGCACCCGGTGCTGATAAAGACGGGGGATGCCGAGGAAGCCGAAGATCGTGGCGATGACGAACATGTTGTCCATCGCCAGGCTCTGTTCGAGCAGGTAGCCGGTGTAGAATTCGAGGCCCGCGGTCGCGCCGCGCTGCCACCATACCCAGCCGCCGAAGGCGAGGGCAATTGCAACGTAAAAGCCGTAGAGCAGCAGGCTCTCCTTGGCTTCGATCTCGTGCTCGTCCTTGTGCAGGATGCCGAGGTCGAAAACAAGCAGAGCGATCACGATCGTAATGAACGCGATCCAGAAATAAATTGGTGTGCCGAGGAATTCGCCCGTCAGGGCGGCAAGAAGCGAATCCATTTCGCCGGACCTTCTCCATGTGAAAGTTGGAGCAGCTCCGACATCGTCATGGGGACCATGACCAGAGGGGCCCGGCGCTGCCCCTCTAAAATGCTCAAACCGTAGAAAAGTTCAAGCCCCCTTGTGAGGGAGCCCGGAAATGCGCGGAACGCCTTACTTTCCGGGCATGGGCGGCGGATTGCCGCTCGGCGGTGCACCCGCGGGCCTGCCGCCAGATGTGCTTCTGGACGCGGTGCGGTCGATTGGAATCGTCACCGTTCCAGCGAGCGGACCGGTCGGGCTACCGGTGACCGCGAGAGTCTGCTGGGCGACTTCCGCTTCGGAATTATCCCTGAATACCATATCTGTCGCGATGGTGATGCGACCGAGGTTGCTGGTGCCGTTGCTGTAGCGGCTGTCGGCTGCATAGACGTCAGCCGAGATGTCGTGCGGCAAGGCGATTTGGGCGGTGAGAAGAGAAGCATCGCCGGAAACGGCTTTCTCCGCATTTTCAAAGACTTCGAAGTGGATATGGGGCCAGCGCCCGTCATAGCAACCGGGGAAGATCGTCGTAAATCGCACCTTGCCTTCGGCATCGGAAATGCCCACGCCGCGAAGATAGTTGGCATCGGGTGTGTCGTAGAGCGAATAGAGGCCGGTAGTATCGCAGTGCCAGATGTAGATGGCGTGATTGGCGAGCGGCGTGCAGCCGTCGGCATTGACCAAGGTCAGCTCAAGATCGAGCTGGACGCCTTCAGCAACGGGCGTCAACGTGCCGAACGATGGGCGGAGATCAGTGCGGATGACGCCTTCTTGCGTCAGGGCATTGACCACCTGGCCGCTGCGGACATTGGAGCCATCGGCGGGGTAGGGCCCCGCCGTTTCCCATGGCAGGGCGATGCATTCCAAAGCGGAGGCGGGAAGACCGGTGAGCGCGACGGCACCAACGCCACCAAAAAGGGCCAGTAGGCTTCGGCGGCTGACAAGGCGCGGAAGATCGTGCCGGAAGCCGAGATCGTGGTCGTCGTGGTCATGGAGCATCTTCGGGATCCTGTCCGTGGGGCCATTGATACTGTCAAGGGCTATGCCTTGATCTGCAAATCAACTACCCGCCAGCGCCTGACAGGATGGCTACCGGCAGATGAAATCTTGGCAAGGAACAGCTGGCGCTCAGCGCGGCGTGCAGAGCATCACAATGGCGTCGGCTGTTTCGAGCTGGACCGCAACGCCGCTGACCGGGTCATTGACAGTGCGGGCTGTCTGGATGCCGGCATTGCCGCGGAGATTGCCATCATTGAGACCAGCGCCGTCTTCGTAGGGCGTCAGTGTCCCGGTTCCGGAATTGGGGTCGCCAGCGGTGCGTGAAGCCCAACCGTAGACGCTGCCATAAATGGTCAGGATGCCGACGCGATTGGTCGATGCGTCGCGGCAACTCCAATTGCCTTGGTAGATCTGCGCCATCGATGGCACGGACAGGGCGGGAAACAGCAATAGGGCAAGGGCGAATCGGCGCATGCGGTGAGAGTGCCGATGGCCCAAGCTATATTCAAGTGCTGCGCCGCAATCTGGGTCCGATGACGGGCAAGCTGGTGAGTGCCAGCAACACTTTCAGCTTCATGGGCATGCGGTAATCCCGGAGCTTCGAAAATCCAACGATTTCAGCGCGATAAACTATCTCGTCGCGCTGGTTCCGGGCGGTCAACCGGTTGAAGAGAAGGCCCCAACCCGGAAGCGAATTGGATGGTCTCTTGTCGGTCACGATCAATTCATAAGTGACGGTGTCGCCGGGGCGTACGGGCACTTTGAATTCCATGGAATTGACGCCGGGCGACGGGCCTGAAACCCCGGGCTCCTGACCCAGTCCGCGCAACCGTTCGGCCTCGTCAAACAGAGCATCGACCATCTTGCGGTGGCCGACGCTGACAGTGTGCCAGCCGCTCGCGACGAGACCGCCGAAGTGGCTATGGCGTGCCTGGTCTGGATCAACGTGGAAATATTGAGGGTCGTAGAGTTTGGCGAAGCGGATGATTTCCTCTTCGCTAAAGGTGTGGCTGCCGAGCGGAAACATTTCGTCGATGACGATATCTTCGAACCAACGCGTCATGCGAGGGCCTCGCGGCATTCCACCAGATTGGCCAAGCGCATGGTCATCACCGGCTTGTCCTTCTGATTGCGGATATCGAAATCGAGCGTGACGATGCCCCATTGCGGATGGCTGGTGGAGCGGCGCAATTCGGCAATGGTGACTTTGCCGCCGATGGTGTCCCCAACCATGAAGGGGTTCTTCCATTTGAGATTTTCAAATCCCAGTCCGCCGGCCGAGGCAACGTTGCCCAGAAAACTATCCACCAGCATGCGAAGGCTGAGGGCACCCGTCTGCCAGCCGCTTGAGGCCAAACCACCGAGGAGACTTGCCTTGGCGGCCTTTTCATCGATGTGGAAGGGCAGGGGATCGAACTCGTGGGCGAAATCGAAAATCATCTGCTTGGTCACGGTCACATGGCCAAGGGTGATGATCTCGCCAACGGTCAGGTCTTCAAAATGCCGCCGGTCGCGCGTGACAGGATTGGTCATCGTCTTTCCCTATACGTCAACCGCCTTTTCGCATGACGCTGGCGTCTGGGCAAGGGTGCAGCAGTCGCGGTTCAGGCGTCTGCCTTGACGCGCATATCCTCGGTCAGAAGTCTGCGGAACTCGGCTTCCGGCATGGGTTTGCCGAAATAATAACCCTGCGCTTCGGTGCAGCCTGCGGCGGTGATGGTTTCGAGTTGGGCGAGTGTTTCGACGCCTTCGGCCGTGGTGCGCATACGAAGATTGCGTCCGAGGGTCGCAATCGACTGAACGATCGAGAGGCTATCGGGGCGATTTTCGAGATCGCGCACGAAGCTCTGATCGATCTTGAGTTTGTCGAAGGGGAAGCGCTGCAGATAGCTCAGGGAGGAATAGCCTGTGCCGAAATCGTCGAGCGCAATGGTGAGGCCGAGGGCGCGAAGCTGGTGCAGCGCTTCAAGATTGACGGCATTGTTTTGGAGCAGGACGGACTCGGTGATTTCGAGTTCGAGGCGCCGCGCATCGAGCTCGCTGGTGGCAAGGACAGCTTTGACGATGTCGATGAGGCCAGGGCGCCGGAACTGGACCGGCGAGAGATTGACCGAAACGCGAACATGCTCAGGCCAGTTCAGCGCGTCCTGGCAGGCCTGATGGAGCGCCCATTCGCCAAGGACTTCGATGGCGCCGGTTTCCTCGGCGAGCGGGATGAACTGAGCGGGCGAGATCATGCCATGGTCGGGATGGCGCCAGCGCATTAGGGCTTCGCCGGCAACGATGCGGCCGGTGTCGAGCCTGATCAGCGGCTGATAATAGAGCTGGAACTGGCCAAGCTTGATACTGCGCCGCAGATCGGTTTCGAGCTGGCGCCGGTATTGCATGTCCTCATCCATCTTGGACGAGAAGAAGCGATAAGTGCTCTTGCCTTCGCTCTTGGCACTATAGAGCGCGAGATCGGCATTCTTCATCAAATGGTCGGTCTCGACACCGTCCTTGGGCGCTAACGCGATACCGACGCTGGTGCTGATGATGATCTCATTCTGATCGACGTGATATGGCTGGCCGATGCTCGCAATGATCGCATGCGCCAGCGTTTCGGTGCTCTCAGTCGTGTTGTTCTCGCAATAGTGCAGCACGGCGAACTCGTCGCCGCCGAGCCGGGCGACGATGTCGCGCTCTGAGGCCGCGTGGCGCAGGCGTTCAGCCACCTGGCGCAGCAGCACGTCGCCGACCGGGTGACCCAGGGTATCGTTGACTTCCTTGAAGCGGTCGAGATCGAGATAGAGCACAGCGAAGTGCTTCTGGTTCTTGGAGAGGGCGTGCACCGCCTGGGTGATGTTCTCCCAGAACAGCAGGCGGTTTGGCATGCCCGTCAGATTGTCATGGTGCGCCATATGGAAGATGCGGTTTTGTGCGCGATGGCGCTCAGTGACATCCTCAAAGGTGCAGACCCAACCGCCTTCGGAGGTCGGCTCACGGGAGACCACCAGCACCGTGCCATTGGGCAGGTGGTGCGTATGGTCGTTGAGAAGCGCAATGTCGCCGCGGGCAGCGGCGCCAGGCTCATGGACCGCGTCTGTCAGCAGGTCGGAATCGATGAGGTCACGCAGGGCCATTCCAGGCGCGGCTTCCGCCTCCGTCAGGCCGAACAGGCTGAGAAACTGCGGGTTGCAGACGATGATGCGCTCCTGCCCATCGATGAGACAGAGGCCGAGGGACATGGCATCGAGCGCAGCGTCGAAGCGCGCGTTTTGTAGCGCCAGACTGCTCTCGCTTTGCTCAAGTACTTTCTGAGCGCGGCCCAACAAGCCATTGTGGACCAGCAAAAGCGCAATCAGAGCGCAACCGCAAACGAACATGCCCAGAGCAACGTATGCAAGAGCCTGCTGCAGGGTGAAAAGCTCAGCGCGTGCCGCCTCGATGCGATCGATGTTCCAGACGTTGGCGTCGGTCGATAGACGAACCAGCTTGGGATAAACCGGCTCTAGGATGGTGGAGATTTGCGCAGGCGCGTCAGGTGCCGAGATCGTCGTGATCAGCGGCCGCACCGTCTCGATGGCCGTGCTCAGATCGGCAAGGATTTTCGCGGCTCGATCGTCTGTGCGGATCAGTTCCTGAACGGCGACATCGCGCAAAGTCTTGATGCGGTTAACGACGATGTCGAAGCGGAGCTTCACCTCGGCTTCGGTGATTGCAGGGTCGCCCATGCCATAGGCGCTGACGCGTTGCTGGAGGCGAGCGAATTCGCTTGGCACCTGGGCAATGGTCCAGGTGACATTGTTCAGGCCGACGCTTTCGAGCGCAGCCTGCCGCTGGAAAAATAGCGCGGAAATGTAGATCGCCGAGGCCAGAAAGCCCAGGATCACAACGGTCAGCGCTATGCGAAGGAAGCGCATGGTGAGCGACTTTATCCCATGGTGTAATGTCGCGTCAGACGGCGTTCTGCCTATTCGACGTCGATCTCCTTAACCTGCCAAACCGCGCGCCCATAATAGGGTTGTCCCTGCAATTTGGCATCCGAATCAAATGGATAGATGACGAAGAATGGGCCCTGATCGTCGACAGGCATATAGTCGCCATTGCGTTTAACCGCGAGAATCGTGCCGAAATCTGTGAAATCCGAGGTCGGGATATCGACGCTGTAATCATTGAGCGCAACGACCGTCGCGGTGGTGCCTTCCGCCTTGGCGGCTTCAAGGATTTTCGCGATCGGTACGCCTTCAAAATCGACCACGCCCTCATTCCAGGGGGTCTTCGTTTTGACGGATACGAGACCCATGGCCTCAAGCTCGTTGCGGTCGTAAGTGACTGTGCCTGCTGGGCTAACCACGGTCAGGGTGGGCAGGTCCTGGGCCATTGAGGGCGTGGCTGCGGCCGCGAAAGCGGCAAGTCCGAATGCTGCAAGAAGACGAAATAGAGTCATGTAAGAGTTCCTCTGTCATCCCCAGATTGCAATGGGAGTTCTTAAGACCCGTTAAGGTCCACAACTTCATCACTACAGGCTTAACGGGCGGTGATCCGTGTCTATCGTATTTATGCGCAACTTCCGCCAGGGAGCGGTCTAGAGACTTGCCTGGCGGCCGGCCGCCCTGAATTCCAGCGGTGCAAGACCGCGGCGGCGTCGCAGTACTTTAGCGAGATAATTGCCGTCCGAAAAGCCAGTTGCACCAGCAATTTCGGCGACTGACATTTCGGTCGCGAGGAGGAGGCGCTCGACGCGTTCGAGGCGTTTTTCGAGGACGTAATCGGAGGGTGCGAGACCCACTTCGGCACTGAACATGCGGACGAAATGGGCGCGGCTGAGCTCGGCTATTGCCGCGAGGCGCTCGATGGGGAGAGGGGCCGCAATGTGGGTTTCGATGTGAGAGAGAACGCGCGAAACGCTTGAGGGCAAAGACTTTTCCGCCGGCGGCCTACTACCGAAAACGGTGTCGTGGAGACTGGTCATGGCGGCATAGGCGGCGTTTGACGCGAGGCCGGGTGACGGGTCGGTCATTTCGAGGACGTCGAGACAGGCGGCAGCTAGCCGGTCGACTTGCGCTGTGGCGGGTTCGAGGACTGGGCCGGCGGTTTCGATGATTTCGCGGGCAAGACGCAGGGCTTCGCGGCCATTGAGCAGCAGCCAGAAATATTCCCATTCACCACCGCGCTCCAGCCAATAGCGGTGCGCGTGGGGGATAGTGATTATCATGGTTTTTCCGGGGGTTAGCCGGTGGCGCGTGCCCGCATAATCAAGGCGGCCTTCGCCCAGGGTCGTGTGCTGAAGAACGAGGAAAGGGGCGGTGCCGCGCTTGGTGCCATCCCAGGAATAGACCTCGTTACGGCGCTGCTCGTAACCAGCGCTGACACTCATGCAATGCAGCGGCGCGGCGCTGCGCGGCAGGTTGAGCGAGCGAATATCGTGGCCGTGGTCGAGAAGCTGGGAGAGCACAAAATTACCCATGATGGCACAAGCTTTCTCTACACCAATGGGGGCGCAGCAGCTAGCTATTGGTAACATTACGTTACCGTTGAGCGGTGCACGGGAGGAAATATGTCATTCAAGGTTGCTGTGATCGGCGCTGGGTCGGTCGGCTTCACCAAAACGCTGATTTCGGACTTGCTGAAGGTGCCGGAATTTGTCGGTTGCGAATTTGCGCTGACCGACCTCAATCCTCACAACCTCGATATGGTCAAGCAGATCATCGAGACGATCGTGTCGGTGAACAATCTGCCGGCCAAGGTGACGGCGACCACCGATCGTCGCGAAGCGCTGACTGGCGCGCGCTACATCATGAGCTGCGTGCGCGTCGGCGGACTTGAGGCATTCGCGACCGACATTTCCATTCCGCTGAAATATGGCGTCGACCAGTGCGTGGGCGATACCATCTGTGCCGGCGGCATTTTGTATGGCCAGCGCAACATTCCGGTGATCCTCGACTTCTGCAAGGATATCCGCGAAGTCGCCGAGCCGGGCGCGCTGTTCCTCAACTATGCCAACCCGATGGCGATGAACACCTGGGCGGCCGATCTCTATGGCGGCGTAAATGTGGTGGGCCTCTGCCATGGCGTGCAGCATGGCGCACACCAGATTGCCGAGGTGCTGGGGGTGAGGGATGACGAGCTCGACTATGTCTGCTCCGGCATCAATCACCAGACTTGGTATATCGATATTCGCGCCAAGGGCCGGAAGATCGAGAAGGAAGAGCTGATCGCGGGCTTTGAGAAGCACCCGATCTATTCCAAGACCGAAAAGGTGCGCATCGACGTGCTGAAGCGGTTTGGCGTCTATTCGACCGAGTCGAACGGGCACCTTTCCGAATACCTGCCCTGGTACCGGAAGCGTCCGGACGAGATCAATCGCTGGATCGACATGAGCGACTGGATTCATGGCGAGACGGGCGGATATCTGCGCTATTCGACCGAGCGCCGGAACTGGTTCGAGACCGATTTTCCGATGTTCAAGGAGCAGGCGAACAAGCCGCTGTCCGAACACAAGCGGACCAGCGAACACGCAAGCTACATCATCGAAGCGCTGGAAACCGGGCGGCCCTATCGCGGGCATTTCAACCGCCGCAACAATGGCATCATCACCAACCTGCCCGATGATGCGATCATCGAAAGCCCGGGCTATGTCGACCGCTTCGGGATCAACATGATCGAGGGCATTACCCTGCCGACGGCTTGCGCCGCTACGTGCTCGGTTTCGGTTTCGGTGCAGCGTCTTTCGGTCGAGGCTGCGATGACGGGCAATCTCGATACGCTCAAGCTTGCCGTATTGCACGACCCACTGGTCGGGGCGATCTGCACCCCGGACGAAGTCTGGGCCATGGTCGACGAGATGGTGGTCGCTCAAGCCAAGTGGCTGCCGCAATATGCCGACGCCGTGCCGGCGGCCCAGGAGCGCGTGGCCAAGTCGACGGTCAAGACGCGCGACTGGGAAGGTGCTGCCCGCAAGAAGGTTCGCTCGGTGGAAGAACTCCGCGAAATGAGCGGCGCACACCACTAGCCTCCATCAAGTTTGACGCGACCTCCCAAGCGTCATTTTGGCCCCGGCGAAAGCCGGGGCCATTTTCGTTGAGGGTGTGTACGTATTTTTCAGCGTTTGCTGAAGGCCCTGACGGGTGTATGGTATCGAAAGGTACTACCGGAGGTCGCCATGGCGGTTTCAGTCAAACTTGATGATGAGATGCGGGAGCGCATCCAGTCGCTGGCAGACAGCAAGCAGCGCTCTGCGCACTGGGTCATGCGTGAGGCTATCCGCACCTATGTTGAGAAGGAAGAGGCGCGACTTGGCTTCGATGAAGCGACGCTGGCGTCTTGGAAAGATTATCAGGAGACTGGTCTGCATCTGACAGGCGAAGAGGTTTTTGCGTGGATGGAGACATGGGGTACCGATGAGGAAACGGACGCTCCGCCTTGCCACACCTGAGGCTCACCGACGCGGCCATCGCTGATCTTAGCCGCCTGAGGCGCTTCCTGATTGATAAAAATCCGCGTGCTGCCCAGCGGGCGGTGGCTGCCATTCGCGATCGGCTCATCGCGGTCACTGAGACACCCCAGGCCGGGCGTCCGGTGCCAAATCTGGATCCCTTTCGAGAAATTCTTATCCCGTTTGGCGATGGTGGCTATCTGGCGCGATATCGGTACGACCCTTCGACGGAAACGGTTTATGTCGTCGCAATACGACACCAGCGAGAGATCGGTTCTCCATAAGGCGCCGTGTCCGCTCATCACGGACTTTCTTCCTGCTTTCCAAGAAAACGCTTGGCGTCTTCTTTGTCTGGCTTGCCCGCTTCGCTACCGCCAAATAGCTTCTCCTCGGGGAGAACAAACACATGGCAAAGCCAGCGCATTTCGTGGTTGTGGGCGGGGGGACGGCCGGGTGGATCGCGGCGTTCATCATTCAGGATGAGGCGCGGCGGCGCGGGTTTGATTTCAGGATTTCGGTGGTTGAGAGTTCGCGTATCCCGACGGTTGGGGTTGGGGAGGCGACGACGGCGGCGTTTCGCGTGCTGCTGAAGCACTTTGGGATCGATGAATTCGAATTCTTCCGCAAGACCGATGCGAGCTTCAAGCTCGGGATCAAGCATGAGGATTGGCGGCGGAAAGGCTACACCTATTATGGGCCGATTGATGATCCGCATCAGGTGATCCAGGCGCCGCAGGGAGCGCCTTCGGATTATCTCAATGTCTATGCGGTGGCGGCGGGCAGGGCTGTGCAGGAGATGCACATGTTCCAGCCCTTGCTGGAGGAGAAAAAGGCACCTTATGCGCTGAAGGCGGATGGGTCGCTGATCCCGTTGGGACCGTTTCACCACGCGTATCATTTCGATCAGGCGCTGGTGGGCAAGTTTTTTGCCAGTAAGTCCAAAGGCGTCGAGAAGGTCGATGCGCTGGTGGCCGGGGTCGAGCGGGATGGCGAGAGCGGCGATATAGCTGCGCTGGTGCTCGACGATAATTCGCGGCTTGAGGGCGACTTCTTTATCGATGCGACGGGTTTCCGAAAGCAGATCATCGTCAAGGCGCTGGAGGCGCCGTGGAAGTCTTACGCGCACGAGTTGCCGGTCAATCGGGCGCTGCCGTTCTGGATCGATGTGAAAGAAGGGGAAGAGCTTCCCAATTATACGCGGGCTTGGGCACAGAGTTCGGGCTGGATGTGGCAGATCCCGACGCGGACACGCTTTGGCTGCGGCTATGTTTATTCCGATGAGTTTTCGACGCCGGAACAGGCCAAGGAAGAAGTCGAGCGGGTGCTCGGCCACGAGATCGAGGTGCGGAGCGATATTCGGTTCCAGATCGGGCGGCTGGAGAAAGCGTGGATCGGCAACTGTGTTGCCGTTGGACTAAGCTCGAGTTTTTTGGAGCCGCTGGAATCGACGTCGATCCATGGGACCATCGTGCAGATGATGCTGTTTGCGCAGCGCTATATGGATCAGCCGAGCAAGATCAGCCAAAAGGCGCGGGACGATTATAACGCGCGGGTAGGGCGGCAGGTCGATGATTTCCGGACGTTCGTCAATACGCACTACATGACCGAGCGAGACGATACGCCGTTTTGGCGTGAGGTGCGGGCCAATCGCATCCACCCCGAGACTAAGGAGCGGCTGGCGCGCTGGCAAAAGCAGATGCCGCGGCATGGGGATTTTCCGAACTATCTTGGTGGCCTGCCGCATATCGAGACGCAGCTGCATTATCCGGTGCTGAATGGGCTGGGGCTCCTGGACCAGAACTTGGCGCGCAGGGAGATGGCGGCTGATCCAAAGCTCAGGCGCTTTGCGCAGCAGACATTTGATGGCCTTGTGAGGGAATATCGGGCGGCCGCGAACCAGGCGCTGGGACATCGGGAATTTTTGGATATCGTGCAGGGCATGGCGTGAGCGATTGGATGGGGTTTGTCCTACCGGTGCTGGGATTGCTGGCCGTGCCGGGGCCGACAAATACGCTGATGGCGGCAAGCGGGGCGCAACGAGGCGTGCGGCAATCGCTGCATTTGCTGGTTGGGGAGCTCGGGGGTTACGCGATTGCGATCACGGTTTGGATCGAGGTTGTGGGAGCGGTGGCGGCGCGAGAGCCGATGGTGGCAGTCGCCGCAAAGCTGGTGGCCGTGGCGTTTCTCTATTGGTCGGCGTGGAAGCTGTGGCGCAATGCAGGGCGGGCGGATTTGGGGCAGTGGGGGATTACGCTGGGGCGGGTTTTTGTGACGACGTTGCTTAACCCCAAGGCGCTGGTTTTTGCTTTTGCGATTTTTCCGGGTGTTGGGTTTGTGGAGAGGCTGCCGTTTGATGTTGTGTTTGCGGCGCTCGTCATTGGTACGGCGATTGGGTGGATGTCGCTGGGGAAATTGGCGCAACGCGGCGCGGCGGGATGGCTGACCTCGGCGCGGGTGGAGCAGATTACTGCGGTCGCGCTCGCGGTGTTCGGGGCGGTGTTGGCGTTCCAGACGCTGAGGTGAGTGGGCGAAGCCGACCTCGCCCTTTTGGGGTGAGGGGGCCTTTGGCGCGCTCGGGCAGAGAGGAAGGCCTCCTCACCCGTCTTGCTGCGCAAGCCGACCTCTCCCCCGAAGGGAGAGGTGAAGCTGTGGCTCGCTCGCATCGTGCCCGTCGCAAGCCACCCTCATCCGGCGCTGCGCGCCACCTTCTCCCCGAGTGGGAGAAGACTAAGAGGTTGCCGTCTATTCCTTTCCCACTCGGGGAGAGGGTGGATCGCGCGCGGCGCGAGACGGGTGTGGCGGCTTCAAATGTGCCGTAAAATGGCGGCGCGCGATGGCCGCAGAGCGGCGTCGCCGCGGGACTAGGTTGACATCCAACCCAAACCGACCCAATTGGAACCCAACAATTTCCCGGAGTTTCCCATGGGCTTTAAGATGGGCATCGTCGGCCTGCCGAATGTCGGCAAGTCGACGCTTTTCAATGCGCTGACCCGTACGGCGGCGGCTGCCGCTGCCAATTTCCCGTTCTGCACCATCGAGCCCAATGTGGGCGATGTGCCTGTGCCGGATGCGCGGCTCCAGAAGCTGGCGACGATCGGCAAATCGGCGACGATCCTGCCGGCGCGCATGAGCTTTGTGGATATTGCGGGTCTCGTGAAGGGCGCGTCGAAGGGCGAAGGCCTGGGCAACCAGTTTTTGGCCAATATTCGCGAATGCGATGCCATTGCCTATGTGCTGCGCTGCTTTGAAGACGGCAATATCATTCACGTTGCCAATAAGGTTGACCCGCTGGCCGATGCCGAGGTGGTCGAGACCGAGCTGATGCTGGCCGATCTTGAAAGCCTCGAGAAGCGCCGCAATGGCGTGGAAAAGAAGGCCAAGGGCAATGACAAAGACGCCAAGGTTACGCTCGAGCTGATTGATCGTTCGCTTGTCCTGCTGCACGATGGCAAGTCGGCGCGCTTTGTCGAGCGTTCGGCCGAGGAAGAGAAGGCGTTCCAGGAGCTGCAGCTTCTTACGTCGAAGCCGGTGCTTTACGTCTGCAATGTCGACGAAGGGTCGGCTGAAAACGGCAATGCGATGAGCAAGCTGGTGGAAGCCTATGCCAAGGCGAATGATGCGGGTGTCGTGATCATTTCGGCTGAGATTGAATCGCAGCTGGCTCAGTTGCCCGATGCAGAGCAGGCCGAATATCTGGAATCGCTGGGGCTGCATGAGCCGGGCCTCAACCGCATGATCCGTGAGGCTTATGATCTGCTTGGGCTGCAGACCTACTTTACGGTCGGCCCTAAGGAAACGCGCGCCTGGACGATCCATAAGGGCGACAAGGCTCCGGCGGCGGCGGGCGTCATTCACACCGATTTCGAGCGCGGGTTCATTCGCGCGCAGACGATTGGTTTTGATGATTTTGTGACCCTTGGCGGCGAAGTTGCGGCCAAGGAAGCGGGCAAGGCTCGTGACGAAGGCAAGGAATATGTCGTCAAAGACGGCGACGTGATGCTCTTCAAGTTTAATACTTAGAGGCGTCCCGCAGGGCAAATCGCGCCAGTGGCGCGATTTGAGGCGAGAAGGCTATGAGCGCTCTGCGCGAATGGCTAGGCCAAGGGCACTGATAGAAATCCCCGCGTGAGCGGGGATTTTTTGTTTGTGCCACGACCTCGTGGTTCGAGGCTGCGCTTTGCTGCGCACCTCACCATGAAGTTTACTGGGAAGTTAGTGCGGGCCCATGGCCGGTTGATTGGTGCCGCAGGGGCCGCCGTCCATGTTGATGGCGATGTCTTGTTTGTCGCCGGCAAAGCTGAGGGCTTCGTACCAGTGGCTGATCTCTTTGGTGCTGGCTGGGATGTAGTGGAAAATCAGCGAGCGGCGGAAGCGGTCGGGGCTGGTGTTGGGCGTCGAGCCGTGGATGACGCTGCCGTTGAAGAAGAGCACGTCGCCGGCTTTGAGCTGCATCATTTGCGGTTCGAGGCCCGGTGGGGGCTCGACGTGTTCGGTGGTGAAGAAGCGGGTGGGGTCTGACGGTTCGGGGCAGGCGATGTCGAGCATCGAGGTCTGCGGCACGCACATCATACCGCCATTGTCGGCATCGGCGTCGTCTACGGCGATCCAGGCGGCCATGCAGGTGCCGGGTTTGACGCGCAGGTAGAAATTGTCCTGGTGCAGGTCCTGACCGCGCGCGCCTGGGGGCTTGAAATAGAACATGGACTGGCAGGCAAAGGGCTCTTCACCGAACAGATCGGCGAGGATTGGCTGCAAACGCGGATCGAGCATGTAGCGCATGGCGAGTTGGCCGACATCTTTGTCGGGGTGCTTGTGCGGGTGCATCATGCGCGGGTAGCGGCTGAGGGGATCGTTGGGCGTATTGCTTCGCGGCATGTCGGAGAGGCCGGGGACGGGGCCATTGGCTGCCTGGTCCATAAACGTCTTGCGGATTTCGGCGATTTCTTCGGGGGTGATCAGGCCGCGGACGGCGAGGAAGCCGTCGCTTTCGAACTGCGCTGCCTGCGTGTCATTGAGAAAAGCATGTGTCATTCCGACCTCCCTATTTGAGGAAGACTAAGCCGAGAGCAGGCTGCTGGCCATGGAACATGCTGCCAATGATATGCAATATCCTGCTATGAGTGAAATTGCAGAAAGCCCATATCAGTCGGCGCGGCGGCTTCTTACGGGGCACTTTGATGAGACATCGGGCTATCGTGCCGTGCGGCGGCGCGGGGTGGGCGATTGGCTGCTGGTGCACACGACGGGTGGGCGCGGGCGGTTTGGATATGCCGGCGGCGAGCTGATCGTTGAGGCGGGAGACTGGGTGCTTTTGCGACCGGGAACGCCGCATGATTATGGGGTCGAGGCGAAGCTTGAGCGATGGGAGCTGGTGTGGGCGCATTTTCAGCCGCGGACGGAATGGCTGGACTGGCTGGCTTGGCCGGTGGTGTCGGGTGGGCTGATGCATCTGCGGATCGAGGACGCCGGTTTGGCGGCGCAGTTTGCGGGGGTACATGCGGTGCTCACTGGTTCGCAGCTTCGGCGGGAGGCGCTGGCGTTCAATGCGCTGGAGGCGGTGTTGCTCGGGTGCGACGGGTACAATGAGCGGGAGGCTCAGGCCGGCGATGGACGCGTGCGCAAGGCGCTGGATTTCATCGAAGATCGGCTGCCGGAGAAGCTGCTTATCGATGATGTGGCTGAGGCGGTGGGCTTGTCGGCGTCACGATTGGCGCATGTGTTTCGGGAGGAAACCGGCGAGACGGTGCAGGGGCATATCGAGGCGCGGCGGATGCAGCTGGCAGCGGATTTGCTGCAGCGGACGAGTTTTCCGGTGAAGCAGGTGGCGGCGAGTGCCGGGTTTGAGAGCCAGTTCTACTTTTCGCAACGGTTCAAGCGTCGGATGGGGGTCTCGCCGCTGCGGTTTCGGCAGCAGACGCCGGAGAGTTGATTGCTAAGCGGATGTCATCCCGGCGTTGAGCCGGGATCCATTTTGAGATCTCAGGATGGGCCCCGGCTCAAGGCCGGGGTGACAATCGAGTGTGAGACTGGCGCAGCGCGAGAGCTGCCCGCCCTGCGGGACGGGCCCTAGCCCTCGATAGTGTCTTTCCGCATCTGGCTCGGGGTCATCCCATACGCTTTGCGAAAATGTTCGTAGAACTGGGTCTGGCTGACGAAGCCGGACTGGAAGGCGACGTTGGCGATGGAGAGGCTGCCGTCGAAGAGGAGGGAGCGGGCGCGGATGAGGCGCATGCGGGTGACGAATTTCTGGACCGAGATGTGCATCACCTTGGTGAAGAGGTTGGTCGCGTAATTGGGGTGGAGCCCGACAACCTTAGCGATGTCTTCGGCGGAGAGGGGATCGGTGATGTTTTCAACGATATGGCGGACCATGCGGACGACGTAGCGCACTGGCGTCGTGGTGCGCGTGCGGGTGCCGGATTTTTCGAGCCAGGCGGGGAGGAGGGTATCCCAGCCGGTGATGGCGGCGCGGCGGAACATGGTGCCGATTTCGGTGCGCACGAGGTCGGCGCGGAGCGAATTGCCGCTGCGGTAATCGCCGTGCCAGCGTTCGAGCGTGTCGAGACCGATGCATTCGGGCGTGAGCTGGATAACGCCGCCGCCCATCAGGGTTTCGGTGAGGCGGCCGAGATGGGGCATCTCCAGGAAAGCATCCATCGGCAAGTAGATATTGAGCTGGCGCGCATCGACGACGTCGTGAAGGGCGACGGTCTGGTGGGGAATGCCGGCCCAGAAGGCGACGAGGCGGTTGGCACCGACTGTGATGGGGCCGCCGTCGAAGGAATAGTCCATCTGGCCCGAGGTCAGCCAATTGAACTCGATATGCCCATGACTATGGGGCGCGGACATAATCTGGGGCGGAAAGGCGCGGATGCCGAAGCGGCCAAAAGCCTTGCCCGAGGCATAAAAGCTGCGGTCCGGACGCGGGGTCGGGCGGGGCGCCTTCTCGCGGGGGCGCATTTGGGACAAAACAACTGTCATACTAATCAGCGGGCTTCTTAGAAAACCGGAATAAGTCTCTATCATTCCGGATTGCATCATCGCTGGCAAGTCGTAGGTTGAGATCGTGCACGGGACCAGAGTCAGCGAGGAGAAACTGACTCGACGCATCACGCGCTAGCCCGTTGCAAAGGGAGGTTCTATTGAGAAAGCCTATCTATGCCCTTGGCGGGGCAGGACTTTTGCTGTCCGTTTCCATGTCCGCCGTTTTCGCTCAGACCGAGTGGACCACGCCACCAGATCCGCCGGAATTCGCCGCACAGAGCGAACCGGTATTCGTGAGCGGTTCTGATATCCAGGAATACAAGGCGCTGCCGGAATATCATGAGCCGGACTTCGTCAAGGCATTCGTCGATGCCGGCAAGCTGCCGCCGGTCGCTGAGCGCCTGCCCAAGGAACCTCTGGTTTTCAAGACCCCCAACATGCCCGACGGCATGGGCGTTTATGGCGATACCATGCGCCACGTTATCGGTGGCCGTCCTGACGGCTGGAACTATATCGGTGGCGCGACCCAGGGTTGGGGCGGCGTCGACATCGGCATGTACGAATGTCTGACGCGTACCGGTCCGCTGTTCCAAGTGAAGGCCGACGAACTCGAGCCGCTGCCGAACCTCGCCAAGAGCTGGGAATGGTCCGAAGATGGCCACGAACTGACCATGCACCTGATCGAGGGTGCGAAGTGGTCTGACGGCGAGCCTTTCGGCGCCGACGACGTCATGTTCTATTGGGAAGACAACGTTCTCGACACCAATGTTGCCCCGACGGGTGGCGCAACGCCGGAAAGCTTTGGCGAAGGCACGACGCTCGAAAAGATCGACGACGCGACCGTCAAGTGGACCTTCAAGCAGGCCAAGCCCACGCAGTTCCTCTATGCCATGGCCTATGGCACGTTCTGCCCGGGTCCGGCGCATATCCTCAAGCCGCAGCATCCGAAATATTCGGAAAACAACTACGACCAGTACAAGAACGCCTTCCCACCTGAATTCCTGAACTTCCCGGTTATGGGTGCGTGGGTGCCGGTCGAATATCGTCCAGACGACGTGATCGTGTTGCGCCGCAATCCTTATTATTGGAAGGTCGACGAGAACGGCAACCAGCTGCCCTATCTCAACGAAGTCAGCTATCGCCTCTCAACTTGGGCCGATCGCGACGTGCAGACCATTGCCGGCACGGCCGACTTCTCGAACCTGGAACAGCCGGAAAACTTCGTGGAATCGCTCCGCCGTGCGGCGGAAGAGACCGCTCCGGCTCGTCTGCAGTTCGGCGCCCGCACTATCGGCTACACCCTCTATCCGAACCTTTCGGGCAATGGCTGGGGTGAACCGAACGAGCTGAGCCAGGCTGTGCGCGAGCTCAACCGGAATATCGATTTCCGCAAGGCGATCACCTATGCGATCGACCGCAAGAGCCTCGGTGAATCCCTCGTCAAGGGGCCGTTCACGACGCCTTATCCGGGCGGCCTTTATGCCGGCACGAGCTTTTACGACAAGGACTCGACCGCCTTCTTCGGCTACGACATGGACAAGGCCAAGGAATACCTGGCCAAGGCCGGCCTCGAAGACACCGATGGCAATGGCGTCGTCAACTTCCCATCGGGCACGGCGGGTGGTCAGGACGTCCAGATCACCATGCTGGTCAATGCCGACTACACCACCGACAAGAGCCTTGCCGAAGGTGTGCTCGCACAGATGGAAGCCCTTGGGATCCGCGTCATCCTCGACACTGTGAGCGGCAACTCGCTGGCCGAATACCAGCAGGGCGGCAAGTATGACTGGGCGATCCTCCGCAATGGTTCGGATCTCGTCTCGGTGGTTCAGGGTACGGCTGGGCTTGCCCCTGTTGGTCCGCGTACGGCCTTCTCGCACCGCGCCGGCACTGACGGCACGCTCGACCTGATGCCGTTCGAGCAAGAGATGGTGGATACGGTCAACAAGTTCATCGCCAGCGCCGACAATGCGGAACGCGCTGACCTGATGAAGACCTACCAGCAGATCTACACGCAGAACCTCTATGCCATCGGCCTGACCCAGTATCCGGGTGCTCTCTTGATCAACAAGCGCTTCGCCAATATCCCGGCCGGCGCCCCGATCTTCCAGTTCAACTGGGCCGAAGACAACGTGATCCGCGAACGCCTCTATGTACCGGCGGACAAGCAGAGCACGAACGAGTTGCATCCGAACACCCTGCCCAATACGCCGGGTGTGGGTAACGGACCGATTTCCAACTGATCCCTCTCCAATGACAGGTTCGGCGGCGGCACGCTGCCGCCGGACTTCGACCCAAAAAGTTTCTGCCAGAAGAGAGTGTGATGCTGCGCTTCCTCGTATTCCGGATCCTGGGGGCCATCCCCATCCTCATTCTGCTGAGCATCGTCACCTTCCTGATCATTCAGGCGCCTCCGGGCGACTATGGCGACTATATCCGCACCATGGCGATCAACCGCACCGGCGCCACCGCCGAGCAGGCCCAGGCCATGGCCGAAGCCTATCGCGCTGCCAATGGGCTCAACGATCCGCTGATCGTGCAATATTTCCGCTGGATCACCGGCGTCGTGACCCGCTTCGATTTCGGGCAATCGCTCTACTACAACAAGCCCGTGGGCGATGTGGTGGCCGAACGCCTGCCGCGCACGATCCTTCTTGCGCTGACCTGCCATATCCTGGCTTCGGTGATCGGCATCAGCCTCGGCATTCTCGCGGCGACCCGTCAATATTCCTGGGTCGATACCGTGCTGGGCTTCATCTCCTTCATGGGCATGACGATTCCCCGCTTTCTGCTCGCGATCATCATTCTCTATGTTCTGGTCTTCCGGCTCGGGGTGAACGAGATCGGCAGTTTCAACTCGGCCTATTGGGGCGGCCAGCCCTGGGGCTGGGGACGGTTCGTCGACCTCGTCGCCCATGTCTGGCCGGTCGTGCTCGTCGCGACGATCGGTGGGCTCGCCTATAATATGCGCGTGATGCGCGCCAATCTCCTCGACGTGCTCAACAGCCAATATGTCGAGACGGCGCGCGCCAAGGGCCTACCGGAAAGCGCCGTGATCATGCGCCATGCCGTGCCCAATGCGCTCCACCCGCTGGTCGCCTATCAGGGCGTGGTACTGCCCTACATGCTGACGGGTGAAATCGAGGTCGCCATTGTCTTTGGCCTCGCCACCGTCGGTCCGGCAATCGTGGGCTCGATGGGTGTGGGTGACGTCTGGGTGACCGCGACGTTCGTCATGGTGCTCGCCGTCACGCTCATCATCGGCAATATCATTTCCGACGTGTTGCTTGCGCTGCTCGACCCGCGCATTCGCCTGGGCGGGGAGAAGTCCAATTGACCAAGTATCAAGATCCCAATCCCGGCTCCTCCATTCCGCTACCGCCCGATGCCGCCGGCCCCATGCCGACGCCCGCGGAGGAAGCGGATACGCCCGAGGTCAATTCGCGATGGAGCAGCACCAGCGACGAGGGCTATCTGGCGCTCGTGTGGCGGCGGTTCCGGCGCTCGACGATCGGCATGATCGGCCTCGTGCTGGTTGTGCTCCTGATCGTCGTGACGATCTTTGCCGATTTCTTCGCGCCGCAGGATCCGAAGGCTGCCGATATCGGCTTTGCGCCGCCCGATCATGTCAGCTTCTTCAAGGGCGATGGCAGCTTCACGCTCATTCCGGTGGTGTTTCCGATTGCCGAAGGCGATGAGCTTGATCCCATTACCTTCCAGCCGCTGGTTGGGCCGGACTATGACAACCCGACCGAGCTTGGCTTCTTTGTGCGGGGGTATGAATATCGGCTGCTGTGGGTGATCCCGGCCAATATCCATTTCTTCGGACCGGTCGATCCGGAAAAGACGGTGCATTTCCTTGGCACCGACAAGTTTGGGCGCGATATTCTCGCGCGTGGCTTTGTCGGGGCACGGATTACGCTGACCATTGCGCTGGTGGTGGTCACGCTGACGACGATCGTCGGGACGCTGGTGGGGATTACGTCGGGCTATATTGGTGGGCGGTTCGATTCCTGGGTGCAGCGGGTGGTGGAGTTCATCCTGATGTTCCCGCAGTTGCCGCTCTATCTGGCGCTGACGACGCTTATTCCGGCAACGGCACCATCCAATGTGTTCATTGCTTTCGTCATCGGCGTGATCGCGGCCTTGGGGTGGGCGCAGCTCAGTCGCGAGGTGCGATCAAAGACCTTATCGCTGGCGCGGATCGAATATGTGCGTGCAGCGATTGCGGTGGGTGCCTCGGATCGACGGATCGTCGTGCGTCACATTCTCCCCAATGTGCTGAGCCACATCATCGTCGCGGTGACGCTGGCCATTCCAAGCGTTGTGCTGCTCGAGAGCTTCCTTGGTTTCCTCGGCTTTGCCGTGAAGCCACCGCTGATCTCCTGGGGGCTGATGCTGCAGGATACGTCGTCCTATTCGGTCATTGGGTCCTATCCGTGGATCCTCTCGCCCGTCATCTTCGTGCTGATCACCGTCTTTGCGTTCAACGCGCTGGGCGATGGCCTGCGCGACGCCGTCGACCCCTATTGAGGCCAGTGTCATGACCCCCAGCAATCCAGTTTCGAGCGAGCGGCATGACCTTGGTACCCACGGGCGCGAGTTGATCCTCGACGCGCGGAATGTGGGTGTCGATTTCAAGGTGGAAGGCGGCACGGTACATGCGGTGCGCGATGTGTCGTTCCAGCTGCACAAGGGCGAGACTATCGCCCTTGTGGGGGAATCGGGGTCCGGCAAATCGGTGACGGCGCGGACGCTGATGAAGCTTCTGACGAAGCGCGCCACTATTCTCCCCAATACGCGGATCACGCTTTCGGGCAAGGATGTCGTCAAGATGGGCGACAAGGAGATGCGCAAGCTCCGTGGCAATGACATTGCCATGATCTTTCAGGAGCCGATGAGTTCGCTTAATCCGGTTTATACGATCGGGCAGCAGCTTTGTGAGGTTATTCACCTGCACAATAAGGTTTCGCGCGACGAGGCGATGAAGCGGGCCGAGGCGCTCCTGACCGAGGTGCAGATTCCGGAGCCGCGGGCGCGGCTGAACAACTTTCCGCACCAGCTGTCTGGCGGACAGCGGCAGCGCGTGATGATCGCCATGGCGCTCGCGAACCGGCCCGATGTGCTGATTGCGGACGAGCCGACGACCGCGCTCGACGTGACCGTGCAGGCGCAGATC
Organism: Devosia sp. BK; assembly: GCF_032907385.1. NCBI lineage: Bacteria > Pseudomonadati > Pseudomonadota > Alphaproteobacteria > Hyphomicrobiales > Devosiaceae > Devosia > Devosia sp. BK. Next base: position 482,401 of record NZ_JAIMBX010000001.1, read on the forward strand.
CTCAATCTTATCAAGGACCTGAAAGACAAGTATGGCATGGCGGTGATCCTGATTACCCATGACCTGACGATTGTCCGGCAGTTTTCAGAATATGTCTATGTGATGCAGAACGGTCGCGTGCAGGAGCACAATGCGACCGAGGCGCTGTTTGCCAATCCGCAGCACGCCTATACCAAGCATCTGTTGGCCTCCGAACCCAAGGGCACGGCGCTGCCACTCGAAGAGGGGGCGCATGACACCGTGCTTGAGGGCAAGCAGGTGAAGGTAGCCTTTACCCTTAAGCGCGGTGGGTTCTTCAAACCCGACTTCTTTGAGCTCAAGGCGGTCGACAATCTCGACATCAAGTTGATGCGGCATGAGACGCTCGGGATCGTGGGCGAGAGCGGCTCGGGCAAGACGACGTTCGGGCAGGCGCTGGTGCGATTGATCGGCAATCAGGGCGGGCAGATCTGGTTCGATGGCGAGCGGATCGATGGCAAGGATCGCCAGGCCATGCGGCCGCTGCGGAGTCGGATGCAGATCGTCTTCCAGGATCCGTTTGCTTCGCTCAACCCGCGCATGTCGATCCGCCAGATCATCGAAGAAGGGCTCGTGGTCAACGGCATCGGCGCCAATAGTCGCGAGCGGGTCGACCGCGTGCGGCAGGCGCTGCGCGATGCCGGCATGCCGGACAATATCCTCTCGCGCTTTCCGCATGAATTCTCGGGCGGGCAACGCCAGCGTATCGCCATTGCCCGGGCCATTGCACTCGAACCCGAATTCATCCTCCTCGACGAGCCGACATCGGCTCTCGATCTGTCGGTTCAGGCGCAGATCATCGACCTGCTGCGCAAACTGCAGGACGAGAAGGGCCTCTCCTATCTCTTCATCTCGCATGATCTCAAGGTCGTGCGGGCCCTATGCCATCGGGTGATGGTGATGCAGCACGGCAAGATCGTGGAGCAGGGGCCGGTTAATGAAGTGCTCATCAACCCCAAAACCGAATATACGGCGCGCCTCGTGCGGGCCGCATTCGAAATAGCTGCCTGACGACTGGAGTTTATAATGGCAAATCCGAAAATCACCTTCATCGGTGCCGGCTCATCGGTGTTCATGAAGAACATCGTGGGCGATATTTTGCAGCGTCCAGCGCTGGCCGGCGCGCAGATCCGTCTGATGGATATCAATCCGACGCGGCTTGAAGAGAGCGAGATCATTGCGCAGAAGCTGATCAACACGCTTGGTGTTTCTGCGACGGTCGAGACCTTCTCGGACCAGCGCAAGGCGCTCGACGGCACCAATTTCGTCGTCGTCTGCTTCCAGATCGGTGGCTATGAGCCTTCCACCGTCGTCGATTTCGAAGTGCCCAAGAAGTACAACTTGCGTCAGACCATTGCCGATACGCTCGGCGTCGGCGGCATCATGCGTGGCCTCCGCACCGTGCCGCATCTGTGGAGCATTTGCGAAGACATGCTGCAGGTCGCGCCCGACGCGATCATGCTGCAATACGTCAACCCGATGGCGATCAATACCTGGGCGATCTCGGAAAAGTATCCGACGATCAAGCAGGTCGGGCTCTGCCACTCGGTGCAGGGCACGGCGGCTGAACTGGCCCACGATCTCGGCATTCCTTATGAGGAAATCCGCTATCGCTCGGCCGGCATCAACCACATGGCGTTCTATCTCAAGTTCGAGCATCGCCAGGCCGATGGCTCGTACAAGGATCTCTATCCAGAACTGTTCAAGGCCTATCGTGAAGGCCGTGCGCCCAAGCCGACCTGGAACCCGCGCTGCCCGAACAAGGTGCGTTACGAGATGATGACGCGGCTCGGTTATTTCGTGACCGAAAGCTCCGAGCACTTTGCGGAATATACGCCTTACTTCATCAAGGAAGGCCGCGAGGACATCATCGAAAAATTCGGCATTCCGCTCGATGAATATCCCAAGCGCTGCGTCGAGCAGATCGCAAACTGGAAGAAGACGTCCGAGGACTACAAGAAGGCTGACCGGATCGAGGTCAAGCAGTCCAAGGAATATGCCTCGTCCATCGTCAACTCGGTTTGGACCGGCGAGCCTTCGGTGATTTACGGCAATCTGCGCAACAACGGCGTCATTACCTCGCTGCCGCACAATGCGGCGGTGGAAGTGCCATGCCTCGTCGACGACAATGGGCTGCAGCCGACCTATATCGGGGAATTGCCCCCGCAGCTGACGGCGCTGATCCGCACCAATATCAATGTGCAGGAGCTGACGGTTCGTGCGCTGATCGAGGAAAACCGCGAGCACATCTATCATGCCGCGATGATGGATCCGCATACGGCGGCGGAACTGGATCTCGAGCAGATCTGGAACGTGGTCGATGATCTGCTGGAAGCACACGGAACGTGGATCCCGGAATGGGCACGTGGGCCGCGCAAGCAGCGCGTTGCATAAGGGTTTAGACTAACCGCAGCGTCACCACCGGGCTTGTGCCGGTGGTCCAAGCCATTCGCAAGAATGGCTGGCGGAAGCGAGATGGATTGCTGGGACAAGCCCGGCAATGACGGTTGGGGAGATTTTGTTCTCCCACCGTGTCGTTCCCACGAAAGCGGGAATCCAAAATCGGTGCCAGAAATAGAGATCCCCGCTTTCGCGTGGATGACATTGTGGGTAGGCCCCGGCGCCGAAGCGCTGGGGTCATTTTGTTTGCAAGTTACAGCGTGTGGGTCTCGATTTCCCTTATACCCTTGAGGGAGAAGGTGCCCGAAGGGTCACCGAATTCTCATTCGCGAATTCGGTTGGGATGAGGGGTATTCTTTCTATTCCATCACGCGCCCCTCTGCGGAGGAGGCCATTCGAGCATAGCTCTCATGGCCTTCTCGGCTCAAATCATGCCACTGGCATGATTTGCCCTGTGGGACGCCTCGAAGCCCCTCACCCTTACTTTTCGCTGGACGCGAAAAGTCGGTCCCTCTCCCACAAGGGGCGAGGGGAGAAGCGGTGGGTGGGCGAGGCAGGGTAGCCGCTACTCGCCCTTGCCGAACAGCTTGTTGAGCATATCGGCCATGGGGCCGGATTTTTGGACTTCGGCTTGGGGCTTGCTGGCGCGGGCCTGGCGGATGTGGCTTTGGGCTTTGAGGGCCGGCTTTGGCTCTTCGTTGCCTTTGCTTGCCAGTGCCAGCTTGTTCATGAAGCCGGCGTCGTCGCCTGCCAGCAGCATTCCCGCGTGGCGGCCGATGTCGTCGAGGAGGGGATCGAGCCAGGCTTTGTCGGCCTTGGCGAAGTCACCGAGGACGTGGGGGGTGACGAATTCCTTGCCGGGGTGGCCGATGCCCAGGCGGACGCGTTTGTAGTCGAGGCCGATCTGGGGATCGATCGAGCGCAGGCCATTGTGGCCGCCATTGCCGCCGCCGATCTTGACGCGGACCTTCCCGGGCGCGAGGTCGAGTTCGTCATAAAACACGACGATGTCGGCGGGCGGGATTTTGTAAAAGCTCGCGACCTTTTGGACGCTGTCGCCGGACTTGTTCATGAACGTCTGGGGCTTGAGCAGGAGCACGCGTTCGGAGCCGATCGTGCCTTCGGCGAGGAGGCCGGAATTCTTCGATTTCCAGCTGGAAATGCCTTTAGCGCGCGCAATGGCGTCGATGGCCATGAAGCCGATATTGTGGCGATTGCCTTCATATTGGCTGCCCGGATTGCCCAGGCCGACGAGGAGTTTCATGGCGCGCTCGTTCTTGGTCCAAGTCATTGTGTGATCGCGTTTCCGAGCGGCAAAATCGTTGCCACTTTTGCTGGGAAACGCGTCCAGAGGGCATAACGCATCAAGGGGGCAAATGAAAAGGGCGACCCGAAGGCCGCCCTCAAAGCTTTGGAAAAGCTCCAGCCGATTACTCGGCCGATGCTTCGCCTTCTTCGGTGGTTTCTTCGTCATCAAGGCTGCCGCTGGCCTTGAGAGCGGACGGCGCAACGACGGTTGCGATGGTCACGTCCTCTTCGTGGCTGTGGTCGGCAGTGCCCTTGGGCAGCTTGATGTTGGAGATGTGGACGGTATCGCCGATTTCGAGGCCGGTGAGGTCAACGGTCACGAATTCCGGGATGTTGTCGGACGGCACGGTCAGATCGAGCGTGTGGTGCAGAATGTTGAGCGTACCACCGCGCTTGAGGCCCGGGCTTGCATCTTCGTTTTCGAAGTGCACGGGAACCTGAACGTTGATCTTCGAGCCCTTGGCCACGCGCAGGAAGTCGATGTGGATCGGCTGATCCATGACGACGTCGAGCTGGTAGTCACGCGGGATGACCTTGTGGATCGTGCCATCGACGTCGAGGTCGAGGATGTGCGACTTGAAGCCACCGGCATAGATGAACTTCAGCGCGTCCTTATAGGCCACGGAAACGGCGACGGGGGGCTTCTTGTCACCATAGATAACTGCAGGAACGAGTCCCTGACGACGAGCTTCGCGAGCGGCCCCCTTGCCCACTCCGTTGCGCGCCTGTGCCTTGAGCACTTTATTCTGAGCCATGGAAAGCATCCATTGGGTTGGTGTATGGCGTCTTCGCGACGGCATACGCACCCGTCCTCCAGGGGTGACGGGCACTTCATGGGGTGCGCTATAGCTCAAGCGGGGGACGGCGGCAAGGAAGCAGACGGGGATTCCGGAGGCTTTCGGCGCGGGCGAGGACAAGAAAGTGCGTGGTCACACTTTCGTCATAGCGCCAAGTGTTGATAGCGCTCGTTTTTTCGTCATCAGCATTCCGGATTCGATCATGAAACCTGCCGTCGTCCTTGCTCTTGCCTCGCTCGTGGTTTTTGCCGTTCCGGCCTATGCGGCGCCGAAGTTTTCGTTCGGGACCGACGGCGGCGAATATACCAATGACGGCGAGTGTGACGATCCGCGATTTGAGGGCAAGGGCATGACGACGACGCCACTGCTCAGCGACGACATTCTCAATGACGCTACCGACTGTGGCGAGGCCTATGCCTCGGGCACGATTTCGCTGCGCGGCGTGTCGGAAGATGGTGTGCCCGAATTCGGCGACAACAAGGGTGAATATGCGAAGGACGGCGAATGCGACGATATGCGGTTCAAGGGCGCCGGCATGACGTCAACGCCGCTGATCGAGGACGATATCATGCACGACGCGAGCGACTGCAAGGCGGCGTTTGAGGCGGGGACGATTCAGTTGGTTTTGAAGTAGGGGGCTAGACGCACTGGGGGTCATCCCGGCGCAGGCGGGGATCCATCCTGAGATCTCAGGATGGGCCCCGGCCTTCGCCGGGGTGACATTCGGTGTGTGGGAACGCGCCTGTCAAATCGCTCCACTGAAGCGGTTTGACCTCTTAGTCGAAGAGGCTCGAAACGCTCTGTTCGCTGGCGGTGCGGGCGATGGCTTCGCCAAGGAGGGGGGCGATGGCGATGCGGCGGATATTGGCCGCGGCCTTGGTCGCTTCGGTCTCCTGGATCGAGTCGGTGACGACCAGTTCCTTGAGCTTTGAGGCGGCGATGCGCTCGGCGGCGCCTTCGGAAAGGACGCCGTGGGTAATATAGGCCGAAACTTCCTTGGCGCCGGCCTTGAGGAGGGCCTCGGCCGCGTTGACCAGGGTGCCACCGGAATCAACGATATCGTCGATGAGAATGCAGGCTTGGCCTGAGACATCGCCGATGATGTTCATCACCTCGGACACGCCGGCCTTGGGGCGGCGCTTGTCGACGATGGCGAGATCGGTGCCGAGGCGCTGGGCGACCGCGCGGGCGCGGGCGACGCCGCCAACGTCGGGCGAGACGATCATAGTGTTCTCGAGCTTATAATTGTCGAGAATGTCGCGCGTGATGATCGGCGCGGCATAGAGGTTGTCGGTCGGGATATCGAAAAAGCCCTGGATCTGAGCGGCGTGCAGATCGAGCGTGATGACGCGGTGGACGCCGGCTTCGGTGATCAGGTTTGAGACGAGCTTGGCCGAGATTGGCGTACGACCGGCGGCGCGGCGATCCTGGCGGGCGTAGCCGAAATAGGGGAGGACGGCGGTGATGCGTCGGGCCGAGGACCGGCGCAGGGCGTCGGTAAGGATCAGCAATTCCATCAAGTTGTCATTGGCGGGAAAGCTGGTCGACTGCAGCATGAAGACGTCTTCTCCGCGGACGTTTTCATGGAGCTCGACAAAGACCTCCTTGTCGGCGAAGCGTTTGACGGTGCAATCCGTCAGGGGCAATTCGAGGTAGCTGGCGACGGCCTGGGCGAGGGCACGATTGGAATTGCCGGTCACCAGTTTCATGGGCGCGATCCTGTCTCAACCGATCCCAAGGACGGGGACCTTCCAGTTTCGCGGGCAGCTTTAGCGAGTCATTTTTGTGACCGCAACGCCCGTTCGATCACATGCGTAAATTAAGAGTAGTGCAGCACGCGATGTTTAAGCCGCGAACCGCACCTCGTTTCAGGCAAGGCCGATGACGGAAAGCTGGCGGCCGGTGCGCGTTTGCTTGTGCGTGGCGTAGCGATGGGAGAAGAAACGGCTGGGCTCGGCATAGGTGCAAAGGCCGGTTTCGGTGATGCCGGAGAGGCCGAGCGTTTGCGCCTCTTTGGCAAGGAAAAGCGGCAGGTCGAAATGCGGAGTGCCGCCGGGCGGAGTGATGAAGGCGGAGTCGGCTTTCGCATTTTGATTCAGGACATCATCCTTAAAGGCTTGGCCGACTTCGTAGTTTTCCGCGGAGATGGTGGGGCCGATGGCAAGGAGAATGCGACGTCGCTGGGCGCCGAGGGCTTCCATGGCGGCGACGGTATTGGTCAGGATGCCGGTGACGGCGCCGCGCCAGCCGGCATGGGCCGCGCCGACAATGCCGGCATGGGGATCAACGAACAGGAGCGGGGCGCAATCGGCGGTGAGGATGCCGAGGAGGACATCGCCACGGCGAGTGACAAGGGCATCGGCTTCGACGGTCGGGTCAGGCAGGGCGCCGGCTTCGACGGTGACGACGCGGTTGGAATGGACCTGTTTGACAGTGACGAGCGTGTTGCCGCCGAGCACATCGGCTATGCGGCGGCGGTTTTCGGCCACGGGCTCGGGCGCGTCGCCGGTGGATTGAGAGGCATTGAGCCCGGCGAACTCACCGGTCGAGACGCCGCCATGGCGGCCGAAGAAGCCGTGGTGGACGGTGTCTGTGTCGGTGAAGGGTTGGACGGTGTGGAACTCGATCATGCAGTGAACCCCGGCGGATTGAGGCCGGGAGAGTGGGCGCAGAAGACCTTGAAGAGGTCGCCCATCTGGTCTTTGGCGGTGAGACGTTCCAAAGCGGCGCGGATATCTGGGGCGGAGCCGGGATTGGCGCCGGCAAGGGCGGCGGCGCGTTCGGCGATACCGAGGCGGGTGAGGAATTCGCCCTGGGTCGCAAGAGGCTGGACCGCGAGACCGACTTCTCGCGCGACGGCGGCGAGGGCGGCGAAATCGACATGGGCGGAGAGATCGGTCTCGCCTGGGTTTTCCAGCACATCGGCGAAGGCATGGTTGCGGACGCCTTGCAGTGTGTCGCCGGTCTGGGTGCGAGCGTAGCCATAATCGATCGCGAGGACGCTGCCGCCTTGCTTGGCGATGGCCTTGGCGACGCGCGACATGACTTCGCTGCCGGCAAAGCAGACTTCGAAGAGGCTGTCGTCTTCGGCGTTGGCGACGGCTGTGGGCATCGCGTCGTTGGAAATCGGCGTCGGTGCGAGACCGAAGGCGCGTTTGCCATCGGCGAGGCCGATCATGCGTTCGTGCCAGCCATCGGCTTTGCGGACGAATTGGCGGATGGGTAATGCATCAAAGAATTCGTTGGCGACGACGATGATCGGGCCTTCGGAGAATTGTTCAAAGTTTTCAAGCCATTGCGGCTCGTAGCTTTCAAGGCGATTCCGCTGCTTGGCGGTGAGCGCCGGGTTGGTCTCGAACAGCTTCAGCTTGAGACCATCGCGAAATCCTGGGGCGCGGCAGGCGACGCGCAGGATATCGGCCATGAGCGTGCCGCGGCCAGGCCCGAGTTCGACGAGGTTGAAGCTTTTGGGCTCGTCCATCTGCTGCCAGACATTGACGAGATGGAATCCGATCAGCTCGCCGAACATCTGCGAGATTTCGGGCGCTGTGATGAAATCGCCGGCGGCACCGAGCGGATCGGCGCCCTTGTAATAGCCCTGGGTTGGATGAGTGAGGCAGAGACCCATATAGGTGGCGACCGACATGGGGCCGGTCGTCGAGATCTGTAGATCGATCTGCTGTGCGAGCGGGAGCTGGGTATTCATTGATGGCTCCTCAAGCACGCAGTTTGTTGGTCGGCCGGGTCAGGGCATAGACGACGAGAATGACGCCACCAAGAAGGATGGGCAGGCTGAGGACCTGGCCCATGGTGAGCCAGCCGCCATAAAGATAGCCGAGTTGCTCGTCGGGGAGGCGAATGGTCTCGACGAAGATGCGCGAAAGTGCATAGCCGATGGCGAAAATGCCGGCGACGAGGCCGGGCTTCCGGAGGCCATAAAAGACGTGGGTGGCGACGCGGATGATGAGGAAAAGCAAAAGACCTTCGAGCGCGGCTTCATAGAGCTGGCTCGGGTGGCGCGGCACCTGCAGCGGATCGGTCGGGAAGATGACGCCCCAGGGTAGGTCGGTCGGCGCGCCATAGAGCTCGGCATTGATGAAATTGGCGATACGGCCGAGGAAAATGCCGATGGTGGCGACGGCGCCGAGGAGGTCGAGCGAAGAGAGCCAATAGCCACCTTTGTGGCACGTGAAGAGGATGGCCGCGAGCATGAGGCCAACCATGCCGCCATGATAGGACATGCCGCCATCGAGCGTATTGATGATCTCGATCGGGTTCTGCAGGTAATAGGGCAGATTGTAAAAGAGCACATAGCCCGTGCGGCCGCCGATGACGATCGACAGCATGGCCCAGAAGGCGAAATCCCAAATATCCTTGGCCGGGAAGGGCGGGGTACCGCGATACCAGAGCCGCTCGTTGCGCAGCAGCAGATAGCCATAACCGGCGCCGAGAATGACGCCGAACAGATAGGCCAGCGCATACCAGCGGAGCGCGAAGGGGCCGATGGCAAAGGCGATGGGATCGATATTGGGAAAGGGCAAGGTCTATCCTTCTCCGGCAGGGTCAGTGCAGGGTGGCGGGAAAGCCGTAGCCTTGGCGCGCATGGGTCGCAAGGGGGAAGGCGAAGAAAGGGGCGGTGCGGCGCTATTGACCTTGTCTCACCGGAGACGGGTTATTGACCTTAGGCTTGGCGCGCCGGTAGTTGCCGTTTCTGGAAGCCTGTTTTTGACTGTTCGAACCCAGCCATACGGTAGAAGTCGAGTATCTGTGGTTTGTTAGATCCCGTCATGAGCATGGTTTTGTAGCAGCCTGCGGTCCACGCGGCTTCGCATGCTGCGTCCAAGATTTGTTGGCCGAATCCGCGCCGTCGGAAATCGGCATGGGTCACGACATTTTCGATCAGCGCATAAGGTTTGCCGCTGCGCGTGAGGTTGGGCACGACGATGAGTGTGCACGAGACGGCAAGGTGATTGTCCGCAATCCCGACCAGGATGTCGCTGCAGGGGTACAGGCGAAGGCGTTCGAGATTGGCTGAGGCTTGTTCCAGCAACGGGACGGCGTCGCCAGGATTGAGGTGCTGGTAAAGGGCAAGGAGGTCGGGGAGGTCTTCCCCGCATGCTGGGCGGATCGTGAGTGGGTTCATTGAAGTGGGCCGACTCTTTTATTTGTTGTGTCAGTATGATGGGCTAGCTTTTTGCTGCACAGCGCCACAGTCAGGACACATCCGATTGCATGCTCCATGTTTTGAGGCGGGAGCAGGTATGTCGGAATTTGAAGCACGATTTCAGCCGCTATTCGAGGTTTTGAGCGATCCGGAAGCGCTTTTTCATGGCGCGGATATGCGGGATGATCTGTTGGCGCTGGAGCCGTTGATCCCGGATCGCGCGGCGGAGGCGCGGCTGTTTCGCGAGCTCGCTGTGTTGGAGGCAAAACGGGACGAGCTGGTCTGTCTCGATCATGCGGATCGTGCGTTGGCGGCGCAGGCGGAGACCGGGGCGATCGATGATCGTGCGCTTTATTTCATGCATATGCAGTGCGGCGATGTCGGGACGGCCTGGAAGGGCGGTCCACGTACGGAAATGCATCTGCAGCGGGCGCTTGAGCTGCACGCCAAGCTAGAGCGGCCTATCGGCGAGGCGTTTTTCATCCGGCTCAATCTGGGAGTCTATAATAACACGGTGCATGGTCCGCGGCGTGCGCTCGATGCTTATGAGCCGCTTCTTGCCGATGCTGAGCAGCATTACGGCGCCGACAATCCGGAACTGAGGCGACTGGTTGGGCTGATGGGCGCTTGTTACGAGGCGCTGGGAGATATGGAAAATGCGCTGGCCCTTGGGACGCGTAGTTATGAGCTCAGTGTTCCCGGTGACGATCCGGGGCCGCGGGTGAGTGCGATGCTTACCTTTGGCAAGCTCAATTTTCGGTCCGGGCGGGTGGACGAGGCGCGACGCATTCTTGCCGATATGATCACCTTTGCAGACGCAAACTGTACCCCGGCAACGCGCAGATTTGCGCGCGACGAGACGCGCAATATCTTCCCCCACATCGCCGATGCGGGGATCTAGCCCTTGGTGCGCAGGGTCGAGCGGCCGCCATCGACGCCGAGGATTTGGCCAGTGATCCAGCTCGACGCGTCGGACAGGAGAAAGTCGGCGGCATTGGCGCTGTCTTCGGCGGTGCCGAGGCGGGGGAGGGAGTGAAGCTGGGCGATGGATTTGGCCATGGCTTCGTTTGACGTCAGGGACTCGGCCAGAGGCGTGGCTGTCAAAGAGGGTGCCACCGCGTTGACGCGGATTTTTGGGGCGAGTTCGGCGGCGAGGGCGACGGTGAGGCCTTCCACGGCGCCCTTGGCCATGGAGATGGAGGCGTGGCCGCTAAAACCCTGGGAGACGGCGACGGAAGAGAAGAGGACGATAGAGGCGGTTCCCTCATATTGTTTGAGAGCGGGCAGGGCGGCCTGGATCGCCATGGCGGCGCCTGCAGCGCTTATAGCGAAATCTCGGGCGAAATCTTCGATCGTGAGCCGGGCTAGCGGCTTCAGATTGATGGTGCCGACGCAATAGGCAAGGCCGGCGACGGGGCCAGGGGCTTGCTGGATCGCCGCGGTCAGCGCGGTGGTATCCGTGACATTCGCTTCCGCCCAAGTGCCTCCTGTTTCATCAGCAAGGGCCGCGAGGGCATCGGGGCTGCGACCAATCAAGTGCGGAACCAACCCGCGAGCGGCGGACTTTTTCGCGAGAGCCGAGCCAATGCCGCCCGCGCCGCCGACGAGGATGATGGTGTCGCTCATTGCCATTTCTCCCTTTGCCCAGCAGGTACGCGTGGATGGGCGGTTCGGTTCATGGGGAGGCGCGGCCAATGGTTGCACTGGTCAATGCGGCGGGGGTGGCCTACATAGGGGAGCAAACGCAATTGCAGATAATGGGATTATCATGAGCCAGAGCAATAACAGGATTTTTGACGGTCTTGGCCGGATCATGAACGAAGCGGCGGGTGTCGCCGACGGCGTGCGGCGCGAAGTCGAGACCGTTGCCAAGTCGCAGGCGCAGCGGATCGTGGCCGATATGGAATTGGTCAAGCGCGAGGACTTTGATGCGCTGCGTGAGCTGGTGCAGGTCCAGGGCGAAGAAATCGACGCGCTGCGTCAAGAGATTGCGGCGCTCAAGGCTGCAAAGACCGTCTAACGGCCGCCTCACTCAATCGGCCAAATTTCGCCAGCGCTTCACAACAGATGCGCTGGCTTGGATCTCTCGGGTTAACGAGAGGTTACCGTCTTCCACAAGAGATTGGGCGCTTGGGCGTCAGTTGAACTGCTGGAATCGGAACTGCAGTGTACGGTTTGTGATGTGGACGATTCGAACGCAGGAGGACGCGTGAGATTGGGTCTGCAGTGGAGGGGTGACGGCGGTTGTCGTGTCCCAGAGCGCCATGCCAGCACGGAACCGGCCAATGTCATTGATTGCCCACGAGCCCGATCGTTCGTCCCACCCGGTGGACCTGGTCGAGCACATCGCATCGATCAACGACTGGAATTTTGAGCGCCAGGACGCGGACGAGATTTCGATCTCGGTGCGCGGGGGCTGGAGCGACTATCACGTCTCGTTCAACTGGATGGAAGACCTCGAAAGCCTGCATATCGCCTGCGCCTTCGATCTGAAGGTGCCCGAGGGCCGGCGCAGCGAAATCCGCCAATTGATCAGCCTGATCAATGAGCAACTCTGGATTGGGCACTTCGATATCTGGAACAAGGAAGGCGTTGTGCTCTTCCGCAATTCGCATCTTCTTACCGGCGGGGCCGATGTGTCGCCGCAGCAATGCGAGGCGCTGTTGCGCTCGGCGACCGATAGCTGCGATCTCTATTATCAAGCATTTCAGTTTGTCGTCTGGGCCGGAAAATCGGCCGCCGATGCGCTGAGCCATGTGATGTTTGAAACCGTGGGCGAGGCGTGATGACCGATTTGCGATCCATTGGGCCGGTCATGCTGGTTGGCGTGGGCAAGATGGGCATGGCGCTGGCTTCGGGCTGGCTCGATGCCGGATTGCCGCCGACCAATCTGGTGCTGGTCGATCCGCGGGCGAGCGACGAGGCCAAGGCTTTTGCGGCCGATTATGACCTTGTGATCAACGAAGCGGCGCTTGGGCTGCAGCCCACTGTGCTGGTGCTGGCGGTGAAACCGCAGGTGATCTCGGCGGTTATGGATGACCTGAAGCCTGTGATTGGCACGCATACGCTGGTGCTGTCGATCGCCGCGGGGATTTCGCTGGATCGGCTGGCGTCGGGCACGGGCACGGATCGGGTGGTGCGCAGCATGCCCAATACCCCGGCGCAGATCGGCAAGGGCGTTACTGGCGTCGTTGCCGGAGCGGGCGTCGATGCGGCGGGACGGTCGGCGGCGGAAGCGCTGCTATCGGCGGCGGGGCTCGTCGTCTGGTTTGATGCCGAGGGGGATCTCGACGCCGTGACGGCGGTTTCGGGTTCGGGGCCGGCCTATGTGTTCAATCTCGTCGAGGCACTGGCTGCGGCAGGCGTGGCGCAGGGGCTCGAAGAGCATGTAGCCATGACGCTGGCGCGGCAGACGGTGATTGGCGCTGCGGGTTTGCTGGAGATCGATCCGGCGCCGGCCAGCGTCTTGCGCCAGAATGTGACCTCGCCCAATGGCACTACTGCGGCGGCGCTCGAGGTGTTGATGGGCGCTGATGGGCTGGGGCCGGTGATGGACCAGGCTGTTACGGCCGCGCGGAAGCGCAGCGAGGAACTGGGGCAGGGCTGATAGCAGTTGCTGCTTAACCCTGCCTTGAAAGGGCAGTTGGCGGTCTCGTAATACGGGATCGAAGCGTGGCGATGCGATCCTGCAGCTCGGGTGGGGTGCCCATCCGATCGAGCAGCAGATTGACGGCGAGCACGTCTGCCGACTGATTTTTGTGGCGGAAACGCTCGCCATGAGCTTCGGCGAGGACGAGTGCGATCTGCGGATCGTTCTGATCGGATCTGTGGGCTAGGCCGAGGGCCTGAATGGCACGGTTGAGCAGCCGACCGATGCGATCTGTGTCATTGCTGACCTGAACTTCTGAAATCAATAATTGGCCGAGCCCAAGTCCGGCAGCCTGCAGGGTTGGCGGGTCTTGCCCGACAAAAGGATCCTTGAGGATCGTATCGTAGCACCAGATTGCTTCGATGACCTCGCCTTGCTGCTGCAGGCGTCGCGCTTCCGAGAGATAGTGGATCAGGTCGAGAATTCTATGCTCCGCACGCTCCAGGGCCCATTGGAGCCAGCGTGCGGGATAAGCATTTGTTCGGCAATCGGCTTTTTTACAGATTGACCGTCAGGTTGAGCCGTTCAAGGACAGTGCGATCTGTTGGCTCGACCATGCTGACGAGGAACTGACGCACCATGTGCGCGCCTTCGGCCGGCAGGGCGGCGATGGCCTCGTCGATGCGGCTGGCCTGAGTGGCCGATAGGGTGGCGAACAGCATGCGGCCCTTGTCGGTGGCAAAAAGCAGGCGCTGACGCCGATCGGAGTGGCCGGTCTTTTGCTCGATATAGCCATTGTCGATGAGCTGGCGGAGGACGCGAGCCAGGCTTTGCTTGGTGATTTTCAGGATGTCGAGCAAGTCCGCGACTGGCATGCCGGGGCGTACATTGACGAAATAGAGCACCCGATGATGCGCGCGGCCGAAACCTTGCCGCTCGAGCAGGGCATCGGCGTCGCCGGTAAAATCCCGATAGGCAAAAAAGAACAGGCCCATGATATCGAGCGGCAGCACCGACTGCGCGATCGCAGCAGAATTTATGTCAGCCTTGTTGACATTTTTTTGGGCCTCTGCCATTGTCTCTCCATCACATCGGCGTTTCGTCTTATCCCAAAGACATTGTGGTTTGCCAAGGGCATGGCCCTTGGGGCATGATTAGAGAAACGTGCGGTTCGTGTAAGAACGGCAAAAACAAAGACTGTGGAGAGGATCATGGCAGGCGTGCCCATGGACCAGCGTGATGGCTGGATCTGGTTCGATGGCGAACTCAAACCGTGGAAGGACGCGAAGATTCACGTGCTGACGCACGGGCTTCATTATGCCAGCTCGGTATTCGAAGGTGAACGCGCCTATGGTGGCGAAATCTTCAAATCGCGCGAGCATACCGAGCGTTTGATCCGTTCGGCGGCAACGCTCGATATGCCCTTCCCCTATTCGGTCGACGAGATCGAAGCGGCGAAGCGCCTCGTGCTCGACAAGAATGGCCTCGTTGACGCTTATCTGCGTCCTGTCGCCTGGCGCGGCTCGGAAGAGCTTTCGGTGCCAGCGCGGAACAACAAGGTGCATGTGGCGATCGCTGCCTGGGTGTGGCCGAGCTATTTCTCGACCGAGGAAAAGCTCAAGGGGATCCGGCTCGAGTGGAGCAAGTGGAAGCGCCCGTCGCCTGAGACGATCCCGTCTTCGGCCAAGGCGGCGGGTCTATATATGATCTGCACGCTCTCCAAGGACGCCGCCATGGCCAATGGCTATGCCGACGCACTGATGCTGGACTATCGCGGCTATGTGGCTGAGGCCACGGGCGCCAACGTGTTCTTCATTAGGGGTAAGGACATTACGACGCCGACGCCGGATTGCTTCCTCAATGGCATCACCCGCCAGACGCTGATCGCACTGGCCAAGGAAAACGGTTTTACCGTTACCGAAAGGCACATCATGCCGGAAGAGCTCTCGCAGTTCGACGAGTGCTTCCTGACGGGTACCGCTGCTGAAGTGACACCGGTTTCGCTGATCGGGGACTATAAGTTCACCCCGGGCGAAGGGTGCCGGACGCTGATCGATGCGTATTCGGCAGCGGTTCAGCCAAAGCGGGCGGCGGCGGAGTAGTTTCGTTGAATTGAGTTTGAAGAAGCCGGGCAGGGATGTCCGGCTTTTTTGTTTCGCGTGTGGGGGTATCCCCTCATCCCTACCGAATTCGCAAATGCGAATTCGGTGAGCTGCGCGCCACCTTCTTCCCGAGGGGGAGAAGAATCAGAGGTGGCCCCCTCTATTCCTCTCCCCCTCGGGAGAGCGTGGATCGCGCGCAGCGCGAGACGGGTGAGGGTGGCTACCTCCTCCAGCGATCCCGTGCCACGTCGTCAGTTGCTTTCGCCTCTACCCATTCCGTGCCCGTTGCCATTTCTTCCTGTTTCCAGAAGGGGGCGTCGGTTTTTAGGTAGTCCATGAGGTATTGGGCGCCGTCGAAGGCGGCTTGGCGGTGGGGGGCGAGGGTCATGACTTGCATGATGGGTTCGCCGGGGACGAGGCGGCCGTAGCGGTGGAGGATTGCGGCGTCGATGAGGTTGAAGCGGGCGATGGCATTGGCGCGGATGGCGGCGATCTCGTTCTGGGCGAGGTCGGGATAGCACTCGAGGATGAGCGCCGTGATCGGGCGATCGGGGAGGGAGCGGACCATGCCCGTGAAGGTGACGGCGGCGCCGGCTTCGGGGTGGTTGGCCAGGAACTGACTGAGTAGTGCGCCGGGGTCGAAGGGGGCGTTGGAGATGATGATCATCTCAGCCGCCGGTCATCGGCGGCAGGATAGCCACTTCCTCGGCGCCATCGATCGGCGTGTTCCAGGGAACGATGCGGGCGTTCTTGGAGATCTTGAACTGCTTGGGATTGGCCATGGCGAGATCAAGGCTTTCGTCATTGGCGCGGAGCCAAGTGACGAGATCTTCGAGGGTAACGACATCAGCCGGCGGCGTGACGTCGTCGCTCGGGCGGTTGAGGCGCTCGCGGAGCCAGGCGAAATAGAGGATTTTCATTTCGCCGTCGTGCCCACGAGATGGGGCCAGGAGGCGCGGAGATAGTTCCAGCCTGTCCAGAGCGTAATGGCGCCGGCCGCCCAAAGCAGAATGTCGGAGATGAGACCAAAGCCGGGCACGATGCGCTCGAAGAGGACGACGGCGAGGGCAACGAGCTGGATGGTGGTTTTCCACTTGGCGAGCTTGCTGACGGGCAGGACGACGGAGGTGTTGCCGAGGAATTCACGCAGGCCTGAGATGAAGAATTCGCGGAAGAGGATGGCGACGACGGGGATCATGTCCCAGCCGGAAAAGCTGCCGTCCCATGCGAGGGCGGTGATCAGGATGCCGACGAGGAGTTTGTCGGCGATGGGGTCAAGCATACGCCCGAGATCGGAATACTGATCCCATGCACGAGCGAGATAGCCATCGACCCAGTCGCTGGCGGCGGCAATCACAAAGAGCACCAGCGCTATGATGCGCAGGGTGATGTCGCCATCCATCACTAACCAGACGATCGGGATGATCGCGGCGATGCGGGCGATGGTGATGATGTTCGGGACGAGCGTAAGCGGGTTTCTGGCCATGAGGCGAGAGAATAGGAATGGGGGCGAGGGGTCAAGGGTGGTTGCGGTGGAGATCTCTCCTGTCCCACCTTTGCGTGGCGTCATTCCCGCGAAAGCGGGAATCTCTTCTTGGAGTGAATGAGATTCCCGCTTTCGCGGGAATGACGTGGTGGGTCGAATAGATTGCTGTGCTGGGCGTTATGCAACCGCCTGATTGTTCACCGCGCGACGTTTTTCGACGGCTTCGGCGAGGGCGTTGAGCGTGGTGACGGTTGTGTCCCAATCGATGCAGCCGTCGGTGATGGATTGGCCGTAGACGAGGTCCTGGCCGGGGACGAGGTCTTGGCGGCCGGCGACCAGGTTGGATTCGATCATGACGCCGATGATGCGCTTGTCGCCGGCGGCGAGCTGGGTGCCGATGTCGGCGAGGACCAAGGGCTGGTTTTCAGGATTTTTGGAGGAATTGGCGTGGCTGGCGTCGATCATGATGGCCGGGTTGAGGCCGGCCTTGATTGCCGCCCGCGCCGAGGCTTCGACGCTTGCGGCGTCGTAATTGGTGGTTTTGCCGCCACGAAGGATGATGTGGCAGTCCTCATTGCCCGTAGTCGCGGCGATGGCCGAGCGGCCGTCTTTGGTGACGGCGAGGAAATGGTGAGGGTGGGAGGCGGAGAGCACCGCGTCTAGGGCGATTTTCACATTGCCATCGGTGCCGTTCTTGAAGCCGACAGGGCAGGAGAGTCCGGAGGCCAGTTCGCGGTGGATCTGCGACTCGGTGGTGCGCGCGCCGATAGCAGCCCAGGACACGAGGTCGGCAATGTATTGCGGGGTCGTCATGTCGAGGAATTCGCAGGCGGCGGGCAGGCCGAGATTGGCTACGTCGAGCAGCAGGGTGCGGGCCGTGTGGAGGCCTTGTGTGATGTTGAAGCTGCCGTCGAGATCGGGGTCGTTGATCAGGCCCTTCCAGCCGACCGTGGTGCGCGGCTTTTCGAAGTAGACGCGCATGATGATTTCGAGGCGATCGCCGAGGGTTTCGCGTAGGGCGACGAGGCGGTTGGCGTAATCCATCGCCGCCTTGGGATCGTGGATCGAGCAGGGGCCGACGATGACGGCGAGGCGATCATCCTGGCCTGTCAGAATATTATGGAAATCGTGGCGGGCGGCGAGGACGGTGCGGGTGGCGGCGTCGGTGCGCGGATGCTGGCGCATGACCTCGATGGGTGTGGTCAGCGGTTTTATTTCGGTGATGCGGAGGTCGTCGGTCGATTTGAGCATTTTTCTTCGGTCTCTCGGTTTTGAAGTCGAGGGGCCAAGAAAAAAGCCGCCTCGGAAGTCGGGCGGCTAGCTTGCGATTTGGGTCTGGTCTTGTCGGGATCAGGACACGCGCGCGATAGCCTCCGCCGGGAGCGGATAGCTAAAATACCAATAAAAGGTCGCTGCGTTGATCATGGCGAGAAAGCTAGCCGAGGAGTCGGGGCTTGTCGAGTCCCGACTTTAGGAGGGGGGCCGCCCTCGTGGTCCGAGGCTCCGCTGCGCTGCGCGCCTCACCATGAGGTCTACTGCGGATTTGGGATTTAGCCACCGGCGCCTTGGTAATTTCGAATGCAATGGCGCCAGTGCAGGGCGCCGAGGAGGACGGCGAGGGGGCCGGCCAAGAGGGACGCAAGGAGAGCCCAATCGCCGAGGAGGGGGACGGGTTTGCCCAAAGTGACGGCGACCGGGACGAAGGCGAGGAAGCCCAAGGGGGCGATGGTAAGCATCAGGATCTGGAGGGGGACTGGGAAGATGTTGAGGGGGTAGCGCGCCAATTCCCAGAAACCGAAAAAGATGGAGAACAGGTGTTTTGAGCGGACCCAGACGAGGGCCGTGGCACCGATCATGGTCATGATGGCAGCGGTGACCATTGCCGCGCTGAGGAGGCTAGCGAGAAAGTAGAGGGCGGTGAGGGGCGACCAATCGACGGCCACCTGGGTGACGGCCCAGGCCATGAGGCCGACGGCGAGGATGATGTGGCCGGCATAGCCGATGTTGAGGCCGGAAAAGACCAGGTAGACCCAAGGGCTGACGGGCTTGATGAGGACTGCGTCGAACGTGCCCTGTCGAACCTGTTCCTCGATGTTGCGGAACTGGGTGAAGCTTAGGGAGGCGCCGAGCGAGTAGGCCAGGAGGTGGAAGGACAGGAGCAGGGCCATTTCGCTCCATGTCCAGCCGCCGAGATTGCCGAAGCGGAGCAGGAGGAGAGCGATTGCCGTGTAGGTGGCGGCATAGCTGAGGGCCTGGGCAAACCAGGCGAGCAGCATGGCGCCGCGATATTCCATGCGGGAGCGCACATACATGCGAACGAGATGCGGGACGACGGCGAGGGAGCGGGACATTTTTCAGCCTCCCTGCACGACGAGGCGGTGGCGCGCCTTGCCCCAGAGGGCGAGGACGGCGGCGGTGAGCAGGCCGAGCCAGAGGAGGCCGATGCCGAGATGGAGCCACGTCGCGGTGGGGTCGAGTTTGCCGAGATAAACGGCTGCCGGATAGTAGCTGATCCATGAAAACGGCAGGTAGCCGAAGATGGTGGCCAGGGGCGTTGGCAGGAACCAAAGGGGGATGATGGCGCCGGAGAAGAGCGACATGATCGCCATGAGAAACCATTCGAGCGAGAAGGCGGTGAGGAGCCAAAAGGCGAGGAGGCCGCAGAGGCACGCGAGGGTGAAGAGGATCAGCCAGGACACCGCCCAATAGGGGAAGAACATGAGGCCGTGAAATAGGCTCGCGGGTGGCAGGAGGCCTACGGTGAAGCCGACGATGAGAGCCACGGGCACGACAATAGCGACGCATTCGAAGGCGAAATGGCCAAAATGGGTCGAGAGGAGATAGCTGGGATAGTGCAGCGGCTTCAGGAGAAAGACCGCGACGTCTCCAGTGCGGACGGCGTCGCCGACATCGTAGAGGACGCGGGAATATTCCCAGTAGAGCAGAGGACCCGAGAGCAGCGCGTAAGTGACCATCTCGGGCAGGGTGATGCCATCGACCTGCGTTGCCCCTGCGAAGGCGGCGGTCCAGATCGCGATGCGCGCAAAAATGCTGACGAGATCGCCAAAGGCGCTGGCCCAGACCTGGTTGCGATAAACGAGGCGCGACTGGAAGGCGGTCAGCGCGAAGGCGGGATAGGCGGCGGCCTTCATGGCCGGGCTCCGGCGAGCGCGGGCTTGTTCTGGTAGAAGGTGCGGATCACCTCCTCGATATTGGGCTCTTCGAGTTTGATGTCGATGAGGTCGTGGCCAGAGCCAAGTTCGGTGAGGACGTCGAGAATGGACGTCTGTTCGTTTTCGAGCAGGAAGTGTTTTGCCGCGCCTTCGTCGGTGACGAGCTCAGCGGTCTTCAGCGTTATCGGGCCGGGATCGGTGCCGAATTCCAGTTTCAAGCGGCGGCGTGAGCCGAGGGTTTGGCGGAGGTGTTTGAGCTCGCCATCGAAGAGCAGTTTGCCGTCATCGACCATGATGAGGCGCGGACAGATTTCCTCGATGTCGACGAGGTCGTGGGTAGTGAGGATGATGGTGGTGCCGCGGTCGCGGTTCACTTCGGCTAGGAATTTTCGAACCGTGTCCTTGGCGACGACGTCGAGGCCGATGGTGGGTTCGTCGAGAAAGAGGATTTTGGGATCGTGCAGCAGCGCCATGGCGATTTCGGCGCGCATGCGTTGGCCGAGGCTGAGCTGGCGGACGGGGCGGTCGATGTAGCTCGCCATGTCGAGCATGGTCGTGAGGCGGGCTAGGTTATCGGCGAAACGGGCGGTGGGGATGTCGTAGATGTGGCGGTTGAGGTCAAAGCTGTCGCGGACGGGGAGATCCCACCAGAGTTGGCTGCGCTGGCCGAAGACGACGCCGATCTCGGCGGCATTGGTGATGCGGTTGGTATGGGGTTCGCGGCCGAGGACTTGGACCGTGCCAGAAGATGGGACCAGGATACCGGTCATCATCTTGATCATGGTGGATTTGCCAGCGCCGTTGGGGCCGAGATAGCCGACGGCTTCGCGCGGCTGAATCGTGAAAGAGATGCCATCGACGGCGCGGATTTCGGTGAAGTCGCGCGAAAAGAGGCCGCGAATGGCGCCACCGAAACCCGACTGACGCTTGGGCTGGCGGAAGATTTTTTCGACTGACGAAGCCGAGATGATAGCCATGGTTCCCCTCCCCAGAGGCGGGGCGAGGCTAGACGATTCTCGGGGCTGGAGAATAGGTTATGTGAAAAGGCCCGCGTCTATGCGACGCGGGCCTTGGTCAGCGATTACTGAAGCCTAGAGATCGACCTTGGCGTTGGCGCCCATGTCGGGCTTGGCGCCGGTGGCGGCCGCAACGAGCATCTTGGCGGTGGCGACGACCATGTTCGGGCTATCCCAGACTTCGCCGTCGTCCGGCGTCACCTTGAGGAGGCGGATCTGAGGATCGTTTTCGTCGTCCCACCAGGCCTTGTCGAATTTTTCCCAGAGCTCGGCGATCTTGGCGCGGTCGTTGAGCACTTCGGCTTCGCCGGCGATGACAGCATATTTGTGGCCACCGTTGTCAGCCCAGGCGAGGGAGACGTGCGGATACTTCTCGATCTCGGTGAGCTTATGGCCTTCGAGATCGGTCAGGAAGTAGATGGCATGTTCTTCGCGGCGCACACGGGCGGACATCGGGCGGCTGCGCTGTTGCTTGCCGTCCCAGGTGGTGAACATGCAGATGTCGATTTTCTCGGCCAGCTCCCAGATGCGGTCGATGGCTTCGCCGGCCGGGAGGGTGTGGTTGTTTTCTTCGGTCATGGTTCGGCTCCTATGAGTTGGAAGACGAACGGCCAGACAGGCGGGAAGTTGCCGCGATGTGAAAGACTAAGCGATCACATCGCTTTGGGGTCATTATCATCCGGCCATATTGAACTGTTGCAGCTGCAGGACGGTGACTTCGCCGTCCCATTCCGGCCAATGCTTGCGGTGGAGTTCTACAAAGCGCTCGGTCCAGTCGACCATCTCGGCGTCGGTCTCGAGTTCATAAACGGCATAGCCGCCGACCATTTCCTTGGCCTCGGCAAAGGGGCCATCGGTGACCATTTGACCCTGGCGCGTCGTGACGGTGCCGGCGAGCGACATGCCGCCGGTTTCGATCATCTTCGCGCCCGCTTCCATGCCGAGTTGCACGATGGCCTGCATCAGGGCCGCGGGCGGCTGGCTGGCTATTTCGGGGTTGAGGGTCTTGACCATGGTGAGGAATTTCATCGGACGCTCCTGTTTGTGTTCTGACAATAAGACGAACCGAGGAGACGCTTTTCGACAAAAATCTGAAGGTGCGGAAAAGAAAATGCCGGGACGGGCCCGGCACTGGTCTATTCGATGCGATTGACAGCGTTGTCGATACCGCCAATGTCGATCCGTGGCTCTGGCGCGCCTTCGCCGAGATCCCAATTGACGACCTGCTCGGTGCCCTGGACGTCGATCGTCGTCTTGGATTTGAGGGTGAGGTTGGCGGTCTGTTCGGCGCCATTGATGGAGACCTTGGCCGCATCGTCGGCTGCTTCGATCGTCGCATTGACGGTGTTTTCCGTGGTGTCGATCGAGAGGGTCGAGACCTTATCGGCGTTGACCGTGTGGCCGATGCCGGAGATGGCGATGGTGGCGGCGTCTTCGACATGGACCGTGTGGCCATCGCCGTGGACGACGACCTGGCCGCATGTACCGGTCAGGTCGATCTGGTTGTCGGCGCCATAGATGCCAACATCGAGGCCATCGCAGGGAACGGTGCGCGTCAAGCCGACGCCTTCGATGACGACTTCCTCGGGCTTGGCCGTATCGCTCACCTGAGCGAAGGCGGAAACGGGGAGGGCGGCGAGAAGGGCAATCGACAGGATGAGACGCATGGCAGATTCCACTGACCGTTTAATATGCGCGGAAACTGCAGGCAGAGTTCGGCCTCAATGGGGCAGGATCACGTTCGATTGAAGTGATCGTAAATGAGCTGCGCCATGGCGTTTGAAATACTGGGTACCGCTGCAAGGTCCATGAGGCTGGCGCGGGCCACGGCCTTGGCGGAGCCAAAGTGGTTCAGGAGCGCGCGTTTTCGCGTCGGGCCAATGCCTTCGATTTCGTCGAGCGGATTGGAAATCTGCTCTTTCTTGCGTTTGGCGCGGTGGGTGCCGATGGCGAAGCGGTGCGCTTCGTCGCGGAGGCGCTGCACGTAATAGAGGACGGGGTCGCGGTGCGGCAGCATGAAGGCGTCCTTGCCTTCCATGAAGAATTTTTCGCGGCCAGCGTCACGCTCTTCGCCCTTGGCGATGCCGATGAAGGTGACTTCCTTGGGCAGGTTCAGTTCGGCAATGACCTGTCGCACGGCATTGAGCTGGCCGGCGCCGCCATCGATAAAAACTATATCGGGCCAATCGGGCATGCCGGTCGCTTCGTCTTCGGCGTCGGTTTCGCTTTCGGCGGCGAGACGGGCGAAGCGGCGGGTCAGCACCTCGCGCATCATGCCGAAGTCATCCCCGGCGGCGATGTCGGATTTGATGTTGAAGGTGCGGTAGTGCTTTTTCGAAAAGCCTTCCTCGCCCGCCACGACCATGGCGCCGACCATATTGGTGCCGGAGATGTGGGAGTTGTCGTAAACTTCGATGCGGCGCGGGGGATCGTCGAGCCCAAAGCAATTGGCAACGCCTTCGAGAAGCGTGCGATTGGAGGCGCCTTCAGCGAGCTGGCGGCCAAGGGCTTCGCGGGCGTTTTGCATGGCGTAATTGACGAGGTCGCGCTTTTCGCCGCGTTGCGGAGTTTCGACGCGGACTTTTTGTCCAGCGCGGCTGCGAAGCGCCTCTTCAAGCAGTTCGCGCTCGGCCATCTCGTGGCTGAGGAGCACGAGGCTGGGAGGCGTGCGATCTTCGTAGAACTGGCCGATAAAGGCTTCGAGCACTTCCACGTCGGTGAGAGAATCGTCTGCCTTGGGGCGGAAGGCGTGATTGCCCCAGTTCTGGAAAGCGCGGAAGAAGAAGACTTGGACGCAGAATTGGCCGCCTTCATGGTGGATGGCGAAGACGTCGGCTTCTTCGACATTGCGCGCGGTTGCGTCGCCGCCCTGTGATTGGACGACGGCAAGGGCCGAGAGGCGATCGCGGATCAGGGCGGCGCGCTCGAAATCGAGATTCTCGGCGGCGGATGCCATGTCCTTTTGCAGGTGGTCGCGGACTGATTGGGATTTGCCGGTGAGAAAGAGGCGCGCGTCTTCGACCAGTTCGCCGTAGGCCTCAAGGCTGGTTTCGCGGGTGCAGGGGCCGGCGCAGCGTTTGATCTGGTATTGCAGGCAAGGCCTTGTGCGGGCTGCGTAAAAGCTATCCGAGCAATTGCGGAGGAGGAAGGCCTTCTGGAGGCTTGCAATGGTGCGGCTGACGGCGACAGCGGACGCAAAAGGACCAAAATAATGGCCAGGACGACGCCGGCTACCGCGGTGCTTGGTAAGTTCGGGCGCTTCGTGATCGGTGGCGATCAGGATGTAGGGGAAGCTCTTGTCATCGCGGAGGAGGACATTGAAACGCGGCTTCAGACGCTTGACAAGATTGGCTTCAAGAAGGAGCGCTTCGGCTTCGGTCTCGGTGCGGACGAATTCCATGCTGACCGTGGCAGCGATCATGCGCTGGATGCGCACGGGCAGGCCCTCGGGACGAGTGTAGTTGGTGACCCGCGACTTGAGCGAGCGCGCCTTGCCTACATAGATGACCTCGCCATTGGCATCGACCATGCGGTAGACGCCCGGGGCGGAGGGCAGGGTGCGGACGAAGGCGCGGATGACCTCCGGGCCGGCAGGTTGTGGGCTAGGCGTATCTGTCATGGTCTAAAGCGGTTTTCGTGATTGGAGTCGCATGAGCGCTCCAACTCCTTTTCGGTGGTCAGGCCCTAGGGGTTGGACCGCGTCGGGCGGGGTAGTCAAGATGTTTGCCGCCATCGAGGGCCAGCATCTGGCCGGTGAACGCGGGCATGGAGAGAATGGCGAGGACGCCCTGGGCAATTGCGTCGGGGTCTGCGTGGCGCTTGAGCGGCAAGGATTTCACGCTGTCGGCAAAATCCTGATCGCTCTGGCCTTTGTGGGGCAGGACAGGCCCGGGGCCGATGGCATTGACGCGAATGGCGGGCGCCAGGGATTGGGCCATGGTGCGTGTTGCGGTCCACAGCACCGATTTTGAGAGCGTATAGCTGAAATAGGCCGGGCTTGGGTGCAGCACCCGTTCGTCGATCATGTTGATGATGTTTCCTTCGACGCCATAGGGCAATTGCGCGGCGAAGTCGCGTGACAGGAATATGGGAGCCTCGGCATGGACCGAAAAGTGCTGGTCCCAGAGTTCCTCGTTCACATCCTGGGCACTGTCGGGATCGAACACCGAGGCATTGTTGATCAGAATGGTGAGGGGACCGAAGGGCTTGGCCGCCTCGGCGATCAGAACGGCGCGGCTTTTGCGATCCGAGAGGTCAGCCTGCACGGTCCTGGCGCGGCCGCCTGATGCGACGATTTCCGCAGCGACTTTTTCAGCGCCGTCTGCGCCGGAGCGATAGTGGATAACAACGGCGTCGCCCTGTTTGGCCAGCGCCCTGGCGATGGTGGCGCCGATGCGGTCATTGGCGCCGGTGATGAGCGCTACGCCAAGCGTGTCAGGGAAAATATGCGGCTGCTGGGGCATCGGAGATCAACAGGCCGCCTTCGCGACCCCCTTTAACATATGTGGCTGACGCGACAGCCAAGGTGCTGTCGGTATTGGAAACAATTGTCAGACTACCGCAGCAGCAGCTTGCGCTTTCGCCGCGTCAGGCGCGGGGTTAACGTGGTTATGCGGACGGGAAATCCGCAGATGAGAGAGGGGGACTAAAATGGACGTTCTAGTACCCATAGTGGTGCAGCTTATCGCCGGCGGTGCTGGCGGGAGTGTCTTGGGGCAATTGGCACGATCGCTCAGCCTTGGACCGGTGGGCGATAGCATAGTTGGTGCAATCGGAGGCGTGTTGGGCACGTTTCTGACAGGGCTTTTGCCCAATTTCGACACGCTTCTTGGCGCTTCATCGGCGACCAGCGCCATGGATTTGGGAGCGCTTGCCGGGCAGGGTGCAGTAGCCTTGATCATCGGCGGCGCGCTGACGGCGATCGTGGGCACGGTGAAGTCTTTCATGGTCAAGGGTAGGGCCATGCGATAGCTTGAAGGCGCCCCGCACGCGTTGCGATTTGTGGGGCGTTTTTTCCTGCCTTCGATGTGACCATGTCCTCCCCCACCGACCAGAGCCCCGACAATCTCGGGCGCGCCATTGCCTTGACGCTCACCACCATTGCCGTTTTCGGCGTGCAGGATGCGGTGTCCAAGCTTCTCGTGCAAGATTACTCCCCGTTCCAGATCACCATGATGCGCTATTGGGGATTTGCCCTGTTTGCGCTGGTGATGGTGGCGCGGCAGGGACCGATTCGACAGGCTTTCCATTCTGCCATGCCGAAGCGACAGATTTTGCGCGGCGTGCTGCTGATGGCCGATATCTGGTGTTTTGCGATCGCGCTGCAGACGGTGCCGCTCGGAGAGCTGCAGGCGATCGTGATCGTCTATCCGCTTTTGGTGACGGTTTTTGCCATTCCGATCCTTGGCGAGAAGGTCGGGATTTTCCGGTTTGCGGCCGTGGGTGCCGGTTTGGTGGGCGCATTCGTGATCCTGCGGCCGGGCGGGGTGCCGATGACCTGGGGCGTCGTCTTCGCGCTGGCGTCGGCCTCGTTTTACGCCATCTACATTGTTTTGACGCGGCAGGTGTCGAAGGCTGATGGCGCGGGAACCAGCCTCGCCTATGCGTCCTGCGTGGGCTTGGTTCTCTCGAGCATGGTCGGCGTTTTCTTCTGGCAGCCCATGGAGTGGCAGGCGCTGCTCATGGTGGTGCTCGTGATGATCACCACCTGCGCGGGACATGGCGTGATGGTCTATGCGCTGGGTATGGCGCCAGCCAGCGTCTTGCAGCCGTTCAACTATTTCTCGCTGCCCTGGGCGATCGTTCTCAGTGTCGTTGTGTTCGGGCACTGGATCGATCCGGTTTCGCTGGTGGGCGCGGGGATTATCGTGATTGCCGGCTTGGTCGTGATGGCGCGGGAGCGGAAGAAGAAGATTCCGGCCGTGGTGGTGGCGCCGGTGGGAGAGGCCTAGGGCGGCGCCGCAAAACCTCAGGATGGGCCCCGGCTCAAGGCCGGGGTAACGTCTTGTGTGTGGGTGCAGGTAGGCGATCAAGTCAGGCGAAGAATCTCGAAATCCAGACGCCGGCGGCGGAGCTGACGGCGGTCAGGGTTGTGCCCCAGGCCATGTCGACTATGGCAACCTTGGGCGAGAAGCCCTGGATAGTCGAGAGATTGGTCAGGTCATAGGTGCCATAGGCGACGAAGCCCAGGATGGCGCCGAGGACGAGAGCTTTGACCACATCGCCATCGGCTGGCGCTGCAACGAGAGCGACGATGCCGACGATGTAGGCGAGGTAAAACAACCCGGCGATAACGAGATTGGGCTGTTCGCGCATCAGGCCGCCGAGTTCGGGCATGTAAAAATTCTTGCCCATGGTCGAAAGCCAGATGAAGTCGAGCGGGAAAAACACGATGGCGATAGCGCCGTAGAGAATGAGATATTTGGTCAAGGTAAGCCTCCCCTAAAACTATTCAGGAAACGAGGCGCATTGCGTTCTGGATCACTTGCAGTAGCCCATGTGAAGGGGCATGTGTCTGGCAAGGACTGCCTGCGCACCCGAGGGGACGGACTATGGGATTGCTCCAAATTGCCTTGATCCTGCTGTTGATCGGCGGTGGCTGGACCTTGCTCACCCGCAAGAAGGTGACGCGGGAGCGCGATGCGCTGACCTTGCGCCGCGTCGACGCCTATATCGAAACCATCAGGCGAGAGCGGCGCAATGCGGATCTCGTGGCGATGAGCGACAGTGAATTGCGCGACCTGCTGCATGCCGGAGCGCGGAACTATCGGGTGGCGAGTGAGAAGCGGACCTGGTTTCTGCTTGGTGTTGGCGGGGTAACGCTCTTTTCAGCCATTGCGATTGCGAGCCATGACGGATGGCGCGGCTTTGGAATTGCCATGTTGGTCGGCGCGATTGCGGCCTATGGTCTGAATGAGTTTCTGGCGCGCAGGGCGCGGGCGCCGCTGGAGCGGCACGGGATCGATGTCGAGCGGTTGATCGTCGAATAAAAAAGCACCGAGCCGAAGCCCGGTGCCTTTGATCATGTCAGGGTCGGTTATTGGCCGACGCAGAAGTAGCCATTGGGGCCATTGTAGCAGAAGCTGGCGCCCGGATTGCTCGGGTAGGGGTAGTTAGGACGCGGCGGACGCGGATTCCAGTGTGGCGGACGCGGCGGTGGGCCGGGGTTCCAGTGCGGCGGGCGCGGCTGGTTCCAGTGGGGAGGACGCGGTGGCGGAGGTGGCTCATAGCCGCCATTCCAGCCGCCACCGCCGCCGGTCGAGAGATAGTTTGCCGAGACCCAACCATCTGGGCCGCGCTTTTCGATGTAGCACCAGCTACCGCGACAATATTGGACGTCCACACGTTCGCCGCGGCGCAATGCATCGACGACACCATAACCGGTACCCGGACCGGAGCGGACGTTGACATTGCTGGTTGCGACTGCAGGAGCGGCCGAAGCCGCAGCGGTGGTTGCCAGTACTGCCAGGGTTGCGAGCGTGGAGGCTATGAGCTTGCGATTGAAGGCCATGGGAGTTCTCCTTTCCCTGTCGTTGGCTTTGTTTGCCTGGGACTAATTAAGCGCATTGTGGATGAACCCAGACTGAACAAAGCCTTTAGACTTCAGAGAGCCCAGACGTTTCACGGTGCGTTGATTGGAGAAATGCGCGAAATGGCGCGGCGTTGCTCGCGGACAGGGTGTCCGCGTTAAAATTGCAGCAGATCGGTAAAACGCTTGAGGATCTGGCCGAACTTCTTGCGTTGCTTGGGCTTGAGTTCGCCGAGAAGCGCTTCTTCGAGCTGGGCCCAATGATCGGCGAGACTATTGCGGATGCGAATGCCGCGCTCGGTAAGCGCAACGCCGGGAACCAGCTCCGGGCCGACCGCACGCCGATCGATCAAGTCGCGCTCGATGAGGCGGCTGAGGCGAGGGTTGAGGGATTCGAGGGAGAGGCCAAGTTCATCGGCAAGGGCCTGTTCAGTCGTGCCGGAGCGACCAAGCTCGAACAGCACGGCGTCATCACCGGGCTCGAGACCGCGTTCCTTGAGCGGCACGAGCAGCGCCTTGTGTGCCAATTGGCCGGCGGCGATGAGCCGGTAGAGCACGGAGCTGGGTGAAGGTTTGGACATAAGCGGGAAAATAGTCCGAACTCCAGTTACGCGTCGATGATGCTTCTATCCTATCGTTAATCAGGCAACGACCAAGACCCGTTATTGTTCACTCAGCGCAGATGAGTTATGCGTCCATTTGCAGGGTTGGGCGATGCAATCGCGCTTGTCTCGGCATAAGGCGGCGCGCCGCGGCGTGCGAGCAGCGAGGGACCAAATATGCAGGATCTGGCCCGCATTCGTGCATTCGTGCAGGTCTTCGACTCAGGCGGTTTTTCCTCGGCCGCGCGGCTCCACGGGCGCTCCAAGGCGCTGCTCAGCAAATATGTCACCGATCTTGAAGACTATCTTGGCGTTCGGTTGATGAATCGCACGACGCGAAAACTTAGCCTCACCGAAGCGGGCGAAGCATATTATCGTGAAGCCTCGTCACTGCTGCAGCAACTGGACGATCTCGACGCGACAATTACCGACCAGACGGCAGAGCCGCGCGGCATGTTGCGGGTCTCAGCACCGCGTAATTTCGGCGAGTCGACGCTGGCGCCGGCAATCTTCGAGTATCTCAAGAAGTATCCAAAAGTGTCGCTCGATCTCCGGCTTGAGGATCGCTATGTCGATCTCGTCGATGAGGGGATCGATGTGGCGTTGCGGATTTCGACGCTGGCGGATTCCTCGCTGATCGCGCGCAAGATCGCCGATATGCATGTTGTCGTCGGTGCGGCGCCATCGCTGCTGCAGGCGGTTGGTGCGCCCAAGCACCCTGAGGATTTGCGGCATTTGCCCTGCATTATCGATGTGAACCTGCAGGGGCAATCGAATTGGCGGTTCATCGAGGACGGCAAGACGATCTCGGTGCCGGTCAATGGGCCGCTGCGGGTTAATTCGCCTTTGGCGGCACGCAAAGCGGCGGCGATGGGCCTTGGATTCGTCGTATTGCCTTCGTACCTGGCTGACCCGCTGGTGACGAGTGGAGAGCTCGTGCCGGTGCTGCCCGGCTTTCTGCCCACGGGGCAGACGCTGCAGGCCGTCTATCCGCATCGGCGGCATCTGGCGGGCAAGGTGCGGGCGCTGATCGATCATCTGGTGGACTGGTTCGCCACTCACCCGATCAACTGACGGATTCTGCTGGCGTGACTATTGCTGCTATCCGAGCCCAGGCCTTGCGCCTTGCGGTGCTCTTGCTTGCGGTTCTTGGGCTGGCTCAGCCCGTCTTTGCGCATCCTCATATTTTCATCGACGCCAAGGTCGACGTGGTCTTTGACGACGCCGGGCGCATTGCGGCGCTGCGGCACCACTGGACATTCGACACTGCCTTTTCCGTTTGGATGGTGCAGGGGCTCGACACCAATAGCGATGGCACGGTCAGCACTGAAGAGATGCAGCCGCTTGCCGACGACAACATGCACGGGCTCGCGCAGTACGATTTCTACACTTATGCCGGGGATGGCATGGCGTTCACACCGGCCGGCGACCAGCGGATGCGCTATGAAAACAATCGGGTGACGCTCGATTATTCGATCAATGCCACCGAGCCCGTCGCGCCAGGATCGAAGTTCGAACTCGGGATTTTTGACGCCGAATATTATGTAGCCATCAGCTTCGCCGATGCTTCCGCGGTGCAATTGGTAAACGCACCGGCAAGTTGTTCGACGCGACTGGTGCCGCCTGCGCCCATGGACAAGGCGACCGAAGACCGGCTCTATGCGCTGGGTCCGGATGTTCTTGAATTACCGCCTGACCTGGCGGCCGCGATGCGCGGCACGCAGGGGATGATCGTCATTTCTTGTGGTCCCGCACCGGCGCCGACGACAGCGCTGGAGGCGACGCAGCACGTGGCCGAGGCGCGGCCGACGGCGCCTTTTGGTGGTCCGCCGCCTGAGCGTGGGCTCAACCTGCCACGCACCGGCTTTTTCGGTTGGATCCAGCAGGAGCAGCGCAATTTTTACGCCGCGATGACCGGGGCGCTTGATCGCATGCGCAGCGATTGGACGGCCTTCTGGCTGCTTGGCGGGCTGAGTTTCCTCTATGGCGTGTTCCACTCGGCGGGCCCGGGGCATGGCAAGGTGGTCATCTCGTCCTATGTGCTCGCCAATGAGCGTCAGTTGCGGCAGGGGATCGCGCTCAGTGCGGTGTCGGCGCTGTTACAATCAGTGGTTGCCATCGTCTTTGTTTTGTTGCTGGCCGGCGTGTTGCGGCTGACGAGTACGGCACTTGGCGACGCCGCTTATTGGGTCGAAATCCTCAGCTACGCGATGGTCGCGCTGCTTGGTGTGTGGCTGTTGCTGCGCAAGATTTTTGGCTGGGGGCATCACCACCACCACCATCCAGAGCCGAGGCCGGCGCGCCGCGATATCTGGCATGATCATGATGGGCACGCGCATGAGCATCATGACCACGACCATGATCACCACGACCACGGGCATGATCATGATCATGATCATGGGCATAGTCATGATGATCACCACCGGCATGATCACGAGCATCACCACATGCATCATGCCGTGGCGCCGGCTGATCTAAGGGGTAATTGGCGCGAAAAGCTGGGAGTCGTGCTGGCGGTGGGGTTGCGGCCGTGCTCTGGCGCGTTGGTGGTGATGGTCTTTGCGCTGTCGCAGGGTGTGCTGCTGGCAGGCGTCGTTTCGGTCTTGCTGATGGGGCTGGGTACGGCGATCACCGTTGCGGTGCTGGCGTCGTTGGCGGTTGGCGCAAAGGGGCTTGTGAGCCGGCTTGGGGGTGGCGAGAGTGTTTTGGCACAGCGGATCGTCTGGTGGGCCGAATTGGCAGGCGCGGCTTTCGTGCTGATGTTCGGTATTCTCCTCCTGATGGCGAGCCTTTAGAGCGCGACCCAGTGCCGCCTTGCGGCGAGGCGAGAAGCGGCTATGGTGCGGCCAAAATCTGGACTCATTCCAAGACCGGCCCCCAAAAAATGTCCGACCACCTGCCTAAAAATCACCCGCCCGTTCCGCAGCAAAAGGTGGGCGTGCTGCTGCTCAATCTCGGCACGCCTGACGCGACCGATTTCTGGAGCGTGCGGCGCTATCTCAAAGAGTTTCTGTCCGACCGGCGCGTGATCGATACCAATCGGTTGATCTGGTGGCCGATCCTCAACCTCATCATTCTCAATTTCCGGCCGCAAAAGGCCGGCCATGCCTATGCGCAGATTTGGGACAAAGAGCGCAATGAGAGCCCGCTGCGCGTGATCACGCGGGCGCAGACCGAGGCGCTGGCGGCGCGTATGTCGGGCGATGGCGTAATGGTCGAATATGCCATGCGCTACGGCAATCCTTCGACCAAGAGCGTGCTTGAAAAGATGCAGGCGGCCGGGTGCCAGAAAATCCTGCTCGTGCCGCTCTATCCGCATTATTCGGCGACGACGACGGCGACGGCGAATGACAAGGCGTTCGATGCGCTCAAGCAGATGCGGTGGCAGCCGGCGGTGCGGACGGCACCGGCTTACTTCGAGGATGCCAAGTATATCGAAACGCTCGGCAATTCGATCCGCGACGGCGTTGCCAAGCTCGATTTCGAGCCTGATCTCGTGATCACCAGCTACCACGGCATGCCGGTCGAATATCTCAAGAAGGGCGATCCGTACCATTGCCAGTGTTACAAGACGACGCGGCTGGTGCGGGAATATCTCGGGTGGCCCAAGGAGAAGCTGATGGTCACCTTCCAGAGCCGGTTCGGGCCGACGGAATGGCTGCAGCCTTATACCGACAAGACGCTAGAGGCGCTGCCGGGCAAGGGGATCAAGAAGGTCGCGATCCTGGCGCCGGCATTTTCGGCGGATTGTATCGAGACGCTCGAAGAGATCGCCATGGGCGGCAAGGATACCTTCATGGAAGCGGGCGGGGAAAACTATGCCTATATCCCGTGCCTCAATGACAGTCCCGGCGGCATGGATATGATTGAGTCGATGGTGCGCCGCGAGCTGAGCGGGTGGTTGTAACAGCTACCAGGCTGGGCCGCTGAAATCGGGCGGGGTGGCGCGGATTTTGGCGGACCAGCCGACGAGCCAGGAGGCGTCGACCCAGCCGGTGTCGGTGACGAAACACCAGCGGTCGTTGCGAGTGCAATAGTCGAGGGTCACTTCGGTGCCGTCGGGGATGCGGCCGATGATGCCGTATTCCATGCCGGGGCCGGTGCGGACGGCGATATTGCCGCCTGACACGCGCGCGGTGGGGGCGGCGAGGGCAGGGGTGACGGCGAGCGCCAGAAGAGCGGGGATGAGCAGGGCGCGCATGGGGCAATCCTTGGGTTTGCCTGTTCTTGCCGCAGCGGCGGGGCCTAGACAAGGCGATAGCCCCCAAAAAGAAAACGACCGCCCAGAGGCGGCCGCTTTCGAAAGAATTTGACGATTACTGCGCTGCGACGACGAGGCCGGGCGAGTAGACGACAGCGCGATTGCTGAGGTCGACGAAGTAGACGCGGTCATTGGTGTAGAAATAACCGTGGGTCGGATCGCCTTCGATCGGATGGATGACGATGGCTTCGGGGACGGCATAGCCGACATCGATGGAGCCATCGATCACGACGGGATCGGTCGGGTGCATGCGGACATAATCCACCGAGCTGGCTTCAACGCCGCCGGCTGCGCCGATGGTCGCGCCGGTAAAGCCGCCAATGGCTGCGCCGATGGGCCCGAAGATCAGGCCGCCAACGATGGCGCCCGTGGTGGCACCGGCAGCGCCGCCGACAACCGCGCCGCCCGCGGCCTGCTCATTGGGGTCCTTGATGATCTGCGCCTGGGAAATGGCTGGGGCCAGGACGATGGTCGAGGCCATAAGGGCAATAAAAAGCTTCTTCATTTTAGTCTCCGTTGGCTTTCGCCTTTGGCAATGGGCTGACAACTGGCGAGCCCTCGCGAAGGTTCCGGTTCCGAACGAATGTGCTTTTTGCGCGTGGCGCATGGGCCACAAACAAGCGCGCAGCAGAAAATGCCGCCTGGCCTTGCGGCGTCGCGGTTTTGCTTACGATAACGGGCGGCCATTGGGCCTTTCTGACTAGGGTAGAACGGTCCAAGGGCCGCCCGTTACGGGTCCGGAGTTTGCAGCGGGTCCGGAATCAGGCGCGAACGTTATTTCAGTCGCGGCTGCCGTATTTCAACTCCCCGCCCGGACAGGCGCCCCCATCCACCGGCCTCCCATCCGGCCCTGCGTCGGGACCGCGTAACTGATGGGATGGCTGCAGTATGGGGCAGGCTTTTGGGGCCGGGGATAGATTTTTGGATTTTTGCATTTTTGGGCCGCCTGGCGGGCGTGGGCGGCCTTGGTACGGGCGTGGATTAGCGGATGCCAGGCTCAGGTGTGCTTGGAGGGAAAGCCATCGGCATCGAGAGCCGGCGCGAGGACGCGAAAAGATTTATGGAATTTGCCATTGGCCTTATAGTGGGCATAGCGATCCTCGAACATGATGCCGGCGGCCGTCAGGCGCGTCACGAGAATGGCAAGATCGGCCAGGGTAAAGGGCTCGTCGGGGATGAGCACGCGGAAATGCGGCATGCCGGCTTCGCGGCGAAAAAGTTTGAACGCCTGCTGGATCATGGAATTGCAGGCCTCCCTCGTGTGCTCGCCGATCGGGCCCTTAGGCTTATGGAAGCGCACGATATAGGTCATCGCGATCACATCGACCTGCAGGCGATTATAGGCGCAGATGCGGCGCTGGCTGAGATAGGGGGTGCGGCTCATGTCGGTCTCTCCTTGTTGGAGAGACGAGGATAGGGGCGGCGGGGGCGTGGGGGATAAGTGGGGCTAGTAGCGCACCGGGCGCTTGGCGATGATCTCGGCGATGCGGATCGTGTCGCCGGCATTGAGATAGCGGCCGCGTTCGAGGATTTCGCTCACATATTCCTCATAGGTCAGGCCAATCAGGGCGGCGCGCTGCGCGCGGATCCTGGCGATGTCGAAGGGGGCATCGAAGGCGCGCTTCTTTGCATGGGCCCATTCGAAATACCGGCCGATGCCATTTTTGCCCCAGGGCGGGATATGGGTGTCGTCATCGTCAAGCGGCGGGCCGCCGTTGGAGAGGGTGGTCATGCGGGCAGGGTGGCCCAGGGCGGGGCGAGGGGCAATGCGTTGTTTGGCGTAGGTGGTTGCGTTTGCGTTCTTTCCGCGTAGCGTCGCCTTGCATAGGCAAACACTTGCGAGCCTTGGGCTATTACGATGGCGGGCAGTCCACGGGCTAGGCGCTGGAGCTTTCTGCGGCTGATGGCGGGCACGTGCTAGTGCTAGCCATCTGGCGGTGACGCCGGGGCGGTTGGCGCGACTGGTGCAGGCATATGCACCTCAGGCCGAAGTCGATAAGCGGCTTTGGTTAGGGTGAGGGCTAGGCGGCCGATCTTGAAGAGAGTTACTTCAATATCGCGCCATTGGGCGGCATGATATTGTTCCACTGCTGCGCTATGCCTGCGCATGCAGCCTGAATCTCCTTGTACATGTACACTGAGTTTGTAGGTGCTTCGTACACTTTGCCGTTAAAGCCGTCCAACGTCTGGCAGAGCGCCAGCTCAGGCGATGATTCTTCCTCAAAGGGTTCATCTTTGAGTACCCCAAACATTAACGCTGACTGCCATGCCGCGGTCTGCTCGGACAGACGCGCCGATTTGCTATAGCGCAAATTTACTGCGCCAATCTTTCGGTTATTTCGTTTATTCGTCCTTGCGACGAGAACGTCCGGAAAGAACGAAATCTCCGTGCCGTTAAAGTCGATCTTTTTCTGAGACGTGCAGCGAACGAATTCAGCCCCCTTAATTGCAATAGGCGCCATCGAGACTACTGACCTGATGTAATCTAGGTTGTGCTGTTTGACCTCTTCCTCAAAGTCAGTGTCGGTAATTTTCCCTTCGTACACGGCAATTTCTTCGCCAAGCTTGGCCATATCTACGTTGCCGTTAACTATTGATTCTGCTACTATTCTTCTGGCGTCTGCATGTTGAATCACGGCGGTGACTGCTTGGTATTTGCAGCTTCTAAGTATTCCCCTCCTGGCTTGCTCTGACGCGGCCATGTAGTCCGCCAGCTTGTTGTCCGAGAGTCTCGGGTGTCTAACCTCTCGGTGCGTGGGCTTTTCTTTTAGCATCGGAGTTCCCATGTCAGATTACTATTTAAGCCGGCTAATGGATAATGGCGATCTGATGTGTATATCGCCGATCAGCTCAGAAGTTGCTGCTGCCAATAATATGCAGTTGGTTGAGTCTTATGGGTATTTTTTGCTGAGGAAGAAAGCGAAAAGACGGTCACAAGACGTCGAGATATTAGCTCGCCTTCCGAGCGAAGATGCCGCTTTTGAGCTTAGTAAAATTCTCGGGCTGTCTTAGTCGTCCTTTGGAATTTTTGCATCGATCACAATGTATTTTTTGGGTCTGTCATCAAGCGTCATCCACCGGTAGTATTGAAGATGAACCCTCTTACCGGTGCCATTAGCATATTCGTTCAGGCCCCAGCCTAGAACAGATTTGGCTTGGGGCATTGTGGTCGGTGTGACTTTTATTGACACAACTCTTCGAAGGTCGGGGTCATATACCCCGCCGTATCCAGAATTTACGTTGAACGATGCGACGCTGACGTCCTTATTGTATATTTCGGGATCCTCAACGGTACCATGTATGTATTTCTTGGATTGTTGATTCAGTTGTCCCAGCTGATGCTTGCTACCAAACAGGTTCATTACCTGCGCACCCTCACCAATTATAGTGTGTGCCTGCTTTAGAGAGGGTTCAGTTGCAGCTACCAATGCCTCAAAATCACCATCCTTATGCTCCAACAAAGACGACAGTTCATCTGTTGTTGGTTCGCTTTCTACACCAAGATTCCGGTCTATGACTCCTTTCACCAGATCGGCAACAAACTCGCTACTGGCGGCATCACTAAGCTTTCTAGCGAACGGTAGAGAGATGCGCGGTATCGAAACTAGGAAGTCGGTGAGTACGCTGCCTTCCTCGATGGGCGTGGCCTTGACAGAATGCCTGCCTGCGAAATCGCCACGCCGCCGGATTTTCCCAGTTTCGATGTAGTTCGCAGTTAGGGATAATGTTAGGCCAAGTCCTGCTAGGGATGTAAAGCCGTCGTAGGCGGGAATCTGGTGCCGATCGGCGTCGCCACCCGTTAGCTGCGCGCGGATTACTACACTTGACGCCATTGTCCCCCTCAAATCGTCTTTGTCGAATACGCACTAAAATCTGCCTGCCAAAGTTCTGGCAATATGGCAACTTCAAATACTTCCGCGTTTGGATTATTAGGGCCGTCAAGTTCGCTTCCGCGTGAATCGAGAGCAGAAAACCTCGCTACCGAGAACCTGATTTCGTGAATATCCTCAATGCCTTGCTCGTATATATTGTCGTGGCGAAGTGTCAGAGAAAATAATGGTGCATCCTGCGGTGCGATAGACGGATTGCTCTTGAGTGTTCCGAGCAACGTCATCCACTTCAGCATTGCATAGTTGGCAATTGCCGTTGGAACTACAATTCGCACCTCTTGTCCTGGCCCAACATCGCCAACGGCGGCTTTGTCTAGCCCAGATACGGGTGCCAGTGTTGTCCCCGACGGTGATTTGAATACAATCTGGTATCCGGCTGAAACAATCGATATATTTGATTCTGCCGGAAGCATTTGATTTGCGTTCGCCAAATCGGCGGCGGAGATTTTATTTATAGCTTGCCAAGTCGACTGCACGGACATCGCGGTGCCGCTAGTGGTGTTCCGCAGCAGGAGGGTAGGGGTGCCCTCCAATTGGTGAACTTTGTTCGTTTTGATATTCCACCGAAATGAAATTGGCTGTTCCGCGGTGTAGAATCCAATACGGGCTCTCGCGGACAGTTTCCGAGAGGCTTGCATCTCTAGAATGGTTAAAAAGGCGGCACTCGCAGCGCCTATAGACGCGATCGAGGAGAGAATCGCCACGGGATCTGGTTTCCCAAGTATAAGTGCGGCGCCTACTAGCACCCCCAGCATGCCCCCGACGACCGCTATGCCCGCTGTCTTTAGGTGCGCATGCCAAGGCGCCATGCTCAATCGTTCTCCGCGTGAAGTCTAAATCTATAATGCTTCGTCAGCGATTTACTCAACAAATTTATCGCGCGACGTCAGGCTAGACTTGCTTGATCTCTATTCCGGCTGCGGAGAGCGGTGCGCGTCCCCAGATTTCAGTTGATGGCTGTGTTAATCGACCTCGCCAGACAACGTATCCAACTCCATCTCCCGCAGCCGCTTGACCTCGTCGCGCAATCTTGCCGCCTTCTCGAACTCAAGGTTCGTTGCGGCCTCGCGCATTTCGCGTTCGATGTCTTTGATGACTGTCGCGAGATTGTCGCCGGTGACGACCTTTTCTTTGCCGTCCTTGCCTTTGCCGATGCTGACCGTGACGTGGTCTTGTTCGTAGACGCTGTCGACGATGTCGTTGATGCGGGCTTTGACGCTCTGGGGCGTTATGCCGTGTTCGAGGTTGTAGGCGATCTGCTTTTCGCGACGCCGGTTGGTTTCGGCGAGGGCGCGTTCCATGGAACCGGTTTCTTTATCGGCATAGAGGACGACGCGGCCGTCGACGTTGCGGGCGGCGCGGCCGATGGTC
Source organism: Devosia sp. BK (assembly GCF_032907385.1). Classification (NCBI taxonomy): domain Bacteria; kingdom Pseudomonadati; phylum Pseudomonadota; class Alphaproteobacteria; order Hyphomicrobiales; family Devosiaceae; genus Devosia; species Devosia sp. BK. The sequence goes on from NZ_JAIMBX010000001.1 coordinate 521,106, forward strand.
TGGATGAGGGAGGTTTCGGAGCGGAGGAAACCTTCCTTGTCGGCGTCGAGAATGGCGACAAGGCCGCATTCGGGGATGTCGAGGCCTTCGCGGAGGAGGTTGATGCCGATCAGCACGTCGAAGGCGCCGAGGCGGAGATCCCTGATGATCTCGATGCGCTCGATGGTGTCGACGTCGGAGTGCATGTAGCGCACGCGAATGCCCTGTTCGTGCATATATTCGGTGAGGTCTTCGGCCATCTTCTTGGTGAGGACCGTGCAGAGGGTGCGATAGCCGCGCTTGATGGTCTGCCGGATCTCGTCGATGACGTCGTCCACCTGATGGGTGGCGGGGCGGATTTCGACCGGGGGATCGATGAGGCCGGTGGGGCGGATGACCTGTTCGGCAAACACGCCGCCGGCCTGTTCCATTTCCCATGAGCCGGGGGTGGCCGAGACATAGACCGATTGCGGGCGCATGGCGTTCCACTCCTCGAAGCGGAGGGGGCGGTTGTCCATGCAACTGGGCAAGCGGAAGCCGTATTCGGCCAGGGTCGCCTTGCGGCGAAGGTCGCCGCGATACATGGCGCCGAGCTGGCCGATGGTGACGTGGGATTCGTCGACGAAGACGAGGGCGTTATCGGGCAGGTACTCGAACAGCGTCGGTGGTGGCTCGCCGGGGCGGCGGCCGGAGAAGTAGCGCGAATAGTTTTCGATGCCGGCGCAGGAGCCGGTGGCTTCCATCATTTCGAGATCGAAGAGGGTGCGCTGTTCGAGGCGTTGGGCCTCGAGGAAGCGGCCGGCGCCGTTGAGTTCCTGCAGGCGCGCGGCGAGCTCGGAGCGGATCAGCTTGATCGCGCCTGTGGTGGTGGCGCGGGGGGTGACGTGGTGCGAGTTCGCATAGATGCGGATGAATTTGCGCTCGCCGATGGTTTTCCCGGTCAGCGGATCGAATTCGACGATCTTCTCGATCTGATTGCCGAACATGGAGACGCGCCAGGCGGCGTCTTCATAGTGGGACGGGAAGATTTCGACGGTGTCGCCGCGGACGCGGAAGGAGCCGCGGGTGAAGCTTTGCTCGTTGCGCTTGTATTGCAGGGCGACGAGCTTTTGCAGCATTTCGCGCTGGTCGATGCTCTCGCCCTGATGCACATCGATGATCATGGCGGAATAGCCTTCCACCGAGCCGATGCCGTAAATGCACGACACCGAGGCGACGATGATGACGTCGTCGCGCTCCATCAGCGCCCGCGTCGCCGAGTGGCGCATGCGGTCGATCTGCTCGTTGATAGTGGATTCCTTCTCGATATAGGTGTCCGTGCGCGGAACATAGGCTTCCGGCTGGTAGTAGTCGTAGTAGGACACGAAATATTCGACGGCGTTTTCCGGGAAGAAGTGCTTGAACTCGCCATAGAGCTGGGCGGCGAGGGTCTTGTTGGGCGCAAGGATCAGGGCGGGGCGCTGGGTGCGCTGGATGGTCTGGGCGACGGTGAAGGTCTTGCCCGAGCCGGTGACGCCGAGGAGGACCTGGTCGGTCTCGCCATTGTTGACGCCCTCGACGATGTCCGCAATGGCGGTCGGCTGGTCGCCGGCAGGGGTGTAGTCGGTGACGAGCTTGAAGGCCTTGCCGCCTTCGAGTTTTGCCGGGCGCTCGGGGCGATGGGGCACCCAGGGGGAGGAGCCTTCCACCTCTTTGCGGCCATGGAGGATGATCTGCTCGAGGGCTTTCACCGTGGCGGTGATGCCGACGGTGGTAGCGTTTTCGAGGGACTCGCCCTTTTTGGCCTTGTTCTTTTTGACCGACGCGTCGAGGGCTTCCCGGAGTTTGGCTTGGGCTTCGGGATCGGCAGCGGCGGCGCGGGAGATTTCGCGCGCGGTGACGGCTTTTGACGGCATGTGGTTGAAGCCGGCTTGCGGGGCTTCGCCCAGCCCCGAGAAGTCGACGCGATCGACGGAATTGATCTTGGTCTTGCCGGACTTCTTTGCCATGCCCGTGGCGGTGTCGTGGCTCGACTTGGTGGTGCGGCGCTTTTCGAGCGGGGTCTTTGGCGCTGCCGCCGCTTTCTCAGCCGCATCGGCGCGGTCGAGGGCGCGCTTGTTCTTCATCCGCTCGGCATAGAGCGGCTTACTGGCCTGGATGTCCTCGGCCTTTTCGATCTCGGCGAAGAATTCGTCGATGGAAAATTCGGCTTTGCCGGGGCGAGTGGATTTGGGGGCCATGGCGCGGGCTCTTCTTCAGCAGGACGGGACGGGCAGGGAAACCACTAGATGGGTGTCCTGTCAGGCAATGTCAGCAGGGGAGATGATCACGACTTCTAGCACGCGGCCAAAGGCAAGCAAACGCGCTATTGTGGATCGGGGGCGGGCGAGGAAGCCTGGCCGGCCTCGCCGTGGCGCCAGACGGTACGCGATTGGGTCTCGGGATCCTGCACGATGACTTCGGCGTCGAATTGTCCGGATTCGCGCGCCTCGTCGATGGCGGACTCGATCGCCGCTTCGCGGGTCTTGAATGGTGCAGAAATGCTGCCGCGATTGGTATGCTGCCAGGCGCCGTCGCGTTCACAGACAATGTAGTGATTTTGGGTCATGGGGTCCTCCGTGGGCAGATAACGCGGAGAGGGCGGGGAGGGATGCCGGGGCAGGACAGGATATTGGCAGGATGTCCGGTCAGCAGGCGGTTACGGTAGCTGTGAACCGTGCGGCGGCATGTGCGGCGATGGTCGCCATGTGAGATTTGCCCTTCGGATCGAGCATGCCGTGATCGAGGGCGGGGATTTCCCAATAGGTCAGGTTGCAATGACCTGCGCTAGCGAAGGCATTTGTGGTGATGCGAGAGGAGGCAATGGGGCCGGGGTGCTGGTTATGCTTCGCATGCCGGTTTCCGAGCTAACATACTGATGGGTCGAAAATTTACCTGTGCCGGACGGGGTGTCTAGGTGCTCCGATGTTTCATTGGGAATATGCTGGTGACGGCTAAATGTGCTGGGCATTATCGCGCAACCCCCACCTAGCCTCCCCCTGGTAGGGGGAGGGACGCAGCGGTTCTTGCTGCGGCCCGTTGGTCCTACCGGCGGATACCTCCCCTGGGAAAGGGGAGGCTAGGTGGGGATTGGTGATGCGCGGGCGGACTCTGTCACCTGTTGGTATGGTGTTTGGCACCGTAATCCGCGCTATTGCACCGATCAGCGTCTCGCGCTGTCGCTTACGCCGCCTTCGTCTCGTCCGGATTGGCGATGTCTTCGATGTGGACGAAGCCGCGTTGGAGGGCGGCGAAGATGGTGGGGTCTATGGCGGTGCCGAGGTCTTTTTGCATGATGGCGAAGGCGTCGGTGACGGACATGGCTTTGCGGTAGGGGCGGTCGGCGGTCAGGGCGTCGAAGATGTCGGCGACGGTGACGATGCGGGTGTCGAGGTCGATCGAAGCCTCGGAAATGCCGTGGGGATAGCCTTTGCCATCCAAGCGTTCGTGGTGATCCCCGGCGATGCGAGCCATGGCGCGGAAGGCGGAGATTTTGGAGAGGATGACGCGGCCGAGTTCGGGATGCTGGCGGATCTGGACCCACTCGTCTTCGTCCGGGCGGCCATTTTTGTCGAGGACGGAATTGGAAACGCCGAGCTTACCGATATCGTGAAGAAGCGCGGCGCGCTTGAGCCAGCGGCGGCGGTCGGGGGCGTAGCCGAGTTCTTCGGCGATAAGATCGGCGAAGATCGAGACGCGGTCGGAATGGCCGGCAGTGAACGGGCTTTTTGCGTCAACGACCTGGGCGAAGCCGGCGGCGATGTCGTCGAGATAGTCTTCGTCGACTTCGCGCATGCGGGCGCGTGGCTCGAGCGATGCGACGCAATGATCGAGATCGTTGGCGAGGAGGACCTGCCAGAATTTGGCGTCGGATGCGAGGTCCTGAATGATGGCCACGAGGCTTGGCTCGAACCAGCGGCCAGCGCGATCGCTGACCTCAGCGACAGCGGCTTCGGCGCCGCCGCGCATGAAGAACACATCGACCACCTGCGATAACAGGGCGATGCGGGCGAAAAGCGAGATTTCGCTGCCGGTGCGGCGCAAGGGTTGGCCCGTGCCATCCCAATGCTCGTCGAGGTCGAGGATGCCCTGGCAGACGGTTTCGGAGAAGCGCATGCTGCGGGCGATATCGGCGCCGCGCTGGCAGCGGGTTTCGATGAGCTCGCGAGCGATCTCGCCACCATTGCGGGCAACATTGATCATGGTTTGCAGGCGTTCGACGAAGCCGGATTTGCGCGCGGTGTTGGAGATCAGAAACCGCAGGATTTCCGGAAGCTTGGTGTCGACGCTCTTGTAAGAATTCTTGAAGTTAAGATCGTCGGCCAGATAGAGCTTGCAGATGCGGGCAGCGTTGGAACTGCAGCCGATATCCTTGAGCAGAAGGGTATAATAGAGGTCGGAGAGCTCTTCTTCGGAGAGATCAAGCCGCATGCCGATATGCATGCCGATCCAGCAGCAGCGAAGACTGTGACCGACCGGCTGGCCCTCGGTAATATCGAGCGCATAGCTGAGCGCGCCGACGACTTCGGATAGATAAACGACGTCCTGCATGCTGCCCCGCCTGTCTGACAGAGGCAGGATAAGGGATAATCCTTAAGGCAAACGCCGAGTATGATTGCGCAATTGCAAGCAAGTGCTTCGCGGGCGCGATCCATTTGACGCTGGATGGACCACCCGGACAAGCCGGGTGGCGACGGCGTTTGGCGGTGGTGTTATTCGGCAGGCTGCATGCGGGTGGCGGCGTTTGGCGCGGGCGTGAAAAAGACATAGGCGCCGATGAGGACGCCGGCGGCGGTCAGCAGCGAGCCGATGGCGACGAAGGCTTCGACGCCGGTATTGCCTTTGAGCAGCAGATAGAGCGCGACGCTCATCATGGCGACGCCGGCCGTATAGACCCAGAAATGGATCTGGGGCAGGCGGCCTTCCGCCTTGGCGGGATTGAGCGCGTAATAGCCGCCGAAGATGGCGCTCGTGACCCAGCCGAGCAGATTGATATGGGCGTGGGCGCCGATGACGTCATGGTTCTGGCTGATCGACATGGCGAGGCCGAGGCCTATGCCCGTGATCAGAAAGAGAATTCCGGCACGAAAGAAGAGATGCGAGATTTTTGGCATTGATGTTCCCCCTGAAAGCCGGCGGAGCATGCAAGTCCCCAATGTCCGCAGGCGGGCGGAGAATACCGGTTTTTCGGGCGTTTTACCAGATTGTTAACGCGCGCGGGGCGTGTCCGAGGAGAGGGATGGGAAGACGGTTTCAGCGATGCGGACAAGGACCCAACCGGCGGAGAGGCCAATCAGCGCGCCCACGGATTTGACCATGGCGTCGGCGAAGCGGCCGTGGCGATCAGGGCGAAGCTCCTGCAGCCATTCGAGGCCGAAAACACCAAAGATGACGATCAGCAAGGCGAGCCAGATTTTGCGCGGATAGGCGAGGGCGAAGAGGAGGCCAACGACCACGAAGGCTGCGGACCTTTCGATGTCGACCGGGAGCATGGAAAGGCGCGGGCGCAGGCCGATTGGCGAGAGCGTGGCAATGGCGATGCCGATAAGGGCGAGCCAGGCGAGGGCCTGCAGAATGGTTCTGGTCATAAAACTGTCATACGCGCCGGAGGCGGAGCTGGCCAGTGGCGGGGCGGCATGGCAGGTGCCCGTCATGCGCGGGCGCGGCGGACCTCGGGGAGGACGATGACCAGGAGAAGGAGCGCCGTAAGGAGGAAAAGCCAGCCGCCTATGGCGAGATAGATGACAACGCCGGCAATGCCGCCGAGGAGGAAGGCGGCGAGGGTGCTGAGATGGAGTTTCAAGCGCTGGGGGCCGTTGCCATAGGTGAGCGAGGCGAGGGCGAGGCCGATATCGGTGGCCATGCCGGAGACATGAGTGGTGCGGACGCGGGCATCGCTGATCCGGGTCGTCGCGGCGTTTTGGAGGCCCATGATGAAGCTGAGGCCGATGAGGAGGCCGGGGCCGAAGCTCGGGATAGTGAGATCGGCGACGAAGAGGACGGCGAGAAGGGCGGCTTCGAGGAGGATGGAATAGGCATAGATGCCGCGAATGGCGTGACGGCGGCCGGTTTCGATGAGAAGGCCGGAACAGAAGGCGCCGGTGATAAAGGCGACGATGAGCGCAAGGAAGATACCCGTCAGGCCGAAGCGGCCGAGGCCGATCTGATCGGAGAGCGCGGAGACATTGCCGGTCATATTGGCGGAGAAGAAGCCGACGGCTTGAAAACCTGATGCGTTGAGCGCGCCGGCGATACCGGCCAGAAGCACCGCCAGCTTTACGTCGATTGCGGGCGTTCGCTGATTGCCTTCATGGATAAGCACGTAAATTCGGCCGCCGGTTGAATTTGTGATCGCCGAAATTACGAGGATTTCCGGGCTTTGCAAGCGGCGAGCGCGGCTAACATTACCGACCTTGCCAAGAGTTCATTCCCTCGCAACCTCAGGGCCAGCCCGATGCCTGTAGGTTGGTGTCATTCCGGTTCGACCGGTTTCCCATGCAAGGAAAAAACCATGACCTCGATTTCTAAAAAAGCCATCGTTGCTGCCGTGACCGCAGTGATCGGCTTGGGTGCCATTGCACCAGCCATGGCGCAGACGGCTCCAGCCGCTCCGCAGCCGCCGACGGCCGATGCGCCGATGCCGCCCGATGCCAATGGTCCGATGGGTGGCCCCGGCCATCGTCCGCATGACGGCGGGCCGCGCCGTGGTGGGGGCGAAGGGTTTCTCGACTTTGGCCGTGGCGGCGAAGGCATCGAAATTGCCATCGTGCGCCTCAGCCACAGGATCGACCTGACCGCCGAGCAGAAGACGCTGCTCGAGACGTTCAAGACCGATGCGCTGGCGGCGGCTGAAACATTCACGACCGCCACCGAGGGTTTGCGTCCGACCCCGCCTGCTCAAGGCACGACCGCGACTGCACCGACGCCGCCGACGTTCACCGAACGGCTCGACAATCGCATTGCGATGGAAAAGGCGCAGCTTGCAGCGCTTGAAGCGGTGCAGCCATCGGCCAAGGCTTTCTTCGATAGCCTGACCGCCGAGCAGCAGGCCCAGCTTACGCCGCAGCGTGGCGAACCCGGCTTTGGTCCGCATGGCCGCCCTGGCCAGCATGGCGGGCCGAACGGCAAGGGTCAGCACGGTCGTCCGGGCCAGATGGGTGCGCCTGATCAGCCGGCCACTCCTGCCGAAGCACCGACAGAAGCGCTGCCGCAGACCTAAGCAGCAAACGCTTTTCCGGCTCCGCGCATTCTTCGGTGCGGAGCCGATGAGCGGCGCGATTTGCCCCCGAAGTCCATCGCGTCCGCGGACCCCGGCCCTCAACGGCCGGGGTTTTTCGTTGCTGGTTGAGTGCGGCTCGACTACCAATCGATCAGCCTTTGATGGATTGACCATGACCCAGCTGCCACTCGACACCGCCCGCATTCGTGCGCTTTTTCCCGCTTTTGCCGAGCCGAGCCTAAAGGGGCAGGCGTTTTTCGAGAATGCCGGTGGGTCCTATACGGCCAAGGTAGTGCTCGATCGGCTGGAGCATTTTTATCGGGCGACCAAGGTGCAGCCCTATGGCGTTTATCCCGCTTCGATCGAGGCGGGCGAGGCGATGAACCTGAGCTACGAGCGGATCGCGGCGGCGCTGAATGTGACGGCGGACTGGATCCACTTTGGGCCATCGAGCTCGGCGAACAGCTATGTGCTGGGCAATGCCTTTGGCGGCTGGCTAAAGCCGGGTGATGCTGTTGTCGTGACCAATCAGGATCACGAGGCCAATACCGGCGCATGGCGGCGGTTGGCGCAGAAGGGCATCGAGGTGCGCGAGTGGAGCGTCGATCCGCGGACCGGGCGGCTGGCGCTCGGCGCGCTCGACGCCGTGCTCGATGAGAAGGTGAAGCTCGTCGCGGCGCCGCATTGTTCCAATGTGGTGGGCGAGATCAATCCGGTGAGGGAAGTCGCCAAGCGCGCGCATGCGGTTGGGGCTGTGGTGGCGATCGATGGCGTCAGCTATGCGCCGCATGGCCTGCCGGATCTGGCTGACTTGGGCGCGGATATCTATTTGTTCTCGGCCTACAAGACCTATGGGCCGCATCAGGGGGTGATGGCGGTGCGGCCGGCACTGGCGATGGCGCTGCCGAATCAAGGGCACTTTTTCAACGATGCCAAGCCGCGCTATCGGTTGACGCCGGCCGGGCCGGATCATGCACAGATCGCGGCTTGCGCGGGTATCGCGGATTATCTCGAGCAGGTTGCCGAGATTGCCGGGGGCGAGGGCAATCCATTCCGGCGGGCGCACAAGGCGATGCGGGCGCAGGAGATCGAACTGGCGCGGCCGCTGCTCGATTATCTCAAGGGGCGGAACGATGTTTCGCTGGTGGGGCCAGATGATGCGGAGCTGCGGGCGCCGACGGTTGCGCTGCGGCATCGCGAGCCGGGGATCGAGGTGGCGAAGCGCCTCGCCAAGCATGGCGTGATGGCCTCGGGCGGGAATTTCTATGCCTGGCGGCTGATGGAGGCGCTGGGGATCGATCCGCACCATGGGGTGCTGCGATTGTCGTTCGTGCACTACACGAGCGAAGAGGAAATCCAGAGTCTCATCGAGGCGCTAGATGCGGAATTGTAGAGACTGATTCATTTCTCACAACATCGGATTTCATCCCGGCGAAAGCCGGGATCCATTTTGAGATCTTGGGTTAGGCCCCGGCTTTCGCCGGGGTGACAATCGAGTTCGTGACGGGCTCCGGGCCTAAACTAAAAAACGAGTTACAAAAAATGTCGCGTCCACTTGCAGCTTTGCTTTTGCTGCTTTGCACCATGTTTTGGGGTTTTGCCTTTGTGGCGCAGAAGTCGGCCATGGGGACGATGGGGCCGCTGAGTTTTGCGGGGGTGCGGTATATCCTCGGCGGGCTATTGGTGCTGCCGTTAGCGCTGGGGGAGTGGAAGCGGCGGAAGGTGACGCTGACGCGGAACAACTGGCTGCTGATTGGTGTGCTGTGTTTTGCGTTTTTCATGGGGTCGTGGTTGCAGCAGGCTGGACTGGCGTCGACAACGGCGACCAATGCCGGGTTTCTGACCGGGCTTTACGTGTTCTTCGTGCCGCTGATCGGTCTGGTGTTTCTGCGGGTGCGGCCGCATCCGATCGTTTATGTCGGGGTGCCGCTGGCGCTGGTGGGGATCTATTTCCTTAATGGCGGCGGGATTTCGAGCTTCAGCCAGGGTGACTGGCTGATCGTGCTCAGCGCCGTGTTCTGGGCGATGCATGTGCTCTCGCTGGGGCATATCGCCAAGGAGACGGGGCTGCCGATCTTCGTTTCGGCGATCAGTTTTCTCGTCGCGGGTGTCGTGGCGCTGGCCATTGCCGTGCCGACCGAGGCGCCGACGCTGGGGCAGATTTCGGGCGTCTGGGTGCAACTCGCCTATGCTGCGGTGCTGTCGACGGCTGTGGGTTTCACCCTGCAGGCGGTGGGGCAGCAATATGTGCCGCCGGCCAATGCGGCGATCATTCTTTCGGCGGAAAGTTTGTTTGCCGCGCTGGGTGGGGCAGTGGTGCTCGGCGATCGATTGCCGGCTGTGGGCTATGCCGGGGCAGCGCTGCTGTTTGCAGCAATTGTTCTGGTAGAGGCAGTGCCAGCACTTTTAGCGCGCCGGCAATTGCCTGAGGTCCGGGCCACGAACTGAGTTACTGGCTAACCCTATACATCTCGTAGCTCTTGCAGACGACGAGGACGGCGCAGCCTTGGAGGGTCATGTGGTCTTCGCTGTGCTGGGTGATGGTGCCCGACATGTTGAAGCCGAAGAGTTTGAGATTGCCCTTCCAGGCATTGCTGCCGGACGGGCGCAGGCGGTTGGCCATGGGCTTGTTGAGATAGGGCTTATACTGCTCGTTGTAGTCGACGTCGCTGAGCCAGACGAGCTGGCCGCAGAGCTGGTTGCCATCGCCGCAGAGTTCGAACTTGAAGCGAGTGTCCTTGCTATCCAATTCCCAAACGCCATTGGGTGAGGCAAGGGCCGGGGTGGCGACGAAGGCGGCGAGGGCGAGTGGCAAAAGGGCAGACAAGCGGGGCATGATGTTCTCCGGCAACTGAGGCAGAGTTTGCGGGCGCGGAGGTGAATGGCGGCTGAACGGTTTGCAACGCCGAAAGCGGTTCATCGGTATGTCACGCAGAGGCTTTAGGGTGAAGATGCTCCGGAGGCATCCCATGTATTGCCGGATGCGCCGCCCGCCTTCCCATAGCCCGGCGGGCGTTCCCCCGAGGTCCTCGACCTCACCGCATCGTTGCTTTGGCCGCCTTCGGGCGGCCCTTTTTTGTGGACCATTGGGAATAGTCCTCGCGCCGGCCTGCAGGCTGCGCCAAAAAGGGCTCGAACGCGCCTCGGCGGATTGCCAGAGTGGTTCGCAGCTTTTGGGGCGGACGATGGCCAAACTCTATTTTTCCTATGCCGCGATGAATGCCGGCAAATCCACCTTGCTGCTGCAGGCTGCCTACAATTATCGCGAGCGCGGCATGCGGCCGCTGCTTTTTACCTCGGCGCTTTATGTCGAGGACGGGGTCGGGCTGATTTCCTCGCGCATCGGCATCAGCGAGCCGGCGGAACTCTATTCGGCGGGAGACGACCTCTACCAGTCGATTAAGGACTTGCACGAAGAGTCAAAGGTCGATTGCGTTTTCGTCGATGAGGCACAGTTTCTCGAGCGCGACCAAGTCTGGCAATTGGCGCGCGTTGCCGACCGGTTACGCATTCCGGTCATGTGCTTTGGGCTGCGGACCGATTTCCAGGGCAAACTCTTTCCCGGCTCGATGGAGCTGCTTGCCGTCGCCGACGTGATGCGGGAAATCCGCACCATCTGCACATGCGGCGCCAAGGCGACTATGGTGGTGCGGCAAAGCATGGATGGGCGAGTGCTGACCGATGGCGATCAGGTTTCGATCGAAAAATCGGTCTACCTCTCACTCTGTCGCAAGCATTGGGAAGAAGCCGTGGGACGCTGGCCGGTGAAAGGACCGCGATGATGGATGACGCAATGAACGAACCGCTGGGCCAATTGACCATTCGCACTATGGCAATGCCGGCCGACACCAATGCGGCAGGCGATATTTTCGGCGGATGGGTGATGAGCCAGATGGACATCGCTGGCGCTATTGCGGCGGTCGAGCGGGTCAAAGGGCGCGTCGTGACCGTGGCGGTCGAGGCGATGACCTTCATCGCGCCCGTGAAGGTCGGCGACGTGCTCTGCGTCTATACGAGCATAGAGCGGATCGGGAATACGTCGATCACCATAGCGCTCGAAGCCTGGGTACGGCGCAACAGGCTCGATGACCGCAAGAAGGTCACCGAGGGTCGGTTTGTTTATGTGTCGCTCGACGACAACGGGCAAAAGCGCCCAATCCCGCCCGCCTGAATTCTGCATTCAGACTGCGTTCAGCCACGCCGCGCCAAAAAGGCAGCACGACATCGCCTTGCTCGTGGAGAGCCACACCATGAAAGCCATTCTTCTCGCTGCCGCTGCTGCGCTCGGTCTTTTTGCCAGCGTTTCCAGCGCTCAGGCCGAACCTGCATTCGCGACAACGACCGTGGAAGTCTATAGCGGACCGGGCTGGCAATATGGCGCGACGGGCTACTATATGAATAGCGGCCTGACGGTGGACGCCAACTGCTTTGGACGCGGCTGGTGCCAGGTAAACGGCAATGGACCAAGTGGGCCATTCATCGGCTGGGTGGAAGAGGGCGCCTTGGCTTTTGGGGGCTATCAGCCGCAGCCGCCACGTCCGCAGCCTGTTCCGCAGCCGCCCCGGCCACAGCCGGTGCCGCCGCCTGAGTATGAAGATGCCGGCGCTTGCTTTTACGCGCAGCGCAATTTCCGCGGCGACTCGTTCTGCGTCGATGTGGGCGAAGAGTATCCGCGCCTGCCGCGCGGCTGGGATCAGCGTATCCGCTCGGTCGAAGTTTTCGGCGATGCGGAGGTCGATCTCTGCACTGACAGCGACCTTTATGGACGCTGCGTGACGCTGCGCTCGGATTCCTCGCGATTGCCCTCTGGGCTCGACCGTCGCGTCCGCTCGCTAGAGGTTTACTAGCATTCGGATTCCGATTTCGGCTCCGGAACTCTTTTTCAGGCCACTCCGTTTCTAGCTCATAACAATTCCGCACCGGGGCACTGCGTCACCCGGGACGCGGCACACAGGGACTACTCACCATGAACCGCCACACCCGCAAAATGCTGCTCAATGTGACCACTGCCGTTGCAGTGGGTGCAACAGCACTTGTCGTTTTCCTGCCTGCCGCGCAGGCTGCCCCAGGTACCGTGACGAGCAATGTCAATGTGCGGTCCGGTCCGGGCACCAATTACGCCGTGGTCGACACCGTGCGCCGCGGCCAGGCTGTCGATGTGCAGCAGTGCCAGGGCTCCTGGTGCTATATCGCCAAGCCGGGTCCGGATGGCTGGATTTCCGCCAGCTATCTCAGCGCTGATGGCGGCGCCGTGAATCCACAGCAGCCGGGCATTTCCTTCGGCTTCAACCTTGGCCCCAATGGCCCGAACGTCAATATCGGTGTCGGCAACCAGCAGCCGCCGCGTCCTCCGGTGACGCCGCCCGTTGTGCAGCCGCCGCGCCCGCAGCCGGTCAGCGATGACGTCTGCTTCTACGATGGCTCGCGCTATCGCGGCCCAAGCTTCTGCCTCGCACCGGGCGACAACATCCGTGACCTGCGTGAATGGACCGACCGTATCTCCTCGATCCAGAACGAAGGCGGCTATTCGGTTCAGGTCTGCTCGGAGCCGAACTATCGCAATTGCCGGACCTATACGACGAGCGCATCGAGCCTCAACGACTATGACGATTACGTCGCTTCGATCCGCATCCGCTAAATTAACCAACGGCGCCCTAAACACAGGGCGCCGTTTTTCTATTCGGAATTGGCTGGGCACAGGCGAATAGGCTAGTGTCCGGCCAAACAGTATTGGTGGACAGAATCGATGAAGCGACTGCTTGGGTTAGGACTGGCTGTGTTGATGGGTCTGGCGAGCTTTACGCCTGCCTCCGCTTTTTCCGATACCGGATCGCATGGCTGGGCGCTGGTCGACCTTTCCCTCTCCAATGGTCCTGGCGCGGCCTATGGCCCAGCCGGCAGCATTGCTGAAAATACCGCTATCCGCGTGCTGCGCTGCCAGGTGAACTGGTGCCTCGTCGATAGCGGCCCGGAGCGCGGCTGGACGAGCCGTCAGGCTGTCGGTTTCGGCAAGACGCCGGAAGGCCCGCTGTTTTCGATTCAGCCCAATTACCCTGCCGGTGGACCGGGGAGCGTCTGCTTTTATGAAGGGCGGAATTTCTCGGGCGCCTCGCTGTGTGCGGGGCCGGGGCAGGTTTTTACCGATCTTAAGCTTTACGGCCAGGATAACCGGTTTAGCTCGGTCGAGATCACCGGTGACGTGTCGGTTGCGGCCTGCCGGGATCGTGGCTTCCAGTCCTATTGCGAGCGGATCATCGAGAGCCAGCCGGTTATGGACCAGTATCTCGTGCGCAATCTCTCCTCGATCCGCGTCTATTAACGCGACCGTTCACGCAAAAAAAAGGCCGGCTGAGCCGGCCTGAGGACTTTGAAGAAAAGCCGCGCAGAGGGCAACTCGCGGCAGGCACTGATCAGCGTTGTTTGGGCGCTGACCAATTGGTGACGCGCCGACGGGGCGGCACGGAAGCAGGAATGCGGTTGCGCCAGACATAACGGCTGACCTCGAACATCATGGTCAAAACCAGAATGGTCAGCGGGACCATGAAGACGGCAACCTGCGCATCGGGTTGAGCCGCAAGATCGGCCGCCAAGGCGGGCGTAACACCGGCGAGGAGGGCGCCGGAGAGGCCGAGGGCAACAGCAAAACCTGATGCGATTGCGACCTTGATCTTGAGGCTCTTACGACCGCGAGACGGAGTAGTTTGCATGGGATAGGCGTCTCATCAGTTAAGATGCCTCAGCTAACCACGCAAATAGGGTTCGAGTGTGACGGGTCGCCATGATGGCTTGACCATTTTCTGTCCGAAATGCGGCAGCGATTTCGCGTGCGGTGGGCAGTTGCCGGACGCGATGGCTTTGCTTATTCATGCCGGCATTGACCGGAGGCAGACATGGCTTTTCTTTCCGACGCACTGGGACGCGTCGCCACATCGGCGACCATGGCAATCACCCAGAAAGCACGCGTGTTGGCGCAAGAAGGGCGGGACATCATCGCGCTTTCCGCAGGAGAGCCGGATTTCGACACGCCAGAGCATGTGCGCGACGCGGCCAAGAAGGCCATGGACGAGGGCAAGACGCGCTACACCAATGTCGATGGCATTATCGAACTGAAGGAAGCAGTGGCGCGCAAGTTCAAGCGCGACAATGGGCTCGACGTGACGGCGGCGGATTGCTTCGTATCCTCGGGCGGCAAGCAGATCATTTTCAACGCGCTGATGGCGACGCTGAATCCGGGTGATGAGGTGGTCCTTCCCGTGCCCTATTGGGTGAGCTATCCCGAGATTACGCGGCTTTGCGGGGCAGAGCCGGTGTTCGCCATGGCTGATGCTTCGACGGGCTTCAAGCTGTCGCCGGAAGCGCTGGAGGCGGCGATTACGCTGCAGACCAAGTGGCTGATCCTGAATACGCCGTCGAATCCCACAGGCGCGGCTTATTCGGCCGCGGAGTTGCGCGGGCTGGCGGATGTGCTGCTGCGGCATCCGCAGGTGTACATTCTCACCGACGATATCTACGAAGTGCTGGTCTACGATGGCGGCAGCTTTGCAACGCTGGCTCAGGTGGAGCCAAAACTGCAGGAGCGGACGCTGACGATGAATGGCGTGTCGAAGTCGCATGCCATGACTGGCTGGCGCATCGGCTATTGCACCGGGCCGCGGCCGCTGTTGGCGGCGATGACGAAGTTGCAGGGACAATCGACGTCGAACCCGACCTCGATCTCGCAATGGGCGGCGGTGGCGGCGCTCGACGGGCCGCAGGACTTTTTGGCGGATTGGCGACGGGTGTTCCAGGAGCGTCGCGACCTGGTGGTCAAGGGGCTCAATGCCAATACCGGGCTCGACTGCCTGACGCCCGAGGGCGCATTCTACGTGTTCCCGTCGTGCAAGCGGCTCTTGGGCAGGACTACGGCCGGTGGGGCCAAGCTTGAGACTGACGAGGATTTCGTGATGGCGCTGCTCGAGGAAACCGGGGTGGCGCTGGTGCATGGCACGGCGTTTGGCCTGCCGGGGCATTTCCGACTGAGCTATGCGGCGAGCAATGCGGAGCTGGAAGAGGCGATCAAGCGCATCCAGCAGTTCTGCGCGGGAATTTCCTGAGCGTGGCGGTTGCCGTAACGCTGCTGTTCGATCCGGTTGCCACCGCCTCGGTGCGGGAAATCTGGCATCGGATGGCGGAACTGGGGATCAGTTCGAGCATGCTCGATCTGCACTACCCGCCGCATCTGACGCTGATCGTGGTCGAGGATGAGGGGATGGCGGGGCAGCTTGATCGCGCCTTGCCGGATCTGGCGCAAGATGCGCGGCTCAATTTGACGCTTGGGCCGCCGGGGCGGTTTGTAGACACCGATGTCGTGTGGCTCGGCGTCGATGGTGCCGGATTGCGCGAGCTACAGGCCAAGGCGGCGACTTTGGTGGGTGATGCTGCCATTGCGCCGCACTATCGACCCGACGCCTGGGTGCCGCATGTGACGCTGCAGACGGCGGGGCATGGGGATGCGGCGCTTGAACTGGCGCATACGATGTGGCCGACACAACAGGCTGCCGAGGTGCGCACGATCGAGCTTGTGGGTTTCAGCCCAATCGTGACGCTCAAACGTCTCGGGGTTTAGCCGAGGAGACCCGCGAGGCTGAAGCCTGGCGTGGACTTGCTGGCACTGCCGCTGCTGGCGCCCAACTGGTTGAACATTTCCATGAGCTTGTTGGATGAAGAATAGTTGGCGACGGCCGCCTCATAGAGCTTGTCGGACCAGCCGGCGGCCTGGCGTTCCTCGGCGCTGAGCGAGGAGAATGCCGAGATGACATTCTGGCTGAACGCGGTGGGGTCTGAGGATTTGGACGCAGATTTGAGGCCGGCCATGAGCACGGCGCTCGATTTGGTGCGCAGTTCGGACTTTGCGGCCGCAACTTCTTGGGACGAGAACTGGCTTTCCTTGTCGAGGACGATGGACGAGAGCGTGCGGCTCGATAGATCCGACAGATCGATAAAGGCGCCCGTGCCGTTCGGTTTGAAGGTCGGGATTTTGCCGGCGGCGGTGGCATCGGCATAGCGCTTGTCGATGGTGGTGCGGGCGTTAGTTGCAAGGCTCGCCATGGACTGGTCGAGCGCGCCGCGGGTTTCGAGAAGCTTGATATAGGTCGCGACGGGATCATTCTCGCCAGCTTCAGGCAAGGTCTTGGAATCGATCTGGAGTTGCTTGAGGCCTTCGGTAACCGCAGCGCGCGAGGCCTGCCAATCGGCACTGGCTTTTTCCTCGGGGCCAAGAGCGTCGAGGAAGGTCGCTGCGGCATTGTAGAGGCCGGTGTAATTGCCGGTGACCTTCGCAATGGACAGCGGGCCTGCGAGGGCCGCTTCCATGCGACGCTGCATTTCGAGCTTGGCGGCGTCGTTTTGGTCGGCGGCAAAACTCTTGTCGCTCGCCATCGCATAAAGCTCGCGAGAATCAAGGCTCGACATATCCAGCGCCAATTCGCCGTTTTGGAGCGGCGATTTACGGCCGGCGGCTTCGAGCAATTCGGTCAGCTTGGTGCGCGCATCGGCGAGGACTGCGGCGAAGGAGCGCTCGGAGAGGGCTGCTTTTGCCGCGTCTGACAGCGTGATGGAGGTGGCAGAGGATGATGTGGCGGTTGCCGTGGTCGTCGTCTGTGTTTTGGCGCTGGCGGTTGCCGTCGTTGCGGCGGAGGCGCTGCCCGACGATGTCGCGGTCGAATAGGCGGTGTAATAGGAATTGGTGATGGCGACCATGGCAGCGTTCTCCTTGCTACCAATGGTTAAGCAAACCTTGTGCCGTTTAATTTACGTTTGAAATCAACGATGTAGAAATAGACGAATTGGCCAGACGGCATGTTTTGCCGGGTGCGCTGAGCAAATTGTATCGAGGGAGGGGAGAAATAAAGAGGCCCCACCCGAGGGGATGGGTGGGGCCAGGGGTCTTCGGCAGAGCCGCTGACCTTGGAGGGGTGGTACACCACGTACACCACCTTCAAGACGGACTATCTGACTTTGTCGGTTTAACGACAAACGCTCAATGAGAAGGGCTGCCATGCAGAATCGCTGCAGCGAAAAAAAGGGGCTCCAACCGAAGTTGGAGCCCAATGATAGGGCCGAAGCCAAATCGTAAGTGTTGGCCCGATGCAAGGGAGGAGGATTTGCACCAAGCCGGTGGGCCATAACCGAGGGAGGAGGATACGGTTACAACCCGGTGTCGGGCGTCGCGGGTCCTTGGGAGGAGGATAAGGAGCGGCGTCGCATCGACAAGACCGAATATAGATTTTGACCGTTTGGTCAGCAATGCGGGTTCCAACATGTCAGCTATGCAATAGGCACAGCGACATTCTGTCCAAAATTTGAGCAGCTTGTATGGAAGTGGTGTGAGGGGGCGATTGGAGGGTGAGGGGCGGGGAAAGGCCGCCAGCTCCTTGAGCGGGTGTTTCCGCCTCCGGCGCACTCCGCTCACCGTGCTTCCCTCAGGCTTGACCCGAGGGGCACTCCGCTAGGCACTGATGTTCGTGGCTCCCGCGTGGACCCTCGGGGCAAGCCCGAGGGAAGTTCGATGGGTGGGAGAGTTTAGTGCCGGAAAGGACAAGGGGGGGGGGTGGCCCCGGATTGTACGGAGAGTGTTCTTGCTGGGTGGCATCTCAGGATGGGCCCCGGCTTTCGCCGGGGTGACAATTGAGTTTGAGATGAGACCGGTGACGTAGCTGTACCGCCAGCGCGGTGGCTGGCCTGTCCAAATGCGTTTGGGCAAAAAAAGAGGCTCCAACCGAAGTTGGAGCCTGATGACTGGGCCGAAGCCAAATCGAAAGTGGGGCAGAGGCAAGGGAGGAGGATATGCCATCTGCCGTGAGCCTTGGGTCTAGGGAGGAGGAAAAGACCCTTAGCTCGGTGTCGCGATACGGGATCCGAGGGAGGAGGAGTTCGGAGCGCGTCTCAGCGACACGACCTATATGTACTCTACTGACTTAGTCGGCAATACGGCCACTGACATGTCAGCCATGCATTTTTGCAAGGCTGCTGAAAAAATTGCAAACGCGTGCATTCGGCAAAAGCACAAGCGCCACGTTATCAAATCAGAAGGGGGGGAAAGAAAAAGGCTTCGCCCGAGGGGAGAGCGAAGCCTTAGAGGGTCGGGCCGAAGCCCGAAGGAGGGAACGCAGCGCGTTGCAAGGGAGGAGGAGAAACATCCGCGCTGTGATGTGCTCGATATATGAGCGCCTTGCCCATTCGCCAACCAGGGTACTGACATGTCAGGCATGCGATATGCGCATGTCTCGCCGAATTTCCGAGTTGAATCAACGACAAAGGCTCAATCTGCGGCGTGCTGACGCAGCCTAATTTATGGGCTGATCGACGAAGGATGCTGCCAACGAAGTGCGCAGCGCGTCACCGGTGTCGTATTCGATATCGTCCAGAACCCAGCCTTTGTCGGTTTTTATGAGATTGAGACGGTCGGAATAGTTGGCGGCGGAATCGCTGGTGAAGCTGTAGCTGATCTCGACCTTTGCAGTATCTGCATTGCTCTCGATTGCACCGACATCGCAACCATCGGCATAGTCCTGCCAACTGCGCCAGGGGAGGCCATCGCCGAGAGGCGGTTTTTCGTCGGGCGCCGCTGCTTGCAGTGCATCGCTCTCGGCCCAGGCGTCGACGACGATGACGGACAGGGCCGGAGACAATGCGTCTTCGATCGGCGACATATCGCCATCAAGGCTCGCGCGGCAAAAGGCGTCGCCGAAGTCAGCGGGGGTGGGCGATGCGGCCATGGCTGCTGCACTGGTCAGCAACAGTCCCATGGCGGTGAGAACAAGACGCAGCATGATTGAACTCCGCTTGGCGTGGCGGCGCCAAACCTAGCGCATTTGCTCGAAGGCGGCGATGGCGGCGTGCAACTCGCCCAGGTGCGGGATGCGGGCGTAGCGCGTTTCATTTGCCGGCTCTTCGGCGTGTTCATAGGACCAAGTCAGGTCATGCGGAACGTAGACGGCGAAAGCGCCAGCTTCGAGAGCGGGAAGAATATCGGAGCGGAGCGAATTGCCGACCATCACCGTGTGGGAGGCGCCATCGGTATGGGAATCGAAAATGCGGGCATAGGTCTTCGCATCCTTATTGGCGACGATTTCGATGGCGGAGAAAAAGTCAGCGAGGCCAGAGGCGGCGAGCTTACGCTCCTGATCGAAGAGATCGCCCTTGGTTACGAGGATCAGGCGGTATCTTTCTTGCAGGTTTGCCAGTGCGGCATCGACATAGGGCAACGTTTCGATGGGGTAGGTGAGCAATTCACGCCCTGCGGCGAGGAGTTCGGCAATGACGGTGGCCGGCACGCGATGTTCTGTGACTTCGAGCGCGGTCTCGATCATGGAAAGCGTAAAACCCTTCATGCCGAAGCCGTAGAATTGCAGGTTCTTGGCGCTTGAGGCGAGAAGGCGCTCACTCAGATTTGGCGCATCGGTATAGTCCTTGAGAAGATCGATGAAGCGCTGTTCGGTGAGGCGGATGAACTGCTCGTTTTGCCAGAGCGTGTCGTCGGCATCGAGGGCGATCGTGGTGATGCGGGGTGGGTTCATTTTGCGTCTGGAAAGCCTTCGAGGCGGTCGGTCCACGAGCCGGGCCGAGGGCTGAAAGTCAGGTTGTGAACAATGCCAAGAATGGCGCTTTCGTTGACGGGGCCGAAGAAGCGGCTATCGACGGCGTTGTCTCGGTTGTCGCTGAGGACGAAGTATTGACCCTCGCCGACCGTTTGAGCTTGCGTGTTGTCGAAATGGGAGTCGGTCGCCGTGCTGATGATGACGTGGCTGGAACCTTCGGCGAGCGCTTCGCGATAAAAGGCGCATTTCTCCGAGGGAGGGGTGAGGTCTGGGCAGCCGGCTTCGATGGGCGTGACGAGTTGGGTCTGCGCCAAAGGCGTCCGGTTAATAAAGACGATACCGCCGATGATGGTGACCATGTCGCCGGGAACGCCGATGATGCGGCTGACATGCACTTCGGTGCCCATGGAGAAGACGATGATATCGCCGCGCTGCTTATCGGCCGCGTAGGGGACGGCAAGGAAGGTATCGCCCTCGCCGAGGGTCGGCATCATCGAGGACGAGGGGACGGTATAGAAGGGCGCGGCGAGGGCAGGGGTGGCGAGGGTGCAGAGGGCGATCGTCAGGGCGAGATTGTGGCGCATTGCTGGGTCACCATTTTAGCGCGACGGGCTCTGGATCCGTTTTCCGAGATGAGCTCGCGACGGGTGCCGGAGGTCCCCGGCCTACGCCGGGGTGACGGTCAGGGGGTAAAGTGCCTGTTGTCATAACCGCCGATCCAGTAGCCATCATGCCCTTTTGATCTCAAATCGCTCCATTGAGGCGATTTGCCGTTTGGGACGATTAGAAGCTCCACTCTCTCGCCTTCGAGACCAAAAAGTCGCGGAAGACGCCGACGCGCTTGGAGTTTTTGAGGGCGGGTGGGTAGACGAAATAGGCTTCGTAGGCCGGGAGTTCGACTTCGGGAAGCACCTGGACGAGGCCGTCTTCCTTCTCGGTCACATAGGCCGGGAGCATGGCGAGGCCGATGCCGGCGCGGCAGGCTTGCATCATTCCGTAGATGGCATTGACCTTGAGGGAGGCGCGGCGCGGGCTCGATTCCGAGCGGCCCATGCGCTCGAGGAAGTTGATGTCGCCGAGATAAGACGGGACAGGCTCGCCGAAGCTGATGATGCGGTGATTGTCGAGATCGTCCAGCGAGCGCGGCATGCCGTGTTCGTCGATGTATGAATTGCTGGCGTAGAAGTAATTGTGGACCGTGAACAGCTTGCGCTGGATCATTTCCGACTGATTGGGGCGGTGGAGGCGGATGGCCACGTCGGCCTCGCGCATGGCGAGATCGAGTTCGGAATCGTTGAGGCGGATTTCGAGTTGGATCAGCGGATAAAGTTTCAAGAACTCATCGAGCCGCGAGGAGAGCCAGGTGGAGCCGATGCCGACTGTCGTGGTGACGATCAGGGGGCCGGTGGGCTCGTCCTGGCTTTCGGACATCTGCGTTTCCACCTGCTGCAATTCCCAGTGCATGCGGTGGGCGGTGCGGAAGAGCTGCTCGCCGACTTCGGTGAGCACCAGTCCGCGCGCGTGGCGAATGAAGAGTTTGAGGCCGAGATCGTCCTCGAGCGCTGAAATCTGCCGGCTGACGGCCGACTGGCTCATGCCGAGCTTTTCAGCGGCATGGGTGAAACTGCCCGACTCGGCGGCCGTGTGGAAAATCCGAAGCTTGTCCCAATCGAGCATTTTCATGACGCTTTCTCGTTAACGGTCAGCCGGTGAGCTGCAGCAGACCCGGCTTAGCCAAAAGTCGGGCATTCATTATGACGGTCGTGTCTTTTTCACAGAACATACTGACGCAGCCTACTCAGCCGCTTCGGCAAGTTCGTGTTCAGCAAGGAAGCGTTCCGCATCGAGCGCGGCCATGCAGCCCATGCCTGCGGCAGTGACGGCCTGACGATAGACATCGTCGGTCACGTCGCCCGCGGCAAAGACGCCCGGAATATTGGTTTCGGTGCTGCCGGGTTTGACCTGCAGGTAGCCGCCCGGCTTCATGTCGAGCTTGCCGGCAAAAATTGCGGTGGCGGGCGCGTGGCCAATGGCGACGAAGACACCGTCGATGGGCTGCTCATAGATGCGGCCGGTGGCGTTATCCTTGAGGGTGACCGCATTGACCGATGGCGGCATAGGCGTGCCATTGACCTCGGCGATCTCATGATGCCAGCGCACTTCGATCTTGGGGTTCTTGAAGAGGCGTTCCTGGAGGATGCGCTCGGCGCGGAATTCGCCGCGACGATGCACCATGATCACCTTCTCGGCGAAGTTGGTGAGGAAGAGGGCTTCTTCGACAGCCGTATTGCCGCCGCCGACGACGAGCACCTGCTTGCCGCGATAGAAGAAGCCATCGCAGGTGGCGCAGGCGGAGACGCCAAAGCCCTGGAACTTCTGCTCGGATGGCAGGCCGAGCCACTTGGCCTGGGCGCCGGTCGAGATGATGATGCTATCGGCGGTGTAGGTATCGCCGCTATCGCCCGTGAGGACGAAGGGGCGGCGGTCGAAATCGACATGGGTGATGATGTCGTTGACCATCTTGGTGCCGACATGCTCAGCCTGCGCTTTCATCTGGTCCATGAGCCAGGGGCCCTGGATGACGTCGGCGAAGCCGGGATAGTTTTCGACATCGGTAGTGATGGTGAGCTGGCCGCCCGGTTGAAGGCCCTGAATCATCACCGGCTCGAGCATGGCGCGCGCAGCATAAATCGCGGCGGTATAGCCGGCAGGACCGGAGCCAATGATGATGACTTTCGCGTGCATCGCGACGCCTCTCAAATAAAAAAGGAAAACTCCCTCAGGGCCTAATTAAGAGCCGATGAGGTTCGGTTTCAAGGCACTATGACGACGGGCCCCGTTCGGGGCCCGTGAAAGTGCTGGAAAGACACAGTATATTGGGCCTCAACCCGCAAAAACCGCGTCAGACGTACTTGATCTTGACGATCTCATAGCTGCGCGAGCCGCCCGGCGCCGCAACCTCGAACGAATCGCCCTCGGATTTGCCGATCATGGCGCGGGCGATGGGCGAGGAAATGGAGATGCGGCCGGCCGAGGCATCGGCTTCCGGGTCACCCACGACCTGATAGGTCTTTTCCTCTTCGGTGTCCTCATCGACATAGGTCACGGTCGCGCCGAACTTGACGGACGAGCCCGAAAGCTTGCTCACATCGATGATGTCGGCGAGCGCGAGGAGCGTTTCAAGCTCCTTGATGCGGCCCTCGTTGAGGCTCTGCTGTTCCTTGGCCGCCGAATATTCGGCGTTTTCAGAAAGGTCCCCGTGAGCGCGGGCTTCAGCGATGGCGTCGATGATGCGACGGCGCTCGTTGCTGGTGCGGTGCTCGAACTCTGCAGTCAGGGCCTTGTGTCCCTGGACGGTCATCGGGACCTTATCCATATCGTCTCGCCTCCAATGGGCTTCAGGCAAATGAATCCGGCGCGCCCTGACGGTTCCACATGGAAACGCCACCGCGCGCCTTGATCAGGTTGTAGGTTGGGTCCGACCAGTGCGATCGCGACCCTGCATGATGTCTCCCGCCAAACGCCGTTCGGCCAAAGCTTCACGATAAGTTTTGAGGGAGATGAGGCCAACTTGCCCGCGCGACGCGTTGCGGTCAAGCCAGTGTGTGTAGTGAGATATTCGCTTTATGCCACTGTTCAAGGGCACATTCCGCAAAACACCAGAAAGGCTATGCCTCATGCGACATTCCCTGCCAGTTCTGCCGCTTGTTACCCTCTCCCTGATGCTTTCGGTCGCATCGAACGCACAGGGGCAGACTGTGGACAGTAGCGCCGGATCGCTTACCGCGACGGTGGTGGCCGATGGCCTGGAGCATCCGTGGGGATTGGCCTTCCTGCCTGATGGGCGGTTTCTCGTGACCGAGCGAAGCGGGCAATTGCTGGTCCTCGACGATGCCGGTGAGCGGATCACCGTCGATGGGGTGCCCGAGGTCGTGGCGCGCGGGCAGGGCGGCTTACTCGATGTGGTTCTGGCACCTGACTTCGAGACGAGCGGCAGGCTGTTCATGACCTTCTCAGAGCCTGCAGAATCAGCGGGTTTGCAGCGGGGAACGGGGACGGCTGTGTTGGCGGCGAATCTTGTTCTGGAGGATGGCGCGGCGCGGTTGGAAGATCAGTCGGTGATCTTCCGCATGAACAACTTTGACAATTCGACGCGGCATTTCGGTTCGCGCATCGCCATCGGGCAGGACGGCAAACTCTTCGTTACGCTTGGCGACCGCGGAACGATGGACCGGGCGCAGGATGCTGAGGATCTCGCGGGTGGCGTGGTGCGTATCGGGCCCGATGGGTCGGTGCCGGCGGACAATCCAAAGACGGAGGGCTGGGCGCCAGAATTCTGGAGCATCGGTCATCGTAATCCGCAGGGCGCGACGATCAGGCCATCGGACGGTGCACTCTTTACCGTGGAGCACGGGGCGCGCGGCGGGGATGAGGTCAACATGCCCACGGCGGGCGACAATTTCGGCTGGCCGATCATCACCTATGGTGTCGACTATTCGGGCCTGTCCATCGGCGAGGGAACCGAGAAGGAGGGGCTGGAGCAGCCGATCCACTATTGGGATCCATCCATTTCCCCGTCGGGCCTCGACTTCTATGAAGGCACGCTTTTGGCTGATTGGGAGGGTGACTTACTACTTGGCGGCTTAAGCGGGCAGGTATTGGTGCGGCTCGATATGGATGGCAATGCCGTGGTGGGCGAAGAGCGGCTGTTCGAAGGACAACTCGGGCGCATCCGTGATGTGCGTGTGGCGGGAGATGGCGCGATTTATCTGCTGACCGACGCTGAAAACGGCAGGCTGATCCGCGTGGCGCCCGACGGGCAATAGGCTTCCATCAACCCAAAACAAAAGCGCGCCCGCATGCGGACGCGCTCCATCGATTGGACGAACCTTGGCTTAGCTGGCCACTAGATTGTCGGCGGCAGACTTGCCCGTCCGCTTGTCCTTGACGATTTCGTAGGTGATCTTCTGGCCTTCATCCAGGCCATTCAGGCCTGAACGCTGGACGGCGGAAATGTGGACGAAAACGTCCGCTCCACCTTCATCCGGCTGGATGAAGCCAAACCCTTTTTGGCCATTAAACCACTTAACGGTGCCCGTTGCCATGATGCGCGTTCCCTCGTGCAGTCGCTGCAATATGACCCCAATCGATGCACCCGACCGGGATCTAGACGATATCGAATGTTCGGAAAGTGACGTCAGCATTAGCGAATGGCATTCGCGTCGTTAAATCAGTCGGCCGCAATATTCGATCCGTTCACCCTAGCGTGAAACAAACCTTGCGACAATATGTGGTTTTTCCAACAAGTATGGCCCAGCAGAATTGAATTTCTGCCAGGCTGCAATCGATATCAATGCCGCAACGCTCCGGTTTCAGCGGAGCAATCCAGGACGTCAGGGAGGCTGGCGGGCCTGGAGAGGTTGAGGAGGGCTCCCCAAACTGGGCGTGTTGTAGCCTAGAGCCGTGCCGATAGAAAGCCTCGACGCACGCAATCACGACGATGTTGCGCGCATTTATCTTGCCAAGACCCGGCTTTTCCGGCACACCCCGCGCGCCGCGCAAGGTTGGCGGTTTTCTCGAAAGTTCCTCGTCTTGACCAAGGCGTTTTACTCCTCCGGCGATGTCATTGCCGACCGACGGGCGGACTATGCCCGCATGCTGGCCGAAGGTGGCGACTACGCCGCAGCGGCCGAACTGATGGGGCAGGCGCTGGAGCTGGCGCCGGAATGGGCGGCCGGCTGGGACCTGCTTGGGACCTATAGCGAGAAAACCGGCGATGTCTCGGGCGCGATTTCTGCCTGGCGTCGGCTCGAAGCGCTCGATGACGAAGGTGTCTTCGGCGCGCGGCTGAAGCTCGCGGCTCATGACGCGGGCGCGGCGGGTGAAGGCACCGCGACGAGCTATGTCGAAGCGCTGTTCGACCAATATGCGCCGCAGTTCGAAGATGCGCTGGTCGGCAAGCTGGGCTACCGGGTGCCGGAAATTATCGACGCTATGGTGGTCGAGGAAATGGGGCGTCTGGGGATCGCCCGTTTTGCCAAGGCGGTGGACCTTGGCTGCGGCACGGGCCTGATGGGCGAGCGGCTGCGGCAGAAGGTCGATTTCCTCGAAGGCGTCGACATTTCTGCAGCGATGATTGCCGAAACTGCGCGCAAGGGGATCTATGACAGCCTGCAGAAGGCAGAGCTGGTGGCCGCGCTGAATACGCGGCGCGCCGAGGCTGACCTGATGACCGCGGCGGATGTTTTCATCTACTGCGGTGCGCTGCAGCCTGTATTGGCGGCCTTGGTGCCGGCGCTGAAGCCCGGCGGGCTCGTGGCCTTTTCGCTTGAGGCGCATGATGGGGAAGAAGCGCTCTTCCTCCGCCCAAGCCTGCGCTATGCCCATGGCGTTGCCGCGACGCGCGATGCGCTGGTGGTGGCGGGCCTCGATATCCTGCGGTTTGAGACCGCGGTCTTGCGGATGGACCGGGGAGCGCCGATTACGGGCATCCTGGTCGTGGCGCAGAAGCCGATGATCGAATTGACCGCGGCCAATGACGGCGAAGCCGGCGACCACGTCGCCGCCTAGCCAAATCTCTCCCGCCTTGGCACAAGGGGAGCGTCCGACTGGAGGCTCCCATGAATAGCATTCGCCACGATTTTCGCTCCGACACAGTGACAAGGCCAAGCCAGGGCATGCGCGCCGCCATGGCTGCGGCCGAAGTGGGCGACGACGTTTTTGGCGATGATCCGACGGTCAATCTGCTCGAGCAGAAAATGGCAGGTCTCTTGACCAAGGAGGCCGCAATTTTCGTGCCTTCGGGGACGATGTCCAATCTTCTCGCCCTGATGAGCCATTGTGGGCGTGGCGAGGAGTTTATCGCTGGACAGAATGCCCATCTCTACAAATATGAGGCGGGCGGCGCTGCCGTGCTCGGCTCGATCCAGCCGCAGCCGATTGCGCATCGGGCCGACGGCACGATGAACCCGAAGGAAATCGAGGCAGCGATCAAGGCGCCGGGCGATAGCCATTTTGCTGTTACGCGCGTCATTGCACTCGAGAACACCTTTGGGGGCCGTGTGCTTCCCGTCGATTATATGAACGAAGTCGCTGGCATTGCGCGCAAGCACGGGTTGGGGCTGCATCTCGATGGCGCGCGGGCGTTCAATGCCGTGACGAAATTGGGCTTGGGGATCGCCGAGTTTTCGGCGCCGTTCGATACGGTTTCCATCTGCCTTTCCAAAGGGTTGGGGGCGCCGGTTGGATCGGTCCTCGTTGGGCGCAAAGATCTGATCGACACGGCACGGCGGCATCGGAAAATGCTGGGCGGCGGTATGCGGCAGGCAGGGATGCTGGCGGCGGCGGGGCTCTATGCGATCGAGAACAATGTGGTGCGCTTGGCCGAAGACCATCGCCGGGCAAAGCGGCTGGCCGAGGGGCTGGCAGGGCATAAGGCGCTGAAGTTGACGATGCCGGATACCAATATTCTCTGGGTGGAGGCCGAGCCCGAACTGGGCGATCGGCTCAGCCATTATCTTGGCGAGAATGGCGTCGGCATTACCGGGCGCTATGGACAACAGCGTTGGGTGACGCATCTCGATGTCAGCGATGAAGATATCGATGGCGCTTTGGCTCTGGTGGATCGGTTTTTCGTCTGATGGCAAACGGGTTTGGCGGCAACCAGTGGGTGCGGTCTGGCATTAGGGCAGCACGGAGGAGCTGCCCATGCTCAGGTCTGTTCTTGGCTATATCGGCGCGATCAAATGGTCCGTGCTGGCCTTCGTGCTGTTTTTGATCGGCGGTTTTGCAAGCCTCGGCATGCTTGGCATGGCGCTTTATGGCGTCGCGTTTCCGGTAGTCTCGATGTTTTATCCGCCGCTTGATGACTGGAACGGGCCCTGGGTCTGGCCGGTGCTGATCGCGGTGGGGCTGATCTGGCCGTTTAGCTTTCTCGTGGCGGGTCCCGTTGGCTATGCGCTCAAGCAGCGGGGCGTCGGGGATTGGCCGCGGCGACTGACCTATCTTCTCATTTTATGGATTGGCGCCGTTGTGAGCTGGCTGATCGTGCTCGCCACTAGTTTTCCGGGCTAGCCTTGGTTTTGCCGCGCGGGTCCTCAAAGCTGAGCGAAAGATAGGGAGTAGCAAAATGGTGTTTCGTGCGACGACGATCATTGTAGCGGCAGGTCTGTTGACCGGGCCAGCCTTGGCACAGGACCAGGTTGTGATCGATTATAATGACGGCAATGCCCTCGATATTGCGGATACAGCGCAGTGGAGCCCGATCGCCGAAAAGATCGGTGGCGGTGTTGAGGTGCTTGGTGAGGTGAAGGGGGCTTTTACCAAGGCTGGGGCGGACGAGATCGGATATCTCGTGAGCAATGGATCGCCGGCTGCGGCCGATCCCTTCCCGAAGCTCGATCAGCGTCTCGTTGTGTTTGCTGGCGACGAACAGGTGGCCGATTGGGCATTGCCAGAGGATGCGGCGTTTTCACGGCCCGTGGTGGCGGTTGATCTCGATGGGGACGGGATCGATGAGCTCGTGGGCGAGGGGAGCTTTTACAATATGGGGACGATGGCGATCGGGCTCAGTGCGGTCAAGCTCGGCGACGCGCCCGAGGTGATCCAGACGCTGCCCGATGTCTATATCGATAGTTGCGATGCCAGTGTGGGGCAGCGGAGCATCGAGGCTAGCGTCGTCAGTGTTGTCGATGGGAAGCTGACGTCGCAGACGACGACTGAAGATTGTCCGGCGAAGTAACGTGCGCCTAGCTTTGCTAAGCCTTCGGGCCTAGCGTCGCTACCTCCCTCTATTTAGAGGGAGGCACGATTGTGGCTGGATTAGACTGCGAAATATTCCTGCAGGGCGCGGACCTGGAGGCTGCCTTGGCGAAGGGCGACGATGCCTTCTACGGCGGCGAGGGCGCCGTCGATGGTCGTGTAGTAGGGGATCTTCGAGTAGAGCGCGGTGCGGCGGATGTCGCGGCTGTCGGAGATCGACTTGAGACCGTCCGTCGTGTTGATCACCAGCTGAACGCCGCCGTTCTTCATCGAGTCGACGATGTGTGGACGGCCTTCGAGGACCTTGTTGATCTTGGTCGCTGGCACATTGTTGTCAACGAGATAGCGCTGGGTGCCGCCGGTCGCGAGGATTTCGAAGCCGGCTTCGACCAGATGGCGGGCCATGTCGACGATGTACTGCTTATCGTCGTCGCGGACGGAGATGAAGGCCTTGCCTGAGGTTGGCACCTTCTGGCCGGCGCCCATCTGGGATTTCGCAAAGGCGATGGCGAAATTGTTGTCGAGGCCGATGACTTCGCCGGTCGACTTCATTTCAGGGCCGAGAACCGTATCGACGCCGGGGAAGCGGTTGAACGGGAACACGGCTTCCTTGACGGCGATGTGCTTAAGCTTCTTCTCGGTGAGATTGAAGCTGGCAAGCGTTTCGCCGGCCATAATGCGCGAGGCGATCTTGGCGATGGGTTCGCCGATGACTTTGGCGACGAAGGGCACGGTGCGCGAGGCGCGCGGATTCACTTCGATCAGGTAGATCTTGCCGTCCTTATAAGCATACTGGACGTTCATCAGGCCGCCGACCTTGAGCGCGAAAGCGAGTTCGCGGGTCTGGCGCTTGAGTTCTTCGATGACTTCGGGCGGCAGGCTCCGTGGCGGCAGGGAGCAGGCCGAGTCGCCGGAGTGAATGCCGGCTTCTTCGATGTGCTCCATGATACCGGCAACGAAAACGTCCTTGCCATCGCAGAGGGCGTCGACGTCGATTTCGATAGCGCCGGAGAGATAGGCGTCGAACAGCAGCGGATTGTCGGAGAGGACAGAGTTGATCTGGCCGGTCCGGTCATTGGGGTAGCGCTGGAGGATATCGGGCGGCACGAGGCCGGTGAGGGTATCCTGAATGTAACGCTCGAACTCGTTCGCGCTGTGCACGATCGCCATGGCACGGCCGCCGAGGACATAGGACGGGCGGATGACCAGCGGATAGCCCAAGCGCTCGGCAACAAGGCGAGACTGTTCAAGGCTGTAGGCAATGCCGTTTTTAGGCTGAGTCAACTCGAGACGGTTGAGCAGCTTCATGAACAGATCGCGGTCTTCAGCGAGATCGATGGAGTCGGGCTGGGTGCCGAGGATCGGCACGCCGGCCTTCTGCACGGCCTCGGCGAGGTTGAGCGGGGTCTGGCCGCCGAACTGCACAATAACGCCATGGAGCGTGCCGTTCTGCTTTTCGCGCAGCAGGATTTCGATGACGTCTTCCTCGGTCAGCGGCTCGAAATAGAGGCGGTCGGAGGTGTCGTAGTCGGTCGAAACAGTTTCCGGATTGCAGTTGACCATGATGGTTTCGTAGCCGGCGTCAGCCAGCGCGAAGGCTGCATGGCAACAGCAATAATCGAACTCGATGCCTTGGCCGATGCGGTTGGGGCCGCCACCGAGGATGACGACCTTCTTGCGGTCGGAAGGACGGGATTCGTCTTCGACCTTGCCGCCGAAGGGGGCTTCGTAGGTCGAATACATGTAAGCGGTTGGTGACGCGAATTCGGCAGCGGACGTGTCGATGCGCTTATAGGCGGGACGCACTTCGAGGCTATGGCGCAGCTTGCGGACATCCGAGGTCTTGACGCCAGCGAGCTGGGCGAGACGGGAGTCCGAAAAGCCCATGGACTTAAGCTGGCGCAGGTTAGCGGCGTCCTGCGGGAGACCGAATTCCTTGACCTTGGCTTCCATATCGACGATGCCGCGCATCTGCTCGAGGAACCACGGGTCGATCTTGCAGGCTTCGAAGATTTCTTCGTTAGTGAGACCGAGGCGCATGGCTTCGGCGACGTGGAGGAGACGGTTCGGTGTCGGGGTGCCGAGGGCGGCCTTGATGGCGTTCTTGTCTTCGCCTTCGCCGAGGCCGGGAATGCCGATCTCGTTAAGGCCGGTGAGGCCGGTTTCGAGCGAGCGAAGGGCCTTCTGGAGCGATTCCTGGAAGTTGCGGCCGATGGCCATGGCTTCGCCGACCGACTTCATGGAAGTGGTCAGGCGGTTGTCAGCGCCGGGGAATTTCTCGAACGCGAAACGCGGGATCTTGGTGACAACATAGTCGATGGTCGGCTCGAAGGACGCCGGGGTGGCGCCGCCGGTGATGTCATTTTCGAGTTCATCGAGCGTGTAGCCGACGGCGAGGCGGGCGGCGACCTTGGCGATCGGGAAGCCGGTGGCCTTCGAAGCGAGAGCCGAGGAGCGCGAGACGCGCGGGTTCATTTCGATGACGACCATGCGGCCATCGGCAGGGTTGATGCCGAACTGAACGTTGGAACCGCCGGTTTCAACACCGATCTCGCGCAGAACCGCCAGCGAGGCGTCGCGCATGATCTGGTATTCCTTGTCGGTCAGGGTCAGGGCCGGGGCGACGGTGATGCTGTCGCCGGTGTGGACGCCCATGGGGTCGATATTCTCGATCGAGCAGATGATGATGCAGTTGTCCTTCTTATCGCGGACAACCTCCATCTCGTATTCCTTCCAGCCGAGAACGGATTCTTCGACGAGGACTTCGTTGGTGGGAGAGGCGTCTACGCCACTCTCGACGATGGCGAGATATTCTTCGCGGTTATAGGCAATGCCGCCGCCGGTGCCGCCAAGGGTGAAGCTCGGGCGGATGATGCAGGGGAGGCCGATGACCTCAAGCGCCTGCAGGGCTTCAATGGTGTTGTGGGCGAGCATGGAGCGCGGGGTTTCGAGCCCGATCTTCTTCATGGCATCGCGGAAGAGTTCGCGGTCTTCGGCCTTATCGATGGCTTCGGCGGTCGCGCCAATCATTTCAACGCCGAACTTTTCGAGGACACCCATCTTGCGCAGCGATAGGGCGCAATTCAGCGCCGTCTGGCCGCCCATGGTGGGGAGGAGCGCATCGGGACGTTCCTTCTCGATGATTTTTGCCACCACTTCGGGGGTGATGGGCTCCATATAGGTCGCGTGCGCCAGATCCGGATCGGTCATGATCGTCGCTGGATTGGAGTTCACCAGGATGATCCGGTAGCCTTCTTCCTTCAGAGCCTTGCAGGCCTGGGTGCCGGAATAGTCGAACTCGCATGCCTGCCCGATGATGATGGGGCCCGCGCCGATGATCAGGATCGATTTGATGTCGGTACGTTTTGGCATGGCGCTCGCTCTCTAACAATTTGGAAGCGGGCGAGGGGAGGAATCGCCCGGACACACCTGTCCGCGCGAAACCCGCACGGCAACTGAGCGCTGCAACGCGGGGAAGAAGACCGAACATGGTGGTTAGGTGGGCTGTCTAACCGAAGAGTCGCGGGAAGGGAAGGGGCCGAGTGCTTTGCGGTGCGTTTGTCCATGGCTCTCCGCGTTCGGCGTGGAGAATGGATACTGCGGGACGATTGGAGAGCGCAGTGAAACTGCGTGTTGCGGTCCACCTTAGCGGCAAATCGAGAATTCTATGTGCAGGATTTGCACGACCAGCGAGATTAGCTTCTGTCATCCCTGCCTAATCTTTGCCCAAGAATGACCCAAGAGTGGTCCAATACCTGCCTTGTTAGGCGCCTCACATGGGCGTGATCAAAAGTCGATCATTCATTGTATGAGGTATATATGAAGAACTTGCGATTTGCTGCTCTGGCAGTTGTCACGGCTATGGCTCTTGCGGCTTGTGGTGGGGATGCTCCGCCGCCTGCAGATGCACCGTCGAACACCACGACCACTCCAGCACCGGCGACTACGCCAGCAACGCCTCCGGCAACGACGCCGGCGACACCGCCAGCTTCCCAGTAAGCGGCTTCCCATTTGCCCCGGCTTCGGCCGGGGCTTTTGCTTATTTAGGCTGCTGTCGCCATTTTCTGGCTGTGTAGGGCGGCAAGAACGGCATCGAGGCTATAGGGCTTGGGCACGAAAATAGCGCCCGTAGGCAGATCGGCCGCTGTTGGAATAACGCCGCCGGAGACGACCACGATCGGCAAGCCAGGTCGCGCCTGCGCAGCAAGCCGCGCGAGGGCCAGACCATCAGGGCCAAGCCCAAGTTCGATATCGGTGATCATTGCGGTGATCGTATCATCGACCAGACGCGCAGCAGTTGCAGCGGTCGTCGCCGATACCGGGGTGTAACCCATCTCCTCAAGCTGATCGCACAGATCAAGCAGAAGCAGTGGACTGTCTTCGACTACCAGGATCTTGGAAAGATTCGACATCGGCTTCCCCTTTCGCACAGACATAAAGGGAAGCCCGTGGAAAGCTGAACGTTGCATGCGGTGGTAGCATGGCTGTCAGTATGGTTAGGATTTTACTAAAATCGTATCGAATTGAACTTGCGGCTCTACTTAGAGCTGCGATCGATAGAGTGCGACGCGAATGCCGCCATGGAGCACCGGGGGCAGGGGCGGCTCGAATTTGAGGCCCGTCGCTTGGGCAAGGGACTTGTCGGCCGTGATGATGCCGACGCGCCAGCCAGCAAAGCGTGTTTTGAGCACTTTGCCAAGGGTGCGGTGAAGGCTGACCAGCGGGGCTTTGTCGCCAATGCGCGTGCCATAGGGTGGGTTGAGGATTACGAGGCCGGACGGGCCGGCTGGCGGCTCGAGTTCTTCGATGGATTTTTGCTCGAAGCGGGTGATGGCGTCGACGCCGGAGCGCGTGGCGTTTTCGTTCGCCATGCGAATGGCGCCAGCGTCGCGGTCCGACCCGTGAAACAGAACCGACGGCGTGAGAGTGGAGGTGTCGGGGCGCAGTGCGGCGAAGGCCTTGGCGTCGAAGGAGGGGAGGCTTTCAAAGGCGAAACTGCGCTGGCGGCCGGGGATGAGGCCAGAGGCGATTTCGGCGGCTTCGATGACGAAGGTACCGGAGCCGCACATGGGGTCGAGCACGGACTCGATGCCATCAAAACCGCATTGGCGCAGGAACATGGCCGCCATAGTTTCGCGCATGGGGGCTTTGTTGACCGCTTCCTTGAAACCGCGTTTGTGGAGCGACTCGCCGGTGGTGTCGATGCTGAGGGTGACGAGGTCGTCTTCGATGCGGACCATGACGCGGAGGGCGGCGTCCTCAGTGATCGGTGCGCCGAACTCTTCGGCAATGGCGGTGGCGACACGTTGGGCGGCGGCGCCTGCGTGGTAGATGCGGGAGCGCTTGCAGCTCGCTTCGACGCGGAGGGGGACATTGCGGCTTAGAAAATCACCCCACGGGATTTTTCGCGAGCGCTTGTCGAGTTGAGCCAAGTGCATGGCGCGGAATTCAGCGAAGCGCGCAAGGATGCGGGTGGGGCCGCGGAGGACGAGATTGGCGCGCCAGACGTCGGCCCAGGTGCCCTCGAAGGTGACGCCGCCATCGGTGACGCGCGCCGAGGCGAAGCCATTTTCGAGCGCCTCTTCGCAAAGAGGCGCTTCAAGGCCGGGGGTCGAGACGAGATAGATGGGGAAGCTGGCGGTCATCCGTCTGACCTAGCTTGCACATCCCTTGGCCGCAATGGGCTCAGTTGTTGATCGAGAAAATGCCCCACTGCGTATCCGCGCAGGAATCGTCGAGGCAGACATTGGTGATCCACATGGCGCCATTGGCGAGGCCGACGCCCTCGCTGGTGACGATCAGATCATCGACATCCTGAGACGCGACTCCGTCGATCGTTTCCTGGGTGACGAGGGTGTCAAAGTTGTCTTCGAAATCCTGCTGGCTGAGGATGTCGTAAGTTTCGCCATTGGCATTGATGGTCAGCGGATAGATGGCGAAGGCGGCAAAATCGACCGGATTATAGGTAGATGCCTGCTGAACGTCCGAGAAAAGCTCGAAAAATCCGTCGGCATTGCCGTGAATATTCTCGATGTCGGCATAAACCTGCTCTTCGCTGGCAAAGGCTGGGCTGGCAATAAGCAGGGCTAGAGCCGCGATGGCAAGGCGCATAAACTGTTCTCCGGGACCTATATCGGCTGGGTGCGGCAGATTTGCTTCAAATCGCGGCGACTACAAGACGGGCGGCAAAATATACCGCCCGTTAAGCGTAGACCGCCATTATGGCCCTGTCGGAGATGGCAGGCCTGGTCTGCTCCCCCCGCGAGTTTCAGTATTGCGTCAGGTCGGGTTCGATGCGTCTCATTATCGGTGTTATCTTTGTCTTTGCCTGCGTTCTCGGCGGCTATGCCGCAATGGGCGGGCACGTCGAAGTTCTCTGGCAGCCCTTCGAATTCGTCATCATTCTGGGTGCCGCGATCGGCGCCTACATCATCGGCAATAGTGGCCGGGTGTTGAAGTCGACCATCGGCATTTTCGGTACGCTGTTCAAAGGACCGCGCTACAACAAGGCGGCCTACGTAGAATTGCTTGGCCTGCAGTTCAGCCTTTACAAGCTGATCCAGGCCAAGGGTGTGCTGGCGATCGAGCCGCATATCGAAAACCCGCACGATTCCGAGCTGTTCAATCGCTTCCCAACCTTTGCCAAGAACCACCACGCAGTGGAATTCATGTGCGACTATCTGCGCATGGTGACCATGGGCACGAACAATGCTCATGAGATGGAAGCGCTGATGGACGAGGAACTCGAAACCCATCACCAGGAGCAGGAACAGCTCGTCGGCGCCATGCAGGCGCTGGCGGACGGTACGCCGGCTCTCGGCATCGTGGCCGCCGTGCTCGGCGTTATCAAGACCATGGGCGCCATCACCGAGCCGCCGGAAGTTCTCGGCCACCTCATCGGCGGCGCTCTCGTCGGTACTTTCTTTGGCGTGTTCGTCGCCTACGGTTTCTTTGGCCCGATGGCGCAGTCGCTGCGCGGCATCTTTGAAGCTGAATCGAAGTATTTCCTTTCCATGAAGGTTGGCCTTCTCGCCCATATCAGCGGCCAGCCGCCGGTTATGGCTGTCGAGTTTGCCCGCAAGGCGCTGATGAGCGATGTGCGCCCGACCTTCAACGAGGTCGAAGAGGCCACTGCAGCCCTCCCGGCTGCGACCTGATCTAAATCTTTCGAGTAACGCGCCGCCCCGAGGGGCGGCGCAGTAGTTTTCTGCGGGGCGGCCATGGCCAATTTCGAACAGCCAATTATCATCAAGAAGGTCAAGAAGGGTGGTCACGGCCACCATGGCGGGGCTTGGAAAATCGCCTATGCCGACTTCGTGACGGCCATGATGGCCTTCTTCCTCCTCATGTGGCTCATCAACATGACGACGGCGGAGCAAAAGCAGGGCCTCGCCGACTACTTCTCGCCACCATCGATCAGCCTTTCCTCGAGCGGGGCAGGCGGGGTCATGGGCGGGCAGGCCATGGACAATGAAGGCGCGAGCATGTCCGGCTCGGCTTCCGACATCACGGCCAAGGAGCCGGCATCGCCGTCTGACGCCACCACGGGTGAAGCCGAGAAGGCTGTGGGCGGGCAGGCCAAAGAGAATGGTAGCGAATTGCAGGCGACGAGCGATTCCGAATTCAATCTCAAATCGGTGGATTCGCAGGAATTCCACTCGGCTGCGGCGAGCATTCGCCAGGCTTGGCAGTCCATGCCCGAGCTGACCCCGTTCATGGATAACCTGATGATCGAAGAGACCGAAGATGGTCTCGATATCCAGATCGTCGACCAGCAGGGCCGTCGCATGTTCCCCGAGGGTTCGAAATATCCGCTGGAGACGACGCGTGCGGCGATTGCCGCGATGGCGCCCTATCTGCAGCAGCTCAATGCGCAGATGACGATTTCGGGCCACACGGCTGCCGGTGGTCGCTACGAAAATCCGCGTTATGGCGCCTGGGAGCTTTCGGCCGATCGCGCCAATGTCGTGCGGTCGACCTTGGGTGAATTCGGGCTGAGCGATGATCGGATCAAGTCGGTGTCGGGCCGGGCGACGGATGAGCCGTTCTTCCCGAACGATCCCTATATGGCGGCCAATGAGCGCGTGAAGATCACCGTGATCAAGACTGCGCCGCCCGTGCCGATGAGCCTCAAGCCATAGGACTGTGGCATCTCTATTTTTCTGAGCTTTTTGCGGCTCAGGAACGATAACATACTGGAACGCTGCGCAGTGCGCGGCGTTCTTCTTTGCAGAGTTCTATTCTGCGAGAAGCGTCATGTTGCAGTTGTTGCTTATTCTGATCGTTGTCGCCGTCGTATCGGGCGCCATGGGCTTCACCGGCGTCGCGGCTGGTGCGGCAGGCCTTGCCAAGATCATCTTCGTTTTGATGCTGCTCGGCATCGGTCTCATCGTCATTCTGGCGATGATGGGGCTGGCCATTTTGTTCTGAAAATTAGCTGCAGCCGGAGAGAAGAAAGGGCGCCTTGCGGCGCCCTTGGTGTTTTAGGCAACGGTCAGCG
This sequence comes from Devosia sp. BK, assembly GCF_032907385.1. Taxonomy (NCBI): domain Bacteria; kingdom Pseudomonadati; phylum Pseudomonadota; class Alphaproteobacteria; order Hyphomicrobiales; family Devosiaceae; genus Devosia; species Devosia sp. BK. Next base: position 558,160 of record NZ_JAIMBX010000001.1, read on the forward strand.
TGACGTCGACATTGCCGCGGGTGGCGTTGGAATAGGGGCAGACTTCGTGGGCCTTGTGGACCAGGGATTCTGCGTCTTCCTTGGAAAAGCCGGGGAGGTTGACCTTGAGCTCGACCGCAATGTTGAAGCCCTTGGCGCCTTCATTGGCGTTTTCGCCGAAGGAAACGGAAGCGTCGATCGTGGTTTCGTCGGGAACCTTGATCTTTTCGCCGCGGGCAACGGCCTTCAGCGCGCCGAGGAAGCAGGCGGAGTAGCCGGCTGCAAAGAGCTGCTCAGGATTGGTGCCCGGGCCATCATTGCCGCCCATGGCCTTGGGGGTGTCGAGCGTTACGGCGAGACGACCGTCATCGGTCTTGCTGGTGCCGGTGCGGCCGCCGGTGGTGTGGGCGTGGGCGGTATAGACTGCAGACTTGATCGACATGTTTTGCTCCTGTGAGAGGGCTGAAATCTCGTGACACTGAATGCAATAGCGCACAATTAAATTGCGCGCAATAGAAATTTGTGGGATAGGTTGGATCGAAGTTGGAGAGGGCGCATGGTTATTAAAAAGATGCCGACGATCGACCAGATGCTGTGCTTTGCCATTTATTCGGCCGGACACGCCTTCACGCGTTTCTATAAGCCGCGGCTGGACGCGCTCGATCTCACCTATCCGCAATATCTCGTCTTCCTCGTGCTCTGGGAGAAGGACGACATCACGGTAAAGACCTTGGGCGAGCGATTGTTCCTCGATTCCGGCACGATCACCCCATTGGTGAAGCGGCTTGAGGCGCGGGGGCTGGTGAGCCGCGAGCGCGATAAGGTCGATGAGCGGCAGGTGCGGATCAAGCTGACGGACGAGGGGCGGGCGATGGAAACCAAGGCATTGGCCATCCCACTGGCGGTCGTCGAAGGGACCGGTGGATCGCTCGAAAGCATCGATGCGCTCCGGCAAGAGCTGGATGCGCTGCGGGAGCGGCTGGATGCTGCGGTGCGATAAGGGAAGGGGAGCCAGCGGCTCCCCTTTTTGTTGGCTTAGAGCGTGATGCGATAGATGCCGAAACCGTCTTCGTTGGTTTCGCCTGTCGCTTCGATCTTGATCGCTGTGACATCATCGACGTGTTCGGCAGCCTTGGGGCCGGTGGCGAAGAGGACGGTGGTGTCGGCGATGGGACCCAGAGACCAATTGCTGTCCGCCTTGGGATCGATCGTGCCGTTTTCGATGATGTAGCGCACGATGATGTCGCGGTTGGTATCTGGTCCCTTGAAGACGATCACATCCGAATTGATGTTCGGGAAGGTGCCGCCGCCGCCAGCGCGATAGTTGTTGGTCCCAACGACAAACTTCTGAGCTGGATCGACCGGCTTGCCGTCATACATCAGATCGACGATGCGGTTGGCATCGGGGTTCGGTTCTTCCTTGCCATCGGAAGAGTATTTCGAGGGCTGGGTGAGGTCGATCTTGTAGGTGACGCCGTCGATGACGTCGAAATTGTAGGACGGGAAGTCGAGATTGATCAATTCGGCATCTTTGGCGCCGGCTTCGATCTGGTTGAAGATGCCTGCCGAGCGTTCGAGCCAATTCTTGACGTCGGCGCCGGTGATGACAACGGCCTGGATCGTATTGGGATAGAGATAGAGATCGGCGACGTTCTTGATGGCGACCGGGCCCACAGGGACGTCGGTGTAATAGTCGGGACCGCCACGGCCGCCCGACTTGAAGGGAGCCGCCGCCGAGAGGATCGGCAGGCTTTCCCATTCTGTGCCCTTCATCATCTGCTCGATATACCAAGTCTGGGCCTGGCTCACGATCTGGACGGACGGATCATCGGCAACGAGGGCGAAATAGGAATAGAGCGGGGCGGCGGTTTCGCCGACCGGGCGGCGGATGTAGTCGAGCGTTTCCTGATGTTCATCGCCAACCGCGCTGACGATTTCGGCTTCGTCTTCGACGAGCGGCTGCACCTTGCCATCGACGCGCTCGGAGATCGGGCGGGCCTCGGAGGTGTGCGAAGCGATGGTCCACTTGCCATCGGCGTCCTGCTCCAGGAGGAGGTCGATGAGGCCCATATGGCTGCCCCAGAAGCCGGGCATGACGGCCGGCTTTCCGGCGAGGGTGCCGGCGGCAATGTCGACGCCTTCGATGCCTTCATAATCGGGGCCGGGGAAGACGAGGTGCTGGTGGCCGGTCAGAACGACGTCGATGCCTTCGACGCCAGCAAGCTGCAGCGAGGCATTTTCGGCGCCAGTCGTCTGGTCGGAGGCGATGCCGGAATGGGAGAGGGCGACGATGATGTCGGCGCCTTCTTCCTTCATGCGCGGCACGTAGGCCTTGGCGGTTTCGACGATGTCGCGCGTGTTGACCTTGCCCTCAAGGTGCGTCGCGTCCCAGGTCATGATCTGGGGCGGCAGGAAGCCGATGAGGCCGACCTTGATGGTCTTGGTGGCGCCGGAGCCGTCGGTCAGTTCCTTTTCGACGATGCGATAGGGCGTGATGTAAGTGTCGTCGCTAAGCGCATCGGCTGCGAGGTCGCCACGGACGAGGTTGGCGGAGACGAAGGGGAATTCGGCGCCTTCGAGAGCCTTGTCGAGGAATTCGAGGCCGTAGTTGAATTCGTGATTGCCAAGGGTCGCGGCTTCATAGCCCAGCGTGTTCATTGCAGCGATAATCGGGTGGACGTTGCCATCGAGGCCTTTTTCATAGGCGATGTAGTCGCCCATCGGATTGCCCTGGATGATGTCGCCATTGTCGAGCAGCATGGAATTGCCGGCTTCGGCGCGGATGGCTTCGATCAGGCTGGCGGTGCGTGCGAGGCCCATCGTGTCATTGGGCGCGTCGGCATAGTAGTCATAAGCAAGTGCCGCGACGTGTAGATCGGTGGTCTCGATGATGCGCAGATGGGCCTGATTGGCTTGCGCATGGACGGCAAAGGGGTGCATCGCCGCGATGGCTCCTAGACTGGCGGAACCGGCGAGAAAGGTACGGCGGGATATCCTCGGGTGAAAATTCATCGACTTCTCCAAGTATTTGCCATTGTTTCCGGAAGTGCACCTCCGGTTGCCGGTTAACCGGCTATGGCCGCTCCCAAAAAAGGGCGAGACCTGCTCTTGCCTCCGTTCGGTGACGGTGCCGTGACGGCGGCGGAGGGAGGCTAGGATTGTTTTACCAGGCGGTCAATTTATGACATTGCGATGACAGCGAACGACAGGATGCAACCTGTTCCCACCCTTGTCTCTTGTTGGTAGCAATAACAGCGTTGTGAAGGGGCAATCTCCATGAAATGGCGTGGGCGCGAGCGCAGCAGCAATATCGAAGACAGACGCGGGCAGGCGGGTAGTTCCGGCGGCTTTGGCAGCTCGCCATTCGGCCGTGGTGGTGGCATCCGACTGCCGACGGGTGGCGGCGGTGGCTCGCGCGGCGGCATCGGTGGCATCATTGGGATCGTTGTGTTGCTCGGCATCGTCTGGCTGGTCACGGGACAGAACCCGATGGACATGCTGGGCGGCAGTTCGGGCGCCGCGCCATCGAGCACGACATCACGCCAATTGCCGGCCGAAGGTCAGGACGAGATGGCCGATTTCGTCGGCGTCGTCGTCAAGGAGAACGAAGATCTCTGGAACCAGGTGTTTGCCGCTGCGGGCGAGACATACACCGAGCCGCAGGTGGTGCTTTACACCAACCAGACGGATTCCGGTTGCGGCACTGCGGATTCGCGGATGGGTCCGTTCTACTGCCCGGTCGATTCCAAGGTCTATATCGATCTCAGTTTCTACGATGAGCTGCGCCAGCAGTTTGGCGCGCCCGGCGATTTTGCGCAGGCCTATGTGCTTGCCCATGAAATCGGGCATCATGTGCAGAACCTGACCGGCGTGCTGCCTGACTTCAACGAGCGTCGGCAGAGCATGAGCGAAGAAGAAGCCAATGCCTATTCGGTGCGCGTGGAACTGCAGGCCGACTGCTATGCCGGCGTCTGGGCGAACTTTGCCGGCGAGCAGAACCTCCTGGAATCTGGCGATATTGACGAAGCGCTGAACGCTGCCGAGCAGATCGGCGACGACAAGCTGCAGGAGCGGATGCAGGGCTATGCCGTGCCCAAGACGTTTACGCACGGCACGTCAGCGCAGCGCCGCACCTGGTTCGAGCGCGGGTATCGGTCGGGCGAGCCCAACCAGTGCGATACGTTCTCGGGCAATATCTAGGCGAACCCTTGGCCGGGCGACGCGTTGCGTCTTCGGCCAAGGAGTTTTGAATGCAGGGCAATCTCGCTGATATCGCCATCGAGCATTTTGCCGATGATGGGACATTTCCCAACAATAGCCTGCCGGTGATCATTTATCGGCGGGCGGTTGCTGAGCCGTCACCCGAGGCGATGGAGGCGCTTTTCGACGTTAATGGCTGGCCGAGTGCTTGGCGCTATGGCGTCTACGATTTCCATCATTTTCATTCGACAGCGCATGAATGTCTTGGCGTGGCACGCGGTTCGGCGCGGCTACAACTTGGCGGGCCGGAGGGACGGGTGTTCGAGGTGACCGCTGGCGATGTTATGGTTCTGCCAGCGGGTGTCGGGCATAAAAATCTCGGATCGAGCGCGGACTTTCTGGTGGTAGGTGCATATCCGCCAGGGATGAGCGCCGATTTGTTGAAGGGCGAGCCTGGCGAGCGGCCGGGGGCGGACGAATGCATCGCCCAGGTGGCCTTGCCGAAAACCGATCCGGTGGGCGGCCAAGCCGGTCCGCTGCTGAGCAAATGGGGATGAACTAGGAGCGCATTCGTGATGGACCGCTTTGGGTGGCTCAAGCATTTCCTTCAGACTGAAGGAGATTGCAAATGAGCAAACCTAAAGAGACGAATACCGCTCAAGCCAATGACACCCATCGCGCCGAGGCTGACCGCCGGCCATTGCCTGACAAGGACAAGAAGGCCGCCTCGGGATCGCGCGACGAGGATTTACCGGGCGCCGAGGGTCCGCTGTCCGCTGGCGCGAATGAAGATACGTATGACTAGCCTGATAGCGTAATAGGGTCGGCTTTAGCCGCCTGACCGTCACGGGTGAGATAGTGGTGGCCGCGTAGGGCAGGGTTGGGTAAACCCTGCCTAGTTTTACGCATGGGCCGCCATGATCCCCAAAATCCTGCACTTCACCTGGAAATCCACTGACCTGCCGCGGCAGATGCAAACCTATTACGATGCATGGCGCAGCCTGCATCCGGATTGGGATATCCGGCTTTGGACCGACGAAACGATGCGGGGTTTCGTTAAAAAAACATATCCCGATTTTCTCGCCACCTATGACGCCTATCCCAAGATGATCCAGCGAGCGGACGCGTTCCGCTATCTCGTGCTTGGAGCGCTGGGTGGCGTTTATGCAGACCTTGATGTCGAGCCATTCCGGCCCATCGATGAACTTCTGCAGCATGAGTGTTTCCTTGGGATTGAACCGCTCGAACACATCTTTCCCGATCGCCATCATCAGGGCGTGCCGTTTCTGATCACCAACGCCTTTATGGGCTCGGTCCCGAGGCATCGGCTTTGGCTGGATATCATCGCGAGAATGCCGTCGCTGTTGGATCAGGAGACGTTTTATTCCACGGGTCCATCCATGGTGACGGCAGCGGTTTTGCGGCTGCCGCGTAATGAGCGGCCGACATTGCTGTCGCCAAGGGTGTGGTCGCCATTGCTCGTTGATGGGCGGAAGACTGGGACAGATGCCGAAGCCGTCGCCTTGCTCGAGCCGGTCGCTCCAGTGGTTTCGAGGGCGGAGCCAATGGTGTCGCATGTGTGGATGACGACCTGGGTGCCTTGGCACAAGCGGAGCAAGCGGTTCAATGCGTTGTTTCAGGCGCCGACGCGGGCCAAATGGCAGTTCAGGCAGTTGGCCAATCCGTCGTTGGCCAAGGTGGTCATTTCCGATCCGCTGCATCTCTATGTCGATCAGAACATCCGTCCGTCGGCGGATCGACCGAGTGTTCACGTGGCGGTTCGGCTCGGAGATGGCGTCCTGTCGGAGGGATTGGCGGAAGCGTTGATGCACCTCGATTATCCGCGCGATCGCTTGGCCATCACGCTGCATGTTCCTGGTCGCGCGGATGTCCGGGGTCTGGACGCGCTGGTGGCGGAGAAGGGGCTGAATGCGGTGATCGTTGCGGGAGATTATGCAAGCGTCGCGGCGCGGGATAATGACATTTTGGACAGCCATGGGCCGGGGGCCGACTGGGTGCTGCTGGTCGACGGGCCCATTCAGGACTTTCCGCCTGATGCGATCCAGAGGATGCTGGGCGTAGAGCGGCCCGTGGTCTCAGCCAATGTCGTCGACGAAACCGGGGCGCCGGGCGATGACCAGTTGTTCCGATATGAAAAAGCGGCGCCGTTCAAGGTGCTTTACAAGGATGGCGGCAGAGATGGCGCGGTGCGCCGTGACCGAGCGTTCCGGACTTATCTTGGGCATCAGAAGGCGTTTGCCGTCTTGCCGTTGGATGGAGTTGGGGAGAGCTTTGTCCTGATCGAGCGGGCGGTAATTGAGGCGGGCGTACGCTTCGCGGAGACGCCGTACAAGCTGCACCTTGGCGCCGAGGCGTTTGGCATCATGGCGCGGGATCGGGGCTTTGAAGTTTGCGGGCTGACCGAGCTCGAAGTCGTACGCAGCAACCAGAATTGAAAAGGGCAGCGCTTTTGGCGCTGCCCTTTTCAATGCTTTAGGCGGCTTCGCCGGGTGCCTTGTGCTCGGGCAGCTCTGCCAAGCCCTTTTCCTTGCGCACCAGATTGAGGAAGCGCGTGAAGAGGTAGTGGCTGTCCTGTGGGCCGGGGCTGGCTTCAGGGTGGTACTGCACCGAGAAGATTGGCTTGCCATCGACGGCGAGGCCGGCATTGGAATTGTCGAACAGCGAGATATGGGTCTGGGTGACGCCAGCCGGCAGGCTTTCGGTGTCCACGGCAAAGCCATGGTTCATCGAGGTGATTTCCACTTTGCCCGTCGTCAGATCCTTGACCGGGTGATTGGCGCCATGGTGGCCCTGGTGCATCTTGCTGGTCGTGCCGCCGAGGGCAAGGCCGAGCAACTGGTGACCGAGGCAAATGCCGAACATGGGCTTGCCCGTTTCCATCAGCTTCTGAATGGTCGGGACGGCATATTTGCCCGTCGCCGCCGGATCGCCAGGGCCGTTGGACAGGAATATGGCGTCGGGATTGTGCGCGAGCACGTCGGCAGCTGTCGCCGTGGCCGGGACGACGGTGACCTTGGCCCCTTGATCGGCGAGGCAGCGGAGGATGTTGCGCTTCGCGCCGTAGTCGATGGCGACGACGTGGAAATCTGGCTTCTCGACTGTGCCGTAGCCCTTGTTCCACTGCCAGCTGGTCTGGTCCCAGTGGTAGGTCTGGGCCGTGGTGACTTCTTTGGCGAGGTCGAGGCCTTCAAGGCCCGGAAACGCATTGAGTTCGGCCTTGATGGAGCCTTCGTCGAACTGGCCGGTGGGCTCATGGGCGATGACGCCATTGGGCATGCCGTTTTCACGGATGCGCGCGGTCAGGGCGCGGGTGTCGACGCCGGCAATGCCGATAATGTTGCGCTTCTTGAGCCAGGCATCGAGCTTTTCGGCGGCGCGGTAGTTCGAGGGGTTGGTGATGTCTGCCTTGAGGACGACACCCCGGACGCCCGAGAGCGCGGCCATGTTCACCGTTTCGATGTCTTCATCGTTGGTGCCGACATTGCCGATATGGGGGAAGGTGAAGGTGATGATCTGGCCGGCATAGGAGGGGTCGGTGAGGACTTCCTGGTAGCCGGTCATCGCCGTATTGAAGCACACTTCGCCTGCGGCATGGCCAACTGCACCAATGCCATGGCCCTCAAGGCGCGTGCCGTCAGCCAGAATAAGAACTGCGGTCGCGGGGGATTGCTGCCAGCCGGTCACGGTCGGTCTCCATGCTTGGTTCGTCGGTTCGCGCGCACAGGCAAACGGGGTGAGCCGCTACAGTGGGTGCGAGGGATGTCGGTTGAGGCCTCCTCTTAGAAGGCCAAGCCGGAGAGCGCAAGTGGCGCAGTCCGCGTTTCATGCCTATATGGGGGCAAGAATCTGCCTGGCAAGGAGCACACCAAGATGCGCGAAACGATCAGCGAATGCCTCAAAACCGCACTAAAAGCCCGGGATCAGCGGCGTACGGCGACGCTGCGCGCCATCAATGCGGCCATCAAGGACCGCGATATTGCCAATCGCGGCGATGGCAAGGGGCCGGCGACCAACGACGAAGTCCTCGCGATGATTCAGAAGATGGTGAAGCAGCGCGAAGAGAGCTTTGCCATCTATGCCCAGGCCGGCCGCGCCGATCTCGCGACGGTGGAAAAGGAAGAGATCGATATTCTCAACGAGTTTCTGCCCAAGCCACTGACCGAGGAAGAAGTCGCTGCGGCCATCACGGCGGCCATTTCTTCCAGCGGCGCCGAAGGTCCCAAGGACATGGGCAAGGTGATTGCCGAGCTCAAGGCGAACTATCCCGGACGAATCGACTTCGGGAAGGTGAGCCAGCAGGTGCGAAGCGCTCTTGCAGCGCAGGGTTGATGGAATGTGGGGCGCCGAGAGGCGCCCCTTTTCGTTTCAGGAAAGCCCGGCGAATGGTTCGCGCCAGGCTTCGATCTCGTTGAGGCGATCGTGCCAGGCGCGGATGTTGGGGAAGAGATCGAGCGGGATCAGGCCGCGCTCGGCATAGGGCAGGGCCGAGGCGACGCGAAAATCGGCATAGGTCAGTTTGCCGCCGACAAGCCAATCGCGGTCCGCAAGCGTTGAATCGAGGATCGCGGCGGAGCGCTTGAAATCATTCGTCGTATCTTCAACGACCTGCGGATCCGGATCGCCCATGAACGACTTTGCGGTGTGGTTGTGCCAGACGAGGGCCGCACCGGCATTGGTGAAATGGTGGGCGCTCCAACTCACCCACATCATAATCTCGACAGCGAATTCATCGGGCCAGAAGGCACCACCGGCAAGGCGGGAAAGGCGCAGCGAAATGGCATCGGCTTCCCACAGCGGCTTGCCATCTTCGACGAGCAGCGGGGCAAGCGAATTGGGATTGAGCGGCAAGAATTTCTCGCGGTCGGCGCCCATCGGCTCGTAGCGGATGTAGTCGACTGGTGACTTGAGATGGCGCGCGACGGCGACCGCGACGCGCGGGTTGATGTTGTGCGTATAGTAGAGCGTTCTTTCAGTCATAAAATCCTCCTAGTGCCGCCTCTTCAGAGCTCGCTTTGCACAAGCTTACTCCATGCGGATGTGAGGACGACGCCTCTGCCGACAGGCGATCGACTATTTTTCTGAGATTTTTTTGGCGTTACGCGACAAGCCGAAGCGCGGCGAGTTTTACTTGGTTTCGCCCATTGTGCTTGGCTTGGTAAAGCGCCGCGTCGGCGCGGTTGAGGAGGGCGGGGAAGTCTTCATCGCCCTCGAACATGGCAAGGCCCACGCTGACGGTGGCGTGCAGCTGGCCTTGCTCGATGACGAGCGTCAAATCGGCAAAGACACTGCGCACGCGTTCGGCAACTGCCTTGGCCTTTTCCTGATCGACGTCGATCAGAACAGCGCAGAATTCTTCGCCGCCGATCCTGGAAATGACATCGAGAGGTCCGAGCTCGCGCTGCAATACATCGGAAAAGAGTTTTAGGACGCGATCACCTTCGGCGTGGCCAAGCCGGTCGTTGATCTGCTTGAAATGATCGAGATCGAACATCAACACGGCGCTGTTGCGGCCGGGCGGCGCGTTGCTGAAGCGATCGAAAAGCGCCCGGCGATTGAGCACGCCGGTCAGGGAATCGGTGTTTGCTGCCTGGTGATGGTGGTGGGCGGCGCGCGCGTGGTGAAGGGTCAGGGTGATGGCACCGATGCCCGTCAGTCCCACCAGCGACATGATGGAATTGAAGTCTTCAGCCCAGTTCTTTGGCGGCGCGGAGAGTACCCAATTGCCGTCAAGGGCCAGCATGAGGGCGCAACAGGCGAATGAGATGGCGGTGACGACGTAAAGTGTGCCGATTGCGGCAAGCGCAAAGCGAAGCTGGTCGTCGCTGCGGATATGCTCATAGGCACATAGGAGCATAAGAACGGCGGCCGTGGCATTAAGCATCAGTGTGCCCAGGCCCGATAGTCCAAGAAGAAGGGGTACCGCGGTCGCAATGGCCGAAAGAGCGCCTACCACAGCGGCGGGCCAAAGGGACGCCTTGCTGTTTCTGAAGCGACGGGCGCCCGCGTAGACGCAACTGAAACCGATCAGGATCAGCGCGAAGGGCACAAGCTGGAAGAAGAGCGTGTAGGCGCCGTTGCGCAGGCCCATAAGCATAAGGGCGACGACGATGAGCGCCATGCCGGTGGCGCCAAGAACGAGATAGGTCTCGCTGCGAGAGTTGAACCAGCCGATCAAAAGCGCGAGCAGCAATGAGGCGCTCGAAAAGCCGATGCCGATCAGTAGAGTTGCATTGTCGATGATCATGGTGCACCCCACGACGGTCGGGCAGTCATAAAGTCAAATTTGACAACGCTCCCTTACATTTCCGTTTGAATTCTATCGACTGTATTTTTCCCCAAGCTCTATTCCGCGGCGATAGCGACGGGCGGCAAAAGACCCTGGCGTTTATCGAGCATGTTGGAGACGATCGCGACAAAAGCGGCGAGCGCCGAGCTGATGGCGCCAATGAGCGGCAGGTAGGCGTAGCCGGGGCCGGATGCGATCACGTTGGCGCCGAGAATGGCGCCAATGGCTATACCGATGTTGAAGCCGGTGGGAATGAGGGCCGAAGCGAGGTTCGGTGCATCGGCAGCCCAGGCGAGCACGCGCGACTGCACCGGTGAACCGAAGGCAAAGTTGACGCCGCCCCACAGGATCGTGGCGATGGCCATGACGATGGCGTAGGGGCTCACGAAGAAGATCGTCGCAAACATTACGGCCTGTAGCGTGAGGATGGCGATCAGCGAGGGCATGAGCTTCCAATCGGCCAATCTGCCACCGACAAAGACGCCGATGGTCGAGCCGACACCATAGAGCAGCAAGAGCCATGGGACGGTCGCCGTGGGCAGACCGGTAATATTGGTCAGGAGCGGGGTGATGTAGGTGAAGAGGCTATATTGGCCGATCATCACCAGGATAACTATGAGCAGTGAGGCGACGATCTGCTGCCGGCCCAACACTTTGAATTCACGCGCGAAGTCCCCAGCGGTGGTGGCGGAGGCGGCACCGCGCGGCAGGAAAAAGGCCACGGTCAACGTCGCCAGCAGTCCGATAATTCCGACCGTCCAGAACGTGGCGCGCCAACCCAGAACATTGCCGATGGCCGTGCCGCCGGGTACGCCGAGGATATTAGAAACGGTGAGGCCCGAGAGGATCAGTGCGACCGCGAAGCCGCGTTTTTCCGGCGGCACGAGGCTGACCGCCACGATCGCTGCGATGCCGAAATACGTGCCGTGGACCACGGCGACGATGACACGGGCGGCCATCAGCAGTTCAAAACTCGGAGCAATGGCACAGAGCACTTGGCCCAGGGTAAAAATGCCGCCCAGCAGCAGGATCAGCGACTTTCGCGTCATCTTCTTGGTGGCAACGGCGAGAAGTGGGCCGCCAACGGCGATGCCGATCGCATAGCCGGAGATGAGATAACCAGCCACTGGCACGGTTACGCCTAGACCGGTGGCGACTTCGGGAAGAATGCCGGCGATGACGAACTCGGCAGTGCCAAAAGCAAAGGCTGCGAGGAAAAGCGCGATAAGGGGGAGGGACATGCAGTATTCGCCGGGAGGCGGCCTCGGTGGAGGGCGTGTCTTTCCATAGGCCCGAAAGGGGCACAATCTATATTTTGCGCGGGCCATTTCAGAAAAGCTCAACCCATGGTGCTGGCGTGACCGCAGAGCTGGCGCTAACGTTCTCTTTGGCGGGCTGTTGAGTCCCATGGAGGGCAAGTGAAATGGCGGTTTCTTCGGGTACCAAAAGGCGTTTTGCTGCTGCGACGGCATTGCGCGGCGCGCTGATGCTGATTGCTGGGCTCTATGCTCTGATCTTCCCGGGCGATGCGCTCACGGTTCTGGTGCTGTTCGGCGGCGTTTTGCTGATCGTCGATGGCGCCTTGGGGCTATGGAGCCTGACGTTTGGCGGCGGCAAGAGCGGCAATTATTGGTTCGATATCATCGCCAATGCGGCGTCGCTGATCCTCGGTGTGCTATTCTTCATCCAGCCGTTTATCGCGACGATCTTTACAGCAACTTTCCTCGGCACGATCGTGGGGCTCGCCGCACTTTTCGTTGGTGCCATGCAGATATTCGTCGTGGTCCGCGAGCGTGAGAGCTATGCACGGATCTGGCCGGTGGTGCTGTCTGGGGCGTCCTATGTGCTGCTCGGGCTGGTCTTCTTGCTATTCCCGGTTTTGACAGCAGCGGTGGGCGTGATGCTTGGCGGCATCCTGCTGATCTTCTTCGCCATTGGCCTCTTTGGTTGGGCCTGGCGGCTTTATCAGTCGAGCAAGGTTTAGGTCGCGGGCTTGTACGTCACCGAGACGCCGGCCACGGTCGGGTCATCCCGATAGATCGTGGCCTCGGGGGGCGTAATGATCTCGATTGCTGTGGCCGAGAGCCAGCGGGGATCAGGATCAGCGGCTGCGCCGACGGAATAGAAGCTCGCGGCGTCGAATGGCACGTCTTCGCCCGGTGGCACCAGCGCTGCCTGGGTATTTGGGTCGGTGTCGCCGCAGTCCCTGGAGAAAATGACGAGGTCGAACTGACCATCGGGCGAGGGCAGGCGCTCGGTTTCGTTGACCGAGCACTCTGGAATGGCTGCTGCCACGAACCAAAGCGTCGCGCCGATGGCGATAGCCGGCCCAAGGGTCAGCGCCAGCAATACGGCCATCGGCATTTTCGTCGTCTTGGGCATGGCTGTGGATAAGCTCCTAGGTCGTGAGGTGACTTCGGCCCTGGGAGTGCTTAGGTAACACCCATGCGCTTTACCGATACGTTCCTGGATGAAATCCGCCAGCGCCTGCCGATTACGCAGGTTGTGGGCGAACACGTGCTTTGGGACAAGCGCAAATCGCAGCCTGGCAAGGGCGACATGTGGGCCTGTTGCCCCTTCCACGCCGAGAAAAGCCCGAGCTTTCATGCCGATGACCGGCGCGGCATCTATCACTGCTTTGGCTGCGGCGCGACGGGCGATCATTTCCGGTTCCTGACCGAAAAAGCCGGGATGAGCTTTCCCGAGGCGGTCGAAAAGCTTGCCGGCATGGCCGGTGTGCCGATGCCGGCGCGCGATGAGCGCAGCGAAAAACGCGAGGCCGCGCAAAAGGGCCTCGTCGAGGTCATGGAACTCGCGACCAAATATTTCGAGGCGGCGCTGGCGCATAATATCGGCGCGCGGGCTCGCGGCTATCTCTTTGACCGCGGCGTGTCGCCGACGAGCCAGACGCGCTTTCGCATCGGCTTTGCGCCCGATAGCCGCAATGGACTCAAGGAGCATCTCGCCGCGAATGGTGTCTCGGCGCAGGCGATGCTCGATGCGGGGCTAGTTACCAGTCGTGACGACGATCCGCTGACCTATGACCGGTTCCGCAACCGCGTGATGTTTCCGATCATGGATTTTCGAGGCCGGATCATCGCCTTTGGTGGCCGGGCGCTGAGCGCCGATGTGCCGGCAAAATATCTCAACTCGCCGGAGACGAGCCTCTTTTCCAAGCGGCAGACGCTTTACAATGGGCAATCGGCGCGGGCGGCGGCGCGGGACGGAGCCACGGTTATCGTGGTGGAAGGCTATCTCGATGTTATTGCCGCTGTTTCTGCGGGTTTCGAAGGGACAGTGGCGCCACTTGGCACCGCGCTGACCGAGGAGCATCTGCAGTTGCTCTGGCGGATGGCGGAGGTGCCAGTTCTCTGCTTTGACGGCGACAAGGCGGGTTTGAAGGCTGCCGAGCGGGCCATGGATCTGGTCATGCCGCATCTCAAACCGGGGCAGACGGTGAAGATCGCGACACTGCCTGAGGGGCAGGACCCCGATGATCTGATCAAGGCGCAGGGCCGGCAGGCGTTTGCCGACGTGATCGAGAAGGCGCGCAGCCTTTCCGATATGCTCTGGAGCCTCGAGACCGGCGGATTGGTGCCCGATGCGCCGGAAGAGCGCGCCGCTTTGCAAGCGCGGCTGCGGGAGCGGGCCCATTCGATCCAGGACCAGACTGTCCGCTTTCACTATCAGCAGGCGTTTGATGAAAAGCTGAAAGCATTCTTTGCGCCGATCCGGAAACCTTGGGACGGGCAGCGCGGCGGGCGGCCGAACTATGGTCAGAGCGGCGCCTATGGATTTCCCGCACGCGGGACGCCGCGTCTCGTCGTGTCCGATACGCTGAGGAACTCGCGACTGATGCGCGGTTCGACAGGCATGGAAGCAACGCCGCGCGAGGCGACGATCATCCAGACCCTGGTCAACCATCCGGCTCTCGTCGAAGACAAGTTCGAAATCCTTGCTGCGCTCGACTGTGAAACGCAGACTGCCCAGAAGGTTTTGAGTGACATACTGGCCCTTGTCGTGCGGCATCACGATATTTCGGCGCCTGATTTGCAGGACGCGCTTGGCGTGCGCGGGCATGGACCGACGCTGGCGAGAATGGCCGAGACACTGGTGCGGCAGGGGGTCTGGCAGGTGGGGTCGGATACGGCGCTCACCGACGCGGAAACAGGATTAAGTCATGCGCTGGCCTTGCATAACAAGAAAGTTCAGCTAAATAGGGAACTCAAGGCAGCCGAAGCGGCGCTGGGCGAAGACCCGAGCGATGAAACCTTTGAAAGGCTGCGAGACATCAAGAACCAGATTACCACTGTCGATGGCACAGAGGCATTGATCGAAGGATTTGGTTCGCTATCTGGACGCGCGACTCGCAGTTTTTAGAGAAAACTCTAAAGACCGGCGAAGACGCGCGATTTCGCATATGGCGGTCACGTCATGTCGTCCCGAAGCGAACCATCATGATGCTGAGGTGTTAACGCCTTGGTGACCAAACCTTTACCTTGTCTTGAGCTGTCACCACCTATGACAAGTCCGGCGCCCGAGATGCCCGCGGGTCCCGAGGAGTAGCATATGGCCACCAAGGCAGCGAACAAAGCCAGCAAGGAAACCGAGAAGCCCGAATCCGGGGCTCCGGAGGCCTCCAATGACAGTCCTCTGATCGACCAGAACGATGCTGCGGTCAAGAAGCTGATCAAGGTCGCCAAGAAGCGCGGCTATGTGACCTATGAAGAACTGAATGCCGTTCTGCCGGCTGACGAAACCAGCTCCGAGCAGATCGAGGACTTCATGTCCATGTTCTCGGAAATGGGCATCAACGTCGTCGACGAAGACGAGGTCGAAGAGACCGAAGTCGAGAAAGACGAGGAAGAAACCGGCAGCGAAGTTGCGCCTTCCGGCGGCACCGCTCTGGCCAATACATCGAACACCAAATCTGGCTCGGATCGTACCGACGACCCGGTGCGAATGTACTTGCGCGAAATGGGCTCGGTCGAGCTGCTGAGCCGCGAGGGCGAAATCGCCATCGCCAAGCGCATCGAGGCCGGTCGCGAGACCATGATCGAGGGCCTCTGCGAATCGCCGCTGACCTTCCAGGCCATCATCATCTGGCGCGATCAGCTCGCCGAGGGCGAGATTCTGCTCCGCGACATTATCGATCTCGAAGCGACCTATGCTGGCCCCGACGCCAAGCAGGCGGCGCCCGAAATTCCGGTTCCAGCGCCGCGAGTGGAGCAGGAGCCGGTAAAGGCTGCCGCAAAGCCAGCGCCGCGCCGCGCTGCGTCTTCGGATAGCGACGACGACTATGTGCCGGAGGAGCCGCAGGCGCCGCAGGATCCGGTCGAAGACGACGATGACGAATTCGACAATGCGCTGTCGCTTTCGGCTATGGAAGCCGAACTGAAGCCGCAAGTCGTCGAGACGTTCGATCGTATCGCCGAGGCTTATGGCCAGATGCGCGTGATGCAGGATCGGCATGCCGAAGATCGCACCGCCACCGTTTCCGACGCGGAAAGCAAGAAGCTTGAAGTGCTGCGCGGTGAAGTGATTGCCGACGTGAAGTCGCTTTCGCTCAACAATAGCCGTATCGAAAGCCTCGTCGAACAGCTTTACGATATCAACAAGCGCCTCGTGCGTCTTGAAGGTCGTCTGCTGCGCCTGGCTGAGAGCTATGGCGTCAAGCGCGAAGTGTTCCTCAAGAACTATTATGGCCGCGAACTGGACCCGACCTGGGAAACGACGTTCGATGGTTTCGATGGCAAGGGCTGGGCTGAATTCGCACGTCGCGAAGTCGATACCGTTCGTGACATCCGTTACGAGATTGCTACGCTAGCGACCGAGACTGGCCTCGATATCGCTGAATATCGCCGCATCGTGCATAAGGTGCAAAAGGGCGAGCGCGAAGCTGCTATCGCCAAGAAGGAAATGGTCGAAGCCAACCTTCGCCTCGTGATCTCGATCGCCAAGAAGTACACCAACCGCGGCCTGCAATTCCTTGATCTCATTCAGGAAGGCAATATCGGCCTGATGAAGGCCGTCGATAAATTCGAGTATCGTCGCGGTTACAAGTTCTCGACCTATGCGACTTGGTGGATCCGTCAGGCGATCACCCGCTCGATCGCCGATCAGGCGCGCACCATCCGTATTCCGGTGCATATGATCGAGACGATCAACAAGATCGTCCGGACCTCGCGGCAGATGCTGCACGAGATCGGCCGCGAACCGACGCCAGAGGAACTCAGCGAAAAGCTGCAGATGCCCTTGGACAAGGTCCGTAAGGTGCTCAAGATCGCCAAGGAACCGATCTCGCTCGAAACGCCGATCGGCGACGAGGAAGATTCCAACCTCGGCGATTTCATTCAGGACGTGAATGCGATCCAGCCGATCGATGCGGCGATCCAGTCGAACCTGCGTGAAACGACGACGCGCGTTCTCGCTTCGCTGACGCCGCGTGAAGAGCGCGTGCTTCGTATGCGTTTTGGTATCGGCATGAACACCGACCACACGCTCGAAGAAGTCGGACAGCAGTTCTCGGTGACCCGCGAACGTATCCGTCAGATCGAAGCGAAGGCCCTGCGCAAGCTCAAGCACCCGAGCCGGAGCCGCAAGCTGCGGAGCTTCCTCGACAACTAGGAGCAGCTCATGGCTGCTCCTCGCCTCAAGATAACGGCTATTCGCGCGTCTGTTCCGTTCAAGCTGGCGGTGACTTTTTCCGATGGGACGCATGGCGTGTTCAACGCCGCGCCCATGCTGGCTGAGCGCGGAGAGGGGACGGAGCCGCTGCGGGATCGGGCCTATTTTGCCAAGGTGGAGCTCGCCAATGGCAAGCCCATCTGGCCAAACTATTTTGACATCTCACCGCAATGGCTGCAGGAGGAGATGGACAAGCGCGGCGAGTTGGTACGGCCCCGGCCGCCGAGACGAAGTTAAGGGAGTTTTCGATGTCGTTTTGGAAGAAGCTTTTTGGTGGTGGCGGCGCTGACGAGGCGACACCAGCCGGCGACAAGTCCCTCGGCGAAGAAAGCTACAAGGGGCATCTGATCAAGGCGATCGAGATGCGCGTCGGCAGCGAATATCAGTTGGCCGGGACGATCGAGAAAGAAATCGGCGGCGAGCAGAAGAGCTACAAGTTCATCCGCGCCGACCGTATGGGATCGAAAGATGATCTTATCGCGCTGGCTCTCAACAAAGGCCGCCAAATCATCGACGAACAAGGCGACGGCATCTACCGCTAAGCCGAGCCAGTATTTTTAGTTATGACCGCGGGCCAATCGGCTCGCGGTCCTGTTTTTGAAGGATTGTCGTCATGGCCAAGAAGCCAACCGCCCGCAGTGAATTCGTGATGTTCGACATCGTCTATGAAGACGGCTCGCAGCGCTCAAACCGCAAGGTGGATGCCAATCTGCTGGGTGGGCTTGATGGCGACGAACCAGCCAAGGCTGCGATCGAAGAGCAGGACCGCGCCATCTCCGAAAAGTCCGGCATGCCGCCGCTGGCGATCAAGTCGATCAAGCGCTCGGGCAAGTAAGATGAATTCGGAAACCCTGCAGCTTGGCAAGGATGTGGAGGTGCCGCAGCATCCGGACGAGGCTGTGCTGGACCCGGTGCCCAATCCGCATCCGGATGTGAATTATGTCGCGCGCTATGTGGCGCCGGAATTCACCTCGCTCTGTCCGGTGACGGGGCAGCCTGATTTCGCCCATCTGGTCATCGACTATGTGCCCGATCAGTTTCTGGTGGAGTCAAAGTCGCTTAAACTGTTTCTGACCTCGTTCCGCAATCACGGCGCCTTCCATGAAGGTTGCACGATCGATGTGGCCATGCGGATCGTCGCGGCGATCAAGCCACGCTGGCTACGGATCGGCGGCTACTGGTATCCGCGCGGCGGCATCCCCATTGATGTGTTCTGGCAGACTGGGCCAGTGCCCGACGGTGTCTGGTTGCCCGATCAGGGCGTTCCGCCCTATCGCGGCCGCGGCTAGAGAGCAGACTTAAGCGCGGCTGCAAGCTGTTCGGCACGCTCGGCAAAACTGAGGCCTCGGGCGCTGAGATGCGGGGTGCGCTGATGAGGAATGGCGTGGCGGCTGCATTGGCGGCTGGCCGCGTCACCCAGGGCAATGACCCGACGATCCACGAGCTCATGACATGCGATGGCGTCGAACGAGGCGTCCAGCGCTGCGTTGGGAATACGCTCCGAGCGTTGGCGGGCGAGGAGGTGGAACGCGTGGGTGACGTAAATGTCGCTGCGCTTGAGGCCGGCCAGCGCCAGTCCCAAATCCAGCACACGATTGAACGGCATCTCGGCGAGATAGCCAGTTTCGCGCAAGCGCGAGCGTTCGGCTATGGCAGTCGGGGCGTCGAGGAAATTGTAGGTCAGTAGCACCGGGCCGGTGAAGCTCGCTGAGGACAGGTGGTAGGGCGTGATCCAGTCGCCATCCAACCCAGCGTCGGCATAGCTTGGATAGCCGGGCCAGGAGAAGTGACGGCGGCGCTCGACAATTTCTGCGTAGAGCGCCGCGTCCATTTTATGCGCCAAGCGCCTTGTCGATGGCGGGCTTCACGACTGTGCCGTAAAGCTCGATTGCCTTCATGATCTTATCATGGGGCAGGGTGCCGACACTGAGTTGCAGGCCGAAGCGGTCGTGCTTGAACCACTCGTGCTGCATCAGGATCTTGTCGATCACTTCCTGCGGCGAGCCCATGTAGTAGGCGCCTTCCGGCGTTGCGCCGCCATCGAACTGGGCGCGGGTGGTCGGCGGCCAGCCACGTTCGGCGCCGATGCGGCTCATGGTGGCGCTGTGGGCGGGAAAAGCAATATCGCGCGCCGATTGGCTGTCTTCGGCGATGAAGCCGTGGCCAGAGACCCCAATTTTGAGGAGCGAGGCGTCGTGGCCCATCTTGTTGCCTGTGTCTCGGTAGAGATCGACCAGCGGCGCGAACTGACGCGGGCGGCCGCCGATGATCGCGATCATGAGCGGGAGGCCATAATAGGCAGCGCGGGCGACCGAATTCGGTGTTCCGCCGACGGCGATCCAGAGCGGCAGCGGGCTCTGCACGGGCTCGGGATAGACGGCGATGTTGTTGATCGCCTGGGTGTGCTTGCTACCAGCCCAATTGACCTTGCCGCCCTTGCGCAGGGTCAGCAGCATTTCGAGCTTTTCTTCGAAGAGATCGTCGTAGTCGTTGAGATCGTAGCCGAAGAGCGGGAAGCTTTCGATGAACGAGCCGCGGCCAGCCATGATCTCGGCACGGCCATTGCTCAGGAGATCGAGCGTTGCGAACTGCTGCCAGACGCGGACGGGATCTTCCGAACTGAGCACCGTGACGGCGGTCGAGAGTTTGATCGACTTCGTGCGTGCGGCCGCAGCGGCGAGGATGGTGACGGGCGAGGACGCGACATAATCTGGGCGGTGATGTTCGCCAAGGCCATAGAAAGCCAGTCCCAATTGATCGGCTAGCTCGATCTCTTCGATCAGGTCGCGCAGACGTTCGGCGGGCGACTGGACGTGTCCGCCGTTAAGGGGATCGGCGGTGTTTTCAGCGAAAGAATAAAGTCCGAGTTCCATGGCATTCTCCTTGCGGAAAGACATGGCGGCGCTGCGGTCGAGCATCAAGAACGCACATGGGTGATACCGCGCCCGGGGGAGGCGCGGCATCTTGATGGTCAGCGGTTGACCGTCGTGGGTGTGTAGGCCCAAGGCTGCGGCGGGGTTGGTGCCGGCTGAGGGGCTTTTTCGCCTGCAGCCTTATGGATCTCGGTGACGAGAGCGGGATCCAAGCGCAGCTTGGCGGCAAGAGCTTCGAGGTAGGCTTGCTCTGCCGGAGTGTCAGCCGTGATGGCGACAAGCGAGGCTGCATAGATTTCGGCCGCGTGCTCAGGCGTATCGGCGCGGCCGGCGACGGCATTGATGTCGAGCGGGGTCGAGAGTTCGTCAAAGACCCAGGCCTTTTCCTCTGCGGAAAGCGGCATGGTCTTCAGGCGTTCAAAAATGGCATCTTTCTCTTCGGCATCGATCTTGCCGTCTGCCTTGGCCGCAGCGATCATCGCGCGCACCAGAGTTTTGCCGAGCTCTTCCTGCGCGGCCTCATTGCCTGGAGCCGGAATGAAGGCGTCTTCGCGCACGGGTTGCGCGGCGCTACCGCTCTGATTGGTCTGGTTGGCCTGATAGGACTGCCAAGCCTTGTAGGCGAGGCCACCAACAGCTGCGAGCGCGCCGAGCTTAGCCGCATTGCCCAGAAGCTTGGTGGGCTTCCCGCCCGACATCAGCAAGCCGGCCGCGAGGCCAGCTGCTCCCGTCATCGCGGTGCGCTTGCTATTGGGATCGGTCTGAATGGCTTTGATAATCTGATCGATATTGAACATTGGCGCTCCCGTGTTGCTGGTTTGGAAATGGGTATCAGCGATGTGCCTTGCAAGTTTGGCGCGGATGCCATTGTGCCGCAGGCAGCAAAAAGCCCCGGTTTCCTGAACCGGGGCTCGAAGGGCCTCAAGGGGAGGGGGTCGAGGCCGTTAGGTGCTTTATTAGTTGGCCGGCGTCGTGGCTGGGGCCGTCGTCGTGGTTGTCGAAGCTGGTGCTTCAACAGCAGGAGCGGCTTCAGTTGCCGGGGCCGGAGTAGCGGCTGGAGCTTCGGTCATTGGGGCAGCGCTAGGCGTTGCGGCCGGAGCTTCAGTCATCGGCGCGGTGGTCTCAACGGCTGGTGTCGTGCTGTTCACGTCAACCGAAGTGGACGGGCCCGAGTTGGCCGAGAAGACCAGATAGCCAATGGCGAGCAGAGCCAAGGCGACGATGATGCCGACAAACCAACCTGTACCATTGCTTTCGCGGGTGTAGACAGTGCGGTTACCGTCGTTGGTATAGATAGTATCACGTTCTGGGGTAGCCATCATTTGCTCCTTGCAAGTGAAATTCTGGGTGAAGAACGCCCGCAGTTCGCAGTCAGTTCCCCATTCCGTGATCACAAACCAAAAACAATTGTGGCGCTGAAAAGACCTCGAAAGATCAGATGGTTGCTATGGCCTATTAGAGATCGAGCTCTTTGGACTTGCTATCTTTCTTCGAAATCTTGTCGATCAGCGCGAGAAATAGCGCCGATAGTATGAAGGTGCAGTGCAGCACGGTGTACCAGAAAATCTGCTCATTGGTGTAATGCGGCACGTTGAGGAAGATCTGGAGCAGGTGGATCGAGGAGATGGCGACGATGGTCGAGGCTACCTTGATCTTGAGCGATCCGGCATCGATCTGGCCCAGCCAGTGCACATCACGCTCGTTGTCGAAGCGGGAGACGAAATTCTCGTAGCTCGAGATGATCACCATCACGACGAGGCTCGCGATCAATGCCGCATCGATAAGGCCGAGGATTTTGAGGATCACCTCAGTTTCGTCCATGCCGACGAGATGGGTGGCGAAATCCCCGAGTTTTAAGCCGAATGTCGCTGCGTAGAGGGCAAGAGCGAGCCCGAGGCCGATATAGAAGACCACCAGCAGCCAGCGCGACGCGAGGATGAGGCTTTCAACGAAGATTTCCAGGCGTTTCATGGCGCGCTCCAGGAGGACCGCGCACGGATATCAAGTCCATGACGGCTGGCAAGCAGCCTCAATGACGCAGCCATAAAAAAGGGGCCGGACTTGCGTCCGGCCCCTTCGCGGTAATTGGCCGCTTAGCCGTTGCTTGCGACAGTCACAAGCGGGGTAATGCGGCGGATGGTAACGCGGCGATTTTCGCGCTCGGCCGTCTCCGTACGGATCTTCAGGTAGCGCTCGCCATAACCCTGGGTGGCCAGGTTTTCGGCTGGGACGCCATAGAAGTCCGTCAGGATGCGGGCGACCGTTGCGGCACGCAGATCCGAGAGGCGCAGGTTCGAGATGTCCGAACCGACGGCATCGGTGTGACCTTCGATCAGGAAGGTTTCGGCTGGGTTGGCGGCCAGCAGATCCAGCATGCCCTTGGCAACGTTGGACAGCGAAGCAACCTGGTTGCGATCGATGGTGGCGGCACCGGTATCGAAGGTCAGATTACCGACTTCGAGACGGCGGACGCTGTCACGAACGCGAGCCGAGCGCTTGACTTCGTCGATCGAGTAGAGGCGCTGAACCTGTTCCACCGGCGGCTGACGGAAGAAGCTAGAAACTTCGTTCTCATCGGCATAAGCGGCATCGAGCACGTAGTCACGGGCCGGGATGTTGAGACGCAGCGGGGGCAGGTCAAGGCCCGGGTCACGCCAGGACAGCAGCTGGTCGTCATAGCGATCGTCGAACGATGCAAGTACGATTTCACGGCCATCTGGCGTGATGCGCGAGCGACGCAGAATGTCGCCGTTGCGGTTGCGGACAGTTACGACCTGGCTGCCATCGGGACGCGAGACGACTTCACGGACGCGGCCATTGGAGAGGTTTTCGTAGTAAACTTCGTCCTGCTGTGGATCATAGAAGCGGTCGGTATCCTGGCCGATCGAATTGACGATCAGCTGGGTGCCAACCTGCAGGATCACCTGGGTCACCAGATCACCGGCAGTCGCTTCGCGCACCGGCACCTGCTCGACAACGGTGATGTTGTTCTGCTGGCCGATATTGGTCTGCGAATTGTCCACGACCGTCGTGTTGTTGTTGATGGTCGTGTTGTTGGTCGTGCCGGAATTGTTGTTGGTGATATTAGTGATGTTGGTGATGTAGTTGTTCACCACGGTCTGGTTGACCGTCGTGTTTTCAGTCGCGGTGACTGCGGTACCCTGTTCGGCAGTGGCCGACATGGCAGCGGCGTCGACAGCCATAGTGCGAATTTCTTCGGACTGAGCGGCCTGGTCATTTTCAGGCACAGCCATGCGTGCCGACGCGTTGGCGTCGGTCGTGGCTTCGGCATTCGCATCGACTGCCGGCTCAGCAGGAGCCTGGCCATCGGGCGACAGCACAACATCCTTGGCGCTATCGAGAACCGGAGCGATCTGGTCCTGGGTTACGCCTTCTGGAAGATCTTCGATAACTTCGGCAGGCTGGCCATCGACGGTGACTTCACCTTCGGCAGCAGGCGCTGCGTTGGGATCGACCGTGCCGTCAGCAGGGGCAGTCTGATCAGCAGGCTGACCTTCGACTGGAGCCGCTGGGGTCACGTCCTGCACGTCGGGCAGCGGGTTGAGGCTTAGGCCAAGCGGAGCAAGGCACGAGTCAACATCGGGCAGGCCGGCGTTCGAGCAGATCGAATTGATCTCGGCGAGTGCTGCGTCGATGCGCGACTGGGCACCGGCGGCATCGCCACCTGCGGACAGTTCGGCAACGGCAGCATTATAGGCTTCGACCTGAGCGGTGAGCTGGCCGGCGATGTCGGAAGCAGGGGCGCGTTCTTCGGCAGCCGGAGCGGGCTGTTCTGGCGCACGTTCTTCGGCGGCAGGGGCAACTTCTTCCGGAGCCTGCTGCTGCGCTTCAACAGGGGCTTCAGGCTGAGCTTCGGGAGCCTGTTCAGCTTCAGGGGCTACCTGGCGCTGTGCGGGTTCTGGTGCTGCTTCGGTCTGAGCTTCTGGCTCAGGTGCCACTTCGGCAGGTGCCGGCTCTTCAGGAGCAGCTTCCGGTGCTGGCGCGCGCTCGGCAGGTGCAGCCTCAGGCTGGGGTTCCGGCTCGGGAGCAGCCTCGGGCTGCGGTTCTGGTTCAGGGGCCGCTTCAGGCTGCGGCTCAGGGGCAGGGGCTGCCTCTTCCGGAGCGGGAGCGGGTTCTTCTGCTGCGGGGGGCGCAGCTTCTTCGGCCGGAGCTTCAGGAGCCGGGGCAGCTTCTTCCGGTGCAGCGGGGGCGGCACCAGCGGGCTGAGCGGCGATACATTCTTCCAGCGTTGCAAAGCCCTGGTCGATACAGACCTGGGGCAATTCGGCAGGCGCATCCTGTGCAAAGCCCACATTCGGGACCATGCTGATCAGCGTCATGCTGGTGCCGGCGAAGAGCCAATTTCTGAGGCGCATTATTTTATCCTTCGTCGTGTGTGCCACGTTGTGCTGAGCATCGTGGGAGCTATCTGAACGGAGGCTGAATGATCAGCCGAGCGTCATACCGCGGCCCAGCATCCCCGCAAAGCCCCAAACGCCGGAGGTTTCCGGACGGTTCCGCAGATCGAACGACGAAGTTGCGCGTGGCAGATTTTGGCTGGATTGCGGCATGGATAGCCGGTTGCAGCGGGAGCGCTCGCGGTCCCAGCCGCTTCGTGCTAGGCCCGATTGCATGCACCAGGCGATCGAACACCTCACCATCAGAACCGACGGGCAGGCTCTTTACGAGTTCACCCGGCAGATGCAGGCTGCCATCGGGAAGGCGGGCATCGACATCGGGCTCGTGACAGCGTTTGTGCGCCATACATCCTGTTCGCTGCTGATCCAGGAAAATGCCGATCCGGATGTGCAGGTCGATCTTGTCGGCTATTTCCGTCGGCTGGTGCCCGAAGGCATGGACTGGCTGGTCCATACGCTTGAGGGGCCGGACGATATGCCGGCGCATATCAAATCGGCGCTGACGCAGACCTCGATTGCCATCCCCATTGTCGATGGGCGCGCGGTGCTTGGCACCTGGCAGGGCATCTATCTTTTTGAGCACAGGCGCCGGCCCCATAGCCGGGACGTCGTGCTGCATATTTTGGGGGAATGAGCATGGATTGGGCAATGATGGCCAGTTACTGGCCGTTCGTCTTGAGCATGCTCGCGACGGGCGTCGTTTCGGGTATTGCGGCGGGCCTGCTCGGCATAGGGGGCGGCGCCGTGATTGTGCCGGCGCTCAGCACCGCGCTGTCGCTAATGGGATATGATTCCGATGTGGTGCAGCATGTGGCGGTCGGTACGTCGCTCGCTATCATCATTCCCACGGGCATCATGAGCGCGCGGTCGCACCAGAAGCGTGGGGCGCTCGATATGGCGGTGCTGAAGCTTTGGACGCCGTTCATCGTGGCCGGTACCTTTGTCGGCGGGCTGATGGCTGGCTTGTACTCGGGCGACGTGCTGCGTGTGGTCTTTGCGGTGATGGCCTTTCTCATCGCGGCCAATATCATCTTCTCGTTTCAGACGAGGCTGATGGGGCACCTCAAGGAATCAAAGGCCGTGCACCGGACCGCGGCGGCAATCGTTGGCTATATCTCGTCGCTGATGGGCGTGGGCGGCGGGTCGCTGACCGTGCCGACGCTCGTGGCGTTCGGCAAGACGATGCATGCAGCTGTCGGTACGTCGGCGGCAATCGGCGTCGCGATCGCGCTTTCGGGCACGCTGGGTTTCGTCATTTTGGGATGGGGCAGGGCAGAGTTGCCGCCGTTCAGCCTCGGCTATGTCAACGGCATTGCGTTGGTGCTGGTCGGAGTGACGGCCGCCGCCTTTGCGCCTTTGGGCGCGGCGCTGGCGCACCGGATGGACCAGCGAACGCTCAAATATGTCTTTGCCGCATTCCTCGTCGTCGTGGGGCTCAACATGCTCTGGAAAGTGATGGCAGGATAGACTGGTGGGGGCGGGTGACTACGGTTTGGGGCCGCCCCCACCGTCCAAGCTCCGCAAAAAGAGGAGCCCGGAAAACTCGACGCCTTAAAGGCTCGAAAGCCTAAACCGGTGGCGCCGGTTCAGGCTGGACGTCGGTCATCAAGGTGGCCGGTTCAAGGCCTTTGAGAAGATTAGTTGGTCTTGTTGTCCAGTTCCCACTGAACGTTGACGCCGATTTCGAAGGTCATTTCGCCCGCTTCTACCGGCACGGCAGCCTGTGCTACATCAGCACGGGCGTACATCGGCATCTGAATCGGGCTGTTGATATTCTGGCTTTCCGAGATGGCTTCGAGCTCACCGAGCGTCGCGTTGGCGGCGGTGGCATAGAGCTCGGCCTTTTCGCGGGCATCGGCGAAGGCCTGCTTGCGGGCTTCGTTGTAAAGATCGGTCGGGTCGGCGACGGAGAAGTTCACGCCATTGATGGTGTTGGCGCCGACATTGACGGCCATATCGAGGATATTGCCAAGTTCCTTGAGATCGCGGACGGCAACGGTGACCGTGTTGGACACCTGATAGCCATTGATCTTGGGCGGGAGGGTGTAGCCCATATCGTCGCGGGTTTCGGAATAGACATAGTTCGGATTGACCGAGAAGCCCGAAGTCTGGATATCGCGCGGCTCGATGCCGGCTTCCTTGAGGGTCGATATCAGCTCGGCCATGGCAGCCGTATTGGCATCGAGCGCGGCGCGGGCAGTTTCGGCTTGGGTCGTGACGCCGGAATTGATGAGGGCCATGTCGGGAGCCGCGCGGACCTCGCCACGCCCTTCGATGGTGATGGTGCCGGCATAGGCCGGGACGGCAGCGGCGAGGAGGGCGAAGGGGGCAAGGGCAGTCGCGAAACGCATGGCAAACTCCTGAGTGTTCGGTGGGGTCATCCATACCCCAGCCAATGCGTCAGTATTGCGGCGCAGATGAACGGGACTTGAACCTGTCCAAAGCTTTCCGTTCAGCCAATCGAAAGCTACCGCTTAAACCCGCGGCGGCCCTTGGCATGGCCAATAAGTATGATTATTTGTTTCTCAAGGGTTGCGTCCGGCCGTTCTGGCGGGGTAGTCACAGCCATGATCTCAGCAGAGGGCGGCACGATGAACGTGACTATCATTCCCGAAGGTATTCTGCTTGGGCGTGCCAAAGTCCCCGGCTTTGCAGAGCCTCGGATTGTCACGGTTCGCGATGGTCACGTGGTTGATATCACGGCCAAGGGCATGGCGACGGTGCGCGATATCGCCGAGAGCGGCCGTGCGGCCGAGCATGTTCGCTCGGCAAGCGGCACTGTGCTCGGCGCTGTCGATGCGATCGTTGATAATTCGTGCACTGGTCAGACCAGTGAAAATTTGCCGGTTCTGCTTTCTCCCATCGATCTCCAGGCCATCAAGGCTTCGGGGGTTACGTTCGTCGTTTCGCTGCTCGAAAGAGTAATCGAAGAACAGGCCCGCGGGGATAAGTCGCGCGCCGATGCGCTGCGGACGGAAATTCTCGACCTCATCGGGACCGATCTGTCCCAGCTTGTGCCGGGCTCGGAGCCGGCGATGAAGGTCAAGGCGGCGCTGATCGAAAAGGGCGTTTGGAGCCAGTATCTCGAAGTGGGGATTGGGCCGGACGCCGAGATTTTCACCAAGAGCCAGACGATGAGCTCGGTTGGCTTTGGCGCGGAGGTCGGGCTGCATCCGATTTCGAGCTGGAACAATCCGGAACCGGAAGTGGCGCTGCTGGTGACGAGCAAGGGCGAGATCGTCGGTGCAACGCTCGGCAATGACGTCAATCTGCGCGATGTCGAAGGGCGCTCGGCGCTGCTATTAGGCAAGGCCAAGGACAACAATGCCTCGGCTTCGCTTGGGCCATTTGTGCGGCTCTTCGATGGTGATTTCACGCTCGAAACCATCAAGAATTCTGAGATCGCGCTGCGCGTCGAAGGTACGGATGGCTTTGTACTCGAGGGCGCTTCGAACATGGCGCAGATTTCGCGGACGCCGGAATCCCTGGTGGCAGCGACGATCGGCAGCCACCATCAATATCCGGACGGGCTAGTGCTTTACCTCGGCACGATGTTCGCGCCGGTGAAGGATCGCGACGGCGCAGGCAAGGGCTTTACCCACAAGCTCGGGGACATAGTCTCCATTTCGACGCCTTCGCTCGGTACGCTGACCAATACCGTCAACCTCTCCACCAAGTGTCCGCCCTGGACCTATGGCACCAGCCATCTGCTGCGGGATCTTGCCCGCGCTGACCTCCTCTAGCTGCCGCGTTTCTGCCGGCAGAACCTGAATAACCCGAAAGGCCTCGATATGAGCGAACTGCACAAGAACCTGATCAATGGTGAGTGGGTCGGCGCCGATGGTGTCGAAAACATCAATCCGTCCAATATCAACGAAGTGGTTGGCGTTTATGCACGCGCGACTGCCGAAGAAACCAAGCAGGCCATCGCTGCCGCCAAGGCCGCCTTCCCGGCATGGTCGCGCTCGGGCATTCTTGAGCGCCATGCAATCCTCTCCAAGGCAAGCCAGGAAATCCTCGCGCGCAAGCAGGAACTGGGCGAGTTGCTGAGCCGCGAAGAAGGCAAGACGCTGCCTGAAGGCATTGGCGAAGTGACACGCGCTGCGCAGATTTTTGACTTCTTTGCCGGCGAAACGCTGCGCCTGGCGGGGGAAATTCTCCCCAGCGCGCGTCCGGGTCTGACGGTCGAAATCACCCGTGAGCCGGTCGGCGTTATCGGCATCATCACGCCGTGGAATTTCCCGATCGCCATCCCATCCTGGAAGATGGCGCCGGCTCTTGCCTATGGCAACACGGTCGTCATCAAGCCTGCCGATCTCGTGCCGGGTTCGACCTGGGCGATCGTCGATATTCTCGTGCGCGCCGGACTGCCCAAGGGCGTCGTCAACCTCGTGATGGGCAAGGGTTCGGTGGTCGGCCAGACCATGCTGGACAGCCCCGATGTCAACGCGATTTCGTTCACCGGTTCGGTGGGGACGGGCAAGCGGGTTGCCGAGGCTTCGGTCAAGGTTGGCCGCAAGTTCCAGCTCGAAATGGGCGGCAAGAACCCGACCATCGTGCTCGACGATGCCGATCTCAAGATTGCCGTCGAAAGCGTTGCGCAGTCGGCATTTTTCTCGACCGGCCAGCGCTGCACGGCGTCGAGCCGCGTGATCGTGACGGAAGGCATCCACGACAAGTTCGTCGAGGCGCTTGCCGAGCGCACCCGTAACCTGCGCGTGGGCGATGCTCTTGATAAAAATACGGAAATCGGGCCGGTGGTCGATCCCGGCCAGCTCAAGCAGGACACCGATTACATCGAGATCGGCAAAGGAGAGGGTGCCAAGATTGCCGCTGGTGGCGAGCGCGTCACCAAGGACACGGAAGGCTACTTCCTGCAGCCGACGCTCTTTACCGAAGCGACCAATTCCATGCGGATTGCGCGCGAAGAGATCTTTGGGCCCGTGGCCGCCGTCATTCGCGTGAAAGATTATGAAGAGGCGCTAGCGACCGCAAACGACACCGAATTTGGTTTGTCCGCAGGTATCGTCACGACCTCGCTCAAGTATGCGACGCACTTCAAGCGCAACTCGGAAGCCGGCATGGTCATGGTCAATGTACCGACCGCCGGCGTCGATTTCCACGTGCCGTTTGGTGGGCGCAAGGGCTCGTCCTATGGCTCGCGCGAGCAGGGCAAGTACGCGGCCGAGTTCTTCACTATCGTGAAGACAGCTTACACCGCAGCCGGCTAAAGGCCGCAAAATCTGGATGTGAAAACGGGGCCAATTGGCCCCGTTTTTGTTAGCATTCCGTTATCGCCGACGTTGGGTGAGCGCCATTCCCGCTAAAATCATGATGATGCCGAGGGCCGAGGCCCAGATCGTCACGGGTGCGCCGCGCATGAGATCGAAGATCACCCCGAAGACCATCTGGCCGGCGATGACGAGCAGCGTCGAATTGACGGCGCCGATGCGGGTGATGAGCCAGGAGCCCGAAGCGACGAAGACGACGCCGATGGCGCCGCCGGTGAAAATCCACCACGGCATCTCGCCGATATTGGCGGGGATAAGTCCGCCGACAACGAGCCCGATAAGGGTGAGGACGACGAAGCCGACGACGTGATTCCAGAATGACGAAATCATCGGGGTCGAAGACATCGACATGCGGCCATTGACCTGGCGGCTGAGGATGACGAGGACACCGGCGGAGAAGGCGGCGATGAGCGGCAGGATCATGCGGCACCAAATCCGAAGAGGATGATGAGAAGGCTGCCGCCGGCGATGAGGATGACGGCTCCTGCATCGCGTAGGTCGAGGCGGCGGCGGGCGAGGCCGAGGAGGCCCCAATAATCGGCGGCGAGGCTGAGGACGACCTGGCCTGCGAGACCAAGCGCAAGGGTGCCGGCCAAAGCGAGGGGCGAATTGACGGCGGTCGAGGTCAGCATGACGGTAACGGCGCCGAAGATGCCGCCGAGATAGGCCCAGAGCGGAGCCTTGCCGTGCTGGGCCTCGGCGATCTTGGTTGCGGCACGTTCGCGGCGCCAGATGAGGGCGAGGACGGCGACGGCGACGACGGTGCCGACGCCGTGGGCCAGCCACGACGAGAAGAGTGCGCCGCCCAGACGCCCGGCTTCGCCATTGACGAAGATGGCGAGGGTCAGAAGGCCGCCGCTGGCAAAGGCCGCAAGGAGGTGCAGCGGGTTTGGCCGCTGGGTCTGGGATGGGGTCATGGGCGCGATTCGAGTGAGGATGGTTCTAGGAAGTGTATGCGTTTGTGGGTTGGGGTTCATCCCCGCTGTGGGGTCACTTCTCCACGTGCCGTTTAGATGTACTAGCCAAACCACTGGTCTTCCCTCGGGCTTGACCCGAGGGTCTCTGGTCGCGGTCAAAACCCTTGCGGCTCCTGCATTGGCCCTCGGGTCGAGCCCGAGGGAAGGATGGTGGTTGGTGAGGCTTTGGAAGACCAACAGCATCCTCAGAAAGAGATTGCCCGCTCTGCGCAGAAAGATCGCGTTTGTCGCGGGATCGGTTCGGGCCGGCCATGCTTTATGGAGGAGGGCGGGGCGGGTGACGGGGCGGTGCCGAGAATGGTCTTGCCTTGGTCAACCGGCTGGCTCATGAACGGGCGAGGAGCTGAATCATATGGCTGAGCGCACATCTATCCTGGCGCCCTTTCGTCACGAGACTTTCCGGACGCTTTGGGCTGCAACGCTGATGTCCAACCTGGGTGGGTTGGTGCAGTCGGTAGGCGCGGGGTGGATGATGACGACGCTGACCACCTCGCACAATATGGTGGCGCTGGTGCAGGCCTCGACGACGCTGCCGATCATGGTCTTTTCGATCGCGGCGGGCGCACTGGCCGATAATTTCGATCGGCGGAGCGTGATGCTCGTGGCGCAGGCCGGGATGGCGCTCGTATCATTGTCGCTGGCCATAACGGCCTGGATGGGGCTGCTCAATCCCTGGCTGCTGCTGACTTTTACCTTCCTTATCGGCTGCGGGACGGCGCTGTTCAATCCATCCTGGCAGGCCTCGATGGGCGATATCGTGCCGCGCGACGACCTGCCCGGAGCGGTGACGCTCAATTCGATGGGTTTCAACATGATGCGCAGCGTCGGCCCGGCGGTAGGCGGCATGATCGTGGCGCTGGCGGGGGCGAGCGCGGCTTTTGCCGTCAATGCGCTGTCTTATCTGACGCTGATTGCGGCGCTCTGGCGGTGGCAGCCCAAGCGGACGAAATCGCGCCTGCCGCGCGAGCGGTTTGGCAGCGCCATGCTGGCGGGTGTGCGCTACATGTCGCTCTCGCCGAACCTGCTGACCGTGCTGTTCCGTGGGTTCCTGTTCGGTTTTGCCGCCATCGTCATCATGGCGCTGCTGCCTTCTGTCGCCGAGGAATATGTGGGCGGCGGGGCGCTCGTTTACGGCACGCTGCTCGGCTGTTTCGGACTTGGGGCCATTGGCGGGGCGTTTCTCAATGGTCGGATCCGGCAGCGGTTTTCCAATGAGGTGATCGTCAGGCTCGCCTGTCTCGGTTTTGCAGCAAGCTGCCTTGGGTTGGGGTTCAGCCGCGACGCCTTGCTGAGCCATTTGGTCTTGCTGCCGGCAGGGGCATGCTGGGTGCTGTCGCTCTCGCTGTTCAATGTCTCGATACAGCTCTCTTCGCCGCGCTGGGTGGTTGGCCGGGCGTTGTCGCTCTATCAGACGGCGACGTTTGGTGGCATGGCGGGCGGAAGCTGGATCTGGGGTTTGACGGCTGACGCGACGGACCCGCAATGGGCCTTGGTCGTGGCCGGTGGCGTGCTGCTCGTCTGCTGCGGGGTGGGCTTCGTGCTGCCGCTGCCGCAGTTCAACGATCGCGATCTCAATCCGCTCGGGACCTTCAACGAGCCCTTGCTCAAGCTCGACCTTCGGCCGCGGAGTGGTCCGATCATGGTGATGATCGACTATGAAATCGCCCAGGAAGACATTTCGCGGTTTCTGGCGCTGATGAGCGATCGGCGCCGGATCAGGATCCGGGACGGGGCGCGGCAATGGTCGCTGCTGCGCGATCTCGAAAAGCCGAACATCTGGGTTGAGAGTTATCATGTGCCGACCTGGGTCGACTATGTCCGGCACAACCTGCGGCGCACCAAGGCGGATGCGGACA
This sequence comes from Devosia sp. BK, assembly GCF_032907385.1. Lineage (NCBI taxonomy): Bacteria > Pseudomonadati > Pseudomonadota > Alphaproteobacteria > Hyphomicrobiales > Devosiaceae > Devosia > Devosia sp. BK. Next base: position 590,748 of record NZ_JAIMBX010000001.1, read on the forward strand.
ATACCGAGCAATTGCGGGCGCTGCATCGCGGCGAGGGACTGCCGCATGTGCACCGGATGATCGAGCGGCAGACCGTGCCGCTCGACGATACGACGCCGCTGCGCGATAGTCCTGAGATTGGTGCCTGATGGTCGCGATCTATATCGATGCCGATGCTTGCCCGGTCAAAGACGAAGCGCTGCGCGTCGCGGAGCGGCATGGGCTCATGATCACCTATGTCGCCAATTTCGGGCTGCGGCCATCGCGCGACCCGATGGTGCGCAATGTGATGGTGCCGCAAGGGGCCGACGCGGCTGATGACTGGATCGTCGAGGCGGTGGAAGCGGGGGACCTCGTCGTGACCTCCGACATTCCGCTGGCAAGCCGCGTGCTGGCCAAGGATGGGGTGGCGATCGGACCGACGGGGAAACTGTTTACGTCTGACTCGATCGGCATGGCAATGGCGATGCGCGAGCTTAATCAACATCTTAGGGAGACCGGCGAAAGCCGCGGGATTAATGCCAGTTTCACGGCAAAGGATCGCTCCAGTTTCCTCCAACAGTTCGATGCGGCCGTGCAGCGCGCCAAGCGCCGTTAGATATAAGTGAACGCTGCCTTGACTTTGACGCATTGAACGCGATATATCTGATCATACGTTTTCTGCCCGCGTGGCGACCTGACCTTCCCGGTATAGCCGGTTGATTGGCTTTCCTTTCGAACTGCAAACGTTGGTATCTCCCGGTGCATATCGCGCGGGAGAAATGCTCGCTTGCACAGCTTCGAGCCAATTCAGAGACTTCCCATGATCAATGGTACTGTAAAATTTTTCAATTCCACCAAGGGTTTTGGCTTCATTTCGCCCGATGACGGCGGCAAGGATGCCTTCCTTCATATCTCGGCTCTCGAGCGTGCTGGCGTGACCACCGTCGCCGACGGCCAGAAGTTAAGCTATGATCTGGAACGCGGCCGCGACGGTCGTGAGTCCGCGATCAATGTACAGCTTGCCTAAAGCAGATCTTGCCGGGGCAGCACTGCCCCGGCGTTCAGGAGCGTCTGATGTCTCATCTGTTTAAGGTCGGCGAGATGGTCGATCTGCGATCCGCTCCCCGCCACAGCAATCGGCCCAATGGGCCCTGCGAAGTCATTGCCTGCCTGCCACATGATAGTGGCCCAGTGCAATATCGGGTGAAATCGCGCGGTGAAAGCGTTGAGCGGGTGGTCGATGAAGTCGACCTGTCGCCGAGCAACGCCACCAAGGCGACCAGCACGCTGGCTCAAAGCGTCTTCAGCATTGCCGTGAACAAACGCTAGTTCGTTCCGGCTTGATCAGCGCATAGGCGGGTTTCGATCCTGCGGCGTTTTCGCTGCAGCGGCACCGCCACGCGCTGTCGTCGCGCTGAAATAATCGACAGCTATTGTTGTCCAATACAAATCATTCGGCGCCTTTGCGCGCCGGACGTCGGCGTTTTGCCGAAAGAAAGTTTAGAATGAATACGCAGATATTGAATATGCCGGGACAGTTGTTCCTCGGCACGAATGTTGAAAATGCATTTGCCCAGGGCGGGCGCCGGTTTTCGTCGGCGGCCAAGGCCGTACGCTTTGCCATGGAGCAGGCAGCGCCGGTGAGCCTGCGCGGTGCCATGCTCAAGGTTGAGGGCGAAACGCTTGGGCCGGACCAGATCCGCACCCTTCACAGCCAGATGGAAACCATCGGGCAAGAGTGCCGCGCGCGATAGCGCGGCCCGTCGACTTTAGGCCGCGTGGCTCTTGAGTGCCTCGGCCACCGCGAGCTCTGCCATTGTCAGGGCCGCAGCGCGGGTTCGCGCAGCGGCGATAAAACGGCCGTTGTGGCAGAACGTGGCGCCGGGAACACCGGATGCCTTTTCCAGATCCTCATTGACGAGGCCAGCCCAGGCGGCAGGCAGATCGGCACGAAGCTCGAAGCCTTCGCCGCGACGGATGCCTGTTAGGCACCAATCCTTATCGCGCGGATGGACGACGAAGAGCAGATGGTCGGCGCCGGCTTTTTCGATGGCCGGGCGGAACGGCATGCCCATGGGCAATTCCAGAACGCGGCCGGGCCCGGTGGCCTCAATGGCGGCAAGAACTACGCTTTCGGCGCGGAGCTTTGCGGCTGCGCGCTTGACGCCGGCTTCAACGAAGCTGCGCGCAACGGCAAGCGCCTGCATGAAGGCCTTTTCGTCAGCATCGGTATCGGTGTCGTCGAAATCGGGCTTCAGGGTTTCGAGCAGCGAAGAGAGCGACAGGCCGGCGAGGGGGCCCGACGGGCTCTGCGCGCCATTATCGACGAGATCGATCGGCAGAACGAAACTGCCGTCAAAGCTCTCGTGGATGCTGTCCACATGGTTTGCCGGGGTGCCGAGGGCGGCGATGTAGTCGCGCCCAAAGTGCTTCCAGACGAGACCGAAGGAGCTGTAGGGCTGGCCATCGTCGCGGAGGGGCGCCCCGCGCTGGTGATGATCGAAAATATTGGCCGCTGGATCATAGGCACCGCCGACATCGTAGATGATGCGATCGGGGGCTGGGGCGATCCAATCCGGAGCGCGGGTGCGCACGACGCTGGCCTCGGGAAAGAGGCGCGTGAGGATGACGCTCGAGAGCAGTTCATCGGCATGAAATCCGCCAGAATGGGTGACGAGGAACTGGACAGACATGCCGGTTTGCCTTGCTTTCGAACGGTAAGGAAGCGTTAGCCTCAGCTAGCCTGCTTCGGGTGTTTGGCGCAATGGTATCAAGCCCATAAGCCTTGCATTAACTGGTCTGACCTTAGGTTGAAAGAGAGGCGGAGGCGAATCCGCTTGGGCGGCGTTACAGGCCGCAAAGTGTTTCTGCCGGGGAGTTTTATGGTCAGCCTCAATTGGGTGACGACGTCGGGTTTTGCCATTCTGGCAATCCTTTGCGTCTGCGTTTTCCTCGGCATGCGACGCATGCCTTCTTTGGCATGGCTTGTCGCGACCGCTGTAATCGCGACGATCGAGACCGTTTTTCTGGCCAATGCACAATTTGAGACCGTAAGCTCCAATGCCGTCGCCGTGCTGACGCCACTGGCCTATATCTGCTTTGGCGAGGCCATTCGCGCGGCGCTTGGGCAGCGGAGCCGGAACTGGTGGCTCTATGGCGCTGTGGCTGTGTTCACTCTTGCAGCTGTATCGCTGAAGCTGGCCGATGTGCCGTTCAGCTATCGGACGCCGGTGTTTCAGATCGCTTGTGCGCTGGCGCTTTGGGACGGCATCTATCGGCTGGCCAAGTTGCCGACGCGCAGCTTTATCGATCACGGCCTGATCGGGGTGGTCGGCGGGCTGTTCGCCATCTTCATTTTCAGGGCGGTGACCTATCCGTTCATCTACGGGCCGGACGTCGCCTATGCGGTCATTCGTGCGGGCGATATCGAGCGGGCGACGCTCATGCTCTCGGCATTGCTGTCGGCTGTAGCTATTCTTTTGACGCTCGCGCGGATCATCAATGGCGTCATCGTGGCTTATCGGCGGCGCTCGGAGCTCGACAGCCTCACGGGGCTTTTGAACCACCAGGCGTTTCATCAATTGGCGAGCGTCGCCGGCAAGACCGGTGGCAGCGTGATTTTCTGCGATATCGATCATTTCAAATCGATCAATGACCGGTTCGGCCATTCGGCGGGCGACAAGGCGCTGTGCGCCTTTGCCGAGCTGTTGCGCTTGAGCGGTTATCAGACCGGGCGTCTGGGTGGCGAGGAATTTGCCGTGCTGGTGCCGGGCGGGTCGATCGCGGTGGCGATGATCGAGGCTGATCGGCTGCGCAAGAAATTCAGTGACCTGCGGCATGCCAATATGCCGGGCGATCTGCGGATTACGGCGAGCTTCGGCATTGCCGAATATGAAGCAGGCGCGGAGCCGCGGCAGGCGTTTTCGAAGGCGGACGCGGCGCTTTATGCGGCCAAGTCAAGCGGCCGCAATCGCGTGAGCGTGCATCAGGCCGAGTCAGTCAAGAGCGCTGCAGCCTAGGCTGGCTGGCCGAAGCGCTCGTCGAAGGCGTAGCCGGCGCCGCGGACAGTGCGGATCGGATCGCTTTCGCGGCCGCGATTGATGGCGCGGCGGAGGCGGCCGATATGGACGTCGACGGTGCGCTCATCGACATAGACGTCATTGCCCCAGACGCCATCGAGAAGCTGCTCGCGCGAATAGACGCGGCCGGGATGGCGCATGAGATATTCGAGGAGGCGGTATTCGGTCGGGCCCAAGTGCACGTCGCGGGTGGAGCGGCGGACGCGATGGGTGGTACGGTCGAGTTCGAGATCGCCGACCTTGAGCGCTGCCGTCACGAGGTTCGGATTGGCGCGACGGAGGAGGGCGTGGATGCGGGCGACCAGTTCGGGGACCGAGAAGGGCTTTACGACATAGTCGTCGGCGCCGGTCGAAAGGCCGCGAACGCGCTCTTCTTCTTCGCCGCGAGCGGTGAGCATAATGATGGGGATGCGCTGGGTTTCTTCGCGGGCGCGGAGACGCCGGCAGAGTTCGATGCCTGAAATCTCGGGCAGCATCCAATCGAGCAGGATCAGATCCGGCAGCTTGTCCTGAATGGCGAGCTGGGCTTCGTCGCCGGTTTCGGCGGTGACGACGCGAAAGCCTTCGGCTTCGAGATTATAGCGCAAGAGGATGGCGATATCGCCCTCGTCTTCGACAACGAGAATGGTCGCGGGCATAGGCGTGCTCCATCGATCGGCCTCAACGTCTGGCCGAAAGTCATGGTTCTTGTGGTTTACCCCCACCCGGCCTCCCCCTGAAAGAGGGGGAGGGGAAGGAAGGGTTTACGCTTTGATCTGCGTGCGGTGCAGTTCCTGGACGTCGGCCGTGAGTTGCTTGCCGGTTTGCAGGTAGTAGGCGCGTTCGGCGATGTTGGTCGCGTGGTCGCCGATGCGCTCGAGGTTTTTGGCGCAGAAGAGGAGATGCGTGCAGGTGGTGATGTTGCGCGGATCTTCCAGCATGTAGGTCAAGAGTTCGCGGAAGAGCGAGGTGTGCATGGCGTCGACTTCGTCGTCGCGGTTGCAGACTTCGACGGCGGCTGCCGCATCGCGATTGGCATAGGCGTCGAGGGAGTCCTTGAGCTGACGGAGGACAAGGGCGGTCATGTTCTTGACGCCATTGTAGAAGGTCGGCTGCAGGTTGATGCCTTCGAGTTTCAGCGAACGGCGAGCCAGTTGCTTGGCCATGTCGCCGACGCGTTCGAGATCGTTGGCGACGTGAACGGCGGTGATGACCGATCTCAGGTCGCTCGCCATCGGCTGGCGGCGGGCGATCAGGGAGACGGCCATTTCGTCGATCTTGCGCTGCATGTCGTCGATGCGCTGGTCGGCGATGATGGTGAGGTCGGCCAGCTCGCGATCGAGCTTGAGAAGGGCCTTGGTGCCGTTCTCGATGGCGACTTCGACCTGGCCGCCCATTTCGGCAATGGTCTGGGCCAGGGTGTTGAGCTCGTCGGTGAAGGACGAGACGATGTGGTCGGACGTGCTGTTATTGGTGGGCATGATGTTGGCTCCTCGTTCCGCGATCAGCCGATGCGGCCCATGATGTAGTCCTGGGTCTGCTTGTTCACCGGATTGGTGAAGATGTCTTCGGTCTGACCCTGTTCGATCAGATTGCCCAGATGGAAGAAGGCGGTGCGCTGGCTGACGCGGGCGGCCTGCTGCATCGAGTGGGTCACGATGACGATGGTGTAGTTTTCGCGCAGTTCGTCGATCAGCTCTTCGATGACGGCGGTGGCGATCGGGTCGAGGGCCGAGCAGGGCTCGTCCATCAGGATCACTTCGGGGCCAACGGCGATGGCGCGCGCGATGCAAAGACGCTGTTGCTGGCCGCCGGAGAGGCCGGTGCCGGGCTCGGCCAGACGATCCTTCACTTCTTCGAAGAGGCCGGCCTTGCGGAGCGATGACACGACGATTTCGTCGAGATCGGTCTTGTTACGGGCGAGGCCATGGATGCGCGGGCCATAGGCGACGTTGTCGTAGATCGACTTGGGGAAGGGATTGGGCTTCTGGAAGACCATGCCGATGCGGGCGCGCAGTTCGACCACGTCCAGATCCTGGGCATAGATGTCCTCGCCATCGAGCTTGATAGTGCCGCCGACCTTGGCGCCTTCGATGGTGTCGTTCATGCGATTGATGCAGCGCAGGAAGGTCGACTTGCCGCAGCCCGATGGCCCGATGAAGGCGGTGACGGCGCGGTCAGGAATGTCGATCGAAATGCCGTGCAGGGCTTGCTTGGCGCCATAGTGGACGGTGACGTCGCGGGCGGTCAGGCGGATAGGGCGGTCAAGCACGTCAGTCGGGTTCATAGCGGAGTCCAGGTTCTGGGAGGTCTTCTTTACCTTGCCGGCAAGCATATCCATTTGGATCACACTCCTTAAGCGCGCTTTTCAAGGCGGGAGCGGAGATAGATCGCCACGCCGTTGAGCAGGATCATTACCCCAAGCAGCACCATGATGGCGGCTGCGGTGCGGGGCTCGAAGAAATTGCGGTTTTCATTGCCCTGCCAGAGATAGATCTGGACGGGAAGGGCGGCGGCCTGATCGAGCGGGGTTGCGGGGACCGACGCAACGAAGGCCTTCATGCCGATGAGCAGCAGTGGGGCGGTTTCACCGAGGGCATGGGCGACGCCGAGAATGGTAGCCGTCAGGATCGAGGGGAAGGTCACCGGCAGGACGTGGTGGAACACCATCTGCGTTTTCGAGGCACCCATGCCGAGCGCTGCCTGGCGGAGGGCCGGGGAAACGCCCATCAGCGCGCCACGGGTGGCGATGATGATGGTGGGAAGGGTCATCAGCGTCAGCACCAGGCCGCCAACGAGCGGGGCGGAGATCGGCAGGTGGAACCAGTTGATGAACACCGCGGCGCCGAGGAGGCCGAAGACGATCGAGGGGACGGCCGCGAGGTTGTTGATGTTGACCTCGATGAGATCGGTGAGGCGCGATTTTGGCGCGAACTCTTCGAGATAGATGGCCGCGGCAACGCCGATCGGAACGGCGAGGACGACAACGATCAGCATCATCCAGAGCGTGCCGACAAAGGCGCCGAGGAGACCAGCGGACGCAGGCGCCGAGCGGCTATCGACATTGGTGAAGATCGACCAAGCAAAACCATTGGTGATGGTGCCGTTTTCTTCGAAGATGTCGATCAGGCCACGGGTTGGCGCCGAAAGCTGCTGTTGGGTATCACCGAGCGAGCGATCGATATTGCCCTTCACCCAATTGGCCGTATTGGCCGAGGCGAGCACGTCGACTTCGACGGTCTGGCCGAGGAGCGAGGGATCGCTGACGAACTTTTCGCGAATGGCGTGGCGGGCATTGGTCTCGGGGATCGCGAGTAGTTCGCGGCTCGTAATGTCGTAGCCTTCCGGTAGCGCCTTGCGAAGCGAGGCTTCGACAATGGTGTTCCAGTTGAGGAGCGCCACTTCGCGCTGCCACTTGAGGCTTGCCGCATTGAACTCGGCTTCCGAGGCGAAATCGGCACGGGCAGGGGCCGGGCCAACGTCGATCACAGCCGGATCATAGGTGACGGCCAGGTGGACGTTGGACTGGATGAAGGCCGGGATGCCCTTGCGGAACACATCGACGAACAGCAGGGCCACGAAGCCAAGGGCAAGAGCGATGGCGGCGATGCCAAGGCCGCGGAAGATTTGCTCATTCAGGTGACGGCGGCGGAGGCCGGACCGGACAAGCTTGCGGCGATCGGCGCTGGCGCTGGAGGACGTCTGAATATCGGTAGCCATTTTATTCGTACTGCTCCCGGAAGCGGCGCACGATGTAGAGCGCGAAGATGTTGAGGCAGAGGGTCACGACGAAGAGCGTCAGGCCCAGAGCAAAGCCGACCAGGGACTGCGGGCCGGTGAAATCGGTATCGCCGGTGAGCTGGTTGACGATCGAGACTGTGATGGTCGAGACGGGCTCGAGCGGATTGCCGCGAAGGATGGGCGCGTTACCGGCCGCAAGCACCACGATCATGGTTTCGCCGATGGCGCGGCTGACGGCGAGAAGGAAGGCGCCGACGATGCCGGGAAGGGCGGCGGGCAAGAGGACGTTGCGGATCGTCTCGGACTGCGTCGCGCCAAGGCCATAGGCACCATCGCGCAGGGTGCGCGGCACCTGGTTGAGGATGTCATCGGAAAGGGACGAGACAAAGGGGATGATCATGATGCCCATGACCACGCCCGCCGTGAGCGCCGAAGTGGCGCTGACCTGGAGGCCGATCGCATTGCCGACATCGCGGAGGAAGGGACCGACCGTGACGAGGGCGAAGAAGCCGAAGACGATTGTCGGAATACCGGCGAGGATTTCGATCAGGGGCTTGGCGACGGCGCGGAGCGATTTTGGGGCATATTGGCTGAGATAGATGGCAGCCATCAGGCCGACCGGAACGGCGACCAGCATGGCGATGGCCGTGATCATCAGCGTGCCCGACAGCAGCGGCAGGAGGCCATACTGACCGTGATTGGTGCCGCCAGCATTGTTGGGGGCCCAGACAGTGCCGAAGAAGAAGTCGATGGGGTTGATGAAGGTGAAGAACTTGAACGCTTCGGTAACGAGCGAGGCGACGATGCCGACCGTGGTCAGAATGGCAACAGCCGAGCAGGCGAGGAGCAGGATATTGACCGCGCGCTCAACCTGATTGCGAGCGCGGAGGCGCGCCGTGATCTGGGAGCGGGCATAGAGGAGGCCTGCGCCGCCCGCCACGATGGCCAGGATCAGCGAACCGGCAAAGGTGATGAAATTGAACGAGCGCAGCGCATCGCCGGCGGCCTGTTCGTATGGGGCCAGTTCACCGGTGACGCCATAGCCGGAGGCCAGGGAATTGACGCGGTTGATGGCATTGTTGAGGCCCATCTGATCGAGCGACATTACTGTGTCGGTTGGGATCAGAGAGACAGTGTAATTGCGGGTGATATCGCCGCCGAACCAGGCCCAGAGCAGCACGACTGCAAGCGCGGGCAGCATGGCCCAAAGGGCGGTGAAGGTGCCGTGATATTGCGGGCGGGAGTGAACGGTCACGCCATTGGTCGTGACGAGGTTGCGGCTCCTCGACCAGCCGGTCTGATAGGATATGCCTAGGATGACGAGCAGTACGCCGGCTACGACCAGAGCATTCATCGATGCGCTCCCGCGGGAAAACGAAAGAACGGGCCGCACCGGGAAGGTGCGGCCCGCAATGGTCTCTTACTGAGCAGCGCCAGCTTCGAAAGAAGCGAGGACTTCAGCAGTCTTGTCAGCCGGCTGCGGGATCAGGCCAGCAGCTTCAAGGATGCCGCCTTCGCCCGAAACGCCTTCGGAGAGGAAGAACTGAACGTAGTCTTCGATGCCCGGGATGGTGCCGATGTGCTGGCCCTTGACGTAGAAGAACAGCGGGCGCGAGACGGGGTATTCGCCGTCAGCAACGGTTTCCTTGGAGGGGGTGACGCCGTTCACGGTCGCAACCTTGAGCGAGTCGGTGTTCTGTTCGTAGAACGAGAGACCGAAGACGCCGACGGTGTTCGGGTCCGAGTTCAGGCGAGCCAGGGTCTCGGTGTAGTCGCCCGAGATTTCGATGACGACGTCCTGACGGAAGGTGGTTTCAGCGGCCTTGATTTCGTCTTCGGAAAGACCTTCTGGAGCGCCAGCTTCCTTGAAGCCTGCGGTCACGACCTTTTCCTGGAAGACTTCACGGGTGCCGTGGTTCGACGCTGGGATAGCGAGCGAGATCGGCTGGTTCGGGAGCGACGCGTCGATTTCGTTCCAGGTCTTGTAGGGGTTATCGACGAGAGCGCCGTCAACGACGACCTTGGCGGCAATGGCCTTGTAAACCTGGAGCGGGGTGAGGGCGAAATCAGCGCCCGAAGCGGCGGAGGCGAAGACGATGCCGTCGAAGCCGAACTGGACTTCGCGGATGTCGGTCACGCCGTTGGTGGTGCAGACTTCACGTTCCGCATCCTTGATCTGGCGCGAAGCATTGGCGATGTCGATGGTGTTTTCACCAACGCCTTCGCAGAACTGCTTGAGGCCGCCACCGGTGCCGCCGGAGCCGACAACCGGGGTCTTGAATTCAGGGAAGGCGGCGCTGAATTCTTCAGCAACGATCGAAGCGAAGGGCAGAACCGTCGACGAGCCGGCGATCTGGATGGTGTCGCGCGACTGGGCGAAAGCACCGGTGGTGCCGAAGGCGGCGAGTGCGATAACGGCGGCGCTTGCGAAAAGTGCGGTCTTCATGAAAGTTCCCTTTCGGAAATTCGGTTCTTAGACATGGCCAGCCATGCTTGCGGCCGTCCTGTGACGCGGCAGACCATATTGTCGCCCAGCGACGGTTTTATTGCATTGGGGTGACTGGTTTGTGACAGTGCAAACCGATGTTTTTAAAGGTGAAACCCGACAATATCGGTTTTGTGACAGCTTTTGTGACGCTGTTTTGTGACTCGGCCTGCAAGGTTCTCACCGAGGCGCTGATCCCAATCTTAGCCGGGAATTGTGACAGTTGACCAAGGGTCAGCGCAGGAGCGGCCGAAGATCGGACTGTATCTTGCGCATGAGGGGCAGGAAGCTTGCGATCATGCGCGACGTCGAGGCGCGGGCGGTTTGGGCGCCGATATTCACCGCGGCTATGACTTTGCCGGACGAATTGTAGAGCGGCACGGCTATCGAGCAGAGACCGAGTTCGAGTTCCTGGTCGATGACAGCAAAACCCTGAGCGGCGACGACCGCGAGTTCCGTCGTGATCGATGGAAGGTCGGCCTTGGTGCGGCTGGTATAGGCCATGAGGCGCGAGCGATCGAGAATGGTCGCGGCTTCGTCGAGCGGCAGGGCGGCGAGGAGAATGCGGCCCATCGACGTGCAATAAGCGGGTAGGCGCGCGCCGGGGCCGAGATTGATCGACATGACGTGGCGGGTCGAGGCGCGTGCGACGTAGAGAATGTCGGTGCCGTCGAGTACGGCGGCGGAGGTGCTCTCGCCGGTCGCGACCGAGAGTTCTTCGAGGAAGGGCTGAATCATCTGCGGCAAGGTATTGGCCGCAAGGTAGAAATGGCCAAGGTTGAGGACGCGCGGCGTCAGCTGGAAGAATTTTCCGTCATAGGTGGCGTAGCCGAGGTGGACGAGGGTCAGGAGGCAGCGGCGGGCCGTGGCGCGTTCGAGGCTCGTGCGGGCCGCGACTTCGGTGATCGACATGCGCGTATGGGCTTCGTCGAAGCACTCGATGACGGCGAGGCCGCGCGCCAGGCCATGAATGATGTCGCCGTCGCGCATGGGGGCCTCACTGGTGAATTGGCCTGAGGTGACATGAATGGCGCGGGAAGGGAAGGGGCTGGGGAACGCGGCAAGCGGATCTGGGTTTAGGCAGTTGAACGGACAGGCGAATTGGCGTCTGCGGCAACGGAATATCGGGCGGCATCTTGCACAACGGCGAGGACTTCCCATTTTCGTTGCGAATGGAGGACTGCAATGACCTATGATCGCGTTTCGGCCCAGTATGATATCGAGAAGAAATCGCTGGTCGTGGCCTATGTGCTCTGGTTTTTCCTGGGCTATGTCGGCGTGCACCGGTTTTATCTCGGCAGGCCGATCAGCGGCCTGATGATGTTCGGGTTCTCGGCCGTGGTGTTCCTTTTGACGCTGGTGTCCTTCGGATTTCTCGGCTTCCTGTGGTTCCTCGTCGGCCTCTGGTGGCTGATCGATGCGCTGCTGATCCCGGGCATGGCCGCCGGCCGCAATACGCGCATCGCCGACCGCGTGTTTGGGCGCCGCTAAGGCTGATTGACACCAGTAGAGCTAGTGAACGTCATCGACCGGGCCTTGTGTCCGGTCGTTTCGCTTCGGGCGGGAATGAAAATGTGGTGCGCCCAGAGGGACTTGAACCCCCAACCAGACCGTTATGAGCGGTCGGCTCTAACCAATTGAGCTATAGGCGCGTTGCGTGCCTCTTAGCAGGGTCGGGGCCGCTGTCAAAGGGGGAAGAGGACAGGCTTGTGTCCTTTTCCCGAGCGCGCTAATTTGCGGAACGGTCTGCAGTTCACCGAGGCGTCGCCGTCCCCACGAGGGAAGCTAAACCTGCGTTCAAATAGAATTCGACGACACCTTGTGCCTCGTCGAAAGTCGGTGACCATCGAGCCGCCCCATGCGGTTGAGGCATGTTCAGCAAGGATGTGTCATGTCGCGCGAAATTCACGCACTCACTATTTCGGATCTGTCTTCATTTGCCCGCGCCTTGCGGGACGGTCTTGCCAAGCGCGAGGCGCCGCCGAGCCATGTCGAGATGCTCAATCTTCTGAGCAAGTCGGCAGGGTATCGAAACTATCAGCATTTTCGGGCGCAGGAGGAGCGGCAGAGCGAGGCGCCTCGGCCCGAGCCGGTCGATCATGACTTGATCGAACGGGTGGCCCGGCATTTCGATGGCGCTGGGGTATTGATGCGCTGGCCGGCCAAGAACAGCCTGCAACCGCTTTGCCTTTGGGCTCTGTGGAGCCGGATCGAAGCGGGGCGGACCTATTCGGACGCGGAGATGACGGCGCTGCTCAATCGCTGGGCGAGTTTTGGCGATCATGCGCTGTTGCGGCGGGCGCTTGTCTCGCTGGGGTATGCCGTGCGCAGCAAGGACGGGCGGATTTATCGCCGGATCGAGCAGAAGCCGCCGGCGGAATTGTCGCCGCTGTTGCGCAGGGTGATGAGAACGCAGGAAGCTGTCTAGGCGGTTTTCTTGACGCCACGCTGGTAGGCGATCTTGGCGGCAAGATTGCCCATGCCCTGAGATTCGCTGAGCTTTACGGTCATCAATCCGGTGGCCTGGCTGCTCATGGATTGGACCTGCGCGAGAGCGGCGGTGCGCTTCTCGCGGTAGTACTTCATCTGCTCATAGCGCGACATCTGGGAGATGGTGCTGATACTGGCCATGGAGAAACCATGGCAAGAAATGGTTAGCCGGCCCTTAATGCTGCATGACGACGAGGCCGGCGGCGGCGGCCATCATGGCGCCGGCGGTCTTGTTAAGACGGCCCAGAGCCTTTTCGCTGCGGAACATGTCGCGGGCGGCTGAGGCGAGCCAGGCATAGCCGCAGCCGATCATCAGCAGAACCACGACGACGATGGCGGTGAGCTCGATGAAGGCGATGGGGTTCATCTGATCGAGCGGGATCACCGTCGGCAGGATGGCAAGGTAAAAGACGATGGTCTTGGGATTGCCCATGGTGAGCGAGAAGCCGGCGAGGAAGGTTTTGAGCGGGGCTTCGCTCTTGGGCTTCATCTGCTCGGCGCCGGGTTTGGCGGTCCAGAATTTGTACGCGATGTAAAGAAGATAGGCGGCGCCGGCCCAGCGGATGATGACGAAGACCGGGCCAAACCAGGTAGCGATGGCCGCAAGGCCGAAGACGGCGAAGACGAAATAGACGAGATCGCCGGCCAGAATCCCTAGGACCATGGGGAAGGCGCCCTTGAAACCGCCGCCCAGGGCCCGTGCAACGACGGCCGCAACGCCGGGGCCAGGCACGAGCACGGCAATGGCATAGGCAAGGGTGAAGGCGGCGAGCGTGAAGAGGTCCATGGGGCAGTCCGGCAAATGATGCCGGACACTACTCCCGCGCCCGGGGCTTGACCAGTGGGGCGGTTGACGCCCGCGCTGGCCGCGCTATCTTATGGGCATCGTAACTCGACCGGATGGTGCCGAATGGAACGCTTCTCCACTGCAATGCCGACCTGCCTTGCTCTTGGAGAACATCTTGTCCATGCCCGTTTCCGTAACGATTGCGAACCTGTCCTATACCGGCCCTGACGGCCACAAACTTTTTTCTGATCTCGATCTGACCTTTGGCCCGGGCCGCACAGGCCTTGTGGGGCACAATGGTGTGGGCAAGACCACGCTGCTGCGGTTGATCGCGGGCGAACTGACGCCCAGCTCCGGCACGATCAGCGGTACCGGGCGTCTGGGCGTTTTGCGCCAGCAGGTGCAGCCGCGCGAAGGCGAGACTATCGCCGATATCTTCGGGGTGCGCGCGGCGCTGGCTTTGCTGGCCAAGGCGGTCAGCGGTTCTGCCGATGTGGATGAACTGGCCGAGGTCGATTGGACGCTCGAGGCGCGGCTCGAGGCGGCGTTGGCGCAGTTGGGTCTGCCGGTGACGGCGGAAACGCCGCTCTCGACGCTGTCGGGTGGGCAGCGGACGCGGGCGGCGCTGGCGGCTTTGGTTTTTGCCGAGCCGGACCTGATCCTTCTCGATGAGCCGACGAATAATCTCGATGTCGACGGGCGAGAGGCGGTCGCCGGCTTGCTGAAAGGTTGGCGCGGTGCGGCGGTGGTCGTGAGTCACGATCGTGGCTTACTTGAGGAAGTTGATGCGATTGTTGAGCTGACAAGCCTTGGCGCCAAGACCTATGGCGGCGGGTGGAGGCACTATCGCGAGCGCAAGGCGCTGGAGCTGCAGGTCGCTGAGCGGGATCGCGATGTGGCCGAGCGGCAAGTGCGGGATGTCGCGCGCAAGGCGCAGGAGGCGCGGGAGAAGCAGGCGCAGCGCGATGCCGGCGGACGCCGAAAGGCGGCCAAGGGCGATATGCCGAAAATCATGATGGGCGGCCTGAAGCGTCGGGCAGAGGAGACGGCCGGTGGTCTCGACACGCTGGCCGAGAAAATGGCCGGCGCGGCGCAGGAACAGGCCGCAGCGGCGCGCGCGAAGATTGAGGTTTTGACGCCGTTCTCGGTGAAGCTGGCGCCAAGCAATCTGCCGCAGGGCAAGGTGGTGTTGCGGGCAAAGGGGCTGAGCGGAGGTTATGAGCCTGAGGCGCCGGTGATCCGCAGTGTGGATCTTGAGATCATCGGGCCGGAGAGGGTGGCCGTGGTGGGGCCAAATGGTTCGGGCAAGACGACGCTGATCAAAATGCTGACCGGGGAATTGACGCCTTTTACCGGGTCGGTGGAGCTTGGCGGGCCAATGGCGCTGCTCGACCAGCAGGTGGGGCTGCTGGATCGGCAGGAGAGCATTGTCGAGAATTTTCGAAGGCTCAATCCCGAGAGTTCGGAGAATGATTGCCGGTCGGTGCTGGCGGCGTTCGGGTTCCGGGCCGATGCGGCGCTGCAGCTGGCGGGCACGCTGAGCGGTGGCGAGATGCTGCGGGCCGGGCTCGCGGCGGCGCTCGGCGGCAAGACGCCGCCGATGCTGCTGGTACTCGATGAACCGACAAACCATCTGGATGTCGAGGCAATCGAGAAGATCGAAGCAGGGCTGCGGGCCTATGATGGCGCGCTGCTGGTCATCAGCCACGATGCGGTATTTTTGGAGAATATCGGGATGACGCGGGAGGTGCGGCTGACCCCCACCTAACCTCCCCCTGGCAGGGGGAGGGACGGATTGGGGAAGTTACGGCAGTCGCGCCAGCCGCTCGGTCAGCAGATCGTAGAAGCGATCGGCTTTGCCGGAGCGGATGTAGGTGGCGTTTTTGGGTTTGTCGGTGACGTGCCAGTAGTCGGTGACGGTCATGCCGATCGTGAGTTCGCTTGTCGTTTCGATGGTCACGTTGCACTCGCGGCCTTCGAAGATGGTGGGGTCGATGAGGTAAGCGATGACGGTGGGGTCGTGGAGGGGCGCGCCTTCCCAGCCGTATTTCTTGAGATCGAACCCTTCGGAGAAGGTCAGCATTTCATAAACGGCCTGGGCGGATTTGTTGCCGATTGCCTTGATGGCATTAAGGCGGGCCGGGGTGGACTGCATCTGGTGCGTGACGTCGAGCGGGAGGACGGTGAGCTTGATGCCGCTGCGGAAGACGATATCGGCGGCGTCGGGGTCTACATAGATGTTGAATTCGGCCGCCGGGGTGATGTTGCCGACTTCGAAATAGGCGCCGCCCATCATGACGAGTTCGGCGATGCGCTCGGCGATGCGCGGCTCTTTCACTAGAGCCATGGCGATATTGGTCAGGGGCCCGAGTGTGCAAAGGGTGATCGATTTGGGCTCGGCGCTCATCAGTGCATCGATGATGTAATCGACGCCGTGCTGGGGCTGGAGCTCGATCGTGGGGGCTGGAAGGTCGGGGCCGTTGAGACCGGTGTCGCCGTGAACGTGCTCAGCGGTGACGAGGCTGCGGCGCATCGGGCGGGAGCAGCCGGCATAGACGGGGACATCGGGGCGGCCGGCGAGTTCGACAATCTTGCGGGCATTGGTGGCGTTGTGGTGAAGGCCGACATTGCCGGCGACGGCGACGACGCCCACGACTTCGAAATCCTCCGGGGAGGCCAGCGCGAGGAGAATGGCGACGGCGTCGTCCTGACCTGGATCGGTGTCGATGATGATCTTGCGCGGCATGGTCTGTCCCTGAAAGCGAAGCGAAAACAAGGGGACATTAGCTGGCGGAACGGCAATGGTCGACTATCTGGAACAACGGGGGGAGCGTGACGTTGTAGGTGCATAATTTCCAGCACCCAGAAAGAGATCATGAGCAGAGGGCCTGCAGGCGAAGACATGGACGAAAGCCAATTCGAGCGCGTGCTCAATAATGCCGCGCGACTCGCGGTGGTGGCGATTGGCGTCGTCGTGCTCCTATTCGTGCTGCAGGCTGGGCAGGTTTTTCTTGCGCCGGTTACCCTCGCGATAGTCATGGGTCTGATGTTTGGGCCGGTTGCGGATCGACTAGAAGCCATCGGCATTCCGCCGGCGCTGTCGGCCGCCGTCGTCGTGCTATTGCTGCTTACAATCATTGCGTCGGGCATCGTGCTCTTTGCATTGCCGCTGAGTGAATGGGTGGCACGGGCGCCGCTCATCTGGGACAAGCTGCAGGGCCAGTTGGCTAATCTCAAGGAGCCGATCGAAAGCCTTTCAGGGCTGCAGACGCAGATCACCGAGATCTTCGGTGGTGGTGCGGGGATGAGCGTCAATGTCGAGGATGGAAGTGCCATGGCGAGTGTTGCCATGCTAGCGCCGGCGATCCTGGCCCAAATCCTGATTTTTCTCGCGAGTCTCTATTTCTTTGTTGCGACACGCGACCATATCCGCATCTCGGTGCTGGCACTTTGCGTGACGCGGCGGATGCGGTGGCGCACGGCCCATGTGTTCCGAGACGTCGAGGCCAAGGTCAGCCGGTTCCTCCTCTCCATAACGTTCATCAATGCCTGCGTCGGCATTGCTGTGACGACCGTGATGTGGCTGATCGGAATGCCATCGCCGATCCTCTGGGGCGCGCTTGCCGCGGTGCTGAACTATATCCCCTATGTGGGACAGGGCACGATGATCCTGATCCTTCTCGCGGTCGGTCTCGGCACGCAAACCGAGTTGCAGCACATCCTGATGCCGGCGCTTTGCTATATGGGCATCAACTTCATCGAGGGGCAGATCGTGACGCCGCACTTCATCGGCCGCACGATGACGCTCAATCCCTTCATTATCTTTCTCTCGATCACCTTCTGGCTTTGGGCCTGGGGACCGGTAGGTGGGCTTGTCGCCGTTCCGACCCTGTTGATTGCGACGTCCATCCTGACGCATGCGCTGCCGAGCAAGCCGGTCAAGCCCAAGCGGCCGGTGCGGCGCACGCGCTATATGAGCGAACGTGAGGTGGTGCTTGCCAATGCTGCGCAGGCGATCCACGAGCAGAAGGAAGAGGCCGAGGACGGCAACGAAAAGCGCAAGCAGGAGCGGCTGGAGCCGCCGGACGGCACGGCGCCGACTGGCGTCGAGGCATCGAGCTAGTTTCGTTCGCGCGTGGCTCGTCTGCGTGTAGCCGCCTTGACGGCGCATGGCCTGCGGCACAAGTGTCTCCCCTAAACGTGCCTTTGGGGGAATAGAATCATGGCGGGTGAAGCAGTGGCGCAGGCCGCAGAGGCGGCACACCACGGGATCGACCTTTTCCCCATCGTTGCCTTGCTGGCGGCCGGTGTCATTGCCGTGCCAATCTTTCGCCGGATCGGGCTTGGGTCCGTTTTGGGCTACCTGGCGGCTGGGCTTTTGCTTGGGCCATCGGGCATCGGGTTGATCCGCGATCCTGCCTCGGTGCTGCAATTGGCCGAGCTTGGCGTCGTGATGTTCCTCTTCATCATCGGGCTCGAAATGGAGCCCAGCAAGCTCTGGGCGCTGCGCAAGCAGATCTTTGGGCTGGGCGTTATTCAGGTCGTGAGTTGCGGATTGCTGCTGACCGGGGTGGGCGTCGTCCTTGGGTTTTCCCCCGTTGTCGCCTTCATTTTCGGCATGGGCTTCGTGCTGACATCGACGGCCATCGTCATGCAGATCTTGGGCGAGCGGGGCGAACTTGCGAGCGAGGGTGGACAGAAGATGGTCTCCATTCTTCTCCTCGAAGATCTCGCGATCGTGCCGCTGCTCGCCATCGTGGCGCTCTTGGCGCCGACAGGCGAGGACCAGTCGACGGTGACGCGATTGATCGGCGTCGCTGGCGCGATCGGCGCGATCCTCTTGCTGATCTGGCTCGGGCGCCGCGTGATGAACCCGTTCTTCGCGGTTTTGGCCTCGGTCAAGGTGCGCGAAGTAATGACTGCGGCGGCGCTGCTGGTGGTTTTGGGCGCGGCGCTGCTGTTTCAGGTTAGCGGTCTCTCCATGGCCATGGGCGCGTTCCTTGCCGGCGTGCTGCTCTCGACCTCGGCCTTCCGGCATCAGCTTGAAGCGGATGTGGAGCCGTTCCGCGGGCTTCTCTTGGGGCTGTTCTTTCTAGCGGTCGGCATGTCGCTCGATCTCGCGACGGTGTCGGACAATTGGCAGATCATCGCGGCCTGTGTCGTGCTGTTCATGGCGATCAAGGCGATCGCGATCTATGTCATCGCGCGGGTGTTGAAGTCGGACCATGGCGAGGCGCTGGAGCGCGCGGTGCTGATGGGGCAGGGCGGCGAATTCGCCTTCGTGCTCTACACAACCGCTGTTTCGGCCGGAATCATCGACGCGCCAAGCAATGCGATTTTTACCGCGACCGTCATCATTTCAATGGTGGTGACGCCGTTTGCGCTGATCCTGATGCGCCGGTTCATGCCCAAGAAGGTCGTTTCTTTCGACGGCATCGAAAGGGCCAATGGGCTGTCGAGCCGCGTGCTGATCATCGGTTTCGGCCGCTTTGGCCAAATCGCCAGCCAGCCTCTCTTGGCGATGCACCACTCGGTCTCGATCATCGACAACGACACGGAAATGATCCGTGCTGCAGCTTCAATCGGGTTCAAGGTCTATTATGGTGATGGCACGCGTCTCGACGTGTTGCGCGCTGCGGGCGCCGGGACGGCCGATCTGATCCTTCTTTGCACCGACGACAAGGCACAGACCAACCGGATCGCCGAATTGGTACGGGATCAGTTCCCATTGGCGCGGGTAATGGCGCGCGCTTATGATCGTCAGCACGGCATCGAACTTCTGAGGGCAGGGGTCGAGTATCAGATCCGCGAGACCTTCGAATCGGCCGTCGCATTCGGCGGTGAAGCGGCGGAAATGCTCGGCGCCAGCGAGGAAGAAGCGCACGAAGTGATCGAGGGCGTGCGTGAGCGCGACCGTCGCCGCTTCGAACTGCAGTTCAACGGCGAGGACTGGCGCAACCTTGGACGGCTTCTCCTCAGCAATGCCGAGGATCAGGCCCGCGAAAGCGGAATTACCGTTTCAGAACAAAACGCTGAGGAGGCAGTCGCACAATCGACGCCTCGTACAGGTAACTAATTTCCCTGCCCTTCGAGGGGGCTTTCCGATGCACAAATTAAGTGCAAGAGTGATGCTTCTAGAGGGGAACATCGTCATGAACACTGGATTGCGATATGCCGCAAAAGCCGATCGTCTACGATGCTCCGACGCCAGAGCCCCGCGCCACTACCGTTGAAGCGATTCAAGCCGAGATCCTTGAAAGGCTGATCTATTCAGTCGGTAAGGACCCGATTGTCGCTCGCCCGCATGACTGGCTGCGCGCCGCGATCCTCGCTGTTCGCGACCGGATCATGGACCGCTGGATGGAGAGTTCTCGCGAGACGTGGCGGACTTCGCACAAGCGCGTCTATTATCTCAGCCTTGAATTCCTGATCGGCCGGCTCATGCGCGATGCGATGAGCAATGTGGGCCTGATGGAGCCGGTGGCGCAGGCGCTCAAGAACCTCAATGTCGATCTCGGCGACCTGATCAATCTCGAGCCCGATGCGGCGCTGGGCAATGGCGGTCTCGGCCGTCTCGCGGCGTGTTTCCTTGAATCCATGTCGTCGCTGAAAATCCCGGCTTACGGCTATGGCATTCGCTATGTGCACGGGCTGTTCCGGCAGGAAATGAGCGAGGGCTGGCAGGTCGAATTGCCGGAAGACTGGCTCGCCCACGGCAATCCCTGGGAATTCGAGCGCCGCGAAAGCGCCTATGAAGTCGGCTTTGGCGGTCATGTCGAGCCGGTGACCGATGCCGACGGCACCGTGCGCCAGGAATGGCGACCGAATGAGCATCTGCTTGCGGTGGCCTATGATACGCCGATCGTTGGCTGGCGCGGTTCGCGCGTCAACACGCTGCGGCTCTGGAGCGCCCAGCCGATCGATCCGATCCTGCTCGACAAGTTCAACTCGGGCGACCATATCGGGGCGCTTGAAGAAAGCTCGCGCGCAGAAGCGATTACCCGGGTTCTCTACCCCGCCGATTCAACGCCGGCTGGGCAGGAATTGCGGCTGCGGCAGGAGTTCTTCTTCTCCTGCGCCTCGCTCCAGGACATCGTTCGCCGGCATCTTCAGCAATATGGCGATCTCGGCTCGCTGCCGGATAAGGTCGCGATCCAGCTCAATGATACTCACCCCGCGATTTCTGTGGCCGAACTCATGCGCATTCTCGTCGATGAGAATGGCCTTAAATGGGAAGAGGCGTGGAAGCTGACCAAGGGCACGTTTGGTTACACCAACCATACGCTCCTTCCAGAGGCGCTCGAAAGCTGGCCGGTGGCGCTGCTCGAGCGGTTGCTGCCGCGGCACATGCAGATCGTCTACCAGATCAACGCTGCGGTTCTGACCGAAGCGCGGGCCAAGGCGTCATTCAGCGACCAGCAGGTCGCCAATGTATCGCTGATCGACGAGCATGGCGGGCGCCGCGTCCGCATGGGGCAGTTGGCCTTCGTCGGCTCGCACTCGATCAATGGCGTGTCCGCGCTTCATACCGAACTCATGAAGCAGACGGTTTTTGCCGATCTGCACAAGCTCTATCCAGAGCGCATCAACAACAAGACCAACGGCATCACGCCGCGGCGCTGGCTGATGCAGTGCAATCCCGGGCTGACCAAGCTCATCACCGAGCGCATCGGCCCTGAATTCCTCGACGATATCGAGAAGCTGCATCAGCTCGACGCCCATGCGCAGGATCCCGGTTTCCAGAAGCAGTTTGCGGCCGTCAAGCACGCGAACAAGCAGCGGCTGGTCAAGCTCATCAAGGATCGCGTCAACGTCAAGGTTTCGCCCGACGCGCTATTCGACGTGCAGATCAAGCGCATCCACGAATACAAGCGGCAATTGCTCAACATCATTCACGCCGTGGCGCTCTATGATGAAATCCGGGCGCATCCGGAGCGGAACTGGGTGCCACGCGTCAAGATTTTCGCGGGCAAGGCGGCGCCGAGCTACTGGAATGCCAAGCTGATCATCAAGCTGATCAACGACGTGGCGCGCGTGATCAACAATGATCCGGCGGTGCGCGGGCTCCTCAAGGTGGTGTTCCTGCCCAATTACAATGTCAGTCTCGCCGAACTGATCGTGCCGGCGGCCGATCTGTCTGAGCAGATTTCGACGGCGGGCATGGAGGCTTCGGGCACCGGCAACATGAAGTTCATGGCCAATGGCGCCTTGACCATCGGCACGATGGACGGCGCCAATGTCGAAATGCACAAGGAAGTCGGGGACGACAACATCTTCATCTTCGGTCTTACGACCGAGCAGGTGGATGAAAAGCGGGCGAACGGCGAGGCACCGGCTGAGGTGCTCCAGAGCACGCACCGGCTGCGCGAGGCGCTCGACGCGATCTCCTCGGGTGTCTATTCGCCGGACGATCCGAACCGCTATCGCGATCTGATCGGCGGGCTGCGCGACCATGACTGGTTCATGGTGGCCCGCGATTTCGACGCCTATTGGGACGCTCAGGCCAAGGTCGAGAAAACCTGGCTCGACCGCTCGCGCTGGGATGCCATGGCCATCCGAAACACTGCCAATGTGGGCTTCTTCTCGTCCGACCGGACCATCAGGCAATATGCCCATGACATCTGGGATGTGCAGACGGCTTGAAAAATAAGTCAGGCCGCGGATCGAATTTCGCTCTGCGGCCTTACCGAATGACGACCACCTGAATGAATTTGGCTGGTCATGGGGGGATGCAAGGCGTGGCAAAAGAAGCTTGGCAGGCTGAGGGCAGGGATATCGAAGACATCGTGGCGGGTCGCCACGGCAATGCCTTCGGCGTTCTCGGACTGCACGAGATAGGCGGGGACTGGGTGCTGCGCGCCTTTATTCCGCATGCGGAGTCAGTCGAGGCCTTCACGCTCGACGACAAGCCGCTTGGCAATCTCTATCCCCGGCATGGCGGTGGTTTTTTCGAAGGCAAGGTGAGCATCGACGCGCGCCAGCCGATCCGGTTCGAGGCCAAGAACGCCGGCGGCGTTTGGACGGTGTTCGATCCGTTTTCCTTCGGTCCCGTGCTCGGGCCGATGGATGATTATTACATCAAGGAAGGCAGCCACCTCAGGCTCTTCGACAAGCTCGGCGCGCACGAGATGGAATTCGAGGGCATCCACGGGACGCATTTTGCGGTGTGGGCGCCTAATGCGAGACGCGTTTCCGTCGTCGGACCGTTCAACCAGTGGGATGGGCGCCGCCACCCGATGCGCAATCGCGATGGGATCTGGGAAGTATTCATCCCGGTTTTGGGCACGGGGACGATCTATAAATATGAAATCGTCGGCGCCGACGGGCAGGTCTTGCCGTTGAAGGCCGATCCGATGGCGCGGCAGGCTGAACTGCGGCCGCGC
This sequence comes from Devosia sp. BK, assembly GCF_032907385.1. Taxonomy (NCBI): domain Bacteria; kingdom Pseudomonadati; phylum Pseudomonadota; class Alphaproteobacteria; order Hyphomicrobiales; family Devosiaceae; genus Devosia; species Devosia sp. BK. The sequence continues at coordinate 613,653 of NZ_JAIMBX010000001.1, forward strand.
AATGCGTCGGTGGTTCCTGATCCGACGCCGTTCACCTGGACAGACGATCGCTACATGGAAGAACGGGCCAAGCGCGATTGGCGCCGCTCGCCCATGTCGATCTATGAAGTGCATCTGGGTTCGTGGCGGCGGCGGCCGGATGGCTCGTTCATGAGCTATGACCAGCTTGCCGAGCAGCTTGTGCCCTACGCCGCTGATATGGGTTACACCCATCTCGAATTCATGCCGGTCAGCGAGCACCCCTATGATCCGAGCTGGGGCTATCAGCCGACGGGCATGTTTGCGCCCACGGCGCGCTTTGGCGATCCGGCCGGATTTGCGCGGCTGGTGAACGCGGCGCATGAGGCGGGGCTCGGGGTCATTCTCGATTGGGTGCCAGCGCATTTCCCGACCGACGAATTCGGCCTGGCGCATTTTGACGGCACTGCACTCTATGAGCATGCCGATCCGCGGCAGGGCTATCATCCTGACTGGAACACCGCGATCTACAATTTTGGGCGCAAGGAAGTTTCCGCCTTCCTGACCAACAGCGCGCTCTATTGGTTCGAGACGTTCCATATCGACGGCATGCGTGTCGACGCGGTGGCGTCCATGCTCTATCTCGACTATTCGCGGCAGGCGGGGCAGTGGGTGCCAAACCAGCATGGCGGCAATGAGAACCTCGATGCGGTCGCGTTCTTGCAGCGCGTCAATGCCGAGGTTTACCGGCAATTCCCCGGCGCTTTCATGATTGCTGAGGAATCGACCTCGTGGCCGGGCGTCAGCGCGCCGACCTATGCGGGCGGGTTGGGGTTCGGGTTCAAGTGGAACATGGGCTTCATGAACGATACGCTGCGGTTCATGAGCCGCAACGCGATCCATCGCCGCTATCACCACAGCGACATGACCTTCGGGCTGGTTTACGCCTTCAGCGAAAACTTCGTCCTGCCTCTCAGCCATGATGAAGTGGTGCACGGCAAGGGTGCGCTCCTGACCAAGATGCCGGGCGACGATTGGCAGCAATTTGCCAATCTGCGCGCCTATCTCGCCTTCATGTGGGGGCATCCGGGCAAGAAGCTGTTGTTCATGGGCCAAGAATTTGCGCAGCGCGAAGAATGGACCGAGAGCCGCAGCCTTGACTGGTGGCTGCTCGATTCAGCGCCGCACGAAGGGATGCGCCGCCTCGTGGCCGATCTCAATGCGGCCTATCGCAGCCTGCCCGCCTTGCACGAGCGCGATTGCGAGCCGGATGGCTTCGAATGGCTGATCGGGAATGACCAGACCAATACGGTCTTTGCATGGCTGAGAAAGGCCGAAGGCGCCGACCCCGTCGTCGTCATCTCCAATATGACGCCTGTTCCACGCAGCGGCTATAAAGTGCCGGTGCCGCTGACCGGGCGCTGGGTTGAACGGATCAATACCGATGCGGGTTGGTATGCCGGTGGCAATACCGGCAACCAGGGCGCTGTGACCGCGTATCCGGTCGAAGGCCGACACCTGCCTGCAGAAATGGAAGTTTTCCTGCCGCCGCTGGCGACAGTTTTCCTGAAATACGAGCCTGAATAACACGTTATCGAGTGAATACGTCCCGCGGGAGCGGCGGGCACTAGTGGAGGAAGTGAATGGCTGATTATCGGGCACCGTCGCCATTGGCGCGTGAGGCTATGGCCTATGTTCTGGCTGGCGGACGCGGCACGCGTCTGATGGAACTGACCGACCGGCGCGCCAAGCCCGCCGTCTATTTTGGCGGCAAGTCGCGTATCATCGACTTCGCGCTCTCCAATGCCATCAATTCGGGCATTCGACGCATTTCTGTGGCGACGCAATATCAGGCGCACAGCCTCATTCGCCACCTGCAGCGCGGCTGGAACTTCCTGCGCACCGAGCGCAACGAAAGCTTCGACGTGCTGCCCGCGAGCCAGCGCGTCAAGGAAGACATGTGGTACGCCGGCACGGCCGACGCCGTGTATCAGAACATGGACATCATCGAGGATTACGGTCCGCGCTATATCGTGCTCCTGGCCGGCGACCACATCTACAAGATGGACTACGAAATCATGCTGCGGCAGCACGTCGATACGGGCGCCGACGTGACCATCGGCTGTCTCGAAGTGCCGCGCATGGAAGCGACGGGCTTTGGCGTGATGCATGTCGACGGGCGCGATCGCGTCGTCGATTTCGTCGAAAAGCCCAAAGATCCGCCGGGTATTCCGGACAAGCCGGATATGGCTTTGGCATCAATGGGCATCTATGTGTTCGAGACGCGTTTCCTCATGGAACAGCTCCGTCGCGACGCGGCGACCGAAGGGTCTAGCCGCGATTTCGGCAAGGACATCATCCCCTATATCGTCAAGAACGGCACGGCCTGGGCACACCGCTTCCCGCGCTCCTGCGTGCGCTCGAGCAACGAGACGGTCTCCTATTGGCGCGACGTGGGTACGGTCGATGCCTATTGGAAGGCCAATATCGATCTGACCGACATCAATCCCCAGCTCGATCTCTATGATCGCGACTGGCCGATCTGGACCTATGCCGAAATCACGCCGCCGGCCAAGTTCGTGCACGACTTCGACGGACGTCGCGGCTCCGCAGTCAATTCGCTGGTTTCGGGCGATTGCATCATTTCGGGCGGCCATCTGCAGCGCACGCTGATGTCTACGGGGTCGCGCGTGCATTCCTACTCGGCCCTCGATGAGGCCGTCGTGCTGCCCTATTGCGATATCGGGCAGAATGCGCGGCTGAGAAAGGTCGTCATTGACCGCGGCGTCAATATTCCGGCGGGTCTCGTCGTGGGCGAAGATCCGGAATTCGATGCCAAGTGGTTCCGCCGCACGGAAGAGGGCGTGACATTGATCACCCAGGCCATGGTCAACCGCTATCTGGCCGATCGATGATCGAAGTCCTTTCGGTCGCTTCCGAGGTCTATCCGCTCATCAAGACGGGTGGTCTTGCTGACGTCGCCGGCGCGTTGCCGGCGGCTCTGGCGCAAAACGGCGTTTCGATGCGAACATTGCTGCCCGGCTATCCGGCGGTGATGGCCAAGCTGGGCGCGGCGCGCGAGGTCCATCATTTCGATGACCTGTTCGGGGTCACGGGGCGGCTGCTGGCCGGGCGCGTCGATGGAATGGACCTGATCGTGCTCGATGCGCCGGTGCTCTATGACCGGCCGGGCAATCCGTATGTGGGGCCGGAAGGGTGGGACTGGCCGGACAATTGGAAGCGCTTTGCTGCCCTTTCGTGGGTCGCTTCCGAATTGGGCCTCGGGCTTGTCGAAGGCTATAAGCCGCAGGTCATTCATGCGCATGACTGGCAGGCGGGACTGGTACCGGCCTATGTCAAATATGGCCCGTCCTCGACGCTCAAGACCGTGATGACGGTCCACAATATGGCGTTTCAGGGCACCTATGGCTACGACATCTTCCCACAATTGCGCCTGCCGCAACATGCGTTCTCGGTCGAAGGCGTCGAATATTATGGCGGGGTCGGTTATCTGAAGGCCGGCGTCGAATGCGCCGATGTGGTGACCACCGTGTCGCCAACTTATGCCGCTGAAATCCGCACGCCAGCGTTTGGCATGGGGCTCGACGGGCTCCTCAACAATCGCTCGGAAACCGTGTTCGGTGTGCTCAACGGTATCGATATGGAGGCCTGGAATCCGGCGACGGATATGAGCCTCAAATCGACCTATACCGCCAATTCGCTGATGGGCCGCAATGCCAACAAGGCAGCGATCCAGGAGGCGTTTGGGCTTGAGCCGTCTTCGGGGCCGCTGTTCGCCGTTGTCAGCCGCCTGACCTGGCAGAAGGGGATCGACCTCCTCGTCAACACCATCGACCTTTTGGTCGAGGGGGGCGGGCAATTGGCGGTGCTGGGTTCGGGCGAGGCCGAGCTTGAGAATGCCGTGCGCGGGGCGGCGATGCGTCATCCCGGGCGCGTGGGTCTTGTGACCGGCTATAATGAGCAATTGAGCCATCTGGTGCAGGGCGGGGCGGATGTGATGGTCGTGCCGTCGCGGTTCGAGCCATGCGGGCTGACCCAGCTTTATGCACTGCGCTATGGCTGTATTCCGCTCGTCAGCCGCGTCGGCGGGCTCAATGATACCGTGATCGACGCCAATGTTGCCGCATTGCAGGCGGAAGTGGCGACGGGCGTGCAATTTGCGCCACCGAGCGAAGACGCCCTCGCCAATGCCATAAGGCGCACGCTGGCGCTCTTTGCGGATGATAAAACCTGGAAGAAAATGCAGAGACGCGGCATGAAATCGGATGTGAGCTGGGAAACCAGCGCCGCCCGCTATGCCGAACTCTATGCTTCGCTGATTGGACTGAAACGCGATGACACTGCAGACGATTAAGACCACGCCCTATGCCGACCAGAAGCCGGGGACCTCGGGCCTGCGCAAGCGCGTCACGGTCTATCAGCAGCCGAACTATGTCGAGAACTATATCCAGGCGATTTTCGACAGCCTCGAAGGCTTTGCCGGCCAGACCTTGGTGATCGGCGGCGACGGGCGCTATTACAACGATGTCGCCATCCAGAAGGCCATCCGCATTGCGGCGGCCAACGGGTTCGGCAAGGTGCTGGTCGGGCAGGGCGGTCTGCTTTCGACGCCGGCAGCCAGCCATGTCATCCGGCACTACAAGGCCTTTGGCGGGCTGGTGCTCTCGGCCAGCCACAATCCGGGCGGGCCGGAAGGCGATTTCGGCATCAAGTACAATATCGGCAATGGTGGACCGGCGCCCGAAAAGATCACCGATGCGGTGTTCGACCGCACCAAGGTGATCGACAGTTACAAGACGCTCGATACGCCCGATATCGATCTCGGGAAGATCGGCACGCAGCAGGTTGGCGACATGGTCGTGGAGGTGATCGATCCGGTCACGGACTATGCCGCGCTGATGGAGACGCTGTTCGATTTCGACGCGATCCGGGCGCTGTTCAAGTCTGGTTTCACCATGACGTTCGACGCCATGAATGCCGTGACCGGACCTTATGCCAAGGCGATTATCGAGGGCATTCTCGGGGCGCCTGCCGGGACAGTGATCAACGGCGTGCCGTCGCCGTCGTTCAACGACGGGCACCCCGATCCGAACCTTGTCTATTGCAAGGATATGTATGAGCTGCTGATGACCCCTGAGGGGCCGGACTTTGGCGCGGCCTCGGATGGTGATGGCGATCGCAACCTGATTATCGGCAAGAACCGCTTCGTGACGCCATCGGATTCGCTGGCTCTCCTGGCCGCGAATGCGCATCTGGCGCCGGGCTATAAGGGCGGGATCGCGGGCATTGCGCGCTCCATGCCCACGAGCGCAGCAGCCGATCGTGTCGCCGAAAAGCTCGGCATCGAAATGCACGAGACGCCGACGGGCTGGAAGTTCTTCGGTAACCTCCTCGATGCTGGTCGCGTGACGATCTGTGGCGAGGAAAGCGCCGGCACCGGCTCTGACCATGTGCGCGAGAAGGACGGTCTTTGGGCCGTGCTGCTCTGGCTCAACATTCTCGCTGTGCGCAAGCAGGGTGTCGACGAGATCGTGCGCGAGCATTGGGCGACCTATGGGCGCAACTATTACACGCGCCACGACTATGAAGAGGTCGATAGCGCCATCGCCAATGCGCTGGTCGATGATCTGCGCGGGCGGCTATCGAGCCTGCCCGGCCAGGTGATCGACGGGCTTGAAATCGCCTATGCCGACGACTTCACCTATCATGATCCGGTGGATGGTTCGACGAGCGCCAAGCAGGGCATTCGCATTGGCTTCAAGGATGGCTCGCGCATCGTGCTGCGCCTCTCGGGCACCGGTACGGTCGGGGCGACATTGCGTGTCTATCTCGAGCGATATGAACCAGCCGATGGCCAGCACAATCTGGACACGCAGGAGGCGCTGGCGCCGCTGATCGCGATCATCGAAAAGCTCGCCGGCATCCAGAAGCGCACCGGCCGCACCGAGCCCAGCGTGATCACCTGAGACCAGTTTGTTGAGCGAACCAACACTCGTTCCGGGCGCCGGGAGCATTGCAAAGCTCGGCGCCACCATTACCGAGAACGGCGTCAATTTCGCCGTTTACTCCGAAACGGCCAGCGCCATCTGGGTTTCGCTTTTTGACGAGCAGGACCAGGAAATCGCGCGGGTCGAACTTGACGTGCACCAGGACAATATTCGGGCTGGCCTGATTGCCGACATTGGCGCCGGAGCCCGCTATGGGTTGCGCGCGGATGGAAGGTATGACGAGGAGCAGGGGTTCTTCTTCGATCCGCAAAAGCTGCTGGTCGATCCCTATGCACGGCGGCTCGACCGGGTCTTTGTTCGTTCGCCGCGTCTGCGGTTGCGGCGTGAAGAGGCGGTGGATACGGCGCCGCTGATCCCCAAGGCGATCGTCGTGGGGGATGGCAATGAAAACGCCTCGCCACGCGGGAAGCCGCCGGGCCTTTTTTATGAGCTCAATGTTCGCGGCTTCTCCATGCGCCATCCGAGCGTGCAGGGGCCGCTGCGCGGCACGATCGCGGCGCTGACGACGCAACGCGTCATCGATCATTTCAAGTTTTTGGGCGTCGACACCTTGCAGTTGATGCCGGTAGCGGCCTGGATCGACGAAGGGCATCTGCCGGCCCTGGGGCTGACCAATGCCTGGGGCTATAACCCCGTGGCTTATTTCGCCATAGACCCGCGCCTCGCGCCGCGCGGGCCGCAGGAATTGCGCGTGATGACCGATCTCTATCGAGAAAACGGCATCTCGGTGATCCTCGACGTTGTCTATAATCACACCGGCGAAAGCGACGCCGAAGGGCCGATGCTGAGCATGATGGGGCTCGATGCGCAGACCTATTATCGCTTCGTTGAGGTCGATGGGAAGAAGGTGCTGGTCAACGATACCGGCACTGGCAATACGCTGCGGTGCGATCATCCGGCGGTGCAGCGGCTCGTCATCGAGAGCCTCCGCTATTGGGTGGAAGAACTTGGCGTTTCAGGCTTCCGCTTCGATCTCGCGACAATTTTGGGCCGCGATCCCGGTTTCAATCCTGATGCCGAAATGCTGCGGATGATCAAGGCCGATCCGGTATTGAGCCAGTGCATTCTTGTCGCCGAGCCGTGGGACCCCGGGCCGGGTGGCTATGGCTTGGGACAATTCGGGCCCGAATTCCAGGAGCATAACGACACGTTTCGCGACGAGGTGCGCTCATTCTGGAAGGGCGAGCCCTACAAGATCGGGGCGCTGGCGGGGAAGCTTTCTGGATCGGCAGAGGTTTTCAACAGGCCGGGCCGGAGCCCGAGCGACAGCGTCAATATGCTGGCGGTGCATGACGGTTTTACGCTGCGCGATCTCGTCAGCTACAATGACAAGCACAACGAGGCCAATGGCGAGAACAATCGCGACGGGCACGGCAACAACCATTCGTGGAATTGCGGCGTCGAGGGCGAAACCGAGGACGAGGGCATCAATGCCGCGCGGCGCCGCGATGTCAGAGCGCTGCTGGCGACGCTGTTCTTTTCGCGCGGAACACCGCTGATCCAGCAGGGCGACGAGCTTTATCGCACGCAGCAGGGCAACAATAACGCCTATGCGCAGGACAATGAGATCTCTTGGCTCGATTGGGACAATGCCGATGGGGCACTGGTGGATTTCGTCGCGGCTGTGAATGGTTTTCGCAGGGCGCATCCGGCGTTGAGCGTGGACGCGTTTTTTACCGGGCGGGACAACGGCGGCGGGCGCGATGTCGTTTGGCTGCATCCCGACGGGCGCGAGATGACCCAGGGCGACTGGAACGATGCCGGCGCCTCGGTGCTCGGCATGCACCTGCGCTATGAGGGTGACGAGGTGCTGGTGTGGTTCAACCGGCGGATCGATCCTGTGGAAGCCAGGCTGCCGGAGGGCGATTGGGCGCTGGGCATCCAGTCGGATCCGGGATTTGAGGTTTCGGTGTCCGAGAGCGTCGCGAAAGTTGGGCCCCGGTCGGTCGTGGCGCTGGTTCGGCCGTAACGACCGAGTTACGAAAGCTCAGGATGGGCCCCGGCGTTCGCCGGGTGACGATCTGGGGGTGGGGTGGCGGCTATTCGGCGGCCATGGCCTGGAAGCCGCCGTGCTTTTCGATGAAGCCAATGATCTGGTCGAGGCTTTCGCGGCGGAGGAGGTCGGTGAAGACGTACGGACGGCCTTCGCGGACTTTTTGGGTGTCGCTTTCCATCACCTCGAGGCTGGCGCCGACATGGGGCGCGAGGTCGGTGTGGGTGATGACCAGCAGGTCCGAGCGAGAGATGGCCGGGCCCCCCTTGCGCGGGATTTTTTCGCCCTGGGCGACCGAGATCACGTAGATGGTCAGGTCTGCCAGATCGGGCGAGAAGGTCGCGGCGAGATTGTCGCCGCCGCTTTCAATGAGAATGATGTCGAGATCGGGGAATTTGCGGTTGAGATCGTCGATCGCCGCGAGGTTGAGCGAGGCGTCTTCGCGGATAGCGGTGTGGGGGCAGCCGCCGGTTTCGACGCCGACGATACGGTCTTCGGAAATGGCTTGGACGCGGGCGAGGATCAGCGCGTCCTCGCGAGTGTAGATGTCATTGGTGACGACGGCCATGGAATAGCGATCGCGCATCGCCTTGAGCAGCATTTCGCACAGCGTCGTCTTGCCTGAGCCGACAGGGCCGCCGATGCCGATGCGAAGGGGACCGTTGAGGCTTTTGGTCATGAAATGCTCCGGGGTTCAGAGAAAGCGCAGGACGACGAGGGCGAGAAAGCCGAGCCCGATGGCGAGGCATAGCGGGGAATAGACGCGGCGGTCGTTGAGCCGGAAATTGGGTTCTGGCGTGAGCTCGGCCCACTTGGCGGTGTAGCCGAGAATGCCGCGGCCAAGGAAAACCACCGCGATAGCCAAGCCGCCGAGATTGAGCAGGGTGCCACCGGAATCGTGGTCGGCCAGCGCCAGGGCGTAGATCGCGGCGGCGGCCGTGGCGAGGGCGATGGAGAGCGAGGCGAGGCGCGGGGGCATGCGCTCGATATCGCGGAAGCCGACGACGGTCTGGGCCAGGAGCTTTTCGTTGCGGATCGGCCAGGTGCGCCCAATCGACCAGACGAAATGGGCGAGCGAAACCGTGAAAAGCGCAATGAACAGGAGGGACGCGATGAACATGTTCACGAGCGGAAAATCCTTGTGGGCAGCGTTTCGTGCTGCATCTGGGCGATATCGGCGCCATAGGCGACACTGCCGATTTCGTCCAGTGTGGCATGCTGGCACAGATCGGCGAGTTGGGCGATCTGTGGCTCAAGCGCAGCCATAATGGCAAGGCCATCTGTCTGGCCAATGGGCACGAGGCGGACGGCGACCGAGACCTGGCTATGCACGGTCGCGGTGAGATAGGCGACGAGTGTGTCGCGCAAAGCAATGGCATGCGCGCCGGCAAGGGCGCCGACGGAAATGGGATAAGGGCAGGGTTTTGGGAGGTCGAGCGGCGGGCCGACGGGCCATGCCGCTGCAGCAGTAACGAAGGCGTTGCCGGTCATCGTAGTTTCGGCGTGGCGTTCGCGGGCGGGGGTGAGCGCGAGGCAGAGATCGGCCAGATCGCGCAGGGTTTTGGGGTCGCGAGGAGCGCGGTGGGCATGGGCCATGAGGATGGCGTCGGTGCGGAGGGCACCGTGGAGGAGGGCGCCGCTGATCCAGTCTTGTGCCGTTATGCGATCATGCACCGCGCGGGAGACGATCGCGGTTTCGAGGCCGGCTGACCAGGCAAAGGCGCCGACCGGGAAGGCCGGCGAGAGCCATGTAAGAAGTTTCTGGAGATCGGCGCTCACGGTTTACCGCGCGAGCAAGGCATGGCCGGGTTCGGCATGATTATGGCTGTGATAGGCGCCATGTTCGGCAAAGAACGGTTCGGTGACGTCGGTCACCTTGGCGCCAAGGCCCTCGAGCATGCCCTTGAGCACGTGATCGCGCTTGATGAGAATGCGGTCGGCGTCGAGCTGGGCGGGGGTGTGGCGATTGCCGATATGCCAAGCGAGGCGCAGCAGATGAGCCGCGTCCTTGGCGGTCACGGCGTAGAGGATTTCTTTCGCAGCCAGCACTTCGATGATGCGGCCGTCTCCGAGTTCAAGGCCGCCTTGATGGTCAAGCGTCACGGAATTTGGGAAGTCGACCATGACTTCCGTGCCGTTCTTGCCCGTCAGCAGCTTGCGGCGCACCCGACGCTCGTCATGCGCCAGAGTGATCGTGTCGATGGGGGCGCCGCGGCCGTGATTGGCAGGAAGATGGGCGACGGCACGGTGCATGGACGGCTATCCTTGGAAATTACGGGGTGTTGCTGGCGGCAAGGCAGGTGGCGAGCGGCGGGGCGCCTTCTTCGGCCTGTAGATCGCTGAGTGTCGCGTCATCGCCCTTGGTCGACCACTCATAGGGGCCGGAAACATAGCGAGCGCCGGACGCGGATACGGTCGTTACGAAGACATGGACTTCGCCTTCGACCGGCACAAGCGCCAGGAAATTGGGCGCGGCGTTGATATATTGGACGCGAAAGCCTTCGCCATTGTCGCACTGATAGATGGCGACGGTGCGCTCGATGTCGCTGGCGCTTGAAAGGGTCAGGGTCATATCGGCGACCGCTGCAGGCGGTGCGACGGGCGCCGCGGCTGGTGCGGCTTCGGCCGGAGCTTCGGTCGCGTCCTGGGCCAGCAGCGGAGCGCTGCCGAGGCTGAGCAGGGCGACGGCGAGAATTGTGCGCGCTGAGATCATGGTCTTCCCTCCAATGATGTCGTGATGTCGAACCGTGTCGAACTCAAGCGCACAATCATGGTGTTCGGATGTTCTGGCAACGTCGATCAGGCCCGCTGGAGGAGAAATATCGCGCCAGGAATCGGCACTTCGCGCTCGAGGCGAATGGGCTGATCGCGCTCGGCAACGATGGTCAGGCCATGGCGGGCCGCGAGGTCGCGAATATAGGCGGCGCCATGGGCGAAACGGCCGCTGGAGCGGACGGCGATGCCGTCACCGTCATGGGTTTCAATGGAAAAGGCGATGTGGGCGCCGGGCGCAAGGCGTGGCAAGAGGGCCTGAAACAGCGGTTCGATGTCGCCGATATAAATGAACACGTCGGTCGCGACGACGAGGGCATAGGGGCCGGCGAGGTCTTCATTGGTAGCAAGAACCGTTGCGGCGTCGCCGACGACGAGATGGCGATAGAGGCCTCGCGCTTCGGCCTTCGCCACCATTTTTGGCGCGATGTCGATCCCGTCGATCGGGTGGGAGGACTGCGGCAGCGCTGCTCCCATGAGGCCGGTGCCGCAGCCGAGATCGAGGGTGGGGCCGGTTTGGACATTGTTCGTCGCCAGGAGATCGGCGATGGCCTGCGGCACGCGATATTCAAGTTTGTCAGTCAGGTGCTCATCGAAGGTTTCGGCGTAGGAATCGAAGAGTTCTGCGACATAGGTTTTGTCGGGCGCGCCCTCTTTGGAAAGCGCGGCCACCATATGGGCGGAATAGAGGTCTTTGGGCTGCAGTTTGACGGCGCGGGAGAAGCTCTTGAGCGCAGCGTCGCTTTGGCCGAGATCGAGCTGGGCCTGGGCGAGTTCGCGGAAAATACAGCCATCATTTGGATGCAGCGTCCGACCCTTGTTGAGAAGGTCGAGCGCGTCTTGCGGCTGCTTTAGCGCCAGCAGCGCCTGAGCCAGTGCGATATGGAGTTCGGCGGAACGGGGCTGCAGTGCAAGGGCCCGGCGGAAGCTGACGGCTGCGATCTCCGCCGCGCCTGTACGCATGGCAAGGCTCCCCATGAGCTTGTGCCCCTGCGGCAGGTCAGGCGCGACATTGACGAGCTCGGCGCTGAGCCGCGCGGCATCGGCAATCTTGCCCTGACGCTCAAGCTCCTCGCCCGTGGCCAGAAGCTCGGTCGCGCGGAGGGCGAGGATGGGGTTGCTGGGCAGGCCCTTGAGTGTGCCGGTCGGCTTCTTCATCAGAACAGGAAATATCGTTGCGCCATGGGCAGCACCGTAGCTGGTTCGCAGGTGAGAAGTACACCGTCGGCGCGTACTTCGTAGGTTTCGGGATGCACGTCGATATTGGGGGTGGCGGTGTTGAGTTTCATCGAAGCCTTGCCGATGCCGCCGCGGGTGTTTTGGACCGGCAGCAGGTCCTTGTCGACGCCGAGGCGGTTGCGGAGGCCGGCGTCGTGAGCAGCCTGCGATATGAAGGTGACTGAGGAGCGGCTAACCAGTTTGCCATAGGCGCCGAACATCGGGCGGTAGTGCATAGGCTGGGGCGTCGGGATCGAAGCGTTCGGATCGCCCATTGGTGCGGCAGCGATGGAGCCGCCGAGGATAACCATTTCGGGCTTTACGCCGAAGAAGGCGGGGTTCCAGAGGACGAGGTCGGCGCGCTTGCCGACTTCCACCGAGCCGATGTGCTGGCTGAGGCCGTGGGCGATGGCGGGGTTGATCGTGTATTTGGCGATGTAGCGGCGGACGCGATAATTGTCGTTGTCGCCAGTTTCCTCGGCTAGCTTGCCGCGCTGGCGCTTCATCTTGTCGGCGGTCTGCCAGGTGCGGATCAGCACTTCGCCAACGCGGCCCATGGCCTGGCTGTCGGAGGAGATGACCGAAAGGGCGCCCATATCGTGAAGAATGTCTTCGGCCGCGATGGTTTCCTTGCGGATGCGCGACTCGGCGAAGGCGACGTCCTCGGGGATCGACTGATCGAGGTGGTGGCAGACCATGAGCATGTCGAGATGCTCGGCGATGGTGTTGACCGTGTAGGGCCGCGTTGGATTGGTCGAAGAGGGAATGACGTTCGGGAGGCCCGCGACCTTAAGGATATCGGGGGCGTGGCCGCCGCCGGCGCCTTCGGTGTGGAAGGCATGGATGGTGCGGCCCTTGAAGGCACCGACCGTGTCCTCGACGAAACCGGATTCGTTGAGCGTGTCGGTGTGGATCATCACCTGCACGTCATATTCGTCAGCGACCGAAAGGCAGTTGTCGATGGCGGCGGGGGTGGTGCCCCAGTCTTCGTGCAGCTTGAGGGCCGAAGCGCCGGAGAGAATCATTTCGACGAGCGGGGCAGGGACTGAGGCATTGCCCTTGCCGGCCAGGGCCAGGTTCATCGGGAAAGCATCAAAACTTTCGATCATGCGCTCGACATGCCAGGCGCCGGTGCAGGTGGTGGCAAGCGTGCCATGGGCCGGGCCGGAGCCGCCGCCGAGCATGGTGGTAACGCCGGACATCAGCGCCTCTTCGATCTGCTGGGGGCAGATGAAGTGGATATGGGCGTCCATGCCCCCGGCGGTCAGGATCTTGCCTTCGCCAGCAATGGCTTCGGTCGAGGGGCCGATGATGATGTCGACGCCCGATTGCGTGTCGGGATTGCCAGCCTTGCCGATGCCGATAATGCGGCCATTCTTGAGGCCGATATCGGCCTTGAAGATGCCGGTATAGTCGACGACGAGGGCATTGGTGATGACGGTGTCGACAGCCCCCTCGGCGCGGGTGCGTTGGGACTGGCCCATGCCATCGCGGATCACCTTGCCGCCGCCGAATTTTACCTCTTCGCCGTATGTGGTGAAATCCTTTTCGACCTCGATAAAGAGTTCGGTATCGGCCAGGCGCAGCTTGTCTCCGGTGGTGGGGCCGTACATATCGGCATAGGTGGCGCGGGAAATACGGGCGGGCATGGCGGCTCCGGGATCAGGAGAAACGGGACGGCAACGGCAAAAGCGCCCGGCCAAGTTTGGCCGTGCGTCTAAGCTGCGTGAAAGCTATGGTTTTAGAGTCGGTTAGTGTGCGGTCTTGCGAGATTGAGTCTGGTAGACCGCGACCGAGCGATCGATGATGGCATCGAGAATTTTCTCGCCCTCGGCAATTTGCGTATCCGAGCGCATTGTCGCCGCGATCAGCGACATGGCGAGCGCCTGAATAGCATAGGCGTGCTTGGTCTTGTCCGCCTGATGGTATTCGTTGCCGCGCTTTTCGAAGATTTTCAGCAGGTCGTTGTAGACCTCTGATGTCATATTGGCTTTCGCAGTGACCCAATTTTGCTGCTGCAGGCTGGCGGCAATATCGGATGCCAGATGACCGATCATGGCCATGGCTTGGCCGTCCTCGCCGCCCGATGTCACGATGTCGCTGACGACCGCTGTAAAGCGCTGCTTGAATTCGGCATTGCGGGCGGCGTTGTCTTTGGTCTGGGCAGTCATGGTCATCCAGGCAAATGGCAGTGGAATTGGTGGTGTTTAAACCATCAATCGCTGCCGATTGCCACGGCGAAGACCGGAAAATGCCCAGACGACCGCGCATGATCAGAGCGCGCCCATGATCTTTTGGCGGAAGCCGAAAACTTGGCGGTCGCCCCCGATCGGGATGAGCCGCACTTCGCGGGCTTGGCCTGGTTCAAAACGCACCGCGGTGCCTGCTGCAATGTCGAGTCGCATGCCGCGGGTCTTTTCGCGATCAAAGCGGAGGCCGGCATTGGTTTCATAGAAGTGGTAATGCGAGCCGACCTGGATCGGCCGGTCACCGGTGTTCGCCACTTCGAGGGTCAGTTGCTCGAGCCCTGCATTGAGTTCGATCGTGCCTTGGGCGGTGATGATTTGTCCGGGGATCATGCCGACCTCACGCTGCAAAAGCGAGCCACAGGCCGCCGAGCGCGGTCGCTGCGCCAGCGATGCGACCTAGTGCCTTGCCACCGAAGCGGGAGAGCGAAAGGCCGGCCCCGATGCCGACGAGGTGCAGCACAACAGTGGCGATGACAAAGCCCAGCGCGAATTGCCAAGCGCCTGCTTCGCCGAGCTCGCCGCCATGAGCATGACCATGGAAGAAAGCGAAGAAGCCGACCATTGCCGCGACGCCTGCGGTCGGGACTGGGAGGGCGAGTGCCACAGCGATGCCGATGAAGATGACCGAGGCGAGAATGACGGGCTCGACGAAGGGTAGGGGCACGCCAGCAATGGCAGCGGCAAAGCCGACGGCCATGGTGCCGACGAAGGCTGCGGGAACAATCCATACCGCGCGGCCGCCCTGCATGGCGGCCCAGAGCCCGACGGCGACCATGGCAAGGATATGATCGAGGCCGAAGAGGGGGTGGCTGAAGCCGGCGGCGAAGGAGCCATGTTCGCCGGGGTCAAGATGAGCAAAGGCGGGCATGGTGGCGGCCGCCAGGATGGATAGAGCGATCAGCGCGCGCTTGAACATTTGTGCCTCTTCAGCGGATGGGTTGGTGAACGGTGACGAGCTTGGTGCCGTCTGGGAAAGTGGCTTCGACCTGGACGTCGTGGATCATCTCGGCAATGCCCTCCATGACCTGGGCGCGGGTGATGACATGGGCGCCGGCTTCCATCAGCTCGGATACAGCGCGGCCATCGCGGGCGCCTTCGACGACGAAATCGGTAATCAGCGCGATGGCCTCGGGGTGATTGAGTTTGACGCCGCGTTCGAGCCGCTTGCGCGCGACGATCGCGGCCATGGCGATGAGCAGCTTGTCTTTTTCGCGAGGGGTCAGGTTCATCGGCCGTTTTCCTAAAGGTGCCAGAGACGCGGCAAATCGCCAGCGCCGGTCAATTCGAGCAGAGTTGGTACAATAAGGCGGCGCAAGGCAAGCCCAGTTGGCGCCATGGCGCGGATGACGAGACGTTCGCCATTGGCGCTGGCCGCGATCATGTCTTTTCCGGTGTGCTGAAGGCGAAGGCGGTCAAATACGATGTTGGCCATATCCGCATTGGTGGCCACATGGAGAATGGAGGCGAACGCTCGGCTGCCGTGCAGCAGGGACAAACCATCGCGCTCGCTGCCATCGCCCGTCAGGCGCGTTGCCTCGGCATGGAGCAGGCGGTCTCCGCGATAGATGCGCCAATTGTCGGAGAACATGGCATCGCGGGCTTCCTCGCCCATGGCATCGCGGCCGAGAAGGACCGCCTCGATCGCCGTGAGCGTCGCGGCAGGTTCGAGCGTGATGTCGAGCGTACGGCTCAGTTTGCTGCCAGCGAACAGTATTGTCTCTTGCGGCAGCCAATCGAGATGAGCGCCCGCGCCCACGTGGAGTTTGGCTCGGACAAGCGCCGTATCTCCGGTCGAGCGATAGCTGCGTTCGCAGGCCTGAGTGGTGACAACCAGCTTGCCGCCGGCCGAAACTTCGGCGGACCAGTCAATTTGGTCTCCGCCAGTAATACCGCCCGCTGTATTTATCAGCACGGCTTCGAGTGCTTGGGAGTGCGTATGAGGCAGACGTATCTTGCCGCAGCCTTCTTGGAAAAGCGTATCGAGGCAAGTCTTGCCGTCGCGCTGTTTGGTTTTAATGCGCCCAATGCCCCGCGCTCGTTGCATGAGCGAGGTTGGACGAACTGCCTCTAAATTTGGCTTTACGGCGAAATTCATTGCAACGATCTGGCCTCAGCCCCGTTATTCAGGGGAGCAAGCGCTCTTTCATAAAGAATTTTCAAGAGGGTTATAAATGATCAAGTCCGCTCTTTCTGTTCTCGCTCTTACCGTTGCTTTCTCTGGCGCTGCTTTTGCCCAGGGCATGATGATCAATGGCGTCGCTGTTTCCGAAGCAGACCAGCCGGCCGTCCAGCAGCGTTGTGACCAGCTTGCAAACGCTTCGTCCACTGAATCGCTCGCCCCAACGACTGAAGACGGTGAAGTAACCGGTGGTATGGGTGCTGACACCAATGGCGCATCCAGCACGACTGCTGGCGATACTGCCGCCGCCAACACTCCGGCTGTGAGCGAAACTGCCAACGCCACGACCACGATCGACCTCGACACCATCTCGCTGGAAGCTTGCACCGCTGGCGGCTTCACCAAGTAAAAGTTCGCTCATCAGCGTCTTTCGGGCACCTGACTTCGGTCAGGTGCCTTTTTGTTTATACCATCAAGTGTTTGCGCACGTCCGGCCTATCGAGATCGCTCGCCGGGCCTTTGTGCATGATTTCACCGCGGTCCATGACGTAGATGTCGTCGGAGATCTCGCGGCAGAAATCGAGGAATTGTTCGACCAAGAGAATGGTCATACCCTTTTCATCGCGGAGAAACTGCAGGGCGCGGCTGATGTCCTTGATGATCGAGGGCTGAATGCCTTCGGTTGGTTCATCCAAAACCAGAACTTTGGGTCGGGTAACCAGGGCGCGGCCTATTGCAAGCTGCTGCTGCTGACCACCCGAGAGATCGCCGCCCCGTCGCCCAAGCATGGATTTCAGGACCGGGAACAGCTCGAAGATGTAGTCGGGAATGTTTCTGTCGCTGCGGGCGAGGCCGGCATAACCGGTTTCAAGGTTTTCCTTCACTGTCAGCAGCGGGAAAATTTCGCGCCCCTGTGGCACGTAGCCAATGCCCATGCGGGCGCGCTTGTAGGGTGGCGTTTTTTTGAGCACGTCGCTGCCGAAAGTTATGGCGCCCGACGAGATGTGGTTGATGCCAGTGATGGCGCGAAGGGTCGAGGACTTGCCGACGCCGTTGCGGCCAAGGACAGCGGTGATCTTGCCGGGCTGGCAGTCGATGGAGACGCCCTTGAGCGCCTGCGCTGCGCCGTAGTGAAGATTTATAGTCGAGATCGAGAGAGCCGCGGTCATCGTCCAAGGTACCTTTCGATCACAACGGGATTGGCGCTGACCTGGTCGAGTGTCCCCTCAGCCAGAACGGCCCCTTCGGCGAGACAGACCACGCGCGAACCGAGCTCGCGCACGAAGCTCATGTCGTGTTCGACGACGACCACCGATCTGGTTTGGGCGATTTCGCGTAGCAGTTTCGCGGTCTCCTCGGTTTCGCTGTCGGTCATGCCGGCGACGGGTTCGTCGACGAGCAGCAGCTTCGGATCTTGTGCAAGCAACATGCCAATTTCTAGCCATTGCTTCTGGCCATGGCTGAGATTGGCCGCAAACTCGTCTTTGCGGTGGAGCAGGCGGACGGTTTCGAGGATTTCGGAGATACGGGCGACGTCCTCATCGCTGGCGGTGTAAAACAACGTCGCAAAGATGCCGCGTGGTTTTCTCAGCGCCATTTCAAGATTGTCCCACACCGTGTGGCTCTCGAAGACAGTGGGCTTTTGGAATTTCCGGCCGATGCCGAGATTGGCAATCGCGGCTTCGTCTAGCTTGGTGAGGTCCGTGCGACCATCGAACATCACATCGCCAGCATCAGGACGCGTCTTGCCAGTGATGATGTCCATCATCGTCGTCTTGCCCGCCCCGTTGGGGCCGATGATGGCCAGCATTTCGGTGGGGTGGACGATGATCGAGAGATTGTTGATGGCTTTGAACCCGTCGAAGGCAACCGAGACGCCGTCGAGATAGAGCATCGTGTCTTGGGCTTTGCTCATGGCTTACTCCGCCGGCCGGGGTTGGGGATTGTCGAAAGTCGACGGGTCTTCGCCGCGCTCGATATCAGCGGATTGCGCCGGGGTCGGTGCAGTCGGCTCGGCCTTCTGTCGATTGCCGAAGATCTGCTTCCAGAGTCCGACGATCCCCTTGGGCAGGAAGAGCGTGACGAAGATGAAAAGGGCGCCGAGGGCGAAGAGCCAGAATTCGGGCAGGGCGCTGGTGAACCAGGATTTGCCAAGGTTGACAACGATGGCCCCGATGATCGGGCCGATCAGCGTGCCGCGACCACCGACGGCAGTCCAGATGACCACTTCGATGGAATTGCCGGGCTCGAATTCGCCGGGATTGATGATGCCGACCTGCGGTACATAGAGGGCGCCGGCAATGCCGGCCATGATGGCCGAGACCGTGAAGGCGAAGAGTTTTACGTATTCGACGCGGTAGCCGATGAAGCGGGTGCGGCTTTCGGCGTCGCGCACGGCGACCATAACCTTGCCGAGTTTGGAATTGACGATCATCGAGCAGACAAGGACCGAAAGCGCGAGAGCTATGGCCGTGGCGGCAAAAAGCGCGACACGAGTGCTCTGGGCCTGAACTGGGGCGCCGAGAATGTCCTTGAAGTCGGTCAGGCCGTTATTGCCGCCAAAGCCCATGTCGTTACGGAAGAAGGCGAGGAGCAGCGCGAAGGTCATCGCCTGGGTGATGATCGAGAGATAGACGCCGGTCACGCGGCTGCGGAAGGCGAAGAAGCCGAAGATAAAGGCGAGGAGGCCTGGGACCACGATGACCATGGCCATGGCGAACCAGAAATTATCAAAGCCGAGCCAGTACCAGGGCAATTCCTTCCAATTGAGGAAGACCATGAAGTCTGGGAGCGTCGGATTGCCATAGACGCCCCGGGTGCCGATCTGGCGCATGAGATACATGCCCATCGCATAGCCGCCGAGCGCGAAGAAGGCGCTGTGGCCAAGCGAGAGAATACCGCAATAGCCCCAGACGAGATCGAGCGCGAGCGCCAGAATGGCGTAGCTGAGATACTTGCCGAGAAGGGAAACGAGATAGGTCGGGACGTGGCCGAATTGGCCGGGCGGGATCAGAAGGTTGGCCATGGGCACGAAAATCGCCACGGCGAGCAAGATGCCGATAACCCAGATGGCCTTTTTATCGAGGGCGCGGAACAGGGCTTGGGTCAGCATTTTTTTGTACCTTTCATCTGGGCCATTCGAGCGTAGCTCTCATGGCCTTCGCCCCTAAAATCGCTCCACCGGAGCGATTTTGCCTTACCGGCCGGGTCGAAGCCCCTCATCCGGCGCTGCGCGCCACCTTCTCCCCGAGAGGGAGAAGAATAAGAGGGGAGCACCATTCCTGTCCCACTCGGGGAGAGGGTGGATCGGGCGAAGCCCGAGACAGGTGAGGGGGCTTTAGAACTCATTGCTCGATCGCCCTTCCCTTGAGGGCAAACAGCCCTCTTGGGCGCCGCTGGATGAAGAGGATGATCAGCACGAGGATCAGGATTTTGCCGAGCACCGCGCCGGCATAGGGTTCGAGGAATTTGTTGGCGACGCCGAGCGTCAGCGCGCCGACAAAGGTGCCCCAGAGATTGCCCACGCCGCCGAAGACCACGACCATGAAGCTATCGATGATGTAGTTCTGGCCGAGATTGGGCGAGATGTTATCGATCTGGGTGAGCGCGACACCGGCGAGGCCGGCGATGCCTGAGCCGAGGCCAAAGGTCATGGCATCGACAAAGGGGGTACGGATGCCCATGGCCGAGGCCATGCGGCGGTTCTGGGTGACGGCGCGCATCTGAAGGCCGAGCGGCGTGCGGTTGAGGATCAGCAGCAGCATGAAAAAGACGATAAGAGCGAAGATGACGATCCAGAAGCGGTTGTAGGTGATGGCGAGACCGAAGAAATCGGTGGAGCCGGACATCCAGGTCGGGGCGATGACCATCTGGTTGGTCGGCCCGAAAATCGAGCGCACGGTCTGCTGCAGGATCAGCGACAGGCCCCAGGTGGCGAGGAGCGTTTCGAGCGGGCGGCCGTACAGCCAGCGGATGATGCCGCGCTCGATGCCGACGCCGATGGCGCCGGTGACGAGGAAGGCGACGGGCAGGGCGATGAGGAGGGAATAATCGAGCAGGCCCGGGAAATTCTGGCGGATGACGAGTTGCACTAGGAAGGTGGTGTAGGCGCCAAGCATGACCATTTCGCCATGGGCCATGTTGATGACGCCCATGACGCCGAAGGTGATGGCGAGGCCGATGGCAGCGAGAAGTAGGACCGAGCCAAGCGAGACGCCGAACCAGACATTTTGCAGCGCGGCCCAGACAGCGCGGCTCTGTTCGAGGCCGGCAATGGCGGATTGGATGGTGGGCTTGACCTCATCGGGCGCGCTGGCGAGGGCGCTGGTGAGGACGGTGATGGCACCGCGGCCGGCGCCGGCGACAATCTGCGGCACGGCGGCCTGTTTTTCTTCGATTGACGCGTCTTCGCTCGATAGGACGGTGATGGCGCGCGCGGTCTGCATGACGCCGAGCACATTGGCATCGGTCTCGGCGGCAATGGCCTCATCGAGAAGCGGCAGCGCGGCCGGATCGGGATTGGCGAGGAACCCCTGCGCCGCGGAGAGACGGGTGCGCGGATTGTCGCTCATCAGCGTCATGCCACCGAGAGCCGCGGAAATATCGCGCCTGAGGCCGTTGTTGACGCGAATGCGTGAGAGGTCGGCATCGGCGCCGAGGTCCACCGCTTCGCCAGTGAGAGGATCGGTGATGGCGGAGCCGGTCTGGATGACGACGCGGCCGGAGGTTTCGTCGAGATAAAGGTTGCCGTCGCCGAGAGCGGTGAGGACGGGGACAACGGCGGGGTCGCCGGTTGCTGCGAGGTCAGTCACGATCTGGGTAAGTTCGCGCAAATTGGCTTCGCCCATGGCAGCGATGCGGGCGGGAATATCGGTGGTCTGGGCCTGTGCCAAAGTGGAAATGAGAAGCGACAGGGTGAGTAGCGCCAGGCGGAGAAGTTGAGTCAGCATCGCTTGGGAAGTCCTTGTCGCGGTTTAGGAAGTTGAGGGGGTGGTGTATGCCGCCACCCCCTCCCAGCCTCCCCCATCTAGGGGGAGGTGCAGATTTGTGATTGGGGCTAGATCATGCCCACGTCACCAGCCCTACACCTCCCCCTTTGATGGGGGAGGATGGGAGGGTGTGACCCCTTTACTGCGCTGGCGTGCCGCCGCAGGTTTTGGTTTCGGTGTTGTAGTTGCCGCAGTTGATGGGGGCGGTCCAATCGGCTTCCAGCATCTTGGATTCCGGCAGGTAGTCGGACCAGGCGTCACCGGCGACGAGGTCGTCGGTCTGCCAGACCACGAAGAACTGGCCGTCGTCCTGGATTTCACCAATCAGCACGGGCTTGGTGATGTGGTGGTTCGGGAGCATCTTGGCCATGCCACCGGTCAGGTTCGGCGTTTCGAGGCCGACGATGTTCTCGATCACGGCGTCGGCGTCGGTGGACTTGGCCTTTTCGACAGCAGCAACCCAGAGGTTGAAGCCGATCATGTGGGCTTCCATCGGGTCGTTTGTGACGCGGGTGTCGGAGCCGATGAACTTGTGCCAATCGGCGATGAACTTTTCATTTTCGGGCGTATCGACCGACATGAAGTAGTTCCAGGCGGCGAGGTGACCCACGAGCGGGGTGGTGTCGAAGCCGGAGAGTTCTTCTTCGCCAACCGAGAAGGCGACGACGGGGATGTCCTCAGCCTTGATACCCTGGTTGCCCAGTTCGCGATAGAACGGCACGTTGGCATCGCCATTGATGGTCGAGACAACGGCGGTCTTCTTGCCTTCCGAACCAAAGGCCTTGATGTCGGAGACGATGGTCTGCCAATCGGAATGACCGAAGGGCGTGTAGTTGATCATGATGTCTTCTTTAGCGACGCCCTTATCGAGCAGGTACTGCTCAAGGATCTTGTTGGTCGTCTGCGGATAGACATAGTCGGTGCCGGCGAGGACCCAGCGCTTCACCGAGCCGCCATCTTCGCTCATCAGGTAATCGACGGCCGGGATGGCCTGCTGGTTCGGGGAGGCGCCGGTGTAGAACACGTTGCGCTGGGATTCTTCGCCTTCGTACTGTACGGGGTAGAAGAGCAGCGAGTTGAGTTCTTCAAAAACGGGCAGAACGGACTTGCGGCAGACCGAGGTCCAGCAGCCAAAAACCACGTCGACATCGTCGACTTCGATCAGCTGGCGAGCGAGTTCGGCGGCCAGCGGCCAATCCGAAGCGATATCGACCACGACCGGCTCAAGCTGCTTGCCGAGAACGCCGCCCTTGGCATTTTGCTGTTCGATGAGGAACAGCATGGTGTCCTTAAGGGTGGTTTCGGAAATCGCCATCGTGCCCGAGAGCGAGTGAAGAATACCGACCTTGATGGTGTCGTCCTGCGCCTGGGCAGGCACCATTGGCATTGTGAGGCTGCCGGCAAGTGCCGCAGCGAGCAAGGCGCTTTTGGCGCGCGAGAAATTCATGTGTTCGTCCCTCTAGTTTCGTTGAGCCCCAGGAGACAGCCAAGGGAGGCGCCTCGATGGGGTCAACTGAGACGATTTCGGCTTCGCGCCCTATACGTCGATTGACGTAACTGCCGGCCCGGGCACCGCGGGGCGGTGGAAAACCACTTTGATCAAACGATGTAGCATGGCTGTCATATGAGACCTTTATGGGCGGGCCGCGAAACCTAACTCAGTGAGGCCGTTCATGATTTCTCTCAAAACCCTGACATGCTCCAGCGCGCTGGGGCTGCTGCTGGCCACGGGCGCCGTGGCCCAGGATGCGCCAGCGCGGCCGACAGGTCTCGGCTTTGAAGACACAGCGCCGACCGCTGAGAACGTCCCCGCCTATATCGAATTCGGCGCCACCAACCAGCGCGGCGACGCTTGCATGGCGACGGTCGATACCAATGCGGGCGTGCGGCTGCTGTCGGGCTTTCTGAAGGTCTGGGAACCGTCGACGCTGCTCGTCGATGCGGGCATTGAGGCCGAGGCAAATGGCGATTGCCCGGCGATCGTGAAGAGCGATTGGGACGGGACCCCGGGTTCGGCGACCGATGGCAAAGTCGTCGATCAGGCCGTGCATGATCACAATATGGACTATGTAGTGCAGGTGACGGCGTCGCGCAGCGCCCAGCAGGCGATCGGTGCCTATCTCGATGACCGCCGCGGCAAGAATATCAGCATGCTCGATGGTCTCGGCCCGCTGGCCGATGCCTGGAAGAACGGCGCGCATCAGTTCACGACGATCACCCAGGTGCAGCCGGACGCGACAAGCGTCAAATATGACGACCACGGTAATAATCGCGGCCTCGGCAGCGTCGGCGACGAAGAAGCAGAGATCGATGCCAATGAAGATCTTGGCCTCGCGGTCGATTTCATCAATGCGATGAGCGCCGATGGTTCGACCGAACCGGCAAAGCGCTTTTACAAGTATGGCCGTCCGTGGCGTTGGGACAGCGACGTGTTCGTCGTGCCTGCTCTCGAACCAGCCAAGAGCGGTTCGGCTGGGACGGATGGTGGTTTCCCGAGTGGGCACACGGCTGAAGCCTGGCGCGATGGCCTGGCCATGGCCTATCTCGTGCCGGAGCGTTTCCAGGAAATACTGACGCGGTCCGTGGAGATGGGCGATAGCCGTATCATCGCCGGCATGCATTCCCCGCTCGACGTGATCGGCGGTCGTATGCTGGGGACGGCGACTGTCGTCTATAATCTCAACCGCGCCGAAAATGACGAGCTCAAGGTCAGCGCTCGCGTACAGGCATTGGCTTGGTTGCAGCGTCAGACGGGTACGGAAACGGAGGCCGAGCTCTATACGGCCGCTCACGCCTGGCCGCTGACCGAGGATCGGTTTGCGGACGCCGAGCTGAACGTCGCCTATGTCGCGCCGCGCCAGTCCTATGGTTTTGAGGCTGTGGCTTCAGACACCGGAACCAAGGATGTCGTGCCGGCCGGTGCCGAGGTTGTCCTCGAAACGCGCCAGCCGTATCTCACGGCCGAACAGCGCCGCGTGGTCATCAAGTCGACGCTGCTGCCGGCCGTTTTCCCGGTGATGGATGATGCCGAGGGCTTTGGCCGTCTCGACTATATCCGTGCGGCTGATGGCTATGGTGCCTTCGATGGGGATGTTACAGTTACCATGGATGCGAGCCTTGGTGGCTTCAATGCCCGTGACACCTGGCGGAATGATATCGTTGGTGCAGGCATGCTGACCAAGGCCGGGAGCGGCGCGCTTACACTTGCGGGTGACAACGGCTTTACCGGTGGTGTTGTCGTCGAGGGCGGTGAACTCGTCGCGGCGAGCCGTTCGGCCCTTGGTGCCGGCGATGTTTATGTCGCGGGCGGCACGCTTACGGTTGGTATTAAGGGTGTCGACATAGGTGGCGATCTGACTGTGCTCGACGATGCCGGTTTGGCGATCCGTGGCGTTGCGGGTGAGACGGCTGCGGTGGCTGTCGAGGGGAACGTGACGATGCTCGGCGGAACGCTCGACATCACGCTTCCTGAATCGGCAGAAGGCGTTACGCTCGTTTCTGCAAGCGCTATCCAAGGCACTTTCGACGAAGTCCGTCTCAACGGTGCGGCTGTCGAAGTGACCTATAGCGCGGATGCGATCTCGCTTGCTGCTCAGTAAACCTAGCGGGAGGCCGGTTCACCGGCCCTTCTTCTCTGCTTGCCAAGTGGCGCTTTTGCCGAGACAATGCCTAAGCGATAACCAATCCTTGGCTTCGGTACTTCTTTAGGCATGCCTCCTCGCCAGCGCATCATTCCCATTCGGCGCGACTATAATCGCTGGGTCGCAAACCAGACTTTGGAAGATTATGCGCTGCGCTTTACCGCGAAATCGGCACGGCGATTCTCGAATGATCGCATCTCGCAGACGGCGATCGGGGCGATATCGTTCCTAGCTTTGGAGGCCATAGGCGGTAGCATTACGTTATCGTATGGGACAACCAATGCGCTGATTGCGATATTCGTCGCGTCCATCGCCATCCTTCTCGTCGGGGTGCCGATTTCGCGATACGCGACCCGGCATGGGGTGGATGTCGATCTCCTCACCCGCGGCGCGAGTTTTGGCTATATCGGCTCGACGGTTACGTCGCTGATCTATGCAAGCTTCACCTTCATCCTCTTCGCCATCGAAGCCTCGATCATGTCGAGCGCCTTGCAACTGGCTTTCGGCATCCCGCTCTGGATCGGGCACATCATCTCCGCGCTGATCGTCATTCCGCTCGTGACGCATGGGATCAGGATGATCTCGAGTTTTCAGGTGCTGACGCAGCCGATCTGGATCGTGCTCAATGTCCTGCCCTTCATCTTCATTGCGTTCATGGATTGGGAGAAGTTCGATCTGTGGCGCGCCTTTGCCGGGTTGGGTCAGCCTGAGGGTGCGGCGGGGACGATTTCGCCGTTCGATATTGCCAAGTTTGGCGCAGCATCGGCGGTGATCCTCGCGCTGATGACTCAGATCGGTGAGCAGGTGGATTTCCTGCGCTTCCTGCCGGCCGAGGGCGCCCCGAAGTGGCGGCAGAAGATCGGGATTTTTCTGGCTGGGGCAGGGTGGGTCGTCGTCGGCGCGCCAAAGCTGATCGCGGGATCATTTCTGGCGTTTCTGGCACTGTCGACTGGCGTGTCGCCGCATCACGCGTCAGAACCCGGTTACATGTACGCGGTGGCCTTCGACTACATGATCCCCAACCAGTTTGTGGCACTGATGCTGATGGCGGTGTTCGTCGTCGTCAGCCAGCTCAAGATCAATGTGATGAATGCTTATGCCGGGTCGCTGGCCTGGTCGAATTTCTTCTCTCGGCTGACGCATAGCCATCCCGGGCGGGTGGTGTGGCTCTTGTTCAATGTGGCCATTGCGCTGTTGCTGATGGAGCTCGGGATCTATCGGCTGCTTGAAGAGACGCTGGGGATTTTCTCCATCATTGCCATGGCATGGCTCTGTTCGATTTCGGCGGATCTCTTCGTCAACAAGCCACTGGGGCTGGCGCCGCCGGGGATCGAGTTCAAGCGAGCTCATCTCTACGACATCAATCCCGTTGGCGTGGGGTCGATGGTGCTCTCGGTGAGCATTGCGCTCGCGGCCCATTTTGGGGCCTTTGGCGAAATGGCTTCGGCGCTGGCGCCTTATATCGCGCTTATCGTCTGCTTCATTGCCTCGCCCGCCATCGCCTGGGCGACCAAGGGGAAATATTATCTGGCGCGCAAACCGCGAAAGTCTTGGCAGTCGAAAACATCGCTGACCTGCTCGATCTGCGAGCATCCCTTCGAGCCCGAAGACATGGCCTGGTGCCCGGCCTATGCTGCGCCGATCTGTTCGCTGTGCTGTTCGCTCGATGCGCGGTGTCACGACATGTGCAAGCCCCATGCGCATTTCCGGGCGCAGACGCATGCGGTGGCGTCGAGCGTGTTGCCGCAATGGGCGATCGAGAAGTTGCAGACGCGGCTCGGGCGCTATGGGATTTCCATGGGGATCGCCACGGCGATCCTAGCCGGCATTCTGGCGCTGATTTATTCGTTCGCGAGCCAATCGGCGCCGGAGACGGCGGAGGTAGTGGGCGGAACGCTCTTGGTCGTGTTCTTCGTCTTTGCGGTTGCGGCGGGGATCATGACCTGGTTCTTGGTGCTGGCGCATGATAGCCGGCTGGTCGCCGAAGAAGAGAGCACGCGGCAGAATACGCTGCTGCTCAAGGAAATCGACGCGCACGGAAAGACCGACGCCGAACTGCAGCGGGCCAAGGAAAAAGCCGAAGCGGCCAATCAAGCGAAGTCACGCTACGTGGTTGGCTTGAGCCACGAGCTTCGGACACCGCTCAATTCGGTGATGGGCTATGCGCAGATCCTCGAGCGCGATCCGGACGTGCCGGAAAACCGGCGCGGATCTGTGCAGGTGATCAAACGCAGCGCCGAGCATCTGTCCGGGCTGATCGATGGGCTCCTCGATATTTCCAAGATTGAGGCAGGGCGGCTGCACGTCTATTCCAACGAGATCAATATCCAGGATTTTCTCGATCAGATCGTCGACATGTTCAGTCTGCAAGCCGCCGCCAAGGGGCTCGAATTCCGGCATGCACGCGCCAAGGCGCTGCCGCTTTATGTGCGGACCGACGAAAAGCGGCTGCGGCAGATTTTGGTCAATCTCCTGTCCAATGCCATCAAGTTCACCCAGTCGGGGCATGTGAACTTTGACGTCGGCTATCGCATGCAGGTGGCGACCTTTACGGTGAGCGACACCGGCAGCGGCATTTCCGCTGACGATCTCGACCATATTTTCGAGCCCTTTGTGCGCGGCGAGGCGGAGCATAACCGGTTTACGCCGGGGCTTGGCCTGGGGCTGACCATTACAAAGCTGCTGACCGAGACGCTGGGCGGCGAGATCACCGTTAGAAGTGCTGTGGGTGAGGGGACCCGGTTCCAGGCGCGATTGATGCTGTCCAAGGTCGAGCGGCCGGCTTTGCGGCGGGCGTACCCGCGACGCATCACAGGCTATACGGGCACAGCGCGAACGGTCATGGTTGTCGATGACAATGATGATCATCGCGAACTGGTGCGCGAAATGCTCTCGCCGCTTGGCTTTGTGGTGCTGATGGCGGAGAGCGGATCAGCATGTCTCGATATGCTGGACGCGTCGGAGCCCGATATGTTCTTCGTCGATATTCGGATGCCGGGGATGAGCGGTTGGGAACTAGTTTCCGCCCTGAGAGCCCGCGCCACTGCCGCGCCGATCGTCATGCTTTCGGCCAATATTGGCGACGGGGCGGGGCCGGCAAGCGCCGATGCCGGGCACAGTGATACGCTCGCAAAGCCATTCGATCTTGCGCAACTGCTCGACAAGATCAACGCGCACCTGGCGCTCGACTGGGTCTATGACGAAGCTGGATCGGCAGTGCAGGCCGCCGAAAAGCCCCTGCGCTCGCCGGGGATCGAACACTTGCGCGAATTGGCCAGTCTGGGGCAAATCGGGCATGTACGGGGAATAGAGGCGAAGTTGGCGGAATTGGCGCAAGAGCCGGACAATGCACCGCTGGTCGCGGCGCTGCGCAAGCGGATGGAGACGTTCGACTTCGACGGCTATGCCGATATTTTGGAGCGGGTCGGTCATGAGCCGCATTGAGAAAGACCAGGATATTGTCCTTCTCGTCGATGACTCGCCGGAATCGCTTGGCTTTCTGACCGAAGCGCTGGAGGCCGCTGGCGTTACGGTGCTGGTGGCACGAAGCGGCGAGATGGCGCTTAACATCGTGCAGCGCGTGGTTCCCGATGTCGTCCTTATGGACGCAGTCATGCCGGGGCTCGACGGGTTCGAGACTTGCCAGAGGCTCAAGGCCATGGCGCCGCTGGCGCATGTCCCCGTTATCTTCATGACTGGTCTGACGGAAACCGAGCATATCGTTCACGCGCTCGAAAGCGGTGGGGTCGATTACTTGGCCAAACCGATCAATGTCGATGAATTACGGGCGCGGATCCGGGTCCATCTTGCCAATGCACGGCGGGCGCAAAGCGCGCGCATCGCGCTCGATGCGGCCGGGCGCCATCTTGTCGCCTTTGGTGCCAGTGGAACCGTGTTGTGGTCGACGCCGCAGGCTACAAAACTGCTCGAAAGCTCGAGCCTCGATCTTGGCCGCGCCGATCGACTCTCGCCGGGATTTTTGCGCTGGCTGCTCGAACACGGCGATGGCGCGCCGGGCAGTGGTTTCGATCTCGAAATCGAGAGCGGGCCAAATCTGCAATTTTCGTTTCTGGGTCTCGTCGGCGGGGCCGAATATCTGTTCCGGCTGTCGCGCGTCCAGATGGCCGGACAAGAGGATAATCTGCGCCAGCATTTCAGCCTGACCCAACGCGAGAGCGAGGTGTTGCTCTGGATCGCGCGGGGGAAATCGAACCGCGATATCGGCGAGATTTTGGGCCTTAGCCCACGCACCGTGAACAAGCACCTCGAACAGGTCTACGCCAAGCTCGGCGTGGAAAATCGCGCCTCCGCGGCGATCAAGGCTATTCAGGCCATGCAGGCGCTCGACCTCTAACGATCCGCGCAGATCCATTCATGTGAACGGTTTAGCGGGAACCCAACAACACATCTGTCGTTGTGCAGACGAACCGCAATTAACGCGGGACGGGAAATCGTCGCGATCGCTATCGCGGCATGAAAATCGGTTGCGGCGAGGAGGCTGACGCTCCTTCTTGTAGCTCCCGATGGGGCGCGGAACTTCGGTTCCGCGCCTTTTTTGTTCGGCGTCTTACTTTAAAATTTCCAATATTTAAAATCGTTAACTAGTTCATTTTTGTGTAAGTGTTAGTGCGGAACTAGAAGGCGATTTGAATCGTCCCTTCTATGCGGCAATTGGTCGCTAAGATGGAGACGAGTTATGAAAACATCCAAATTTTCGTTGCTTCCTCTGGTCTTGCTTGCGAGTGCAGTAGTACCTGCACACGGCGAGAACTTGCTTGGTGTCATCGGGGCCAGTGGTGAGAATGCTCTCATCACGATTGGCTCCGGCGACGCGTCAGATACCGGCCTCGTCAATGTTGGCGTTGGCGGGGGAAATCAGGTCCTCGATGTTCAAGTCGGTGGCCAACATTCCGATATTGCGCGGACCACTGTCGGGGTCGGTGGCGATAGTCTAGTCGATGCCAATGCAGGCCTGTTGAACGATACTGTGAAAGCCAATGCCACTGTGGGCGGTAGCAGTCTCGCAAATGTGGGCGTGACGATCGGCAATCCGGGAACGCCGGGGAATCCTGGCAACCCGGGGAATCCTGGCAACCCGGGCAATCCCGGTAACCCAGGTAACCCTGGCAATCCCGGTAACCCTGGTGGACCGGGCACGATGTTCCCGCCCTCTTTGTCTGCATCCAATGGCGGGAACATGCCGAGCTGCAGCGGGACCAACCCGCGCGAGGTCGAACGCCTGATCCGCAACACGCAGATCGGCGGCAGCTGGCAGAGCGCCAGCAATGTCACGATCCGTCGGGTCGACCTCTGCCCGGAACTGCAGGCCTGGCTTGCTGCCGCCCTGCAGGGTTCGAACCTGCGGTCGGCCATTGCTTCGGACAGCCTGCTCAGCGCTTCGCTCGATCGCTCGTCCTATAACACCGATCGTGTGTTTGCGGTCCAGCAGCGCGGCAACCAGTTGACGATGTTCGTTTACTGATCCGACGAGGTGGGCCGTGCGCGGCCCACCTTCTCAAGTGGTGCGAAAGACCGCATAACGGTTCTGCGCGGCACTTGTCACAAAACTGCAATCCGGTTGTGGCCAATGGAGCCGCACCCGGAGGGACCCGCTGTGAACGACTTCGACCAAAACGCGCGTTTCGAGCAATTCGAGGCTGAACTCAACCGCATCCGCGCCGAGATCACCGATAGTTTCGACGAAGAACTCGAACTCCAGTTCGAAGACGACCAGCTTGAAGCCCTAGCCGAGGACGGCGAGCGCGCCGGCCGTAAGTCCCTTGACCGCAATGTCTATTTCCGCGAACTGTTTCGCCTGCAGCACGAACTCGTGCGGCTGCAGGACTGGATTGTACATAACAAACTGAAGGTTGCGGTCATTTTCGAAGGCCGCGATTCCGCCGGCAAGGGCGGGGCGATCAAGCGCATCACGCAGCGGCTCAATCCGCGCGTTTGCCGCGTCGTCGCGCTTCCTGCGCCATCCGACCGCGAAAAGACCCAATGGTATTTCCAGCGCTATGTGCCGCACCTGCCGGCGGCTGGCGAAATGGTGCTGTTCGATCGCTCCTGGTACAACCGCGCGGGCGTCGAGCGTGTCATGGGGTTCTGCAATCCCGACGAACTGGAAGAGTTCTTCCGTACGGTGCCCGAATTCGAAAAGATGCTGATCCGCTCGGGGATCATCCTGATAAAATTCTGGTTCTCCATCACCAATGAAGAACAGGAATTCCGCTTCCGCATGCGTATCCAGGATCCGCTGAAGCAATGGAAACTATCGCCTATGGACATGGAATCACGCCGCCATTGGGAGGATTATACCAAGGCCAAGGAAGACATGCTGGCACGGACCCATACGGAAGATTCGCCCTGGTGGGTGGTGCAGGCCGACGACAAGAAGCGCGCACGCCTCAACTGCATCGCCCATCTTCTTGAAGCTATTCCCTATGCCGAAGTGCCCAAGCAGGAGGTCGTGCTGCCCGAGCGCATCCGCCATCCTGACTATCACCGTGGACCCGTGCCGCAGGATATGTATGTGAAGTCGATCTACTAAGATCGACGGCTTGCCTGCGTCGGCTGAACAGTCGAAAATGCCGGCGCAGCAAGTCGGAGACCGGTTTTGGCCGAAACCAGCGATATCGTGGGCGGTGGCCCGAAAAAGGTCCTTTATACGCTTTCCACCATCAGCAAGATCGGGGTGGGTAAGGCGGCCAAAGCGCTGACGGCCAAGAATACCTGCAAGGCCTGTGCCTATGGCATGGGTGGCCAGCATGGCGGCATGACCAACGAACTCGATGAGTTTCCCTCGGTCTGCAACAAGTCGGTGCAGGCACAATCGACCGATATCCAGCCGGCCATTCCCGAGCCGGTGTTTCAGCACACAATTGCGGAACTGGCCGAACTCTCGGGGCGCGAAATGGAGCGTCTGGGGCGGCTCGGTACGCCGCTATTTCGGCGGGCGGGATCGGATCGGTTTGAGCCATTGGATTGGGAAACGGCGCTTGATCATGCCGCGCATCGGCTGGTCGAGACCGATCCGCAGCGGACGTTCTTTTATTCGTCGGGGCGCTCGTCCAATGAGGCGGGGTTTCTGTTCCAGCTTCTGGCGCGGGCCTATGGGACGAACAACGTCAACAACTGCTCCTATTATTGCCATCAGGCGACGAGCGAGGGACTGGCGACGACGATCGGCAAGGGTACGGCGACGGTCGAGCTTGAGGACCTTACGGGCGCGGACCTGATCTTTGTCATCGGGGCCAATCCATCATCGAACCATCCGCGCTTCATTCACATGCTCAAGAACTGCCGCGAGCGGGGCGGGCAGGTGATCGTCATCAATCCGGCCAAGGAGCCGGGGCTGGTGAAGTTTTCCGTGCCGAAATCGCCGCTCTCGATGCTCAAGGGCGGCAGCGAGATCGCGTCGGACTATCTGCAGCCGCGCATCGGCTCGGATATTGCGCTCCTTAAGGGGCTGGTGAAGGCGGTGCTGGAGCAGGGCACGGAGGACGCGGATTTTATCGCCCGGCACGGGGCGGATTTTGAAGCGTTCCGGCGGGATATCGCGGCGCTGAGTTGGGATGAGGTTGTGGCTGCCACCGGTATTGCACAGAGCGATATCGAGCGCGTCGCGGCGGCCTATGGGCGCTCGAAGGCGGCTGTCTTTGCCTGGGGCATGGGCATGACGCACCATGTCCATGGCACGGCGAATGTTGAAGCCATTGCCAATCTCGCGCTTGTCCGCGGCATGATCGGCAAGCGGTTTGCCGGGCTCTTGCCATTGCGCGGGCATTCCAATGTGCAGGGGATCGGCACGATCGGGGTCAAGCCTGTGCTGGCGCGCGACGTGCTCAAGCGCATGGAAGAGGTCTTTGGCGTCAGCTTCCCGGAAGAAAAAGGCCTCGACACCATGGCCTGCCTCAAACGGGCAGAGGCGGGCGAGGTCGATGCGGCCGTGATCATGGGCGGCAATCTTTGGGCAGCGACGCCGGACACGGGATTTTCGACCCGCGCCATGGGCGCGATCGGCTTCAAGCTTTTTCTCACGACGACGCTCAATCAGGGTCATGTGCATGGTTTGGGCGAGGGCGAGGTGATGATCCTGCCGGTGACGGCGCGCGACGAGGAATGGGAGCCGACGACGCAGGAATCGATGTTCAACTTCGTGCGGCTATCGGATGGCGGTATAGAGCGGATCGGCACGGTGCGGCCGGAGAGCTGGATCCTGGGGCAGTTGGGCAAGCGTATGCTGCCCGGCTCGCCGATCGATTTCTATGCGTTTTCAGGCCATGCCAAACTACGCGATGCCATCGCGGCGATCGTGCCGGGCATGGAAGAATTGGCGGATATCGATGTCGCCAAGCGCGAATTCCATATTCGCCATCGCGTGCTGCATGTGCCTGAATTCGGGACCGTGGACGGCAAGGCGCATTTCGTCGTGACGCCTATCCCCAGGCTGGAGGCGGGCAAACTGATGCTGGCTTCGGTGCGCAGCGAAGGGCAGTTCAATTCGATCATTTATGAAGAGACCGACAGCTATCGCGGCAAGGCGGGGCGCTATGCTGTGTTTCTGAGCGCGGATGATATGCACGCGCGCGGTCTCAGCGAGGGACAGAGGGTGCGCGTTCGCTCATCAGTGGGCGAGATGGAGGGCGTCGCGACATGCTTCGATCTGCCGGCGGGCTCGGTGCTGGCCTATTATCCAGAGGCCAATGTGCTGATCGGCACCGAGGTCGATCCGCGTAGCAAAACGCCGGCGTTCAAGTCGGTGCCGGTGAGTGTTGTGGCGGCTTAAAGTGTGTCGGTGGTCACAATAGCTAGAACAAGCGCGATGTCATCCCGGCCTTGAGCCGGGATCCATCTCGAGATCTCAGGATGGACCCCGGCTCAAGGCCGGGGTGACAGCCGGTGAATGGGCTACTTCGCGGCGTCCTCTTCTTTGGCGCCGGGGCCGACGATCAGGACGCTTGGCTCGGCTTCGAAAATGCGCTTGGCGACGGCCTGGACTTGTTCAGCCGTGACGGCCTCGATCGATTGCTGGCGCTCCACCACATAGTCGAGGGGGAGGCCCTCGATCTGTTGGCTGACCATGGTCGTCGCGATAGCGACCGAAGAGCGGAGCTGGTTAATCGGATAGGCACCAACGAGATAGCGCTTAGTGCGTTCGAGCGCTGCCGGATCGGGACCGTCGGCCGCCATCTTGGCGAGTGTTGTCCGCATCACCTCGATGGCCTCGTTTGCCTGATCGGGGCGGGTCGAGGTGCCGATGGTGAGCGCCTGTGCCTCGGAGAGGTTTACGAGGCCGCCGGATACGCCATAGCTGAGGCCGCGCTTTTCGCGGACTTCGACATTGAGCTCGGAGAGGAGGCTGCCGCCGGCCAGCATCTCGGTCATGATGAAGGCCGGGAAGTAGTCCGGGTCGGTTTCGACGACGCCGGGATAGGCGAGGTTGATCGAGGTCTGTGGCAGGGGATAGTCCACCGCAACTTCCTGGCCGAAGCTGAGGGGGGCGGGCGGAATTTCAGCCAGCTTTGGCTCAGCCGGAAGCTTGCTGAAGATCGCGTCGATCATCTTGCCTGCGGCCTCTTCATCGAGCGCACCGACAATGCCAACCTTGAGCGTCTTGCGGGCGAAGATATCCTTGTGGAACTGGCGCAGGTCGTCAGCCGTGATCGTGGGCAGGCTTGCTTCGGTGCCTTCTATCGGGCGCGCATATGGATGATTGCCGAAGAGCGTTTCGTTCCACAGTCGGCCCGCGGCATAGCCGGGGTCTTGCTTGCGGGCGGCGAGACCGGCCAGGATCTGGTCGCGCATGCGATCGATCGCAGTCTGATCGAAGCGCGGCTCGTTGACGGCCAGCGCCAGTAGATCGGTCGCGTCATCCTTCTGATCGGCCAGCATGCGGGCAAAGCCGGCGAAATAGTCGAAATTGGCCGAAAAGCCCATTTCGAGGCCGGCTTCGTCGAGCTTGATCTGGAAGGCGTCGCTGTCGAGATCGCCGGCGCCTTCGTCGAAAAGCGAGGACATCAGCGTTGCAAGGCCCACCTTATCGGTCGGGTCCTGCGCAGCACCCCCCTCGAAGGCAAAGCCGATGGTGACGATGGGGACCGTATAGTCTTCAACCATCCAGGCTTCGATGCCGCCGGGGGAGGTGATGGACTTGAAGGCCACTTCGGCTTGGGCCGGCATGGCAAGGGCTAGCGCGAGAAGCGGCGCCACCAGTGCGTGCAGGGCGCGACGGGCGTTCTTGAAAATCGCGATCATGGCTTGGTCTCCGCGGCAGGAGGCAATAGGTAGCCCGTCACCGCAACGGCAGGGCGCAGATATTTGACAGCAACGGCTTTGACCTCTTCGGCCGTTACCGCGCGGATGCGATCGGGCCATTGCGCGACGTCTTCGACCGAGCGTTCGGTCGTCAACCACGTGCCATAGGTCTGGGCCATGGCAGACTGATCGTCCTGAGCGAAAATGGTGCTGCGGATGAAGCGGGTTTTGACGCGTTCGAGTTCGGCCTCGGAAATTCCGTTAGCGATGAGATCGTCCACCTCGGCAGCAACGGCCTTTTCTAGATCGTCGAGTGTATTGCCAGGGCGCGGCACGCCATAGAGCGTGAAGGTGCCATCGTCGAGGGCGCTGCCCCCATAGGCGGCGCCGACCTGGGCGGCCATGCCTGTCTTGACGACAAGCGCCTGATACAGCCGGCTCTGCGGCCCATCGCTCAAAATGGCGGAGAGCACGTCGAGGGCCTCGGCCTCGCCATCTTCGGCCTGGCGATAGCTGGGCACCAGCCAGGAGCGCGCAAAGCTCGGCAGCGAGACGCGGGCATCTTCGAGGGTGACGGTGCGGCTCGTGGTGGCAGGCAGCTCCTCGGGGCGGTGGCGTGGCGGCAGGTCCGGGCTGCGCTCGACCTTGCCATAGGTGGTCTCGGCCATGGCCTTGACGGCTTCGGCATCGACATCGCCAGCGACTATCACGAGCGCATTGTTGGGCGCGTAGAAGCGATCATAGAAGGCCAGCGCGTCTTCGCGGCTCAGCGTTTCGATCTCGTGTTCCCAGCCGATGATCGGGATGCGATAGGGATGGTTCTGATAGAGCGTGGCGTTGACCGCTTCGGAGAGAATGGTGCGCGGCTGGGAGTCGACGCGCTGGCGCCGTTCGTCGAGGACCACGGCGCGTTCGGAATCGATGACTTCGGGCGCCAGCACGAGGTTGCGCATGCGATCGGCCTCGATATCCATCATCTCGGCGAGCGCATCGGGCGGGACGGTCTGAAAATAGACCGTCACATCGGCATTGGTGAAGGCGTTGGTTTCGCCGCCGAGTTCGTTGACCTTGCCTTCGATCGCTCCGGCCGGATATTTCGCCGTGCCCTTGAACATCAGGTGCTCGAGGAAATGCGCGACACCCGATTGCCCCGCCGGATCGTCGGCAGCGCCAGTGCGATACCACACCATATGGGTCACGACCGGCGCGCGCCGATCGGGAATCACCACGAGTTCAAGTCCGTTTTCGAGCATGAAGTGGCTCACCGTAGGCGGCGGAGTTTCCTCTGCTGCCACGGGCAGGGCCGTGAATAGGGCGGCCACAAGGGCAATCATCGGGCGGTGCATGGTTCGGCGCGTTCTCCGTCGGTGGATTTGGCGGCGGCGAGGTTATCCAGATCGGGCCCGAGCGCAACCGGCAATCCCGTTGCTTATGAAACGATCACGTGTGATCGCCATGAACGCGAACGAGTGCGATATTGGGCGTTATGATCAAATAACGGGCAGGTTTGAGCATACTAAATATTTGGGATAGAACAAATATTTACGCAACGCTTACCATGAGTTGTTAGACTCAATTACAGTCCATCGCGCTGTTCCGAGAATTCCATGTCCAAGCCGGAAGTCCCCGCTTCTCCACGCGCCATGCGCATCGTGATGGACGGCATCAGCCGCGAGCTGCATACTTATTCGGTCGGCAATCAGCAGATCGTCAAACAAACCAAGCTTCTGGCGGTCAACGCCATCATCGAGGCGGCGCGGGCGGGCGACGCAGGCAAGGGGTTCGCGGTCGTTGCCAATGAAGTGCAGCGCCTCGCCGATAGCGCTGCCGATATCGCGGCGCGGTTTCAAGATGTGCTGGCTGGAAGGCTCAGCATGGGCCGGACCATGTCGGGTACGCTTGTCGATGAAATGGAAGGCGCGCGGCTAACCGATCTGGCGCAGACTCTCGTCCAGCTCATCGTCCGCAATCTTTATGAGCGCACGGCGGACGTGCGCTGGTGGGCGACGGACACGGCTTTCTGGCAGGCGCTGGCGGGTGACGATGCTGCGGCGCGCGATTTTGCCGGTCAGCGGCTCGCAGCGATAAACCGGTTCTATTCGGTCTATTCCGATCTGGTGCTGACGGACGCGCGGGGCAGGGTGATCGTGAGCGCCAATTCCGCCTTTTCGCGCAATATCGTTGGCGCGGATTTCTCGCGCGAAACCTGGTTTCGCGAAGCCCTGAAAACGCGGGCGGGCGACGAGTACGCTGTGGGCGAGGTGATGGAAAGCCCGCACCACGATCGCCGCGAAGTGCTGGTCTATTCGACCGCCGTGCGCAGCAATGGCCGCAATGATGGATCGGCCGTCGGCGCGCTC
The DNA here is from genome assembly GCF_032907385.1 of Devosia sp. BK. Lineage (NCBI taxonomy): Bacteria > Pseudomonadati > Pseudomonadota > Alphaproteobacteria > Hyphomicrobiales > Devosiaceae > Devosia > Devosia sp. BK. Next base: position 651,237 of record NZ_JAIMBX010000001.1, read on the forward strand.
GGCGTCTATTTCGACTGGCAGGCGCAGGGCCGCTCCATCGTCGAGACCGAAGCAGCCTTGCCGCCACAGGTCGCCGAACGAACCGAGGTGATGCTGCTCGATGCCAAGGGCCGTGTCATCGCGACCACGCGGCCGCAAAACCGTTTCAGCACATTTTCCCTCCAGAACAATGGCGCCAAGCGCGGCAGTTACCTCTCGCCCAATGGCGATATCGTCGCCTTCGCCCAGACGCTTGGATATCAGGAATATGATGGCCTCGGCTGGTGGGGCGTCATCGTGCAGCGCACCGATTCCGACGACGCGCTGAGGCGCCAGCTCGGGATGGACCGGGGCTGAAAGCAGCCATACTGAGCATCATCGCGCGGAATGACAGGTTCGTGCCCGTTGCTCCCGAATGCTGCTTGCCCTACATAGGCGCCAACTCCCGAAACACCGTCGAAGAGGTTCTTCGCCTATGGCCCGCCAGTTCATCTATCACATGCACGGAATGTCGAAGTCCTATGCGGGCGGCAAGAAGGTGCTCGATAACATCCACCTCTCCTTCTACCCCGATGCCAAGATCGGTATTCTCGGGCCGAATGGCTCGGGTAAATCGACGCTCCTCAAGATCATGGCCGGCATCGACACTGAATTTTCCGGCGAGGCCTGGGCGGCCGATGGCGCCAAGGTTGGCTATCTGCCGCAGGAGCCGCAGCTCGATCCGACGCTGAACGTGCTCGGCAACGTCATGATCGGCGTCAAGGAAAAGAAGGCCATCGTCGACCGGTATAACGAGTTGATGATGGAATACTCGGACGAGACTGCCGACGAAGCCTCCAAGCTCCAGGACCAGATCGACTCGCAGAACCTGTGGGACCTGGAATCGCAGGTCGAAGTGGCCATGGAAGCCCTCGGTTGCCCTCCGGGCGACGCCGAAGTCACCAATCTCTCGGGCGGTGAAAAGCGTCGCGTGGCGCTGTGTGCGCTGCTGCTGTCGAAGCCAGACCTGCTGCTGCTTGACGAACCGACCAACCATCTCGACGCGGAAACGACGGCATGGCTCGAACGGCACCTGCGCGAATTCGAAGGCGCGGTGCTGATCATCACCCACGACCGCTATTTTCTCGACAATGTCACGGGCTGGATTCTCGAGCTCGATCGCGGCCGCGGCGTGCCTTATGAAGGCAACTACTCTGCTTATCTCGACGCCAAGGCCAAGCGCTTTGCGCAGGAAAAGAGCGAGGACGCAGCGCGCGCCAAGGTGCTCGAACGCGAGCGCGAATGGATGGGCCAGAGCCCACAGGCGCGCCAGTCCAAGTCCAAGGCCCGCCTCAAGGCCTATGACGAACTGGTCAAGATCAACGACGCCCGCACACAGTCGCACACGGCTCAGATCATCATTCCGCCCGGCGAGCGCCTCGGCCACAACGTCATCGACGTCGAGAACATCTCGAAGTCATTCGGCGATCGCGTGCTGATCGAAAACCTCAGCTTCAAGCTGCCGCCCGGCGGCATTGTCGGCATCATTGGACCCAATGGTGCGGGCAAGACCACGCTGTTCAAGATGCTCACCGGCCAGGAGAAGCCCGATAGCGGTTCGGTCACGGTCGCTGAAAACGTACATCTCGGCTATGTCGACCAGAGCCGCGATACGCTGAGCGCCAACAAGACCGTTTGGGAAGAAATCTCGGGCGGCGATGAAGTGCTGATGCTCGGCAAGCGCGAAATGAACTCGCGCGCTTATACCTCGACCTTCAATTTCAAGGGCGGCGATCAGCAGCAGAAGGTCGGCAATCTTTCGGGTGGCCAGCGCAACCGCGTGCACCTTGCCAAGATGCTGAAGTCGGGTTCCAACGTGCTGCTCCTTGACGAGCCGACCAACGATCTCGACACCGAAACCCTTGCTGCGCTCGAAGAGGCGCTCGAGGAATTCGCCGGCTGCGCCGTGATCATCAGCCACGATCGCATGTTCCTCGATCGTCTGGCGACCCACATGTTGGCCTTTGAAGGCGACAGCCATGTAGAATGGTTCGAAGGCAACTTCCAGGACTACGAAGCGGACAAGGTCCGTCGTCTCGGCGCTGACGCGGTGAACCCGAAGCGGGCGACGTACAAGCCGCTGACGCGGTAATGAGCAAGAGGCGCGGTGAGAACCGCGCCTTTTTCTTTAGCGCCTGAGGATAATCTTTTCTCTTTGGCCGACCGATTAGGCCATTTTTGTCTTATCGCCGAGACATTTGGGCCGTCCTCCGTCGCTTTCTCGACCTGGCCTGTCTAGTATCATGCCAATTCATGTCTTGGAGGATTGCCGTGCGTTTCGCATCATTCGCCGCTGCTGCTGCTTTTGTCGTTGCTTCTCCCGTTTTCGCTCAGGCTCAGGATGTTACCCCGCTGGTGACGGCTCAGTGGTTGCTTGAGCATGCGGGCGATGAGAATGTGAAAATCATCGACATCCGCGACGAAATCGAAGGCACCGATCTTGGCGATCTGCCTTATGTGGCAGGTGCGGCGGTGGCGCCTTATGCGAGTTATGGCTGGCGTACCGAAGTGCAGGGCGTGCCCGCGCAGATCCCGCCGCCCGAACAGATCGGCAAGCTGATCGGCGATCTCGGCATCGATGGCGACGACCATGTCATCATCCTGCCCTGGGGCACGGATTCGTCCGAGTTCGGCGGCGCGACGCGCGTCTACTGGACCTTTAAATATCTCGGCCACGACGCAGTTTCGATCCTTGATGGCGGTTGGCGCCAGTATGATGCGGCGGGCGGCGAGCGCGTTGCAGAAGCGGCTGTGCCGGCCAAGGCCGAATTCCCGGTCAATGTGCGTCCGGAACTGCGCGCCACGACGCCTGATGTGGAAGCGGCGCTGGCTGCAGGTACCAAGCTGATCGATGGACGTCCGGAAGCGCAGTATCTGGGCCAGTCGAAGAGCCCCGTCGTGCGGATCGAAGGCACGATCCCAGGCGCGATCAACCTGCCGCATTCCAAGCTCTACAGCGCTGAATTTGCGAGCTTTGCGCAGCCTGAAACGGTTGCTGCGCTCGAACAGGCGATAGGCCTTGGCAAGGACGAGAAGAATATCGTCTTCTGCAATACCGGCCACTGGGCGTCGATCGCCTGGTTTGCCCTCCATGAAGTGGGCGGCAACAAGAACACCGCCATGTATGACGGCTCGATGGCCGAATGGGCTGCCGATCCGGCCCGTCCGATCCAGTAAGATCGCGACACTTCATCACTGATCGGGATTTGGATGTTGCACCGCAAGGCTGCAGCATCCAAACCTTTTAGACGACCCGAAATAATCGAGAATCATGAGCGATATTTCCGCATCCCTGCCCAAGTTTCTGCCGCCAGCGGCGGTGGATCGATCTCCGCTGTTCATCGCCGGAGCCATGCTGCTTGTCGGCTTTGCCTTCATCACCTGGCAGGTTGATCTCCGTCAGGGCGCGCTGTTCCTGATTGGCGGCGGTCTGGGCGTCGCGCTTTACCACGGCTCGTTCGGCTTTACCGGCGGCTGGAAGCGGATGGTTGTCGATAAGCGCGGGCGCGGCATGCGTGCGCAGATGCTGACGATCGGCGTCGCCGCGCTCGCCATGATCCCGCTCGTCGCGGCCGGCAATATCGGCGGCCAATCCATGGTCGGCGCGATGGCACCTGTCGGTGTCTCGGTGCTTTTAGGCGCCTGTATTTTTGGCCTTGGCATGCAGCTTGGCGGTGGGTGCGGCTCGGGCACGCTCTTTACTGTCGGCGGCGGCTCGGCGCGCATGCTGGTGACGCTTGTGTTCTTTATCATCGGTGCGCTGGTGGGCACGGCCCATTTGCCGTTCTGGTTGCAGCAGCCGGCTTTACCCGCGATCAGCCTTGGCGCGGAACTTGGCGTTGGCTTTGCTCTCGCCGTGACGATCGCTGGACTGGCGCTTGTCGCGTTGATTACGGCGCTGATCGAAAAACGCGTCCACGGTTCGATCGAAGCCGAACCGGCGCCAGCGCGGCAGGGTTGGAACTGGGTTCTCTATGGTCCATGGCCGCTGGTGGGGGCAGGGCTGGTGCTGGCGCTCCTCAATATCGCGACGCTGCTCTTGGCCGGGCACCCCTGGTCGATCACCTATGGCTTTGGGCTTTGGGGCGCCAAGATCGCTTCGGCTGTCGGTATTCCCGTCGGTACTTGGGAGTTCTGGACCTGGCCCGCGCAGGCGCAGGCGCTCAATTCGAGCGTCTTGGCCGATAGTGTTTCGGTGATGGATTTTGGCCTCGTTCTGGGTGCTGCCTTGGCGGCGGCGGTTGCAGGTAAATTTGCACCAAAGGCCAAGCTGCCGCTCGGTTCGCTGATTGCGGCCATCATCGGCGGCTTGCTGATGGGGTATGGCGCGCGCCTCTCCTTCGGCTGCAATATCGGGGCGCTTTTCTCCGGAATCGCGACGGGCAGCCTTCACGGTTGGTTGTGGTTCGCTGCGGCCTTTGTCGGCTCATTCGCGGGTGTGTGGCTGCGGCCGGTTTTTGGTCTTGATGGATTTGCCAAGAAATGAGCACGCGCAACACTCTGCTTTTCGGCGCGGCTCTCGCAGTCACTACCGCTGCAGTGGCCTATGATCATGTGACCAATCCTGTGCCGGCGCGACCATCCGCTCAGGTCGCGGCGAGCAGCGGCTCGGCTGCCCCTTGTGCAGCCGGCGCGGCGCCGTGCGCCGCGGGTGCCGTCGCGCCTTGTGCGGCCGGGGCGCCCGCTGCTCCATGCGCTGCAGGTGCGCCGATGAAGGCTGCGCCTCCGCCGCCGCCAGCCGTGCCGCAGGCAACAAGTCAGAAGGCTTCGCCGCCACCGCCCCCGGCGCAAAGACCGGTTGCGGAGACGAGCGAGCCGGCAAAAGCCGCACCGCCGCCGCCACCCAAGTTGAAGCCTGAGGGGCAAGAGGCGCCCGAGCTCGTCGTGGACGCAAACTGATGGACAGCGAGCGGGATCGCGCTTTGGCGGAGATCGCCTATTGCGAGAGCACTCTCGCCAAGGGCGGTCTCACCGTTCTCAGTGATCTTTTTCGCGGCGTATCGGACATCTCCGCCTGGGATCATTATCCGCCAGGCGATGTGTTCGATCCCGTCAGCGGGTCGCAGTGGTATTATCATTGTCACCCTGCGGAAGAGGGCTCAAGCGAGCACGGCCACTTTCATTGCTTCATCCGCCCCAAGGGTGCGGAAGGGCCAATCCATCATCTCATCGCCGTCGGCGTCGATCAGAACGGCAAGATGTTGCGGCTCTTCACGGTGAACCAGTGGGTCGTCGGTGACGATTGGGCGGATGCTGCAACCATCATCGGGCTAATTGACCGTTTTGATATGGCCATGCCCAGCCCGTCCTACCTCGTCAATCGCTGGCTGACCGCCGTGCTCGTCGCTTACAAGACGGAGATTGAAGGGCTGCTGAATGAGCGCGATAGGGTCCTTGCGGCGCATCCCAATGCCGATGTGCATAAGGATCGCAGTCTTGAAGTCACGTCCTCTTTCAGCGTCTAATTAATCTCGCGCTAGGCGGAACCGCAGCGCGGATTCGGCGTTTCGTCGAATGGCTACGTGGTTTGTGCGTGGCTTTTCTGGGGATGGAGTACACATGGGCGAGGTTGACTACGCACGCATATTCGACGTGCTCCCCAGCCCGTTCATGGTCGTCGATAAAGAACTTCGCTACATCGCGGCAAACCGTGCCTATCTCGAAACAACCGGTCGCAGCTTCGACGAAATCGCTGGGCAAAAGGTTTTCGAACTTTTTCCAAATCCAGGAGAGAGCGGCGATCGCTTAAGGGCATCGATCGATAAGGTCATGGCCACCGGCCAGCCCGATACGCTCGCGTATCTGGCCTATCCCATTTCGCGGAGCTCTGGCGGGGAAGTCGAGAACCGCTATTGGACGGCAGTGCATGTCCCGGTGCTCGATGCCGATGGTTCCGTGAAATACGTGATGCAGAACACGGTCGATGTCACAGAATTCGCGCGCATTCGCGCCGCCGCGACGGTGCCGTTTACCTCGCTCTCCGCCGAGACGCGGTTGATAGAGCGCACGCGCGAAGTCGAAGCGGCCAATGCCGATTTCCGCCGGCTGTTTCAGCAAGCGCCTGCGTTCTTCGCGATTCTGTCCGGGCCCACCCACGTTTTCACCTTTGCATCGGATTCCTACCTACGCCTAGTCGGTGGACGACGCCTTTTGGGCTGTTCTGTCGGCGAGGCGATGCCTGAGGTGCGCGATCAGGGCTTTATCGAATTGCTCGATCGGGTCTTCGTCGAAGGCTATGTGCATCAGGCAGAAGGCGCGCGGCTCATGCTGGTGCGCGACGAGGGCAAAGCGCCAGAGGAGACGTTCCTCGATTTTTCCTATCACCCTATTCGCGATCCCTCGGGCGAGATCACCGGTGTGTTCGTGCAGGGCACGGACCGTACGGAATCCGTGCGTGCGGCACGGCGCCAGCGTCTCTTGATCGATGAGCTCAATCATAGGGTGAACAATACGCTGGCAACCGTGCAGTCGATTGCCGCGCAGACGCTGCGCAGCACCGCCGATACGATCAAGGCGCGGGAAGCGTTTCAGGCGCGCATCCAGGCATTGTCGAAGGCACACAGCATGCTCAGCGACCGAAGCTGGCACGATACCGAGATCGGCCGGCTCGTCTGCCAGGAACTGAGCGCCTATGAAGGCGCGCAGGTGCGCTATGCCGGGCCCGAACTGGTGGTCAATTCCAAATGCACCATCGCGCTGGCCCTGCTGTTGCACGAGCTCGCGACCAATGCGGCAAAACACGGCGCGCTTTCCGTGCCCGACGGGGTCGTCGCGGTGTCGTGGCGGGAAGATCCTGAAAAGAATTTGGTTTTGGAGTGGTCCGAGAACGGCGGTCCCGCCGTATCCGCCCCGTCACGTCGTGGCTTCGGCTCGCGACTTCTCGACACAGTCGTAACCGGTGAACTTGGCGGGCAACTCGATGTCCGCTATGAGCCCAAGGGTATCTTCGCGCGCCTCGTCATTCCGCCGGCCGCCTACATCGCTCAGGAGTTGGCCCTTGGCTAAATTTGCTGGAAGCCGGATATTCGTCGTCGAAGACGAGACGCTGGTCCTCTTCAACCTCGAGGACATCCTTACCGATCTCGGCTGCGAAGTTGCCGGCCAGGCCATGCGGCTCGACAAGGCAGTCGAATTGGCAAAGACGGTCGGCGAAGTCGATGCCGCCATTCTCGACGTCAATATCGGCGGGACCACGGTGTTTCCCGCCGCGCAGATCCTCGCGGAGCGGGGTGTGCCTTTGCTGTTCGCCACCGGCTATGGCCGAGATGGGCTTCCTGACGAGTGGCAGGGCCATGCCGTCATCGTCAAACCCTATTCGCCGCAGGATGTCGAACGCGCACTCGGACCGCTGCTCGACAAACAATAGTCGCCTTCGCTTTTACCGTTCGACGCAAAATCCAAGAAAACCCATTGGTTCTGCTGCCATTTCTGCCATAAGCTCGACAGTTAAGGCTCAATGGGCCTTAAAGATCCGGCGTTCTGGGGGAATGCATGAACATCTATTTGACGGGGGCTGCGCTTGCACTTGGCCTTGCCCTCGCGTCACCGTCACTCGCGGCCACCGGCCAATGTTCGCTTACCGGCTTTGGCACCTTCGATTGCGATGTCGAAACCGATGGTAGCGGCCTGACTTTTGGCCTTCCCGATGGCCAGACATTTGCCTTTGCAGCCGTAAACGAAAGCGAAGGCCTCGGCTATCTGATCGCCGCCGATGCTTCACCAGGTCAGCGGCCAGAGGAGCTAGGCGAATTTGTGCCGCTCGCCAATGAGGCTGGTTGCTGGCAGTCCCAGAACGACGAGACGAAATTTTGCGCCGCGGTGTCGCAATGATCGGCCAGATTGCCTGCGTGTGCTTCGTTTTTGTCGCTGGGGCGACGAGTGCTTTGGCCAAGGACGCGCGCTGTTTCACCACCGATGACGGCGAATATGATTGCGACTTTGAAGCCACCGACGATGCGGGCAGTTTCCGCATTTCCGCCGATGGCAAGCCCACCTTCGAGGTGTTCATCGAGGATGGTCAGGCCTATGCCGGTGCTGTCTTTGCGCCGGGTGGTCGCAGTGTTTCGCTGCCGGGGACTTATTTTCGCTCCGAAGAAGATCCAGCCTGCTGGGTGAGCGATGCGACCGAAACCGAAATCTGTGCGTGGTAATGGACGAATTCAGTATTGAGATCGATGGCGCCGAACTGACCGGCGTCGAGCTTGGCGATGGCCTGCCGGTAGTATTTCTTCACGCCGGTGTTTGCGACAATCGCATGTGGCATGAACAGATGCGGGTGGCCGCCGAGAGTGGCTGGCACGCGATTGCCTATGACCGGCGCGGCTATGGCGACAGCACCAGCGCCGACGAGCCCTTTAGCCATGTCGACGATCTCGAAGCTCTTCTCGATGCCTTCGATATCCACGCCGCCATTTTTGTCGGCTGTTCGCTCGGCGGTGGCCTCGCCATAGATTTTGCCTTGCGCCATCCCGGCCGCGTCATCGGCCTCGTCTTGATCGGCACATCGGTCACAGGAGCGCCATGGAGCGCCACCGAGGAAGAGCGCGCCATCGAGATGGTGGAAGAGGACGCCTGGGAGCGGGGCGATCTAGAGTTCATGAACAAGGTGCAGGCGCATGAGTGGCTCGACGGGCCGCGCGCGCAGAGCGGCCGTGTCGGCGGAGAGGCGCGAAAGCTCTTTCTCGATATGAACGCCAAGGCGCTCGCAAAGCCCGAACTGACGCAGATCGCGCGCGAGCCGGAGGCCTGGCCGCGCGTTCAGGAAATCACAGCGCCGACCATGCTGATCGTCGGCGATGAGGATTTCACCGCACTGATCGAGCGGCATGAGCATTTGTCCGAAACCATGCCCAATTCGTTCGCGGCCGTGCTCGAAGGCGCTGCGCATATTCCGAGCATCGAACAGCCGGCCATGATCAACCGCATGCTCGAGGAATTTCTCGATGCGCTGGCGGGCGATGAAGGCGAATTCGATGTGGATGAAGAGGGCGACGAGCCGCTGCAGGAATGAATCCGCCCATGCAGCCAACGCATTGAAAGATAAAGAAAAGGCCGGAGTTTTGCTCCGGCCTTTTGCGTCAGACGGCGATGATGCCATCGAGATGTTTGTCGATGCCCGGAGTTGGGATGTTGGTCAGGTCCTTGTCGAGTTCGGCGACGATTGTTTTCTTCACGTGGTCCGACATGACCTTGCGGAAATTACCCAGTGCGATCGGTGCTGCGGCGACGACGAGGCGGTCGTAGGCGCCTTCGAGGGCCTTTTTATCCAGCACGGCCGCAACGGAGCGCACGAATTCGGCTTCGCGGTGCTGAGCCGGATCAGTCTTGGGCTCCATGGAGGAGCGGGCAGAGCCGCCCGACGAATGGCCGCGGCCCGGCTTGTCGCTATCGATGTCCTGGCTTTGGAGCGGTTCGATGGACCAATCGAGCCCCTTGATGGTCGTTAGGCCCTTGCCTGGTCCATGGTGTTCGAGGACGCGGGCCTGGGTGCCATCGGCGATCAAGATCCAGGTGACGGTCTTTTTCATCTGCTGCTCCTGCAAGTATCTGGTGTGATCCGCATTGCACGGACCACTCACCAAACGCAGCCAAACGGCAAAAGGTTGGCGCCACCGATCAGCAAAGGCGGTTGGTGCGATCACAAACTATGATTGGCGGCTCAGTTATTTGGCTGCTAGGTGTGCCTGGCGCCCAAGTGGGGCGGAGTCCTTCCATGACCTTGCCTGAACAGGCTCCCGAAGTCGCCGCAACTACGGCCGCGCCTTTGGTTGCAGATCCCATCCAGACCCGTAATGGCGTCCTCGCCGCCCTGGCCGCTTACCTCTTCTGGGGTTTCCTGCCGATCCTCTTCCGCGCGCTCGATTCCGTCGGGTCCGTGCTGATCGTAGCAGAGCGCACGCTGTTTTCGCTGGTGCTGCTTGGGATCATTCTTGCGGTAGGTGCAGGATTTAGAGAAGTGCGCCAGCTTCTGACCAACTGGAAGACGCTGCGGATCATCGCGCTTTCGACAGCGCTCCTTGTCGCCAATTGGTTGCTCTATGTTTGGGCGGTCGAGACCGGGCAGGTGCTGGAAGCCAGCTTTGGCTACTTCATCAATCCGTTGGTCAATGTCGCCATCGGCATGATCTTTCTCGGCGAGCGGCAGAACCGGTTGCAGACAATCGCGATCGCAATTGCTGTGGTGGCGATCGGCATCCAAGCGGTTGGGCTCGGGAAATTTCCGTTCATCGCCGTCAGCCTCGCGCTGACCTTTGGGTTTTACGGCTTCTTCCGCAAGACCGCGCCATCGGGTCCGACGTCCGGGCTTTTCGCCGAGACCATGGTCGCCGCGCCGTTTGCACTGGCCTATGTGGCGTTCGATATCGCGACCAAGGGTTTGGGACCGCATGCCGATCCGACCATGATGACGCTGCTGGTGCTGACGGGTCCGGCGACCGCTGTGCCGCTCTTGCTCTTTGCTTATGGGGTGCGCCGCCTGCGTCTAACGACCATCGGCATGTTCCAGTATCTCGCGCCGTCGATCCAGTTTTTGGTGGCGGTCATGCTGTTTGGCGAGCATCTCAACGGCACGCGCCTTGTCAGCTTCGGGCTGATCTGGCTGTCCCTGGCGGTCTTTTCCTATGACAGTTTCCGGCAGCGCGGTGCGAACCGCGCCGCCGCTTAGCGGTCCTAGAACGCCATCTTGGTTGCCGAATCCCAGTGCTCGTCGGCCTTGCCGTCGACGATGCGCCAGGTGTCGTACCAGGTTGTGGTGTATTTCTGACCCGGATTTGCCGGATCGTCCTCGGTGCGCACTGTGCCGACGGTCACGAGATCGCCCTCGGCCGTCACGAAGACGACTGGTGACTTGATCTTGTCCTCGACCGCAGTGGGCTGAACCTTCAGCGTCTCGGTGAAGAATTTGACGACGCCATCGAGGCCGGAAGCGGCATTGGGATTGTGCTGGATATAGCGTTCGGTGAGCAGATCGCCGGCCTTGTCCCAATTGTTGGCTTCGAGCAGCACGCGATAGATATCGTAGACTACCTGCTTGTTGGCGTTGAGCTGCGGATCGGTGCTCGTAAAGAGCGCGTCCTTATCGGCGGCTTCCACCACGGCTTCCTGGGCGTGGAGCGCGGTTACGCCGGTGATGCTCGTGACGGCCAGGGCAATGGCCATCATGCTGGTTTTCAAATTCATCGTTCTCTCCGTGTCGGCATTGGTCGACCCACGCAGAGAATTAGATATGACGAGGCGCTTCGTTAAGGAGGCACTTTACCGGCTAATAGGAACCTCGGGGTGCGTGCGTGCCGCCCGGATCACCTGGCCGATTTGCTCAAATGTGTCCGTCAGCGGGGTCGCCTCGCGCCAAACCAGAGCCAGTTGCCGCCCGGCCTGCGGGTCGTCGAGCCGGTGGACAGCGATGCGCGGATCGCTGGCCTCCTTGCGCAGCGCGATCTGGGGCAGCAGCGTCACGCCCTGACCATTGGCGACGAATTCGACGATGGTCGAGAGCGATGTTGCGGCAAAGGTGCGGGTCGAGCGCTCGCCTTCAAGGCGGCAGGCCGAAATGGTCTGGTCGCGAAAGCAATGACCCTCGTCGAGCAGCAAAATGCGCCCGGGCTCGAGAGCCTCAAGCGAAACGGGCCCTGTTGGCATTTCCGACTGCGATGTCGCCAAAACGAATGGGTCTTCGAAGAGGGGAAAGAGCGCGAGCTTCGGTCCGCCCGGCGGGGGCAGGGAGGCGATCAGCGCCAGGTCCAGCGCGCCGCTCTGCACGCTTTCCAGCATTGATTCAGTTCGGCTCTCGCTGACGGTGAATTTGATCTGCGGCAGGGCTACGGTCAGCGCCGGAAAAATCTCCGGCAGCAGATAGGGCGCAACCGTGGGAATGAGCCCGAAGCGGATCGGCCGATCAAGCCGCCCTCCGCGGCGCAGGGCAAAGTCATCGAGCGCTTCGGCAGCCGCTACCGCAGGTTTGGCGCGTTCGATGAAATCCCTCCCAAATGGGGTAAGGCGAATGCCAGTCTTCAACCGATCGAAAAGCTGCGTGCCGCAGAGCGTTTCGAGCGACAGAATCTGTTGGGAGAGGGCAGGCTGGGAGACAGCGCATTCCTCGGCCGCCTGCCCAAAATGCCCCGTCCGCGCCACAGCCAGCGCATATTTCATCTGCTTGAGCGTAATTGTCACGATAACTTCTTCCTATCGGTGGAGAAAGAATTATCGATTGGCCGAATGGTTGTCACCTGCTTATAACCCGGTCAGCAGCTTAGGAGCCCCCTCATGGACGACACTTTTTCCAATTCCCCCGCCGACGCGTCAGGCGGCAAGTGCCCGGTCGATCATGGTGGGAATGGCGGCAAGGGCCGGGGCGGCGAGGGTCGTGGCCATCGCAACCGCGACTGGTGGCCGACCTCGCTCGATATCGGCATGCTCCACAACAATTCCGACCTGTCTAACCCGATGGGCCCGGACTTCGACTATGCCGAAGAATTCAAGAAGCTCGACCTCGCCGCGGTCAAGGCCGACCTCACCGCGCTGATGACCGATTCCAAGGATTGGTGGCCAGCCGACTTCGGGCACTATGGTGGCCTCTTCGTCCGCATGGCCTGGCACAGCGCCGGCACCTATCGCATCACCGACGGCCGTGGCGGCGCTGGCATGGGCCAGCAGAGGTTTGCCCCGCTCAATTCCTGGCCGGACAATGCCAGCCTCGACAAGGCCCGCCGCCTCGTCTGGCCGATCAAGCAGAAATACGGCAACCGGATTTCCTGGGCCGATCTGATGATCTTGACCGGCAACGTTGCCCTTGAATCCATGGGTTTCAAGACTTTCGGTTTTGCCGGTGGCCGTGCCGACGTTTGGGAACCAGAAGAACTCTATTGGGGTCCGGAAGGCACCTGGCTCGGCGATTCCCGCTATTCGGGTGAGCGCCAGCTCGAAGAGCCGCTGGGCGCGGTGCAGATGGGTCTCATCTACGTCAATCCCGAAGGCCCGGCCGGCAATGCCGATCCGATTTCGGCAGCGCGCGACATTCGCGAAACCTTCTCGCGCATGGCGATGAACGACGAAGAAACCGTGGCGCTGATCGCCGGCGGTCACACGTTCGGCAAGACCCATGGCGCGGGTGATCCGTCGCTCGTTGCGGCTGAGCCGGAAGGCGCAGACCTCGAAGACCAGGGCCTTGGCTGGAAAAGCAAGCACGGCACGGGCATCGGCAAGGACGCGATCACCTCGGGCCTCGAAGTCACCTGGACGCAGACGCCAGTTCAGTGGAGCAACTTCTTCTTCGAGAACCTCTTCAAGTATGAGTGGGAACTCTCGGCCAGCCCCGCTGGCGCCAAGCAGTGGGTCGCCAAGACCGACGATGCTGTTATCCCCGATGCGTTCGATACCGCGAAGAAGCATCGCCCCACGATGCTGACGACCGACTTGTCGCTGCGCTTCGATCCGATCTACGAAAAGATCTCGCGCCGCTTCCTCGAAAATCCGGCCGAGTTCGCCGATGCTTTTGCTCGCGCCTGGTTCAAGCTGACTCACCGCGATATGGGCCCCAAGGTCCGCTATCTCGGCCCCGAAGTGCCGGCAGAAGACCTGATCTGGCAGGACGTTATTCCAGCCGTTGATCATCCGCTCGTGGATGACGCCGACATCGCCGTGCTCAAGACCAAGATTCTCGATACCGGTCTTACCGTGTCGGAGCTCGTCGGTACGGCATGGGCCTCCGCTGCCACGTTCCGCGGTTCGGACAAGCGCGGTGGCGCAAATGGTGCGCGCATCCGTCTTGCGCCGCAAAAGGATTGGGAGGTCAACCAGCCGGCCCAGCTCGCCAAGGTTCTTGCCAAGCTCGAAGGCGTGCAGGGCGACTTCAATGCCGCCCAGTCAGGTGGCAAGAAGGTGTCACTGGCCGATCTGATCGTCCTCGCTGGCGGCGTCGGCATCGAAAAGGCGGCGCGTGCGGGTGGCCAGGATATTTCCGTGCCGTTCACGCCGGGCCGGATGGATGCCTCGGAAGAGCAGACAGACGTCCTTTCGTTCCAGGCGCTGCAGCCGCGGGCCGATGGCTTCCGCAACTACTACAACAAGGCCCGCTGCTTCATGCAGCAGGAGGAAGCGCTGGTCGACAAGGCACAGCTTCTACGCCTCACCGGCCCACAGTTGACGGTTCTTCTCGGTGGCCTCCGCGTCCTCAAGGTTGGCGTGAACGATCATGGTGTCCTCACCGATCGTCCGGAAGTGTTGAGCAACGACTTCTTCCTCAATCTCCTCGGCATGGACACAGTCTGGCAGCCGAAGGCGGGCGAGGAGGGCGTTTACACCGGCCACGACCGTGCCACCGGCACCCAGAAATGGACCGGCACGCGCGTCGATCTGATCTTCGGCTCGCACTCTCAGTTGCGCGCGTTTGCCGAGGTCTATGCCCAGGCTGACTCAGGCTCAAAATTCACCAAGGATTTTGTTGCCGCCTGGGTCAAGGTGATGAATGCGGATCGGTTCGACCTCCGCTAAGCCTCTGAAAATCTTCGACGCCCCGGCTTGGTCCGGGGCGTTTTGATTCAGCTTGTGTTAATTTGAATTAATTGCCGGACTTGCCTTTCAGCCATCCCAAGGAGATTTGGCGGCATCGTTTCTACTCATCGTATTTCCCTCCCGGAGAAGAGAATGAGTGGATTCGAGGAAGGGCACCGTGCCGTCGCGAACATTCGCAGGCTGAACGGCGAAAACGGAAAGTCGGAGCGCGACAAGCTGTTCCGCAATATGGCGCGGCTGTTCAGCTACGTTTCCGACCGCTGCGATGACCAGCAGCTCGCCCAATATGACGAGGCGCTCTGCCTTCTCGCCGAACTGGTCGAACTTGAAGCGCGTGCCCATGTCGCGCGCGTTCTCGCGCCACTCAAGCGTGCGCCGTCGACGGTGATCTTGAAGCTTGCCAATGACGACATCGAGGTCGCCCGGCCGCTGCTCGAATTCTCCAACGTGCTCAGCGATGATGATCTGATCGACATCATCCAAAATCAATCCGAGGCACACCGCGCCGCGATTGCCGGCCGCGCAGCCGTGGCCGAGCGGGTAGGGGCCGCCATCGTCGAGCACGGCGAAACCGAGTCGGTGCTGCAACTCGTGCGCAATGCAAAGGCTGAACTCGGACGCGCGACGATCGAGAAGCTGGTGGCGCTCGCGGCCGACCACGCGGACCTGGCCGAGGATCTGCGCAATCGCTCGGATATCGATTGGAAATCGCTGCGCGGAGAGATCGAGAGTGCTGCGGACAAAGTCCTCGAAACTCTGGCCGAATCCGAGGGTCACTTCGATCCGGTCACGGCCGACAAAATCAATGCCGTTGTCTATAAGCGCATGCGCAATCGCGCGGGCTTCAATTCGCAGGAGTGGAAGCATGCCTATAATCAGGTGCGCGCCCTCAGCGAACGCCGGCAGCTCGATGATCGGGCCTTGGCCCGGTTTGCCCGTTTTGGCTATGGCCACCACGTTGCGGCATCCATCTCGGTTTTGCTGCACGTGCAGCCCGAGATCGTCGTCAAATGGCTCGCGAGCCAGGACTATGCCGCCATCACCGTAGCGCTGCGGTCTGCCGGCTTCACGGCCGAGCTCTTTACCGCCTTGACCCCCACGCTGCCTTGGCGTGACCTACCCACGCCCGAGCACGAGGCGATGATGGCGAGCCGGTTCAAGGTGCTCGACGAGGCTGAAGCGCGCAACATATTCGAACTTTGGCGCACGCATGGTTTCCGCCGTCGGAATGCCGCACCCGAGCCGCAAGCACTGTCCGCCTAGCGTAAAATCTGCTGGACCCGCCGCACGAACCGGATATAAAGATATCTTTATATCATCCGGAGTTCGTCTGGCGTGTCTAGTCTGGTCAATATCTTGAAGGCTGCGGGGGAGAGCACGCGTTTGCGGCTTCTCTCCTTGCTCGCCGATGGCGACCATTCCGTCAAGGACCTGACGGAAATTCTCGACCAGTCGCAGCCCCGCGTTTCCCGCCACCTCAAGCTTCTGGCCGATGCCGGGCTCGTGCAGCGCCATGCGGAAGGCGCCTGGGCCTATTATGGCCTCGCACTCCACGGCGACGGCGCGGAACTGGCGCGGTGGCTGGTTGCACGCATCGACCCCACAGACCCCGCCTATAGCCGCGATCGCAACCGGCAGGCCGTGGCTTTGGCTGACCAACAGGCGCTGGCAACCGCGTACTTTGCTAAGGTTGCCGATAGCTGGGATCTGCTGAAAACCCTCCACGTGCCCGAAGAGGCGGTGGAAGCTGCTTTGCTCGAAGCTATGGCCGGGCGGGTGGTCGATCTGCTGCTCGATCTCGGCACCGGCACCGGGCGCATGCTGGAGCTGCTGGCACCGGCCTATAAGCGCGCCATCGGCGTCGATTCAAGCCGGGAAATGCTCGCTGTCGCCCGCTCGCGCCTAGCCGCCGCAGGGCTCGCACATGCCCAGGTGCGCTTGGGCGATATTGGCTCGCTCGATCTATCCGTTGGTCTCGCCGACGTCGTGGTCATCCATCAGGTGCTGCATTATTTCGATGATCCGGGCCGCATGCTGGCTCAGGCGCGGCGCATGCTGACGCCGGGCGGGGAAATCCTTATCGTCGACTTCGCGCCCCACGATCTCGAATTCTTGCGCACCGAACACGCCCATCGCCGCCTTGGCCTCTCGCGCGAGCAGATGACGGGCTGGGCCGAAACCGCCGGATTAGAGGTTCGATCGGTCCGCGAGTTTCCCAGCAAAAACAAAAAGGACGGCCTGACCGTGTGCCTCTGGCACCTCCAGGACCGCGAGAAAACGGAATAGAGCCATGATTGCCGACGAAAGCCGAGCCAGCCGCCAGACCGCCGACCAGCGTCCGGACCTGCAGATTTCATTCGAGTTCTTCCCGCCCAAGACCGATGCGATGGAAGAAAAGTTCTGGGAATCGATCGGAAAGCTTGCCCCGCTCAAGCCGCGCTTCGTCTCGGTGACCTATGGGGCAGGCGGCTCTACCCGCGAGCGTACGCTGCGCATGGTGCGGCGCATCACGACGGATGCCGGCGTGCCTGCCGCAGCGCATCTCACCTGTGTTGGCGCAACGCGCGATGAAATCAACGAAGTCATCCGCGGTTTCCAGGACGTCGGCGTCAAGCGCATCGTGGCGCTGCGTGGTGATCCTCCAGAGGGCGTCGGGCAGCCCTTCGTACCGCATCCCGAAGGCTATCAAAACGCCGCCGATCTCGTCGCCGGAATCAAGAAGCTCGGCGATTTCGACATTTCCGTTGCTGCCTATCCCGAAAAGCACCCGCAAAGTCCCAATTGGGAAGCCGATATCGACAATCTCAAGCGCAAGATCGACAACGGTGCCGATCGCGCCATTACGCAGATGTTCTTCCGCAATTCCGATTACCTCCGCTTTGTCGAGCGCGCCCGCAAGGCAGGCATCACCGTGCCGATTGTGCCGGGTATCCAGCCGATCCATTCCTTCAAGCAGATATCGGGTTTTGCGGCCCGCTGCGGTGCATCCATCCCTGTTTGGCTGATCGAGAGGTTCGAGGGCCTCAACGATGATCCTGAGACCCACGCGCTTGTTGCGGCGGCCGTCGCGGCCGAGCAGGTGACCGAGCTTTTGGACGAGGGCGTAACGGAATTTCACTTCTATACGCTCAACCGCTCTAACCTCGTTCTGGCGCTCGCACGGCTCCTTGGCCGCCGTCCAGACTGATCGTTCAGACGGCGTTCACCTTAAGTCGGGCAATATGTTGTGATGCAGTGGTTCATAAAATGGCCACCAAGTTCGCCTTGAACGGCGAGCAAATCGCGACGGAATTCGGAGCCGTAGAGACTTATGAAACTGGATCGCCGCCTGACCAATGGCCTCGCCTGGGCCGGTGCCCTGCTTGTTATTGGCGTTCCGACCGCCGATTATCTCACGGGATCATTTGGCAATTCCGCCAGGCCGAGCGTTGCCGTCGTTGATGCCGAGGCCGAAGCGCCGGTGGCCAATGTGGCCAAGCCCGCCGCGACGTCGACGACGAAACCGCAGTCTGTTGCCAATGCCGATCCTGTCGGCGGCATGCTGCAATCGGGCAAGCCACTGCCGAGCTATATCACTGGCGGCGACGCGCCTGCATCGCCTGCGAAGCCGGTTGCCGCAACGCCAGCAAAACCTGCTGCAGTGGCGCCTGCGACCCAGCAGCCGAGCCAGCCGGCCCAGGCATCGACGCCGACTGCGACTCCGGCCCGCCCGACGATCACGACGCCAGATCAGCAGGTTGCAGCCTTGCCCGCCAAGACCGCACCAATGCCGATGCCGCTTTCGATGCGTCCGCGCCCTGTTACGGTGCCTTTGGCCTCCAATCAGCCGCTGATCATCGATCAACCGACCGTGCCGGCAAATTTGCCGCTAGCGAGCCTGCCTCAGGCACAGCAGACGCAGAATGACTTTGTCACCGCGGATGATCTCAACACTTGGGAGTCCGGCCCCCTCTCGGATTTTCTGGCCAACCGCAATCGTCGCAGCACCGCCAATTATACCGTGCAGCAGAACGTGCCGCCCGCCCCTGTTCCTGCATATGGATACGATTCGAACGGCGTCTGGCTCGATCAAGTGCCGCAGGGCGATCGGCCGGTTGGTCGTTATGAGGACGACGTTATCTATCTCCCGTACTGATCTGTCTTAGCCGGTCAGCTTGCATGCAATCGCCGCAATGGACCGGCAATCTGCTTGGGTTTAATATTCGCGCTCGTCGCCGGGGCAGACTCGGCGACAACAAAAGGCAGACCCATGCTGTGCTGCGTACGCAAAGCGGAAGAAAATCGAGATATCTGGCACAAGCTGGCGAGCTTTCTGGGCTCGTTTTCGCAGCGCACTGGCGTTGTGGGTCACATCGCCAATATTCTTGATCCGGACACTTGGCTGCCGGGCGGCCGTGATGCGGCTTTCACGCTGGCCTTGATCGCCCTCTCAGCCAAGATGGCCGTTGCCGATGGTGCCGTCACGGCGTCCGAAGTGCGCGCTTTCAACGCGACCGTCGAGGTCACCAAGGGCCAGGAGCCGCAGGTCGAACGGCTGTTCAATCTCGCCAAGCAAGATGTCTCTGGCTACGAATCCTACGCTCGGAAGGTCGCCCGGTTTTTCTCGGATTCTCCGGAAACACTCGAGCACGTGCTTGATGGCCTCTTTTTTATCGCGACGGCTGATGGGCTGGTTCACGAGGCCGAGCTTGATTATCTGCGCTCGGTGAGCTCGATCTTTGGCTTCGACGAAGTGCGGTTCGAGCAAATCGCCTCTCAGCACGTCATGCTCGAAGAGGGCGTCGACCCCTATATCGTCCTAGGCCTGTCGCATGATGCGCCGCCCGAAGAGGTGCGCCGCGTCTACCGTCTCCTCGTGGCCGAGCACCACCCCGATCGGCTTATCGCCAAGGGCGTGCCCGGCGAGTTGATCGATGTAGCGACCGCGCGCATGGCCGCAATCAACCTTGCATATCAGGCGATCACCAAGCCCAAGCCCCAGCCGCTGATTGCCTGATCTTCGCGCTTGACGCGGAGCAGGGCGCCCCTCTACATCGGCGCGCCAGTTGACCGGGTGACCGCTGGCATGAGGGTAACTTCATGCTGGAGGAAAGTCCGGGCTCCTTCGAAACACGGTGACGGCTAACGGCCGCCGGGGGCGACCCCAGGGAAAGTGCCACAGAAAGCAAACCGCCCCGGCATGCCGGGGTAAGGGTGAAAGGGTGCGGTAAGAGCGCACCGGGCCGCTGGCGACAGGGGCCGCACGGTAAACCCCACCGGGAGCAAGACCAAATAGGGATGACGCGGGGCTAGCCCCAGCCGGTTTTGAGGCCATGTCATCCGGGTTGGTTGCACGAGTGGCCTGGCAACAGGCGCCTCAGATGAATGGTCACCACGTCGCGGCAACGCGGCCCTACAGAACCCGGCTTATAGGTCAACTGGCGTTGCCTCTTCCATACATGCCACAGTTTCGCCTCGGGGCTGAACCGGGCTTAATCTACATTGCGCGAAGATTGCAGCGTATTGCCGTAAGTTCATGATTTTAATGATCTTTTTCTCTGTCATGCAATGTTCATGCAATGCTGGCGGCGCATTCTCTGTCTCGTGAACAACACACCAACGGAGACCTCCAAATGAAGAAGATCATCGCTCTCGCAATCGCCTCGCTCGTCGTTGCCGGCGTTGCCACCCCATCCTTCGCCGCCACCTCCGGCCCGAACTGCGTGTTCAAGGACAAGTCGCTCTGCGTCACTGAATCGCTCTCGCCGACCACCGACTACAACTCGTAAGTTCTCTCAGCTTCGGCTGACGTGATCTATACTTCGGGCAATTGCCCGAACTGTCCGCTGGCGGCTCGATCTTTGGTTTACCATGACCACTTGATCTGGGCCGTCTCGGACAATTTTTCTATTGTCGGTAAGGTTTTAGAAAATCGACGACCCTAGGTGTGGCTTTAAGTCAAACACGGGTCTAACAACTATGAAAATCGTTCTCGCCACTCTAATCGCCGTTGCCTTCGGTGCCTCTGTTGCCGCGCCGAGCCTTGCTGCGTCGGTGTCGGACCCGAGCAATTGTTATTTCAAGGACGCATCGCTTTGCGTCACCGAAAGTCTGTCGCCCACGACGGGCGCTGAACCCGTGAGAATCATCAACGTCGTCTAAGGTCGTTCGACCTCTCATCCTTGGAAGCCCCTCGACGAAAGTCTGGGGGCTTTTCGTTGTGTGCAGGGCAGGGTGCGGCAGGCCTTACTCTTGCACATGACGGATCATCGCTTTATGGCGATGCCTTTGGTTTCCGCCGCATATCCGGCGGCACACGCTGTTGGAGTTGAGCGCGATGCCTCTGGCCACCCCGCATTATTTGATCGACGAAGTTGCGCTGGCGAGAAACCTTGCGCTGATCGACCAGTTGCGCGCCGCATCGGGCGCCAAATGCCTCCTTGCGCTCAAATGCTTTGCGACCTGGGCCGCCTTTCCGCAAATCGCCCCACATATGGATGGCACGACCTCGTCCTCGCTTAACGAGGTAAAGCTCGGACGCGAGAAGTTCGCTGGCGAAACGCATGCCTATTCGGTCGCGTGGTCCGATAACGAGATCGACGAAGCAATCGCCAATGCCGACAAGATCATCTTCAATTCATCGTCTCAGCTAAAGCGCTATGCCGATCGCGCGGCGCATCTGCCGATCGGGCTGCGCGTCAATCCCGGCGTCAGCCATTCCCATTTCGATCTCGCCGATCCTGCCCGCGCCTTCAGTCGCCTCGGCGAATGGGATCATGGGCGTATCGAAGCGGCGATGAAAAATATCTCGGGCTTCATGCTTCACTGCAATTGCGAGAACGACTCGCTCGAAGCATTTTCGGCTCTTCTGGACGAGATCGAAGCAAAGCTCGGCCACTTCCTCGAGCGGCTCGATTGGGTCAGCCTCGGTGGCGGCATCCATTTCACCAAGCCCGGCTACCCGATCGAGGAATTGGCCGCGCGGTTGCGCGTTTTCTCTGAGCGCTTCGGGGTCCAGGTCTATCTCGAGCCGGGCGATACTGTTGTCACCGATACCACCTCGCTCGAGGTCAGCGTGTTAGATGTCGTCGACAATGGGAAAGCCATCGCCATTGTCGATAGCGCCGTCGAAGCCCATATGCTGGATCTGCTCGTATATAGACAGGATGCAGCCGTGGCACCAAACGCGGGTGCGCATCGTTACATAATCGCCGGCAAGTCGTGCCTTGCTGGCGATATCTTCGGCGAATTCGATTTTCCGCAACCGCTTGAAGTGGGGAGCCGTATTTCCCTCCTCAATGCGGGTGGCTACACGATGGTGAAAAAGAACTGGTTCAATGGCGTCGCCATGCCAGCCATCGCCATTCGACGAGAAAATGGCGCAGCCGAACTCATTCGCGAGTTCGGTTACGCCGATTACGTCTCCAGCCTCTCCTGATCGGGGCTGGGCAATATCCACCACCAAGAAGGTGTTTCGTGCCAATTGAAAAAGAACATTCTGATCATCGGTGCCGGAGGTGTCGCGCAGGTTGCAGCCGTTAAGGCTGCCATGCACAACGATATCCTCGGGGATATCAACATTGCCTCCCGCACACTTGAAAAGTGCGAGGCCATCGTCGCCGGCATCGTCGAGCGCAAGGCTCTGAAGCGCCCGGGGCTGATTGCAGCCCATCAGCTCGACGCCATGGATATCGAGGCGACCAAGGCGCTTATCCGCCAGACTAAGAGCCAGATCGTCCTCAATGCCGGCTCGGCCTTTCTCAACATGTCAGTGCTGCGCGCCTGCATCGAAGCGGGCGTTGCCTATATCGACACGGCTATTCACGAAGATCCGTCGAAGGTCTGTGAACAGCCGCCCTGGTACGGCAATTACGAGTGGAAGCATCGCGAAACCTGCGAGCGCAAGGGCATCACGGCTATCCTCGGCGCTGGCTTCGATCCAGGCGTCGTCAATGCCTATGCCGCACTCGCCGCTCAGCACTATTTCGATGCCATCGACTCCATCGACATCATCGATGTGAACGCTGGCAGCCATGGGCGCTATTTTGCGACGAATTTCGACCCCGAGATCAACTTCCGCGAATTCACCGGCACGGTCTGGAGCTGGCAGAACAGCCAGTGGACACCCAACCAAATGTTCGAGGTCAGCCGCGAGGACGATCTGCCGGTCGTTGGGACGCACAAGACCTATCTCACCGGCCACGACGAAGTGCACTCGCTCTCCGCCAATCTCGGCGTGCCGGACATCCGGTTCTGGATGGGCTTTGGCGAGCACTATATCAACGTGTTTACCGTCCTGAAGAATCTGGGGCTGCTATCCGAAAAGCCAGTGGTCACCGCCGAGGGCCAGGAAGTCGTGCCGCTCAAGCTGGTCAAGGCCGTGCTGCCCGATCCAGCCTCGCTGGCGCCCGGCTATAGCGGCAAGACCTTCATCGGCAATCTGATCAAGGGCCATCGCGGCGGCGCTGAGACGGAGATGTTGATCTACAATATCTGCGATCATGAAGAGACCTTCGCCGAAACCGGCAGCCAGGCGATCTCCTATACCGCAGGTGTGCCCGCAATTGCCGCGGCCATGCTCGTCGCGCGTGGCGAGTGGGATTGCCACCACATGGCCAATATCGAAGAACTGCCGCCTGTGCCGTTCCTCGAATTGCTTGAAACCATGGGTTTGCCAACGCGTCTTCGCGATGGGGCAGGCGATCGCAGCTTTGCGGTCGAGAAGCTGCCGGTGCCGAAGAAGGCGCGGCTCGGGGCGTCGTAGGTCACCCCCTCCCAACCTCCCCCATCAAGGGGGAGGTGCCGGGCCGGCGGCTTTCAATAGATTTTGCATCAAACTCGATTTGACACCTCCCCCTTGATGGGGGAGGCCGGGAGGGGGTGGAGCAACACCCGCAGGGACCCTCAAGCGCTGAACGTCACCCGAACGCACGTCCCGCCACCGGCCGTCTCATAGGCGACCTCGGCCTCGAGCGAATGGGCCATGGCCTTGACGATGCGGCTGCCGAGGCCGGTGCCCTGCGGCTTGCCGGTGCCAGTCCAGCCGATGCCGTCGTCTTCGACGCACATTTCCACGACGCCCTCGCGCCGCGTCATGTGAATGCGCACTTCGCCCGCTTCGCGCCCGGCATAGGCATATTTCAGCGCATTGGTCACGAGTTCGGTCAGCATCACGCCCAGTGACGCGACCTTCTCGGTCGACATCGTAAAAGGCTCGACATCGACCTGCAGCGTCGCCGTCTGGCCCTCGAGCTGCACCGAGGCTTCAAGTTCATCGACCAGCGACTTGATATAGTCGGCAACCTGCACTGAACGGACGTCGTCGCTGGTGTAAAGATGGCGGTGGACGCCTGCGATGGCGTGGATGCGGGCCTGCGTCTCGGAGAGCGCGCGTTTGGCCTCTGCATCGGTCACTGCATTGGCTTGGAGGCCGACAAGAGCCGCCACCATTGCCAGCGAATTGGCGACACGATGATTGACCTCGCCCAGCAGCATTTCCGCGCGTTCTCGCGCCTCGAGAATATCGCGTTCGGCTTTGACCTTGGCGCGGTTGAGACGCACGCGGTCGATGGCATGGTCGATCGCAGTGAGAAGAAGTTCCATGAACTCCTCGCTCAGCGTTTTCGGCACATAATCGGTCGCGCCGGACTTGAGCGCAGCGACGGCAACGTCGGTTTCGGCGGACCCCGTCACATAGACTACCGTTGGCCGGTCTTCGAGCGCGGCGATTTGCGCGAGCACGTCGAGCCCGGTGCCGGTTGGCAGGTAATGGTCGAGCACGACGACGTCGATGCCGCCATTGTGGATCAGCGCTAGGCCTTCTTCGCCGCTCGTCGCGTGATCATAATTATAGCCGCGTCGCTGCATGGCTTTTTCGACCAGCCGGGCGAGCCCGGGGTCGTCATCCACGTAAAGCACATGCGGCGTGCGGTTTGGCATGATCTCAGTCAGCTTCGGGAATTTGCATGACGGAGAAGAAGAGACCGAGCTGGCGGATGGCATTGGCGAATCCGTCATAGTCGACAGGCTTGGTGATGTAGACATTGGCACCCAAGTCATAGCAGCGCTGGATCTCGCGCTGGTCGTCGGTGGTCGTCAGGACGACGACAGGAGAGCGCTTGGTGTGCTCGTTGCCTTTGACCTTTTCGAGGATGTCGATGCCGGTCATGTCGGGCAGGTTGAGATCGAGCAGCACCAGGAGCTGCCGGCCCTTGTTGACCGCGCCCGTGCCGTCGGGGCCGAGGAGATAAGCCAGGGCTTCGGTGCCATTGGTGAAGGGCACGATCTGGTTGGCGACACCGGCGCGCCGGATATTCTTTTCGATGAGGCGCGCATGGCCCTCATCGTCTTCGATCATGATGATCGTGACTGGCCGTGCGTCATTCATTGCCGGAAGTCCCCAAATGGCTACGCAGGTCGCGCGGCAGGTTGATGATGAAAGTCGTGCCCTGGCCCAACGTCGAGCGCAGCGTCACGTCGCCGCCAAGGCTTCGCACCATGGTGCGCACATGGGCAAGGCCAATTCCCTCGCCCGGCTGGGTTTGTTTGCCTGAGCGTCTAAACAGTTCGAATACGCGCTCGTGGTCGGTGTCGGCAATGCCACGGCCATTGTCCTCGACTTCGATCTCGACGCGGTTCCCCGGCACATGGCGGGCGCGGATCGTCACCTTGAGCGGACGCTCCGGCTCCTGATATTTTATGGCATTGTCGAGGAGATTGCCGAGCACCTGTTCGAGCGAAAGCCGGTCGGTCATGATTTTGCCGACGCGGATATCGACATCGATCTTGCCTTCGCCCTCAGCCACCTGATGATGGAGAGCAGCGCTCGAATTTTCGGCGAGCTCGCGGATATCGACCTGTTCGGGCTTGAGCTGGCGGCGGCCCTCGCGGGAAATCTTGAGAATGGCGTTGATGAGGCCATCCATTTTCCGCGTCGCGGCGCGGATGAAGGAGATGGCCTCGGGCAGCTCCTCGGTCGCCGCCTCCTTGGCCTCGGCAAAGTAGGGGTCGGTATCGGCCGGCTTAGCTTCCATATAGGTACGTAGCGACCCGATGCTGGTCTCGAGTTCGCTCGTAAAGCCCATGATATTGACGAGCGGCGCGCGCAGATCGTGTGTCACGATATAGGCAAAGCGCTGGATCTCTTCATTGGCTTTGCCAAGATCCGATGTGCGTTCGCGCACGCGCTGTTCGAGCCCGGTATTGGCTTCCTGCACTTCGCGCCGTGCTTTAGCGAGTTCGGCAGTGTAGGAAATGACGGCCCAGATGGCGCCTGAAACGACGACAAGAATGATAAGCCCGCCGCCGATCGAGACCCAGCGCAAGGCTTCAATCGTGCTGCGTTGATTGGCGACGCCCTCTGTCAGGCGCGCGTCGATGGCTTCGATAAATCCGTCGACAAAGGCACGGCTGCGATCCATCGCTTCCTTGCCTTCATTGGTATTTATCAGCGCCACCGCCGCGTCGCGATTGCCGCTGCGGGCCTCGGCGATCGTGCGGTTCATCTCGTCGATCTTGAAAGTCACGTCCGTCTTGAGCTGGGCGAATGGCGCGGCGGCTTCAGGGTAGGGGGCGAGAATTTCGCCCAAACGAGCCAATTGCGCATCGACCAGAGGACGGGCCTCTTCAAATGGCTCGAGATAGGTCTCATCAAGCGTGATGATGTAGCCCCGTTGTCCCGTCTCCATGTCCTGCAGTTGCGTGCGCAGGTCGACGATGACGCGTCGCGCGATCCGGCCTTCGATGACTTCGTCGAAATACCCTTGCGAGCGCTCGACCAGCCACACATTCGCGCCCACGATCCCGAGCAGGGCGAGAAGCCCGACGAGCAGGAGCACGGCTGTGGACCTGATGAAGGTCTTGCTGGTGATTGGCATAAAAAATTCCGGTGACGCTTTAACCTTCATCGCCCGAATAGGGGGCGAGGGCAATATAGTAGATTAACTCGCGGCCGGTTTCCCTTTGTTCTCCCGCGACATTCGCCATGGGAAACAGAATCTTAAGCGTCGTCGTGCAAGTTTAGCCACTGTTTGCAAGGTCGGTTGCTGCGACCGAAGGTGGAGTTAAGGTCAGTATGGGCAAGCGTAACCTGCCCGAATCCCCAGTACCCGATGCGCCACACGTGCCTGTCCTGTTGGACGAGGTCGTGGCTGCGTTCGCGCCGATGGCTGGCCGCCGTGTCGTCGATGGCACGTTTGGCGCGGGTGGATATTCGCGCGCTCTGCTCCTCGCGGGTGCCGATGTCGTCGCGATCGATCGTGATCCATCGGTCAAAGTTCATGCAGACCGACTCACTGGCGAATTCCCCGGCCGTTTCCAATTCGTGCCCGGGACATTTTCCGAACTCGATACGCTCGCCGCGCCACACGGGCCCATCAATGGCGTCGTACTCGATATCGGCGTCAGCTCCATGCAGCTCGATGAAAGCGAGCGGGGCTTTTCCTTCATGCGCGAGGGGCCGCTCGATATGCGCATGAGCCAGTCGGGTGAAAGCGCTGCCGATCTCGTCAATGGACTTGAACAGGACGCGCTCGCCAATCTTCTCTATGCCTTTGGCGAAGAGCGCAAATCGCGCCGCATTGCGCAGTTCATTGTCGCGGCGCGCGCGCAGGCGCCGATCACGACGACGCTCGAACTTGCCCGCATCATCGAAAAGGCCATCGGTCGCAAACCGGGCGACGCGCATCCTGCAACGCGCTCGTTCCAGGCGCTTCGCATCGCCGTCAATGGCGAGTTCGACCAGTTGGTCGAAGGGTTGTTTGCCGCCGAACGTCTCCTCGGCGAGGGCGGCATTCTTTCCGTCGTGACCTTCCATTCCCTCGAAGATCGAATCGCCAAGCGCTTCTTCGATCCGGACAAGGGCGGTCCAGCCCAGTCCCGCCACCTGCCGCAGGTTCAGCTTGAGCCGCGCCGCTGGGACCCGGTGGCCAAGACCATCAAGCCCGGATCGGCAGAACTCGATCGCAATCCGCGCGCGCGTTCATCGGTTCTCCGCAGCGCCGTGCGCACGGATGTCCCGGCGCGCGAAGCATCCTATGAACAACTGAGCGTTCCGGTCGTGCGAGGTGCCGCATGATCCGGCGCATCAATATTTTCCTCATCTGCACCAGCATCGTCATGCTGGTTGGCGTCTATATGCTCAAATTCTCGATCGAGAGCACGGCAACCGAGCGTACCTCGCTGCAGTCGCATATTTCCGAACAGGAAGATGAGCTGACGGTGCTCAAGGCCGATTGGGCCGTGCTCAACCAACCCGCTTATGTCGAGCCCATCGTGCGCCGCCATCAGGCTGAATTGGCGATCGATCAGGTGAAGCAGGAGCAGTTCGGCTCCTTTGCCGATTTGCCCATGCGCCCCGCCAAGCCCGACACCGCAGCTATGGATGCGCTGTTCCAGGCGATCGACGCCGGCATAGACCCGATCGATGCCATTCTTGAACTGGAAGGGATCGAATGACGATCACGGCTGACGGTCTCCCGCAAACCATTTCTCTCGACGGCGTCCGCAAGGCGCGCGTCAATCTCACCCAGGCCCGCATCCGCTGGATGGTGCTCGCGGTCGTGCTCGGCTTTGCCGCCGTCGGCGGGCGCCTCGTGCAGCTCGGCATGGTCGAGACCGACACGACCATCGAAGGTCAGACCCGCGACGCCATCACCGCGACCCGTCCGCCGATTCTCGACCGCAACGGCCTCGAAATGGCCGTCGATATCCGCGTGCCCTCGCTTTATGCCGAACCGCGCCGCATCATCGATGTCGAAGAAGCCGTCACCAAGCTCCGCACCGTGCTGCCCGACATCGACGAAACGTGGCTCCGCAATCGCCTCTCCGGCGATCAGGGATTTGTCTGGATCAAGCGTGAGCTGACGCCGGCCATCGAAGAGCAGGTGATGCGCCTCGGCATTCCCGGCGTCGATTTCATCACTGAATCCAAGCGCTTTTATCCGGCAATGAACGAAGCCTCGCACGTTCTGGGCTCAACCAATGTCGACAACCAGGGCATTGCCGGCATCGAGCGCGCCATGGACAACGAATCCATCTCGCTGCTGCAGGATCTCGGCCTCGCGCGCGGCAATGCGCTGACCCCGGTCGATCTCAGCATAGACATGCGCGTCCAGCACGTCCTCCACGACCAGTTGGTCGATGCCATGACGCGCTATCAGGCCATCGCTGCGGCTGGCGTCATGATGGATATCTATACCGGCGAGATCATCGCGCTGGCCTCGCTGCCCGATTTCAACCCCAACGATCCCGCCTCGGCGCTCGTCAAGGACACGTTCAATCGAGTGACCTCGGGTATTTTCGAGCCCGGCTCGATCTTCAAGACCGTCACGCTCGCCGGCGCTCTGGATGAAGGCACGGCCAAGATCACCGACGAGTTCGATGCTCGCTACGGCGTCCGTTTCGGCCGCTTCACCATCGACGATTTCCACGGCAAGCACCGCATTCTGACCATGCCGGAGGTGTACAAATACTCCTCCAACATCGGCACGATCCGCATCATGCAGACCATGGGCAAGGAAAATTACCGCGCTTTCTTGAGCCGCATGAAGTTCGACCAGCGCGTGCAGTTCGAGCTGCCCGAAATGCGCGTCCCAAGCGTCCCCAAGGATTTCTCCGAAGTCGGCGCCGCCACCGCGTCCTTCGGCCATGGCCTCTCGGTGTCGCCGCTCCACATGCTCACGGCCTATGCCGCTTTCGTCAACGGCGGCAACTA
Organism: Devosia sp. BK; assembly: GCF_032907385.1. Classification (NCBI taxonomy): domain Bacteria; kingdom Pseudomonadati; phylum Pseudomonadota; class Alphaproteobacteria; order Hyphomicrobiales; family Devosiaceae; genus Devosia; species Devosia sp. BK. The sequence continues at coordinate 680,455 of NZ_JAIMBX010000001.1, forward strand.
TATCGCGCCCACGCTCTACAAGCGCAGCGTTGCACAGGCCGAGCCGCTCTACGAGCGCGTCATTCGGCCCGAAACCAGCGCTGAAATCCGCTACCTGATGCGCCTCAACGCCATTTCCTCAGGCGGCTCCGGCTCGCAGATGAACAAGGCCGCGCTTGGCTATCGTGTCGGCGGCAAGACCGGCACGGCCGAAAAGGTCGTCGATGGCCGCTACTCTTCCAACAAGGTGACCAATTTTTTCGCCTCGGCGTTCCCGCTCGATAATCCGCGCTATGCCATGGTCATCATGGTGGATGAACCCAAGGCGGAGAATCCGCAATCGGGTACCACGGCCGGCTGGAATGCCGGCTCGCTGACCGGCCGCGTGGTGCAACGCGTTGCGCCTATGCTCGGCGTCGCCCCCGATTTCTCGCAAGTGCTCGACCAGTCGATCGTCCCGCCAGAAGTGCGGCGGATCTTTCCAGAAGGATATTAAGCCGTGTCTATCAGCGTCTCTCAACTGCTCGAAGGTTCGGGCGCTCGCCCCAAAAAGGGCCTGGGCACCGTCTTCGGCCTGAATTCTGATAGCCGCCGGATCGAGCCGGGCGATATCTTCTTCGCGTTGCCAGGCCATAAGGTTCACGGCAATGAATTTATCGCTGACGCCGTCCATCGCGGCGCTCTGGCCATCGTCACCGACATCATGCCGGTGGGCGATCCGGGCGTACCCGTCGTTGTCGTCAAGGATGTGCGCGCCTCCTATGCCCGCGCCGCCTCGCGCGTCTTCGAGCCGCAGCCCGAAATTTCGGTCGCCGTCACCGGCACCAATGGCAAGACCTCGGTCGCCTCGTTCGTGCGTCAGATCTGGGACCATTCCGGCGTTCCCGGCGCCAGCGTCGGCACGCTCGGCGTCCAGACCGCGACGCGCACCATCGAAGGCGCGCTGACAACCCCTGATTCGCGCACGCTGCATCAGGCCCTCCGCGCCCTCCGCGCCCAGGGCGTCGATCACGTCGCCGTCGAAGCCTCGAGCCATGGCCTTGATCAGCGTCGTCTCGACGGTATCCATTTCGAAGCCGTCGCCTTCACCAACCTCAGCCGCGACCATCTCGACTATCACAAGGATATGGACGAGTACCGCAACGCCAAGCTGCGGCTCTTTTCCGATCTCCTGGTCGATGGCGGCGCTGCCATCGTCAATGTCGATGATCCCGAATACGAACCATTCATGTTCGCCGCGCTGTCGAGCAACGCGACGCTGCTGACGGTCGGGCGAGAGGGGGCCTATATCGAGATCATGTCGATCAAGCCCGAGGGCTATGGTCAGCGCGTGCAGATCCGGCACATCGGCGAACTCGTCGATTTCCATCTCAATATCCCGGGCGAATTCCAGGTGTCGAATGCCCTGATCGCTGCGGCACTCGCCATGTCGTCGGGTGTCGACAAGGCAGACGCCTTTGCCGCATTGCCCAAGCTCGTTGGTGCCGTCGGCCGGCTCGAACTGGTCGCCGAGCATAATGGTGCGGCGATCTTCATCGACTATTCGCACAAGCCAGAGGCCCTGCGCACTGCGCTCAATTCGCTGCGCCCATATGTCAAAGGCAAGCTGCGTGTCGTCTTCGGCTGCGGCGGCGATCGCGACAAGGGCAAGCGCCCGCAAATGGGTGCTATCGCCAGCGAACTCGCCGATGAGGTTATCGTCACCGACGACAATCCGCGCACCGAAGACGCCGCCTCGATCCGCAAGCAGATCCTAGCCGAAGCCAAGGGCGCCAAGGAAATCGCCGATCGTAAGAAGGCGATCGAAACGGCGGTAAAATCGCTCCAAAAGGGCGACGTGCTGCTGGTCGCCGGCAAGGGGCACGAAACCTACCAGATCATCGGCACGACCAAGCACCATTTCTCGGACCACGAAGTCGTGGCCGAGGCGGTCAAGGGCTGAGGTACTCTTGCTCGACGTCGTTCCCGCGAGAGCGGGAATCTCTTGCTGAAGACAAGATTCCCGCTTTCGCGGGAATGACGCAGCGCGTAGTGAACAGGTCTGAAGCGTGCCCAGAAATGGTCACCAGAACGGGATGTCACCCCGGCGAAAGCCGGGGCCCATCTTGAGATCTCAGGATGGATCCCCGCCTGCGCGGGGATGACAGCCGGAGGCAGGCCCTGGTGTTCGAGACGAACACGCCAACGCGGAAACCGTCATGACCCAACCCCTCTTCACCCTCGACGCCATTCTCGCCGCCACCATGGGCCGTGCCGAATCCGTCAGCGCAAAATCCATCGATTCCATCACCATCGATTCCCGCGAAATCGGCCCCGATGCGCTCTTCGTCGCCATCAAAGGTGACCGCTTCGACGGCCATGATTTCGTCGATACGGCGCTGTCCAACGGCGCAGTCGCAGCGCTTGTCAGCCGCGGCGATGGGGCAGGGCGCGTCCATGTTGGCGATCCGCTCGATGGCCTCGTTGATCTCGCCCGCGCTGCACGGGCCCGCAGCCGTGCGCTGATCGTCGGCGTCACCGGCAGCGTCGGCAAGACCACCACCAAGGAAGCCCTGCGCATGGTCTTTGAGGCAGCGGGCCAGACCCATGCCTCGATCAAGAGCTTCAACAATCACTGGGGCGTGCCGCTGATGTTGGCGCGCATGCCGGAAGCCACGCAATTCGGCGTCTTCGAAATGGGCATGAACGCGCCGGACGAAATCCGGCCGCTCAGCCAGCTCGTCCGCCCCCACATCGCCGTCATCACCACCGTCGCCGCCGCCCATCTCGAAAAGCTCGGCAGCCTCGAAGCCATTGCCCGCGCCAAGGCGGAAATCTTTGAAGGCCTCGAACCCGGCGGCACCGCCGTCATCAATGCCGACCATCCGCAGATTGGCCTGCTCATCGACGCGGCAAAAGCCGCTGGCGTTGGACGAATCGTCACCTTCGGCTTTTCGCGCGGCGTCGATTGGCAGATCCTGGAGGCGGAAACCGCGGGCGACCGCAGCTTTGCCACCGTCGTCAACGGCAATGAACGCTATGCCCTCGCCATTGGCGTCGCCGGGCGGCACATGTTGAGCAATGCCACCGCAGCTCTCGCCGTCGCGACGCTTGCCGGCGTCGATCCCGCCATTGCGCTCAAGGCGCTCGCCGGTTTCGGTCCACAGCCGGGCCGCGGCCAGCGTATTCTTCTCGGCAATCCAGAAAAGCCGCTGCTGCTGATCGACGAAAGCTATAACGCCAATACCGCATCCATCATGGCGGCGCTCGATGTGTTCGGCACGGTCTCTGCGCCCGGCGGCAAGAAGGTCGTCGTCCTCGGCGACATGCTCGAACTTGGCGAAGCGGGGCCATCGCTTCATGCCGGTCTCGCGCAATCCGTTGCCGCAGCCCAGCCCGATGCCGTCTATCTTGTGGGCGCAAACATGGCACATCTCGCCGATGCGTTGCCGCAACAGATTTTTTCCCGGCATTTCACAGGGGTCGACGCGGCAACGCCCGAGCTGCTCGCCACCCTTGCCTATGGGGACGCAGTTATGGTCAAAGGGTCGAACGGTGTCGGGCTGTCGCGCCTCGTCGCCGCGGTCAAGGACACGTTCCAACAGCGCTAAGACGCCTCAAGTAGGACATCAAGAACAGCATGCTCTATTTTCTCGGCCAGCTGGGTGACACCCTCGCCGCGTTCAACGTGTTCCGGTACATCACCTTCCGCACTGCGGGGGCGGTGATTACGGCGCTGTTCTTCGTTTTCATGTTTGGTCCCGGCATGATCGCGCTTCTGCGCCTCAAGCAGGGCCGCGGCCAGCCGATCCGCGAGGATGGTCCCCAGGGCCACCTGCTGACCAAGAAGGGCACGCCCACCATGGGCGGCCTGATGATCCTGTCGGGCGCTGTCATCTCGACGCTGCTCTGGTCCAATCTCTCCAACGGCTATGTCTGGGTGGTGCTTTTCGTCACCATCGGCTTCGGCGCCATCGGCTTTTACGATGACTATCTCAAGGTCAAGCGGATGAGCCACAAGGGTTTTGGCTCGCGCCAGCGTCTGCTCCTCGAAGCCGCCATCGGCTGTATCGCCGCCTTCGCCATTTCCCAGCTCGCTTCGGGCGCCTATGGCACCTCGCTGCAATTTCCGTTTGTCAAAGACCTGGCGATAAACCTCGGATATTTCTACATTTTGTTCGGCGGCTTCGTCATGGTCGCAGCCGGCAATTCGGTGAATCTCACGGACGGTCTCGATGGTCTCGCCATCGTCCCTGTCATGGTCGCCGCCGCCTGTTTCGGCTTCATCGCCTATCTCGTCGGTTCGCAGAACTACGCCGATTATCTCTTCCTCAATCCCGTCCCCGGCACAGCCGAGCTCGCCGTCGTCTGCGGCGCCCTGATCGGCGCCGGCCTCGGTTTCCTCTGGTTCAACGCGCCACCGGCCCAGATTTTCATGGGCGATACCGGCTCGCTCGCACTCGGCGGCGCGCTTGGCACAATCGCCGTCGCCACCAAACACGAAATCGTCCTCGCCATCATCGGCGGCCTCTTCGTGCTCGAAGCCGTTTCGGTGATCGTGCAGGTGACCTCATTCCGATTGACCGGCAAGCGCGTCTTCCGCATGGCGCCTATCCACCACCATTTCGAGCATCTGGGCTGGACTGAGAGCCAGGTCGTCATCCGGTTCTGGATCATTTCCTTTGTCCTCGCACTGATTGGTTTGTCGAGCCTCAAGCTGCGCTGAGCCGTTCGCTGTCACCGCGTCATTCCCGCGAAAGCGGGAATCTCCTATCGGTGCAATGGGATTCCCGCTTTCGCGGGAATCCCATTGCACCGAGGTTCGGAAGGCATTCGGCTGCACAGGGCGAAAGACCCATCACGCCTCAGTGATCGCCAAATCCCTCTACCCGTTGAAACTTCCGTCGCCTCCTCCCGTATCTCCTCATGACGATAGCAATCGTCCCCCCATTGCTCACGGGGCCCGGCGTGCATTCCGCGCGTCTCGGCCGTGTCCTAACGAGGAGACCTCAATTGCCTGCTACCGCCCGCATTTCCCTTGTCGCCGCCCTTGCTCTTGCAACGTCCGGCCTCGCTCTCGGCGCCGCTCAGGCCGCCACAGCCATCGCGCTTGTCGATGGCACCAAGCTCGTGACTTTCGACACCGAAACCCGCGCCGTCAGCGCCACGGTTGACGTGACGGGCGCCGATGGCCTCGCCGGCATCGACCAGCGTCCAGCCGATAAACTGCTCTATGGCGTCACGCTTGCCGGTGAGGTCGTCACGATCGATCCAGCAACCGGCGCTGCAACCGCCAAGTCGACGCTTTCCGAAAAGCTCCCGAGCTATGAAGGCGCGATTGTCGACTTCAACCCGATGGCCGATCGTCTCCGCCTGATGGGCACCGATGGCACCAATCATCGCGTCAATGTCGATGATGGCGCCGTGACCGTCGATGGTTCGCTCGCCTTTGAAGAAGGCGACATGCATGCCGGCGAAACCCCGGCCATCGTCGCAGCGGCTTACACCAACTCGTTCGGCAAGCCCGAAGCGACGGCCATGTACGACATCGATGCGACCATCGTCGCGCTGATCCAGCAGACCAAGCCAAATGACGGCACGCTCGCGGCCATTGGCAAGCTTGGTGTGGATGGCGGCTCCTCCTACGCGTTCGATATTCACGCAACGGAAGACCTGACCAACACGGCTTATCTCGTCATCGGCAGCACGCTCTACACAGTTGATCTCGAGACCGGCGCTGCCACCGAGCAGGGCGCCATTGAAGGCGTAGACGGCACCATTTCCGATATCGCCGTCTGGAACTGATCTTGCCGGATGGAGGGCTGGGCCTCCCGACAGTCCTCCACTGGCTTGTAAGAGAGGCGACCTACGGGTCGCCTCTTTCACATTGAGCACTATGACTCGCAAAACGCGAGACCCTTACCAAATCGGTAACCACCAGCCGGTACAGTTCGATTCAATCTGTATCGAGTACGTGGCCCCAGCCGATGATGTTTTCCCGTGCTGAAAAGACGCCTTTGGCCGAGTGGTGGTGGTCGATCGACCGCGAATTGCTCAGCGGGCTGATCCTTCTCCTCATCTGTGGCCTCGTATTGAGCCTGGCGGCGAGCCCGCCGGTGGCCGAGCGCATCGGCCTCAACGAGTGGCACTTCGTCATTCGTCACGCCATGTTCTGCGGGCTCGCCGTGCCCGTCATGCTCGCGACATCGCTGCTGACCCATCGTCAGGCGCGTTTTGCCGCCCTTGGCACATTGGTCGTCATGACGCTGCTGCTTTACGCGACCCTGCGCTTCGGTACGGAAGTGAAGGGCGCGCGGCGTTGGGTGACCTTTGTCGGCCAGTCGGTGCAGCCGTCCGAATTCGTCAAGCCGGCCTTTGCCATTATCGGCGCCTGGCTCTTTTCCGAATATATGATCCATCGCAACGTGCCGGGCCGCCTCATCGCGACCGCGATCATGCTCGTCATCGTCTGCGGCCTGCTGTTGCAGCCCGACATCGGCCAGACCGCGCTGATCCTTGCCACCTGGGCTGTCCTGCTGTTCCTCTCGGGCATTTCCTGGTGGATCATTTTTGGCCTCGCCGGTGCGGCCGGCGGCCTCCTCTTTGGCGCCTATCTCTTCTTCCCGCACTTCGCGCGCCGCATCGATACCTTCCTCAACCCCGAGGGCGGCGGCAATACCTATCAGATCGACCGCGCGCTGCAGTCCGTCGCCGAAGGCGGCTGGTTCGGTCGCGGCCCGGGTGAGTCGATCGCCAAAAAGCTCATTCCCGACGCTCACGCCGACTATGTCTTCTCCGCCGCTGCCGGCGAATATGGCATCCTGTTCTGCATGGCGCTGGTCGGACTCATCTGCTTCATCGTGCTTCGCGCCATGATGGGTGCGCAGCGCCAGCAGAGCCTGTTTGCCCGCCTTGCTGCGTCCACACTCGCCATCCAGTTTGCTATGCAGTCGGGCATCAACCTGTCGGTGAATCTCAATCTGATTCCCCCCAAGGGCATGACCCTGCCTTTCGTGTCTTATGGCGGCACCTCCATGCTCGCCGTTGCCTTCGGCATGGGGTTGATGCTGGCCATGACGAGAACCAAACCCGAGGAGCGCATGACCACAGGCCTTCCATCCTTCCGCAGCGCCGTGGTCGCGCCGGCCGAATGAAAACCTTCGTCCTTATGGCCGGCGGCACCGGGGGGCATCTCTTCCCGGCCATGGCCCTCGCTCAGGAATTGCTGCGCCGCGGCCATGTCGTCGAGCTGATGACCGATTATCGTGTCGAAGGCTATGGCCAGGATTTTCCCGCGCGGAAAATCCACATGGTCCCTTCGGCCACGCCGAGCCTCTCCAACCCCATCAAGTTTGCCGGCGCCAGTTTTACCATCGCCCGCGGCGTCGCCAAATCCTTCGGCATTCTGCGTGCGCTGAAGCCCGACGCCGTTATTGGCTTTGGCGGCTATCCCACTTTTCCGCCCTTCATCGCGGCGAGCCTCTTGAGCGTGCCCGGCATTCTCCACGAGCAGAACGCCGTCATGGGCCGCGCCAATCGCGCCCTCAGCCGCTTCGCCGATATCCTGGCCCTCAGCTTCGCCCAGACGCGCTTCGCCGACGATCAGGGCATCGACAAGGTGCTCACCGGCAATCCCGTGCGCGATCGCGTCCGCGCCATTGCCGCAAAGCCCTATCCGCCTCTCTCGGCGACCGATCCGATCAATCTCGTCGTCTTCGGTGGCAGCCAGGGCGCCCGCGCGCTGTCCGATATCGTCCCCGACGCTATTGCGATGCTGCCCGATGCCATCCGGTCGCGCCTGCGTCTCGTGCAGCAGTGCCGGCAGGAAGATCTCGACCGCGTCACCAAGATTTATCGCCAGTCGCGTGTCAGCGTCGAACTCGCGCCGTTCTTCACCGATCTGCCCGAGCGCATCGCGCAAAGCCATCTGGTCATCGGCCGCTCCGGCGCCTCGACCATTGCCGAACTCACGGTCATTGGCCGCCCCTCGATCCTCATTCCGCTGCCCGGATCGCTCGATGCCGACCAGAAGAACAATGCTCTTGTGGTCGAATCGGGTGGAGCGGGCTGGGTGATGGAACAGGCCGCGCTTTCGCCGCAATCGCTTGCCACTCGCCTCACGGATCTGTTCAACGATCCAACCCAACTCATCGAAGCCGCCCAGGCCGCACAAGGCCTCGGGCAGCCGCGCGCCGTCGAGAAGCTGGCAGACCTTGCCGAAAGCCTCGCCGGTCAAGGCACCAGCACATTGGAATCCGCCTCATGAAAATGCCCCGCAATATCGGCCCGGTCCACTTCATCGGCATCGGCGGCATCGGCATGAGCGGCATTGCCGAAATCCTGTATAACCAGGGCTATACGGTCCAGGGCTCCGACGCCTCGCTCAATCCTAATGTCCAGCGCTTGCGCGACATGGGCATCAAGGTCGAGATCGGCCAGAACGGGGATAATCTCGGAAAGGCCGAAGTCGTCGTCGTCTCCTCGGCGATCAAGAAGGATAATCCCGAGCTCGTCGCCGCGCGCGCCAAGGCGTTGCCCATCGTGCGCCGCGCCGAAATGCTCGCCGAGATCATGCGCTTCAAGACCGCCATCGCCATCGGCGGCACCCATGGCAAGACAACCACGACTACGCTGGTCGCGACGCTCCTTGACGCCGGCAATCTTGATCCCACCGTCATCAATGGCGGCATCATCAATGCCTATGGCACCAATGCGCGCCTCGGGGCAGGGGAATGGATGGTGGTCGAAGCCGACGAATCGGACGGCACCTTCATCAAGCTGCCTGCGGACGTCGCCATCGTCACCAATATCGATCCCGAGCATCTCGACCATTATGGCGACTTCGAAGGCGTAAAGCGCGCCTTCCACCAGTTCGTCGAAAACGTGCCGTTCTACGGCTTTGCCGTGATGTGCTTGGATCATCCGGTCGTGCAGTCGCTGGTCGGCGAAATCCGCGATCGCCGCGTCATCACTTATGGGCAAAACCCGCAGGCCGATGTGCGTCTCATCGATCTTGAGAATCGCGATGGCGTGCAGCATTTCTCCGTCGAAATCCGCGACCGCATCCGCCAAACCCAGCTCCGTATCGATGGGCTCGAAATGCCCATGCCGGGCATCCACAACGCGCTCAACGCCACGGCCGCCATCGCCGTCGCCGATCAGCTCCACGTTCCCGCAGAAGCCATCCGCAAGGGGCTCAAGGGCTTTACCGGCGTCAAGCGTCGCTTCACCAAGACCGGCGAAGTCGGCGGCGTCACCGTCATCGACGATTATGGCCACCACCCGGTCGAAATCGCCGCCGTCCTCAGCGCCGCGCGCCAGTCGGCTCGCCGCGATGTCGTTGCCGTCGTGCAGCCGCACCGTTATAGCCGCGTCAACGATCTCTTCGACGATTTCGCCGCCTGCTTCAACGACGCCGACACCGTCATCGTCGCCCCCATCTATGCCGCGGGCGAACAGCCTATCCCCGGCGTCACCCACGAAGAACTGGTCAACCGCATCCGCAACCGCGGCCACCGCGACGCCCGCGTCATCGACCGCCCCGAAGCGCTTGCGCCACTCCTGGCCTCGCGGGTCGCGGATGGCGATTATGTCGTCTGCCTCGGCGCCGGCAATATCACCCAATGGGCCGCAGCGCTCCCGGGTGAACTGGAAGCGTTGGGCATTGCAGCGGAATGACGCTCTCTGCCGCCCCACACGCCGCGCTATCCCTCGCCCCTTGCGGGAGAGGGACAGATTTTCTGCGGCCAGCAGAAAATCAGGGTGAGTGGTTTCTCACCTCCGCAGAGGAGCAGGTGAAGCGCACGGCAAGAATACCCCTCATCCGCCCCTTCGGGGCACCTTCTCCCGCAAGGGGAGAAGGCAGAAGCGGCGCTAGCCTAAATATCGGAGCCACCCCATGACCAAGCATGTCGCCGTTCTCATGGGCGGTTGGAATAACGAACGCCCCGTCTCCCTCATGACTGGCGCCGGCTGCGCTGCCGCGCTTCGCCGCGCCGGCTATCAGGTCACCGAGGTCGATGTCGGCCGAGACGTCGCAGAAGTTCTCGCAGCCCTCAAGCCCGATGTGGCTTTCAACGCCCTTCACGGCCCCTTCGGCGAAGGCGGCTATATCCAGGGCGTGCTCGAACTCCTCCAGATTCCATACACCCATTCGGGCGTCCTCGCTTCGGCGCTTGCCATGAACAAGCACCAGGCCAAGATCCTCTTCAAGGCCGCGGGCATTCCGGTCACCGACCACACCGTCGCGACGCGTGGCGATATCGCGCGCAGCCACATCATGGCGCCGCCCTATGTGGTCAAACCCATCGCCGATGGGTCGAGCTTCGGCGTCTTCGTCGTCAAGGGCGATGCCAGCCACCCACCGCAGGAAATCCTCCGCGAGGATTGGAATGGCGGCGAAGAACTGATGGTCGAGCGCTTCATTCCCGGCCGGGAATTGACCTGCGCCGTCATGGGCAATGTTGCCCTTGGCGTCACCGAAATCGTCACCGACCTGACCTTTTTCAACTACGAAGCCAAGTACAGCCAGGGTGGCGCGCGCCACATCTTACCTGCTCAGTTGAAACCGAAAATTTACGACAAAGTGCAACAATTCAGTCTAGCCGCCCATGCGGCTCTCGGCTGCCGAGGTCTGACGCGGTGTGATTTCCGCTACAATGACGCGGCAGGTGAGGATGGCGAACTGGTGCTCCTCGAAATCAACACCCAGCCGGGTATGACCGAGGTGTCGCTAGCCCCGGAACAAGCTGCCCATGCGGGCCACTCTTATGAAGAGTTGTGCGCCTGGCTGGTGGAGGATGCGAGTTGCAACAGGTAAAGAGCGAGGCCTTTTTCGCCGGGGCCCGTCCCGTCGATCCCCGCACACTTCCTGTCCCCGCACGGCGCTCGCCGCTGCAGCGGGTGAGCAATCGCTTCAATCGTGCCCTCGTGCTGCATGGCACGGGGCTTCGCCGCACCGGCATGGTGCTCGCGCTGATGGTTGCCGCAACGGCGATCTATCAGGTCCGCGACCATATCGGCCTTGGCGTCACTTCCCTCGGCTCCCTTGCTCAGGTGCAGTTCGCAGAAGCCGGCCTATCGGTGGGCAAGATTGCCATTTCCGGCCAGACGCTGACCTCCGAACAGGCGATCTTTGATTCCCTCGGCATTATGCCCGACACATCCACCCTGGCCTTCGATGTCGAAAGCGCGCGGTCGCGGATCGCCGAATTGCCTGCTATCGATACCGTCACGGTACGCAAGACCTATCCCGCCGACGTCTCTGTCGTCGTGACCGAGAAGACCCCGGTCGCGCGCTGGCGCGTCGATGGGGTCACTTTCGTCATCGATGCTGGTGGCGAGCAGATCGGCGAGGATGGCGGCGCCTATGGCGACCTGCCGCTCGTCATCGGTGATGGCGCGGCCGACGATGCGCTGGTGATGATCCGGGCGCTCGACCACTATCCCCAGTTGCAGAATGGCTTGGTTGCGCTGTCGCGCATTGCCGATCGGCGCTGGGACATGATCTACCAAACCGGATTGCGCATCCAGTTGCCGGAGCAGGGCGTGGCTCAGGCACTTGGTAAGCTGTCCAATTATCAAACCGAATACCAATTGTTGGATCGCGACCTCACCGTGATCGACCTGCGCGTCGATTCCGTCGTGGCCGTGCGGCCGACCAAACGTGAAGACGCCGAACCATCATGATGACCGATGCGATGACATCACGGCTCCGCGCCGTTCAGCCCGGCAAGACCACTCTCGTGGCCGTGCTCGATATTGGCTCGACCAAGATCTGCTGTGTCATCGCGCGTCTCATCCCGCGCGCCGAGGGCAAGGCCCTGCGTGGCCGTTCGCACCGGGCCGAAGTGATCGGTTTTGGTTACGGACCGTCCTCGGGCGTCAAAAGCGGCGTCGTTACCGATATCGAAAAAGCCGAACACGCCATCCGCAATGTCGTCGGCATGGCCGAGCGCGCCGCCGGCCTGACGCTCGAATCGGTTCTCGTCAACGTCACCGCAGGCCGCCTTGGCTCGGAAACATTTTCTGCCGCCGTCTCGCTCGATGGCCAGGAAGTCGAAAAGACCGACATCGTCCGCGTCTTGAAAGCCGTCAATTCCCGCTCGGTTCGTCCCGAGCGCTCCATCATCCACGCGTTACCGATCGGTTACGCGCTCGATGGCCAGAAGGGCATTCGCGACCCCAAGGGCATGGTCGGCGAAAAGCTCGGCGTCGATGTCGCCGTTGTCTCGGCCGAAACCCTCGCCATGCGCAATCTCGAACTGGTGCTGCACCGCTGCCACCTGCAGATCGAAGCGCTTGTTGCCACGCCCTATGCCTCGGGTCTTGCGAGCCTCGTCGATGATGAAGCCCAGCTCGGCGTCGCCTGCCTCGATTTCGGTGGCGCCACCACCACCGTTTCCGTCTTTAACGACGGACACCTCGTCTATGCCGACGCCATCGCCATCGGCGGCCATCACCTGACCCTCGATATCGCGCGCCAGCTGTCCGTCAGCGTCGCCGATGCCGAGCGCCTCAAGACGCTTTATGGCTCTGTGCTGCCCGGTCAGGCCGACGAGCGCGACATGATCGCGATCCAGCCCGTCGGCGCCGCGCTCGACGAAGCGCCGGGGCAGGTGGCCCGCTCGGTCCTCACCCGTATCATGCGCCCGCGCATCGAAGAGATTCTTACCGCTATCCGCGATCGCATGCAGGCTACCGGGATGATGGACGTCTGCGGTCGCCGTTTCGTCCTCACGGGCGGTGGCAGCGAGCTCACCGGCCTGCCTGAAGTCGCTCGCCGAACCTTGGCGCGCAATGTCCGCAATGGCCGCCCCATGGGCATTGCTGGCCTCCCAGAAATCGCGAAGAGCGCGGCCTTCTCGACCGTTGCCGGCATGCTGGTTTATCCGCAGGTCTGCGCCCAAGAATATACCGAGCCCCGCAGCACCCGTAAGCTCACCGGTACCGATGGCTACATCGCCCGGGTCGGCAATTGGCTGCGTTCGAGCTTTTAATCTCGGGCCGGCGCTCTTAAGTTTGCCTCCATGAGCAAGCACATCTTCAAAGACCGCGCCGCCCACGTTCCCGATTTCTGCCGGCCAACGGTCGACGTGCTCGCCCAATTCAGCGGCAAGTGGTTCCTCCACGTTCTCGGCGGCTTGCAGGGCGGCCCTAAGCGCTTTTCCGAGCTTGAAGACGGTATCGACGGCATTTCCCAGCGCATGTTGACCCTGACGCTGCGCACGCTCGAGCGTGACGGCCTTGTTACGCGCCATATCACCGCCTCCATCCCGCCGCGCGTCGACTACGAGCTGACCGAGCGCGGCCACAGCGTTATGGAGCCGCTGGCGGCGATCCACTCGTGGGCCCACCAGCACACGGACGGCATCGTCGAGTCGCGCCGCCTTTTCGACGAACGCGAGGTGTGACCGGCCGACATTTTTGTTCGTGCCGAACAAAAATCTCCCGGTCTTGAGGATGGGTTGGGGCAGGGACCATTTCCGATCTGGTTGAACACCAGTCAGGAAATTATCAAGTGACCAACAGACCGCGCATCGGCATCGTCATCAGCACCACCCGTGCCGCCCGCTTTGCCGACAAGCCAACCCAGTGGCTCCAATCCATTGCCGAGGATCGTAGCGACCTCGATATCGAGATCGTCGATCTCCGCGATTATCCGCTGCCGTTTTTCGATGAATCGCTCGTTCACGATGATGGCCCCGCCGGCGCCAAATGGGCGACCAAGATGGCCGAGCTCGATGGCTATATCTTCGTCACTGCCGAATATAATCACTCGATCCCGGGTGTCCTCAAGAACGCCCTCGACCACGCGCACGCCGAATACAATCGCAAGCCCGCCGCCTTTGTCGGCTATGGCGGCGTCGGTGGTGCCCGGGCCGTCGAACAACTGCGCCTGATCCTTGCCGAACTCCAGATTGCGACGCTCAAGCATGCGGTCCACATCAACGCCAACGAACTCGTGCCGCTGATGAAGAGCGAAAAGACCTTTACCGACTTCCCCTACCTGACCGAAGCCGCAAACGTCATGCTCGACCAGCTCGTCTGGTGGGCCAACGCCCTCAAGACGGCGCGGGCGGCGTAGGCTCATAAAGCCTTCTTCGGGGAGGCGACGCGCCCCAAAAGAGAATCGGCCGAGTATCAACCGGCTGATTCACCCTCGTGACATTCCGGTCACCGAGCGAGGGCAGGGCGATCATAACTGCGTTGGTGGTTAATGACGCACACGCTCGTTTAACCTTGGCCAGTTAACCTTGAAAACCAGCCTCTCAAGCGGCTTTCCGGCGATTTTGCCGGTTAATGGCGCGTAAACGCATAACGCCACTGTCTCGCAATTTGCGCCATTCTTAACGCAATCGGGACACTTGTTAGGCTCTGGTTAACGAATAGGCGGGTAAATCTTAATCAACCACGCCACCTATGGGGCCATGCCATAAATGACCATCAATCTGACGATCCCCGATATCCAGGAACTCAAGCCCCGCATCACCGTGTTCGGTGCCGGCGGCGCCGGGGGTAACGCCGTTAACAACATGATCGAGTCCGGTCTCAGCGGCGTCGATTTCGTGGTTGCCAACACGGACGCCCAGGCTCTCTCGCTCTCCAAGGCCCAGCGCATCATCCAACTCGGCGTCGGCGTCACCGAAGGTCTCGGTGCCGGCTCGCACCCCGAAGTTGGTCGTGCCGCTGCCGAAGAAAGCTGGGACGAAATCAACGACCACCTCTCCGGTTCGCACATGGTGTTCATCACCGCCGGCATGGGTGGCGGCACCGGCACCGGCTCTGCCCCGGTCATCGCCCGTGCAGCCCGCGAACAGGGTATTCTGACGGTTGGCGTGGTCACCAAGCCGTTCAATTTCGAAGGTAATCGCCGCATGCGTCTGGCCGATGACGGCATCGACGAGCTGCACCGCCATGTCGATACGCTCATCGTCATCCCGAACCAGAACCTCTTCCGCGTTGCCAACGAGAAGACCACCTTTGCCGACGCCTTCTCGATGGCCGACCAGGTGCTGTTCTCGGGCGTCGCCTGTATCACTGACCTCATGGTCAAAGAGGGCCTGATCAACCTCGACTTCGCCGACGTTCGCGCCGTCATGCGCGGCATGGGCAAGGCAATGATGGGTACCGGCGAAGCCTCCGGCGAAGACCGTGCCCGCCACGCCGCCGAAGCCGCCATCGCCAATCCGCTTCTCGATGATGTCTCGATGCAGGGCGCTCGCGGCCTCCTCATCTCCATCACCGGCGGCCCGGACCTCACACTTTACGAAGTCGACGAAGCCGCTTCCCGCATCCGCGAAGAAGTCGACTCAGACGCCAACATCATCCTTGGCGCGACCTACGATCCCGATCTCACCGGCACGATCCGCGTGTCCGTCGTTGCCACCGGCACCGACGCGACCATGGTTCAGGCTCTCGAGCCCGCCAAGCCGCATGCCTCGCGCACTCCGCTCGCCGTTCGCCGCCATGTGCCGGTCGAGCCGTCCCGCGCTGTTCCGGCACCAGCTCCCGAGCCGGCACCAGTCGCCATGGAAGACATCGGCTTCGAGGTCGAATCGGCTGTCGCTCAGGCTTTCGTCGCCGACCGTACCGCTGCCTCCGCGCACAGCCACCACATGGCTGAAGACGACGGCATCCTGGTCGAGCCCTATGTCCCGGCTGCCGAAATGATGGCCGAGCCGGAAGAAGCTCCGATGGCCGAAGATAAGCCGATTCCCAGCGTCTATGTGCCCTCGCACGCTGCCCGTCCGGACGGTTATCGCCGTATGCCGCGCACCGAGGAGCTTCCGGTTGTTGCACGCCAGACACAGCAGGCTCAGGATCGTCAGGTCGAAGAGCCCCGCAATGCCCGTGCGCTCTTCAAGCGTCTGGCCTCCAATGTCGGCCTGAACATCGGTCAGCAGCAGCCCGAGCAGCGCCAGGAACCCGTCGCTCGCACTGCCGATGACGCCGCTGCCCGCAGCGCAATTGAAGCAGGCGGCGCAAGGACTTCGCGTGTTCCCCCGGCTGCCGAAGGCGCCCGTGGCAACCTCGATAACCATGGTCGTGCTCCAGCCGCTGCACCCCAGAAGGATAGCCTCGAAATCCCGGCCTTCCTCCGCAAGCACGGTTAGAACCCGTTAAATTCAAGTCTGTAAACGTGACTCGGCGCGACTTCCGCGCCGAGTTTTTTTTGGCTAACAGTCGTGCGAGCGTGAGACCCTTGGGGTGGAGTAAATAGAGTATGAAAAAAATGTCCACACGCCAGCGCACGCTTGCCGGTGAAGTGACCTTTTCGGGCTATGGCGTACACACCGCTGCACCCGTCAATCTGTCCATCGGACCAGCGCCGGCTGATAGTGGCTTTCTCATCCGCCGCGATATGGGCGACGGCCGGATTACCCAGCCGGTCTCCGTGCATTTTTCGCGCGTCAGCCGCACCACACTGTGCACCACTCTCGACCTCGGCGACAGCGTCAGCGTCGCAACTGTCGAACATGTGACCTCGGCCCTGTCCGGCATGGGCGTCGACAATGCCCTCATCACGCTTGATGGTCCGGAATGCCCCATCCTCGATGGCAGCGCGCATCCCTTCGCTGCGGCCATCATGGACGTCGGTCTCGACACCCAGCCGGCCCACCGCAAATTCCTCAAGATCATCCGCGCCGTCACCGTGCGCAACAACGACGCCTTCGCTGCGCTCGAGCCCTATAATGGCCGTGCGCTCGATCTCGAGATCGACTTCGATTCCAAGGTCATCGGCCGCCAGCGCATGATCTTCGATTGGACGCCGCGCCGTTATCTCGAAGATGTGTCCCGCGCCCGTACCTTCGGCTTTGCCCGCGATGCCAAGGCGCTGCGCCAGGCCGGCTATGCCCTCGGCTCGAGCGTCGACAATTCCATCACCGTCGACGAGGACCGCGTCCTCAATCCCGATGGATTGCGCTACGAAGACGAATTCGTGCGCCACAAGCTGCTCGACGCCATCGGCGATCTCTCGCTCGGTGGCCTGCCCATCTGGGGCCGCTTCCGCTCTTATAAGGGCGGCCACGCGCTCAACGCGCATGTGCTTGCCGGTCTCTTTGCGAGCGAAGCCAATTATGAGATAGTCAACGCCGAGGATCTGCCGCTGGAAGTCGAGAATTTCGACGATCAGCCCGAGGGTCTTGGCGTACGTCATTATCTCCGGTCCGTCCGCTGACCGCAGCGAGATAGTCGCAAAACGCGCCCGAAAGGGCAGGGTGATCGGGGCAGGCGGCTCAGCCTGCGCCACAGTTTTGATCCAATTGCTAATTACGCCGCAAGCGATTGTGGATGAATGAAGAACGGGGCACTGCGTGACTGTTAACGTTGTAAGCCAGATGACAGGTCGGATCGCCCGATTTGCCGCCATGGGTCTTTTCGCCGCCGTGCTCACCGCCTGCGCGGGCGGCGGGCTCTTTGGTCCACCCAAGCTCAAGGAAGAACCGATCGTTCCCGCAGCCTCGCTCTATCAGGGCGCGCTGGACGATATGGATCGCCAGTATTTCCAGACCGCGGTCAAAAAGCTCGAACAGCTTGATCGTCAGCATCCGCGCGATGCGCTGACGGAAAAGAGCAAGCTGATGCAGGTCTATGCGAACTATCGCATGGGCAAGTTCGATCAGTCCATTCTCGCGGCCGATCGCTTCTTGGCGCTTTACCCCAATGGCAAGGATGTTCCCTACGTCCTCTGGCTCAAGGGCACGTCATATTTTGCGCAGATCAAGGACATCACCCGCGATCAGCAGCTTTCGCGCGATGCCATCGACACATACAACCTTCTGATCTCGAATTACCCGAACTCCGAGCACGCCAAGGACGCCAAGGAAAAGCTCCTCGTCGGCTATGACCAGCTCGCGGGCAAGGAAATGTCGGTCGGCCGCTACTATCTCGGCAATGGCGACTATACCGGCGCCATCAACCGCTTCCGCGAAGTCGTCGAAAAGTGGCAGACGTCCACCCACATCGAAGAAGCGCTCTATCGCCTGACCGAAGCCTATCTGCTGCTTGGCCTCACCAACGAAGCCATGTCCGCAGCCGCTGTCCTCGGCCACAACTACCCCTCCAGCGACTGGTACAAGCGCGCCTTCGCCCTCCTCGGCAAACAAGGCCTTGCCCCCCAGCTCAACTCCGGCAGCTGGCTCGCCGCCCACCAAAGCTGAGATTTTCATTTTTTGAATTGAAGAGGGCCCTCCGGGGCCCTTTTTGTTTGACCGCCGTTAACGAGTCGAGTGTTGGCCACTCACGCCGTGAGCCACCGTCTTCCCTCGCCCCTTGTGGGAGAGGGACCGGGCAATCTGCGTTCAGCAGATTGGCCAGGGTGAGGGGTCCTCTCTCCCCACGCGGCAGGTTGGTGTATGAAACCCAGCCTTCACTTCTGACGTTTACGCTGTCGCCCAATCACAGTCCTCAGGCCGACATAGATGTGGCACTTCGCCAAATTGCTGATCAAGGACACGACCGGTCTCACGGATCCGGTACTGCACCTGCTCGTCGGCACCGTGCTCTATCTCGGCCTAGCCCTCGCTATCCGCCGACCCTTCCTCGCTCTGGCGATCGTCGTCACTCTCCAGCTCACCAACGAGATCATCGACCTCATCGAAAATCTCAACGGCGCCGGCCTCTCCGGTGCCCTCGAAGACACGGCACTGACGCTGATCCCTGCGGTCCTGATCGCTCTCCTTCTTAGCGAGCTACAAAAGGCGCTGCTAAAGCTGGTGTGAGTTCTCGCAAGCCGGTGCTTTGACTTCCCCGCCGCCGCGCCTATCTCTGGTCACCCCCAGCTAGGACCCTCCCATGCCCGCACCCTTCGACGCCGAAGCCGCTCGCCACTATGCCGATGGCCCGCCGCGGCAGGTGCCGGGCTTTGCGGGCATCCACCGCATGATGAACCTGCTCCTCGCCGAAACTGTGCCGGAAGAGGCGGAAATCCTCGTGCTCGGCGCTGGGGGTGGTCTCGAACTGAAGGCCCTGGCCGATTTCCGCTCCGGCTGGCGACTATCGGGCGTCGACCCCTCTGCCGACATGCTCTCCCTCGCACGCCACACCGCGGCCGAGCATCTTGATCGCATCACCTTGACCGAAGGCTATATCGACGCCGCGCCCGAGGGCCGGTTCGATGCGGCGACAAGCCTCCTGGTCTTTCACTTTATCCCGCGCGAGCAGCGCCTCGAAACGCTCCGCCAGCTCCGCCGTCGCCTCAAACCCGGCGCGCCGCTCATCCTTGCCCATATCAGCTTCCCGCAGACAGAGCCCGAACGCTCTCGCTCGATCGCCCGCCACGTCGCTTATGGCCAGGCCGACGATGTCGATCCCGCGACTGCAGCCAAGGCCCGCGAAGCGATCGCCACTCGCCTCAACATCCTCGCGCCGGAAGAGGAAGAGGCCATGCTCCGCGAGGCAGGATTTGCCGATATCAGCCTTTTCTATTCTGCCTTCAGTTTCCGTGGCTGGGTGGCGTACGCGGAATAGGGCAGGAGGGCATTAAGATCACCCCCTCCCAGCCTCCCCCATCAAGGGGGAGGTGCAGAGCCGGTGGTCGTGAACCGACCGAGCCACAAACTCGATCTTACACCTCCCCCTTGATGGGGGAGGCGGGAGGGGGTGTCCACCGCGCCCTCATTCATTAGCCTGAGCCACCCCCCCACAAATCTCTCCACCTTCCAGTTGCCATTTTGTTCTTTTTCGATATCATGCCTGCCGTTCGCATTGCTGTGCGAAAGTGAATTGCCGCAGACGCCGGGCGGCCCTCAAATGCTATGAGGCAAGCCCGATTGGCCCTGGATAGATCCGCATGCTGAACGCGCTTTCGGTTCGCAATATCGTCCTCATCGACCAGCTCGATCTGGCGCTCGACGAGGGCATGACCGTTCTCACCGGCGAGACCGGCGCCGGTAAATCCATCCTGCTCGATGCGCTGACGCTTGCCCTTGGTGGGCGCGGCGATGCCTCGCTGGTGCGGCAGGGGCAGGACAGCGGCCAGGTCGTCGCCATGGTGCAATTGCCGCCCAGCCATCCGGCGCGGACGCTGCTGCGCGACAATGCCATTGCCGATGATGAAGAGGTCATTCTCCGCCGCGTGCAGTTCGCCGATGGCCGCACCCGTGCCTTCATCAACGACCAGCCGGTTTCCGCCTCGCTGCTGCAAAAGATCGGCACGCAGATTATCGAAATCCACGGCCAGCACGACGATCGCGCGCTAGTCGATGTCGCCACCCATCGCGCCGCGCTCGATGCCTTCGGCGAACTCGCTGCGCCCGCTGCTGCCGTGCGCGAAGCCTGGGCCGATCTCGTCGAAATCCAGCAGGCGGTCAAGGAGCAGCAGGCTAAAGTCGCCGAAGCCGTTGCCGCTGAGGACTACGCCCGCCACACGGTCGAAGAGCTGGGCAAGCTCAAGCCTTCGGAAGGCGAAGAAGGCGAACTTGCCGAGCGCCGCATCCAGCTCCAGCAAGCTGAAAAGGGCGCTTCCGATCTCGTCGAGATCGACGAAATCCTTAACGGCCCCAACGCCCCGTCGCCCGCACTCGCCGGCCTCATGCGCCGCCTGTTGCGAAAGCTCGATAATGGCGGCGAAGTTTTCCAGCCCATCGTCGAAGCGCTCGATGCCTCGCTCGTCACGCTCGACCGCGCTGGCGAAGCGCTGATCGAATTGCAGCGGCAGATGGCCTATGATCCAGCCGAGCTCGAAGCGGTCGAGGAACGCCTCTTTGCCCTCCGCGCCGCCGCGCGCAAGCATCAGGTGACCTGTGACGAGCTGCCGGGCGTGCTCGAAAAATACCAGGGCGATCTCGATACGCTGCAAAGCGGGGAAAGCCGCCTCAAGGCGCTCGAGGCTGATGAAGCCCAGGCCCGCGCGCGCTATCGCGAAGCCGCCGAAACGCTCACCGCTGGCCGCACCAAGGCCGCCAAGGCGCTGAGCAAGGCCGTCGAAGCCGAATTGCCCGATCTCAAGCTTGGCGCGGCAAAATTCATCGTCGATCACCAGATCGAGCGCGATCGCGTCGCAGCGGCCGGTTTCGACCAGATTGCCTTCCACGTCCAGACCAATCCCGGCACTGCCGCCGGCCCGCTCCTCAAGGTCGCCTCTGGCGGCGAATTGAGTCGTTTCCTCCTCGCGCTCAAGGTGGTGCTCGCCGATCGCGGCTCCGCACCCGTCCTGATCTTTGACGAAATCGATACCGGCGTCGGCGGTGCCGTCGCCGATGCCATCGGCCGCCGCCTCGCCCGACTCGCGAAGACCGTGCAGGTGCTCACCGTCACCCACGCCCCGCAGGTCGCTGCCCGCGCCAATCGGCATCTGCTGATCGAAAAGCAACTGGTGGAGGAGGGCGCCTTCACCCGCACCCATGTCCGCCCGCTCGAACCAAGCGCTCGCCAGGAAGAAGTCGCCCGCATGCTGGCCGGCGCCGAAATCACTTCGGAAGCCCGTGCTGCTGCCAAGAAATTGCTCGGCGCGGTGAAATAGTCGCTGCTTGGGTCGCCACTGCGCCACCCATCACCACGGCGTCATTGCCGCGAAAGCGGGAATCTCTGTTCCCATCCACTGTATTCCCGCTTTCGCGCGAATGACGCCGTGGCTAGAACCGTTCTGCAGCCAGAGGTGAGTGAGCCATGTCCGACCTGTCCCAAAAGTCCGTAGCCGATCTCACCGAAGACGAGGCCCGCCAGGAGCTGGAACGACTGGCCGCAGCCATCGCCCAAGCGGACATCGCCTATCACCAGAACGACGCGCCCGAGCTGACGGACGCCGAGTATGACGCGCTGACCATCCTCAATAACGAGATCGAGGAAGCGTTTCCCGAACTCGTCCGGCCCGATACGCCCACCGGCAAGGTCGGCGCCGCCCCGGCCGAGGGCTTTGCCAAAGTGCGCCACGCCGTGCCGATGCTGAGCCTTGCCAAGGCCTATACCGATGAGG
Organism: Devosia sp. BK; assembly: GCF_032907385.1. Lineage (NCBI taxonomy): Bacteria > Pseudomonadati > Pseudomonadota > Alphaproteobacteria > Hyphomicrobiales > Devosiaceae > Devosia > Devosia sp. BK. Next base: position 702,332 of record NZ_JAIMBX010000001.1, read on the forward strand.
ATGTCGTCGATTTCATCGAGCGCGGCCGCCGTTTTTTCAAGCAGGACGAAGGCCTCGAAATCGCCTTCACTGCCGAGCCCAAGATCGATGGCCTCTCCGCTTCGCTCCTTTACGAGGACGGCGTTTTCGTCCGCGGCGCCACTCGTGGCGATGGCGCCGTGGGCGAGGACATCACGGCAAACCTGCGCACCATCAAGGATATCCCCGAAAAGCTCCACGGCACCGGTTGGCCCAAAAGCATCGAAATCCGCGGCGAGGTCTATATGACTTATGCCGAATTCCAGGCCCTCAAGGAGCGCTCCGCCGCTGCCGGTGGCCAGAACTACGTCAATCCGCGCAACACCGCTGCTGGCTCCCTGCGCCAGAAGGACCCGTCGATCACCGCCAGTCGAAATCTGAGATTCTTCGCCTATGCCTGGGGCGCGACAACGGAAGACCCGGCGCCGACCCAATATGACGCGGTGCAAAAATTCGCCGAATGGGGCTTTGCCGTGAGCCCGCTCATGGCCCGCGCCAAAACGGTCGAAGAACTGATCGCCCACTATCACGCCATCGAAGACCAGCGCTCCTCGCTCGGCTACGATATCGATGGCGTCGTCTATAAGGTCGACCAGCTCGAACTGCAGCGCCGCTGGGGTTTCGTCACCGGCGAGCCGCGCTGGGCCGTGGCGCACAAATTTCCCGCCGAGCAGGCGACTACCAAAGTCCGCGACATCGAAATCCAGGTCGGCCGCACCGGTACCCTTGCGCCCGTTGCCCGGCTCGATCCCGTCAGCGTCGGCGGCGTCACCGTCGTCAATGTCACCCTCCACAACGAGGACTATATTGCCGGCCGCGACAGCAATGGCCTTCCCATCCGGGAGGGCAAGGATATCCGCATCGGCGACACCGTCACCATCCAGCGGGCCGGGGACGTCATCCCCCAGATCGTTGATGTGCTGCTCGACAAGCGTCCGGCTGACGCCAAACCCTATGAGATGCCCGAAACCTGCCCGGTCTGCGGTTCCCCCGCCGTGCGCGAGGTCAACGAAAAGACCGGCAAGGAAGATTCGCGCCGCCGTTGCACCGGCGAATTGATCTGCCCCGCCCAGGCCGTCGAAGGCCTCCGACATTTCGTCTCGCGCGGTGCCCTCGATATCGAAGGTCTGGGCGCGGAAAATATCGACACCTTCTTCAATGCCGGCCTCGTCCGCACCGCCGCCGATATTTTTACCCTTCGAGACCGCCGCCCCGAAGTGCAGCGCGCGCTCGCCGAGCGCCGCGAGGTGCAGGCAAAGGCCCGCGAAGCCGCCTCCGGCAAGACGCGCAAGAATGTGCGCGGCGTCGAGGATCGCAACTATGAAGGGCTCGACAAGCTCTTCGCCGCCATCGACGCCCGCCGCGAGCCCGAACTCGATCGCTTCATCTTCGCCCTCGGCATCCGCCATATCGGCGAAACCACGGCCGCAGTGCTCGCCCGCACCTTTGGCACGATCGAGGAACTGATCCGCGTCGGCAAGGAGACCGCCGCTGCCGAGGAGCCGACCACGGTCTTTCCCTCCGTCGATGGCATAGGCGGTACGGTCATCGAGGCGCTGGTCAGCTTCTTCGGTAATGAGCGCAATGACGATGTGCTCGATGCTCTGCTGGCTCAGGTCCACCCAAAGCCCTATGTCGTCACGGTTTCTGCCGATAGCCAGATTGCAGGAAAAACCGTGGTCTTTACCGGTACGCTCGAAAAAATGTCACGATCCGAAGCCAAGGCTATGGCCGAACGGCTTGGTGCCAAGGTTGCAGGCTCTGTCTCGGCCAAGACCGATATCCTGGTCGCGGGGCCAGGCGCCGGTTCGAAGCTGAAGACCGCGCAGGAGCACGGCGTCGAAGTCATCACTGAAGACGAGTGGTTCGCGCGCGTCGGAAAATAGGTTTGGAGAGACGATGAGAAAGACATGGATCGCCCTGGGACTGACCCTCTTGTCGGCCCCGGCCTTCGCCAGCGAAACCGGCGATGCCATCGTCTCCGCCGCCTATGAGGGCAAACTCTCCGAAGGACGCCAGGTCTTTGCCAATATCTGCGCCACCGGCGATACCGAAGCGTGCTTAGGCGCCGGCCTCGGCGAACTGGTCTTTGCCTACGAATCGCTTGCCCAGGCCATGTATCGTCATGGCGGCGTCGCGCCCGGCAACACGCCCGCAGCGCTGATTTTTGGCCTTGGCGTCGAGGGACCAACTCAGCCCAAGCCCGCCAATCCCAATCCAGAACCGCTGACCTATGATCAGTTCCGTGGTTATCTCGATGCCACCGTCGCCTCCCTCGATACCGCCCGCGGCTATTTCGAGAGGGCAGGCGAGACTGGGGATTATGTCATCCTCCTTGATCCCCTGCGCCTCCGCTTCGATATCGATGGCGATGGCACGGTTGGCGAAACCGAAACGCTGTCCGGCCCCGCGCTCGAAGCCTTTGGCATGTACGGCATGCTGCCGGTTGAAGAAGGCCACAAGACCAAGGACAAGACCGGCAGCGCTGCACCCGATACGTCCGTAGGGCTCGATCGCGCCGATGCCTTCTGGCTCGCCGGCTATACCCAGGTCGTCGCTTCGCCCGTCGATTGGCTGATGGCCCACGATTTCACCGAATTCTACAATGCCTATTTCCATCGCTTCTTCCCCGAAGCGGGCCTGCCTATGCAGGCTTACAATCGGGGCGGCATTCTGTTTCTCGATGGCGACAGCGATACAGGCATTGCCGATATGGTCGCGGCGCTCCACACGCTGAGTTTCCCGGTCAGCGATAGCGCGCGCCTCGCCGGCGTGCTTGATCGGCTCAAGTCCATCCCCGCGCTGTCACGCAAAAATTGGGACGCGATTCTCGCCGAGACTGACGACACCAGAGAACTGCTGCCATCTCCAAGCCAGACCTCCATCTTCCCTGATATGAACATCACCGAGGAGATGGTTGCGGCCTGGCGCGAAACGCTTGATGGGGTGGATAAGGTTTTTGCCGGCGAATTGCTGCTTCCCCATTGGCGCTTCAAGCAGGGGTTCGATCTCGCCGCTTATTTCAACACGGCGACCGAAACCGACATCGTCATGATGTTCATCGGGCAGGGCGCTTTGCCCTATATCAAGCCGGGCCCGATCGCCGACGCGGAAAGTTTTGCGGCCGCTAACCGTGTCTTTGGCGATGACTGGCCGCTCTTCGCGCTGTGGTTTAACTGAGAAAAAGGCCGGACCGTCGGCCACAGGAGTTTTTCATGCGTCGCCTCCTTGCCCTGTCCGGCCTCTTTCTCGCGCTCGTTGCGCCAGCCGCCGCCCAGCCCTTCGATACGCCTGAGGCGCTGCTCGAAGCGTTTTACGCGCCCTATCTCACCGACGATTTCCCCGAAAACGAGGAGAGCTTCCGCTCCGCTGCGCTCAATGCGCTCTATGAGGCCGATGCGGAAAGCACCCCGGAAGGCGAAATGGGGGCGCTCGACTTCGATCCCTATATCGATGGCCAGGATTATCAGATCGCTAATCTCGAAATCGGCGAGCCGGTTTATGGTGGCGATACGGCAACTGTCGTCGTCAGCTTTACCAATTTCGATGAGCCGGTAGAAATCACCTATGACCTCGTCAATGAAAACGGCGGCTGGGTCATCGACGATCTCGAGGGCCAGAATGGCGAATTCGCCTATCGCCTCAGCGAAATCTTTGCCGCCGCGCAAGAGTAGCCGCGGCTTTCCAAGATTTAATCCGCCGGCCGCATTTCAGCCGCCAGCGCCAAGCAATCGTGTCCTCGTTCATTTCTCGAGGGCACGATGAGAGCGATTCTCTCCCTGTTGATCATCCTGGCGCCAATGGCCCAATCCGCCATGGCCGAAGAAAACTATGCCGATCCTAAGGCTTTGGTTCAGGCGATCTACGATGGCTACAAACCCGGCGCCGCCAAGGGCGACCCAACGGTCCATTACTCGGAGCGCCTCAAAGGCATCGCGCAATTGGCGGCCGATACCGGGACCGGGGCGAACCCCGCCTTAAGCAGCGAGCTCGAGCCGGTCGCCGACCCCAATTTCAATCCGTTTCTGCCCGACGATAATGCGCTGCTGTTCGATCTCGTCATCAGCGAGCCGATGCGCCTCGATGACCGCGCCATTGTGACGGTCACCTACCACAATTTCGATCAGCCCCGGCTCTTGTCGGTTTCCCTCGTCGAAGAGAGCGGAACCTGGAAAGTCGACGACGTTGCCTCACTGGGCAGCGAAGTCCCCTGGCTCTTGAGCTGGGCACTCGCCGCGGATCCTTATGCGATGTGACGTCTGGCTTGTGATTGTTTCTCCCACCGGCCCAACACCTCCCCCCCGACGGGGGAGGCCGTGAGGGGGTGAATGAGCCACGATGCACGTGCCCCAGAGCACACCTCTCCCCACTCACCATTCTTCCCTCGGGCTCGACCCGAGGGCCAGTGCGGGAGCCACAAACGTTTGAGCCTGCGCGAGAGACCCTCGGGTCACGCCCGAGGGAAAACCGGTGCGTGAGTTAGAAACCCCTCAAATCGCCGCCGTCGCCTCTTCCAACCAAGCCTTCACATCCCCCGAAACCTTCGGCCCAATCTCCGCCCAAATCTGCTGGTGAAACGCATTGAGCCAAGCCCGCTCCGCATCCGTCAGCAGGCTCAAATCGATTAACCGCTTATCTATCGGCGCCAGCGTCAGCGTCTCGAATTCCAAAAACCCAGCAAACTCCGATTCCTTGACCACGATCAGGTTCTCGATGCGGATGCCGTACTCACCGGCCTTGTAATAACCCGGCTCATTGGAAAGCACATTGCCCACCTCGATCGGCAGCGTATAGCGCGATGAAATGCCCACCGGCCCCTCGTGCACGCCAAGATAGGCGCCGACCCCGTGGCCTGTCCCGTGGCTATAGCTGACGCCATCGGCCCACAAAAACTGCCGCGCCAGCACGTCGATCTGCGCCCCGCTCGTGCCCCTGGGAAAGCGCGCCATCGAGATCGCGATCATGCCCTTGAGCACGCGCGTATAGCGGTCCTTCTGCTCGTCGGTCGCTGAGCCGGTGAAAAGCGTCCGCGTGATATCGGTCGTGCCCGAGAGATATTGTGCGCCGCTATCGACCAGCATGATTTCTCCGGCATTGAGCCGCCGGTCGGTCTTGGTCGAAACGCGATAGTGGACGATGGCGCCGTTCGGCCCGGCGCCGGAAATCGTGTCGAAGCTGGCATCGACGCAGCTTTCCTCTTCGCGCCGGAACGCTTCGAGTGCAGTCACGATGCCGATTTCGGTCAGCTCGCCCTTTGGCGCCTCACTGTCGAACCAGTGCAGGAACTTGGCCAGCGCCACGCCATCAAGCTTATGCGCCTCGCGCATCCCGGCCAGCTCCGCCTCGTTCTTGCGCGATTTGGGCAGCAGGACGGGATCGCGTTTTTCGATCAGTTGAGCGCCGGCATCCCTAAGCGTATCGGCGATGGCAATCGGCGCCGAAGCCGGATCGACCAGTACGGCCTTGCCATTCTTGCCAAGCTTTTCGAGCGTCTTGGTCAGCTTCTTTGCCGGTTCGATTTCCGCGATGCCATCGAGCGCATTTTCCAGTTCCGGCGTCACCTTGGCCGGATCGAGAAACAGCGTCGGCTCCCCCTTTTTCGGCACCACGGCAAAGCCAAGGACGAATGGCGTATTGGGTACATCGCGGCCGCGAATGTTGAACAGCCAGCAGATGGATTCGGGCAGGGTGAACACCACCGCATCAGCGCCATCGTCGCTCAGCGTCTTCTGCAAGTCCGCGATCTTGTCAGCAGCCGATTTCCCGGCCCGATTGTGGCCCAGAATCTCGATCTGGCCAGCAGGTGGGGCAGGGCGATCGTCCCAGACGACATCGATCAGATTGTCATGCGCCACGACCTTGGCATGGCCCTTCAGCTTTTCGGTGAGGTCGCGCACCTCGCCCGGCGTATGCAGCCATGGGTCATAGGCGACAACGCTATCCTTCTTCACGTAGTCCTTGGCGTCGATGGCAAGCGAAGCCACCTCGTGCACGGTGACCAGTGCGGTGTCAGTCTGCGCCGGTGCCTGCAGCGTATAGCGGCTATCGACGAAGAGATACGCCTCCTTGGTGCCCACCAGCGCCAGACCGGCCGAGCCGGTGAAACCCGTCACATAGGCCAGCCGCGCTTCGCTCGCTGGCACCGATTCTCCGCGATGCGCATCGGCGCGGGGCACGAGGAAGTAGTCGACGCCCGCCGCCTTCATCGCCTTGCGCAGCGCCGCTAGCCGTGGCGCCACCTGGCTCGGGTCGGACTTTTCGTCAAAGCTCTGGAATTTGGCGGGCGGGAAGGCGGAAGTGGTCATGGATATACCTCAGCCGGGTGCGCTCCCGGCATGGCTCTGTTGTCGGATTGGCGGTGGTCGCCACCGTCTTGTTTCCTATCTTAGCTATAGAATGATGGAGACGAAAATGAGCAAGCCCGACAATCTCTTTACCCGCGCACTCACTGCCCTGGTCGAGGGCCGCACGCGTCGCGCGGAGCGCTATGTGGCGCAGTTCGAGCGCGATTATGGCAAGAACCGGGATAGGGTAAACGGCCGTTAATCGTGCCCTGCATGATCGGCATGGCAGGTCTGTCGCTAGCCCCCTAACACACCTCGCCGGAATTGAGTAAAAAGCTACCAGACGATAGGCAATAGACCTCTCGTCGCATGGAGTGAAAGATGACTGAGAGCAAGAATGGTTTCCGCAACGCACTGGGTGGTCTGATTGACGCTCGTGGTCGCGAAGCATCTCGCCAGGTTAGCTACCGCATGCAGCACCAGCTGATCGGCGCTGTTACCAAGCGCCCATAACGGCAGCTCGTACCAAACGACGATCGTTTCGATCCCCGAAGTCCGCTTCGGGGATTTTGCTTTTCTGGGGTTCGCCTTTCGGCATCCGCATAACGAAAAGGGCGCCGAAGCGCCCTCGATGTTAGCGGAATGCTACCAGTTTCAGCGCTTTTGCAGCACCAATGTCGTCCAGTCCTTGCGCTTGAGGTGATCCACCAGATGGAACCCCGCAAGCTCATAGGCAGCGATGACGCCATCGGCCTGCGTGTTCAAAATCCCCGATAGAATCGCCGTCCCGCCCGATTGCGCAATGCCGCCGACGCCGGGCGCCAGCTCGGTCAGCGGACCGGCCAGAATATTGGCGACGATCAGATCATAAGGCGCGCGCGCGGCGATTTCGACATGGTCGAGCCCGGTCGCCTCGATCGAGTCGATATTGTCGCCAACACCATTTTCCTGAGCATTTTCAATGGTCGTCGTCACCGCGATCGGATCGATATCGGTTGCGAGGATTTTCCCGCCCAGCCGCTTGGCAAGCGCAATCGCCAGCACGCCGGTGCCCGTGCCGATGTCGATCATCGCCTTGGGCGTCGTATGCGCCAGGAGCATTTCGATGGCTTCGAGACACCCCGTCGTCGTCTCATGATGCCCCGTGCCAAAGGCCTGAGCCGCATCGATTTTCATCGGGATCAGGCCTTCGGGAATCGGCGCCGTCTCATGGCTGCCATAGACATAAAAGCCGCCCGCGATCACTGGCGCCAAACCTTCCAAGGACTTGGCAACCCAGTTGATTTCTGGATCGATTGGGTCGACCGAGAAGTCGACCGTCCCGCCCAGCACCATCTCGGCCAGCCGCCCGAAAGCCTCGACGTCTGGCGGGCTGTCGCAGGTGGCCTCGAACACCCATTCGCCGGTGTCTTCGATCTCATGCGCCGATGCCGTCAGCGCCAGATCGTCCCGCTCCATCACGGCGTCGACAAGCGCATAGGCCTGTTCCTTGGTGAGCGTCGCGGAGAGCTGATCGACGGACATGGTGCTGTTTCCTTTATTCTTTCCGCCTAGTTGCTGCAGCCAAGCGGCCGAGTCAATCCTGACGGATCAGACGCGCACCGCGGTGCCCGAGATCGAAACCATCAGCATCGAGCCGTTCTGGCCAACGACTTCATAATCGATATCGACGCCCACCACCGCATTGCCGCCCAGCCGCTTGGCCTCGGCTTCAAGCTCGCGGAATGCTTCCTGGCGCGCGCTGCGCAAAGTCGATTCATAGGCGCCGGCCCGACCACCGACGATGTCGCGGATGCCGGCGAACAAGTCCTTGAAAATATTTGCGCCGACGATGACTTCGCCGGTCGCGACTCCGAGATATTCGCGGATCGGCTGGCCTTCGAGCGTCGGTGTGGTCGAGATGATCATGCGGTCCTCCATCTGAATTGATGTCAGATGGGGAAGGGCGGTCCGGCCTGCAATGGGCTCAGCCCTTTTGCACGAAGCTTTCGAGCACCTTCTTCATCCCGGCCTTTTCGAATTCGATAGTCAGCTTGTTGCCCTCGACGCTTTTCACGTCGCCATAGCCGAATTTGAGGTGAAACACGCGCTCGCCGACGGCATAGCCGCTCGATTGCCCGCCGAGATCGACGGACCGCGCCACGAGTTCGCCCTCAATCGTCATCGGCCCGCCGCCCTTGCGATTGGCCTGATTGGCCCGCGCCCGCTGCCAGCCCGGCGTTTCATAAAGGCTTTCAAAAGGATCGGCCTTGTTGAACCGCGAGGTGGCCCCGCCGCCATAGCCATAACCGCCATAGGCCGAGCCACGGTCGGTTACGGTGACAGCGTCAGGCGGCAATTCATCGATAAAGCGCGAGGGCATTGCCGATTGCCAGAGCCCGTGGATGCGCCGGTTCTGCGCCGCCGAAATCCGCACGCGCTTACGGCCGCGGGTAATGCCGACATAAGCCAGCCGCCGCTCTTCCTCGAGCCCGGCGCGGCCATTTTCGTCCATCGAGCGCTGACTTGGGAACGTGCCTTCTTCCCATCCGGTCAGGAAAACCGTGTTGAATTCCAGCCCCTTGGCCGAGTGCAATGTCATGATGGTGACGGCATCGCTCGCCTCGGCGCTGTCGCGATCCATGACGAGGGAGATGTGTTCGAGAAATCCGCCAAGGCTTTCGAACTCTTCCATCGAGCGGCTGAGTTCCTTGAGGTTTTCCTTGCGCCCCTGTGACTCCGCCGATTTGTCGGCGGCCAGCATATCCATATAGCCGCTTTCTTCGAGGATCTGCTCGACAAGCTGATAGGGCGCCAGGTTCTCCGCGCGATAGGCCCAGTTGTCGAACTGATCGACGAGCCCCCGCAGCGTCGTCCGCTGCTTGGGCTTTAGTTCCTCGGTTTCCGTCAGCATGCGCGTCGCCGAAAGCAGAGACACGTTCTGGTGGCGCGCCGTTTCCATCAGCGTTTTCACTGTCGTATCGCCAAGCCCGCGCTTGGGCACATTGATGATCCGCTCGAACGCAAGGTCATCGGCCGGCTGCGCGACAAGCCGCAGGTAAGCCAGCGCATCGCGGATTTCCTTGCGCTCATAAAACCGCGGCCCACCGACGACGCGATAATTCAGCCCAAGCGTAATGAACCGCTCTTCAAGCTCACGCATCTGGAACGAGGCGCGCACCAGGATCGCCATGGAATTGAGCGGCTCGCCGGCCCGCTGATACTGCTCGATCTCTTCGCCAACCGTCCGCGCTTCCTCTTCGGAATCATAGACTTGCGTGAACGAGATTGTCTCGCCGGCTTCGGCGATATCCGTGTGGAGCGTCTTGCCCAGCCGGTCTTCGTTGAAGGCGATCAGGGTCGAAGCCGCTTTCAGGATATTGGCCGTCGAACGATAATTGCGCTCGAGCTTGATGACCTTGGCGCCCGGAAAGTCCTTTTCGAAACGAAGGATGTTGTCCACTTCGGCCCCGCGCCAGCCATAGATAGATTGGTCATCGTCGCCGACGACGCAGATATTGGCTTCCGGTGCCGGCTTCCCCTGCGCGAGCAATCGCAGCCACAGATACTGCGCCGTGTTGCTATCCTGATATTCGTCGACCAGCATGTATTTGAACTTGCGGTGATATTCGGCGAGCACTTCCGGATTTTCGCGGAACAGCCGGATGCACTCGAGCAGCAGATCGCCGAAATCGGTGGCGTTCAGCGTCTTCAGTCGCGCCTGGTAATCGTAATAGAGCTGACCGCCCTTGCCATTGGCGAAGTAACCGCTTTCAGAAGCGGGAACGTCCTTGGGCAGCCAACCGCGGTTCTTCCAGCCGTCGAGCATGTTGGCAAACTGCCGCGCCGGCCAGCGCTTTTCGTCGATATTGTCCGCCGCCAAAAGTTGCTTGATCAGCCGGATCTGGTCGTCGGTATCGAGAATGGTGAATTGCGGCTTGAGGTCGACCAGTTCGGCATGCGCTCGCAAAATGCGCGCCGAAACCGAGTGAAAGGTCCCCATCCATGGCAGGCCCTCGAAATTGGGCACAAATTCGTGGATGCGCTTCTTCATCTCGCTGGCGGCCTTGTTGGTGAAGGTCACCGCCAGAATCTGGCTTCCCCAAGCCATCCGCTGGTTGAGAATATGCGCAATGCGTGTCGTCAGCACGCGCGTCTTGCCCGTGCCCGCTCCTGCCAGCACCAGCAGCGGCCCCTCGGTCGTCATCACCGCGTCTTTCTGCTCGGGGTTTAGCCCACGCAGATAATCCGGCACTTGCCGGTTCAATTGACTGGTGATCGGCCCGCCGGCGGGGCGGGGCAGAGGGGCGGGTTCGACCATGGGCAAATCTTTCAGACCGTCGCAGGGGGCAGCGCGGCGAGCTTGACGAATCTCATTTTGTTCTCGTCGCAATATAGGGATGCAAGGCGTCCATGTATAGAAGCCGGGATCGTCACCCAAACGTCACAAGCCCGTCATGGCTTTGTTTTGCGCCGACCATAAGCGGAGCGGGCATCTCAAAGGGGACCCGCAAATGCATGCTTCCAAGCATCTTGGCGCGCTGACCGCAGCGCTGCTGCTTTCGACAGCCGGCGCGCACGCCGCCGAATACTTCAATCGCGTTTCGAGCTTCCCGGTTGCGCTCAATGCGCCCGAAGCCGAAGCCACCTCGGCCGAAATCATCACCGCCACCGACGACGGCATGACGCTGATCTATTCCGATAGCCCCAATGGCGGCATCGGCTTTGTCGATATCACCGACGCCAAGGCCCCGAAGCAAGCCGGCTATCTGGACATGGGTGGCGAGCCCACCTCCGTCACCGTCATCGGCGGCAAGGCCTATGTGGCCGTCAACACCTCTGAATCCTTCACCGAACCGTCGGGCAAGCTCGTTGTCGTCGATATCGCCGGCCAGTCGGTTGATGGCGAATTCGAGCTCGGCGGCCAGCCGGATTCCATCGCCCACAACAAGGACAACACCATCCTTGCCATCGCCATCGAAAACGAGCGCGATGAAGACGTCAACGACGGCGCTATCCCGCAAGCCCCTTCGGGCTACCTGACCCTCGTCACGCTGGATAACGGCGCCGTCACCGAAGCCGGCATCAAGAAAGTTGAGCTCACCGGCCTCTCGAAAATCGCGCCGGAAGATGCCGAGGCCGAATTCGTGTCGTTCAACGACAATGACGAAGTCGCCGTCACCATGCAGGAAAACAATTACGTCGTCATAGTCGACGCCAAGACGGCCACCGTCACTGGCGGCTTCGAAGCGGGCGAAACCGGTGTTGCCGGCGTCGATACCAAGAACGATGGCAAGATCGATTTCTCCGCCGATCTTAAGGTCGTTCCTCGGGAGCCCGATGCTGTCAAATGGCTCGACAATGATCGCCTGATCATCGCCAATGAGGGCGATTGGAATGGCGGCTCGCGCGGCTTCACCATCTTCAATCGCGATGGTTCGATCGCCTTCGACTCGGGCAATGCGCTCGACGTCAATGCCGCTCAGCTCGGCCACTATCCCGACTTCCGCAACAAGAAGGGTGTCGAGCCCGAAGGCCTCGAAGTCGCAACCTTTGGCGAAACCAAATATATCTTCATCGCCGAAGAACGCTCCTCGCTGATCGCGATCTACAAGGACACCGGCGCCGAGCCTGAATTCGTCCAGTCCGTCCCCTCGGGCATTTCTCCCGAGGGCCTCGTCGCCATTCCGGAACGCAACCTTTTTGCCACGGCCAATGAAGCCGATCTGCGGGAAGATGGTCTCGCCGGCTCGCATGTCATGATCTATGAGCTCGGCGAAGGCGAACCCGCCTATCCGCAGCTTATCTCTGATCTCGACGCAGACGGTCACCCGATTGGCTGGGCCGCCATTTCCGGCGCCGTTGCCGATGCTGAAAAGCCCGGCATTCTCTATGCCGTCAGCGATAGCGTGCTTTACGGCGAACCGGCGATCTACGAAATCGACGCGACCGCCCAGCCGGCCCGCATCGTCAAGAAGACCGTCATCGCCCGCAAGGGCGAAACGGCCCAGAAGCTCGATCTTGAAGGCATCACGCTCGACGGCGAAGGTGGTTTCTGGCTCGCCAATGAAGGCGATAGCGACAAGCTTGTGCCCCATGGGCTGATCCATGTCGATGCCGAAGGCGCCATTCAGGCGGAAGTCGGCTTCCCGGTCGATCTCCTCGCCGGCCAGAAGCGCTTTGGCGCCGAGGGCGTTGCCGCCATCGGTTCGGGCGACGACCTGACCCTCTGGGTCGCGGTCCAGCGCGAATGGGGCGACGACGAGAAGGGCTTCGTGAAGCTCCTGTCCTACACCCCGGCCACCAAGGAATGGGCTGCGGTCCGCTATCCGCTCGAAGCCGCGCCGGAAGGCGGCTGGGTTGGCCTCAGCGAAATCACTGTCCATGGCGAATATGCCTATGTCGTCGAACGCGACAACCAGATCGCCGATAAGGCTGGCCTCAAGGCCATCTACCGCGTGCCGGTGGCCGACCTCAAAGGTGCCGAACTCGGCGGCGAACTGCCTGTCGTCACCAAGGAACTGGTCCGCGATCTGATCCCCGACCTCGCCGCCAACAATGGCTATGTCGTCGATAAGGTCGAAAGCTTTGCCGTGGACTCGACCGGCAAGGGCTTTGTCATCACCGACAATGACGGCACCGACGACTCCTCGGGCGAGACCTTCTTCTGGTCCATCGATCTTCAGTAAGCACTGGACGCACTCAAATGGCCGGGCAATCGCCCGGCCAGCATCATTTGTGCGGGAGCGGGCACGCGCGCTCTGGATTCACCTGTCGGATTTGTGGCACCTCCACTTGCACAAGGGCGGTAAGTGCCTACACTTCCCGCGGGAATCTGACAGGCAGTCCGAAAAGCCGTGCTCAACCGCATCTACATCATCGTTGGTCTGGTCCTGATCCTGGCGCTTGCCGGTGCCTTCATCGTGCCGCGCTTCATTCATTGGGGCGATTATCGCGACCGCATGGAAATGCTTGCGGAGGGCGTCTTCGGCACCGACGTGACGATCCGCGGTGATATCGATTTTGCGCTGCTGCCCGCGCCGCGCCTTGCCTTCTCCGATGTCGTCATCGGCCCTGCCGATAAGCCTGTCGCCACCATAGGCAGCGTCGAAGCCCAATTCGGGCTAATGGAATTTCTCCGCGACCAATACAATCTCTCGGCGCTGACGCTGAAGAACCCGTCCCTCGATCTGGCGCTTGACGAGAGCGGACTTCTCGTCAGCGGCATCGACCTGTCGGGCGCAGGCGAGGGTGTCGCGCTCGAACAGGCCCGGATCGAAGGCGGCCGCATGACGCTGACCGATCAGCGCTCCGGTGATAGCTATGTCCTTTCCAGCATCACCGGCGATTTGCGGTTGGCAAGTTTTGCCGGCCCGTTCCAGTTCCAGGGCAATGCCAGCCACGATGGTGCGTCCTATAGCTTGAGGCTCAATAGCGCCGCCGTCGACGAATCTGGCTCCGCTCGCGTCTCCGCTTTCATATCCGATGGCGCTGCAGGTACATCGCTGACCCTCGATGGCGCCCTCACGGCCAGCGTCGCGCCAAAGTTCGATGGCACGATGGTCTTGAAGCAGGCGCCGCCGGTCGCGGAAAATGCCGAGCAAATCCGCGGCAATCTCGTGCTCGAGAGCAAGGTTACTGCCTCGACGGACCGCGTCGTTCTCAATGGCTATACGCTCATGCTCGATGAAAACCGGGCGGGCATGCGTCTCACCGGCGCGGCCAGCATCCAGCTTGGCGCGCGCAATACGTTCGAAGCGGTGGTCTCGGGCGGCGCTTTCACGCTTCCGCCGCGCGATGCCGATGAAGACGGCAGCCAGATGCCCTATGAGCTGGTGCGGCTCCTGGGCGAATTGCCCGCGCCACTGCTGCCGCCTATCCCCGGCGAAGTCGGCATCGACCTTGCCGAGATCGGTCTCCGCGGCACGGCTTTGCGCAATGTGCGGATCGATGCGAGCACCAATGGCACGATCTGGACCATTGCCCGGGCTCAAGCCGAACTGCCCGGCAATTCCAAGCTCAATCTGTCCGGCGCGCTGCGCAACGATAATGGCGTTGTCGGCTTCAACGGCGATCTTAGCCTGGCCACCCAGCGCCTTGATGCTCTGAGCCAGCTTTGGCGCAAGCCGGAGGAAAATACGCCGCTCTTCAATGTGCCGGCCGAATTGACCGGTCAGGTGATGCTCGCTGGCGATGCCCTCGGGTTCTCACATGGTCGCCTTGCGCTTAACGGCAAGACCCATGCGCTCGAAATCCGGCTCGGTTTTGGCACCGAGCCCCGGCTTGATCTCGTCGGCCGCCTCGATGATCTGGGCCAAGGCGACAGCGCTATCCTCGGCGCCTTGCTGCCCGATCCCAGCACAGACCGCACCTTTGCCATCAGCTTCCCCGAAGGCAGCTTTTCGCTCGATACTCAAACCATCAGGGTCTTGGGCCTTCAAGCATCCGATCTCGTCGCCGAAGGCGCGTGGTCGCCGACTGGCATCAGTTTCTCTAAACTCGTCAGCAGCGATCTCGGCGGCGTCGCGGTGGATGCCAAAGGCGACCTCGCCGGCACGCTCACCGCGCCATCGCTGACCGGATCGGGTCATGTCGATGTGTCCGAGGCCACAGCTCCAGCGCTCGACGCGCTCTATTCCTATCTCAATGTTCCGACGTCCTGGCGCCCCAACATCGGCCGCTCCGCGCCTGCCGCGCTCGATTTCGTCTTGGCTGCGGGCGATGAGGCCGGCAGTCAGCGCCTGACGCTCAATGGCGATGCCGGCGCCGGCAAGCTCGATCTCTCGCTCGACTTTGATGCCAATTCAACCGCGCCCAGCCGCATCATCGGCTCGCTCGATGCCACCGATGGCACAGCGCTGTCCGACCAAATTCTCGGCGCCGATGTGCCGCTCTTTGCAACGGATGGCCCTGCCTTTGTCAGCCTATACTCTGAGCGCAACCAGGCCGGCGCCTATGACACACGCGTTTCTCTCAGTCATGGCGAGGAAATGCTGGCCTATGCCGGTTCGGTGTCCGCCTTGCCGCCAGGCGAATTGAGCGGGGCGGGGACGATCGATGCGTCGCTCAGCGATAGTTCGGGTCTCGCCGCCCTCGTCGGCGCCACCGGCGTCGGACTTGGCGGTATGGAAGCAAGTGCGGGGGTCACCTTTACCGGCCTCCAGAAGCTCTCGATTTCAGGCATTGCCGGCTCCAGCACGGGTTCAGCCTTTTCGGGTGACCTTACCCTGACGCAGGTCGCGCAACGCATGAGCGTCGATGGGGCGCTGAAGTTTGATCGTCTCTCCGGCCAAGGTCTCGCCGCCGCGCTGTTTTCCCCTGCAGCGCTTGTACCCGGCAGTGGTGTATGGCCTGATGGTCCGCTCGCGGTCGCGACGTCAATGCGCCCAAGCCGGGGCAATATCGCGGTTACATCAGGCGCCATCACCCTCGGCGACGCGTCGCTCGCCAATGCGGCTTTCGATCTGACCTGGGACCAGCAGAACCTCGCCATTTCGAACCTGACCGGTTCAGTGGGCGGTGGCACTGTTACGGCCGCTCTCTCCCAATGCTGTGCCGGCCCCTTGACCGATCGCACCATCACCGGCCGCGTTTCGCTCGACAATGTCGATGTCAAAGCCATTGCGCCTGCTGCGACGACTGCGGGCATTGCCGGGCGCCTGACCGCGAGCACCAGTTTTGAAGGCACCGGCGCGTCGCTTGCCGACGTAATGGCGGGCCTCGCCGGCGAAGGAAACTTCACCGTCGCCGGCTTCTCGGCCGATCGCCTCAATCCCGGCGTTTATCCCGCGCTCTCCCAATTGACCGATGTCCTCAATATCGACGCTGACGCGCTCAACATTCTCATCGATCAGTCGCTCGGGCAGGGCTCCTTCACCGCGTCTACCGCCACCACGGCGTTTACAATTGCCGGTGGCACGGTGCGCCTTGCCAATCTCATCGTCGACGGTACCAATGCGCGCCTCGCGGGTGGCGTCGATATGGCGCTCGAAACCCTCGGGCTCAACGGCAGCTTCGTTTTGACCCCGCTCAACTTCACCGACCCATCCGGTCTGATCGAGAACGACGCCGCGCGCGTCATCGCCCGCCTGAGCGGCACGCTGCCGGCCCCGGTGGTCACCGTGGACACGAGCGAACTTGTTGCAGCAATTCAGGTGCGGGCCAATGAGTTGGAAGTCGATCGGCTTGAGGCTCTGCGCCTCGAAGACGAAGCGCGCCAACGCGAGGCAGCCGAAGCGCGCAATCGTTTGATCGAGGAACAGCGCCGTCAGGCTGCGGCGGAAGCGGCTGCAAGGGCTGCCGCCGAAGAAGCGGCGCGTCAGGCGCAGGAATCACAGCAGCCGCAGACCACGCCGACAAATCCGGTCCCGCCCTTCAGCATGACGCCGGAAACAACGACGCCGAGCCAGCCACTCGATCTGACCTTCCGGCCCAACATTTTCAGCGGCAATCCGGTCAATCAGCCGGCGCAGTAGTGGCGCGGTCCCGATACCAGCGCAGAATATGAAGCCTTATGGCTGACGAGAGGTTCGCCGCCTCTCGCGTCTCGTCGATTTCGCGCACCAGCGCAGCAAGGCTCAAGTTGCGTTGCGACGCAATCTCTTCGAAGGCCGTCCAAAAATCGGCCTCAAGCGCGATGGAGGTGCGGTGGCCGGCGATGGAGAAGGAGCGCTTCTGCATCTTCGGCTAGATATCAGGGCTTTTTGCGGAAGGCGTCGAGGCTGACGACCTTTTCACCGGTCTGTTCGGCGCCCTCGGCTTCGCCTTCGCCGCGTTCGGCGCGCTCTGCCTTGGCATCGGCTTCGTCCTCGACCGAGCCATCTTCGCGAGGGGCGGTGGCCGGGTCGAACTGCAGGCCGAACTGCACCGAGGGGTCGAAAAAGCCCTTGATGGCAGCAAAGGGGATAACCAGCGTTTCGGGAATACCGTCAAAGCTGAGGCCGACTTCAAAACCGGTTTCGGTGACCTTGAGGTCCCAATACTGGTTCTGCAGAACGATGGTCATTTCCTTGTCGTACTGGGTCAGCAGTTTCTCGCTGAGGCGCACGCCGGGCGCGCGGGTCGCAAAGGAAATGAAGAAGTGGTGCTCGCCGGGCAAACCTGTGCGGGAGACTTCGGCAAGGACCTTGCGCACGACGCCGCGCAGGGCTTCCTGAGCGAGAATGTCATATCGCATGTGGTCTTCGGCCATTTTACTTCCTAACGCGTCGCTGCCCAGGAGAATCCCGAACGGCCCATATCAGCCCCACGTTCTAGAAATTTTCAAGAACAAAGGCGTCCACGAGCGTGCTGAAAAGGGTGAAAGTGCAGGCTTCTGTTGCCAGGTGCCTGCGAACCCCGCCTGTCACCCGGCGAAGGGTGGAGGACTTAATTTCCCAATGCTAGCACTGCTTACGCAGCGAGAGCGACTGGAGCCTTATTGTTGTCATTTGCAACTATAAGTTTTGGACCGATAACGGTGGTACCTCACCGAGCAAAAGCACACTCTTTACGCCCTCGTCGATCCTGTTTCGTCCCCATTGGCTCCTCTCAGCGAGGGGAGATGGTGGAGACGCCGGGTACTGCCCCCGGGTCCGAAAGGTTTATTACAATGACCATTTATCGCCATATCCCCGAAGGGCAGTTCCTATATAGGCGAGCCATTCCCGCGATGCAAATGGCGGGAGTGATTTTTTGCCCATCCGGTTTCGCACCGATGCCTGAGACCCTTCCGCATTAACCCCAAGTACACCCCGCCGATGCCATCTGCCAAACCACGCAGTTTTCTCCGTGGGATTGGCGGCAGATGGCAACAGGCAGGCGAATCCTCGGCGGTATCCGCATCGGCCGCCGCTTGCCGCGCTGGGCCAATGGTTCGGTTCTGGCCTTCGCGCTCGCCTTGATCGCGCTTGGGGTAACTGCAGGCCTTCGCGATACCGGCCTTGCCTCGTTTTTTCTCGATCCGCCGGCCGAAATCGTCGCCCAAGTTCCCGCGCGCACCCTGCCGCTTTGCGGCAGCGGACCTCGGAAAACCTGCGTCATCGATGGCGATACGTTCTGGCTCGATGGTGAGAAAATCCGCATCGCCGATATCAATACGCCCGAGACCGGCAGTCCTTCTTGTGCGGCTGAAGCGCGCCTTGGCCATCAGGCAGCCGAGCGCCTCAGCCAGATATTGAGCAGTGGCGGCTTTTCGCTCGCAGCCGCCGATCGCGACGAAGATCGCTATGGTCGCAAACTGCGCGTGGTCATGCAGGGTGGCACGTCCATCGGCAACACGCTTATTGCCGAAGGCCTCGCCCATCCCTGGCAAGGCCGCCGGCTTGATTGGTGCGCCGGCTAGGGCGCCATGTGCTCGAGCACGAGGCCGCGCGTGGTCCGCTCGGTAAAACCGGGCCAGGCGCGATCGCCCGCTTGGACGGTCCAGTCGTCCGCATCGACCTTCAGATAGTTGCTCATCGCGGCGTCGCCCTTAAGGTGCAGCCCGAGGAAGGCCGTAGCGAAATGCTGAGCGATATTGTTCATGCGCGCATTGGCCCAGACAAAATCAGCATAGTGCTCGAAGGGACTGCTGGGTCCGCCCTGCGTCGCTTCGTCCGGTGGCGGCATTGGCGCTCCGGCATTGTGGCCAGCCCCTTGGAAGGTCAGCAGATAGCGGTCCGAATTGGTCGCGCCTTCGAAAATCTGGCGAATGCCGCTTTCATAGCTCGACACCTCGTCGAGCGTGCCGCCCATGACAAAGAGAGGGACCTTGATCCCGGCAAGGCCTGCTTCGTCCCAAAGCCCAACCTGCGCACCCCAGGGGGCAATAGCAATGATGGCCTTGACGCGCGGATCGCGGCTTTCGGTGAAAGCCTCCGAACCAGCCATCAACCCCGCTAGCGCTTCTGCAGGCGCCATGCCCGTATTATTTGCGGCTTCGGCCAAACCAGCGCCTGCAGTCAAAACTGCGCCATAGCCGCCCATAGAATAGCCGATGACCGCACTGTTCTCGGCATCGACGAGACCGCTGAGGAAGCCATCCGATCCTGTCGACAGGTCGGCGATCTGATCGAGCACGAAAAGCTGGTCCGGCGAACGATTGGCCAGCGTGCTGGCAAAGCCAAGCCGGTTTTCATAAGTGCTTTCGAAGTGGTCGATGCTGGCGACGACATAGCCCTTGCTCGCAAGGTTCTCGCCGAAATGCGAGATCAGGAAGCGATTGCCGGGATAGCCATGCGAGAGAATGACGAGCGGGTAGGGGCCGTTGGCTTTGAGCGACTCCGCATCGCGAACCGCCTGGCCATGCAGCGTGATCTTCTGGTCGCTATTGGCCATCTGCACATTGAGATAGTCGCCACCCGGCGCTACACCTTTGAGGTCGGCTGGATACCAGACTTCCACCGTCAAAGGCCGGTCATATGTCGCGCCATTGCCGGTCAAAACATCCGGCTGCCCCTCATGCACCAGCTCGATCGTCTGCACCCCGATCGCCAGATCACCGGGCGCCGCGAGCATAGGCGCGTCTGGCCGCTGAATGTCGATGCGATTGCCTTCGGCCATAGCCGGCCCTCCTGCGCTGACGAGGAGTGCCATAATCAGAATCCACCGCATGCCTACCTCCACTTATTGACAGGGAGCCTAACGGCAGAAAGCGAAAGCGCAAGTCTTTCTCATTCTTTCGAAGGGCTTTCGCTTTCCGTCTTCCAGGACATTTTCATATAGACGCCGCCGCCTTCGAGTTCGTCCAGCATCTGCTTGAGCCGCTTCTCCTTCGTCGCGTCCAGCTTGGCCTTATTGATCCAGAGCAGATAGTCGTTGCGCTGGTAATTCGGCCGCGCCGCATAGGCATCCATCAGCCCATGCTCCTCCAGCGCCTGCCGCACGAAGTCAGGCATGTCCTCGCGTTTGCGCAGAGGTCTTAAAACCGGGCTCATCATGCTCTCCTTTCACAGGTTCATGTTGATCCTAAGACGGATATGCTGACATGCCGCGTCAGCGTATCGCGCGGTATTCACCTACCGCCCATGGCAGCGAGCTTTCCATGTCCAACGACAAATCAGCCAAGATCAATCATGCGTCCGAGACGTTCATGGGCAAGGCCTTCAGTGCCCTGACATCCACCGAGCGTCGTGCCGTCGAAAAGGCCATCCGCCGGCAGACCCTCGCGCGTGATCCGAACGCTGCCTTCGACGATCGGCTCACCCTTGGCCAAAAACTCGCCGACGGCGTCGCGGCCTTCGGTGGCTCCTGGACCTTCATCGGTGGCTTCGGCGTGTTCCTCGTGCTCTGGACCGGCATCAACGTCGCGCTGATGTCCCACGCGTTCGATCCCTATCCCTTTATCTTCCTCAACCTGATGCTCTCCATGCTCGCCGCCATCCAGGCGCCGGTGATCATGATGAGCCAGAACCGGCAGGCGGCCAAGGATCGCGAGGTCTCCGCCCACGATTACGAGGTCAATCTCAAGGCCGAGATCGAGATCATGGCGCTTCACGAAAAGCTCGACCAGATGCGCAATGCCGAGATGCGCGAGCTGATCGAAAAGCAGCAGCAGCAAATCGAACTGTTGACGACGCTTGTCGAGGGGCATCTCAAAGCGGTGGAATCGAAGTAGGGTAGGGTCATGCAGCCCTATCTCAAGCTCCTCTCCGATATTCTTGAACACGGCACCGACAAGTCGGACCGCACCGGCACCGGCACGCGGAGCCTTTTTGGCTACCAGATGCGCTTCGATCTTTCGAAGGGCTTCCCGCTGGTCACCACCAAGAAGGTGCACCGTAAATCCATCATCAATGAACTGCTCTGGTTCATCCGCGGCGAGACCAATGTGCGCTGGCTGCAGGAGCGGGGTGTCAAGATCTGGGACGAGTGGGCCGACGAAAACGGCGATCTCGGACCCGTCTATGGCTCGCAGTGGCGCTCATGGCCCGCGCCCGATGGCCGCCATATCGACCAACTCGCCAATGTCGTCGAATCGATCCGCAACAAGCCCGACAGCCGCCGCCACATCGTCAGCGCCTGGAACCCGGCGGAGGTCGATGAAATGGCGCTGCCGCCATGCCATTGCCTCTTCCAGTTCTACGTCGCCAACGGCAAGCTGAGCTGCCAGCTCTATCAGCGCTCCGCCGATACGTTCTTGGGCGTCCCCTTCAACATCGCCTCCTACGCGCTCCTCACCCACATGATGGCGAAAGTGACTGGGCTCGAAGTCGGCGATTTCGTCCACTCTTTCGGCGATGTGCACCTCTACAACAATCACTTTGAGCAGGCCCGTCTGCAACTGACGCGCGAGCCGCGGCCGCTCCCCAAGCTGATCATGAACCCCGAGCGCAAGCGGCTCGAGGATTTCGTCTACGAGGATTTTGTTTTCGAAGGCTACGATCCGCACCCGCACATCAAGGGCGCCGTCGCGGTATGACCCGCTCGATCGCTGAACTTACGATGCTCGTCGCGCGTGTCTCGGACATGTACGCGGCCGAGACCGGTGTTCAGCGCGATGACGATTGGTATGCGCTCAAGATGCAGGAAGAGCTGGGCGAACTCATCGCCGAGCATTTGCGTCTAACCAATCGTGGCCGCCGCAAGGATTTTACCGACGCCGAGATCACCGCGCGCCGCGATGACGAAGCCGCCGATCTCCTCGCTTTCCTCCTACTTTATGCCCAGCGCCACGGCATCGACCTCGACGCGGCGCTTGATAGAAAATGGTTCGCCTATCTTCGCCGCGACGGCGAAACCGGCTAAAACCCTTGCCGGATGTTGTGGGCGAGAGTCCGATCTTGCCGCTAAGCCTTTGATTTTCGGGAGAGAGACAGTGCTGATCCGTCCCCTTGCCAGTGCCATTGCGCTGGGCTGCCTGAGCCTGCCGGCCCTTGCCAACGATACCTCCGCCGTACTCACCACGGGCGGGCTCGACTTCGTCCAGCACGGCGATATCTCGATGGAAAGCGAAGAGCTTTTCATCTCCATGGACGAAATCCGCGTCACCTATACGTTCAAGAACAATTCCGACTCCGATCAGGATGTGCTCGTCGCGTTCCCGATGCCCGAGATCGTGCCGAACCCGTTCTCGCCCGTTTCCTACCCGACCGGCCCGGCCGATAATCTCTTCGAGTTCCGGACGACCTTCAACGGCCAACCCGTCGACGCCGAACTTCACGAATATGCCTATTCCGCCGGCGTCGATCGCACCAAGCTCGTGCGTCAGCTTGATCTGCCCATCGTTCCCTTCACCGACGAAGCCATGAGCGCCACTGAAGCGCTCAGCGAGGAGGACAAGGCAAACCTGCTTTATCTCGGCATGGTCATTCCGGATGAATATGACGCGGGGCAGGGCTGGGAAAAGCATTTCTGGCCAAGCTGGTCCTATCGCGCCACCTATACCTGGAATGCGACCTTCCCGGCCGGGGAAACCGTCACCGTCGAACATCGCTACAAGCCCAGCGTCGGCGGCACGGTCGGCGTTTCCATGCTCGCCGAACCCTCAGAAGGCTATGATCCCGGCGCCGAATACCGCGAGCGCTATTGCACCGATGATGGCTTCCGCGCCGCCGTCCGCAAGACGCTCAAGGACCCCAAGGATCTCTGGTCCGCCCCGTTCACCGAAAGCTGGATTTCCTACATCCTGACGACGGGCGGCAATTGGGCCGGCGGCAGCATCGGAAAATTCCGCCTCGTGATCGATAAGGGCAGTGAAGACAATCTCGTCTCCTTCTGCGGCGACGATATCAAGAAGATCGGCCCGACCACCTTCGAAATGGTCAAGACCGATTTCTTCCCCGAAGACGAGATCAACGTCCTGATCCTCGTCCGCCAGGAAGACCAGTAAGCCTTGACCAACCTCGTCATCCGCGCCGCCATTCCCGGCGACGAAGCCACCATTTTGCAATTCGTGCGCGATCTCGCCGAATACGAAAAGCTCTTGCATGAAGTAGAGGCGAGCGAGGCCGATTTGGCACGCGATCTCTTTGGTCCGGCGCCCAAGGTCTTCTGCGATATCGCCGAATGGGACGGCAACCCAGTCGGCTTCGTCCTCTGGTTCTATACCTATTCAACCTTCCAGGGTCGCCACGGCATCTGGCTCGAAGACCTCTATGTCGACCCAAACCTGCGTGGCAAAGGTCTCGGCAAGGCGCTGCTCGTCCATCTGGCGCAGCGCTGCGTCAGCGAAAAGCTCGGGCGCTTCGAATGGTGGGTGCTCGATTGGAACGAGCCCTCAATCAAATTCTACAAGAGCCAGGGTGGCGTCATGCAGGACGAGTGGACCAAGGTGCGCATCGATGGGGCAGCGCTCGAGGCGCTCGGCAGATCATGACCATCCGCCGCTCGCTCATCGCCGCGGTCGCGCGCAACGGCGTCATCGGCAGGGACGGGGACATGCCCTGGCGTATTCCGTCCGATTTTGCCTGGTTCAAGTCAACCACTATGGGCAAGCCCATGATCATGGGCCGCAAGCAATTCGAGACTTTCCCGAAACCCTTGCCCGGCCGCCCACATATCGTCGTCACCCGTCAAGGCGACTACGCGGCCGGGGGCGTGACCGTCGTCAATGACCTCGACGCTGCCTTTGCGGATGCAGAAACCCAGGCAAACGCCCTTGGCGCCGATGAAATTATGGTCATCGGCGGGGGCGACATATACGCGCAGGCGCTGCTGTCAGCCGACCGGCTTTACATCACCCATGTCGACCTCGAACCCTCAGGCGACGTGCATTTTCCGGCCATCGACCCCGAAATCTGGGCTGTTGTCGACGAGCCCCCGGTCACCCCGTCCGACAAGGACGCGGCAACCTATGTGATAAAAGTCTACGAAAGACGGTCCAAGCCCACGCATTGATCGTTCTCAAGCCTTGCCTATATATGTTTCCAACGACAATGCGCAGGAACCGAAAGGAACGAGATGCCTTGGGAGAATAATGGAGGCGGAGGTGGCCGCAATAATGGCGGTCCCTGGGGCCAGGCACCCGGTGGAGGTGGCGGCGGCCCGCGCCGTCCCGGTGGAAACACTCCCAATCTCGAGGAAATTCTCAATCGCGGTCGCGACCAGTTTCGCGGCGGTGTGCCCGGCGGCCGCTGGGCGATTGTCGGCGCCGTTGTCGCGCTGCTCGCCTTCTGGGGCGTCAATTCGGTCTATACGATCAATTCGAGCGAAGTCGGCGTCGAGCTGCGCTTCGGTTCGCCCAAGCCAGAACTCTCCGGCGAAGGCCTGCATTTCCTGATCTGGCCGATCGAAACGGTGGAACGCGTTCCCCTGACGCTCAATCAGACCCAGATCGGCACGGCCAATTCCAATGCCACGCCGACATCCAACCGCCCCCAGGCGAACAATGCGCCGGCGAGCGAAGGCATGATGCTTTCGGGCGATCAGAATATCGTCAGCGTTCAGTTCTCGGTCTTCTGGGCCGTCAACGATCCGATCGCCTATCTCTTCAACGTGCGCGATCAGGAAGCGATGATCCGATATGCCGCCGAAAGCGCCATGCGCGAAGTCGTCGGCCGCCGTCCGGCTCAGGAAGTCTATAGCGACGACCGCGCCGGCATTCAGCAGGAAGTGCTCGGGATCATCCGCAACGTCGCCGAAAGCTATGGCCTCGGCGTAAACGTTTCGCAGGTGCTGATCGAAAACGCCGGCCCGCCTGCAGAAGTCATCGACGCCTTCAACGAAGTGCAGCGTGCCCGCCAGGACGAAACCCGTCTTCAGGAAGAAGCCCGCTCTTACGCCAATACGCTCCTCGGCGATGCCCGTGGTCGTGCGGCGGCTCAGCGCGAAGACGCTGCCGCTTACACCAACCGCGTGGTGCAGGAAGCAACCGGTGAAGCCGAGCGTTTCAACGCCGTCTATGCCGAATACGTCAATGCGCCTGAGGTGACGCGTCAGCGTCTCTATCTCGAAACCATGGAAGAGGTTCTCGGCGGCTCCGAAAAGGTGCTGATCGAGAGCGGTGCCAATGGTTCCGGTGTCGTTCCCTACTTGCCGTTGCCTGAGCTCCGTTCGCGGACCACGACGACAACCACGCCGAACGCGACGGGGAACTGATCATGACGAACCGCCTCTTTATCATCGGTGCCGTCATCGTTGCGGCGCTCTACGTCCTCTTCTCCTCGATCTACGTGGTCGATGAGCGTGAGCAGGCCATCGTCACGCGCTTTGGCCAGATCACCGATATCCGCACCGAGCCGGGCGTCTACTTCAAGATCCCGACCGATTTCGTCGATCGCGTCCAGCTCGTCGAAGACCGGCTCCTGCGCTACGATATCGCCAATATGCGCGTTCAGGTTTCGGGCAACGCCTTCTATCAGGTCGATGCCTTCCTGACCTACCGCATTGCAGACGCTCGTCTCTTCCGTCAGCGCGCCACCGGCCAGCTTTCGGTGGTCGAAGATCGTATCGGAGCCAACCTCGACTCGGCCCTTCGCCAGGTCTATGCGGCACGCGAATTCAACGCGGCTCTTTCGGACCAGCGCGCCCAGATGATGCAGGAAACCCGTGACCTTATCCGTCCGGATCTTGCTGAAATCGGCGTCGATGTCGTCGACGTGCGTATCCTGCGGACTGATCTCGATGCCGACGTTTCGGCCACGACCTTCGAGCGTATGCGCGCCGAACGTCTTGCCGAAGCGGCTCTGCTCCGCGCTCGCGGTGAAGAGCAGGCCCAGAGCCTCCGCGCTATCGCTGATCGTCAGGCTGTCGAAATCGTCGCTGCCGCCACGCGTGATGCCGAAATCATCCGTGGTACGGGTGATGCGGAACGCAACCGCATCTTCGCGGCTGCGTACGGTCAGGATCCCGAATTCTTCGAGTTCTACCGCTCGATGGAATCGTATCGCACGGCTCTCTCGAACACCGGCACGACCATGGTCCTCTCGCCCGATAGCGCCTTCTTCCGCTACTTCGGTTCGAGCGGCGAACTGCCGGCCGCCAACACGAACTTTGCGACGCCTATCGCGCCGCAGCCAGTTCCCGAAAGCGCGCTGCCAAGCACGGAACCCGCTCTTGATGGCCTCGGCATCGAAGAGACGATCGCCCCTCCAGCCGTGACGCTGGAAGACGGCTCCGAGCTGACCCCCACGGTCGGCACGGAAGCCCCAGCACCGGTGGAAGCTCCGGCAACCACGACGCCCGCCCCAGCCACCACCCCGGCTCCGGCAACGGGCACCGGCGGTTAGTCTGGACCCGACGAAATGCGAAAAGCCCGGCATCGCTGCCGGGCTTTTTGTTTTTGAGGGCGGCGAAGACCCCCACCTAGCCTCCCCCTGGTAGGGGGAGGGATCTGCCGCTGGCCCACAGTCACCAAGGCAAACTCAATGTGTCCCTCCCCCTGGCAGGGGGAGGCTAGGTGGGGGTAAATCCTAACCCCCCCAAAACTTATCCATCTTCTCCCCGCTCACCAAAACCTCGCCCATACTCCACCCATTCCGCCAGTCACACGGCCCCCACGCAGGGTCGGGCGGAATGGCCGGTGGATGGGGGCGCCTATCCGGGCGGGGAGTTGAAATACGGCAGCCGCGACTGAAATAACGTTCGCGCCTGATCCCGGACCCGCTGCAAACTCCGGATCCTGTGACGGGCGGCCTTTGGCTCCCAATGTCTAAACAGGTAGAGCCAATGGCCGCCCGTCACCGTGAAACCGCAACGCCAAAAGGCCGGGCGGCGCTTCGGCACGCCCGCTCTATCGAACGAAATCTTCGTCCGAATACCCCTGCAGGTAGAGCAGCGCGGTCAGATCTCCATGGTCAACCCGATAGCCGGCGGCAGCAGCCACGGCAGGCTTGGCATGGAGCGCCACGCCAAACCCTGCAATGCCGATCATGTCGAGATCATTGGCGCCATCGCCGACGGCAACCGTTTGCGCCAGCGTCAACCCGCGCTCGGCCACCAGGGCTTCGAGCCGCTCACGCTTGGTGTTCTTGTCGACGATCGGCTTTTGCACAGTCCCCGTCAGCGCATCGCCATCGAATTCGAGCACATTGGCGATTGCTTCATCAAAGCCGATGCGCTTGGCAAAATAGTCGGCAAAGAACGTAAAGCCGCCCGAGACCAGCGAAGTATAGGCGCCATAGGCCTTCATCGTGTGGACCAGCGTCCGTCCGCCCGGGGTCAGGGTGATGGCCTCGCGGCGGATCGCTTCGATCGTCGCGCGCTCCAGCCCCTTGAGCAGCGCTACGCGCGTATCGAGCGCCTCGGCAAAATCCAGCTCGCCCCGCATAGCGCGCTCGGTGATCTCTGCAACCTGCGGCTTCAAATCTAGCGCGGCTGCCATTGCGTCGATGCATTCCTGCTGGATCATCGTCGAATCCATATCGGCAATCAGCAGCAGCTTACGGCGGCCTTCCGTCGGCACGATATTGACGTCGACCGCGCGACTGCCAATGATTTCGCGCGCGATTTCGGCCGCGTCCGGCGCCTTGGGCTCTAGAATATCGCAGGCGACCTGATGGGTCAGCCAGTTGAGTTCTCCGCCCGTTTGCTGCACGACTGCCGCCGCGAGCGAAACGTCCAGTTCGGAATCGGCAGGATTGGCAATGAGGCTGAGAACCGGCATGGCGGAAGCGACTTTCGGAGGGCTGAAGCATGTCTCCCGAAAGTGGGGACCGGTTTCGGGATAAAGACATGCGTGAAAACAAAGAACCAAAGCCCTTGGGCTTTGGGATGACGCGCCAGAGAAGCGCCGTCCTGATAGCGGGTCCCACCGCAAGCGGCAAGTCGAGCCTCACTTTGGCGCGCGCCCGGGAAAGCGGCGGCGTCATCGTCAATGCCGATTCCATGCAGCTCTACGACACGCTCCGCATCGTCACGGCCCGCCCGTCCGAAGAAGACGAAGCGCAGGCCGAACATCGGCTCTACGGCACGGTGCCGGCAGCGACCCGCTTTTCGACCGGCCAATGGCTCACCGCTGTCCGCGCCATTCTCGATGATATCGACCCCGCCCGCGAAGTCATTTTCGTCGGCGGCACCGGCCTCTATTTCGATGCGCTCATCAAAGGCTTTGCCGATGTCCCGGAAATCTCCCCCGAACTGACACTCGCTGTTCAGGACGAAATCCTGCACCTCGATGAAGCCCGCCGCATGGCTTTGCTGCAGCGCGAAGACCCCAAGGCCGCAGAACGGCTCGGCGTCGCCGATCCCCAGCGCGTCATCCGCGCTCTCGCCGTCAAGCGCGCCACCGGCCGCCCGCTCTCCGACTTTCAAGACGATCTACAGCCCGGCCTTCTCGATGGCTGGGCGATCGAGCGCTTTGTACTCTCGCCCGATCGGGACGTGCTCCGCGCCCGCATTGCCCGACGCTTCGAAGCCATGTTCGCCAGTGGCGCCGTCGAAGAGGTGAGAGCGCTGCTCGCGCAAAATCTCGACCCATCTTTGCCGGTCATGAAAGCCATCGGCGTCCGCGAAATCGGCGATTGGCTCGATGGCGTCCAGAGCCGCGAAGACGCTATCTCGCTCGCAACCATCGCCACGCATCAATATGCCAAGCGCCAGCGCACCTGGTTCCGAAACCGCATGGGCGATTGGCCGCGCCTCGGCCTCGAGGGCGCGCCCTTGGTTTAGGCCGGTTGGCCAATCCCACGCATCAGACCGATGCGCTCGCGCAGCGCAAACCGCGTCACCAGCACCACGGCAACGAAAGCCAGGCCCGCAGCCAGGCCGATCCAGATGCCGACGCCACGCCATTCCGCCACGAAGCCGAGGAAATAGGCGATCGGCAGCCCAACCATCCAATAACCCACGATCGCCAGAATCATCGGTGTCTTGGTGTCGCTCAGCCCACGCAGCGAATGCGCCGCAACGACCTGCGCGCCGTCGACGAGCTGGAAAACCCCGGCGACGACGAGGAATGACGCCGCCAGCGTCAGCGAGGTGACATTGGCATCGACATGCGGATCAAGAAACACTTTTACGATATGCGGCCCGAAGGTCAGGAACGATATGCAGGATACGGTCATGAAGGCGGTGCCCATCATGAACGACGTCCAACCCGCCTTGCGAATGCCTTCCACATCGCCGCGCCCATAAGCCATGCCGACACGCACCGTCGCGGCAACGCCCAAGCCGAGCGGCACCATGAAGGCGATGGACGCGCATTGCAGCGCAATCGCGTGCGCCGCGACCTCGTCCGTCCCGAGCCGGCCCATCAGCAAGGCAGCAGCGGTAAACATGCCAACCTCGGCGACGACCGTCAGCCCGATCGGCGTGCCGATGCGGAAAATCTCGCGGAAGCGCGGCCAATCCGGCTTCCAGAATCGCAGCAGCACATGAAAGCGCTTCAGCCGCCGATGCCGAACGACATAGGTCACCATGGCGATGAGCATCACGACATTGGTCAGCGTGGTCGCGATCGCCGCCCCGCGCAATTCCAGCCGCGGAAAGCCGAAGTGGCCAAAGATCAGCACATAGGCGGTGAGGGCATTCACCAGCACGCCCATCACGGTGATGACGAGAATCGCCCGCGTCGCATCGAAAGCGGACAGCAGCGAGCGGAACGCGATGATGCCGAGGGCAGGGAACAGCGACCAGGCAGCAATCTGGATGAACTGATTGGCCAATTCCGTCGCCTGGGGATCTTGGCCCAGCGCCTGATAGATCGGCTTAATCTGCAGCACGATCGGCACCAGCACCATGGCCAGAACGATCGCTGCCCAGCAGCCTTGCCGCACGATGCGGCGCACCGCCTTGATGTTCCGCGACCCGCGCGCCTGCGCCACGAGCGGGGCTACAGCGCCGACGACACCGATGCCGCCAACCAGAAACGGCATGAGAAATGTCGTCGCCAACGTGCCGGCCGCGAGATAGTCGGAGCCGAGCCAGCCGAGAAGAATCACGTCCGTAGTGTGAAGGGCATTTTGAGCCAATTGCGCGATGACCAGCGGCCAGGCGAGCGCAAAGGTCGCGCGGAATTCGCTCGCCCAACTGCTCAAGCCGGTTTGTTCGGCGTCGTTGCCAGCGCCCGCGACATTATCGGTCATTTCCATTTCCCACCTTCAGGCGTCATGCTCTAGTCCAAAGCGGCTGCCGCTGGAAGATGGAGACGAAATTGACGCTCGCATTGCGCAGATCATTCATGGTGCTGGCAGGTTTGCTGGGTGCGCTCGGCGTCGCGAGCGCGGCCGCGGCGTCCCATGGCTCCGACGTTCGCAATGTCGCGGCCATATCGACGATCGCACTGGCCCATGCTCCGGTACTCTTGTTTCTTGCACTGGTCGGCCGGGGTAGGGCCCTTGTCGCAGCCGGCGTAATTCTCTCGATCGGCGTAATCTTATTCACGGCTGACCTCGCCATGCGACAATGGCTGGGCGCGCCATTGTTCCCCGGCGCAGCGCCGCTTGGAGGTGGAGCCTTGATCGTTGGCTGGATTGTGATGGCGATTTCAGCCGCGTTCCGGTCATCCTTTAACAATTGATTCAAACTTTCTTGAGCGCGATCCGGAACCAAGCCCAAAATTCCGCATTATGTGATCGATCAGTTCCCTGGAGGATCCTATGCATAAGTTCTTGATTATCGCCGCCGCCACCCTCTCCCTGGCTGCCTGCACGACCACACAGCAGGGCGCTACGGTTGGCGCACTCGGCGGTGCCGTTGTTGGTGCTGCCGCAACCGGCGGTAGCGGTGTAGGGACCCTCGTTGGCGCCGGCGTTGGCGCAGTCGTCGGTGCAGCCGCTGGCGACGTCCTCGGCCGCGTTGAAGGCAGCAACGACCGTTGCGTCTATCAGCGTCCGAACGGCACGCGTTACGTCGATACCTGCCCACGCGGCTAATTTCGCTGAGGCGGTTTAAGACCTAAACCGCTGATGTGGTGCAAAGGCACCCGGTCGGATCCCCCACCGACCGGGTGTTTTGCCGTTCACGATTGCACACGCGTGCAATTGAAGCCGACACAATGGTTCGCTATTGGTTAATGTCAGCATCCGAATCATCGATCCGGATTTATGTCTAAGGGCGTGAAGTCCCCACTGTTTTTCTGGCGCCACCGTGAGATGGCGTTGCACCGGAGCCAGAGTTATCGCGCCATTGACCAGTCCGTCTGAAACCATCCCGCCAGCTCCTGAGCAGTTCGGAGTCCGACAGTCGGGCGCGCTGCCCTATGCCTATATCAATGGTAACCTTCACTTTCTGATCGTCACCACGCGACGGTCCGGGCGCTGGATATTTCCAAAGGGCGGTGTGAAGCAGGGCTATACCCCATGGGATAGCGCGGCCTGCGAGGCGGAAGAAGAGGCGGGGGTGGCCGGCGAGATTTCCGATCTGCCGATCGGCGCATATCAGGCGCGGGTCGGGTCCGATGCACTGCTGGTCACCGTCGATATCTATCCCCTCGAGGTGACGCGCCAGTATGATCAATGGCGCGAAAAGGGTCAGCGGCTGCGCCA
This sequence comes from Devosia sp. BK, assembly GCF_032907385.1. Taxonomy (NCBI): domain Bacteria; kingdom Pseudomonadati; phylum Pseudomonadota; class Alphaproteobacteria; order Hyphomicrobiales; family Devosiaceae; genus Devosia; species Devosia sp. BK. Next base: position 733,935 of record NZ_JAIMBX010000001.1, read on the forward strand.
TTGGGCGACCTTACCGGAAGCACAGCGGCTGCTCGGTGAGCCGGTTCTGTGTGACCTGGCCGAGAAGCTGGCGCGGCAGTTGAGTTCTGGCGGTAGAGCCGCTGGTCTTGACATGGACGATCCAAAACCTCTATCAAGACGCATCTGATTTTTAGGAGAGGTCCCGTGCGGGCACTCATTCTCGTAGTACGCTGGCGCATCGGCAACGTGGGGTAAGTCCCCGCGCGATAGCTGGTGCGCCGAACACAGGTCCCGAAAGGGGCCTTTTTTATTGCCTTTTTTTCGCAAAAGCGGTTTGAAGGCGTCAAGAAACGTAATGCCCGGTACGGTGGGCTCGAGGAGTAGGAAGCGCAAATGGCCGAGAAAATGACCGGCGCGGAAATGGTGATCCAGGCGCTTGCGGATCAAGGTGTTGAACATATCTTCGGCTATCCCGGCGGTGCCGCCTTGCCGATCTACGATGCGATGTTCCAGCAGGAGCAGGTCAAGCACATCCTGGTGCGCCACGAGCAGGGCGCCACGCATATGGCCGAAGGCTATGCCCGCTCGACCGGCAAGCCCGGCGTGGTGCTGGTGACTTCCGGCCCCGGCGCGACCAATGCGGTGACAGGCCTCACCGATGCGCTGATGGATTCCATCCCGCTCGTTTGCATCACGGCCCAGGTTCCGACGTCGCTGATCGGCACGGATGGTTTCCAGGAATGTGACACCGTCGGCATCACCCGCTCCTGCACCAAACACAATTATTTGGTGAAGGATATCAAGGACCTGCCGCGCGTGCTGCACGAGGCTTTCCATATTGCCACGACCGGCCGTCCGGGCCCGGTGGTGGTCGATATTCCAAAGGACATCCAGTTCGCCCTCGGTGACTATTACAAGCCCGAAATCGAGACCCTCCGCCACGCTTCGTACCGTCCCCAGGTGGATGGCGATCTCAAGGCCATCGAAGCAGCTGTCGATCTCATGCTCAAGGCCGAGCGTCCGGTGTTCTACACCGGCGGCGGCGTGATCAATGCTGGTCCCGAAGCCTCCGAAAACCTGCGCGAACTCGCCGAACTCACCGGCTTCCCGGTGACCTCGACGCTCATGGGTCTCGGCGCTTTCCCGGCATCGAATTCGCAGTGGCTCGGCATGCTCGGCATGCACGGCACCTACGAAGCCAATTGGGCGATGCACGACTGCGACGTCATGATCAATATCGGCGCCCGCTTCGATGATCGCATCACCGGCCGGATCGATGCGTTCTCGCCCAATAGCCGCAAGATCCACGTTGATATCGACCCGTCGTCGATCAACAAAATCATCCGCGTCGATATCCCGATCGTCGGCGATTGCAACCGTGTGCTCGAAGAGATGATCCGCGTCTGGCGCAGCCGCACCAATCAGCCGCGCACGGAGGCCATTGCGCCGTGGTGGAAGCAGATCGAAAAGTGGCGCAGCGTCGGCTCGCTCAATTTCAAAAACTCCGAGACGACGATCAAGCCGCAATGGGCGATCCAGCGCCTGTATGAAGCGACCAAGCAGCAGTCGAAGGACGTGTTCATCACGACAGAAGTGGGCCAGCACCAGATGTGGGCTGCCCAGCACTTCCACTTCGACAAGCCCAATCGCTGGATGACTTCGGGTGGCCTCGGCACCATGGGCTATGGCCTTCCGGCTGCGGTCGGCGTGCAGGTGGCGCATCCCGATGCGCTGGTGATCGACATTGCCGGCGAAGCGTCGGTGCAGATGACCATGCAGGAGATGTCGACGGCGGTTCAATATCGCCTGCCGATCAAGATCTTCATCCTCAATAATGAGCGCATGGGCATGGTTCGTCAGTGGCAGGATCTGCTGCACGGCTCGCGCTATGCGCATTCCTATTCGGAATCGCTGCCCGATTTCGTCAAGCTCGCCGAAGCCTATGGCGGCAAGGGGATCCGTTGCGAAAACCCGGCCGAACTGGACGCCGCAATTGCCGAAATGCTCGACTATGACGGCCCGGTTCTGTTCGACGTCATCGTCGAAAAGGACGAAAACTGCCTGCCGATGATCCCATCGGGCAAGCCGCACAACGAGATCATCCTGCCCGATACGGCCAATCTCGGTTCGATCATCGACGAAAAGGGGCGCGCGCTGGTCTAAGCCGGCGGCGGAGGAACGAGAAATGAACGCACATATGCAGCCGACCGGGTCCGCTTATTTCCTGACCCAGGAAACGCAACAGACCGAACGCCATACGCTGTCCGTCCTCGTGGACAATGAGCCGGGAATCCTCGCGCGCGTCGTCGGCCTCTTTTCGGCGCGCGGCTATAATATTGAAAGCCTGACCGTCAGCGAGACGGAACATGGCCGGCGACTTAGTCGCATCACTGTCGTCGTGGTCGCAACGCCAAAGGTGCTGGTGCAGATCAAGCTCCAGCTCGAGCGTCTCGTGCCCGTCCATCGGGTGCATGACCTGACGGCTGAGGGCAACTATGTCGAGCGCGAGCTGGCCCTGATCAAGGTGAAGGGCACGGGCGAGCACCGCGCCGAAACGCTTCGTCTGGCCGATGCCTTCCGCGCCCACATCGTTGATGCCACCGTCGAGAGCTTCGTCTTCGAAGTGACCGGCAAGCCGGACAAGATCGATAGCTTCATCGCCTTGATGGGCCCGCTCGGTCTCGTCGAAGTGGTGCGGACCGGCCTCGCTGCCATCGGCCGTGGTCCCGAAGGCATGTGATTAAGCGCCGCCGCGGGCAACTGCGGCGGCCTTTCTATCCACGTAGTCAGGCGTGGATATATGATGATGCCGGGCACATAATCTGACCGGTTCATAAAAGGTTGGCTTGGGCGGCCCGCTCTGCTTGGTGTAAGGCAGGGGCAATCACTCGGGGCCGTGCCATGACTCTTCTGTCCGTCAATCTCAACGCCGTCGCACAATTGCGCAATCGCCGCGATTTGCCGTGGCCCAGCGTCACCGGCATTGCGCGCGTGGTTCTCGATGCGGGCGCGAGCGGCATCACCATCCATCCCCGGCCAGATGAGCGGCATATCCGTCGCACCGACGTTTACGACCTCAGCACTCTGCTGCGGCAGGACTATCCAGACGCAGAATTCAACATCGAGGGATATCCCAGCGATGACTTCCTCGAACTGATCGAGGACGTTAATCCGCACCAAGTGACGCTGGTCCCGGACGATCCGGCTCAAGCCACTTCCGATCACGGGTGGGATTTTGTTGGCAAGAACAATTTTCTGACCTCCGTCGTCCAGCAGATGCGGCGGCCCGATTGTCGTATTTCCCTCTTCTGCGACCCTGACGCCGGAAGGGAAGGGGTCGCGGCCGCGAAAGCCACAGGTGCGGACCGGATCGAATTGTTCACCGGCCCCTATGGTGCCTGTTATGCCGATCCGGAACAGGCACTGGTCGAACTCGAGGCGCTTGCCATTACCTGCCAGGCCGCTCTCGACGCCGGCCTTGGAGTCAATGCTGGCCACGACCTCACGCTTGCCAACTTGCCAGCCTTTCAACTCGCCGTTGTCGGCGTTGCCGAGGCATCCATCGGCCACGGCATTACCGCCGATGCTTTGCTGATGGGGTTCGATGCAGCGACCAGGCGTTATATCGAGGTTCTAGCCTGACCCTCATTGTTTCGGCTCTGCGAACGCTTCGTCGCCGCCTGGACGACGGAGCCAAGGCGCCGCGTTACAACTCCGCCTGACAATCGCTAAACATCAGCCAGATCCAATACTTACATGAATGTGCCTTAGGCAATCGTGTGACCCTGGATCACACGTCGGTGCCCTCTTGAGGAAAATGCTCTCAGGCACATATATCGCCTCAGTTACCTTTTGTGACCAAGGAGGGCATCAAATGTCCAAGCTCAAGATCGGCGTCATCATCTCGTCCACCCGTCCCACCCGTTTCGGCGATGTCCCCGCCAAGTGGATCCTCGAAAAGGCGAACGAGCGCCCCGAAATCGAAGCCGAGATCGTTGACCTCCGCGATTTCGACCTGCCGTTCTTCGACGAAATGGCCTCCAATGCCTGGATGCCGTCGCAGAACCCGGAAGCTGTTCGCTGGCAGAAGAAGATCGGCGAATTCGACGGCTTCATCTTCGTCGTTGCTGAATACAACCGCGCTGTCACCGGCGCGCTGAAGAATGCTCTCGACCAGGCCTATGTCGAGTGGAACAGGAAGGCTTTCGGTGCAGTCGGCTATGGCACTGTCGGTGCTGCTCGCGCCATCGAAAACCTCCGCACCATCGGTATCGAACTCCAGATGGTTTCGACCCGCTCGGCCGTTCACATTGCCGGCGGTGACTTCTTTGCCGTGCACCCGCTTGGTCAGCAGAACAAGCCAATGTCCGACATCGAGCCGTCGATCGGCGCTTCGACCAAGGACATGCTCGACCAGCTTATCTGGTGGGGCAATGCAGCCAAGGCTGCTCGCGGCTAAGCCGCAGCGCCAACCGGAATAACGAAGACCTCCAAGTCTCGTTTGCCTTGCAGGGGTTGTGCCGAAAGGTGCAACCCCTGCATGCCTTTGTAGTTCTGTAACTCTAATGGTGTTGTGTGTGGGAATGGGCGGGTGTATAGCGGCGCCCGCCCTTAACAGCGAGAGCCCAAAAGCTCATGACGCAAGTGGATTCGACCGGTCATGCCGGTGTGGCAGCGACCGGTGACGCCGGGCACTCACACAATAATCTCCCCATTCTCACCCTTGGCGCCATCGGCGTCGTCTATGGGGACATCGGCACTAGCCCGATTTACGCCTTTCGTCAGGCCATGCAGGTCAGGCCCGGAGCCGCAGCGTCGAACATCGAAGTGCTGGGCCTTCTCTCGCTGATCGTCTGGGCGCTGACCCTGACGGTGGCCGTCAAATACGTGTTCTTCGTGACCCGCGCCGACAATAATGGCGAAGGCGGTACGCTGTCGCTGATGGCGCTGGCGCGCAAAACATTCACCAATCCGCCGATCTGGATCACGACGCTCGGCGTTCTCGGCGCGGCGCTTTTCTTTGGCGACGCGATCATTACGCCAGCAATTTCAGTGCTTTCCGCCGTCGAAGGTATCGAACTGGTTCAGCCGGGCATGACCCGCTGGGTCGTACCGATCACCCTTGTGATCATCCTTGGCATTTTTGCCGTCCAGAGGTTCGGCACGGCCAAGGTCTCGATCGTTTTCGGCCCGGTCACCATGGTCTGGTTCTTGACGCTCGGCATCGCCGGTTTGGTCAACATTTTCCAACACCCCGATGTGCTCCAGGCGCTTAACCCGCTGCTCGGCCTGCAGTTTCTGACCACACATATCGGCATCGCTTTCGTCGTCGTTGGTGCCATCTTCCTTGCCGTGACCGGCGCCGAAGCGCTCTATGTCGACCTCGGTCATTTTGGCCGCAAGCCCATCGTCCTCGCCTGGTTCGGCCTCGTCTTTCCCTGTCTGCTGCTCAACTATTTTGGCCAGGGCGCCTACGTCATCGGCCATGGCGTCGATAACGTCGCGAGCCCGTTTTTCGAAATGATCCCGGAATGGGGCCTTTTGCCCTTCGTCGGCCTCGCTACCCTCGCGACGATCATTGCGAGCCAGGCGGTAATCACCGGCACCTATAGCCTTACGCAGCAGGCCATCGCCCTCAATATGCTGCCGCGCATGGTCGTGCATCACACCTCGGCGACGCAGAGCGGCCAGATTTACATGCCGCAGATCAATTCGATGCTGATGATCGGCGTGCTGGTGCTAGTGGCGGCGTTCAGAAGTTCTGAAGCCCTTTCAAATGCTTACGGTATCGCCGTTTCCGGCGTGATGATCGTGACGCTGCTGCTTCTCGTTGTCGTCATGTGGCGCAACTGGAAATGGAACCCCATTGTCGTCGTCCTCTTCGGTGCCGTCTATCTGTGCATCGATGGCGGCTTCTTCGCCGCGAACGTGTCCAAGCTTTTCCAAGGCGGCTGGGTGCCGGCGGCAGTTGCACTCGGGGTCGCACTCCTGATGTGGAGCTGGATGGCCGGACGGAAGCGCCTGGCGGACAAGACGCGGCGCGACGAAGTTCCGCTGGAGTTTCTAGTCAACAATCTGGCCAAGAAGAAACCGACCACGGTGCCCGGGACCGCGATCTTCCTCACCAGCGATATCGAAGGCGCGCCGACGGCGCTCTTGCACTCTCTCAAGCACTACAAGGTGTTGCACGAGCAGAACGTCATCCTGACGGTCAAGACCTCGGCCTCTCCGCGTGTGCCAGATGATGAGAAGGTGACGATCGACGCCTACAACGAGCTGTTCTTCCGTGTCGTCGTGACCTTCGGCTATATGGAAACGCCGAACATTCCCAAGGCCTTGGCGCTCGCCCGCAAACTAGGCTGGAAGTTCGATATCATGTCCACCTCTTTCTTCCTGTCGCGTCGGTCGCTCAAAGTCGGAAACAAAAGCGGCATGCTGCGCTTCTGGCAGGATCGCCTCTTCGTTCGTTTGGCGCGCAACGCCAGCGACGCGACGGAATATTTCCATATTCCGACGGGTCGAGTTGTCGAGATCGGCACGCAGGTGGTGATTTAGGCCGCTTATTTCGGCATGTCAGGGCAGACATAGGGAACGTCGGCCAGCACGAATCGCTGTTCGACATTCTCACTAACCAGATGCAGGTTGAGGACCAGTTCGCTCGGCGACACGCTGACAATGTCCGCATTGATGGTCATGCCATCTTCGTCCCAGGAAATGGCTGTGTCAGAAACCTGCTGCCATTTGGAGAGGCGGTAGGTCTCCCAGCAGCTATCGGTGACTAGCGTGCCGTCGGCGAGAAAGATCTGCGCCGCACCGGGGCTAGCGGTATCACCCTGCTGTATCCAGACTTTGTTGAGCAATGGGTTGTCGCTGTCAGTATCGACGTCGCCATCGATCGCAGTGTCTTCTGCCGCTGCGGGAATGCACCCCGCGGCGCCGACACCCCAGACGGTGAGCAGGGCAATGATTGCTGCCTTGGTATCCATGCACTTCTCCCTTTATGCAGCCAAGATGGTCACCTCAAATGACAGGTACAAGGCTGTTCCCGCCTTGCGGCGAAATTTCGATGGCTGAGAGGATTTTTGGGGGCGGCCGGACGAGATAGCTATTGGCGGTGAGATAAACGAAAGCCCATCTAACCTCACGGTCGGATGGGCTTATTTTGTTTCAGGTCGGACGAGAGGTTGTGCCGGGCTTGAGATTGTTAGGCGCGTTGTAGGCCGAGGATGCGGTCGTGATCGGAAACGCGTTGCGTTTGGACCGGCCAGAGCGAGTAGTCGACGCTGCCCAGTTCGCGTTGAGCATGAACGGGCCAATTGGGGTCGTTCATTGCGCCACGTGCAAGGGCGATGAAATCGGCGTCGCCGCGCTGGATGATCGCTTCGGCTTCATGCACATCGCCAAGAAGACCGACGGCCATAGTGGGGATATCGGCGCCTTGCTTGACCGCCCGGGCGAAATCGACCTGATAGCCGGGCGCCGAGGCGATACGGCCCTGCGCAAACCCGCCGCTCGAACAATCGATGCCATCGACGCCGCGTGCCTTAAGTTCGCGCGAGAGCACGACGCTGTCCTCGACCGTCCAACCGCCTTCGGCATTGTCGCTGACCGAGATGCGCGCGAGGAGCGGCTTGTGGGCCGGCCAAGCGGCGCGCACAGCCTCGGTGACCTCAAGCACCAAGCGCATGCGGTTCTCTCGGCTGCCGCCATATTCGTCGGTCCGATGGTTGGCGAGCGGCGAGAGGAACTGGTTGAGGAGGTAACCATGGGCGGCGTGGATTTCGACCGTGTCGAAGCCCGCCTTTTCGGCGCGAAGCGTCGCGGCGACGAACCCATCAATCACATGCTGGATGCCGGCCTGGTCGAGTTCTGTCGGCACTTGGAAGCTCGGATCAGCCGGATTGGCCGATTCAGCGCTCGGCGCAACAGGCTGCCAATGTTCGTAACCGGCGGCCTTCTTCTGCTCCTCGGTCTGCAGCTCTTCCGGGCCGCGCCAGGAAACGGGGGTCGAAGCCTTGCGGCCGGCATGGGCAAGCTGGATGCCCGCGGCCGAGCCCTGCGTGTGGAGGAAGTCTACGATACGAGCGAGGGGAGCGATATGCTCGTCTTTCCAGAGGCCGAGATCGGCATAGGAAATGCGGCCTTCTGCAACGACCCCAGTCGCCTCGAAAATAACGAGCCCAAAGCCGCCGATGCTGAAGCGGGCGAGATGGGCGAAGTGCCAATCATTGGCGAAGCCATCGATAGCGGAATATTGGCACATCGGGGCGACAACGGTTCGGTTGCGCAGGGTCAGGTCGCGCAGGGTGATGGGGGAAAATAGTTCGGTCATGAAATTCTCTCGAAAGGCGTCGCCGGAAACGGCATCGCTGGATAGATGCACTTCGTTCGCTCTATCGGCAAGTGCCGATGGAGATATTCGTGGGCCGACATTGCAGGGGTGCGTGTTAAGCAGCTCTGGCATGGGCAGAATCGCAACGTTACACTAACCTTGAACGGCGCACTGGGAGAGGGCGATGAAGATTACGCTAGACCTTGATGCGCTTGTCGCGGCGGGCAAAATCTCGCCCGAGGAAGCTGAACGTCTCAAAGGTTTTGCGGCGGCCGATACCGGCGCCCTCGGCGCCAATATCCTCTTCGCGCTCGGCGCCATAGCGGTTTGCGGTGGCATCGGGGCCTTGCTCCCGACGCTCGAGACCTTGGTCGCGCTCGGCGTTGTGCTTTTTACTGCCGGTCTAATCGTACGGCTGCGCGGCTTGGCGCGGCTGCAGCTCTTCGCACAGATCATCATGACAATTGGCGCCCTTGCACTCTGCAGCGGCATCGGCGGGCTCTATGGCGACAATCCGCTGGTGCGCGTGGCGCTGACGATCGGACTGGCCGCCGCATCAATCGTTGCGCGATCCGGCCTTCTGGCGGCGCTGGCGGTGCTCGGTTTCGCCACCATTCTCGTGTTCAACGATGTGTCCTGGCCGCCAAACCACATGATGGTCACCGTCATCGTCGGTTTGTGCGCACTGATCCTTGCCCTTTATCTGATTTCGCTGCGCCTGCGGCCCGCAGAGGAAGGTCTGGCTATCGTCGCCATGCGCGTGGCGATTGTGCTGGTCAACGGGGCCTTTCTCCTCGGTTCTCTCTTTGGCGACGATAGCGCCGGCATCAGTTCGACGTGGTTTTCAATCGTCTGGGCGCTGGCTCTGCTCGCATTTGGCGCCTGGGCCGTTGCAGCAAACCGGCGCTGGGTGGTCAATAGCGTCGCCGTTTTCGGCGCCGTCCACTTTTTCACGCAGTGGTTCACCTTCCTCGGCGCGCAACCTCTGTCGATCCTTGGCGGCGGGCTGCTGCTGATCGTTTTCGGTCTTGCCCTCGCGCGCTTCAACCATCGGGTCGGCGACCGGCCCGCAAGAGGCAAAGCATAGATGACGTTTAACGCTGAGAGATTTCGCGCGCTTTTGGGTTTTGAGCAACGGTCGGTTGTCGAAACTGATCGGCAGATCGAAGACCACGGCGATTATGTCGTCGAATATTTACGCATGCAGATCGGCGGGCAGGAAGTACGGGGAATCCTGACGCGGCCGGCGGAGAATGAGGGCAAATTGCCCGCGATACTGTATGGGCATTCACATGGCGGCGGCTATGCGATCGGCGCCCGTGAATTGCTCGATGGGCGCGAATATCTGGTGGGGCCGCTGGGGCCGGTTTTCGCGCGCGCCGGCTATGTGACGCTCTGCATCGATATGCCGATCTTTGGCGAGCGGGCGACAGTGAGCGAAAGCGCTGCGGCCAAGGCGTTGCTTTGGCACGGCAAATCGCTGTTCGGTGAAATGTTGTCTGATCACGCAGCGGCGCTGACTTATCTTGCACGACGCGACGATGTCGACGCCAAGCGCATCGGGGCATTCGGGCTCTCGATGGGGTGCGTGTTGAGCTATTGGCTTGCCGCGATCGATGATCGGATCGCCGCCGTCGCACATCTCTGCTGCTTTGCCGATTTCCGAACCATGATCGAACTCGGCGCGCATGACGGGCACGGGATTTATCTGACCGTGCCGGGCCTGCTGCGCGAGGCCGATGGCGGGACGATTGCGGCCCTGATCGCACCGCGGCCGCAATTGATCTGCGTTGGCGAGGCCGATCATTTGAGCCCGCCGCTGGCCGTGCAGCGGGCCTGGGCGGAGTTGCAGCCCGCGTACGCCGAAGCGCAGGGGAAGCTGGAGCTTGTGAGCGAGCCAGGTGTCGGGCATCAGGAAACGCCGCGGATGCGGGAGGCGGTGCTGGCGTTTTTTGGGAAGTGGCTGGGGTAAGCTGTCCTAGGCGCCGTCACTCTCGCCAGGGACCAATTCCATCGGCCAAATCCGCTGTGTTCGGCCCAGGGGATACGCCTCGGCATAAGCCGGCATCGTGGCTAGCAGCGCCTCACCGATGGCAGCGCCCAGCCCGGTGAGGGAAAGGCGGAAGCAGGTGAGGCGAGGCGACATGTAGCGAGAGACTGGATTTTCGCGGAAACCGATCACTGCGAGATCTCGCCCGGCTTGAAGGCCAGCTTCTCCGAGTTGGCGATAGAGGCCGAGCGCCAGCAATTCATAATTGAGGATGACGGCGCTGGGGCGGTCCTTCATGGCCAAGAGCTCGTGGCCAAGCTGATAGCCGCCAAGCTCTGACGACGGCACGCGGAAGACCATGGACGGGTCGAAGGCGATGCCGTGGCGAGCCAGCGCTGCCTTATAGCCATCAAGGAAGATGAAGCCGAGATTGATGTCATTGCCGGGCACGGCCACGGCGATGCGGCTATGGCCGGCCGAGACCAGCCGATCGATGGCGCGGCGGGCGGCGCCGTCGAAATCGAGGTCGATCCAGGGATAGTCGCCGGGGGTGTTGGAGCGCCCAAGAGTGATGAACGGGATGCGCATTTTGGTCAGCATATCGATGCGCGTGTCCTTGCGGTGCGTCGCCGAGATGATGAGACCATCGACTAGGCGCCGTGCCATCATGCGCTGGAGATAGACGGCAGGATCTTCGCCCGTGGGGCAGGGCAGTACGATCAGATCGAGATGGTGGCGGGCGAGCACGGACTGCACGCCATCGAAGACGCCCATGAAGAAGTTGTCATTGCCGCCGTTCACATCGGCGCCCAGCTCGATCATGAAGCCGATGGCATTGGTGTTACCTTGGCGAAGACTGCGGCCGGCCTGATTGGGCACATAGCCCATGGCGGCGGCGGCTTCGAGAACGCGCTGGCGGGTGTCCGGGCTGACATCGGCGCGGCCATTAAGGGCGCGAGAGATCGTGCCGATCGAAATGTCGAGCTCTTGCGCAAGCCGTCTGATGCCCTTCACTTGGCCCCCCAAGAAATTTCCAGAAACGTTTACGGCGATGTCTTGACATGAAATCGCTCCCGATTGTAGCGTCGTAAACGTTTACGGCAACACGTGCAGGACGCCCCACAAGAGGCCCGCCGATTGTTGCAGGGGAGAGGATCTTTGCAGTTTACAGCCGTACTTGCGGGTTGCGGAGCCATGTCCAGAGGCTGGCTCAACGCTCTGACCGAGCACCCTTTGCTCAAGGGACGGGTGCGCATTGTCGGCCTCGTGGATCTCGACCCGAAGGTAGCCGAGGCGCGGGCTGCAGAATTTTCCCTTTCGGATGTGGTGATCGGTAGCGATCTCGATATGGTTCTTTCCGAGACCAAACCCGATCTGCTGTTCGACGTCGTCGTGCCCAATGCGCGGCCTGCACTCGTTGCGACCGGGTTGCGCCATGATTGTCATGTGCTGACGGAAAAGCCGATGGCGCCGACGCTCGATGCTGCGCGACGGATGGTGGCTGAGGCCAAGGCGGCCGGTAAAATCCATGCCGTGGTGCAGAACCGGCGCTATGTGCCGGGCGTGCGGCGCATTCGGCAGGTGATCGAAAGCGGCGCGTTGGGGCAGTTGACCTCGATCAATTGCGATTTCTTCGTCGGCGCGCATTTCGGCGGTTTCCGCGAGCAGATGGAAAACGTGCTGCTGCTTGACATGGCGATCCACACGCTCGACGCGGCGCGGTTCATGGCTGGTACGGCGCCCAAGGCTGTCTACTGCCTCGAGGTCAATCCGCCGGGCTCCTGGTATTCCCATGGCGCGGCGGCGAACGCGATCTTCGAATTCGAGGACGATATCGTCTTCAACTATCGCGGCAGTTGGAGCGCCGAGGGCGCCAATACGAGCTGGGAAGCCTACTGGCGGATTGTCGGCACCAAGGGCACGCTGCTCTGGGACGGCTACGACAAATTCGAAGCGCACCAGGTGGCGGGCACAGAAGGGTTCTTCCGCGATCTGCAGCCGCTCAACATTCCCGAAATGCCCGACGATTCGAAGACCGAGGGGCATGCCAGCGTCATCGCTGATTTCCTCGACGCTATCGAGGCCGGCTCTGCGCCCGAGACGGTGGGCAGTGACAACATCAAAAGCCTCGCCATGGTCTTCGGGGCCATCGAAAGCGCGCGGCTCAAGCAACGTGTTCAGATTTCAGCTTAAGGTTTTTGTTCGTGTCCAACCCCGCCAAATCCATTCGCATCGGCACCATGATCCAATCCACGGAAGGAAAGGCGCCGGAGAATATCGCAAAAATCGCGGACCTCGGCTTTGAAAGCTTTGAGCCGTTCTTCTGGCAGACGACGAATGGCCAGGATCTGGCGGAACTGGGCAAGCGCTGTCTCGATGCGATCGGGGACCGCGACATCACCATTTCGACCATCGGCATGTTCGGCAATCCCCTCGAAGACCAGGAGATGGACCGCCAGACGCTCGAAGGCTGGAAGCAGTGCATCGACAATGCGCACTATTTCGGGGCGACCTGCGTCGCTGGTTTCACCGGACGCATCCGTAACAAGGTGCTGACGGATAGCCTGCCGCGCTACAAGGAAGTGTGGAGCGAATTGGCCAAGCGCGCCGCGGACAAGGGCGTGAAGATCGCCTTCGAAAACTGCGCTATGGACGGGAATTGGGCGAGCGGCGACTGGAACATCGCCCACAATCCCGATGCCTGGGAGTTGATGTTCAACGAGACGCCGGACGACAATATCGGGCTCGAATGGGAGCCATGCCATCAGATGGTCTATCTGATCGACCCCATGCCGCAGATCCGGAAATGGGCGCACAAATTCTTCCACATCCACGGCAAGGACGCGACGATCCGCTGGGAGGTCATCAAGGAGCATGGCGTCTTCGGCAAGGAGAAGTTCGTCTTCATGCGCACGCCGGGTTTTGGCGATAGCAACTGGACCGATGTGATCTCGGAATTGCGGCTCGCGGGCTATCAGGGCTCGATCGATATCGAGGGCTGGCATGACCCGGTTTATCGCGGCGATCTCGAGATGACGGGGCAGGTGCATGCGCTCAATTATCTCAAGGCCAGCCGGGGCCGAGAATTTGTTGCCGCATAAGTCATACTTAACTTGACGTAGGCAAGAAAAACGTTTTCTCTGGATGAGAAAACGGTTTCTCGGGAGGGTTTCGTGAGCGCTGGGGGAGGTCGAGTTCGCATTTACGATGTCGCGCACCTCGCCGGTGTGAGCGTTGCGACGGCCTCGAAGGCCTTAAACGATACGGGCCGCATGACCGACGAGACGCGGGCCAAGGTTAAGGCCGCTGCGGCAGAACTGGGCTTTCGGCCCAATGCGATGGCGCGTGGGTTGATCCATCGCCGGAGTTTTACGATCGGGCTGCTGACCAACGACAGCTATGGGCGTTTTACACTGCCGGTGATGGCGGGGATTTCGGAAGCGCTGGTTGATCAGGGCGTGTCGGTTTTTCTGTGCGGGATCGAGGATGATCCGGCGCTGGGCAAGCTTCATCTCGATGCCATGCTCGACAAGCAGGTGGATGGAATCATCGCCTCGGGCAAGCGTGTGGACCGACGGTTGCCGGTGGACCTCAGCAACCTGCCAGTGCCGGTGGTCTATGCCTTTACCGAGGGGCATGAGGGGTCGGTTACGCTGGTTTCAGACGATGCCCAAGGGTCGACCGAGGCGGTCGAGCATCTCAAGCGTCTGGGTCGGAAACGTATCGTCCACGTTACCGGTCCTGAGACCTTCGCCTCGGTGCGTGAGCGCGCGGCAGCCTATCGCAACGCGCTGGGAGGCGAGGGGATCGTGCTCCATGGCGAGTGGTCCGAGCATTGGGGGCATGCGGCCGTCGATCTTCTGTGGACCGCTGAAGGCGCGCGGCCGGATGCGATTTTCTGCGGTAATGACCAGATCGGTCGCGGCGTCGTCGATGCCTTGAGCGAGCGTGGGGTCGGCGTGCCGGATGATGTCGCCGTGGTCGGGTTCGACAACTGGGACATCGTTGCGAGCCAGACGCGACCGCCGATGACGTCGGTCGACATGAACTTGAAAGCCATCGGGCGGGAAGCCGGGCGGCTGGTCCTGGAATTGGCGGAGGGGAGGGCAGTTGAGCCGGGGATCCGGAAACTGCCGTGCCGTCTCGTCATCAGACAATCCTGCGGCGGAAACGCTGCGGTTACGCATCGACGCGGAGGGGTAGAAGCCACCGTCGACTAAAGCCTGGCTGGGGCTGGAGGGCCCCAATCGGAGCAATTTGCGGCGCTTGTGCCGCTTGGGAGAGGAACGACATGAAACTGCATTTTGCCGCACTGATGGCTGCCGCCAGCATTGGCGCAATGAGCCTTGCGACGCCCGCCTTCGCGCAGGTGACGCTGAAGATTTGGTCGATCGATGGCGTCGATCGTCCCGGTATCGCCGACACCTGGTCCAAGGAATTCGACGAAGCCAATGAAGATATCGTCGTCGAATATCGCGCCGTGCCGTTCGACGAATTGGTCAACGAAACCCTGCGCGCCTTCGCGACTGGCAATGCGCCCGATATCGTCTCGTTCGATAATCCGGACTTTGCCATGTTCTCCTCGCGCGGGGCGATGCTCGACATCACCGATCGCGTGAAGAACTCGGAAATCCTGAGCAAGGCGCAGTATTTCGAAGGCCCGCTCAATTCCGTCACCTGGGACGGCAAGCTCTACGGCATTCCGAAATATACGGACACGATCGGTGTCTTCTACAACAAGGATCTCTTTGCCAAGGCCGGAATCACCGAGCCGCCGCAGACCTGGGATGAATTTGCTGCGGATGCTGAAAAGCTAACCGATAGCGCCGCTGGCGTCTATGGCGCGACGTTCTCCGCTCGCGCCGGCGAAGAAGGCACGTTCCAGTTCCTACCCATCATCCAGATGTCGGGTGGCGGCTATGACCACGTGAACACCGAGGGAGCGGCCCAGGTGCTCGATCTGTGGAAGAAGATGATCGACAATGGCTGGGCCTCCAAGGACGTCCTCAGCCTGGGTCAGTGGGATTCGACCGGCACATTCAACTCGGGCAATGCCGCCATGGCGGTTTCCGGTCCATGGGAAGTCGATCGCATGATCGAAGACGCCAAGTTCGATTGGGGCGTGACGCTGCTCCCCACCATCACCGAAGGCGGCGATCGCTCTTCGGCTCTCGGTGGCTTCGATTGGGGCATCATGTCGACGACCAAGCATCCGGACGAAGCCTTCCGTGCGCTCGAGTTCTTCTCGAGCAAGGACGGCACGATGTTTGAAGACTTCGGCAACTTGCCAGCCCGCGCTGATATCGCTCTGCCCGCCAGCGGCGATGCGCATAAGGACGCTGCTCTCAAGGTGTTCCAGGAACAGCTGAAGTTTGCTCAGCCGCGCGGTCCGCACCCTGAATGGCAGAAGATCTCCAAGGCGATCTATGACGCCATGCAGGCAGCTCTGACCGGCCAGATGTCGTCCAAGGACGCGCTGGATCAGGCCCAGGCTTCGATCGACACCATCCTCGGAAAGTAAGGTCCTGACCTCTCCCAAGGGGAGAGGTCGACACGAAGCATCACCGAATTCGCGTCAGTGAATTCGGTTGGGGTGAGGGGGCTTTTTAGTCCTCCCTGAAGAGAAGGCTCCTTCACCCCAAGTGCTTTGCAATCTGACTGCTCCCGCAGAGGGAGGGGTGGCCTGCGGCCCGCCTTGGAGGTCTTATGCAACGATTTCTGTCTGGCCTGCGCGATGGCGTGGGATTCGATATTCTTCTGATCAGTATCGCGATGCTCTTTCTCATCGCCATGGCGGGCTTGCCGCTGGTCTATAATGTGCTGATGAGCTTTCAGCAGGTGGACATGTTCACCCTGGGCTCGTTCATCCGGCCATTTGCCGGCATCCAAAACTATATCGACGTGGTGCGTCAGCCCGAATTCTGGCTCGTCACGCGCAATACGGCGGTCTTCGTTTTCTTCTCCATGGCCGGACAATTTGTGCTCGGCTTTGCGCTGGCGCTGTTCTTCGCGCAGAAGTTTCCAGGCGCTGCCACCATTCGCGGACTCTTCCTCGTCTCCTGGGTCATGCCCGGTCTCGTGGTCGGCGCGATCTGGAGCTGGATCCTCGCCGGTGACTTCGGGGTGCTCAACGCCATCCTCAAGAGCCTTGGCATCATCCAATCCAATATCTTCTGGAAATCGGATCCGAGCGTTTCGATCTGGGCCGTGATCATTGCCAATATCTGGCTTGGCCTTGCCTTCAATATGCTGCTGCTCTCGGTGGGCCTCGCGGGTATCTCGCGCGATCTCTATGAGGCTGCGGAACTCGATGGTGCCAATGCCTTCCAGCGCTTCTGGACCATCACGCTGCCGATGATGCGGTCGACGATCGGCGCGGTGCTGTCGCTTGGCTTGATCGGCACCTTGCAGCAGTTCGACCTTTTCCCCGCCATTACCGAGGGTGGTCCGGCCAATACCTCGACGGTGGCGCAATACTGGTCCTGGCAGATGAGCTTCCAGCTCTACGACTTTGCCAAGGGCGCGACCATTTCCGTGATGATGCTGGTGCTCGTGCTGTTCGCCTCCATCATCTATGTGCGTTCAACCCGGCACGAGGTGCGCGGATGACCCGGCCTTATGTTCCCTGGCTGCTGCTGGCCGTCGCCTTGGCGCTGGCTGCGGTTTATCTCTTCCCGCTCTACTGGATGTATATCACCAGCCTCAAATCGGGTTCGGAGATCTTTGCCAATCCGCCGACCTTCTGGCCGCGCGAAGCTGATCCGTCAGTCTATGGCGCTGTCTGGACGCGGCGCACCATGGGGGTCTATCTCTGGAACTCGACGCTGATCGCGGCGGGCGTGACGGCGATTACGGTCATCTTTGGCACGGGCTGCGCCTATGTGCTGGCGCGGTATCGCAATGTCTGGGTGGATGTGGGCCTCTTTGCCATTCTGATGCTGCAGGTTCTGCCAGCATCGGTGATGGTGACCCCGCTCTTCGTCGCCTTCAATCAGTTCGGCTTGCTCAACTATCCACGCACCGCCGTGGTGCTCGCTGCAGCCGCCAAAGCCATGCCGTTCTTCGTTGTGCTGGTCCGCGCAACATTCATGACGGTGCCGCGGGAACTCGAAGAAGCGGCGCTCGTCGATGGCAATTCCCGCATGGGGGCATTCTTCTCGATCGTCCTACCGCTGGCCCGAAACGGCATTCTGGTCTGCGCCATTCTCACCTTCATGAGCTCGTTCGGCGAATACATCTACTCCAAGTCGATCATCCAAGACCCATCGCTGCAACCGGCCAGCGTCGGCCTTTCCGGCTTCCTCGGTCCCAATTCGACCGACTGGAATTCCATCATGGCCTATTCGGCGATCTATGTGACGCCGATCCTTGCCGTCTTCGTGCTGTTGCAGCGCCGTATCGTCTCCGGCCTCACCTCGGGAGCCCTCAAATGACCGCCCAGATCGAACTCAAGAATATCGAAAAGCACTATGGGTCGTTTCATGCCCTCAAAAATGTGAGCCTGACGATCGACAAGGGCAGCTTCGTTGCGCTGGTCGGGCCTTCGGGATGCGGAAAATCGACGCTGTTGCGCTCGATTGCCGGGCTCGAAACCATCAGTTCGGGCGAATTGTCCATCGCTGGCAAGACGATGACCGGGGTTCCGCCACGGCATCGCGACATTGCCATGGTGTTCCAGAGCTATGCGCTCTACCCGCACATGACGGTGGAGGAAAACCTCACCTATTCGCTGCGGCTCCATGGTGTCGGCAAGGCTGAGTCAAAAGCCAAGGCGGCCGAGGTGGCGCAGACGACGGGGTTGGGCCAGCTTTTGCCACGCTATCCCCGCCAGCTTTCTGGCGGGCAGCGCCAGCGCGTGGCCATGGGTCGGGCGATCATCCGTAACCCCAAGGCGTTCCTTTTCGACGAGCCGCTTTCGAACCTCGACGCGGCGCTGCGCGTGCAGATGCGCAAGGAAATCCGTGCGCTGCATGATCGGCTTGGCGCGACATCGGTCTACGTGACGCATGACCAGATCGAGGCCATGACCATGGCCGATTGGGTGGTGGTGATGCGCGATGGGATCATCGAACAGCAGGGGCGGCCGCTTGATCTCTACGATCATCCGGTCAACCGGTTCGTGGCAGGCTTCATTGGCTCGCCGGCGATGAATTTCATCGAAGGCAAGATTGCGAGTGATGGGCGGGCTGTGAACCTCGTCGGGGGCGAGCGTATTCCGCTGGCGCGACAGGCAGAGCCGAACCAGCCGGTGGTTGCGGGCTTGCGGCCGGAACATATGAAGCTCGCGACCGGCACGCCGACTTTCCACTTCCCGGTAGGCAATGTGGAATCGACGGGCTCGGCAACGTATCTCACCTCGGCAGACGGTCACCTGCAACTGGTGCAATCGGAACGCTCGACGGTTTCGGTCGGCGATCGGGTTGGGGTCGAGATCGATCCGGCGCTGATCCATCTCTTTGATCCGCAGAGTGGGAAGCGGATTTAACTTTCTCTTTCGCCTCTCCCACTGGCTGTCATCCCGGCGTTCGCCGGGGTGACATCGGGATAGGAGGAAGTTCAAAATCCAACGTCTAAGAATTTGTCAGCGAAAAGGTTTTCTCAAATGTCTCGCTATGCTCCCGTGCCGTTTCCGGATGTGCGGCTTGAAGGACAATTCTGGCATGAGCGCCTGGAAACGGTGCTCGACCGGACTGTGCCCAGCCAGCACAAGAAGCTGGGTGAATACGGCATTCTCGACTCGCTGAAGCTGCCGAACCCGGCACCGCCACTGCGTTTTCCGCGTCACGCCAACGGATTCACCGTTCAGGTCTTTTGGGACAGCGATGTCGGAAAGTGGATCGAGGCAGCAAGCTATGCCCTCGCACATCGTCGCGACGAGGATATCGAAGCCAAGATCGAGGCAGCGGTCGATGACCTCGAAAAGGCGCAGGCGCCGGATGGGTATCTCAATTGCTGGTATCTGGGGCATGAGCCACAGAACCGCTGGACGAACCTCCGCGACAATCACGAGATGTACAATGCCGGGCATCTGCTCGAAGGCGCGGTGGCCTATTATCGCGTAACCGGCCGGCGACGGTTCCTCGATATCATGGAGCGCTATCTCGACCACATCTACTCGACCTTCGGCACCGAGCCGGGCAAGCGCCGCGGCTATGATGGGCATGAGGAAATCGAGCTTGCGCTGATGAAGCTCTATTACCTCACCGGCGAAAAGAAGCACCTCGACTTCGCTACTTACCTCATCAACGAGCGCGGGCAGCAGCCGCCGCACTATTTCGATATCGAACGGGAAGCGCGCGAAGGGGCAGAATCCAAACAACGCTATGTCTTCGCGAATTACGAATACTCGCAGAGCCACAAGCCAGTGCGCGAGCAGGAGAAGGTGGTCGGGCACGCAGTGCGCGCCATGTATCTCTATACGGCCATGGCGGACCTTGCGGCAGAACTTAATGATCCCGAGCTCAAGCGCGCCTGCGAGGTGCTCTGGGACGACGTGATGGAAACCAAGATGTATGTGACGGCGGGCCTTGGTCCCTCGGCGCATAACGAGGGTTTTACGCATGACTTCGACCTGCCCAACCAGACGGCCTATGCCGAAACCTGTGCTTCGGTTGCGCTGATCTTCTGGGCGCAGCGTATGCTGCATCTCGATCTCGACGGCAAATATGCCGACATTCTCGAGCTTGCGATGTTCAATGGCGCGCTATCCGGGCTAAGCCGCGATGGCGAGCATTATTTCTATGCCAATCCGCTTGAGAGTGACGGTACGCCAACCCGTTGGGATTGGCATACCTGCCCGTGCTGCACCATGAACGTCTCGCGGCTCGTGGCCTCGGTTGGGGGCTATTTCCTCTCGACGGCTGAGGATGGTGTGGCGTTCCACCTCTATGGTGGGATTTCGAGCATGGTCGACGTAGCCGGCACTAAGGTCGCTTTCCGCGAAGTGTCTAACTATCCTTGGTCGGGCGATATAAAGATTTCTGTCGATCCCGAGACTGCGGCCGAATTCGACGTGAAGCTGCGCATTCCGGGCTGGTGCGAGGGCGCGAGCCTCTCGGTCAATGGCGAGGCTGTGCCGGTGAAACCCGAGAACGGCTATGTCACGGTTCGGCGGACCTGGGCCAAGGGCGATACGATTGCGCTTGGTCTGCCGATGCCCGCCGAGCGGCTCTATTCGCATCCAGGCGTGATCATGAACGCTGGTCGCGTCGCGCTGAAGCGCGGGCCGCTGGTCTATTGCATCGAGGAAGTCGACAATCCCGGCGGACGTGTGCAGAGGATCAGGATCAAGCGCGATGGCGAAGTAGAGGCGAAGACTGACAGCGGGCTCTTCGATGGTGTGGTGACGCTGAAAGCGCAGGCGCTCGCGGTGGACGAGGGCGAATGGCAAGGGCTTTATCGTAGCACGCCGCCCGTCGAAAAGGAGTCGAGCCTGACGGCCATTCCTTACTATCTCTGGGCCAATCGCGGTAAGGGCAGCATGGTGGTGTGGATACCGGAAGTGCTGTGAATATTCCGCGCTGATGATATGAGCGTCCCTGCAATTTGCGGGGACGTTTTCATATGGAAAAGCGATCGGGCCTCGGCACGCTCGGCGGGCTGACTTCGGTGCTGATCTGGTCGCTGACGGCGCCGGTCATGGCGCTGGCGGTGGGCGTCGATCCGTTTTTGTATGTTGCCCTAGGCGACGGAGTCGGGGCGCTGGCCTTTGTTGTGCTCTGGATCTTCCGGCGCGAAAATCCGCTGCCGGAACTGCGGATCGTGCCGCTCTGGTTTTATGGGCTCGGACTCATTGGCATTGGTCTCCACAACATCACCTGGGTAGCCGCAGTGCAGAACGCGCCGCCGCTTGAAGCGACACTGATCATCTATACCTGGCCACTGCTGGTGATCGTGCTGACGACGATTTCCCTCAAGCAGAAGCTGCGGTGGTATCATCTCGTGGCCGGGATACTGGGGCTGGCGGGGATCGCGGCGCTGCTGGCAGGGCGCGGCCTGGCGCTGGGGCAGTTTGCGCTGATGCCGGGACATGGCTGGGCTGTGGTGTGCTCGCTGAGCTGGAGCGTCTTCTCGGCGGTTTCCGCGCGCTACTCATATCTATCGAGCAAGTTCCTCGGCGTCGTCTTCCTGATGAGCAGCCTGATCAACGGATCGATCTGGCTGCTTCTCGGCGCACCACCGGCGCCGGGATTAAGCCTGACGATTGTTGGGGTGGCCTCGATCGGCTTTGCACTCAGCTACGCGGCCTGGGATTTCGGCATGAAGCACGGCAATGCCCAGATGATCGGCGTGTTGAGTTTTCTGACGCCGGTTTTGTCGGCGATGTGCCTGGTGGCGCTTGGGCAAGCGGAGGTGACCGTCAGCCTTCTCCTCGCATTGGGGCTCGTGATGCTCGGGATCGGCATCGCGCGGTTTGGCGAAGCCCGCGCCAGCTAGGCCAGGAGCGTCGTTGCCAGTTTGGCGCATTGCACGCGGATGTCGGGAATGGCTTCGATTTCGAAGAACCGGCCACGAGTGAGCGGACCAACGACGCGAATGTGCTGGGAGACAGTGCCGTCGCTGGCGATGAGCGCCGTCTGTTCATCGACATCGAGGCCGATATGGAGCGGATCGGGACGGGCGCTGCTGGCGGTGATGAGTTGGCGGATGACTGGATTGGCGCTGGCCGTGACATCGACGCTGACGCCGCCGCAATCATAGACGCGGGCGACATCTATGGTTTCCCGCCGCTCAGTGCCACGCGGGCGAATGGTGGCGCGGGCGCCGTCGCCATGGCGCTCGATGCCGACGAACTCGGCGGCGACCAACTCGACCTGGCCGCTTTCAACCGCACGAACGAGGCCAGCATGAAGATCAGGCGGCAGGCGATGGCGATGCACGTTCCACCATGGGCGAAGGTGGCGGAGGAAGCGGCGCTTTTCGTGATCGGGCCAGCTTTGCCAAAGGCGCTGATTGAAGGGGCGGAGACCATCGACGACGCTGCGCCAATCGCCGCCATTCGCCTCGGTCTCGGCAATCAATTCGCGGAACCAGCGCGTGAGATAAGTCAGGCTCGTGCCGAAGGGGACGTCAGCAGCGTCGATGGTGATAGGGGCGACGTCCTTATGGGCCTGTGGCAGGAGGCCGTTTCGCGACACGACTGTGACAGGGCCGGTGTGTTTTGTCTCCGAAAGGGAAACCCACGCATCCACCATGCTGAGGCCGGACCCCAGGATCATCACGGGAGAATCGGGCGGAAGCGCCGTATCTCGGTCGGACGTCGCGCGAACAGCGATCCCCTTGCCGCGGGCCGGCTGGGTTTCGTGGCCGACGGCAAGCGCCGCCCAGCGGGCGACGAGGCTGGTGCCATTGGCTAGGGCAACTTCGACGCCGGTTTTGCTTTCGCGCACCGCGTCGACTTCTTCGCTTAAAACCCGTAGGCGACCGGGCAGGGATTCCCCGGCTTCGCGCAGGACGTGTTCGAGATAGGCGCCATAGACCCGGCGCGGCACGAAGGTCCAGGAAGTCGCATGGCGGCCGGGTTCGCGGCGCTGCAGCCAGCGCCAGAAATGTTCGGGATCATCGGCAAAGGCGCTCATGCCGCGGGCGGGAACATTGACGCGGTGATCGCGCTGGAGGGCGGAATAGGCGAGGCCCTGGCCAAAGCGGCCCTGACGTTCAACCAATGTGACCCGAAGATCTGGATCGGGATTTCGCAAGAGATGTGCCGCGAGCAACACGCCGCTGGCGCCGCCGCCAATGATGATGATCGACTTGTTGGCAGCGCTCATGGGGTGTTCCGCTTGTTCAGGCGGTGAGCGATTGCTCCACCGCTTCGGCGCCGCCCATGGCGGCCATTTGCGTCAGGCTGGTCTGGTCGAGAACCTGCGCGATGGCATTGCGCACGTCGAGCATCAAATGCCGGACCTGGCAGGTTTCCACCTCGCAGTCCTCGCAGGGCTGATAGCGCGTGCGGCTGGCGCAGGGAATGGGCGCAAGCGGGCCATCGAGCACGCGGACGACGTGACCGATCATGATTTCCGCCGCCGGTCGGGCCAGACCGTAGCCGCCGAGCTTGCCCTTGCGGCTGCGTACGAAACCCGCATTGCGCAGTTCGGCGAGGATCGCGTCGAGAAATTTCTTGGGGATGGCGTTGGCCTGAGCCAATTCGGCGACGCCCGTCAACTGACCCTCTGGCAGGCGCGACAGCGCCGTAAGAGCCTTGAGCCCGTATTTGCCCTTTTTGGTCAGCATAATGCGCAGTTCCCGGTCCGATCGCGACGGCCATCAGTATCGCGGGTACCGCTTTAAATTTGATAGACATTCTCGACAAGTCCTTTGCCGATGTCGTGACGCAAGCGCCGATCGGCTTTTGCCTTGATCTGTTGAGCAAATTCATAGCCGCCGGTCCAGCGACCGAAGCCGCTGGCGATGTTGATGTGGCCGTTGTCTCCGAAGCCGAGGAAGGTGGCGCCCCATGCTGAGGTCAGCGAACGCGCCTTTTCCTGGCTCATATAGTCGTCATTGCGGCTGGCAATGACGAGCGCTTGAAAGGGCAGGGCATCAGTGGGCAGCGTGCCGAACTCATAGGTGCGCGCGTGAATGGTCGAGGTGCGCTCGATATCGGCAGGTGCGACGAGCACGGCGCCACCAACAAGCGGCGCGACAGAGCTGGAAGCCAGGCGCGCGATCAAAATGGCGCCGAGGCTGTGACCGATGAGAATGGCACCAGGGTGAGCGATGACGGCGCGTTCGAGCCGGGCGAGCCAGCGTCCCGCATGGGGATTGGACCAGTCGGTCTGTTCGACCAGCTCGGAATGCTCGTGATCGGCCATCCAATGATGCTGCCAATGGCCGTCGCCGGATCCATTGAGACCGGGTACGATGAGATGGGTGCGGCTCATCGCGTGAGGAGATTTTCTGGATTTTCCAGTTTATCGAAATGCGTGTCTGACGCCTTGTCCTCGACGGTTTGCTCCGGCTCGCTCTCGAATATGGCATCGGGTGTCAGCGCAGACACGCCGCCAAAGAAGCTCAGCTTTTGTGGAGCTTCGGCAGCTCGGAACCGCTGGCTGTGGCTTGGGTCAAGAATTCCGAAGAGGGGCACCATGCTGTTTCTCCTTGAAGTAGACCACGCGAAGCGGTCGCGTCTTGTTCCAAAACTCTATCAACACAGTCGGGATTGAGAAGGTCTGGTCTTGCGCGCCTTAACGCCGAAGGAGAAAATTTTGCCCCGGCTGTCGTGGTCGGGCGGCTTATAGGCAATGACGTTCTATTTGAATGCGTTTTGGCCAAAGAGTCTCGCGTTTCATCCATCTATTCGTTAAAGCAGCCCATCTAAGATGTGGCAAAGGCACTGCCGCATTTCGTCGGGAAAGCCACACGAATCCCTCTTGCGCGGAACCGTACCGTACGGTACGCCTGCGGACGGAAAGTGCCGGAAGCGTTCGGCATCGGCGTGCGGGAACGACAAGTGCCTTTGCCCATCAAGATCAGCGAAGAGACGTTTACGCCGCGCCAGCAGGCCGTGCTGACGGCGGCCCTCGACCTGCTGGTCGAAAATGGCGATGGCCTGACCATGACCGCCGTGGCGCGACGCGCGTCGTGCTCCAAGGAAACGCTCTACAAGTGGTTTGGGGATCGCGATGGGCTCCTCACGGCCACCGTGCAGTGGCAGGCGGCCAAGGTGCGCATGCCGCATGTCGATCGCAGCCACCTCAGCGCCAAAGTGCTGCGCGAAAGCCTGCAGCAATTTGCGCGCGACCTGCTGACGACGATCATCGGCGAAGTCTCCATCACCCTCAATCGCACCGCCATCACCCATGCTGCCCAGGAAAAGGACAGCCTCGGAAATATCGTCCTAGAGAACGGCCCGATGGCGATCCGTCGCAGGCTCAAGCCCATTCTCGAAGCGGCGCGCGATGCGCGGCTTGTCCGCTTCACGTCTAGCGAAGACGCCTATCGTACCTTTTTCGGCCTCGTTGTCCGCGATGTGCAGATCCGTCTGCTGCTCGGCGACAACAGCCTCACCCAATCCAATGTCGAAGCCAATATCGAAGCCGATGTCATGGCGGCGACGGATCAATTCCTGGCCCTCTATGGGGCCAAGGCGAACTCCTAAGAAAAACGCAGTTGAGGGGAGATACCCATGCGCGTCTATTACGATCGTGATGCCGACATCAACATCATCAAGTCCCGGAAGGTCGCCATCATTGGCTACGGTTCGCAGGGCCATGCCCATGTGCTGAACCTGCGCGACTCGGGCATCACCGACGTTGCCGTTGGTCTGCGTCCCGGCTCGCCGTCCGCCAAGAAGGCCGAAGGCGAAGGCCTCAAGGTCATGTCGGTCGCCGAGGCTTCCGCCTGGGCCGACGTCATCATGCTGCTGACCCCGGACGAACTGCAGGCCGATATCTATAAGAAGGACATCGAGCCCAACATCCGTGACGGCGCAGCGCTAGCTTTCGCCCACGGCCTCAACGTCCACTTCAACCTCATTGAACCAAAGTCCACCGTCGACGTGATCATGATCGCGCCGAAGGGTCCGGGCCACACCGTTCGCGGCGAATACCAGAAGGGTGGCGGCGTGCCGTGCCTGATCGCCGTGCATCACGACGCGTCTGGCAATGCCCATGACATCGCGCTCGCTTATGCTTCGGGCGTTGGCGGCGGCCGTTCGGGCGTCATCGAAACCAACTTCCGCGAAGAGTGCGAAACCGACCTCTTTGGCGAACAGGCCGTTCTCTGCGGTGGTCTCGTCGAGCTGATCCGCGCTGGATTCGAAACGCTGGTGGAAGCTGGCTATGCGCCGGAAATGGCCTACTTCGAGTGCTTGCACGAAGTGAAGCTGATCGTCGACCTGATCTACCAGGGCGGCATCGCCAACATGAACTACTCAATCTCGAACACGGCCGAGTGGGGTGAATACGTCACCGGTCCGCGCATCATCACCTCGGAAACCAAGGCCGAGATGAAGCGCGTGCTGCACGACATCCAGTCGGGCAAGTTCACCTCGGACTGGATGCAGGAATACAAGGGCGGCGCCTCGCGCTTCAAGGCGACCCGTCGCCTCGCCGACGAGCATCCGATTGAAGAAGTCGGCGCCAAGCTCCGCGACATGATGCCGTGGATCAAGGCCGGCGCCCTCGTGGACAAGGCGAAGAACTAAGCTTGGCCTTGCTCCCCGGTCTTTTCGTCGGCGCGCTAACGCGACGCCAGTGATCAAGGCTGACGAGCTGGTCGACAAGGCGAAGACCTAATCGCCATACTCGCAATATAGAGACGGGGGCTTCGGCCCCCGTTTTCGTTTGGCTACAGGAGCGAAGAGCGCATGAGCATCGGCATCGTCCCCATCAAGGGCGTAGACATCCGCTTTGTCGAAGGAGCCTGGCCACTGCCGGATGAGCTTCGGGCTTCAGTTGCGCCGCGCTGGGCAGAGATGATCGCGGCCAATCCGCATCTCTGGGACGGTCGCATTATCGGGGTGACCCCGCCCACGATCGACGCAGACGGCATTTTGCGTGCGGAGGCGAAGGAGGACGCGTTCTCGGCTTTTCTGACCTGGCGCGAGGCGGGTTTCCCACAGATCGGTATTCATAATCTCTTCGGCTCGGCGCTGATCATGTCGAACGACGGCCACATGATCTTTGGGCTGATGGGCGACGATACCGCCAATGCCGGGATGATCTATCCAGCCGGCGGTTCGCTGGAGCCGCGTGATGTCTTGCCGGATGGGCGGATCGATGTGGCCCGATCGACGCAGTGGGAGTTGGAGGAGGAGACCGGATTGAACCACACGGATTCGCGCCAGGGCAATCTCGTGGCCGTTCTCGATGGCCCGCGCATTTCGATTGGTCAGGCATACCATTTCGACACGACGGCAGATGATCTCGTCGCTCAGATCCGAGCAAATCTCGAAACGCAGGACCATCGCGAACTGGCTGACGTGGTCGCGCTACGCCGTGGCGCCGATGCGGCAGGCAGGGGGCAGGTAATGGCTTATGCTGCCGAATTGCTGGATGCCTGGCAGGATGGACGGATCACGCTCTAGGCGCGCTTTTTCATCGACACTGCTTGCACGATCGGCGTTCGACCGGATACCGCTATCAGCATAGTTTGCGCTCGATCAGGACTGACTCGCATGAGCAATGAAGACCATATCGCCAAGGTGAAGCGCCAGGAGCTCGAGCTGGTTCTGCCGGTGCTCGACGAAGCCGTGGCCTACGACATCGGCTCGGCCATTCGGAGGCGCGCTGTGGCTGAGGGATTGTCGCTGGTGGTCGATATCCGCACCTGGGACCGGCAGCTGTTTTTCACGGCCACGCCGGGCACGAGTTCGGACAATGCTGAATGGGTGCGACGCAAGATCAATACGGTGAAGCGCTTTCACCGGGCGAGTTATCGCATGGTGCTGGAGCGTGGCGAGGTGCCGTTTCCGCCGCAGTCCGGCGCCGACGTTGCCGACTATGTCATTGCCGGCGGTGGCTTTCCGCTGCGCGTGCCGGGTGCGGGAATCATCGGTTCGCTGACGATTTCCGGCCTGCCGGGTTGGAAGGATCATGCCGTGGCGGTCGATGCGCTGTGCGACCATCTTGGCCGCGATCGCGCCGATTACGCTTTGCCTGAGGCCTCTTGAGATGAAACTCGACTATTTGCTGCTCGATGTTTTCACCCGCGACCGGCTGCAGGGCAATGCGCTTGCGGTTGTTCTTAAGGCTGACGGGCTCTCCGACCCAGAGATGCAAGCCATCGCGCGGGAGTTCAATCTCAGCGAAACCGTGTTTCTGACCAAGGCTAAAAGCGTGAGCAATGCTGCCTGCGTCAGGATTTTTACGCCCTATCAGGAACTGCCTTTTGCAGGTCACCCGACGGTTGGCGCGGCGGTAGTGCTGGGTCTGCAGGACGATCGCAGCGCGGTGCGGATGGAAGAGAAGATTGGGCTCGTGACGGCACTGGTCGAAAAGGCGGACAAACGTTCGGCCGAGGCGCGGTTCACGCTGCCCAAGCTGCCCGTCAAGGTGGCTGACCTCGACAACCGGCTCGGGATTGCCCAAGCGCTGGGGATCGAGCCCGAAGATATCGGCTGCGATCTTTTTACGCCGGCAGTCTACACGGCTGGCGTCACATTTCACCTCGTTCCCGTTCGCAATGCAGCAGTCTTGGCGCGGGTGCGCCCCAATCAAGCAATGTTCGGCGAGGTGTTCTCGCATGACCACAACTCGGCCTATGTCTTTACGCTGACGCCAGAGGAGCCCGAGAACGATATCGCCGCTCGCATGTTCGGCATGGATATCGGCGAAGATCCGGGCACCGGTTCGGCGGCCGCGGCGCTGATCGGGCTTTTGGCGGATAAGGCCGATCTCGGTACGGGCCAAGCGGATTATATCCTCCGTCAGGGCAAGGAAATGGGCCGGCTTTGCCGCATCACGCTGCAATTGCGCAAGGAAGCCGAAGTGCTGACACATGGCGCGATCGGCGGCTATGCGGTCATCGTCGGCGAAGGGAAGCTCGACCTCGACTAAGCCTTTCGTCGAGAGGCGGCCGAAATTTGGCGACATCAGCCTCTCGACACTTGCATAGGTCAGCAAATTCGCGCATGCTCCCATCGAAATAGAGAGTTTCTCCATGCAGCGCCGTCGCGCCAAAGCCATTGCCATCGCACAGACTCAGGAGCGTAACAGCGCCTTGATGATCGCTGCTGGCATGCTGCTGCTTCCGGCCGCGCTTCTTCTCCTTCTTATCAGCCCCTGATTACCGGCAGCTCGGATTAGCGAGCGGGTCGTCAGGGGATATCGCCACAAACCGAACATCAAAAATGTCCGGTCCGACGAGCCATTGCCTCGGGGCCGATAGGAAAAGAGCCTGAAATGACTGCAACTGCCAACAGCAACAAAGAACGCGTCTTCATCTTCGACACCACGCTGCGCGACGGTGAGCAATCGCCCGGCGCGACGATGACGCTGGAAGAAAAGCTGCAGGTTGCCGAAACGCTCGACGAGATGGGCGTCGACATTATCGAAGCCGGTTTCCCGATTGCCTCCAATGGCGACTTCGAAGCCGTCGTTGCTGTGGCGAAGCAGGTAAAGAAGGCGACCGTCGCCGGCTTGGCCCGCGCCATCACAGCCGATATCGACCGCGCTGCAGAAGCTGTGCGCCACGCTCAGAAGGGCCGCATCCACACTTTCGTTTCTACCTCGCCAATCCATCTGGCCCACCAGATGAAGAAGACTGAGGACGAGGTGATCGAGATCATCGCGCGGACCGTCGCTCAGGCGCGCAATCTGGTTGAAGATGTCGAATGGTCGGCCATGGACGCGACCCGCACGCCGCTCGAATTCCTGAAGCGATGCGTCGATACCGCCATCAAGGCCGGCGCAACGACGATCAATCTGCCCGACACGGTGGGCTACGCGGTGCCCGAAGAACATTTCCAGATGTTCAAGACCATCATCGAGAGTGTGCCGAATTCCGATAAGGCTATCTTCTCGGTCCATTGTCACAACGATCTCGGCATGGCCGTTGCCAATTCGCTGGCGGGTGTAGCCGGCGGCGCGCGACAGATCGAATGCACGATCAATGGTCTTGGCGAGCGCGCCGGCAATGCGGCGCTCGAAGAAGTGGTGATGGCGCTGCGCACGCGCGGCGATGCCATGCCGTTCTTCACCGATATCAAGACGACCCACCTGGCGCGCGCCAGCCGCGTCGTGTCGGCCGCAGCCAATTTCCCGGTGCAGTACAACAAGGCGATCGTCGGTAAAAATGCCTTCGCGCATGAAAGCGGCATCCACCAGGACGGCATGCTGAAGAATGCCGAAACATATGAAATCATGACGCCCGCCAGCGTTGGCATCAAGGAAACGACCTTGGTGATGGGCAAGCATTCTGGCCGCGCCGCCTTCAAAGACAAGCTCAAGGAACTGGGCTACGAATTGGGCGACAACGCCTTCCAGGAAGCCTTCCAGCGCTTCAAGGATCTGGCCGATCGCAAGAAGCACGTCTATGACGCCGACATCGTCGCGCTGGTCGATGACGAGGTTGGCTCGGTTGGCGATCGGATCAAGCTCGTCGATATGGAAGTCGTCAGCAAGACCGGTGGAGTGCATCGTTGCTCGATCACGCTTTCTGTCGATGGCGTCGAATCCTCGGTGACCTATGAGGGCACGGGCTCGGTCGATGCTATCTTCAACGCCATCAAGGAAGGCGTCGGGCAGGACCCCAATCTGGTGCTCTATGCGATCGACGGCGTGACCGGCGGCACCGACGCGCAGGCTTCGGCCCATGTGCGTCTCGAAATGAACGGCAGGATCGCTTCGGGCAATGCGGCAGAGCCCGATACACTGGTGGCCTCGGCCCGCGCTTATCTCAATGCGCTCAATCGCGTGATGATCGAGCGTGGCGCTGCGGCACAGGGTGCTTTGGCGGGCTAAAAAGCGAGGCTGCATCGCCCGTCTGGCGTGATGCAGCCAAACGCCGTGGACGCGAGGAGGCGAGCCATGAGCTACGTTCTGGTCGCGGTGACCGAGCCGCAGGACTGGGTCGATTTCCATGCCATTCGACGGCAGGAATTGTTCGAGGCCAAAGGGCGGTTCGGGGTCTATAACGACAAGCATCCTGACGACTATGCAGATTTTGCCCATCCCTATTTGCTGAAGAAAGATGACCGCGCGCTTGGCACCGTGCGGCTTGATCTCCTTGGTGAAGGCAAGGCGGCGGTGCGACTAGTGGCAATTACGCGAGATGCGCAGGGCGCGGGCCATGGGCGCGTGATGGAGCAGCTGTTGACCGAGCGGGCCAGGGCGCCTGGTGTGCACACGCTGCTGGTCAATGCGGCGGCGGACGCGCTGGGTTTTTACGAGAAGACGGGCTGGGAGCGGTTCGAGTGGGACCGCGATGAGCTTGTTGGCATTGCCGAGTCTTGCATCCAGATGAGGAAGCTGCTCTAGCCTTACGGCACGTCGACAGGGGGCAACATGTGGAGCCGGGCGGAGTTTCGTGGCGCTGTCCTCGCCCTTGGCGGGGTGCTTGCCGTCATTCTGATCATCACCTCCATTTCGCCCGGGATTCCGGGCGAATTGCTGTTGCAGTCTCTAAGGTTTCACCTCGTTGCGCTCGGGCTGGTATTGACCGTTCTGATGGTCATCTTCGGAGCGAAATGGCGGGCGGCGCTGTTTTTCGTTTTTCTCTGCGGCGCGTTTGCGCATGGCGCTTTTTATGTCTGGGAGTTCCAGAAGCGGCGCGAAGTGCCCGTCGGGGCGCTGCAGGCTGAGTTTTCGTATTTAAATTACAATGTGTTAGCGTCCAATCAGACTGCCGACGCGGCGGCGCATTACATCACGACGTCAGGCGCTGACGTGGCGCTGATCATGGAGACGCCGGGGGTGGTCGAGTATCTGCCCGAGATCGAGGCGGTGTTGCCCTATCGGCTGGGCTGCGATCGGGTCGCGACGTGCGATATTTCGCTGTTCTCGCGATTCCCGATCGAGAATGGCGAAATAAGAGATATCCCCCCGTTTCGCCGCGCGCGCCTGGCCATAGCGCCGATGACGGTGGAGGGGGTGAAGGTGACGGTCGTCGGTATCCATCTCTCGAAGCCTTATTTCGACGAAGCGTCGCTGCAGGAGCTTGGTTATCTGCGCTATACGCTCTCGAGGATTACCGGGCCGATCGTGTTATCTGGTGATTTCAATGCCGCGGCTTGGTCGGCCCCCTTAGCTTTTCTCGGTCGGGCGCAGGAGCTGATTCCGCCCCCGACATATCGCTCGACCTGGCCGGTGGAATTTGGCGAGTTCGGCGTGCCGATTGACAATATCTTCACCAAGGGCGATGCGCGGATCATCTACACAACGTCCGGCAAGGATAGCTTTGGGTCGAACCATCGCTATCTCTTTGCGCGGATTGGCCTTTACGCGCCGCTCTGAGCGGCGGCGATAGCCTTTGGCAGGGTTTCGGCGAGAAGATCCATCGCCGCCTTTGGACCGACGCTGATGCGGATATGGTGGTCGAGGCCCGGCGTGCCGGGCTTGCGGATGAAGACGCCGAGTTTTGCCAGTTCTTCGAGGATTTTCGCCGCATAGGCGCCGTCGCGGCCGCAATCAACGGCGACGAAATTGGTGGCTGAGGGCAGGGGATTGAGGCCATTTTCCCTAGCAATTTCAGCGATTCGATCGCGTGCGTGGGCGATCTGACCCTTGGCGTGCGCAAGATAATCCTGGTCGTCAAGAGCGGCCAGCGCGGCGGCCAGAGCTAGGCGATTGACCCCAAAGTGATTCCGGACGCAATTGAAGGCGCCGATGATGGGTTTAGGACCGATAGCGTAACCGACGCGGATGCCGGCGAGGCCATAGGCCTTCGAGAAGCTGCGGAGGCGCAAGACGTTGTTTTTGCTCGTGTCTATGGCGGGCAGGGCGTCTTCTGGAGCCAATTCGCCATAGGCTTCGTCGAGCATGATCAGCGTATCCTCGGGGATAGCTGCGATAAATCTCTCCACGTCTGCAGCGGGCCAAAACGAGCCCATCGGGTTGTCGGGATTGGCGAGATAAACGATCCGCGGTTTTAGGCGCTGGGCAGCCTCGGCAAGGGCGGTGAGGTCTTCGTGTGCCCCGGCATAGGGGACGAACTCCAAACGGCCGCCATGGCCAATTACGTGATAGTTTAGAGTGGGATAGGCGCCGAGCGAGGTCAGCAAAACCTCGCCGGGGGCGAGGAAAAGGCGGACGATTTGGCCCATCAGGCCATCGACACCTTCGCCAATGACAACTTCTTCGGCGGTTACGTCGTGGAATTTGGCCAGGGCAGTGCGGAGGTCATGATTCTCTGGATCGGGATATTGCCATATCCCCGCTGCGGCATCGCGGATGGCGTCGAGAACCTTGGGGCTTGGGCCGAAACCCGATTCGTTGGCGCCGATTCGAGCGGCGAATTTTATCCCCATGCGCCGTTCAATGGCCTCCGGGCCAACGAAGGGTACGGTTTCGGGCAAGTTCTCGGCGATTTCGGTCAATCTGGGCGGGGCCAATTGTGCGCTCCGAATGCGTGTGTTTTTTCATTTCTAGCGCAGTTCCATGGGGCACAACATGGCTTTCGCGACGAGCCCCGGGCCGGTTCTCAACAGGCGGTTTTCTTGTTCATAAATCGCGGACCCACTTGCTGCGGGGAGATTCGATGGGCGCAGGCCGATCGTTGGCATTTGAATTAAAAGCGAGCGCAATCAGAAAGTTAGCGACAACTATACGGGTCCACCTTCTGCAACGCGCCGTGTGGACGGCGGGTTACCCATATGCCGGGTATAAAGGAGCAAAACGTGAACCCAACTTACTTGCTTGCACGTGATCACCTGCAACGCGCAGCGATCATCCTGCAAGGCGCCGACCAGCGATCACGTCAATTGCGTCATATCATCGAGCGTACGATCAGCCTGATGGATGATTTCCGACCGGAGGAGACGAGCCAGACCGATAACGTTCTTGAACTGGACGCTTATCGTCAGGCGCGGCGGTAAAAGGCCTTATCCCCGCCGATAGGACGGTTCGGAACGGGGAACTTCAGCGGCGCCAAAGCGTGCCGCAGGAGAAAATGCCAGAAATGTTGGCGGGACCCAGAAGGGTCCCAAAATTTTATCCACAGGTTCGGGCACTTGGCTATAGACAGCCCAAAAGACCCTTGTTACATAGGCGCCACTTTGGTGCCGGTCTTCAAAGACGGGCGCATAGCTCAGATGGTAGAGCAGCTGACTCTTAATCAGCGGGTCCAAGGTTCGAGCCCTTGTGCGCCCACCAAAGTCTTCTAAGCCCCTGACATGGCGATCAAATGACAGGGCGGCACGAGAGATGTGCCGCTTCTCCCCGGGCGTGGCAGTTCGGGTGGTTTCTGCTACCATTCCGGTAACTTTGAGCCCGTTTCTAGTTAAATAGGCTAATCTGCGTGGGATGCGCTTTTCTCCCGCGGCGGCGCGTCGTATAGCCGCAGCAAGAATTGCTCACTGAAAGTCATCCCCTCATGTTCGGAATCGATCCGAGTTTCTTCACCTCGCTGCTCCAGGTCATCATGATCGACCTCGTGCTAGCAGGTGACAATGCCGTGGTCATCGGTCTCGCCGCGGCGGGCCTTCCGGCCGATCTGCGCCGCAAAGCCATCCTGGTCGGTATTGCTGCAGCGACCGTGCTCCGCATTATCTTCGCGCTCATCACCTCGCAGCTCCTCGCGCTGGGCGGCGGCTTGCTGATTGCCGGCGGCATCCTGCTGCTTTGGGTCTGCTGGAAGATGTATCGCGAGCTCAGCGTCAGTCACGAGGAAGAAGGCGAGGCGACCGAAGCGCTCGCCGGCAATGATCTCAATGCCGATGGTACCGTTGCCGGCAAAGCGCCGCGCAAGACGCTGCGTCAGGCCGTCACCCAGATCATCATCGCCGACGTATCGATGTCGCTCGACAACGTGCTGGCCGTGGCCGGCGCGGCGCAGCATCACACCGAGGCGCTGATTTTTGGTCTCGCGCTCTCCGTCGTCATGATGGGCGTCGCTGCGACCTTCATCGCGCGGCTGCTGCATCGCTTCCGCTGGATCGCCTGGGTCGGCCTCGCGATCATCCTGTTCGTGGCGGTGCGCATGACGCTCGAAGGGGCTGGAGCCTTCGTCACCATCCCCGAAATCCCGCTGCTTTACACGCCGCATGCAGTGGGCGCGGCCGCTGCACATTGATCCAATGATTTGAGCTTTCGCTAACCACGCCCCCAAATCCGGGGCATTTGCGAGAGCTCAATAGGGATTTGCTCATCTAGAGGCACTAGCTTTCCCCGCAAACACCAAGTTGCGGGGATTTTTATGTCCGTCATCGCCGAAGATTCGTATGACCAGAGCCGGGCTGCTTCCACCGTTGGAGCATCCGGCATCGTCTTGGCCAGCAAGCAAGTTGCAGGCGCCGATTGGGATGCGATCATCGGCAGTTTTGACGAGGTCTGCCAGGAGCAGATGCACGCCTTCGCCTCGACGCGTTGGCCGGGCGTGAGCCAGGAACCGCTGGTCTTTTCGCGCGGCGGGACGGTGATTGGTGGGGCGCTGGTGATGATCCAGCCGCTGCCGCTCGGGTTGGGCAAGATGGCCGTGGTCAAGTGGGCGCCGATGCTCGCTTCGCGCAAGGTTGCGGATGCGGACGCCTTGCGCGTCGCGATGACTGAATGCCTCATCAAAGATTATGCAGAAACCCGGAACATGATGCTCTCGGTGCTGCTGCATGCGGCGCCGGAGGAAACCAATGCGGGCTATGTGGCGCTGCGCCAGCGTGGCTTTGCACGCGGGTCGACGCTGCTGTTTCCAAACCGCTATATGGTCAAGCTCCAGCTTCCTGATGCCGATCTGCGCAAAAGCTTCAGCCAGACTTGGCGGCGTCAGCTTAATAAGGCTGACAAGGCCGGGCTCGAGTTCTGGCGCGCGGAGCCGGGCGAGATAGAAGCGTTCAAGACACTTTATGCGGCGATGACCGAGCGCAAGCAGTTTCCCGATCATTCGGCTTACGAAACGCTCGATGCGCTGATGGCGCTCGACGAGCCCCTGCGGCCCGAACTGTTCTTCGTGCGTCAGGGGGACGAGACGGTCGCTGGGGCGCTGGTCTTCAAGGCGGGTGAGCGTGCGGTTTATCTCTATGGCGCGACCAATGACAACGCATTGCCACTGCGTGCCGGTTACTTCCTCCATTGGCACGTGATCCGTTGGCTGCGCGATAATACGCGAGGCCAGTGGTATGACCTCGGGGGGACCGATGGTTTCCAGGGGCTGCACCAGTTCAAGACGGGCATGGTGGGCGATGCCGGGGTGATCCGGCCCGTGCCGCCCGTCCTGAACTATGCCACCTCGCCTTGGGCGAAGCTGATCGGCACGGCGGCGTTTACGTTGCGCGATCTTTATCAGCACACGCGCCGGCATATCGATGGCCTCCGAAGCAGCAAGGCCAAGCCGGACCAAACGCCACATATCTGGGACGAGTATCTGAAATGAGCCTCGCCCGGAGACTAGCGTCGCAGTCGTCGGTTATCTTTGCGGCCCGAATCTTTGGCGCCGGTTTTATCTTTGCCACGCAGGCGCTCATCGCCCGGCTCTGGGGCGCGCAACTGCTTGGTGAGTTTTTGCTGACTGTGGCCAGCGTTAATCTCGTCGCCGTGGTAATGCCGCTCGGCTTTCATACGGTCGGCACTTATTTTGCTGCCGAATATCGGGCGCGTGGCAGCCGGCAGCAATTGCTGGCCTTTCTGACGCGGGCCTATGGCCATGTGCTGCTCACCTTCGTCGGACTGATCATAGCCGGGCCGATGCTGCTCGACCTGATCGGGCAGGGCCAGGGTACTCTGGCACTGCATTTCGTGCCCTTCGCGCTGCTGACGCTGGGCACGGCGATCGTTTACGTCAACAGCGCCATGCTGGTGGGGCTCAAGCGGCCTTTTGCGGGGTTCTTCGCTGATGCGCTGCTGCGGCCGATGATCGTCCTCGCATCGTTCCTCTTTGCGCTGGGTGTGGGCCTGCCGGAGGCCGGCTTTACGCAGATGCTCTGGTGCTTCGGGCTCGCCTATATCGTCGTGTCGCTGGTGCAGTTCGGCCTTGTGATCAAGAGCCTGCCGCAAGTGCCGTTGAGTGCGGACCCCGCGCCGGTCGACAGCAAGCGTTGGTGGCGGTTTGCACTGCCATGGGTGATCATCAGTCTTGCGACCGATTTTTTCTTCGATATCGATCTCCTTCTGCTGAGCCATTTGCTGAGCAAGGAAGAGCTGGCGATCTTCGGCGTCTGCACGCGCATCTTCTCGCTGGTGTCGTTCGGCGTGGCGGCGGTTTATGCCGTGACCATGCCGGATATGTTCGAAAGCGAGGCAAAGGCGGACCGCAGCGAATTCAACCGAAAGGTGGGCGAGGCCAATGCTGTGGCGAGCGGCGTCGCACTACTGTTGTTTGGTGGCGCCGTGGTCGGCGCGCCCTTTGCGCTGATGCTGTTTGGGCCAGAGTTCGCCGCAGGCGCGGCGCCCCTCGCGATCCTCTGCCTGTCGCTGGTGGTACGATCGGTTTTGGGGCCGGCTTCGATCGTGCTCTCGATCCATGATCGGCCCTGGGCAAGTCTTCCAGCGATTGCGCTGGGGATTTTTTCGCTGTTTGTCAGCAATCTCGTGCTGGTGCCGGCCATGGGGCTAGTCGGGGCTTCGCTGGCGGCGATCCTGTCGATTACGATCTGGTCGATGGCGCTCTGGATGACCGCGCTGCACACCGCGCGGGTCGATGTGTCCATCTTGCAATGGTTCAGAAGCCGACGGGTTGTGGTGGCGGCGGAATAGGGTTTAGGGGTGGTGGTTGGGCACGAAGCCTGAGGCATGCTCCACCTCTACCTTTGGGGGAGAGGTCGGCCAATTGGGCCGGGTGAGGGGGCCTTAATTGGGTCAGGTGCTTGCCGAAGGCCCCCTCACCCGCCGCTTCGCGTCGACCTCTCCCCCAGAGGGAGAGGTGGTGGCTCCCGGCCTTTCGCTGTAGTTATCCAGCTAGCGGTTGGCTCACGCCCCTACCAAACCCTTGATGCTGTTCTTCAACCGACCCAAACGGCCGATGTTGACGCCGTTGTCGTAGTCGTCGCCGACCTTGGTGTAGAACTTTTCGATCAGCAGATAGTCCTGGCCGAAGATGTGCTGCTCGAGGAGCGCCGTTTCGCGATAGCCGTAGCGCTTGAGGAGCATGCGGGCGACTTCGTTTTCGGGGCGGACGAAAGTATAGGCCTTATGGAAGCGGTTTTCGTTCCAGTGTTCGTCGAAGGCGCGCATGCCGAACATGCCGAGCTTGGTCTGGCGATGTGACGGAAAGACCCAGCTCCAGTAGCGGAAGACGGCGCCGAATTCGGGGCCAGAGACCATGGCGCCGCCGGGGACGCCATCGGCGCACATGATCATGATGTGCCAGGGATCGATGGCGAGAAGATTTTGCAGATAGGTCTTGTTGAGCCGCGCCGTTTCATAGGCCTTGAAGCGGTCATTATAGAACGGGGACGTCGCGATGACGTCTTCGAGTTCGGCGTGAATGAGGTCGATATCTTTGGGCTCGGCGGCCCGGATGGTCATTTCTGCCATTGATCTCTTCCCTTGCGCATATCTCCGAGAGGCAAGAATAGCGCGGGGCCGTTAATGGACCGTGGCGTTTGCACGCAGCTTTGCCTCGAATGGTCAAGGGGTTGCGGGCGGTTGCCGGGCTCTCTAGAACGGATAGCGGGAGAGACTAGGAGGACGACAATGAGCGAAGAGCTCTTGTTCCAGCCCAATGCGGCTGCACTCGCGCATACCAGGACCACAGCCGCCGATTACGAAGCGCAATATCAGCGCTCGATCGACGATCCCGATGGATTCTGGGCCGAGCGGGCGAAACGCCTCGATTGGGTGACTTTCCCCAAGACCATAAAGAACACGAGCTTTGCCTATCCTGATATCTCGATCAGATGGTTCGAGGACGGGGTGCTCAACGTTTCCTACAATTGCCTCGACCGGCACCTGGAAAAGCGCGGCGATCAGACGGCGATCATCTGGGAAGGCGATACGCCGGGCTCGGATGGCAAGGCGACCTACCGCGAGCTGCATGAGCGCGTCTGCCGCTACGCCAATGTGCTCAAGGCCAATGGCGTCAAAAAAGGCGACCGCGTCACCATCTATATGCCGATGGTCATCGATACGGCTGTCGCCATGCTGGCATGTACGCGTATCGGCGCCGTGCATTCGGTGATCTTTGGCGGTTTTTCGCCCGATTCCATTGCTGGCCGCGTCGAGGATTGCGGCTCGAAGATCATCCTGACGGCTGACGAAGGTCGGCGCGGCGGAAAGACCATTGCGCTCAAGAAGAATGTCGACGAAGCGCTGGCCAAAGTCGGCGGCGTCGAGCGCGTCATCGTCAGCAAGGTGACCGGCAACGCGGTCGCCATGGAGGCGGGCCGGGACGTCTGGTATGACGACGAGGCAGCCAAGGTGAGCGCCGACTGCCCGCCAGAGCCGATGAATGCGGAAGATCCGCTCTTCATCCTCTATACCTCCGGCTCGACCGGCAAGCCCAAGGGCGTGCTGCACACGACGGGCGGCTATCTCGTCTATGGGTCGCTGACGCATCAGCTGACCTTCGATTATCGCGATGGCGAGGTTTTCTGGTGCACGGCGGACGTGGGCTGGATCACCGGGCACACCTATATCGTCTATGGGCCGCTGGCCAATGGCGCGACGACGCTGATGTTCGAAGGCGTGCCGAGCTATCCGGACGCAAGCCGCTTCTGGCAGGTGGTCGAAAAGCACAAGGTGAACGTTTTCCACACGGCGCCCACGGCGATCCGCGCGCTTATGGGCGCGGGCCATGACTTTGCCGATAAATACGACATGCCGAGCCTGCGTTTGCTCGGCACGGTGGGCGAGCCGATCAATCCGGAAGCCTGGATGTGGTATTATAAGCATGTCGGCAAGGAGCGTTGCGGCATTGTCGATTGCTGGTGGCAGACCGAGACCGGCGGACACATGATCGCGCCATTCCCCGGCGCGTTCCCGACCAAGCCGGGCTCGGCGACGAAGCCCTTCTTTGGCGTCAAACCGGTGGTGCTCTCGCCCGAGGGCGTGGTGCAAAGCCAGACCAAGGCCGAGGGCGTGCTCGCGATTGCCGACAGCTGGCCGGGGCAGATGCGCACGGTCTATGGCGATCATCAGCGGTTCGTCGACACCTATTTCAGCCAGTATAAGGGCTATTATTTCACCGGTGACGGCTGCCGGCGGGATAGCGATGGCTATTATTGGATCACGGGGCGTGTCGACGACGTGCTCAATGTGTCGGGGCACCGGCTGGGGACGGCAGAGGTCGAAAGTGCGCTCGTGGCGCATCCGAAAGTGTCCGAGGCGGCCGTGGTGGGCTATCCGCACGACATCAAGGGGCAGGGCATCTATTGCTATGTGACGTTGATGGCGGGCGAGGCGAGTTCGGACGAGCTGCGCAGCGAACTGCGGAACTGGGTGCGCAAGGAAATCGGGCCGATCGCGACGCCGGACTTGATTCAGTGGGCACCAGGCTTGCCCAAGACCCGTTCGGGCAAGATCATGCGACGGATTTTGCGCAAGGTGGCCGAGAATGATTTCGGATCCTTGGGGGATACGTCGACATTGGCTGATCCGGCTGTCGTGGATGATCTGATTAGCAATCGGCAAAATCGGTAATTCGTCACGGGGGTGGTGATTGCCGGTCACCCCCTCCCAACCTCCCCCATCTAGGGGGAGGTGTCACATCGAGTTTGTGGCGCCATACAGTCAAATCCACCAGCCTGCACCTCCCCCTTGATGGGGGAGGCTGGGAGGGGGTGACACCCGTCCATAACCACAGTCATCGTCTCGCCCGCTTTCCATGGCCAGTGTCGGCCACTAGATTCGCACTCCGGAGCCGTCGCTTGCGCCCGCTATTTCTTGCTGCCTTTACCAGCCTTGCCTTGGCTGCGCCGATCCATGCCGCGACGCTTGAGGACATGGCGGGGCAGATGATCGTGATCGGGTTTGATGGCGATAGTGCGAGCGATGCCAGCGTCAAGGCGATTGCTGCGGAGCTGAAAAGCGGGCAGCTCGGCGGCGTCATGTATCTCAAGAAGAACGTGAAGTCGCTCGGGCAAGTCCGCGATATGAATGCGCAGTTTCGTGCGGCGTCACCGGACCTGCCGCCGTTTGTCACGCTCGATCAGGAAGGGGGCGCGGTCGAGCGGTTGACGGAGGATGTCGGTTTCAAGGAGATCGCGCGGGCGTCGACGATTGCCGCCGAGAACACCCCGGAGCAGGCCGAGGGCATCTATGAGACCATGGCCAAGAGCGTTGCTGCGCTTGGTTTCACCGTCAATTTCGGGCCGGTTGCCGATCTCAACGTCAATCCGAACAATCCTGTCATTGCGAAGTTTGGCCGGGCGTTTAGCGCCGATCCGGAAATCGTGACCGCCTATGATCGTGCCTTCATCGAGGGGCATCATGCAGCGGGGCTGGCGACGGCGCTGAAGCATTTCCCGGGGCATGGGTCTTCGACGACTGACAGCCACGAGGGTTTTACGGATATTTCGAAGACTTGGTCGGAGACCGAACTCGAGCCCTATAAGGCGTTGATCGGCGAGGGCGTGCTGGACATGGTCATGGTCGGGCACCTGTTCCATTCGGACTATGCAGAGGGCGCTGAGCAGACGCCGTCATCGCTCTCAAAGCGTTGGATCGACGGGGTTTTGCGCACCGATCTTGGCTATAAGGGCGTCGTGATCAGCGACGATCTCGAAATGGGCGCCATCCGCGATCATTTCACGCTCGAAGAAACCGTGGTCGAGGCCGTATCGGCGGGCATGGATATCCTGCTCTTTTCCAATACCGGCTATCAGCGGCCGACCTTGGGCAAGGAAATTCTCGACATTCTCGTCGAGCACGCCGAGGCCGATCCTGTGTTCAAGGCGCGGATCGAGGAGAGCTATGAGCGCATCGTCGCGCTCAAGCGGCGCTTAGGTTAAGCCTTTCCACCTCTTTCTCATGAAGCCCGTTTCCTCCGAAGGCCCGCAACGCTAAGGTGAGCGCCTGATTGGAGGCCAAAGAGCAATGACGGATGATCGCGAGGTCCGGCACGTCCGGGCGTTGTTCCTGTCCGACGTGCACTTGGGCATGAAGCCGACGCGCGTTCGGCAGTTGATCGAATTCCTGCGCCTCCACGATGCCGAGACCATTTATTTGGTTGGTGATATTTTAGATGGCTGGCGGCTGGCCAAGGCCTGGCACTGGCCCGAAGACTACAATGTACTGACGCAGATTCTGCTCGATAAGGCCACGACGGGGACGCGCGTCGTCTATCTGCCGGGCAATCACGACGAGTTTTTGCGCGAATACCTCGGGACCTATTTCGGCGAGATCGAGCTCGTCGATCGCACCGTGCACACCTCCGCGACGGGACGGACCTATCTCGTCATCCATGGCGATCAGTTCGATGTGGTCGTGATGAATGCCAAGTGGCTCGCCCATGTCGGCGACTGGGCCTACAACTTCGCGCTACGGGTCAATATTCTGATCAACTGGGTGCGGCGCCGGCTTGGGCTGCAATATTGGTCGCTGAGCGCCTGGGCGAAGCAGAAGGTGAAAAACGCTGTTTCCGTCATCGGGCGTTTCGAGGAAGCGCTGGTTCATGAGGCCAAGGAATCGGGTGTCCATGGCGTGATCTGCGGCCACATCCACTTTGCCGATATGCATGATCGGCTTGGCATCCATTATATCAATACCGGCGACTGGGTAGAAAGCTGCACGGCTGTGGTGGAGAATCACGATGGGCAGTTCGAGATGATCAAATGGACCGAAATGATCGTCGGCGAGCCGCGGCGTGCAAAAGTGCGAAAGTCTCTAGGCGAATAGGCTGTCGCGCGCCCGTCGCAATAGGGTCATCGCAGCGCAATCCAGGCAGAGCAGGCTGAAGACGGTTACATCAGCCCCGCGGTGCCGCCATGGCCAAGACCGTTTCGCCTGCCTCCTCCCGCCGGATCGTCATCGTCACCGACGCCTGGCGTCCCCAGATCAATGGCGTGGTTCGGACGCTCGAAAGCACCGGCAAGGTGCTGCGCGAATGGGGCCACAGCGT
Source organism: Devosia sp. BK (assembly GCF_032907385.1). NCBI lineage: Bacteria > Pseudomonadati > Pseudomonadota > Alphaproteobacteria > Hyphomicrobiales > Devosiaceae > Devosia > Devosia sp. BK. The sequence continues at coordinate 776,804 of NZ_JAIMBX010000001.1, forward strand.
CGACTATCTGACGCCGGAAGAATTCTGGACCGTCCCGGTGCCGACCTATCCGGAAATCCGGCTGTCGCTGGCCTCCCGCCGGGCCGTGTTTCATCGGCTGGCGCATGCCCGCGCGCATCACATTCATATTGCGACGGAAGGCCCGCTGGGGCTGTTGGCGCGACGTTATTGTCTAGAGCGCGGCAAGGCGTTCTCGACGAGCTTTCACACGCGCTTTCCCGAATATCTCTCGGCGCGGCTGCCTGTGCCGCAGGACTGGGGCTATGGCTATCTACGCTGGTTTCACGATCCGGCCGCCAATACGCTGGTGCCGACGCCATCGCTGCGGGATGATCTCTTGAACCGCGGATTTTCGCATCTGCGGCTTTGGGGCCGGGGGGTCGATATGGAGCGGTTCAAACCGGGACGGTCGGACGTCTTTGCGCATTTGCAGGGGCCAAAACTGCTGCATGTTGGGCGCGTGGCGGCGGAGAAGAATATCGAGGCTTTCCTCAGCCTTGATGTGCCGGGGACCAAGATCGTCGTAGGTGATGGGCCCGATCGGGCGAGGCTCGAAAAGCTTTACCCTGAGGCGGTGTTTTGCGGCTATCGGCACGGCGAGGACTTGGTCGATGCCTATCGCGGCGCGGATGTGCTGGTTTTTCCGAGCCGGACGGACACGTTTGGCAATGTCATTACCGAGGCTCTCGCCTGCGGGACACCGGTGGCAGCCTATCCAGTGACCGGGCCGAAGGACATTTTGACGGACGGCCGAGCGGGCGTCGTGCATCAGGATCTTGCTGTGGCGGTTCGGCGTGCGCTCATGCTGACAAGATCGGATGCCAGCGCGCATGCGGAGAATTTCACCTGGGCCGCTAGCGCGCGACAGTTTCTGGACGGCTTAGTGCCGGCGACGAGCCGGGTGGCTGGGATGGCGGCGGCAATCTAAGCGGGCGTAACTTACGTTACACCTTTGTCACATCGCGGCTGCAACGTTATTTTTCCGGCATATTCGGTCTTGCATTGTCGTTCGCTGCGATGCACCAAGGGGATCGGACGCATGATTTGCGTCCGGAGTTTTTTCCATGCCCCCCGCATTATCCCGCCTCGATACGCCCGAGGCGCGCGCATCCCTTTATCAATTCACCGTGTACCTGCCGGGTGCGGTCGCTTCGGTTTATCTTGGCATCTGGCTGAGCCAGCACGGGATTCCCGCCGACCAGATCGGGCTGATCAATGCCCTGCCGATGCTGGGGCTGCTGGTCCTCAACATGGTCATCGGGCGTATCGCCGACAGGGCCGATGATTGGCGCACGGCGATTATCGCGATTTCTTTGGTCGCGGCGATCGTGCCGTTTGCGCTTTATTTCACCACTGAATTCTGGGGCATTCTGCTCATCTGGGCGCTGACCGGCATGTCGAACGGCCTCGTCGCTCCGATCATCGATGCCGCAACGGTGCGGATGACGCAGCGAAACGGCACCGACTTTGGCGCTGTGCGAGCCTGGGCGACGGTCGGTTATGTGGTTGGGGCGTCGGGCATTGGCATCCTGCTGACGCTTTTGGGGCCAAGCGCCTTTATCACGCTTTATATTTTGATGACGGTGCTGCGCGCTACGCTCGGCTTTTTACTGCCGCGGTTCAGGGCACCAGCGGCCGAGCCGACAGTAGCTGGCGTGACGCAGGCGTTGCCGCAGACGGCGCGGCTAAAAGATTCGCTCAAGCTCTGGTTCGTGCTGCCGCTGATTGCCTTTGCGCTGGTCAACTCGAGCAATGCGGTGATCGGCAGCTTTGGCGCGCTGCTCTGGCACCAGCAGGGGATCCCTGACTATTTCCTCGGACCGCTGCTCGGGAGTGCAGCGATCGGGGAAGCGGTGCTGATGTTTGCCTGGCGCCGGTTTGGCGGACGGGTGACGGCGCGCAATATGATCCTGGCAGCTGCCATCGCCGGGCTGTTGCGCTTCACTGTCCTGGCGTTTTCGCCGCCGGTGGAAGTGTTGTTCGCCGTGCAGTTGCTCCACGCCTTCAGCTTCGGCATGGGTTATTTCGGCGTTGTGCACTTCATCGCCAACTGGACGCATGAGAGCAATGCTGCCGAAGCGCAGGGCTTTGCCAATATGCTCAACCAGGGCGCGGCCATGGTCATGCTGATTTGCTTTGGCTGGCTGGTGGAGTTTTTTGGGTCCGCCGCGTTTTATTCGTCGACGGTGACATGCTCGATCGCGATTGGGTGTGTGTTGCTGTCGCTAAAGCTGCGGCCGCCGAAGGATGCGGTGCGGTAGGGGCCGCCGCTAGCCCGTAGCCCGCTTCTCTAGACGCGCTCATCACATTCTCGGTGTTCCCTCGGGCTTGACCCGAGGGTCTCCAGTCCGCGCAGATTTGTCTGTGGCTCCCGCATTGGCCCTCGGGTCGAGCCCGAGGGAAGAGCGGTGTTTGGGAAGGCATATGCGCGTCTCATTGCTTCGCGGTTGATGGTTCTACCGGTGCAGAGTGACGTGCCGCGGGCCGCAGACCTGTTGGACGTCTTCAGGCCCTCGGACTGATAACCAATAAAAAAAGCCCCGGATGATCCGGGGCTTTTTGTTTGTCATCGCTGGCTTCAGGCGCTGAGGCGGCCGCTGGCGTGGGCGAGGGTTGTGTAGACCTTGCCGCGATCCGAGAGCAGGTATTCACGGGTTTCGGCGGCAGCGCGAGGGCCGGCGGCGGCGCGCTTCAGGAGCTGCTCGAAGTCACCCATATAGGCCTGGGCGGTGCGGGCGAATTCCGGATCGCGCTGCAGGCGCTTGCGGACTTCGTCATAGGTGCCTTGGCCGGTCAGCGTGTAGATCCGGCGCGAGAAGACGTTGGACTCGCCATTTTGGTAACGGCCCCAGGCATCGGCGAGTGCATTGTCGTCGATGGCGTTCGCGATTTCCTCGGTCAGCGTCGAGAGGCCCTGGGCAGGCTGCTGGCCGGCTTGGCTGGCTGATGCGTTGCGCAGGACGTCGCGGAGCCAGCCGCCACCTTCGGCACCAGCGGCGGGAGCGGTCTCAGGCTGCTGGCGTGGCGCGGGGGCCGGGGTTGGCGTTACGGTGCGCTGTGGTGCGACGGGTTGCTGAGCGACAGGCGCGGCCTGGACGGGCTGCTGGGCCTGCACGGGCTGACGAACAGTCGGGCGTGGTGCTTCGACTGGACGGGTGCGGATCGGATCGACGAGGGTCTGGGCGGCCGGTTCCGGACGGTAGGGTTCCGGCGCCGGGTCGGGCTGGCGCGGCGGCTGGTAGGGCGCCGGCTCGGGCTGGCGGGCCGAGACGCGGGGCTGGCTACCACGACGATCGGTGAGATCGTGAGTTGCCGGCTGGCCGCGAACGATGGCGTTGAGTTCGCTGAGGGCTTCGATCTGCTCAGCAACGACGCGACGCATGGCGGCGGCGCTGGCGCGGGTCTCCTCGGGCAGTTCGTTGACGCCGCGGGCGAGCTCGGCGCGGGTGGCTTCGAGTTCGTGGCCGACTTCACGAGCCGTTTCGCGCATGGCGCGAGCTGTCTCGCCGAAGCGCTGGGTCGCGTCTTCGATGGCCTGCTGCATTTCGGCGACCAGACGGCGCTGGGCTTCCTGCAGGGCTGCATTGGTGCGGCGGCTTTCGCCATCGGCGGTCTCGCGGAAATCGCCAAGGCGGCCGGTGACCTCTTCGGCGGTTTCGTCGAGTGTCTGGCGGAAGACGCCAGTCGACTGATCGATGGCCTGACGCAGCTGTCCCGTGTTGCTGGTGATGGCATTGCGGACAGAGCTGGTCGATTCCGCGATGGTTTCGCTCAGCGAGCTGGTCGTCGAGGTGAGAACATCTGTCACGCTGCCAGCGGTCGAAGCGAGGAGATCGCTGACGCGGTTGGAATTGTCTTCGAGGCTCGAATTGACCTGATCAGCTTGGGCTGCAAGTGCGGCACGCACCGAGGACGAGGTGTGCGTGAGGGCGGCAGCGGCAGCTTCGGCAGCGCGCTGAACGGCGTTGTCGACCTGGGCGCTGCGTTCTTCGAGCGTCGCAGTGAAGTGTTCATTGGTGGAATAGAGCGCGTCGCTGACGGTCGATGTCGCCGAGGTGAGCGCTTCGGTGACCGTGCTGCTGGTCGCGGCTAGGGCCTCGTCCATGGCGCGGCGTGCCGAGATCATGCGGCGTTCGGTATCGTTGACCGTATCGGCGATCGACTGCGCGAAGAGGCGCATGCGGTTGTCGATATCGTCGGCGCGGGTCGTAAAGCTGTGGGCCAAGGCATCCATGGCGCCACGGCGGTCTTCGAGCGAATCGAGGGCCGTTGAGCTGGTGGCTTCAAGGGCACGCGAAGCCTGGGACATGGAAACAACTTCCATATCGAGCTTGCCAAGAATGCCGGCGAACTCGTCGACCATGGACTGGATGGTGCTCTGGAGCGCGCCGACATGGCGGGTGACCATGACGCCGGCTTCCTCGGTCTGGCCAATCGCGTCGCGCATGGTGCCGGCATAGCTGGCGGTCTGCTGAGCAATGCTGGTTTCGAGCGTTGCGAGATTGGTGGTCGAGGCGTCGAGCACGCGCTGCAGCAACAGGTTGGAGTCGTTGAGCTTGCTGAGGGCCGAGGTGACATCGGTGAGGATGCGGCTCGATGAGACGGCCATGATCTCTTCGGCGTCGCGTGCGGTGCCGGTGAGGGCCTCGCGGAGGAGGTTGCCGTGGCTGCGCAGGGCCATCTGCAGTTCGCCCGACTTTTCATCGACAAGCGAAGCAAACTGGCTGGTGTGGGTTTCGACCAAATTGTTGATTTCGCTTAGGCGACTTTCGAGCGATTCGACAGTCTGGACGGCACGGACCGAGACGATGTCGTCGATGGAGCCGGCGGCAAGACGGATCTGGTCGAGGGCGTTGCGCACAGCCGAATCCATGCGCGTGGCCGTGGCGGCGACGTCGGCCGAGATATTTTCGGTAGCGGCGGTGATGCGCGTCGAGATGGTTTCTTCGATGCGATCGGCGCCGGCTTCGAGATCGGCCATGGACTGGGTGATCGAGGTATTGATCGACGCATTGAGCGCTGCGAGGCGCTCGGCCGTGATGTCGGCGCGTGCGGTGATGGCCTCGGGCAGGGTGCCAAGGCGCGAGTCGACGAGATCCACCATCGACTGGCGTGCCGCATCGACGCCGGCTTCCACGATCTGCGTCGCTTTACGGACGTTTTCATCGAAGCTGACGCTAGCCGCATCGATACGCGACGTGACGCCGGCCTGGGCTTCGTCCACGCGGGCGAGAGCCGAGGACAGGTTCTGCGTCATCGCCGTGCCGATTTCCGCGACCTTGCCGGCAACCGTCGAGGACATATCGTCCATGCGGGTCGACATGGTTTCAGTGACGGTGCGGAGCGACTGGTCGATGGATTCGCGAGCGGCGGCACTGTGCTGATCCAGCGTCTGTGCGAGCTCGGCCGTGTGCATGCCGATGGTTTCGCCCATCGAGGTCGTGTGGCTCGACAGCGTATCGGACAGCGCCTCGGTGCGGGCGGTGAGGGTGCTGGCGAGCTGCGTGGTGCGGGTGCCGACGGCCTGCGCGAGTTCGAGAGTGCGTGCGTCGAGCGCTGCGGTGAGCTCGGTGGTGCGACGGTCGAACGACGCGTTGAGTTCGTTGGTGCGGGTATCGAGAGCGCCTGCCATGGTGGCGGTACGCGCGTCGAGATCGCCGACGAACCGGCCGGCACGTTCCTCGATGGCCGAGGTGAACTGCGCCTGCTTCTCTTCAAGCGTGCTGGTGAGCGAGGCCTGGCGCTCATCGAGCGTCGAGGCGAGAACACCCTGGCTGGCGTCGAGGGTCGAGGCCAGCGTCTGGGTGCGCTCTTCGAGCTGACCGCTCAGCGCATTGGTGCGGCTTTCGATTTCGAGCGAAAGCGTATTGGTGCGCTCCGAGAGCGTATCGGCAAGGCGCTGCGTGCGGCCGGCAACGGCCTGATCGAACGCCTGGGTGCTGATGGTGAGCGTCTGACCCAGCTCCTGAGAGCGGGTGCGGATGGCTTCGCTGAGCTCGGTCCCGCGACCAGCAAGGGTTTGTTCCAGCGATTCAGCGCCGGCGGTGACCGCCTGGCCGATTTCGCCGATGCGTGCCTGCAACTGATCATTGAGTTCGGCAGCGCGGCTTTCGAGGCTGAGGTCGAGGGTCTGCGCGTAGGAATCGAGGCGATTGGACAGCTCATGCGAGCGTGCGTTCAGAACGTCGTCCATGCGGGCGGTGCGGCTGTCGAGGCTGACATTGAGCGTATCGGCGTAGGCGTCGAGCTTGTTGCCGAGATCCTGGCCGTGGTTCGAGAGCACAGAATCGATGCGTTCGGCGCGGCTATCGAGCCCCGTATTGAGCGTATCGACATAGGCGTCGAGGCTATTGCCGAGGTTCTGGCTGTGGGTCGACAGCACTTCGTCGATGCGGTTGGCGCGACTATCGAGGCCGGTATTGAGCGTATCGGCATAGGTGTCGAGACGGCTCGTCAGCGTCTGAGCGCGCGAGGAGAGGACCTCGTCGAGACGGCCGGCGCGGGTGTCGAGAGCCTCGGTCAGGGTCTGCGAGCGCGAAGAAAGCACATCGTCGATGCGGCCGGCGCGCGTGTCGATGGCTTCAGTCAGGGTCTGCGAGCGTGAGGAGAGGACCTCGTCGATGCGTCCAGCGCGGGTGTCGAGGGCTTCGGTGAGGTTCTGAGCACGTGAGGAGAGAACTTCGTCGATGCGGCCCGTGCGCGTATCGAGGGTCTCGGTGAGGGTCTCGGCATAGGTGTCGAGACGCTCGGAGATTTCGCGGGTGCGGGTTGCGAGGCCTTCGGTGATGGCGGCGGTCTTGGCGCCGATCACTTCGTTCATCTCACGAGTGCGTTCGGTGACGACTTCGTTGAAGCGGCCCGATTCTTCGTTGAGCGCCATTTCGAGGACATTGGCGCGCGTAGCAAAGCTTGAGCCGTGCTGATCGAGGCGGTTGAGGAGCTGATCGCCCTTGTCGCCGATGACATTGTCGAGCGCGGAGAGGCGCTGGTCGAGCTGACCGGTGATGTCACTGAGGCGGGCGTCGAACTGGCCGAGCGAATCCTGGCCGGCCGACGATACAGTAATGCGCGCGCGTTCGGCCGTGTCATCAAGAGCGCCATTGATTTCGATGAGCGCGGACTGCAGACGGCTTTCGAGCGAATTGAGCTGGATCGACACCGACTCGTCGAGCTGGCGGGTAAGGGCGCCGAGCATGGCTTCGGCTTCGCGGGCGCGGTCGGAGACATCTTCGCCGACGCGGCTGCCGAGCTGTTCAAGCGCGCGGTTAACCAGATCGCCGCGTTCGCCCCACTGATCGATCAGCTTGGTCGAGTTGACGGCGAGGAGATTGGCCAGTGCGTCGGTCTTGTCCTGAATGGCCGTGGTCAGCATCAGGGTCTGGGAATCGAGCGAGGACCCGATGGTGCCGGCACGGGCGTCGAGCGCTTCGGTAAGGCTCTGGATGTGGCGCTCGATATTGGCCTGGAAATCGCGGGTGCGGCTTTCAAAGCTGGAATCGACGCGCGACGCGCTGTCTTCGACAACGCCGGAGACGCGACCAGCGGATTGTTCGAGCGAGGCGAGGAAATCGGTGGTCCGATTGTCCATCAGGCGTGTGAAATTCTCTGCACGTTCAGAGAAAGCGCCGTTGAGAACATCGCCGCCGCTTTCAAGGGCGCGAGCCAGGGTGCCGCCGCTTTCGTTGATGGTGCCGGCAATGCGCTGGCTGATCATATCGAGATCGAAGACGAGACCGGTATGGCTTTCGGTGATTGCCTCACGCACGCGCTCGGTGTTGGATAGCACGCTTTCGCGCTGGTTAGCCAGTTCGGCAATCAGTGCGCGCATACGCGACTCATTGTCGGAATAGGTCCGTTCGAGCGCAGTGACCTCGTTATGGATCATCACTTCGAGTTCGCTGGCGCGGGAGAGGGCGCGTTCAAGCCCATCGCCCAGGGCGTTGACCTCGCGGCGCACAGCCTGGCCGACAGAGGCGACCTTATCGGCTGCGGTCACTTCCGGCTCTGCAAGGCGAATGGCGGCCTGGGTGATCGAGGAAGCGGCATTGCGCAAATCCTGCGCGCGACGAATGAGCGTGGCGACAGCAAAGAAGCCGAGAACGGGCAGAAGAATGATCGCGACTATGGCGATGAATTCGATGGAGGCGGCGAACTGGCCGAAATTGGCCATTTCGGGACCATAGCGGAACACAGCGGCTGTGCCGGCCACGGCGACCCAGAGAACGGACAGAACAGTCGCGAGCCAGGTCGGCGTCGCCGACGAGCGATTCTGGAGGCCATAAAGGAGACGGGCGGCGGAGGCACGATCGTCATTGGCGACCGAACCGGCCTGCTGCGCGATCTTGTCGGCGGCGCGAAGACGCTCGGAGCGTGGCTGCTCCGGCTTCTTTTCGGTCCGTGGCCGATTGGCTGGATCGAGGCTGAACACCGATTCCTTGAGCGCGTCTTCTACGGCCGAAAAGGCCAACGCAGCCGGATCGTTCGGGGTGTTCTGATTATTGGCCATACTCTTTACAACTCTCGCGTCGGCACTGCAGCGCATAGCGGGCATTAGGAGTATATCTAGCCCCGAACACCTTTCGGTGCCCGTGGTCAAATAGGAACAATTCGATGCAAATGCCTCGACGGTTCCGACCCCTCGCCGCCGCGCGCTGGCTCAACGTTCACTATTACATTCAATTTGATGCAAACCGAAGGATTTCCGGACGAAAGGTTAATTTTAACGTGGAAACGAGAGGCGTTTAGGTGTCCGGTTTTGCTCAGAACACTCAAAACAACTCGATTTCCGGCGTTTTAGCTCTTTCGGTCCCGAGAATCCCGTTAACTTTTGCCCGTATTGCTCTGGCCCTCAAATCAAGGCGAAGTTGGGGCTTAAGAGGCTGTTCATCCACCCATTCTAAGCTGAAGGTTCGAGTATCGCCCGGCTACGAGTTTTGGCCGAGCCATGATGGAGCACTTTATGGCCCCCTTGAGCACTGCAGTTGAGGCAGAGCCGTTCACCGAAATTCGCACGCGCGCTGCCCGGCCAGTGGATCTGGTCCATCTCGCCAAGCAATGCCTCGGCGATGAGGCACTGGAGCGCGAGGTTCTCCGTCTCTTCGATACGACGATCACCGATTACTACGGCCGCCTGAAGCTTGCGACGAGCTTTGACGATCTCAGCCTCGTGCTGCACTCGATCAAGGGCGCGGCCGGTGGCGTGGGCGCCTGGTCCATCGCCGAGCAGGCCAAGGCCATGGAACACGAAATGCGCAGCGGCCGGCCGCTATCGCAGGAAAAGATCGACGATCTTGGGATCGTCGTCGGCGACGTACGGGACTTTATCGCGCGCATGGTTGGACAGGACGCGGCCTGAGGCGGTATTGCTTGTCTAGCCTTTTCGATGAGAGCATCATCGAATGAAGATCACTATTGTTAGGACGCCTTTGGGCGAAGCGCCGCAATGGGTGCGTGAGGCCTGGATTGGCCTCACCTTTCCCGTCATGGGCGAAAAGCAGCGGATGGCGGCCTATGGCGTGCTCACCCGGCCGCGAAACTGGTTTGCCCAAGTGTGGGCCAATTTGACCGGCAAGAGTTTTGAGATGACGGGGTATCTCGTCAATGCCAAGCTCGCTGTCGACTTGTTGGCCGAGCACCAACTGGAGGCAGCGGCATGGTGGCGTGAGCATCTGCCGGATCGACTCGACGGCGAAGGCCAGTTCCTTTTCGATGCAGACGCTTGCGAGGAAGTCAGTTCAATCGCTGATCGCGCGGTTTGACCATGTCCTTGTCACGCCATATACAGCGCCCAATATCTTAAACGTGCCGGGCGGGATGCTGCGGCCGCATTTGTCAAAAAGCCCATGTCCCTTGCCAGTGCCGCCGAGGTTTCTCCTCGGGTCAATCTTGAACCGTTTCGTACCCGTCGGACCTTTGCGATCATTTCGCACCCTGACGCCGGTAAAACCACGCTGACCGAACGGTTGCTGGCGGCGGCTGGTGCTATTCAGCAGGCGGGCGCGGTTCGCGGCAAATCTGGCGCGCGCTCGACGCGGTCGGACTGGATGGAAATGGAGCAGCAGCGTGGCATTTCGATTTCGTCATCCGTGATGACGTTTGAATTCGACGGGCTCACCATGAACCTGCTCGATACGCCGGGCCACTCGGACTTTTCCGAGGATACCTATCGCACGCTGACCGCGGTCGACGCGGCGATCATGGTGATCGACGCGGCCAAGGGTATCGAAAGCCAGACGCTTAAGCTGTTCGAGGTGTGCCGCCTGCGCGACATTCCGATCATCACCTTCATCAACAAGGTGGACCGCGAGGGCCTGGCGCCGCTCGATCTGATCGATGAGATCCAGAGCAAGCTGGCGCTCGACCTGACTCCGGTGCTGTGGCCGATCGGGCAGGGGGTGGATTTCCGGGGCTATATCGACCTCTTGGAAAAGCGCGTGGTGACGCCGCAGGGCAAGACGCTGGCGGATTTCGAGGTGATCGATGATCTGCTCGAGGTGGAAAGCCTCGTGGATGATCCGGTATTCATGGTGGCGCTCGAGACGCTGGAAATGGCGCAGGCGATGTTGCCTGAGTTTGACCTTGGCGTGTTCCATGAGGGCCATATGAGCCCGGTGCTGTTTGGCTCGGCGCTCAAGGGTATCGGCGTGGCTGAACTGCTGCGCACGCTGGGTGATTGGGGCCCGGAGCCGCGGCCGCAGCCGGCGCTGCCAAACCCGATTGCGCCCGATGAAAAGAAGGTTTCGGGTTTTGTGTTCAAGGTCCAGGCGAATATGGACGCGAACCATCGCGACCGTATTGCCTTTGTGCGCCTCTGCTCGGGGACGTTTACCCGCGGCATGCGCTTGAAGAATGTGCGGTCGGGCAAGGATATGGCCGTGGCCAATCCGATGTTCTTCTTCGGCAATAATCGTGAACTGGCTGAAGAGGCCGTGGCGGGCGATATCGTGGGTATTCCCAACCACGGGACGCTGTCGGTGGGCGATACGCTGACCGAGGGCGCGACGATCAATGTCACCGGCATTCCGAACTTTGCGCCCGAAATCATTCGCCGTGTGCGTCTCGTCGACGCGATGAAGACCAAGCAGATGTCGAAGGCGCTATCCGATCTCGCGGAAGAAGGCGTAACGCAGGTTTTTCGCCGCATGGTTGGCGCGGACTGGATCGTCGGCGTGGTGGGCCAGTTGCAGCTCGAAGTTTTGGCGAGCCGGGTCAACAAGGAATACGGCGTGCCGATTACCTTTGAGCCCATGGGCTTTGAAGTGGCGCGCTGGGTCGATAGCGACGATGCCGACGAATTGAAGCGCTTCATTCAGGCGCAGAAGACGAATATGGCCGAGGACCGGGCGAATGCGCCCGTGTTCCTGGCGCAGAACGCGTGGTGGGCGGATCGGGCCAAGCAGGATTGGCCCAAGATCAAGTTCCTCACGACCAAGGAACGGCATTGAGCGCCCCCGACCGCATAGAGGAATTTGTCCTCGCGCTGCAGACTGGCTTTATCGATGGATCGATCATCAAGCTTAGGCTTGGCGGCTATCATGGCGCCGAGGCCGAGCTGAAGAGCGTCGAGGGTCGCAAGCTGGCGCTGAAGGCGGGCGAACGGATGAGCCTCGTCTGGAGCTACAAGACGCGCGACATCACCAAGAACCTGATCATCGACGATGCCATGAGTTTTGTCCGTGATGGCTTGTCGACGTCGTTTCGCAGCGGACGGCTGGAGACTAGGGATTTCGACCTGCAGATCGAACGGCAGGGCGACAAGTTTCGGCTGAAGAAAACCGAAGTCTCGGGGCGCGAAGTGGCTACGGCCGGGCACGATCGGGTGAAGAACCGGCCGCTTGAGGCGGGTGCAAAGCCGTGGATGCAGGCGCTGGGCATTGCCGGTGCGGACGGCAAGGTCCTGGCGGCGTCGCAGGATAAGTTTCGACAAATCAACAAGATGGTCGAAATTTTTGCGCCTTTGATTCACGAGCTTTCGGCCAAGACGCCGCGCATTGTCGATATGGGCGCGGGCAAGGGCTATCTCGATTTTGCGCTGTTCGATTATCTGCAGGGTAAGGGTGTGCCGGCCAAGGTGATCGGCGTCGAGATGCGGCCCAAGCTGGTGGATGACGGCAATAAGCTGGCGGCGCAGAGTGGGTTTGCGGCGCTGCAGTTCGTGCCTGGATCGATCCTTGATTATGACGCGAGTGGCGCCGACGCGGTGATTGCGCTTCATGCCTGCGATACGGCGACCGACGACGCGATCTTCAAGGGGATTTCATCGGGAGCCGAGCTGATCGCCGTGGCGCCGTGCTGCCACAAGCAGGTGCGGCGGCAGATGGAGGCGGGGACCTCGGACAATCGGCTGGACTTCTTGCTGCGCCATGGCACGTTCATGGAGAAGCAGGCCGAGATGGTGACCGATGGGCTGCGGGCGCTACTGCTCGAGGCCTCGGGTTATCGGACCAAGGTTTTCGAGTTTGTCTCGGATGCGCATACGCCGAAGAATAATCTGATCGTGGCGCAGAAGGGCAAGGCTGGCTCGCGCGAGGCGGCGCTGAAGAAGGTGGCTGATGTGAAAGCCATGTTCGGGATCGAGCGGCATTATCTTGAGGGGTTGCTGGGGCTTTAGGGGCTGCCGAAATATCTGGAGCTGCCTGGACATCCCCCTCATCCGGCGCTGCGCGCCACCTTCTCCCCTAGAGGGAGAAGAATGGTGCGGTGCTTTTGGATGCATAGGGTCCCTCTTATTCCTCTCCCACTCGGGGAGAGGGTGGATCGCGCAAAGCGCGAGACGGGTGAGGGGGCTCTAACGTAGGTCAGCCATTCACCCTTTCGCCTACCCAACCTCGCTCGTGTGGCCTATATCCTCATGCACCAGCAAGCCTAAAAGGTCCCCATGACCAAGATCACCTTTGTTACTTCAAGCGGCGACCGCATCGAGACGGAAGCCGAAAACGGCGCGACCGTGATGGAAACGGCCATCATCAACGCCGTGCCTGGAATTGTCGCGGAATGCGGCGGCGCCTGCACCTGCGCAACATGCCATGTCTATGTCGATGATGCCTGGCGCGAGACTGTCGGAGGGCCTTCGATGATGGAAGAAGACATGCTCGATTTCGCGTTCGACGTGAAGGATGCGAGCCGGCTGTCCTGCCAGATCAAGGTGAAGGACAATCTCGACGGGCTCGTCGTTCACGTGCCTACCCGGCAGGGCTAAGCGCCTCAGGCAATTCCAGCATTTCGCGTAGAGGCGGTTGGCCGCATTTTTTTGCCTGCCACCGCCATTCCACCTTAGCGTCATTCTAAGGTAACCCTGCCAAGGGAAATATAAAAGCGATTGAATTTCAACGCCTTGTTCCAATCCCCTACCTGCGACTATTTTGGCGCACAATTGGAATAGGACTAGTATGACTCGCCTCAACACATTTCCGTTGAGCTACAAGGTCAAGGGCAAGCGCATCATCATCGTCGGCGGCACCGACGAGGCCCTGAACAAAGTCCGGTTGATCGCTAAGACTACTGCTTCGATAGAGATATATACGCGACAGGTTGAGACGGATTTTTCCGGCTACGATCTGACCATTTTCGAGCGGCCGCTGGCCGTCGGTGATATCGATGGCGCTGCCATGGTGTTCGTGGCTGACGAGGGCCCGGATGGCGCCTTGGCCGCTGCCGAGGCGCGCCGGCTGAACATTCCGCTCAATGTGGTCGACGTCCCTGACCAGTGCGATTTCTATACCCCCTCCATCGTTGATCGGGCGCCGCTGAGCGTCGCCATTTCGAGCGAAGGCGATGCGCCGGTTTTGGCGCGGCTGGTGCGCGCGCAGATCGAGGCGCTGCTCTCGCCGGGAATCGGGAAAATCGCCGGTCTGGCTGGCGGTTTACGCCATAAGGTTGAGAGCTTGATTCATGATGGCGCCGCCCGGCGTCGCTACTACGAGGATTTGGTGACTTCGCCTGCGGTCGAGCGGGCCGTGGCGCAAGGGCAGGGCGAGGCTGAGGCAATAAAGCTGCTTGAGAGCCATGTTGCGACGGGTTCTGGCGCTGGCGTCGTCTGGCTAATCGGGGCAGGGCCAGGTTCGGCCGATCTGCTGACCCTGCGGGCGCAGCGCTATCTGCAGCAGGCGGACGTGGTGGTCTATGACCAGCTTGTGCCGGCCGAGGTCGTGCAGATGGGCCGTCGAGATGCCGAGCAAATTTCCGTCGGCAAATCGAAGGGCAACCATAGTTTCACCCAGGGCGAAATTAACACGCTGATCGTTCGACTCGCAGGCGAGGGCAAGCGCGTGGCGCGGCTCAAGTCGGGCGATCCGATGGTCTTCGGACGTGCCGGCGAAGAGATCGCGGCGCTGCGCGAAGCGGGGATCGGCTTCGAAATCGTGCCGGGCGTGACTTCGGCTCTTGCCGCCGCGGCGGATACCGCGACGCCAGTGACGTTGCGGAAAGTGTCGACTGGCTTGGTCGTTGCGACAGCGCATGGGGCTGAGGATAGCGAATTGGCGCATTGGGCGGCGCTGTCGCTGACGGGTCTGACCCTCGCGCTTTACATGGGCAAATCGATCGCGGCGGAGACAGCGGCGCGGCTGCTTGCAGCAGGTGCGGAGGCTGATCTGCCGATTGGCATCGTCGTCAATGCGGGACGGGCGAGCAGCCGGTCCTATTCGGGAAATCTGAGGGAATTGGCGCGCGGCGCGGTCGCATTCGAGGATGGCCCAGCCGTCATTCTCGTTGGCCGGGCTGTGGCGCATGGCGATTGGGTTGAGGCCGTCGCCGGAGAATTAGAAAGTTTCAAGGTAGCATGAGCAAGGAAATCCTTACGGGGAACGAATTGATCTCGGGCGCGACGGTTTACCTGTCGGCATCCGGCGATTGGGTGGAAGCGCTGAGCGCTGCGCGTCTTTTTGAGAAGGAAGACGCAGCCGAGCGCGATGGCGCTGTTGCGGCGACCAAGGCGACCGGTCGTGTGATCAGCCTTGAAATCGAAGAAGTCGATGTCGTCGATGGGCAGATCGTGCCCAAGCGGCTTCGCGAACGTATCCGGGCTGCGGGTCCAACCGCGCCATTGACGCTACATGGGCAGGCTTACGACCGCCAACATCTGGGTGAGGACGGTCATGTATCGATATGACGAATTTGACGCCGCGTTCGTCGCGGGCCGCACGGCGCAGTTTGCCGATCAGGTGAAGCGCCGCATTTCGGGGGAGCTGAGCGAAGATCAGTTCCGGCCGTTGCGGCTGATGAACGGGCTCTATCTGCAGCTGCACGCCTATATGCTGCGCGTCGCCGTGCCCTATGGCACGCTGTCGTCCAAGCAGATGCGCAAGCTCGCCCACATCGCGCGGGTCTACGACCGTGGCTATGGCCATTTCACCACGCGCCAGAACATCCAGTACAACTGGCCTAAGCTGAAGGACATTCCGGTCATTCTGGAAGAGCTGGCATCGGTCGAGATGCACGCGATCCAGACCTCGGGCAATTGCATCCGCAATGTGACGACGGACCAGTTTGCCGGCGCCGCTGCCGATGAGATCATCGATCCGCGGCCAGTCGCCGAAATCCTGCGCCAGTGGTCGAGCCTTCATCCCGAATTCTCGTATCTACCGCGAAAGTTCAAGATCGCCATAACCGGCGCGCCGCACGATCGCGCGGCGATCCGTTTCCACGATATCGGGCTGCAGGCTGCGGTGAATGGTGCGGGCGAGATCGGCTGGGAAGTCTGGGTTGGTGGTGGCCTTGGCCGCACGCCGATGATCGGAAAGCTGATCAACAGCTTCGTGCCAAATGAGCATCTGCTGGCCTATCTCGAAAGCATCATGCGCGTTTACAACCGCTACGGTCGTCGGGACAACAAGTATAAGGCGCGCATCAAGATCCTCGTGCACGAAGAGGGTCTGGAGACCATCAAGGGGCAGGTCGAGGCAGAATTTGCCGAAGTGCGTGGCGGTGTGCTGACGTTGCCGAGCGAGGAAGTCGACCGCATCAGCGCCTACTTTGCGCTGCCGGATTTTACGGCGCAGAGCCTGACCAAGATCGACGTCGCCTATGAGTCTATCATCGATCCTGCCTATGGCCGGTGGCTCGATAACAATATCAACGCTCACAGCCAGCCCGGCTATGCCTCGGTGACGATTTCGCTGAAGCCGGTTGGCGGTGCCCCGGGCGATGCGACGGATACGCAGATGGAGGTCGTGGCTGATCTCGCTGAACAGTATTCCTATGACGAGCTGCGCGTGACGCATGAGCAGAACCTCGTTCTGCCGCATGTGGCGCTGGCCGATCTGCGTGCCGTCTATGATGCACTGGTGGCTGCCGAGCTGGCTGAGGGCAACAACAACCTCATCACCGATATGATCTGCTGTCCGGGCCTCGATTTCTGCGCCCTGGCCAATGCCCGCTCTATTCCGATTGCGCAGGAGATTTCCAAAAAGTTCGCCGAGCCGGCGCGTCAGAAGGAAATCGGTGAGCTCAAGATTAAAATTTCAGGCTGCATCAACGCCTGTGGGCACCATCATGTGGGGCACATCGGCATTCTCGGCGTCGAGAAGAAGGGCGGCGAGCTCTATCAGATCACGCTGGGCGGTGACGCCACAGAGCATGCTTCGGTGGGCAAGATCATCGGGCCGGGTTTCGAGGCCGAGAACGTGCCGGGCGCTATCGAAAAGTTGGTCGATTTTTACATCGCCCAGCGCACGAGCGAAGACGAAACTTTCATTGCAGCCTATCGGCGTCTTGGGGAAGCGCCATTCAAGGAGGCGTTGTACGGCAATGCTTAGTGGCAAAGCAGATGCTTCTATTCCTCTCCCCCTCGGGGAGAGGTGGCTCGGCGAAGCCGAGTCGGTGAGGGGGATTTCTCCACTCGCGCTGACGCATCCCCCTCATCCGGCGCTGCGCGCCACCTTCTCCCCGAGGGGGAGAAGAATAGACGGCATCGCGTTCTCGGAGAAATCCTATGGGACTGCCTAAACTCGCGCCCGCTAAGGCGGCGCATGACAAGCTGAAGTCGCTGGGCATTCTGGCGCTCAATGGCATGTTTGACGAAATGGATGCGGTCGGCGTCTTGCGCTACGCCGTGTCCGATGTGCTTCCCGGCGATCTTGCTATCGTCTCGTCCTTTGGGGCGGATTCGGCGGTGCTGTTGCATATGGTGGCGCAGGTCGATCCGTCGATGCCGGTCTATTTCCTTGAGACGGGCAAGCACTTTGCCGAGACGCTGGCCTATGTAGAGACGCTGAAGAAGCAGTTCGGCTTGATCAATGTTCACGCCATCCACCCCAATTCGGATGACGTGAAGCGGTTCGATCCCGAAGGGACGCTTTGGGAGACGGACCCTGATTCCTGCTGCCATATTCGAAAGACCGAGCCGCTGGAGCCGGTGACTGAGCAATATGGTGGCTGGGTGACCGGGCGGAAGCGCTATCAGACCACGGAACGCGGCGTGCTGCCGCATTTCGAGCTGACGAGCGATGATCGGATCAAGGTCAATCCGCTGGCCTATTTCTCCGATGCCGACGTTATCGAATATCGCCAAAGGCATAACTTGCCCGAGCATCCGCTCTATGCCAAAGGCTACAAGTCTATTGGCTGCGCGCCTTGCACTTCGGTCGTCGCCGAGGGCGAGGATCCGCGTGCCGGACGGTGGCGCGGCCTGAATAAAAAGGAATGCGGCATCCATTATGATTTCAGTGGAGCGATCGCTAATCCGATGACTGCTGCAGCCCGCCATACGCTCTGGAAAGACGGCGCTTTCATTGCCGACCCGTTCAAGGAATGGGTGGAAGGCACCAAGCCAGCCGATGCCCGCTATGTCCACGTGCCGCTGCCGGAATTCCTGGCCAATCGTGCGGATTATCTGGCAAGCCAGCATCCGCTGGGGCTGCTGGTGTCGCCCGGTGAGAAGATCGAGGATGTTGTCGATGACCTTTTGCGCTTTGCGTCGGTCGCGATAAAATTCCCGGCCTTCTCGGATGGTCGCGGTTATTCGACCGCTCGCCTCCTGGTCGAGCGGTTCAAATATGCCGGTGAAATCAGGGCTGTAGGCGATGTTCTGCAGGATCAGATTCCGCATATGCGCCGCTGCGGGTTCAACGCGCTGGTGGTGACCCACGAGCCGACCCGCGAAGCGCTGATCGAGAACCGGTTGCCAGAAATGGCGCTGTTTTATCAGCCCGTGGGCGTCACCGAAGTACCGGTCGGTACTCGGCCCTTCCTTCGTCGCGTCTCCTAGGATAAGTGGAGCGTGTCGATCAGGTAATCCCTGGGGGTTACTTCCAACACCGCGTCATCCCCGCTAAGGCGGGGATCCCTCTCCTTGCGCAGGGAGATTCCCGCTTTCGCGGGAATGACGCCGAGCAAAATTGCGGACCCGCCGTCCGCCAAGGCAGAGACAAATGAGCACTGAGATCACCACCGACGTTGTCGTTATCGGCGCTGGGCCTTGCGGCCTGTTTGCGGCTTTCGAACTCGGGCTCTTGGATATCAAATGCCATTTTATCGACATTCTCGACCGCCCAGGCGGCCAGTGCGCCGAGCTGTATCCGGAAAAGCCGATCTACGACATTCCGGCTTTCCCGATGATCACGGGCCAGCAGCTCACCGATAATCTGATGGCGCAGATCGCGCCGTTTTCGCCCGAATTCCACTATTCGCGCATGGTCAATTCCATCGAGAAGCTGGAAGATGGCTCGTTCAAGCTGCAGACCGATGCCGATGAAACCTTCTTCACTAAGGTTGTGGTGATCGCGGCGGGTGGCGGCTCGTTCCAGCCCAAGCGCCCGCCGGTGCCTGAGATCGAGCTTTATGAAAACAAGTCGGTCTTCTATGCGGTGCGCAAAATCGAGGATTTCCGCGGACAGGACGTTGTCATCGTCGGCGGCGGCGACTCGGCACTCGACTGGACGCTCAACCTGCAGCCGATCGTGCGCACACTGACGTTGGTGCACCGTCGCGATGCTTTCAAGGCGGCGCCGGCTTCGGTCAACAAGATGAAGGAGCTGGTGGGCGAGGGGAAGGTCAACTTCCAGCTCGGCCAGATCGCCAAGCTCGATGGCGAGAACGGCCAGATCAACCATGTGCATCTGACGACCGAAGCGGGCGATCTGTCGATCCCGGCGACGCGCCTGCTGCCGTTCTTTGGCCTCACCATGAAGCTCGGTCCTGTGGCCGACTGGGGGCTTGAGCTCAACGACAACACGATCGTCGTCGATACCGAGAAGTTCCAGACGTCGGTCCCCGGCATTTTTGCGATCGGCGACATCAATTCTTATCCAGGCAAGCTCAAGCTGATCCTTTCTGGCTTCCACGAGGCCGCATTGATGGCGCAGGCTGCGAAGTCGATCATTTCGCCGGGCGAGCGCGTGGTGTTTCAGTACACGACCAGCTCGACCAAGCTGCAGAAGAAGCTAGGTGTGGCTTAGGCCCACCGAAAATGCGATTGTCCCCCGGCCTTGAGCCGGGGGCCATCCCGAGATCTCAAGATGGATCCCGGCTCAAGGCCGGGATGACAGCCGATGGTTTGAGGTGCACTTTGCCCAAACCAATGTCCTACTTGCCTTCCCGCCCCATACAACGCTAAGCACGCCCCGCTGTTGAGGAGCGCCCGATGAAGATTTCCGTTACCGACCAGGCAGGCGAAGTGCACGAGCTCGAAGGGCTCGAGGGCTGGCGCGTGATGGAGGTCATTCGCGATTGGGGTCTTAACATCAAGGCCGAGTGCGGCGGTGCGCTGAGCTGCGCCACATGCCATGTCTATGTCGATGATGATTGGCTCGGTGCGGTCGGTGCGCCGAGCGACGAGGAAGAGGATATGCTCGACAGCGTCGGCGATGTGAAATTGAACTCGCGCCTATCATGCCAGATCCTCTGCTCGGACGATCTCGATGGGCTGAAACTGACGCTGGCGCCGAGCGCTGCCAAAGACGCCTAGAGCGCGTTGATGTCGACGGGCTCGAAGCGGAGCGAAGTCGCTTCGCATTCGTGCCATTCCATTTCGGCGCCGGCCTGATCTTCCTTGCCATAGCACCAGTCGCGCTCATTGAGCGCGGTGCCATAGACCGAGCGGGCCGCGCAATTGGCCCAGGTCTTTACGTCATTGCCGCTATTGCCGCGGCAAATGGCGTTTGCATCCTCATAAAGCTCGATGAGTTCCGGCGTCGTTTCCGACGGATCGGGAAACTGTTTGTCTCCCTGTGCATGGGCGGCGGGGACAATGGCAAGGGTAAGAGCGAAGACGGCGAGGGCTTTCATGGGCAAACTCCGCGTTGGCAGAGAATGCTCGGCGAACATTGCGGCAGGACTGGGCCTGCTTGGCTCAGATTGTCGTTGCATTAAGAGACATCAGGCATATTGGAGGAAATACTAGCAATCATAATAACATAGGTTATTCAAGTGGGTGTTTCTTGTCAGGGTTGCCGCGGCGGAGAGGAGTTTCCTGTCGCCTTTACTATGGCGTTCCAGCCGATCGTCGATGTCAGCACCCAGACCGTATGGGGCTATGAAGCTCTCGTGCGCGGCATGGACGGGCAAGGCGCTGCGAGTGTGCTGTCTGCCGTAACCGACGCAAACCGCTATGTTTTCGATCAGGCTTGCCGTGTGAAAGCCATCGAATTGGCGGGGCACAACCTGCCAATGGCGTCGGACGCGAGGCTCTCGATCAACTTCATGCCCAATGCGGTTTACGAACCCCGAGCCTGCATCCGAGCGACGCTCGGCGCTGCGGCCCGTGCGCAGTTCGACCCCAAGCGGTTGATGTTCGAATTCACTGAGAACGAGCGCATGCCCAATGTAGACCATGTCGCCAATATCGTTGCCGAATATAAGCGCATGGGCTTCATGACCGCGCTCGACGATTTCGGCGCTGGTTATGCCGGCCTCGGGCTGCTGGCAAAATTCCAGCCAGACCTCATCAAGATCGACATGGAATTGCTCCGCGATGTCGATACATCAGTGGCGCGCCAGGCGATCATTGCCGGTATCGTCGGGATCAGCCGGCAGCTCGATATCAAGGTTTTGGCCGAAGGCGTCGAAAGCGAAGCGGAGCTGATGACGCTACGTGCTGCAGGGATCGCTCTGTTCCAGGGCTATTACTTCGCCAAGCCGCGCGTCGAGACCTTTGAAGAGCCAGCGATGCTGCTAGCCGCTTGAGTTGCGGCCGGCATCACCCGTCACCTTGACCAGTTCGGGAATGAAATCCCGAACCATGGGCTGGGGTGAGGTTTCGAACGGCATGGGGCGGACGACGCGCATGGCGGCAATGCCGACGCGCACAGTCATCAAGCCATTGACGACGCCTTCACCGAGCCGCGCGGAGAGCTTTGCCGCCAGCCCTTGGCCGACGAGTTGCTCGACGATCCCGTCGGTGAGGACGAGGCCGCCAGTGACAGCGAGGTGCGCCAGGATGGCGCCGGTCAGCCGCCAAAAGCCGAAAAAGCCGGGGCGGGCGCCGTATAGCGCTGCGATCGCGCCCGCAAGGCGCACGCTTTCATAGATGACGAAGGCGACATCGATCAGGGCGCGGGGCGAAACGGCGGTTACCAAAGCCACGCGGCGGGCCGACGCGGCCGTCAGGATTTTGGCGCGGGCGTCGAGCGAGGCCATGAGATTGCGTTCGGCGAGGGCGATGATTTCGCCGCCATCGAAGAGATGGGGCAGGTTGGTCTTCACCGCCTCGCGGCCGCGGGCCATGTCGGGCCGATCCGCATAGATGGCTTCGAGCTGGTTGACGACATGCTGCGCCGCCTTCTGATCGTCGTCGATGCGGGCGCGAGCAGCATCGGCCTTGAGCGCATCAAGCACCCGCAGGCGCCGCAGGGCAAAGACCTCGCGGGCAACCAAAGCAAGGACCGCGACGATGAAGGCGCCGAGGACACCCAGGCCGACATAGCCGAGCAAGGGTTGGGCAGCGAAGAGATCGCGGATCAGGCGGTCAGCCGCAAGCGCTAGGCCTGCCGAGATCAATATCCCGCCTGTGGTCCAGGCGAGCTTGCCGATCCAGCCCATGCGGCGCGGCGGCGGGCCGACGAGGACTGCGTCGGTTTCCGGCTCGTCAAAACTCGTCTCCACCAATTCGGCAGAGGCTGGCGCAAAGGCGCGTGGGACGCGGATGGCGGCTTCGGCATCGTCGGCGGTGCCGGTAGGGCGAGCTATGGGACGCTTCATGCCATCCAGTCTCCGATGAGATAATCGAGTGCGCGGTCAAAGCGGATGTGCGGCAAAACGGTTTCGCCAGAGCCATTCACCTCGCGCTTCTGCGGCGGGGTGAAGCGCAGGAAGTTAAGCGCGACCGGATTGCCGTCTTCAAATAGAGAATCCGGTCTTTCCGGCAAGTCGCCGGGAAACAATGCTATTTCGGTTTTGCCATCATAGGTGATGCCGTCGAGTTCTTCCCCCGCTTGCGGCGTGCCGATCAAGGTTGGCAGCGTCTCCCCACCTTCGCGAATCGTGCCTTCGCTGGTCGACCGAATGGCGGCAATGGCGATGGATTTGGTCGAGGCGCCGGCAAAGCGGGCACGCTTGGCGGCGTTCGACACCAGCCGATTGAGAATTGCTTCGAGGCGATCATGGCTTGTGTGGTGGACGTGGTCGGCCTTGGTCGCGGCAAAGAGGATGCGATCGATGCGGCGGCTGAACGGGCGCAAGAGCGGATTGGCTTCGCCCTGACGGAAGCAGGAGAGCACCGAGGTCAGCGCGGTTTCGAGATCGGCAACAGCAGCCGGCCCGGTATTGAGCGCGCGCAGCGTATCGACGAGCACCACCTGGCGATCGAGCCGAGCAAAATGGTCGCGGAAGAACGGACGGACCACTTGGGCCTTGTAGGCCTCGTAGCGGTTTTCCAGCATGGCATAGAGGCTGGCATTGCGGATCGGCAGGCTGGGGCGTGGTAGCGGCGCAAAGGTCAGCGCTGGCGAGCCCTCGAGATCACCGGGCAGCAGGAACCGACCGGGCGGCAGGGTCGAGAGGGCGCCGTGCTCGCGGCTGCGGCGGAGATAAGTGGTGAAAGCGCCAGCCAGGCGTTCGGCGTCCGGGTCAGTGGCATCGCGGAGGGCGTCGGTATTGTCGAGTTCGAAGAGGAACCGCCCGGCCTCGTCGGCATGGCCGGGCTGGCGCGCACGGGCGAGGGCTTCTTCGCTCCATTCTGCAAAGCTCTTGCCCAAGAGCGGCAGGTCGAGCAGCCATTCGCCGGGATAATCGACGATATCGAGATTGAGCGTCGCGGGACCGCGCATTCCGCCCCACCATTTTGCCGACTGGTATTTCAAAACAATGCGGAGCTGGGAAATGCGCCGCGTACTTTCCGGCCAGGTCGCGGGCTTGCCGGTCAATGCAGCAAGGTGCTGCTCATAGGCAAAGCGGGGAATGGTCGCGTCGGGGTATTCGGCGAGTTTAGCGCCGATGAAGCGGCCTTCGGCCACCGGGGCAAATCCGGGCAAGCGGCCTTGAGTGAGAAGATTGTGGATGAGGGATGTGATGAAGATGGTCTTGCCGGCGCGGCTGAGGCCGGTGACGCCCAACCGAAGCGTCGGCGTCAGGATGCCGGTTGCGGTATCGGTGAGATTGGCCAGGGCGATGCCCAGTTCGTCGGTCAGGTTGGTCGGCGGCTGGGGCAAGTTCGGTCCTCTTCAGCACCAAGATAGGCGGCGGGTCGGCGCGATCAAGTGAGAGCGCTCTCGCCCAAAGAATAACGGCGGGCACCCGGCCCGCCGTTCCATCACTGACCGATCTCGCCGAGATCGTATGGCGTCGTCTGGTAAATCTCGTTGATCCAGTTTTGGAACAGGAGATGGGCGTGGCTGCGCCAGCGGTTTTCCGGCTCGGCCGAGGTGTCGCCATTGGGGAAGAGATTTTCCGGCGGCGTCGTTTCGAGCCCGGCTTTGACGTCCCGCTCGTATTCGTCGGCGAGCGAGCGGTTGTCATATTCCAGGTGATTGAGGAAATAGACGGCGCGGCCGCTCTTATCGCCCAACATGCAAAGGCCGATATCGCTGTCGACCAGCACATCGAGATCCTCGCCGACGCTTGCGCGGTCGATATCGTTGTAGCGCGAGACCGGGATCATCGGGCTATCGGACATGCCGCGGAGATAAGGCGAGCGCGTGTTGACGATCCGGTGGCGGAAGACGCCAAAAGCCTTTTCCTCCATGCGATTGCGCTTCACGCCATGGAAGTGGTGCAGCGCCGCCTGCGCGCCCCAGCAGATGTACATGGTCCGGTGCACATTGGTGCACGTCCAGGCCATGATCTCCAGCATCTCGTTCCAGTAGCGCACGTCCTCGAACGGGATATGGGCTATCGGCGCGCCAGTCACGATGAAGCCGTCGAACTTGCGCTCCTTCACCTCTTCCCAGGTCTGGTAGAAAGTTTTGAGATAATCTTCCGAGGTGTGCTTGGACTGATGTTCGGTGATGCGCACGAGCGAGAGATTGACCTGCAACGGCGTCGCCCCGATGAGCCGGGAAAACTGCGTCTCGGTGCGCTCCTTGTTGGGCATCAGGTTGAGAAGGCCGATTTCGAGCGGGCGGATATCCTGCCGCGAGGCGCGGCTGGTATCCATGACGTTGACGCCCTCGTCCTCGAGGATTTTGCGGGCGGGTAGATTATCGGGAATACGAATAGGCATGTGAGCCTCAGCAATGGGGCAGAAAAAAAGCGGCGTGTCGTCAGTTGCGCGTCCCCGTGGGGCACGCGCTAACGCATTCGCTTTTCGATGGCCGAGGCGATGAGATCGACGAATTCGTCGCCGTCGTGCACCAGCGCCAGATCCGAGGCTTCGACAGTGTAGCCGAAATTGTCGGCCAGCGCCTGATAGCGGGGCAGGCGGTTATGCAGCAGCGCCTCGAAACCCCAGGCGCCAAACTGGGCGGGGTCGACGTCGTCGTCTTCGAGAATGCCGTGCATATGCTTGAACTCGGCCCATTTTTCCACGAGGAAGGCCGGCCGGTAATACATGGGCTTTGGGCTCTGCTTGAACCTTTGCACCAGTTGGGCCGCGTCCTTGTCCGTGCCCCTTATATAGAGCAGCAGCGAATTGTCTGCGAGGGTGCGGACGACAGGATCTTCGGCATTGTCGTGGTCGATGACCTCGATCAGCGAGCCGCCGGTATCGGCGATGAAATCATCATAGCCATAGAGCGTCTTGGCGCGATCGATGAAGTGGCGAACGTCCAAAAGGGCAGAAATTTCCGCCACCCGGTGCTGCTCCTGCCGGCGCTGATATTCGGCGAGCGGCAGGCCACCCTTTTGCGGATTGCCGGGCGTGCCGAGATAGGTCGAGAGCGGATCGAGATTGTCGAAGGTGATGTTGGACGAGATATAGATCGAGTCCGACCGCAGAAGCTCAGCCAAGAACGGCACCTTCATGGCTTCGGCCTTGAAGTTGTCGACGATGTACTCGCCCATATGGCGCGTGCCAATGCGAAAATCGACCGAATAGTGGAACCAGCGGTTTTTCCGCAAGAGGTTGGAAAGCCGGGTTTTTCCAACGCCAGCCATGCCGAAAACCGTTACGGCGCGGCGCGGCGAATTGATGAACTGATCAGGCGTTTCAAACAGCATTGGTCGGCAATTTCCCGGTCGGACGATCCAGGCCCAACCCAATAAACGAAGGCGCTCGGCAAGTCAGGCGGCATTTTTTGCCATGTGCCCATTCCTTTTCTGCCGGTCTGCCGGGTGCGGCTCGGCGCCAAAATCCTGAAAGATCAACTAATTCATATGGTTAACGAATTGGCACTCCCCTTGCATTGCTTGGGGCAAACAGGCGCTTGCCTCGTCTATTTGGGGAACTGGAGTTTTAAATGGGTATTTTTGGCGCTCTTCAAAGTGCGGTGTCCGGCCTAAAGGCCCAGTCGCATGCCATGGAGAACATCTCCGGCAATATCGCCAATTCGCAGACCATCGGCTTCAAGCGGATCGATACGAGCTTCGTGGACATGATCCCCGATGCTCCGGTCAAGCAGCAGATTGCCGGTGCCGTTTCGTCCTATTCGCGCTCCATGAATACCCTGCGCGGCGATATTCAGAATGCCGAAACTGAAACCTACATGGCTCTCAATGGCAACGGCTTCTTCGTTGTCGAGCAGGGCGATGGTTCGGGCGGCACGTTCTACACCCGCCGCGGTGACTTCGACATCGATCGCAACGGCTACCTCGTCAACGGCGCTGGTTATCGCCTGACGGGTCTTGGCATGAACAATGGCGTCGTGACCGGTTCGGTCGCCGAAGCCATCAAGATTGACAACTCATTCCTGCCAGCCAAGCGTTCGACGACGATCGACTATCAGCTCAACCTGCCACAGGTTCCCAAGACCTCGTCCTATGTCTCGACGACGCCGGGCAGCGAGCTCTTCAAGCCGTGGAATTATTCCAACGTCCAGGGTTCGCCGGCCTTCCCGAAGACCCCTGCGGGTTCGGGCGCGACACTGCCAGCGACCACCCCAGCCTATGCCTTCGGCGCGACCGTCAATGGCACGGCGGCAGCCAATTCCATCGTCACCGACAACGATCGTCTCAACGTCACCGTTGGCGGCATCACCTACGGCGTACGGTTCAACACCAATGGCGTCTCGACGCCTGCAGCGACGCTGACCAGCGCGACGGCCGGTAATGCGGCGGTTGCTAAGCGCACGACGATCGACGTTGCCAGCCGCGCGGCTCTCGTCACTGCCGATAACTTCTTCATCGGTTCGACTGCTGTCCCGCTTGCCGGTGTGACGACCGACGCACAGTTCCAGTCCGCTATCGAGACTGCTCTGAGCTTGGCACCCGGCTCGGCAGTTCTTACCGGCACGTCGCTGGTCATCAACTACCCGGCCGGCGCATCACCGGCTGAAACTTCTGCGGCCGGTGCTGGCGTTGCCCTCAACGCTCCGGGCACACGCGCCGGTACCCTCGCGACTTCGGCTACGACCGTCGTCACCGTGCCGAAGGAAGAACTGGCCAACCTCCGCGCTGCCGGCAACTTTAACATCAACGGCACTGCCGTCACCATCCTGCCAGCAACGGGTCCGATCACTCCCGCGAACTTCCAGACTTCGGTGAACGCAGCTATCGCACCAGCAACGGCGACGTATGACGGCGTGACCGGTCAGTTGACCGTTACGTATCCCGCTGGTGCTCGCGCTGCCGATACGACGGTGACCGGTTCCGGCACCGAAGTGGCTGCTAACGGCAGCATCACCACGATGCTCGCCGATATGGAAACCAAGCTGCGCGCTCTCACCGGTGATGCCGGCATGAGCGTCGGTATCCGCAACGGCCGAGTTGCCGTCATCATGGGCGATGCCAGCACGCAGTCCCTGGCGTTCACGACCGACCGCGTCGGCTCCATCAGCGGCGATGCCATGGGCCTCAGCCTCACGACGGACACTGCAGCCGGCGTCGACGTCAAGCCGACCAACACTCTTGCAAGCCTGTTGATCGACCACGGCGATACGCTCTCGATCCAGGTTGGCAGCACCACGCGCACCTACCGCCTCGACACGTCGGGCACGCTTGCCGTCGGCGCGGGTGAAACCCGCATTAACGCCACCGGCACTGTCGCCGACATGCTTGCGTCCATCGAAGCCGACCTCAAGGCCAATGGCGGCCCAGGCGCTGCTGGCGTCGACGTCGACATGGTCGGCGGTCGCCTCAGCGTGACCTTTGCCGGCAACTACACCAATAACGTGATGATCTCGGGCAATGCCGCTGGCGCCACCAAGCTCAACATCGCCGGCAGCTATAACGCGACGTCCGGTTCGGTCGACAACATCCTCTCGGCTGACTCCGATCGCTTCGTGTCGGAATCGATCTCGGGCGGCGGTATCACGGTCTACTCGAACACCGGCGAGCCGGTGAACGTGCAGATGCGCTGGGCCAAGATGGGCGGCACGACGGGCAACGAAACCTGGGGCCTCTTCTATGCCTCCGATAGCCGTCCTGGCGCCTCCGTCGCCTGGACCAAGCTTGCCGACTACAGCTATGACAACGGCATCCTGAGCGGCATTGCGCCCGCTGGTGGCGTCGCGACGGCAACAGGCACCGAGCAGCTGACCATCAGCAACCTGACGGTCAACGGCACCTCGCTCGGCCAGATGACCTATAATCACGGCCTCAAGGGCATGACGCAGTTTGCCGACAATAGCGGCGCTGCCAGCACCACAGCCCTCAAGCAGAACGGTTATGGCGCCGGCGAATTCATCTCGGTTGGCGTCTCTGATGCCGGTCGCGTCGTCGCCTCCTACACCAATGGCGAAACCCGCGAAGTCGCACAGATCGTGACGGCAAGCTTCAACAACGCCAATGCCCTCAAGCGCGGCGACGGCGGCACCTACACGGCAACCGTCGAATCCGGCGAGCCGATCGTCGACCAGTCCGGATCGGGCATCGTGGGTGGTTCTACCGAAGCGTCCAACACCGACATCTCGGAGGAATTCACCAAGCTGATCGTCACGCAGCAGGCCTACTCGGCCAACACCAAGATCGTGACGGCAGCCGATGAGATGCTCAAAGAAGCTCTCAACATGATCCGCTGAGGTTTTCGCAATGCCTTTGGAATGTTGCCCATTCGCTAACCGGCCTCACGGGCTGTCTGACCGGTTAATGCCTCGCCTAGGCAGGCGTTGGAGCAGCATTCCCTTTTTCTCAACGGTCCCGGTGCTTGCGCCGGGACTCGCCGTTTCTCAGATTCTTCGCGCGGTCGCCGTCCTTCGGGGCGGGGAAGGGCGCGGCGCCAAAGGAGACCCGTCATGGGTTTGACAGTAGCGATCGGGAATGCCCTTTCGGGCCTGAAGGCCAGCCAGACAGCGCTGGAAGTCATCTCCCGCAATATTTCCAATGCCGGTACGCCCGGCTACCACAAGCAGACGCTGAACGCGCTCGAAGTCGGCCGGGGTGACAATTCCTATGTCCGCGCCGGCACGATCGAACGCGCCTTCGATAGCATCCTCCAGAACTACTATACCAAGCAGGTTCCCGAGACAGCATACTCGTCCACCCGGGCGACCTTCATGGACCGCCTCCAGACCTCGCTCGGCAAGCCCGGCACCGCCGGTTCGCTCGATACTTCGCTCGGCAACCTGCAGAAGTCGCTTGATGCCCTCGCCACGAGCCCGGACAACTATGCGACCCGCGCCGATGTGGTGACCAAGGCCACCGACATGGCCAACACACTCAACCGCCTCTCGCTCGACGTGCAGTCCATGCGCCGCGAGACGGAAACGCGGATGGCCTCGTCGGTCGATCAGATCAATTCCATGCTCGGTTCGCTCCGCGACGTGAACATGGTTTTGGCCGACTATGGCGTCGACAACAACACGCGCAACAGCCTCCTCGACCAGCGCGATCGCATCGTTTCGGGCGTATCCGAACTGATGGACGTGCGCGTCGACTACAATCCCGACGGCACAGTGCGCCTCGCGACCAAGTCGGGCACGGCACTGATCGACGTAAAGCCGTCGGTCGTGCGTTTCGAGCAGTCCGGTTCCCTGACGCCGACTAGCGAATTCAATGTCGACGACCAGCAGAGCGGCGTCGGCAAGTTCATCCTTGAAACGCCGAATGGCACCAAGGTCGATCTCGTCAAGGAAGGCGCGATCCGCACCGGCACGCTCGGCGCCCTCATCGAAATGCGCGACGTGACCCTCCAGGACGCGCAGAAGCAGCTCGACGACGTCGCAGCTGCCCTCTCGCAGGTGTTCTCTACCGTGCAGGAGCCGGGTGCGGTCGTCACTGGTCCGCCATCGGGCTATGACCTTGATCTGAGCAAGCTCAAGGACGGCGACGACGCGATGATCAAATATCGCGGTGAAGACGGCGTCGAGCGCACGGCGCGCGTCGTCCGCGTCGACGATGAATCGAAGCTCCCGCTTCAGACCCCCGATAGCTTCGGCAATCAGGTCGTGGGCCTCCGCATGGCCGGCACCGGTCCGGCCGGCACGGTCGACATGAACTTCGTCGTCAGCACGCTCAACAGCTCGCTTGCTTACGGCCCGAGCTTTTCTGGAACCGGCTCGACGCTGTCGGTGCGGGGCAATGGCAATGCCACCCCGATCTCAGCTTCGACCCGTTGGACTGCCGATGAGCTTTCCGCCGGCTCGCTGGGCATGCCGCTCTTTATCGACTCCGATGGCAACAAGGCTTTCACCAATTCGCTCGGCGGCAACGGCCAGCGTCTCGGTTTTGCCAGCCGCATCACCGTCAATCCGGCGGTGATCACCGACAACAAGACGCTGGTGAACTACTCGGCCACCACAGCCTCTGGCGACAGCAAGCGCGTCGACTATCTCGTCGATCAGTTCGAGAATATGCGCTTCGGCTCCAACACCATGGTCGGGACCAAGAATGGCGGTTTCCGTCTTTCCGGCTCGCTGTCCGACATGGCCACCCAGGTCATGGAATATCAGGGCAGCGCCATCCAGACCGCGCTCGCCACCAGCAAGACCAATACCCAGACGCTCGACGCCATCACCTCGCGGATGGATGAAATCTATGGCGTCGATATCAACGAAGAAGTCGCGCGGCTGATGGAGTTGCAAAACGCCTATGCCGCCAATGCCCGCGTCGCGTCTGTCGTGCAGGAACTGCTCGACACGCTCATGCAGTCGTTCACCTAAGGGAGCCGCGCAAGATGCTGATCAACAAGTCCATGTATCCGGTCAAGGCAGGCTATAGCGCTATCTCGACCATGCAGTCGCAGCTCGGCAAGCTCCAGACCCAGCTCGGCAGCGGCCAGAAGGCGGAAACGCTGTCCGAAATGGGGTTCGACCGCACGGTGTCGCTGGCCTCGCGCAATCGCCTGACCAAGCTCGATTCCTTCGCTGCCAACATCAACACGGTGAACCTGCGCCTCAATTTCCTCGACCAAGCGTTCACCTCGCTCTCCAAGCTCAAGTCCGAAACCCGGACCTCGGCAACGCCGACGAGCTTTGGTGAGAACAACCTCACGATGGTGAGCCTCCAAAAGGACTCGCAGAACCGTCTGTCGCAACTGCTCGAAACGCTGAACCTCAGCGTCGCGGGCCGCTATCTCATGGGCGGCAACAAGACCGAAGCTGCGCCCGTCGCGACCTACGACCAGATCATGAATGGCGACGGCACCTCGGACGGCTACCTCAAGGTTGCCGAAGAGCGCCGCAAGGCCGACCTCGGCAAGGATTCTTCGGATACTCTCGCCAATGTCGGCCTGCCGCGCACGACCGTTACCGGCCCCTGGAAGAACAATCTCGTTCTCTCCTCGGCCGAGTTCGAGCGCTTCGGCTATTCCATATCCTCGATCTCGGGCAATTCGGACTCGACCCAGACCATGGGCCCCACGGCCGACCCGCTGGCGCCCACCGTGCAGGTTTCGACCCAGCCGCTCGATGGCGAACTGGTCACCTTCAACATGACCCGCCGCGACGGTACCACGCAGACCCTGACGGCCAAGGCTGTCGCTGCGCCAGCCGTTCCCGATAGTTCGGCGACGCCGCCGGAATATGCGGTCGGTTCGACGCTCGAAGACACTGCCAAGAACCTCGAAAACCTGATGGGTCAGAAGCTTGGCAATCTCGACAACTTCAAGCAGTTCCTGTCCTCGGATGCCGATGTGAAAGTCATCGGCTATTCCGACGGCATGGAGGCCGTGTCGGTCAAATTCCAGACCCAGCCGACCGATGGCGAAACCATCACCATCGGCATCAAGAACGCAGCAACCGGTGTGACCACCGACTATGCGTTCAAGGCCGTTGCCGGTACGCCGGACCCCGCTGCGAACCCCAAGGAATATCAGATCGGGGTGAGCCGCGAGGAAACGCTGAAGAACCTTCAGGGCGCCCTCAAGACCCATCTCGGCGCCCTCGAAGCGCCGATCAAGACCGGTCGGCTTGAAGCTGGTGTGGATGCTATGGCGCCCGAGAAGGTGCGCATTGCGGAAGAATCTCCGCCGACGGTTTTCGGCTACAAGCTCGCATCCGCTTCAACCACCAGCAGCCGGATCAATGTCAGCGCCGTTGCCGGCAATCCGGCCAACATGACGGTCGAGTTCATGGGAGTGCCCCGCTCGGGCGAATCCGTCACTCTCAACCTGACCATGCCAGACGGCACCAGCAAGGCCGTTATGCTGCAGGCGGTCGATCGTCAGCCCGGCACCGGTCAGTTCGTCATCGGCGCCAACAAGGAAGAGACGGCTGCCAATTTCGAAGCTGCCCTCAAGATCAAGCTCGATCAGACCAGCAAGACCGATCTCGTCGCAGCATCGAGCTTTGCCGCGGCCGACGATTTCTTCTCGGCCGATGGGGTGGCGCGCCGCATCGACATGACCGGCGGCGATCCAGAAACGGCGACCGTCTACTCGACGCCCGGCGCTCGCGATACCGTCAAATGGTACACCGGCGAAATCGGCACAGCGGGGGACAATCCCCGTCGCTCGGCAACGGCTGCGGTCGATGATTCCACCAAGGTCGGCTATGGCGTCCGCGCCAATGAGTCCGGTCTCCGCGAACTTGTCAAAACCCTCGCTGCCATGAGCAGCCAGGAATACGACGTCAACGACAACACCGCCCAGGCGCGCTTCAGCTCCATGGTGGAAAAGCAGATGGCGAGCACGTCGAGCGCGACCGCGACCCATGACGGCTCGGTCGAACAGATCGGTCTTGAACTGGGCGTCGTGCGGGCGACTGTTGGCGGCGCCAAGGAGCGCAACACGGCCTTCTCGGGCCAGCTCCAGACGCTGCTGAGCGAAGTCGAAACCGTCAGCATGGAAGAAACTGCCATGCAGCTTCTGGCGCTCAAGACGCGCCTAGAGGCGAGCTACCAGACCACGGCCAGCGTCGCGAACCTGAGCCTCGTTAATTACCTCAAATAGGGCGCCAGAAGGCGAACAGCGAGGCCAGAAGGCCGAGAGATCAAGGGGCGCGAAAGCGTCCCTTTTCTTTTGGGATATCGACTACCGCCTTCGCCTGACTTCCGATCAGGGCAAAGAGCCCTAGAAACAAAAAGGCCCCCGGTTATTTCCGGAGGCTCTTGGCATCGCATCGAGGCGATCTTTGGGGGAGGTGCCTATTCAGGCCTGGTCGGAACCGCGGAGGCCGGCGGCCAACTGACGGTTGATATTGATCAGGGGCAGAAGCTTGGCCTTGATCGGCTCCATATGGAGCTCGCGGGTCTCGTTCATGACGAAGAGACCGAGATTGGCGATGTTCTGCCGAACCTGGGCCGGAAGCGGATTATCTTCGCGGGTGACGGAGGTGAGGAAGATGTTCCAGATGCGGCGGTTGAAAAGCAGTGCCTCGTTGAGGCTCTCCTGCTTCAGGTCCCACGCGTCATGGATAAGCTGGAGGTTGGCAGCCGCCCGCGAAAGCAGATTTGCTTCGCGATCACGCGGGGCTTCCGTCTTGCGGGCCGTCTGCTGATAGGCCTGCGCTCCCTGATGGTACATTTGCTAGAAGGTCCTGTTCGTACTGAATAAGCTTACGGGCTGCCTTGAGAGCTTTGTACAATTGGCCGGTTAAAATCTCGTTGTTGATCCCGTTGATCAGCGTAATCATCGAGGGCGCCGCTTGAATTATGTCGTTGACAAGGCGGAAATATTCTTCGCGCAAACGGGCCGTATCGTCCTCGAGATACATGAGCTGGACGGCCAGGTAGATCCGCTTTGCGGGGGTATCTGCCGTGGCGATGGTGAGGATGTCTTTTTCCCGCAGGATAGGGGCCTTGCCGTCGATGAAGAGGCGTGTGCGCTGGTCTGAATTGGTGATGATGCACTGGCCGATGATAAGGCGTTCACCGGGCTTCAATTCGACTTTCAGCGACATAGGCTCTGTTTCCTGTTCTGGGAATGCCGCCGGTCGTCTGGCGGGCTTGTGCAATCGATAGCAGTCACTTGGCTCACACGCCAGCCACTCGCGCAAATCCCCCAGAAAAGGCCACGGCGACAGGGGCGGCGCGATGCGATTCTTGGAAGGCGTTGGTGGAAAAGGGCAGGGGTACCGGCTCCGATTCCCATATGCCCAAAAGAAGAAGGCGGGCTTGTGGCCCGCCTTCCTTTTATCGTTGTGCTGCTTGCGATTAACGCAGGAGCTGCAGCACAGCCTGGTCCTGCTGCGACGCCATCGAGAGGGCCGAAGACGACAGCTGCTGACGGGTCTGAAGAGCCAGAAGGTTGGCCGCTTCTTCATTCGTATCAGCCAAGGTCAGGTTCGCCGCGCCGGTTTCGAGCGTGTTGATCATGTTCTTGGTGAACGACTGACGGTTTTCGACAGACGACAGGTTCGAACCGAAAGCCGAAGCCTGCGAGCGCAGTTCGGTCAGAGCCGAAGAGAGCTTGCCGAGGAAGGCGTCGATCTTTTCGTCGGTGTCGAGGTCTTCAGCAACAAGGCTTTCAACGCCGAGGTTAGAGGCATTGATACCGCGGGTGTTACCGTTGGCATCCTTGGCCTGGATGTCGATCGAGGACGTGCCGGACTCGTTGAAGGTAATCTTCAGCTTGTCGCCACGGAGCAGGTTGATGCCGTTGAAGGACGAGTCATCAGCGAGCTTGTCGAGCTGGTCACGCAGTTCGTTGAACTGCTTGGACAGGTTCGCACGGACCGAGTTGCCATCGATCTTGAGGGCATTCACGGCGCCGTTGCCGTTGGTATCGACACCGATATCGAGAGCCTGGGTCGACAGGTTTTCGATACGGAGCTTGCCGTTGTCGTTCGACGCACGAACCTTGCCGCCATGGTCGCGGTTGATCAGTTCGACGAACTTGTCGACGGTCTTGGTGGCGTTGAGCTGGCTCTTTTCAGCAACGCCGGTGTTCACACCGTTGGTACCGAACAGGGCAGTTGCATCGTCACCCGAGACAGCCAGGGTCTTGGCTTCTGCAGTCTTGCCAACGAGCTGGAACTTGCCAGCTGCGTCGAACTTGGCTTCGACACCAGTGATGCCAGCAGCTTCGAGATCGGAATTGACCGATGCGATGGTCGCATCCTGCCAGTTCTTGATATCGAGAGCGTTCACCGGAGTACCGACGCCACCCTTTACGCCACCGATCGAAACGTTGGCAGTCTTGCCATCGTAGGAAACGGTGAAGGTGTTCTTTTCGGCAGCGACGGTCGCAACCGAAGCACCCTGCGCGGTGACAGTGGCAGTCTGAACGCCGTCAATTTCCGGCACCATGGGCTGGCCGTTGTTCGACGTAACAGCACCGTTGATACCGGCGGAGAGCGGGGAGCCGTTGGTGACGTCAAGAGTACCAGCAGTAGCGCCGATAGCTGTGCCAAGAGTGCCGGTGGTGGAGATGGAAAAGTCAGTACCATCTGCCTTGGTGATCGAGAAGCCGGTAGTCGTAAGCGTGACAGTAAGACCGCTACTACCACCTTCAAGGGCGGTCTTGAGCGCCGTTGCTTGGGTGGTGTTGTCACCACCAGCGGTAAACGTATAGCTCTGAGCACCAACGGAGATCGTCTGACCGGCATAGGCCTGAAGGTTTGTGCCCGTGCTCGTGAAGTCCACGGTGCCCATCAGCGTGCCTGAGTCGGACGCAACTGCAGCTGCAACGTAGGTCTTGTCGGACGTGACGGTCGGAGCTGTTGCAGCGCCGGCAGTCTTTGCAGTCAACGTGAACGTCGAACCGGTGTTGGTGATGTCGTAGTTCGCGTTGATGTTGGCGTCGCCCTGCAGTGCAGAGAGTACCTGTGCGTCCGTTGCGCCGCTGGCGATGGCGATCGGGCCAGATGCGCCAGCGATCGTCAGGTTCTGAGCACCGTTTGAGGTACCGATCGTGAACACCGACGAGGCCTTGGTTGCAGGCGTGCCAGGAGAGTAGTTCGGAACACCGGCAACGGTCGGGACAGCGCCACCCCACTGGGTGCTGGTGAGCTTGATGTCCTTTGTGGTTGCGTCGGCTTCGACGGTGTAACCACCGGCGGTTGCCTTGGCCTGCAGGTTCGCAACGAAGTCGTCGAAGGTTGCACCGGTTGCAACACTCTGGCCACCAGCGGTGATCGAGGTGCTCACAGCCGAGTAGTTGAACGTTACAGCGCCCTTGGTGGCGTTGTTGACGCCAGTTGCAGCGTTGTTGTCCGGATCAAGATTGATCGCGGCAGCAGCAGCCGAGGGATCGACCGTTTCGATGATGATCTTGCCTGCATTGTCGCCAGTGCCAACCGACACAGCGTACTTAGCAGTCGTGGCAGGA
This sequence comes from Devosia sp. BK, assembly GCF_032907385.1. Lineage (NCBI taxonomy): Bacteria > Pseudomonadati > Pseudomonadota > Alphaproteobacteria > Hyphomicrobiales > Devosiaceae > Devosia > Devosia sp. BK. The sequence goes on from NZ_JAIMBX010000001.1 coordinate 812,913, forward strand.
GCGGCATCGAGCGTCGTCTGGATGGTGGCCTTGAGACCAGCAGCAGTAACGTCAGCACCAGCAGTGACGGTCACGCCAGCAACAGAGAAGGTGTCACCGGTAGTGAACCCAGCAGGCGAACCCAGCGTAATAACCGAACGAGCACCAGCACCCTGAGCGCCAGCAGTGGTCGACTGTGGGCCAAGGTAGGCGGTAGCAGCTTCAGTCGAGATCTGGGCCTTGGTGCCGGCAACGGTCGCCGAAGCGAGGCTGATGTCGGCGTTGAGGTCGCCGAACTGACCGCCGCCAAGGTTGATCTTGGTGCTGTCGTTGACGTCGAACGACTTGGTCGAGAACGACTTGTCCTGACGGGCCTGGCGCAGCGTCGACTGCATGGATTCCATGTTCTTCGTCAGGGCGGTGATGCCGTTGTTAGCGGCTTCGATGACCTTGATACCCGAGGCCATGGAATCGAGCAGATTGCTCATGTCGGCAGCGCGGCTGTTGAGAGCTGCGGCGGTGAAGAAGCTCGACGGATTGTCGAGAGCCGAGTTCACCTTGTTACCGGTGGCAAGACGGTTCTGCGTCTTGTCCATCATGCCGGCGGTATTCTGGAGGCTCAGAAGGTTCGCGCGAACGGCCTTCGAGAGAGAAACATCGGAACCCATACTAGGTTTTCCTTCTGGACGTGTGGTGCTTCGCCTCAATTCTTGAGACGTCTGCAGCATGAGCTCGACTTGCTAAAAACTTCTTAAATTCGTTCAATCTTTACGCTGTCGGTAAGCCCTTCATTCACCACGGTTTTCCGTGGATTTTCTGGGATTTGCAGGTTGGTTGGTGGAGCTCCAGGGCGCTAAATATTTCGCGCCGGATGATCTTTGGAGGCGGCGGTTTCCCGGATTCTGCTCACATCACGTCGGCAAGATCACACGACTCGCCCCTAGCTCTATTAGCCCAGGGCCTAAATCGCCCTCACGTGTACGCGCGCGAATCGACCTATCAGGCGAGGGCAAAATCCGGGCTCGGCTGAATTAGATAAAATTTGAAATAAATTGCGATGTTTGCCGAGAGGGGCGCGCAGCTTTTGGACCTTAAACCTGATTTCGCCGGCAAGAAACGCCGGAAGAAAAAAATCTCTGGAGCAGGAAGTCCAAACATGAGCATCAATCTTTCGTCCAACGCCCGTACCGGTCTCACAGTTCTGCGCAACGTTTCTGAGCAGATGGCCACCACGCAGAGCCGCCTGGTAACTGGTAAGGCCGTGAATAGCCCGCTGGATAACGTCTCGAAGTTCTTCACTGCCTCTTCGATGGACACCCGCGCTGCTTCGATCGACTCGCTGATGGACAATATCAACGCTGCTCAGTCCTCCATGAAGGCCGCTTCGGAAGGCATCAAGGGCATCCAGGGCCTCATCAAGGAAGCCCGCGGTCTCACCAGCCAGGCACTGACCTCCTCGGCAACCAATGCGAAGGTCACCGGCACTGCAACCGTGACCGGCACCACGGCGATCACCGCCGCAGATACGCTGGTTCTGACGACCACGAGCGGCACCTACACCTACACTGCACCGGGTGGTGGTGGCACCGTCCAGGGCCTGATCGACGGCATCAATGCTGACGCAGACGTCGGTGTGAAGGCTGCGATCGTCGACGGCAAGCTGACCCTCTCCGGTTCGAACAACGAATCCATCACGATCGCCGGCACCGGCACTGGCCTGACCGCTCCGGGCTTCACCGCCGCGACCACTGCTGCTCCGAAGAATGCGACCCGCGAAGCACTTGCCAAGCAGTTCGATGCCCTCAAGACCGAAATCGATCGGATTGCCAAGGACGCAGGCATCAACGGCACCAACCTGCTCAATGGTGACAAGATCAAGCTGGCGCTCAACGAAGATGGTTCGTCCTCGACCTCGATCGATGGCACGGTGGTCAATGCTGCAAGCCTCGGTGTTGCCGGTGCAGCCGGGACCTGGCAGTCGGATAAGAACATCACCGACTCTCTCGATGATCTGATCGCTGCTGCCGATACGCTGGAAGCAACTGCCGCATCGTTCAGCTCGACCCAGTCGATCATCAATGCCCGCAAGGATTTCAACGCCTCGCTCTCGGATATCCTCAAGTCCAGCGCCAACTCGCTGACTGCCGCCGATATGGATCAGGAAGCTGCGAACCTCGTCGCTCTCCAGACCCGCCAGCAGATGGCCACCACGGCCCTCTCGATCATGCAGTCTTCCGAGACCACGGCTCTCCGCCTCATCTCGTAATCGCTCACGATACTTCACTGAAAACTTGGCCCGCCATCTCGGCGGGCCTTTTTCGTTTGAGCGCCGTAATCGCGCGCAAGAGAAAACCCGGGCTGAAACTCAGCCCGGGTTTTTCATGTGTGGTCGTCAGATGATCTTGTCGGTTACCGGTAAGGTTGAGAGGGGCGATGACCACTCCCGCTTGAGGCGCTGGATATATTCGTAAGCCGTTGGCGGCGCCAAGGCCTGTTCATTACCCAGCAGCCCCGCTTCGAAAATCGTCTCTGCGGGGAGGCTCTCATCGTGTTGCGTGACCGCCGAACCGCCATTTGCGTTTTCGGGATCGTCTTCGGGTGGACGGTCTTTCTTGGGATCATCCTGGTTTTTTCGGCCATTTGGCCGCGTAAACCGGGGAAGATGCGGCGAAAATGCGATACCGATCGTATCGGTTTTCGGCGCTATTCTGGCGCTCATATTCCTATCCTGGAGCCACAATTGGCCACTGGCAGGCTATGAGTCGGCCTCTCTGTAATCCGTTCGGAGCAATGGTCGGATTTTAAGAAAGTGGTCATCACTCCGGAAGATTTGGTTCACCATGACAGCGGGCAAAGAAAAAGGGCCCTCGCTCCTGCGAAAGCCCTTTGGCCGGTGATACAGCAAGCGCTCCTTCTGGAGCACTGGTCTTTAAGACGCGCGCGCCGGCGATTCCTTAGAGCGCGCGGTTGATGGCGATGCCCTTGGCCGCCGCAGCGCGCGGCATTCTCACTTCGCCGCTGCGATCATAGGTGCGGGTGCGGTCTTTCTGGCCGACGGTTTCCGCGACATCTTCCAGAATATCCTCGGCAATGGTCTTAGCCGTCGCGATAACGCGCAGGTTTTCCGCCATCTGCGTTGCAAGGCTGTCGTGATTGCTGTGCAGGCGGTCGAGCGACACAGGCGCTTCGGCCGAAAGACGCGTCGTCTGGCGTTGCACCGAACGGGCGTAAACCACGTAATCCTGTGCAAGCTGGGTCTTTTCGGCGGTGAGGCCTGCGGCATCGCGAAAACGGCCGGCGCGGAGCAGGGTGGTTTCTTCGTTCATCACGTTGACCAGCGCCTGGAGCGCGGTCTCGGCCTGGGTGCAGAGCTCCTCGGCTGGCAGGCTGTCGAGGGACGCAATACGATCTGCTGCTGCGGACATTAACGGTACACTCCTGTTACACGCGGATTAGTTTGTTGGCTGGCTTCCTGCAGGGCGATCATGTCGCCCATCAATTGGTCGGCAATGCCGAGGCCGCCATTTTGAGCCATGGAATTGGCAAGTTGTTCGGACTGGATCGAGCGCCAGGTCTCTTCACCGAAGCCGCCGCCGAAGCCGTTGTCGGATTTGGCCGTCGCGAACATTTCCTTAGTGAGAAGGTTGAGGAAGACGCCTTCGAAATCCTCGGCCTGCTTACGGATCTTGTCGATCTGGTGGCTGTTGAGGCTGGTCTTGATGCCGTTGACGATTGTGGTTTCCATCAGAGCACCTCGATTTCAGCTTGAAGAGCGCCAGTCGCCTTGATGGCCTGGAGGATGGCGATCAGATCGCGGGGCGAAATGCCGAGCGCGTTGAGCCCGTCGACGAGTTCCTGCAAGGTTACGGATTCGTTGATCACCTGCAGGGCCGTATCGGTCTGGCTGACGCTGAGATCGGTGCTTGGCTGTACGGCGGTCTGGCCCTGGCTAAAGGGTGCTGGCTGCACGACGGTCGGGTTTTCGGCAATCGAGACAGTCAGGTTCGACTGGGCCACGGCAACGCTCGACACGCGGACATCCTTGCCCATGACGATGATACCGCTGTTTTCGTCGATGACGATCTTGGCCGACTGGTCGGTCTGGATGATGAGCTGCTCAACGTCGGTCAGCAGATCGACGATATTGCCGTTGAAATTGACGGGTAGGGTGAGGCGAACGGTGGACGGATCTTCCGGCACGGCTGTCGCTGCACCGATGAAATCGTTGATTGCCATGGCGATGCGGCGCGAGGTGGTGAGATCCGGGTTCCGCAGGGCAAGGCGCAGCGAATGCTGGGCGCCGAGTTCGAAACCGATTTCGCGTTCCACCAAGGCGCCAGAGGAAATGCGGCCGGTGGTTGGCACGCCCGAAACGATGCTCGCCGCGTCGCCTTCCGCGCTAAAACCGTTGATGGTGACCGGGCCCTGCGCGATGGCAAAGACTTCGCCGTCGGCGCCGAGGAGGGGAGTTACCAGCAAAGTACCGCCCTGGAGGCTCTTGGCATTGCCGAGCGAAGCAACAGAAATGTCGATGCGCTGACCCTGCGTGGCGAAAGGTGGCAGGCTGGCGGTCACCATCACGGCGGCAACATTTGCCGTTCGGACATTCTCGCCGGCTGTGTTGACGCCAAGCCGTTCGAGCATGGATTGCAGCGACTGCTTGGTGAATGGCGAATTGTTGAGGCTGTCGCCTGTGCCATTGAGACCAACGACGAGACCATAGCCGACAAGCTGATTCTCGCGGATGCCTTCGACGTCGACGATGTCCTTGATACGGGCAGGCGCTGCGGCTGCCTGGGCGATAGGGCCCAGTGCCAGCGCGGCGCCGACCGCTATAAGAAGGCCAATACGGAAGAAGCTCTTTGGCATCTGTTTCCCCGAGAGTGCGCGGCGCCATCCCCATGGCGCTGCAGTTCGCAACACTCAATGCCAGAAGCGTGCCAAACTCGAATTTTCTGCATAAGTCATTGTAATGCTTAAGTTTACTGTCGAATGCAGTGCTCGGTTGCCCGCCCTAAATGTGCCGGTGTGCAATTCTTGCCGGGAACATTAAGTGGTCCTTAACCATGTCGGGCAGATTTTGCCTGTGACAGGAATTTGGGAGTGACTGAGTCCCGTGCGTATCGAAACCGCCAATCGCATGAGTAGTGTGTCTTCACGTGCCGCCGTGGGGAAATATGCTGCCGGCCAGTCTTTTACGATGTCGGATGTTTCGGGCCCCGCACGGGTGGCCCGCACAGCGCCGGTCGTGGCTTTGACCCCGCTCGACGCGATCCTTGCTATCCAGTCGGTTGGCGATGTCATGGGCGGCAAGCGCAAGGCGGTGAAGCGCGGCAGCAACCTGCTCGACCTCCTCGAAGGCATCAAGGCCGATCTGCTCGTTGGCGATATCACGCCCGATCGGCTCGATGCGCTGGTCAAGGAACTCAGCACCTATCGCGACCGGACCGAACCGGGGCTTGATGACCTGTTGGACGATATCGAACTGCGCGTCCGCGTCGAGCTCGCCAAGCAGGGTCTCTTCCCGCCTTTCTGAGACAAAGGATAAGTCACAGTTCAGTCAGCTTCATAAAAATGTTGCCTATTACGGGCTATGTGGCTGATGCGAAGGGCCTTTTCTTAGTTAAGGCACTTTAAGAACTTCGCTTGCTCGGGGTTGACGTCCGGCCTATATAGGCCGCCGAGGGGTGCATTGGAGTTGAGTCAGCTAATGTCTTCGGTTGAAGTTATCGAATACCGGCCGAGTGAAGACGAGCCGTTCATGAACCCGCGTATGCGGGAATACTTCCGGAATAAACTGCTTGCCTGGAAAGACGAGATCCTGCGCGAAAGCCGCGGCACGCTCGAAAACCTGCAAGAAGAAAGCCAGAACCATCCGGATATGGCCGATCGGGCCAGCTCGGAAAGCGATCGGGCGCTGGAATTGCGGACGCGTGACCGTCAGCGCAAGCTGATCGGCAAGATCGACTCCGCCATGAAGCGGATCGACGATGGCACTTATGGCTATTGCGAAGAAACCGGCGACCCGATCGGCGTCGCCCGGCTCGATGCCCGCCCAACTGCGACGCTGAGCCTTGAAGCTCAGGAACTGCACGAGCGGCGCGAAAAGGTCTATCGCGACGAATAAATCGAAGCCCGCCGCAAGGCGGGCTTTTTGTTTGGCGTGATGGTTCAGACTTCACCGGTCCGTTCGCGGTTGCGATCGTGGATCGCCTGAACGTCTGGCGTCAGTTGCTCGGCAAAATCGCTCAGTTCATAGATCGGGCGAATGTCGATATCGCTTTCCTCAAACATCGGATTGGGGCAGCGCTTCACCCATTCGACGGCCTCGTCCATATCGCGCACTTCCCAGATCCAGTAGCCGGCGACGATTTCCTTGGTCTCGGTGAAGGGGCCATCCATCACCGTGCGGTCTGTGCCGTTGAAATGCACGCGCTTGGCCTGCTTGGTGGGTTTCAGCCCATCGCCGCCGAGCATGATGCCGGCGCTGATTAGTTGCTCGTTATATTTGCCCATGGCTTCGAGCATTTCGGTGGGCGGCATGCGGCCGTCTTCACTGTCCTGGGTGGCTTTTACAAAAACGACAACGCGCATTTCTCGTCTCCTTCAGTGCGGCAGAAATTGCCTCTCACCCTGGCGACGAATTCAAGCGAAGCCCTTCGACATTTTTGCGACGTGACTTTTCAGAAAAGACAACGGGGCCGAATGGGCCCCGTCTGACTGGTGACGCTTTGAGAGAAATTTAGAAGCCGAAGACGGTGGTGATGCCGCTCTGGCCGTCGCCGTTCTGCATGCACTGCGCATCGCTGGCATTGCCAAACTGGAAGAGGCCGCACGTATTGTTGTTGCCGTGCTGGCTGATGGTGCCGTGGTGGCCATTGCCGTCCTGGACGATCAGGCCTGAATTGTTGCTGCCGCTCTGATCGAAGCCGGCGGCGTTCCAATTGCCGTTCTGCGCGACATTGCCGCCATTGTCTGAAAAACCCTTCACGAGGGAATAGACCCGCAGACCAAGGCCAAGGGCCTGCGCCTGGTCTGGATCGCTCGGCGCAAAGCCGAACGAGATCTGGCCGGCCATGGCAGGCGAAATTCCGATGACGAGAGCGGTGATGGCGGCTGCGGCGGTCTTTGCGAAGGTGGCGGTCATTTGGTTCTCCAAGCAGTTCTGCGTTCCCGGTGCTGGTGGTTCCCAGCGCATGAAAAGAGCTTAGAGCCCTTGGGCTGAACCCATCCGGAGCAGGGCGTTCAGAATGCGTTCAGCGATTCCCTGTCGCCAAAAGGAAAGCCCCGGCAAACCGGGGCAATGTCGGATCATTGGTGCAGATACGTTAGATTCGGCCGGTGCTCTGCGAGCAGTCATAGCTCTTGCCGCCGATCGTGACCGTGAAGTTGACCTTGGCATTGGCGCTTGAATTGATCATCACCTGGCCGATCGAGACTTCGGTATTGGCCATGGCCGCAAACGGGCCGCCCTGGTTGATATTGCTCGATCCACCGCCGCCCGACGAGCGCAGCGAGAAGGTGTAGTCGCCGGTCAGCACGGTCGGGCTCATCAGCCGGCCTTGATAGGTGGTCATGCCCGACTGGGTTGTCGTTTCAACGCCGCAGGTGAAGTTGCCGCCATCGGCATTGGCCGTCGCGACCGCGCCAATTCCAGCGAGCGCTACGACACCGGCGATAAGGCCTTGGGTCAGTGGGGTAATCATGTCGTCCTCCTGATACGCGGGGAAGGGCGGGGCTGGCGAACCAGCCCCTGGCCTTTGACTTCAGTTGCAGGCCTGCACGAAGGCAGTCACATTGCCAGAACCCTGCTGCACGACGTTGGCATTGCAATTATTGCCCACCTGCACGCCGGCCGTGATGTTGCCATTGCCGTCCTGGGTGATGACCGAGGTGTGGTTGTTGCCGAACTGGCCGACACCAGCCTGGTTGTTCCAGCCGTTCTGGTAGACGTCGCCCTTGTTCCAATTGCCCTGCTGGCCGATTGCGGAGACGTTGTTGCCGCCCTTCTGCTGGCTCGTTGCCTTGTTCCACCAGCCGGTCTGCTTGGTCGAAAAAGTCTGGTTCCAGCCCGACTGGCTACCGCCCACCTGGTTGCCCCAGCCGTACTGGTCGATATGGATGCCAGCGGCCATGGCAGGCGCAGCGGCAGAAGCGATGACGGTGGTGGCAAGAGCGGCGATGAAGAGCTTGCGGATCATTTTATCGTCTCCAGGTGGGGCGGTCCCTCCGACCGCGCTGATGGAAACCGTTTTAGACGCCTGATCCGGAACCGGGCCTGAAGCGAGAATTCAGAATTCGTTCAGGTGAAGCAGTAGGTCGAAAATCGTCGCTGCCGTCACCCCCTCCCGGCCTCCCCCATCAAGGGGGAGGTGCCGATTGAGTTTGGGACTAGATCCAGCCAAAGCCACCGGCCAGACACCTCCCCCTTTGATGGGGGAGGAAGGGAGGGGGTGATCGGCAATCACCAATATCTTCTCAAACCCGCCCATACCGCCGCTTCAAATGCCTCTTGAAGAACTCGGCATTGAGCGGCTCGCCCGTCGCCTTCGTAATCAGCTCCGGCGTCGAATAACGTGACGCCTCTGACCACACATTATCCGCCCGCCATTGGTTTATCGCGCCGAACTCGCCACGGCTCATCTGGCTCTTTGCGTCCGGGACGGCTTTTTCCATCGCTGCCCATTGCTGTGCCGCGATCATGGCGCCGAGCGTATAGCTCGGGAAATAGCCAAGTGCGCCGCCCGGCCAATGGACGTCCTGCATCGGCCCGTCTTTGGGGTCGTTGATGGTCGAGATCCCGAGATATTCCGTCATCTTGGCGTCCCAGGCCTCCGGGATCTGGCTCGCCCCCAGCTTGCCCGCAATCAGCTCCTGCTCCAGTTCGTAGCGGAGGATGACGTGAAGCGGGTAGGTGACCTCGTCGGCATCGACGCGGATATAGCCGCGCTCCACATGGTTCACTTCGTTGAGGATATCGGCGATGTCCCAGCCAGGAATCGCATTATCGCCGAGATGCTGGCGCACCAGCGGCAGCATGAATTCCCAGAATTCCGGGCTGCGCGAGAGCTGCATTTCGACAAAAAGGCTCTGGCTTTCATGCATGCCCATGCCGCGCGCCTTGCCGAGCGGCCAGTGCGACCAGTCCTTGGGAAGGCCCTGCTCATAAAGCGCGTGGCCGGTTTCGTGCAGTACGCCCATAAGCGAAGACAGGAATTCATCGGTCCGATAGCGCGTGGTCATGCGCACGTCGGTCGGCACGCCGCCACAGAATGGGTGATGTGACACCGCGAGCGAACCATGGGTGAAATCGAAGCCAACCGCGCGCATTGCAGCGAGCCCAAGCTCACGCTGCTTTTCGATCGGGTAGGGGCCGTTGAGGCTTTTTCGCGGACGCTTGGCGAGGCGCTCTTCCTGCACCGCCAGTGCTTCAGGCACAAAGTCCTTCAGGAAAGTCTTGAGGTCAGCATATATCGGATCGATGCCGGCGACGCGATTGCCGGGATCATATTGGTCCATCAGCGCATCATAGGCGCCAAGCCCAGTGGCGGCCGAGCGCAATCCAGCCTCTTCGCGTACTAGCGCGACCACGCCTTCCAGCGCGGGCAGGAACGAATCCCAATCGCCCTTGGCCCGCAATTCGCGCCAGAGCTGTTCCGACCGCATGGTCGCCGCCGTCCGGCGCTCGACGAATTCGGTCGGGAGGCAGGTCGCGTTGACATAACTGCGCTCGAATTCGGCGACCGCCAGTTTCTGGCCGGTGTCGAGATCTTCGTTCTTGGCCGCGTCGATCCAATCGGCGATTTCGGGCGCTGTCGCCTGGGCATGATACATGCCGGCGAGGTTCGACATCGCCTCAGCCCGCTTCTCGCCGCCACCCACCGCCATATGCGTCGCTTCGTCGGCGCCGAGAATGGAAAGCGCGTGCTCTAGCGCTTCAAGCTTGCGGCCAAGGGCATCGAGTTTTGGGAAGGACATGCGGCAGGTCTCCGAAACGAGGTGCCGCGATGTTTTTCATAGGGATGGGGCAGGATCAAGTTCCTCGCGCCGTCCTTAAAAAACAACAGAGGCGCAGCCGGGGAGCTGCGCCTCGTGGGGAAGGCCTTTGGCTTCTGCTTTGGCCTGGGCGATCCTTCTGGATCTGCCCGGGGGAACGGCGGCACGCAATGGGGACAACATACCGCCGGAAGAAGGTGGCGCGCCCGATGACCGGGCTCTGCCGAAATTAGAATGGCAGGATGGCGTCGAGCACCTGCTGGCCGTAACGCGGCTGCTGCACGTCGGTGATCTGGCCGCGGCCACCATAGGAGATGCGGGCCTCGGCGATCTTGGTCGATGGGATCGTGTTATTGGCCTGGATGTCGGACGGGCGCACAATGCCGGAGACGATGAGGTCGCGGACTTCGAAATTGACGCGCACTTCCTGGCGCCCTTCGATCACGAGATTGCCGTTGGGCAGAACCTGGGTGATCACCGCAGCGATCGAGGTCTGAAGGGCTTCCGAACGATTCACCGAACCGGCGCCGGCATCGTTGATGCCCGAGGTGAAGTCGATGGCCTTGGCCGGATCGATCGCACCAGCCGTCACGTTTTCGACCGCGGCGCCGAAGATGCCGCCCATGCCGGCATTGTTGCTCGATGAGCGATTGCGATTGCTCGTATTGCTGATCTTGGCGCTGTCATCGACCGTCACCATGACGGTGAGGATGTCGCCGACGCGGTGGGCGCGTTCATCCTTGAAGAAGCCCTTGGCCGAGGTGCGGTAGAGCGAATTCGACTGATAGGTGTCCGCGATCGGCTCAGGCATCGGCATGCGCACGGGCTGGTAGCCGGCGAGCGTCGTCGGGTCCTGGATCTGGGTCAGTGGTGGGGCATTGCCGACGCTGGCAAGGCGATCCATGGTGTTGCAGGCGCCGAGGGCTGCCGTCAGGGTGAGGATGGTGGCGATCTTAAGAGTCTTCATTTTCATTCGGTCCTGATTAGAGGCCAGCCATCGACACGGCAGCACCATCGACTTCGACGGTGCCCGGCGATACGGCGGTCGCGGTGATCACGCGATTGGACATGAGATTGAGCACTTGCAGGCTGGTGCCGCGGCTCGCGCTGGTAATCGCCTGGCCCTTGACGGTTAGAGTCATGGGGCCGCGGCGATAGATGATGGTGACGACGTCGTTCTTGGCGACCGTCAGCGGCGCGCTGACATCGCTCGCGCGGAGCAGCATGCCTTCGCGGCTCTGGCGGTTGAGCGCCATGCCCACGAGCTGTTCGATCGGCACATAGCCATAGGCATCTGCCTGACCGACCGGCACCGATTTCATCACGACGTTCTCGGGGCGGAGGATCGTTCCGGCCGGCAAGTTGGCGGCGAGGTGCGGCATGTCGATCGTCATGTCGATCGTGCCGCTGACATCGAGCGTCTGCGTGCCGTCAGCGAGCATGAACCGGACCGAGAAGTCGCGGCCGCCCTTGGTGTAGCGCAGGCTATCGAGCCGCACGGCAACGCCATTGGTCGAGACCTGGATCGGATCGATGAAGCGCGAGAACTGGATGGTGCTGTTGACCCCGGGGCCGATGAGGCCGCGGGTCGACAATTCCGTCATCACCAGGTTTTCAAGTGTTGCTTCATCCACCGTCATGCCTGCGCGAGTGACGGTCACGGCATTGATGCCGTTGGCTTCAAAGTCGACGATGCCGACGCGGGCAGCGGCAGCGCGAATGGTAGCGATATCGACCTGGCCGGTGGTGCCGGGGGCAGGAGCGCTGAAGATCGCAGTTTCGGCCAGCGCGCCAGCGTCGTCGAACATGTCGGCAACGGTCACGACCTTGTTGGTCACGGTCACATTGCCCCGCAGCGCAGGCGCTGCTTCGGCGGTGGCGACCGTAAGCGACAGGGCGCTGACGAGAGCAAGGCGAGAGAGGAAGGTCACCATGTCCCCCTATCAGCGCAGCTGGCTGGTGGCCTGCATCATCTGGTCTGCACCAGAGATGACGCGGGCATTCATTTCATAGGCGCGCTGGGCAGCGATCAGGTCGGCGATTTCAGTCACCGAATTGACGTTGGCCATTTCGAGGTACGACTGCAGCATGCTGCCATTGCCGTCGGCATTAGCGACGCCGATCTGCGGCGCGCCGCTGGCTGCGGTCTCAAGGAAGAGGTTGTCGCCCATCGATTCGAGACCGGACTTGTTGACGAAGCGCGCCAACTGAAGCTGGCCGAGCTGCGTTGCCGGGCCGCCGGTGCCAATAAAGGCTTCGACCGTACCATCGGGAGAGATGTTCACGCCGGTGGCATTGCCGGGAATGGTGATGCCACCAGAAAGGGCAAAGCCGCTCGAATTGACCAGCGTGCCGTCTTCGTTGCGTTCGAACGAACCGTCACGGGTATAGGCAGTTCGACCATCGGGCAGGTCGACCATGAAGAAACCTTCGCCGCGGACAGCGACGTCGAGTTCGCGTTCGGTCGGGTTGACGCTGCCCTGGCTCATCACGCGAGGCGTGGCGACGGTGCGAACACCCGAACCGATTTCAAGGCCGGCCGGCACAAGCGTGCCTTGGTCCGAGGTCTGCGAGCCGGCGCGCGAGATCTGCTGGTAGAGCAGATCCTCGAACTCGGCGCGCTGACGCTTGAAGCCGGGCGTGCGCATGTTGGCGATGTTGTTGGAGATGACTTCGACATTGCGTTCCTGCGCGCTCATGCCGGTCGATGCGATGTAGAGAGCTTTCATGGCAGTTCCTCAATGTCACGCGTTCATGGAGCCGAGGCGCTTGATCGCATCGCGACGCATGTCGTCCTGCTTCTGGCCCAGCGAGGCGATGGATTCGTAGGCGCGCGTCACGCGGATCATTTCGGCCATCTCGGAAACGCTCGAAACGTTCGACTTCTCGGTAAAGCCCTGCAGTACCCGCGAATTGGTCGCCGGCACCGGCGTGCCGCCGGCGAGCAGGTTGTTGCCCTGGCGGGTCAATGCCTGCGGGTCGGCGAATTCGACGACGCGAAGCTGGCCCTTGGCGCCTTCGCTCGACGAGATCGACCCATCGGCTGCAATCTTTATATCGGTTTCTTCGGGTCCGAACTGGATCTGGCCACCGGTGCCCATGACGGGGTTGCCGGCGAGATCGACGAGCGTGCCAGCATTGTTCAGCTGGAAGGCGCCGGAGCGGGTGTAGCGTTCACCGGCAGCAGTCTGCACGGTGAAAAAGCCGTCACCCGAAATCGCAACGTCGAGGGGCGCATCGGTCTGGACCATCGCACCGGCAGAAAAGTCCTGCACCGTTGCCCAGTCCTGAACATAGGACAGAGTGCGATCCTGACCCGAGAAGTCGCCATGGCGGGCGACCGGCATCTTATACTCTTCGTACAAGAGCTGTTCGGCCTTAAAACCACCTGTGTTAACGTTGGCGATATTGTTGGCCACCATGTCCATCTGGCGCTGCAGAGCCATTTGGCGCGACAGGCCGATGAGTTGTGCGTTCTCGATCATTTCGATCCCCGGTTCGTATCCCCGAGGTGGCTGACTTCCCCAAGTCTGCCGCCTCGCATCTCAAAATGCAGAAACCATGCCAGATTGGGTTCTTCTGCGTTTTCAATGGGTTATTGAAATGGACCGGTTAACTTTGCCGGGTGCTCGTTTTACTTCGCGGCAAGTAATGCCCGGCAGATATTGCCGACTAGGGGCCAAAAGTAACCAAGCGTTAACCAAGATGGCATTAGGTGGACTCATCGCCGGAATCGTCCGGCATGGTTGCATCTGGCGGGGTTTGCATGGCGACGGAAGCGGAAGTTGGCGAGGAAGTGCCAGCCAAGAAGGGCATCAACAAGCTCTTCATTATTATTGGTGCTGCGGCCATCATAGTCCTCATCGCAGGTGCCGGCCTGTTCTTCTTCATGTCCAAGGGCAGCGCACCTGCCGAAGCTGCGGCGGAAGGCCACGAAGCTGCAGCCGGTGAACATGGCGCCCCAGCGGGCGAGCACGGCGCAACTGCTGCTGCCGATACCTTCATCTTCAATCTCGAACCGATGATGGTGAACCTGCAGAGCGCTGATGGCGCCCAGAATTACATGAAGCTCACCGTCGCCCTCGAAGTGGCCGACGAGCATATGATGACCGAAATCCAGCCACGCCTTGCCAAGGTGATCGATGCGTTCCAGGTCTATATGCGCGAGCTGCGCAAGTCCGATCTCGAAGGTTCGGCTGGCGTCTATCGTCTCAAGGAAGAGTTGCTGCGTCGCGTGAACCTTGCGGTCTATCCCGCTCGGATCGAAAGCATTCTCTTCAAGGAAATGCTGGTGCAGTGATGGCTGGCCCTTCAGATCAAGACAAGCTTTCGGAAAACTGGGGTCTCGACGACCTCGATAGCCCCACGCCAAGCTTCAACATTCCCGGCGAGGGTGAAGATGGCGAAGAAGACTGGGCGGCCATGCTCAAGGCCAGCCAGGAAGGCGCGGCCGACGGTGTCGAGCGCGTTCTCAACCAGGACGAGATCGACAATCTTTTCGGTTTCGATGCGGCTACGGCGAGCAATGTAGAGCTGACCGGCGTCCAGGCGCTGATCAATAACGCGCTCGTCAGTTACGAGCGTCTGCCGATGCTCGAAATCGTCTTCGACCGCCTCGTGCGTCTCGCGACGACGTCGCTGCGTAACTTCACGTCAGATAACGTCGAAGTCTCGCTCGACTCCATCTCATCGGTGCGTTTCGGCGATTATCTCAATTCGATCCCGCTGCCGGCCATTCTTTCGGTCATCAAGGCGGAAGAATGGGAGAATTACGGTCTTCTGACTGTAGACTCGAGCCTGATCTATTCGATGATCGACGTGTTGCTCGGCGGCCGCCGTACGGGCGTCGCCATGCGCATCGAAGGTCGTCCCTATACCACCATCGAGCAGGCCCTGGCTCAGCGGCTGATCGAAGTCATTCTCGAGGACACCAAGCGCGCCTTCGAGCCGGTGACGACGGTCAATTTCAAGCTCGAACGCATGGAAACCAATCCACGCTTCGCAGCGATTTCGCGGCCCAACAATGCCGCGATCCTGATCGAGTTGCGGATCGAAATGGACGAGCGCGGCGGCAAGATCGAAATCCTCTTGCCCTACGCCACGATCGAACCCATCCGTGAACAGCTCCTGCAGATGTTCATGGGTGAAAAGTTCGGCCGCGATCCGATCTGGGAAGGGCACCTCGCCACCGAGATCTATCAGGCCGATGTCGAGATCGATGCCGTGCTGCATGAGCAGGAACTGCCGCTCTCGCGCCTTCTCGCGCTCAAGCCCGGCGACACCGTGATGTTCGAGCGCTCGCCGAATGATCCCATTCTGCTTCGCTGCGGCGATGTCGAGCTTACCGAGGCCATTATGGGCCATATCGGAAACCACGTTTCAGTGCGCGTCACGCGCCCCCTCAATCCGCCCAAGGTCACCATGGCGGCATTTGAGGCAATTGATGAATCTATGGAAGGTCGCTGATGTTGGGGTTGTCGATGGGATTGTTCATTGAGGCCGCTGTGTCGGTGCTCATGGCGCTTACCCTGGGGTATTGCGTTGTACTCAACCGTAAGCTCGCCCGGCTTCACGCCGATCGGGATGCGCTCAAATTGATGGTCAGCGATCTGATCGCAGCCACCAATCTTGCCAATCAGGCGATCAAGGAACTCAAGGCCACCGCTGTCGAGGCCGATATGGTCCTCAGCTCGCGGCTTGAAGAAGCCGAGCGCTTCGGCATCGAATTGGCCAATCACGTCAATTCAGGCACCGCGCTGATGCAGAAGATCGTTCGCGTCACCAATGCCGTGCGTCAGAGCCCGGTGATGATGCCGGCCCCTGCAGCCAATGAATCGATCGGCACCGGCAAGGAAAACAATAAGGTGCGTGCGGCCCTCGAGCAGCTCTCGACCCGCGTGCGGAACCGTGGAGTGGCCGCGTGAACCGGATCCGCCTCCTTCCTGTCGTTATCTTGATGATCGGGGCGCTCCTCGTTCTCAAGACCGTGGGTCTCGTGACCCAGGGCAGCTATGCGCTGACCGGCGTCAACGTTGCCCTCGCGGCAGGTGGTGGCGGTGGTGGCCACGGCGGTTCTTCCGAGCCTGCGGCGACCTCGACCCTGTCTCAGCCGACAGTGGCCGATACGTCGCCCACAATTGCCGACACCGCGCCGACGGCGGGTGAACAACCGCCCGTCGCTGCGGGCGGTCACGGCGCACCCGCGCCTGCCAATGATCACGGCGCAACGCCTGCGCCGGAAGCCGGCCATGGCGGCGAAGCGACCCAGGTCGCCGAAGCCAATATCGAAGGCGCGGCCGATGGTGGACATGGGGCCCCCGAAGGCTCCAACAGCGTCGCAGAATTTAATGCCTGCGCACCGCGTCCGGTGGGCGAGGAAACGCCCGATGGCCAATTGACCGCCGTCGGTGCCGATTGTCCGCCAATCAAAGACGCCACGCCGCAGCTGTCGACCCCGAGTGGCAATGTCGATCTCGGCGCATCGGACCCGACGCTGACCGAACAGGTGTTGCTCGACCGGCTCTCTGCCCGCCGCACCGAACTCGACAGCTATGAGCAGGAACTGGCTCTGCGCGCTTCACTCATCGATGCCGCCGAAAAGCGCGTCAACGAACGCACCGCAACGCTCCAGGCCCTCGAATCGCAGATTTCGGGTCTGGTCGAAGAGCGAAAGAAGCTCGAGGAAGACCAGTTCGCTTCGATTGTGTCGATGTACAAGACCATGAAGCCCAAAGATGCTGCCGGCATCTTCAATACGCTCGAAATGGATGTGCTGCTGCGCGTTGCCAAAATGATGCCGCCTCGCAACATGGCTCCGATTCTGGCGGCGATGGACCGGACCAAAGCCGAGGCCCTAACCGTCGCACTCGCCTCGCAAACCTCTGAAAATCCCGAGCAGATGGGCGCTGCCGATCTCGCCGCCTTGCCCCAGATCGTCGGGCAGTAATATTCCTAAGGAGCCCGCGGTGTTTACGCCGCGGGCTTTTTGCTGTCTTCCGGCTGCATTTCCCTCTCCGACACAAGACTTAAGCGCCGCGCGTAATCGGGTGTTAAGCATGCTTGCTTAGTCTGCGGCCAGTGCTTGGTTGTTGGCATGTTCTGGGTTTCCAGGGGTGTTCAGCTCTGCGTCGGGGCAGGTGGAAGTCGTGAATAAGACCATCAATTCGGGTTGGCTGAGGCCGCGTCACCTTCTGGCAGCGGCATATCTGTCGGTCAGCCTCCTCACGGTTTCCGTCGCCATGGGCCAGGATCAGGCCCAGTTCTTTGCGACGCAGGAAGAAGGTTACGGCCGGCTCGTAATCAGCTTTCCCGATCGCGACACCATGCCGGCCTATTCGATGCGCATGACCAATGGTGTTCTCGCGCTCGAGTTCAGCGAGCCCATCAACGTCTCTCTGCCCGACGTCGCCTCGATTCTCCCCGATTATCTCTCGGTTGCGCGCCTCGATCCCTCGGGCAAGGGGCTGCGCATTGGCCTCCGCACGACGCTCAATTTCAACCGCACCGAGGCGGGCACCAAACTTTTCATCGATCTCCTGCCCTCCAATTGGCAGGGCTCGCCGCCACCGCTCCCCGATGACGTCATCGCCGAGATGACCCAACGCGCCGAGCGCCTGGCGCTGCGTGCCGATCAGCAGCGCAAGGCCAATGTCGTTGCCGAGCAGAACCCCAAGGGCACGCTGCGAATCGGCCGCAATCCCACCTTCATGCGCCTGCAGTTCGATTGGACCATTCCGACCCAGGCCAAGTTCGAGCAGGAAGGCGAGGTCGGCAATCTTGAATTCGAATGGCCGGTCGAGGTCGATCTGCGCGATCTGCTGTCCGATCTGCCGCCCGAAATCGTCACCGCCAAGAACACCGTCGATCTCGATGGCAGCGGGGTCAACCTCCGCTTTGCCAAAGGCATCACGCCGCGATTCTATTCGACCGGGCCCAACCAATATGTCCTCGATATCGACGTTGAGGGTCAGGGCCTGCCGGAATTTTCGGCCGAGGCGCTTGCCGCCGAAGTGCCACATGATACCGCTGATGCTGGCGCCGAGGCCGGGCAGGGCGCCTCCACCGGGCAAGATCTCACCGTCGTACCCCCCAGCGAAATCACGCCCTTCGTCACCAATATCGGCAGCACCGTCCGCGTCGTCTTCCCGTTCACGCAGGAAACGCCCGCTGCCATTTTCCGGCGCGGCGATTCTGTCTGGCTGATGTTCGATACGAGCAGCGCCATCCAGATCCCCAGCGATCTCGAAGAGCTCTCCGACATTTCCGACGAGTTCGTCGTCTCGATGGCGGACAATGCTCAGATCGTGCGTCTCGACCTGTCCAAGGATCGGCTCGCGACCATGGGGTCCGAGGGGCAATCCTGGGTGCTCTCGCTGGGCGATGTCATGATGGCGCCGACCGAGCCGATGGAGTTGACCCGTCGCCGCGATATGCGCGGTGATTTCGAGATGACCGCCAATCTCGTTCGCCCCGGCCGTGTCCACCAGTTTCAGGATCCGCTCGTTGGCGACACGCTCGATGTGGTCACCATCTATCCACCCGCGCGCGGCATCACGCGCTCGCTCGATTATGTCGACTTCACCGCCATGACGAGTGTCCACGGCCTCGTCATTCGCCCCAAGGCCGACGATCTCTCGATTTCGCTCGAAAATGCCCTTGCCGTCATCGGCACCAATGAAGGGCTCGAAGTTTCCTCGACCGACAGCCTCCGTCACGGCGTCGCCGCCACCGTGCCGACCGACCGCCCGGGCTATGTCGATTATGAGCCGCTCGTGCAATCAGACGCGGGAGTCTTCGGCAAGCAGCGCGACGAACTGGAAGCCGCTGCCGCCGCCAGCGATGGCCGCGCGCGCGATGCGGCGCGTGTCGATCTCGCCGAGTTCTATGTCGCCAATGGTTTTGCCATGGAGGCCCTTGGTGTCCTTCGCGTCACCGAAGGCAATCTGCGCAATGATGAATTGCTCGCCAAGCTGAAGATGAGCATGGCCGCTGCCAATATCATGGCTGGCCGGCCGCAAGACGCGCTGACGCAGCTCAACACGCCCGACTATGATCAGGACATCGATGGCATGTTCTGGCGCGCCATCGCCCGCTCGCATGCCGGCGACTATGCAGGGGCGCGCGCCGATGCCACCCAGGCCTATTCCATCATCGATTCCTATCCCGGCTGGGCGCGCGAAACCTTCCTTCTGGCCGCCACCCGAGCGGCCATCGAAGAGCATTATGCCGATCAGGCCCAGCAGATGATCGGCGACGTTCGCTTCTCCGATCTCGGCAATGACCAGGTGGCCGATTTCAACCTCCTCACCGGCCGCATCGCCGAAGAGCGTGGCGAATTCAACAATGCCATCGATATCTATGGGCAGGTCATCGCCATGGAAGTGCGCGAGCCGCGCGCCGAAGCCGTCTACCGCACGCTCAAAATCCTCGACCAGCAGAAGCGCCTCGATATCGTCAAGGGCGCCCAGACGCTCTCTGCCGAAGCGCTGCTCTGGCGCGGCGATGCACTCGAAGCCTCTATGCAGGGCATGCTGGCCGATCTCTATTTCCGCTCGGGCGAATACCGTCAGGGTTTTGAATCGGTGATGGCCGCTGTGGCGAGCGATCCTGATAGCCGCGACGTGCAGGCGCTCAGCGACAATGCGCAAAAGACTTTTAACGAGCTGTTCCTCAATGGCCTTGCCGATTCCATCGGCCCGGTCGAAGCGCTCAGCATCTACTATGACTTCCGCCAGTTGACCCCGCCGGGCACGCGCGGCGATGAGATGATCCGCAATCTTGCCCGTCGCCTCGTCCGCGTCGATCTGCTGCCGCAGGCGGCAGAGCTGCTTAAGTATCAGCTCGACAATCGTCTGCGCGGCGTGGCCCGCACGCAGGTCGCGTCCGATCTCGCGGTCATTTACCTCGCCGATCAGAAGCCCGCCGAGGCGATGCGTGTTCTCAACGACACGCGGCTCCCCGATCTACCCGATGGCCTCGGCCGTCAGCGCCGCATTCTCGAAGCCCGCGCTCTCCTCGATGGCGGTCGCGATCAGCTCGCGCTCGACATGATCCGCGAATTGACCGGCAAGGATGTCGACCTCATGCGCATCGACGCGCATTGGAAGGCCAAGCGTTACGGTCAGGCCGGCCAGCTCATCGAAGGGCTCTATCCGGCAACGCCGGGCGTGCCCCTCAGCAAGTCCGCCCGCATGGCCGTTCTACAGGCCGCAGTCGGCTACGTCCTGAGCAATGATTCGAGCGGCATTGCCCGCCTCAGGTCGAAATATTCCGACGCCATGGTCAGCTCGCCCGAATGGCCGATGTTCGACTATGTCACCGGCCCAATCGAAGCCACCAGCAACCAGTTCCGCCAAGTCGCCACCGAAATCGCCTCCGTCAACGGGCTCGAAACCTTCCTCTCGGCCTATCGCGAAGTCTACGGCAGCGAAGGCGCGCTGACTCCGGAGTCGGCGGCGCAGCCGGATGGTGCGGTAGCGACGCTGAAGTAGGAGAGGCCATCGCTGGAAATTGTTGGCGAGATAAAGATGTCGCCAAAAGTCACGTGAGTGACGGGTAGCTATTCATAGAGGCCGTTTTCGACCCCGTTCAAGAAATGGATTAGCTCCTGAAAGCGGATACACCCGCCTCAGGCCGTTAGGAAAAAGTCGATCCATCGCTCAGAACTGCAGGATCAATATAGCTATCGCCACAGCAACGACAATCGCCATGATCAAGATATGGATGTGCACCCTACGCTCCTGCGCTGATCCAGATCGGGCCAGAACCTTCAGCCGGCCCGCACGGAGGCCGCGGTCGAGATTTTCGGGCTCGTAAAGGCTTGTGCAAACCGGAGTGAAGTCCGGCTTCATGTGCCAAACGAGCGCCCGAAGATTGGCCGGTGAGCCAACTGGTATCAGCCGGCATCCGACTACACGCTCGCCCGCCGCTACCGGAGAGGATGCCTCGATTAGCACACTCTCCGGGACCGGCTCTCTACGGCCCGGCAGCACACGCTGCACGCCGTAGAGCTTTTTTTCCACCCTCATCAGACTGGTTTTGCCTGCTGCTTGGGCGCGCGCGCTTGCGACGTGCCGAGCACGAGCGCGCCGAGCAAGGCCGAGATTAGAGATCCCAAGAGAACGCCGAGTTTGACCTCGTCCTGCAGCAGCGTTGAGTCAGGGAAGGCAAGCAAGCCAATAAAAAGACTCATGGTGAAGCCAATGCCGCAAAGAAGGGACACCCCATAGACCTGCCGCCATGTTGCATACATCGGCAATTCGGCCCAGCCGGCGCGAATGACGAGTGCGGCCGCCGCAAAGACCCCGACCTGCTTGCCGATGACGAGACCCGCCGCAACACCGAGCGGCACTGGATCGGCAAGTTGGCCGATCGACATACCGGCAAATGACACGCCAGCATTGGCAAAGCCGAAGATCGGCAGGATCAGGAAGGTCACCCAGGGTTGCAGGCCGTGCTCAAGCTTATGCAGCGGGGAATCCATGTCGTCGGGACGCGTAGGGCTCGGGCGTAGCGGGATCGTCAGCGCGAGAACGACGCCAGCAAGCGTAGCGTGGATGCCTGATTGCAGGACGAAGAACCAGAGCACCGCGCCGAGCAGCAAATAGGGCCACAGCACACGCACCCCAATCCGGTTCATGGCAACGAGCGCAACGATGAGACCGCCGGCAAGACCAAGGTTTATCATATCAATTGAGGTCGTATAGAAGAGCGCAATGATGATGACAGCGCCAAGGTCATCGATGATGGCGAGAGCGGTCAGGAAAACTTTTAGCGTTGTGGGCACGCGCGATCCCAAAAGCGATAGTACGCCAAGCGCGAAGGCAATGTCCGTCGCGGCCGGGATGGCCCAGCCGTTGGGGTGACCTGTTGGTCCCATATTGAACGCCAGATAAATCAGCGCGGGCCCCACCATACCGCCTATGGCGGCAGAGCCGGGCAGAACGCGCCTCGGCCATGTCGAAAGCTGCCCATCAATGACCTCCCGCTTGATCTCGAGACCGACCAACAGAAAGAACAGCGCCATCAACCCGTCATTGATCCAATGGTGCACCGAGAGGCCGCCGACATAGGCGTGAAGCCCATCGAAGTAAGCGGCGGCGAGCGGCGAATTGGCGACCAGGATGGCGAGCGCCGAGCCAACCATAAGAATGATACCGCCCGAAGAGGCGTTGTCGAGAAAGGCGCGGAGAAGAGAAACGGGACGCGTGGGCGCAGCAGACATTGTCGCCAGCTCCTTAGGACACGGATGTTCGGAAAAGTGGTTTAGGCCGGACGCGACAAAGCGCGTGGCTGCTCAAGAGCCGCCGCTGGGCAAACCAGAAATGCAATGAGAATGGAGTGGCTCTGTTCAGCCAAGCACAAGTGGGCCATGGGTCTCTTTCGAGATTGTGTTCCGCTGGCGGCCCGACCAGCGCAATCCTGCCCCATGAGGGCACCCGAGGAAGGTCTAGCGAACTGTGTCGGAAATTTCAAGCAATGTTGGGATGCGGTTAGCGGCCAAGAAGCGTGCCAAATCTCTTCCCGCACCAATGTCGGCTTATGATGACTGTGAGTTTAAAGCCGCCAACCTTCGTCCCATCCCTTATCTGCCGTTTAGCCCAACGCCACCTAACTCACAAAACTTCGCACGAGCGAGCCGACGACCAGATACCAGCCATCCACAAGCACGAAGAAAATCAGCTTGAAGGGCAGGGAGATCACCACCGGCGGCAGCATCATCATACCCATGCTCATCAGCACCGAGGCGACGACCATGTCGATGATGACGAAGGGCAGGAACAGCAGGAAGCCGATTTCGAAGGCGCGCCGCAGTTCTGAAATCAGGAAAGCCGGGATCAGCAATTGCAGCGGAATGGCTTCCGCTTCATCGGGGATTTCTGCATCGGTCAGGTCGTAGAACAGCGACAGGTCCTGATCGCGAACGTTGGCGCGCATGAAGGCATGGAGCGGCGCTACGGTCGGCTCGAAGGCTTCGGTGATCTCGATCTGCCCGGCCAGGAGCGGCGCGATGCCATTGTCATAGCTCTGCTGCAGCGTCGGCTGCATGATGAAGAAGGTCAGGAACAGCGCGAGCGAGATCATCACCGAGTTCGGCGGCGCCGTCTGGAGACCGATTGCCGTGCGGAGCAGGGACAGCACGACGACGATACGGGTAAAACTCGTCACCATTACGAGGATGGATGGCGCGAGCGACAGGATGGTCAGAAGGCCGATGAACTGGATGGCGCGCTCGGCGATCGCGGTGTCGTCGCCGAAGCCGATGGAGATGTCCTGCGCCTGGGCGATGCCCGTTGCCAGAAGCGTCAGCCCGGCGGCAAGCGCCAGGCCGATAAACGCCGTTTTCTTGAGGCGCCTGCGCGGGGCGCTAGTTTCTGTTGCTCTCGCCCTGCGCTTCGTGATCACGCGTTATGCCTTCGTTAACCGGCTCATCTGCGCCTTCTTTAGCTGAGTCGGCCGCGTTTACGGGCGAAATGTCCGCTTTATACCCCGGCGGCAAAGTGTCCTGCGTCGTTACCGGGCGCAGCAGGCCCGTATGGCGCAGCGATTTGCCCGGCGCATGCTCGCGCACCTTGTTGGCTTCGCGGGCGCGATCTGCGGCGGCGCCGGGGCCCGCTGCAACAGTCGCAGCCGGCACGATCGTCGGCTTCACATCCGTCTTGCGCCCTTCATTGGCCGGGCGGCGGCCAACCATTGGCACGGGGCGGCGCGAGGTTTGCGCGGCGGGCGGCTCTGGAGGCGTGATCCCCGATTCCACGACGAGGTCCTGGCTGCCGCCGGTCAGGATCAGGTGTTCGACATTGTCACGCCGCACGATCAGCAATTGCCGCTTCTGATCGACCACCAGAGTGTCGATGATCGCGAGGCGCCGGTTGCGTCCACGCACGCCATTGCTCGACACGTTGAAGACCAGTTTGAGCAGCCATACACCGAGGATGATGAGGACGATTACGGCCCCGAGGGCGAAGAAAGCGGTCAGGTATGTACTGCCGCTACCGCCGAAAAGGCTGGTGATGAACTGCACTGATTCTAACTCCTAAAGTGGCCGCCGTGATTCTGACGGGCATTTTCTGCCCAGTCAAACCAGGCAATCGTGCAGATTGCGAGGCAATTTGGGACAGCATGCGTGCTCTATTAACTCTTCTTTAACCACAAATGGGCAGGATTTTCCTATCTAGCCTGGACTCAAGGAGCGCTGGCGATGGGATTGTTGGATATGCCGGTCTTCGCGGCGCTGACGGACAAGATGCGCTGGCATCAGGCCCGGCAGGGATTGCTCGCCGAAAACGTCGCCAACGCCGATAACCCCGGCTTCAAGGGTCGCGACCTCAAGCAATACAACTTCGAGGATCGGTTCAAGGTCGCACAGGCGCCGACGGTGGCGACTGCAGCGACCCAGCCTATGCACTTTTCCACCAGCCTTGGCGGCGGTTCAAGCTTTGCCGACCAGCGCATGGTGAATTTCGAGGTCACGCCGCGCGGAAACGGCATCACGCTCGAAGACGAAATGATGAAGGTCACGACCAATATGATGGATTATCAGGCCGCGACCTCCCTTTACCAGAAGTCGGTCAAGATCTTGAAGACCGCACTCGGCAAAACAGCATAAGGAGGGCGTGACCCATGGACTTCAACACTTCGATTGGCATCGCCGCAACTGGCCTTCATGCTCAGTCCGCCCGTATGCGCGTCATCGCTGAAAACATCGCCAATGCCGACTCGACGGCCTCGACCCCGGGCGGCCAGCCCTACCGTCGCCGCGTGCCGACGTTCGAAACGGTGATGAACCAGGAGCTTGGCGGTAAGGTCATCACAATGGGCAAGGTTGCCCTCGATCAAAGCGATTTCACGAGCCGCTACGAACCCGGCCATCCGGCCGCGGATGCCAGCGGTTACGTCCAGTATCCCAACGTCAATACGCTCATCGAGACGATGGACATGCGCGAGGCCCAGCGCAGTTACGAGGCCAATCTCAACGTGGTTACCATCTCTCGCCAGATGCTCGGGCAGACGCTCGACATCCTGCGCGGCTGACGTTCTAGGGGGCAAATATCATGGCGTCGACACCATTCAACATCGCAGCCGCGGCCTATGGCAATGCCAGCCGCCTCGCGTCGCAAATCAGCCGTCCGGAAGTCGAAAGCACGATCGCCGGGATTTCCGGTGGTCCGAACTTCGCACAGATGCTGGCCCAGTCGGTCCAGGGCATCGCCGAAACCGGCCGCGCCGCCGACCCGACTGCCGTCGCGTCGCTCAACGATGCCGCAAGCCGTCTTCTCTCCCAGGCGTCGCAGCCGGGCGCGCAGCTCGGCACCAATGCCGGCAAATCAGGCAATGAATTCGCCCAGATGCTGGCCCAGTCGGTGCAGGGTGTCGTCGATACCGGCCGCTCCTCGGACAAAATGGCCATCGACATGGTCAACGGCAAAGCCAATGTCGTCGATATGGTCACCGCCATGTCCCAGACCGAGTTTGCCATCGACAGCATCGTGACCATTCGCGACCGCGTCATCCAGTCCTATGAATCGATCATGAGCATGCCGATCTAAGGCATGCTTTCGCTCTCGCAACTTTGAGGGCTGCCGCTGCATAGAATTCGCGGCGGATTCAGGAATCAGTTACCTATGGCTTCGCGATTCTGTTCGCGGAGCGACTAAAATGACCGGCGCCGAAGTTCTCGACATTGCCAATCAGGGCATTTGGACGCTCGTCATCGTGTCCCTGCCCATGATGCTCGTCGGTCTCGTCGTGGGCGTCGTCATCGCGCTCTTTCAGGCGCTGACGCAGATCCAGGAACAGACCCTGGTCTTCGTGCCCAAGATCATCGCCATCTTCGTCACCATGCTGATCGCCCTGCCGTTCATGGGCGCGACCATGTCGGCTTATATGACGCGCGTGGTCGACATGATCATCGTCGGCGGCTGATGTTTACGCTCAACATCGATTGGGCGCCTGGCGCCGCCTTTACCTATCTCATCCTGTTTTCGCGCATCGCCGCGATGCTGATGCTGATGCCGGCATTGGGTGAAGACACGATCCCCGCGCGCTTGCGTCTCTCCTTTGCGCTGCTGCTGACTTTGGTACTATACCCATTGCTGCGCGACGTGATTCCGCCCGCTTCGACCGATTTCGGCCCGATGCTGGGACTGCTGTTCCATGAGATCGCCGTTGGCCTCATCATCGGGGCCATCGTGCGCATCACCACCATGGCCACCCAGGTCGCGGGCGCCATCGTCGCCTTCCAGACTGGCCTTTCCGGCGCCATGGCGGCCGACCCGACCCAGCAGGGCATGCAGGCTGCGGTGTTTTCAAGCTTTCTGTCGTTCCTCGGCATCACGCTGATCTTTGCGACCGATCTCCATCACATGATCCTCGCGGCGATCTACGACAGCTATGATGTGTTCTCGCCGACCATGCCCATCATGTCGGAAGATGCCATGCAACTGGCGCTCAAGACCGTCGCCGGCGCCTTCTCGGTCGGCGTTCAGATGTCGGCGCCCTTCATCGTCTTCGGGCTGGTGTTCAACCTTGGCGCCGGCATCCTGGCCCGCCTGATGCCTGCCTTGCAGGTTTATTTTCTGCTCATGCCCGCCAACATCCTGGCGGGCCTCGTGCTTTTCGCGCTGCTGCTCATGATGATGATGGGGTGGTATCTCTCCGCCTTTGAAAATCATCTGGCCATGTGGAGGGGGTAGTCGATGTCAGACGAAGCCCCGGAGCAGGAAAGCAAAACAGAAGATCCCTCCCATAGAAAGCTCGAGGAAGCCCATAAAAAGGGCGATGTCGCCAAGAGCCAGGAGGTAACGGCCTGGTTCATGCTGGTGGGCATGGCCGTCGTGGTCTCGTCGATGGCGCCTTGGGTCGCCCAGCAGATCAGCAATCCGCTCCAGATTATCATGATGAATGCCGATCGCTTCGACGTCGAGGGATCGGGTTTTTCTGCGTTTTTCAACGGGCTCGCGCTCGCCATGATCGGCGCAGTGCTGGCCCCGCTTGGCGTACTTTACGTTTGCGGCGTCGTCGCCAATCTGATCCAGCACAAACCGCTGTTCTCGACCGAGCCCGTCACCCCGAAATTCTCCAAGATTTCTCCGCTCGCTGGCGCCAAGCGCCTGTTTTCGGGAGAAGCGCTGGTCAATTTTGGCAAGGGGCTCGCCAAGATCGCCGTTGTCGGCACCGTCGTCGTGATGACCGTCTGGCCTGAGCGCGATCGCCTCGACACCATGATGACGGCAGACCCGATCGTCATCCTGCTCGATTTCCAGGAATTGGCGGTCAAGATCCTGACCTCAGTGCTCATCGTCGTCACCGCTATTGCGGCCGCCGACTACTTCTACACACGCAACAAGTGGTGGAAGCGGCAGATGATGACCATGCAGGAAACGCGCGACGAATATAAGCAGATGGAAGGCGATCCGCACGTCAAGGGCCGCATTCGCCAGCTCCGGCAGGAGAAGGCGCGTAAGCGCATGATGCAGGCCGTGCCCGACGCCACGGTCGTTGTCACCAACCCGACCCACTATGCCGTGGCGCTTAAATACGAAAAGGGCATGGGCGCACCAAAATGCGTCGCTAAGGGCGCCGACGCGGTCGCCTTGCGCATTCGCACCGTGGCCAAGGAAAGCGATGTGCCGATCATCGAAAATCCGCCGCTCGCCCGCGCGCTCTACGCGTCGGTTGACGTTGACCAGGATATCCCCGCCGAACACTTCAAGGCTGTCGCCGAGATTATCGGCTTCGTCATGCGCCTCAAGCACGGCCAGAGCTGGAAGGCGCGCTGATCGCGGCTGTGCTGCTAGAGGCCTAGGGTTGAGATCACGAAATCCGCCCGCGCGACGACCGGGATTTTTGGAAGCTCGATCACGTCATATCCCATTGCGGGGTAGTCGCGCTTTAGCCGCTCATATTCCACCAGTGCGGCGTCTAGCCCATGTTGCCGCTCGGCATCTCTGCGGTAGATCTCTGGCCATGGCGGCGTCAAAAACACTGTCTTGTGGAAGCTCGGATAGCCAGCCTCATAGAGCACGCCGCGATTGCCCGTCACTTCGGCCAGACCAGACAGAGCATCGAAAAGCCCGCGGTCGAAAAATACCGGGCCATCGAGTGTACTTGCCGTCGCAAGATCCTCTCGCGAGAGCGACACTGCTCTGGTCAGAAACCCCTTGAGATCCAGCCAGGGCAGGGCGCTTCCGCCCGCGGCTTCTTCCTCGATAACGATCCTTCGCCCCGGCTCTTCGATCACGGCAAAGCCGCGCCGGGACAGTTCGGTCAGCAGCGTGGATTTGCCGCCGCCTGAGCAGCCGGAAATAATGATCAACCCGTTCAAATTCGAATTCCTTTCGTGAGGTTTTATTGCGCCAAACCGCAGGGATTTGAGGCACAGGGCGGGAAAAGCCGCCTTCGCTCTCCCAACGGGGGAATCCATTTGCTAAACCAATGTCGAGTGTCCCGAATCGGGGCAGGTTTTGCGCTGGAGCTCCCATTCATGGCCACGACGCCGCTCGGCGAAGACAACTACCCCGATCCGTTGGTTTCTGCTGCCAAGGGCGGTGCCGGTCTCTGGCGCGTCGCGGCGCTGGGGCTTGTTCTGGTCGGCGCCGCGGTTGCCTTTGCGCTCTTTGGTGAGCGCGTCCCGGCCGAAGTGGTCATGACTTTTGTGGGGCTGCTGGCCGTCGCCGGAGTCTTCTTCCTCTTTGGCTTGGCTGCCGGGCTGTTCCGCTTCGCGGCGTCCGAAGAGCGCCGGACGATCGCCCGAGCTGTGGTCGATACGGCTGCACGCGGGATCGTCGTGGCCGATCGCGATGGCAAGATCGCCTACGTGAATTCGCACTATGGCAATTTTAACGGTGCCCTGACCAATGGCGTGCCCGTCAGCCTGCCGCGCCTTTTCGCCGGCCAGGCCGATGCTGGCGAGGCCATTTACCGGCTCACCCGCGCCGCCAAAGATGGCCGTAATGCCATCGAGGATTTGCGCATCGTCGGCGGCCTTGGTGGGTCGCAGACTGAGAGCGCCAGGGCCTTCTGGTATCGCATTTCCGTTCGGCCGCTGCCGGCCACCGATGAGACTACCAAACCCATGGTGGTATGGACCGTCGAAGACATCACGCGCGACCGCGAAAGCAACGAAACCGCTTTCCTCGATCTCCAGCGCGCCATCGATTATCTCGATCATTCCCCGGCCGGCTTCTTCTCTGCCGATGCTCAGGGCCGCATCCAATACCTCAATTCGACGCTCGCCGATTGGCTGGGCTATGACCTTGCCGAGTTCAACGCCGGCCATTTGAGCCTTGGCGATGTGGTCCGTGGCGATGGCGCGACACTGTTGATGCGCGGCCGCCGGGATGGCGAAATCCACACCGAGATCATCGATATCGACCTCGTGCGCCGCAATGGCACCGCCTTGCCGGTTCGCATGTTGCATCGCGCTGCGCGTCTCGCCGATGGCGAATTGGGCGAAACGCGGACCCTCGTCCTCGATCGCTCCAGCGCCCCCGAAAGCGAAGAAGAACTCCGCGCCGCCGAAGTCCGCTTCTCCCGCTTCTTCAACGACACGCCTTTCGCTATTGCCACCCTCGATGGCCAAGGCCGCATTGTGCGAACCAACGCTCCATTTGGGCGCATCTTCCGCTGGTCGGGCGAGGAAAAAAGCCTGGAACTGCAGCCTCTACACGACCTCATCGGTGAAGGCAGCCGCGACAAGCTCATGCGCGCGCTGTCCGACGCCACGGCACAGCGCAGTGAAGTCGAACCCGTCGACGCGCAGTTGAGCGTCGAGGGCGAGCATGCCGTCAGGCTCTATATCTCCGCGTCCGAAGTCAGTGCCGGCTCGCCTGAGCAGATCAACGTCTACGCGCTCGACATGACTGACCAGCGCAAGCTCGAAGCCCAATTTGCCCAGAGCCAGAAGATGCAGGCGGTCGGCCAGCTCGCGGGCGGCGTCGCGCATGATTTCAACAATCTGCTCACCGCAATCATCGGCTTCTCCGACCTCCTGCTGCTCAAGCACAAGCCGGGTGATCCATCGTTCAGCGAACTCATGCAGATCAAGCAGAATGCCAATCGCGCTGCCGGTCTTACTCGTCAGCTACTCGCCTTCTCGCGCCGCCAGACTTTGCGCCCGCAAGTGCTCGAACTGCCGCTGATCGTCGATGACCTCACCGTGCTTTTGAAGCGCATGATCGGCGAGAAGAACAATCTGACGGTCGAGCATGGCCGTAATATCTGGCCAGTCCGCGCCGACGTGGTGCAGCTCGAACAGGTCATCATCAATCTCGTCGTCAATGCACGAGACGCCATGCCCGATGGCGGCTCGATCACAGTCCGCACCAACAACATCACCGAAGACGAAGCCCGCGATCTCAAGTTCGATGGCATGGCCGCCGCCGACTATGTCCTTATCGACGTCCAGGACACGGGCACCGGCATGAGCCCCGAAGTCATGGCGAAAATCTTCGAGCCTTTCTTCACCACCAAGGAATTGGGCAAGGGCACGGGCCTCGGCCTCTCGACGGTCTACGGCATCGTCAAGCAGACCGAAGGCTTCATCTATCCCGTCTCGGTTGTCGGCGTCGGCACGACCTTCAAGATTTTCCTCCCGCGCTACGTCCCGACCGCAGAAGAGACCGCGGCCAAAGTCGCTATCGCCACCGCGCCAGCCAAGGACCTTACCGGCCACGAACGCATTCTTCTCGTCGAAGACGAAGAAAGCGTTCGCGCCTTCTCAGCTCGCGCGTTGCGCACCACGGGTTATGAAGTCTTCGAAGCCGATGGTGGCGAAGAGGCGCTCGAAGTGCTCGAAGACCTCGACTACAAGGTCGACCTAATCATTTCCGACGTCGTCATGCCGGAAATGGATGGGCCGACCATGCTCAAGGTCATCCGCGAAAAGATGACGAACCTGAAAATCATCTTTGTGTCCGGCTATGCCGAGGAAAGCGTCCGCCGAGACATCGAGGACGATCAAAGCGTCGACTTCCTGCCAAAACCCTATTCGCTCGACCAGATCAATTCCAAGGTCAAGGAAGTGCTCCGGCGCCAGGACAAGACTGACGGCTAGGGCAGGGCACAACATCGCCCTGCCACCTCAGTTCGGAGCTTTCATGAACCACCAAAACCGCATCGAAGGCCCGAGCGAATACAACGTTCTCGGCGAAGCGCTGCAGCCGTGCTCCGACGATCCGCTAACGGGCTTCTTCCGCACCGGCTATTGCGCGGCCGGCCCGGAAAACGCAGCCGTGCATCTTGTCTGCATCGAAGCCACAGCCGAGTTCCTCGCCTATTCCAAATCCGTCGGCAACGACCTTTCGACGCCACGCCCTGAATTCGGTTTCACTGGCATCGTTCCCGGCAACCGCTGGTGCCTCGTCGCCGCCCGCTGGCTGCAGGCCCACGAGGCAGGCAAAGCCCCACGCATTCACCTCCGCGCCACCAACCGCAAGGTTCTCGACCTCGTTCCGCTCGATATTCTAAAGCGTTACGCAATCGACCTGAACTGACGCATCAACTTCAGTCGTGTGTCCGTAACTCGTCGTAAGAGACCATCACGTGCTCGCGGAAAGCCTGCCGCTGCGTTAGTTGGTGATAATAGCGCTAGATATTGGGCCAGTTTGGTCGCGGAATATCGATGTCGAAAAAGCGGTAGAGCACGTGTCCAAACTGGATATCGGCGAGCGTAAAATCGCCGCCCGCCAAAAATGCATGCCGCGCCAACTGCGCCTCGGCAATCGCGAGGACCGCATGCAGCTTTTCCAACGCCGCTGCAATCGCCACGGGATCACGCCGTGACGGCGGCGTCCGCACCACGCTCCAAAACACCGGACCTGTAAAAGCCAGCGTCACATTGATCTTGGCCCACTCTGCCCACTGATCCACCGGCGCCCGCAATGTCTTATCGCTCGGCCAAAAGGGGCATCGCCGTAACGCCCTGCGAGATAGCGCCGTATGGCACCCGTTTCCCAGATGGGCTGATTGAGCCCATCCTGCAGAACCGGCACCGTCCCATTCGGGTTCATCGCCAAAAATTCCGGCGTATCATTGCCGCCGAAGCGATGCCCGACATCGTAGCGCTCGTAGGGCAGCCCGAGTTCGCCGATGCACCACATCAGTGCTTGCACATTAGACGACGTCTTGCGCCCCCAGACTGTCAGCGTGTGATGGCTCAAGCTGTCCCGCCCGGTATCGGCGTGCCCTCGGCCAGCAGACCCTTCTCGGCCAGCGCGGTCCACAGCGCATCTGGAATCTCTGCAGCCCACCAATCAAGAATGCCATCCAGCTCCTCGGGAGAGCGAGGACCCGGCAGCACATTGCACACGGCCGGATGGGTCAGCGGAAACTGCAGCGCCGCCGCGGGCAGTGGCACGCCGAACTCGCGACACACGGCCTCGATCGCGCGCACCTTTGTGACGATTGCTTCCGGCGCGCGCTCATAATTGAACTTGTCGCCGCCAACCAGAATGCCGGAATTGAACGGTCCGCCGACGACGACTGACGCCTTGCGCGCGATACAGGTCGAGAGGAATGGCTCCAGCGAAGTCTGTTCCAGGAGCGTATAGCGCCCAGCCAGCAGGAACACGTCCCAATCTCCAAGGGCAAAGGCGTCCATCAACACCGGCCACTCGTTAACCCCGAGCCCAATCGCCTTGATCACTCCGCTATCGCGCAGCTCGCGCAGCGCCTTGTATCCGCCGCCCGCCAATTGCGCCCAGAGGGGTTTGTTGCCCTCAACCCCATGCGTCGCCGCGCCGATATCGTGGACATAGACGATGTCAACCCGGTCGAGCCCCAGCCTCTGTAGGCTATCTTCGAACGAGCGCATGACGCCATCGTAGCTATAATCATACTGCTGATCGAAGGGTAGGGGATCGACCCAATTGCCCTTGTCCTGCCGTTCCGGCGAAACCGGCTTGAGCAACCGCCCGACCTTGGTCGACACCACAGGCCGCACCGCTGCTTCGCGCAGCACGTCGCCGACGAGATGCTCCGATCGCCCCAGGCCATATTGGGGCGCGGTATCGACATAGGTGATGCCCCTGTCGAGCGCATGTTGCACCGTGGCACGGCCCTGGTCTGCCGGCACGCGCGAGAAAATCCCGGCCAGCGAGGCGCAGCCAAGCCCCAGTGTCGTCACCTCGAGCGCCGTCTCGCCCACGCGCCGCGTGTCGAACCTGCTGGTCACTATAAACCTCCCTTAACTCCCTTCAAAACAACTGACATGTTAGTTGCGGCGAGTAAAGTGCAGCCCCCTCAGACAAACAAAAAGGGCCCCTCGCTTTTCAGCGAGAGGCCCGATGTCAGTCTTGCGAGACGCTCAGTAGAGCCCGCTGATCAGCACTGGCTTTTCCTGCTCGAGACGCACCGGATTGCGCAACGGCAAGCCGAACTGGCTCTCCTCGATTTCGAAGATGTCGTTTTCCTTGGTCGAGATGCCATCCGCAAAGCTCAGCGTCGCCGTCCCGAACATATGGACATGCACATCGCCTGGCTCACGGAAGAGGCCATATTTGAAGTGGTGATATTCGAGGTTGGCGATGGTGTGGCTCATATTGTCCTCGCCGGAGAGGAACGGCTTTTCCCAGAGCACTTCGCCGTCGCGACGGATGCGCGACATCCCTTCGATATGATTGGGCAGATCGCCGACCCGCAATTCCGGGCCAAAAGAGCAGGCGCGCAGTTTGGAATGCGCCAGATAGAGATAGTTGATCCGCTCGGTCACGTGGTCGGAAAATTCGTTGGCCAATGCAAAGCCGAGGCGGCGTGGCTGACCATTGGCATCGATCAGGTAAATGCCGGCGATCTCCGGCTCTTCGCCTGCGTCGAGCGCAAAGGACGGCGAGGGGATGGGATGGCCTGGATTGGAAACGATATGGCCATTGCCCTTATAGAACCATTCAGGCTGCACACCCTTTTCGCCGCCAGTTGGCTTGCCGTTTTCCAGCCCCATGCGGAACATTTTCATGCTGTCGGTCAATTCGCCCGCCGGCTTTTCACCATTGCTCTTGTGCATGGCGTCGCGCGTTGCGGCCGATCCGAGATGGGTCAGGCCAGTACCAGTTACATGCATATGCGTCGCGTCGGGGTGATCGATAGGAGCCAGCAACCGGCCCTCGGCCAAAAGGGCGGCCTTATCTACAGTGACACCAAGACCACGCGCATCGATCGCGGCCGATAGACCGCCAAGGCCCGCCAGGGCTGCCTGAGCCAGTTCATAGACACTGCTGACGCCCTCGACCTTGCGAGTCGCTCCGTCGCGCGTCACGCCCACGGCGCGGGTGCCATTGTCATCGAAATACTGGATAAGGTGCATGACTTTCCTTGCCTCCTGGGGCCTTCGGCAGCTTGGCAGGCATAAAGCGCAACCAGTCGCAGCCTGTCTAGTCAAAAATCATACTTTTGAGACTCGCGGTCCCAATCATCCGTAGAATCATCACACGAGGTCGCATCGGTCAATCTAAATGTTCTCTTTTTGTGCCTTGACAGTACCGAAACATAATGAGAACAAATACAGCACGATTTGTGGACATTGATCTCTCGACCCAGCGCGTTGCGTGGTCCTCGAGAGCGTGAAATAAGGAGAGAAATCATGGCTAGCTCGCCGCTTCGCGTTGTTGAGGGTGGATCGATGGATAAGGACAAGGCTCTTGCGGCAGCGCTGAGCCAGATCGAGCGGAATTTCGGCAAGGGCTCGATCATGCGCCTGGGCGAAAATTCCGCAATCGAAGTGGAATCGATCTCGACCGGCTCGCTCGGTCTCGATATCGCGCTTGGTATTGGCGGATTGCCCAAGGGCCGTATCGTCGAAATCTTCGGGCCGGAAAGCTCGGGCAAGACGACGCTGGCTTTGCATGTCATTGCCGAAGCGCAGCGCAAAGGGGGCATCTGCGCCTTTGTCGACGCGGAACATGCGCTCGATCCGGTCTATGCGCGTAAGCTCGGCGTCAATGTCGATGACCTGTTGATTTCCCAGCCGGATGCCGGCGAACAGGCGCTCGAAATCACCGACACGCTGGTCCGGTCCGGTGCTATCGACGTTCTCGTCGTCGACTCGGTTGCAGCGCTCACCCCGCGCGCCGAACTCGAAGGCGAAATGGGTGATGCGCTTCCAGGCCTTCAGGCCCGCCTGATGAGCCAGGCCATGCGCAAGCTGACCTCGTCTATTTCGAAGTCCAAGTGCCTCGTCATCTTCATCAATCAGATCCGCATGAAGATCGGCGTGATGTACGGCTCGCCCGAAACGACCACGGGCGGCAATGCGCTGAAATTCTATGCTTCGGTTCGTCTCGATATCCGCCGCATCGGCGCGCTCAAGGATCGCGAAGAGATCGTTGGCAACCAGACCCGCGTCAAGGTGGTCAAGAACAAGCTTGCTCCGCCGTTCCGTCAGGTCGAATTCGACATCATGTATGGCGAAGGCATTTCCAAGACTGGCGAATTGCTCGATCTCGGCGTCAAGTCCGGCATCGTCGACAAATCTGGTGCCTGGTTCTCCTGGGATAGCCAGCGCCTGGGGCAAGGCCGTGAAAACGCCCGTCAGTTCCTCAAGGATAATCCTGAGATTGCCAACACGATCGAGCAGGGCGTCCGCGAGAGTTCGGGCCTCCTTGGCGAAGTCTTGCTCGTGGCCGGTGGCGAGGAAGACGCCGGCGACGAATAAAGCCTCCACAAAAATCCCATGCATACTTTTCGACCCTCGCCATCGGCGGGGGTCTTTTTCTAGGGTGAGTTGTAATTGGCAGTTGGTCCGATGCTGCTCTTCTCCTTGTGGAGAGGAAACAAGTGCTGAGGTATCGGCATCAGCCACCCCAACCTTCTCCCATCCCAATATCGCCGCAATGCTGGACATTTCCGTCATTCGCACGATAGAAAGCCACGTTTCTTTCTGGACGCGCCCGCGTTCTGTTCGTCATGAAAGCCTGTTGATGACCAGCGTAAACGATCTCCGCTCGAGCTTTGTCGATTACTTCGCCCGCAATGGCCACGAAGCCGTCGCCTCGAGCCCGCTCGTGCCGCGCAATGATCCGACGCTGATGTTCACCAATGCCGGCATGGTGCAGTTCAAGAATGTCTTCACGGGTCTTGAAAAGCGCCCCTATTCGACGGCGACGACGGCCCAGAAATGCGTGCGTGCCGGCGGCAAGCATAACGACCTCGACAATGTCGGCTTCACCGCGCGCCACCACACCTTCTTTGAAATGCTGGGCAATTTCTCGTTCGGCGACTATTTCAAACCGCAAGCGATCGAGCTCGCCTGGAACCTTCTCACCAAGGACTGGGGCCTTTCGCGCGACAAGCTGATGGTCACTGTCTATCAGGACGATGACGAAGCGCTCGAACTCTGGAAGAAGATCGCAGGCCTATCCGAAGACCGCATCGTGCGCCTCGGCGCCAAGTCGAATTTCTGGCAGATGGGCGATACCGGTCCCTGCGGTCCGTGCTCGGAAATCTTCTATGACCATGGTGACAAGGTCTGGGGCGGCCCTCCGGGCTCGCCGGATGAAGATGGCGATCGCTGGATCGAAATCTGGAACCTCGTCTTCATGCAGTTCGAACAGCATGCCGATGGGTCGCGCACCGGCCTGCCGCGTCCGTCCATCGACACCGGCATGGGTCTCGAACGTGTTGCTGCAGTCATGCAGGGCGTTCACGACAATTACGACATCGATCTCTTCAAGGCGCTGATCTCGGCCGCCGCCAATGCCACCAATGCCGACGTCGATGGTCCGGGCAATCGGAGCCTCCGCGTCATCGCCGATCACCTCCGCTCGATGAGCTTCCTCATTGCCGAAGGCGTGCTGCCGTCCAATGAAGGCCGCGGCTATGTCCTCCGCCGCATCATGCGCCGCGCCATGCGTCACGCAACCCTTCTGGGCGCGAGCGAACCGACGATCTACAAGCTTGTCCCCGCGCTCGTTCGGGAAATGGGCCAGGCCTATCCCGAACTTAGCCGCGGCGAAGCCATGATCGCCGAGACCGTCCGCCTCGAAGAAGGCCGCTTCCTCAAGACGCTTGGCCGTGGCCTGCAGATTCTTGAATCGGAAACATCCGGTCTCGGCGAAGGTGATGTGCTCAACGGCGCCGCCGCCTTCAAGCTCTATGATACCTATGGTTTCCCGCTCGATTTGACGCAGGACGCCCTGCGTTCGCGCAATATCACGGTCGATCAGGCAGGGTTCGACGCTGCCATGGCCCAGCAAAAGGCTGAAGCCCGCAAGAACTGGGCTGGCTCGGGTGAAGCGGCCACCGATACCGTCTGGTATGGTCTTGCCGACAAGCTCGGACCGACAGAATTCCTCGGCTACGAAACCGAGACGGCCGAAGGCGAGATCAAGGCATTGCTGGTCGATGGCGCAGAAGTCGCCGAGATCGCTGCCGGTCAGGACGGCGTCGTCATCGTCAACCAGACCCCATTCTATGGCGAGAGCGGCGGCCAGGTCGGCGACTCCGGCGTCATCAAGGGCGAAGGCTTTGCTGCCGACGTTCTCGATACCGGCAAGCACCATGGCGTCTTCAGCCACAAGGTGAAGGTCACCGAAGGCACCCTCAAGGTCGGTCAGGCTGTCGAGCTCGTCGTCGATCACGAGCGGCGCTCCTCGATCCGCTCCAACCATTCGGCCACCCACCTGCTGCACGAAGCCCTGCGCCTCGTGCTCGGCGACCACGTCGCGCAAAAGGGTTCGATGGTGTCCTCCGATCGCCTGCGCTTCGACTTTGTCCATACAAAGCCGATGACCCCGCAGGAAATCGCCGAGGTCGAGGATATCGCCAATACGATCATCCTTCAGAATACGGCGGTCGAAACGCGGCTGATGGGCGTCGATGAAGCCAAGGAATCGGGCGCGCGCGCGCTCTTCGGCGAGAAGTATGGCGATGAAGTCCGCGTCGTCTCCATGGGCGAGCCGACCGGCAATGGCCTTGGCTGGTCTGTCGAACTCTGCGGCGGCACCCATGTGCGTCGCACCGGCGATATCGGCCTCGTTTCGGTTGTCACCGAGACCGCGTCTGCCGCAGGCGTCCGCCGCATCGAGGCCCTCACCGGCAAGGCCGCCCGGCATCGCGGCAATACAAATGTCAACATCGTCTCGTCGGCTGCCAGCCTCCTCCGCTCCGGCACGCATGAAGTGCTCGAGCGCATCGAAGCCCTGCAAAACCAGATCAAGAGCGCGGAAAAGGCCCTGAGCGACGCGCGCCAGAAGCTGGCGCTCGGCGGCAGCGGCGAAGGCGGCAGTGCCACTGAAACCGTCAATGGTGTCACTTTCGTCGGCCGCGTTGTCGAAGGCGTCGCCGCCAAGGATATCAAGACGGTCGTCGACGCTGAAAAGAAGCGCATCGGCTCCGGCGTCGTTGTCATCGTTCTCAAGGGCGAAGACGGCAAGGGCACCGTGGCCATCGGCGTGACGGAAGACCTCACCGGCAAATATGCCGCCGGCACTCTGATCAAGTCGGCGACTGCCGCGCTGGGCGGGCAGGGTGGTGGTGGCCGTCCGGACATGGCCCAGGGTGGCGGTCCAGATGCCTCCAAGGCCGACGACGCCGTCGCCGCTATTCGCGCCCTGATCTGATCGAACGGCAGCCTTAAACACAAAACCCCGCGCCATCGGTGCGGGGTTTGTCGTTTCTAGAACCAATTCGCCGCTGAGGACGCGTCGATGGTAACGGACTGCTACCGGATCACTCCCCAATCCGGAAGAAGAACACTCGCGGCTTCCAGCGGATCGGTCGCTTCTCGCTGAGCACATTCATCAACCCCGCTCCGACCACGATCAGCATCCCGACGACCGCAATCCAGTCCGGATATTCACCGAAGAAAAGTGCGCCGAACAGGATCGCCCAGATCAGCTGACTGTACTGAACCGGTGCGATCAGGTTGGCAGGCGTTTGCTTGCTCGCCTGAATGAGCAGCAGCGCACCGACACCACCGAGTAGACCAATGCCCAAAAGGATCGCCATCTGCTCCAGATTGGGGACCACGAAAGTCGGTATCATCATGAAGCCATTGAAAATTCCGGAATAGAGCACTTGGAGCCCGACAAGGCTGACGCGTCTCTCTTTAGGCGCTACGTGGCGGAGCACGGTGGTCGTGACCGCGGCCAGAACGGCAGCCACCATCATCACGTAATGGCCCATTTCAAGTTCGCGAAGACCCGGACGGATAACCAGGACAACGCCGAGGAAACTGAGGAGCAGGAGCAGCCAACGCGGCACGGAAACATGCTCGTGGAGAAGCACTACCGACAGCAGGGTCACGAACAAAGGTGTTGTAAAACCAATGGCATAGACGTCGGCAAAGGCAATGTGGGTAAAGGCATACATGACGCAAGCCGTGGCCGAGATCGCCGTTGCGCAGCGCAGGTGCACAAGCCAGGGATGCTGCAACTTATAGATGTCGCGCCAGCGCTCGCCGCGCTTTGTCAGCCAAGCGGGAATGATCGAAAAGCTGGTGGTGAAAAACGCGATTTCGAACACCGACAGGCCGGATCCCGTCGCTTTGATCAGCGCATCACCGATGGAATAACTGGCATAGGCCAAAAAGGCCAGAATGACGCCGACGGGCATCTCAACTACCTGACAAATCGGGGTTTGGACTCGTGAGCGAGCAATCTACCATACTAAGCTTGTTCTTCGCGGTCACGCTCTTCTAGTCCGCCTTAACTCGGGATAATCTGGCTCCGCCATTCATCCCGGCTTCAGCCGCGCAATGGCTTGGTTGGAGCATGGCGGACCGGTGACCGGCCGCTTCTGGAGGGCATTCCATGACTATGTTCAAGCGAGCCATGCTTGGCGCGATAGCCGCGCTGGGCCTGGCTTTTCCGGCCTTATCGGCGGAGCGCGCCATCATCGTGCTCGATGGATCCGGTTCCATGTGGGCGCAGATCGATGGCAAGGCGCGGATCACCATTGCGCGTGAAACGCTGGCGTCAGTTTTAGCGGATCTGCCGGACGATCTCGAACTCGGTTTCATGACCTATGGGCATCGCAAGAAGGGCGATTGCGGCGATATCGAAATGCTGGTCGAGCCAGCCGTCGGCACGGGAGCGGCGATCGCCAAAGCGGCGGATAGCATCAATCCCAAGGGGATGACGCCGATTTCCGACGCAGTAAAACTTGCGGCGGAAGACCTGCGCTACACCGAGGAAAAGGCCACGGTCATCCTCATTACCGATGGGCTCGAAACCTGCGAGGTCGATCCGTGCCAGCTTGCAAGCGAACTTGAAAAGCAGGGCGTCGATTTTACCACCCATGTCCTGGGCTTTGGTCTCTCCGATGAAGAAGGCCAGCAGGTGGCTTGTCTCGCGGAAAATACGGGCGGCCAATATCTTTCTGCCGCCGATGGTGCGGGCCTTGTCGACGCGTTGACAAAGACCGTCGCGCAAGTGGTACAGGCCGAGCCGAAACCAGAGCCCGAACCAGCCCCGAAACCTGAACCGGCGCCTAAGGTCGAATACAACTTTGCGCCGACCGCGTCGCTGTCCGAAGGTGGACCGGATATCGAGGACGGTGGTCCGCTTAATCTGACCTGGCAGTGGTTCAAAGTGAACCCCGACGGCACCAAGGGCGAATGGATAGACACCGACTATTACGCCCGCTTTAAAGGGACGCTGGACCCCGGCAATTACATCGTCACGGTCAAATATGGTTATGCAACTGCCGAACAGCCGGTGACAATCGTTGCAGACAAGGTCAACGACACTCATTTCATCCTCAACGCAGCCGTCTTCAAGCTGCACCCGAAGTCGAGCGAGGGTGCCGAGGTGAATGAAAATGCCTCGATCGGAATTCGCCACAACGGCGAAAATGTCACGACGCAATATGGCGACAAGATCCTGGTTCTGCCCGCCGGAAAG
The DNA here is from genome assembly GCF_032907385.1 of Devosia sp. BK. Classification (NCBI taxonomy): domain Bacteria; kingdom Pseudomonadati; phylum Pseudomonadota; class Alphaproteobacteria; order Hyphomicrobiales; family Devosiaceae; genus Devosia; species Devosia sp. BK. The sequence continues at coordinate 853,724 of NZ_JAIMBX010000001.1, forward strand.
CTCGACTTCGACGTGACGATCGGAGAGGCCACAGTGACTCGGTCGTACACGGTAAAGGCAGGCGAAACGGTCGATGAGGACGTTATCGTTGGTACGGGTCTCGTCTTCTTCAAGGCGGAGTACGCGCCTGGCGTGAAGGTCGAAGATAACGACCTCTACATGGAAATCTTCGATGCCAAGGTGGCGCTTGATGGCACGCGGAATTCGATAGCTTATGGCTACGATGGCGAGCAGGATTTCGAGCTGGCGCCGGGCGACTACGTCATGGACTATAAGCTCGACGGCACGACGGGCCAGATACCGTTCAGTGTCGCGACCGGAGAGCGGACGGATGTTCCGGTTGTGCTCGACGCAGGCGTGCTGGCGGTGACGACACCGAGCGACGATTATGTCGAATTCCGCAGCCCCACCAAGGACATCGCGGGCAATATTACATCGTTCGACTATGGCTATGGGCCGAACGTGCAAACCACTCTCAAAGCGGGCGACTACATCGTGTTTTCAGAAAAGGGCGATGTCGAAAGCGAAACGCCGGTGACCATCAAGGCGGGCGAGCGGTTCGAGTTGACCATCACGCCGCCGAAAGCCGGGGGGAAGAAAAAGTAGGGCTGTACCCCAAAAGCAAAGGCCGGATCGCGAGATCCGGCCTTTTTCAATTCAAAGCGATTAGAGCGCTTACGCCATGGCCTTCTGGAGGTTGGCGTCAATGGCGTCGAGGAAGCCGATGGTCGAGAGCCATGGCTGATCTGGGCCGACGAGCAAGGAGAGATCCTTGGTCATCTTGCCTTCTTCGATGGTGTCGACGGTGACCTTTTCGAGCGTCGAGGCAAACTTGGCGAGTGCCGCGTTGTCGTCGAGCTTGGCGCGGTGTGCGAGGCCACGGGTCCAGGCGAAGATCGACGCGGTCGAGTTCGTCGAGGTTTCCTTACCCTGCTGGTGCTGGCGGTAGTGACGGGTCACGGTGCCGTGGGCGGCTTCCGATTCCACGATCTTGCCATCGGGCGTTGCCAGAACCGAGGTCATCAGGCCGAGCGAGCCAAAGCCCTGGGCCACGATGTCGGATTGCACGTCGCCGTCATAGTTCTTACAGGCCCAGACATAGCCGCCTGACCACTTAAGGGCCGAAGCAACCATATCGTCGATCAGGCGGTGTTCGTACCAGATCTTCTTGGCTTCGAACTTTTCCTTGAACTCGGCTTCATAGATCTCCTGGAAGATATCCTTGAAGCGGCCGTCATAGACCTTGAGAATGGTGTTTTTGGTCGAGAGGTAGACCGGCACGCCACGGGCGAGGCCGTAGTTGAAGCTCGAATAGGCGAAGTCCCGGATCGACTCGTCCTGGTTGTACATGGCCATCGCCACGCCAGCGCCCGGAGCCTGATAGACTTCGTGCTCGATGACCTGACCGTCTTCGCCGGTGAACTTGATGGTCAACGTGCCCTTGCCGGGGAAGGTGAAGTCGGTGGCGCGGTACTGGTCGCCAAAGGCGTGACGGCCGACGATGATCGGCTGGGTCCAACCGGGAACGAGGCGCGGCACGTTCTTGCAGATGATGGGCTCGCGGAAGATCACGCCGCCAAGGATGTTGCGGATCGTGCCGTTGGGCGACTTCCACATCTTCTTGAGGCCGAATTCTTCGACGCGCTGCTCATCGGGGGTGATGGTGGCGCACTTGATGCCAACGCCATATTCGCGAATGGCATTGGCCGAATCCACGGTCACCCGATCGTTGGTGGCGTCGCGGTTTTCGATCGAGAGATCATAATACTTGATGTCGAGATCGAGGTAGGGATGGATCAGCTTGTCCTTGATCGCCTGCCAGATGATGCGGGTCATTTCATCGCCGTCGAGGTCCACAACTGGGTTGGCGACTTTGATCTTGCTCATCGGATACTCCCTGAAAATCCTTGCTTTGGCCCCTCGGCCAATTTCGCAGCCCCTATAGCATTATGAGCGCGAAGCGCAAAGACGGGTCCGGCAAGGGGGCATGCCATTGACCCGTGCATATGCACGGGTGTATTGAACTGCCATGCAGGATGATTTTGATATTTGCCTTGTGCTGAACACGCGAATGGCCGCTCGGACAGTCACGCGTCTGGCCGATCGGCGCCTACGACCGTTCGGCGTTACCGCGGCGCAATTTAATATCATGGGGATGCTGGTCAGCCGGCCGAACCGCTCCATTTCGGAAATGGCGAGCGAACTGGCCATGGAACGCACCACGTTGTCGCGCAATCTGGCGCTGCTCGAACGAAAAGGCTTGATCGCAACCGAAGCGACTGCCGAGGGAAAAGCGCGGCCCTTTGCCCTGACGGAAACTGGCCGCGCGGCTTTCGACAAAGCTGTTCCCGAATGGCGACGCTCGATTGCCGACCTGCGCCTCGCACTGCGCGACCCCAATTATGAGACTGTTATTAACGGGCTCCGCACTATCGCCCGCCTTTAGGCGGGACCTCCCACACAGACTATCTCCAAATGAACCCGTTCAAACACAGGACAAACCCATGCTGAAGCCCGATCCATCTGATCCAATCGTCGTTACAGGCATGGGAGCAGTGACCCCACTTGGCGTTGGTGTCGAGGTTTTCTGGCGCCGATTGATCGAGGGCAAAAGCGGTATCGTGCGCAATGACCGGTTCGATACCGAAGGCTTTGTGTCGCCTATCGCCGGCCTCGTGCCGGGCAAGGATCGCGATGAGCACGGCTTTGATCCCGTTGATTTCATCGATGCAAAGGAGGTCAAGAAAATGGACCTCTTCATCCAATACGCTTTGGGTGCGACGGCTGAAGCCCTAGCGCAGGCGAATTGGTTTCCCGAAACGCTTGAGGACCAACAGGCTACCGCGACGATCATCGGTTCGGGCGTCGGCGGTTCGCCAGTGATGGCCAAGGCGGTCGAGACGATCCGCGAGAAGGGACCGCGCCGGTTGTCGCCTTTCACCGTGCCGTCCTTCCTCGCCAATCTCGCCGCTGGCTGGATATCCATTCGCTACCAATTTCGCGGTCCAATAGGCACGCCGGTTACGGCTTGTGCTGCTTCCGCTCAGGCGCTTGGCGATGGTGTGCGGCTGCTGCTGACCGGTGAAGCCGAAGTCGTCGTGGCCGGTGGTGCCGAGGGATCCGTCGATCCTATTTCGGTCGGCGGTTTTGGCGCCGCCCGCGCGCTTTCCACGGCCTATGCGGATGATCCCACCAAAGCCTCACGGCCATTCGATAAGGGCCATGATGGCTTTGTGCTGTCGGAGGGCGCTGCTGTTGTCGTCATAGAAAAGCTCAGCCATGCGCTAAAGCGCGGTGCGACGCCTTTGGCGATGGTTGCCGGCTACGGCACATCGGCTGATGCCTATCATCTGACCTCAGGGTCTCCGGATGGGGCAGGAGCGCAGGTTGCGATGCGCAATGCGATCAAAATGGCTGGGATTGACCAGTCAGCGATTGGTTACGTCAACGCGCATGCGACATCGACTCAGGTCGGCGATATGGCTGAGATTGCCGGCATCGGCGCCGTCTTCTCCGGGCGCGGCAAGGATCTGGCGGTTTCGTCCACCAAGTCGGCTACGGGTCATCTTCTCGGCGCAGCAGGGGCGCTCGAAGCTATCGTGGCGATTCAAGCCATCCGCAACGACATGCTGCCGCCGACGATCAATCTCGACGATCCGGTGGAAGAGGCAGACATTTTCGATCTGGTGCCGAACAAGGCAAAGCCCAAGCAGTTGGACTACGTGCTGTCCAATTCCTTTGGTTTTGGCGGCGTCAACGCGGCGCTTGTCTTCGGCAAAGCGCCGTAATTCTATTTGGCTGGGAGCGTGGCGACAAAGCGTCGGCATCGCCCCAGCCAATCAGCGAGATTGTCGTCGTCTTCGAGGGCATCGCCCGAGACGACGACGAAGCCGGTCATGCTGCGGCCGCCCATATCCATGATGCTGGCTCCAGAAATAGCAAGCGCCTCATCCATTCCGTCCTTGCCCACGCGGACAATGAGACTGCCTTCCTTTGTCGGGCAGCACAGCATGTTTCCGTTTTGCATAAATGCGCGGCCGCCGAACATTTTCCTCTCGGTGAGAAAAGGCAGGGGCCCGAGGACATCGCGGACGCGATCGCTCAACTCGTCGCATGCCAGGCTCATCACGCTTCGTCCTTTCTATAGGTGTCGTGACGCGGAAGGTGATCGGCGATCAGATCCCAGGCTTGATGGCTCCGTGAAAAGATCAACTGGTTTGGCTTGAACCAGTCATTGGCACCCGCGAAAATGCCCACAGGCACTATACGAAGCGCAGGGGCGCGCGAACTCTGAGCGAGTAGCGTAGTGCCACATTCGGGGCAGAAGTGGCGCGTGAAGCTTGCTCCGGATGCAGCCGGGCGGGAGATCGACTTCAGCGCGCCTCGCGTCCGAACGTCTTCAGCACGTAAAAGAACGACAGCAGAATGTCCGGCGCCGCCAACGCGCTGGCAATTCTCGCATGAGCACATGAACATGGACACGGGTCGGCCGGCGACGTGAACGGAATTGGCACCGCAGTCACAGTGTCCGTATTGATCCAGGTTAAGATTGTTTTTGTGGGTCATGGCAAAAAGTTGCATGCTCGGTGCGGGTCTGCAAGATGCCTCGACGTCCCCTTAATCCGCGGAGAAAGTATCATGGGTTACTATCCGCACTTCCCGGTATCGACACAAAGGTTGCGGCTCCGCCCATTCACCCGCGGTGATGTCGATGCGGTGTTCGACTATCGCGGTCGGGCTGATGTCGCACTCTACCTCTTCGATTCAGCGCTCAGCCGAGATGAGTGCGCCCAAGCGGTGCAGCAGCGCATCGTCCATACCAATTGGGCAGAAGAGGGCGATAAGATTGTGCTGGCGGTGGAGCTCTCAGACAGCTCGCGTGTCATTGGCGAAATGTCGCTCATTTGGCGAGACGTCGATGCCCGTCAGGCCGAGATAGGTTGGATTTTTCACCCGGAATATCAGGGCCGTGGCTACGCGACGGAGGCGGCGCGTGCGGTCATCAACCTAGGATTTTATGGTGGGGACATCCATCGCATCTTTGCACGGTGTGACGCGCGGAACAGTCCGTCGTGGCGCCTCATGGAGCGGTTGGGCATGCGCCGTGAAGCACACTTTCGCGAGCATGCACGGTACAAGGGTGGCTGGGATGAGGAGTTCATCTATGCTGTTTTGCAGCGCGAATGGCAGGGCGACAACCAGCCCTGATCGCCGCAAGACGTATTGCTCCATGATATGTGGTTTCACCAATGTCATCCGGAGACGTCCCTGTTTGTGCCTGCAAGTGCTAAGTGAACTGAATTTCATTAGATATTGCAGGAACTTCCATCCGATCATGCCGTTGTCCCCTTGGAGCGTCCAGCAGCTTACATAAGGGGCGGAATCGTCATGTCGGGTTTGAATTTTCCAATCACTACCAATCGTCTTGTTCTTCGTCCGTTTGAGCGCAGTGATGTGCGCCTGGTCGCGCGCTATCTCACTCTGCCGTCCGTCCAACGCTACCTGGCTCGCCCAACGCGCTATGCTGAAGATGTTGCCGGCGCCGTCGAAGTCATGCGCAACCAGATCGGTTTGCAGCGTCCGGGCGATGTTCTGACCCTTGCGATGCAGCGCAAAGGCGATCAGGCCGTCCTCGGTCATGTGTCGCTGAAATGGTCTGACGCGACCGCGGGGCAGGGTGAATTGCTTTTCTGCATCGATCCGGCTCATGCTGGTAACGGCTTCCTCACCGAAGCTCTCACGGCGATGCTGAACCTCTCCTTCGATCATTTCCGCATTCACCGCATTTTCGTGCGCTGCGATGGCCGCAATCATCACTCGGCCAAGCTGATGCAGAAGCTCGGTATGCGCCTTGAAGCTCACTATCGTGAACACGCGCTGTTCCAGGGCGAATGGGACGAGGAACTGCACTTTGCCATTCTCGATCGCGAATGGCAGGCATCGTCCAAGGTGCGCCCATTGCCGCTTCGCGAACGCGTGGCCTGATTTGCACCTGAGGCGCATCTGCGCTATGTCGCCGCCAAATCGGCTGGATGGCGCAGATGGCAGGCACTGACACTTCCCTCTCCATAACGCTGGCCCCGGGGCCAGCGATTATTTTATGCGAACCGCAATTAGGCGAGAATATCGGCACTGCGGCACGCGCCATGGCCAATTTCGGGCTGTGGGACCTGCGCCTTGTTCGCCCGCGCGACGGTTGGCCGAATGAAAAGGCGGTAGCAGCCGCCTCCCGCGCCGATCATGTGCTCGAAAGAGTGCGTGTTTTCGAAACGCTGGAAGACGCCATTGCCGACCTCAAGCTGGTCTATGCCACGACGGCCCGTTCGCGCGACATGCAGAAGGAAGTGTTGGGGCCGGAAGAAGCATCGATCAACATGGCCCAGAGCATCAATGCCGGGCAGGGGGCAGGATTGCTGTTCGGTCGCGAGCGTTGGGGCCTTCTCAATGATGAAGTCGCCATGTCGGACGCAATCGTAACCCTCCCGGTCGAACCAGCATTCGCGTCTCTCAACATCGCCCAGGCGGTGTTGTTGATGGCATATGAATGGCGCCGCCATGGTGGCCCGGGCAAAGATCTGCCCTTTGGGGACGGGCTCGATGAAGCCGCGCCGCGCAATGAACTTGTCGGGCTGTTCGAGCATCTCGAAGGCGTGCTTGATCAGAGTGGCTTCTTCACGACGCCGGATAAGCGGCCGAGCATGGTCAACAATCTGCGCACGGCGCTCACCCGGGGGCGATTTACCAGCCAGGAAATCCGCACACTGCGTGGCGTGATTTCTTCGATCGACCGGCGCCATGAGCGCCCAAATCCAAACCGGCAGAAGGCTGAGGCCGATAAACCGATCACGGATTAATCTGCCGAACGGATCGGGCCAGATTCGCCTTTGACGCCGGTGCGACAAAGTGTCATGCCGGGTCATCATGTCCACGACCCATCCTACTGAGCCAAATCGGCTTGCCTTTACCTATCCCGGCTTTCGCTTTTTCTGGCTGACGACACTGTTCGTCAGCTTTGCCGTGCAGATCATGTCGGTCTCCATCGCCTGGCAGATTTTTGCCGTGACTGGTGATTATTTCCTGCTCGGCCTTGTTGGGCTATGTCTGTTTCTCCCGGCGCTCTGCCTTATCCTCGTTACGGGATTGACCGCCGACCGCTTCAATCGTCGCGGCATCATGGCAATCTGCCTTACCGTGGAATTGCTCTGCGCCCTCGGATTTCTGGCCTTGGTCGAGGTTGAAGCCCATCAGGTCTGGCCGATCTTTGTCATTCTGGTTGTCCTCGGCACCGCCCGCGCCTTCTGGGGTCCTGCGGCGCAATCGCTGGCGCCAAATCTGGTGCCGCCTGAGGCACTATCAAACGCGATCACAGTCAATGCGTCGGCCTGGCAGATTGCCAGTATCGCTGGACCATCTGTTGGTGGTGTCCTCTACGCAATCAGTCCGATCCTCGCCTTTGGCACAGCCGCCGTGCTGCTGGTCTGCGGCGCTGTCTGCGTCATTCTCATTCCGAAGCCCACTCAGCAACGGGCCCAGCAGGCGACGAGCCTTGAAACCATCTTTGGAGGCTTCCGCTACATTCTGTCCAACAAGGTGGTGCTCGGTGCCATCTCTTTGGACATGTTTGCGGTGCTCATGGGCGGCGCCGTTGCGCTGCTGCCTGCCTTTACCGAGGAAATCCTCCACGGCGGGCCAATGGAATTCGGCGTGCTGCGCGCCGCGCCCGGAATTGGCGCGCTCACCATGGCGCTCGTCTTGACCAAGTTCCCGGTGCGCAAGCATGCGGGCAAGACCCTCTTTGCCTTCGTGGCGCTCTTTGGTCTCTTCACGCTCGTCTTCGGCCTCTCGACCAGCGTTTGGCTCTCCATTGCTGCGTTGATGCTGGTGGGTGCTGCCGACATGGTCAGCGTCACGATCCGCGAAACCATCATGCAGCTTTGGACGCCGGAAGAGGTCCGCGGACGTGTCAACGCGGTCAATTCAGTCTTCATTGGTGCATCCAACGAGCTTGGAGAGTTTCGCGCCGGGACCGTTGCGCACTTCATCGGTCCGGTTGCCGCGGTGGCCGTCGGAGGTGTCGGCGCCATGCTCGTCGCTGGGCTCTGGAGCCGGCTCTTTCCGCAACTGCGAGAGCAGGACAGTTTGGACAAGAAGATGGTCTGAAACCCCTCCGGCGCTTGACAGGATGGCCCCTCGCCACTATCAAGCGCCCACCTATCCGGCCCTCGGGCCTTATAGGCGCACCCGGGATCTCCTGAATTTTTAGGAATCTGTCGGCCCTCGGCGACGAGGGCAAAGGAGGGCGCGATCCATTCAAACTATGAAAGGGATACGCGATGTCGAAGCGTCATTCTGTAAAGTACAAGATTGACCGCCGTCTTGGCGAGAACATCTGGGGCCGTCCGAAGTCCCCGCTCAACGCACGTGCCTATGGCCCCGGCCAGCACGGTCAGCGTCGCAAGGGCAAGCTTTCGGACTACGGTCTGCAGCTCCGCGCCAAGCAGAAGCTGAAGGGCTACTATGGCTCGATCACTGAAAAGGCTTTCCGTCGTCTTTATGACGAAGCCAGCCGTCGCAAGGGCGACACTGGTGAAAACCTGATCGGTCTGCTCGAGTCGCGCCTCGACGCGATCATCTATCGTGCGAAGTTCGTCGCAACGGTGTTTGCTGCTCGTCAGTTCGTGAGCCACGGCCACGTGACCGTCAACGGCCAGCGCGTGAACATCCCATCCTACCAGGTCAAGGTTGGCGACAAGATCGAAGTGCGTGAGCGCTCCAAGCAGCTCACCGTCGTTCTCGAAGCCGTCCAGCTCGCTGAACGCGATGTGCCGGATTACGTAGAAGTCGACCACAACAAGATGGTCGCCACCTACGCCCGCGTGCCCGCTCTCTCGGACGTGCCGTACCCGGTCCAGATGGAACCGAACCTCGTCGTCGAATTTTATTCGCGCTAAGCGAACACGACGCACAGAACTGGGAAGGGCCGCCATCTGGTGGCCCTTTTCTTTTGGCTCAATGAGATGGTCTAAAAAGGAAAGGCTGGTGCGGTTAGCCCAGCCCCTGCGTTAAGACCGCAGGTCCTGGCCTTCGCTACGCGATGAGTCCCATGACCTTGAACGCCTGCGCATAGTGCGCGTGCGACAGAAAGGTCCTGGAACGATGAAACAGTCTATCGCCGTCATTGCACTCGGCGTCGCCGACATCGCCCGCTCACGCCGCTTCTATGGCGAAGGCTTTGGGTGGACGCCTGTCTTCGACAATCCCGAAATCGTTTTTTTACCAAATGAACGGGTTCGTGCTGGGTACCTTCCTCAAGTCAGCACTGGAGGAAGACATGAACCTGACGGATCTACCGGTGGGTCCCGGTGCCTATGCGCTAGCCCACAATGTCCCGAACAAAGAAGATGTCGAGCCGATCATGGATGCCCTTGTTTCAGCCGGAGGCACGCTTCTGCGCAAGGCCGATGCGCCAATCCATGGCGGCTTCCGCGGTTACATCGCGGACCCGGATGGGCACGCCTGGGAAATTGCCTGGAACCCGGCATGGCCGATCGATGAGAACGGTCACGTCACTTTTGCCGTGTGATCAAAGGCGAAGGGCCGCTCCGAGGAGTGGCCCTTTTGTTTGAGTATCAGGTAGTCGCAGCGCCGCTGACGCTTTCCTTGATCGGCTCTTGATCCTTCGGGATAAAGCTCTCGAAGAGACGCAGACGCAGATAGACCGACTGCAGTTCGACAATCGTTGTCCAGGCGCGAGCGAAGAACTGGAACGAGGACGAAACCTGGCCAAAAGCCAACTGTACCTGCTGATAGACACCCATGGTCAGGCCGCCAGCAAGAATAGTCGGCGCCATGGTTAGAAGCGGAACGTATCCAACCATGTTGAGGTAGGCGTAACGCGCCAGGTTGAAGTAGGTGTAGTGGAAATAGAGCCTAAAATAGTTCTTCTGCACATTGGCAAAGAGCTCCTTCACCGTTGGCGGATCGGCGCGCTCGGCATGATCTTCGCCAAACACCAGTTCCTTACGATAGGCTGCTTCAACGCGCTGATTGGCAAAGTTAAGGCCGGGTAGTTTGATACCAACGGTCGCAAGCAGCACCGTGCCGATAATGGCGGCTGCAAGTGCCACCCAGACCAGACTGCCGGGAACTTCACCGACGAACGGCAGCTCGGTGATCGTGCTCGATAGTCCCCACAGCATCGGCAGAAACACGACAAGCGTGATCAGCGAGCTGAAGAACGCCGTGCCGAGATCCTCAACGATGGTCGCGAAACGCATGGTGTCTTCCTGAACACGTTGCGCGGCACCTTCTGTTTGGCGGATCGCTGGCCAATGCGCCATGTAGTAGAAGTTCATCGCCTTGCGCCAACGGAAGACGTAGTGCGAGGTGAAGAAGGCGAGCAAAACTGAAACGATGATGGTTGGCATCAATACGATCAGCAGCGTGAAGACCTCGCCGTAAAAACGCTCTGGCGAAACCGACCGCGGCTGGGTCAACGCCAGCTGGATCATATCGAAGAACACGCCAGACCATTCGTTGACGAACGCTTCGACCTGCACTTGGAAATAGATGACCAAAAGGATGCCGGTCGACCCGACGACGCTCCACCAATACCATTCGTTGCGCTTGTAAAAGTACCAGAAGACGCAGAACGCAAATGCAACGAGCAGCACATACTCATAAAGCCAGACGCGATCCCCGTTGAGGAAGTTGCCAACCGAGGACTCGGCGGCGCCTGCAGCGGCAGCCTGTTGCGAGGTCGAAGTGGTGCTTTCTGTCGTCGCCGGAGCATTGGGGTTGGTCTGATCAGCGCCCGCCGCAGGCTGCGCCGCAACCGGATCGTCTGCCGTCGTCGGTTGATCGGCCGCCGGTGTCTCCGTCGAGGCGATCTGGGGGTGGGTGAACCGATCAATACTGATGACCGACCGGATGGGTTCGCCGACGGCAAACCAGATCAGTACGGAGGCCAGCAGCCACAAGGCAGCCGACGAAAAGAATATCTTGGGTACGGGGAAAAAGGAGCGGAACACCGGGAGACTCCAAGGTGCCAGGAAGATGTGTCATCTAACTGTGGCATTACGCATAAAACAAGGACAGGAAGTTAAGCTTTGGTAAGGTTGAGGCCTGTCGCTTTTGCTTTCCCTGCGCTGCTGCAGGGGGTATCAGCAGGGCGAAGGTTCATATGGGAGATTTGCCATGACCGCGGTGATGGAAGCCCCGACCACGCCGGCTGACGAAAATGAAACTGGTGCGCATCCGATTTTCGCCAAGGCACCGCGTTCGGTCGAGTTCAACAAGCTGCGGAAGCGTCTCATCCGCAACACGCGTGAGGCTCTCGAAAAATTCGGCATGGTCCGGCCCGGAGAGAAATGGCTGATTGCCCTTTCGGGCGGCAAGGACAGCTATGGCCTCCTCGCTCTGCTGCTTGATCTCAAGTGGCGCGGCCTGCTGCCGGTGGAGCTCTTGGCCTGCAATCTCGATCAGGGCCAGCCGAACTTTCCCAAGCATATCCTGCCGGAATTCCTTGAGGGATTGGGGATCGAGCATCGCATCGAATATCAGGACACCTATTCGATTGTGACCGACAAACTGCCGCAGGGCGCGACATATTGCTCGCTCTGCTCGCGCCTTCGCCGCGGCAATCTCTACCGCATCGCGCGGGAAGAAGGCTGCACGGCGCTGGTGCTAGGTCATCATCGCGACGACAGCCTCGAAACCTTCTTCATGAACATGTTCCATGGTGGGAAGCTGGCGGCTATGCCAGCCAAGCTCGTCAACGACGAGGGCGATCTGCAGGTGCTGCGGCCGCTGATCTATTGCGCAGAGGAAGATCTGCAGAAATTTTCCGATGCCATGCAGTTCCCGATCATTCCCTGCGATCTCTGTGGCTCGCAGGATGGGCTCGAGCGCAATGCGATGAAGGCCATGCTGACCGATATCGAAAAGCGGATGCCGGGCCGCAAGGATGTCATGATCCGTGCGCTCGGCAATATTAATGCGAGCCACATGCTGGATCCTAAACTCTTTGATTTCGCCAGCCTGACCGTGAGCGCAAAGGAAGAAAACGCATGAATATCGAACGGCTTGCTGGAATATTGCGCGAAGCGGCCAAGGCCGAGATCATGCCGCGTTTCCGGCATCTCGACGAAGGCATGGTGCGCAGCAAGACTAACGCGTTCGATCTCGTTACCGAAGCCGACGAGAATGCGGAGCGGGTCATTACGGCGGCGATCAATGCTCATTCGCCCAATACTGTCGTTGTCGGCGAGGAAGCGGTTTCCGCCAATCCGGCGCTGCTCGAAACCAACTTTGAAGATCGCACCGTCATCTATGTCGATCCAGTCGACGGCACCTACAATTTCGCCGCTGACCTACCGCTTTTTGCCGTGATGGCGGCGGTCGTAGAAAATGGCGAGACCGTTGCCGGCGTCATTTACGACCCAATGGGCGACGACTTCATGATGACCGAGCGCGGCTGCGGCACTTGGCAAGTGTTCCCGGATGGACGCCGCGTGCGGCAGAAATTTGTTGAAGCTGCGCCGCTTGCCGAGATGGGCGGGCTGGCTTCGGTCTCTTATCTGCCCGAGGGCGTGCGTAGCCAGGTCCTCGCCAATCTGGCCAAGGTCCAGATGTTCGCAAACTATCGCTGTGCTGGCCATGAATATCGCATGGCCGCCAGCGGGCACGTCCATTTCCTCATGTATAATAAGCTGATGCCGTGGGACCACGTTGCCGGCGCGCTGATGATGCGCGAAGCCGGTGCCCATGTCGCGCGCCTTGATGGCTCGGAATACAAGGCACGTCACAGTGACGGCGGGCTGCTTATTGCGCCAAGCAAGGAGAGTTGGGACGAACTCCGCCGCGAGGTCTTTACGGTCTAGCCCCTGCGCTGAACGCTTTGGCAGCGGCCTCTATCGCGCCGACGCCTCGCGCGATGCCCAAAGATTCCATGCCCGCTTCTATGCTGGACAGAACGCCAAGCACCATATGGGCATTGACGTGTCCCATGTGACCAATGCGTAAGAAATCGCCATAGGCTGGCTCGCTGGAGAGAGCCATTCCGAGACCTATGCCCAGTGTGACGCCTGCTTCTTGCTCCATCCAGCGCCGCAATTTCAGGGCGCCACCATTGCCTATGCGCGCTGCGGTGACGGAGTGTCCGCGGGCGGACGGATCAGCAATATTGAGACCGATATGGGAGTGCCCAGCGCTCCAGGCGTCTAGCGCCGACCACACGCATCTGCCAAGCGTGTGGTGGCGCTGCCAGACGTTCTCCAAGCCTTCTTCGTTCAAAATCATATCAAGTGCTTCGCGCATGCCAAAGAGGTGCTGCGTCGGAGCGGTGCCCCCGAAATAATGCCAAAACTCGGCGCCATCGGTTCGCGGTGACCAATCCCAATAGGGTGTTCTGAGATCGCTCTCTGCGGATCGCTCGCGCGCCTTGTCGGAAAACCAGAGAAAGGCGAGACCCGGTGGCATCATCAGGCCCTTTTGGCTGGCGCCGACGATGACATCGACGCCCCAATCGTCCATGCGCAATTCGTCGCAGCCGAGGCTCGCGACGGCATCGACGGCAAGGAGAGCAGGGTGCCCGGCGGCATCAATGGCACGGCGGATTGCGGCAATGTCATTCTTCGCTGATGAGGCCGTGTCGACATGCGTGACCATGAGCACCTTGATGTTGTGCGATATGTCGGTCTGCAATCGCTCCGCGATCAAATCCGGATTGGCTGCGCCTGACTTGCCACAATCCATCACCTCAACGTCCACACCCATTCGTATGGCTGAGCTTGCCCAGCCCGTGCCGAAAAGTCCGGTCGCGACCAGAAGAGCCTTGTCGCCACGCGAAAAGAGGTTCGCACTCGCGGCCTCCCATGCGCCGTGTCCGTTGGCAATATAGATTGCCGCGTTCTGCCTGGTGACTGCCACGCGCCGGAGATCGGCCATCAGGCCATCCATCATCTCAACTACTTCGCCTTCATAGATATTGGGCGAGGCGCGATGCATGGCGTTCAGCACACGCTCCGGCACGACAGATGGACCGGGAATGGCGAGATAGGTGCGACCTGACATGGCAGATTCCAGAGTGATAGACGCTTTAGCCTAGACTTCCTCGACAGACCCGCAAAGTGTCTTGACCAACTTGCTCGACTCATAAGTCTATGCTTATGTGTTTGCATGAAAGATGCTGAAATATTCAAAGTGCTGGCCGACCCAACCCGCCGGGCAATTCTCGAGCGGCTTTCCGAAGCAGAACTGACAGCCACCGATCTGCGCGATGGCTTTGCCATTTCACAGCCGGCGATGTCGCAGCACATTGCGGTTCTCAAGGGTGCGGGATTGATCAGCGAAAGGCGCGAAGGGAGATTCGCTCATTACCGCGTCGATCCCGACGGGTTTGGACCTTTACACGCCTGGCTCGCGCGTTATCGCGATTTCTGGCCGAGCCGGATCGATAATCTCAAGGACCTGCTGCGGGAGATGGACCAATGACCGACAAGGATGAAGCAGTGGTCTTCGAGACCGAGCTCGATGCACCGCCCGAGAAGGTCTGGCGGGCGCTGACCATCCCTGAATATCTCGAACGTTGGCTCGATCTGCCGTCCAAGACGGACATTTCGGTCATCCAGACCGATGAGCCGCACAGCGTGACCTATCGGTGGCGAGATCAGAAGGATGGCACGTCTTCATCCGACAGTGTCGTCACCTTTGAGATCAGTCCGCTTGATAGTGGCGGCAGCTATTTCCGGCTAACGCATGCGCCTCTGGCCATGCCGGCGGCCGACAACAGCAACGAGCCCATGATGCTCGCGGCTTAAGCGCCGACCTTACCAATTACACCGAAAATCTGATGGAGGTCGCCGATGCGCGACATGATGCAACTCGTCCCTATGGTCGTCGAACAATCCAGTCGTGGCGAACGCGCCTTCGACATCTATTCGCGGCTGCTCCGAGAGCGGATCATTTTCGTAAATGGCCAGATCGAGGACAACATGGCCTCGTTGATCTGTGCCCAACTGCTGTTTCTGGAAGCAGAGGCGCCGACCAAGCCGATCTACATGTATATCAATTCACCCGGTGGCGTCGTAACCGCGTGTCTCTCGATGTACGATACCATGCAGTTTATCAAGGCACCGGTCGGTACACTGTGTATGGGCATGGCAGCATCAGCCGCGACAATCATTCTGGCTGCGGGTGAGCCGGGTCATCGCGCATCGTTGCCCAGCACCTCAATCATGTTGCACCAACCCTCGGGCGGTTTTCAGGGCAAGGTGACGGACATCCTGATCCATGCAGAGGAAAGCCTGCGACTCAAACGCCTGACGAATAATATCTATGCTCGTCATTGTGGACGCACATATGAGGAGGTTGAGCTGGCCCTGGAGCGCGACCGCTATATGACTCCTGAAGATGCCAAAGCCTGGGGATTGATCGACCACGTCTACGCCGATCGTGCCGAGCTTTCCTTCCCGCCAGTAGACTCTCCCGCGTAAGAAAAAAGCCACCCGTTTTGCGGGTGGCTTGGTTTTTAGTGCGCGTCCATGATGGGCGCGGCCTCGCCGTGGCTATATTGCTCACCCACGCCGAACAGCCGACCCTTCTCTGCAACGAGAATGCAGATCAGGGCCAGTACGCCCATGCTGAAATAGCCTGCCGCCACCGGCACGGTGGTCCCATCGAACATCTGCCCCACATAGCTGCCGATCAGTGCGCCGCCAACGGTCTGGATAAAGCCGAAGACCGATGCTGCCGTACCGGCGACAGCGCCCAGCGGCTCCATGGACAGCGAATTCATGTTGGACGCAGCCCAGCCGAAGCAGAACATGACCACGCAGAGGAGGCCGAAGAACACCCAGAACGGCACGTATCCCGCAAGCGAGAGCGCCAACAGAACCGCCGATGCAATTGTGTAGACCACCATCGCTCCATGGGAGAGGCGACGCATGCCGAGGTTGCGCACGATACGCGAGTTCGTAAAGGACGATACCGCCATCAGGCCTGCCACGGCAGCAAATGCCACGGGGAAGTAGACGCCGAGGCCGTAGATATCGACATAAATCTGCTGTGCCGAACTGATGAAGCCAAACAGCGCGCCGAAGAGGAAAGTGCCCGCGAGCCCATAAGAGAAGGCCACGCGATTGGTCACGACGATCTTGAAGCCTTGAATGATCCCCGAAAAGCTGAGGGGGCGACGCTTTTCAGCTGGCAGTGTCTCGGGCAGGCGGAAATAGGTCCAGCTCCAAAAGACCAGTGCAAGCAGACCCATGAAGATGAAGATCATCTGCCAAGGCCCGGTCAGCAACAGGATTTGACCAATGCCGGGAGCCACGATTGGAATAGCCATGAAGACCATGAAGGTCAGCGACATGACTTCGGCCATTTCGCGGCCCTGATACCGGTCCCGTACCACGGCGGTGGCGATGACGCGCACGCTCGCTGCACCCATGCCCTGCACGAAGCGGAGCGCGAGAAGCGCGGCAAAGCTTGGCGCGAAGGCTGCGGCGATCACAGCGATGATGTAGACGCCGATGCCAGCAAGCAGCGGCGCCCGGCGGCCAAAACGGTCGGTCAATGGACCAAAGGCAAGCTGCGCGATGCCCATGCCGAGCATGTAGAACGACACGACGAACTGGCGCTCGTTCTCGCTAACGATATTGAGCGCCTCGCCCATATAGGGCAGCGCAGGAAGCATAACGTCGACGGCGAGCGCATTCAGCGCCATGAGGGCCGCGATAAGGGCAATGAATTCCGGGCGCGAGAGCACCCGATTAACGTGATCAGACATGAGAATTGCTCAGTAAGGAGGGGCTCGCCCAGAAGACGGCGGCGCAATAATTGGCCGGAACATGAACCTGTCCGGCCGGGTTGGCAAGCTTTTATCGGTAAAAAACGATAGTTGCTATGGGTTAAGCGGGTTGGGTCCTGAAACTCGAAACGCTGCGCTCGTTGATCGGCAGATGCAGCGCTGCGGATGCGAGACCCAGAATGATACCGAGATACCAGACGAGGCTATAAGATCCGGTCTGGTCATAGACAACGCCGCCCAACCAGACGCCGACGAACGACCCGAGCTGGTGGCTGAAGAAAGCGACGCCGTAGAGCATGCCCATATAGCGCGGCCCGAAGAACAGGGTAACGAGGCCCGCCGTCAGCGGCACGGTAGAGAGCCACAGCAGACCCATTGCTGCCGCGAACGTATAGGCAGTGACTTCCGTAACCGGGACCAGCAGGAACGCCGCGATCGCAATCGCGCGGAGGAAGTAGATGGTCGCGAGCAAGATCTGTTTGGGGAGGCGCGACCCCAACCAGCCTGACAGCAGCGAGCCGGCGATGTTGAATAGCCCGATCACCGCAATCGTCCAGCTTCCGACTTCCGGGGACAGGCCGCACTGCACGAGATAGGCGGGCATATGGACATTGATGAACGCCAGATGGAAGCCGCAAACGAAGAAGCCGATGACCAAGAGCCTGTATGATCCATGGCCCCAGGCCTGCGACAACGCCTGCATGAAAGGCATGTCGGCTTCGCCGGGTGTGCTGACGCTCCGGCCGCGCAATGCGGCGGATAGTGGGATGATCAGCAGGAGGAGCAGAGCTATCCAAACCAGCGCCATCTGCCAGCCGAAAGCAGAAATGAAGCCCTGACCGAGCGGCGCAAAGATGAACTGGCCAGCCGAGGAGGCAGCGGTGGCAATGCCGAAGACAAAGCTGCGCTTTTCCGCGGGAACGACGCGGCCGAAAGCGGCCATCACGACACCGAACGAGGCGACAGCGATGCCCGTACCGGTTACGAGACCGGCGGTGATGGTTAGACTGAGAACGTCGGTCGAAAACGACATGCCCAGCACGCCGAGCGCGTAGATCAGGCCGCCGACGGCAAGGACGCGGCCAGTGCCATAGCGGTCCGCAAAGCCGCCGGCGAACGGCTGTGCTATGCCCCAGACCAGGTTCTGCACCGCCATGGCCATCGCCCATTGCTCGCGCGAGAGGCCAAGGTCTTCTGTCGCCGGCAGGGTGAACAGTCCAAAGGCCCCGCGCGTCCCAAAGCCAATCGCCGCAATGATGCAGCCAGCGATGATGACCACTGGCATTGGAACGACGGGACGGGCGGAAGCGGGAGAGGTCATGGCAGCACCTGAGCGAGTCCGCAGAGATTACGCCGCTACCGCCATCACGCAAAACGATATTGCGGAATGGCTTCGATCAGATCTGGTGATGCCCACAAAAACAAAAGCCCCGCACAGCGGCGGGGCTTTCAGCACAATTCTGACGACTTAGGCGCTCTGCTTTACCGGGATGCCAGCCTGCAGCATGTGGGTCTGCAATTCGCCGGACTGGAACATTTCGCGGGCAATATCGGCGCCGCCGACAAATTCACCCTTCACATAAAGCTGCGGAATGGTTGGCCAATTGGAATAGGCTTTGATGCCGTCGCGCAGTTCGGGGCTTTCGAGCACGTTAGCGCTATCGTAGTCGACGCCGAGATAATTCAGAATCTGAACGACCTGGCCGGAGAAGCCGCACTGCGGAAAATCTGGAGTGCCCTTCATGAAGAGGAACACGTCGTTGTTCTTCACCTTCTCGTCGATAAAGGCGTTGATGTCGGTCATGGGAGGAGCCTTTCAGTGAACCGGTTTCAAGGGCCGGGTGAACTCGCGCTTTAAATAGGACAGGACTGCGGCAGTGTCGAGATCACCGCCTCAACTCGCCCACTATTGTTACTGTGTCGCGCTGCAGCGCTTTTCGCCGGTCGACTTGACCTCGCCCGAAGCAATGTCGAACACTTGTTCTTCGGCAATAACCGCGCCAAGCCCATTGGAGGTGAAATCCTCAAACTGCGGGCAATTGTCCTCCGTGCCCTGCTCGCTGCGCATCCAATAGGTCACCGCGTCGTCGCTGACGGTGATCTCATTGTCGGCAGCTTCATCCACAACGGTTTGGTGCTCGGCGAGGTCCATGATGACGATATTGCCGTCCGGTCCGGTCGATCGGGTCAGAACTAAGTACTTGCCTGCAAGACCCTCAAACCAGAGCGGCTGGCCATCGGGCCAACCTGCCTGACCCAGGGGATTGATGACAAAGTCCGTCTCCCGCTCCACATATTCGCATTTGATCTTACCGCGTGCAGGCGCGCGCGCGAGGATTTCCATGCCCGCACTATCGGTCCGGTCTTGCGCAATGACGAGGAACTGGTCGGTCTGAAAACACTGAGCCTCCTGCGCCATTGCCGGCGCAGCAAAGAGGAACGGCATCAATGCGAGAGCTTGACTGAGGCGCATCAAAGTCTGTCCTTGATCCAAGGGTGCAGGCGGAAGTCGTTGTTGCTGGTGAAGAGCACCGATTCCCAACCGAAATTGCAGGCGCCTTCTACCACTTTTTGCGTATCGTCGAAAAACAGCGGAATTTCGGTCTGCGGGCCCATTCGTGCTGCAGCGAATTCAAAGAACGCGGCCATCGGCTTCATTGCCCTGGCACGGGCCGAATAGAACATATCGTCGAACAACTCGCCCAGTCCAAGAGTCTGCCATAGCCATTGGGCCCGCATATGATCCTGGTTTGTGGCGAGGTAGAGCTTGATGTCTTTCGTTGCCTTCAGCCGACGGATGTCCTCAAGCAGATCTTCATTTGGCTGACTGTTCCGGGCCACCCAATGCTGCGCGAAGGCGATTGTTGAGCCCTTGTAGCCAAATGACGAGAGCCGCCGATCAAGGGCGTCAACGAGAGCGGTTTGCCCGACAACCACCTTCTTGATGAAAATGTCGTAGATAAACTCGTCGCGAAATCGAACGGGGTCGATGCCGAGATCGATCAGGAACTCTTCTTCCCACGTCTTCCCATCAGGCCGCGCGTGATAGCCATGAACGAGCACGCCATCGACGTCGAAGATGATCGAGCGTGTCACCGCTTGAGCGCTTCCTTGAACGCATTCCTGATGCCTTTGCCATCCAGTGGCTCGCCCGCGAACCGTGGAATGACATGGAGGTGGGTATGGAAGACATGCTGTCCACCGACCGATCCGACATTCCAGCCGAGCGTAAAACCGTCGGGCTTTTGGTCGCCATAGTGATCGCGTGTGGCCGCGAGCGCGGCGTTGAAATCACTCCACTCGTCAGGAGACATCTCGAAAGGGCTTTCGCTATGCCGATGCGGCACGATCATGCTGGCGAGGGGCAGATCTGGATCGCGGCTCGCCAGAAGATAGAAATGCTTGGTCTCAAGCAAAGGCGCGTCGATCAGGAGCCCATTTTCTCGACAGAAGCGGCAACCGGCCACTCTCATCGAGATTTTGGGGGCGTCGCGCCGAGACCGTTCAGCACGTTTGCCGGAATTCTTAGATCGCGAATGACGTCGCCGTGCTGACGAAAACCCATGAGCTCGCGCTGAACGAAATAAGACCAGACGGCGTCTCGGGCTTCGTAGAGGGCTTTGTCGGTGCCAGTCTCAAGCGCGGCCAAGCTCTTGATGACCCGCGCTTCGGCCGCGCCGATCGAATTGGCGCGTTCCGCCATGATCTCGTGGTCGAGGGCAGCAGTGCCAGCTTCCGGTCGCACCATGCGAATGAGATCAAGCGAGTCGCGCAGCCCGGACATCGGCTCTATTCGGGGATGCCGGTTTGCAGTGCCAGAGCGTGCAGAGCGCCGCCCATGTCTCCCTGAAGAGCTGCATAGACGAGCTGATGCTGCTGGACACGGCTTTTGCCGCGGAAAGCTTCGGAGACGACCTTGGCGGCATAGTGATCACCGTCGCCGGCCAGATCGCGAATCTCGATATCGGCATCGGGCAGGGCGGCCTTGATGCGGCGCTCGATCTCGTGGGCGTCCATTGGCATGTTCAGTCTCCCCGTCGTTTTCGGTTCGCCGTGGCCGGCGCATGTCCTTGATATGGCATGCGGAAGGGGCGGCTTCAATATCGCCGGACTATTGAGGCGGGGCTTGTTCGGTCTCGGGCGTCGCGCCGACGCAACAATCGGCGTCCGAACGGGTCGAGAAATTGGCGATGATGAATTCGACGGCCGGTCGTACCTGCTCGGCGACTGACGTCGCGTAGATACAGTCGAGCGAATAGCCGCGGCTTTGGGCCACGGTCTCGCTATGAACCAGCGTGATCGGCACGCCCATGGAGGAGCTTTCGCTCGTGCCCTCATAATAAAGTGCGGTGGCATCCTGATAATTCTTGGTGCCGGTTTCCCCGAGCGTGAAGCCGGGAAATGTCTCTACCCAGGCTTCGGTAATAGCAGATGCGTCTAGCGCAGCGACGGCGGCTTCAGCGGACCAATCGGCATCTTCGACCGGCACGACGCTCAGGTCGCACTGCAAGGGCGCATTCGGGTGGTTGATGGTCAGCGGTTCGCCCGCGCCGCCGGTGGCCACCATGGCTTCCGGGTAGATGAGAGTGTAGGGCTGGTCAGGGAATATCGAGCGCGTGACGTTTATGGTCTGGGCGTAGCTCGTTGCCGGCAGCGACACCGCGCTCATGCTGACCACGATCGCCAAAAGCCGCTTCGAATTCATCACCTGCTCCAAAAACAACGCGCCACCCTTTGGCGGACCAAAGGGTGGCGATCATATGGCATCCGCATTCAATAGGCAGATCAGCCGTTCATATAGTTGGGGAGCCAGCCTTCGTGCGCCTGGGTCAATTCGGCCAGCGAAACCGCGCGGGCCTTGCCGAGAACGAGTTCGGTGCCGCCCGTGGTGCCGATCCAAGGCGCCTCGATGCCGAGAGTTTTGGCTTCGGCCCAAAGTGCCGCGATCTCTTCGCCCTGCGGGTCGAGATTGAGAGTCACGAGATAGCGGCCCTGGTCCTCGCCAAAATACTGGAGAATTGGATCGTGACCTTCGATATCGGTCACCGTCGCACCGATGCCGCCGGCAATGGCCATTTCAGCCAGTGCAACGCCAAGACCGCCATCGGAGAGATCGTGGCAAGCCGTAACAACGCCCGAACGGATGAGTTTGCGGACAAAGTCCCCGGTCTTGCGTTCAGCGGCGAGGTCGACATGAGGAGCTTCGCCGTCGCGACGATCGAACAGGTCGCGCAGATAGATCGACTGGCCGAGGTGGGTGCCACGCTCAGCAGGGCCGCCAATGAGGAGGATTGGCTGGCTCACAGCTGCAAAGCCAATGCGCACGCTCTTCTGCCAATCTGGCAGGAGGCCAACGCCACCGATAGTCGGGGTCGGCAGAATGCCGCGGCCATTGGTTTCGTTGTAGAGCGAGACATTGCCCGAAACGATCGGGAAGTCGAGTGCACGGCAGGCATCACCAATACCGCCCACAGCTTTCACAAGCTGGCCCATGATTTCCGGGCGTTCGGGATTGCCGAAATTGAGATTGTCGGTCGCTGCCAGCGGTTCTGCACCGGTAGCGGTGAGGTTACGCCAGCATTCGGCCACGGCCTGTTTGCCGCCCTCATAGGGGTTGGCTTCGCAATAACGTGGATTGACGTCCGAGGTGAAGGCAAGGCCCTTGGTCTCGTGACCCAGCACGCGGATCACGCCCGCGTCGCCGCCGGGGCGCTGAATGCTGTTGCCTTGAATCAGGGTGTCATACTGCTCGTAGACCCAGCGGCGGGAGGAGCACTGGTGGCCACCAACGAGCTTCAGCAGCGCATCGGCGACGTCCATTTGCGGGATGTCATCGGCGGCGAGTGCGGCCGGGACTTTCGGCTCAACCCAAGGGCGATCGTATTCCGGAGCTTCGTCGCCGAGTTCCTTGATCGGCAGATTGGCGACTTCCGTCCCCTGCCAGAGCACACGGAAACGCAGGTCATCGGTTGTCTTGCCGACGGTGGCGAAATCCAGTTCCCACTTCTCGAACACGGCGCGGGCTGCTGCTTCCTTATCAGGATGCAGCACCATAAGCATGCGCTCCTGGCTTTCCGACAGCATCATTTCGTAGGCCGTCATCGCCGTTTCGCGCACCGGCACCTTATCGAGATCAAGCTCGATGCCAAGATCGCCCTTGGCGCCCATTTCGACGGCAGAGCAGGTCAGGCCGGCAGCGCCCATGTCTTGAATGGCGATCACGGCACCAGTCTGCATTAGTTCCAGACAGGCTTCGAGCAGGCGCTTTTCGGTGAAGGGGTCACCAACCTGCACGGTCGGGCGCTTTTCCTCGATATCGTCGCCGAACTCGGCCGAGGCCATGGTGGCGCCGCCGACGCCATCGCGGCCGGTTTTGGCACCAAGATAGACGACAGGCAGGCCGACGCCTTCGGCCTTGGAGTAAAAGATCTTGTCGGTATCAGCCAAGCCGGCCGCGAAGGCATTGACGAGGTTGTTGCCATTGTAGCGCGCGTCGAATTCGACTTCGCCAGCCACGGTCGGCACGCCAAAGGCATTGCCATAGCCGCCAACGCCTGCGACGACGCCATTGACGAGGTGTCGGGTCTTTTCGTGCTCGGGCGCACCAAAGCGCAGCGCGTTCATCGCCGCAACTGGGCGGGCGCCCATAGTGAAGACGTCACGCAGAATGCCGCCGACGCCGGTCGCTGCGCCCTGATACGGTTCGATGAAGCTCGGATGGTTATGCGATTCCATCTTGAAGACAACGGCCTGTCCATCGCCGATATCGACGACACCGGCATTTTCGCCCGGTCCCTGGATAACGCGCGGACCGGTGGTGGGCAGCGTACGCAGCCACTTCTTCGAGCTTTTATAGGAGCAGTGCTCGTTCCACATCGCCGAGAAGATGCCGAGCTCAGTATAGGTCGGCTCGCGGCCGATCAGGTCGAGGATCTTTTGATATTCATCCGGCTTCAGCCCATGGTCGGCGACCAGCTGCGGGGTGATGGCGATGTCGTTGGCAAGGGTCATCGGGTCGTTCCGTAGGGGGGCTCGGGATAGTATTCCATGACGCGTTGCGTCTCGTGGGCCATGTCGTGGCCGAACAGGTGACCGACAAACCACAGCGACATGTCGATGCCGGCGGATACACCGCCACTGGTCACGACGCTGCCGTGGCGCACGTAGCGCTCTTCAGTCGTAAAGTAGGCTTTACGGGCCATGCTGCGCACCCAGTCGAGGGCCACATGATTGGTCGTTGCTCGCTTTCCGTCGAGAAAGCCAGTCTGACCCAGCAGCGCAGCACCGGTGCAGACGGAGGCCTGCCATTTTGCGGCCGCCAGATAGTCTCGCAGGGTGTCGATGAACGCGTCGTCCATGATGACAGTACGCGTGCCTTTGCCGCCCGGTACGATGACGAGATCGGCATGCGGCGCGTCGGAAAAATCGTAGTCGGCTTCGATGCGGAGACCCTTGGCACAGCGTAGCGCTTTGTCGGACCATGCCACCGTAAACGTGTTCACTGGCGCACCCACTTGGGCCGCCATTGTGAAAACCTCCCAGGGCCCGACGAAATCCAGTTCCTCGACTTCGGGGAATACGACGATGCCCACCTGAAGCGGGTTATTGGCGTCAACCATGCTGCACTCCTGGCGGTCTTGCGAGCCGCGCTATCAGGCTGCCTTATTGAGAAGGGTAGCGAAAAGAGCCCGGCCGTCATCGCCGCCATGGGCGCTTTCGATGAGATTTTCCGGATGCGGCATCAGGCCAAGCACGTTCTTTTCAGCGTTTAAAATGCCGGCGATATTGTTGATGGACCCGTTTGGATTGGTGCCCTCGGCATAGCGGAACGCCACGCGTCCTTCACCCTCGAGGCGGGCGAGCGTTTCGGCATCGGCGAAATAGTTGCCGTCATGATGGGCAACGGGGCAGCGAATGATCTGGCCCTTGGCGTAACCGCCCGTGAACGCGTTGTCGGTGTTCGTAACCTCGAGCTTGACTTCGCGGCAGACGAATTTGAGCGATGTGTTGCGCATCAGCGCGCCCGGCAGAAGACCGGCTTCGATCAGAATCTGAAAGCCGTTGCAGACGCCCAGAACTTTTATGCCTTTGGCGGCACGCTCGCGCACCTTGTCCATCATCGGTGAGCGCGCCGCGATCGCGCCGCAACGCAGATAATCGCCATAGGAAAAGCCACCAGGAATAACGATCAGGTCGACATCGGGTATATCGGCATCCTGGTGCCAGACGACTGCCGGCTCGGCGCCTCCGATCTTGGTCAGCGCGGCGATCATGTCGCGATCGCGGTTGAGCCCGGGGAAGACGAGAACGGCAGCTTTCATCAGGTCACCTGAAGGTCTGGGGTGCAGCGGCGGAATAGGCTTTCTCCGCGACGTTGTCCACCACGGTTTGATCCGCGCCGTAAACTCTAATCACCAATTGTTTGCCGTCACTCCACAACTGATAGGTGGTGGAGTAGTCGCCGGTCGCAATTTTGGCGTTGGTCTTGAACCCGACCGCAGGTCCGAACTCTATTTCGTCCGTGCCCAAATATTCGGATTCGCCGCCGAGAGATTGAGCGTTGGCCTTGCCGAGTTCCGTATAGGTCTCGGTCGTGGTCTCACCTGACCGAACACGTCCGCCTGTGCCGTCGTCGTTGTGAACCTTAATTTCGAGCACCACCATGCCGCCGTCACAACTGCCACACATGCCGATATAGGCGCCTTCGCGAACACCGGCGATCCAGTCGGGTGGCGCGATGCCATCGATCGCCAGCGTCTCGAATGTGGGATTGAGGAATTCGGCATGGGCCGCCACTGGCGCCAGAAGAACGGGCAGGGCGGCGAGGCAGGCAAGGAGAGGACGCATCGGCAGGGCTCCATCTTGGGTGCCCCGCCGGCCTAGCGAACGGATTTGGCTACTTCGTGACCTATTCGGCTGGAATGGCCTGCGAATTCGGCGTGGTCGGCTTGCCCGTGCCCGGCAAATGGGCCCAGGCCGGGCGTTCGAAGAGGAATTTGCCAAAGCCGGTCGTCTCGGTCAGCCACCACAGAATGAGCGGCGAGCCGATGGCGATGGTCATGATGATGAGGCTGACCAGATTCGGTTCTTCTATGCCAAGCGCGAGGAGAATAGTGCGGGCTATGCCCATGGGCAGCACAAAGGCCACATAGACCACCAGCGACTTGCCACCCATCCAGCGCAGCCAGTTCATCCATGGCAGTTTAACCAGCAGTGCGGAAGCGATACAGATCGCAATAGCACCGGCAATTGCCGCCAGCAGGTGAATGCCGGGCAGGGCGCCCCAACCCATTTGAATATGGACCGGATCGAGCCGGAAGCCGGGCGTGAAAACCAGCACAGCGTTGACCACTGCCCAAGCCGCCAGGACACCCAGCGCTGCGCCGACATTTTGGCCTGCCCAATCTGCCAGGCGGAAGATTGCTGGGGCAAAGACGTAGCCGGCGTAGAAATAAACGAAATAGGCGCAGAATTGGTCGACGAGATAGCTGCCGGTATGGACCGAAGCCATCTGCAGCACAGCGCCGACGCCCAGCACCAACCAATGCGGGAGCTTGGCCTGATGCACGAGCTTACTGACCAGCCCAAAGACGGCCAGCATGTAGATGAACCACAGCACGCCATAGGGCTCGATCACTGCCCAGGCGAGAAAGCTTAGTGCGCCGCCTGGATCGCGGCCGACCAGCGCCACCTTGAAGATGATGTGGATGATCGCCCAGAGGACGTAGAAATAGAGATAATGGACCACGCGGCGATCGGCATAGGCGCGCCACGGTCGATCGATCACCTGGCTCAGGAACAGGCCCGAGATCAGGAAGAATTCCGGCATGCGGAAGGGCATGGCGAAGGCGATCGTCCAATGGAGGAACCCGGTTTGACCCGTATCCTCGCCGACGCTCGACGCGCAATACATGATGACGACCAGAAAAATGGACAGGCCCTTGGCCATATCCACCCAATCGAGCCTCTGCTTACTCAAGCCCATAACCGCATTCCCCGCATGATGACGGGTGCAGATTAGCGTATCCCTTCGACCAGCCGGTTAAACCGGTCGGTGGGTTTGGAAGCATTTGCCGGCTTGGTAATTAATGCCCTAAAGCCGGTCAGACCGGCACAGGCACCGAGGCATAGGCCGCAAAAAGCAGGCCGATGGAGGCGAAGAACAAGACCGAAAGAGCAATTTGGGTTTTACGCATGATGGTACTGTCCTGCGCCAAATGGGGCGCGCCAGTTGTTATCGCAATTAAGCGTTAATTAGAGATTTCGATCTGGTAGTTTTCGATCACGGTATTGGCGAGAAGCTTCTCGCACATGCCGGTCAACTGGGTCCGGGCGGCAGCCTCATCGGTGCCATCGAGAACCAGATCAAAAACCTTGCCCTGGCGAACGCCGGAGACGCCGCCAAAGCCGAGGGAGGACAATGAGCCTTCGATGGCTTGGCCCTGCGGATCGAGAACGCCATTCTTGAGCGTGACAGTGACGCGCGCTTTCATGAGCTTTTCCCGAAAATTACTGGACGAGGCGCGGACCGGTGGTCAGCGCATTGTCGTTTTCAACCAGGATGCCGAGGCGCTGGGCCACTTCGCGATAGCTTTCGACGAGACCGCCGAGATTTTCGCGGAATCTGTCCTTGTCGAGCTTGTTGCGGGTCTTGATGTCCCAGAGGCGGCAATTGTCCGGGCTGATTTCGTCAGCCAGCACGATGCGCATGAGATCGCCTTCATAAAGGCGCCCGCATTCGATCTTGAAATCGACGAGCTGGATGCCGACGCCCATGAAGAGGCCGGTCAGGAAGTCGTTGACGCGGATCGCAAGGCTCATGATGTCGTCGAGCTCGGCCGGGGTTGCCCAACCGAAGGCCGTGATGTGCTCTTCAGAAACCATCGGGTCGCCGAGCGCATCGTCCTTATAGCAGAATTCAATGATCGAGCGCGGCAGTTGCGTACCCGTCTCGAGGCCAAGGCGCTTGACCAGCGAACCCGCCGCGAAATTGCGTACGATGATTTCGAGCGGGATGATCTCGACTTCCTTGATCAACTGCTCGCGCATATTGATGCGGCGCAGGAAGTGCGTCGGGATGCCCATGGCATTGAGCTTGGTGAACACGAATTCCGAGATTCGGTTGTTCAACACGCCCTTGCCGTCGATCACTTCATGCCGGGCGCCGTTTCCGGCGGTGGCATCGTCCTTGAAATACTGGACCAGAGTGCCGGGCTCAGGACCCTCAAAAAGGATCTTTGCCTTGCCCTCGTAGATTTTGCGTCGACGATTCATGAGGTTTCCGCTGCCGTGAAAAAGCGCACCGTTTAGGCGCGCTTCATGCGCTAGAACCAAGCGGAATTGCAAGCGCTTTCATGGGGGCCAACGTCTTGGGGCACCGGACTGTTGCCTCCGTCACACAAGGTCGCATGGCCTTCCATGCCGTTGATTTGCTTGTCTCGACCGCCTATGTCGGTCTTGAGACGCCGGAATTCCGGCACGTTGGTCAACATGGGAGAGATCATGAGCGCGTTCGACGACCGTCAGAAGGGCCAGGAAGCCAAATTTGCCTTCGATTCTGAAAAGAAGTTCAAGGCAGAAGCCCGCCGCAACAAGCTGCTCGGCATTTGGGCCGCGGAACTGATGAGCCTCACGGGTGACGAAGCCAAGGCCTATGCGGCCGAAGTCGTTGCTGCCGATTTTGAAGAGGCCGGCGACGAGGACGTGTTCCGCAAGGTGTCGGGCGATCTCAAGGCCAAGGGCATCTCGGTCGGCGACGACGTGATTCGCCAGAAGATGTCGACGCTGGTCGCTGTAGCCAATGAACAGATCGCCTCCGAGGGCTGATCGTCAGGCTTAAAAAATAAGGAGCCGACCATGGCCGGCTCCTTGGACTAGACTAGCCGATCGTTACTCGGGTCGCTTCATAGGCGCGACCATTCATCTTCCACTGCACGGTTACCTTTTCACCCGCCTTGAGGCCGGGGTCCTTGAATGTGGTGGGCAGTTGGTAGGTCTTCCCATCCGCCAGGGTCAGCGTGTGGGCCTTGAGGTCGATCGACTTCACGGTGCTCGAAATCGACTGCTCAGCCTGTGCCGAGACGGCCGGCTTAGCGGCCGGAGCCATCGCCGTGGCGGCGAATGCGCCGCCGGCTGGGGCTGCGACGAGCAGGGCGACAAAGAGCGGTGCGATATATTTGCGCATGATGGTCTCCATGAGACTGGCCGATGCGCGGCCATAAAAGTCGGCTTTCAGGGGTCGTCGCGTCGCGGGATCCTTCGTTTCCCGCCGGCGGCTCCAAACCGACGAGAACTGGTTTAGGCCCGGCCAATCGGCTTCTCAAGTTAAGAAGATTTAATTCTGCGGCTCCAGATTCCGCCTGAATTTCAGTGAGTTAGGCGACATTCTGGCAAATCAGCGTCGGTCTGGAGCCGTTCTAATATCTCTTGCTGATTGACCATAACGAAAAGGCCGCCCGGATGCCGGACGGCCTTTGTGCAGGGAATTTGTGCAAGCAAAAAAGTAGGGAGATTTCTCTCCTTCGATTAGCCGACGTCGATCGCGGTCACATCGTGGCTCGAACCATTCTGCTTGTAGTGAACGGTCACCTTTTCACCCGATTTCACATCAGGGAACTTGGTATTGAGCGGCAGGAAGTACCAGCTACCATCCGCGAGCTCGAGTGAC
Organism: Devosia sp. BK; assembly: GCF_032907385.1. Classification (NCBI taxonomy): domain Bacteria; kingdom Pseudomonadati; phylum Pseudomonadota; class Alphaproteobacteria; order Hyphomicrobiales; family Devosiaceae; genus Devosia; species Devosia sp. BK. The sequence continues at coordinate 883,198 of NZ_JAIMBX010000001.1, forward strand.
CGAGCTGTCAGGTTGAAGCTCTTCACGGTGCCATTGATGGATTGATCCGCAGAGGTTGATGCGGACGCCGCGGGCTTGGCAGCGGGAGCCATGGCCGTAGCGGCAAAGGCACCACTTGCCGGTGCGGCAACGAGCAAAGCGAGAAAGAGTGGGGCGACGAACTTGCGCATGAAATGTCTCCATGAGACGGGCCGATGCGCGGCCATAAGTCGGTTTTCAGGGGTCGTCGCGTCGCGGGTCCTTCGTTCCCGCCGGCGGCTCCAAACCGACGAGCACTGGTCTAGGCCTGGCCACGCTGGTTCTCAAGTTAAGAAGATTTAATTCCCGAACGCCAGATTCCGCCTAACTTTCAGGAAGTTAGGCGGAAAGCGGGCAAATCGGCGTCGAACTGGAGCTGTTCTAATCAGGGTCGGATGACCATGGCCATGCCGATCGATTTCGGCATGACTGGTTCGAACCCATATTTGGCATAGAGATGCTTGGCGTCGCCATCGGCCACGAGGCTGACATAGGCGCCCGATGGCGCGTGGCTTTGCAAGCGCGCGACCAGAGCTGTCATGATCACCTTGCCGAGGCCCTTGCCCTGATGCTCAGGCTCGACGGCCATATCAACGATCTGAAAAGCCGTGCCGCCATCGCCGATGACGCGACCCATTGCGACAGGTCGTCCGTCGAAAATGAAGTGGACGCCATACCACGTGTTGGGCAGACCGGCTTCAGCGCCGGCACGCGTCTTGGGACTAAGCCCCGATACGACTCGCAAGCGGAGGTAGTCCTCGACGTCGGGCGACTGTTCGATAAGCGTGTAGCCGTCCATCACAGCCGCTGCATCAGGCGGGTGAACATCATCAGTCCTTCGGGCCAAGGGCCATGGCCGGACTGCACATTGATATGCCCGGCATCTCCAGCCTGATGAAAATCCGATCCCCAAGCCGCAGCATAGTCTGCAGCGCGCTCCAAAGAACAATAGGGGTCGGTGTCCGAAATCACGAGCAACGACGGAAAGGGCAGGGGATCGCGCGACACGGGTGCAAATGCCGTTGCTTCTTCCGGCACGCTGGCATTGAGCTCAATGTCAGGGGGCGAGACGAGCAAGGCGCCCTTCACGCGGCCTTCGGGAAACCGTGACGCCGCTTGCGCAAGCGCAATGCACGCAAGCGAATGGGCGACAAAGACCACAGGCCGATTGGCCAATTCGACAGCCTTGACGATGGTATCGACCCAATCCTCCGGATCGGGCTCGTCCCATTCGGCCTGCTCGACGATGCCGGCGGTCGACATCTTCTCGGCCCAACGCACCTGCCAATGGCCCGGCCCCGCAGCACCAAGCCCAGGCAGAATCAGGATATCGGTTTCAGCAATTCTCATGCGCCGAAGACCCGCGAGAAAATCGTGTCGACATGCTTGAGATGGTAGGCGTCATCGAACATGTCGTCGATCTGCGCATCTGACAGCGTTACGGCCGGATCGCCCTTAAGATTTTGCGCGAAAAGGCCTGCACGATCGCCGCGATGTTCCCAAACCTTCATGGCATTGCGCTGTACGGCCGAATAGGAATCTTCGCGGCTGTAACCAGCCTGGGTCAGTGCAAGCAACACCCGCTGCGAATTGTGGAGGCCGCCGAGCAGGTCCAGGTTCTTCCGCATGTTTTCCGGATAGACGACCAGCTTGTCGATAACGCCAGTGAGGCGCGCGAGCGCGAAATCGAGCGTGATCGTCGCATCGGGGCCAATCATGCGCTCGACCGAGGAGTGAGAAATATCGCGCTCATGCCAGAGGGCCACGTTTTCCAGCGCCGGGGTCACCATGCCGCGCACCAGACGCGCAAGCCCGGTCAGGTTTTCGGTAAGCACCGGGTTACGCTTGTGCGGCATGGCCGACGAGCCCTTTTGACCCGGCGAGAAGTATTCTTCGGCCTCCAGCACTTCCGTGCGCTGCAGGTGGCGGATCTCGACGGCAACGCGCTCGATCGACGAGGCGATAACGCCGAGGGTCGCAAAGAACATGGCGTGACGATCACGCGGGATCACCTGGGTCGACACCGGCTCGATCGAAAGGCCCAGCTTTTCCGCCACATATTCTTCGACCTGCGGGTCGATATTGGCGAAGGTGCCGATGGCGCCGGAAATGGCGCAGGTGGCGATCTCATCGCGCGCCGCCACGAGTCGAGCGCGGTTGCGTGAAAACTCGGCATAGGCCTCGGCTAGCTTCACGCCAAAGGTCGTCGGCTCAGCGTGGATGCCGTGGCTGCGGCCGATGGTGATCGTGTGCTTGTGCTCCATCGCGCGACGCTTCAGCGCCTCGAGCAGAGCATCGATATCGGCGAGCAGGATGTTGGCGGCGCGCTTCATCTGCACCGAGAGCGTCGTATCGAGGATATCTGAAGAGGTCATGCCCTGATGCACGAAGCGGGCATCCGGGCCGACGATCTCAGAGAGGTGCGTCAGGAACGCGATGACATCGTGCTTGGTCGTGCGCTCGATCTCGTCGATGCGCTCGACGTCGAACCCGTAGTCGCCCATCTCCGCCTTGCGGGCGTTCATCACGTTCCAGATCTTGTCGGCACTTTCTTTGGGCACGACACCGAGCTCGGCGAGTTTGCTTGTCGCGTGGGCCTCGATTTCGAACCAGATAGCGAAGCGGGTTTCGGCCGACCAGTTGGCCACCATTTCGGGACGGGAATAGCGCGGGATCATGGACTTAGCCCTAAAAGGTCAGAAGTGGAGTCAGGCGATGCGGCTCGTTGCCGCCTCGCGGATAGCCGCGAGGCGGCCGGCATAGGTTGCGGGGTCATTGCCGCCATAAATCGACGAACCGGCAACCAAAACATTGGCCCCCGCATCGACCACGGCGCGGGCATTTTCAGCGGTTATACCGCCATCGACCTCTAGGTCGATATCGCGCCCGCCGATCAGTGCCTTGGCCTGGCGGATCTTGTTGATCGATTCTGGGATAAAACTCTGGCCGCCGAAGCCGGGATTGACGCTCATGATCAGCACGAGATCAACGTCGTCGATGACATGCTGGATGGCCGAAACGGGTGTCGCTGGATTGAGCGCCACGCCGGCTTTCTTGCCGAGGCCCCGAATGGCCTGCAGGCTGCGATGGAGGTGCGGGCCAGCCTCTGCATGTACCGTGATGATATCGGCGCCGCCTGCCGCAAAATCGGCGAGATAGGGGTCGACCGGCGAAATCATCAGGTGCACGTCGAACACCTTATCGGTCACGCCACGGATCGATTTCATGATCGGCGCGCCGAAGCTGATATTGGGGACGAAGTGGCCATCCATCACGTCGACATGGATATAATCCGCACCGGCCGCGACGATGGCTGAGACCTCATCCCCGAGCTGCGAAAAATCGGCGGAGAGGATCGACGGAGCGATGCGAAGAGGACGGGCCGGCATGAAGGCACCTCAGCGACAGAGCATATTCAGGTATTCGGTCTGGCTATAGGGCGGTCACGGCGCGGGGGCAAGTGCAGTCTCCGAGCTTGCCCATATCGCTCGCCACACGTGCATAGCTGTTGAAAAGACCGTGCTTCGCCGGGACTCCGCCATGGTTGGCAGTTCATATCCAGTGTCGCTTGTCTGTGTGAGGACCAGTCATGGAATGGAACCGCCTGATTTCCGAGGAACGTCTCGGGGACAAGAAGACTGCGTCGCAGGCGAGCCGGTCCATTTTCGTGCAAGACCACGACCGCATCGTCTTTTCCGCCCCCTTCCGCCGCCTCGCCAACAAGACGCAGGTGCAGCCGCTTTATGAGCACGACCATGTTCATCATCGGCTCATCCATTCCATCGAGGTCAGCAGCGTTGGCCGATCGCTTGCCATGCGCATTGGCCAGTGGCTGGTCGGGCAGGGGCTGATCAGTCCCGGCGACGAGCACGCCCTCGCCAATATCGTCCAGGCCGCCAGCGTTGCCCACGACATCGGCAATCCGCCATTTGGTCACTCCGGCGAAGATGCGATGGGCTCCTGGTTTGCCGAGCAGTTCGCAGCAAGCAAGGGGCTAGCCCGCGAGGTCGATTTCGCCATCCAGCCAGAGTTCACTGCCTTTGAAGGCAATGCCCAGGGATTTCGCATCCTGACGCGCCTGGAAATGCGCCGCAACGACGGCGGCATGCGGCTCTCGAAGGCAACGCTCGGTGCTTTCATGAAGTATCCGGTGACTGCTAGGACACGCGCCGCGCTCAAGGCAAGCGGCGAGACGAGCTATGTCGGCCTCAAGAAATTCGGCTTCTTCAGCAGCGAGGAGACGTTGTTCGACGATGTCGCAACGACGCTGGGACTGCCCGAAGAGCGCATCGGCGAGCAGAAATGGTGGCGTCGCCATCCGCTGGTCTACGTCGTCGAGGCTGCAGACGATATCTGCTACAATATCGTCGATATCGAAGATGCCTTCACCACCGGCGAACTCTCCTACAAGGAAGTCGTCACGATCCTGGTCAAGGTTGCAAAGCCGCGCGACGAAAGCGCTGGCGATCGGAGCCAGGCCGAACATGTCGCCATGCTGCGCGCCATGGCCATTGGTCAGGCAATCGAAAGCTGCGTCAAAGCCTTTATCGACAACCACGCGGCGATCATGGACGGCACATTTTCCGGCTCGCTGACTGAGGTTTGCGAAATGGGTGAGATGTTCACCGACATGCGCCAATTGTCCAACGACCACATTTTCACCGCCCGTCGCAAAACCGAATTGGAAGTCTCAGGGCGGCGCATCATCAACAATGTGATGTCCGGCATTCTGCCCGTTTATGAAGATCTTGCCGCCGTCGGCTGGCAGCCAGAAAGCCTTGGCTCTCGTTCCCAACAACTGGTGCGGGCGCTGGATCTCGACCTGCGCAATCTGACCACACCGGCCGAGGCACTTCACGCGCTAGCAGATTACACGTCCGGCATGACGGACCGTTACGCACTTCGCATTTCCAAAATGCTCTCAGGCCATTAGTCCTCACATCGGCGCGATGCGACGGTAAGGCAGATTGCTTTACAGCGCTGCCGCGCTAGACAAGGCGTGAACGAGGAGCGTCACCTTGGAATTTTCCCTGCCTCTGGTCATCGGCGCAGGCGTCTTGAGCTTTCTTAGCCCCTGCGTCCTGCCGCTGGTTCCGCCCTATCTGACCTATATGAGCGGTGCGAGTTTCGACCAGCTTCGCGACGATGTGGATACGGGTGCGGGCAAGCTGACCCTCAAAGTCGCGATCACCTCGCTCTTTTTCATCCTCGGCTTTTCGGTCGTCTTCGTTACCCTTGGCGCAACCGCAACGGCGTTTGGCCAGGTTTTCCGGCAGCTCTTGCCCATCCTGACCCCCGTTGCCGGCGTCGTCATCATCGCGATGGGACTCCATTTCCTCGGCGTTTATCGCCTGGCCTTTCTCGACCGCCAGTTGCGGCACAATGGTCCCGGCGTAGCCTCAGGTCCGGGTGGTGGCTTTCTGCTCGGCCTCGCCTTTGCTATCGGCTGGACCCCGTGCATCGGACCCGTGCTCGCTGCCATCCTCTCAGTTGCCGCCAGCCGCGATACAGCCTGGGAAGGCGCTTCGTTGCTCGGACTTTATTCGCTTGGCCTCGGCATCCCATTCTTCCTCGCGGGCATTGCCATCGGCCCGTTCCTCACCTTCTTCCATTCCTTCAAGCGGCATCTCCACACCGTCGAGAAAGTCATGGGCGGCCTGCTGGTGGTCACCGGCGTGTTGTTTCTCACTGGTAATTTTACCCGCATCTCGTTCTGGTTCCTCGAGACTTTTCCAGTGCTGTCGACCTTCGGTTGATCAGGACTTTCTTAACCCTCTCAAATTTTCTGAAAGTCCCAGAACAATTTCTGGGCGATCTTCAGCCCCGGTTTACTCGCGTGCCGCAATGCTTGCGGCGCTATTGGGGCGGGGAATATGGGTACGGCACACATCAACAGCCAACCATTACTGCGGGCACTTGCTATCGAAAGCGATGCCCTCGAGCAAAGGGCCGAAGCCGCGCCGCGCCTCGGCGTGCGCGTCAGCGCGCGGTTCACCCGCAATGTCGATGATGTCGAAGCTGTCTGGCGGTCGCTGACCGCGAGTAGCGTCGAGTCGCCCGGCCAGAGTTTTGATTTTATCAAACTCTGGATCGCTGATCGCGGCATCGCCCAAAAGGACCAAGCCTTCATTGTTGGCGAAATCGAGGGCGAACCAGTCGCGCTGATGCCGCTCCATCGCCGCCGCCAGCTCGGCGTTACGGTCTATACTTGGTTCCCGCGCTCCCAGGTCGGTTGCTACGCGCCGATTTCAAATTACGAAAAGCTCACGCTGCTTGGCCCTGCCGGACGTCTTCAACTTTGGCAATCAATGATCGCCGAACTGCCTGATGCCGACGCGGTCTATCTTCGCGCTATTCCCGCCGAAATCACGGGCTATGGTGGGCTGTTCGACGAACTCGGCAGTGCGCTCGCGGTCGAAACGCTTTACCGCTCCGAATTCTCGTCCTGGGAACAGTGCGATCAGATCCAGCGCAGCCGTAGCCGCCGGAAGCATGACCGTCAGCAAGGCGATCGTCTCGCAGCGCTCGGCGAAGTTGGGTTCGAATTCGTTACCAATCCGGTAACGGGTAAGGCCGCCATAGAGGTGATGTTCCGCCAGCGCTCCGCCCGCTTCAAGGCGCAGGGCATTCGCGACACGTTTGTTTGCGACAACCTCGTCGATTTCTACCAGAAGGCGATGCAGCCGGGCTCGGGGCTCGATGTCCGCCTCCACGTTCTCCGCCTCAACGGCGATATCGTCGCGGTGCGCTACAATATCGTCCATGGTACTCGAATGTTTTGCCTGATCTCGTCAATGAGCGACGATCCTGCCATCCAGAACGGTTCGCCGGGCAAGCAGTGTCTGTTGCGCGTCATGCAATCGGTGTTCGATGGCGGCTTCACCATGTTCGACATGGGCTCCGGCTTCACTGACGAGAAGCGCCATTGGTGCAACGTGCAGATCCCGATCCGTCAGCACTATGTCGGTCGCACCTGGAAAGGCCGGCTGTCCGTCGGGCTGCACCAACAGTTCCAGAAGGCGCGTGCTCAGGCCAAGGCCAATCCGCGCATCAAGAGCGCAATCCGGACCGCGCATCAGACCCGCGATCGCCTCTTCGGCAAGAAGCCGCAGGCGTCCCAGCCTTCAGAGTAGTTTCAGCCCGCGCAGTGAGGCATGACCCGATCGACCGATGATAATGTGGTCGTGGAGGGTGATGCCCATCTGCCGAGCGATATCGCCGATTTCGCGCGTCATCTTCACGTCCGCAGGCGAAGGCGATGGATCGCCGGACGGGTGATTATGCACGAGGATCAGTGCGGAAGCGGATAACTCAAGCGTTCGCTTGATGACCTCGCGAGGATAGACCGGCGTGTGGTCAACCGTCCCGACCTGTTGCACCTCATCGGCAATCAGTCGATTCTTCTTGTCGAGGAAGAGAACTCGGAACTGTTCGATATTCTCGTAGGCCATCGCGCTGCGGCAGTAGTCGATCAACTGCGTCCACGATGAGAGGATTGGCTTTTCGACATTGATCTGATCGCGCCCATAGCGCTGCGCCACGGCCTGCATGACCTTGAGGTGGGTGATAGAGGTTTCCCCAAGCCCCTTGATCTCCGCCAGGCGGGCAGGGGCCGCACCGAGGACTTCCGACATCGAACCAAAGCGCGCCAGAAGTTCCTTTGCCAACGCCTTGGTATCGCGCTGGGGCAAAATGATATGGAGGAGCAGCTCAAGCAGTTCGTAGTCCGCAAGGCCATCCCCGCCCACGGCATTGAACCGTTCGCGTGCTCGCTCGCGATGCCCAAGATAATGCGGTTTCATCGGCGCTTCCGCCAGTCCACCGGATTTGGTCTCGGGTTTGTCGCTCAACGTTACTTCCGTGCTGCGAGAGGATTGAAGAGGCCGCCGGGCGAAAGCGTAAACACCTCGTTCCCGGTTTCGGTGATACCGATCGAATGCTCGCACTGCGCCGACAGCGTCCGGTCACGTGTCACTGCGGTCCAGCCATCCGAGAGAATTTTCACGTGCGGCTTGCCGAGATTGATCATCGGCTCGATGGTGAAGATCATGCCCGGCTTAATCGGCACGCCGGTGCCCGGCGTTCCGAAATGGAGAATGTTCGGCTCATCGTGGAATAGCCGGCCCACACCATGGCCGACAAAATCACGCACCACGCTCATGCGCTCGCCCTCGGCGACAGCCTGGATCGCCGCACCGATATCGCCCGTCGTATTACCGGGTTTGGCCGCAGCGAGGCCTGCTTCGAGGCTCGCATAGGTCACTTCGATCAGCCGCTCGGCCTTTCGAGATATTTCCCCGACGGGATACATGCGGCTCGAATCGCCATACCAGCCATCGACGATAAAGGTCAGGTCGATATTGACGATGTCGCCCTCGCGCATGCCGCGCTCGTCGGGGATGCCGTGGCACACAACGTGGTTGATCGATGTGCAGATCGAATGCCGATAGCCCTTGTAAAACAGCGTTGCAGGCACCGCGCCATGATCGCGGCCGAATTCGTAGGCGATCTGGTCAAGCTTTGCGGTGTCGACGCCTGGCTCGACATATTCTGCCAGGATGTCCAGCGCCTGTGCCGTCAGCGCGCCAGCCTTGCGCATGCCCTCAAAGCCTTCCGTCCCGTGGATCGGAATGATGCCGGCGGTGCGACGCGGTTTGGCGGATGCTTCGACGTAGGTAACCATGCAGGACTCCGGAAGATGCTCCAAACCTAGTCAGTTGCTGTCGCAATGGAAAGGGCTTCTAACCTTGACGGCGCGTTAGGGCAGGGGCATTCCTTTTTGCTCAAACACACCGGGTCCAATCATGTCCAGTCAAGCGCGCGTCACTGCCGGTCTCCTCGTCATCGGCGACGAAATCCTCTCCGGCCGCACCAAGGACGTGAACATCGGCGCCGTCGCCGATTTCTGCACCGATCTCGGCATCGACCTCACCGAAGTCCGGGTCGTCAGCGACGTCGAAGAGTCGATCGTCGAAGCCGTCAACGCGCTTCGCCAGCGCTATACCTACGTCTTCACGACGGGCGGCATAGGCCCAACCCACGACGACATCACCGCCGACGCCATCGCCAAGGCGTTCGGCGTGGCGCTGCCAATCAATCCGCAGGCCCGCGCTATGCTAGAAGCACGCTGGGCCCAGACTGGCACCGAGGTCAACGAGGCGCGCCTCCGCATGGCGCGCATCCCCGAAGGCGCCGATCTTATCGTCAATTCGGTCAGCGCCGCTCCCGGCTTTCGCATCGGCAATGTCCATGTCATGGCCGGCGTCCCCGTCATCATGCGCGCCATGCTCGAGGCACTCGCACCAAAGCTCGAAGGCGGGAAGAAGGTTCTGTCTAAAACTGTCAAAGCGGCAGTCGGTGAAGGAACTCTCGGCGGCCCGCTTGGTACACTCCAGGCAGAATACCCCGACGTGAAGATGGGCTCTTATCCACAGATGGGCAAAGACCGCGTTATGACCGAGCTCGTTCTGCGCTCATCCGACGAGGTACGGCTGAACGAGGCCACCGAGAAGGTGCGGGCCATGGTAATGGATGCTCACGAAAAAGCGGGTATTGCGCCACCCGATGCGGAATGATTGGCGGATTGGCCGCGCTTTGATATGGACGGTCCCCACGAAGGATCAATCGGCCCGCACGCCCCCGGAGTTTTGAGCGTTGAGCAATCCCAACCAGAAGTCGTTTCCCGTCACCTGGGACCAGTTTCACCGCGATAGCCGCGCCTTGGCGTGGCGCCTCGCCAGCCTCGGCCCGTTTGATGCAGTCGTCGCCATTGCTCGTGGTGGGCTTGTGCCGGCCGCTATCGTGGCGCGCGAATTGAACATCCGCACTGTCGAGACTGTGGCGGCAAAGAGCTATGACCACCAGAACCAGACCGGCATCAAGATCCTCAAGGAAATTAGCCAGCCGGTCATCGAGCTTTGCAAGGGCGGCGGCAAGATCCTGATCGTCGACGATCTCGTCGACACCGGCAACACCGCCCGCGTTGTCCGCGAAATGCTCCCCGGCGCTCATTTTGCCACTGTCTATGCCAAGCCCAAGGGCCGCGAAATGGTGGATACGTTCATCACCGAAGTCAGCCAGGACACCTGGATCTTCTTCCCGTGGGACCTCGACGTCGCTTACGTCGCTCCGATCTCGGGCGGCACAGACTGATCAGCCAGGCTTTTTGCCCAACCAGATAACGTGCCGCGCGCCGCGACCACCGCTGCGCGCGCGCACTTTTATTTCTTCGACCGCAAAGCCTGCTGTCGCCAAACGCTTTGTGAATGGCTCACTCGGATGCGCCGACCAAACAGCGAGCACGCCGCCCGGGCGCAAAGCATCCAGCGACGTTCTGAGCGACTTGAGCCCATAGAGTTTGTCATTTTGCTCCCGGCTCACGCCATCCGGCCCATTGTCGACATCGAGCAGGATCGCATCAAAGGCAGCTTTCCGCGCCGCGATGACCTTACCCACGTCGTCATTGACCACTCTAACCCGCGGGTCATCGAGGCAAGTGCCGAAAACTGGCGTCAGCGGACCGCGCGCCCAGGCGATGATCTCAGGGACCAGTTCCGCCACAACCAATTCCCTGTCTGGCCCAAAGCACGCCTGTGCCGCGCGCAGCGTAAAACCCATGCCAAGACCGCCGATCAACACGCGCGGCTGGGGACGGTTGCCAACGCGCTCGGCGCTCAGTGTCGCCAGCGCTTCCTCCGAGCCACTGAGGCGGCTGTTCATCAGCTCATTTGTGCCGAGCATGATGGAGAATTCATCGCCCCGCTGCATCAGTTTGAGCTGGGTCTTGTCGCCCGGGACATTTGCCGTATCGAGATGGATCCAGGGTTTCATGAGCGCTCGGATAAGGAGATGGTGCGGGCGACGGGAATCGAACCCGTACAGCGTTAGCCGAGGGATTTTAAGTCCCTTGTGTCTACCAGTTTCACCACGCCCGCTTGGCTCGGTGGCCCGTGTTTGTCACAAGGCGATGCGCAAGACAATTGTGCTCTGACGATTCTCAACCCCGGAGAGAAGATGATCGAACGCATCGAAACCGGCATTGCGCCATCCTCGGCGCCGATCAATGACGCTGTGCGCGCCGGCAAGCATCTCTGGCTCGTGGCTATCCCCGAAGATCCGGTTAGCGGCGAGATCGTCGAGGGCGGTATCGAAGCACAGGCTCGCCGCTGTATCGAGAACCTGCAGATCGCACTCAATGCCGCTGGCGGCAGGCTTGCCAACCTCGTCATGGTGCAGATTTTTCTTGTCGACAGCGCCGATGCCCCTGGCATGAACGCGGTCTACCGCGAGTTTTTTACTCAGCAGCCATTCCCGGTCCGCGCCACGGTGGTCGTCAAGGAATTGCTCGCCAAGGGTCTCAAAATCGAAATCACAGCTACGGCGGTCCTCGACTGATGCTGCTCAAACTCGCACTTCTCGAAGACATCAAAGCCGGCAAGATCGACGTGATCTTCCGCCGCTGGAACCGTCCGACCGTCAGAACCGGCGGCACGCTCAAGACCAAGTTTGGTCAACTGTCGATCGTTTCCGTCACCGATATGAGTGCGGATGAAGTTACCGATAGAGATGCCAAGCGCGCCGGTTTCACCGATGTCGCCGATTTCCGCAAATGGCTCGACACTATGAAGGAAGGCAGCATTTTCCAACGGATCGAAGTGAAGTTCGAAGACTGATCTGAAAGACCGGTCAGAACGGCGTTGGCGCCACGAAGGTCATGAACTCTTCGCGCGTTGGATGCGTAAAACCCAGCTCTGCCGCATGCAGCTGAAGCCGATCTGCGGCCTTGAAATCATCCTCTTCGGCATAGAAGGCGTCGCCGAGGATGACATGACCAATGGCGAGCATGTGCACGCGCAATTGGTGCGTCCGGCCGGTCAGTGGCACAAGTTTTACCCGTGTCGCATTGGGTTCGCGCTCTAAGACCTGCCATTCGGTCTTGGCGTGGCGTCCATTCTCGAAATCAACGCGCTGTCTTGGCTTGTTTTCCCAATCGGTCGCGAGAGGCAGGTCGATGACGCCACTGTCTTCGGCAATTACGCCGGCAACGCGGGCCACATAGCTCTTGGTCGTCTGCCGATGTTCGAACTGGCTGCCGATGCGTCCATGCGCGCGCTTGTTGAGCGCCAGCACCAAGACACCTGACGTGTCCTTGTCGAGTCGGTGACACATGCCGGCGGTTGGCCATGTTTGTCGCGCGCGATGTTCGACGCAATCCCAGAGGCTCGGATCCTTGCCGGGAACGCTCAACAAGCCGCTCTGCTTGTCGACCACCAGAATATCGTCATCGACGTGGATGACGTTGAGATAAGGATCGGTTGGCGGAAAATAATTGAGCAGTGTGGGCATGGGACCGGGCATGCCGGGGCTTTAGCAGAGCTTGGCCGTTTTCACCAACCCTACTATGCTCGCACGATGTACAGCACGACCTTCAATACGGCGCTCGGCGAATTCGCACTGATCTGGACCGATCAAGGCATCAGGCGCGTGTTCCTGCCCGGCAACGAAGCCATCGCGCTCGAGCATCGCCTTGCACAACTCGGCGCCCAACGCTCGGAGCCGCCGCGGGTAATCAGCGCTGTGCTCGACAGGATCGAGGACTATGCCGAAGGCGAGGTTGTCGATTTCGCGGATGTCCCGCTTGATCTCGATGGCGTGCCGGCCTTCCACCGTCGCTGCTACGACATCCTGCTTACGATCAGCCGAGGTGCGACAACCACCTATGGTGACATGGCGCGGCAATTGGGCGATGTCGGCCTTTCGCGCGCCGTCGGCCAGGCGATGGGCGCAAATCCTATTCCGCTAATCATTCCTTGCCACCGTGTTCTCGCGGCGCGCGGTGGGGCGGGAGGCTTTTCTGCGCCGGGCGGCACGGCAACCAAGCGCGTCATGCTGGCATTGGAAGGTGTGAGCCTCGGCACGCCGCCGGGGCAAATGCAGTTTGCGTTTTAGGAGTGGCATGAGCTTTTCATTCAAGCAGCGCAAGGACACCCCGGCACAGGTACGGCAGATCGCAGCGGATCAGATCACGTCGGCGATTGAATTGGCCGAAGCCTACAAGGACTTCGACAAGACCGTCCATGGCCTCCGTCGTCGCTGCAAGAAGATCCGCGGTCTGATCCGCCTTGTCCGACCAAATTTCAAAGAATTCGAAGCGGAAAACGCGGCATTCCGCGATGCTGCTACCGCGCTTTCAGTTTCCCGCGATGCGGCTGTCATGGTCGAAACCTACGATGCCGCCATGCAAGAGCCATGGGCGGCTGATTTTCCTCACGAGCGGAAGCAAAATCTTCGGGCGCTGCTGACGTCCCATCTGGACGAGGTGAAAGCCGAGCAAAACCAGTCGCAGCTTCTCGCAGACTTTGCGCTAGCCATGCAGAACGCGCTGGGCCGCGTGCCTGATTGGTCACTCAGCGGTGACGGTTTTCAACTGTTCAGGGCGGGTCTGGGCGATACCTACAGTGAGATGCAGAAGCGGATGAAAAAGGCCGCGAAGTCCCATGATCCCGTCGATTTTCATGAATGGCGCAAGCAGTCGAAAGGTCATTGGTTTCACATCGGCCTACTGAGCAAATCAGCGCCGCATATCCTTGCTACACGCAAGGCGCATCTCGACACGCTTGGTGATCTGTTGGGGGATCACCACAACATCGCGGTTCTCGCTGATTTTCTCTCGCAAAGAGCCGGCCCACTCGATGTCAGTTTGCGCGAGGGCCTTGCGGGCCAACAACAAGCCTTGGCCGAAAAAGCGATCCCGCTTGGGCGAGAGCTCTGCGTTGAAAACCGTGCTGCGCTAGCCGCCCGGCTCGGCAAATTCTGGAAACTCTTGCCCAAGGACATCTGAATTGGCCGAGGAAATCGAACGTAAATTCCTGCTCAAGAGCGATGCGTGGAAGAGCGCAGTGACGAGTTCCGCACGCCTGCAGCAGGGCTATCTTTCGACCAGCGCCAAGGCCACGGTTCGCATCCGCATTTTTGATGACACTCGCGCCGTGCTGACCTTGAAAGGCAAAGCAACTGGCCTCACACGCCCAGAATTTGAATATGAAGTGCCGCTCGCGGACGCGCGGGAAATGATGGCTCTTTCTTCTCCCAATATCGTCGAGAAGCGCCGCCACAAAGCACCGTTCGGCAATCATGTCTGGGAGATCGACGTCTTCGAAGGGCTGCATGAGGGGCTGGTTCTTGCTGAGGTTGAAATGTCATCCGAACGTGATGAGGTCGCCATACCCGATTGGATAGGGCGGGAGGTCACCGACGACGATCGATACGCCAATGCCAGCCTTTCGCGCACGCCCGGTGTGCCGCAATAAGTTCGTGTCGCGATTGAACAATCCGTTCACCGGACTTCGTCGCACACGCTGTTGCACCAGCGGCCAAAGCGCATATCTCCAAGGGATATAAAGGAGATTGTTATGGCACAGGATTTTTCAGGCAAGGTCGCGTTCGTCACAGGTGGCGCTTCCGGCATCGGTGAAGCGGTCGTCAAGCAGTTGGCGGCGCGCGGTGCCAAGGTAGTTGTTGCCGATCTCAAGCTCGATGCCGCCCAGGCTGCCGTGGACGCCGTCAAGGCTGCCGGTGGCGAAGCCGCAGCCGTCGCGGTTGACGTCAGCAAGATCGACCAGGTCGAGAAGGCCGTACAGTTCGCCGTCGACACCTATGGCAGGCTCGACGTTGCCGTGAACAATGCCGGCATTGGTGGCAAGGCAGCCAAGGCCGGCGACTACACCTTTGACGATTGGCACAAGGTCATCGACGTCAACCTCAACTCCGTCTTTTATTCGATGAAGTACGAGATCGCTGCCATGCTCAAGAACGGCGGTGGCGCGATCGTCAACATGGCCTCGATCCTCGGCACGAATGGTTTTGCCAGCGCTCCGGCCTATGTCTCGGCCAAGCACGGTGTGGTAGGGCTGACCAAGGCGGCCGCCATCGACTATGCCAAGGAGGGTATCCGCGTGACTGCCGTCGGTCCGGGCTTCATCGAAACCCCGCTCCTCGGCTCCGCCACGCCGTCCGATACCCTGAACGGCCTCCGTGCGCTGCATCCGGTCGGGCGTCTCGGTCAGTCCGGTGAGGTCGCGGCGCTGACGCTGTTCCTCCTGTCCGATGAGGCATCCTTCATCACCGGTTCCTATCATCTGGTCGATGGCGGTTACGCCGCGCAGTAATCCGTGCTTGCAGGGCAGGGTGGGGAACACTACCAAGGGCGAAACTTTCCCTCCTGTGACCCCCACCCATGCCCAAGCAGAATATCGCGGCCGCCCTTTGGCTTTCGACGGGCGGCCTTGCCGTCATGTCGGGCATGTCGACCGCTGTGCACGCCGTTGCCGCGGATGGCGTACCGACAGGCCAGATTATCTTCTGGCGTAGCTTCGTCGCCCTTTTGCCGACGCTGATCTATCTCACCGTCCGGCGTGAACTCGGCCAATCCATCCGCACCCGGTATCCGCACAAGCATCTGGTCCGCGGCCTCCTTGGCTGCGCGGTCATGTTCTTTTCCTTCGTTTCGCTGCGCTACCTGTCGGTGGGCCTTGCCACGGCGCTGACCTATCTCGCGCCGATTCTCTCGATCGCTGCCGCCATGATCTTTCTGCGCGAACGGCCTGGCGCCACGATCTTTCTCGGCGTCGTGCTCGGCTTTGCCGGCATCGTGCTGATGCTGTACCCGTCTCTCGTCGGTAGCGAATTGCGCGAAGGAACCTTGATCGGCGTGGGCGCAGGCGTTGCCATGGCCGCTACCAACGCGCTGTCACGTGTCCAGGTCAAGGACCTGACGCGCACCGAGCCGCCTGCCAGCATCGCACTCTCGTTTGCGCTGATCTGCTCGGCCGCAGGACTTGCATCCGCGCTTCTCGGGTGGGCCGACCTGACCCAAACCCAATTTTGGCTACTTGTCAGCGCTGGTCTTCTTGGCGGCCTCGGCCACGTGCTGCTGATGGAATCGGTTGCCCGCGCTCCGGTGTCGGTCCTTGCGCCCTATGAATATACCGGCATCATCTGGGCCTTCGGTTTCGACCTGATCCTGCTCGGAATCGTTCCCGGACCAATCGCGCTTCTCGGCGCGCTTCTGGTCGTCGGCGCTGCGGCGCTGGTTGCCTATGGGCAGGGCCGTTTCACCCGAAAAGCTACTGCCAGCGTTTGAAGCTCTTGAGGTGATCGAGTTGGCCGGTCACCGTTGTCACGATCCGGTTTACCGGATCCGTCACCGGCACCACGATGACGTTTTCCGTCTGTGGATCCGGCACTTCCAATGTCGCGAACTGGCTGTCGAGAAGACTTGTCGGCATATATTCGTGATTGCGCTTGGCCATGCGCTCGCCAATCACCTCGCGGCTGCCGTCTAGATAAACGAAGCACACGGGCTCGCCGGCTTTCTCGGTGATGAAATCGCGATAGGCCCTCCGGAGGGCCGAGCACGCCCCGACAGCAATGCCCTTTTTTTGGTCCGCGGCATCTTTCAATGCTGCCGCCAAGGCTTCGAGCCAAGGCCAGCGGTCCTCATCGGTAAGCGGAATGCCGGCGCGCATTTTTTCGACATTGGCTTCGGGATGATATTTGTCGCCATCGAGAAACGGCGCATGCAGGGCACGCCCTAGCGCAGCGCCAACGGTAGACTTGCCCGAGGAACTGACGCCCATGACGATAATGATGCGGGCGGGTTCAGACTGCTGCACTGTGGCCTCCATCGACGTAAAGTATGTGCCCATTGACGAAACTGGATGCCGCCGAGGCAAGAAAGACAACGGCGCCGCCGAGTTCATCCGGCTCGCCCCAGCGCCCCATTGGTGAAACGCGCGACATAAATGATTGAAAGTCCGGATCAGCCATGCGCGCAGCGTTCATTTCGGTCGCAAAGAATCCCGGCGCTATACCGTTGACATGCAGACCTCGCGGCGCCCATTCCAGCGCCATGGCGCGGGTCAGGTTCACCAGCGCGGCCTTGGTCGCCGCATAAGGCCCATTGCCGGGCAGTGGGCGATCGGCCCGCGTCGAGCAGATATTGATGATCTTGCCCCGACCCCGCGCCAGCATGCTCTTGCCAACGACCTGCGCTACGCACAGGGCAGAGACAAGATTGGCCGACAGCAAGGCTTCAAAACGATCAAGCGGGTAGTCTTCGAGCGCGCCGCCAACCATTGTGCCGGCGTTGTTGACGAGGATGTCGATCGGTCCGATCTCGCGGTCGCAGTAATCCATCGCTTCCGCAACGCTATCCTCGCTCGCCACGTCAAAAGCCAGCGCTTTGACCTCGACGCCACTCTCGGAGAGATCGGCGGCAGCAGCCCCAAGTGCCACAGTATCGCGTCCATTCAGGACGATATCCGCACCGGCCGCAGCAAGCGCCTTGGCCATAGCAAAGCCGAGGCCGCGGCTGGAGCCAGTCACGAGGGCGCGCTGGCCGGAGAGATCGAATGGCGAGCGCTGACCCATCTTGAAATCCTTCTGTCTCGACGCTTCTACCCATCCAAAGCGCTATGAAGCAAGACGCGCATAGGAGCTTCCATACAAGCATGGCGAATTGGTCGAATATTGCCGCCATCGCCCTTTCCAGCGAACCCACTTTGTGGTCATTGTCGCCCCCGCATGCTATGCACCACGCGCATGGCGCACGACATTTTGACGGCGACGAAGACTTCGGAAGGACAGCTTCATGGCGAATGCAGATATCGGCCTGATCGGCTTGGCGGTGATGGGTTCCAACCTCGCGCTCAACATCGCGGAAAAAGGCTATTCCATCGCCGTCCATAATCGGTCTCCCGGCCGCATCGACGAGTTCGTCGAAGAAGCGAAGAAGGAAGGTCTCGATGGTAAGGTCACGGCCAAGTATGACCTCGCCGAGTTCGTCCAGGCCGTAAAGGCCCCGCGCTCCATCATCATCATGGTGAAGGCCGGCAAGCCGGTCGATGAAATGATCGAACAGCTCCTGCCGCACCTCGAAAAGGGCGATGCCATCATCGAATGCGGCAATTCGCTCTTCACCGACACCCAGCGCCGTTTCGACTACCTCGGCCCCAAGGGCATCGGCTATCTCGGCGTCGGTGTTTCCGGCGGTGAAGAAGGCGCCCGCCACGGCCCCTCGATCATGGTCGGTGGCTCCAAGGAACAGTGGCACAATGCCGAGCCAGTGCTCACCGCGATTGCTGCCAAGTTCGATGGCGAAAGCTGCTGCGCCTATCTCGGTGAAGGTGGCGCTGGCCATTTCGTCAAGACCATCCACAACGGCATCGAATATGGCGACATGCAGATGATCGCCGAAGTCTATGGCGTCATGCGCGATGGTTTGGGCATGCATGCAAAGGCTTGCGCCGATGTCTTCAAGGAATGGAACAAGGGTCCGCTCAATTCCTACCTGATCGAAATCACCGGCCACGTGCTCGACGCTGTCGACCCCGACACAAACAAGCCGCTGGTCGATCTGATCCTCGATAAGGCTGGCCAGAAGGGCACTGGCGTTTGGTCTGCCATCGCCGCGCAGCAGATGGGCGTTCCCGCTACCGCCATCGAAGGCGCTGTCGCGGCCCGCTCGATCTCGTCGCGCAAGGCTGAACGCGTCGCCGCCGAAGGCATCTATGGCAAGCCTAACCGTGCCAAGACCGACGTCACACTCGCCGATCTCGAAAAGGCGCTCCTCGCCGGCAAGATCGTGTCTTATGCCCAGGGCTTTGCCGTGATTGCCAAGGCTTCGGAAGAAAATGGCTGGGCCCTGCCGCTCGCCACGATCGCCAAGATCTGGCGCGCCGGCTGCATCATCCGCTCGCGCTTCCTCGATCAGATGTCCTCGGCCTATGCCAAGGGTGAAGCAACCAATCTGCTCGTCGTGCCCGACTTCGTCGAGATCATGAAGGACGCCCACCCGAGCCTGCGCAAGGTCGTTGCCGCTGCCGCCATCGGCGAATTCCCGATGATCTGTCTCTCGGCTGCGCTCAGCTACTTTGACAGCTATCGTCAGGCCAAGGGTACCGCCAACCTGATCCAGGGCCAGCGCGACTTCTTCGGCGCCCACGGCTTCGAAATCGAAGGCCGCGGCTCCGATCTCCACGGCACCTGGCCGTCGACGCTCGGCAAGTAAGCGCCGCAATTTTCTCGACGTCATGAGCCGGGGCTAGTCTCCGGCTCAACCATTTCAGAAGCTAGTCATGACCGAGCGCTCTTTCCGCCGAGCACTTCATCTCCGTGTGAACCGCATTTGGTTGCCGCGTTTGCGGCGCCGAGCACTGTTTGTGGTCGGCGGAATTGTCGTCGGCGTTGCCGCCCTCGCGCTCGCTTATGGCGCTGACTTTGCCATGGCGCTTTTTGTGTCCGCGCAGAGGCAATGGCCCTATATGCCCTTGCTGGTGACGCCATTGGGGTTCGGTTTTCTCGCTTGGGTCACGGGTCGTTATTTTGATGGCGCGCAGGGTAGTGGCATTCCGCAGGTCATTGCGGCGCGGCAGCTGAAGGATCAGCAGAGCAAAACAAAATTGGTGTCACCGAAGCTGGCGGCAGCAAAGATGTTGCTTCTCTCCGGTGGGCTGCTCGTCGGTGCATCTGCGGGGCGTGAGGGACCAACGGTGCAGGTGGGCGCATCGATAATGTTCTGGCTCGGCCGTTTTGCGCCGCATCGACAGCCAGGTCTTTTGCTTGCTGGCGCTGCAGCGGGCGTTGCAGCTGCCTTCAACGCGCCACTTGCTGGAATTGTGTTCGGCATAGAGGAGATGGGTCGCTCGTTCGAGTTGCGGACCAGCGGCCTCGTGCTTGGTACGGTGATCGTTGCGGGCTTGGTCCCGCTCGCGATTGTGGGCGACTATACGTATTTTGGTCGATCGCTCGTGACGCTCGGCCATATCCAGCAGTGGATCTGGGTGCTCCCAGTTGCTGCGATCTGTGGTTTTGCCGGCGGACTATTCAGTCGCGGCCTGATCGCGTTTTCTTATGGACTGCCAGGCAGAGTGGGCAAAGTGATTAAGTCGCATCCAGTCCTCTTCGCTGTCCTCTGTGGTCTCGGTGTCGCCGTCTGTGGAGTCGTGACGGGGGGAAGCATATTCGGCACGAGCGCCGAGCAGGCAAAAGCTATTATGGCGGGCGAGGGCGCACCCGCCGGCTTTGCTCCGTTGAAGCTGCTAGCGACACTGCTGTCGTCAGTTAGCGGCATTCCTGGCGGCATATTCTCGCCATCCCTTGCAGTGGGTGCCGGCATCGCCGAGATGGTCAAAACATTGATCCCGCTGCCGATCGCGGCGTTGACCATCGTGTGCATGGCCGCATATCTAGCCGCGGTCCTCCAAGCGCCGATCACGGCGTTCGTCATTGTCATCGAGATGACTGGAAATCACGCGCTCATCTTTCCGGTGATGATTGGTGCACTGGTGGCCACCTTCTGCTCGAAGCTGGTCTGCCGCGAAGGCGTGTATCATGCGCTCGCTCACCGCATTCTTCAACGGGCTACGCTCGATACAAAAACTCAATTGCCCGGACAATGAGAGCCAGACGCTATAGGTCTAGTTGCATCTGCGGCTCGTCCGGCTCATCCTTGGTCGCAGACAATCCATCCAAAAACGCATTCGCTCGGGTTTGAATGCTCTTCCGCTGCGCAGCATCCATACGATCCAAGTTTCGGTAGGGCATCACCATCCGTCGATTTCCCTGCAGCTTTTGCCGGTTTTCCATCAGAAAATTCCAGTAGAGCAGGGTGATCGGACAGGCCTTTTCGCCGTCCTTCGTCGCAGGGCTGTAGACGCAACCGCTGCAGTAGTCCGACATCCGGTTGATATAGGCGCCTGAGGCCGCATAGGGCTTTGAGGCCAGGAGCCCGCCATCGGCAAACATGACCATGCCATGCGTGTTCGGCAGCTCCACCCAATCGAACGCGTCGATATAGACCGCGAGATACCAGGCTTCGATCTGCCGCGGCTCGATCCCCGCCAAGAGCGCAAAATTGCCCGTCACCATCAGGCGCTGGATATGATGGGCATAGGCATGCCGCTGCGTGTCGCCGATCGCGTTGGCAAGGCAGTTCATTCGCGTCTTGCCCGACCAGTAAAACCACGGAAGGTCGCGCTTGGCCTCGAGATGGTTCATCCCGGCATAGTCCGGCATTTTCAGCCAATAAATTCCGCGCACATATTCGCGCCAGCCGATGATCTGCCGGATGAACCCCTCGGCTGCATTAAGCGGCACGTCGCCCTTGAGGTAAGCCCGTTCCGCCGCTCGGCATACCTCCAGCGGGTCGAGCAGACCGACATTGAGATAGGGCGAAATCAGGCCGTGGTTGAGAAACGGTTCGCCTGATTTCATGGCATCTTGATAGGTGCCGAAGTCGGGCAGGCAATGCTCGATGAAATGATCCAGCGCCTCCAGAGCGCCATCGCGCGTCACTGCCCATGCAAAGGGCTCGAGATCGCCGAAGTTCTTGTCGTATCTCGTAGCCACCAGATCGAGCACAGCGCGCGTGGTTTCATCAGGTTTGAACCGCAATCGCTCCGGTGGCCGGTAGTCTTCGGGCAATGACTGTCGATTCTCGGCGTCAAAATTCCATTGACCGCCGATCGGCCCGCCGCTCTCCATGAGAAGGCCGGTTTCGCGTCGCATCTCGCGATAGAAATATTCCATGCGAAAGCTCTTTCGGCCCTCTGCCCAGGATGCGAACCGCGCATGGCTGCAGATGAAGCGGTCGTCTTCCCGGACGTCGACGGCTACGCCAAGCCGCTCTTCCCAGCCCGACATCATATCTTTGACCCGCCATGCGCCGGGCTCGGTGACGGCCACGCTTTCGACCGCGTGCCGCCGCAGCGCCCGCGCCAATTCGCCTTCAAGGTTCTGGGTATTTTCCGGATCGGTCAGCGAGACGTAGTCGACGCGAATGCCTTCAGCCCGAAGCTCATCTGCGAAGTGCCGCATCGCCGAATAAATGAAGGCGAGTTTTTGTTTGTGAAAACCGACGACAGTCGATTCGCTGCCGACTTCCGCCATCAGCACCACGTCGTGCTCGCGATCGATATCGCGAAGCGTAGCGAGATTTCGCGAGAGTTGGTCGCCGAGGATGAAACGGAGAATAGCCATGGACCATCTACGCTTCAGGCTGCCCCGCGGTTCAGAAGGTCTTGAACATCACGTAGCTATCCACCAGCCCATGCACCGGGTGACGAAATGCCTTGGGCAACGTGCCGACGATGTCGAAACCAAGCCGCTGCCATAGTGCCACGGCGCGCGTGTTGCTCGACACGACATGGTTGAATTGCATCGCCAGAAAGCCCCGGGCTTTCGCGATCTCCTGGGAATGCTCGCACATGGCCTGCGCAAGGCCTCGGCCCTGTGCTTTCGGCGAAACCATATAGCCGCAATTGGCCACATGCTGCCCACCGCCCCGCTGGTTGGCCATCAAGTAGTATGTCCCGACGACCTCACCATCATCCACCGCTACGAAAACCTCGTGCGCCGGCAGGAACCAGTAGTCGAGCATGGCGGCTTCACTCAGGTCGCTGTCGACGGCATAGGTCTCGCCAGCGCGCAAAACCGGCGCGATGATCTTCAAAATCGCTTCGCGGTCAGTCTCAGCGGCGGCGCGGATTGATGTCATCGTCGTCATCGATTGGCGCAACACGCAACTGCCCCGGTGGCGGCAGATCGGGCACGTGTGGATTGTTGGCGATGCTCGGTCGATGCGAAAGTTCGAAGCGCCAGGCTGCGACTGCGAAAATCACGAGCGCGATGACGACAGCTATGCCGCACGCAATGAATGGAGCGCCGGGGAAGTAGTGACCGGTGCCCGAAGAGTCCGAGTAGTAGGAAAAGATCTGCGTCGCCGCCAAAGGCCCAATGATCGTTGCCAAGGAACTCGCGGCATTCACAGCGCCCTGCAACTCGCCTTGGCTGTTGTCCGGCACCTGCCGCGACAGGAGGCCATTGATTGCAGGCGGCGCGAGACCGCTGACCGTGCCGACGGCGATGAACAGATAGAGGTGATAAACATCGGTCGAGAAGGCAATACCCGCAAAGGCGGCAGCCGCGGCCATGAGCCCGACAATGGCCACGGCGGGCTCGCCGATGCCCTTCGATAAGGGTCCCGTCAGAACCGCCTGGCTGAACGCAAAGCCGATACCGAAAGCCCCCAGCGTGCGCCCGATCGTTGAGGAGGTGAAATTGAATACCTCGACCGTGAAATAGCTGAAGATCGTCGGCAGTGCCTGCGTCGCAAGCTGCAGGAAAAACAGCACGCCAAGCAGCCACAGCACCGAAGGGTAACGCCGCAACGCGACCACGGCACCCAGCGGATTGGCGCGCTTGATATTGAATTTGCGGCGATTGGCCTTGGGCAGACTTTCGGGAAGAACCAAAAGCCCGAAGAGGAAATTTGCGAAAGCCAAACCTGCGGCCGCGTAGAACGGTACGCGCGGCCCGAGTTCGCCCAATTCGCCGCCAATCACCGGCCCGATGATAAAGCCCAACCCGAAGGCTGCGCCGATAAGCCCAAAACGGTGCGTGCGTTTATGGGGAGGCGTAATGTCGGCCATATAGGCCGTCGCCGTCGCCAAAGCCGCGCCCGCGATGCCAGCGATAATGCGTCCGATGAACAGATACCAGACGAAGGGCGCGATCGACATCATGAGATAGTCGAAGGTCAAACCCAAAAGGGACGCGAGGAGAATCGGTCGCCGCCCGAACCGGTCTGAGAGATTTCCCAAGACCGGCGAAAACACGAATTGCATCAAGGCATAGGCGAAAACCAGATAGCCGCCGATGACAGCCGCATTGGCAACGCTGCCGCCCGTCAGTTCTTCCAACAGTTCGGGCAGTACCGGTACGATAATGCCCACGCCGATCATGTCGATCAGCACTGTGGTCAGGATGCAGGCAAGGGCCAGTCGGGAGCGTGTCGCAGCTTGCATGCGGAGTTCCGTTCCCTTTCAACCAGCCCAAAGTCTCTTAGGGCATTGCCACAGCGGCGCCGTGCAAGGCAAGGCATTACCGCTCTGGCGTGCCTGCCGGTGGCGCCACATCGTGGCTATAAATCCATCCCAAGCGGTTGAGATGCCCCCGTGGCCCCTGTGCCCGCATAACCGCGTCGCGCGCTGCGGACATCGGCCATTTCATATGGAATATACGGCCATTGCTGGCCGAAAGTTTTGCCACACGCTCAACGCGAGCCTGACGCGCTGTCGCGTAACGCGCGAATGCGGTTTCCGGTTCTGCGCAATCCACGAGCAGCGGCCCAAGCGTTGCCGCATCCTCGATACCCATGGCCGCGCCTTGCGCCTGAAACGGCACCATGGCGTGTGCTGCATCCCCAAGGATCCCGATGTTGTCGTGGTACCAGGTCGGCGTTTTGACGGTAAAAAGCGGCCATGGCGTCCAGGTTTCCCCGGCCGCAGCCATCAGCGCTCCAAACGTCGCCTTGCCCTTGAGCACTGGCACCTTCGGGTTGTCCTTGGCTTCCCCCGGCAGAAAAAGCGCGAGATTGACCTGACCGCGATGCGGCAGCGGATAGCAGACGAGATGATGCCCGCTGCCAAAGAATACCGAAACCCGATCCATCGCGATCAGCCCCTGCGCGGCCTCGGCAGGAATTAGCGTGCGCCACGCAACTCTCCCGCCGAACTGGGCCTCGGGTCCGCCGAGAAACTGCCGCCGAGTTGCAGAGTGCACACCATCGGCCCCGATAAAGGCATTGGCGCGCGTCGTTCGCGACTGCCCGCTGTCGTCGTCGATCGCGACCGTCACGCCACGGGCATGTGATGCGATGTCCCAACTCCGTACGCCGAACATGATGTCGATATTCGCGAAGCGCCGGGTCGCTTTATAGAGCGCCTCGGCCAGATCGGCTCGATGCATCACTGAATATGGCGCGCCGAAGCGCTCTTCCATGAGCGCGCCAAGTTCCATGGAGAAAAACGGCTTGGTCTCGCCATGCCTATAGGTGTCGAGCGCTTGGGGGACGAGGCCAATCGTCGAGAGCGTCTCGGAAAGTCCCAGCCGGTCAAGGATGCGCCGCGCATTGGGACTGATCTGTAGGCCAGCACCGGCCTCTTGAATGCCGCTATTGCGCTCAAGCACGACGACAGTCGCGCCGAATTTGGCAAGCGTCAGCGCCAGCGTGAGGCCGGAAATTCCGGCCCCGGCTATGATATAACTACGGCCCGTGCCGGGCATGGTCGAACTCAGGCAGCCTTCGCCTTGAAGATCGCGGAAGCAGGGTTCGACTGACCGTCGCCCAATTCGGACTTGTAGATATAAAGCGTCGAGCAATAGGGGCAGACGATTTCGGTGTCCTTGCCCATGTCGAGATAGACATGCGGATGATCAAACGGGGGCAGGGCGCCGATGCACTGGAATTCCTTGGACCCAACCTCGATGCTGCGCAGGCCATCGGTGTTGTGAAAGTGCGGGGTGGTGCCGTGAGCCATGGTCTAACCTATAGGGCCGATTTGTTGTGGCGGACCATAGCCAAGCCGCGACGCGAAGAAAAGGGCCAGTGCTCACCTCGTTGTCGCACTCGTCAGGGTGGCACGGCTGGGCCGCACGAGATAAGACGACGCGCAAAGGAGCTTCCCCATGCCCATGTTCCAATCCGGCGGATATTCCCTCGCTTATGAAACAGCCGGCGAAGGCCCAGCGGTCCTTTGCATTCATGGCTTCGCCTCAAGCGGGCGCGTCAACTGGATCGAGACCGGCTGGGTCGATACGCTCGTCGGGGCCGGATACAAGGCCATCACCTTCGATCACCGGGGCCATGGCATGTCGGACAAGCCGCACGATCCCGATGCCTATTTTCCTGAGCGAATGGTCGAGGACAGTCTGGCGCTGCTCGACCACCTTGGTGAACCGCGCGTCGCTGTCCTCGGTTATTCCATGGGCGCCCGCGTTGCCGCCTTTCTCGCTTATGACCATCCCGAGAGGGTGGCAGCAGCCATCTTCGGCGGGATGGGTATGAACCTGATCAATGGACTCACAGATGGTAACGACATCATCTCGGGCCTCCGTGCTCCCAGCCTCACTGATCTGACCCACCCCACTGCCCGTCAGTTCCGCATCTTTGCCGATCACACGGGTTCTGATCGCGAGGCCCTCGCTGCCTGCATGGAAACGTCCCGGCAGCCGATGGCCCGCGCCGATGTCCGCCGAATCGAGGTTCCGGTCCTGGTCGCAGTCGGCGAGGCCGACGAGATGGCTGGCCCACCCGAGCCGCTGGCCGAACTTCTTCCGCAGGGCGAAGCCTTCTTGATCCCCAGGCGCGATCACATGCGGGCTACAGGCGACACCAAATTCAAGGCAGCGGCGCTCGAATTTTTGGGGAGGACTTTTCCTTATGCGATAAAAGCGTGAACCAATCCGTGCGCCTGGCCTTTGTATTGAGCAACCAGATGCTTTATATCGGTACTTCTCGATAAAGCGGAGCTCGGCCTATGAGCGTCAACGTCCAGAAGTCGGCACAGATCAAATCGGTCGATCCCGTTTGGGAAGCGGTTCGCGCCGGCGCGCGCCAGATTCTGGACACCGATCCTGCGCTGGGCAAGATGGCACTGACGACTGTTCTCAATCACGAGACCTTCGAAGAGGCCTTGGCGCAGCGTCTCGCGGCGCGGCTCGATCACGAAGACGTCTCGGCCGATATCATCCGTCAGACCTTTCTCGAAATTCTCCGCGATGTTCCGGCCATTGGCGAATCTGCGCGGGTCGATCTCGCAGCCACGCTTGAGCGGGATCCGGCCTGCCACCGTGCCATCGAGCCCTTGCTCTATTTCAAGGGCTATCAGGCCATCCAGACCCATCGGTTTGCGCATGCCCTCCTAAAGGCCGGCCGCCGCGATTTTGCGCTCTACCTCCAGAGCCGCGCCAGTCAGGTCTTCCAAGTCGATATCAATCCCGCCGTCGTCATGGGCAAGGGCATCATGCTCGATCATGGCACCGGCCTCGTCATCGGCGAGACGGCGGTCGTCGGCGACAATGTCTCGATGCTGCAGAACGTGACGCTTGGCGGCACCGGCAAGGCCGATCAGGATCGTCATCCCAAAATCGGCAATGGCGTCCTCATTGGTGCTGGCGCCAAGGTGCTTGGCAATATCCAGGTCGGCGATTGCTCGCGCATCGGCGCGGGTTCGGTGGTGCTTAAGGAAGTGCCGCCCCGCACGACTGTCGCGGGCGTTCCAGCCAAGGTGATTGGTGAAGCCGGGTGCGCACAACCCGCGTTGATCATGGACCAGATGGTGCTGGTTCACGAGAACCCATAAGCGACGGCAAGTCTCTGCCGTGCGTTGTTACCGCTAAAATGGCTGGGGCAGGGGTTGTCAGCATCCGCTCAGTCACTAGATTGCGCGCCAACCCAACAGCAGGACGATTGCCGTGAACCATCCCGAGATCATCAAGCTGCAGAAATTCCTGCAACAGAAATTCAACAACAAGAACATCGACGTGCGTCCGCGCGCCAAGCTCAACGATTCCGTTGAGGTGTTCATTGGCGACGAGTCGATCGGTCTCATCCATCTCGATGATGAAGACGGCGACAAGTCCTACATGTTCTCGATGTCGATCCTCGATATCGATCTCGACGATATCGAATAGAATTGAAATCGGCGCCCTAGTTGGCGCCGATTTTTTGTAACCACTGCCCCATCTGCGCATCGAAGTCGCGCCAGTCAGCGAGCATGGTGGCGTCGAAGCTATAAATCGCCGCCAATCCCGATGTCAGTTGCGCCGTGCGCACGCAGCGACTCGCGGCATCCACTTCCACCGGCGCAATGCACTTGGCGACAAATGGCTGTGCGGCCAGCGCGTCATACCAAAGTACCTCGCCGGCATATCCACTCCCCCCAAGCGTCTGGCCGATCAGCCCCGGCACGCCACTGAGTGTGCCCTTGGCAAATTGATGCACGTAGACGCTGTCGAGCAATTCACTGCTCGCCCGCGCCCGCGATCGAGGCACCAGCGTCACATCGACGACGCCAGAGGCCAGATGTACCGATAGATCAACCTGGCTGACAAAGCCGGTCTGCATCTGCTCGCCAAAGCGGAACCAGTTCTGGGG
This sequence comes from Devosia sp. BK, assembly GCF_032907385.1. Lineage (NCBI taxonomy): Bacteria > Pseudomonadati > Pseudomonadota > Alphaproteobacteria > Hyphomicrobiales > Devosiaceae > Devosia > Devosia sp. BK. The sequence continues at coordinate 911,213 of NZ_JAIMBX010000001.1, forward strand.
AATCGTCAGCTCACGGCCACCCACGGTCTGCACGATGGCGCTTCCGTCGCCCAGCGAAGCGGCCGTCCGCGTGCCGGGTCGGCTGGTCTGATCGACGAGATAGGCTGCGCCGACAGCCAGCAGCAATACGCCGAGCGCGATCCCGGCCAGGTTTTGCATCAGGCCTGAAATCTGGCCTTGAGCCGTGTTCGAATGGGATGTCGCGGACATGACCGGTATTAACCAGTTTTCGGAAGCGGAGGTGACACTTCACTTCAGCCGCAATATGGTTACCAAAGCGTTAAGTTTGGTTCTGCCGAGGGTCGGCGGCTGAGGAGGCTTTGATGACGCGCGAACTACTTCTTGCGGCCTTCATCATGGGCGTGGGGCTTTCCATTGCTGCAGCGGGTACGCATTTATACCAGGGCGTCGCCCGACAGCAGGCCATGCTGAGGCTCGATGGCCGAAGCCTGTGGGGCGCGGTTGGTCACCTTGCGATGAGCATTATCTGCGGTCCTTACATCATGCTGCATATGGGCTGGCAGCATGAAGACGACAGCACTCTGTCCATGACTTCGGCTCTTATCGGTGCGCTCGTCGCCTTTACATGGGCTTTCGTCACCGGTCTTTTCTTCATGAGCTTTTACGTCGCGTTCTTCCGCTGACGGCTAGCAGATCTCAAATACAACAAAGCCGGCCTCGCTAAGCGAAAGCCGGCTTTGTTCTTCAGGCCCCTATCAGGGATCAGATGGGCGGGGCCCGGAAACTCTAACTCAAGCGCAGTATTAGTTCGCGGCGACGATGGTCGTGCGATCGTCCAGCATATCGACCCACTGGCCGGCATTGGCCTGGGTCTGACGCTTCAGATATTGGTATGGCGTCTCATTCCAGAGCCTGATCGCTCCGTCCTGATTGTCGAGCACGAGGTCGCCGCGATCGGTGCGGACCATCAGCACGGCATGGCCGCTGCCATCGGTCTGGCGCACGACGGAAATCAGCAGTGTGCTCACCGGCCAGCCGGCCTCGATCAGCGCGCGGCGCTTGGCGAGAACAAAATCCTCACAGTCGCCATAGCCGCTGGTCGGATAGGTCCAGAATTCTTCGACCTGGTAAAGTTCCTGATCGGTCACCGGGATGATGGTCTGGTTGAAGTGCGCGTTGATCGATACGAGCTGCTGCCAATTGGTCTCATTCAGAGTCACGGCAGACTCGACGTCACTATTGGGCATGCACTCGCCGGGGCGCTGGCGGCAAAAATCGAGATGGCCGACTGGAATGGACGTATTGGTGGAAGCAACCTGGATATAGGCGGCGTTGGTGAAGTCGAGCGCTGCGCTTGGCTGGGCCCAGCCCGCTAGCGCTGCTACCGCTATCCCCGCGGCGCCTAGGCGCCTGAAATTGATTGTCATTATGCGATCTCCTGATGGAGACCACGCTAAGGACCGCCGATTGCCCCGCTCCGAAAACGAGAGCGCAGTTTTTATGCGTGTTTGAGTTGAATTTGAGCCGTGTTTTAGCCGAGCGCGTAACGTCTGGTTTACGCTGTCTTCGCGGCCTCAAACGCCAATAAAAAAGGACGCGACCAGCGCGTCCTTTTTCAGTTCTGAACTGTGTGAACCCTCAGCCCATCATGCGCAGGTTCTGCTGCACAACGTTGAGCATTTCCTGCGCCGCCGCAAATTCCACTGCGACGCCATTCTGGAAGTGACGGACGACCCGCGCGCGCATGCGGCCAATTGTGATCGGCGTGCCCATTGCCGGTCGCACGTCGAGCTCGACGGCAGCACCCGAGAGCGAAATGTCGATGATCTTGCAATTGTAGCGCCGACCGTCATCGAGCACGACAGTCGAGTGACGCAGATCAGGCACGACGCGTTCGTGCCGGCGATCCTCTGGCAGATTGAGGATATCCTTGTTGGCGAGCCAGGTGAGCTGCGCCGCCATCTTGTCGCGCTTGCGCTGCGTTGCGGAGATATCCATCGTGAACCCGCCATCCGCGTGGGATTGTAGCGTGCCCTCGATGCGGCCGAGATGATCGAGATAGGCGATGATGCGCTCGCCCTCAGCGCCGGAGACCGGCGCGATGAGGAAAGCATCGCCCGGCGACATCTCTAACACCTGGCAGGGAAATTCGCGTCGATCCGCAAGCATATAGCGACCAAGGATCGAGACCTTGACGCGTTGAAAGCGGTTCTCTTGCCCAAAAGCAAGTGTGCGGGGAGAATCCAGATCGTCACTAAGCATGCGCTACCGGTTCCTGCCTACAGCACCTAATGCAAGCAGGATACCGATTCTGGGTTAACGCATGGTTGGATTAGTGGCGCCCACCATCGATGACGGCGAGGTGTGCGTAACGACGTGCGCTGCGGCCATAAAGGGTAGTCTGCATGGCGCCGATCGGCGCTGCTGGCGCAAAACCGATATCGTTGACGACATTGGCGGCGACTTCGCGCACCGATTCCTCGCGCGGCATTTCGTCCGGCCAGATCAAGCGCAGGCCCGTGATCCGCTGCTCGGCGATCGGCTGTACGCCCAGCCAATAGGGTTCGTCCTGAGCGGTCATGGCGCCGAGAATCCGCGTGTGGCTCGAGCCGTTATGACGGAGCGGCATCAGGATCAGTTCGAACGAGGTCTTGGTGTGAAGGGCAGTGGTGCCCTGGAACGTGACGAGCGCAACGGCGTGGTCTTCGGTCACGGCGCGGATCAGCGTATCCATCGCATCCTGGTCGCGATCATGCCAGAGAGCCGAGAACGACCGGCCCTTCAATTCGCGGCAATAGCTGGTGCAGAGGTGCGAGCCGGCAAGGCGGAAGGAAAACTTGTCGTCCTCGTTGAGTTCGAGAATGAACGTATTGGCCAGAGCCTCACGGATGCGGGTCGGATCGATATCCTTACGGTCGGGCGCGCTGCGCGCACCACGAATCGTGTTCCAATAGGTATAGAGCGTATTGGTGCTCGGCATCTGCATGGTTCGGACCCGCTTTGTCATGAGAGGCAACCTCTCGCCGTGAGAGTCGTCTGCCGCGTCGTGACAATGGCAAATCGGTAGGGCGATTGCCTGCTTAAACATTAATTAAGGTTAACGCGGGTGTCCCAATGTGGAAAAGACCAGCGTAAGCCAAGGAGCCGTGGGCTCTGGGAGACTGTGGATGAGCGAATTAGACCAAACGCCCGGTTCTTCTGGACGTCCCGCGCGCGAGCCGATCTTCCTGTTACCGGCATCCGTTACGGTGCTCGTCGGAATTCTGGCAGCGATTCATGTCGCTGCAACCATGGTCCTTAACGAAGAAGGGCAGACCCAGCTCTACTTCTGGTTCGCGTTTCAGCCGCTGCGGATCGTCCTCGCCGCCCAGGATTTAAGCGTCGCCATCCCGCTGATTTGGACCCCATTTTCGCATGCCTTTCTTCATGGCGGTTGGGACCATTTGCTCGTCAACGTCGCCTGGCTCGTCATATTTGCAAGCCCGGTGGTGCGGCGCTATGGGGCAGGGCCGATGCTCGCGATTTTCCTTCTCTCTGCCGCCGGCGGCGCCGCGGCGTTCGCTGCGACATCGCTTTATTCCGGCGCCTATCTCATCGGCGCTTCCGGTGGTGTGGCGGGGCTGACCGGTGCTGCCGTGCGCTTCATTTTCCAGCCTATTCTCTACGCGCAGCATCCCGAGACTGGCCAGCGCATCGTCCTCGGCAGGCGTCTTGCGAGTATGCGCGAGACTTTCGTCAATCCGCGGTCGCGCTTTTTCACCCTCATCTGGCTCCTGCTCAACGCTGCGGTCCCCTTGGCGCCACTTTTGATGGGCACAAGCCTTGGTGTCGCATGGCAGGCGCATCTTGGGGGCTTCTTGACTGGCTTCCTGATGGTCGGGCTTTTCGAACGGCGCACATGAGGCTCCGCTTGCCGCGGTCGCAGCATTTGCCTGCACGCGGATAGGCGGATATTCCTTTGGCTAGAGATCGGCGGCACGGTGCAAGGTCCGCCCACAACCGGGAGAACCACATGACTTTGAAATTCATGTCGAGACGCACTCTGGCAGCGATCACTGCTGCATGTCTCGTCAGCGTTGCTCTACCTGCAGCCCCCGCCTGGGCGCAAAAGACCAAGGACAAGCACACGAGTGCCCCGGCAACCCAGGAATCCTCAATCGATGATGTTTCCGTGTCGATCCCGACGGTCGATGCGGTCAATTCGTCGATCGATGGCGACACTATCAAGTCGATTCTCTCCGGCGACATCGAAACGAATGCTGAAGCGCTGAGCACCCTCAACGCTGACAGCATCACCGTTCCGGAAATCTCCATCAACATTACCTCGACTGTCGAAGGCAAAGCTCAGGAAGCCGTCCTCACATTCACCAACCTCGTCCTCGAAGACGTGGTTGATGGGGTGGCCGCCAGCGCCAGCCTCGACGGTACGGGAATGACCATGCCCGAAGGTGGTGCCGATTGGGGCGCAACATCGGTCAGCAATTTCAACATCCGCGGAATTCTCGGCATCTACGGCCTCGTCGACGCCGGTGAATCCGAGGAGATGCAGACGCTCTATTCCGACTTCAAGATGGAAGGCGGCACGTTCGAAGCGCCCGAAATGACCTGCGAGATCGGTCCTTTCGAAGGTGGCGGCGTCCGCGGACGTCCGCTCAAGACTTCGATTATCGAATTCGTCCATCTGGCGCAGCGGATGGAAGCGGATCCCGACATGGCCGATCCGGCGCTCTTTGGCGAGTTCGTCAAGATGTATGCCGATTTCCTGACGGCGTTCGAAAGTGATCCTTTCACATTTGAAGGTTTTGCCTGTGACGGGCAGGATGACCAAGGTCAGCCGATGACCTTCAACGTTGGCAATGTCACGATGGGCGGCATGACCCCCGGCATCTATCCGCAAATTTCGATGGATGGTTTTGACGTGTCGGTCGAGGGCAATGGCGCAGTCTCCATCGATAACGTCACCGTCAAACAGTTCGATATGACCTCGACCATCGAGGCGCTCGCCAATGTTCCTGCCGAAGTGGACGAGGCCTGGTTCGATGCCAATGCCCGCACTTTGGTCCCGTCGTTCGAAGGGTTCTCCTTTGCCGGACTGTCGGTCGATATCCCCGACCCCGAAGCTGATGGTGAGCGCGTCGTCTTTGACATCGACAATTTCGACCTGACGCTGGGCAACTACGTCAACGGCATCCCGGGCATGATCGATACCTCCGCCACGGGTATCAAGGCGGCGCTTCCGGAAGAAAGCGGCGATCCGCAACTGCAGCAGTTGATCTCGCTCGGCATCAGGGACATCGACGCCGGCTTCCGCTTTGCCGCCGCCTGGGACGAAGCAACCGACACAATCGACGTCAGCGAAATCTCCGTGACCGGCAAAGATCTGGCGAACATTGTGCTGACCGGTACTTTCGCCAATGCAACGGAAACCTTGTTCTCGCTCGATGAGAACGAAGCCATCGCTGCCGGCATGGGAATCGCGGTCAAGGCACTCAACCTCGACGTCACCGATTCTGGCCTCTCGGACATCATCCTTGCGGTCGTCGGAGCAGAGCAGGGCACTGACCCCGCAACGCTGCGCCCGGTCTTTGCCGGTCTCGCTGAAGGCACTGTTGTCGGCATGATGGCTGGCGCTGCCGACGCGGCCAAGCTCGGTCAGGCGATCAATCAGTTCGTCAGCGGCAAGGGTAAGTCGCTCAACATCGCCATCGAAGCCAAGGAAGATCCCGGTCTCGGCATGGTTGACTTCATGGCTGCCGAACAGGATCCCACGGTTCTGATCGATAAGGTGAACATCACCGCCGCAGCGAAGTAAATAAGAGGGGCGGCCCGCAGGCCGCCCCAAGTTTTCTAGTAATTTGCATTCCGCTCAAGATGCTGCGCCGGGATGACAGCCGGGGTTCTCAGCGAACCGCCTTCTCCAGCGCACCCATAGACCAAGCCAATAATTCCTTGGCCCGCTCCGCCGTCCCGGCCTCGACATAAGAGCGTAACTCCGGCGCATTGCCCGAGGCGCGGAAATGCACCGTCTCGCCGCTCTTGAGATGGAATTGCAGTCCGTCGATCGCATTCACATTGGCGATCTCATGGGGCGCAAAAACCTCTGCCGCGTACCCGCTATCTTTTTGCAGACGCTCAAGAAACGGCCCACTACGATCGCCCGGCACGTTCTGCAACCGGTCTGCCACCGCCACCTGCAACGGCAACCGTGCCACTAGTTCTGCCACCGAAATCTTTTCCGCCGCGGCTAGGCCGAGCGCAGCAATGACCGGCAGAATCGCGTCGCGGGTCGGCAGGGCCGTGAGGTCAAAACCTTCACCAACAAACGTCCCACCATTGGCCTCGAAGCCGACGACCTTTTCAGCCTTTTTCATCTCCGCGACGACAAAAGGCGAGCCGACACGGGTCCGAACGACTTCTGCAAAGTAGCCCGTGCGCTCGATCGCCGAATTCGACGTCACCGGCGTTACCACAGTCTTTGCCGACAAGAACCGTGCCGCCAGCAAGCCCAGCGCATCGCCGCGCACGAAATTGCCACTGCCATCCATCACCAGCGGCCGGTCCGCATCGCCGTCGGCCGAGACGATCGCATCAAGCTCATGTTCGCGCACCCAGCCGGGCAGGGGGGCGAACAGGGCATCCGAAAACGCCTCGGTATCCACCGGCACGAAGACATCGCTCCGCCCCAACGATACGACTTTCGCCCCAAGCGCCGCCAGCACCTCGCCCATCAGTTCCCGTGACACCGTCGAGTGCTCGAAAACCCCGATCTTGAACCCTTCCAGTGCACCGACCGGCAACAGATCCACGCAGCGATCGCGATAGGCTTCCAGCGTTTCCTCATTTTCGTCGAGCACCGATTCATCGTAGTCCGGCACATCGATATCCGACAGTGACGCGACGATACCCGCTTCATCAGCCTTGCTGACTTCGCCGGCCGGTTTGTAAAATTTTAGACCATTGCGATCGGCGGGAATATGGCTGCCGGTGATCATCACCGCAGCGCTCCCGGTCGTCATCGCCTGCAACGCCAGCGCCGGCGTCGGCACTGCGCCACAATCCACCGGCTCGAACCCGGCATAGGCAATCGCCGCGAGGCAATCCTCGGCAATCGCCGGGCTGGAGGGTCGCAGGTCATAGCCGACCAGCACGCGCCCGCCCGCCATCTGCCCCGACGTTTGCAAATGCCGCATAAACGCCGTCACATAGCGGCGCGCCGGCTGGCCTTCGAGATCGACCACCAGGCCACGCACGCCACTGGTCCCAAACTTCAAACTCATGACACTGTCCCCGATGTCAGAAAACTAATTTTCGAATTGCGGCCGTCCGCGTCCGGTCTTTATGCTGGAGCGATTGGATTTGGCGTCGAGCCGCCGCGTCTTGGAGGCGAGCGTCGGTCGCGTCGCGATGCGTGGTTTTGGCGGATAGGCGCCTTCGCGCAGCAGCGCCACAAGCCGCGCCTGCGCTTCCGCCCGATTGAGCGGCTGATCGCGATGGATATTGGCCAGAATGACGATCACGCCATCCTTGGTCATTCGGCTGCCCGCCAGCGCCGCCACGCGTCGCTTCATCGGCTCGGGAATATTGGGAGAATTTTCGAGATCGAAGCGCAGCTGCACCGCGCTTGCGACCTTATTGACGTTCTGTCCGCCGGGCCCGGAGCCGCGCACAAAAGTCTCCTCGATCTCGCCGGGATCGATGGAAACGCAGCGGGTTATGGCAATCGGATCAGCCATCGACCCGCTCCTTCTTGTCCTCAGCGCTTCCAGCGCCCAGTGAAATAGACCTCTTCATCATGGATGACGCGGCCTTTTTCGGTCGTCCGGAATTTGCCCGGCTCGACCTCTTCCACCCACTTCTTCTTCAGCATGCCGGCAAAGGTTTTTTCGCCGATATCCTTGAAGTCATCCGGGCCGAGGACCTTGTCCTCGCCCAGATGAAACAGTGCCTTCATTTCCCGATTAGACGGACGCTGCGGCATCTTATGCAGCCTGCGCCTTATCCTTGAGATCAGGCGGGGTCGCCTCGGTAAGAAGCGAAACGATCGCTTCCATCGATGGCATGACCTGTTGGCCCTCGGTGCCGAGACGACGCACGGAAACCGTGCCTTCCTCGGCCTCGCGCTTGCCCACCACGAACATCAACGGCACCTTCTGCACCGAATGCTCGCGCACCTTGTAGTTGATCTTCTCGTTGCGGGTGTCGAGCTCGGCACGGATGCCTACGGCCCGGAGCTGGTTGACCAGCTTCTGACCATACTCGTCCGCTTCCGAAACGATGGTCGCAACCACAACTTGGGTCGGGGCCAGCCACATCGGCATCTTGCCGGCATGGTTTTCGATCAGAATGCCGATGAAGCGCTCGAGCGATCCGAGAATCGCGCGATGCAGCATCACGGCAAACTGCCGTGAGCCATCCTCGGCGACATAGGTCGCGTTGAGGCGTTCGGGCAGCACATAGTCGAGCTGCAGCGTACCGACCTGCCAGGACCGACCGATGGCGTCCTTGAGGTGGAATTCGAGCTTGGGCGCATAGAACGCGCCTTCGCCCTCGGCGATCTCAAAATCGTAGCCGGTCGCGCGCAGGGCATCGCCCAGCGCCTTTTCGGCTGCATCCCAACGCTCGATGGTGCCGCCGAATTTCTCCGGCCGCGTCGCGAGCTTGATGACGACATTGTCGAAGCCAAGATGTCCATAGACCGAATAGAGCAGGTGGACGAAGTGCTCCGTCTCGCTCTGGATCTGGTCTTCGCGGCAGAAGATATGCGCGTCGTCCTGGGTCATCTGCCGCACGCGCATCAGACCATGGAGCGCACCATGGGCCTCGTTGCGGTGACAGCAGCCGAACTCGGCCATGCGCAGCGGCAGGTCGCGATAGCTCTTGATGCCCTGGTTGAAGATCTGCACGTGGGCCGGGCAGTTCATCGGCTTGAGCGCCAGAAGGTCGCCAACGTCCTCAAACACCGGACCGTCTTCATCCGTGTTTGGCACGACATCAGGTACGACGAACATGTTCTCGCGATACTTGCCCCAGTGCCCGGATTGCTCCCAGAACTTGGCGTGCATCAATTGCGGGGTTTTCACCTCGACATAGCCCGACGAATTCAGGCGCCGGCGGATATAGGCTTCCATCTGGTTATAGATGGTAAAGCCGCGCGGATGCCAGAACACCGAGCCTTGCGCCTCAGCCTGGAAGTGGAACAGGTCCAAGTCCTGGCCGATCTTGCGATGGTCGCGCTTTTCCGCCTCTTCCACCATGACGAGGTACGCGTCGAGCTCTTCCTTGGTCGCGAAAGCCGTGCCGTAAATGCGCGAAAGCACCGGGCGATTGCTATCGCCACGCCAGTAAGCGCCGGCCACCTTGGTCAGCTTGAAAGCCTGGCCGACATCTTTCACGGTCCGCATATGCGGGCCGCGGCAAAGATCGATCCATTGACCCTGCTTGTACATTTTAAGCGATTGGTCAGCCGGAATCGCGTCGACCAGCTCGACCTTGAACTCTTCGCCCTTGGCGCGGAAGAAGTCCTTGGCCTGGTCGCGCGTCCACACTTCCTTGGTGAAGGCAGCACCGCGATCGATGATTTCACTCATCTTCTTTTCGATGACGCGCAGCTCATCTTCGGTGAACGGCCCGGCTTTGCGGAAAAAGTCGTAATAAAAGCCGTTCTCGATCACCGGACCGATCGTCACCTGCGTATCGGGCCACAGCTCCTGCACCGCCTCGGCCAACACGTGCGCGGCGTCGTGGCGGATAAGCTCGAGCGCATCCTTAGACCCGGGTTCGCGCGTCACGAACTCGATCTTGCCGTCAGCCTCTAGCGCATCCGAAAGATCGGAAACGACGCCGTTCCAGCGCATGGCGATGGTTTTTTTGGCGAGGCTCTTGGAGATGCCTTCGACCACGGTGGTGCCGGTGGTGCCGCGCGGATATTCGCGAGCTGCACCATCGGGGAACGTCACCTTGATCGTCATTTTGGATCTCCAGAAATTGGGATAATTGCAGCGCGAAATCGCCACAAGGCGGCCTGAATAGCACGCTTTTGCCGTCGTGCCAGCCCTTTGGGGCGCACTGCTGTCATTGCTTGGGCGCAAGCACTTCAAACACTTGGGGGCCAACTGCTAGTTGCAGCGGCCTACTTCCATCGCCCATAGCTCCAAGGCGCATACCACTTCGCCTCGACCGGGATAGCTTCAGGCAACGGATCGTAGCCGTGCGTTCCGCCCGGACGGCAGCGCACAAAGCGCGACAGCCCCATCCATCCACCGGGCCAGAAACCAAAGTGCCATATGGCATCTCGCGTATATTCCGAACACGTTGGCAGGTGCCGGCAGGTGCGCCCTGCAAAAGCGGAGAGCGTGTAGCGATATATGGTAATCAGAAGAATGGCCGCAAATTTGAACGGCAAATCGATGACGCGCCAGAACAGATCGATCACGCGCTGCATCAAATTTCCGCTGCAGCGCGTTGATCGGTATCAATTTTCTTCAACGCATCAGCCACTGCTTCAAACACCAGCAGTGTTGATGCATGCCGCGCCGGAAAGTCGCGGACAGCTTCGAGATAGCCCAAGTCCGACCACTTTCCACCCGGCGCCTCGCCCTCGCCCTTGAGCATATCGCGCATCTGCCGGCTCAACGCCAAAAAGGTCTCGACCGGCGTGCCGACGATTTCCCGCGCCACGATCGCCGCCGATGTCTGTCCCAGGGCACATGCCGATACCTCATGCCCATAGGCCGAGATGATCCCATCGGTTACGACGACATCCACCTCGATCAGTGATCCGCAAACGCGGCTAACCTTCCGCGCCGAAGCCTGCGGCGCGGCCAGCCGTCCCGGCTGCGACGCATTGCCGGCAATGTCGAGAATCTTGTCTGAATAGAGCTCAATAAGCGCCATTGGAAAAACTGGCTTCTTGTTCCCGTCTTGTACGCCTTCTATATAGAGGCTCCGGCGAGGACTGCCAGGGTTTCATATGCCCGTGTGGTCCAACTGCCCGGCGCCAGCGTAATCAGGGCGATTGCCAGTTAGGAGTCATTCCGTGGACGCGTCCGTCAATCCTGTTTTCCCAGCACCCACCTCTTCGACGGCACTCCCGCGACCGACGCGCGAAGAAGCCGAAGCGGCAGTGCGCACCCTGATCGCCTGGGCTGGCGATGACCCGACTCGCGAAGGTCTGCTTGAGACGCCAGCGCGTGTTGCCAAGGCTTATGGCGAGCTTTTTGGCGGCTATGGACAGGATCCCAAGGCCGTCCTTGCGAAGACGTTCCGTGAAGTGGGCGGTTACGACGACATCGTGCTGGTGCGCGATATTCCGTTCTATGCCCATTGCGAGCACCACATGGTGCCGTTCTACGGCAAGGCGCACATCGCTTATCTGCCCCATGATGGCGTCGTTGGCCTCTCCAAGCTCGCACGTCTCGTGGAAGTGTTCGCGCGTCGCCTCCAGACTCAAGAGACGATGACGGCGCAGATCATCGACGCGATCAACGAAAATCTTGGTCCGCGCGGCGCCGCCGTCATGCTCGAAGCCGAGCATATGTGCATGACCATGCGCGGCGTCCGGGCTCACGACGTCAAGACGATCACCCATCGCTTCACCGGTGTTTTCGCCGAAGATCGCATCGAGCAGGACCGCTTCTTCGGCATGATCAGCCGCTGATCCGCCAACAGGGCTAACCTCCCACTCAAACTTCCGCGTGCATCGCTTCGGCGATGGCGCGGAAATCGTGCTCTGAAATCTCGAACAGGCCCAGCCGCATCTGGTAACCCCAGTTGCGGTTGCCACGCGTGAAATCAAGCGTGTCCAGCAAAGGCGCGATTGGCGCTTCGATCGCGTCGGCATAATCGACATTGCGCCGCCAGGGCGTGAAGTCGCCGCCCATCTCGCCCTGATAGAGCTCTTCGTCCCGCACACTGCCGATCGTTGTGAAACTTTGCAGGCGATCCTTGCCGCGGATAGTTTCAGCGGGCGAGTAGTAGGTCACGCCATCTCCGGCACGGATCCGCTGCAGTGGCGTCTTCTTCCCGTGGTTGACCTGCATGAACCCGGCTTTGCCGCGCCGCGCATGTTCGGCCGAAGCCACTGCGATCCAGTATTTCGTCATGATCGATCTCCATTCGCCAAAACACTAGACTGCCGAACTGCCAGTTTTCGGCAGTGGTAATCGAATTGGATGCGCGCTAGAGCCTCGCACAACATATAGGGTGACCTGAATGATCTCCTTTGCCGACCCAAAGACGCTGACCCATGATGAGTTGGAAGAGGGTTCGACCTTCGCCCCGCGCTTCGACGCCCATGGGCTGATCACGGTCGTCACCGTAGAAGACGGTTCGAAGGACGTCCTCATGGTCGCCCATATGAACGCCGAGACACTCGGCCTCACTCTTGAGACTGGCATCGCCCACTATTGGTCCCGGTCGCGCCAATCGATCTGGAAAAAGGGCGAAACCTCAGGCGAAATGCAAGAGGTCGTCGACCTCCGCACCGATTGCGATCAGGATTGCCTCGTCATGACCGTCCGCCAAACCGGCCGCGGTGCCGCCTGCCACACAGGCCGCAAGAGCTGCTTTTATCGCCGCATCGAGACGTCGGGCCATACGGCGAGCCTTGCGGACACCGGACTGCCCAGGCTTTTCGATCCCGCGACAGTCTACAGCAAGTAGCCGAAAGCGCGCGGCGGGTCTCCAGACCCGCACTTATCCCGTTTATTCCCGCCCATTTTCTTTCGCTTATCCTGTCCCTCCAATCCCGCAAGGACGGTCTGCAGACGACAGTAGCGGGAGGGCCAATCGCGATGGATCGTCTCCAGTCGTGCGTTTGGGTGCTGAACGCCTTTCGACGAGCGATCGATCGGCGTCCTGCGCCTATCCGAAAAAATGGCGCCTCGGAGCGGCATCCGCTTCACTCTACTAAAAACCCTTCGAGGCGAATGCCGCTCCGAGGTCCGTCCACCCATCCGGAAGCCACAGGCTGGCCGGCGCTTTGTCGTGCGCTGATTCCAGCGGATGCATCTCGCGTCCCGCTGAGCTGCCTCTAACGAATCCCTAACGCGTTAACCCTGTCCCCGCTTTCCCCGATCATCTCACTAGACCAGAACGAAAACCGAACATATAAGAACATTATAGCAACACGGGAGCTAGAGATGATTGATTTCCTCAAGGACTTCGCCGCCTTCGTGACCCTCGGAGCCTTCACCATCGGGTCGCTGACCTGGATGGACCTGCTAACGCATCTGGGCTGATGCCTGTGGATTGGGGGCAGGGTGATTTGACCTCGGCCGTCCATTGGCTCAGACTTTTCTGAGGAGACCAATATGCGCGGCCCCGGCTTTATTCACCTACACGTTCACTCGGCTTTCTCGCTCCTCGAAGGAGCAGTCCAGCTTGAGGCGATTCTCAAACTTGCAGCGGCCGACAATCAGCCGGCGCTCGGTCTGGCTGATACGGCCAATCTTTTCGGTGCACTCGAATTTTCCGAGAAGGCGACGAAAAAGGGCATCCAGCCGCTGATCGGCGTTGAGTTGGCTATCGATTTTGCTGCCGCCGAAGAGCGTATCAGTGAGCGTGGACATGTTGCCTGGACCGGTAAATCCAGCGTCGTGATGATGGCTCAGTCCGAAGAGGGCTTTGCCAATCTCTCCCGCCTCGTTTCGCGCGCCTATATGCAGGGCGAAAATGGTTTGGCGCGCGCCAAGCTCGACTGGCTGACCCAAGAATCGCTCACTGGCATGATTTGCCTGACCGGTGGCCCCGAAGGCGCCATCGACATGCCCTTCGCTCATGGCCAGGACGCAAATGCACTGCGCCGGCTCGATCGTCTCGCCGATCTGTTCGGCGATCGTCTCTATATCGAATTGCAGCGCCACGGCCGGGCGCAAGAGGCCAATGTCGAGCCGCGTCTTGTCGACTATGCCTATCGCAAGGGCATTCCGCTCGTCGCGACCAACGAGCCATTTTTCAAGACCGCCAAAGAATACGAAGCGCATGACGCGCTTCTCGCCATTGCTGGCAGTTCCGTCCTTGCCCAAACCGAGCGTCGCAAGCTCAACGACCAATATTATTTCAAGACCCGCGCGGAGATGATCGAGCTGTTCTCGGATCTCCCCGAGGCGGTCGATTCAACCATCGAGATTGCCAAGCGTATCGCCTATCGCCCGCGCACCCGTGGACCGATTCTTCCCAAATTCGCTGCCGGATCGCACGCGACCGAAGATGAAGTCGTCGCCGCAGAAGCCAATGCCTTGCGCGACATGGCGATCACCGGCCTCGACAAACGTCTTGCCGCCCACGGTCCCGGCCCCGGAAAGACCGAGGAAGAATATCGCGATCGGCTCGATTTCGAGCTGAACGTCATCGAGAAGATGAAATTCCCCGGCTACTTCCTCATCGTGGCCGACTTCATCCAATGGGCCAAGGCGCAGGGCATTCCGGTCGGTCCGGGCCGTGGTTCCGGTGCCGGTTCGCTCGTCGCTTATGCGACGACGATCACCGACCTCGATCCGTTGCGCTACAATCTTCTCTTCGAACGCTTCCTCAATCCCGAACGCGTTTCGATGCCCGACTTCGATATCGACTTCTGCCAGGACCGGCGCGAGGAAGTCATCGAATACGTGCAGAAGAAATATGGCGTCGAACAGGTCGCCCAGATCATCACCTTCGGTTCGCTCCAGGCACGTGCAGTGCTGCGCGACGTCGGTCGCGTTCTGCAGATGCCCTATGGCCAGGTGGATCGCATCTGCAAAATGGTGCCGGCCAATCCTGCCGATCCCTGGACCGTCGAGCGCACCATGAACGAGGTGCCGCAGTTCAAGCAGATGGCTGAGGAAGACGAGGCCGTCGGCCAGCTCGTCGAAATCGCGAAATCGCTCGAAGGTCTTTATCGGCACGCCTCGACTCACGCCGCCGGTATCGTGATCGGTGATCGGCCGCTACAAGACATCGTCCCACTTTATCGCGATCCGCGTTCCGATATGCCGGTAACGCAATATAATATGAAGTGGGTTGAGCCGGCGGGTCTGGTCAAGTTCGACTTCCTGGGTCTCAAGACCCTGACCACGATCCAATACGCTGTCGAAATGGTCCGCAAGCGCGGCGTCGATCTCGATATCGATGCGATCCCGATCGATGACGCCGAAACCTACAATCTCTATGCCCGGGGCGACACCTACGGCATCTTCCAGTTCGAAAGTGGCGGCATGCGGCGTGCCCTGATGGATCTCAAGCCCGACCGCATCGAAGATCTCATCGCCATGAACGCGCTCTATCGGCCGGGTCCGATGGACAATATCCCAAGCTTCATCGACCGTAAGCACGGCAGGGAAGAGGTGGCTTATCCTCATCCCAAGATCAGCGAAGTGCTCGACGAAACCTATGGCATCATCGTCTATCAGGAACAGGTGATGCAGATCGCCCAGCTCCTGTCGGGCTACTCCCTGGGCGAAGCCGACATGCTTCGCCGCGCCATGGGCAAAAAGATCAAGGCGGAGATGGATAACCAGCGGATTCGCTTCCGCGAAGGGTCCGGCCCGCAGGGCGTCGGCGAAGCCTTGGCCGATCAGATTTTCGATCTTCTGGCCAAGTTCGCGAACTATGGCTTCAACAAGAGCCACGCCGCCGCCTATGCCTGGGTGTCCTATCAGACCGCCTATCTCAAGCAGCATTACCCGCATGAATTCTATGCGGCCTCGATGACGCTCGATATGGCCCAGACAGATAAACTCTCCGACTTCCGCCGCGAGGCTGGCAAGAAGAAGATCGAAGTCGTCGCCCCCTGCGTCAACGCGTCAGAAGTCGTCTTCTCGGTGAAGGACGATCGCATTCATTATGGCCTATCGGCTGTCAAAGGCGTCGGCCGCGCAGTCGCCGAGCATATCGTCGAGGTCCGCGGCGACAATCCGTTCAAGGATCTCGGGGACTTCGCCCGCCGCGTCGATCCCAAGGCGATAAACAAGCGCACACTCGAAACGCTCGTTAGTGCAGGGGCCTTTGACGGGCTCGCGCCGCGTCGCGAGATCGCTTTTGCCGCCATCGAGCAGATCATGGGGACTGCCCAGGCGCTGACGTCCGAGCGCAACGAAGGCCAATGGAACATGTTTGCCTCGAGCGAACCCGAAACATTCCGGTTGCCGACAGGCGTGCCCGCCTGGACGTCCACTGAGCGCGCCGATCGCGAACTATCGGCCATCGGCTTTCACCTTTCGGCCCACCCGCTCGATGCCTATGCCGATCTCTTCGAACGGCTGCGCGTTCAGCGCTGGGGTGATTTCGAGCGCGCCGTAAAAGATGGTGCTTCCGCTGGACGCCTTGCCGGTACCATCTCATCGCGTAACGACAGGCGAACGCGTAAAGGCACGCCGATGATGATCCTGACCCTCTCGGATCAGAGCGGTACCTTTGAGTGCATCGCCTTCTCCGAGCAGATCAGCCAATTCGGGGCGATTCTTCAGCCGGGCAATTCGGTCATTCTTGAAGTTGGTGCTCAAGAGCGCGCGGAAGGCATCAGCCTCATGCTCAATGGAGCAAAACCCATCGAAGGCGCGGCCGAAAGCATTGATCGTCAGCTCACCATTTTTGCCGCAGATGCCAAGGCGCTTCCATCAGTCGGTGCCCAGCTCAAACGCGGCGGTAACGGCACCGTAAGTCTCGTCGTCATTCGCGACGCCGGCGCCAAGGAATACGAAATCGAACTTCCCGGAAAATACGCCGTCAGCGCCGAAGTCGCCGGCGGCATCAAGGCGCTCGAAGGCATCACGGACGTGCGGTTTAACTGATGCAAGGTATGCTCGGCCGATAGGACAATTGCCGAGTGACAAATAAACGCGGAGGAGGCGAGCCCAAACTCCTCCTCCTCCGCTCGGGGCTTTCACCCTTGTCCCCACGTCGACGCGCGGGTCTATGATTGGTTAACAACCAAGTCGGACGATGGTTCGCTGACGATCATGTGAGTGTTCGTTATCTCGGAAGGCGAGGCGGGTTGCGCTCAGGGGCGAGTTCGCTTATATCGCCCACGCGTCCGGCGGTTTGCCAGGCGCGATCTCACACACGAAGCAGGCCTTCCTCATAGGGAACGCCATCCGGTGGCGGGCAACCGTCGCACTCGCTTCGTGGAGGTATTAACCGGTAAAGGATATATCACATGGCTCTGCCAGAATTCTCCATGCGCCAGCTCCTCGAAGCAGGCGTGCACTTCGGCCACCAGAAGCACCGCTGGAACCCGAAGATGGAACGCTTCATTTTCGGCGTTCGCAACGACATCCACATTCTCGACCTGTCGCAGACCGTGCCGGCCCTCAGCCGCGCGCTGCAGCTCGTTTCCGACACCGTTGCCGATGGCGGCCGCGTGCTCTTCGTCGGCACCAAGCGCCAGGCGGCTCCCCTCGTTGCTGAAGCTGCCAAGCAGTCTGCTCAGTACTACGTCAATTCGCGTTGGCTCGGCGGCACGCTGACCAACTGGCAGACGATCTCGAACTCCATCTCGCGTCTGCGCGAACTGGAATCGATGAGCGAAGACGATCTGGCTCTCCGCACCAAGAAAGAGCGCCTGATGATGTCCCGCGAGCAGGAGCGTCTTGAGCGCGACCTCGGCGGCATCAAGGACATGGGCAATGTTCCCTCGCTCCTCTTCGTGATCGACACCAACAAGGAAGCCAACGCGATCAAGGAAGCCCGCCGTCTCGGTATCCCGGTCGTCGCCATCGTCGACACCAATTGCGATCCGGATATCGTTGACTACGCGATCCCGGGCAATGACGACGCCAGCCGCGCTCTCGAACTTTATGTTTCGCTGATCTCGCGCGCTGCCCTCGACGGTATCGGCCGTTCGTCCAGCTCGCTCGGTGCTGATCTTGGCGCTTCCTCGGAAGCTCCGGCAGAAGATCTTCCGGCCGAAGGCGCAGCTGTCAACTAAGTCCGGTATGTCCGGAATCGTTTGAACGAAACTATGCGGCCCCGGTCTGGGGCCGCCGAAAGGTGAACCCATGGAAATCACTGCTGCACTGGTTAAGCAGCTCCGCGACTCGACCGGCGTCGGGATGATGGACTGCAAGAAGGCCCTGGCCGAAACCAATGGCGACATGGAAGCTGCCGTCGATTGGCTGCGCACCCGTGGCCTTGCCAAGGCTGCCAAGAAGGCTGATCGCGTCGCTGCCGAAGGTCTGGTTGGCGTTGCGACCTCCGGCACCAAGGCTGCCGTCGTCGAAGTAAATTCGGAAACCGACTTCGTTGCCCGCAACGAGCAGTTCCAGAACATCGTTGGCTCGATCGCCAAGCTTGCTCTCGACGCTGACGGCGATGTCGCCAAGCTCGGCGAAATGCCGTTCCCCGGCGCTGGTCACTCGGTCAAGGCAGAGCTGACCGAAGCGATCGCCAAGATCGGCGAAAACATGAATCTGCGCCGCACTGTGACCGTTTCGGTCACCGATGGCGTGGTCGAAAGCTATGTCCACAACGCCGTCAAGGCTGGCCTGGGCAAGATCGGCATTCTGGTTGCTCTCGAATCGACCGGCGACAAGGCCGCTCTGTCGGCTCTGGGCAAGCAGCTTGCCATGCACATCGCAGCGACCAATCCGCTGGCAATCGATGCAAGCGAACTGGATCAGGACGTTGTGGCTCGCGAACGCGCCATCATTCTTGAGCAGGTCAAGGAATCGGGCAAGCCCGCAGACATCGCCGAGAAGATGGTCGATGGCCGTCTCCGCAAGTACTACGAAGAAGTCACGCTCCTCGCGCAGACCTTCGTGATCGACGGCGAGACCAAGGTTGCCGACGCGATCAAGAATGCCGAGAAGGACGCTGGTGCGCCCATCAAGCTGACCAAGTTCGTGCGCTACGCTCTTGGCGAAGGCATTGAGAAGGTCGAGACCGACTTTGCTGCCGAAGTTGCAGCGACCGCAGGCGTAAAGGCCTGATGATTTGGACGGGCCAGCAATGGCCCGTCCTTCGCTCTCCGATGATGCGGATCGAGCTCCGTAAGTTTTGCATTTACTTCCTGCGTGGCTCGGCCTTCAGCTTGCGGCAATTATGCCCTAGTGTCTCATGGGCCTTGCGGAATCGCGAGCCCGCAGCTCTTTAACGTGAGGTCTCCCATGGCGTCGGCTTATAAGCGCATTCTGCTCAAAGTGTCGGGCGAGGCGCTGGCGGGGGACAACTCCTTCGGCATCGAACCGCCATTTCTCCAGGCCGTTGCCCGTCAGATTGCCCAGGTCGCACAAGCCGGAACCCAGGTCGCCATCGTCGTCGGCGGCGGTAACATTTTCCGTGGCATGGCCGGCGCTGCCGACGGCACCGACCGTGTGACGGCCGATCTCATGGGCATGCTCGGAACCATGATCAACGCTCTGGCGCTCTCGAACGCCATTTCGCGTCAAGGGGTTAAATCCAAGCCCTTCAGCGCTGCGACCATGCCTTCAGTTGCCGACACCTTCACCGCACGTGATGCCAAGCAGGCCCTGGAAGAGGGTTTCGTCGTCGTCCTCGGTGGCGGCACGGGCAATCCGTTCTTCACCACGGATACCGCCGCCACCCTGCGTGCCATCGAGCTCGAATGCGACGTCGTGCTCAAGGGCACAAAGGTCGATGGCGTCTATTCCGATGACCCGAAAAAGAACCCCGACGCGGTCCGATATTCCCATATCAGCTATGACGAAGTCATTTCTCGGAACCTGAAAGTCATGGACACAGCTGCATTTGCGCTTGCCCGCGACAGCCAGATGCCGATTATTGTATATTCCCTCGATGATGCGGCGGGCCTCTCCGGCGTTCTCAAGGGCGAAGGCCTTTCTACGCGCGTTGGCGGCGCGGCTTAGGGCAGGGCCGTTTGGCACCTTCAGGTGTTTTGAAATTAAAAGAAGCGCGCCCAAGCTGGCTGCGCCAAGTGACTGGAAGGACCTCGGCCATGGCCTATGATCTCAACGACATCAAGAACCGTATGCAGAAGTCGATCGCCTCGCTCAAGGACGAACTGTCTGGCCTGCGTACCGGTCGCGCCAGCGCCAGCTTGCTCGAGCCTGTCACGGTTGATGCCTATGGTTCGCGTACGCCGCTCAATCAGGTCGCGACCGTTACCGTTCCTGAGCCCCGCATGCTCTCGGTTCAGGTTTGGGATCGTGGTCTCGCCAATGCCGTCGAAAAGGCCATTCGTGACAGCGGTCTTGGCCTCAATCCGATGGGCGAGGGCCAGGTTATCCGCGTTCCATTGCCTGAGTTGAACGAACAGCGCCGCAAGGAACTTGCAAAGGTCGCGCATACTTATGCCGAGCAGGCTCGTGTCGCGGTGCGCCACATTCGCCGCGATGGGATGGACGCCTTGAAAAAGGCGGAGAAGGACAGCGACATGAGCCAGGACGATGCTAAGAAGCAGTCGGATTTGGTTCAGAAGGCGACCGACGATGCCGTCAAGGAAATCGATGTGATCGTCGCGTCCAAAGAACAGGAAATCATGCAGGTCTAAGATCTGCGTGTAGGCGCCACCGGGAGGGGCGTTTATGGCAAGCGAGAACGCTGCGAAAATTGACCCGGCCTCAGGGCCGGGCTTGCGCATTCCAGTCCATCTGGGCGTCATCATGGATGGCAATGGCCGCTGGGCCAAAGCCAAGGGAAAGCGGCGCACCGAGGGTCATGTGCAGGGCGTTCAATCGCTCCGCAATGTCGTCGAATATTGCATCAAGTTCGGCGTCAGTTATCTGACGGTATTCAGTTTTTCATCTGAAAACTGGGCCCGGCCGGCTGACGAAGTCTCCTTCATTTTTGGTCTTCTCCGCCGGTTCGTAGTGTCGGATCTGCAGCGCCTGATCCGCAACAATGTCCGCATAAAGATCATTGGCGCGCGCAAAGGGCTCGAGCCCTCGTTGATTCGTTTGATAGACGAGGTGGAGGCCAAAACCGCAAACAATACCGGTCTCGTCCTGGTGGTCGCGTTCAATTATGGCGCCCGCGCTGAGATCACGGATGCCGTACGTTCGCTGGTCGCCGATGCGGTCGCCGGCAAGATCGATCCGGCCAGCATCGACGAGGCGACTATTTCTCGCGCCCTCTACACGCGTGAAATCCCCGATCCCGATATCATCATCAGAACCAGTGGCGAGCAGCGTCTGTCCAATTTCCTTCTCTGGCAGTCGGCCTATTCGGAATTGGTATTCGTTCCTGAAAACTGGCCTGATTTCGATGAGACGAGCTTTGTGCGCGTCCTCGAAACCTACGCCATGCGTGATCGTCGTTATGGTGGCCTAGGGGCAGGCGGGAGCTGATGGAGCCTCAAGAGCCGTCACCACAGCAAGCATCACGCCCAAGCCGAAATTGGGCTGATATGGGACCTCGTCTGGCCTCTGCCGCGGTTCTGATCCTGCTGACGGTGACTGCGCTTTATCTCGGCAGCTATTTCTTTTCCGGCGTTGTCGGCGCGGTCTATGCGGGTGTCTACCGGGAGTGGGAAACCATGGTGTCCCGCGCTCCGCTCACGCCTGGGGGATTTGCGCTTATCGGTCTCGTCGGGCTTTCCGGCCTGGTTTTCCCCTGGCTTGGCATGATCGGTCTCGTGGCCACGATAGCGATCGCCTGCGTGGTTGCAGTCTTCATGGGCCGAGAACTCGCAAGCTGGCGCATCGGTGGTCTTGCGCTATTTGGCTTGCTGATTTTATCCGCGGTGCTCATGCGCGGGGCCACAATGGATGGCATCTGGGCGGGGGTTTATCTAGGGACCGTGGTGTGGATGACTGACTCGGCGGCTTTCTTCACTGGCCGTCAGATCGGCGGCGAGAAGCTCGCCCCCGGTATCTCTCCCTCTAAAACCTGGTCAGGCGCTCTTGGCGGCTTGGCCCTCGGAACTGCCGCAGGCTTGATCGTCTGGACGCTGATCACGGATTCGCCCTGGTGGATCGGGCTTCTCCTTTCCATTGCGATCAGCATAGTCGGTCAGCTCGGTGATCTTTGCGAAAGCGCCGTGAAGCGGCATTTCCGGATCAAGGACAGCGGCGATATCATTCCAGGCCACGGTGGCCTGATGGACCGGCTTGATAGCCTGACGCTTGGTCTTGTGCTTGTTTTAATCGTGGGTGCGGCACATGGCGGATTTGGCGCGGTAGCCCAAGGTCTGCTTTACTGGTGAGAACCAGGGGCCGGTCGGCCCATTTTGAGGAATGACGATGTTCGAATCCGTGACTTGGCTCTTGTCCTACGTCATTCCATTTCTCGCGGTTCTAACCGTCATCGTCTTCGTCCACGAAATGGGCCATTACCTCGTTGCTCGCTGGAATGGTGTCGCCATCCAGGCCTTCTCGATCGGCTTTGGCCGCGAGCTGTTCGGCTGGACCGACAAGCACGGAACCCGTTGGAAACTCTCGGCTGTGCCATTGGGCGGCTACGTCCGCTTCGCCGGCGATATGAATGCCTCCAGCATGCCCGATCCCGATGCGCCGGAGTTGCAGGACCCCGCGATCGCGCCGCGGCTGTTCGTCAACAAAAACGTCTGGCAGCGTATTTCCATCGTTGCGGCGGGTCCGATCGCGAATGTGCTGCTGACCTTCCTGATCCTTTATGCACTGCTGCTTGGCTATGGTCGCTATAGCGTCCCGGCAGTCATCGGCGAGGTTTTGCCTGACTCGGTAGCGCAATCAGCCGGTTTCGAGCCGGGAGATCGAATCCTGTCGGTAGACGGTTATGTCGTTCGTGGCTTTGAGGATTTCCAGCGCTACGTTGCGACGAGTCCAGCTCGCCAAGTGGTCATCGAAATTCAGCGCGGCGATACGAATCGAACCATCGACCTCACGCCCGAGCCGGTGGTCATTCAGGACCGCTTCGGTAACGACCAGAGAATCGGCCGCATCGGGGTTAGTCGAGAAACGTCGCAAGGCGATATCGAGCTTTATAAGCCGGGACCGGTCGAAGCGATCGGCATGACAGTCGAGGAAATTCGGTTCATCGTGCAGCGCACGGCCGCGTTCTTGGGCGATTTCTTCGTTGGGCGCGGTGATGTCCAGCAGCTCAGCGGCCCGGTCAAGGTGGCCAAAGTGTCGGGCGAAGTCGCGACCCTTGGGGTGATCGCTCTGATCAACCTCATGGCGCTCCTCTCACTCAACATTGGTATATTCAATCTTTTGCCAATTCCCATGCTCGACGGCGGGCATCTCATGTACTATCTGATCGAGGCAATTCGGGGACGGCCTCTTAGCATGCGCGTGCAGGAGATTGGTTTCCGCTTTGGGTTCGCGCTGGTTCTGGCATTGATGGTCTTTACACTCTTCAATGATACGGTCTTCGACCATTTCGGGATTTTGCGCTAACCCTTTGTTAACCTTGGTTCGCAAGGTGTTGCACGAATACAAGCGCGCCAATGAATTGCTAACCGCGTCCCGGCTTCCCGCTTGTCCGTGGTTAAAAAAACAGTAAAACACTTCAATGGAGTGGCTTGGGGGAGCGGCGTTTGACGATTCTCCGGGCAGGTCGCAGAAGGCAATAACAATATGATTAACCCCACCAAGCTGATGCGTGGCGCCGTTTCGGTGATCGCCATTATGGGCGCGAGCCCGATGGTCGGAGCCGGGGTGCCAGTTCTGGGCGTTGCCATTGCGCAGGCTCAGGAGCAGTTGGTCGGCTCGGTGTTGTTCGAGGGCAATCGTCGCTTCTCTGATACCCAATTGCTGGCGATGGTCGATGTGTCCGCCTCCGGTATCTACACCCAGCAACGCGTTGCGGCCGACGTTGAAAGCATCCGTCAGGCCTATGATCGCGATGGTTTCCTTGGTGTGACGGTGACGTCCCGCACTGAAGCGACTGCCGATGGGCGCGTCCGTGTTATCTTCCAGGTCAATGAAGGTGAGCGCGCGGGCATCGCTGCGATCAACTTCACCGGCAACAACGCGATCAGCAGCGGCAACCTCAAGGGCGCCATGTTGACCAAGGAAACCGGCATTCTGAGCTGGCTACTCCGCGACGACACGTATGACGAGCGCAAGCTTGCCGTCGATCGTGAGCGCGTTCGTCAGTATTATGCAAATCGTGGCTATCCCGATGCGCAGGTCAATGCGGTCGCTGAGTACGAAGCGGCGCGCAATGCGTACTTCATCAATTTCACGATCAATGAAGGCCAGCGCTACGAGTTCGGCAACATTGGTATCGAAACCAGCATCAACGGTCTGAACACCGAAGTGCTTCGCTCGTCTGTGCAGACGGGGCAGGGTGCGCAGTATTCTGCGACGAACCTGCAGAAGACTATCGAGGACATGTCCTACGAAGCGGCGACCCAAGGCTACTCCTTCGCCGACGTCCGGGCTCGTCTCGATCGTGATGTTGCCACCGGCACCTTCAACGTGACCTACCTCGTCGATGAAGGCGCGCGCATCTATGTCGAGCGCGTCAACATCACCGGTAACACCAAGACCCGCGACTTCGTTATTCGTCGCGAACTGGAATTTGGTGAAGGCGACCCTTTCAACCGTTCCATGGTTGTGCGTGGCCGCGAAGCCATCCAGGATCTCGGCTACTTCTCCGCAGTTGAAGTGACGACGGCCCCTGGCTCTTCGGCGGATAAGGTTGTTCTCAACATCAACGTTACGGAAACCTCTACGGGCGAATACGGCGCCAGCGCCGGCTATTCCACCAGCGACGGTATCCTCGGCGAAGTCTCGCTTACCGAGCGTAACTTCCTCGGTCGCGGTCAGTATCTGCGTGCTGCAATCGGCGCGACCCAGTCCGGCCGTACGTTCGACTTCTCCTTCACCGAGCCCCGTTTCATGGGCCTCAAGGTGTCTGCTGGCGTCGATGCGTATCACCGCATTTCCGACGAAACGACGACGACCTTCTACGGTTCGCAGTCGACGGGCGGTCAGCTTCGCTTCGGCGTTCCGATCACGAGCGCGCTCACCGCGTCGCTGTATGGTGGTTACGAACGCAAGACGATCACTGACGAGAAGGACAATCCGCAGTTCAAGTCGTCCCTCGTCGAAAATGGTCAGGAATTCAACAAGGCATTCATCGGCTATACGCTGACCTGGAATGGCCTTGATGACACCAAGGATCCGACAAAAGGTCTCTACGCGACCTTTAGCCAGCAGTATATTGGCTGGGATCATAACCTGCTGAAGAGCGAGGCTCGCGCCCGTTACTTCGTGCCACTGCTCGATGATAGCGGCATCATTGCCAGCGTCCGTGGTCAGGCCGGCGTGGTCAACAGCATGGACGGTGGTTCGGTCCATGCCGTGGAAGCCTTCATGCCGGGTCCAAACCTCATACGTGGTTTCGAAGGTCGTGGTGTTGGTCCTCGTTTGACCACCGGCGAATATCTCGGCGCAACCATGTATGCTGCGGCTTCTGCCGAGATCGAATTCCCGATCCCGGCTCTGCCTGAAAGCTATGGTCTGACCGGCGCGCTCTGGGCAGATGCGGCCTGGATCGATGGTCTGCCAGGGCAGGGTACTGGTACCCTTGATCCGGCAAGCCAGGATACGCCGCTCCGGACTTCGGTTGGTGCATCGCTCATTTGGGACTCACCGTTTGGTCCTCTCCGTGGCGACGTTTCCCACGTCTTCAACAAGTCCACCGCGGATCGTACGCAGGTGTTCCAGATCACGCTTCAGACCTTGCTCTAGTCCGAGCAACGTGAAAGAAGTCATCAAGCCGCGGGGCGGTAACTCCCGCGGCTTTTTCTTTTGAAGTGATCTGATGGTCGATACACGATTTCACCGCTTTGCCGGCCCGGTTGCTATTGGGGCATTGCTCACAGAGCTGGGTTTTCCCGAGCTTGCTGCGGACCTGACCAACGCAAACGGTATCGTTGGCGGTGTTTCCGAGCTTGAACTCGCCGCGGCCGATGAGCTCGTCCTCGCGGCGCACGCATCCTACACCGAAGACCTGGCGCGGACGTCCGCAGGCTTCGCCATCGTTCACCCGGTTCTTCGCGAAAAGGCTCCTTCGCATACGCAGGTCATCGTAACGCCGAAGGCTCATATCCTCTTCGCGCAAATCCTGGATCGTCTCTATCCATCGAGCACTCGCTCGGTCATCGCTGGCGGTCGTGACGATCTCGGAGCGCCGATCTTTGAACGCGATGTGACCATAGGGTCGAATGTCGTCGTCGGGAATGGTGTCGAGATTGGCCGGGGCACGGTGATCGGCGCCAATACGGTGATTGGTCCTGGCGTAACCATTGGCCGGAACAGCGTCATCGCTGCAAATTGCACGATCGATTGCGCTCACCTCGGCAACGATGTGGTTCTGCATTCTGGCGTTCGTGTCGGGACTGAGGGCTTTGGCTGGCTCGATCATGGTCAGGGCAATCGCAAGATTCCCCAGCTTGGCCGTGTCATCGTCCAAGATCGCGTCGAGATCGGTGCCAATAGCACGATTGATCGCGGCGCTCTGGGCGATACAGTCATCGGTGAAGGTACCAAGATCGATAATCTAGTTCAGATTGGGCACAACTGCCGTATTGGGCGCAGTTGCCTTATTGCTGCGATGAGCGGCCTGTCGGGCTCGACGGTCGTTGAGGATGGTGTGCTGCTCGGTGGTGGCGTTGGCACCTCCGGACACTTGCGCATTGGCGCGGGAAGCGTCGTTTATGGCCGCGCGGCTGTGACGAAGGATTGGCCCGCTGGCTCCAAACTGGCCGGCGCGCCAGCCCAGGATGCAAAAGACTTTTGGCGGGAGTTGGCCGCTTTACGTAAAATTTCCAAGGGGGATAAGCGGGGATGACTGAACCGGTGAGCAATACCGAACTCGACGCCATGACCATCATGGATATCCTCAGCACGCTGCCTCATCGGTATCCGATGCTGATGATCGACAAGATCATCGAAATCGATGGCGACGACTCGGCTATCGGTATCAAGAACGTCACGGTCAACGAGCCTGCTTTCCAGGGGCATTTCCCCGGTAGTCCGATTTTCCCCGGAGTGCTGATCATCGAGGGCATGGCGCAGGTCTGCGGCGCGATTGCGATCCGTCACGATTCTCGCGATGATAAGAAGAGCATCGTCATGCTGCTCGGCGTCGACAAGGCGCGTTTCCGTCATCCTGCGGGGCCCGGCGATACCCTCGAATACCATGTCAGCAAGATCCAGCGTCGCCGCAACGTCGGCCGTTATCGTGCCGAAGCGAAGGTCAACGGCAAGGTTGTGGCTGAAGCCGAGATCACAGCGATGATCTCCGAGGCAAACTCGTGAGCGACACCGTTGTCCACCCGACAGCGATTGTTGCCAGCGGGGCGCAGTTGGGAGCCGGCGTCAAAATCGGCCCTTACAGCATCGTGGGCGAAAATGTCGTTCTGGGCGATGGCGTAGAACTGATCTCGCACGCCGTGATCGAAGGCCGTACGACCATCGGTGCGGACACGAAAGTTTTCCCCTTTGCCTCCGTCGGCCATCAGCCGCAGGATCTGAAATTTCATGGCGAGCTGTCGCGGGTCGAAATCGGCGCGCGCTGCACGATCCGGGAATCGGTGACGATCAATCCCGGCACTGAAGGCGGCGGCATGCTGACGAAGATCGGCGACGACTGCCTGCTCATGGCGTGCTCGCACGTCGCCCACGATGTGCTCGTCGGCAACAATGTCGTTCTGGCCAATTACGTCGGTCTCGCGGGCCATTCGGTCATCGGCAACAATGTTCGTTTCGGCGGCATGTGCGGTGTTCATCAGTTCGTTCGCATCGGCGACCACGCTTTTGTCGGTGCCCACAGCATGGTCGATGGCGATGTCATTCCCTATGGCATGGCCATTGGAAATCGTGCGCGTTTGGCCGGCCTTAATCTGGTCGGCCTCAAGCGCGCTGGTTTCGACCGCGAAGAATTGCATCGACTGCGTGCGGCTTACCGCATGATCTTCTCGAGCGAAGGCACTTTGCGCGAGCGCGTCGATGACGCAGCTGGCATGTTCAAGGATGCCAAGCTGGTCCAGGACGTCGTCTCTTTCATTGCCTCCGTGAAAGATAGGCCGCTTTGCTTGCCGCGTGCGGAAGCGGAAGAAGAATAATTGTCCGCGCCCGTCGGCACGCCGAGTCTGTCGAAACCGTTGAACCTGTTCATCCTGGCTGGTGAGCCTTCCGGCGACAGAATTGCCGCCAATCTCGTGCAGCGCTTGCGAGAGACGACAGCGGTAAACTTGACAGGCGTGGGTGGAGAAGCTCTCGCTGACGAAGGCCTTCAGTCGCTCTTCGATATGAACGAGCTCTCGGTGATGGGCTGGGCCGACGTTCTTCCGAGATTGCCGAAGCTCTTGTGGCGGGCACGTCAGGTCGCAAAGACCATCATTCGCCAACGTCCTGACGTCGTTGTCTTTGTCGATGCTCAGGTCTTCTCGGCGATTGTGGCCAAGCAGGTCTACAAAGCCGCTCCCGATATTCCAATCTTGCTCTGCGTCGCGCCGGCAGTGTGGGCCTGGAAGCCTGAGCGGGCGCAGGAGCTAAAGCCGCGTTTCCGCGAGGTCATGGCGGTGCTGCCCTTCGAGCCTGCGTTCATGCGAACTGCTCATGGCCCGGAAACGCACTATATTGGTCATCAAGCGACGCACGCACTGAACTTTCGTACGGACATTCCAGCGACGGGCCCGGTGCTTTTGCTGCCCGGCAGCCGCGACGGAGAGCTGCGACGCCATTTGCCCTTGATGAAGGAAACGGCGATCGCACTCGCCAAGCATCCTCGTGTGACAGGCTTCATGATTCCAACGCCGCGTCGTCTGGAACATTCGCTCAAACGGCTTGTCTCCGACTGGCCTGTGCCGGTGGACGTCATCACAGGCGAAGGGCCGAAGGCGTCAGCGATGGCAGAGGCAGTTGCGGCAGTCGCTGTTACTGGCACCGTCACACTGGAATTGGCTTTGGCTGGCGTACCGATGGTCACGACTTATGTCGCCGACAAAGGGCAGGCCAAACGCTGGTTCAAATATAAAGTGAAGTTTGCCGCGCTCCCGAATGCCATTCTGGACCAGGCTTTGGTGCCGGAGATTCTACAGCTGGAGCCCGATGGCGAGGCACTTACGTCCGCCGTCCGACAGCTGCTGGACGCACCGGACATTGCGCCCAAGCAGGTGGATGGTTTTGCTCGGATACGGACAGTGATGGAGCAGGGAACGCCGGAGGATCCACGAGTAAATCCAGCAGAACGTGTCTTGAGCCACTGGACCCAGAAATGAAAAGGCCCCGTTGAAGCGGGGCCTTTGTTTTTAGCGGGTCTGGAGGTCGGTGTAATCGCGCGCCGTTGCGCCGTTATAAAGCTGACGCGGGCGACCGATCTTCTTTTGCGGATCGCCAATCATTTCCTTCCACTGGCTGATCCAGCCAACCGTACGGGCGACGGCGAAGAGCACGGTGAACATCGAGGTCGGGAAGCCGATGGCATCGAGAATGACGCCAGAATAGAAGTCGACGTTCGGATAGAGCTTGCGATCGACGAAGTACGGATCTTCGAGAGCGATCTTCTCAAGTTCCTTGGCAACCTGCAGTGTCGGATTGTTCGAAACATCGAGCAAAGCCAGAACGCGGTTTGCGGTCTGCTGCATGACCTTAGCGCGCGGGTCGTAGTTCTTGTAGACGCGGTGACCGAAGCCCATCAGGCGGAACGGATCGTTCTTGTCCTTGGCGCGGGCGATGAATTCCGGGATGCGATCAACGGTGCCAATTTCGCGCAACATGTTGAGCGCGGCTTCGTTGGCGCCGCCATGGGCAGGGCCCCAGAGACAGGCCACGCCGGCAGCGATACAGGCGAACGGATTGGCGTCGGACGAGCCAGAGAGGCGAACGGTCGAGGTCGAGGCGTTCTGCTCATGATCGGCATGGAGCGTAAAGATCAGATCCATTGCCCGGGCAATCTCGGGGTCGACCTTGTATTCTTCCGCAGGCACCGAGAAGCACATGTGGAGGAAGTTCGAGGCGTAATCGAGATCGTTGCGCGGATACACGAAAGGTTGGCCGATCGAGTACTTATAGGCCATCGCGGCGAGCGTAGGAATCTTGGCGATCATGCGGATCGACGCGATCTCGCGCTGCTGCGGGTCGTTGATATCGGTCGAGTCATGGTAGAATGCGGCCATGGCGCCGACGACGCCGGTCATGACGGCCATTGGATGCGCATCGCGACGGAAGCCGCGGTAGAAGTAGTGCATCTGCTCGTGCACCATGGTGTGCTTGGTGACGAGCTCTTCGAATTCCTTGCACTGCGCGGCGGTCGGCAATTCGCCGTAGAGCAGCAGGTAGCAGACTTCGAGATAGTTGGATTTCTCGGCCAATTGCTCGATCGGATAACCGCGATAGAGCAGTTCGCCCTTGTCGCCATCGATATAGGTGATGGCGCTGTCGCAGGCGGCTGTCGAGGTGAAGCCAGGATCGTAGGTGAAGAGGCCGGTCTTGGCGTAAAGCGAGCGGATGTCGACGACATCTGGCCCGACGGTTCCGCTCAGAATCGGGAATTCGACGGTCTGGTCCCCGACCGTGAGTTTGGCGACTTTTTCGGTCATTGAGCTCTCCTCGAAATGCCCGCGCTCCGAGGGAAGGGAGGTGAAGCGGGGCAGCACCTCCAGCGGTGCCGATTTGCTGACGGAGAGGTATCAGTTTTTGCCCCGCTTGGGCAACCGATAGGTAAGCAGAGGTTACCCTCTGCTAACCTATGGACTAAGCGGTTTGGTCATTCAAACGTGCCATCGATTCTTCGCGGCCGATGAGCACCATGACTTCGAAGATTCCCGGCGAAACAGTGCGCCCGGTAAGGGCCGCGCGCAGCGGCTGTGCGAGCTTGCCGAGCTTCAAACCCTTTTCTTCGGCCAGTTTGCGCATCTCGGCGTCGATCGCGGGCACTGACCAATCGGCAAGGCCCCCTAACGTTTCGGCAATGCTGGCGAGAACCGTCTTGGCCTCAGGCGTGAGGAGCGCGGCTGCGGCGGCATCGGGCATGATAGGGCGCAGAGCGTAGATGAACTGCGCAAGGTCGATGAGCTCAAGAACGGTCTTGGCGCGTGGCTGCAATTCCGGCAGGGCGGCCAGCACGGTGTTGTGGTTGGCCATCAGGCCCTTCGCGTCTTCGTCGCGACCGACTTCCTTGGCCGTCTCGATCATGACGTTGTAGAGGTAGGTTGGGTCCGCTTCGCGGATATAGTGGCCGTTGATGTTCTCGAGCTTGACGAAATCGAAGCGCGCCGCGCCCTTATTGAGCGCCTCAAGGCTGAACCACTCGACCATCTGATCGGTTGAGAAGATTTCCTCGTCGCCATGGCTCCAGCCGAGGCGCGCGAGATAGTTGCGAACCGCTGCAGGCAGATAGCCCATCTGGCGATAGGCTTCGACGCCGAGCGCGCCGTGACGCTTGGAGAGCTTGGCGCCATCCGGACCATGGATCAGCGGGATATGCGCCATCTCGGGCACGGTCCAACCCATGGCGTTGTAAATAATGATCTGGCGGGCGGCATTGGTCAGGTGATCGTCGCCGCGGATGATGTGGGTGACGCCCATGTCATGATCGTCGACCACAACCGCGTGCATGTAGGTGGGCGTGCCGTCCGAGCGCAGGATGATGAAATCATCGAGGTTTTCGGTCTTGAAGACGACATCGCCCTGAACGTGGTCACGGACGACGATTTCGCCGGTCAGCGGCGCCTTGATGCGGATCACCGGCGAGACGCCTTCGGGCGCTTCTTTCGGGTCGCGATCGCGCCAGTAACCGTTATAGCGCGGCGGCTTTCCGGCGGCGCGGGCTTCTTCGCGCATCTGGTCGAGCTCTTCGGGCGAGCAATAGCAATAATAGGCGTGGCCCATCTTGACGAGCTCGTGCGCAACCTCGGCGTGACGCGACGCGCGACCGAACTGGCTGATCGGATCGCCATCCCAGTCGAGGCCAAGCCACTTCAGGCCATCGATAAGCGCGGTCACGGCCGCTTCGGTTGAACGTTCGCGATCGGTGTCCTCGATGCGCAGCAGCATCTTGCCGCCCTGGTTCTTGGCATAAGCCCAGCTGAACAAGGCAGTGCGAGCGCCGCCGATATGCAGGTACCCGGTGGGAGATGGAGCGAAACGAGTAATGACCTGGGACATGATTACCGGAACGAATTGAGGAATTTTGGGCCGTGTGTAGCATAGGCGGGCTTGAGCGCAAGGGCGGGGGCTCGCCATGGACGGGCATGGGACTGGAACGCGACAACTGATGCCGGTGGCCGAGGCCTCTGGCTATCGCGGCTGGTTGTCTTTTGTCTCACCCACCAAGATCACCGCCTCGCTTGGCGCTGCCAGTCACGGGGCAGTCAATGATCGCCGCCTGTTTGCTGTGCTGCCGTTCAGCATGATCCTTGGCCTGGTTCTCTATGTCGCTTTGCCAGGTGAGCCTGCGATCCTCCATTTTTCTATTGGTTCGGCCGCCGTTACGGGTTTGGTGATTGCGGCCTTCGCAACGGGCAGTATGGCGGTTCTGCGCTTGGCGGCCCAGATTGCGGCACTGTGGCTTGGCTTAGTTTTGCTTCCACTGCACGCAGTTGTCTTTGGAACTCAAATGCTGGCCGTGCCTGCTTATGGCACCTATGCCGCGACAATTGACGAAGTCCTTTCTAGCGACGACGAGGGCATTAGGGTCGTCGTGTCTGGCCTCGAACCACTGGAGGATGCTCGCGCCGTTCCGATCCGAAGAGCCCGAGTGCTTTTGCAGACAGAACCGCAGGTGCAGATTGGCGACATCGTAAAGGGCCGGATGAGACTGGCGCCGGTGCCTGGTCCGATTTTGCCGGGCGCGTTCGATGGCCAGTTTCACGCATATTTTGCCGGCATCGGCGCCTATGGCAGCGCCATTGCTCCCGTCGCAATCATCGAGCAAGGCAGCGAAGATGCGATCGCAAGGCGCGTTCAAAGCCTTCGGCGCCTCATAGCGGATCGCATTGATCTCGCCCTCACGGATGACAGCGCCGCGATCGGCAAAGCTATGACCATGGGCGACCAGAGCGCGATCTCCGACGAGACACGCGAGGTCATGGCCGCGGCCGGGCTGGCGCATGTCTATTCGATTTCGGGCCTTCACCTATCGATCGTTGCCGGCGGCATATTTTGGATGGTGCGGTTGGTTCTAGCCTGCTTGCCGTTTACCGTTGCTTGGCCCAACAAACAAATTGCCGCGGTTGCCGGCCTTTCGACCGCCTTTGCCTATCTGATGCTGGCGGGCGGCCTCGACAATGTCCCCGCCTTTCGCTCCACATTAATGTTGGCGCTGATTTTTGGGGCGGTGCTTGCCGGGCGTCGTGCGCTAACGATGCGTAACGTTGCGATTGCGGCAATCGTCATTATCCTCATCGATCCAGCGAGCGTTTTTCGCGCCAGCTTCCAGCTTTCATTCGCAGCCGTTGTCGCCCTGATCGGTGTCTATGAACTGCCCCAAAGGCGGCCCAATAACGGTAGCGGGGTTAGCCGGCTGGTACGGTTCATATCTGCGACAGCGTGGACAAGTTTTGTGGCCGGGGCCGCGACGCTGTTGTTCTCCGCCTATCACTTTCAACAGACGTCGCCGTTGGGTGTCGTCGGCAACGTGCTGGCCTTGCCGTTCGTCAGCCTGATCATGGGTTTTGGATCGCTGGCCATCGTCGCGATGCCGTTTGGTCTTGATGGTCCAATGTTGCATTTGATGGGGTGGAATATCGATCGGATGGTCGATGTCTCGGTGCTTGTCGCCGGTTGGAGCGCATCACTGATAGGCAATCCCATATTGGAGGGATGGACCTTGCTGGTTGGCCTTGCTGCCTTGGCGTGGTTCGCCTTCTTCGAAGGAAGATGGCGGTTTGTGGGACCAGCAGTTCTCGTGCCGGTCATTCTCCTATGGGGATTTTCCCCAAGACCGGACATTCTGATCGCGGATACGACACAGGCAGTAGCCGTGCGAAATGGGCCCGATCTGGCACTCATGTCCGGTAAGACCGGCAGTTTCGCAGTCGACGTTTGGAGCCGGTACTACCAGACCGAGATCGGCTCAGCCCATCCTGAAGCCCGGTGCGACAGCCTGGGCTGCATTTTGAGAACAGACGATTACAGCGTCGCTGTTGTGCGCAATGCCGCAGCCTTCGCTGAGGACTGCGGAGGCTTTGACCTGATCATTGCACGTGTACGTGCTCCTGCGAATTGCAATGCTGAGGCGCAAATCATTGGACCACAGGACCTCGCTGAAGGTGGCGTGCAGTGGCTCAAATGGAATGGCGAAGCCGGGCGGTTTGATATCCGCCCAGCCATAGAAACGCTCAGTCGGCCTTGGCGAGTCGTGCCACGGTGACGCCGGCTGCGGCGAGTTCCGTGCCGCCGACAACATATTCGGCTTCGTCGCTCGCCATCACTAGGCTCGCGTCGCTGGCTGAATAGTTGACGTAGATGCGGAAGCCGCCGCGGCTGCGGGCGCGGACGCCGGCGGGTAGGGTGAGAACCGGCAGATCGGCTTCGGCAATCAGATAGTCAGCTATGCGCTGCATCAATCCGCGGTCGCCGCTCGCCGTGAGATAGAAGATCTTGCCCTGCGAGATCAGCACGGGGACGCCTTCATGATCTTCCATGATGACTTCGCCGCGTGTCTCGACCTTTTCGCGCCAAAGCCGCGTGAAGCCCCCGCCCTTTACGGGTACGGACACATAGGCGGAGATGCTGTCCACACGCATGACTTTTGCGTCGAGCAGATTGGGCGAGAGATCGGGACCAAGCTTGGCCGGAATGGCAAAATTCTTGGTCTTGGAGCCCGTGCGCGGGCCAAGCAGCAGATAGCCTTCGAAACTGGCGACGGCTTCGCGCAGTTCATCGGTCCAGGCGAAGAGCGCTGGGATGGCGACGACGTCATACCCGGCAAAACTCTTGGTCTTGGGCGAGAGAATATCGATGTCGATGCCGTGCTTGCGGAAGGCTGAGTAGATGTCGCGGACATGGGCACCGTGCTTGAAGCCGTCAGCCTGCGGCTGAACCTGCCAAGCCCATTCGCTATCGTAATCGAAGACGATAGCGACGCGGGCTTTGCCGGCCTGACCGTCGATGCCGGTCTGCTTCAGTTCCTGGGCGACCTGAATCGCTTCGTCATAGGCGGGTGCGGGTTCGCTGTCAGGCCGGAGAAGGCCAGCATGCATTTGCTCCTGCGCGAAGGGGGCCTGACGCCAGCGGAAATAGGAGACGACTTCGGCGCCATGGGCAAAGGCTTCCCAAGCCCAAAGGCGGGCCATGCCCGGCAGCGGATCTGGGTTGAACTTGGCCCAATTCACCGGGCCTGGCTGCTGCTCCATGATCCACCACCGGCCATGACCGACCGTGCGATAGAGGTCGTGGTGGAAGGCGGCGTTGTCGGGGTCGCCCTGGCGCATATATTGGCGCTTGATGTCGTCGGGTTCGTCGCTGACCGCGAGGTGGCCGATTGGATAGGAATCCCAGCTCGCGACATCGAGCGTTTCGGCCACATCGTAGTGGTCGAACTCGGTGTAGCGGCTCATGAAATTGTGGATGACCGGCAGGTCCGGCCGCTTGGCCTTGAGGATATCGTATTGGGTCTTGTTAAAGGCCGCGACCTGATCGGACGAGTAGCGCCGGAAGTCGAGCGCGTGGATTGGGTTAGGATCGGTGATCAATAGGTTCGGCAGCTCGATCTGGTCGAAGCTGTTGTATTCCATCGACCAGAAGACATTGCCCCAGGCGTCGTTCAGCGCCTCGATCGACCCGTAACGGGACGCGAGCCATTTGCGGAAACCTTCGAGCGCAGCCGGGGAATAAGAATAGGTCGTGCCATGGCAGCCATATTCGTTGTCCGTCTGCCAGCCACCAAGTGCAGGGTGATCGCTGAGGGCATCGGCGAGGATCTGGGTAATTCGTGCCGATTCTTCGCGGAAGGGCAGGTGTGAGAAATCGTAGTGGCGGCGCGAGCCAAATCCCTTGCGCTTGCCTTGAGCGTCGACTGCCAGCATGTCCGGGTGCTTGTCGACCATCCAGCGTGGCGGCGTCGCCGTCGGCGTGCCGACGATGACCTTATGGCCGTGCTTGCCGAGGACGTCCATCGAGCGGATCATCCAATCGAGCTGTATATCGCCAGGGGTCGGCTCCATCCGCGACCAGGCGAATTCGCCGATGCGGACATATTTGATGCCGACTTCGGCCATGCGGGCCGCGTCTTTCTCCCACCACTCTTCGGGCCAGTGTTCAGGATAATAGCAAACGCCGAGGGCGGGAGAGATGGACATGGAAGAGCTCAGATTACGATTTTGGGTTCAGGCTGACCGGCGACGTCGAGGTCGATGGCAAAGACGCCACCGGCGACTTTTTCCTCGGCCAGTTGCTCGGCGCCTAGGGTCTTGGCGGCCGTGGTGATGAAGAGCGTCTTGAGATCCTTGCCGCCAAAAGCGGGGCAGGTGACCTGGCTGACGGGTACTTCGATGATGCGGTCGATCGATCCGTCCGGCGCATGGCGGACGACGCAATTGCCGCCCCATTTGGCGTTCCAGAGATAGCCTTCGCTGTCGACCACGGCGCCGTCGGGCCAGCCGCGGCCTTCGGATACGTCAGCGAAAAGTTCCCATTCGCCCGCCGGCAGGCCAGTTTCGGGATCGGTCGCGCATTTCAGGATTTTCTTGGTCGGCGTATCGGTGAAATAGGCGGTCTTGCCATCGGGCGAGAAGCAGGTCGCGTTGGGGATGGCGACGTTTTCGATGATCTTGGTCAGCTTGCCGGCGCGGTAATGATAGACCGAGCCCTCTTTGGGGCCCTCTTCCTTGACCATGGTGCCGATCCAGAAAGCACCGGAGGGATGCACGCGACAATCGTTGCTGCGATTGGCTTCATTATCGCGCTCGATGTCGATCAGGCGGTTGATGCCGCCGACATTGAGATCGAATTCGATCAGGCCGTTTTCGGTGGCGAGGACGAGGTTGTGTTCGTCGACGATGGCGGCCGCGGTTACCGTTTCGTTGAAGAGCCAGCTGTCCTCTATTTCGCCGCTTGCATTGGCGGCGAACAGGGACTGCTCATTGATATCGAACCAGAAGAGCTGCTGGCGGGCGGCGTGCCAGAACGGGCCTTCGCCCAGTTCGGATTTGCTGTCGATGAGAAGACGTGCCGTTTCGGTCATGCCTTGGCTCCCTTGTCATAGGCGGCGACGGCGGTAGCGGCGCGCTCGGCGACGTCGGCTACGCTCATGCCGGGTTTGTAAATATAAGTTCCGAGGCCGAAGCCGGCGCAGCCGACGGCGAAGAACTCGTCGAAATTGTCGGGATTGGCGCCACCGACGGCGTAGAGCGGCAGGGCAGGCGGCAGAACCGCTTTCATGGCCTTGATGCCCTTGGAGCCCAAGACTTCGGCGGGGAAGAATTTGAGGCCGGTTGCACCGGTGCGGATCGCCTTGAAGGCGTCGCTGGGCGAGAAGACGCCGGGATAGGATTTGAGGCCGAGACGCACAGTTTCGGCGATGACGGTTTCATTGGTATCGGGCGAGACGATGAAGGTGCCGCCGGCTGCTGCGACAGCGCGGACATTTTCTTCCGTGAGAACAGTGCCGGCCCCGATCTCGGCGCGGTCGCCCAGCGCCTTGGCGGCGCGCGAAATGCTCTCGATGGCGTTGGGCGAATTGAGCGGCACTTCTATCAGCGTGATACCGGCCTCGACGAGGGTTGTGCAGACCGGGACGGCTTCGTCATTGGTGATGCCGCGCAGGATGGCAATGATGTGGCGGTGGGACATAGGGAGTTTTCCTTCAAGCGGCGGCGCGGGCGGCCTTAAGGCCGGCGAGGACGACGGCGGTGGCATCGACGGGACGGCCGGCGGCACCGGCCATTTCGAGCACCTGGCCATAAAGCGAGCAGAGAACGTGCGAGCCGATAAGCGGCACCGGCTCGTTACCGATCTGGTGGCGATTGGCGGCAATTTCGGTGCCGATCAAAAGGCCCGAGAGATAGCCGGCGCACCAGGCGGGTGAGCGGCCGGAAACCAGCGCGCTGGCGCGGACGCGGAACAATTGGCCGAGGAGATCAGCGGGCCGCTCGAGGCCATCTCGCGCACCGGCAGAAAAGCCATCATTGCGCTCAGGGCCGTTTTGATCGCCGGTGAGCGAATGGCGCAGCACGGATTGGGTGGAGAGCAATTCGAACATTTCGCCGGTCATGGCCGTCGTAAAATGCTCGATTTTCGTGCCGTCGAGCAGCGCCCATTTCGAATGTGTGCCGGGCATACAGACGAGGCCGGAATAGCCGGGCAGGGTGGCTGCGAGCCCGAGGAGCTGGGTTTCTTCGCCACGCATGACGTTGTCGCCGCCTTGCCTTTGGCAGACGCCGGGCAGGATGGAGACGTTAAATTTGTCGGAGCCGCTATCGGGATGGACGGCGCCCCGAATGAGGCCGGAGAGGTCCGTCGGCGCTTCTAGATAGGGCGCTTCGAGCCAGCCCTGGCGGGCGCC
Organism: Devosia sp. BK; assembly: GCF_032907385.1. Classification (NCBI taxonomy): domain Bacteria; kingdom Pseudomonadati; phylum Pseudomonadota; class Alphaproteobacteria; order Hyphomicrobiales; family Devosiaceae; genus Devosia; species Devosia sp. BK. The sequence goes on from NZ_JAIMBX010000001.1 coordinate 949,511, forward strand.
GGCCATGCCGCAAACGACAACGTCGGTCTTTTCCGTCAGGGGAATATCGGCGAGCAATTCTGAAAGTGCGGCGGGAAATTCTTCGCGCGTCAGCTTGCCCATGCCTTTTGGCGAACTGCGCGAGGCAAGGACATTTCCAGCGTGATCGAGGGTCCAGCCGCGCAAATTGGACGTGCCCCAATCGACCGCAATCCAGGCAACAGATTCGCTCAAACAAGCCTCCTCGACGACCGCCTACACAATGCGGCGCGACCCTAATTGGGTTCTCGGCCCATGAACAGGGCCATCAGCGCAGGGGCTATCGGAGAGCTCAAATGTGTTCTCCGCGATTGGTAAGATTTTCAGAGCGTTCCGGCACATATGCCCCCTGTTACCCCACCCAAATCAATTGTATGATTTTTTCGATGGGAGCCGTTCACAGCGGCGCTTGCCGTGCTAAAACGGCAACCAGCAAGGCCCACGGTCCGCGCGCTGCGGACGGATAAGGAATTTGACGATGACGACTGATAACAGCGGCGCTCCGAAGAAGCTGCGTTCGCGCGCATGGTTCGACAATCCCGAAAACCCGGACATGACCGCGCTTTATCTCGAGCGCTATATGAATTTCGGCGTCTCGCGCGAAGAACTTCAGTCGGGCAAGCCGATCATCGGCATTGCGCAGACCGGTTCGGACCTCAGCCCCTGCAACCGTCACCACATGGTGCTGGCCGAGCGCGTGCGTGAGGGCATTCGCGAAGCTGGCGGTATCGCCATCGAATTCCCGGTGCATCCGATCCAGGAAACCGGCAAGCGCCCGACCGCGGGCCTTGACCGCAACCTCGCCTATCTCGGCCTCGTCGAAGTGCTTTATGGCTACCCGCTTGATGGCGTGGTGCTGACCATTGGTTGCGACAAGACGACCCCGGCCATGCTGATGGGCGCGGCGACCGTGAACATCCCGGCGATCGCGCTGTCGGTCGGGCCCATGCTCAATGGCTGGCACAAGGGCGAACGCACGGGTTCCGGCACGATCGTCTGGAAGGCGCGCCAGATGATGGCGGCGGGCGAGATCGACTATGCGCAGTTCATTGAACTCGTCGCGTCGTCGGCGCCGTCGACCGGCTATTGCAACACGATGGGTACGGCGACGACGATGAACTCGCTGGCCGAGTCGCTCGGCATGCAGTTGCCGGGCTCGGCAGCTATTCCCGCGCCGTATCGCGACCGCCAGGAAATGGCCTACCGGACCGGCAAGCGCATCGTCGACATGGTGCACGAGGATCTGAAACCCTCGGACATCCTGACTAAGGACAACTTCATCAACACCATCGTCGTCAATTCGGCGATCGGTGGCTCGACCAATGCGCCGATCCATATCCAGGCCATCGCCAAGCATATCGGCGTCGAGCTGGAACTGCAGGACTTCCAGACCTACGGCCACAAGGTGCCGCTCTTGGTGAACCTGCAGCCGGCTGGCGAATATCTCGGCGAAGATTACTACCATGCCGGCGGTGTGCCGGCGGTGGTAAACGAGCTGATGAAGCAGGGTCTCATTCGCGAGAACGCTCCGACCGTCAACGGCAAGACCATTGGCGAGAATTGCCGCAACACGACGATCCAGGACGATAAGGTCATCCGCCACTTCGACAATCCGCTCAAGGTGGATGCCGGCTTCCTCGTGCTGCGCGGCAATCTCTTTGACAGCGCGATCATGAAGACCAGCGTGATCTCGTCCGAGTTCCGTGAGCGCTACCTCGCCAATCCCGAGCATCCCGGCATGTTCGAAGGCAAGGCGGTGGTGTTCGATGGCCCTGAGGACTATCACCACCGCATCGACGATCCGGCGCTCGATATCGACGAAAACACGCTGCTCTTCATGCGCGGCGCTGGTCCGATCGGCTATCCGGGTGCGGCAGAAGTCGTCAACATGCGGCCGCCGGCCTACCTCATCAAGAAGGGCATCCATTCGCTCGCCTGTATCGGTGACGGCCGTCAGTCAGGCACGTCGGGTTCGCCTTCTATCCTCAATGCGTCTCCGGAAGCAGCTGCAGGCGGTAACCTTGCGATCCTCAAGACTGGTGACCGCGTCCGCATCGATCTGAACAAGGGCGAAGCCGATATCCTGATCTCGGCCGAAGAAATCGCGACCCGTCGCGCGGCGCTCGAGGCTGAAGGCGGCTACAAGTATCCCAAGCACCAGACGCCGTGGCAGGAAATCCAGCGCGGTATCGTCGGCCAGCTCGGCGAAGGCGCGATCCTGAAACCGGCTGAAAAGTACCAGCGGATTGCGCAGACAGAAGGCCTGCCAAGGGATAACCACTAGGATCGACCGTCATTCGGCCGATGCTGGTCTGCAAATGCCGGTCTCTTGCGCTTCCGGTGCTCACGTACTGATGTACGCTGCGCGCCGGTTCTCAGAGACCGACATTTTCGCCTCAGCCTAGGCCGACTACCGGCCAATCCTTCGGTGACCGAGTTAAAGGCCGGGCAGCACAGAGTGCCGCCCGGCCTTTTTTTTGGCTGACGGTTTTTCACGGTGACGGGCGGCCATTGGCTCTACCTGTTTAGACATTGGGAGCCAAAGGCCGCCGGTCACAGGATCCGGAGTTTGCAGCAGGTCCGGGATCAGGCGCGAACGTTATTTCGGTCGCGGCTGCCGTATTTCAACTCCCCGCCCGGATAGGCGCCCCCATCCACCGGCCATTCCGCCCGACCCTGCGTGGGAGCCGTGTGACTGGCGGAATGGGGAGAGTATGGGCGAGGTTTTGGGGAGCGGGGAGAAGATGGATAAGTATTTTGGGGTTTTGGGGTTTACCCCACCTAGCTTGCCATTCGGGCATAGCCCTCATGGCCCTCTCTCCTGAAGTTGCGCCACTGGCGCAATTTTGCCTGCGGCCGGATCGAAGCCATTAGTAGGAGGAGGGACGCATCGAGTTTGCCTAAGTGACAGCCCTTTTCACCGCTGAGATATGAAATCCGCTGCTGCAGGCTAATCGCACTCGGCGTAGAAACGCGATCGAGACTAAAGAATGTCACGCTCAATCCGGATAAGAGCTTAGATGTTCGTGGATGATGCGCCAAGCATCACCGCGCTTGGCGAGCACCGTGGTGCCTCGTCCTGATCCTTCGGCGTCTTTGCCATCGACCACAGCGCGCCAACAGAACCGATAGGTGCAGCTCGCTGCCGTGTCGCCGTCCGCGATCCAGGTGAGGTCTTCAAGCCAGTACGTCTCGTTCTCAAGACGCTGCCATGTTCGTTCGAAGGCACTGCGAATGGCATCGATGCCGGTGAAACTGCCTGAACTGAACCAGAAGACTGCATCGGAATCGATCAGCGGGACCAGCAATGAAAAGTCGTGATGGTTGATCAGGTCGGCATAAGCCGCCATCACCGTTTTGGGTGTGGCGGCGCCGGGCATTAGTATTTGCGGAGGAGGCCGACGAGGCGGCCTTGAACTTTCACGCGATCCGGCGGGAAGATGCGGGTCTCGTAGGCCGGGTTGGCAGCTTCGAGTGCGATAGTGTTGCCCTTGCGCCGGAGGCGTTTGAGGGTGGCCTCTTCGTCATCGACCAAGGCGACGATGATTTCTCCAGTGCTGGCCTGATCCTGTTTTTTGATAACGACCGTGTCGCCATCGAAAATGCCGGCGTCGATCATGGAGTCGCCGCGGACTTCCAACGCATAGTGTTCGCCCGCGCCAAGCATTTCAGGCGGGACCTGAATGGTGTGGGAATGAGTCTGGATCGCCTCGATGGGCGTACCGGCAGCGATGCGCCCCATGACGGGAATGGAGATCGGTCGGGCATAATCCTCGGCGGCGATACCGCGTGGCTGGGGCGCGCTAACTTTTCCGAGGCTGCCTTCGATAACCGACGGTTCAAACTTGGCTTTGCGCCCGCCGAGGGATGGGTTCATGGAATCCGGCAGCTTGACGACCTCGAGGGCTCTCGCCCGGTTGGGCAGGCGGCGGATGAAGCCACGCTCTTCGAGCGCAGTGATCAACCGATGGATGCCTGACTTCGACGCTAAATCCAGCGCATCCTTCATTTCGTCGAAGGATGGGGGAATGCCGCTTTCCTTCATCCGTTCGTGGATGAACATCAGCAATTCGTGTTGTTTGCGCGTCAGCATCGCCGGTGAGCCCTAGAATCGGAACGGATACGGAACGACTATATGTGTTCCGTCTATGTTCCGCAAGAGTCTCCCATCTTTGCCAAATAGAGGCGCAGTAGAGATTCTCGCTTTCGCCGGAAGACGTCGCGTCAGCGGCAAGACTAGAGCACGGCGGCGAGGTCTTTCGCCAGTTGGGCGAGTTCGGCGTCGTCAGCACGGCCGCTGGCATGGGCGCCGAGGGCGGTGCCCTCGTAGGCAGGGATCAGATGGAAATGGAGATGAAAGACGGTCTGGCCAGCCGGGGCCTCGTTGAACTGGGCGAGGCGGATGCCGTCGGCTTTCGTTACAGTCTGCAGGGCCTTGGCGACGCGTTGGACGAGCGGCATCACCGCCGAAAGGGCCGCGGGATCGGCATCGAGAAGGTTACGCGATGGGGCCTTGGGAATTACGAGGGTGTGACCCTTGGACTGCGGAAAAATGTCGAGCATGACGAGGGCCGTGTCGTCCTCGTAGACCTTGTGGCAAGGTAGTTCGCCCTTGAGGATTTTGGCGAAGATATTGGTTGGGTCGTAGGTCATCAAAGCCTCGGATTATTCGGCAGCGGCGAGCGCTTCGTCGCCGGCATTGTTGGCATATCGGAAGCGGAAGAAATTGAGGACGGCAAGGCCGGTAAGGGTCACCGGTACATATTTGAAGCCGCGGGTGATGAAGAAGAGAGCGATGCCGACCGCCGTTTCCGCCGACATCGCGCCCTTGCCCATGGCGGAGGTGAAGGAGGAGGGGACAATGTGGCGATAGATGAGGTCGTCGGAGCGATAATAGTGGCGGGCGCGGGCAGCGAAGGCGCGCTTCGAACTGGAATAATCGCGCAATTCATCCATGCCCATATCGCCGTGAAATTCGACCTCGGAGCCGAGCGCCCAGACCTCCGGCGCGAGGAGCCTATCCTTGCCCATGAGGGTGAAGCGCTCGATCAGGTCGCGAAACGTGACGTAATTGGCGTTCCAGCAATCGTCCGTTTTGGCGCCGTGCGAAAGGATCAGAACGTCGGCGCGCGCGAGCTTTTCGTCCATCGCGGCGTAATTTCCGGCGGTGAAATCGACGCCGGACTTTGCCGTTTCGACAATGCCGCCCCGCTTTTCGAGTGCTTTGACCATGGCCGAGCCGAAGGCGCCGCTTGCGCCGGTGATGAGGAAGCGCCGGCCAGCAATCTGGCAGGTGGTGCCGACCAGGAGATCAAAGGTGTTGGCAAAGGACGAGAAGAAATTGTGCGGATAGACGTGGTGCATCGCGTGGTAATTGTTGTTTACCCACAAGAGGCCCTGTTTGCCGCCCACGCGGTCCATCGACATGTGATTGTAGTCGAGCCCTTCCTCGCGAAGGGTCAGGGCGAACATGACCGTGCGGATGACGGCAACGACGGCCACGGGCTGCCAGGGCAGCGCCAGGAGGAACAGCGCGATTGCGGCCATCGAGGTAAAGTATTCGGGCAGGACGTGAAACCAGATATTCTGGCGGGCATAGGCCGGATTGACCTGCATATCGAGGCCAAGGAATTTATGGTGGACCCAGTGCCAGGACGAGAAGGTGCGCAGCAGCGGGATCTCGGAATTTTCCCAGCGGTGCAGCAGCCAGTGCAGGGTGTCGAACAGGGTCGTTGCCACTACGAAGACGAGAAGGGCTTCGAGAATGAAGGCTACGACATCCCACAAATCCATTAGTCCCGGGTCTCCTGATCACTTGATGCGCGCTGTCTAGCACAATCGATCGGCTGGGGCTAACGCTCCTGCCGATCGCCGCGCCGGTATGGCGTAAACCCTTCAAGCGCCTCTTGTTCCCGCTCGACGGCGGGACGTTCCGCCTCGAGATAATCCGCTACCGCGTCGCGTAAACCCGCGTGAGCGATCCAGTGAACGGAGTGGGTGGTGACGGGAGTGTAGCCGCGCGCCAGCTTGTGTTCGCCTTGTGCGCCGGCCTCTACGACCGCAAGCTTGTGGGCGATGGCAAAGTCGATGGCCTGATAGTAGCAGATCTCGAAATGGAGAAAGGGGACTTCGCGCGTCGAGCCCCAATTGCGACCGTAGAGGCGATCCCTGCCGATGAAATTGATGGCCCCGGCAATGGGTTCGTCGCCATCGTAGGCGAAGATCAGCACGATCCGATCGGCCATATACTGGCCAAGGAGCGAGAAAAATTTCCGGTTGAGGTAAGGCTGGCCCCATTTGCGCGCGCCGGTGTCTTCATAAAAATCGAAGAAGGCGTCCCAGTGATGCTCCTTGATTTCATCGCCCCGCAGCCATTTGACGGTCAAGCCATCAGCAAGCGCATCGCGGCGTTCTCGGCGGATGGTCTTGCGCTTGCGCGAGGATAGCGTTTCGAGAAAATCTTCGAAGGTCGCAAAGCCCTGGTTGTGCCAATGGAATTGAGTGTCGACGCGGCCAAGCCAGCCAGTTGCTTCGGCAATGTCGGCATCTTCATCGGGCAGAAAGGTGAGGTGCACCGACGAAGCGTTGCGCTGCAAGGCGAGCTGCTGCGCCGTTTCGAGGAGTGCGGTTTTGATCTCGATTCTGTCGGACGGGACCAGGAGCTTTGGGGCGGTTGCGGGCGTGAAGGGCACTGAACCCTGGAGCTTGGGATAATAATGCCCGCCGGCGCGCTCGAGGGCCTGGGCCCAGCCATGGTCGAAGACGTATTCGCCCATGGAATGGGATTTGAGGAACAGCGGCAAAAGGCCGACGGGCGTGTCGCCTTCCGAAACCACGACGTGTTGCGGTTGCCAGCCGGTACGGCCGGTGGCGCAGCCTGATTCTTCGAGCGCGCGGAAAAAAGCGAAGTCGAGGAACGGATTGTCGGGCACGCCATCGGTGCCCGGCACGAGTGCGTTCCACACGTCGGCCCCGATGGATGCCGTTGTGGGATGAATGGTGGCAGTCAGATTATTGGGAGACACTGTCCGGGTTGAACCCTTCGAACACGATCTGGTCGATGTAGGGGCGCGCGGCCTCTGCTTCAACCTTAGACCGGATCGTCCAGGCGGTCACGGGCTTGCCGAGCGCGCGCCAAAAGGTGATCGCGGGCAGGGTCAGGGCGTTCTTGTCGCAAGAGATGAAGTCGAACTGCGTCTCATGCCAGTGGAGAAGGTGGCGCATTGTGTAGCGCTCGTCTTCGGTGATCTCCGGAGGGTAGTCCTCTCCCTCATAGTCATAGGTGATGATGCCGCGCGGACCGGAGAAGCCGTAGTCGCGGATGAGGGTGATAAGCTTGGGATCAAATGATTCGACGGTGACGGGGCCGGCATATTTCGCCAGGGCGTCAGTGGCGACGCGGGCAAGGCGCTGAGTGGCTTCCTTGGTCGGCTGGTGCTTGAGCTCGATCTGAAGGAGGGCGCGGCCAGCGATCTGCTCGAGAAAGGCGTCGAGGGTCTGCGGACGATCGCCGGCGGCGCTGTCTAGGAGCGTCATCGCGGTCATTTCAGCGATGGTGCGGTCGCTGACGAGGCCGGTTTCGCCGGTCAGGCGCTCAAGCTTTTCGTCGTGGAAGACCACCGCATGGCCATCGCTGGTCAGTTGCAGGTCGCACTCAATGGCAAAGTTGCCCGCAATAGCGGCGGCAAAGGCGCTGGCGCTGTTTTCAATGACGCCGTTGGCGCGATCATGGAGGCCACGATGGGCGACGGGGCGGGGAAAGAGCGGTTCGGTCATGGTGAAAGTCTGCCAGCGAGAGTGGAGGCGTGGGGTTCGCACGCCTCCGTGACAGTGTGATTGCAGTTCGGCTTAGACTTCCACGACCGCGTCGATTTCTACGGCAGCGCCAAAGGGCAGGGAGGTGACGCCGAAAGCTGCGCGGGCATGCTTGCCATTTTCGCCGAGGATGGCGACGAGCAGGTTCGAAGCGCCATTGGCGACAAGGTGCTGTTCTGTGAAGTCATCGGCGGAACACACGAGAACCGTGAGCTTCAAGATTTTCTTGATGTCCTGGAGCTGAACGCCAGCCGTGTGGACGATGTGTGCGAGAACGTTGAGAATGGCGAGTTCGGCAGCATTGCCGCCCTGCTGCACATTCATCGTGTCGCCAAGGCGCCCCTCGACGACGCCGGCTTCGCCAATCGAAATCTGGCCTGACACATAGATCAGATTGCCGCTGCGGGTAACGGGGACATAGCTGGCGACAGGCGCCTTGGCGGCTGGCAGCTCATAGCCATATTCGCGGAGCTTTTGGATCGGATCGGTCATCTGGTCTTACCTTCCAGGTCTTCTGCTTCTTCTTCGGATGCCGGAGCCGAAAGAGTTTCGGACCGGTTGGTGTAAAGCTTGCCGCGAACGACCGCCGTGCGGCCGAAGCGGGATCGGACGCGGTCCATGGCCCGTTCCGCTGCAGCCTTCCGGGCCACTTGTGGTTCCAGAAGGTCGCTGGGGTCAGACCCATCTGCCGCATCGAGACCCGAGACACCGATGCCAATCAAGCGAAAGGACGTTCCGTCCGCTTCACGCTGCAACAGGGTCAGGCCGGCTTCGTAGAGGACGTTTGCAAGCTGTGTCGGCATCATCAGGTGTCTCGCCCGCGTGCGCAACTTAAATCCCGTGGTCTTGAGCTTGAGCGTCACTGTGTCGCCAACGAGCGACTTTCTTTTCAGCCGCTCAGACAGGCGTTCGCTGCATTTAAGAAGTTCGGTCGATAATTCTTCGAGTGTCGCGAGGTCGCGATTAAAGGTCGTTTCGGATGAGACGGTCTTCATTTCTCCATCGATAGAGACCCGGCGACTGTCCTGGCCTTGCGACAGCCGTGCAAGGCGCGCGCCTGATTCTCCATAGAGCCGCATGAGCTGCACCGGGTCTTCCTGCTGAAGCTGGCCGATGGTGTGATAGCCGTCTTTCTTGAGCGTTTCGGAGAACACCTTGCCAACGCCGTAGATTAGGCTGATCGGCCTTGGCGCGAGGAAAGACAGGGTTTCAGCGGCACCGATGACGGCAAATCCGCGTGGCTTATCGAGATCTGAGGCGACCTTGGCGAGGAATTTATTGTGGCTGAGACCGACTGAGATCGAAACGCCGATCTCTTCCTCGATGGCGCGCGAAAAACGCGCCAATGTCAGAGCCGGGGCGGCTTTGTGGACCTTTTCGGTGCCCGTCAGATCCATGAAGGCTTCGTCGATGGAGATGGGTTCGACGAGTGGGGTCAAGGCATCCATGTGGCGGCGGATTTGCCGGCTGACATCGACATACTTGGCCATGTTCGGCTTGATGATTACGGCGTCGGGGCAGAGTTCACGCGCCTTGAACATGGGCATTGCGGAGCGCACGCCGAACTGGCGGGCAATGTAGCAACAGGTGGAAACAACGCCCCGCGTGCCGCCGCCGATGATGAGAGGACGGTCGCGCAGGCTCGGGTCGTCCCGCTTTTCGACTGAAGCGTAGAACGCGTCGCAATCGACGTGGGCGATGGAGAGGCTCAAAAGCTCCGCGTGACTGCGAATGCGGGGCGAACCGCATTTCGGACAGCGGCGCGGTTCAGGCGCTGTCGATCCAAAGTTCAGACAATCGCGGCAGAGCCAATCCATCGTGCCGCGTTATCCGCTTGGATTGAGCTTGTGCCAAAGATGCATGAACGATTCCGGCGTTATGCCGGCATTGGCACAGAGCGCGAGAAGAATCGGTTCGTTTGAGGCAAAGTAATCGATGAGGCCGGTTTGCAGGCGCTTGGTGCCGACGGCCTGTCGAAGCGACTGCGGATCGAACCCGGCAAACTGCATGAAAGCTAGCAGCTCTTCAGGATTTTCGGCAAGATAACCGAGGCAGGCGTCAGCAACCGTGGCGAGATCGGGCGTTGACGGTTTGGCGAGGGGCACGGAAAGGCCTCATTTGAGGTTTTGTAACGGTTTCAATGTTACCCCATGCATTCGGGGAAGCGAAGAGCCGTGGATATATGGCCGGATAATCGGCCAGCATGCCAGGCGCGCAAGTGAGGACCAATGTCCAAGACTGTCATGATCGTGGAAGACAATGAGCTGAATATGAAGCTCTTCAACGATCTCCTCGAATCGCGCGGCTATCGCGTCATCCAGACACGGAACGGCCTCGAAGCGCTTGATTTGGCTCGTGCCCATATGCCCGACCTGATCCTTATGGATATCCAATTGCCTGAAGTTTCGGGGTTGGTGGTGACCAAGTGGCTCAAGGATGACGAGCACCTCGCGCATATTCCTGTGATTGCCGTCACCGCCTTTGCGATGAAGGGCGACGAAGAGCGCATTCTGCAAGGCGGTTGTGAGGGTTACATCAGTAAACCCATCTCCGTGTCTCACTTTCTGGAAACCATTGCTGGCTACATTGGACCAGCCTGACCAGATCGGGGCATGTCTCTGATCTGATTGGTATGCCCGGTCGCTTGAAGCGATCGGACTGGGGCGTGATTGCGGGAGAACTGACGTGACGGCGCGCGTATTGATTGTCGACGACATTCCAACGAATGTCCGGTTGCTCGAAGCGCGCCTAACGGCCGAATATTTTGAAGTTCTGACAGCATCTTCCGGGGCTCAGGCGCTCGAAATCTGCGAGACGGCCGAGATCGACATCGTGCTGCTCGACGTGATGATGCCGGTGATGGACGGGTTCGAAGTCTGCCGGCGGCTCAAGTCCAATCCCAAAACCCACCATGTGCCGGTGCTGATGATCACCGCGCTCGATCAGCCTTCTGATCGCGTGAAGGGGCTCGAGGCGGGGGCAGACGACTTTCTGACCAAGCCGGTCGACGATACGCAGCTCATGGCGCGCGTTAAGAGCCTGTCGCGCCTCAAATCCTTGACTGACGAATTGCGTGCCCGCGCGATGACCGGCCAGCAGATCGCCATCGAAGATGCGCTGCGGGCGATGGATACGATTTCGGCGAGCGGCGGATCGGTGTTGATCATCGACAGTGATCGCCGCCATGCAGAACGCGTGCAGAGTTACCTCTCTGAAGAACACAAGGTCGACATTCTGCACGAGCCCGCAGACGCGGTTTTCCAAGTCACCGGAACAACTTACGAGCTGGTTCTCGTCAGCATGGCGCTTGGGGATTTCGACCCGCTGCGGGTTGCCTCGCAGGTGCGCACCATCGACCATTCGCGCAACATTCCCATCATCCTGATGGCGGATGACGGCGACAAGGCGCGGGTGGTGCGGGCGCTGGATCTGGGGATCAACGATTTCATCAGCCGGCCCATAGAGCGGAACGAACTGAAGGCCCGGGTGCGGACGCAAATCCGGCGGCATCGCTACGCCATGGAGCTGCGCGAAAGCGTCAATCATTCGATCGCCATGGCGGTGACCGATGACCTGACCGGTCTCTACAATCGCCGCTATTTCGATAGACATCTCAATGTGTTGCTGGGCAAGGCCCAGAGCCAGGACAAGAACCTGGCGGTGATGATTCTCGACATCGATCACTTCAAATCGGTCAACGACACCTATGGGCACGATGCCGGTGACGTGGTGCTCAAGGAGTTCTCGGCGCGGATGAAGCGGAATATCCGCGGGGTGGATCTGGCCTGCCGGTTTGGCGGCGAGGAATTCGTGGTGCTGATGCCCGATACGGACGTGCTGAACGCCGAGCTGGTGGCAGAGCGCGTGCGGCAGGCTATTGCCGAAAAGTCTTTTGATATCAAAGGGCAGCGGCCGTTGACGGTGACGGTATCGGTTGGCGTTTCGTTCAATGAGACGCTCGCGGATACGCCGGAAAGCCTGATCAAGCGGGCGGACCTCGCGCTTTATCGTGCCAAGCGTGAAGGGCGGAACCGGGTTATCCTTGACGCCGCTTGATAAAATGCGATGCGTTAGGGTTATCTGTTATAATTAACAAGAGGTTACCGCTACGCAAGCGACGGATCCGCTTGAGTTTTTCAGGCCTTAAAGTAGGTTGAATTTCAGACAGCAGCGGCTAACGGCCCAGCAGTCTTAGAGATCCCTACGGCTTTTCTCAGGTCCGCCGCAACTCCTGAGTTCCGTAGGGCGGTTGGTCCGGACGCGGCGAGAGTGGCCTCTTCGACGTGCCGCTCCGGACCAGCCACTCTTCTTCATACAGGTTATGGTTATGCGCCCCGATGTTAGCATTCCGTTAACATCGAGTTCTGCTTTTCTCAGATTTCGGTAGTCCAGATGCGAAAAGGCCCCGCACGATGTGCAGGGCCTTCAAACGCTTGGAAGGGGCAGATCAAATTACTTGATCTTGGCTTCCTTGAATTCGACGTGCTTGCGGACGACCGGGTCGTACTTCTTGAATGCAAGCTTTTCGGTCTGGGTGCGTGCGTTCTTCTTGGTGACATAGAAGAAGCCGGTATCAGCCGTCGACACGAGCTTGATCTTGATGGTGGCGGCTTTTGCCATTTTCGCAGTCCTTAATAAAACAAAGGGCGCTGCGAAACGGCAGCGCTGGAATTTGGGCGCAAACTACGGATTTGCGGCCGATTGTCAAGCAGGTAGAGGGGGCAGGATAGATGACCGCTCGGAATCGCTGCTGCGTCTCGGCGAGGATTAGCCTCAGGCGTCGGGCCAGTTTTCGTGACCATGCCGCACGCGGATAATCAAGATGTCTCCGGCACCTTCCACGACATAGACGACGAGGTGAGCCTTGGAGGGATGGATCGGACAGGAGGGTAAATCTCGGACCGCTCCGGGGCGATTCTTGGATTGGCGGCAATCAGATCGAACAGATCAAACAGTTCGTTGTGGTACCGCGCGGCCTGGTTTTCTCCGAAGAGGCGTATGCCGGCTTGGGCAATCTCGACCAAATCGATTTCGGCCTGCCTTGTAAGACGAAAGCCCATGATTAACCGGCCACAGCGCGCCTTTTGGCTTCAGCGAAAATGCCCTCTCTCGTGAGGGTGCCGGCGCCGCTGGCCAGGCCTTCATCGACATAGCGCTGCATGGTTGAGATTTTGTCGCTGCGTTCCTGATCCTTACGGATCAGATCGCGGACATAATCGCTCGCATTGGCATAGCGCCCGGTCTGCGCCTGGGCTTCGACCCAGTCTTTCATCGGACCGGGGAGTGAAACGTTCATCGTGGCCATATTTGCCTCCAAGAACGAATATCGCAGTTTTTGGCAAAGATTGTCAAAGCGTGTGGGACCTCGCCCTTCGACCGGCTCAGGGTGAGCTCTGGTGTGCTTCGCTAGGAGTGTTCAATCCGCCCGGCTGGGCGCGCCGAAGCCGTACATGCGGGCGGCCCATTGCAGACCCACGATCGAGCCCTTGATGGGGGGCAGGAGGGCGAGGCAGAGGACGATGGAGAGGGGAATCATCGTCAGGAGATAGGTGATCGGCTGGACATGGTAGGTCATGTCCATATGCAGCATCAGGAAGATGATGATGTGGCCGACAATGGTGATGGCGATATAGGGCGGGAAATCATCGGCGCGATGATGGCTTAGCTCTTCGCCGCAGACATTGCATTGGTCCGCGACCTTGAGATAGGCGCGGAACATCTTGCCCTGGCCACAGTGCGGGCAGCGGCAGAGGGCGCCGCGCCACATGGCCTGGCCGACACTGCGATTTTCGAGAGTGGTGGTGTTCTCTGGCATGGAACTACCTCTTTCTCCGGCCCTTGGGACCGAAGCTCTTAGATGGGCGTTTTTGCGGGCGGCGCCCAGATGGCGGATTGCCGCGGGTGCCTTCAGACAACAACTCGAAGCGGAGCGATCCGGCTACCGGAGCTGCTTCAAGTAAACGCACGGTCACGCGATCGCCGAGCGTAAAAGTTTCGCCGCCGCGTTCGCCGACCATGGCCTGCCGCTCTTCGACATAGCGATAATAGTCCTGGCCCAGGGTCGAGGCCGGGATGAAGCCATCGGCGCCGGTTTCGAGGAGGCGGATGAAGAGGCCCGAGCGGGTGACGCCGGAAACTCGGCCTTCGAAGCGGGCACCGATCTTTTGCGCGAGGAATTGCGCGAGGAGGCGATCGGAGGTTTCGCGTTCGGCCAGCATGGCGCGGCGCTCGGTGGCCGAGATGTGCTGAGCGATGCCGGTAAGTTTTGTTTCTTCCTGCTCGGTGAGGCCATCACCGCCGAAGCCGAGGGCTTTCACCAGCGCGCGGTGCACGATCAAATCGGCATAGCGGCGGATGGGCGAGGTGAAGTGGGCGTAGCGGTTGAGGTTAAGACCGAAATGGCCGTAATTCTCTGCCGAATATTCGGCCTGCGCCTGGCTGCGCAGCACCATTTCGCTGACCTGTTCAACATTGCCGGCCTTGCGGGCCTGATTGAGAATGCCGTTGAAATCGGACGCGCGGACAGAATCGGATTGTTTCACCGAAATATCGAGGCTGCCTAGGAAGTCGCGCAGGCTTTGGAGCTTTTCGGAGGAGGGCTCGTCGTGGACGCGATAGAGCAGTTCCTGGCGCTTCTGTTCGAGCGTTTCGGCGGCGGCGACATTGGCCGCGATCATCATTTCTTCGATCAGCCGATGGGCTTCAAGGCGGTCGGGGATGCGGATATCGGCGACCATGCCTTTTTCGTCGAGGATGATCTTGCGCTCGGGCAGATCGAGATCGAGCGGACCACGCTTGTCGCGGGCCGAGGCCATGGCGTCATAAGCGGCCCAGAGCGGGCGCAGGATAGGATCGAGCAGCGGGCCGGTCTTGTCGTCGGCATTGCCATCGATTGCGGCTTGCGCCTGCTGGTAGCTGAGCTTGGCGGCCGAGCGCATCAGGATGCGATGGAAAGAGTGGCTGATCTTGTTGCCATCGGCGTCGAGCACCATGCGCACAGCGAGGGCGGCGCGGGGCTCGCCTTCCTTGAGCGAACAGAGTTCGTTGGAAATGCGCTCGGGCAGCATGGGCACGACGCGGTCGGGGAAATAGACCGAATTGCCGCGGAGATAGGCTTCGCGATCAAGCGCCGTGCCGGGGCGCACATAGGCGGCGACGTCGGCGATGGCCACGGTGACCACGTGGCCGCCGGGGTTCTTCGGGTCTTCGTCGGGCGCGGCGTGGACCGCGTCGTCATGGTCCTTGGCGTCGGGCGGATCGATGGTGACCAAAGGCAGGTCGCGCCAATCCTCGCGGCCTTTCAGGGTCGCTTCCTTGGCTTCTTCGGCTTCGCGAACGACGCTGGCGGGGAAGACATAGGGGATTTCGAGATTGTGGATGGCGATCATCGAGACCGCGCCTTCGGAGGCGGGGTTGCCGATGACATTGGTGACCCGAGCGCGCGGAATCATCAGCCGGCCCGAGAGCTTTACCTCCACTTCGACGAGGTCGCCGTCCTTGCTGTCGCCGAGATCGCCAAGCGGGATGCGCATTTCCTTTTGCTTGCGATCGATCGGAATGAGGCGGGCGCCCTCATTGTCCATGCGGACGATGCCGATCTGCCCACGACGGGGCTTGTCGAGCACCTTCATCGGCTTGGCGGTGTAATGCGGGATGTCGTCTTCGCCGGCATCGATCCGCGCGAGGATGCGGTCGCCGGGGGCGGGCGCTACGCGAGCGTCGCTGCCGACGAGAACTTCAACGCGCGGCTTTTCGCCTTCCTCGTCATTCCACTGGGCCGGGTAGGCGTGGAGCGCATCGGGATCGGCGTCGGACGGGATATCGAGGACAGTGACGTGGGGCAGGGCGGCGGTGCGGCGCAGCGCCTTACGGGTGCGCGTAATGACGCCATCGCCTTCCAGCTCGGCCAGCATGGCCTTGAAGGGCTTCCGCATATCGCCGCGAATGCCGAAGACCTTGGCGAGATCGCGCTTGCCCTTGATATCGGCGTCCTGGGCGAGCGCAGCGAGAAGTTGTTCGCGGGTCGGCAATTCACCAGCGCGCGGCTGAACGCTGCGACGGGGGCCGGACGTGTTTTTTGGTTTTTTGGTTTTCATGTTGATGGATATGTAGGGGATTGGCGGGGTTTTGCCAATTCAACGCCGTCCCACAGGGCAAATCGCTCCAGTGGAGCGATTGGTGGCGGGGAAGCCATGAGAGCCATGCTCGAATGGCCGGGGCGGTACCCCCACCTAGCCTCCCCCTGGTAGGGCGAGGGATCTGCTGGTGGCTCACGATTATCGCGGCATACCCGATCGGTTCCTCCCCTAGCAGGGGGAGGTTAGGTGGGGGTGCTTGCCCCGCACGGCTAACACCCGTTCAATGCGAGAGTTACAAGAAAGCGATTCCATGACTATTCCTTTTTTCGACGGCCATAATGATACGCTGTTGCGGCTGGTGGATGATCCGCGGCCGAACAAGGTGGAACTGTTCACCGACGGGATGGCGGAGGCGCATATCGATTTGCCGCGGGCCAAGTCTGCCGGGATGGTGGGCGGGTTCTTCGCGATGTTTCCGCCGCCGCTGAAGGCGAGCCTGAGCGATATTTCAACGCCAGCGAAGTCTGCGGGACAATTGCCGCCGGAACTGGATATTGCCGAGGCGCAGCGCTCGACCAATGCGATGGCGGCACTGATGTTTCAACTCGAGCGCGCTGGGTCGCTAAAGGTTTGCCGGACGGCGGCCGAGATCCGCGCGGCGATGACTTCGGGGACGCTGGCAGCGATCTACCATCATGAGGGCGCCGAGGCGATCGACACCGATTTCAACGCGCTTGAGGTGCTTTACGCGGCGGGGTTCCGGTCGCTGGGGATTACCTGGAGCCGGGCCAATGCTTTTGGGACGGGTGTGCCGTTCCGGCATGGGGTCGATCCCGACATCGGGCCGGGGCTGAGCGACGCGGGCAAGGAACTGGTGCGGGTGTGTGATCGCATGGGGATCATGATCGATCTCAGCCACCTCAACGCCGCGGGTTTTCGCGATGTGGCGGCGAACTCGAACAAGCCGCTCGTCGCGACGCATTCCAATGTCCACGCGATCTGTCCATCGACGCGGAATCTTGTTGATTGGCAATTGGCGGCGATCCGGGAGAGCGGCGGAGTCGTCGGGCTAAACTATGCGACTGGGTTCCTGCGGCCGGATGGGAAGATGGAGCCGGATATGGAGATCGAACTGATGGTTCGCCATGTCGATGCGCTGGTCGAGGCGCTGGGCGAGGACGGCGTGGCGCTGGGGAGCGATTTCGACGGGGCGACGATGCCGGCGCCGATCAAGGACGTGACGGGCGTGCCGAAGCTGCTGCAGGCACTGCTGGATAAGGGCTATGGCGAGGGTTTGGTGCGCAAGATTGCGCTGGAGAATTGGTTGGGCGTGGTGGGGAGGACGATCGGGTAAGGGCGCTAGCCTCACCTAGCCTCCCCCTGGCAGGGGGAGGGACTTATTGAGTTTGCCAAGATTTCCGAGTGCAGCCGAGCGGCTCCTCCCCCTGTCAGGGGGAGGTTGGGTGAGGGCGCGTTAGAATGGCACGTCTTCGTCGGTGACGGTGCTTTTCTTGGCGGGGGCCTTTTTGGCGGCAGGCTTCTTGGCTGGCGCTTTTTTAGCCGCTGACTTGTCTTCCGACGCTGCAGTCTTCTTTGCTGCTGGCTTCTTCGCCGCTGCCTTTTTGGCCGGGGCTTTTTTCACCTTGGTGCCGGTGGCTTCGGCGCGGGCGGCGATCCATTCGACGGCTTGTTCGACGGTTACCGCTTCGGGGGCGACGTCCTTGGGGATCGTGGCGTTGATCTTGCCCTGATTGACATAGGGGCCATAGCGGCCGGCGCGGACGGTGATCGGGCCGTTGTCGTGCTCAAAGGTCTGGATGGCAGCGACGGCCGTGCCGCCGCGCTTGAAACCGCCAGCGGCTTTTTGCGCGAGGAGGTCGACGGCGCGGTTGAGGCCGACGGTAAAGACTTCTTCGACATCGGGCAGATTGGCATATTTGCCATCGTGCAGGATGAAGGGGCCATAGCGGCCAAGGCCGGCAGAGATGGGCAGGCCTGATTCAGGGTGAAGACCGACTTCACGCGGAAGCGAGAGAAGCTGCAGGGCTTTTTCGAGGGTCAGTGCGGCCGGTTCCCATCCCTTGGGCAGGGACGAGCGCTTGGGCTCCTTGCCATCGCCAAGCTGAACATAGGGGCCAAAACGGCCCGATTTCAAATGCACTTCCTCGCCCGATTCGGGATCGGTGCCGAGAACGCCATCGCCGGCGGCGGCTTCAGAGGATTGGCCATTGGCGGCGTCCGACAACTGGGTCGTGTGCTTGCACTCGGGATAGTTGGAGCAGCCGATGAAGGCGCCGAATTTTCCCAACTTCAGCGACAGCGTGCCTGTGCCGCAGGTGGGGCAGCGGCGCGGGTCCGATCCGTCTTCCTTGGGCGGGAAAATGCGGCTCGCGAGAAGATCGTTGAGCGCGTCGAGAACTTCGGAGACGCGGAGGTCCTTGATCTCGTCGATATTGCCGTTGAAGTCCTTCCAGAAGTCGCGGAGGACCTGCTTGTAATCGAGCTTGCCATCGGAAATTTCGTCGAGCTGCTCTTCGAGGCCGGCGGTGAAACCGTATTCGACATAGCGCGTGAAGAAGCTTTCGAGGAAGGCGGTGACGATGCGGCCACGATCCTCGGGGACGAGCGCCTTGCCCTCGAGACGCACATAATTGCGGTCCTTAAGGGTTGTGACGATGGCGGCATAGGTCGAGGGACGGCCAATGCCAACCTCTTCCATCTTCTTGATCAGACTCGCCTCGGTATAGCGGCTCGGCGGCTGGGTGAAGTGCTGCTCGATCTCGACCTTTTGGAGGGTCGGCTTGTCACCCACCTTGAGGGGCGGCAATTCGCGGCTGTCTTCGTCCTCCGAGTCCTCATCGCTCTTGGCTTCGACGCCATAGAGCTTGAGGAAGCCTGGGAAGGTAACGACGGAGCCGACAGCGCGGAGGGCGACGGTGCGGCCGGGAACATTGACGGCGATATCGGCGGTCGTGCGGTCGATCTCGGCCGAGGCCATCTGCGAGGCGACGGTACGGCGCCAGATCAGGCCATAGAGCTTCTGCTGATCGGCATCGAGATGCAAATCATCCGGGCGCTTGAACATATCCGTCGGGCGGATCGCTTCGTGCGCTTCCTGGGCGTTCTTGGCCTTGGAGGAGTAGACGCGCGGCTTATCGGGCAGGAATTCGGCGCCATAATGCTTGCCGATGACCGAGCGGGCCATGGCAATACCTTCGGGCGCCATCTGCACGGCGTCGGTACGCATATAGGTGATGAGGCCGTCTTCATAGAGGCGCTGGGCGATCTGCATGGTGCGGCTGGGCGACAGGCCGAGGCGCGAGGAGGCGTCCTGCTGCAAAGACGAGGTGGTGAAGGGCGCGTAGGGATTGCGCTTGGTCGGCTTCTTTTCGACATTGGCGACGTTGAACTGGCCGCCCTCGATGAGCTTTTTGAGCGCTGCCGCGTCTTCGCCGGTCTTGATGTCGAGCTTGTCGGTCTTCTTTCCATCGACGGAGAACAGCCGTGCGACGAAGCTCTTGCCGTTTTGGGCGAGTGACGCTTCGACGGACCAATATTCGTCGGCCTTGAATTTTTCGATCTCGGCTTCGCGATCGGACACGACGCGGAGGGCGACGGACTGCACGCGACCGGCCGAACGGGAGCCGGGAAGCTTCCGCCAGAGGATTGGCGAGAGGGTGAAGCCGACGAGATAATCGAGAGCACGGCGGGCGAGATAGGCATCGACCAGCGGCATATCCACTTCGCGCGGATTGGCCATGGCCGTCGTCACGGCATCCTTGGTGATGGCGTTGAAGACGACGCGCTGGACCGGCGTATCCTTCTTGATCGCCTTTTTCTGACGCAGCACATCGAGAATATGCCATGAAATGGCTTCGCCTTCGCGATCGGGGTCGGTCGCGAGGATCAAGCCGTCAGCGCCCTTGAGTGCATTGGCAATGTCGGCCACACGCTTTTTTGAGGCCGTATCGACCTCCCAGGACATGGCGAAATCTTCGTCAGGACGGACCGAACCATCCTTGGCCGGCAAATCGCGGATATGGCCGAAGCTGGCCAGGACTTCATAGTCCTTGCCCAAATATTTGTTGATTGTCTTGGCTTTAGCCGGACTTTCAACGACGACGACCTTCATGGAGAACCCATTCCGCAACGCTTTGACTGAGGTGGCGCAACATGGTGAACCGAGGGGGCGGTGTCAACGGGGCGCAGCATCACTCACTGGGACGAAGGGCCACAAGCTGCCCGCCGGACCATTCGAGACGGCCTTCGAGATCGAGTTCAAGGAGCAGGCCCTGCATGGCGGGCGGGGCGATCAGCGTTTGGCCGATCAGCTCGTCGATTTCCATGGGTGTGGTCGAGAGCGCGCTGAGGAGGCGATGGCGATCATCAGGGTTTGACTGGTCTTCGATGGTTGTGTCGCTGGGGTCGGGGCTCCAGGCGGGATCGAAGAGAAGACTGCGCGCGGGATCGGCGACGGCAATGGATTCGATAATGTCGGCGGCCGAGGTGATGAGCTTGGCGCCTTGCTGGATGAGGAGATTGCCACCCTCGGCGCGCGGATCGAGCGGGGAGCCGGGGACGGCAAAAACATCGCGGTTTTGCTCGAGGGCGAGGCGAGCGGTGATCAATGACCCGGAGCGCTTTGCAGCTTCGACGACGACCGTGCCCAAGGAGAGACCGGAAACCAGCCGGTTACGCCTTGGGAAATCGCGGGCACGCGGCTCCCAGCCGAGCGGCATTTCGGTGATCAGCGCGCCGCCTGCATCGAGGATGGATTGGGCGAGGGGCACGTTTTCATCGGGATAGATATGGTCGAGGCCACCGGCAAGGACGGCAATGGTGCCAGTGGTGAGGCTGGCGCGATGGGCGGCGGTGTCGATGCCGCGCGCGAGGCCTGAGACGACGGTGTAGCCGGCTTCGCCGAGATCGGTCGCGAGGATACGGGTCATCTTGGCGCCGGCGGCAGAGGCATTGCGGGCGCCGACTATGGCGACCGTGCGGTGCCAATCGAGCCGATCGCCACCGACAAGGGTGATGACGGGTGGGGCGCCGTGGATGTGGGAGAGATGAGTGGGGTAGGCGGCCTCGCCAATGGCGACGATGCGGGCGCCCCATTTGGCGAGGGCGGCGACTTCATCTTCCGCTTGGCTGAGACTGGTGATGCGGGCGGCGCGCCCCGTATTGCGGAGAAGACTTGGCAGCGCATCCAAAGCAGCTTCGGCCGAACCGAAGCGATTGAGCATCTGACGAAAGGTGACGGGGCCGACATTGTCGCTGCGCGCCAGGCGCAGCCAGGCGATGCGTTGGGCCGGCGTGAGCATCTGCATCACGCGGCCCTCCACGATCAGGCCGTCTTTTTGCCGCTGATGGTTGGCTCGGTGCCCTTCAACAGACGCGCGATGTTTTCGCGGTGCTGGAAGAACAGGAGGACGGCGAGAACGAGCACGGTGGCGGCGAGCCGATCGCCCACGACGACATAGGCAAAAATCGGCGCCGTTGCGGCGGCCGTGAGTGCTGCGAGGGAGGACATTTTGCGCGTGTAGGCAATGAGGAGCCAGACGGCGCAGAAGATGAGGCCGACGGGCCAGGCGAGGGACAGGAGCGAGCCGATCATCACCGCGACGCCCTTGCCGCCCTTGAAACCGAGCCAGACCGGGAAGCAATGGCCTAGGAAAGCGCCGAGCGAAGCCAGCATGGCAGCATCTTCGCCCCAGAAGTAGCGGGCGACCAGAACGGGAATTGCGGCCTTGAGCGCGTCGAGAACAAGGGTCGCGGCGGCGACTTTCTTGTTACCGGTGCGCAGCACATTGGTCGCGCCGATATTGCCCGAGCCGATATTGCGGATATCGCCGAGGCCGGCAGCGCGCGTCAGAATGAGGCCGAAGGGAATGGAGCCGGACAGATAGCCCAGAACGAGCGCCAGAATGAGCGGAATGAAATCGTTCGGCATGGTTTCTCCCTTATTAGCGAAGGATTAACGCCCGGGCGGGAGGGGGGCAAGTGGGGGACGGGGATTTTGTTGGGGCGCTTGACGCTGTGGCTCTCGCATCCCCCCCCCCGGCCTCCCCTTGGAAGGGGAGGTGTTGGATCGGTGGTGGGGATGCTACCGCGCCACGCACCATGTTTCCCTCGGGCCTGTCCCGAGGGTCGCTCGCATCAGCGTAGAGGCTTGTGGCTCCCGCGCTGGCCCTCGGGTCGAGCCCGAGGGAAGAACGGGGCCTGGGATGCTTTTCGAGGTCCAGAAGCGGCGTATTCAGATGTTGCCAACACGTAGGAACGCCGTTTTGGACTTAGCCCAGATAGTCTTTCTTGCCGATCGGCAAGCCCTTGTGGCGGAGGATGTCGTAGGCCGTCGTCACGTGGAAGTAGAAATTGGGCAGACCGCGGTTGAGGAGGTAAGTCTCGCCGTCGAATTCGACGTCGTTGCCGCCGATCTTGAGAGTGACGGTGCGGGTGTCGGCGCCGGTGAAGGCTTCTGGCGAAAGCGTGGCGAGATAGTCTATCGCCTTTTGCAGGCGGGCGCGAAGCTCGGCCCAGGTGACTTCGTCATCTGGCCAGCTTGGGAGCGGTTGGCCGGCGAGGCGGGCGGAGACGCCCTTGGCGCCGTCGGTGGCGATCTGGATTTGGCCGCTGAAGGGGATCATGTCATCGGCGAGGCGGCTGCCGACATAGGTCTGGAGATCGATGTTGTTTGCCGCGGCGTGCGCTTCGGCCTTATCGAAAATGGCGAGCAGGTTCTTGAGCATGCGGGTGAAGACCGGCACGGAGGCGGAGTACATTGAGAGGGTCATTTGGGTACCTGATGGAGACGTGAGTGGGGATGGATGGGAGGCAGTTAGGATCGGTTTAGTCGAGGAAGTTAAGCTCATTCCAAGCATCCCCCTCATCCGGCGCTTGCGCGCCACCTTCTCCCCGAGGGGGAGAAGAATGGTCCGGTGGCTTTTCTCCCACAAAGGGCTAGGGAAAAGCTGAGGCTCTCAGTCCTTGTGGACGAAAACCGTTTCGCCGCCGACGATCGTTCGCATCACTTTGCCGGCGAGCCTTGCGCCTTCGAAGCTGGTGTTGCGGGAGCGGGAGCGGAGGTCGGTTTCACTGACCTGCCAAGGATAGTCGAGATCGACGAGGATGAGGTCCGCCGGAGCGCCCTTGGCGATGCGGCCGGATTCGAGGCCGAGGATTTCGGCAGGGCGGCTGGTCATGGCTTTGAGAATCGTCAGCAGCGGCAGGTCTTCGGAGTGGACGAGGCGCAAGGCGGCGGCGAGGAGGGTTTCGAGGCCGATGGCGCCATTGGAGGCTTCGGCGAAGGGTTGGCGTTTGACTTCGCTATCCTGCGGATCGTGATCGGAATGGATCGTGTCGATGACGCCCGAGCGGAGCCCCTCGATGATGGCGCGGCGGTCGTCTTCGGAGCGGAGCGGGGTGCCGAGCTTGAAGTAGGTCCTGTAGCGGCCGATGTCGTTTTCGTTGAGGCAAAGATTGTTGATCGAAACGCCAGCGGTAACGCGCCTGTTTCGCTTTTTGGCTGCGGCGACGGTTTCAACGGAGGGTTCCGTCGAGATTTGCGCAGCGTGGTAGCGGACGCCGGTGAGCGCGGCGAGCTGGAGATCGCGCGACAGCGGGATGGTCTCGGCCTCGCGCGGAATGCCCTTCAAACCCAGGACCGTGGCGAAGAGCCCGTCGTTCATGACGCCTTCGCCGGCAAGGCTCATATCGACCGTGTGGTGGACGATCGTCATGTCATAATTGGCGGCATAGGACATGGCGGTGCGCAGAAGCGCGGTCGACTGGATGGAATTGCGGCCATCGGTGAGGCAGACGGCGCCGGCTTCGCGCATGAGGCCGAATTCGGTGAGATCGGCGCCGGCGAGACCCTTGGTGATGCCGGCGGCGGGGAGGATGTTGACCTTGGCGGTCGCTTTGGCGCGGCGGACGAGGAAATCCACGACGGCGCCATCATCGACGGCCGGCATGGTATCGGGCATCATGACAAAAGAGGTGACACCACCAGCAGCGGCGGCTTCGCCGGCCGAGGCCAGGGTTTCGCGATATTCCCAGCCGGGCTCGCCGGTAAAGACCCGCATGTCGATGAGGCCGGGGGCGAGGACGAGGCCATTGGCATTGACGACTTCGGCGCCATCGGGGACGCCGACGGGACCGCCGAGGGCGAGATCGCTGATGCGGCCATTTTCGATGAGGACTGCGCCGCGCTGATCGGTGCCCGAGGCGGGGTCGACGACGCGGGCATTTTCAATGAGGAGGGGCCGGGTCATTCTTCGTTCCTCGAAGGCAGCAGGGCATCCAGGACGGCCATGCGGACGGCGACGCCCATCTCGACCTGATCGGTGATGACCGAGCGGGCGCCATCGGCGATGGCCGGATCGATCTCGACGCCGCGGTTCATGGGGCCGGGATGCATGACGATGGAATCGGGATTGGCGAAGGCGAGCTTTTCGGCGTCGAGGCCATAAAAGCGGTAATATTCGCGGACCGAGGGGATCATCTTGCCGCTGGCGCGCTCATGCTGGAGGCGCAGCATCATGACGACGTCGACGCCCTGCAACCCCTTTTCCATGTCGGTAAAGACTTCGGTGGCCAGGTGTTCGATGCCAGCGGGAAGAAGATTGCGCGGGGCGATGACGCGGGTGCGGACATTGAGCGCGCCGAGCAGCAGCAGATTGGAACGGGCAACGCGGGAATTGGCGATGTCGCCGCAGATGGCGACGGTGAGACCGGAAATGCGGCCCTTGTGGCGGCGGATGGTCAACGCGTCGAGGAGCGCCTGGGTCGGGTGCTCATGGGCGCCGTCGCCGGCATTGATGACCGAGCAGCCGACTTTTTGGCTGAGCAGTTCGACTGCGCCGGCGGCGCCATGGCGGACCACCAGCACATCGGGGCGCATGGCGTTGAGCGTCGCGGCGGTGTCGACGAGAGTTTCGCCCTTGGAGACCGACGAGGTTTTCACCGACATATTGACGACGAGCGCGCCGAGGCGTTTGCCGGCGATCTCGAAGGATGACTGCGTGCGCGTCGAGGGCTCGAAGAACAGATTGATCTGGGTTTTGCCGGAAAGCGTGGGGAGCGATTTGCGCTCCTGCCTGCTGACGGGGACCATGCGCTCGGCGCGGTCCAGAAGATCGATGATTTCGTGCTGTTTGAGATCAGCAATGGAAATCAGGTGTCGTTGGCGGAACGGGGGAAAGTCGCCGGAGGTGCGGGCGGGCGTATCGGCCATGCGCGGATCCCTTCAGATTTGCTGCGGTCTATCCGAGGGGGGCGCGGCGTTCAACCAATAGTTGAATTTTCAACCTTTAGTTGCGCAGCCGATCGAGCGCGCCCTGCAAAATGTAACTGGCGGCGAGCTTGTCGACGACTTCGGCGCGGCGGTCGCGGCGGAGGTCGGCTTCGATCATCATGCGGGTGACGGCGGAGGTCGAGAGGCGCTCGTCCCAGAAGGCGATGGGCAGGTCGAGTTTCTGGCTGAGATTGCGGGCAAAGGCACGGGTGGATTGGACGCGCGGGCCTTCGGTGCCGTCCATGTTGAGCGGCAGGCCGAGGATCAGGGCGACAGCGTTGTTTTCAGCGACAAGGGCGATAATGCGTTCGGCATCCTGGGTGAATTTCGTTCGTTTGATGGTTTCGAGCGGTGAGGCGGAATAGCGCATGCCGTCCGACACGGCGACGCCGATGGTTTTGGTGCCGAGATCAAGGCCGAGGATTTTGCCGGCGGGGGGAATGGCGGCTAGGGTGTCGGTCTCGGTCACATGGGGCTCGCGGTTGTGGCTCGGTCTGTCCTATAGGCTCATAGGCAGATTTTGGCGATGGGACGCGCTCATGAAACTCACCTGGTTCGGCGGCAATACGTTTCGCATTCATGCGGGGGGAGCGATTGTGGTTGTGGAGGGTGAGGGGGCTCTGCTTGGGGTGGACCGGGCGGAGTTGGTGAGTGGGGCGGATGTGGTAACGCGCTGGGGTGGAGTGGTTGCGGGTTCGGAGGGTTGGAAGCCGCGGGTGCCGTTGCGGATGCTGGAGGCGGATGAGGCCATGCGGCAGCCCGAGGTGGTGGGGCTGGGGCAGGGGGCGATGGTCGTCGATGCCGATGGGGAGGTGCCCCTGGTTTTGGCGAGCGTAGATTTTTCGGCGAGTGGCCGCTGGGTGGGGCAGGCGCTTGTCGTGCTGATTGGCGAGGGCTTAGCGGAGCGGGGTGGGGCGATTTTAGAGCGGGCGGGACCGCGGCTGATGGCGCTGGCTGGGAGTGAGGCGGAGGTCGATGCGGCGTTTGTGGCGCTGCGGGATCGGCTGGATGGGACGGGACTGATTGCGCTCGAGCGTGGATTGGCTGTGGAAGTCTGATCCTTCCCATAAGCCATTTTCATTGTCTTTTGGGGCCGGCCGTTGCTAAGAACGCGGCAAAGAAGGCCTTATTCGCTGGAGTTTGCCATGTCTGTCGACGCTGCCACCGTCAAGCGCATCGGGCGCCTTGCCCGTATCCGTATCGAGGAAGAGGAAGTCGCCAGCTACCAGAGCGAGATCAACGCCATTCTCGGCTTTGTCGAGCAGCTCGGTGAAGTGAACGTCGATGGTATCGAGGCGATGACCTCGGTAACGCCGATGCAGTTGCGCCGCCGCGACGACGTCGTGACGGATGGTGGCTATCCCGAGCAGATCGTCAAGAACGCGCCGCTGACTGAAGACAACTTCTTCATGGTGCCCAAGGTGGTTGAATAATGGCGATTTCGATCGCTGCCGAGACGCCGCTGCAGGACGATGTTCGCGGGCTGGTCGCACGGTTGAACGATCATCTGCTGCCGCTGTCGCCGCTGGAATTCCAGTTCAAGATGACCGTCGAGCAAATGGCCGATAGCGATACGACACTGTTCGTGGCGCGGGACGATACGGGCAAAGCCGTCGGCATGGGCGCGCTCAAGGCGCATGGGCCTGAGCTTGGCGAGGTCAAGCGCATGTTCACGGTGCCCGAAGTGCGCGGCCAGCGGGTGGGCAAGCAGTTGCTGGAGCGGATCGTCGCGCTGGCGCGAGAGCGTGGCATGGGAAGCGTGATGCTCGAAACCGGCACGGGCGACGGCATGGCCGAGGCGCATCGGCTCTATACGCGTTACGGATTCGCGCCGCGCGGGCCGTTTCTCGACTATCCGGACAGCGAATGGTCGGCGTTTTTTGAACTGAAACTGCCGCAGGAGCAGGTTGCATGAGAACCGCAATTGTCGCGGCTTTGGTGGTGTGCAGCATTGGTGGCGCACTGGCCGACGATGCCTATGACACCATCTATGTTTCCGACCCGGCCGTCTGCGACCAGGCCGGCAAGGGCGACATCGAGTCGGTGCTGTTTGATCTGCAGGCGAGCGCGGTCTTGCCGCGCGAGGCGATCTGGGTCCGTGGGGAAATGATCTGCCGGCTGGTCGATGTGCGCATGTCGCCTTCGGCGATGGGCTGGGATGACGGCGACACCGAAGTGTTGGCGACAGCGCGGTGCTATGGTCCTTATGAGGACTATATGGACCAGGTGGTGCTGACCAATGTCAGCCAGAATATCAATCTCCATTACGGCGATACCGGCGAGCCGATTCCGCCGAGCCTCGAGATCATTTCGATGCGCGCCGATCTCGGCGGCGAGGAAATGGCCAAGTCCGATGGTTATGACGGGATCTACACAGCCTGTCCGCCGCTGACGGCGAAGGATTTTGCATGGCCAAAATGATCGGGATCACCCTTGCCGCGATGCTCGCGCTGCCGCTGACTGCGGCGGCGCAGGAAGATTTGCGCATCGACCAGAGCAAGATCTATGTGACCGATCCGGCCGCTTGCGACATGCTGGAGAAGAAGGGAATCGAAGCCTTCATGGACCTCGATTTCCTGGCATTGGGCTTTCCCAAGGGCATCCAGTCCATGGAATTCCAATGCAATTTCTTCGACGTGAAAAGCCGCGAAGGCTCGACCCATCTGTTCGTCAATGCCGTCTGCGAAGCTCTGGGCGAGCTCTATCCCGATACGATGGCTATCGCCCCATATTCCGAGACGCAGATCCAATTGGTCTCGTCCTATGATGCCGCCATGACGCTGGCCGGCATTTTCGAACCCACCAGTGCTGTTGCGACGCCCGGCGCAACGCTCTACACACGCTGCGACAATCTGAGCGAGATTACCGTTGACTGACCTGACCAAGCTGAGCCTCGCCGATGCCCGCCAGGGCCTCAAGGACAAGAGCTTTACCGCGGTGGAATTGACCGACGCCTATATCGGCGCGATCGATGCTGCCAATGACAAGCTCAATGCCTATGTGGCGACGACGCCCGAGCAAGCCCGCGAAATGGCCAAGGCCAGCGACGCGAAACTGGCGCGCGGCGAAGCCGGACTATTGGAAGGCATTCCGCTCGGCGTGAAAGATCTTTTTGCGACCAAGGGTGTGCACACTCAGGCGGCGAGCCACATTCTCGATGGGTTCAAGCCCGAATACGAATCGAGCGTGACCGCCAACCTCTGGCGCGATGGCGCGGTGATGTTGGGCAAGCTCAACATGGACGAGTTCGCCATGGGGTCGTCCAACGAGACGAGCTACTATGGCGCCGTGGTCAATCCCTATCGCGCCGAAGGCAGCAATGCCAATCTGGTGCCGGGCGGCTCGTCGGGCGGTTCGGCTTCGGCTGTGGCGGCCTGGCTCTGTGCCGGTGCGACGGCAACCGACACCGGCGGTTCGATCCGCCAGCCTGCGGCATTTACCGGCACGGTTGGCATCAAGCCGACTTATGGCCGCTGCTCGCGCTGGGGCACAGTCGCTTTTGCGTCGTCGCTCGATCAGGCAGGCCCGATCGCCCGGACCGTGGAAGATGCGGCGCTAATGCTGCAGTCCATGTCGGGGTTCGATCCAAAGGATTCGACGAGTGTCGACCTCGCCGTGCCCGATTTTGCTGCTGCCGTCGAGCGCGGTGTAAAAGGTCTCGTCATCGGCGTGCCGCGCGAATATCGCATGGACGGCATGCCGGCCGAAATCGAGGCGCTGTGGAATCAGGGGCTCGAATGGCTCAAGGCTGAAGGCGCGACGGTGAAGGATATTTCGCTGCCGCACACGAAATATGCCTTGCCGGCTTATTATATCGTGGCGCCGGCGGAAGCCTCGTCGAACCTCGCGCGCTATGATGGCGTGAAGTATGGGCTCCGCGTTTCGGGCAAGGACATCACCGACCAATATGAGTTGACGCGCGCTGCCGGTTTTGGTCGCGAAGTGAAGCGCCGGATCATGATCGGTACCTATGTGCTTTCGGCCGGGTATTTTGACGCCTATTACGTCAAGGCCCAGAAGCTGCGTACGCTGATCAAGAAGGACTTTGAAGATGCCTTCAACGCTGGCGTCGACACCATCCTGACGCCCGCAACGCCTTCTGCTGCCTTTGGAATTGGCGATGAGGCCCTGGCTGCCGATCCGGTCGCCATGTATCTCAATGACGTCTTCACGGTGACCGTCAACATGGCGGGTCTTCCCGGCATTGCGGTGCCTGCGGGCAAGGACGGCAAGGGTCTGCCGCTCGGTCTTCAGCTCATCGGCAAGCCATTCGATGAGGAGACGCTGTTTGCGGCGGCGCGGGTGATCGAAAAGAGCACCGGCACCACTTTCGCTCCCACCCAGTGGTGGTAAGCCGCGGGGCTTTGCATGACGGCAGCGCTTGATTGCGCCGCCGTTCCGCACTATTTGCGCCCCATGCACAAATTTAAACTGGTTGTCACGCGCCCGATGGCAGCGTCCGGGCCAACAGGAATTTCGCCGATGGCCGTTGATATTTTTACGACGCTCGACTGGTCCGAGCCGCCCAAGGATATGAGCAAGCCGCTGCAGGCGCTCTGGTGGCTCAAGAAGGGCGAATTCCGCGTCGGACCCGAATGGGAAAGGGCGCATGCTATCGTTCAGTCGATGGAGGGCGTGCCCGCTTTTGATTGGGTTCACGCGCTGATGCATTGGATCGAAGCCGATATGGGCAATGCCGACTATTGGTATCGCCGCGCCGGCAAGCGCAGGGCGACGGCGAGCGTGAGTGCCGAATGGGAGCACATTTCGGCGGCGCTGAGCGAAGTGACCAAGCACTAGGGTTTCAAGTGGTTTTGGATTTGAGGGCCGCAGCATTGTGCTGCGGCCTTTTTGTTTTTCTGGCTTCGGTGCCGCTTTAGGGCAAGTCGATTTTGAAATCTCAGGCTGGGCCCCGGCTTTCGCAGGGGTGACAAATGGTGGGCATCGAATCAGTTTTCTCTGACTTAATCCTATCGGTTGTCGACTTGGCTTCTCACCAATTCCAGTCCGCGCTTGGTGATGCGGTAGGGTTTGCCGCCTTGGGATTTGATGGCTTTTTTCGCTTTGAGTTTTGGGAAGAGAACGGGCGTGAGCCCGCTCATCTGCCAGCCTTCGCGGTTGATGAATTCGAATTCGGCGATCTTGCCGCGGGAATCTTTGATGACGGCGATGTAGCCGCCCTGGGCGAGTGCATGGAGCACGCGCTGTTCGTCTCGTGAAATGTCCACTGATGTCTGATGCCTGAGAGGCGCGTTTTGTACGCGCGAACAAACAAGACCGTCCGCTGGCATCGCGCTCAGCGGTTGGTCGGTTCATTCATGCCCCGCCGCCAATGGGACGGGGCTTCAAGCGGTCTCGGACTGACTAGACATGGACTTTGTCTAGCGCTTGGACTGCAGGGCGTCCACATTCTGCGCGCGAGCGGTTGAAATCCACCTCAGGCCGGTGCAAACCAGCAACAGACCAAGATCTGGGGATGGACCGTGACTGCTGCCGCAAAACTGCCTGCCGAATGTGAAAGCAAGGATGACGTTCGGTTCGAAATCGACCGGATCGACCAGGCTTTGCTGGGCCTTTTTGCCGAGCGTCACCGCTATGTTACGCGTATGGCAGAGATCAAGACCGATCCGCACGAAGCCTTCGACCCGGCGCGGATCGAAGCCGTCGTCTCCAAGGTGCGGGCGCGGAGCCTTGATCTCGACCTCGACGAAGACCAGGCCGAGTTGATCTGGCGGACGCTGATCGACTGGAACGTGAACTACGAAAAGGGCATCATCGCCGCTCGACGTCGGGCACGATAAGGCCGCACCGCGGACACGGCGAGCGAGGAGCAGACTGGAATGGCTGTTATCGACATCCGCAAAGCTGAACTCGCCGACGTGCCGCGCATGGCCCATATAGCCTTTTCGGCCTGGGATACCGGGATAAGGCCGCTGCTCGACGAAAAGCCGGGGCAACGGGATAGCGAGCGATTGCGCTTGTCGCATGCGGCTGCCTCCAATTGGCAAAATGGCGTGGTGGCGACGATCGACGGGATCGTCGTCGGCTGGTGTTGCCGATCCCGCCGGCGGAACTACATTCCATTCCTCTTCGTCATGCCGGATATGCAGGGCCATGGGATCGGCGCGCGGCTGTTGAACCGCATGGAGACCATGCTCGAGCTCGAAGGGGCAGAGCGGGTGCTTCTGGAAACGCCGGCCGACAATGTGCGGGCCGTGCGGTTTTACGAGCGGCAGGGCTATCATATCCTGGCGCTGCGGACCGCGGCGCGGGCGGCCCACGAGCCGTTCATGAGCGTGCATCTCGAAAAGGAACTGCATCCGTTCGATGGCGAGATCGGCGAGGATTGAGCGCGGGTAGCGGGCGGATTTCCGGCCATCGCGGTTGCATCGCTGCGCCAATCTCAGTAAGCACTTACTTACATTTTGCCTTGCCTTTCAGGACATTCAATTGACCCTCGTCGACACCCGCACCCCTGACAAGAAGCGCCTGATTTCCGGTTCGACCGGGGATTGGGAAGTGATCATCGGCATGGAAGTGCACGCGCAAGTCACGAGCGAGTCCAAGCTGTTTTCGGGGTCTTCGACGGCCTTCGGCAATCCGCCTAATGCGAATGTCAGCTTCGTCGATGCAGCCATGCCGGGCATGCTGCCGACCATCAACGAGGAGTGCGTGCGCCAGGCTGTGCGCACCGGGCTCGGGCTCAAGGCGCAGATCAACAAGCGCTCGGTGTTTGATCGGAAGAACTATTTCTATCCCGATCTGCCGCAGGGCTATCAGATTTCCCAGTTCAAAGATCCGATCGTCGGCGAGGGCAAGGTTTTGCTCGATGTCGATGGCGAGCAGATCGAAATCGGGATCGAGCGCCTGCATCTCGAGCAGGACGCCGGCAAGTCGATCCACGATCAGCACCCCAACATGAGCTTTGTCGATCTCAACCGGTCGGGCGTGGCGCTGATGGAAATCGTGTCAAAGCCCGATCTGCGCTCGTCGGACGAGGCGAAGGCGTATCTGGGTAAGCTGCGGACGATCCTGCGCTATCTCGGCACCTGCGACGGCAATATGGAGCAGGGCTCCATGCGCGCCGACGTCAACGTCTCGGTGCGTCGTCCGGGCGGCGAATTCGGCACGCGCTGCGAAATCAAGAACGTCAATTCGATCCGGTTTGCCGGTCAGGCGATCGAATATGAAGCGCGGCGCCAGATCGATATTTTGGAAGATGGCGGTTCCATCGATCAGGAAACGCGGCTGTTCGACCCCAAGAACGGCGAAACGCGGTCGATGCGCTCCAAGGAAGAAGCGCACGACTATCGCTATTTCCCCGATCCCGACCTGCTGCCGCTCGAGTTCGATGATGCCTTCATTGCCAAAATGGCTGAAGGGTTGCCGGAGCTTCCAGACGAGAAGCAGGCGCGGTTTATCGGTGACTATGGCGTTACCGCTTATGACGCGATGGTGCTGACGCTCGATCGCGAAACGGCGGATTACTATGAGGCCTGCGTGGCCCATGGCGGCACGAAGCGCGATGGCAAGGCCGTCGCCAATATCCTCAATGCGGACGTCGCGGCGTTTGCCAATAGCCAGGGTCTGGCTGTGTGGGAGACGCATCTGCAGCCGGCTCAGATTGCCGGGCTCGTCGACCTGATTGCAGGCGGCACGATCTCGTCCAAGGGTGGCAAGGATGTGCTGCAGATTCTTATCGCTGAGGAACCCGAGGGTGATCCGGCGGAGATCGTCGAGCGCCGTGGGCTCAAGCAGGTGACCGATCTTGGCGCGATCGAAAAGATCGTCGACGAGATCATTGCGGCCAATCCCGATCAGGTGGCCAAGGTGATCGCCAAGCCGACAATGATCGGCTGGTTCGTCGGTCAGGCGATGAAGGCCTCGGGCGGCAAGGCCAACCCGCAGGCCCTCAACGACTTGATGAAGCGCAAGCTCGGGATCGAATAAGCGCCGACTGCGCTAGGGATTGATATCGTGGCCCGGCTCCGGCGGTAGTGCCGGGTCGGGCTTTTCCGTATCCTGATCATGCCGCAAGGGCGAGGTGTGCGGGTTGAGCGCATCGCCAGTGGGCAGGTTGACCGGCATGGGCGGCACGGGCTGTGGCGGATTGTGCGGCACTTTGGGGTCGTGATCGTGCGGATCGCTCATGTCAAATCTCCTGCGGCCGCGGGGGATCGCCGGGCATGGGTGGGACTTCGGGCTCGACGGACGGGCCGGGGTCTTCGACAGGTTGATCGGGCATAGGGATTTCCGTCGGGCCAGTGGGCACTGGATCGGCCGGGACGGGCTGTGGCGGCTCGGGCTGCGGGACGACAGGCTCGTCGGGCCGGGGATCGATTTCAGGTGAATTGGGCATGAGCACCTCCTGACGGGCCAACGATGGGCCCGGCGGGAGGTTCCGCAATCATGGGGTCGCGGCGCGGCGGCTCCAGATGTGGCGGATGCGGCCGTCGATAAACAGCAGGCCAAAAAAGATCACGAACATGCCCAGGATCTGGATCGGCAGGATGCTTTCGCCGAGGACGGTGACGCCGATGATCAGAGCCGAGATCGGGGCGATGAAGGTCGTGGTGGCGAAATTGGTGGCGCCGACGCGGGGCAGGATTCGGTACATGATCTGGAAGGTGAAGGCGGTCGAGAGAAGGCCGATGGCGAGGGCCGCGCCGAACGTTTCGGGCCGCGTCATGACCGGGACGCCTTCGGAAAAGAATGCGATCGGGACCGCGACTATGGCCGCGCCAGTGAGCGCGATGGAGGCGAAAGCCGTCGGCTCGACGTGCTTATAGCTGCGGGTGATGTTGAGCGAAATGGCATAGCAGAGCGTGGCGCCGAGGCAGGCCGCGATGGCCCAAAGCTGCGAGGATCCGCCGCCGGCAAGGGCTGGTGACACCAGAATGGCCGCGCCGACAAAGCCGATGGCGACACCGGCAAATTTCGTGGGCGTCGCCTTTTCGCCACCGACCCAGGCGTGGGAAATCAGCGCGGTGACCATGGGGGTCAGGGCATTGATGATCGCGGCGATGCCGCTCGCGAGGTGGGCCTGAGCGAGGGGGAAAAGCGCGAAAGGAATGGCATAGGCGATGATGCCGAGGCCGCCGAGTTGCAGCCAGAGTTTTGGATCGCGCGGTACGGATTTTTTGAGCGCCAGCATGACGACCCAGCAGCCGAGGGCGCCGATGCTGACGCGCAACGAGGTGACCCAGAGCGGGCCGATCTCGCGGATGAGGATGGCGTTGAAGACGAAGGAGCATCCCCAGATGGCGCCGAGGAGAATAATCCAGAACCAATCACGCAGACTCATCTCGGGTGCCTTTCACTGAGAAGGCCGGACGCTACGCCGCGCAGGAACAAAGGTCGAACCGATTTTGACGATGGATCGCATCAATCGTGGTGATGGGCGGCGGTTGGCTGCCATGCGCACGCCGAAGTGGCGCCAGACGAGTGTCTCACCTAGCGTGGGGGGCAATGACCAAGGGAGAAACACTATGTTGAAACAACTCTGCTGCCTCGCTCTTCTCGTTGGAAGCATCTCGACCGCGTCAGGCGCCGAGATGTTGGATGACACGCCGCGCACTGCAGTCATGTCCGCCTTCGCGCCAGAATGGGTGGCCTTGCAAGCAGCTATGAGCGACCGCAAGGACTTCAGCGTCAATGGCGTCACCTTCGCAACGGGGAAAATCGAGGGCAAACCCGTGGTGTTGTTTCTGACGGGGGTCAGCATGGTCAATGCCGCGATGAACAGCCAATTGCTGCTCGACCACTTCGCCGTCAAAAACATCGTGTTTTCCGGAATCGCCGGCGGGGTCAATCCGGATCGGCATATCGGGGACGTGATCGTCCCAACGCAGTGGGGCCAGTATCTCGACATGATTCTGGCGCGTGAGGCCGCTCCGGGCGAGTTCACCCCACCATCCTTTCTGCCACATTCGCTGCCCAATTACGGAATGATGTTTCCTCAGGACGTGACAGTTACGCGAGAGGGTTCGGAGCCGGAGAACAAATTCTGGTTTGCCGTGGACCCCGATCTGCTCAAGGTCGCAGAGGGCGTGGCAGAATCCATCTCACTCAAAGACTGCACGCCGGACAATGCATGCCTTACGACTGCGCCCAAGGTCTATGTCGGTGGCAACGGCGTGTCTGGATCAGCCTTCGTCGACAATGCGGAATTTCGCTCCTACGCCTTCGACACGTTCGATGCGCAGGTGCTCGACATGGAGAGCGCTGCGGTTGCGCATGTGGCCTATGCCAACAACGTGCCCTTCATCGCATTCCGTTCGTTGTCTGACTTGGCAGGCGGCGGGGAAGGGGAGAACGAGATGGGCACGTTCATGGGCCTTGCCTCGGACAACTCCGCTGCAGTGGTCGAGGCCTTTATCGCGGCCCTGCCAGAATGATACCCGGCTGGCCGCTTCATGCGGCCGGCTTTCAAGCAAAGGCAATCTTGCCGCTGGCGAGGAGGCGGAGGGCTTCGGGGTAGATGCGGTGTTCTTCGATGAGGATACGTGCAGAGAGGGTATCTGGCGTGTCGCCGGGCAGGACAGGCACTTGGGCCTGGAGGATGGAGGGGCCCTCGTCGAGACCGGGCGTGACGAAATGGACCGTGCAGCCATGGACCTTGCCGCCATCGGCGAGGACGCGAGCGTGGGTATCAAGGCCGCGGTAATCGGGGAGGAGGGAGGGGTGGATGTTGATCATCCGCCCCTGCCAACGGTTCACGAAATCCTCCCCGAGGATGCGCATGAAGCCGGCGAGGCAAACGATGTCCACCTCCCAGCTCTCGAGGATCTGGGTCATCGTGTCTTCGAACATGTCCCGGCTGAGGAACTTGCTCTGGGCAAGGGATGCCGTGGCGATGCCGTGCTGCTGTGCGATTTCGAGGCCAGGCGCGGCAGCCCTGTTCGAAAGGACGCCGACGATTTCGGCGGGATAGTCGGGCGCCTTGGCGGCTTCGATCAGAACCGACATGTTGGAGCCGCGGCCAGAGATGAGGATGGCGACCTTTTTGCGTGTCATGAAAGCGGCTCCGATGGGGCGTCGTAGAGGGCCAGTTCTTCAGCTGTCGGCCGCTCGATAGCGGCGGAATAGGCCTGGAGCTGGTCCAGTGTCATGGGTGGATTTTCGCGGCCACGGGCAGTCATCCGGGCGTGAAGAACGGCCGGCTCGGCATCGAGGAAGCGGAGTTCTGCTGCTGAGCCCAATGCACGGGCGCCTGTGCGCAGGATATCGCGCTCGCTGCGGGCCCAGGTGCCCCACTCGATGATGGCGGTGCCGCCAAGGCGCAGGATGTCTTGCGCCTGTTGCCATTGCAGGCGTTCGACGGCGTCGCGGACGGCATTGTCCCAGAGATTGATGCCGAGGGCGTCCAACCAGTCGTCAGGGGAATAGATGGTCGCATGGAAGCGCAGAGCGAGTTTTTTCGCGAGCGTCGATTTTCCGGTCCCGGGCAGTCCGGCGATGATGATCAGACGGCCCGGGTTCGACATGCTCAGAGCGAGAGGCGCCCACGGAAGGTCACCGGCTCGCCGGTGCGGAGCGTCAGTTGGCCGACGATGGCGGCGGTCTCACCGGAGGCGGTGAGGCTTTCGACGAGCTTTTCGGCATCTTCCGGTGTCACGGCGACGAGCATGCCGACGCCGCAGTTGAAGGTGCGGAGCATTTCGCGTTCGCTCATGCCGCCGACCTTGGAAAGCCAGCCGAAGACGGGCGGAACAGTGACGGCAGCGAGATCAACATCCGCCGCGAGATCATCGGGAAGGACGCGGGGAATATTGTCGATGAAACCACCGCCCGTAATGTGCGCCAGGGCCTTGATGCCGAGACCGGATTTCAGCGCGGCGAGCAGCGGCTTGACGTAAATGCGGGTCGGTTCGAGGAGCGCCTCGGAGAGGGTCTTGCCGCTTTCGAAGGGGGCAGCGTCGGTCCAGGCGAGGCCGGAGAGCTCGACGATCTTGCGCACAAGCGAATAGCCATTGGAGTGTACGCCAGAGGAAGCGATGGCTACGAGCGTATCGCCGGCAGCGATATCCTTGCGGGGGAGGAGGTTTTCGCGCTCGGCGGCGCCGACGGCGAAGCCGGCCAGGTCATAATCGTTGCCGTGATACATGCCCGGCATTTCTGCGGTTTCGCCGCCGATCAGGGCGCAGCCAGCGAGGCGGCAGCCATGGGCGATGCCGGTGACGATGGCTGTGCCTTGCGCAACATCGAGCTTACCGGTTGCGAAATAATCGAGGAAAAACAGCGGTTCGGCGCCCTGCACGATGAGATCATTGACGCACATGGCGACAAGGTCCTGGCCGATCGTGTCGTGCTTGCCGGTATCGATGGCGATCTTGAGCTTGGTGCCGACGCCGTCATTGGCCGCGACGAGGACCGGGTCCTTGAAGCCTGCAGCCTTGAGATCGAAGAGGCCACCGAAGCCGCCAATCTCGCCATCGGCACCAGGGCGGCGCGTCGAGCGCACGGCGGGCTTGATGGCTTCCACCAGCGCATTGCCAGCATCGATATCGACGCCCGCCTGCTTGTATGAGAGCCCATTTGATGGCAGGTTTTGCGCGTCGGACATGAGCTTCTTGCCAATGCTGGGGATATCGGGGACGCCGTGGCGCTCGAAACCCGGTCTGGTTGAACTTAACGGTGCTGGCCGCTAGAGCCTCTTGTGCGGTTCTCGAATCGCGCAATGCTCCAGGTCTTTGTTTTTATGGCGTTTCACGTGCACAAGGTGAACAAGACTTGTTGCTGAATTCGCCTGAGGGCCTGATAGCTTCTTGGATAGTCAGACGCAAGGGCCGCCGGGCGCTATGAACCTTAGAAATCAAGTGCTGATCTGGATCGGATTCTTCGTGGTCCTGATCCTCGCCCTGTGGATCTTCCGCGGCATCCTGCTTCCCTTCGTGGTCGGGGCGGCGCTGGCTTATCTGCTGAACCCGCTGGTGGCGCAGTTGCAGAAGTGGCGATTTAGCCGCGGCTGGGCGACTGCCGTGGTGCTCTTAAGCGTTTTGGCCATCATTATCAGTATCTTCGTGATGCTCTTGCCGATGGTCGCAACGCAGGTGCTGGGCCTCGTGCAACGCTTGCCTGGCTATGCCGTCGACCTCGAAGCGCTGGCGCGGCGCTGGGCGCCGGAACTCAATCAGTGGCTGGGGCCCGAGCGCGCTGCGCAAGTGCAGCGGACGATGTCCGATATGCTCGGACAGCTTGTTGGTCTCGTTGGTGTCGTCACCTCGGAAATCGTCAATTCGGGCATGACGTTGATCAGCGTGATCGGCTTTGCGATCTTTACACCGGTCGTCACGTTCTACCTGCTGCTCGATTGGCAGGGCATGGTGCGCGGCGTGCATGATCTGCTGCCGCGAAAACATCGCCCGGAAATTCTTGGGATCTTGCGGGATATCGACAGCTCCATGGCCGGCGTGATCCGCGGGCAGGGCGGTGTCTTGCTGATCGATGCGGTGTTTTATGCGACCGCCCTTTCGCTGGTGGGGCTCAATTTCGGGCTCGCCGTGGGGCTGATCGCCGGTTTCCTGAGCTTTATTCCCTATGTCGGGTTTGGCGTGGGCCTCGCCCTTTCGGTCGGCATCGCCATCGTCCAGTTCTGGCCGAACTGGTGGATGGTCGCCGTCGTCTTCGGCATCTTCATGGGCTGGCAGTTCATAGAGGGCAATGTGCTCTATCCAAAGCTCGTCAGCTCTTCGATCAACATCAATCCGGTGTGGTTGATGTTCGCGCTGTTGGCCTTCGGGGCGCTGTTCGGTTTCCTCGGGCTACTGCTGGCGGTGCCCCTGGCGGCGATTGGCGGGGTGCTCGTGCGCTATGGCGTGCGCAAATATAAGGGAAGCAGCCTCTATCTCGGATCAACCCATGGTGGTCACGGTGGTAACCCCACTGCGTGACCTGACCCCGCGGCAACTACCGCTCGAATTCGACC
Organism: Devosia sp. BK; assembly: GCF_032907385.1. Taxonomy (NCBI): domain Bacteria; kingdom Pseudomonadati; phylum Pseudomonadota; class Alphaproteobacteria; order Hyphomicrobiales; family Devosiaceae; genus Devosia; species Devosia sp. BK. The sequence goes on from NZ_JAIMBX010000001.1 coordinate 988,641, forward strand.
ATACACCTTCGCACACAGCAGATGATTTTCTGGTGGGCGAAGGCAATGCGCTGGCGCATGCGCGGGTGTTGGCCTGGCCGCATTGGCCTGATGCCGTGACTTTGCTGATTGGGCCGGCCGCATCGGGCAAATCGCATCTGGCGCGGATTTTTGCCGATCGGAGCCATGCGGAGATCGTGACGCCGGATACGATCAAGGCCGTGGCCGAGGCGGATGGTCGCGGGCCACTGGTGATCGAGGATGTCGATCGGGACGGTTATGACGAGCCGAGCTTCTTTCACCTGCTCAACCAGGCGATGCGCGGAAACCGGACGATTTTGCTGACTGCGCGGGCCGAAATCGGCGATTGGCCTCTGGCGACGGATGATGTTCGCTCGCGGGTGCGGCGGGCGCCGGCGTTCCGGCTCGAGGCCAGTGACGACATAGAACTGTCACACATGTTCGCCAAGCTTTTTGGCGACCGGCAGATCAAGGTTGACCCCAAGATCATCCACTATCTCGTGGCGCGCATGGAGCGGAGCCCCGAGGAGGTGACAGCATTGGTCGAGAGCATGGACAGGCTGGCGCTGGCGCGGGCCACTGCCATTACGCGCGCTATAGCGGCCGAGGCCCTTTCGCTTCGCGACGCAGAGCGCGATAGTGCTGGCAAACAGGAGTGGGATCCTCTTCAAGATGAATGACATGAGCGAGATCACCGAAGCCGAAGCGACGGGGCCGGATATCGAAGCATTGCGCACGAGCCCGGCGCGCTTCGTCAACCGTGAGGTGAGCTGGCTCCAGTTCAACATGCGTGTGCTGGAAGAGGCGGGGAATGAATCCCACCCGCTGCTCGAGCGCCTGCGATTCGTCTCGATCTCGGCCAACAATCTCGATGAATTTTACATGGTCCGCGTAGCGGGCTTGAAGGGTCAGATCCGTGCGGGTCTGACCAAGCAGAGCGCCGACGGACTGAGCCCAGCCGAACAGCTCGAAGAAATCGCGACGCTGGCCCAGCACCTGCAGCGCGACCAGCAGGATCATTGGGAATCGCTGCGCGAAGAGCTGTTCGCGCAGAACGTCGTCATCCACGAATCCAACGATCTCTCGGAAGAGCAGATCGCTTATCTCCAGAAGCTGTTCCGGGAGGAGATTTTCCCGGTGCTGACGCCGATCGCCGTCGATCCGGCGCATCCTTTTCCGTTCATTCCCAATCTGGGTCTGGCGCTCGCGTTTGAATTGAAGCGCCCCGATAGCGATCAGCATCTGACGGCGCTGGTTCGTATTCCGGGTAATCTCGATCGGTTCATCAACCTGCCGACCGGGCTGGTTTCGGATGGGCGGACCGAGGTTGTGACCATCGATACGCTGGTCAAGCTGTTCTTCCACAAGATGTTCCCGGGCCATGAAGTCGTCGGCTCCGGCGCGTTCCGCGTGATACGCGATAGCGAAATCGAAATCGATGACGAAGCGGCCGATCTGGTGGTCGAATTCGAAAGCGCGCTGCGGCAGCGGCGACGCGGGCAGGTGATCCGGCTCGAAATCGAGCGCAGCATGCCGCGCGGCCTGCAGCGCCAGATCGGCGAGCAAATGGGCATCAAGGATGCCGACGTGTTCGTGGTGCAGGGTTTTCTCGGCCTCGCCGACGCGCGGAAAATCTGCGATGTCGATCGGGCAGACCTCAAATTCCCGCCCTATATCGCGCGCTTCCCCGAGCGCATTCGCGACTACAATGGCGATAATTTCGCTGCCATCCGCGCCAAGGATATTCTGGTCCACCACCCGTTCGAAAGCTTCGACGTGGTGGCGCAATTCCTGATGCAGGCAGCGCGCGACCCGGACGTCGTGGCAATCAAGCAGACGCTTTATCGCACCTCCTCAGATAGCCCGATCGTCAAGGCACTGGTGATGGCGGCCGAGGCCGGCAAATCGGTGACGTGCCTTGTCGAACTTAAGGCGCGGTTTGATGAAGAAGCCAATATCCGCTGGGCGCGTGACCTCGAGCGCGCCGGGGCGCAGGTGGTTTTCGGGTTCATCGAACTCAAGACGCACGCCAAGATGAGCCAGGTGGTGCGGCGCGAAAAGGGCAAGCTCGTCAGCTATTGCCATATCGGCACCGGCAATTATCACCCGATCACCGCCAAGGTTTATACCGACCTCAGCTTCTTCACGATCGACCCGGCCGTGACGCGCGACGTGGCGCGGGTGTTCAACTTCATCACCGGCTATGCCAGACCGACCGAGCTTGAGACGATCGCGGTTTCGCCCGTGAACCTGCGCGAAACTTTGATCAACAATATCGGTCGCGAGATCGAATTTGCGCGCAGCGGCCAGCCGGCTTCGATTTTGCTCAAGATGAATTCGCTGGTCGATCCGCAGGTGATCGATGCGCTTTATGATGCGAGCCAGGCCGGGGTGAAAATCGACCTGATCGTGCGTGGAATTTGCTGTCTGCGGCCTGGCATTCCAGGGTTCTCGGACAATATCCGGGTGAAATCGGTCGTTGGCCGCTTCCTTGAACACAGCCGCATTTATTGCTTTGGCAATGGCGAGGCGATGCCATCGCAGCGGGCCCTGGTCTATATTTCATCGGCCGATATCATGGGTCGAAATCTCGACGGGCGCGTCGAGGTCATGGTTCCCATTCTCAACAGAACCGTGCACAAGCAGATTCTCGACCGGATCCTGGTTGCCTATTTGCGGGACAATCAGCAGAGTTGGGAAGTATTGCCCGATGGCAGTTCACATCGGCTACGCGTTGCCGAGGGTGCGGAACCCTTTAATGCGCACGACTATTTCATGACCAATCCGTCGCTGTCCGGTCGTGGCAGCGCGGGTATTGGGGACGGCGACGAGGGTTGAATTTGACGCAATTCTGGGGGGTCGATGCTGATCCCACCGCGCAGGGTCGTCTAAAAGGAGCATTGCCGGTGGCGGTGCTCGATATCGGCTCGAACTCGGTTCGTCTGGTTGTCTATGAGCGGCATGCCCGCTCGCTGACGCCGCTCTACAATGAAAAATCGGCCTGCGCCCTGGGGCGCGGCATCGCGCAAAGCGGACGTTTGGCGGACGAAAACGTCGCCAAGGCGATCGATGCCATCAAGCGCTTTGCGCTGGTTGCCAAGATGATGCGCGTGGGGCAGGTGCATATTCTGGCGACCTCGGCCGTGCGCGACGCCGCCAACCGCGAAGAGTTTGTCTCGGCGGTCGAAGCGATCATCGAAGCGCCGGTACGGGTGCTTTCGGGCGAGCAGGAAGCGCATTATGCGGCGCTCGGCGTCGTCGCTGGCATTCCCGGCTTTGAAGGTGTTATGGGCGACCTTGGCGGCGGCAGCCTCGAGCTCTCGGCGATTTCTGGCGGGCGGGATGGCGAGGGCCAATCCTACGAGCTCGGCGTGATCCGGCTGCAGGATGATGCGGATGGATCGCCGAAAAAGGCAGCGACAATGGTCCGCGAAAAGCTGACACACTCGCTCCTGGCGGATGTGGTGCCCGGCAAACAGTTCGCTGCGATCGGCGGCACTTGGCGATCGCTCGCCAAGCTTCATCTCGAGCTGCGCGATTATCCGCTGCATATGGTGCAGGACTATGTGGTGCCGGCCGAAGAGATGATTTCGGTCTGCGATGAGATCGTCGCGGCAGAATCGCTCAAGAGCTATCCCGGTTCGGGCAGCGCCAGCAATTCGCGGCGCGAACTGGTGCCGTTCGGCGCGGCTGTGCTGGCCGAAGTGCTGCGGGCCGGAAAGTTCGAGAGTGTCGTATTCTCAGCGCTCGGTGTGCGCGAGGGCTATCTCTACGGGCTTTTGTCCGAGGCGGAAAAGCATGTCGATCCGCTGATCCAGGGCGCGGAAGAGCTCTCGGTGCTGCGCTCGCGCTCGCCGGCGCATGCGGCGGATCTGATTGAATTCACGGCTCAATATTTCGATGCTGTCGGGGTTGTCGAGACCGCCGAAGAAAAGCGTGTGCGGCAGGTTGGGTGTTTGCTCGCCGATATCGGCTGGCGCGCGCATCCTGACTATCGTGGGCCGCAGAGCGTCGATTCTCTGGCCTATGGTTCGCTGACGGGGGTCGATCACCCGGGCCGCGCGGTGCTCGCGCATATGATCGCCGTGCGGTACGACGGCCTCAAATCCAAATCGGCCAATAGTCTTAACACACTGGCGCCTGCCGAGATGATCCGGCGCGGACGGCTTTTGGGGGCGATGTTCCGCGTCGCTTATCCGATGAGCGCCGCCATGCCTGGGGTTTTGCCGCGCATCCGGTTCCGGCTCGAGGGCAACACGATCGTCCTCGCGCTGCCATCAGACTTTGCTTTCCTCAATGGCGAGCATCTGCGCAACCGGCTCAATCAGTTTGCCAGCTTTGCAGAGCATGAGGATTCGCGGGTCGAGGTCGGCTGACCCGCGAGATCTATTCTGCTGCTTCGGTCTTCGGGACGGTGAACTCAACGATGCCCTTGCGGGTCGCGACGAGGCCTATGCGGCCATGTTTGATCGCGAGCGCTTTTTCGCCGAACAGTTTGCGGCGCCAGCCTTTGAGGGCAGGGACGTCGGCCTCGTCATCGAGAACGAGCGCATCGATTTCGTCGGAGGTCGCGAGGATGCGTGCGGCGACGCCATGCTGTTCAGCAACGGACTTCAACAAGACCCGGACCAGATCGCCGACGGCGCCTTTTGGCGACGGGCCGCGATAGCGTTCGGGGAGAACCGGCAGCTCGGCCTTATTGATGGCTTCGACGCCCTTGAGCAATTCGATGATCTCGGCGGCGGCAGAGCTACGGCCGAAACCGCGCGGCACCGCGCGCAACTTGTCGAAAGCGTCAGGGGTCAGCGGTCGCTGCATGGCGAGATCGTAAAGCGCATCATCCTTGAAGATGCGGCTGCGCGGCTGATCGGTGAGCTGCGCCTTGCGCTCGCGCCATTCGGCCAGGACTTTTAAGGCTGCCAGATCGCGCGGACGGTTGATCTTCATCTTGAGTCGTTCCCAGGCCTCTTCTGGCTGGACGACATACGTATCGATGCTGCGGAGCGTCGTTAGTTCGTCTTCGACCCAATCCCAGCGACGGGTCTGTTCGACCTGCTTGCGCAGTTCGCGATAGATATCGCGGAGATAGGTGACGTCGGCGAGCGCGTAGAGGCGCTGCTTTTCGGACAGCGGACGGGCGGACCAATCGGTGAAGCGCGAAGACTTGTCGAGCTCGACCTTACAGATGGCGCGGACGAGGCTGTCATAGGAGGCGCTATCGCCAAAGCCGCAGACGCTGGCAGCAATTTGGGTATCAAAGATGTTGTGAGGGACGGCGCCGGTCAGCTTCACGAAGATTTCGATATCCTGCCGTGCGGCATGGAAAACCTTGGTTACCGCAGGATTGGCGAGGAGAGCAAAGAAGGGCTTCAGGCTGAGGCCATCGGCCAACGGATCGATAAGGACGGCTTCTTCGTCGGTCGCTGCCTGGATCAGACAAAGGCGCGGCCAATAAGTGGTTTCGCGCAAGAATTCTGTATCAACAGTTACAAAGTCGAACTGGGCTGCACGCTCGCAGAAAGCCGAGAGCGCCTCTGTGGAAACTATCAGGTCCATACGGCTACCGTCTCAATATCGTCAACTTCGTTCCTAGCAGGTGCTGAAGGATTGCTCCACCTCGGAATTCCGCCTTGGGCACGGAATGCCCAAGAGCTTGACAAGCGGGGTGCTCCATGCGCTTTTCGCGCCCGAGAATCCGGCCCTTTTTGCTCAATTCGGAAAAGAAAATGACGATACATCGCTACCGTACCCACACCTGTGGCGCCCTCACGGCGGGTGATGCCGGCAATAATGTCCGTTTGAGTGGCTGGGTCCACCGTATCCGCGACCATGGCGGCCTGCTGTTCATCGACCTGCGCGACAATTACGGCATCACGCAGTGCGTCATCGATCCTGATTCTGCGGCTTTTGCGCAGGCGGAGAAGGTGCGCTCGGAATGGGTGCTGCGCATCGATGGCGAGGTGAAGCTGCGCGACGCTTCGGCCGTGAACAACAACATTCCGACTGGCGCGATAGAGATATTCATTCGCGATATCGAAGTGCTCTCGGTGGCCAAAGAACTGCCGATGCCGGTGTTCGGCGACGCCGAATATCCGGAAGACATTCGCCTGCGCTATCGCTTCCTGGATCTGCGCCGCGAAAAGCTGCACGCCAATATCCTCAAGCGCACCAAGATCATCTCGGCCATGCGGTCGGGCATGGGCGGGGCGGGCTTTACCGAGTTTTCGACGCCGATTCTGACTGCCTCGTCGCCGGAAGGCGCCCGCGACTTCCTCGTGCCGAGCCGCATTCACCCCGGCAAGTTCTTCGCGCTGCCACAGGCGCCGCAGCAGTATAAGCAACTCCTGATGGTTGCCGGCTTCGACCGCTACTTCCAGGTTGCGCCATGCTTCCGCGACGAAGATCCGCGCGCCGATCGCCTGCCGGGCGAATTCTACCAGCTCGACCTCGAGATGAGCTTCGTGACCCAGGAAGAAATCTGGGAAACGGTCGAGCCGGTGATGACTTCGGTGTTCGAGCAGTTTGCCGATGGCAAGCGCGTCACCAAGAGCTGGCCGCGCATTCCTTATGATACGGCGATCCGCAAGTATGGCTCGGACAAGCCAGACCTGCGCAACCCGATCGAAATCGAGGGCGTGACCGAGCATTTTGCCGGTTCGGGCTTCAAGGTCTTCGCCAATCAGATCGAAAGCGATCCCAAAGTCGAAGTCTGGGCGATCCCGGCCAAGAACAATGCCGGTGCCGAGCCGATCGGACGCGCTTTCTGCGACCGTATGAACGCCTGGGCACAGGGCGAAGGCCAGCCGGGCCTTGGCTATATCTTCTTCAAGGACGGTGCCGGTTCCGGCCCGATCGCCAAGAATATCGGCGAAGAGCGCACGGCTGCGATCAAGGCCCAGTTCGGCCTTGATGACGGCGATGCCGTGTTCTTCGTCGCTGGCCGCCCGGAGAAGTTCTACAAGTTTGCCGGCGAAGCCCGCACCAAGGTTGGTACCGATCTCGGCGTCGTTGACACCGAACAGTTTGCACTGTGCTGGATCGTCGACTTCCCGTTCTACGAATGGAGCGAGGAAGAAAAGCGGATCGACTTCGCGCACAACCCGTTCTCGATGCCGCAGGGCGGAATCGAAGGGCTGAACTCGGCCGAGCCGCTATCGCTCAAGGCTTATCAGTATGACGCGGTCTGCAACGGCTTCGAAATCGCTTCCGGTTCGATTCGTAACCAGGAGCCGGAGACCATGGTCAAGGCGTTCGAGCTGACCGGCAAGTCGCGTGAGGAAGTCGAGGCACAGTTCGGCGGTCTCTATCGCGCTTTCCAATATGGCGCTCCGCCGCATGGTGGCGCGGCATTCGGTATCGACCGTATCGTCATGCTGCTCTGCGGCGTTGCGAACCTACGTGAAATCACAGCCTTCCCGATGAACCAGCAGGCGGAAGATCTGCTGATGGGCGCGCCAAGTCCGGCGGATAACAAGCAGCTCCGCGAGCTCAGCATTCGGCTCAACGTTCAATAAATTTGAGCGGTACTGCATAGGTAAAGGCGGGTCGCAAGGCCCGCTTTTTGCTTTTCGCCCAGCGCTCCAAAGGTGCTTAAGGGGTCCTTAAGTGGGGCTGCCTTAACAATGCGATAAAGCCATGTTGAAGTGGATTCGTCGGTGAAGGCCAAGTTCTCGCACGTCCTTATGTTGCTTGGCGGCCTTTTGGCCTTCGTGCCGATCCTGTCGGTCGACTTCGCACTCGACGCCTATGTGCGCTCCAAGGAGACCGCCGCGCTGCAGACGCGGATGGACGCCCTCAGCGCCGAGATCAATTACAACGCAAACAATGCCGTAAGCGTGTTGCGCAAGGTTGTTGCGGATAGCCCTTCGTTCTGCACGCCGACCTTTACGGGCATCGCGCAGGCGGCGATCGAAAACAGCTATAACGTCAAGCAGATCCTCGTCGAGAATATGGACGGCGTGCAGTATTGCGACGCGTTCGGGCGTGGCGTCTCGCATTCCCCGCTCTCGACATCGCTGCCCGTGCCGGGGCTGACCGAGACCATTACGGTGGTCAAGTTTGCCGACATGACGATGCCGGCGCTGAAGGTGACGCAGACGCTTGGTGGCGTCCGCCGGATTTCGGCGTTCGTGCCGCTGATGGCGACGACCGAGGAGTCGCTGGTCGAGAACCTGCCGCAGGGCGCGATGATCGACATTGCGCTCACGAGCGGCACGCCGGTGCTGTCGCTGGGTGAGTCGATGGATTTCGACCGCTCGGTAAATCGGCAGGATTATCTGGCGGTGCAAAGCTATGCCGGCGAGTTGCCGATCAAGGTGCGGTACCTTCTGCCATTTGCAGAAGCCCGCGCGGGGTATGCCGATCTCGATGTGGTTTTCACGCTGCTGTCGTGCGTTGGTAGCGCGATGTTGCTGCTCGTGACGCTGGCTTATGCCCGCCGGTCGCGGACGCCGTCCTTCGATCTCGAGCGCGCTATCGGCCGTAACGAAATCAAGCCGTACTATCAGCCGGTGATCAACCTCCGCACTGGCGGGCTTGTGGGCTGCGAAGTGCTGTGCCGCTGGGAAAAGCCCAATGGCGAAATCGTGCCGCCTGGCGTCTTCATCGACTATGCCGAGAATAGCGGCATGGCGATCCCGATGACGCTCTCGCTGATGCAGCAGGTGCGGTATGATCTCAGCGAACTGGCGCAAAAGATGCCGGGCCTGAAGATTTCGATCAATCTGTTCGAAGGGCATTTCCGCGATGTCGGCATTGTCGACGACGTGCAGGCCATCTTCGGTAATTCGCCGATCAGCTACGATCAGCTCGTGTTCGAAATCACCGAGCGCCGGCCGCTCGAAAACTCGACGGCGGTCAATAGCGTCATCTCTGGGCTCCATGCGCTTGGTGCCAAGATTGCCATGGACGATGCTGGCACCGGTCACTCGAACCTGGCTTATATCGCGACGCTGGGTGTCGACGTGATCAAGATCGACCGTGTGTTCGTCGACATGGTCAAGCCGGGGACAACGCAGGTTGCCGTGCTCGACGGACTGATTTCGATGGCTGCAAATCTTGGGTGCGAAATCGTCGCCGAGGGTGTCGAGACCGAGGCGCAGGCTGTTTACCTCCGCTCGCGTGGCGTGGTGCAGGCGCAGGGCTATATTTTTGCGCCTGCGCTAAAAGTGGGCGCGTTCAAGGAGTTGGCGCTAGCGCTACAGTCCGTGCCGCTCGGCTATGGCGATGCGCCTGACGCCAGCGAAATCGTTACCGACGCGGCCTGAGGCCAACCAAGACCAATTGCTTAGACGACCGGCGCTGATTCTTGCGACGGCTGTGGGCTGACGCCCCTTTTCTTCGGCGCCGATTGGTGGCAGGTACGGCACGTATTTGCCTGTGCCGGAGGAAAGCGTGTCGACCGATCCCAATGAGCAACGCAAGATCCTGCGCGACGCGGCTCTGCACTTCCACGAATTCCCCAAGCCCGGCAAGCTTGAAATCCAGCCGATCAAGCCGCTGGGCAACCAGCGCGATCTGGCACTAGCTTATTCCCCTGGCGTCGCCGCGCCGTGCGAGGAAATCGCCGAAAATCCTGAAACGGTCGCACGCTATACATCGCGGCAGAACCTCGTCGCCGTGATCTCCAATGGTACGGCTGTGCTGGGGCTCGGCAATATCGGGGCGCTGGCGTCGAAGCCAGTGATGGAAGGCAAGGCGGTTCTGTTCAAGAAATTCGCTGGGATCGACGTGTTCGATCTTGAAGTGGATGAAATCGAGCCGACCAAATTCGTCGATGCCGTGGCGCCGCTCTGGCCGACATTTGGGGGCATCAATCTCGAGGATATTCGGGCACCGGACTGCTTCGAGATCGAGGAAAAGCTGCGCGAGCGCATGCCTATTCCGGTGTTTCATGACGACCAGCATGGTACCGCGATCATTGTCGGTGCAGCGGTGCTCAATGGGCTTGAGCTGACCGGCAAGAAGATCGAAGAGGTCAAGATCTGCACGTCCGGGGCAGGGGCCGCGGCCATCGCCTGCCTTAACGTTCTCGTGGCACTCGGGGCCAAATATGAGAACATCTGGGTAGCGGACAAGGACGGTTTGGTTACCCATAAGCGCAATGACGTCAACGACAAGTGGCGCGGCCAATTCCGGCGCGTAAGCGACGCGACGACGCTGGCTGAAGTCATCGAAGGTGCCGACGTCTTCCTCGGTCTTTCGGCTGCCGGTGCGTTGAAGCCCGAAATGCTGATGAAGATGGCGCCAAAGCCGCTCATCCTCGCGCTCGCTAATCCAAATCCAGAAATCATGCCCGAAGTCGCCAAGGCGACGCGGCCCGATGCCATGGTCTGCACCGGCCGATCGGACTATCCGAACCAGGTCAACAACGTCCTCTGCTTCCCGTTCATCTTCCGCGGCGCGCTCGATGTGCATGCGACGACGATCAATGAGGAGATGAAGCTGGCGGCGGTGCGGGCGATCGCCAAGCTGGCGCATGAGCCGGGCTTGGAAGTGTCGCCCTCAGGGGCGCCGGCCGTGTTTGGGCCGGACCACATCATCCCTAATCCGTTCGACCAGCGACTGATCCTGCGCATTGCGCCGGCTGTCGCGCGGGCGGCCATGGAATCGGGCGTGGCGAAGCGCCCGATCGAAGATTGGGACGCCTATCAGGATCGCCTCAACCGCTTCGTGTTCCGCTCAGGCCTCGTGATGAAGCCGATCGTCGATCGGGCGCAGGGGAAGGGCAAGCGGATTGCATTTGCCGATGGCGAAGACGAGCGCGTGCTGCGTGCGGCACAGGTGGTGCTCGAAGAACGTATCGCCCGGCCGATTCTCATCGGCCGTCCGGCGGTCATCGAGGCGCGTATCGAGCGCTTTGGCCTGAGCATTCAGCCGGGTCGCGATTTCGAGGTGATCAACCCTGAAGACGATCCGCGCTATCGCGACTATGTCAGTCTGTTCCACTCGCTGGTGGGCCGCAATGGCGTGACGCCGGATACGGCGCGCACGATCGTTCGCACCAATACGACGGTGATCGGGGCGTTGGCGGTGAAGCGTGGCGAGGCCGATGGCCTGATCTGTGGCTTGCAGGGCCGCTTCATCAAGCACGTCCGCGACATCCGCTCGATCATCGGGCTGCAGGACGGTGTCAATGACGCCTCGGCGCTGTCGATGCTGATCATGCCGCGCGGCGCATTCTTCCTCGCCGACACCTATGTGAACATGAACCCGTCGGCCGACGAGCTGGTGAGCATTACGCTCCAGGCCCGTGATCACCTCAAGCGCTTCAATATCGAGGCGCGTGTGGCGCTGCTGAGCTACTCGAACTTCGGTTCGCGCGATGGCGACAGCGCCTTCAAGATGCGCGAAGTCTACGCAAAGCTGAAGGTCGCGGCGCCTGACCTGATCGTTGAAGGCGAAATGCAGGGCGACCTGGCGCTCAACCAGGAACTCCGGGAGCGCTACGTGCCCGAGACGGTGCTGCGCGGCGAAGCCAATCTGCTGATCTTCCCAGATCTCGATGCGGCCAACCTTTCCATGACGCTGCTCAAGGAAATGAACAATGCGCTCGCCGTCGGGCCGATCCTGATGGGCACCAAGGCGCCGGCTCATATTCTTGCGCCGTCGGTGACGAGCCGCGGCATCGTCAATATGGCGGCAATTGCGGCCAATGAAGCTGTGGGAGCCTGAGCCATGATCCGTCACACGGTGGTTTTCTCGCTCAAGCATGCTTCGGGTTCGGCCGAGGAAAAGGCATTTCTGGACGCAGCCCTGGTGCTCGAGGCCATTCCGGGCGTCCAGAAATTCGAGCGTCTTCGACAAGTGAGCCCGAAGGCGGATTATGCCTTTGGCTTCTCGATGGAGTTCGCCGATCAGGCCGCCTATGACGGCTATAATGTGCATCCCGATCACGTCGCCTTCGTGCGGGATCGTTGGGTGCCTGAAGTCGCGCGGTTCCAGGAGATCGACTACGTTGCGCTCTGAGGTGTGACAGGGTAAGACCTGCTGCACATCCCGCGACGAACAGCCGAGGAAGTCACCATGAACCAGATCGCTGTGTTCAGTGGCAGTGCGCATCCGGAGCTGGCCAGCCAGATCTGCGCGGAACTTGAGGTTCCGCTGCAGCCGACGCGGATCAAGCGCTTTTCCAACGACTGTATCGAAGTGCAATTGCAGGCCAATTGCCGAGAGCAGGACGTGTTCCTCGTCCAGACCTTGGCCGAGCCGGTGCAGGAACACCTGATGGAATTGCTGCTGATGCTCGATGCGGCGCGGGGCGCCTCGGCAGCGCGCATCACGGCTGTCATCCCGCACTATTCCTATGCCCGATCGGACAAGAAGGATGCCCCGCGCATTTCGATCGGCGGGCGCCTTGTTGCCGATCTCCTCAAGACGGCGGGCGCCGATCGCGTTCTGACCATGACGCTGCACTCGCCGCAGGTGCATGGCTTTTTCAGCGTGCCGGTCGACCACCTCCATGCGCTCACGGAACTGGCCGAGCATTTCAAGCGCTTCGATCTCTCGAACTCCGTCGTGGTTTCGCCCGACCTTGGCAACGCTAAGACGGCGGCGGCTTTTGCCAAGCGGTTGGGCTTGCCGGTGGCGGCGGGCGCCAAGGAGCGGATTTCGGATACGCAGGTGCGGATCTCGGCCGTGATCGGCGATGTGCGCGGCAAGGACGTGATCATTCTCGACGATGAGATCGCGAGCGGCGGGTCGATCCTCGAACTGCTCAAGCATCTGCGCGCCAATGGCGCGCGATCCATGCGCGTCGCGTGCACGCATGGGATTTTTGCCGGCGGGTCGGTGGCCCGGCTCGCGGCGGAGCCTGATGTCGTCGAGATCGTTTGCACCAATACCTTGCCCAATGCGGCACGGCAGGCTCATGGCAAGCTGACGGTTCTGTCGGTTGCGCCAGCTTTGGCCGAAGCGATGCGCCGGATCAGTTCGGGCGAGTCGGTCAGTGCGCTATTTGACGAAAATACCTCCATGCCACGCGTGGCGGCGGAATAGCTAACTGCGCATTAATCGATAGCTGAGATAGTGAACCTTCCTGGGAATTGGTTCGACTATGCCAACTCGTTTAAAACGCCGGCCTTTCTGGCGCCCCTTGGGGCTTGCCATCGCGCTCCTGGCCTTTCAAGGCTATCTTGGCTATTCGGCCATCAGCGGGCAATTCGGCATCGAAAGCCGCGAAACTATTCATAACGACATCCAGGTTTTGAAGGATAAGTCTTCGGCACTGCAGGCCGAGATCGACAGCTTCGAACATCGCAATTCGCTGATGAATCCGCGCCATCTCGACCCCGATATCGTCACCGAGCGGGCCCGTGCACTGCTCAACATGGCCAATGCCGACGATATCCTCGTGATGGTCGATCCGAATACCGGTAAACCTATTTCCGGTAAATTCGAAGAATTAACCGACGGCGAGTTAATCAAGATTATTGAAGACGGGTCAACGCTTTAGGTTGATCTGCCTTGCTTGCTCTTGGCAATTTTATCTGCTCTAAGCTTGCGCTATAGTGTCGGAGATGGCCTGATCGGCCCAGCGGCAAATTCCATTCTAGACGGGAGCCTACCATGGCGCGCAAGGCGACGGCCACTTCGGCCACGACGCAGCCCAACGTCCCACAGTTCACCAATGAACAGGATCTCGACGCATTCCGCGAGATGCTGCTCATCCGCCGGTTCGAAGAAAAGGCCGGCCAGATGTATGGCATGGGCCTCATCGGCGGCTTCTGCCATCTCTATATCGGCCAGGAAGCTGTCGTCACCGGCATCACCATGGCGAGTGAAAAGGGCAAGGACGCCCAGATCACTGGCTATCGCGACCACGGCCACATGCTGGTCATGGGTCTCGACCCCAAGGGTGTGATGGCTGAGCTCACTGGTCGCCAGGGCGGCTTGTCGAAAGGCAAAGGCGGCTCGATGCACATGTTCTCCAACGAACATCGCTTCTATGGCGGCAACGGCATCGTCGGCGCGCAGGTTTCGCTTGGCGCAGGCCTGGCCTTTGCAGCGAAATATACCGGCGACGGTTCGGTCAGCATTGCCTATTTCGGCGACGGCGCGGCCAATCAGGGCCAGGTCTACGAAAGCTTTAACATGGCCAAGCTCTGGAAGCTGCCGGTTGTCTTCGTGATCGAGAACAATAAGTACGCCATGGGCACCTCGATCGAGCGCGCTGCGGCAACCACCGACTTCTCCAAGCGCGGCGCTTCGTTCGACATTCCGGGCGAACAGGTCGACGGCATGGATGTGCGCATGGTCCATGACGCGGCCAAGCGCGCCATCGAGCATGCGCGTTCGGGCAACGGCCCCTATATCCTCGAAATGCTGACCTATCGCTATCGCGGCCACTCCATGTCCGACCCGGCGAAGTATCGCTCCAAGGACGAAGTGACCAAGTATCGCCAGGAACGCGACCCGATCGAACAGGTGCGTGCACGCCTTCTCGAAGCCGGCAGCGTCACCGAGGAAGACCTTAAGAAGATCGAGACCGATATTCGCGCTATCGTCACGGAAGCGGCCGATTTTGCGACCAACGATCCAGAACCCGATGCTTCGGAACTCTGGACCGACATCACGATCGAGGCCTAAGCGCAGATGGGCATCCTGCTCGGCGTTATCATGCTGTTTGCCCTGTTGTCCGGCGCGCTTGCAGCCGGACAGGCCGTGGCGATCAGCCGCCGTGCATCGGTCAGCGGACCGAGCCCGCGCGACTGGCTTTTTGGCTGGTGGCGTTTCGAACGGATTTCCGGTTGGGCCGGTCTCAGCGGCGAAGTGCAGGCTGCCACCTATAAGCGCGCCGTTATCGCGTGCCTCGTCTTTATCACTTTCGGCCTGATCCTAAGCGGCTGGGTCGTCAATCAACGTCAGGGTCCGGCGCAGGTCAGCGCCGTCACCTCAACCGATTGGCACGTGCGTCTCGCTCGTCTCGCCGAACACTTTGACATTCGCCGCGCGGCTGACATGCCCGGCGCGCTTATTCTGGAGAGCTGATATGCCCCAAATCCTCATGCCCGCCTTGTCTCCCACGATGGAAGAGGGCAAGCTCGCCAAGTGGCTCGTCAAGGTCGGCGACACAGTCAAATCTGGCGACGTGCTGGCTGAAATCGAAACCGACAAGGCGACGATGGAAGTCGAGTCGGTCGATGAAGGCGTGGTCAAGGAAATCCTCGTCGAGGAAGGCACCGAGGGCGTGAAGGTCAATACGCCAATCGCGCTCGTGCTTGGCGAAGGCGAAGAAGTGGGCGAGGGCAATCGCCCAGCGGCTCAGACGACTTCGTCCGATCCAGAAGGCCAGTCGGCCGTGCCGGAAGCGGCGGCCGCGCCAGTGCCTGCCGAGCCCAAGACCGGCGGCGAAGCGCCGAAATTCGTGGCGCAGAACGATCCAGACCTGCCCGAAGGCGTCGAGATGGTCGAACTGACCGTCCGTCAGGCGCTCAATGAAGCCATGGCCGAAGAAATGCGCTCGGACGCGAATATCTTCATCATGGGCGAGGAAGTCGCCGAATATCAGGGCGCCTATAAGGTGACCCAGGGCCTGTTGCAGGAATTCGGCCCGCAGCGCGTCATCGATACGCCCATCACCGAGCACGGCTTTGCCGGTCTCGCCGTTGGTGCGGCCTTTGCTGGCCTCAAGCCGATCGTTGAATTCATGACCTGGAACTTTGCCATGCAGGCAATCGACCAGATCATCAACTCTGCTGCCAAGCAGCTTTATATGTCAGGTGGCCAGGTCAAGGCGCCGATGGTGTTCCGCGGCCCCAACGGCGTCGCCTCGCGCGTTGCCGCCCAGCACAGCCAGGATTATTCGGCATGGTACAGCCATGTGCCGGGCCTGACCGTCATCGCGCCCTATAGCGCAGCCGACGCCAAGGGCCTTCTCAAGGCAGCGATCCGCTCGCCGAACCCGGTCGTCTTCCTCGAAAACGAAATTCTCTACGGCTCCACCGGCCTCGTGCCGAAGATGGACGATTTCGTGCTGCCGATCGGCAAGGCGCGGATCGCCCGCAAGGGTGCCGATGTGACCATCGTGTCGTTCTCGATGGGCATGCGCTATGCGACCCAGGCAACGGAAAAGCTGGTTGCGGCCGGTGTCGACGTCGAACTCATCGATCTGCGCACGCTGCGTCCGATGGACAGCGACACCGTCATCGAGTCGGTCAAGAAGACCGGTCGCCTCGTGACCGTCGAAGAAGGCTGGCCGCAGGGCGGCATCGGCGCCGAACTCGCCGCACGCGTCATGGAACAGGCTTTCGACTATCTCGATGCGCCCGTGCTGCGCGTGACTGGCAAGGACGTTCCGATGCCCTATGCCGCGAACCTTGAAAAGCTGGCCTTGCCCCATGTTGACGAAGTGATCGCGGCCGTGAATGCCGTGACCTATCGCTCGTAAGGAGACCCGGTATGCCAATCGATATCACCATGCCGGCGCTCTCTCCCACGATGGAAGAGGGCAAGCTTGCGAAATGGCACGTCAAGGAAGGCGACTCGGTCTCTTCCGGTGACGTGATCGCTGAGATCGAAACCGATAAGGCCACGATGGAAGTCGAGGCCGTCGACGAAGGCAAGATCGGCAAGATCCTCGTTGCCGAAGGCACGGACAATGTGAAGGTCAATGCCGTCATCGCCGTCCTGCTGCAGGAAGGCGAAGATGCCAGCGCCATCGGTTCGGGCGGCGCAAAGCCGGCCGAGGCACCGAAGGCTGAAGCAAAGACCGAAGCGCCGAAGGGCGATGCGGGCACGCTGCAATATGACAAGGGCACGTCGACGACCTCGACCGCGCCTGTGTCGAATTCGAATACAGGCTCCAGCGCGCCCAAGCCTGCTGCTGCGCCGGCTTCGGCCAAATCCGAAAGCGGCCGCGTCTTCGCCTCTCCGCTGGCCAAGCGCCTTGCCAAGGAAGCGGGGATCGATCTCGCTTCGGTGGCGGGTTCCGGTCCCAAGGGGCGCGTGATCAAGGCTGACGTGGAAGCGGCGAAGTCCGGTAAGGGTGCTGCCAAGCCTGCTGCTGGTGCGCCGGCTGCTGCCGCTGCGCCTGCGACGGGCATGAGCAAGAACCAGGTCATGGCGCTCTACGAAGAAGGCACCTACGAGGTCGTGCCGAACGACGGCATGCGCAAGGTCGTGGCCGCGCGCCTGACCGAAAGCAAGCAGACCGTTCCGCACTTCTACCTCACACTCGATTGCAAGATCGATGCGCTGATGGCCGCCCGCGAGCAGATCAATACCGCGGCCCCCAAGAGCAAGGACGGCAAGCCCGGCTACAAGCTCTCGGTCAATGACTTCGTGATGAAGGCCTGGGCCATTGCGCTGCAGCGCGTGCCGGCCGCCAACGCGACTTGGGCCGGGGACTCGATCCTCTACCACAAGCGTTCGGACGTTGCGGTTGCCGTCTCCGTGCCGGGCGGTCTCTTCACCCCGGTGGTCAAATCCTGCGACACCAAGACCCTTCGCGAAATCTCGGAAGAGGTGAAGGATCTGGCGGGTCGCGCAAAGTCCAAGAAGCTGGCGCCGCATGAATACCAGGGTGGTTCGTCCTCGGTGTCCAATCTCGGCATGTTCGGGATCAAGCATTTTGCGGCCGTGATCAACCCGCCCCATGGCACGATCCTTGCGGTCGGCGCCGGCGAAGAGCGCGTCTATCCCGAGAATGGCCAGATCAAGATCGGCCAGTTCATGACGGTCACGCTCTCCTGCGATCACCGTGCGGTCGATGGTGCCCTCGGGGCCGAACTGCTCGGCGTCTTCAAGGGGCTGATCGAAAACCCGGTGATGATGCTGGCTTAAGGAGGGGATATGAAAACCATCCTCGCCTATGGCGACAGCCTGACCTATGGGGCCAATCCGCAGCCGGGTGGCCCCCGTCATGCCTATGAGGATCGCTGGCCGACCGCGCTCGAGCGAGGGCTCGGCGGCACGGCGCGGGTGATTGCCGAAGGTCTCGGCGGTCGCACGACGGTTTCGGACGACTGGTATGCGGCGGCCGATCGCAATGGCGGGCGCATCCTGCCGACCATCCTTGAAAGCCATTCGCCGCTTGATCTCGTCATCATCATGCTCGGCACTAACGATCTCAAGCCTGCGATTTGCGGTTCGGCGATCGAAGCCTCGTTCGGCATGCGGCGGCTGGTGCAGATCATCCGCGGTCACTATGCCGGCAAAGGCGAACAGGCGCCCGAGATCATTCTCGTTTCGCCGCCGCTCGTTTGCGACAGCGACAATGCCGACATGATGGGCCATTTTGGCGGCTATGAGCACGGGCTCAAGGAATCCAGCCAGTTCGCGACGCATTATGCCAAGCGGGCAGGGGAGTGGAACACCGGCTTCTTCGACGCCGCGACCGTTGCCAAAGCTTCGCCGCTCGACGGCATTCATATCGACGCGGCCAATACCCGCGCCATCGGCGAGGGCCTCGTGCCGCTCGTCAAACAAGTACTGGGCCTCTGAGCCCGACTCTTTCTGGAGGCCCTCATGGCTGACCAATACGATCTTCTCGTCATCGGCGCCGGCCCCGGCGGTTATGTCGCTGCCATTCGTGGCGCGCAGCTGGGCATGAAAGTCGCTATTGTCGAGCGCGAGCACATGGCTGGCATCTGCTCGAACTGGGGCTGTATCCCGACCAAGGCGCTGCTGCGTTCGGCTGAAATCTACGGCCATATGGGCCATGCCAAGGACTATGGTCTGACGGCCGAAAAGTTCGGCTTCGACCTCGACGGCATCGTCAAGCGTTCGCGCGCCATTGCGGCGCAGATGAACAATGGCGTGCAGTTCCTGATGAAGAAGAACAAGATCGACATCATCTGGGGCGAAGCGACGATCACCAAGCCGGGTGAGATCAAGGTTGCGCCGAGCAAGAAACCGGTCGTTCAGCCGCAGGGTCCCGTGCCGAAGAATGCGCTCGGCGAAGGCACCTATAAGGCCAAGAACATCATCATCGCGACTGGTGCGCGTCCGCGCGTGTTGCCGGGCATCGAGCCAGATGGCGACAAGATCTGGACCTATTTCGAAGCGCTGAAGCCGGCCGAAATGCCGAAGTCGCTGGTGGTCATGGGTTCGGGCGCGATCGGCATCGAATTCGCCTCGTTCTACCGGTCGTTTGGCGCCGAGGTTACGGTCATCGAGCTGCTCCCCAATATCCTGCCGGTGGAAGACGTCGAGATTTCCGGCCTTGCCCGCAAGCGGTTGGAAAAGCGCGGCATCAAGATCATCACCGAAGCCAAGGTCGCCAAGGTCGAAAAGACCGGTAACGGCGTCGTTGCGTATGTCGAGACCAAGGACGGCAAGACCCAGCAGATCGCTGGCGACAAGCTGATCTCGGCTGTCGGCGTCATGTGTAATATCGAAGGCCTCGGCCTCGAAACGGTCGGCGTCAAAACGGAGCGCGGCGCTATCGTCATCGACCATTATGGCAAGACCAATGTGGATGGCATCTGGGCCATCGGCGACGTCGCCGGCCCGCCGATGTTGGCGCACAAGGCTGAGCATGAGGCTGTCATCACGGTCGAAAAGATCGCCGG
The DNA here is from genome assembly GCF_032907385.1 of Devosia sp. BK. Taxonomy (NCBI): domain Bacteria; kingdom Pseudomonadati; phylum Pseudomonadota; class Alphaproteobacteria; order Hyphomicrobiales; family Devosiaceae; genus Devosia; species Devosia sp. BK. The sequence continues at coordinate 1,008,152 of NZ_JAIMBX010000001.1, forward strand.
CCTCAAGGTCCACGGTCTCGACAAGACCAAGGTGCCGGGCTGTACCTATTGCGAGCCGCAGGTGGCGAGCGTCGGTTTGACCGAAGCCAAGGCCAAGGAAGCCGGCCGCGAGATCAAGGTTGGCCGCTTCCCATTCGTGGGCAATGGCAAGGCGATCGCCCTTGGCGAGCCGGATGGCCTTGTTAAGACCATTTTCGACGCCAAAACCGGGGAACTTCTCGGCGCGCATATGATTGGTGCCGAGGTGACCGAGCTCATCCAGGGCTTTGTCGTCGCCATGAATCTCGAAACCACCGAAGAAGAACTCATCCACACCATCTTCCCCCATCCCACACTGAGCGAAACGATGAAGGAAAGCGTGCTCGACGCTTATGGTCGCGCGCTGAACATCTGATCGGCCGACGCAAACTTTGGATCTCACCCCGGCCAAGGCCGGGGCACACCCCAAGGTTTGTGATCGAGGCACCATCTCAGGATGGATCCCGGCCTTCGCCGGGATGACAGCCGGTTGGTGGGAAGATCACCAAACCAGAGGAGTTATCCACATGGTCAAGGCAATTCAGATCGGCTTGGGACACTGGGGTTTCAGTTGGTCCAAAGAAGTTATCCCCAAAGTTCACGCTGTTGAAATGGTGGGCTATGTCGACACCAGCCCCGACGCCACGGCGCGTGTTCAGGGTGAACTCGGGATCGATCCAAAACTCTGTTTTACGAGCCTCGACGAGGCGGCCAAGCGCACTGATGCCACGCTGGCGATTTGTACGCTGCGAACCGAGGCGCACTATCCCGTGGTCAAGCGCTGCCTAGAGCTTGGCTATAATGTCATTGTCGAAAAGCCCTTCACCACCACCATTGCCCAGGGCAAGGAGCTCGTTGCGCTCGCTGCCCAGCAGGGCAAGGTGCTGATGGTCAGCCAGAATTATCGGCACCAGCCGGGCCCGATCGCGGTCGCCGAGCTGATTGCCAATGGCAAGTTCGGCGCCATGAACATGGTGTCGCTCGATTTCCGCCGGCATGGTCCGACTCAGGGCTATCGCTACTGGGATATGCCCGATCCGCTCCTCGCTGACATGTCGATCCACCATTTCGACCTGATGCGCTATGTGCTGGGCGACGAGCCGGTGCGGCTCTCTTGCCGTACGTGGAATCCGCCGGGCAGCCCATTCCATTTCCATCCGAGCGGCGTTGCGACGATCGAATTTTCGCGCGGCACCATGCTGTCCTATCGCGGCAGTTGGATGAATTCGGGTCCGGTGACGCCATGGGCGGGCGAATGGGTGATGGATGCGGCCGAGGGCCAGATTCGCTGGAGTTCGCGCGATCATTTCCGCGACAAGGCGGGCCCGGACGTGTTGACGCTACAGCCGATCGATCAGTCAGCGGAGACGGTTTCTTTATCGCCAGTCAAATATCCTGACCGCACAGGTACGCTCAACGCCATTGCCGGCGTCGTCGACACGGGGATCATCCCGACCGGCTTCAGCTCGGGTCAGGACAATCTTGGCTCGCTGGCGCTGGTGCAGGCCAGCATCATGTCTGCATCGCGCGGCGGCGATTGGGTCGAAATGGAAGAAGTCCTGGGCTGAGTCTCGCAAACCAGCCTAGCAATAAGGCCGGGTTGAACCGGCCGCCCAAGGGAGCGATATAACGGGCACACGCCCAGACAGGACTATCATGGTCACGCTCATCGATAATGCGGCCCGCCCGCGCCATCCAGAAAAGGCCAACCGGCCCGAAAGCATCGTGCTGCGCAAGCCGGACTGGATTCGCGTCAAGGCGCCCGGCTCGCCGGTTTATAAGGAAACTCAGCAGATCGTGCGCGAGAACAATCTCGTCACGGTCTGCGAGGAAGCCGGCTGCCCCAATATCGGCGAGTGCTGGAGCAAGAAGCACGCGACCATGATGATCATGGGCGAAATCTGCACCCGCGCCTGCGCCTTCTGCAATGTGCGGACGGGCCTGCCGACCGGACTCGACCCCAACGAGCCGGAAAACGTCGCCAAGGCCGTGGCCAAGCTTGGCCTCGAGCATGTCGTCATCACTTCTGTGGACCGTGACGACCTCGCCGATGGCGGTGCGCAGCATTTTGCCGACGTCATTCGGGCGATCCGGGCGGCGACGCCCAAGACCACGATCGAAATCCTCACGCCGGACTTCCTGCGCAAGGAAGGCGCGCTGGAGATCGTCGTTGCGGCCAAGCCCGACGTCTTCAACCACAACCTTGAAACCGTGCCGTCCAAATATCTCAAGGTACGCCCCGGCGCGCGCTACTTCCACTCGATCCGGCTCTTGCAGCGGGTCAAGGAGCTTGATCCGACCATCTTCACCAAGTCCGGCATCATGGTGGGCCTGGGCGAAGAGCGGAACGAAGTGCTTCAGCTCATGGACGACCTGCGTTCGGCCGATGTCGATTTCCTGACTATCGGGCAGTATCTGCAGCCGACCAAGAAGCACTACCCGCTGCAGCGCTTCGTGACGCCGGAAGAGTTCAAGTCGTTTGCGACGGTCGCGACGGCGAAGGGGTTCCTCCTCGTCTCGTCGAGCCCGTTGACCCGTTCGTCGCACCATGCCGGCGAGGATTTTGCGAACCTCAAGGCAGCGCGGCTGGCCAGGCTCGGACACTGATGAAGCGTTTCTTCGAGCGGCATGTGCCGCATCTGCCGCGCGCCATGTTCGATATCGTGGCCGATCTCGAAAGCTATCCGGCCTTTATCCCCAACTGCAAGGCGATGGACGTGCGTCCCGATCCCTCGGCACGAGGCAAGGATGTGCGGCTCGCGCGCATGACACTGCATTTCGGTCCGATCACGCAGGCCTATACGAGCCGCGTAACATCAGACGCCGAGGCCCTCACCATCGCCGCCAAGGCTGTTGATGGTCCCTTTGCCTATCTGGATAGCCTTTGGCGGTTCGAAGCCGAAGGGCAGGGGACGCGCGTGCGCTTTGAGATCGACTTCAAAATCTCCAACATGCTGATCGCCGCCGTGGCCGAACCGGCCTTTGCGGCGAAACAGGATGAGATCATGCGCGCCTTTGCCGAAGAAGCCGACCGCCGCTACGGCGACTGAAGGCTTCAGTCGGCCTCGTCTGTCGTCAGCACCTGATGCACCAGATCGAGCGCGGCGGCGACAGTTGCCTTGCGCACCGCCTCGCGGCCGATATCACCGAAGCGATGTTCGATGACGACCGTCGCGAGATCGGTCGATACGGCGACATAGACGAGGCCGATCGGCTTTTTCTCCGTGCCGCCATCGGGGCCGGCAATGCCGGTAGCAGAGACGGCGACATCGACGCGGGCGGTGTTGCGGGCGCCGTCGGCCATGGCGCGGGCGACCTGATTGCTGACCGCGCCATAATCATGGATGAGGCGAGAAGGGACCTGGATCATCCGCGACTTAGCGGCATTGGAATAGGTTATGTAGCCGCCATGGACAGCGGCGGACGAGCCGGGCACGTCGGTCAGTGCTGCTGCGATCAAGCCGCCCGTGCAGCTTTCGGCGGTGACGATTGTCTTGCTGCTGTCACGCAGCAGATCGATGATGTGTTTGCTGACGCTCGGTTCGGGGGATTTTGCCATCACTCATCCCTCGGCACTTCTACGCTTGCGCTTGCCATGGCCACGATACCTTCCTCCCGCCCGGTAAACCCGAGCCTTTCACTTGTCGTCGCCTTGACCGCAATGCGATCAGGCTTGATCCCCAGCGTCTGGGAAATCACAGTGCACATCGCCGGGACGTGTTTGGCAATCCTCGGCGCTTCACAAACGATCGTGACATCGAGGTTGACAATGCGCCCGCCGCGCCTTGCGACGAGGTCGCCGGCATGTTTGAGGAAAATAGTGGAGGCCGCGCCCTTCCACTGCATGTCGCTCGGCGGGAAATGGATCCCGATATCGCCTTCACCGATGGCGCCCAGAATGGCGTCGGTCAGCGCATGGAGCGCAACGTCGGAATCGGAGTGGCCATTGAGCTTGGCGTGGTGCTCGATGCGGACGCCGCCAAGCCAGACGTGATCGCCGGGCTCGAAAGAATGGACGTCAAAGCCGGTGCCGACACGAGTTTCCATGGCGATATCTCCTTGGAGCATGCGCTCGGCGCGCTGAAAATCTTCGGGATGGGTGATCTTGATATTGTTGCGGTCGCCCATGACCATGGCCACGCGCATGCCCGCCCATTCGGCGATTTCGGCATCGTCCGTAAATTCGCGACGGACATTGCCGGCGCGCATATGGGCCGAAAAGATCTGCCCGAAGCGGAAGCCTTGCGGGGTCTGGGCGGCGGAGAGTAGACGCCTGTCTTCGGTGGCAACGACTTCCCGGCCATCGAGCGAGCGCTTGATGGTGTCGGTGAGCGGTACGGTGGGCAGCGCGCCATCATATTGACCAAGCTCGGCGATGACGTCGCCAATGACTTTTGGGTCGGTGAAGGGGCGGGCTGCATCCTGAATAAGCACGAGATCGGGGCGGCTGGGCGCCAGGGCCTTCAGGCCCTCCAGAACAGAGGCTTGACGCGTGGTGCTGCCATTGATCGGCGCAAGAATACGCGGGTCGCTCAAGCCAAGGGCATCAAATCGCTCGGTATGATCCGGGTGGATGACCGGGAGGATCTGGCTGATCGCGTCGAAAGCGAGGAAAGCGTCGATGGTGCGGGCGAGGACGGCGCGGCCAGCGATGGTGCGATACTGCTTGGGAGTTGCATCGCCACTGCCTTGGGCGCGCTCGCCTTTTCCCGCTGCGACGATGATTACGGCTATGGATTTTGGGCGTGTGGACATATAGGCAGATGCAACTCAACCGTCATACATCTGACTGGTCTAGCCCCGAGCATGCCATGCGGCAAGAGCACCGCTGGTTCCCAGTGGTGGCGCATTGGTTCTGTATTGCACGGACTATAAAAATGACTATTGTGCGGGCACCTCGCGCTAAATGGTCATTTCTGGGGCAGGCGATTGTCTGGTAGTGCCTTCACATTAAGCATTGGCGGCCACAGCCTTCGCAACCGCGCGCTTCTCGCGCCCATGGCTGGAATCACCGATCGACCGTTTCGCGAGATCGCCGAGCGCTATGGTGCCGGCATGGTCGTTTCCGAAATGATCGCAAGTGCGGCGCTTGGGACTGGCCATGCCGATATGGTTCGGAAGCTGCGCAAGGCTGGTGGTTTGCCGCATATGGTGCAGCTCGCGGGATGCGAGCCGACCTGGATGGCGGAAGGTGCGCGCATCGCGGCAGACGCAGGCGCTGATATCATCGACATCAATTTCGGTTGCCCCGCCAAGCGGGTGACGAGCGGCTATGCCGGCTCGGCACTGATGCGCGTACCTGATCAGGCTTTGGCCATCGTCGAGGCGGTGGTTGGCGCAACTAGCTCGCCGGCGACGGTGAAAATGCGGCTGGGCTGGGACGACGAGAGCCTCAATGCGCCGCAGATTGCGCGCATGGCGGTCGACGCTGGCGCGCAGATGATCACCGTGCATGGGCGCACGCGGCAGCAGTTTTATAAGGGCACGGCGCGGTGGGAGCTTGTACGATCGGTCGTGGAGGCCGTTTCGGTGCCTGTGGTCGTCAATGGCGACATTCTGGATGAAGCTGGTGCCCGGACGGCACTCGAACAGTCTGGTGCGGCGGCGGTGATGCTCGGCCGCGGTGCGCAGGGGCAGCCTTGGCGTGTGGGGCAGATCGGCGCGGCGTTGGCGGGAGAACCTGTTGGTGAGGCGCCGACAGAGGATGCGCTGATTGCGCTGATCCAGGAGCATTATCAGGAAATGCTCATTGAATACGGCACCGAGGTCGGGCTGCGCGCCGCTCGAAAGCACCTCGACTGGTATGCCGAGGCGGCCAATCTCAATCTCGACAAACCCACCCGCAAGGCGCTGCTCGACAATGACCAGCCGGCCGACGTCATCAAGCTGATCGGGCGCGTGTTTTCCAATGACTGGAGTGTGGCCGCATGAACGCTGCCATGTCTGCCCTCGAATCTTTCCCGTCCCGCTCCGTGTTGCAGGCGCTGCCGCAGCCGATCATCGTGCTCGATGAATCGCGAAAAATCCAGTTCGTGAACTATGCGGCCGAGGCCTTCTTCGGCGCATCGCTGAGTGTGCTGACGCGGCAGAAGCTCGATGACCTGATTGCTTTTGGATCGCCCATCATTTCGCTCGTTGAGACCGTGATCACGCGCCGCGCGCCGATGACGGAATACCGGGTGCGGATTGGCTCATCCCGCTTTGGCGACGAGCGGATTGCCGACGTTTTTGCCAGCCCGATCTCTGACGAGGATGGCCGCGTGGCGGTGCTGATCCAAGAACGGACCATGGCCGACAAGATCGACCGGCAGATGGTTTCGCGCGGTGCAGCGCGCTCAGTGACAGGTCTCGCGGCCATGCTGGCGCATGAGATCAAGAACCCGCTCTCTGGTATTCGCGGTGCGGCGCAACTCTTGGAGCAGACGGTTTCGGCGGATGAAATTCCGCTGGCTCGGCTGATCCGCGAGGAGACGGACCGGATCGTTGGCTTGATCGATCGAGTGGAGGTGTTCGGTGACGAGCGTCCGATGGAGCGCGAGCCGATCAATATCCACGTCGTGCTCGACCGCGTGAAGCTTCTGGCGCGCAACGGTGTCGCGCGCGGGATTACCTTTTCCGAGGAATATGATCCGTCGCTGCCGCCGGTGTTTGGCAACAGGGATCAACTGATCCAGGTGTTCCTAAACTTGGTGAAGAATGCCGCGGAAGCCCTTGAGCGTACACAGAAACCCGAGATAAGCCTCTCGACCGCGTTCCGTCCTGGCATTCGCATTAGCGTCGCTGGCGTCGCTGAGCGTATTTCGCTGCCGCTCGAGATTGTCATCGAGGACAACGGCCCCGGCGTATCCCCAGACACTTTGCCTTTCCTCTTCGATCCGTTTGTCACCACGAAGACCAATGGCTCGGGTCTGGGTCTGGCCTTGGTCGCAAAAATCGTCGGCGATCATGGCGGTGTCATTGACTGCGACAGCCGGCCGGGCCGCACGCGGTTCCGTATTCTCCTGCCCGTTGCGAGCGGCGCCTTCCAACAAAGCCCTGAAGAGGTTTCGACGAAATGAGCCATGTTGTCTTGCTCGCTGACGACGATGCCGCGATCCGCATGGTGCTCAACCAGGCGCTGACCCGTGCCGGTTACGAAGTGCGCCCGACGGGCAATATTTCCACCATGTGGAATTGGGTGAGCCGTGGGGAAGGGGATGTGCTGATCACCGACGTTGCAATGCCCGATGGCAATGCCTTCGAGGTGATGCCCAAGATCAAGAAGCTGCGGCCCGATCTGCCGATGATCGTCATGTCGGCGCAGAATACGTTCATGACGGCTATCCGCGCATCGGAAGTTGGCGCCTATGAATATCTGCCGAAGCCGTTTGATATCACCGAAGTGCTGTCGGTGGTTTCTCGCGCACTGGCGGACGCCAAGAAGCCCAGCAATGCGGAGCGCAAGGCAGAAGAGCAGGGCGATTCCATGCCGCTGGTGGGCCGCTCGCCTGCCATGCAGGACATTTATCGCGCTCTTGCCCGGTTGATGCAGACCGACCTCACGGTGATGATCACAGGCGAAAGCGGCACCGGTAAGGAATTGGTGGCGCGCGCGCTCCATGACTTCGGCAAGCGCCGCAATGGGCCGTTCGTTGCCATCAATATGGCCGCCATTCCGCGCGATCTCATCGAAGCCGAACTGTTCGGGCACGAGAAGGGCGCTTTTACAGGGGCAAATACGCGCTCATCGGGCCGGTTCGAACAGGCCGAAGGCGGTACGCTTTTCCTCGACGAAATCGGCGATATGCCGATGGACGCGCAGACACGTCTGCTACGCGTGTTGCAGGAGGGTGAATATACGATGGTGGGTGGCCGGAGCGCCATCAAGACCAATGTACGCATCGTCGCGGCGACGCACCGCGATCTTAGCCAGATGATCCGTCAGGGCTTGTTCCGCGAAGATCTTTACTATCGCCTCAATGTCGTGCCGATCCGCTTGCCGCCCCTACGGGAGCGCATCGACGATATCTCCGATCTGGTGCAGCATTTCCTGCGCGCGGCGGAGCGCGAAGGCGAGGCGCCAAAGACGATTGCGCCCGATGCCATTCGGCTGATGCAGAACTATTCCTGGCCGGGCAATATTCGCGAGCTGGAAAACCTCGTGCGACGCCTGTCGGCGCTTTATGCCGACGAGAGCATTTCGGCGGAGATCGTGCAGAACGAACTCAACATTTCCGATCGTCCAGTGGCGGTTGCGGGTGTTGGGCCGGTGGACGTTTCGACGGCGGTCGAAAGCCATGTCGGGCAATTGCTGCGCGAGTACGAGCCGAACCTGCCGCCTGCCGGGCTCTATCAGCGGGTGATCGACCGGGTCGAGGCGCCGCTGATCGCCATGGCGCTCAACGCGTGTGGTGGCAACCAGATCAAGGCGGCGGACCTGCTCGGGCTCAACCGAAACACCTTGCGCAAGAAGATCCGGACGCACTCGATCGAGATCGTCAAACATAGCCGCAGGAACTAGCGCCGCATCTGATTGCGGCGGGTTCTATGTTCGGTCAATGCCAGGACAAAACCAGCCGCAACAACAAAGCCGGCGCCGACATAGACGTTGAGCAGCGGCGTCTCGCCCCAGAAAAGATAGCCGAAGACGAAGGCCCAGATGAGGGCGCCGTACTCGACCGTTCCCAGCACACTGGCCGGCACCAGTTTTGCCGATTCGACGAGGATGAACTGGGCGGAGCCGCCGACGAGACCGGCGGCCAGGACGAAGGCAAGCTCCGTTGGTCCCATACCCTGCCAAAGCGGGATGCTGACGACGCCCATCACCACGGCATGGATGAGGTTTTGGGCAAAGACCTGCACGAGGGCGCTATCCGACTTGGAGATGGTGCGCATGAGGATCATGGACACGGCCCAACTGAGAGCGGCGAGCAGCACCATGATAACAGGCAGGGTCAGCGTGAAGCCGCTGGGATTTGCCGCGACGACGACGCCGAAAAAGCCGATGGCGGCGGCGCCGACACGGGCGAGGGTCAGCCGCTCCTTGAGGAAGATGACCGCCAGGATGGTGGTGAGAACTGGCGCGAAATAATAAAGCGTCGTCATCTCGGCGAGCTGCAAGTCGCGGCCGGCACTATAGTACATCACCCAGGCCGCCAGCGTGAGCAGGCCGCGGCCGAGGATCATGCCGCGATTGGACGACGCAACGAGCCGTGGAAACATCCAGCTTTTGCCGATCACCATGCAAAGGATGACGATTATGACGCCGCGGACAAAGAGAATCTGGGCGGCCGGCAAGGCGTGAATAATGCCTTTGATAAAGGCGTCATGGACCGCGAAAAGCGTATAGGCCGTAATGCCCATGGCCATGCCCTTGAGGCTGGCGGAATCGGTGGCGGGAAAAGCGGGGGTGGTCAATTTCGATGCTCGAGGGAGAGCGTCTGTTTGCGCTGGGATGCCGGACTTGTCCAGCCGGAGGATTTCCCCAGCTCACGGGGCAGTGTCACATTTCGGCAACAATTATCTTGAAGGGTGCGGCGATTTCAGTCAGGCTTTGCTGCCTAGGATGCCGTGTGCCGCGCTTTGATCGTGCTGCAGGTATTGCCACAACAAGCCGGAGCGAACCGATTAGTGCATGACTGAGTTGGTCAGCGATGACATAGCCGCACAAGCCGACACCAAGGCGCGGACGGCGGATCAGCGTTCTCTGTTCTCCGGCGAGGGGAATGGGCCATTGCGTGTGCTCGGCTTCCTTGTCGTCTTTGCATCCGTGCTCATGTCTTCGGTGTCGTTCCTGATCCTCTCGGGCACGACCAATATCGAGCCATCGGCCGAGGTCTGGACGATCATCTGGGTCGTCACGGGACTGCTCGTTCTGCTGGTGCTTGCGCTGGTGGTCACCGAGGCAGTCTTGCTGTTTCAGGCGCGGATGCAAAAGCAGCCGGGCTCGGCGCTACAGGTCCGCATGGTCGCCATGTTTGCCGTCGTGGCCGGCATCCCGGCCATTCTCGTGGCCATCGTGGCCACCATTGCGCTTAACCAGGGCCTTGATCAGTGGTTCTCGGATCGCACCCGGTCGATGGTGGAGAGCAGCCGGCTTGTCGCGCGCTCCTATATGCTCGAACACGCCCAGGTTTTGCGCGACGACATCATATGGGTAGCCAGCGAACTCGAGCAATCCCACTCTACCTATCTTGCGGATCGCCAGCGGTTCGAGCGCATTCTGACCGCGCTTGCCGTGACGCGTTCGCTGCCATTTTCCTCGCTGCTCGACAGCAATGGCAATGAAATCATGCGGGCGCAGATCAGCGTGGGCGGGTCTTATCCCAAGCCACCAGCGGGGGTGACGGAGGGCGTCGTCGAGGGCATACCGACGCAGATTGCGCCTGGGTCGACACAGTTCGTCGGCTCGATCATCAAGCTGCGCGGCTATGACAATGTGTTCCTGTTCGTGGCGCGGCCTGTGGACGCCGAAGTGCTGCAATATATGCGGCTGACCGACGACAATATCACCGAATATCGGCAATATGCGTCGAACCGGCTGGTGTTCCAGATCACCTTCACCATCATGTATGTCGGCCTTGTGGTGGTGCTACTGCTCTCGGCACTTTGGATCGGCATCGCTCTCGCCAATCGTTTCGTCGACCCGATCAGAAACCTGATGATCGCATCGCGCCGCGTCAGTGGCGGAGATCTCGATGTGCGCGTACCGGTGCAAGAGGGACGGGGGGATCTCCGCGACCTCTCGAATGGCTTCAACCGGATGACGCAGCAGCTCAAGACGCAGCGCGAAGAGCTGCTGATGGCCAACGAGGTCAACGAAAAGCGCCGCCAGTTCACCGAGGCCGTGGTGGAGGGCGTGTCGGCGGGGATTATCGGGCTTGATCCGTTCGGAGCGGTCACGCTGGCTAATGCGCGTGCCTGTGAAATGCTGGGGCATTCCGAAATCGAGATGATGGGCGAGCGAATGGAAGACATCCTTCCCGAAATCGCGCCGGCCATCGACAAAGCGAAATCGGCGCGGCGCGGGCAGGTGCGCGACCAGATCCAGCTTGGCAACGAAACCAACCGGCGCATCTACCAGATCCAGCTCACCCGCGAAGGGTCGATTACCGAATCCAAGGGTTATGTGCTGACGTTCGACGACATTACCGAACTTGAATCGGCGCAGCGTACCAGCGCCTGGGCCGACGTTGCGCGCCGCATTGCGCATGAAATCAAGAACCCGCTGACGCCAATCCAGCTTTCGGCCGAGCGTCTGCGGCGGCGCTATGGCGCCAAGCTCGAAGACGATCGCGATGTTTTTGACAAATGCATCAATACGATCGTGCGGCAGGTGGGCGATATCGGGCGGATGGTCGACGAGTTCTCCGCCTTTGCGCGCATGCCTGAGGCAGCGCCCGAGGTGGCTGACTTATCCGACACAATCCGGCAAGCTGTGTTTCTCGAAAGCGTTCGGCTGCCGGAAGTTGCAATTGTCACCGAATTGCCGGATGACACGGTCTATGCCTGGTTCGACACGCGGCTCGTGTCGCAATCCCTCACCAATCTGATCAAAAACGCGGTCGAGGCATTCGAAGGGCTGGATTTGGGGGCCGACTGGCAGCCCACGATAAAAGTGGAAGCCCACTATGAGGGCAATCACGCCCGGGTGTCGGTATCTGACAATGGCAAGGGGTGGCCGGCGGAAAACCGCCAGCGGCTGCTCGAGCCTTACATGACGACTCGGGAAAAAGGCACGGGCCTGGGTCTCGCCATCGTTGCGCGCATCATCGAACAACATGGCGGCATAACTGAACTGATCGACGCTGAACCTGATGAACAGGGCAGGGTGGGGGCTTGCGTGACATTCACGCTGCCACTGCGTGCCCCACAAAAGACCAACGAGAAGGACAATCCGGAGCGCGGCTCTGAATTGCCCCAGAAGGAGGAATCGCTGATGCCAGCGATTGTTCACGAGTAATGGCACTAGACATTCTGATCATCGACGACGAAGACGATATTCGCGATCTGATCGCCGGTATCCTAGAGGATGAAGGCTTCGACACGCGACAGGCGCACGACGCCGACAGCGGGCTCAACGAAATTGCGCGACGGCGACCAAGCCTCGTGTTCCTCGACATCTGGATGCAGGGCTCGCGCCTCGACGGGTTGCAGCTGCTCGACGTCTTCCAGAGCCAGCATCCCGACATGCCGGTGGTGATGATTTCGGGCCATGGCAATGTCGAAACAGCGGTTTCGGCCATCCGGCGTGGCGCCTACGACTATATCGAAAAGCCATTCAAGATCGACCGGCTGCTCCACGTAACCCAGCGGGCGATGGAAGCCACGCGGCTTCGGAGCGAAGTGGCCGAGCTCAAGGAGCGTTCGGCTGGAAAAAATGCCGACATGGTCGGTAACTCCCCCTCTCTCCAGCAAATCCGCGGCCTGATCGAGAAGTCAGCGCCGACCAATTCGCGCATTTTCATTGCGGGCCCGTCCGGCGCCGGCAAGGGCCTAGTGGCGCGGCTGATCCATCAGCGCAGCCCGCGCAGCGACGCTCCCTTTGTGGAGATCAACGCTTCGCTCTACGCGCCCGATGAGGTGTCCGTGGTGCTGTTCGGGCGGGAAGCCAGGGACAAGTCGGGACTTCTGCAGGTCGAGGTGGGCGCGCTCGAGCGGGCACATGGTGGCACGCTCTATCTGTCGGAAGTGACCACACTGCCGCCGCAAGTACAGACCGCCTTGTTGCGCACGCTGGTTGAAAACCGGTTCAACCGCGTGGGCGGTGCCCAAGCTGTACCAATCGATGTGCGCATCATTTCGTCCAGTTCGCAGAATATTTCGGCGCTGACCGAGGGCGGCGAATTCCGCTCCGATCTTTTCCATCGGCTCGCCATCGTGCCGGTTCAGCTTGTGCCCCTCAAGGAACGCCGCGAGGATATTCCGCCGCTGGTCAGCGTCTTCATCGAGCAGATCTGCCGCATGCATAACCTGCAGCGCATCAGCATCGGGGAAGACGCCATCGCTGTTCTGCAGGCGCAGGACTGGCCGGGCAATGCGCGCCAGCTTCGCAATTCCATCGAGCGGCTTCTCATCCTGATGAAGGATCAGCAGCCGGAGAATGGCGTCATCACTGCGACCATGCTGCCTTCGGACATCGGCGAGGTGCTGCCGACGGTTGGCGACACCGACACCTCGGCGCACCTCATGAGCTTGCCGCTCCGCGATGCGCGCGAAGTGTTCGAGCGCCAATATCTCCTCGCGCAAATCGAGCGATTTGGCGGAAACATCTCCAAGACGGCGGAGTTTGTGGGCATGGAGCGCAGCGCTTTACACCGCAAGATCAAGTCACTAGGGCTGTGATGGCGCACTAAATCGGCAGTGTGCCATGCATCCGCTGCGGGTAGGCAGAGACGGGGATGTGTGGCATAGTTGTAATTGTATCATAATTCCGGATGGACGACGACTGGGCGGCAGTTTTCGTGATATTCGGACGCAAGCGATTGCGACATAACAGCGACAATAAATGCCGCGGCAAAGAGGCCTAAATGCCCAGCGAGAAGCAGCAAAATCTGCAGGATTCCTTTCTTAATCACGTTCGCAAGCAGAAGGTGCCCGTCACGATCTTTCTCGTGAATGGCGTCAAGTTGCAGGGTGTGATCACCTGGTTCGACAATTTCTGTCTGTTGCTGCGCCGTGACGCGCAGTCCCAACTGGTCTATAAGCACGCCATCTCGACGATCATGCCGGGCGCGCCAATCCAGCTGTTCGATCCAGAACAAAACAACGACCACGACTGACGGATCATATGGACGATTTCGACGAGGAGGATGGTCGCCACCCAGGCGGCCCCAAACCCTATATCGACAGGCAAGAGCAGCCCACGCGCACTGGCCTCGTCTGCCCTGATGTGAGGGGCAAATCGTCCAACCACAGCATCGAGTCCCGCAAGGCCGAATTCGAGGGTCTGGCAGAGGCCATTCGCCTCGATATCAAATTTTCCGAGATCATGAAGGTCCGGGAAATCCGGCCCGCGACTTACCTGGGCGGCGGCCATGTCGAGTCCCTTGCTGAAAAGGTAAAGGCCGAAGATATCGAGCTTCTGCTGGTCGATGCGGCGCTCACACCCATCCAGCAGCGCAATCTCGAACGCGAAACCGGCACCAAGGTGCTCGATCGAACAGCGCTGATCCTCGAAATTTTCGGAGAACGCGCCGCGACACGCGAAGGCGTTTTGCAGGTCGAGCTCGCCCATCTCAATTACCAGAAGGGGCGCCTTGTGCGTTCCTGGACCCACCTTGAACGCCAGCGTGGCAGCGGCGGCACAGGCTTTATGGGTGGCCCCGGCGAAACGCAGATCGAAAGCGACCGTCGGCAGATCACCGATCGTATCGTTCTGCTCGAAGATCGGCTCGATAAGGTCAAGAAAACGCGCGCACAGCAGCGGCAGCAGCGTACTCGCGCGGCGATCCCGGTCGTGGCGCTCGTTGGCTATACCAACGCCGGCAAATCGACGCTGTTCAACCGGCTGACGGGGGCAGGGGTCTTTGCCGAAGACCTGCTCTTTGCGACGCTAGATACGACGGTGCGTAAGATCGAATTGCCGCATGGCCGCGAGGTGATGCTGAGCGACACGGTCGGGTTCGTTGCGGACCTGCCGCACGACCTTGTGGCCGCGTTCCGCGCGACGCTGGAAGAGGTCGTGGACGCCGATATCATTCTCCACGTGCGCGACATAGCCAATCCCGATCATGCCGCTCAGGCTGAAGATGTGCTCACCGTGCTCGACGAGCTTGGTGTGTCGTCGGAAAACACGCCTGTGGTCGAGGTCTGGAACAAGATCGATCTGCTCGAAGAGCCGCAGCTGACCTTGGCTTCAGCTGCGCCGGCAGGCAATGTGCTGGCGAGCATGCCGGTGTCTGCCCATACCGGCGCGGGCATCACGGAACTGCTCGAACTGATCGAGCGGTCCCTTGGTGAGCAGAGCCGGACCTACCACGTCCATGTGCCACACAGCGCCGGCAGCGATATCGGTTGGCTGCATGGCAATGCCGAAGTCATTTCGCGCGATGAGCCGACCGAACAGGGTCAAGACTACGTCGTGCGTGTCGATCCCCGGCACAAGGCAGCATTTCTGGAGCGGTTCAACGGCCGGATTGCCTTGTCAGATCTCTGACGGGGCTTTCTGCTTGTCGGCAGCGCGGATCTCGTTCCAGTAAGCGTCGAGCCGCTCAAGACCGGCGTCGGGGGCTGCAACGCCATCCTCGCGGCAGCGGGCCTCGACATAGTGGAATCGCCGCGTGAACTTGGCATTGGCGTCGCGCAGTGCGGCTTCCGGATCAACGCCGGCGTGGCGCGCCAAATTGCTGATCGCAAAGAGAAGATCGCCGATTTCCTCGTGTACGGCGGACGGATCGGCGGCGGCCTTGGCCTCCTCGACCTCTGCCAGTTCCTCGCTGACCTTTGCCATCACGGAGCCAAAATCTGGCCAGTCGAAGCCGACTTTCGCGGCCTTTTTCGTGAGCTTTTCTGCACGCGTCAGGGCAGGGAGCACTTGGGGCACATCGTCAATCGCCGAAGATGATTTGGCCGCCTGGCGCGCGGCCTTCGCCTTCTTTTCCGCCGCTTTGACGCTTTCCCAACTGACCTGAGCTCCGGCGGCGCTATCGGCGGTTTGATCGCCAAAGACGTGCGGATGGCGGCGAATGAGCTTTTCAGTGATGGCGTAAATCACATCGCCAATTTCAAAGTGTCCCGCTTCCTTTGCCATCTGGGCGTGAAAGATCGGCTGTAAGAGCAGATCGCCGAGCTCCTCGCGCAGATCGTCAAAATCCTGGCGTTCGATCGCATCGGCAACCTCATAGGCTTCCTCGATCGTGTAGTTCCGGATCGTCGAAAAATCCTGCTCCAGATCCCAAGGACATCCAGATACGGGGTCGCGTAAAGCCGCCATGATCTCGATGAGCCGGGCGATATCGCGAGACGGTTGCATGCTGGGCTCCAAGGAAGGTGGATCGACCTCGGCGTCGTTACATCAAAGGCGGGGGGCCGTCACCCAAAAGCCAAGCGCACTTCATTCGCATAATATATATTATGGAACTTTGATCTGTGAAACTGCTGGTTTCTCAGTTATTTGGCTCTGAATTGCTCATTTCGATGTGCTCGCGTGAAGCTTCGCCTCTTCGAACAAACCATCGCAGGCCGCGCATCAGTTATCTCCTCGAGCCAACCTCTACTCAAACTATTTGCTTGCTCGCGTCGAAATTGGGCGCTCTCGTTCGTCTTGAAGGCATATTCCATGTGGAGGACCTTCGGAATGGAACGGCACTATGGTTGGGTGATTGTCGCTGCAGGCGCAGTCATCACCTGTTTGGCAATGGGCGCCATGTTTGCCCTGCCAGTCTATCTACAGCCTATCGCTGACGAAACCGGCTGGACGCGGGCCGGCATTTCCGGCGCCATGACCATCGGCTTCGTCGTCATGGGCGTTGCCGGATTTTTGTGGGGCACATTGACGGATCGCATCGGCGCGCGGCCCGTAGTGCTGATCGCGGCGGTCATGCTCGGGCTCGGATTGTTCGTGGCCAGCCGAGCGACGAGCCTCCTGGTGTTCCAGATCGCCTATGGCGGATTGGTCGGCGCATCGGGCGGCGCGTTTTTCGCGCCGTTGATCGCGACCACTTTGGGTTGGTTCGATAAGAACCGTAGCCTCGCCGTTTCGCTTGTGTCGCTGGGCGGCGGCATCGCGCCCATGGTTATAACGCCACTGGCGACTGTGCTGATCGGCGTGATCGGTTGGCGCGATGCGATGATGTATACGGCGGTCGCTGCGACGGCGCTGATCGTCCCGGCTGCCTTCCTGATCCGGCGCGCGCCTGCCGCCAGCATGGCCGCGCTAACGCCCGGCAGCGATGTTGCGCCAGCAGAACCGGCTCCGACAAATATGTCGGCGATCTTCCGCAAGCCGCAATTCTTTATTCTCGCCGGCGTGTTCTTTCTGTGCTGTGCGGCACATTCCGGGCCGATTTTTCACACCGTGAGCTACGCTATGCTTTGCGGCGCCTCGGCTCTTGCGGCAGCCAGCATTTACAGTGTCGAAGGCGTTGCGGGGCTGTTCGGCCGCCTGATCTTCGGCGTGCTCGCTGACAAGATCGGCGTGAAGCGCGTCATCGTCGGCGGCCTGGCGCTGCAATCGGTCGGCATTTATTGCTATATTTATGTCGGCGAGTTGCAGCAATTCTATATGCTGGCTGCCGTGCTCGGCATGGTCTATGGCGGGGTCATGCCGCTCTATTCGGTGCTGGCCCGGGACTATTTTGGGCCGACTGTCATGGGCACCGTTCTTGGCGGCATTACCATGACGTCGTCGATCGGCATGGCCTTTGGTCCGGTCGGCGGCGGTTGGCTGTTCGATACTTTTGGCGACTACCATTGGCTTTACGTCGCTTCGGCCGCTGTTGGGCTTGCCGGCGCCGCGCTGGCGCTAGCGTTCCCGCCCAAAAGCGTCGATGAGCCGCCGGCAGAGGCTGTCCCGGCCTAGTCTCGTTCAGGTGGGATTGGCGACAGCCGTCCCGCCATCCTCATCATCATCCTTGTTGTTGCGATACGCCGCCGAGAGCTGGCGATAATAGCGCGAATTGAACGCGAGGATGGTGACGAGAAGTCCGACGAAGCCGGCGATCGTAAAGACCAGCGCAATACCGCGCGCTGGCCCCGTGCCGAACCAAGACCCGATCGTCGCAGCCCCTGCCCCATCCGTCATGAACGGGATAACGACGAACTGTGTCAGCGGCCCGATGAGGAATGCCGTCAATGGCGAGGCGGCTTGTTCAACTGATTGGGCAAATCCGAAGACGCGGCCCTGGCGCTCGAGAGGCACCACTTTTTGCAGCGTCGTGTGCTCCGCAGCTTCAGCAAATGGCCCAAGCAGCATCCAGACGAAACACCCAGCGGCCAGAAGCCAGATGGAGGATTGCAAGGTGAACACGCAGCAGACCGCCCAGGTAATCGCACTGACCATCAGCAGTGTCTTCAATGGATTTTTGCCGAGCCCGGTTTTGGAAATGATGATCCCGCTGGCGATGAACGCCGTCGACAACAAGCCAAACAGGAGACCCCATACCTCGACCGAAACCAGCGATAAGCCATAGGCGTCGAGCAGCGCCATGAAGATGCCGCCGAGGAAATTGTTGAAGGTGGCAAAAAAGATCAGCGCGAAAAGTCCGGGCACGCCTGCAATGACTCTTATCGTGCCAGCGATATCGACACGCTTGGGCTCTGCCGGCTGATCGCCTTCGACAGGCGCCCTGCCCTCATCGATTTTCACGAATAGCAGGTGCAGATAGGCAAGAGCCGTCGCCGAGAGCGCAAGAACCAACACGCCCAGCATGCCGCCATAGGCCACGAACAGACCCGAGATCACCGAGGTCGTCAGGAATCCGATGCCCGACACCATGCCAACCAGACCATTGGCCTTATCGCGCTCCGGTTCCGGAATGAGAATGGTCACCAAGGTTGGCAAGGCAATGGAGCGGATATTGCCGGCAATCACGCCGAGCATGACAGTCAAAATAAACGCCCAGAGATATATTCCATAGGGATCGCGAAACGCGCCCTCCGGCTCGGTCAGCACCAGGATGAACCCGATCAGGTAAAATGCTTCTGAGGCGAGGCTCGAGCCGAGCATGCTCAGGCGCTTGGAATTATGGTCCACGATCGAGCCAAACCAGAAGCCAAAGGCCGCGGTGAAGACCAGATAGATCCCGGCCACCATGCCCGTGGCGAAAACCGATTGTGTTTCGAGGAAGACCCAAAACGTCACCGCGAACCACAAGGTAAAATCGGTGATATTGGCGACAAGATTATTCGCCAGCAGATGGTGGAAAGGCCGCATGATCATCCTCCCTGAAGTCTGATCGTCTTTGCCAAAGATAGATTATCCCGGCTGACAGATCGTGTCAGCGTCTCTCCCAAGACGAATGTGAGGCCTCGCTTTCGACACGCCGAGCCGTTGAACTGTCTTTGGCACGAAGTCTTCGTGGTCAGGCGGCATTCACCAAAGCAGCTAAAATAGGCCAAGACCGTTGACACTCAAGGGCTTTGCGCTATGGTCCGCGCCGCAAGGTTCGACCGGGCTCAAATATTTACTGGGCGCAAGTATCACTATTGCTCGCGTTTACTAGGGCTTCGGTCTGCCGAAGTGTTGGGTTTTGGGCCACGGACCCCGACACGGGCTTTGCATTTGATTTCCGCGGTAAGCCGCCCCGAGCATTTCGCTCCGGCCCGTTTCCCGGATGACACGCTGAGTGGATTCTCTGACGTTGACAGACGATTTTTCTGGCCTTGGCCTTTCGAGCAAAGTTACCGACGCAGTCTCCGCTGCGGGGTATACAAAACCGACTGAAATTCAGTCGCAGGCCATTCCGCACCTTCTGCAGAAGAAGGATCTGATCGGCATCGCGCAGACCGGCACAGGGAAGACGGCTTCGTTCGTTCTGCCCATGCTGACGCTGCTCGAAGCAGGGCGCGCCAGGGCCCGCATGCCGCGCACGCTCATTCTCGAACCAACGCGCGAACTTGCGGCGCAGGTTTCGGAGAATTTTGAAAAGTACGGCAAAAACCATCGCCTCTCGATGGCGCTGATCATCGGCGGCGTATCGTTCGAGGACCAGAACAAGAAGCTCGATCGCGGCGTCGACGTGTTGATCGCGACACCAGGTCGTCTGCTCGACCAATTCGATCGCGGCAAGATCCTGCTGACGGGCGTCGAAATCCTCGTTATCGACGAAGCCGACCGCATGCTCGACATGGGCTTTATCGACGATATCGAAAAGATCTGTTCGCGCCTGCCGCCGCGTCGCCAGACCATGCTGTTCTCGGCGACGATGGATCCGCAGATCGAGCGCCTGACCAAGAAATTCCTGCGCGATCCCGTACACGTGCAGGTTTCGCGGACGGCGTCGACGGCTGATACGATCGACCAGAAGCTGGTGAAAGTTTCGTCGCGGCCCGATCAGAAGCGCGCCATGCTGCGAGCCCGGATCGATGCAGCCGAAGGGCTGACCAACGCCATCATCTTCTCCAATCGCAAGCGCGACGTGGCCACCCTCGCCCGTTCGCTGCAGCGCCACGGCTATAGCGCCGGTTCGCTGCATGGCGACATGGATCAGAAGAGCCGCATGGAAACGCTGGATGCTTTCAAATCCGGCAATCTTTCGTTGCTCGTCGCCAGCGACGTCGCGGCCCGCGGCCTCGATATTCCGGCGGTTAGCCACGTGTTCAATTTCGATGTGCCTGTCCACGCCGAAGACTATGTGCACCGCATTGGCCGCACGGGTCGCGCCGGTCGTGCCGGCACGGCTTACACCTTTGTCGGACCCAGCGACGAGAAGCATCTCGATGCCATTCTCAAGCTGATCCAGAAGCCTATCGAATACCTCGATGTTGCGCCTGTGGCCTCGTCGCAAGATACTGAGGAAGAGCCGCGCGAAGAAAAGCCCGCACGGACCTCGCGCCGCCGCTCGTCCCGCCGTGGCGAACCAGCCGAAGCGCCTGTTGCTGCCAGCGAACCAGCGCCAAGGCGCCAGAGTCGGCAGCGGCCTAAAGACACGCCAGCGGTATCGTCCGATATCGTGCCCGGATCGCCATTCGGTGATGCAGGACCGATTCCCGCGTTTCTGCTTCGTTCGGCGCGGATTGCCGAACAAGAAGCGGAATAAATTACTGGCCGGGTTGGAAAATTGCTACCAGCGCGCTTGTCTTGCGACTGGTATGACTTGTAAATGACTTTGACGTAAGACTGATTTGCTGATGGTTGGCGCAACGAGGCGCGGGGACGGCTGTGTCGGATCACGAATTCACACGAGCATTGGGCTATGCGAACGCAGCGCTCGAGCTTTTGAAGAAGAGTTCTATTCCACCCTACCCGCAGTTCTATGAGCTGCTTTATACCTATGCGACGGGCGTAAACCCGTCGCTCAACCATCGCATCAACGCCATTTTCGCGACGGGCAACTCGCCATCGGCGAGCTTGGCGGAAACGCTCTACAACGAATTTCTGAAATCCGACGTCAATGACCGAATGTCGACGGTTTCCGAGCGCATGCAGGTGCGTATCGAGGCTGTCCATTCGGCGATTGACCACGCCATGACGACGGCGAATGCCTATTCCGGTTCACTGCAATCAGCCCAGGGCGACCTTGAACGCGATATCGGACCGGAGGCGCTGAAGGCGCTCGCCACACGGCTCTTGGCCGAAACGCGCCGGATGCAGGATACCAACCGCACCCTCGAACAAAAGCTGGAAGCCTCCCGCGAAGATATCGCCTCCCTCCAGCGCGATCTCGACGATGTGCGGCGCGAATCTTTGCTCGATCCGCTGACCAAGATCGCCAATCGCAAAAGCTTTGACGAGGGGCTCCGTGCAGGCATTGCCGAGGCGCGGCAGACCGGCGGGCCGCTCTGCCTCATCCTCATAGACATCGACCACTTCAAGAGTTTCAACGACACTTACGGCCATCAGACGGGTGACCAGGTGCTTCGTCTTGTGGCGATGACGATCAAATCGAACATCAAGGGTCGCGATCTGGCGGCGCGCTATGGTGGCGAAGAATTCGTGGCCATCCTGCCGAACACCGATATCAACGGCGCTTCGATCGTTGCGGAAAATGTCCGCGCCGCGATCCATGGCAAGGAATTGCTGAAGCGCTCGACCAATGAAAAACTCGGCCGCATCACCGCGTCCTTCGGCATTGCCGCCTTCCGGCCATCAGATACCGCCGGCTCGCTGATCGAGCGCGCTGACCGTTGCCTTTATGCCGCCAAGCATGCCGGGCGAAACTGCGTCGTTACGGAAAACACCATTACCGACCTTGCCGAGGCCCCAGAAACCGGCGTCTCGGCGGCGTAGGGCTTATTCCGCAGGTTTAAGCTCGACGCCGAGGCTGGCCAGCATTTCCCAATATTCAGGATAAGTCTTGCCGGTGCAGGCTGGGTCCAAAATGGTCACGCCACCAATGCGAAGGCCCGCGAGCGCAAAGCTCATGGCGATGCGATGATCGTGATAGGTCTCGATCCGCGACGTCGCATTGCGTTGAGCGGCGTCAAGCAGCGCCGGATCGGCATAGACCACGAGATCATCGCCTTCTTCGATCGCAAGGCCGGGACGAATGCGGTTCAGCTCGTTGGCGACGGCGCGGATGCGGTCGGTTTCCTTGACGCGTAGATTGGCAATGCCGACGAAACGCACGGGTGAGTTGTTGAAGGCGGCCACGACCGCGATGGTCGGTACGGCATCCTGCATCTGCGAGCCATCAATGATAGATGGCATGTTCGGGAATTGCGCGATGACGGCCTGTGCAGCGGCGTCCGGCTGGGTAAAGGCATCTGCGGCCACGCCGAGGTCGATCTTGCCGCCAGTGAGCGCTTCTATGCCCCAGAGATAGGTGGCGGCGGACGCGTCGGGCTCGATGTGGAAGTCGGTCGCCACATAGCCGGTTGGTTCGACCTGCCACGTGCCTGGCGCTGTTTCTTCGAACTTGGCGCCGAAGGCGCGCATGGCAGCGAGCGTGAGATCGACATAGCCGCGGGCGCCGATGTCCTGGCCTGCCAATGCGACTTCGATCGGGCCTTCGCCGAACGGCGCGGCCATGAGAAGCGCTGAGACGTATTGGCTCGAGAGAGAGGCGTCGATCTCCACCCTGCCCTTCCCGAACCGGCCTGTGCCGTGGATGTTCACGGGTGGGCAGCCGGTTGGTGCAGTGGCATCGATACCGAGAGACTGAAGGGCGTCAACCAAGGGTTTGATGGGACGAAGGTGCATATCTTCGTCGCCATCAACCACAACAGTGCCGTCGATGGTCGCGACTGCTGCAGTCAGGAAACGTGTGGCGGTGCCCGCATTGCCGAGAAACAGTGGTGCGTTTGGCGCTGCCAATTTTCCGCTGCTGGTGACGAGAAAGCTTGTGCTGTTTGGCTCTTCGACCGTCACGCCCATCTGCCGCAGCGCCTCGGCCATCAGCACCGTGTCCTTGCTCTTGAGCGCACCGGTCAGGCGGCTCGTGCCCTCGGCCAGTGCCGCGAGGAGCAGGACGCGATTGGTGATGGACTTGCTGCCCGGCGGCGATACGCGACCAGAAAGCGGGCGACCGGGCGGAACGATGGTGTAGGCAGGCGGGAGCGTTTTCGGCATGATGCCGTGGTGTTAGGACAAAGCGCCCCAAGAGGCAATCGCCATCAGGCGGTTGCACGCGCCTCGGCGATAGCCTTCAAATCCGCAGCCTTGAGCGTGACGCTCTCGCCGCAGCCGCAAGCGCCGGTCTGGTTAGGGTTTTTGAACGTAAACCCAGCGCTCATCTTGGATTCTTCAAAATCCATGACGGTACCGAGCAGATACATCGTTGCCTTGGGGTCGACCCAGACATCGACACCCTGATCGGTAACGTGGTCATCACCCTTCAGCGGCTCGCTGACATAGTCCATCGTATAGGAAACGCCCGCGCAGCCGGCATTCTTTATGCCGACGCGGAGGCCGATGACCGGCTTGTCGGAATCTTCCATGATTTCACGGATGCGCTCGGCAGCAGCATCGGTCAGGGACATGATCTTGAAGGCCATGGTGTCTTCCGCCTTTATCGGTAGTTCACGATATATAGCAGTGAACGCGCGATCCTACCACCAGTTCAACGCAACTTGTGCTTCTTCGCTCATGCGACTCGCGTCCCATGGTGGATCGAAGACCATGTTCACGGTGACATCCTGGATGCCTTCGACGCCACGCGCCGCATTTTCCACCCAGGCCGGCATTTCGCCCGCCACCGGGCAACCCGGCGCGGTTAGCGTCATGTCGATCGTCAGGTTGCGGTCGTCATCGAGATCGACCTTATAGATCAGGCCAAGCTCATAGATATCGACCGGAATTTCCGGATCATAGACGGTTTTCAGCGCGCCGATCAGATCGGAGGTGATGCGTTGCACTTCTCCATCGCCGAGGTTTTCGGGCATGGTCGGCTGCAGGCGCACATCGATCTGTTCGTCGGCGGCAGGGGTCGTATCTTCGCTCATCTTGAGCCTCTCAGGCGAAAAATTTACGGGCGCGCTCGATGCCATCGACCAGAGCGTCCACATCATCCTTGCCGTTATATAGGGCGAGCGACGCCCGGCAGGTAGAGGTAACGCCAAATCGTTTGAGCAGCGGTTGTGCGCAATGGGTGCCGGCACGGACGGCGATGCCATAGCGGTCCAGAATGGTCGAGACGTCATGGGCATGGGCGCCGGCGATCTCGAAGGAGAAAATGCCGCCCTTGCCCGGCGCCGTGCCGATCATGCGTAGTGAATTGATGCGGCTGAGTTTTTCGTGTGCGTAGTCAGCCACGTCATGCTCATGCGCCGCGATATTGTCGCGACCGAGCGATTCCATATAGGTCAGCGCTGCGCCAAGTCCGATGGCCTGCACGATTGGTGGTGTACCCGCCTCGAACCGATGCGGCGGCTCATTATAGGTGACGGTGTCGAGGCTGACTGTCTCTATCATTTCGCCGCCGCCCTGATAGGGCTGCATTTCCGCGAGCAGATCGTAGCGGCCGTAGAGCACACCTATGCCGGTCGGCCCATAAAGCTTGTGGCCTGTCATGATATAGAAATCGGCGCCGAGATCCTGCACGTCGACCTTGGTGTGGACCGCGCCCTGCGAGCCATCGACAAGCACGGGAATGCCCCGAGCGTGAGCGATTTCAATGACTTGCTTGATCGGGACGACGGTGCCCAAGACGTTGGACATATGCGTAACGGCAACGATACGGGTCTTGTCAGAAAGCGCCGCTTCAAACGCATCGAGGCTGAAGCTGCCGTCGTCGCCGACATCGACCCACTTGATGACCGCGCCCTTGCGCTCGCGATGGAAATGCCAAGGGACGATATTGGAGTGGTGCTCCATGATCGTCGTGACGATTTCGTCCCCGGCCCCAATGCGCGGACCGGCAAAGGATTGGGCGACGAGGTTGATCGCCTCGGTTGCCGAGCGGGTGAAGATGATTTCCTCGATGCGACCAGCATTCAGGAACTTGCGCACCGCCTCGCGCCCGCCCTCATAGGCCTCTGTCGCGCGATTGGCGAGCGTGTGCAAGCCTCTGTGAACATTGGCATATTCGTGCCGGAAGGCGTAATCCATCCGGTCGAGGACCTGAACAGGCTTTTGCGCCGACGCGCCGCTGTCGAGATAGACCAGGCGATGGCCGTGGATGACTTCCGACAGGATCGGAAAATCGGCGCGCACTTTTTCGAGGTCGAGGGTCATGTTTCGTCCCGTGGCGACTGTCGTCGCCGCTGGCCCAAATCCACGATTGGAGTGGGTCGGGACGTGGCGCAGTAACGCGTCACGTCTGGTAGTTTAACAGAAGACATGCGACCCGGGGATTACTTCCCGAGAAGCCAGGTGTCGACGATGCCTTGCAGGGCCTCGTTCAGCGCTTCATCTTCAATCGGATCAATGAGTTCGGCGATGAAACCGCGGACCAGCATGGTCTCCGCCTCTGTCGTTGGGATACCGCGGCTGAGGAGATAGAAAAGACTGTCTTCGTCGAGCTTGCCGCAGGTCGAACCGTGGCCGCAGACGACGTCGTCGGCATAGATTTCGAGTTCGGGCTTCGACAGGATTTCCGCGTCGTCGGAGAGCATAAGTCCTTGATGCATAAACTTGGCATCGGTCTTTTGCGCATCGCGAGCGACGATCAGCTTGCCCTGAACCACGGACTTGGAGCGGCCGCGGGTGATGGATTTGAACAGCGGCTGCGACGAGGTGTGCGGCACCGCATGGGTGGTTTCCATCGTAATATCAGCATGTTGGCCGTCGGACACCAGATTGAGGCCCGTGACGTTGGCATGCGCACCGGCACCCGACATCTTGGGGAAAAGATGAGTGCGAGCAAGGTTGGCACCAGCGTGGACGACGAGCGTGCGAAGCTGGGCGCCATCGGCCAAGTGATATTCGTTGGTCGCAAAATGCGAGGTGGCACGGGCACTTAGGTCGATCGTCACGTGAGTGACATTGGTGTCCTTGCCCAGCGCAATATAGGTCGCGTGGTTGCCGACATGGGCCGCTTCGGAACCGGAGAAGGTTTCGAGGATGACGACAGAGGCGCCATCAGCAACGAAAATCTTCGTGGCATCAACGACATGGGCGGCTTCGCCCACGATGCGATGATCGATCTGGATGACCTGCTGCACCTGGCCTTCAAGCGTTACGCTGAGGGCGTCTTTCGTTAGCACTCCGTTAACATTGACGAGCAGATCGTCGCGATTGGTCAAAACGCCGCCATGGGTCTTGCCGACGATGACGCCTTCGGGGGCCGTCGCAGCATTTTGGACGACGCCATTGACGATCGAGAGCGCAAAGGCGCCGGGGATACGAAGACCCGTGCCCGTCGCTTCATTGGCCGGCTGGGCCAGCGGCGGAATGGTCCGCAGCAGCGTCTTGAGGTCGGTATAGTGATAGGCCTCGACGCGGCGAGTCGGGAGGCCAGCCACGGTGACGCGCTCGGCGACCTGGTCAGCGCCGACAGCCTTGAGCTGGGCGATCAGGGTTTCCTCGGCAGCGCCGAGACGAACTGGAAAAGCTGGGCGCATGGTTGGTTACGCCGCCTGACCGTCATAATCGGTATAGCCCTTGGCTTCGAGCTGCAGCGCCAGATCCTTGTCGCCGCTTTCGACGATCCGGCCAT
Organism: Devosia sp. BK; assembly: GCF_032907385.1. NCBI lineage: Bacteria > Pseudomonadati > Pseudomonadota > Alphaproteobacteria > Hyphomicrobiales > Devosiaceae > Devosia > Devosia sp. BK. Next base: position 1,034,845 of record NZ_JAIMBX010000001.1, read on the forward strand.
CCGAGAAGACGTGCACGACATCGGGGACGATGTGGTTGAGGAGGCGCTGGTAGTGGGTGATGACGACCATGGAGCGCTTGCCATCGCGGAGCGCATTCACACCCTTCGAAACGACCTGCAGCGCGTCGATGTCGAGACCGGAATCGGTTTCGTCGAGCACGGCCAGAGCTGGCTTGAGGAGCGCCATCTGCATGATCTCGGCGCGCTTCTTTTCCCCGCCCGAGAAGCCGACATTGAGCGGGCGCTTGAGCATGGCGCTATCGACGTTGAGCTGAGCGCCGGCTTCCTTGACGGCACGCATGAAATCGGGCGTCGAGAGTTCGCCCTCGCCGCGCGCCTTGCGCTGGGCGTTGATGGCGGCCTTGAGGAAGGTCATGGTCGCGACGCCAGGAATTTCGATCGGGTACTGGAAGGCGAGGAAGATGCCGGCAGCAGCGCGCTCGGCAGGCTCCATCTCAAGAATGCTTTCTCCATTGAGGAGGATTTCGCCCTCGGTGATCTCATAGTCTTCCTTGCCCGCAAGGACATATGACAGGGTCGACTTGCCCGAGCCGTTGCGGCCCATGATGGCGTGGACTTCGCCCTGCGGGATCACGAGATTGACCCCCTTGAGGATTTCGCGATCCTCAATGCGGGCGTGCAGGTTGCGGATTTCAAGAACGGGAGTGGTCATTTGCTTCTCCGTGGCGCCAATTAGTCGCCGGTGTTTGTCTGAAAGCCCCCTCACCCGCCCTTCGGGCGACCTCTCCCCCAGAGGGAGAGGTGGAGTTGGCCGCGATTTTTGTTTTAGCCGACTGAACCTTCGAGGCTGATCGAGATCAGCTTTTGGGTTTCGACCATGAATTCCATCGGCAGGTGCTGGAGCACGTCGCGAACGAAACCGTTGACGATCAGAGCCACAGCTTCTTCCTCGTTGAGGCCGCGCTGGAGGCAATAGAACATCTGGTCGTCGGAGATTTTCGAGGTCGTCGCTTCGTGCTCGAAGACGGCGGTGCCGTTGCGGCTTTCGATATAGGGAACCGTGTGGGCGCCGCACTTGTCGCCGATGAGGAGCGAGTCGCACTGGGTGAAGTTGCGGGCGTTCCTGGCCTTGGCATGCGCCGAGACCTGCCCGCGATAGGTATTGTCCGAGAAGCCGGCGGCGATACCCTTGGAGATGATACGGCTCGACGTGTTTTTGCCCAGGTGGATCATCTTGGTGCCGCTATCAACCTGCTGATAGCCGTTCGAAATGGCGATCGAGTAAAATTCGCCACGCGAACCGTCGCCGCGCAGGATGCAGCTCGGATATTTCCAGGTGATGGCCGAACCGGTTTCGACCTGGGTCCAGGAAATGTGCGAATTGACGCCACGGCAATCGCCACGCTTGGTGACGAAATTGTAGATGCCGCCCTTGCCGTCCTTGTCGCCCGGATACCAGTTTTGGACGGTGGAGTACTTGATCTCGGCATTGTCGAGGGCGACCAGCTCGACAACGGCGGCGTGAAGCTGGTTTTCGTCGCGCGACGGTGCGGTGCAGCCTTCGAGATAGGAGACATAGCTGTCATCGTCGGCGATGATCAGCGTGCGCTCGAACTGGCCGGTGTTCTTTTCGTTGATGCGGAAATAGGTCGACAGCTCCATGGGGCAGCGGACGCCCTTGGGGATGTAGACGAAGGACCCATCGGTGAAGACGGCCGAATTCAGCGTCGCATAGTAATTGTCCGAGACCGGAACGACGGTGCCGAGATACTGCTTTACGAGCTCGGGGTGCTCGCGCACGGCTTCCGAGATCGAACAGAAAATGATGCCGACCTTGGCCAGTTCTTCGCGGAAGGTGGTGACGACGGAGACCGAGTCGAACACAGCGTCGACAGCGACATTGGCACCAAAAGGCGTGCCGACGGATTCGGCAGCGCCTTCGACACCGGCGAGAATCGCCTGCTCTTTCAGCGGAATGCCGAGCTTGGCATAGGTCTTGAGCAGTTCAGGATCGACTTCATCGAGGCTTTTCGGACCCTTGAAGCTCTTTGGAGCCGCGTAGAAGCTGATCTGCTGCAGGTCGATCTTGGGATAGTGGAGCTTGGCCCAGTTTGGTTCTTCAAGCGTCTGAAAGCGTCGGAAAGCGTCGAGGCGCCATTCCAGCATCCATTCCGGCTCTTCTTTCTTGGCCGAGATGAAGCGAACGGTTTCTTCGGTGAGGCCGGGCGGCAGCACGTCGGACTCGATATCGGATTCGAAGCCGTACTTGTATTTGTCGACGTCGAGGGCGAGCACCTGCTCAACCGTTTCGCGATCGATCTCTTCCTTGAGCGTCGGAATATCGTAGTCCGCCATCAGGCTTCTCCTTTGTGCCCATCGACGGTTCAAGGCCGCCGCGAACGAAGTCTCTATCTATAAGCGGCTAGGCCGCTTTTCCCGCGCGCCGCTGGCGAACGAGGATCGTTTCAAATCCGGCAAGGAATGCATCGGCATCCGCCAGTGTGGAATTCCAGCCGAAGCTGACGCGCAGGGCGCATTCGGCGAGATCGCGCGAGACGCCCATGGCAAGAAGCACATGGCTCGCGCCGACCTTGCCCGAAGAACAGGCCGAGCCGGACGAAACGGAAAGCCCCGCAAGGTCCAGCGCCATCATCGCCGTCGAACTGCGAATACCCGGCACGGCGAAATTGACGACATTGCCGACGCGGCTTGTTGCCTCGCCAAAGATGACAGTATCGGGCGCCATGGCCTTCAACCCGTCCTCGACGCGCTTGGTCAAAACCTCAAGGGCACTCATATCCATGCGCTCTGCCGCGGCCGCCGCGCCAAAGGCGGAAATCAGCGCTGCCGATTCCGTGCCGCCGCGACGGCCCTGTTCCTGGCCACCACCAGGGATCAGGCGGACCGTGTCGGCGTGGCCTTTGACCAAGAGCGCACCGATCCCAGCCGGCGCGCCGATCTTGTGGCCGCTGATGGCCACCATATCGGCAGCCGAAGCAGCGAAATCCAGATCGAGCTTGCCCAGCGCCTGGACCGCATCGACCACAAGTGTGTGACGGGTCGGACCAACGAGCACCGAGATCGCGCCGATGGGCTGGACGACGCCGGTTTCATTATTGACCCAATGCACCGCAACGAGGAGCGTCGTGCCGTCTTCGTCAGCTCTAGTGAGCACAGCGCGCAGTTGATCGAGATCAATGCTGCCATCGGGCAGAAGACCGATGGTATGGACAGGCAGGCCCGTGGCCTCGGCCGCCTTGGCGACCGCAGCATGCTCCCCAGCACTGATCGCCACGGCGCCTGCCGAAAAGGCTCTGGCGCCACCGACAATGGCTTGGGTAAGTGCCTCTGTGGCAGAGCCCGTAAAGACCACCTGACGCGTCTCGGCGCCAGCAAGGCGGGCGACCTGGGCGCGGCCGGTCTCGATGAGATCGCGCTGCTTGCGGCCATGGGCGTGAACGGAGGACGGATTGCCCGTCAAATCGAGCGCAGCAAGAAGCGCCGCACGCGCTTCAGGACGAAGCGGGGCGGTGGCGTTATGATCGAGATAGATGCTCTCTTTCGCCATCTGCCTTCTTGGGCCCACATGCCCGAAAGAACCGCATGTCTGGAATGAGCCAATGGAAAGGCCCGGAAACCAAACACTTCTTGAAATTTGCCGCCCACTTTCATTACAAGGGGCGCTCAACGTGGCCGCTCGCGGCCAAAAACCGAATTTCGAACCATTCTAAACTGGTTTTTTCGACCCATGTTTTAGGGATCGTCCCGCCCATAGTCAAGCGGCGCAGACGATTTCCTGACCAGTCGGATCAGCTTAGTGACAGAGCCGAAAAAGGCCAGAAAACACCATGCCTGAAGTTATCTTCAATGGCCCCGAGGGGCGCCTCGAAGGCCGGTACCAGCCGGGCAAGGAACCGAACGCGCCGATCGCCATCGTTTTGCATCCGCACCCGCAGTTCGGCGGGACGATGAACAATCAGATCGTCTACAATCTCTTCTATATGTTCGCTCAGCGCGGCTTTTCGGTCCTGCGCTTCAATTCGCGCGGCGTCGGCCGTTCGCAGGGCGTCTTCGATCACGGCATCGGTGAGCTTTCGGACGCGGCTGCCGCGCTCGATTGGCTGCAGATCATCAACCGCGAGTCGCGTGGCTGCTGGATCGCCGGCTTCTCGTTCGGCGCCTGGATCGGCATGCAACTCCTGATGCGCCGCCCGGAAGTCGAAGGCTTTATTTCGGTGTCGCCGCCGGAAAACCTCTATGACTTCTCGTTCCTCGCCCCCTGCCCGTCGTCGGGCCTGATCATCCATGGCGACAAGGACCGCGTGGCGCCGCCGCAATCGGTCCAGAAGCTGGTGGATAAGCTGAAGACGCAGAAGGGCATCACCATCGAACAGCAGATCGTTGAAGGAGCCAACCACTTCTACGAAGGTAAGGTGGATGAACTGACGACGGCCTGCGCAGAGTATCTCGACCGTCGCCGTCAGGAGATCGCGGACGGCGGCGGGCGCTAAAGAGAGCGCATTTTCGGGCGGTCATTCACTACCGCGCCCAGACATTCACGACGTCATTCCCGCGCAAGCGGGAATCTCCTGTCGCATCGCATGAGATCCCCGCTTGCGCGGGGATGACGCAGCGGAAAATGGACCGACGCGGCGAAGAACACGACATTTCCGGATCGCACCAATGACCAAATACAAATCCGACTTCCTCCGCGTCCTCGATGAGCGCGGTTTCATCCATCAGATTTCCGATCCCGAAGGGCTTGATCAGCTCGCGGCGACGCAGAAGATCACCGGCTATGTCGGCTATGACGCGACGGCGACCTCGATCCATATCGGCAATCTGATCACCGTCACCATGCTCTACTGGCTGCAGGAAACCGGTCACCAGGCGATCAGCCTGATGGGGGGCGGCACATCTATGGTGGGCGATCCGTCCTTCCGCGACGATCAGCGCAAGCTGCTCACGGTCGAGCAGATCGCCGAGAACATCGAGAGCATCAAGCGTGTCTACGGCAATATTCTCAACTATGGCGGCTCCAACCCCGCCATGATGGTGAACAACGCCGATTGGCTGCTGAAGCTGAACTACATCGAATTCCTCCGCGATGTCGGCCGGCACTTCTCGGTCAATCGCATGCTCTCGTTCGATTCGGTGAAGCTGCGGCTCGATCGCGAGCAGTCGCTGAGCTTTCTCGAATTCAACTACATGATCATGCAGGGCTACGACTTCACCGAACTCAACCGGCGCTATGGCACCGTGTTGCAGATGGGTGGATCGGACCAGTGGGGCAACATCATCAACGGTGTCGACCTCAGCCATCGCATGGGCGGGCCGCAGCTCTATGCGCTGACGACGCCATTGCTGACGAAGTCGTCCGGTGAAAAAATGGGCAAGTCGGCCTCAGGCGCCGTCTGGCTGAATGGCGATCTCTTCTCGCCTTATGATTTCTGGCAGTATTTCAGGAACACCGAAGACGCCGACGTCGTGAAATTCCTCAAGATTTTCACACGCCTGCCGATCTCGGAAATCGAGCGTATCGGTGCGCTCGGCGGCAATGAGATCAACGAGGCCAAGAAGATCCTCGCGACCGAAATCACCGCGATCGTTCACGGACGGGATGCGGCGATCCAGGCGGCAGCGACAGCGCTGGCGACCTTCGAATCGGGCGCTATCGATCTTTCCTTGCCGACGGCGGAGGTGACCCATGCTGAACTCGCCTCGGGCATCGGTATTTTGAATGCGCTGGTGAAGGCTGGTCTCGCAGCGTCAAACGGCGAAGCGCGCCGGCATGTCGCGTCGGGGGCTGTGAAGGTCAATGACGCAACGGTCGACGATGACAAGCTCAGCCTTGGCGACAACGCTTTGCTCGACGAGGGCGTTATCAAGCTTTCGGTCGGCAAGAAGCGGCATGCGCTGATCAAGCCAATCTAAGTTTTTATAGTCTTCGATTCTGGGCGTCGCACTTGGGTGCGGCGCCTTTTTTATTGCTGCGGGAGTTCGTTGGCGCGGAACTCGAAGAGCTCGCGGAAGGCCCCGGGGAGCAGCAGGGAGAGCGGGTTGATCTGGAACTGTGGCTGCTCGAGCGGGCCGCGCACGGCGAAGGTGACGCCGACAAGGCCCTCGCCATCGCGACCGCCGAGGAGCGGTCCGAGCAGTGGGATTTGCTGGAAGGCATTGTTGAGGCCGAAGAGCGGCACATAGGTACCGGTCAGATCGTATTGGCGCTTATCGGTATAGATGAAGCCGCGCATGGTGCCGCCGACCGTTGGGCCGGAGAGAATGCCGCGCGTGACTTCGACACGATCGCTACGGCGGATGAAGTCGATCTCGCCGGCTTCGAAATCGAGCCGGTTGTTGCGCGCTATGGCGGCGCGAGAATCGGAATGGTTGCCGAGGACCTGGGCGACATTGGCTTCATCGACGATGGCGAAATTTCTCATCAACAGGCGGCCGCCTTCGGCATCGGCGTCGCTGTCGGTGGTGAGGACGAGGCTGCCAGTGCCGCCGGCAAGCTGGGAATAGACCCCGAGGAAGCGGAGGACGGTGCCAGCATCGTTGAAGGCAACGGTCATCGTCCGGCCCTTGGGGGCGGGATTGGTGGTGACCGAAAGAGCGTTGCCCTCGCTGAACTGGGCCGAGAGCGTCGCACGGCGGAGGTTGGAGCCGCGAAGGCTGAGTTTGAGATCGACGTTGAAGGCGGTCGTCGCGTAGTAGCCCAGCGCCCGGTCAAGTTTGACGTCGAGGCTGAGCGCTTGGTTGATCTGCGTGGTGCGTACGCCGCCACTGCCCTGCCCGAGGCTGAAGAACTGGCTGAGCACGGGTTTTAAATCGAGTTGGGCGCCGCGGATCTGCACGTCGAAACCGCCATTGGCGGGTTTGAGAAACACCTGGGCATTGTCGCCTTCGCTGAGCGCTACCTTGCTGAACTCGGCGAGGACGAGGCCATCCTTGGTGCTGTAATCCGCCTTGCCGGCCAGTTGCACTGAGCCGAAGCCGACGGCGATGTCTTCGAGATGGGTCACGTCGCCGTCCGGGCGGACAGTGGCCGTGACGCTGCCCGGGGTGCCGGCGCTTTTGCGGATGCCGACATCCTTGAAGTCGAGGCCGGCATCGGCAAGATCGGCAGAAATCTTGATGCTGCCGTCAGCGGCGGGTTCGGCGATGAAGCGGAGGCTTCCCGACAGGAAGGACGAGGCATCGAAGCCGAAGGCGGCAAGATCGGCGACCTCGACGGTGGCGCCGAGCTTGAAGGCGGGGTCGGTCGTCGGTGTGCCGTCAACGGAAAGCTCGGCTTCCATGCCGTCGATGTCGGCCGAGCCGCCGAGGTGATAACCCTCTTGGGTCGCGGAGAAGCTCAATTGGCCATTGGCAATGGTGCGATCCTGGATCGGAGCGCTGCTGGCGAAATTGGCGACGGTGCCGTTGACGACATAGTCGATCTCCATCGGCTTGCCGGTGTCTTCGTTGGCAAGGCCGATGGTGGCGACGAGGCCGAGATCGACAGTACCTGTTAGCGTTGCTGGATCGATGGGCAATTCGGCTTGCGCCAGCGCATCGGGCTGCAACTGCTTGGTGATGGCCAGCAGCGCCGGAATGGGCGCAGAGAGATTGCCGGAAACCTCGAAAATGCTGTCATCGGGGGAAGAGCTGTCAAAGATCATCGCGGGGCGGCGGACATCGATCGTGCCGTCGGCCGTGTCGACCTTGCCGCCTTCGGCCGAGATGGTGACCTTGGAATCGTCGATCTGGAGGCGCGTAATGCCGTCGATCTTGATCGGATCCATGGCTTCGGTCGCGCGGACGGCGACGTTCTGCCCGGTCATGTCGATCTGCATGGCGCCATCGGGCAGCGGCTTGCCTTCGGCATCAGGTCCGAGCGAACCGACCGGGAAGTCAAAATTGAGCCGCGCTTCGACCACCTGGCCATTGGTGACATTGGCGACGAACCAGTCGCGGCTTTCCTGGCCCATGAAATAGGGCCAGATGCGCTTGATATCGTCGGCGCTGACGCCCTTACCGGCCACGCTGATCCTAGCGGAAAGGCCGGCCTGGAGCATGTCCATGCGGCCCTTGCTCTCGATGATCGCATCGCCCTTTCGCGCCACGAAGCGATCGATGCCCAAGGCACCATAGAGCGGCGCCGACCAGCCGGAAAAGTCCATGGTCTCGAATGGCAACTCCGGCGCGGCCATATCATTGGGATGGAGGGTTACATCGGTCGCCTTGATCGACATGCCGATGGTCGGGCCATAAGTGGCGTCGAGACCCATTGCGAAGGTGCCGGAAATCCGCGCATCGCTCTGGCCGATCTGGATGGCGGAATCGGCCAATTCGAATTGGCCAGTTTCAGGGCTCCAATCGATCACCATGATCGAACTGGCGACGGGGAAGTAATCTGTACCGATGCGCAGATCGACGCCCGTCAAATCGATGCGGAATTGGCCATCGACGAGCTTGCCGCCAGCAGGATCGAAGCCAATGTCGATTGAGAGCGCGCCGGCGCCACGCATCGCGGCCATGCTGGTTGCGTCGTCGATGAATGGCAAAAGCGCTGCGAAGTCGAGATTGAGCACATCGACCTTGAGCCGAGAGGTGCCATCATCAGCTAGGATACGATCGATCGTGCCGGAGACCTGACGGCCGCCGATTTGGGCGGCAAACGTGCCCGCGGTTTGCTTGCCATCCGCTGATGGGCCGATTTCGAGATCGACCTGATCAAAGCGCCGATAGAGCCCATAGACAGAGTCGGTCATGTCGATGGTCGCGTCGCGCACGATCAGTTTGGAGAATTGGCCTTGCGTGCTCATCTTGACGAAGTCGCTGAGCGCAACCTCGGTCGATTCAAGATTATAGACGAGCCAATCGTTGTCGGAGCGCAGCTTGGTGCCGTCAGCGCCCAGAGCCAGTCCCTTCTCGCCAATGCCGATGGGTGAATAGGCCTGATCGCCCTCGAGCACCCGGAGGGTCGGGACGCTGCCATCGGCGTTTTCGACGAGCTCCATATGGCCGAGGCGCGGCCCATGAAGATCCTGAACCAATTGGAGATGCGGGCCGACGACTGTGACCGAGGCCCCCGGCTGCCCCATCAGCGCGCGGAGCGGGGAGAAGCCGACCTCCAGCGCATCCATCGCGATTTGCGCGCCCGACTGGGTATCGTCGAGCACGACGGGAGAAAAGCGGACGACCGGCCAGACGCCACTTTCAACGGCAATCGAGAGATCGCCCATTTCGAGTTTCGACGTCGGGGGCAGCATGGATTGAACCACGTTCCGCACGGTATCGCCGGAGAATGGCAGACGGATCGGGGTGACCAGGAGGACGAGATAGAGAACCAGAAGCAGCGCAAAGAAGCCGCCAAAGATCCAGCCCAGTATTTTGAGCAGCCGGCGAGAGCGCGCAGGCGGAGGGGTAGATGTCAGTGATGGTGCGGGCTGATCGGCCGGAATTGTCACTCGCTCACGTCTATCCAGCTTGAGGAAACCTACAATACCGCAGAATTCCTCACAGAATCATTCACCCGCCGGGCTGCAATTGCACAATGATACCGGCTGGAATGTGGCGCCGACACCCTCTATTGGATCAGGGACTTGGGAGACCCACGATGACACATCTGAACCAAGGCGACCCTGCCCCGGACTTCACCTTGCCGCGCGACGATGGCAGCGTGTTCACGCTTTCGGCGCACCGGGGAAAGCGCGTTGTTCTGTTCTTTTATCCCGAGGATGATTCCGGCGGCTGCACCGACGAGAATGTCGAGTTTTCCAACCTGCTCGACGAGTATGAAGCGGCGGGCGCCGTGTTGCAGGGGATTTCGCCCGACGACATCGCCAAGCACCAGAAATTTCGCGCCAAGTATGACCTGCGGATCCCGCTCGTTGCCGATCCCGAGCGGCAAGCGATCGAAGCCTTTGGGCTCTGGCAGCTCAAGAAGCTTTATGGGCGGGAGTTCATGGGGCTCATCCGTACCAGTTTCATCATCGGCACCGACGGCAAAATCGAGCGGATCATCCGCGCCACGCGCATCAAGGGCCACGCCGCAAAAGTCCTTGGTGCCTTACGTGAAAACACGGCATCTGCCTGAAAACCCCCATCTTTCGGGGTTTCTTAACCATGAGCGCTCATAGTCTGCTTACCATAAGGTGGGCAGTGCGAGGGGCGCAAAGTGGTAGCGAAAGCCGGCTTCGGAAACCGCGGAAACAGAGCTAAGGCGCCGGTGCGCGGCATCCACCCTGCCCTGTTTTACGGCATGTTTGCCGTGCTGTTCGGCGGCAATGTCTTTGCCGGCACAGCGCTCTATCTCTCTCCCGATATCACGCGGATGCTCAACGGCCGGACCGATGAAGTGATCGGCGCCTATGAGGATCGCATCGCGCAGATGCGGGTCGAAATCGACCGGCTGCACTCGCGCAGCTTTGCCCAGACGGGCGACATCAACTTGCAGCTCCAGGAGCTATCGCAGCAGCAGGAAGTGCTGTTCGAGCAGCACCAGCTGGTCAAGGTCTTGGTGGAAAAAGCCGATGCGCTGGGCATTGCGGCCGCGGATATCGCGCCGCCGGCTGCTCCACAATCGGCCGACTTGGCGAGCCTGACCGGCAATCCCGATGTGGATGCGACGGCGCTCAGCATCGAGCGAATGATGGGCGAGACACAAATGGCGATGGATGGCATTGCCCAGGTCGCCTCGACCCGCGCAGACGAAATAGCCACCGAGATGCGCCAGCTTGGTATTCCGGTGACGCTGCCCGATGCCGATGACGAAGCGATGGGTGGTCCTTTGCTGCCAGCGCGCGATGATCTGGCCGGTACGCCGATGCTTGAAGATGCCAACGAGGTCATGTCGGCCCTGATGCGCTACAAGATGGCGCGGGAAACGCTCGATGATGCGCCGGTACATATGCCGATCAGCGGCACGTTCCGGCAAAGTTCGAACTTCGGCAATCGCCGCGATCCATTCACGGGATCACGGGCGTTTCACTCCGGCATCGACTTCTCCGCGCCGACAGGCACGACTGTGCTGAGCGCTGCGGCCGGAGTGGTCACCTATGTCGGGACGCGATCAGGCTATGGCATGGTTGTCGAGGTGACGCATGCGAATGGGCTGCTCACTCGCTATGCGCATTTGAGCGGTTATTTGTCGCAAGAAGGCCAGAAGGTCGATACCGGGACGCCCATCGCCAAAGTCGGGTCGACGGGACGTTCGACGGGGCCGCATCTGCATTTTGAAATCCGCAAGGCCGATGAGGCGATCAATCCCAAGGCGTTTTTGGACGCTGGGAAGCGGTTGGTTGCGGTGCTGGGGTGATTTCCGGATGGCTCGGTTCACCCCCTCCCGGCCTCCCCCATCAAGGGGGAGGTGACGGATCGAGTTTGGTTCACGACCCAGCCCAACGCGCCAGCCCGCACCTCCCCCTTGATGGGGGAGGCTGGGAGGGGGTGTTGCCCCCTCACCAAGTTTATTCGCTGGCTACGTCCGTTGCGACGCCAACGCGCTGGGCAAGTGCTGCTTCCATGAACTGGTCAAGGTCACCGTCGAGCACCACTGAAGGCTGGCCGCTTTCGACGCTGGTGCGGAGATCCTTGACCATCTGGTAGGGCTGCAAGACGTAGGATCGGATCTGGTGGCCCCAGCCGATATCGGTCTTGTTGGCCGCCTGAGCGTTTGCCGCTTCTTCGCGCTTTTGCATTTCCATCTCGTAGAGACGGGATTTCAGCATGGCCATGGCCGTTGCACGGTTCTTGTGCTGGCTGCGTTCCTGCTGGCACGCCACGATGATGCCCGAGGGCACGTGGGTGATGCGGATGGCGGAGTCGGTCGTGTTGACGTGCTGACCGCCGGCGCCGGAAGCGCGATAGGTGTCGACCTTGAGGTCGGCTTCGCGGATTTCGATATCGATGGAATCATCGATCACCGGATAGACCCAGCAGCTCGAAAAGCTGGTGTGTCGACGCGCGGCCGAATCGTAGGGACTGATGCGGACGAGGCGATGCACGCCGCTCTCGGTCTTGAGCCAGCCATAGGCATTGTGGCCCTTGATCTGAATGGTCGCGGACTTGATGCCAGCTTCTTCGCCGTTGTGCATTTCGAGCACTTCGACTTTCATTTTTCGGCGTTCGGCCCATCGGGTATACATGCGCAAAAGCATGTTGGCCCAATCCTGGCTCTCGGTGCCACCGGCGCCGGAGTGGATTTCGACATAGCAGTCATTGGCATCGACTTCGCCCGAAAGCAGCGTTTCGATCTGCCGGCGGCGGGCCGATTGCTTGAGTTCGATCAGCGCGCTTTCAGCATCACGCACGATATCGGCGTCGCCCTCGGCATCGCCGAGTTCGATCAATTCAACATTGTCACGAATGCCAGATTCGAGCTCGCGCACGGTCTTGACCGCCACATCGAGTTCGTCGCGCTCGCGCATGGTGACGCGTGCCTTTTCCGGATCGTTCCAGAAGTCGGGGGATTCAGTTTGCGCTGTCAGCGCGTCGAGACGGAGTTGTGCAGTATCCCAGTCAAAGATGCCTCCTCAGCAGGGTCAAAACCTGCTCGATTTCGGCGACGGTCTTTTCGATTTCCGCGCGCATTGAAAATTCCTTGTGTTCAGTGCGTCCCGTTTAAAGGAGCCGTGCCGGGGGATCAACCCGCCCGGCGCCCGAGCTTGGCAAAACGCTTGAGCGCCGCATCGCGCTTGAGACGGGACACCCGGCTGAGAAAAAAGATACCATTGACCTGATCGATTTCGTGCTGGGCGACGCGGGCGGCAAAGCCTGAGAGCGAGAGGGTATGGCGAATGCCATTTTCGTCGTCGAAGGTGATTTCGACGGCGCGCGCCCGGAGCACGTCAACCTCGATGCCGGGGAGTGAGACCGAGCCCTCGGTGCCGATTTCCTGTTCTTGGGCGGATGAGACGACCGTCGGATTATAGAGGAGACGATAGTCCCGTTCGTCGGGTTCGCTGATGCTCACCAGTGCGATCGGGGCTACTTCGCCGATGTGGGCTGCGGCGAGGCCATAGGCCTTGGCCTCAGTTCCAGCAGCAAGCAGCCGCTGGCCGATGGCACGGAGGGCGGCGTCGACGGGCTGGGCCGTCGCAGCCTCGCTAAGGCGCGGATCGGGATAGGTGATGAACGTGCTCATGGCTGCCATCTTGCATGTTGCCGGCCCGGCTGGTAGGTCGAAATCGGCTGGTCTCGTAGCTCAGCAGGATAGAGCACCGGATTCCTAATCCGGGGGTCATGGGTTCGAATCCCGTCGAGATCACCAGCCTGATCCCTATAATCTTTGTTGGTCTCAACTGCTTTGAGCGGTTCCATGCGTCTTGCGCAGGGCCCCAATACTGCTCGCAAACCGAAGAATTAGCCTGACCTTAACCTTGCGGGCTCACGCTACCGATCAGTTACATTTCACCGGAGCTGAGAATGCACGAACAGATCGAGCGCAAGGCCTATGACCTCTGGGACGCCGATGGCCGCCCCGAGGGGCAGGATCAGGCCTATTGGTTCAAGGCTGTCGCCGCACTGGCTTCCGAAGCAGCCGCTACGATAAAGCCGCCCCGCAAGCGCGCGCCGCGGGTCAAGAAGGCCGCCTGATTCTTCAGGTGTTTTGGAATTTTAGTAGGCGCTGCGGATCTCGCGGCGCCTGTTCTATTTTACCAGATGCGGGGCCAATAGACGTCGTCGGCATAGTCCGACGGGATTGGCGAGAGACGGCCGATGGCCTGGGCGGCGAATTCGATCTGCAGAGCCAGGTGGCTGACATGGTCGGGCACGGGCGTGCCGGTGACGAATTCGCGCAGCCGCCACTCTTCGATCTTGAGGCATCGGAGGCGACGGCGCGCCTCTGCCTGAACATCTTCCACCACAAGGCCCTGAGGAGCGGCAGCGCGCTCCGGCATTGCCTCGGTCCATTCTCTTGAGCCCTGGATGACTGCGAACCGCACTTTCAATCTGCCTCGTTTGATCGCCTATCGGGCGGCGACCAATTCAATATGTCATCATTCCGTTACATAAGCGGTAACGCCTAGAGCTTGAGCGGCATGGCAGCCATGCTAGAAGGCGGCATGTCCATTCTCTATCTCATGGCCGCAAAGGCCGAATTCGGGCCACATCTGGCCGCACGCATCCAGCCGGAAATGATCGGGATTGGTCCTGTCGAGGCCGCGGTGGCGACGACCCGCGCCCTGGCGCGACGGGCCGAGAACCTGCCAAAGCTCGTTGTCAGTCTGGGCTCGGCAGGCTCAAACAGGCTTGAGCAGTGTGCCGTCTATCAGGCGATTTCTGTGTCCTATCGCGACATGGATACTTCGGCGCTGGGATTTGCCAAAGGAATAACGCCGCTGACAGACCTGCCCGCAACGCTGCCTCTGGTCCCTGCCCTGCCGGGCCTTACAGCAGCGACGCTTTCAACCGGTGGCAATGTGGTTACGGGACCGGCCTATGACGCCATCGTCGAGGACATGGTCGATATGGAGACCTTTGCGGTCAAGCGCGCTTGCCAGTCTTTTGGGGTGCCGCTCCTAGCTCTTCGCGGCATTTCGGACGGGACAGAGACGGTCAGCAAGATCGAGGACTGGACGCAGTATCTCCATATCATCGACGAGAAACTGGCCGAGGCTGTAGATTTGATCGAGGCCGCCTATGCCGACGGCCTCATCGATCTCACGCCTTAGGCATGGCCTTCTTGTCGCGGCGCTTGCGGCTCCAATTGGTGTAGTGGCGGCCGCCGCGCAGGATGGCGTGATTGACCGGGCCTTGCAGGAAGATGAGGTCGATCGCGAGGATCAGGAGGCCGAGCGGCAGCATCCAGATACCAAGCACGGGCAGGAAGCTAAAAATGCCGCCGAGGACCAGCAGAATGCCGAGCGGAATGCGGATCAAGCGCGCCTCCGGCCGGCGGATACGCTGTAGCAAACCAGCAGCCTTGGCCGGTATTTTCCGCTCCAGTCTATCGAACAGTCGGTTGAGACGTCGGGCGCTCTTGGTTTCCATCAATCTGTCGTTCCGTTCCTGCGCTAGATGACTTGCTTTATGTAGGCCTCGATCCCGAAACGGGTAGTGCCATTCTCGAAACAAACTCTAGAGATTAATCTTGGTTAAACGGTGGACGGAACTTCCGCGCGGCACGTCGCGTTCCCTCGCGAAAGATGGAGTAAGCCATGCTTCTTGAAGAACTGTTCCCGTCCCGCCGCCGCCGTCAGGATCCACTCGATCAGATTGCTGCACAACTGCATGACCTGCGTCGCCAGACGCGCCATCTCGGCCGTTCGCTGTCCGGCAATGCACGGTCTCTGTCGCATAATGCCAGCGAGGTCGCGGATGATGTCGGTGACGTGGTTGCCGAATGGGGCCGCGACGCTGCCAAGCAAGGCGCCTGGATCGCCGGTGTTGCAAGCCGCAAGGCCATGGAGAGTGCGAAGGCCGTGCAGCGCGACCCCGTGCCGGTGATCGCCGTTCTCGGCACCACGCTGTTGCTGACCACTTTGCTCTTCCGCCGTCGATAAGAGTTTCTTTACCAACCCGGTCAAACCTTCCTTAGGGCTGTCGGAGCATTTTCGGGGAAAGCCGCAACTCGGCAACACTCCGGAGATGCACCGTGGCCCTTTTTGCTCGCCTCGCCATCAAATTGTCAGCCGTCGCGATTGTCGTCACCAGTCTCGGGGGCTGCAGCTTTCTCGGCATCAATTTCGGCATGGCGCAGATGAGCGAGAAGGAATGCATGATGCGCGCCATGTATTTCGAATCGAACCGCTCCAGCTCGGAAGGCATGCTGGCTGTCGGCACCGTGGTGATGAACCGGCTTAACGACCCGCGCTATCCCAAAAATGTCTGCGGCGTGGTCGGGCAGAAAAACCAGTTCGCGCAAGGCGTCTTGACCAAGCCCATGACCGATAGCGGCGCTGTGCTCGCGGCACAGGTCGCCGATCAGGTGCTGCATGGGGCGCGGCATCCCGGCGTGCAGAATGCGCAGCATTTCCACACGGCGGGCCTCCGTTTCCCATACAACAATATGTTCTATGTGCTCGAAGCGGGCGGCAACGAGTTCTACGAGAAGCGGACGAACTAGCCTCTAGAAGTCGCCCCCCACGTCGAAATCGTCGCCCATGTCACCGCCATCGTCATAGCCCTGATCTTCGGGCGCATCCTCAGGTGGTGGCGCCTCTTCGGCTTGCGCCTCGCCGGTAAGGAGACCGGTCAGCATGCTGCCGAGCAGCAGGCCGCCGGTGACCCCGAGCGCGGTCTGGGCAGCGCCAGCCAAAAAGCCGCCATTGCCGCGGGAGCGGCGGAGATCATCTAGCGGATCGTCCGACCGGCCCCAGGGTCCACCTTGCGAGGTCTGCGCCTGCGCGGGGCGATCGCCACCAAAGATCCCGCCGAGAAAACCGCCCTGGCTTTGCTTTGATTCGAGCTGTTCGATTTTCTGTTGGGCCTCGCGCAGAGCTGCTTCCTGCACGATGATCGTCTGGGCCATGAAATAGGCAGCGGTCGGATTTTCCGCGAGCCGCTGGCGGATGAGTTGCTCGGCATCAGCGTCGCGCGCAGCGCTATTGCGCTCCACATTACGCAGGCGTTCGAAGAGGTCTTCGATGGCGCGTTCGTCTTCCTGTCTCAGCATGATCAACTCCCTTTCAAATTTGACATGGGAAGCCGCACGATGAGGCGCAATGGCGCAGAGCGCGATCACGCCGAATTCAGGACATCTTAGCAGGGGCCGGAGCCTTGGCATTTTGCTTGAGAACAAAGCCGATAACGGCGGCAACGGCCTCGTAGAGTTCGATGGGGATGCTGTCGTCGACCTCGACATGGCTGAGGGCCTCGGCAAGGAGCGGATTGGATTCGATGACGATGTCGTTTTCTTCTGCGAGTGCGACGATCTGCTCCGCGATCAGCCCTCTTCCCTTGGCGACGACGCGGGGCGCGTGGTCCGTGCCTTTTTCATATTGGAGGGCGACGGCGAGTTGGCGGGTTTTGGGGTCTTCGCTCATCCTCTGGCATCCACAGAATGGCCGAGACGGGGATCGGTCGGGTCTTCCGCGGGCGCACCGCTGCGCACGACGAGCGCCCCGGGGTATAGGCCCGCTGCTTCAAGCGTTGTGCGCAGTTCCTCGATGGTCTCGGAAAAGATCTTGGCGGTTTCGCGGTTTTCGGCCCACAGCAGGATGCCGGTCGTCTGGCCACGCAGGGAAATCTGCGCGCCGACCTCGCCGAGAGCGGGCAAGTTAATCGCGAACTGCACCTGCCAGCCGCGATCTTCGCTGCGCGTGTCGCTGCCGCTGCCTTCGTGGTGGATCTGAAGCTGCAAAACGGCCTGTTGCTGGCCGACCAGCACGGGCAAATCGAGGCTCCATTGCGTATCGCCGGCCTTCTGGCCGTCCGGCAGCGAAGCGTGCTGATGCAGCCGGACCCGAGCCAAAGCGCCTTCGGTGCGCTCGAGGAGCAGTTTGCCCAGCGCTTCGCCATCATCGGGAAGCTCATCGGGCAAAGCCTCGGGGAGACGCGCGCGGGGCAAGACATGCTTTAGGGGCGGCGGGATCTGCGTTGCCGGCGCGATCTGCGCCTGATTGCCGAGCCACTGCCCCAGCCCCTGACGCATGGCCATAAGGCTCGATTTCGTATCGGTCGCGGCCGCGCCCGGCGCGACCTGGCCCAATTGCGCCTCCTGGAAAATGCCCGAATTGCGGATCGCGGCCTTAAGGGTGGCGCCATCGAGCTTGCCGGCACTGTCCAACTGATTGCCGAGAATTTGCCGCGCAGCTTTCAGCACAGGCTCGGGCAAGGCGGTCTTGCCGGCGACGGCGACCAGAAGACTGGTGACCGCGCCGATGCTGCCCTGGACCGGGAGCGACTGCTGGACCATCTGGGCGAGGAGAGACGCCTGAGAGCCCGGTTGGGTGGCGGGAGCCGCGGTCTGTTGGGCCCCGGTCATCTGCGGCATGCCATAAGGCGCGCCGCCTAGCCGCTGCTGAATGCCTGGCGCGACGGGCTGCGTGGCGACTGGCGAGCCGATTGCGGGTTGGGCCGCTGGCAGCGGAGCAGCGGGCGTTGGCTGGGCAGTGATCGGCGCGGCGATGACGGGCGAAGGGCTGCCGGCGCTCGGCGTCAGGCTTGGCGGGCTATAGGTGATCGGGCCCTGAACGACTGGGCGCTGAGCGATTTCGACGCTGGTTGCGGGAGCCTGGGGCGCGGGCGTCGTGGGCGGTGGACGGCTCGACACCAGCGCGAGGCGCAACTGGCCTTCGGTTTGCTGGACGCTGAGCGTGAGGATGCTGCCGGGCGTCGCGCCCCCGGGCAGTGACAGGGCCATGGGCTGGCGGCCAATCTGGACGAGCGTTGCGCCGCCCTGCCCGGCGCCCAGTACGCGTCCCTCGATTACCTGCCCCGGTGTCAGCGCGAGCGCGCGCAGGGCCGAGCCGGATTGGGCCGGTGATACGACGGGGAACTGCGAGGCAATCGACATCCGTAACGCATCCTGGCCGCCAAATGCGGCCAAGATCGATCCTATCGATGATTCTCTAAAATGTGGAAGACCGAGGTTTCCTCAGCCGGTCAATCCTTGCGGACGTCCTTGTATTCCATGGTGGCAGGCTTGCCGCGAAAGGTGACCCAGAAAAAATTGAGCGTATAGGTCGCGGCAGTCTGGAAGACGCCTTCCTTTTCGAGGCGGCGGCCTGTGGTCTTCATCTTGAAGCTCGTGAGCCATTTGACCCCGCCAACGCGCGAGAGGCGCACGGCAACATCGGTATCTTCGCCGAAGAACTCGATGGTCCGGTCATAGCCGCCGACCTTGACCCAGGCTTCGCGCTTGAAGACGAAGTTGCCGCCCTGCACCACCGAGCCAACCCGCAGCACGAAGCGATTGAGCAGGTAAATCAGGTAGGTCAGGCCATAGAACATCTCGATCATGAGACGGTTATGCGGGGCCATGTCATAATAGACATAGGGGCCGCTGAGGCAGACGAGCTTTTGGTCCTTATCGAACTCGCGCATGACGGTCGTCAGCCAGCCTTCGGGGACGATCGTATCGCTGTCGATATTCGCGATGAGATCAAAGCCCTCACTGGCGGCAAAGCCCGCATCCCGCGCATTGACGAGGCCCTTTTTGGGCTCATCGACGACGCGCACACCGGCAAAACTGCGGGCGATTTCGCCTGTCCGGTCGGTCGAGGCATTGTTGACCACGATCACATCGGCAGGGACGCCGGAGCGCTTGATTTCGGCCAGAACCGATTCCAGGCACTTTCCGATCAGGGCCTCTTCGTTATAGGCCGGGATGACGAAAGCCAGCTTCATGGCACTCCTTCTGCCGGCCAAAACCCGCCAGCGCTGGGGTGGCGCTGCTCATAGCGCGACAAGCGGAGCGGGGCAACCTTCAGGTGCGTGAGGCAATGGCCCGAGTTTCCATGCCTTGGGGCATTTGCTAAGAAGCGTTTCAATCAACCAAGGCCCGAGCGCCATGAGGTGAATTCTGACTGCCTCCAAACCAGACGCGGCCCCGGACGAAACGCAGATGGGCTGGTTGCCGCGCCTGCGCTCAAGACTCCGGATTTTGTATCACAGCCAGCAACCGGCCGCGCTACGCTTCCAGGCGACGATCCTTGTCGTCGATCTCGCCATCATCGCGTTTTTCATCGCGAGTCCCCTGCTGAAGGGGCGCGAATATTTTCTCTGGATCGACTATTCGATCGCTGCGCTGGTGTTCATCGAATTGTGCGCGCGGGCTTTGGCGACCAACGATATTCCACGCTGGATTCGGCAGCTTCCCGTCGTCATCGATATTTTTATCCTGATCACGCTTCTCGCGCCGACCTGGCTCTTCAATCTTGGCTTCCTGCGTATCCTGAGGCTTTGGACGCTGAGCAAATCGCCGCTCATCTGGCGACCACTGAGCAAGCGTGGGCTTGATGGGTATAAGGAAACGATCCAGGCGGTCATCAACCTCTTGGTGTTCATTTTCGTCGTGACCGGGTTTGTCTACACGGCCTTTGTCGGCGAAGAATCCGGCATTTCGGGCTATGTCGACGCGCTCTACTTCACCGTTACGGCGATGACGACGACGGGGTTTGGCGATCTCACCCTGCCCGGCACGTTTGGCAAACTTGTATCCATCGTTATCATGATCATGGGCATCTCGCTCTTCGTGCGGCTGGCGCAGCTCATTTTCCGGCCGGCCAAGGTGCATTTTCCCTGTCCGCAATGCGGGCTGACGAAGCATGAGCCGGATGCGGTGCACTGCAAGGCGTGCGGGCATCTTCTCAACATTCCCGACGAGGGGCATGGGCTCTAGCCGCGGATCACCGGCAGGCGCAGGCGGAAGCAGGCGCCGGGCAAGGTGCTGGGCGCGAGATCGAGCGTGCCGTTCATGCGATTGACGATCTGGCGGCTGATGGCGAGGCCGAGGCCCGCGCCGGTTTGATCGGCAGCGCCGCGCCGGCCGCGCGAGAATTTTTCGAAGATCAGCTTGCGCTCGCCCTTGGCGATGCCGGGGCCATTGTCGGCCACTTCGGCGACGAAATTTCCAGCGCGCAGGGCCGAGCTGATGCGGACGACGGGATCGGACGAGGTGTTGTATTTCACGGCGTTTGAAATCAGGTTGATGAAAACCTGGCAGAGCCGGTCCGGGTCGCCCTCGATCATCGTCCGGCCAGCGCGCTGACCGTGGTCAAGACGAATGGTCCTTTTGCGCAACAGCGCGTCACAAACCGAAATGGCACGGTCGAGCACGGCGTCGGCATCGACGGCCTGGCTCGTCCAGTTCTTTTCACCCCGTTCGAGCGCCGAGAGATCGAGGATTTCGTCGAGAAGTTTGGTAAGCCGCAGGCTTTCCTGATGGATCGTCGAAACGAAGCGTTGGCGCTGGGTGTCGTCGAGCTGATCGCCATCGAGCAGGATTTCCGAGAAGGAGCGGATGGAGGTCATCGGGGTTCGGACCTCGTGGCTGACCTGGCTCAAGAATTCATCCTTCTGGCTATCGAGCTGGCGGAGCTGCTGATTGGCGTCTTCGAGCTTTTGTGCGGTCATGCGGAGTTCGGCCGAGGTGCGCTCCAACTCCTGGGAATATTCGATGGCCTGCTGCGTTTCGTCGGCCATCTGCATCATCTCTTCGAGCGAGACATCGGCACCAGCCACGACTTTCGAGAGCATGACATGTGCCGAGGCCGCGCCGATCGAGCCGGCCAATTCGCGCTCGAGGCGGCCAACGAATTCGGGCGTTGGTTCAAGGAGGACCGGGTCGACGCCACGTTCGCGCGCCGCGACTTCAAAGAGTGCGGCCGCCCGTTTTTCGCCCAGCACGCGCTCGGCGACGAAATAGAGATCGGTCGCCGTGGCCGAGCCCGGTGCAATGCCGCGGAGCGCAAGATTGGGCCGCTTGAAGACATCGACAAAGGCCGCGGCCTGGATGCGTTCGAGCGCGGAGGGCGTCGTCAGCAGCGAGCCGAGGGTCAGCGTCAGCACATTGACCGAAAGGCTCCAGAAGGCGGCGTGGGCGAGCGGGTCCCAACCGTCGAGGCCGAACATGGCCTCGGGCCGTAGCCAGGAAATGCCTGCGGGACCGTCGGCGAGAAGCTGGGAGACGGCGGGAGAGACGGATTCGAAGGATGGCAGGAAGCAGCACCAGGCCCAGGTGGCGAAGCCGGCAAGGATCGCTGCCGTAACGGCTTTCAGCGATGCCTCGCGCCAGAAGATGGCAGCGAGAAGCGCGGGGAAAAACTGGGCGATGGCGGTGAAGGAGATGAGGCCGATCGGGGCCAGCGCGTTGGAATCGCGGGTGAAGAAGAAATAGAAAAATCCGAGCGAGAGGATCAGCATGATCGAGAAACGCCGGGCCACAAGCAGCGTGCGGCTCATGCCCTGCCCTTCCCCGAATTGCGGACGGCTGAAGCGCAGCACCAGCGGCATGATGATGTGGTTCGACACCATGATCGACAGGGCGATGGATTCGAGGATGATCATCGAGGTGGCGGAGGAAAAGCCGCCGATGAAAGCAAAGAGCGCAAGGCCATTCTGACCTGCTGCTAATGGCAGGGTCAGCGCGAACATGTCGGGATTGGCATCGGCGGGCATCACTGTCAGCCCGTAAATGGCGATGGGCAGGATGAAGATGCTCATGAGGAACATGTAGGCCGGGAAGGCCCAGCCGGCGACGCGCAGGTGATTTTCGTTCGAGTTTTCGACGACCGTCACTTGAAACTGGCGCGGCAGGCAGACGATGGCAGCGATGGAGAGGACGAGCGTCGTGATCCAGCGACTGTCAAAGCTTGCCGAGGTGTCGACCACGACGCCGCGCGCTGCTGCCTGGCTGAAAATGCCTTCAAACCCGCCGCCGATATAGAGCACAAAAATGCCGACGGCGACGAGCGCCGTAAGCTTGACCACGGCCTCGAAGGCAATGGCGGCGACGACGCCATGGTGCTGCTCCTTGGCGTCGACATGGCGGGTGCCGAAGAGGATGGTGAAGAGCGCCATGCCGGCGGCGACGCCGAGCGCGAGGCCGACATCGTCGATGCCGCGAAGGCTGCCCTGGCCGAATTCGGAGGAGCCGGCGAGCGCCTGGATCGACGAGGTGACGGCCTTCAACTGCAGCGCGATATAGGGCGCGATGCCGATGACGGCGATGCAGGTGACCAGCACGCCGAGCCGGCTCGACTTGCCGAAACGGGACGACAGGAGGTCAGCTACCGACGTAATGCGGTAGAGATGGCCGATCCGGACGAGGCGGCGGAGGAGGAAATACCAACCGACGAAGACTATGGTTGGTCCAAGGTAAATCGTGAGGAACTCCAATCCACTACGAGCAGCATTTCCCACGGCACCGTAAAAAGTCCAACTGGTGCAGTAGACCGAGATCGAGAGCGTATAGACCGCGGGCGAATGGAGCCAGGAGCGCTGATTGATGCGGGCGCGGCGGTCGCCGATATAGGCGAGAACGAAGAGCAGACAGACATAGCCGATCGCGGTCGCAATGACGAAATCGGCCGACAGCATTACCCCTCGCCCTCCTCTTGCCGCGGCTCAGCTGGGATGCGGCTGGTCAGCCAGGCGGTGCCTGCGATGAGCGCCAACCAGACGCCGAAAAGGTAGAAAACGATCTGCGGTACGCCAAAGACGGCAATGTCGTGATTGAAGACATGCACCAGCGGCGGCACGAGCAACAACAGCCCGCCTGCCGTCAGCAGGAACATGCCGCCGACGATCCTATGCCGGTCGGGCATCTTCACCCAGAAGGCTGCGCACCGCGCCCACCACCTCGGCATTGGAATAGGGTTTTGTCACGAATCCATTGGCGCCGAGTTCTTCGGCTGTGCGTCGATCCTGCTGCTGGCCCTTGGCGGTGAGGATCAGGACGGGCAAGTTTGCTGTGTCCGCATCGGCGCGTAGATGCTTCAGAATGTCGAAACCGCTGCGCTTGGGCAGCATCACATCGAGCACCAGCATGCGCGGTCGCAGCCGCCGCACGACATCGAGCACGGCGTCGCCATCGGTGACCGAACTGATGCTCCATCCGGCACGACGCAGGATGAAATCCAGCGATTCAAGAATCGACGGTTCATCCTCGGCAATCAGGATATCGATAGCCAAATCTCCCCCCTCGCCTGCGGTCTCCCCTCCGCAAGCTGCGTCACTAAAGCGCAATCAGCCGGAATCGCCAAGGCCGAATTCTTGCGGGATCAGCGGCTGGCGCGTTGCCGAGCGCTGTTCGCCCGGCGTCAGCATCTCCTCCTGCCGCGCCGGACAGCTCTTTCGCGTGCAGAGCCGGCAGGTCGGACCGACGGGCAAATCGGCTGATTGATCGGCGAGATCGAGGCCACGCGCATAGACCGTACGATCGGCGTGGAGCACATCGCAGGCGAGCATGATCGAGATATGCGTCGCCGGTTCCTGGAATGCGCCCGCGCGGCGCTGCAGCGACCGGGCGAGGAAGAGATAGCGCGAGCGATCGGTGAATTGAACCACCTGGCGCTGGAGGGTCTCAGGGTGACGGAAGGCGCTATAGATCGGCCACAGCGGGCAGGCGTGGCCGGAGTTCGGCAATAGAAGGCCCGGCAGAGGAAAATGCTTGGTGAGGCGCCCGGCAGGATCGGAGCGGAGGAAGCCGAAAGGAACGCCCTCCTGGCCGGGCTTGCGCAGCGACACCAGCCGATGCGCCACTTGTTCAAAGCTGCCGTTAAACGTCTGGCGCAGCTGGTCGATGTCGTAGGCCAGCGTTTCGGCCGCTTCGTGAAACGTCCCATAGGGAAAAACGATGGCACCGGCCAGATAGGAGCCCAGCGCCCGCGCCGCCAGGCGTCGCGTCGTCGGACGGGTCAGCATGGCCGCATCGAGCGTTTCGCGCAGCACGCCGGTGGCGCTGAGTTCGCCGAGCAGTCGAGCAAGCTGGAACTGGCGCGTTGCGAGCGTGGTAGAGCCCTGAAACCACATGACGCGAGCGCTGGAATCGAAGCGATACTGACCCGGAAATTCGGCAACACCGCTCTCGCCACCGACTCGCGTCGTGACGCCAAAACGACGTTCCAGCGTTTCGACGAGCAGCGCGGGGCCGAATGCACCTTCGCTCTCCAGTTCGCTTCGCAGGTCCGCCGCGACAGCTTCAAGGGTCGGAAAATAGTTCTCCTGCTCGATGATGAGATCATCAATCTCGCGCAGGGCTGATGCCTTGCCCATTACCTTGCTGCTGCTTTCGAACTGGCCGATGAGGCTCCGCGCCACATCGCTGAGCGCCCGCGCCTCGCGCCCAATAGCGTCGACGAAGCGCTTGCGCTCGGCATCGTCGAGATCGGGCACATCTTCGAGAATTTCTGCACTCGAGCGGACGGCGGTAATGCCGGACAAGATCTGGTGCAGAAGCTGGCTAAGGAGCGGATCGGAGCGCAGGCGGTCGGCATAGGTATCGGCATTGGCGACGGCGCCAGTATAGGCGCGGTGTAGACGCGCAATGGCGGCGGCGCTGGCGGGATATTGCGCGACGAGATGACGGCGTTCCTCGGGCTGGAAATGCAGCGACTCGACCACCGGATCCGCATAGGCCTCTTCCAGGTCCTGCAGCAGCTTCTGTTCGTCGTCACCCGTGAGATCGGAAATCTCGATGCGCAATTGCTGAGCGATCCGCTGCAGCAAGATGCCGCCGACGTCGCGTTTGTTGTTTTCGATCAGGTTGAGATAGCTCGGCGAAATGCCGGCGAGACGCGCCAGCGCTGCCTGGGAAATGCCCAGCGATTTCCTGCGGTTGGATATCCGGAAACCAATCGGCGCCCGCATCGCTGTTCCCTCCCCGAAACTGCGATTTGCAAACGAATTGACTGAAAGACAGTCAATCCAGAACAAGTATTTACAGAATAATCGAACGATTACAATGGGATATTGCGGGCGTTTTCAAATGGGGCAAATATCGGGCAGCGCTGAGGCTCCGGCAATGTACCGGTGGCCCGCGCATCAGGAGGAGATCAATGACTATTTTGAAGCGTGGCTTGTCCCGTCGCCGTGTCTTGCAGACCGGCATGGCCGGCATCATCGGCTCCGGCGTTGCCCCTCTCGTTTTCTCCAAGGGCGCCTGGGCCCAGGAGTTCTGCAACAATCCCACCGGCGACACAGTGGTCTTCGGGCTCAACCTGCCGCTGACCGGAACCTATGCCGAAGAAGGCGCGGATGAGCAGAAAGCCTATGAACTGGCGATCGCCCATCTCAACGGCGAAGGCGATGGCGGCCTCTTGAACGTGCTGCAGCCCTCCGCCCTCACGGGGAACGGCATCCTCGGCAAGAAGGTCACCTATGTGTCTTCGGACAGCCAGACCAAGTCCGACGTGGCCCGCGCCGGCGCGACCCGCATGATCGAGCGCGATGGCGCCATCATGATTACGGGCGGCTCGTCATCAGGCGAAGCCATCGCCGTGCAGGGCCTTTGCCAGGAAATGGGCGTCATCTTCATGGCGGGCCTCACCCATTCCAACGACACGACCGGCAAGGACAAGCGCCGCTACGGCTTCCGCCACTTCTTCAACGCCTATCAGTCCGGCATCGGCCTCGCGCCCGTCCTCGGGGATTCCTATGGCAAGGATCGCCGCGCCTATCACCTGACGGCCGACTATACCTGGGGCTGGACGCAGGAAGAATCGATCAAAAACGCCACCGAAGCGCTGGGCTGGGAAACCGTCGCGGCCGTTCGCACCCCGCTCGGCGCCACCGACTATTCGCAATATCTGACGCCCATCCTCAATTCCGGCGCAGACGTGCTGATCCTCAATCACTATGGCCTCGACATGGTGAATTCGCTCACCCAGGCCGTGCAGTTCGGCATGCGCGACCGCCAGGCCAATGGCAAGGATTTCCAGATCGTCACCCCGCTGATTTCCGAGCTGATGGCCAAGGGCGCCGGGGAAAGCGTCAAAGGCATTTTCGGCACCTCGAACTGGCATTGGAACCTGCAGGACCCTGGCTCGATCGCCTTCACCAAGAGTTTTGGGGCCAAATATGGCTCCCCGCCATCGCAGGCAGCGCACACGGCCTATGTGCAGGCGCTGCTCTATGCAGATGCCGTCGAACGCGCCGGGACCTTCTATCCGCCCGAAGTCATCAAGGCGCTCGAAGGCTTTGAATTTGACGGCATGGGCAATGGACCGACGGTCTATCGCGCCGATGATCACCAATGCATCAAATCGGTGCTGGTCGTTCAGGGCAACGAAAGCCCGACGAGCGAGTTCGACGTGCTCAATGTGTTCCAGGAAATCGACAGGGACACGGTGACGTATGACCCCACGATCTTCGGTGGCGAGCTCGGCGAAGCTGAACCGGTACCGATGTGCGCGTGAGGGGTTTAGAACCCCTCATCCGCCCCAAGGGGCACCTTCTCCCACAAGGGGAGAAGGGAGCTCCGAGTTCGTGACAACCACAGAACCTCCCTCTCCCCTTGTGGGAGAGGGTGCCCGAAGGGACACCGAATTCGCCTAGGCGAATTGCGGTTGGGGTGAGGGGTTGCCTAAGCAAACGCGGAACTTCCCATGTTCGAAGTCATTTTTCTGCAATTTCTCAATGGGCTCGACAAAGGCGCGGCTTATGCGCTGATCGCCCTCGGCCTGACGCTGGTGTTCGGCACGCTGGGCGTCGTCAATTTCGCCCATGGCGCCCTCTTCATGCTCGGCGCCTTTTGCGCTGTCACCGTGCGCATGTTCCTCACCATGGAAACCGTGACGGTCGATCCCGAGAAGCTCTCGCCTTGGGGCTCGCCGCTCGAAATACGCGAGCCGCTGGTGCAGGCCTGGTTCGGCGATTTCGGCGCGGTGCTGGTGAACTATTCCGTGCCGCTCTCGATCATCATCACTATCCCGATCATGCTGGTCGTCGGCATTGCGCTCGAACGCGGCATCATCAAGCACTTTTATAAGCGCAGCCATGCCGAGCAGATCCTCGTCACCTTCGGCCTCGCCATCGTCGCGCAGGAAGTCATCAAGTCCGTTTACGGGCCTAATCCCATTCCGCAGCCCATGCCGACGGATCTCCGCGGGGCTGCCGATATCGGCGCCTTTCTCGGCATGCAGGCCAATATCATCACCTATCCGATCTGGCGGCTGATCTATTTCGTCTTCGCCGCGGTCGTCATCGGCGGGGTCTTCGCTTTCCTCCAGTTCACCACCTTCGGCATGGTGGTCCGTGCCGGCATGGCGGATCGCGAAACGGTCGGGCTTCTCGGCATCAATATCGACCGCCGCTTCACCATCATGTTCGGGCTAGCCGCCGTCGTAGCCGGCATCGCAGGCGTCATGTACACGCCCCTCCTCCCGCCCAATTACCACCTCGGCATGGACTTCCTCGTCCTCTCCTTTGTGGTCGTCGTCGTGGGCGGCATGGGCTCCCTGCCCGGCGCCGTTGCCGCCGGGTTCCTGCTCGGCATTCTCCAGTCCTTCGCCTCGATGAACCAGGTGAAAGCCGTGTTTCCCGGCATCGATCAGATCATCATCTACCTGGTGGCGGTCATTATTCTTCTCGTTCGCCCCCGCGGCCTCTTTGGTCGGCGCGGCGTAATGGAGGCCTGACATGCCAAAATTCATGTCCCGCAACGACCTTCTGCTTTTCGCCGGTTTTTCCCTCGTCGTCCTCACCATGCCGATCTGGCTGGCGCCTTTTGGCGCCGGCTATCCCGATCTGCTGCAGCGCTTCATGATTTTTGGGATATTTGCCGTCGGCTTCAATATCCTTTTTGGGCTCACCGGCTATCTCAGCTTCGGCCACGCAGCCTTCTTCGGTGTTGGGTCCTATGCCGCCGTGTGGTCGTTCAAGCTTTTGACGCTCGATGCCATCCCGGCCATGATTTTCGCGGTCGTGATCTCCGGCCTCTTCGCCCTCGTCATCGGCTTTCTGTGCCTTCGGCGCTCGGGCATCTACTTCTCCATCCTCACGCTGGCTTTCGCGCAGATGAGCTATAATCTTGCCTATTCGGTGCTGACGCCGATCACCAATGGCGAGACCGGGCTGCAGCTGACGCTCAGCGATCCGCGCGTGATCGATGCGGCAGTTGGCCAGGGCTTTGTCGGCCAGCCGGTGCCGAATATTCTCGGCCAGCAACTCTCGGGCTATGCCGGGTTCTATTTCTGTGCCGGCTTCCTGATCCTTGCCTTCTTCATCGCCCAGCGCATCGCCGGATCCCCCTTCGGCATGATGCTGCGCGCCATCAAATCCAACCAGACGCGCATGCAATTCACCGGCTTCAATACCCGCCCCTATGCGCTCTCGGCCTTCGTCATTTCCGGCATGTATGCCGGCCTCGCCGGCGCCCTTCTCGCCGTCACCGATCCGCTGGCCGGCGCCGAGCGCATGCAGTGGACGGCGTCGGGCGAAGTGGTGCTCATGACCATCCTTGGTGGTGTCGGCACGCTGGTCGGGCCGGTGATTGGCGCCTGGATCATCAAATATTTTGAAAACATTCTCTCGGCGCTCAACGACAATATCCTCGCCCGCTTCTGGAGCTTCCTGCCCGAGGGCGTGGCCGATGTCCTCGTCAAGGTGACGAGCAAGTTCGTCGGCGATGGCTGGCACCTAACGCTGGGCCTCGCCTTCGTCATCGTCGTGATCTTCCTGCCCGGCGGCATCATGGAGGGCGTGCGGCGCGTCGCCGGCCTCTTCCGCCGCTCTGGCTCATCGGGCGCCAAGACGGCCCCGCAGACTCAACCGGCAGAGTAGGATCGCACCATGGCCAATCCCAACGTCGTTCTACACGTTGCCGACGTTCACAAGCGCTTCGGCGGCCTCCACGCCCTCTCCGACATCGATCTGCAGATCGAAGAAGGCAAGACCCACGCGATCATCGGTCCCAATGGGGCCGGCAAATCGACACTGCTCAATGTCATCATCGGCAAACTCGCGCCATCGAGCGGCCAGGTGGTGTTCGACGGCAATGTGCTAACCGGCAAAAAGCCCTATCAGATCAACCAGCTCGGCATTGCCCGCGTGTTCCAGACGCCGGAGATTTTCGCGGACCTTTCGGTGCTCCACAACGTGATGATCCCAGCCCTCGCGAAGCGCGATGGCATGTTTACGCTCAACATGATGCGCTCGCTCGAGAGCGAGACCGGCATTCGTGCCGAGGCCGAACACATGCTTGAAGATGTCGGCATGCTCAACCGCCGCGACATGCTGGCGGGCAGCCTCAGCCGTGGCGACAAGCGACGCATGGAATTGGCCATGTGCCTGA
This sequence comes from Devosia sp. BK, assembly GCF_032907385.1. NCBI lineage: Bacteria > Pseudomonadati > Pseudomonadota > Alphaproteobacteria > Hyphomicrobiales > Devosiaceae > Devosia > Devosia sp. BK. The sequence goes on from NZ_JAIMBX010000001.1 coordinate 1,064,474, forward strand.
TTCAGCATCCGCGGCTGCTGTTGCTCGACGAGCCCACGGCCGGCATGAGCCGGCATGACACCAATACGACGATCGAGCTTCTCAAGAAGATCAAGGCGCGCGGCATGACCAAGGTCATCATCGAGCACGACATGCATGTCGTCTTCTCGCTTGCCGACAAAATCTCCGTTCTCGCGCAGGGACGCATCATCGCCGATGGCACGCCGGACCAGGTGCGTGGCAATCCCAAAGTGCAGGAAGCCTATCTCGGGGGAGCCCACTGATGAGCGCCATTGCCATGACCGCAGACACCACCGTCAGCCAGGCCAGCGAGATCGAAACCACCCGCCCGTTCTTTTCGGTGCGCGACATCCATGCCTATTACGGCGAGAGCTATATCGTGCAGGGCGTATCGCTCGATGTGCGGCGGGGTGAAATCCTCGCTTTGCTCGGCCGCAACGGTGCGGGCAAGACATCCACTCTGCGCACCATCGCCCGGACCGATAACCCGCAGATGCGGCAAGGCGAAATCTGGCTCGATGGCGCGCCGATCCACCAGATGAAAAGCTTCGAGGCGGCACGGGCCGGCATTCAGCTCGTGCCCGAAGATCGCCGGATCATTCAGGGCCTGACGGTCGAAGAAAACCTGACGCTCGCCAAGGTCGCGCCGGGCAACGGCTGGAGCCTTGAGCAGATCTACCAGAGTTTTCCGCGCCTTGCCGAGCGACGGACGCAGGAAGGTGTTACCCTCTCAGGCGGCGAGCAGCAAATGCTGGCGATTGCCCGCGCACTGGCGCGGGACCTCAAACTGCTGCTGCTCGACGAGCCCTATGAGGGCTTGGCCCCGGTCATCGTGCAGGAAATCGAACGCATCCTCCACTCTATCAAGCCGCTGGGGATCACGACGATCATCGTCGAGCAAAATGCGGTCGCGGCGCTGAAGCTGGCGGATCGGGCGGTCATTCTCGACACAGGCGAAGTGGTTTTTGCCGGCACGGCCAAGGAGGTGCTCGATAACGCCGAACTGCGGCATGAGTATCTGGCGATTTAAAGCCTTCAGCCTTATTCCACCGCCGTCATTGCCCGGCTTGTCCGGGCAATCCACCTCGTCACCAAATGGACCACCGGGACAAGCCCGGTGGTGACGAAAGTAACAACAAATGGGCACAAAAGCCCAAAAATTACCCTGGGTCTTTTGGTCCCAAAGGCATGATGCCGATTTCACCCTCTCCCTCCCGAGAGGCCCAGGGTAACTCCATTTCGAGCGGTGCGGGTGCAATCTTGATGCCTTCGCCTTCGAGCGCATCGCGCACTTCGCGGGCCAGGTCGACCGCGCCCGGCGTGTCGCCATGAAGGCAGATCGAGCGTGCGCCGGATTTCAGCACGGTCCCGTCGATAGCGACGATTTCTTCGTCTCTCGCTAATCGCAGACAGCGTTCGATGACGGCGTCGATATCATGGATGACCGCGCCCTCCTGGCTCCGCGGAACGAGCAGTCCCTCAGCCGTATAGGCGCGATCGGCATAGGCCTCGCGGATCAGCGGCACACCGACCGCCTTGGCGGCGCGGACCTGTTCGGAATTGTCGAGCGCCAAAACGGCAAGATTTGGGTCCATGGCCTGGATGCCGGCGAAAATCGCGACGGCCATGGTCAGCTCTTCGGCGGTCTGGTTGGCGAGCGCGCCATGCAGCTTCACATAGGAAAGCGGCATGTCCACCTCGGCCGCAATGTGGCGCACGAGAAAGATTTGGTTGCGCACCTGGCCGATCAGCTGATCGAGCGGCATGACGAGGCGGAAGCGGCCAAAGCGCGGCTTGTCGGGATAGCCGGGATGGGCGCCAGCCTGAATGCTACGGGCCTTGCAGAGTTTGAGCACGTGCCGGATGGTCGCCGCGTCGCCAGCATGCCCACCACACGCGATCGAGGCGCTCGAGACGAGTTCGAGCAGGTCCTCGTCGGTGCCCATGCCTTCGCCGAGATCGGCGTTGAGATCCACGGTGATCACTGCGTTCCGCTCCGCAACAGCGCCTGCGCATGGTCAAGTCCAATCGATTGGAACATGACTGTTGCATTGGGCCTGAGCTGGAAGAAACGGTCAAGATCGGCCGAAATTATGGTGCCGATGCGCGGATAGCCGCCGGTCGGCTGATGATCGCGTCCGAGCACAATCGGCGTGCCATCGCCGAGGATCTGGATATCGCCGCAGATGACCGGATCGGAAACCAGCGAAAGGATTTGGCTATCGGCGAAGACGCTGGCCTCGTCTTTGAGGCGCACGCCCATGCGGTCCATCATCGAGGTAATGCGGAACGCTTCGGTTACGAATTTCTGTCGCAAGTCCAAAGAGAAGACTTCGGCATGCAGCCCCCAGATGAAACGGATCGGGCCATCCTCTCCAATTAGCGGCGCCAAAGGTTGCGGCTCGGCGCCGGAGCCAAAAATCTGCAGCCGATCGCCGGAGGTCAGCGCCCGCCCATCTAGCCCGCCAAGTTTGGCTCTCGAGCTCGTCGACCGGCTCCCCATGATCTCGGGCACGTCGATCTCGCCGCCGAAGCGGAGATAGCCATAATTGCCTGCCTTTGCCGGACCAATACGCAGCCTGTCTCCGGGGCGCAGTTCGGCCTGACCGGGCCAAGTAAGCGGCGTGTCGTTGAGAAAAATATCGAAGTGGCCACCGTCCCAGCCGGCGCTTAGCGTGCCGTCGTCCACGCGGAGATCGAGGCCCAGCATCGAAAATTCGATCCCCGCCTGGCCTCCACTCCCCGCCAGCAATCCGGCACGATGGAACGCTGCAATATCCATCGGGCCGGAGGCACTGATGCCATCTGCCAAATGGCCAAACCGGCCGGCATCCTGAATACTGGTGAGCGGCCCTGCCCGCTCGAGGGTAATGCTGGCGACCATCACACGGCCTCGAAGATCAGTCGATCGCCGGCTTTGAGCTGTGTCGGTGGGACCGCCTTGGGGTCAAAATTGCTGAAGTCGGTGTGGCCAATGACGTGCCAGCCGGTTGGAATATCGGTTGCGGCAATCGCGGTTTGTCCGGCGGCGAAGAGAACGCTCCCCGCCTTCACCAGTGGCCGCACAGAATTGCGACGCGGCAGCACCAGCGCCTCTGGATGAAATCCGCAATAGACAAAGCCCGGCGCGAAACCGGTCGCGAGGACGCGAAGCGGGTTTGCGTTGTGGTGGCTAACAAACGTCTCAGCCGACATTTTGAGGAGGCCTGCGACTTCATCAAGATCGGGGCCGTTCTCGCCGCCAAAGCGGATTGGGAGCCGGCACTCGCGACCATCAGCGCTAGATTGATTGCGGCCGAGAAGCAGCCGAACCGTGCCGGCGATGTCCTGATAGCGCGAGATCGATGGGTTATAGCGGATTAGAACCGACACAAGGCTTGGGACGATTTCGACGACACCTTCGAGGGGCTGGGCTTGGGCAGCTTGCGCGAAGGCTATGGCCCGGCTGTTGGCAGCTTCATCGAGATGGCTGCCGAAGCGGACGAGAAGTGCGCTATCGCCCAGGGGCTGCAGCATGGGCCGTTCGGGCGAGATATGAGCTTGACCGGTCAAATCTGCCTTCCGTCCGTTGTCGCCCTGGCGGAGTGCTTGCACACACTCCGCCAAGGCGGGAAGCAGGTTCGGCGCTTGGCCGAATGATGGTGTCAGATCGTCAATCCGGCACGTCGTTTGAAAATCAAATCTCTAATTGGGATCGCGACCCTCCTGTTCGACGACCGCATCAAAAAGCTCGCGGACATTGGCGGCGCCAATGGTTTCGATTGCTACGGCAGCGATGGCCGCGAACAATTCTGCGATTTCTTGGGGATCGGTGATTTCGGCGTCGTCTTCGTCGGCGTCTGCGTTGATCAGGGTAAACACGGTGCGCGCCTCCATTAGAGCGTCTTCGGAGAACGTGAAAACCACCTTCCCGGTTCGAAAACGCGATCCAAGCAACCAAAGGCCGTTCAGCGTTTCAGAGAACAATGAACGTCTCTCGAGTGCTTACGAGACCAGTGTGTGCCGATTCCTGTTACGGAATAAATAACGGATTGCCCCAGGCCGGGACATTGAAGCGGTTGCCAGAAAGGTCAGGCCCGCTTACTCTTCCCCCGCCTTAAGCTTTTCGATGTAGGTCTCGATATCGTCGAGACTCGCCGAAAAGGGCTTGGGTATGTCCCCGTAAACAATGGCAAAAGTCTTGTCGTCGCGCAGCGCGTGACCGCCCGGCTGACCGAGAACTTTCATCTTCTCGCTGGTCAGAATGGTCAGGCCATGACGACCGGCGATACGCTTCATGCGCCGCATGCGCGAAGCGTCGAATTCCTTGCGGCTCATGGCGATCTGTCCTGACTGCGGGATGTGAAGCCGCCTCTTAGCCCGATCACGCCCGGGCGCTCAAGGGGTTTTGGCTATGAGCCCAGCCCACGAACCCAATCGTGCCAATACTGCGCCGTCTCGCTCGTCTGCTTGATCACCCGATCCCGCGCCGGCGCAGCGGGCCATAGCGCGATCTGATAGGTGTCGATCGGATCCGGACCTTCATTGGTATCGGCCTCAGCGGCCTCGTCCATGGCACGGGCGGAATAGCGCACGCGATATGGGCCGGCCATTACAGCGAGCGGAACGGGCTCATCGCTCGCCCATTCAAGCAGCGCCACTTCCCGGCCGGAGGCCTGCAGCGAGATTTCTACGATTTCGTCCCAACTGTCGTCGACCGGCGGTTCGGCTTCTTCGAGCAAAACGGTGACGCCGACGATGCCGGTGTGAAGGCCCGTCGTTGCAAACAGAAACCCAGGCACGCGCGCGCCCATAAGACCATTGCGCTGACCCTTGAAGCAGCGCGCCATATCGCCATCGAACCGCGTTCCGGCTTCGAGGTAGAACTGGCCATATTGAACGTTGAGCAGGCCGGAGAAGAGCGTGGTCAAAGTAGTGAATTCACATGATCTAACCGGAGAGGTCACTGAGGCGCAAAAGGCGCTTCAGTGCAATTGCCTTACCAGATCCCGACTTGAAATATTTTTCAAGCTCGCGCGCATGCCCCTCAGTCTCGACTGCGACATAGGATTTCAGTTCGCAGGGCAAGTACGATTTGGTCGAAACAACCTGCCCAGACTGATGCGATTTAAAACGGCGCTTTAGGTCGTTTGTTGAGCCGACATAGATGTCGCCGTTGGCTAGCAGAAGAAAGTACACGTACCACACGAGCTGTCTCCCTACGCTGCTCTGCAGCTCCGGGAGATCACCCTGCGCCTATCGGCTCCAGGTGGCCTGCCACCCGAAGCCCATAGGGCGCAGGGTGGCGGGTAGGGAGGGATTCGAACCCCCGGAAGGCTTGCACCTTCGCCGGTTTTCAAGACCGGAGCAATCAACCGCTCTGCCACCTACCCGTTGGCTGCCCCGTGTAGCCGCGCCGCGCCGCCCTGTCCAGAGGGCGCGACGCGGGAAATCATGGGATGAGGACAACCGAGCCGGTCGTCTGCCGCCCTTCGAGCGCCTCATGCGCTTGTCGGGTATCGGCCAGCGGAAAGCGGGCGGAGATATCGACCTTGATGCCGCCCGAAAGGATGGCCCCGAATAAGGCTTCAGAGCCGGCCAGCAAGACTGTCCGATCGCCGAGATAGGACCCGCTTGTCGGTCTTGTGACGTAAAGCGAGCCTTTGCGCGCGAGAACGCCCAAATCGGGCACCGACACGACCCCCGAGGCGTTACCAAAGCTCACCATGAGCCCGCGCGGCCGCAAGCAATCGAGCGAAGCATCGAAGGTCGATTTGCCAACGCCGTCATAAACGACATCGACGCCCCTGCCCGCGGTAATCTCCTTGACCCGCGCCGCAAAGTCCTCGGTCCGATAGTCGATGACGTGATCACAACCATTAGCCCGCGCCAGCGCCACTTTTTCGGCACCGCCTGCCGTGCCGATTACCGTTGCGCCCAGGGCTTTGGCCCATTGTGTCGCGATCTGGCCCGTTCCGCCCGCAGCTGCGTGCCAGAGGATGGTCTGCCCGGCTTCAACCTTCCAGGTCATGAACAGCAGATAATAAGCCGTCAGCCCCTTGAGCATGACAGCCGCCGCCGTCTCGTCGCTGATGCCGTCCGGGATCGGCACCAACCGGTCTGCCGCAATCAAACGCTCCTTGGCATAGGCACCGATCTGGCCTTGATAACAGACGCGGTCGCCGACCTTGACTGATGTCACGTCCGGTCCGACGGCTGTAACCACCCCTGCCCCTTCATTTCCACCCACAAAGGGCAGCGCCACGGGATAGAGCCCGGAGCGCTGGTAGGTGTCGATGAAGTTGAGGCCGATGGCGGTCTGCTGGATCAAAGCCTGGCCGGGTCCTGGTTGGGAAACCGGCCAGTCTTCGAGCGCCATGACGTCTGGTCCGCCGGTCTGGCGGATGACGATTGCCTGGGTCATCGCGGCGTCTTCGGCTTGCGTGGCGCCGATTTCGGACGCGATTGGGCCTGCCGCACATTTGGGGATTGCGGGCGCTTCGTGACGGCCGCGACACCGGCCTCGGCCGAAACCGAACCGGTATCACCGGTAAATGGCGTTACGCGGTGCGTTCCGCCTGCGGAACGCGCTTTGCGGCTCTTGGCGAAGATATTGACCGCTTCGACCAGCACGGAGAAGGCCATGGCCGAATAGATGTAGCCCTTGGGAATGTGGAAGCCCAAACCATCGGCTACCAGCGTCACGCCGATGAGCAGAAGGAAGGCCAGAGCCAGCATCTTGGTGGTCGGGTGATCGGCGACAAACTTCGCGATCGGGCCGGAAGCGACGAACATGACGCCCACGGCGACGAGCACCGCCGCAACCATGACGGCAACCTGATCGGCAGGCACCATGCCGACGGCGGTGATGATCGAATCGATCGAAAACACCATGTCGATGACGACGATCTGCACGAGGATTGCCTGGAGGCTCGCGGTCGCTGCTTCCTTCAACCCGACTTCATGCGGCTCTTCGATCGCGGCGTGCATTTCGTGCGTCGCCTTGTAGATCAGGAAACCGCCACCGGCGATGAGGATGATATCCTTCCAGGAGAATGCATGCTCGAACGCGGTGAAGACCGGATCCTGTAGCTGTACGATCCAGCTGATCAGGAACAGAAGCACGATGCGGAAGACCAGCGCGAGGCCAATGCCGAGCTTGCGGGCAAATTCGGCCTGCTCGCGCGGCAGGCGCGAAACGAGGACGGAGATGAAAACGATGTTGTCGATCCCCAGCACGATCTCCATGACCGTCAGGGTGAGGAAGGCGACCCAAACATTGGGATCGTAGAGAAGCTCAAGCATCATGGGCTCCGAAATGAGGAATCGCTGCGGCGCGCAGGTCGATCTGTCTATGTGAGGATGTGAGGGGCGGCGCGAAACAAAGGCAAGAGCCTCGTGTCTTCCATTCGTCGGCGACAATGATTACGGCGTCGATTTTCGTGATCCCCTGCGGCAAGCCGCACCTCGCCCGCCTCGAGACGGGCTGGTCTGCCCGCAATGGCCAGTGATAGACTCTGGTTCCATCGTCACCCCAGAAGCATCGTCATGGAATCGTTCTCGCCTCTAAGTGCCGCCATCGGCGGTTCGCTGATCGGCCTCGCGGCCGCAATACTCTGGCTCGGCAATGGCCGGATCGCCGGCATATCCGGCATCTTCGGCAATTTGCTGCCAGCAACGCATTCCGCACTCTGGCGCGCCATTTTTCTCGTCGCGCTGATCGCCGGGGCATGGGTAACGGCGCATCTCTTCCCGCAGCTCGGGGTTGGCGGCGTCAAAGCTGCCGCACTCGTGCCGCCGCCGGCTGGCTGGAATATTCCCATGCCGATCTGGTTGATCGCCGCGGGTCTACTCGTCGGCTTCGGTACGCGCATCGGCAATGGCTGCACATCGGGCCATGGCGTCTGCGGGCTCGCCCGCTTGTCGCTTCGCTCATTAGTCGCCGTCGCTGTGTTCTTCGGTGTCGCCATCCTCACCGTTACCGTAACGGGGATCGTCTGATGACCCGCCTGCCCTATCTGGCGACTGCCACGCTCAGCGGAGTGCTCTTTGGCGCTGGACTCTATGTCTCGCAGATGGTCGATCCGCTCAAAGTGCTGCGCTTTCTCGATTTCACCGCGATTCCGTCGGGCGGCTGGGATCCGAGCCTTGCATTTGTGATCGGGCCAGCGATCATCGTGATGTTCGTGGCGGTTCGCCTCGGCCGCCGCCGCAACGCGCCGCTCTTTGACACGCATTTTCATGAGCCAAAGACAAAGCAGATCGATCTGCGCCTCATCCTCGGCGCGGCGCTTTTTGGCATCGGCTGGGGCATGTCCGGCATTTGCCCCGGACCCGCTATTTCGCTGATCGCCTTTCCGCCCGAAGGGATCTGGCTGTTCCTTGCGGCAATGCTGGCGGGCTCCTATCTCGGAGGCATGGTTCCAGCGACATTCGGTGCAAAAGAGGCGATACAGAATGACTGAGCAAAGTGCCGATATTATCGTCGTCGGCGGCGGTCTCGCCGGGGTTGCGTCGGCGGTCAGCCTGGCGCGCACTGGCTTTTCCGTCATCCATCTCGCGCCCAAGGCACCGCCCGATCGACGCACTTCGGCACTGATGATGCCAAGTGTCGAATTCCTGCTTTCAGCCGGGCTGATCGACAGCGCCGCCGGCGTGGGCCATAAGCTCAGCGCGATCCGCATCATCGACGCGACGCCTCGCCTGATCCGCGCGCCTGAAACGGTTTTCGATGCCAAAGAAGCCGGGCTCGACGCCTTTGGCTGGAATTTCGCCAATGCCGCGCTTCTCGAAAATTTCCAATCGGCAGCGCCGGAAACGGGCCTTTCCACGCGCAACGAGGCGGTTACCGCCTATCGCCGGGAAGATGGGCTAGGCGTCGTGACGCTCGCTGATGGCAGCGAACTGGCGGCCCCGCTGGTCGTCGGGGCCGATGGCAAGAAGTCATTGATCCGCAGCGCGGCACAGATTGCCGCCCGCGAAAACAAATTCGAAGAATCGGCGCTCGTCTGCGATCTCGAAATTGGCCGCTCCATCGGCGGCACTTCGGTGGAATTTCATTACCCGCATGGGCCATTTACGCTGGTGCCGGCCGGCGACAACCGCGCCAATCTCGTCTGGATCGATGAGGAGCCTGTTCTGCGCGCCGCGCAGGACGCCGGCGTTGATGCCCTGCTCGCCGCCTTCCGGCAAAAGTCGCAAAACCTCTTTGGCGAGATCAAAATCGTCTCGCCGAGCGTGATTTTCCCGCTCAGCGTCCTCAGCGTCATCGAAGCTGGGCGGGATGGAACCGTGCTGGTCGGCGAATCCGCGCATGCTTTTCCGCCGATCGGTGCGCAGGGGCTCAATCTTGGCCTTCGCGACGTGGCCGATCTGGTGGCCGTGCTTTCGCGCGCGGATCGCAGCGATGCCGATTGGGCGGAAAAGGCCAGCCGTGCCTATGCCGAGCGTCGCGCCGCAGACTTGGCACGCACCGGCACAATGGTCGATACCCTCTTCCGCTCGCTGCTCGCCGAAATGTTGCCGAGCCAGGCGCTGCGTGCGGCCGGTCTTTGGGCTCTCAAGCTGATGCCGCCACTCCGGCGCGGCGCGTTCTTGCTCGGCATGGGCCGCCGGTCGGCCTGAGCCATCCAGAAGCCGAAACAAAAAGGGCGCGACCGAGGTCGCGCCCTTCGTATTTCAAAAGCCCGAAAGCTTTTACTGTGCTGGCGGGGTCGCCGGCGTTTCCGTACCGGCAGCCGGGGCAGCAGGCGCGTTGGTCTGGTCGGTCAACTGCTGACGAAGCGTTTCGGCGCGATCCTGAAGAACCTGCTCGAGAGCGTTCTCGCCCGAGGTTTCCTGCTGGAACTGCTCGAAAGTCATCGCAGAATCGCTGTCATAGGCAGCGGTGAAACCTGCCAGGTTAATCTCGATGGCGAGGTCCTGGTTCTGGCGGTTCTTTGCCGTCAGCGTGAGCTTGCCGCCGCCCTTGAGCGAATTGACATACTGCTCATTGATCACGAGCTGGGTCGCGCACGAGGTCGGGTCACAGATCATGTAGGGCACGCGAACGGGCTTGGCGCCGTCGATCTGCCAGGTCAGGCCGAATGGCAGCAGCACCCCAAGCGGCACGGCAGCAACGGCGAGAAGACGCGATTCCTGACCCGGATCGTCACGCAGCAGGAACGAGCCGAGGAACTGACCATTCGCCAGAACCACCTGGCGCATGATGCATGCCTTCTGCCCATCGGGCAGCGGATCGCAAACCTTGAGCCAGTTCTGGGCCGGAGTGGCAGCCGGAGCCGCTGCCGCATCGCCTGCTGCAGGAGCAGGGGCAGCCGGGGTTTCGGCAGCGGGGGCAGTGGTATCCTGGGCAAAGGCCGTCATCGGCGAGAGAAGCAGCGCGGCTGCCGTAACCACGGCAACGAGGGGTTTCCTGAATTCCATAGAGTGTCCTTGCCTTCCTTGGCGGTCTCGGCGGCACTCCGCCACCTAGAAACTTACCTGCCCTTCAAGGGCTCAAATCGGGCAATAACATGACCGGAACCCCTTGCCAAAATATTATGAGCCAGGCGCACCGCAGGGAATATGGCTTGCCTCACTAAACATTTACGGGGAAGGCCGATCGAACAGGATTGGGCCAATGCCAAACTCAGGCACCAGTGAGGCCATTGATCGCAAGCTGCGCGGCAAAGGCGCGCTGGTAAGCGGGTCGCGCTTCGGCTCTTGCAACATAGGCCGCAAGCGTTTCGTTGCGGGCGAGCAGGCCGGATGGCTTGAGCCGCTGCAGCACATGAACCATCATCAAGTCGCCCGCAGTGAACTGGTCTTCCAGCCATTCCTTGTCGCCCAGATAGGTGGATAGTTCGGCAAGACGCGCATGGATGCGCGCCTCCACCAGCGGCAGCCGGTCTGCCGCCCAGGCTTCCTTTCCTTCCACCAATCTAACCGTCACGAGGTCGAGGATTGGCGGCTCGACAGTCCCGATGGCAGCGAACATCCAGGTGATGGCGCGGGCTCGCCCGTGCGCATCGCGCGGCAAAAGACCCTCGTGGCGCTCGGCGATATGGAGAATGATCGATCCGGTTTCGAACAGTACCAGATCGTCTTCGAGATAGGCCGGGATCTGTCCGAACGGCTGCACCGCCCGATAGGCCGGCTCCTTGAGGCCGGCGAAGGATACGAACTGCACATCGTAACTTTGGCCGACTTCCTCGAGCGCCCAGCGCACGCGGGTATCCCGCGCCAGACCCTTGCCGCCATCCGGCGAGCGTTCGAAGGCGGTAATGGTGATGGTCATGGCGAATTCCTCGATGGCGTCGTGCCGCCCGTGGGCACGATCTTCTGCCATCCCGACGAGGCGCGTCAGGCTTGTTCGACAAAGATTTTACGAAATCTGCGCCGGAGGCCAAATTGGCCTCAGGCGCTCGCCTCCGCCATCTTCGACATTTTCGAGAGGATTGCTGCTGTGCCCTTGAGACGCTGCTCCGGTGTCGGCCAATTGCGCGCAAAGACCAGCTTCTGATCGGGCTTGATGCGAACCTGATTGGCGGGGTCGCTGACCATTTTGACCAGTGCCACCGGATTGGGAAACTCGTTGTTGCGCAAAGTCAGCACCGCGCCCTTGGGGCCGGCATCGACCTTCTCGACATTGGCGAGGCGACAAAGCGACTTCACCAGAATGACCTTGAGCAGCGCCTCCACTTCCTCAGGAAGCGGCCCGAATCGATCGATGAGTTCGGCACCTGCCGCATCGATATCGCGAATGTCGGTGAGATCGCCGAGCTTGCGATAAAGCTGCATACGCAGGGTCAGGTCGGGCACATAGTGTTCGGGGATCATCACCGGCATGCCGAGCGAAATCGCCGGGCTCCACTCGTTGCGATCCTCGTATTCTTCCTCGCCATTCTTAAGCGCGGCAACAGCCTCTTCCAGCATGGATTGGTAGAGCTCGTAACCGACCTCGCGGATATGGCCCGACTGTTCGTCGCCGAGGAGATTACCCGCGCCGCGAATATCGAGGTCGTGGCTCGCAAGCTGGAAACCGGCACCGAGACTTTCGAGCGATTGCAACACGCCCAAACGGCGTTCCGCCGTATCGGTTAGCTTCTTGTCCGGCGGCACGGTGAAGAGCGCATAGGCGCGCTGCTTGCCGCGACCCACGCGGCCACGGATTTGGTAGAGCTGCGCCAAGCCAAAGTTGTCGGCGCGGTGCACGATCAGCGTATTGGCATTGGGAATATCGAGGCCGGATTCGACGATGGTCGTCGCCAAGAGGACGTCGAACTTGCCGTCGTAGAAGGCATTCATGATGTCGTCGAGTTCGCCCGGCGGCATCTGGCCATTGGCGGTGACGAAGCTGACTTCGGGCACCTGCTGGCGCAGGAACTCTGCAATATCGGGCTGATCCTTGATGCGCGGCACGACATAAAAGCTCTGGCCACCGCGATACTTTTCGCGCAGCAGCGCCTCGCGGATCGAGAGCGGATCGAATGGCGAGATGAAGGTGCGGATGGTGAGGCGATCGACTGGCGGCGTCGCGAGAAGGCTGAGATCGCGCACACCGGTGAGCGCGAGTTGCAGCGTGCGCGGAATTGGCGTCGCCGTCAGCGTCAGCACATGCACATTGGCCTTAAGTTCCTTGAGACGTTCCTTGTGCGACACGCCAAAGTGCTGCTCTTCGTCGATGATGAGCATGCCCAGGTCTTTGAACTTGATGGTCTTGGACAGAAGCGCATGGGTGCCGACGACGATGTCGACCTGACCATCGGCGAGGCCTTCCTTGGTGGCCTTGAGTTCATTGGCACTGACCATGCGCGAGGCATGGCGCACGCGCACCGGCAGGCCCTGGAAGCGCTCGGAGAAGGTCTTGAAGTGCTGGCGCGCCAGAAGCGTCGTCGGCACGACGACCGCCACCTGCTTGCCCGACAGGGCCACGGCAAATGCCGCGCGCAGCGCGACTTCGGTCTTGCCGAAACCGACGTCGCCGCAGACGAGGCGATCCATGACCTTGCCCGTGGTGATGTCGTCGAAAACCGCCTCGATGGCCGTAAGCTGGTCTTCCGTTTCCTCATAGGGGAAGCGGGCGGCAAATTCGTCATAGGCGCCGGCATTGATGTCGATGACATCGGCCTTGGTGAGCAGGCGCTGTGCGGCGAGCTTGATGAGTTGCTCCGCCATTTCGCGGATGCGCTTCTTGAGCTTACCCTTCTTGGCCTGCCAGGCGACGCCACCGAGCTTGTCGAGCGTGACCGAGGCATCGTCCGACCCATAACGGGTTAGCAGTTCAATGTTTTCGACCGGCAGATAAAGCTTGGTTTCTCCCGCATATTGCAGCTCGACGCATTCATGCGGCGCGCCGCCCGCCTCGATGACTTTGAGGCCGAGGAAACGGCCAATACCATGATCGACGTGGACGACGAGATCACCTGCTGACAGCGAAGCCGCCTCGGTCAGCGCGTCGGAAGCCTTCTTCTTGCGCTGCGGGCGAAGGATGCGTTCGCCCAAGATGTCCTGCTCGGACAGCACCAGCAGGTCGAGCGTTTCGAAGCCGGTTTCGAGCGGCAGCACGACGAGAGACGTGGTCGCCGCGCTGACGGTTTCCGCATCGCGCCAGTTTTCCGCCATGCGCGGATTGGTCAGGCCATGGTCCTTGAGAACCTGCCCCATGCGGTCCCGAGTGCCAGCGCTCCAGCAGGCAATGATCACGCGGCGACCGGCGCGGCGTTCAGCCATCAGCCGGTCGACGACTGCCTGGAAGAGGTTGATGTCCGAGGCGAGGCGTTCGGCGGCAAAGGTCGGCGCAATGTGTCCACCGGCATCGTCGCCCTTCTTGGTGTTTGGCGACAGAAACGGCGAAAGCTGAATGACCGTGGCGCCGGCCAAAGCCTGCGGCGCCATATCGAGATCATAAAGAAGCTCTGGCTTGATGGGCTTATAGGGCGCCCCTGCCCCAGCAACCGGCGGCGCCAGGCGGGCCGCTTCGCGGGCATCATAATAGTCGCGGATTTGCGTCGCGCGCTCGGCAAAGGCCTCGCCAACCTGATCGTCGAACACGAAGGGCGCGTCGCCGACATAGTCGGCCAGCCGATCCATGTGATCATAGAAAAACGGCAGCCAGTGTTCCGTGCCCGAATAGCGCGAGCCGCCGCTGACCGAGGCATAGAGGGTGTCGTCGACGGTGTTGCCGCCAAAGGTCGCTGTGTAATTCTGTCGGAAGCGCCGAATGGTCTCCTCGTTGAGGATGACTTCGCTCATCGGCGTCAGGTCGATGCGCTTCAGCGTACCCGTCGTGCGCTGGGTATCGGGATCGAAGGTGCGGATCGATTCGAGCTGGCTGCCGAAAAAATCGAAGCGCAGCGGCGCGGACGCACTGGCGGGATAGAGATCCACCAGACCGCCGCGCACGGCAAACTCGCCGCTTTCGCGCACAGTCGGAACGCGCAGATAGCCATTGTTGGCGGCCCAGGCGATCAGCTTCTCGCTGTCCACGATGCGACCGACCGCGGCCGAGAATGACATGCTCTCGACGACATCGCGCGGCGGCAGCTTTTGAATCAGCGCATTGACCGCCGTTAGCACAACAACGCCCCTGGCGCCGCTGGTCAGCGTCGCCAGCGTGCTCATGCGTGCAGCGATGGTTACGTTATTGGGCGAGACACGGTCGTAGGGCAGACAGTCCCAGGCAGGCAGCGTCAGGATGGTGTGGCCGGGCAGCATGGCGCCCAACACTTCCGCCATGCGCTGCAGGCGACGCCCATCGCGCGCGACGAAGACGAGGCTTGCAGCATCATCCGGCGCCGCTTTCAGCCGGTCTTCCACCAGCTTGGCCAGCACCATGGGCTGCATGCCATCTGGCACATTGGACATGGTGCGCAGAGGCGGAAGACCGGTCATCTCGTTCATTTTTCGATCCGTGCCTGATGGTCAGCGATCACCCGATCAAGGAAATCACGGTCGACATGCTCCGGCGGCTCTTCCTGCCGCATCACCCACTTGAGCAATGGCGGATCTTCCTCATCCATCAGCGCTTCGAGCCGATCGAGAGTCGCCGTGTCGAAACCCTCGATATTGGCATCGCAAAATGGCCCCAGAACCAGGTCCATTTCCTTGGTGCCGCGATGCCAGGCGCGATAACGCAGCCGCTTGCGACGAATAGCAATGTCCTCACCGGCGGTCATTTGAGACACCATGATGCAAGTTTGTTCCCGATTTGGACATGTGTCTTACCGAGGTTGAAAAGGCTTGTCACCCTTTCCTTCGGCTAGAAAAGACCTATTGCTCAAAGGGCGGGAGGCCTTCGTATTCTTCGCCGCTCAACTGCGTGACGATGCGGTTGTTGATCAGTTCGGCGCTTGCCAGTTCCAGCACGACAACCTTGCCGCCGCCGCCAACGGTCACCGCCATCGGGGTATCGGCATCGTCGCCCAAAACCTTCCCGACCGTTCCGAGTAGCTTGCCCTCGCTGTCATAGACTTCCTTGCCGACCGTCTGATCGACCGTCAGGCCGAGAACGGCGATCGAGGCATTGGGGTCGGTCAATTCAACCAGCGGCGCCTTTTCCTGCGCGAAACTGGCGCCAGCCATCAGGCTGGCCAACAGGGCGGCGGTGATGATGGTCTTGCTCATGGCTTTTTCTCCTGGTCTTCCGCAACCCGCGTGAACGCAACCGGTTCCGCTCTGTTCTTCTCCTGTTCTTTTGTGCGACGTTTCGGGCAGGAGAATCACTCGTGTCGCGCCCAGAAACTCTTCAACCGCTGTTCCGCTCACTCCACGCCATCAAGGGCGTCGGGGACAAACTCGGCGCGCTGCTGACGCGGTTTTTCGGCGCGCCCGATGGCCAAGAAGCCATCGTCCTCGACATCCTGATGCATATGCCGTCCGGCGTTGTCGATCGGCGTCGGCAGGTCGGCATTGCCGAGGCCTATCTCAACCAGATCGTCACGCTCAAACTCCACATTGACCGCCACCAGCCCCCGCCGCGCGGACGCGAGCACATTCCGCATCGGGTCTTCGCCCATGATGAGAGCGGCGATATCAGCCTCGTCTTCTTCCGGGCCCAAGGCGGCTGGGTCGAAAAGGCGCTGCCGGTCGGCGAGGAGCGCTATGTCTCGGGCAAGATCGATTTCTTCAACGGCGAAAAGCAGATCACGCATCCGGACTACATCGTCGAGGCAGAAAAATTCGCCACTCTGCCGCTCGTTGAGCCCGTCTATCCGCTCACCAATGGCCTGAGCTCAAAAGCCCTCGCCAAGCTCGTGCGCCAGGCAGTAGAGGCCGTCCCTCCATTACCCGAATGGATCGACGACACCACCCTTGCGCAACGCAAGTGGCCGACCTTTGCCGAAGCCATGCGCATGGTGCATCTGCCGGAAAATCCGGGTGAAGCCGAACTCTGGGCCCCTGCCCGGCAACGCCTCGCCTATGACGAATATCTCGCCGGTCAGATCACGCTCCAGCTTCTTCGCTCGTCGATGGTGTCGGAAGCCGGCGTCGCGCGCCGATTTACGGGAAAGGTTACGTCAAAGGTTGCCCAAGCGTTACCGTTTTCGCTGACTGAAGGGCAAAACCAGGCACTCGAAGAAATCCGCGCCGACCTCGCCTCGCCCGAGCGCATGTCCCGGCTTTTGCAGGGCGATGTCGGCTCCGGCAAGACCGTCGTCGCCCTGATGGCCATGGCCGCAATGGCCGAATCCGGCGCCCAATCCGCGCTGATGGCACCGACGGAATTGTTGGCCTCCCAACACTTTAGGACCATCAAACCGATCTGCGACGCGGCCGGTCTCGGTTGCGCGCTCCTCACCGGCAAGATGCCCGCCGGCGAGCGCCGCGCCATCCTTGCCGGTTTCGCCGATGGCTCGACCACCATCGCCGTCGGCACCCACGCCCTCTTCCAGTCCGGCATAGAATTCAAGGACTTAGGCCTGACCGTCGTCGACGAACAACATCGCTTCGGCGTCCACCAACGCCTGGCGCTCTCGGAAAAGGGCCGGCATACCGACCTTCTGGTCATGACCGCAACGCCCATCCCGCGCACGCTCGTCCTCACCCATTTTGGCGACATGGCCGTCAGCGTCCTCCGCGAAAAACCGCGCGGCCGCCAACCGATCGACACCGCCGCTCTCTCGATCGGCGATTATGACCGGGTCATCTCTCGTCTGCAGTCGCGCCTAGCCGAAGGCGCCCAAGCCTATTGGGTCTGCCCACTGGTCGAAGAAAGCGAAACCCTCGAGGTCGTTTCAGCCGAGGACCGTTTTGCTGAACTGCAAAAAATCTTCGGCCTCGACGTCGCTCTCGTCCATGGCCGCATGTCCGGCGCCGCCAAGCAGGAGGTCATGGCCCGCTTCAAGGCCAACGAAATCAAGCTACTAGTCGCCACCACCGTCATCGAAGTCGGCGTCGACGTGCCCAATGCTACGATCATGATCATCGAGCATGCGGAGCGCTTCGGCCTCGCCCAGCTCCACCAGCTTCGCGGCCGCGTCGGTCGCGGCTCCCAGCGCTCAGCGTGCCTTTTACTCTACAAAGACCCGGTCAGCGAAACTGCGAAAGCGCGTCTCGAAACGATCAAATCCACCGAGGACGGTTTTGAAATCGCCGAACGCGATCTCGAACTTCGTGGCCAGGGCGATATTTTGGGCACTCGCCAATCCGGCATGCCCGGCTACCGCCTCGCCGTCCCTGACGTGCATCGCCACCTCTTGGAGTTCGCCCACGACGACGCCAAGGCGCTTATGCAGCGCAACCCCGCGCTGACTGGCACAGACGGCGAGGCGGCGCGCACCCTGCTTTATTTGTTCAGGAAAGACCTGGCGATCCCGCTGATCCGGGCGGGCTAAATCGACCTACCCGCAGCTCCATCGTCACCACCGGCCTTGTCCTGGTGGTCCATGCGGAGGCGAGATGGATTGCCGGGACGAGCCCGGCAATGACGAAGGGCGGAATGATGTGCTGCCTACTCCACCGTAACCGACTTCGCCAAATTCCTCGGCTGATCCACGTCCGTACCCATGAACACGGCAGTATGATAGGCCAGCAATTGCACCGGAATAGTCGCGAGGATCGGCGCGACGAAGGAGTGGACGTGCGGGATTTCGATGATGTCGGCAACGCCATGTCCCACGGTCTTGGCGCCTTCGGCATCGGTGATCAGGATGATTTTGCCGCCGCGGGCGGCGACTTCCTGCATATTGCTCAGGGTCTTGTCGACCAGTTCGTCCGATGGCGCGACGACGATCACGGGCATGGCTTCGTCAACCAGCGCGATCGGCCCGTGCTTCAATTCGCCCGCGGCATAGCCTTCAGCGTGGATATAGCTGATTTCCTTGAGCTTGAGCGCGCCTTCCATGGCGATGGGGAACATCGGGCCGCGGCCGAGATAGAGCACGTCCTTGGCCTTGGAGAGGCGCTTGGAAATTTCGATGATCTGGCCTTCTGAACCCAGCGCTGTCGAGACGGCCGATGGCAGCGCCGTGAGCGCACGAACAAGCTCGGCTTCCTCCTCGGCGCTGACAACGCCACGGGCGCGGCCAGCAGCGATCGCAAGACTGGCAAGCGAGGTCAATTGCGCAGTGAGCGCCTTGGTCGAGGCAACGCCGATTTCAGGGCCGCAGAGGATCGGGAAGACGACACCGGACTCGCGCGCAATGGTGGATTCCAGCGTGTTGACCAAGCTTGCCACATGCTGACCCTGGCTGGCGCAGTAGCGCAAAGCGGCCAGCGTGTCAGCGGTTTCGCCCGACTGGGAAATGAAGAGCGACAGACCATTCTTGTCGAGCGGTGGTTCGCGATAGCGGAATTCGCTTGCCACATCGATATCGACCGGCAGCCGCGCATAGCGCTCGAACCAGTATTTGGCAACGGCGCCGGCATAATAAGCCGTGCCGCAGGCGCTCATGGTTAGCCGAGAAAGATCAGCGAAATCGAAGGGCAGGTTTTCGCGGATCGCCACTTTCTCTGCGCCCATATCCACATAGTGGCTGAGCGTGTGCGAGATGGTCTCCGGCTGCTCGTAGATTTCCTTGGCCATGAAGTGGCGATGATTGCCCTTGTCGACCAGAAGCGCCGAGGCCTGCGAGAGCATCTGCTCGCGCTGCACGATGGCGTCCTTGCCATCGCGGATAGTGACGCCAGCCGGGGTGATCACGGCCCAATCGCCATCTTCAAGATAGGTAAGCTTGGACGTAAACGGCGCCAGCGCCATGGCGTCCGAGCCGAGATACATTTCGGTCGTGCCATAGCCGACGGCCAGCGGTGCGCCATGGCGGGCCGCTATCAGCAGATTGGTCTCGCCCTTGAACATGAAGGCGAGTGCAAAGGCGCCCTTCAGCTTTTTCAGCGTGCGCGCGACGGCGAGTTCAGGGTCTGCGCCGTTGACAACTTCGCGGGTGACCCAGAGCGCGACGGATTCGGTATCCGTCTGCGTCTGAGGCAGGTAGCCGTCCTGAGCGAGATCGGCCAGAAGCTCGCGAAAGTTCTCTATGATGCCATTGTGGACTACGGCGACGCGATCGGTGGCATGCGGATGGGCGTTCGTTTCGGTCGGCGCGCCATGCGTGGCCCAGCGCGTGTGGCCGATGCCGATATGCCCGCCAAGCGGCTCCATGCCGAGCTTGGTCGCCAGATTGCCAAGCTTGCCCTCGGCGCGACGGCGAGCGATGAAGCCGCTTTCAAGCGTAGCAACGCCCGCGCTGTCATAGCCGCGATATTCCAGCCGCCTCAGGGCATCGACCAGACGATCCGCAACCGGCGCGTTACCGACGATTCCAACAATGCCGCACATCTTATTTCCCCTTGGCCGCTTTTTTGGCCAGCGCCCTTTCGCGCAGTTTGGGCGCATAGCCCGGCTTGTTCACTTGGCTCGCGCGGCCAAAGGCCAGCGCGTCATCCGGCACATCTTCGGTGATGACGCTGCCTGATGCGGTATAAGCACCATTGCCGATCGTGACCGGCGCAACCAGCGAGGCGTTGGACCCGATAAAGGCATTGTCGCCGATAATGGTCTTGTCCTTGTTCACACCATCATAATTACACGTAATGGTGCCCGCGCCGATATTGGTCTTCGTCCCGATCTCAGCATCGCCAAGATAGCTGAGATGCCCGGCCTTCGTGCCATCGCCGATCTTGGATTTTTTCACCTCGACGAAATTGCCGAGGTGCACGTCCCGTCCCAATTCGGCGCCGCCGCGGATGCGCGCGAACGGACCGATGCTTGATCCCTCGCCAATGACGACATCTTCGATATCACAGAAAGCGCGAATTTCGACATTGTCGGCGATTTTGACGCCTGGACCAAAAACGACATTGGGAAAGACGGTGACGTCGCGGCCAAGCTCGGTGTCCCAGGAAAACCAGACACTTTTCGGATCGCGCAAGGTGACGCCGTTTTCCATGGCTTCGTTGCGCTTGAACTCCTGGAACGTCGCCTCGGCTTCGGCCAGTTTCAAGCGGTTATCGACGCCCACCAATTCCGCGGCATCGGCCTCGATGAAATCGACGCGCCGCGCATCGCGCGCTGCAAGCTCTACGGCGTCGGTCAGGTAATATTCGCCTTTGGCATTCTTGTTTTCGATCCGGTCGATGACCGAGCGCAGAACCTCGCCCCGGAATCCCATGATGCCGGAATTGCAGAGGCCAATCTGCCGTTCTTCTTCGGTCGCATCCTTGTGCTCGCGAATGGCGAAGATCTGTCCGTCCTTGGTGAGGAGCCGGCCATAGCCCGTCGGGTTTTCCGGACGGAAGCCGACGACAACCATGTCGGCGCCGCCATCGAGCTTCTCGACAATTCTGGCAATCGTTTCGCCCGTGATCAGCGGATTGTCGGCATAAAGCACGAGTACATGGCCCTGCGCCGCTTCATAAGCCGCTCTTGCCTGCTGCACGGCATGGCCCGTCCCTAGACGGTCAACTTGCTTGGAAATATGCGCGCTGGCTTCAAACCGGGTCACCGCTGCTTCCACAGCCTCGTGGTTTGGGCCCACGACAACGGCGATGGTCGAGCCCGCGGCTTTTGCCGTGCGCAACACGTGGCTCACCACCGGGAGGCCGCCCACAGGATGCAAAACCTTGGGCAAGGCCGATTTCATGCGCGTGCCTTCGCCCGCTGCGAGAATGATGGAAAGCAAGTCAGTCATCGGGGCACTCCGCCTCGTCGTCTTCTGTTTACCAATTGCCACGATTGTAAGGCTGCGGTCATTGGCGATTAGATAACGAAATCTCTCTTTAATAGGCCGTGTAATGCCCATGATTCGCTGGGCTGTCGAGGACGGACGATTGGCCACTATTCCAGAAGATATCACGCAATCCGATGTTACCGCATGGGGCGTCGCTGCGCTTGTGTGCACCGGGCTTGCCGTTCTGGGTGCCAATCTGACGACACTTTTGCCCAGCAGCGCACTTCTGGCGTTGCATTCGCCGCGCAATGACGCGGTTTCGATTGTACAGATCCGCCAGCAAGTTGCCGAATTGCGCGCGGCCACGGCAGAGTTGCGCCGCCAGAATGATACCCTGACCACGCGCTTCTCGCTGCAGGAACAGTCTGGCGGGGAAGCCGCGCGTCGCCTCGGTGCACTGGAAGTCGCCCTGCCCGTCATCATGGAATCGCGTCCGAGCATCGCGCCGATAGACCGGACTGTGACGACCGCGTCGATCACTGGCACTCCATCCCAGCAGTTCGAGGCCGATGGCGGCACCGTTGTCGTGCGTCAATCCCCGCTCGAGCAGCCGATTCCGGCGCCCATCCAGCTTGCCAGCGCCAGTGGCGCGCAGGTTGGCTACGCCGTGGCTGTCGGCTCCAGCTTCTCACCCGGCCAGGCAGAGATGCAGTGGCGCAATCTTGAAGTGCAGCTCGGCTCGCTCACCGTGGACCTGACGCCGCTCCTCTCCAATGCGACCGACAGCAACCAGCAGCGCATCGTTCTTGGGCCCATCGCCAAGCTCTCGAATGCCCGTGATCTTTGCGCCAAGCTCGAACAGCGCGAAATCGCCTGTTCGCCGGCCAGCTATGCTGGCGTCAGCATGGCGCGCTGAGCCGCCATCCCCAGGCTTGGAACGACCCGGCGCAATAGAGGTTGACTCCGGGATCATCCTAGCTATTTTCCGCGCCAACGCCGCAGTGCGTTCGTGACGACAAATGCGCCGGTAGCTCAGTGGTAGAGCATTCGACTTTTAATCGAATGGTCGAGGGTTCGAACCCCTCCCGGCGTACCACTCTCCCCCAACCACATCAGCCGACAAGTCCCAACTGTTGGGCCGAATGCAGCTGCGAATAGATACCGCGGCGGCTGAGCAGATCGTCGTGTGCGCCCTGTTCGGCGATGCCGTTCTCCGTCAGCACAACGATGCGGTGAGCATGGCGGACTGTCGCCAGGCGGTGTGCGATGATCAGCGTCGTGCGGCCGGCCGAAAGTTCATTCAGCGCCTGCTGGATTGCCGCTTCTGTCGCGGTATCGAGCGCCGAGGTCGCCTCGTCGAGAATGAGAATCGGCGGGTTCTTGAGGAAGATGCGGGCGATGGCGACACGTTGCTTTTGCCCACCGGACAGTTTCACACCGCGCTCACCGACCACGGTATCAAGCCCAGCCGGCAGGCCGGCGATCATTTCCTCGAGCCGCGCGCGTTTTGCCGCTGCGATGATATCGGCGTCCGTCGCCGTCAGATCCCCATAGGCGATGTTGTCGCGTAGCGTGCCGCCAAACAGGAACACATCCTGCTGCACGACGCCGATCTGCTTGCGAAGCGAGGCCTGCGTCATATCGGCGATGTCGATTCCATCAACGGTGATGCGTCCAGCGGTCGGTTCATAAAAGCGCGGCAGCAGAGAGCATAGCGTCGTCTTGCCGGCGCCCGATGGCCCGACGATCGCCACCGTCTCCCCGGCGGGGATATCGAGATTGACGTCGCGCAGGATCGAGCGGCCGGAATCATAGGCAAAGGAAACGCCCTCATAGCGAATGTGGCCGGTCAGGCGATCGACCTCGACCGCGTCCGGGCGATCGGCGATGTCGGGTTCGGTATCGATGAGAGTGGTGAACCGCTTAAAGCCGGCAATGCCCTTGGGATAGCTTTCCAGCACGCCGGTGATCTTGTCGATCGGGCGGAGGAAGACGTCAACCAGAAGCAGGAAGCTCACAAAGCCGCCATAGGTCAATTCGCCGATCACCACGAGCCAGGCGCCCGAGAGCATGATCACGAGCTGCACGAGCCGGGTGGAGAGAAAGGTGATGAGGAGGCTCGCCGTCATCATCGCATAGGCTTCGAGCTTGGTTTTGCGATAGGCCAGATTATTGCTCTGGAAGAGTCCGGATTCGTGGCTCTCGTTGGCGAAGGCCTTGACGACGCGAATGCCGCCAATGGCATCTTCGACCCGCACATTGAAGTCGCCGACACGGCGGAACAGTTCTTGCCAATTCGTCGTCATCTTCGAACCATAGCGGCCGACGAGCCAGCTCATGATCGGCACGAGCGCGATGGCGATCATCGCCAGCTTCCAGTTGGTGAAGAACATCAGTGCGAAGGCGCCGATGAAGGTCATGATCGCGATGAACACGTCCTCGGGACCGTGATGTGCGACTTCGCCGACATCCTCAAGATCCTTGGTCACATGGGTAATGAGGTGCCCGGTCTTGTGATTGTCGAAGAACCGGAAGCTGAGCTTCTGCATATGGTCGAAAGCCTGGCGCCGCATGTCGGTTTCCATCGACACGCCGAGCACATGGCCGAAATAATTGACCACGGCTTTGAGCGCGGCGCTGACCAGATAAATGGCGAGAAGGCCCGCGCAGGCCGCGATAATCAGCGAATAATTGGACTGCGGCAGCAGCTTGTCGATGACGTAGGCGACCGAAAGCGGAAAGGCGAGTTCGAGCAGACCCGCCAGAACAGCACAACCAAAGTCGAGGACGAAGAGCCCGGTATAGGGACGATAGTAGGAATAGAAACGCTTCAACATCGGGCTCAGGCTCATCGAAAAGACAAAGGCTAGAAATTTATACCGGCTTAGTCATATTTGATTGGACTGGCAATGCGCGGTCCCTGTCTTGACGCCGCCCCATGACGCAGGCATGACCCGGATCAACCGCTTCCGCCTTGAGTGTCATGACCGCTTCTCCCAGCACCCCCGATCCCTATGCCGAGCTCGATTATCGAGCCGATGCGGCGGAGCTATCGGATGGTTTCAGGAAGCCCATGACCATCAAGCGGACACTGCGCGGCGCCAGCCAGGCCGATTTTCCCACGCCACGGCGCAGCGCTTTCAGAATCGTCCGCCTCGACTAATATTGCCCCATTCAGCCCAGGAGGCGGCGTGTCTCAAGATACTATGGACCTGATCAAGGTTCTGGCAGCGGTCCTGCTCGTGTTTGCCGCGTCCACGGTGGTGATGCTCTATATCATCTATCTGATGGCCCAATATGGCGCGAACCTGCCCATGGTCGGCGCCGTGCCGCTGACCGCGCCACCTGAACTGATCCCGCTCCTCGCGCAGAACCAGGTATTTGCGACGCTGGCAGCCGTCCATGTCACGGCCACTGGCATTGCCCTCGCATTGGCCAGCAATACGCTCGACACCGCGCTCCTCATCACCGCCAAGGCGGTAACCGTGGTGATCACCTCGCTGATCGGCTTTGCCGGCGGGCATATGATCTATCTGCAGCTCAACGAGAATACGCCGCTTTCGGCCAGCGGCATTGCCCCCGCGCTGATCGCGTTGGCAGGCTATTTCGTACTCTCGACGGCGCTGAGCGTGCCATCACTGCGGCAATTGGGTAATCTGAGATTTGCAGTGGCGGTAGGTCTGGTGCTGCTGGGGCCGCTGTTGCTGGTTTGGCTGTAAATAGGCCCCCTCACCCGGACTGCCTTGCAGTCCGACCTCTCCCCCAGAGGGAGAGGTGTCGCTCCGCGACTGAGGCATCCCCCACCTCTCCCTTAGGGGGAGAGGTCGACCCTCTTGGGTCGGGTGAGGGGGCCTTCCGTCGAAGGGCAATCTAAGCCGCCAGCGTCACCACCAGCGCCCCACGCGGCGTTGCCACGACCGTGTGCTCATATTGCACACACGGCGCCATCGGATCGGTGACCAGCGTCCATTCGTCGTCTTCCGACTTCTGCGCCGCATAGCGACCACCGAGCGACAGGAACGGCTCGATGGTGAACACCAGTCCATTCCCGATCTTCCGGCGCTCCGAGCGATCCGGCCAGGTCGGGATTTCGCCCGGTTCGTCATGGAGGCTATCGCCCACGCCGTGGCTCGCGAGATTGGTGATCAGCGTATAGCCGCCCTTCTTAGCGAATTTGCCGATGGCTGTGCCGATATCGCCAAGCGGCGCGCCGGCCTTGACCGCATTGATCCCGGCCCACATCGCCTTTTTGCCATCGCGGCAGAGCGTATCGAGCCGTTTGTCGCCTTTGCCGAGCACATAGCTCGCGCCGCAATCGGCGAAGACGCCATTCAATTCGGCCGACACGTCGATATTGACGAGATCGCCCTCGTGCAGCACCCGGTCGCCCGGAATGCCATGGGCGATTTCCTCATTGACCGAGATGCAGGTGTGACCGGGAAAATCATAGGTCAGGATCGGCGCGGAAATCGCGCCGTGCTCGGCCAAGATTTTCGCACCGATTTCGTCGAGTTCGAGCGTCGTCATGCCCGGCCGCATCGCCGCCGCCATGGCCTCGCGGGCCACGGCGCAGATCCGACCAATGGCTTTCAGCTTTTCGAGCTGCTCGTCAGTCGTAATGGTCACTGATCAGGCCTTGTTGGCGAGGTAGTATTTGAGAAGGCCCTGGGTCGAGCTGTCGTGCCCTTCCCCGCTCGCCTGTCCCTGCACCTTGGGCAGCAGCGCCTTTGCAAGTTGCTTGCCAAGCTCGACGCCCCACTGATCGTAGGAATTGACGTTCCAGATCACCCCCTGCACGAAGACCTTGTGCTCATAAAGCGCGACGAGCGAACCAAGGATTTCTGGGGTAAGCTGCTTGTAAAACAGCGTGTTGGACGGACGATTGCCGGGGAACACCTTGTGCGGCGTCAGTTCCTTGATCTTGTCCTTGTCGAGGCCCTGAGCCTTGAGCTCGTCGACAACCTCTTCCGAGGTCTTGCCCAGCATCAGGGCTTCGGACTGCGCCAGAACATTGGCCACGAGCTTGTCGTGATGCGGCGGCAGGCTCTCATGCGGCTGCGCAGCGATCAGGAAATCGCAGGGGATGACGTCGGTGCCCTGGTGGATCAACTGGTAGAACGCGTGTTGGCCATTGGTGCCTGGCTCGCCCCAGACGATGGGGCCTGTCGACCAGCCGACGTCCTTGCCATTCAGCGTCACTGACTTGCCGTTCGATTCCATATCCTGCTGCTGCAGATAGGCCGGGAAGCGGCTGAGGCGCTGGTCGTAAGGCAGCACGGCATGGGTCGAGAACCCCCAGGCATTGCGATACCAGACGCCGAGCAGGCCCATGATAACAGGCAGATTGCTCTCGAGCGGCGTTTCGAGGAAATGACGGTCCATGGCATCGGCGCCGGCCAGGAACTTTGCAAAATTGTCGTAGCCGACGGCCAGTGCCACCGGCAGGCCGATCGCCGACCACACCGAATAGCGGCCGCCGACCCAGTCCCAGAACCCGAAGATGCGGTCTTCCTGAATACCGAACTTGGCGCAGCCTTCGATATTGGTGGAAACAGCCGCAAAGTGGCTCGGCACCGCCTCTTCGCCCAGCGCGTCGGCCAGCCACTTCCGCGCCGAATGGGCGTTGGTCATGGTTTCGTCGGTGGTGAAGGTCTTCGACGCCACGATGAACAGTGTCTTCTTGGGGTCGAGCCCCTTCAGCGTGTCGTGGATATGGGCGCCATCGACATTGGACACGTAATGGGCGCGCAGGTCTGGCCGCGTATAGGGCGCGAGCGCCAGCGTGACCATGACGGGGCCAAGGTCTGAGCCGCCGATGCCGATATTGACGACGTCAGTGATCTGCTCGCCGCCATGGCCGCGGATTTCGCCCGAACGCACCGCGTTGGTGTAACTCTCGATGGCTTTGAGCACAGCCCGCACATCGGGCATGACGTCTTTGCCGTCGACTTCGACCGGCTTGTCGCCCTGATAGCGCAGCGCCATGTGCATCACGGCGCGGTCTTCGGTGATGTTGATATGCTCGCCTTCGCACATCTGGGCGCGGCGTTCTTCGACACCTGCAGCGCGCGCCAGGTCGAACAGGGCGGTCATCACCTCTTCATCGACGCGGTTCTTGGAATAGTCGAGGAGGATTTCAGCGCCGCTGGCGGAGAACCGCTGGAAGCGGTTCGGGTCCTCAGCGAACAGCAGCCGCATCGGCTGGCTCTCGATCGCCTTCTTGAGCTTGCCCAGCGTTTCGAACCCGGCCTTGCGTCCCGACTTTGCCATGACAGTCTTCTCCAAGTGGAATTTTTATAGGACCGGCAGATCGCCGGCAGCCCAGGCGGCGCGCGTTTCGGCCGCAAAATCGGACATGCGGCCGGCCTCGATCGCCGCCCGCGCGCCCGCAGTCAGCTCTTGATAATAGGCAAGGTTGATCTGCGAAAGCACCATCGCGCCCAAAATCTCTTCCGTCCTTACCAGATGGTGGAGATAAGCGCGGCTCCAGCGCCGGCAGTTCGGGTTGGGCGATGCCTCGTCGAGCGGCCGGTGGTCATCCTTATGCCGCGCATTCTTCAGGTTGATGACGCCAAAGCGCGTATAGGCATGGCCATGACGCCCGGCGCGCGTCGGATGCACGCAGTCGAACATATCGACCCCGCGCTCGATGCCGCCCAGAATATCGTCCGGCTTGCCGACGCCCATCAGATAGCGCGGCCGGTCCCACGGCAGTTCCGGCGTAATGTCGGAGAGCACGCGGAACATGACCTCCTGCGGCTCGCCAACAGCGAGCCCGCCGATCGAATAGCCATCAAAGCCGATCGACTTCAAACCGGCAGCCGATTTGGCGCGCAGTTCTGCGTCGTCGCCACCCTGCACGATGCCGAAGAGCATGCGGTTCTGCTGGTTGTCGAAGGCGGTCTTCGAGCGATCCGCCCAGCGCAGCGACAATTCCATCGCCCGCTCGATTTCCTTGCGCTCCGCCGGCAAGGCGATGCACTCGTCAAGCTGCATGATGATGTCGCTGTCGAGCAGCGTCTGAATTTCGATCGAGCGCTCCGGCGTCAGCTCGTAGGACGAGCCATCGATATGCGATTTGAAGGTCACGCCCTTCTCGGTCAGCTTCCTGAGCTTCGCCAACGACATGACCTGAAAGCCGCCGCTATCGGTCAGGATCGGCCGCTGCCAATCCATGAAATCATGGAGGCCACCGAGCGAAGCGACGCGCTCCGCGCCCGGGCGCAGCATCAGGTGATAGGTATTGCCGAGGAGAATATCCGCGCCGGTCTCGCGGACCTGCTCGGGATACATGGCCTTTACGGTGCCGGCCGTGCCCACGGGCATGAAAGCCGGCGTGTTGATTTCGCCGCGCGGCGTGTCGATGCGGCCGCGCCGGGCCATGCCGTCGCTCGCCGTGAGGGAGAAGGTAACAAGTTTGCTCGTCGTGCTCATGGGGCGGGTTCTAGCGGGTTGGCCCGCAGGAAGAAAGGCCCTGCCCCATGTGCAATGCGATCAAAAGCTCAGGCGGCCGCCGGCGCGAAATTGTTGTTCTCTTCCAGCACGGTCTTGATCCGCTCCTGGATGATCGAGCGCGCTTTCCACCAATCCCGGCTGCGCACAGGCACGCGGGCGGCCAGCGTCATATTGGTATCGGCCAAGGTATCGAGCCAGATTTCCGGCTTCATGCCCTCATCCGAAAACTCCGTCGCGAGCGCCGTGCTGATGGCAGCGCGCACCGCATCGAGATTGGCGGCGCGCGGCACGTTAAACTTCACCTCGACTACGCGCGACTTTTCGCGGCTGTAATTGATGATTTTGGCATTCGAAAGTTTCGAGTTCGGCGCAAAAAGATAGAGCCCGTCAATGGTCCGCAATTGCGTCGCAAAGAGCCCAACTTCGACCACCGTCCCGACTATCCCGTCAGCATCGATATAGTCGCCGGTGTTGAAGGGCCGCAGAAAGACCAGCATGATCCCGGCCGCGATATTGGACAACGTGCCTTGCAAGGCCAAAGCAATCGCCAAGCCGGCCGCACCAAGCACTGCAAGAATCGACGCCGTCTCGACGCCGAACTGTCCAAGCACGATGATGATGGTGACGAACA
The DNA here is from genome assembly GCF_032907385.1 of Devosia sp. BK. Classification (NCBI taxonomy): domain Bacteria; kingdom Pseudomonadati; phylum Pseudomonadota; class Alphaproteobacteria; order Hyphomicrobiales; family Devosiaceae; genus Devosia; species Devosia sp. BK. Next base: position 1,093,628 of record NZ_JAIMBX010000001.1, read on the forward strand.
GGATGCCATAGCGCACCGCCTGCCCTGCCAGCGGCGCGACCGTCGCATTATTGCGCAGCCGCGAACTCATGAGCCCAGTGACGTAGCGGGAGACGAGGTTGGCAATGATCCAACCAGCCACCAGGACGACGATGGCGATGACCATGGACCAGACATTGGCTATGATCCAGGCGGTTGAGATTCCAAAGATTTCGGCTTCCTGCACGACGCGCTCCTGTTTGCGGCTCCGTTGTCGAAAATCTCCAGCCTTGAGATGGTTGCAGATCCATCATGCCGGATTTTCGCCATGCTCCCCTGCGCAAATCGCAAACCTGTGATTACTGTTGAGGTTTCAATGTTCCGCACCGCGCTTCTCGCTGCCGCCCTGCTCGGCACCTCCATGCCCGTCTTTGCCCAGGACGCTACCGACTATAGCGGCACCTATCTCGGGAGCGGTGAAGGCGATCTGACGCTTGAGCTGAACCACATCGAAGACGACGCTTATGGCATTTCGATCGAAACCGTCGTGCCTATGGAAAACGACATGCCGGGCTGCGCCGGTGGTATCGAGGGCGAAGTGCTGCTCTCGGAAGGCGGCGGCAATTTCTTCGTCGAAAACGAGATGTACGACCCTGAAAGCGACTCGCCCATGTTTTCCGAGCGCTATTGCGAGGTCGGCCTCACCTTCAACGAAGACGGCACAGTGGTGATGGAAGAGCGCGACGGGTGCCTTGAATATCACGGCGCCTCATGCGGCTTCTCCGGCAACCTCGTCCACGAAAACGCCGCCGGCTGAGCTAGAACACCGCGTTCCAGGCGCTGCCGCCGAGGTTGAGCGCCGCCAGGACCAGGGCGACTTCCACGCCTAGACCGATCAGACAGATCAGGGTGCCGACGACGACGCCGGCCCCATCACGATTGAGCATCGAAAACGCCAGGACGCAGAGCCCGACATTGGGCACGGCATTGGCGAATGGAATCGGCACAGTCATCGCGACGCTGATCACCATGGCGAAGATGCCATAAGGCACAGTCGCTGCGGCGCCCGTGAGCCAGCGCATGCGTGGCTTGGAAAAGCGGGCGATGATCCCCGTCACCTTCATGACCTGCTGGCTACCCCTAAGCAGGGGAGCGATTGGCAGCTTCCGCTTGCCGATAATGTTCGGCAGTCGGATCGGCTTCCCGAGCACCATGAACAGCGCGACGGCAAAAGTCGTCCATGCCAATGTGCCGCCGAAACCAGGCGGACCGGGAATCATGTTGAGCAGCGTCAGCATGAGGATGAGCAGTCGATGCGCGCCCGGCCCCATCGCCTCGATCAACCGATCGAAGGTCAGCTTCTCGTCGCCTGTGGCGAAGATGGTCTCAAGGACGGAAACGATGCGCTTGGTATAGCGGACGATTGGGCGGCGTTTGCCCGTCAAATATCGTCATCCCTGTCGCGCGACCGATCGCGGAACAGCAGCGAGGAGTCGCCATAGGAATAGAACCGGTAACCGTCTGCGATCGCATGCGCATAGGCCGCCTTCATCGTGTCGAAACCGGCGAAGGCGCTGACGAGCATGAAGAGCGTCGATTTCGGCAGATGGAAATTGGTCATCAACACGTCGACCGTCCGAAACCGGAAGCCGGGCGTGATGAAGATATCCGTGTCGCCCATGAAGGGCTGCAAGGTCCCTGTGGCCCGCGAGGCCGTTTCGAGCAGCCGCAGACTTGTCGTCCCGACGGCAATGACCCGGCCACCTGCCGCACGCCTGGCATTGATACGCTCGACCGTTGCCTGATCGATCTCGCCCCATTCCGAATGCATCACGTGGTCGTCGGTGTCTTCCGCCTTCATCGGCAGGAAGGTCCCTGCCCCGACATGCAGCGTCACCCGTTCCATGGTCACGCCGCGCTCGGTCAATTGCTGCAGCAGCCGCTCGGTAAAATGCAGTCCTGCTGTCGGCGCAGCCACGGCGCCATCTTCGGCCGCATAGACGGTCTGATAGTCGATCTTGTCGCGCTCCTCGACACCCCGCTTGGCGCCGATATAGGGCGGCAGCGGCATGGCGCCATGGGACTTGATGGCTTCATCGAGCGCTGCGCCGCCGAGTTCGAATTCGAGCGTCACTTCTCCCGTATCGCCCTTGCCGGCGACGCGGGCCTTCAGCGCATCAGCCTGACCATTGCCCAGTTCCAGCTCATCGAGCAACGCCAGCTTTTTCGCCGGCCGCGCAAAAGCGCGCCATGTATGCGCGTCAACGCGCTTGTGGAGGTTGAACGAAACATTGGCCCGCAATTCGCCCCGGATGCGGCTGCCCTTGAGTTCGGCCGGCAGAACGCGCGTGTCGTTGACCACCAGCACGTCGCCCGGCTGCAGGATGTCCAGCAAATCCGGGATATGCCGGTCTTCCAGCTTTTCGCCCGGCCGCACCAGCAAGAGCCGTGCAGAATCGCGCGGCTCGGCCGGATGGAGAGCGATCAAGGTTTCGGGCAGGTCGAAGTCGAATTCGGATACACGCATGATGGCTCGTTAGCATGCCTTCTTGCGGGCGGGAACGGGTCACTAACGCCGAAGTTGCCGAACGCCGCGAACAGCAGCCATGCCTAGAGCACGCGGATCATCACCGCGCCGATGATCAAAAGAGCGGCACCCGCTACTCGGCCCATGGTAATCTCGCGCACGGCCATGCCCATAAACCCAACCTTGTCGAGCATGAGCCCGGCCATCAGCTGGCCTGCTACCGAGAGCGCCATGACCGCCGCGGCGCCAATCATCGGCGTCAGGGTGATATTGGAGAATACGTAAAACGCGCCGAGCAGACCGCCGGCCACCAATGTCCACTGCGCGGGAGCGGCGAAATTGATCGGCGTCGCCGTCAGATGGCTATAGCCAAACGCCAGTGCCCAGAGCACCACGCCGCCGGCGAGAAACGACACCGCTGCCGCCGCGATCGGCACTTCGAGGGCTCGCCCGAGGCTTGCATTGATCGGTGCCTGCACGGCAATGCAGGCACCCGCAAAGACGCCCATCAGCGCCCAGAGGAGAGTATCCATCTTCAACTTCGAACGTTCCGGTGGCGCTGGACGATAAAAAACTGGCGGCCCCGAAAGACCGCCAGCTTGGCTTATTCTGCGATGTCGGCCGCGACCTTGACCGAGACCATCTTGTCCGGATTGATCACCGGCTCACCGCGCTTGATCTGGTCGACATTTTCCATGCCTTCGATCACCTGGCCCCAGACCGTATACTGGCGGTCGAGGAAGCGAGCGTCCTGGAAGCAGATGAAGAACTGCGAATTGGCGCTGTTCGGATCCTGAGCGCGGGCCATGGAGGCGACGCCACGAACGTGCGGCTCAGCCGAGAATTCCTGCTTGAGGTTCGGATACTGCGAGCCACCCGTGCCGGCACGCGAGGGGCTGAAATCGGGCTTTTCAGAATTGCCGAACTTCACGTCGCCGGTCTGGGCCATGAAGCCGTCGATCACGCGGTGAAAAACCACGCCGTCATAGGCGCCTTCGCGGGCCAGCTTCTTGATGTGATCGACATGGCCGGGAGCCAGGTCTGGACGCATCGCGATAACCACATTGCCCTTGGTCGTTTCGATGACGAGGGTGTTTTCTGGATCGGCGTAATCTGCCATGATTTTCGCTTTCGTTCAAAAGAGGTGGCCCGGATTTAGGCCGAATGGTTGGAGAGCGCAAGGTTTTGAGGCGGGTATTGGGGTCCCCCCCTCCCGGCCTCCCCCATCAAGGGGAGGTGCTATATCGAGTATTTGACTCGATCTCGCCCCACCACCAGCCCAACACCTCCCCCTAGATGGGGGAGGCTGGGAGGGGGTGTCGGCAATCGCCGCTAGTAGCCTCACTTATACTCGATAACAGCCTTCTCGATCTTGTCCGGATTGGCCACGGCGCCATTGGCTTCCTGTGGGCCCTTTTCCAGCGCGTCGACCGCTTCCATGCCGGAGACGACCTTGCCGAAAACCGTATATTGGCCATCGAGGAAGCTCGCATCGGCATAGGTGATGAAGAACTGCGAATTGAACGAGTTCGGGTCCTGCGAGCGGGCGGCGCCGACAACGCCACGCTGGAAGCTCTCGGAATTGAATTCGGCTTCGACGTCCGGCTTGTCCGAACCGCCCATGCCGGCCTGCGACAGGTTGAAGCCCGGCGCGCCGGTCTTGCCATATTGCACGTCGCCGGTCTGAGCCATGAAGCCGTCGATCACGCGGTGAAACACCACGCCGTCATAGGCGCCTTCCTTGGTCAGCTCGATGACGCGCTCGACATGCTTCGGGGCGAGTTCGGGCAGCAGTTCGATATCGACCGTACCGTCTTCGAGCGTCAGGATCAGGTGCGGCTTGCCTTCCTGCGCCATGACAGGCGCGGCGGTCGCAACGAGGGCAGCCAGAGCGAGGCCGGAGAAGAGGCGGCGGGAAATGGTCATCATGATGCTTTCAGGGCCTTGAAGACGATTGGCGGAACGAAGGCGGAAATATCCCCGCCCATCTCGGCGATCTGACGCACCAATGTGGCCGAGATATGCCGCACGGGCGGGCTCGAGGGCAGGAAAACGGTCTGCAGGTCAGGCGCCATCTGCGCGTTCATACCCACCATCTGCATTTCGTAATTGTAGTCTGTGGTGTCGCGCAGGCCGCGAATAATGAGCTTGGCGCCATGTTCGCGGGCCGCATTGACCATCAGGCCCGAAAAATCGACGATCTTGAAAACCGTATTGGTCCGCAGTCCAACCGGCGGCAGCGCCTGCTCCAGAATCGCGAACCGGGCCTCATGGGTAAAAAGCGGGTTCTTCTTGGTGGCGCTGACGCCCACGCCGACCACCAGCGTATCGACCAGCTTGCAGGCGCGCTCGATGACATCGAGATGCCCATTGGTCAGTGGATCGAACGAGCCCGGATAGAATCCAACGAGAGCGTTCATCTGCCCCTCCCTCTTGTTTTCAAATGGTTTTTGTCACGAGGCGCGATGCGTGGCAAGCGCGCGGACCACGAAGCGTTGCCACCGTGCAAAGCGTTGGAGCAAACAATTAGGCCCGCTTCTGCAGCGCGAGCCAGACGCCGCCGAGCATCAGCAGGATGCCGGCGCCACGCGCAACGATACGCACCCGCGCAGCACTCAAGACACCCCGTGCCCGACCGGCGAGCAGGGCATAGACGCTGTCTGTCGAGGCGGCGACAATCATGAAGATCAGCCCCAGTATCATCACCTGCGGAAAAGCCGGGCGCGAGGTATCGACGAACTGCGGCAAGAAGGCCCCGAGGAAAATCAGGACCTTAGGATTTGAAATCAGGACCAGAAACCCTTCTAATGCGATCCGGCCAATCGATTTCCGGCGGTCAGTCTCCGCCACGCCGAGATGCCCATCGCTCAAAAGCATCTTGATCCCAAGCCAGATCAGGTAAGCCGCGCCAATCAATTTAAGCCAATCGAAAGCTGCCCCCATGAAGGCGACCATTGCCTGCATGCCGAGTGCGACGATGATGGTCATCACCAAAAAGCCTGCCTGCGTCCCCGCGATAATCGCGAGCCCCGCCGACGTGCCGCGCGACAGCGAATTGGCGACGATGACTGTCACCGTCGGTCCAGGAACGATCGCGAGCAGAAAGCAGGCGCCGATATAAGGAACAATAATCGCAGGGTCGATCATGACGGCTCTCAAGCAGCATGATCAGCAAGCAAATATCGTGAGAGCTTGCAAGTCCTCCGCAGCGCACTAGGCGCCGGTCCGATCCCTTGGTCAATCGCCGCGGTGCGCGACGAGGGTAATGGCGCCCAGAGCCAGCAGCAGCACACCCCCGACAAGAAACGCCGCCGGCGTTCCCCAATGGCTCGCGATCGCGCTGCCGATCAGTGGCGCGGACAGCATGGTCATGGTGATCACCGCTTCACCCGCCGCAAAGACGCGCGCAATCCGGTCCGGCGGTGCGTCGGTCTGAACGATGGTCCGATAGGGCACAAGCATGAACGCCGTCGCTCCACCCATGAAGCACAGCACCAGGAGAAACGCCGGCAATTGCACGGTCCAGCCCATCATTGCCGAGGCAGCCACTGCCGCGGTCGTCGCCCCTGAAATGACGGCTGCCAATGCCATGGTGGGCATCGGCCGTTTACCGGCCATTTGACCCGCAACGAGTGCCCCCAGCAGCCCACCCAATCCCGCGGCGGAAATCGCGAGGCCAAAGGCGGTTTCGTCGAAGCCAAAGCCTTTGGCCAGAAGCGCGATCAGCGCGTCATAAAGGAAGAAGGCGAAATAGGCGCAGGAGGCAAAGATCAGCGCTACCATCAATCGCCGGCTGCGTCGATATTCGCTGATCCCCTTGAGTGACTCGGTGACGAACCGCCCGCGCTCCTCGGTTGACGATGGCCGCGGCGGCAAAACGAGGGAGACGGCAATCAGCGTCGCCACCAGCGACAGCGCCGCATTGAGCATGAAAATATTCTGCGCTGGCCAGACGACAAGCAGCAGGCCGCCAATCGCCGGGCCAGCGATTTTTGATGTCTGATTGATCGCCTGGTGCAAGCCATTGGCGACGCCGCGCAAATGCTCTGGCGTGCTGGTCTGGATGGCCGCCTGCCGCGCCGGGGTAAAAGCGGAATCAACGCATCCACGGACAAAAACCAGCGCCAGCAGAACCAGCGTGTCGCCCGTGAATGCCAGGCTCAAAGTTGCCAATGCGCGCCCGAGATTGCTGAGGATCAGCACGGTGCGGATCGGCGCGCGATCGACAAACACCGCCACAAATGGCCCTACCAGCACGTAAGGCAGGCTCAGAGCGAGAGCGAAAAGAGCCAGCGCCAACGGCCCCTCGCCCCAAGCATAGACCACCAGCGCAATCACGGCCGCATAATCGAGCCAGTCAGCAAAGTCAGCCGGCACGCTGGCCAGCGCCAGGCGCCGTGCCACCGGCAGTTTCAGAAGCGCGCCGTAAGTGGCTTTTTGACCATCACTCATAACGCACGCTCCAGCTTGGCGCGGAAGAAATCGACATCTTCGGATTGGCTTTGCGGTCGATCAGCCGCCCGAAAAGACAAGGGGCGCCTTGGCGCCCCCGATCCTAGTTCTACGTGGTCTCGGGCGGTGGTGGCGCCTCGCCACCGTCTTCCTCGTCCCCTTCGGGCTCGCTAATGCGCTCGACCGACACGACCTTTTCGCCATCGGCGGTATCAAAGACGATGACGCCCTGGCTGCCGCGGCTGACGATGCGGATCGGCTTGTCGCCGCCCACCGGCAGACGAATGGTCTGGCCGCCATCGCTGATCAGCATGATCTGGTCTTCGTCTTCCACAGGGAAGCTAGCGACCAGATTGCCGTTGCGCTTGTTGACCGCCATGGCGACGATGCCCTTACCGCCACGCCCGGTGATCCGGTATTCGTGGCTCGAGGTGCGCTTGCCATAGCCATTCTCGGAAATGGCGAGGATGAACTGCTCGCTGGCACTCATCGACGCATAGAGTTCCGGCTCAAGCGCACCGGCCACGACATCGGCTTCGTCGGTGCTCGGCTCTTCGGCCTCTGCTTCGCCACGCACGGCGCGGCTCATCTTGAGATAGGCCGCACGCTGCTCGGCATCGGCGTCCGAATGGTTGATCACGGCCATCGAAATGACCTTGTCGCCATCGGCAAGCTGAATGCCGCGCACGCCCATGGAATCGCGGCCCTTGAAAAGACGCACATCGTCGACGCGGAAGCGGATGGCTTGGCCAAGCGCCGTCGTCAGCAGCAGGTCATTGTTGATCGTGCAGGTGTCGACGCCGACGATCTCATCGCCATCGTCGAGCTTCATCGCGATCTTACCGTTCTGGCGCACTTCGACAAAATCGGCGAGCGAGTTACGGCGCACGGTGCCGCGCGTCGTCGCGAACATGATGTCGAGATTGCCCCACGAGGTTTCATCCTCGGGCAGCGGCATGATGGATGTGATGCGCTCGCCCTGCTCAAGCGGCAGGATATTGATCAGCGCCTTACCCTTGGCATTGGCCGCCGAAAGCGGCAGGCGCCAGACCTTGAGCTTGTAAGCAATGCCGCGGCTGGTGAAGAACAGCACCGGCGTATGCGTATTGGCAACGAACAGCCGCGCCACGAAATCTTCTTCACGCGTCGACATACCCGAGCGGCCCTTGCCGCCGCGGTTCTGCGCCCGATAGGTCGAGAGCGGCACGCGCTTGATGTAACCGGCATGGCTGACGGTCACGACCATGTCTTCGCGCGCGATCAGGTCTTCGTCGTCGAAATCGGCGGCATGGTCGCTGATTTCGGTGCGGCGCGGACGGCCGAATTCTTCTCGCACGGCTTCGAGTTCTTCGCGGATGATCGAGCGCACGCGCTCACGCGAACGAAGAATATCGAGATAGTCTTCGATCTCGGCACCAAGGCCATTGAGCTCTTCGCCGATTTCGTCGCGACCGAGAGCGGTCAAACGCGCAAGACGCAGTTCGAGAATGGCGCGGGCCTGTTCTTCCGAAAGGTTGAACGTGCCGTCTTCATTGATGCGGTGGCGCGGATCGTCGATCAGCTTGATCAGCGGCTCGACGTCGGCAGAAGGCCAGCGGCGGGTCATCAACTGCTCGCGCGCCGTGGCCGGATCGGGCGCGGTGCGAATGAGCGCAATGACTTCGTCGATATTGGCCACGGCAACGGCGAGACCGACGAGGATATGGGCGCGATCGCGAGCCTTGTTGAGCAAGAACCGCGCACGACGCGTCACCACTTCCTCACGGAAGGCGATGAAGCAATCGAGAATCTGCTTGAGATTCATCAGCTCCGGCTTGCCGCCATTGAGCGCCACGAAGTTGCAACCGAACGAGGATTGCAGCGCCGTGAAGCGATAGAGCTGGTTCAGCACCACATCGGGCAGCGCATCGCGCTTAACCTCGATGACAACGCGCATGCCTTCGCGGCTCGATTCGTCGCGAAGATCGGCAATGCCTTCGATGCGCTTCTCGCGCACCAGTTCGGCAATGCGTTCGACCATCGTCGCCTTGTTCACCTGATAGGGAATCTCGGTGATGACGATTGCTTCGCGTTCCTTGCGCACTTCCTCGACCGTCGAGCGTCCACGCACGATGATCGAGCCGCGCCCGGTCTCGTAAGCCTGGCGGATGCCTGCGCGACCCAGAATGATGCCGCCCGTCGGGAAATCCGGACCCGGCAAAACCTCGATCAGTTCTTCCGTGGTGATGAACGGATTGTCGAGCACAGCCAGGGCCGCGTTGATCGTCTCTGCGAGATTGTGCGTCGGGATATTGGTCGCCATGCCCACGGCGATGCCGCCGCCGCCATTGACCAGCATATTGGGGAACCGCGCCGGCAGGACGGTCGGCTCGCGCTCGGACCCGTCATAGTTATCGCGATAATCGACAGTGTCCTTATCGAGATCGTCGAGCATGAAGCCCGTGATCTTGCGCATACGGACTTCGGTGTAACGCATGGCCGCCGGCATATCGCCGTCGACCGAGCCGAAATTGCCTTGGCCCTCGACGAGCATTTCGCCCATCGAAAATTCCTGCGCCATACGCACGAGAGCCATATAGACCGCGCTGTCGCCATGCGGGTGGTATTTACCGATAACGTCGCCGACGACACGGGCCGATTTGCGGAACGGCTTGTTATATTCGTAGCCGTTTTCGCTCATCGAGAAGAGAATGCGGCGGTGCACCGGCTTCAACCCGTCGCGCACATCCGGCAGGGCGCGGCTCACGATCACGCTCATCGCGTAGTCGAGATAGCTCTTGCGCATTTCGTCGGTGATGTAGATCGGAGCGATGTCGCCGCTCGCACCTTGAGGCGTATCTGTCACGGGGTGATTCTACGTTGATTCTTGTTCCTCAAATCATAGGCGATCTCGGCGAAAAATGCCAATTTATGGGCATTCGGCTGTGGAGATCGCTTCAGTTCTGGATCAGGCGCAGCAGCGTGCCGTCGAGATCGATCAAAGCCGCGACCGTTCCGCCCCATGGCTCGCGCCGCGGCGGATGAATGCGCGGCCAGCCGGTGCGCGTGTCAGGCAGGTTCGCCGCTCTGCACGCATCATAAAATTGGTCGAGGTCATCGAGCCTCAGACAACAGCTAAACCAGCTCGTTGCCGGATCGAGGTCGGGGTGCGCGAAGAACTCCAGCTGGATTGTGCCACGTTGGAGGATCATCCAACCGTCATCGCGATAGCTGCGCAAAAATCCCAGCGGACGGTAAAAGTCCTCGGTCGCGTCGAAGCTGCGGGATGGCAGGTTGGGCGTGGCGAAATCCATGATGACCTCCGGAAGCGAATGGATCTATGCGCTGTGCAAAGTGTAGAGGCTGTGAACCCGCGTCGAGACTAAAACGTTGGCCCGGCATCGGTAAGTCGAAATTGGAATAGTATGGCAGACACCTATCGCGCCTGGCTTCGCGGCGCACAAACCTGGCAGACGATTGCGGTCATCGACCTGCGCGACACCGACGGCATCGGCAAACGCTTGCAGGCAGCCGGGCTCTCGACCCTCGGCGAAATCGACAAGATGGAGGGCCCCGAGCTTCTCGCGCGGGACGGCATCGGTATCGGCGTGCTCCGCCGCGTGCGACGGATTATCCGCGACTGCAAGGCTGCCGAACGCCAGCGCAAACATGCTGCCGCGCCAGCCCGCCTGCGAAAACTCCGGACTTTTCCGAGCTAAGCGACCTTATCGAACGACACGCGCGATTTCGCGATTGAGGGCATGCTCTGGTTCGCCCACTCGATCAACTGGCCGAATGGCACGATGAGCGAGTGCCCCAGATCAGTCAGCCGATATTCCACCGATGGCGGCTTGGTGTCGAAGACATGGCGCGACACGAGCCCATCGCGTTGCAGATCGCGCAGCGTCTGCGTCAGCATTTTTTGCGAGATATCGGGCACTTCGCGATGCAGTTCGTTGAAACGCTTGGGGCCGCAGGCCAGCGTCATCACCAGCAGCATGCTCCACTTGTCGCCGATCTTGTCGAGCACATCGCGCACCGGGCACGGCCCGCTGAGGTCTGCCGCTGCGCTCCAGCGTTCGATATAGGTCTCGGCCAATCCCGTCGCATTTTGCATGCACTTACCTCAAGGTAATCTTCACCCGAAAAAGTGCCTCCTTTTCAGTCTTTCCTAAAAGACCTAGATAGCACTCTCCTTTCGATACTTACTCTCCTCCATGCATGGGAGCAAGCGGGTCGAAGCAGAGAAATTTATGGAGAATGACATGAGCAAGTTCAGCAACGCGACCCTTCTCGTCACCGGCGCCTCTGGCAATCTGGGCCGCCTCGCGGTCGAAGAACTGCTGGCCCGTGGCGCCACCCGCGTCATCGCCGGCACGCGCGACCCGTCGAAACTTGAAGATTTGGCCGCCAAGGGCGCGGAAATCCGCAAGCTCGACTTTGACGATGCATCGACGCTGTCCACCGCGCTTGCGGGCGTCGAACGCCTTCTCATCGTCAGCACCGATGCCGTCGGTCGCCGCGCCGAGCAGCAGAAGGCAATCATTACCGCCGCCAAAACCGCCGGTGTAAAACACATCGTCTACACCTCTGCGCCAGCCGCGCGCCCCGATGCCGATGCCGGTCTCAACCCCGAGCATTTCTGGACCGAAGTGGAAATCGCCGCCAGCGGCCTCGATTTCACGATCCTGCGCAATCACATGTATGCTGAGAACACGCTGGCCGATGCCGGTCACGTCATTTCCTCGGGCCAGCTCTTCGGCCTCATCGGGGACCGTGGCACGTCCTACGTCACCCGCTCCGATGCCGCCAAGACTGCCGCAGGTGCGCTGCTCGATGCCGAAGGCAAGACGGTCGAAGACGTCACGGGCGCAGCGCCAATCACCAATGTCGAACGTGCGGAACTCTTCGCCAAGCTGACCGGCAAGCCCGTCCAGGTTGTGGCTATCACGCCACCGCAGCTTCAGCAGGGTCTCGTCGCCGCCGGCCTCCCCGAAGGCTTTGCCGGCGCTCTCGTCGCCTTCCAGCGCGACGCCGTCACCGGCCACCATGGCGTCGTTACCGACACGGTGGAACGCTATACCGGCAAGAAGCCGACGACCTTTGCCGATTTCATCACGGCAAACAAAGCCGCCCTCGGCGCATAAGCCCTCTGGCGCGGCCCCACTCTGGCCGCGCCACCCTGCCCGCCCCGCGACCGCTGGACGCACCTTTCAGAACCACATAGAGATTCTGTCAGATCGTCAGCGTGCGGAGTCGGGCCCGTCGTGTCTTCCCCTTCCTGGTTCAAACGTTTTCTGGCCCGCCTGACTTATGATCGTTCCATCGGCTTTGGTCTTGAACAGATCGGGCTGACGACGGTCCGCTATCCGCGCCTCATGGCGCTCGCGGTGCTGATCTTTTCCGTCCTCTGCTTCACTCAGATCCCGCGCGCCAATGTCGATGGCGATCTTCTGCGCGTCTATGCCCATTCGGGCCACTATTACGACGCCTACGAACACCTCTCGGAAACATTCGGCACCTTCGAGAACGACCTCTATATTCTCGTCAATTCGCCCAAGCTCGCCGAGCCCGAGGTGATCGAGCAGGTCCGAAACCTCGCCTTTGAGCTCGAGCTCAATGAATATGCCGTCGGCACCATGTCACCCTTCACGCTGCGCAAGCCATCGCCCGGCGGCGGCTCCGTCCCGGCCGTGCCCGAAGGTCTGCAGACGGCCGACGAGGTTGCCTTCGCCCTCATGGATCTGCAGCAAAACGATCCGATGATGCGCAATCTCATCACGCCCGATCTCGATGGCGTGGTGATGATCATGTTCCCCAATCAGGATCTGGTCAAAGAGCGCGGCGCCAAGGCGATGATCGAGAACCTGCGCGCCACGATCGCGCCGTTCCAGAACGCTGACCTCTCGATCGAGATCACCGGCCCACCGGTCTGGACCACGGAAATGCTCAATGCCGCCGTGGACGATCAGGTCAAGTTTACCGTCTACGGCTTCGCCCTTGGCTCCATCATTGCCCTTCTCGCCCTCCGCTCCATTGCTGGCGCGCTGATCGTCGCCGCCACGCCGTTCCTCGCGGTTATGTGGTCTATGGGCATGATCCTTCTCTTCTTCGGCTCCTTCTCCTTCCTCACCATCATCGTCACGACGCTGGTGCTGGTGATCTCCTTTGCCGAGTCGATGTTCTTCACCTTCAATTGGCTCGCCTATTGGCGCGACGGCATGGAGCCCAACAAGGCGGTCGATGCGACCATCAAGCTCGTTGGTCCCGCCACGGCCCTGACCATGCTCATTTCCATGGTCAGCTTCGCCTCGCTCTCCCTAACGCCGGGCCAAGGCGTGCGTGAATTCTCCATGGCTGGCGCCATGGGCTCCTTCCTGCTCTTTGCCTGCTCGATGACCTTCCAACCGCTGCTGCTCAAGCTCGCCATCCGCATGGGTTTCAAGGCGCCGCCGAAGTCGAGCGTGGTGCTCACGGCTCCCCTGCCCCTGTCCTGGTTCCTCGCCAGCCGATTTGGCCGGCCGATCGCCATTGCCGGCATCGTCGCCACCGGCCTGTTGCTGATCCCCTATTTCCTCATCCAGCCGGGATTTTCCTTCGAGGATTTCGTTGCCAACGAATCGACCGCCCTCACCGCGGCCGAAAACATCGATGAGGGCGTCGGCGGCGTCGCCCCGCTCTACATTCGCGTGCCCCTGATCGAGCACAACCCGGATGTCGGCGAGGTCGATTTCGCGCGTATCCAGGTTGTGCACGACATCCTCGAAAAGGAGCTCGGCGAGAACAAGGTTATTTCCGCTGCGAGCATGTCCAATTACACGGACGCCGGCTTCACCCGCGGCGAGGTGCTCGAGGCCGTCGGTCCCTTTATGCGGCGGCGCTTCGTTACCGATGACGGCTCGCAGGCCCTCGTTACCGGTTTCATGCCCACCATCATCGAAAGCGACAAGCTCAAGGATCTCGTGGCCCGCGTCGAAAGCGAACTCGTCTCGGCTGGTATTACCGATGCCGAAGTCGGCGGCTTCCGTGTGCTCACGACCTTTGCGACCGACAATATCGTCCGCGGTCTACAGCTTGACCTGACGCTCAGCGTCCTCGTCAATCTCGCGCTGATCGGCTTTGCCTTCCAATCTTTTCGGGTCGCATTGGCTTCTGCGATCCCCAATCTCTTTCCCATTCTAGGAACAGAGGCTTGGCTCTGGTGGTCTGGCTCTGGTCTTCAACTTACCACCGTCATTGCCCTTACCATCGCTTTCGGCATCGCGGTCGACGACACGGTGCATTTCCTGTCCCACTATCTCCACGGGCGCCGCGAGGAAGGCCGCACCCATGAGGACGCGGTGCAGCACACCCTCCTCCGCATCGGCGGCGCTATTGTCGCGACCACCATCATTCTCTGCGCCGGCACGGCGATCATCATGTTCTCCGAGCTGCCACAGGTTGCCCTGTTCGGCTCGCTCTTTGTCGTCACGCTGGCCCTTGCCATCCTCGGCGATCTCTTCATCCTTCCCGCCCTGCTGATGGCCGGTGGCAAGTTCTTCCACCCCCTCGGCAAGATCCGCGTTCGCACGGCCGATCACGACGCCACTCCAGACGATCCGACTGGCGATACGGTCACAGGTGAAGGCGGAACTGAAGGGGAAGCCCCTCGTCCCGCTTGAGGCCCGTTCTCGCTCTCGAAAAGCCGTGGCATAACCATAACCACGCCGATTCTGGCTCTGTTCTTTGATCCGTCGATAACCAGCCCGGGCGCTCGTTGTGACATCTGGAGGCCTTGCACCATGACCCGTTTTGGACCCGTTCCGCGCGCCCTCGCTTTTGCTGCCGCCGTGTTTTCGACTGGCTTTGCCGCGGCGCCCGCCTATGCAGGCCCGGCGGAAGTGGCGCTACTCAAATCCTATATCGGTGAATGGCGCGGCCGCGGCACGCTGGTCGGCGCCGCCACCGAATCCGTCGTCTGCCGCCTCTCACTGACCCAGGGCAATCAGGACAAAATCAACTATAGCGGCCGCTGCACTCTCGCCGGCACCAATCTCTCCGTCGCCGGCACCATCGCCTATGTAGACGCTTCGCGCCGCTACGAAGCGGCCATGACCTCCAACGCCACCTTCTCCGGCATCGCCGTCGGCCAAAAACGCGGCGGTGGCCTCGTCTTCAACCTCCGCGAACGCACCCCCGACGAAGAGGGCAAGGAGATGAACATCTCCTCTCAAATCGCCCTCAACGACGACTCCATGAGCGTGTCCTTCGAAGTCGTCTACGTCGAATCCGGCGACAGCCTGACAGCGCAAGTGCCGTTCACGCGGTAAGGGTTGGCACTGCGGGAGCTTGCGCGGGGTATGGACATGAAAACGGCAATGCTGTCGCTCGAGACAAGAGATTTCGCTTCCGCGGAACTGACGTTGCAATAGTTGCTAGTTCTTGCCGCAGGGTGCCGCCAACGGTCAAAATGATGCGGCGGATGCGAGCAGTTGAGGTTCAAAGCCAAGCAAGCACAAGAGGTTAGCCACCTCCAGTGTATTCACCCCACCCACCGCTCTTCCCTCGGGCTTGACCCGAGCAACTGTGTTGTTGGTTCAGGTTTTGAAGGGCGTTTGGTCTCTCAGAACGGCATTGGCGATGACAAGGATTTTTCGCGCAATAGCGATGAGGGCGAGCTTTTTGGGTTTGCCGGCGGCGGTGAGGGTTCGGAAGAACTGACCAAGCAGGCCAGTGCTGCGGCACGCGGTGAGGGCCGCCATGTAGAGAGCAACCCGCACACGAGGACGTCCGCCACGGATGCTGCGCTTGCCGCGGAACAGGCCGCTGTCATTGTTGAAGGGGGCCAGACCTGCCAGCGCAGCGATGGTCTTGGGCGAGCGATGGCCGGCCTCCGGCAGGAAGGACAGCAGCGTGGTGGCGGTGACCAGGCCGATGCCAGGGATGGACCACAGGAGGCGCTGGGCCTGTGCAAGCTCGTCGGTCGCCGCGATCAGCGCGGCGATCCGGCTGTCGAAGACAGCGATGCGGCTGGTGAGCAGCTCGATATGGGCGGAGATGTCGGTCAGGATTTCGGGTTCCGCCATCTCCTGTTGGCGGGTCAATTCGCCCCGGCGCATGTCAACCAATTGATCCCGGCGTCGCGCCAACTCGCCTAAAAGTCGGCGCCTCTCGTCGGCGGCGGCCTGGGGATGTGGCCGTAAAGCCTGCGCCATCCGGGCCAACATCTGCGCATCGACCTTATCGGTCTTGGCCAACTGCCCGGTGGCCCGGGCAAAGGCCCGCGCCTGTGCCGGATTAACCCGACAGAATGCTATTTCGGCTTGCTCCAGAGCGCGGCGCAGCTTGCCGTCGTAGCGGCCCGTCGCTTCGAACAGCACCAGCTCGGGCCGGCTCAGCCCGGCCAACCAGTCCGCAAGAGCTGCCTCGGTATTGGCGATGGAGAACTCCCGACCGGCAAATATCTCCAGCGTGTATTTGCCCACGTCGATTCCGATAAAGTCCGATGCTATGATCATCGTGCCTGTCCTTGTACTGCGAGGTCCGCCGCCAGCGGCCTCGATCAACTGTTCAGGATGGTGACAAAACCGGGAGGGGATCACACTCGGGTACGGTCTGATGACCAAGGGCCAATCGATCGCCCTCCCGGAACCAATCTCGCACACTTTCAACAGACAAGGGCCACTCGCCCACCCACAAAAGCATCTGCCTCGCGCAGTGTCCCTCGGGTCGAGCCCGAGGGAAGGACGAAGATTGGGGAGGCCCAGAAATTCCCAAGGCATTGAAGGGAAACGGCGCCTATACTGCTAGGTTGTGCGGCATCCAGCAAGTTGCAGTCCGCCTTCACCAAAGTTCCCCCCTACACATCTCCGCTGGGCACCCGGCAAATCCGGCGCTAAACCACACCCATGCGAGCCCTCATTCAACGCGTCCTGTCCGCCTCCGTTACCGTCGATGGTGCCATCACCGGCGAGATCGGCCCGGGCGTGCTCGTCCTGATCTGCGCCATGCAGGAGGACACCGAGCAAAAGTCCTCCTGGCTGGCGCAAAAGATCGCAAAACTCCGCATCTTCCAGGACGATGACGGCCGCATGAACCGCTCGCTGCTTGACATCGGCGGCAGCGCTCTCGTCGTCAGCCAGTTCACCCTCGCCGCCGATACCAAGGGCAATCGACCCGGCTTTTCGCGCGCCGCTCCACCCGAGCGCGGCCAAACGCTTTACACGCATTTCTCCGAGGCGCTCGCTGCAACCGGCGTCCCTATTGCCAATGGCATCTTCGGCGCCGACATGAAGGTCGCGCTGGTCAATGATGGTCCGGTGACGATCTGGCTGGATACCGATAACTCATGAGCGAACCGCAATCGGCCCTGGCCAAGACGCGCACCATGCGGGCGGTCTATCTCGCCCTCGGCCTCCTCATGACCGCTCTAGGCATCATCGGCGCCTTCCTGCCGCTTATGCCAACCACGATCTTTCTGATCCTTGCCGCCTGGTGTTTCTCCAAATCCTCGCGCCGGCTGGAAACCTGGCTCCTCTGCCACCCCATCCTCGGCCCCACCATCACCAATTGGCGCACTCATGGCGTCATCGCTCCGCGCGCAAAAGCCTTGGCCTGCTCCGGCATGGCGCTCGGCTATTTGCTCTTCTGGGTCAGTGCCCATCCCGGCCCATGGCTCGCGCTGCTCGTCGCGGTCGTCCTTGGCGCCTGCGCTGCCTATGTGCTGTCGCGCCCCTCTGCCCCGTCAGCCTAACCAACAAAAAGGGCCGCCGAAGCGACCCTTTTGATCAAAATCCTCAGAATGGGATGTCGTCGTCAAGACCGCCGGATTCAAAAGCCGGCGCGTTGGACGAGGGACGACGTGCGCCACCACCACCGCCGGAATTGCTGACGCCGCGGAAGCCGCCATCATTGCCGCCATAGCCACCGCCGCCACCTTCATTTGCACCGGCGCCGGCGCCATCGCCGCGGCCATCGAGCAGTACCATGGAGGCGTTAAATCCCTGAAGCACGATCTCGGTCGAATACTTGTCCTGGCCGGATTGGTCCTGCCATTTGCGCGTCTGGAGCTGGCCTTCGAGATAGACCTTGCTACCCTTGCGCAGATATTGCTCGGCGACCTTGGCAAGACCTTCCGAGAAGATCACCACGCGGTGCCATTCGGTCTTTTCGCGCTGCTCACCGCTATTGCGGTCGCGCCAGCGTTCGGATGTCGCGATCGACAGGTTCACCACCTTGCCGCCGCTCGGCAGGGTCCGCACCTCGGGCTCATTGCCGAGATTGCCCACCAGAATGACTTTATTCACGCTGCCAGCCATGGCGCATTTCCTTCCAATTCAGTCCCGGTCTGCAAGGTCGCGGGACGCTTCTGTGATCGAGCGCGGAGTGAGCCGCCTCTTGCGCAGCCTCCCGCTCGTCCGCGCACTTTAGCCCGTCTCGCGTCAGAGCAGGCGCAAATCTGCCGGATGCTCACACCTTTGCATTTTGTTCACTTTATGTTCTTGTTCGTTGCGAGTCAATCGCCCATTGCGGTTGGCTGCCTTACCCTTCGCCTCATTCTCGCCAAAGCCACCGGTTCGTCTGGCGCCGTGTCGAAAAGAGCGGATTTCGCGCCATGAAACAGCCCCTCCTGCCGTCTGTCATTCTCGCCTTTGGTCTCCTAGCCGCGCTGCCAGCGCATGCCGAGGAGATGAAACTCGGCTCGATCACCTTCGAATCGCCCGACGGCTGGGAGCTGCAGAAAAACACCGAAGGCATCCTGCTCACCAAGAAATTTCCCAAGACCGAGGACGATGATTTCGCCGCGGCGATGATCCAGCTCGTCGGTGCCAAGGCCGGCCCCGCCCAGCTTGATGCGAATGTCGCGGAGATGGTCAGTTGGGTCGACGGAATGACCGAAGAAGACCCGATGACCGACAGCGCCGGCACCACGCTCAATGGCCACGCGATCAAGGTCGAATATCGCTGCTGTGGGTATCAGGATGACATTTCGCTCGGCCAGACCATTGCTGGTATTGCGAGTGAGGACGAACAGCTTCTGGCCGGCCTCATCTTCATGAACACCCGCAGCGATCATGAAGATGAGGCCGAGGACGCCTTCGAAGCCCTCGTCCGCTCCGTGCGTTTTGCCGGCGATGAAGACAAGGGTCTTGAGCCTCAGTCCGGCGATGGCGGCCTCGAAGGGGTTTTTACCCACCTCAGCACCGGTCTCATGCCCAACGCCTTTGGCGGCCTCGATTTCACCTCGGATAGTGAGATCATGGTCTTCGACAAGGCAGGCTTGTTTAGCACCGAACTGCCCGCCGGCACGGATCTGTCCGCCTGGTGCGCAGAGAATCCCACCGATTGCGGGACCTATAAAGTCACCGGCGGCGGCTGGTTCGGCGGCGAGCGCAAAATCGAAATGCGCTCCATGCTCAACGATTTCGGCGTCGTCAAAACCGAAACCATGCCGCTCGAAAAATCCGGCGACGATCTCAAGATCGACAAGGGCGATTATTTCCGCCTGCCCGAGTTCGACACCGGCACGCGCTTCGACGGCTCCTGGACCTACACCTGGGCCTCGAGCGGCATGACGGCGACCAGCTCCGGCAGCGTTGCGGTCCAGCGTACTGTCAAATTCACCCCCGATGGCAAATTCACCCGCGATGGCTGGAGCGGCGGATCGTCCAGTTCGGATATGGGTGGCGTCACCGTCTCCAGCGATCGCCCGGCAAGTTCGGGCACTTACGAAGTCGCCGGCTACGAACTCACCCTTAAGGGTGACGACGGCAAGACCGAAACGCTCTCGATTTTCGCGCCTGACCGGGACTCGACGGATCTTCTCGTCATCGATGGCGGCAATTATCTGAAGGACGATTGAGCCCCTCCTGACAAACCCTGTCAGCACGCCTCATCCATTCCCCTTTCAGCACCGGGGAGCATCATGGATTACGCGCAGGCGCTGTGGCTTTATACGATCCTTGTCTTCGGCATCATCGTTGTGCCGGGCATGGATATGTTTTTCATCCTCGCCAATGCGCTGACGGGCGGCCGCTCCATGGGCTTTGCCGCCCTTGCCGGCGTCATGCTCGGCGGCGCGGTCCACGCCCTATTCGGTACACTTGCCGTCGGGGTCCTGACGCACCTCCCCACCATCCTTTTCCAGGCGATGATCCTCGCTGGCGCAGCCTATATGGCATGGATCGGATACACGCTTCTGCGCAGCGCCATCACGGTCGATGGCATTGGCCGCGCGACGACCCGTTCGGAAGGCGCCGCTTTTCGTCAGGGCCTCATCACCTGTCTCATCAATCCAAAAGCCTATCTCTTCGTGCTGGCCGTCTTCCCGCAGTTCGTGCGGGCTGAATTCGGCCCCGTCTGGTCCCAGGCCCTCGCCCTCGGCATTATCACGGTTGCCATGCAAGGCGCGGTCTATGGCTCACTGGCTTTGGCTGCCGGCCGCGGACGTGATGCGCTTGTTGGCAACCCGGCGGCCACTATCTGGATTGGAAGAGGTGCCGGCGCGCTCTTCCTCGCCGTTGCTGTTTTCACCGCCTGGCATGGACTGACCATGACCTCGACCTCTTGACGGACTCTAGCCTGTTCTGCAAATGTTCATGACGAACGACACTGTTTTGGGAAGTCCCGGGCCGCGCGCTAATGTTATCGCTGCGGTCAGGACACCTATGCGGTCATGCCTTGCAGCCGCGCCACAAGACGCTTATCTCATGGGCTCCCCGGCCCTTTTTGACCCCACTGCTGCTGCGCCTTGCGGCGCGACAAGCCACGGACGCGAACCATGAAGCCTACGCCCAGCCAGAACCGCGAAATCATCGTCCGTGGTGCCCGCGAACACAATTTGAAGGGCATCGACGTCAAGCTGCCGCGCGATAGCCTGATCGTCATGACGGGCCTTTCCGGCTCCGGAAAATCGTCCCTCGCCTTTGATACGATCTATGCCGAAGGCCAGCGTCGCTATGTGGAATCGCTCTCGGCCTACGCCCGCCAGTTCCTCGAGATGATGCAAAAGCCCGATGTCGAGCACATCGAAGGCCT
Source organism: Devosia sp. BK (assembly GCF_032907385.1). Taxonomy (NCBI): domain Bacteria; kingdom Pseudomonadati; phylum Pseudomonadota; class Alphaproteobacteria; order Hyphomicrobiales; family Devosiaceae; genus Devosia; species Devosia sp. BK. The sequence goes on from NZ_JAIMBX010000001.1 coordinate 1,114,560, forward strand.
TTCGCCCGCCATTTCCATCGAGCAGAAGACAACATCGCGTAACCCGCGCTCGACCGTTGGCACGGTCACGGAAATCTACGATTACCTGCGCCTGCTGTTCGCCCGCGTCGGCATTCCCTATTCCCCCGCCACGGGCCTGCCCATCGAAAGCCAGACCGTCTCCCAGATGGTAGATCGCACCATTGAGCTGCCCGAAGGCACGCGCCTTTATCTGCTTGCGCCGATCGCCCGCGGCCGCAAGGGCGAGTACAAGAAGGAATTGGCCGATTTGATGCGCAAGGGCTTCCAGCGCGTCAAGATCGATGGCGAATACCATGAAATCGAAGACGCTCCGACGCTCGACAAGAAATTCAAGCATGACATCGAGGTCGTGGTCGATCGCGTCGTCGTCTCGCCCGATATTTCCGGCCGCCTTGCCGAAAGTTTTGAAACCGCGCTGAAGCTCGCCGAAGGCATCGCGCTGGTCGAATATGCCGATGAGAAAAACGAAGACGGCTCGGCTCGCCAGATCACCTTTTCGGAAAAGTTCGCCTGCCCGGTCTCCGGCTTCACCATTGCCGAAATCGAGCCGCGCCTTTTCTCCTTCAACAACCCCTTTGGCGCCTGCCCGGTTTGCGACGGTCTCGGCACCGAGCAGAAGATCGATCCCGATCAGATTGTACCGGATGCAAGCCTGTCGCTACGCGATGGCGCCATCCTGCCATGGTCGAAGACCTCTGCGCCATATTACCAGCAGACCCTGCAGGCGGTCGTAAAGCATTACGGCGCGTCGACCGGCACGGCATGGAACGAGTTGCCGTTCGAGGTTCAGCACGCCGTGCTGTTCGGCACCGGCAAGACGGCCATAGATTTCGTCTATGACGATGGCCTCCGCCAATACAAGACCAGCAAGCCCTTCGAAGGCGTCATCGGCAATCTTGAGCGTCGCTACAAGGAAACCGAAAGCGCCGGCATGCGCGAAGAAATCGAGCGCTACATGTCGGCCAAGCCGTGCGTTGCCTGCGGCGGTTATCGCCTCAAGCCCGAAACGCTGGCGGTCAAGATCGATGGCCTCCATATCGGCCAGGTCAGCAATATGTCGATCAAGGTGGCATCGAAGTGGTTCGTCGATCTGTCCGACAAGCTCTCGGCAACGCAAAGTCAGATCGGCGAACGCATTCTCAAGGAAATCCGCGAGCGCCTCAACTTCCTCAACGATGTGGGCCTTGAATACCTGTCCATGTCGCGCAACTCGGGCACGCTATCCGGTGGCGAAAGCCAGCGTATTCGTTTGGCCAGCCAGATCGGCTCGGGCCTGACCGGGGTGCTTTACGTGCTCGACGAGCCCTCCATCGGTCTCCACCAGCGCGACAATGCCCGCCTCCTCGAAACCCTGCAGCGCCTCCGCGATCTGGGCAACACCGTCATCGTCGTCGAACACGATGAAGATGCGATCCTGACGGCCGACTATGTGCTCGACATCGGTCCCGGCGCCGGCGTCAATGGCGGCCATATCGTCGCTGAAGGCACGCCGCAGGACATTCTTAATCATCCTGATTCCCTGACGGGCAAATATCTCTCGGGCCGCATGGGCATTCAGATCCCGCCCGAACGTCGCGAGGGCAAGAAGGGCAAGGCGCTCTCGATCAAGGGCGCGACCGGCAACAATCTCAAGAACGTTTCGGTCGATGTCCCACTCGGTCTGTTCGTCGCCATTACGGGCGTCAGCGGCGGCGGCAAATCGACTCTGATGATCGACACCATGTACCAGGCCATCGCGCGTCGCCTGAATGGCGCCCGCGTCGTCCCTGCCCCGCATGACTCGCTGACTGGCCTCGAATTCCTCGACAAGGTCATCGATATCGATCAGTCGCCGATCGGCCGCACCCCGCGGTCCAATCCTGCGACCTATACCGGCGCCTTCACGCCGCTGCGCGAATGGTTCTCCGGCCTGCCGGAAGCGAAAGCGCGCGGTTACGGGCCGGGCCGTTTCTCCTTCAACGTCAAGGGCGGCCGGTGCGAGAAGTGCGAGGGCGATGGTGTCCTCAAGATCGAAATGCACTTCCTGCCCGACGTTTACGTCACCTGCGACGTCTGCAAGGGCAAGCGCTACAATCGCGAAACGCTCGAAGTCCAGTTCAAGGGCAAGTCGATCTCCGATGTCCTCGATATGACGATCGATGAAGGCGTCGAGTTCTTTTCGGCCGTCCCGGTCATCCGCGACAAGTTCGCCACCCTGCAGCGCGTCGGACTGGGCTACGTCAAGGTCGGCCAGCCGGCCACGACCCTCTCGGGCGGCGAAGCACAGCGCGTAAAACTCTCCAAGGAGCTGTCCAAGCGCGCCACCGGCCGTACGCTCTATATGCTCGATGAGCCGACCACCGGCCTCCATTTCCACGACGTTGCCAAACTTCTCGAAGTTCTCCACGAGCTGGTCGATGGCGGCAATACTGTGATCGTCATCGAGCACAATCTCGAAGTCATCAAGACGGCCGATTGGATCATCGATATGGGTCCCGAGGGCGGCGACGGCGGCGGCGAGGTTGTTGCCATCGGCACGCCAGAAGAGGTGGCCACGAACACGCGTTCGCATACCGGTCACTTCCTCAAGGAAGTCATGGACCGCCGTCCGCAATATGCGACCCGCGCCGCCGAATAGGCCGGGCAAGCGATCACAAGAAGGGGCGTTCGCCACAAGCGAGCGTCCCTTTGTCGCATTCTGGCTTAGGACGCGCTCGATGGTAACGTGTTGTTACCCGAAGATACCCGTTTGGTGACGGATAGTTAGACAGTCGCCGAAGCGTCATGCTGAAAAATGGTTAAATTGGCATGCGCGCCACGCATGCCGCGCCTGCTGTTTGCCCGATGGCGAAGCAGCGAAAATGCGCCGATCCTCACATTGCCGCCACCAGCCGGATGGGAATAGACCCATGTTTGTACGTGCCGTCTGGCGCATAAAGCGCCTCGTCGACATCAAGCAGACGTTGCGGGAAATGGACGTTCCCTCGACGAGAGATGCCGATTTACTGGGCCTTTCGGGCCCCGACTTCTCGAAGATGACCAAGTCGCTCTTTGACCGCTAGTCACGCCTCCCCCAAAAGACAGCATGGCCGCCGGTTTGCCCACCGGCGGCCATGCTTTTGCCGCGCGCCTTAACCGAGGCTTAACGAAGACCCCATTTGGCCTGCACGGAATGCATGGCTTGTCTGAGCAATCTCCATCTGCTCGCTCGGGTTGTGTTAGACTATATCTCTCCTTGCAAACGACAGGAGAATTCAAATGGACATTCGTAAAACCTTCAAGAAGTGGGCCGCTTATCAGCAGACCGTTCGTGAACTCGGCGCTCTCGACAATCGTCAGCTCAACGATCTGGGCATTTCGCGCACCGATATCAATCGCGTTGCTCGCGATCATGCAAATTCGCTCTAAGTCTTACTGCCTACATACTATAAACCGAACACCCGCATCTTTCTGAGACGCGGGTGTTTTCGTATTCGGCGCCTTGTGATCAGTCGCGCCGGAACTCGCTTCACTCCCCTTCGTTGCCCTAGCCCAACCTGGCAACAGAGGAGTTATCCCCGTGCAAAATCTATCCGGTAAAATGATCGCCATCGTCGCAACCAATGGCTTCGAGCAGTCGGAACTGGAAGTTCCCCTGCACAAGCTGCGGGAGGCCGGCGCCACGGTGCATGTCATTTCGCTCGAAGCGGGCGAGATCAAGGGATGGGACAAGAAGGATTGGGGCAATGCTGTCCCCGTCGACAAGACTCTCAAGGACGCGAAGCAGGACGACTATGACGCCATCGTGCTTCCTGGCGGCCAGATCAATCCCGACTTGCTGCGTGTAGAGCCCGATGCCATCGCATTCATCAAGTCCTTCTGGGACAACAAAAAGGTCGTCGCAGCCGTTTGTCACGCGCCTTGGCTGCTCGTTGAAGCTGGTATCGTGAAGGGCCGCAAGGTGACCTCTTACAATTCGATCAAGACCGATGTGATCAACGCCGGCGGCCTCTGGGAAGATAGCCAGGTCGTTACCGATCAGGGCCTGATCACCAGCCGCAATCCGGGCGACCTCGATGCCTTCTGCGAAAAGATCGCCGAAGAAATCAACGAAGGCCGCCACGAACGCCGCGCCGCCTAACTCAACCATTGCCGCGACATGGCGGGCTTGCTATTGGCTCGCCATGTCAAACGAACCCATTCACATCATCGGCGGCGGCCTCGCTGGTTCTGAAGCCGCTTGGCAAGCCGCTGAAGCCGGCGCCACTGTCATCGTCCACGAAATGCGCGGCGTCAAAGCCACCGACGCTCATTCGACGACGGACTTTGCCGAGCTCGTCTGCTCCAACAGTTTCCGCTCCGACGACCACGAGCAGAACGCCGTCGGACTCCTCCACGAAGAGATGCGGCGCTGCAATTCGCTGATCATGCGCGCGGCCGACGAGCACAAACTGCCCGCTGGTGGCGCCCTGGCCGTCGATCGCCATGCGTTTTCGGCCGCGGTCACGCAAGCCATTGAAAATCATCCGCGAATTTCCATCGAGCGCGAGGAAGTCGCCGGCTGGCCGCCGGAAGATTGGCGTCACGTCATCATCGCCAGCGGCCCCCTCACCTCGCCTGCATTGGCCGAAGCGATCCTCGCCAAGACCGGCGAAGACTCCCTCGCCTTCTTCGATGCCATCGCGCCGATCGTCCACTATGACAGCATCGACCACGACATCGCCTGGAAGCAATCGCGCTACGACAAGGCCGGCCCCGGCGGCACCGGCGCGGACTATCTCAACCTGCCGATGGACCGCGACCAGTACTATGCTTTTGTCGAGGCTCTCAAAACCGCGCCGCTCCATGAATTCAAGGATTGGGAAAAAGTCCCCTATTTCGACGGCTGCCTGCCTATCGAAGTGATGGCCGAACGTGGTGACGAAACGCTCCGTCACGGACCGATGAAGCCGGTTGGGCTGACCAATCCGCGTAACCCGACCGTCAAACCCTATGCCATTGTCCAGCTTCGCCAGGACAATGCGTTGGGCACGCTCTGGAACATGGTCGGCTTCCAGACCAAGATGCGCTATGGCATTCAAGCCGAAGTCTTCCGCATGATCCCGGGCCTCGAAAACGCTCAATTCGCGCGTCTCGGCGGCCTCCATCGCAACACATTTATCAATTCGCCCAAGGTCTTAGGGCCAGATATGCGCCTCAAGGCGGATCCGCGCATCCGTTTTGCCGGCCAAGTCACTGGCGTCGAAGGCTATGTTGAAAGCGCTGCTGTTGGTCTTATCACTGGCCGCCTGACTGCGGCCGACGCCCGCGGCGAAACGCTGACCTTGCCACCCATCACGACTGCGCTGGGTGCGCTGATCGGCCACGTCACCGGCGGTCACATCGAAGCCGAGAGCTATAGTGGCGCCCGCAGCTTCCAGCCCATGAACGTCAATTTTGGTCTCTTCCCGGAAGTGACGATCACCAAGCCCGAAGGCGTCAAGAGATGGCGCGGTCCTGAAAAGACCATGGCCAAACGCCGTGCCATCACCAGCCGCGCCCTCGACGACCTAAAGGTCTGGCAATAAACGAAAGCTGCGCAGCTACCGGTTGCGCAGCGTCCACCAGGCGACCCGCGCTATCTTGCGCCAATCGGGCTCGTTGTTGCTCGCGGCGAATGCCCCATTCTTTTGGCTTTCCCACTGTTTGAGCTGCGACGCGACAATCGGACAGATCGCAAAGGCCGGCCTGATTGCGGCCGGCGCCGCCTCGATGGCGATCCGGGCCTTTTCGAGATGACCTGAAGCCAGCTCGGCAATCTGACTCAGCGCCTCGTGCAGGCCGTCGCTCTCAGTGCCCGAGAACACCTCGCCCTCGCGAACACCGTTGGCCTCGAGTACCGCCCAAGGCAAGACGATTCGACCTTGCGACGAAACATGGCCAAAAGCCCGAAGGTGCCCAACCATGGCCTGCGCCACACCGAGGTGCCCGGCCGCATCGCCCGGCTCCACTGGCAGCCCTTCATTCAGAATCATGGCGCTAAGCTGCAGCAGCGTCGACGCCGTCTCTCCGGCATAGCCCTCGAACGTTTCGAGATCGGGCATCGGGTCGTCATAGAGGTCAAACCGCCGCGCGCCGATCAGTCGCTGCAGCGTCCCGGGCGGCAGGGCGTATCGGTCCAGCGTATCGAGCAGCGCATCCGCCACTGGGTTCTGCCGCACCGAACCATGCCCTTCGCCGGTCAACGCATCGTTCCACCATTGGAGCCGAATTTCGCCCGGGGCCGGGCCGCTCACGCGCTCGCGAATCCCCGCTACTTCGGCGTTGAACGCCAGCAAAGCGACAACCCCGTCGCGATGTTGGGCCGGCAAAGCCAAAGTCGAAATGTAGCGATCACGGTCAGTCTCGCGCAGCACATTGGCAGCGTGAGCAAAACTCTCGGAAGCCATCAGCGTGCGTTCTCGACGGCAATGAAGGCGCCTGCGACCGCGCGCTCTTCGGCCAGCAGGACGTTGTAGGTTCGTACGGCGCCACCGGTTTGGATCGCCTCGACGATCACGCGATGCTCGCGAAACGCGTCGCGGATCGAAGGGGCGATGAAGCTGATGTCGGACCCGAGCCCGATGAGCAAGACGTCAAGCTGACTGGCCAATGCAAGGACGGGCTGCAGCGCTTCGAGGGTCAATTGCGAAGGCGTCTCGACCGCCCAGCTATGCATGCCTGTAGGCAGGCACAGCAATGACCCTCGATGGGACATATCCGCAAAACGGAAGCCGCCATTGCCATAGGCGTCGATGCCGACCTGGCGCGGGAAATGCCCCGCGCCGGCTGCGCTTGGATCAGACGGATGCGCCATCCGTCGCCTTTTCCTTCTTGGCCGCAGCCTCTTCTTCCTCGGTCTTCTGCTTGAGGCCGAAATTGATGAGGATCGGGCCGTTGATGATCACCGAAGAATACATGCCGACGAGCGAGCCGAAGGTCATGGCGATCGTGAAGCTGCGGAGCACTTCACCGCCAAACAGCACCAGCGGCACCAAGGCCAGCAGCACGGTGAACTGGGTCAAGGAGGTACGCACGATGGTTTGGTTGATCGACAAGTCGATCAATTCAGGCAGCGGCATCTTGCGGTGTTTCCGGAGGTTTTCACGGATACGGTCGGAAACAACGACGGTTTCGTTGAGCGATAGACCCACCAACGTCAGCACCGCCGCAATCGAGCTGAGATTGAACTCCAGCCCGGTGAGCGAGAAGAGGCCGATAGTCATGATGATGTCGTGCGACGTCGTCGTGACGGCCGCGAGCGCGAACTGCCACTCGAAGCGGAACCAGATGTAGAGGAGAATACATCCGAGCGCGATGATGACGGCGAGCGTACCGGTCCAAGCCAATTCGCCCGAAACCGTACCGCTGACTGCTTCTGTGCGGCGTTCGACATAGTCTGCGCTCGCTAGCGCATCCTTGACCTTCTGGACGGCAATCTGGTCGGCCCCCTCGCCGCCTTGCTGCGCCTGAACGCGGACCAGAACGTCTTCCGGCGTACCAAAGCCCTGTACCTGAATTTCGCCGAGTTCGAGCCCATCGAGCAAGGTGCGGACTTGGCCTACGTCAGCCGGCCCGCCCGTGTGCTGCAGTTCGATAGCCGTACCGCCGACAAAGTCGATGCCGAGATTGAAGCCCTTGAAATAGGCCGCCCCGATCGAGACCACGGACATGATGATCGAGAGCGCGATGACGTAGCGCGAGATCTTCATGAAGGGGATGGTGGTGCCATCCGGAATGAACCGGAAATGCTGGATTTTGAGGGTCTTGGGACGAACGCGCTTGTACCAGAGGTTCACCTGGTAGGAAGTGACCGTATAGGAGGTGAAGAGCGAGGTCAGAATGCCGAGACCAAGGGTCACGGCAAAGCCCTGAACCGGGCCGGAGCCCATGAAATAGAGGACGACGGCGGCCACGAGCTGGGTCAAATGCGAGTCGACGATCGTGCCCCAGGCGCGTTCGAAGCCGGCATTGATAGCCTGTAATGGAGTGCGCCCTGCCCGCTGTTCTTCGCGCATTCGTTCGTAGATGAGAACGTTGGCGTCCACAGCCATACCGATCGTCAGAACGATACCGGCAATACCGGGCAGTGTTAGCGTCGAGCCGAGGACGGACAGAGCGCCGAAGATCAGGATGACATTGAGGATCAAGGAGACGTTTGCGAAGACGCCCCACACGCCATAGGCGATGATCATGAAGCTGACGACCAGCACGGAGGCGACGACACCGGCAGTCACACCGGCACGGATCGAATCGGCGCCGAGGCTGGCGTCCACCGTGCGTTCTTCAATGACGTTGAGGCTGGCCGGCAACGCACCGGCGCGCAGCAGAACCGCGAGGTCGTTGGCTGAGGCGGTCGTGAAGTTACCGCTGATCTGGCCCGTACCTCCGGTGATCGGCTGTTGGATGACCGGCGCCGTGATGACGGTGTTGTCGAGGACTATGGCAAAGCGCTTGCCGACATTGGCGGAGGTGATTTCGCCAAAGGTGATGGCGCCGCGCGTGTCAAACTTGAAGCTGACGACCGGAATACCGCGCTGAGAATCATAGGATGGCTGGGCATCGACGAGCGATTCACCGCCGAGGGCAACGTCTTCGTAGAGCAGTTCGCGGGTACCATCCTGGCTCGGCAGGATCATGGTGCCAGCGGGGAGGCCCTGCGCCTCTGCCTGATCAGCCGTCAGTCCCGGATAGACCATGTGGAATGTCAGGCGCGCGGTCTGCGAAACGATGTTCTTGAGGCGTGTCGAATCGCCGAAGCCCGGAACCTGGACGAGAACGCGGGTGTCGCCCTGGCGCTGGATCGTTGGCTCGGTCGTGCCAAGCTCGTCGATACGATTGCGGATGACTTCGACCGACTGCGACACCAGCGAGCTCATGCGCTGGGTGACGCCTTCGGGCGTCAGAGCAATCTGGATACGCCCATCGGGCATGTCGCTGAATGCGAGTTCGTTGACGCCGACGCCGGTCGAGAACAGCGAGTTATTGACCGTGTTCTGAATGCCCTGAAGCGCCGTCATCGCCTGCTCTTTTTGAGCAGGATCGGTCAGCTCGATATAGATGGCGCGCTTGGCATCATCGGTCGTGATGATGTTGCCGATACCATTTTGATTGGCGAGCACGTTTCGTGCGTCGCGGCGCACGTCGGAAAGGCGCTGGGAAACGATGCTATTTTCGTCAACGCCGAGCAGCAGGTGCGAACCGCCCTGGAGATCGAGACCTAGAACCAGCCCAGGCTTGGGCAGCCACCCCGGCAAGGAATCCTGCACGTCTTTTGGCAGAAAATTGGGAGCGGCAAACAGAATGCCCGCAATCGCGACGATCAGAATGATGGCAACGCGGAACGGCGACTGGTTCATGAAACGGCGTCCTAGAGCATGTTTCCCGAAGCAGATATCGGGTTCGGGACGAAAACATGCGGCTTCAAAGAGTCAGAAAGCCGGAGCCGCGCGGGCTCCGGCCGATTGGTTTCCGGCTTAGGCCGGCTTGTTGTCGTTCACCGGCTCGGCCTTGGAGCGCACGTCGGCAATCATGCCGCGCACGAGCTTGACCTTAACGCCCTGGGAGATTTCGACTTCCAGATCTTCGCCGTCAACGGCCTTGGTCACCTTGCCGACGATGCCGCCGGTGGTGACGACCGTGTCGCCGCGACGGATAGCCGAGAGCATAGCCTGCTGTGCTTTCAACCGCTTCTGCTGCGGGCGGAAGATCAGCAGCCAGAAAATGATGACCAGCAGCACGATCGGCATAAGCTGGATCAGAATGTCCTGGAAACCTCCCGTGGCGGGTGCAGCTGCATCCTGCGCAAAAGCGGGCGTTACAAACATCAGGCGAACTCCTTACGATTCTTCTTGTGTGGGGAGAAGGGCGCCAAACAGTCTCGCTTGAAAAGACTGGACGCGTATGGGGTCTTGTGCACTTGCACCCCGGCCAAAATCGCGCGGACTATACATTTGGGCCCCTGTGATTGCAAAGCTATTCACGGAACACAATGCCGCGCGTCTTTTGAAGGAATAGACTGGTGAAAACCAAAGACTATCTTGGCCGTATCGCCACTGCTCTCGAAGCCATTGCCGTTGCGTTGGTCCCAGAGACGTCGAGCACTTCTGGCCTCGATCTCGACATCGCCGACGCCTTTCATTGGCAGGGAGAAGCCGGAACGCTGCTCCCTGTGCAGCGGGTTAGCCGCGTCCCGCTGTCGATGCTCCGCGGCATCGACCATGTGCGCGATCTGCTTTTGACCAATACCGAACAGTTCGCCCGCGGCCATGGCGCAAACAACGCGCTACTTTGGGGCGCGCGGGGGATGGGCAAGAGCTCGCTGGTCAAGGCCATCCACGGCGACATCACGTCGCGTGAGGACTTTGAGCGTCTGGTCCTTATTGAAATTGCGCGAGAGGATCTCGAGACCCTGCCGCAACTGATGCGGACCATTGCCGGCGCCCCTGCCCGGTTCATCGTATTTTGCGATGATCTCAGCTTTGACAGTGGCGAGACCAGCTACAAATCGCTGAAGACCATTCTTGATGGTGGGCTTGAGGGACGGCCAGACAATGTCCTTTTCTATGCCACCTCGAACCGCCGCCATTTGATGCCGCGCGACATGATCGAGAACGAGCGCTCTACGGCAATCAATCCCGGCGAAGCTGTCGAAGAAAAGGTCTCTCTTTCGGACCGCTTCGGCCTGTGGCTCGGCTTCCACAATTGCGATCAGGACACCTATCTCGCCATGGTCCGCGGCTATGCGACCCATTATGATCTGGGCCTCGACGAAGAAACACTGCGCGCCCGCGCCATCGAATGGGCCGCAACTCGAGGCGCACGATCCGGCCGTGTGGCCATTCAGCTGATCCGCACGCTCGCGGGTGAGATGGGCAAGACGGCCTAATCACAAACAAAAAGGCCGGAGCGTTGGCTCCGGCCTCTCGAATTTGAACGTATGTCGCTTAGCTGGCGAGCAGCGGCATTGGATCGACCGGGGTCGCACCCTTACGCAGTTCGAAGTGCAGCTGGGGCTTGGACACCGAGCCCGTCATGCCGACCGTACCGATCGCGTCGCCGCGGGAAACCGCAGCACCCTTGGCGACCGACATGCCATCGAGATGGGCATAGGCGGAGACGTAACCATTGGGATGGCGGATCAGGATCAGGTTGCCGTAACCTTCGACGCCCGAGCCGACATAGATGACTGTACCGTTTTCGGCGGCCTTGACCGAAGAGCCTTCCGGCACGTCGATATTGATACCGGTGCCGCGCGATGCGGCGAAATCGGTGATGACGCGGCCGCTGACTGGCCAACGGAACTTGTCATTACCCGAAGCGACAGGTTCGGCGGCCGGAACGTTGGCAACCTGGGTCGGCGCTGGAGCAGCGGTTGGCTGAGCAACCGGTGCCGGCGTGGCGGCGGGAGCGACGGCAGCTTGCTGCGGCACGGCCTGAGGCATTGCCTGTGGGCGGCTACCAAGTGGGGCCGGCGGCGCGCCGAGATTGCCGCCGACGCTTGCAACCTGGGTGACCGGCTGCGCGGCCGGAGCCGCAGTGGGCGTGCGGACGAGGTCCGGACGGCCCGGGATGATCAGCGCCTGGCCAACGACGATCTTGTCGGGCGAGGAAAGACCATTGGCCTGCACGAGTGACTGGGTCGTGACCTCGTAGCGGCGGGCGATGGTGTAGAGCGACTCGCCACCGGCAATGGTGTGGGTGAACGTCCCAGCCTGTGCACCCTGCGCAGCGGCGACGGGCACATTGCTATTGGTCGGCAGAGCCAGATTGGATGGAGGCGCGCCAAGAGCGACACCGGAAGGAGCGGAATTGAGAGCCACGGCGGGCGGCATTGCCGGCGCGGTGGGCAAGGACTGCATGGCGGGCATGGCTTGCGAGGTTCCCATGGAAGCGGATTGACTCAGTACAGGAAGATCCTGGGATTGAACCGAGGGCGAACCCGCCCCCATTCCGATCGGCGACGTCGCGCCGGCCGGCTGCATGAAGCCCGACTGAACGGGCGAAATAGGCTGACTGGGTGCTCCGAACGAGGAGCCAATCGGCGCTGGTGGCAGGAAACGGGCATCAGCGACCTGCATCGATCCCTGCGGACCGAGCGACGATGGCATCTGCTGATTCATTGATTGCGGCGCCGGCGACTGCGCGACCGAGCCGGTAGTTGTCGGGTCACCAAAAGTTCTAGCACCGAGGCTGGAGCAACCGGACAAACCGACTGCAGCAACAATCAAACCAGCGACGGCTACTGTACCTTTAGGCACCCTGGCTAACAGGTTTTTACGCATCGGCTAACTCGCACGCAGGTACTTAACACTGGAATCGAGACTAGGCCGGTAAGGTAAAGACGAATTTAAAGTCGATGCGAATTGAGTGAATTCGACATGGCTACATTGTCGAATAGGTAAGGTTAAGATTGCCGATCTGGGGATAAGCGCATTCCGGCGAGCGTCGCGAGAGCGCGGGCTTCGCTTTGCTGCAGGGCAAATGGCGTCACGGTGATGGTGTTTTGACGTCTTAAAATCTCAAAATCCGCGCCGGGATCGAGCGGCTGTGGGGTTTCGGGAATCGAGACATAGAACGCGCTGTGACTATCGCTTGGGTGATACCGGAAAGCCGATCGAGAAAAGCGCTGATGCGGCACCGCAGCGATTCCATTGACTTCACCCGGCTCACAGGCGGGAAAATTGACGTTGTAAAAGACGTCTTCATCGCCCTTGGAGCGCAGGATCGCTTCTACAGTTGCGGCGCCAAATCGGGTCGCGTTCGACCAATCGATCGTATGGCTCTTCTCGTAATCGATTGCCTGACTCATCGCGATGCCGATGGCACCCTGCAAAGCGCCCTCGCGCGCGCCGGCCGCAGTGCCAGAACAGTTGACGATATCGCCGAGGTTCTGGCCGGCATTCACGCCCGAGAGAACGAGATCCGCAGGCCGATCGCCGAGCAGATGCGTCATCCCAGCGACGACGCAGTCGGCCGGAGAGCCGCCGATAACTGCAAATCTTTTGGGCCCTAGTTGCTCGAGAGCCAGTTCGCGGCCCAAGGTGAACCTGTGGCCTGCGCCCGATTGATTGCCGTCGGGCGCGACGATCCAAACGTCGTCGGACAAAGCCGCCGCGATTTCCGCCATGATGGCGATGCCGGGCGCATCCACACCATCGTCATTGGTGATGAGGATGCGCATGGCTTTACTTGCCTCCGATGGAGGTGAGCCCGCCCATATAGGGCTGCAACGCTTCGGGAATCAGCACGGAGCCGTCTTCTTGCTGGTAGTTTTCAAGCACCGCAATCAGGCAGCGACCCACGGCCGTTCCGGAGCCATTGAGCGTGTGAACGTAGCGTGGCGCCTGCTTTTCGCCCGATGGCCGATAGCGGGCTTCCATACGGCGCGCCTGAAAATCACCGCAGACAGAAACAGACGAAATCTCGCGATAGGTATCCTGCCCAGGCAGCCAGACCTCGATGTCATAGGTCTTTTGCGCGCCGAAGCCTACGTCACCGGTGCAAAGGGTCATAACCCGGTAGTGGAGACCAAGTCGTTGCAGCACCGTCTCGGCGCAGGCGAGCATGCGCTCGTGTTCTTCGATCGAGGCTTCGGGCGTCGTCACCGACACCATCTCCACCTTATCGAACTGATGTTGGCGAAGCATACCGCGCGTATCGCGGCCAGCAGAGCCAGCCTCGGACCGGAAACAAGGCGTCAGCGCAGAGAAGCGCAGCGGCAATTCTTCTTCCGAAAGGATCGATTCGCGGACCATGTTGGTCAGCGACACTTCCGCCGTTGGAATTAGAGCAAGACGGCTGTCGCCATGCGGCGTGAAAAACAGGTCTTCTTCGAACTTCGGCAATTGGTTGGTGCCGAACAGGGCTTCGTCGCGCACGAGCAGCGGCGGCTGCACTTCGAGATAGCCGTGCTCCGTGGTGTGAAGATCGAGCATGAATTGTCCGATGGCACGTTCCAGACGCGCGACTTGCCCCTTCAAGATGACGAAACGGCTGCCGGATAGTTTGGCTGCGGTTTCGAAATCCATGTCCTTCGTGGCGACGCCGATTTCGTAATGCTCCTTGGGAGCGAACGAGAAGCTTGGCTTGGCAGGACGAACACGAGCAGCCGTTTCGGCCGAGCCGTTAGGACCAAAGTACTCGACGTTGTCGCTCTCGTCTTCACCGGTCGGCACTTCGTCGAGCATCATGTTTGGAATGACGGCCATGGCCGAGCGCAGTTCGGCTTCAACCGCGCGCTCTTCTGCTTCACCCGTCGGGATGAACTCCTTGAGGCGCGCGACTTCGGCCATCAGCTCCTGAGCTTTGGCCTCATCCTTTTGGGCCTTGGCCTGGCCGATCTGTTTGGACAGCGTATTGCGCTTTTCCTGTGCTTCGTTGAGGCGACCGATGATCTCGCGCCGACGGTCGTCGATCGCAAGAAGATCGGAAGAGCGCACGGAAACATTCTTGCGCCGGGAAACGGCAGCGTCGAAAGTTTCGGCGTTGGCTCTAATCCACTTGATATCGAACATCGGTCACCACGGGCCCAGCCCGCCTCTGGTTGCTGCAGGCCTGGATCAATCCGTCCCGGGCGTGCCTGCCAGTGCCGCGGGACAGAACGTGCTGCACCGCGGGATAACGCGATGCGCTTATTCGGTAGATGAGCTGGAAAGCTCGGCTTCCTGTGCCGCCAGGGCCGCTTCACGACGCTTCTGGACCATGCGAACGGACAGGATTGCCAGTTCGTAAAGCCCGTACATCGGCAGGGCAAGCCCGATCTGGGAAATCGGATCCGGCGGCGTAATCAGCGCTGCAACGATCAAGATGCCGACGATGGCGTAACGCCGCCCCTTCTTAAGCATGTCGACATTGACGAGATCGATCTGCGCCAGCAGCGTCAAGACGACGGGAAGCTGGAAGCACACACCGAATGCCAGAATCAGCGTCATGGCGAAGCCGAGATATTCGGAGACGCGCGGCACCAGCGTGATTTCTTCGGTCTGCATGCTGGCAAAGAAATGCAGCGCCATGGGCAGAACGGTGAAGTAGACCATCGCAGCGCCCAAGATGAAGAACACGGGCGTCGCGATCAGATAAGGCACCAGCGCTTTGCGCTCATGCTTATAGAGCCCGGGCGCCACAAACATATAAATTTGCGAGGCCATGAACGGGAAGCCGAGGAAGATCGCGCCGAAAAAGGCGAGGTTCACTTCGGTGAAGAAGAGTTCCTGCGGCGCCGTATAGATCAGCTCGATCTTGTGCGTGGGGTCGTTGGCATAAACCCCTCGATAGGGCCCGAGCAGAATGTCGAAGATATTCTTCGAGACCAGAAAACACCCGACCATCAAAACGACGATGGCAATCGCGCAGTTGATCAGACGCTTTCGCAGCTCGATCAGATGCTCAAGAAGCGGCGCTTCGCTGCCGGTGAGCTCGTCTTCTATCTCTGGCTTGTTCTGATTTTTGAGCTGCGGCTGCTTCACGTCGGCCATTTAACTACTTCGTTTCTTCCGGAGTTTCCGGCTTCTTCCGGGGAGCGCGCGGCTTTTTAACCGGGGCGATCGGCTCAGCTTCCGCAACGGTCACGGCAGCTTTCACGCGAGGCTTGCGCGGCTTCTTAGGCACTTCGACAGGCGCGAGCTCTGCACCCACCGCAGGGGGCGTATTGGCGAGCACTTCGACTTCCGAAGTTTTCGCTGCGACGGCCTTCTTGGGAGCAGGCTTCTTCGCGGGGGCCGCCCGCACTGTGTTTGGCTTGGGAGCAACGACCGTTTCAATAGGTGCTAGATCGCTCGTAACCACCGGTGCCGTTGGCACAGGAGACAGCGGCTGGGGCTGGCTTACTTGAGCGGCCTTTACCGGACCAGTCGACGTTTCGCCCGGCTTGAAACCATAGTCTGCGGCGAGTTCATCATTCGACTTCGCTTCAACCGGCATGCCGGCTGCGGCACGAAGCTCATCGACGACGCTTTCGACTTTGGGATCGGCCGGCTTGATTATGCCGCTCGGCTTTTGGCCGGTCGGCGTCATCGTGTTGAAATCGCGCCGAATTTCTTCGGCGGTTTTCTTCAGCGGCGAAGTGATCGAGTTACGCAGATTGCGCACCTCATCGAGCCCGGTGGTCCGATTGATTTCACGCTGGAACTCGTTGCCCATGCGGCGGATCTGCCCCATGAATTTTCCGAGGCGACCCATAACGACGGGCAAATCTTTTGGACCGATGACGATCAGCGCAACGACGCCGATCACAAGCATCTCTGTCCAGCCTAGACCGAGCATAGAATAGTCTCCGGGCGCGACGCAGGGTCGCTAGTCGGGCCGAGAAGGATCAGACGTCCTTGCGCTCGGCTTCGCGGGCGTTCAGGTCGGCAGTGGTGGTGACCCGGTCAACCGGCTTGTCATCGTCATCCTTCATGCCCTTCTGGAAGGCTTTGATGCCGGATGCGACTTCGCCCATCATGCCGGAGATCTTCCCGCGGCCGAACAAAAGAACCACGACGACGGCGACGACGAGGATGCCCCAAATGGAAGGCGCGTGCATGTTGATCTCCCTAGACTTCTAGAACGCGTAACACGCGATACATAGCGCCAGAAATAGGTTCAATCGCGGGCAAACACAAGAACGTGTTGGTTTTTGCACCTCACGAAAGCGCCAGTACTATTCTGTATCCACACCGGCATCATCCGGATCAAGCGGATCCTCGTCTTCACGCAAGTCGCCATCGAATGGCAAAGGGATCTGCAACGAGGCAGGAAGTCGCGATGACAGGAGCCCTGCCCCCTTGAGTTCGTCGAGCCCGGGAAGATCGGTCAGGCTTTCAAGGCTGAAATGGTCGAGAAACTCGTGGGTCGTGCCATAGGTTACAGGGCGCCCCGGTGTGCGGCGCCGCCCGCGCATCCGCACCCAGCCCGCTTCCATCAACAAATCCAGCGTCCCCTTGCCGACCGCCACCCCGCGCACTTCCTCGATTTCAG
Source organism: Devosia sp. BK (assembly GCF_032907385.1). Lineage (NCBI taxonomy): Bacteria > Pseudomonadati > Pseudomonadota > Alphaproteobacteria > Hyphomicrobiales > Devosiaceae > Devosia > Devosia sp. BK. The sequence goes on from NZ_JAIMBX010000001.1 coordinate 1,131,516, forward strand.
AGCGCGTCGTCGGCTGGTGATAGGCAATGATCGCTAATGTCTCGAGTGCAGCGCGGGAAAGCGGACGGGTCTCTTCTTCCTGGCGACGCAAGAGGAAGCCGAGGTCCTCGGCAGTGCGAAACGCCCATCTGTCGCCGCGCCGCACGAGGTTGATGCCTCGGGGAGCATATTGGTTTCGCAAGTCCTCGATCAGAGAAGGCAGGTCTGCACCCTCACCGACATAGGGCAGAATTTCGGAGAGCGAGAGCGGTTCAGGCGAAGAGAACAGAACTGCCTCGACAATTCTAAGCTGCCGCTGCCGAACGCTCATCGGCAGTCCATCATCGTGCATCACTGCTGCACCTGCCGCCTGCGCATGAGGATCGGGCCGAAAGTCTCATGCTGCCGGATCTCGATTTGGCCCTGGCGAACGAGTTCGAGACTTGATGCAAACGTGGACGCCCGAATGGTTGTGCGGTCTTTTGGAATGGCGAGATATTCCGCTAGATAGTGGTCCATGGCGATCCATTCGGCGCTGTCGCCGATCAACCGCTGCAGAATGTCTCGCGCATCCTGAAGCGACCAGACGGTTCTGATGATGGGCTTATATTCGGTGATGGATCCCCGTTCGCGCTGCGCCGAATAGGCTTTGAGAAGCTCGTAGTAGCTGGCCTCCCATTTTGCTTTGCGCGTCACGACCAGCGGTTCCCCAGCGCCTCGCGCAAAAACTTCGCGCCCGAGACGCGCTCGCCCGAGGAGGCGACTTGCCGCGAGGCGCATTGCCTCAAGGCGCTTGAGCCTGAATTGCAGCATGGCCGCCAGCATTTCGCCGGAGGGCTCGTCATCGTCCGGCGCCTGCGGCACCATGAGCCGGCTTTTGAGATAAGCGAGCCACGCGGCCATGACGAGGTAATCGGCAGCCACTTCCAGCCGCCCTTCCCGCGCGGTCTCGATGAAGTCGAGATATTGCTCTGCGAGCGACAGGATCGAGATCGAGGCGAGATCAACCTTCTGCCGCCGCGCCAAGTCGAGCAGCAGATCGAGCGGGCCCTCGTAGCCTCGCACATCGACATGCAGAACCTCGGCGTCTGCCGGCTCGGTTTCGAGCCAGTGGGCCTCTAGTTCACTCATGGCGATATCTGCCGCGCGACGATCATGCTCAATCCATGTCCCCGAGCCCGCAGGGCGTCAAGACAGCACGACCGACGGAATCAGAAGCTGAACTGGCCTTCCACAGGCACGTGATCGCTCGGCTTGTCCCAGCCGCGCACGTCCTTGTGGACCGTGACGCCATCGAGCCGATCCGTCGCCTGCGGCGAAAGCATCAGGTGGTCGATGCGGATGCCAGCATTGCGGCGCCAGGCGCCCGCCTGGAAATCCCAGAACGTGAAGGTCTGCTCGGCAGTCATCGCCCGCAACGCGTCCGTCATGCCCATGTTCTTCAACACGCGGAATCGTTCGAGACTTTCCGGCCGGTAGAGCGCATCGCCCCACCAGGCCTGTGGGTCATGCGCGTCGATCGGCGCCGGAATCAGGTTGAAATCCCCCATCAGCACGAACGGCTCTTCGAGCGTCAGGCGATCAGCGACATAGGCATTGAGCCGATCCATCCACCGCAGTTTGTAAGGAAACTTCTCGGTATCGACCGAATTCCCGTTGGGGAGATAGATGTTGCAGACCCGCACGACGCCGCCTTCGACCGAGAAGACTGCCTCGATCAAGCGCGATTGTTCATCCGCGTCGTCTCCGGGCAGACCGCGCGTCACCTCGTCGAACGGCAGTTTCGAGAGCAACGCCACCCCGTTCCAGCTCTTCTGGCCATGGGTCACGACATTGTAGCCCAGGGCCTCGATTTCGGCCGAGGGAAAGCCCTCGTCGACTGTCTTGATTTCCTGCAGACCGACGATGTCGGGCTGTTCCTCATCGAGCCACTTCAGCAGCAGCTCAAGGCGGGCTTTGATGCCGTTGATATTCCAGGTGGCCATACGCATCAGGGCAGTCTTTCCGCTCGGGTCTCAGGCGTGGATAGCTTGGCGCAGCCGCAGCGGATACTCAAGCTCGCCGCCATAGAAAGCCGTATTGGTTAGCGACACCGAACATATTTTGCGGCTCGGCTCTATCAACCAAACATGGCCGTAGATACCGCCCCAATTGTTGGTGCCCGCTGTCCAAGGCAAATTGGCGCGCGCCGGATCGACGGTATAGCTGCCAAAGAAGCTGAATGCTTGGCCAGGGTCACGCTCGTAACCCATCTGATCTTGCAGCGCCGCCCGGGTCGTCTCGGCCTCTAGAATGGGCGCACCACCCTGCGTCACGGCCATCAGGAAGCGTATATAATCCGGCGCGGTCGTCGCCATGCCGCCACCGCCAGACTGAAATGCCTGCGCGTTGAAAATCCGCTTGGGCGAAAAAGTCGTGACAGCATTCCATGGGTTCTTGGCAGCGTGCGGATCGCTCATCCGCACCGGCTCGGTCTCGCCATCGGCATAGGGCACGGCCAGGCGCTCGCCGCTATCAAGATGGAACGCGGTATCCTTCATGCCAAGCGGCCCGGTCACATAATGCGCTACTGCGGTAGCCAAATCGGTCCCGTGAACCGCCGCAGCGACCCCGCCGAGAACGTCGATCGCCATTGAGTAAAGCCAGGATGTACCCGGCGCGTAATTCAGCGGTTGCTCCGCGATCAGGCGCAGCACGCCATCAAGGCTTGTCGTCGTGTCCGTCAGGCCGGGACTGATCCGCGGGTCCTTGGAATAGTCGTAAGTGAGACCGGCGGTGTGCGTCAGCAAATGCTTGAGCGTGATAACAGGCCGTGTGCCGTCCGGCAGCGCCGGCGTGAAATAGGGAAGATAGTCCGAAACCGGGTCCGTAACCTTGAGCAGGCCTCGATCGGTCATGGCGAGAATTGTTGCGGCGACTAGCGGCTTGGTCAGCGAGGCCGCGCGGAAGATCGTGTCTTCGCGCATCGGCTCTGATTCTTCGCGGTCTGCAAGACCAGCGGCGCGAGAGTAAACGATCTCCCCATCGATCGCTGCCATAACTACGGTGCCAACCAGCTTCTTGCCGGTCACTGCTGCATCGATCACCCTATCGACTTCTGTCCTGTCCATTCCGCCCTACCCTCTTCCGTCTTCTTATGTTTCGGACGGATAAGGATAAACGAGGCTGCAGGGACGTCAAACGGCAAAGCTGGTTCCGCAGCCGCAAGATGCGACGGCATTGGGGTTTTTGATCTGGAATGACTGGCCAACCAGATCATCGACGAAGTCGATTTCCGAGCCGCCCATGAATTCAAGGCTCATGGAATCGATCAGCACGGTTGCGTCGCCCTTGCTCAGAACCAAATCGTCCTCGCCTGCTGTTTCCTGAACCAGATTATATTCGTACTGAAAGCCAGAACAGCCGCCGCCGGCGACGGAGACGCGCAAAACGGTTCCGGCGGGCTCCTTGGACAGAATTCGCGAAACGCGCTTGGCAGCGCGATCAGACAATGTCACGGAGGCAGTTTGGGCGGTGGCAACGGCAGTCATGGAAGTTTCCGATACGATCGTAATGTCATAACGCAACGCATAAGATAGGCGCAGCAAGCGTCGATGCAAAGAGCAGAACGAAAAGATGAGCGAAACGGCTCCCTATGCCAGCAAACCGGAAGATTCTCTCGGCCGCCTTTATGGCGCTGGGCCTAGCCCGACGCGCTCCGAATTCCAGCGCGATCGCGATCGCATCATCCACTCGACGGCCTTCCGGCGCTTGCAGCACAAGACCCAGGTCTTTCTCCATCACGAAGGCCGTCACTTTCGCAACCGGCTGACTCATACGCTCGAAGTCAGCCAAATCGCCCGCTCCATCGCCCGCGCCCTGCGGCTTAACGAGGACTTGGCGGAAGCGCTCGCGCTCAGCCACGACCTCGGCCATACCCCGTTCGGTCACGCGGGGGAACGTGCCCTGCATCGGGCCATGGCGCCCTATGGCGGATTCGACCACAACGTCCAGGCGCTCCGCGTCGTGACGCAGCTCGAAAATCGCTATGCCGAGCACGATGGTCTTAATCTCACTTGGGAAACGCTAGAGGGCATCCTCAAGCACAATGGGCCGATGGTGGATTCTGCCGGGCAACCGGTTGGTCGATATATCGCAGAGGGCTTGCCCGCTGGCATCAATGACATCCCCGCTATTACCGAACTTCGCCTGTCGAGCCATGCCTCGCTCGAAGCGCAGGTCGCGGCCATTTCGGATGATATCGCTTACAATGCCCATGACATTGACGACGCGTTGCGCGCTGGTCTCGTCAAACTGACTGATTTCGAAGACGCCCCGATGGCCGGTCCGATCGTTTTAGAGGTGGAAAGCCTCTATCCAAAGGTCGGCCCCAAGCGCCAGACGCACGAGGTTCAGCGCAGGATGATCACCCGCGCCATCGAAGACGTGATCCGCCAAAGTGCGCTCAACCTCGAGTCGGCAGGCGTGGAATCGGCCGAGGATGTGCGCATGGCCGGTAAAACTCTCGTTACGTTTTCTGAGGAGACTGCGGCCGCAGAGCGTGGACTGAAAGAGGTTCTCTTTAACCGCGTCTATCGCGACGAAGCCGTCATGCGCCCGGTTCGCGAGAGTGAAAGCGTGGTCGAGCGCCTGTTTGCGGCCTATATGGAAAGTGACGTCATGCCCGGCAGATGGGGTATCGCGTCAGCTTCGGCCAGTTCCACAACCGACCGCGCGCGGATCGTCGCCGACTTTATAGCCGGGATGACCGACCCCTATGCTCTTGACGAGTACCAGCGCTTGTTTGACGCTCGTCCGGAATTCCGCTAACCGCCACGCAGCATTTCCAGCGGGTTTGTCATGGATATTTTTGCACTCTTCACCACCCGGGTCACTGAGGCCCTGCTTGCCGATCATCCCGAGCTCGGGACCGATCTGCTGACGCGCGTTGTGGTGGAGCCCCCGCGAGACCCAGCCCATGGCGATCTTTCGACCAATGCCGCCATGGTTGTTGCCAAGCCGCTTGGGAAGAATCCACGCGAAGTGGCTGCTGCGCTTGTCGAGCGTTTCAAGTCTGATGCGGACGTAACCTCGGTAGAGGTCGCTGGTCCTGGCTTCATCAATTTCCGTCTCGCAACGCCGATCCTGCACAAGGTGCTAAAGTCGATCGGCGCTGAACGCGAAAACTATGGTCGCACCGATCTCGGCAAGGGCGAACGTGTAAATGTCGAGTATGTCTCGGCCAACCCGACGGGCCCCATGCATGTGGGCCACACGCGTGGCGCCGTCTTTGGCGACGCGCTGGCATCACTCATGGCCTATTCTGGCTACGACGTAACGCGCGAATATTACATCAACGACACCGGCGGCCAGACAATCATTCTCGGTCAATCCGCACTGCTGCGCTATCGCGAATGCCTGGGTGAAACCATCGAGATTCCATCCGGCTTCTATCCGGGCGATTATCTCATTCCAGTGGGCCAAGCGCTGGCTGCCGAGTATGGCAATAAGCTTCTCGAAAAGCCCGAGCAGGAAGCCGTTCTTATCGCGCGCGAGGCAGCGCTGGCCGCGATGATGGATTTGATCAAGGCCGATCTGGCCCAGCTCAACATCCATCACGACGTCTTCTTCTCTGAACGCACGCTTCACGGCCAGGGCGGCGATATCGACACCACGCTCGAATGGCTGCGCGAACAGGGAATGGTCTATCAGGGTCGGCTCGACCCGCCAAAGGGCAAGGCGCCGGAAGAGTGGGAAGATCGCGAGCAAACTCTGTTCCGGGCCAAGGACTATGGCGACGACACCGATCGCGCCCTGATCAAATCAGACGGCAGCTTCACCTACTTTGCCGCCGATATCGCCTATCACCGCAATAAATATCTTCGCGGCTTCAAGCACATGGTCAACGTGCTCGGTGCCGACCATTCGGGCTATGTGAAGCGTCTTTCGGCTGCGGTTAAGGCCGTATCCCATGGCGAAGCCGATATCGACGTGCGCATCTGCCAACTCGTCCGTCTCCTCAAGAACGGCGAGCCGTTCAAGATGTCGAAGCGCTCGGGCGACCTCGTCACCCTTGCAGACGTCGTCGATGAAGTCGGGGCCGATGCGACGCGCTTCATGCTGCTTTTCCGCCGCAACGACGCGTCGATGGATTTTGACTTTGCTCTGGTCAAAGAACAGACGCGCGACAATCCGGTCTTCTACGTGCAGTATGCGCATGCTCGCGCCTGCTCGATTTTCCGGAAGATCCAGAGCGAAATGCCTGATCTCAAGACCGACGCCGAAGCGCTCGCTTCTGCCGACGTCGACGTCCTGACCTCGGCGGCTGACCTCGAATTGATCCGTCTTCTCGCTGCATGGCCGAGAACCGTCGCCGCTGCCGCTGTTGCGCACGAGCCGCACCGGATTGCGTTCTATGTCCATGACCTTGCCGCGGCCTTCCATGGCTTCTGGGCCAAGGGCAATGATGACCCATCTTTGCGGTTTGTTAACTCAGCCGATCCAAAGCTGACATTGGCTCGACTCGCACTTGTGGATGCCGTACGCCAGGTTGTGCGCAATGGCCTAGGAATTCTAGGCGTCTCAGCCCCCGAAGAACTTTCATAATTCGGGCGCATTGGTGTGGAAACTCGCCGCAAATCCTCAACAGAAGGATTTGCAGCTATTAGGGACGCTGGCAAATGACGACAGCGAAGCCGAAACTCATGGCAGGACAGACAGATAGCGCGGACGACCTGATCGCTGAGCTGGCTCGGTTGATGGCCGAGGATGCACAGTCGGACAAGCCAGTTGCGCCTCCGGCCAAGCCCATTCGTATCCCTGGTGCCGAAGCTCCGGTCAAGCCAGCGCTTTCGGTTGAGACGCAGGCCGACAATCGCGGCATCCGCATTCCCGGCCCTAGTGCGACGACGCCTGAGCCACGGGCAATGCAGGAAGATCGCTCCCAGCGCCCGGTCGCTCCTGCGGGAACGCTTGAGCGCAAAGAGCCACCCGCTTTCTCTTTTGAGCCCCGCCAGGCAGAGCCCGTTCGCAATGAACCGGTCGTACCTGTGATGCCGCAGGCATCCGCCTTTGTTGAACCTGTCGTGACACGTCCGGAACCAGCCGAGGCCCATACGCCAGAGGCAGAGACCGATAGTGCGCCTGCTATCGCCGAGCCTATGCCGGCGCTCGATCAGGATAGCCTCGCCGATCTTATCGCTGCCGAGCTCTCCGTTCCGGAAGAGCCTGAAGCCATCGCCGAACCGACCTTTGAAGAGCCACTGGTCGAGCTCGACGTGACAGACGAAGTGCCGCGCGAGAATTTTCCGAGTGAAGTTGATTCCTTCGGCATTCCTCCCGTTTTCGGTCTTGGCTCCACGCCTGCCGGTAAAACCGAAGCGCATGTCGAGGCTGCCGAGCCGGTAGTGCCGGATGTGAAGCTGGCTCAGTTCGACCTCAGCCACGAAATGTTCGTGCCGCCACCCCATCACAAAGCACAACCGCTGCCCGATCCGCTCGAGGAAATCGAACGGCTGATTGGCCCTGCAGCGCGTGCCCACCAGCGGCCCGCTGCGCCGAGCCCTGCCCTGCGTAGCCTTGCAACGCCGACAATTCCGAAGGCCGAACCTGCCGCTGCCGCCGTTCCGGTGCAGCCGACCAAGGTGTCGTCTATCGAAGAAGCCATTCTTGCCGCCGCTGCAACCAGCGGTGCACGTGTGGAATGGGTTGAACCTGTTATTTCAGCGCGCCTCCCTGACGACGAAGATGCCGAGCCCATTACGAAGGCACCACGCCGCCGCATTCTGGGCATGACTCGGTCGCTGGCCGGTCCGTTGGTGGCAACGCTTCTGCTCGCAGTTGCGGCGGTTGGTCTCTACACCGTGCTCGGCTTGGGCACGAGCACGCCGGATGGTCCTGCGCCAATCGTGGCTGCGGATACGACGCCCATCAAGGAAGTGCCGGCACCGGCGACAGATACGGCAGATGCCAATCAGTCCGTGGTCTTCAATGAAATTTCCGGCGCCAATACCGCAGCCAGTGAGCAGATCGTTTCCCGCGATCAGTCTGATGTCGATGCCGTAACGCAAGTTGCAGCTGATGATGTCAACGCCGAAGGTCTCGTGAACCGAAAGGTGCGCACCGTTACCGTACGGCCGGACGGCACGATCGTCAGCGGTGGCGACAGCCTCGCCGGTTCAGCCATGTTGCCAGTCGATCGGCCGACGGTTCCTGATGTTCCTGGGGCAGATTTCTCGACGCCCGACATGATCGCAAACGCCGATGCTGCAGCAAGCACCCCGGCTGCGGCTCAAACGCCTGCCGTACCAGAAATACCGGCAGTGACGCCTGTGCAACCTGGTTCGACTGTTCAGGCCGTTGATCTCGCTGGCAACCCAATAGCTGGCAAGACCGCGCCGGTGCCTCTGGCGCGACCGAGCAACTTGCCGACGCAGAACGCTGCGTCCGCTGCTGCGCCTCTTGCGGCAACACCCGTTCAGCAGACGCAGACGGCAACCTTTCCGACCGTTGCGCCTGCGCAAACGCCGGCCCCGGCAACGGCCACAGCGTCAACGCCAGCGATCACCACGGCAACGGGCGCTGCGGCGCCAGCCTATGTTCAGTTGTCATCGCAGCGCAGCGAAGAAGCTGCACGCCAAAGCGCCCAAAACATCGCGTCCCGCTTTGGCGCGATGTTCAACGGTGCCAGCCTCGAGGTTCAGCGAGTTGATCTCGGCGAGCGCGGCATCTTCTATCGCGTGCGCGTGCCGGCAAATTCGTTGCAGAGTGCCAACGCGATCTGCTCGAACGTCAAAGCCAGCGGCGGCGACTGCTACACTCTCTAAGAGAGTTTAGCGCCGCCGCTCTGCTCAGCAGCAAATTCAGAAATTAGCGAATTGGGGCGCAATCGACTGCGCCAATGCCGCTGCACTGTCGCGGTCTTCCGGCCGTGCGATCGAGGCCGCCCGGTTCAACAGTTCATCGACCTGGGCCTGATCGACAGTGCCCAGGCAGCGCTCGTGCGAGATATTGAGCCACATCAGCCCTTCGATGGGTTGGGCTTCGATCCCGTCCATGCCGTTGAAGAGCATGTCACCCAGTCGCGCCTGGGCGAGGCAGTGACCCTTGCGGGCCGCTAGGGAAAACCAACGAGCACTCTGGAGCGGATTGACGCCAAAGCCCTCGTCCTGAAGGTAAAGCAGGCCGACGCGGTACTGCGCATCGGCGTCACCGAAATAAGTCGCAGCATGCAAAAGCAGCGCATGTGAACGTTCGATGTCGGCGGGAATGCCGGCATCGGGCAGACCCTGACGATAATAGTCGCCCATTTTCACGAAGGACTGCGCCACAATATCGGACTCGACGCCACGTGGAGCGGCATCCGCATGCTGATTGGCGATCTGGGCAAAATAGCCAAAAGCCTTGACCGGATCCTTGGCGACGCCTTCGCCATTTTCATACATGGTCCCAAGCTGCCACATGGCCATGGGCTGACCGGCTTCGGCGGCATCTTCAAGCGCCGAGAGATAGGCATCGCCAGACACACCGCCCCCTGCCCCGTCCAGCATATTGGCGAGGTCGAGCGCCGCGTCGGCAGCAGTTTGAGCCTGAGCGGGAATGGCCAGCGCCAGAACGGAGAGCGCAAGACCGGTGACCGCGGATGCCAGATGGAACGCCGGCGATTTCCGCATTTTACTCCTTTTGCGCGCCAGTAGGCGCGCGTCTGCTATTTCAGGCAGCGGCAATGCCGCGCCTGGCAAAGAGCTTGAACCGCAAGCCCGACGGTGAAAAGCAATGTATGAAGGATTGGTAAATCCGCATTGCGGCAGCATTTGAGCGAACGTGTTCACGGAGTCGAACATGCCACCGAATAGTTCGGCTTCTTGTTCTCCAGCACGCTTGTCATTCGTCAATGCACGCACGTCTTCACCATCTAGGCGGATCACGCCACTAGCAGCGCTTCGGGAACGATCAGGCAGACTTGAAGGCGCGAAAAAGCACCTCCACCAAAATCTGCCACACCCGCCCCCGAATGCTTGAGCACCCCGTTTAAGCTGACAATGTGGCAGGAAATATCGCCAATTTATTGATGGCGTGGCGTGATGGCGTGAATCAAAACCGTTGTTGCGATTTCGTCACACAGAGATCAGAGCCAGCGGCGTTTGCGCATCCAGACGACGATCGCGATCGAGAAGCAGATCAGTCCGCCGCACACATACCAGAACGCTTCCGGATCATTAGCCATCGGAATGCCGCTGACATTCATGCCCAGCACACCGGTGACGAGCGTCAGTGGCATGAAGACGACGGTGACCGCTGCAAGAATTAGCATGGTACGGTTCATCTGCTCTGCCCGCGCATCGATGATCTGCTCATGGACCAGCACGGCGCGCTCAGACATAGCCTGCAACTCATCGCCCAGACGGGCTGAACGTGCAGAAGCCTCGCGGAGGCGCAGCCGGTCTCTTGCTGAGAAGAAGCTCAGGTCTTCGATTTCAAGCGTGTTCAACGTATCGCGGAGGGGCCAGACCATGCGACGGAAGCTGATCATCGTGCGCCGCAGGTGGCTCAACCGCGATTGCGCCGTCGAGGTGTTCTCGATGATCAGCGATTCCTCGATACTATCCAGCCTATCGCCGAGCATCTCGACCAGGGGCTCTAACCGGTCCGCGGCCCTCAGCCCGAGCCGGGCGACGAGATCGGCAGGCGACACAGGCGCATGGTGCGAGCTCTCCCATTTCGGCAGGCCAAGGAAGTCCGCGACATTCAATTCGGACGCGATCGTCACGCGGCCCTTTTCGATCAGCAGCGACATCAATTGTCGCCCCATATCATCTGGCTCGGCGCCTGGGCGTGCGACGCGGATCACCACGAGTGCCTTATCGCCCACAACCGTGCAGCGAGCCCGTGTGCTTGGCGCCGACAGCAGATCGGCATGAAAGTCGCCGAGTTCGCCCTTCATCCACACACGGAATTCGGGCGCCCGTGAATTACCCGCGATCAGCACGAAGCCGCGCAGTGGCGCTTTCGGCAGATCTTCTTCCGACGTGTGACGCCTGACGCCGCCCTTGCCATCGAAAATCAGCACCGTCCCTGCGCCCAACAATCCGGCTGTTGTGGCCATGGGAGCCGGGGACGGCGCTTCATCTGTCATGATGGCCTCAGCTCAGACGCTTCAGCGCTTCGAGGATGCGAGTACGGCGGTCGACCGCTGCCTCGCGACGGGCCTTCTGCTCTTCGATCACCTCTTCGGGCGCCTTGGCGACGAACTGCTCGTTCCCGAGCTTTTTGTCGACGCCGGTGATTTCGCCGTCGAGTTTGGTGACTTCCTTCTCAAGGCGCGTTTTTTCAGCCCCGATGTCGATAACGCCAGCAAGCGGCAGCGCGAAGGTCGCCTCGCCCACTACGAACTGCGCTGACTCGCCCGGAACATCGTTCTGTGGCGAAATCTCTTCGAGACGGGCCAGTCGCGTGATCAGCGACGTGCTAGCCACGAGCCGGCCCAGCGTTGCTTCCTTGGCGCCGCTGACGACAAGCTGCAGCTTGGCGCTCGCCGGCACGTTCATTTCTGCGCGTACCGAACGGACATTTGAAATGACCTCAATAAGCCAGGCGAGATCTTCATCGGCCGCAGCATCTTCGAGACCCTCATAAGCTGGCCATTCGGTCAGGATAAGCAGATTCTCCCGCGGCGTGCCAAACTTGCCCGTTTCTGCCCAGAGCTCCTCGGTGACGAAGGGCATCATCGGGTGAAGCATGATCAGGATCTGATCAAGCGCCCAAGCGGCGGACGCGCGTGTTTCTGCCTTGGCCGCCTCGTCCTCGCCGTTGAACACGGGCTTGGCGAATTCGACATACCAATCGCAAAACGTGCCCCAGACAAAATCATAAGCCGAGTTCGCTGCTTCGTTGAACTTGTAGTCCTCGATGCCAGCGCGAACTGTCGCAAGAGCACGAACCGTAGCGCCGACTATCCAGCGATTGAGCGGAAGCGTGTTTGCCTTGGGATCATAGCCCTCGACGCGGCGGCACTCATTCATCTCAAGGAAGCGCGCCGCATTCCAGAGCTTGGTCACGAAATTGCGGTAACCCTCAACCCGGCTGATAGCAAGCTTGAGGTCACGCCCCTGCGCGGCCATGGCAGCGAGCGTGAAGCGCGTGGCGTCAGCACCATATTCGTCAACGAGCTTGAGAGGATCGATGACGTTCCCCTTGGTCTTGCTCATCTTCTGGCCCTTCTCGTCGCGGACCAAGGCATGCATGTAGACGGTGTGGAACGGCTCTTCGTCGAGGAATTCAAGGCCCATCATCATCATGCGGGCCACCCAGAAGAAGATGATGTCAAAGCCGGTGACGAGCACATCCGTCGGATAATAGCGCTTGAGCTCGGCCGTTTCGTCCGGCCAGCCGAGCGTCGAAAACGGCCAGAGCGCGGAGGAGAACCAGGTGTCGAGCACGTCTGGATCGCGGGTCAGTTCGACCGGCTTGCCATAGTGCTTTTCGGCAGCCGCTTTGGCTTCCTCTTCGCTAGAAGCGACGAAGGCTTCATTGTCAGGGCCATACCAGGCTGGGATCTGGTGACCCCACCAAAGCTGGCGCGAAATGCACCAAGGCTTGATGTTTTCGAGCCAGGCAAAATAGGTGTTTTCGTATTGCTGCGGCACAAATTTGGTGCGGCCTTCGCGCACCGACGCAAGTGCCGGCTGGGCCAGCACATCAGCCTTGACCCACCACTGGTCCGTCAGGAACGGCTCGATGACGACGAGTTTGCTCTTCTCGTCATGCGGCACCATTATCTTCTTGTCTTCGATATGGTCGAGCCCGCGGATCGGGTTGTCTTCAGCCAAAGCCGCAAGATCGGCCACAATGGCTTTACGCGCATCGAAACGGTCCATGCCGCGATATTTTGCCGGCACGATGTCATCTTCGACAATAGCGCCACGCGTCGTAAAGACGTTGATCGGCTCGACTCCGGCGCGCACACCAACTTCGAAGTCGTTGAAGTCATGCGCCGGCGTGATTTTTACAGCACCCGTGCCGAGCGTGGGATCGGCATATTCATCGGCAACGACAGGAATTCGGCGGCCAACTAGTGGCAGTTCGATGAACTTGCCGATCAATCCCTGATAGCGCTCGTCTTCCGGATGCACTGCTACGGCAACGTCGCCGAGCATGGTTTCCGGCCGGGTCGTCGCAACGATAATATAGTCGCGCGTTTCTTCGCCAGTGACGTTGCCCTCTTCGTCCTTGATCGGGAACTGGTAGGTTACCCCATCGGCCAGCGGATAGCGCAGGTGCCACATATGGCCCTTGATTTCGATATTTTCGACTTCAAGATCCGAGATTGCAGTCTCGAGGCCCGGATGCCAGTTCACCAGCCGTTTGGCCCGGTAGATCAGACCGCGCTTATGTAGCTCAACGAATACTTTGGTGACGGCGCGAACCATCTGGTCATCTGCCGCACCATTTTCACCCATGGTGAAGCGTTCACGCGAAAAATCAGCCGAAGCGCCAAGGCGCTTGAGCTGGTTCATGATCGTGCCGCCGCTCTCGCCCTTCCACTCCCAAACGCGCTCGATGAACTTCTCGCGTCCCATGTCGCGACGGCTCATCTGCTTTTCAGCGAGCTGGCGCTCGACGATCATCTGGGTGGCGATGCCGGCATGGTCCGTGCCTGGCTGCCAGAGCACGTCCTTTTTCAGCATGCGATTGAAGCGAACCAGAATATCCTGGATCGTGTTGTTGAGCGCGTGTCCGATATGGAGCGAGCCGGTGACATTGGGCGGCGGAATAACGATCGTGAACGTTTCCGCGCCTGGCTTGGCCCCTGCTCCTGCCGCAAATGCCTTTGCGTCCAGCCAGGCATCGTAAATGCGGCTTTCCACTGCGGCGGGCTCGTAGGTCTTTTCAAGCATAGGTCACTCACAACAGATAGACCCGCCAAGCTGAACATGGCGGGCCCCAAAAGGGTTGGAAACTTCAAGCAAAAGCGCGTCCCAGGGTCAACTGCGCGATTGATTAAAAGCGCAGGTGAGGTCCGGTTCGATCAATCGCCGCGTGCAACGCGGGCGATTTCCTTTTCGACCATGCGCTCGACAACCGCCGGTAGATTTTCATCCAGCCATTCCTTGAGCATGGGGCGCAGCAATTCGCGCACCATAGCCTCGATGGTCAATCCACCATTGCCCAATGCTGGCGAAGCGATCGTGCCCAGGCCTGCCGCGCCAAGCTTGCCGATCGAACTGCGAACGGCGGCCTTGGTCGTGGTTTCAAGAAGGCCTTCGGCGATATCGGCGCTCAACTGGCGATCCGGCATTGGCGAAATGGAAGCGATCGACGGACGGGTATAGGCAGGAGCCTCAGCCGGCGTATCGATGATCGAGTGGTCTTCTTCATTGCTGACAGCAGAAAGCACGGAGGTGGCCTCAACTTCTGGTTCAGGTACAAATTCTGGTTCGGGCGCGAATTCTGGCTCTGGTGCGCGCTCTTCTTCGACGCCGAACGAGATCGGATCAAAGCTCGGCAGTTCGGCGACGTTTGAGTCAGGCTCATTCACGCTTGAAGCGCTATCGGCCGGGGAAAAGCTAATGTCATCGGGCACGACCAGTGCTGGCGCGCTTTCAGCAGTCTGTGCTTGAGCGTCAGCCAAAAGGGCTTCGAAGCCCATGTCGGCGCCAGCATCATCATTTTCCGCGACGATCTGTGCCGATGAAAGCTCGAGAGGTTCGCCATCGTCATCGCTCGGCACGCCGGAGAAGGACATGGCTTCCATCGGATCGGGCGCGATCTGCAGCGAAGGACGACGCGGAGCCGCACTGTCATCATCGTCGGCAATGATCTGCCGGATGGAAGACAGGATTTCATCCATGGATGGTTCTTTGGCAGCCGGCTTATTCATAAGTGCCTCTCAACTTACGCTCGACCCTCAAGAGAGACTTCCGCAAGCCGCCCCTCCGATTCGTTACGCATACCTTAACGCGTTATAGAAGAGGAAGGAATCACTAGGCTGCCAGTTCCGCGGTGATCCACAAAAAGTTGTGGCCGGGACCTGCCCGGCCACAAGAACTGGATTTTTCAGCAGTCACTCTGCGACGGTGCGGAGTTCCTGCCAAACGTCCTCGACGGACTGGGTATAGTTGACGGCAGACTTCACTTCGACCGGCAGGCCCAGATCTTGCGCCGTCAGACGGCCCATGGCCGAGAGCAGCGAGAAAGTCGCAATAACCTTCTGGGTCTGCGCGTTGATCAGGCTTTCCTTGGCGGTCGTCAGCTCGGCCTGGGAATTGAGCACATCGAGCGTTGTGCTGGTGCCGAGGTCGCGCTCCTGGATCGTGCCTTCGAGCACAGTGTTGCCGGCCTGCGAAGCAGCTTGCGCTGCCTGGATTTGCGCATCGGCGGCCTGGATGCCGGCCCAAGCCGAAATAACGGCCTCGCGAACCTGATCATAGGTCGACATCGCGTCGACTTCAGATTTGATCTGGTTGAGATTAGCCTTGCGAACACCTGCGCCGATTGCGCCGCCAGCATAGATCGGCACGGTCACCTGGAAGCCGAGCGAGCCACTGAAGCCATCGGTCGGTCCGCCATTGGTCCAGCGGCTGCCTACCTGGCCATTGATCGATGCCGTCGGCCCGAAGGCAGCTTCGGCGGCATCGCTGCCAGCCTGCGCTGCGCGGATGGCCGCCTTGGACATCATGATGGCCGGATGCCCAACCTCAGCTTCTGCAAGAGCAGCGTCGAGGCTCGAAGGGATCAAACGGGCAAAATTGTGCGACGAGTTGAGCTGCTGGGGACGTACGCCGACGAGACGCTGGAATGTCGCCTGGCTGACCTCAAGACTACTCTGGGCGGCGCGGTATGCAGCCTGCCCCTGGGCAAGGCGCGCCTGAGCCTGAGCCACGTCGATACGGGTGCCTTCACCCACATCGAGGCGGTCTTGCGACGACTGCGACTGCGCCTGGAAGAAGTTGATATTGTCCTGGCGCAAGGCGACGAGCTGTCGGCCGCTCAGCACGTCCATATAGGCCTGGACCACTGCAAGAAGCACGGTCTGCTCGGAATTGCGGATCTGATATTCCGAAAGTTCGGCCGCTGCGCGTGCCGCTTCGATCTCGGCTTCGGTCTGGAAATTGTCAAAGATCGTCTGGTTGTAGGAAACACCAGTCGTAATCTGGTTGCCCGTCGTAAACTGACCGCCCACGAGGCTCCAGCTATTGGACCCGGCAACAGACGCCCCAATCGTTGGCAGCTTGCCCGATTTGGCACGCACAATGTCTTCTGCCGAGGCCTTGGCAGCGAGCAAGGCTGACTGCAGGTCTGGCGCGTGATTGTAAGCTGCTGTCAGCGCATCGGTTATCGACTGCGCGCGAGCAGCGCCACTCGCACCCAAGGTCAGCAGAATAGCGACCGCGCCCGCTGTTACGAACTTTTTCACTTCAGGTACCCCGCCTTCGACCCAATTACCCATACGCGCGGCATTTCGGGTCTACAACCAACCATTGCCATGCAAACCATTTATTAACGCATGCTTCTTTTGCCGACGTGGCGGATTCGCAACATCGGGCGCGCTAGAACCTGAATTCGTCGTCGACGACGTCATTCCGCAGGCGCGGCATTGTCGCATCGAAGGCTGACGTAAACATTACGCCTCTGTCGCCTCTCGAATATGTGCCAACGACAGCAACGCCGCGCTTCAAGATTGGAGCGACAAGGCGACCATTCGGGGCAAGGAGTTTGAGCAGGTCGCCGCGCTCGCCGTCAAGGGCGCCTTCGACAATGATGGCGTCAAACTGGCCGGACGTGGCGAGTGCATCGTCGGTAGACACCAAAGAGACATTGCTGACGCCAAGCGTCTCAAGATTTTTTCGTGCCAACTCGCCCAATTGCTCGACATGCTCGGCTGCAACCACTTCGCGCGCCTGACGCGCCAGGATGGCTGCGGAATATCCGCTCGCCGTGCCGACATCGAGCACGCGGTCGGTCGGAGCGATCTTGGCAAGCTGCGCGATGCGCGCGAATTGCGAGGGGGACAACAGGAAGCGGCCATGCGCCAGTGGCTGGACGTCATCGACATAAGCGACTGGCCGACGATGTTCGGCGACGAACAACTCGCGCGGCAGTTCGGCCATAGCCGAAAGGATACCACGATCCATCACGCCACTCGCGCGGAGCTGGCTGTCGATCATTGCCATCCTGGCGCTTCGGTAGTCGTCCATTGGCACTTGCCCATAGTGTCATATGCCGGACGTGAATATCCACCCGCCAGCGAACTAGCAAGCTGAAGCCGAACGCGGTCAAGCGTTTCGGAGCAGTTCTGAACATGTTTGGATAATGGAGGCCGCGTCCGGAATCGAACCGGAGTGCACGGATTTGCAATCCGCTGCGTAACCACTCCGCCACGCGGCCTTCGTCGCAGTACCTATTTGACCTGTCGGGTCGATGCAACAGTATTGTCGCTATCCGACTTTTTTTCTCATGGAATTGGCAAACGGACTCTTCATGGGTTCAGCCCCCGCCCGAGCCCAGCATGACGTTGACGGCAGCCGCCAGCAGCACGGTGTTATAGAAGTGCGCGAACACCAGATGAGTCATCACCCGTTTGCGCATTTCATTGGTCGTGACCTTGGTGTCCGACGTTGCGACCGAAGTCCCGACCGTAAAAGAGAAATAGAGAAAGGCGATGCCATCAGGCTTTTCGTCACCGGGAAACTGAAGCCCGCCCTCGATGTCTGAGCCATTCTCGGTATCTGGCGCCTGATAATATTCATAGGCGTAGTGGAGGGCCCCCATCACCTGCACGGTGAACCAGCCAAGAACCACTGATCCCACGCTGGCGACGATCTCGGCCGCCTCAGGGCCGCCGTCCTGATTCAACGCAAGGAAGAGCGAAACGACTGAGGCGATGATAACGATGAGGACAATAAGAAGGAGGCCAAATCCAGGCGTATCCTCGTCTCGCGCGTGCTTCTGCAGGTAAGTTGCAGTCAAATGCGGTAACTTGATCAGCGTCAGCACCAGATAGGCCGCGAAGAAGCAATTGGCGCCAACGCTTACCGCGTATTTTGGAAAGAACAGCAGCGATATCGCCAAGCCGATGGCGCCAATCGCGAGGCCAAAATAGAATGGCGCATGGCGCGGCATAACCCGCGCCAAGGCGGCGCCGCGCAAGCCCTTATATTCCATCCCGTCCCCCTGCCCTCAATGCCGATCCTCGCGAGGCAACGCGATCAGCCGCGGATGGCTCCGGGCCCTAGCCGCGCACCAGGCGGTACAGTACCCATGATAATCATCCCCAGCACTTCGTCCTTGGTGACATCACTGGTGCGCGCCTCGCCAACCACCTGACCGTTTTTCATGACAACGACCCGGTCCGCCAGATCGAAGACGTCATGGATATCGTGGCTGATGAGAAAGATCCCGATGCCATCAGCCTTGAGTTGCTTGATGAGATCGCCAACCTGAGCCGTTTCCTGCGGGCCGAGCGAGGCCGTGGGTTCGTCCATGACGAGAATGCGCGCATTGAAAAGGATGGCGCGAGCGATGGCTACCGATTGGCGTTGCCCACCAGAAAGCGCCCGGACCGGCTCCTTGAACCGCTGAAAGTTGGGGTTAAGCCGGCCCATGACTTCCCGAGCGCGCGATTCCATTGCGGCGTCGTCGAGCGTCCCGAGCGACGTGACCATCTCGCGGCCCAAAAACAGATTGGCTGCAGCATCGACATTATCGGCCACCGCCAACTGCTGGTAGACCGTCTCGATTCCGTAGCCTTTGGCATCGCGGGGATTGTTGATGCTTGCCGGTTCGCCATTGATCCGGATCTCGCCGCCGTCACGCTTATAGGCGCCTGCAAGGATCTTGATCAGTGTCGATTTGCCCGCGCCATTGTGGCCCAAGAGGCTAACGACCTCTCCGCGGTGAAGTGTGATAGACGCATGGTCAACGGCCTTGATGCCGCCGAAGGCGATCGAAATATCCGTCATTTCGACCAGGGGTGCGCTTTTATCCAGCATAGTCTGCGCTCCTAGCGCTTATTCCGGCGGTAGAGCGTGTCGAGCCAGACCGCGAAGACCAGGACGACGCCGACCACGATGGATTGCAGCGGGCTATCGAGCCCCATCAGCACCATGCCGGATTGAAGAGATTGCATCACCACCGCACCAAGCATGGCGCCAGCGATGGTACCCACGCCGCCAGCTAGCGATGAGCCGCCGATGACGGCTGCGGCGATGACGTAAAGTTCGTCGAGCGTGCCTAGGGCATTGGTCGCAGCATTGAGACGCGCGCTCGAAATTGCTGCGGCGATGGCGCAAAGTCCGCCCATCAGCATGAAAATCTTGACCGTGACCCAGCGCGTATTGATGCCAGCCAGTTCCGCAGCTTCCGGGTTACCGCCCATGGCATAGACGTAGCGGCCAAAACGCGTGCGCCGGCTGAGGAACGTCATCGCCACACCGACGCCCACCGCGATCAGCACTGGCACGGCAATGCCATGGGAAATGAAGAGACCACCCTCCGGCACCGCCAGGCCGTTGGCGGCGGCATAATTCTCGGCAATCCGCACCGGCCAGGGATAGGCATTGGCGATCCAAACAGCCGCGATTGTCGTGCCGCATCCAAAGATGGCGATGGTCGCTTCGGCCCAAAGCGGCCGCTGCGGAAAGTTGAACCTCTGCCGCTGCTTCCTGTCGAAATAGATCGCCGTGAGGATGGCTAGACAGGCGACGACGCCAATGACCCAGCTCCAGGTCGCACCGATCGAGCCAGCGGGGCCACCGCCCATCAATTGGAAAGTTGGGTCAAGTGGCGCAACAGTGCGGCCCATGGTGACCCACCAGGCCGCGCCACGCCAAACCATGTAGCCGCCAAGGGTGACGATGAAAGCCGGCACACGCAGATACGCAATGATGGCACCCTGCAGCGCACCAATCCCTACGCCGACGACCAAACCGCCGAGCAGCGAAAGAATCCAGATCAGTGGATGGCCAAGGCCCAAGCCAAGCTGAACCGGCAGGAACTGCGTCTGCATCACGCCCATGACCATCCCGACGACGCCAAGAATGGAGCCCACGGAAAGATCGATATTGCGGGTGACTATGACCAGCACCATGCCGGTGACGATCACCGCGACGGAGGCCGTTTGGACCGACAAATTCCACAGGTTCCGGGGCGTCAGAAACAGGCCGCCCGAAAAGACATTGAACCCGATCCAGATGATCGCCAGCGCCCCGATCATACCGAGCAGACGCGTATCGACCTCGGTGGCGATCAGGAATCGCTGCAGTGGTTTTTGCGCAAAGCTGCTGGGATGAGCAGGCGTGAAAATGGCGTCTTGGTCAGCCATTCAGGTCTCCGGATCGCTGCGCGTCAAACCCATGTCGCCGGCGCGCGCGAAAAACTATCAAGGCGATCATTCTAACTGGTTCTCGCCTCAGTTACATGCGGCAACAGCGCCGGGCGTGACACCCTGACAAACCAGCGTCTTGGTGACCCAGCCTGCGTCGATGGCAAGCCCGAGGTTGTCCCGCGTGATCGGCACCGGCGTCAGCAACACCGCATTCATCTCGACGCCCTTGGGGCCATCGGAAAACTTTATCGCGCCCGGTACGGCATCAAGCGGCGTCCCCGAGCCGAGTTCGATCGCGATCTCCGCAGCTTTCTTGCCCAGTTCGCGAGAATCTTTCCACACCGAAACCGTTTGCGTCCCCAGCGCGATGCGATTGAGCGCGGCATGATCGCCATCCTGACCTGAAACCGGCACTGATCCCGCAAGACCTTGGGCTGCCAGCGCCGCAATTGCCCCGCCCGCAGTGCCATCGTTAGATGCGACGACGGCGTCGACCTCGTTATTATTGGCGGTCAGAAATTGCTCCATGTTCGACTGGGCATATTCGGGGTTCCAGTTGTCGGTATAGGCCTCACCGACATTTCGGATCGCCCCGGCATCGATCGCCGGTTGCAGGACTTCCATTTGACCTTGAAACAGAAAGTCAGCGTTGGGGTCGGTCGGATTGCCTTTGATGAAGACGTAATTGCCCTCAGGCTTTAGCTCGAACACGCCGCGAGCCTGCATGCGGCCGACTTCCTTGTTGTCGAAAGTCAGATAAAACGCGTCAGGGTTTTCGATCAGCCGGTCATAGCCGACGACCGGAATGCCTTCTGCGACAGCGGCGGCAACCGCAGGCCCGATCGCTTCGCTATCTTGGGCCAACACTATGATCGCATCGACTCCCTGGCTAATCAGGCTCTCGATGTCGGTCAATTGCTTGGACGCTGAGGACTGAGCGTCTGCCGCGATATAGGTGGCGCCAGCCTCTTCGAGTGCCGTCTTGATCGCAGCCTCGTCAGTCTTCCACCGCTCTTCCTGAAAATTATTCCAAGAAACGCCGATAACCACGCCGTCCTCAGCCCAAGCAGGGCTTGAAAGTGCAGCAGAAGTCAGCAAGACCACCGCGAGCTGCTTGTTCATCCAGGTCCTCCCTTGGGCATCAGGCCAGTAGCGCATCTCGACCTGCTGAATCCCTCGGGCCGACGGTGCGGCAAGGCTCTTTTGTTGCCCGAAAAACGACGTCGCATGGCAAAACTTGGCGTGTCAACGTCAAATTCGGGCCGTGAAAAAAATCGAGGTTGCGTCTATCGCTGGGCTTTGGTGTCTAAAGACGGAGTGAGGGAGACAACTGCTTGACGAGAACCGTCAGCGATAGTGACAGCGTCCGTCGGCAAAACCGTGGACTGGTTTTAAGCGCGCTGCGCATGCAGGGTGCGCAATCGCGCACGGCCCTCGCAAGCCTCACCGGTCTCAGCCACGCAAGTATGACCGCGATCATGTCCGATCTTCTGGTGCAGGGTCTCGTCAGCGAGGTCGCCGCTGATCGTGTGGATGGCCGCAGCCGCGGACGTCCAGCGACACTCGTGCACTTCGCCCGCGATGCCGCGCATCTCGCGCTTTTCGAAATCGACGTCAATCGCGCGCGGCTGTCGCTTATCGATTATGGCGGCGTCCTCGTCGACCGCATCGAAACCGCGCTGACTCCAGACACTTTTGCGTATCAAAAACCGACCGACTTTCTCTCGGAGCGCCTCACCGCGCTCCTGATCCGCACGCCTCAGGCCGCCCTCTCGTTGCGCCGAGTCGCCATCTCCGTCCAGGGTATCCTGCAGCGCGATGGACAGGGCCTCCGCTGGTCACCAATCCCGCGGCTTGCCGGCACCTCATTCGTGTCCGAGCTGTCCGAAAAACGCAACCTACCGGTTACACTTCATAAGCGCGGCGTTTTGCTCGCCGAGGGCGCTCGTTGGCTCGATCCAACTTTGTATGATGCCAGCGTCGCCACCGTGTTCATTGGCTCGACCGTCGCTATGGGCGTCACCTTTCGCGGCCAGATCATGGGGCGCGGCGATGAAGGGGCAACCGAATTCGGGCACATGAATCACCTGCCGAACGGCGCGCTCTGCCGCTGCGGCATGCGCGGCTGCATCGAGGCTTATGCCGCCGACTATGCCGTGCTGCGCACAGCTTTCTCGGTGCCCGAAACCGCGCCGCCTGCCGCCGCTGTCCCGGTACAGCAATATGAAATGCTGATGCAGCGGGCCGAAGCCGGAGATCGCGCGGCCAAGCACGCCTTCAACGTCGCTGGCCGCGCTGTCGGCTACGGCATCAGCCGTATGATGGCGATCTACGATCCCTCGCATATCCTGATCGTCGGACCCGGCGCCAGGGCGCTGGAACTGATGCGCGCAGAATTCGACCAAGCGATCGGCAATTCCCTAGTCGGCAAGATCAATGGCCTGCCCAAGATCATCGCCCACCGCGACGAAACCGAGCCGGTCTTCCGGGGCCTTCTTATGAAGACCCTCAATGACATCGATCAGCTCGATTTCGCCCCGCTGCCGAATTCCGAAAGGATCGGTCCGGCAGCCTAGATTTTCAGCCAGTCATGCAGCCGGTCGGCCAAGACTACCGGCTCTTCGGATCCGGCATCCAAGGTCAGGTCAGGATTGCGCGGTGCTTCGAACGGACTGTCGATGCCGGTGAAATTCTTGATCTCGCCGCGCCTTGCCTTGGCGTAGAGCCCCTTGGGATCGCGCGCCTCGGCCACTTCGAGCGGCGTACTGACAAAAACCTCGGTGAACCGAATATCGCCAGCGATCTCGCGGGCGAGTTGGCGTTCCTTCTCAAACGGCGAGATGAACGACACGAGGACGATCAGCCCGGCATCGGCCATGAGCTTGGCGACCTCGGCCACGCGGCGAATGTTTTCAACGCGGGCAGCTTCCGTGAAGCCAAGGTCCTTGTTGAGCCCATGGCGGACATTATCGCCATCAAGAATGTAGCAATGCCGTCCCTCTGCCGTCAGGCGCTTTTCAAGGAGATTCGCAATCGTCGATTTTCCCGACCCGGATAGCCCGGTGAACCAGACGATCTGCGGCTCCTGCCCCTTCATCGTGCCGCGCACGGCTCGGTTGACGTCAAAGGCTTGATAAGTGAGGTTCTGCGCCCGCCTCAGACCAAACTCGATCGTTCCCGCCGAAAGCGTGGCATTGGACAGCCGATCAATGAGGATGAAGCCACCGGTCAACGGATTGTCGGCGTAGGCATCAAACGCGATCGCCCGGTCGGTCGCGATGGTCACGGTGCCGACTTCGTTAAGCTCAAGCTTGTTCGCCGCAACATGCTCCAGCGTGTTCACGTTAGTGCGGAACTTGATGTCCGTTATGGTCGCGGGTACCGTTTGGGCACCGATCTTGAGGAGATAAGACCGTCCCTGGTAGGCTGGTTCGTCATTCATCCAAACGAGCTTGGCCTGAAACTGATTAGAGAATTCCGGCGTCGTCCCGGGATGCGACAATACATCCCCGCGCGACACGTCGATCTCGCGATCCAGCACCAAAGTCACGGCTTGCCCCGCTGCAGCGCTCGCCAGCGAACCGTCCATGGTGACAATGTCGGCGATCTTGGCCGGCTTGCGCGATGCGGCGACAAGCACATCGTCGCCAATCTTGACCGTCCCAGCAGCGACTGTCCCCGAGAACCCCCGGAAGTCGAGGTTCGGACGGTTCACCCACTGCACCGAGAAGCGGAACGGCTGATCCGCTTTGTCCTGCGCCACTTCGATGGTTTCGAGATGAGGCACAAGCGGTTCGCCGGCGAACCAAGGCGTCCGCTCGCTTTTCGATAGGATATTGTCGCCACGCAGCGCGGAAACCGGCACCGCCGCAAGCGTCTGAAAACCTAGATCCCGGGCAAACTCCCGGTAGTCGGCCTCGATTTTATCAAAAACGGCCTGGTCGTACCCGACCAAGTCGATCTTATTCACGACCAAGACCACATGCTTTACGCCGACGAGCGAAAGGATGAAGCTGTGGCGCCGGGTCTGGGTCAGTAGGCCCTTGCGAGCATCGACGAGTAGGAGCGCGAGGTCGGCATTGGAAGCGCCCGTCGCCATGTTTCGCGTGTACTGCTCATGGCCCGGCGTATCGGCAACGATGAACTTGCGCTTGTCGGTTGAGAAAAACCGATAGGCAACGTCGATGGTAATGCCCTGCTCCCGCTCAGCCGCCAGCCCGTCGACCAGCAGCGAAAAGTCGATGCCCTCGTCGCCCACCGTGCGATTATGGCTCTCCTTCTTGAGGCTCGCCAATTGGTCATCCAGGATCAGCTGGCTGTCATAGAGCAAACGGCCGATGAGCGTTGATTTACCGTCGTCGACGCTTCCGCAGGTGAGAAAGCGTAGCAGCGATTTGTCGGTCTGCTCGGCAAGCCAGATATCGAGTGCGTTGGTGGGTGCGGGCATGGCCAAACTCATCTCAGAAATAGCCTTCCTGCTTTTTCTTTTCCATCGAGCCGACGGAATCGCTGTCGATCAAACGGCCCTCGCGCTCGGAGGTCCGGCTGGCCTGCATTTCCATGATGATGGAGGGAAGGTCGGCGGCATCGGAGCGGATCGCTCCGGTCAATGGGTAGCAACCAAGCGTCCGGAACCGGACGGTCTCCATGCGCGGCCTCTCGCCGGGCTCGAGCGGCAGCCGCTCGTCGTCCACCATGA
The DNA here is from genome assembly GCF_032907385.1 of Devosia sp. BK. NCBI lineage: Bacteria > Pseudomonadati > Pseudomonadota > Alphaproteobacteria > Hyphomicrobiales > Devosiaceae > Devosia > Devosia sp. BK. Next base: position 1,156,496 of record NZ_JAIMBX010000001.1, read on the forward strand.
TCAGCGTCCCGGAGCGCTCGACTACTGGCCGGGGCTTGGCGAAATAGAGCGGCACGATGGGGATCTGCTCGGCGTAGATATAGGTCCAGACGTCGAGCTCGGTCCAATTCGAGATCGGGAACACGCGCATACTTTCGCCGGGGTTTAGACGAGTATTGAACGTGCGCCAGAGCTCTGGTCGCTGGTTCTTTGGGTCCCAGGCATGGTTGGCATTGCGATGCGAAAAGACACGCTCCTTGGCGCGGGACTTTTCCTCGTCGCGCCGTGCGCCACCAATCGCCGCGTCATATTTGCCAGCATTCAGCGCCTGACGCAGCGCCACCGTCTTCATAATGTCGGTGTAGCGAGATGAGCCATGGTCAAACGGATTGATGCCGTCGCGCACGCCCTCTTGGTTTGTGTGACGGATCAGATCGAAGCCGTACTCTTTCGCGGTCTGCTCGCGAAACGCGATCATTTCTTTGAACTTGAACGTCGTATCGACATGGAGCAGCGGAAACGGAATCTTGCTCGGATAGAAAGCCTTGCGCGCCAGATGCAGCAGAACGCTCGAGTCCTTGCCGATCGAATACATCATCACCGGACGTTCAAAACTCGCCGCGACCTCGCGCAGGATTTCGATGCTTTCCGCTTCCAGCGATTGCAGATGGGTCAGGCGGCTGTGGGTCACGTTCGTTCCAGACTGGACAGATTTTGCCGGGCTTTAGCTTCGTAATTACGTTTGAAACATAGGCTGCATCAAGGCCAAAAGTCCCGCAAAACCAGTGGTTTCAGGCACCTCGGGCAATTTTGTGCACGTTGAGCCGAAAGTCAGACAAACCACTTCAATTCTGCCGGACTGACGCCCAACCTTTGGCGCACCACCGATAAGACGCGGAAAAATAATTCTCTCGGCTTTTCTTCCCGTTAGTAGGAGGAACCATGGTTGGTGGGATGGATTGCGTTTCTCATGGAGGATCTTTTCATGAGCAAAGACAAATCTACTCCCGCTCCGCTTGAGACCGAAGACGGCGAACAGATGGACGACAACGTCAACGATGTTGGCCAAAAGTCGGGGGACAAAAAGCTTGAACAGCCGGTGGACAAAAACGGAAAGACGTCCGGCGGCAAAACGAAGACCTGAATTGCGCTTGGAATCCCTTGCGAGCCCCCTGCCCCAATGCTAAACGGCCAGCAGCGTGCCGGTATAGCTCAGTTGGTAGAGCACCTGATTTGTAATCAGGGGGTCGCGGGTTCGAACCCTGCTGCCGGCACCAGTTCAACCGCGACATTGGCGGTAACCTGGCAGAGCTAAACGCTCGGCCCGTTTAAGGTGTCAATGTGAGCGGTTTGGCCAAGCCTCGCGTATCAGTCGTGACCAACGAAACGGCCGGAGCCGATGCCGCGGCTGCTGGTCTGCGTAAGATTTTAGGCGATGTGAGCATTGAGGAAGCAGATTATGTCGTCGCCCTAGGCGGCGATGGTTTGATGCTTCAAACTCTTCACTTGGCCATGAAGCAAGGCACGCCAGTTTATGGCATGAACTTCGGTTCTGTTGGCTTCATGATGAATGATTTTTCGTCAGCCGATATCATCGAGCGGCTCGAATCTGCTCAGCGCACCAAAATCTATCCCCTCTCGATGGACGTGCTCGATGCCTCTGGGCAAAGTCGCACGGCATTGGCGCTGAACGAGGTGTCGCTGTTTCGGTCGACCCACCAGGCGGCAAAGATCCAGATCTCGGTGGATGACGAAATCCGGCTGGATGAGCTGATTTGCGACGGCATACTTTTGTCTACGCCGGCGGGCTCAACGGCCTACAATCTTTCCGCTCATGGCCCAATCCTGCCGATCGAGGCGCCATTGTTGGCTCTGACGCCGATTTCTCCTTTCCGTCCGCGTCGTTGGCGTGGGGCAATCCTGAGTAACGCGGCCCGCGTGCGCTTTGTGCTGCGGGAGGCCGACAAGCGTCCGGTGAGCGCTGTCGCGGACAACATTGAGATCAAGAACGTGCGCGAGGTCACCGTGCACGAAGACCGCTCACATGCTGTCACGCTGCTTTTCGATCCAGGAAAGAGCCTGGAAGAGCGCGTTCTAAGCGAACAATTCAAGTTTTAGGTCAGGCGGCAGGTAGCTGCAAAGGCAGGCTATTGTCGCTTGGTGGGACAAGCATCGGCAAATGCGTCGTGGCTGCGAACACGCGCATTACGCCACGAGCAGCCTTGCGCGCCAGAGCGATGTTCTGCTCGCTCAGATAAGCAAAGGTCTCTTCAAGCTCTTCGGGAATGACGCCGTCATACTCTGCAATGAGCTCTTCGATGAGCGCGGTAACAACAAAGTGCCGCGCTGCTGTATCGTCTGCAAGATCGGCAGTACGGGCATGGAGGACGAGTTGAACCAGCACCTTGCGGAGAGCCGTCGAAACATCAGCGCGCAGCAGTAGAGCGGACAGGGCAGATCGGCTGCCACCTTCGAGCAATGTGAAGACCTTTTCGCGTGTTGCCCCGGACAGTTCGGCAATACAGGACGCGAAGAACATCACGTGGCCCGTGACCAAAGCGTGCAGAAGAATGCGGGCATTCAGTTGGCTTGAGCCCACAAGTGTTTGAACAAACTCGCGTTTACGAAGATAGGCTTCCGCTTCGCCAATGGCTGAAAGTGCCGTGTCCGAGCCGTTGCGCAGTAAGCGTTCGAGCCGCTCAGGCGCCAATGCGCCAGCGACAAGTCGGGTCTCGCGGAGTGCTTCCGTAACGCGCTGCACAAGAATAAGCCGAGCAGGACCGGGAAGGTCCGGGCGGGCAAGAAGCGCGCCCCGCACCTTTGCATCCATCCCATGAGCCGCGGCAAGCCGCACCAGCAGAGATGCGTCTAGTGAAATATCGGTCCGTCGGAGCATGTGGAGGACAAGACCTGGCTCGTCGCGCTCTATGAGGAGTGTCGCGACGCGGCTCGAAAGTTGGGCGCGCTGGGCCACCGACAGCCAGATTGCAGCGTCCCCCTTGCGGATGGCATTGAACAGATCTGCGTCGATAAGTATCGGCGAGTACTGAAGAATCGCGCGTGAGATGATGGGACTGTCCTGCAGCAGCGCCATCATGATCGGGCGTGGCGCCTGCTCTGAATGCAGCAGCCCATAGGCCAAGGCGGCGCGGACTTTTACCGATGGGTCATCGAGGAAATTGATGAGAGACGCATAGAGCGCAGCATGCTCGTCCGCAGGGCCGTCGTGGTCGAGAAACGCAAGCGCCGCCAGGTGTGCAGCGTGTCCGCGCTCGTCGCTATCGTGGGACCGGGACAGCCGGACAAACTCGCTATACTCGATCATTACTCTCTCCGCACCGCAGCGGAGAAAAGACTATCGCGGAGTATTTAAGGAAGCGTTCACCATAACTTATCCACGGAGCTTAGCGGGCGTAAAGCTGGGTGAAAAACGCCGAGCCGCCGGCTTCTGATGGGGCTACGGGCACATCGGGGACGGTCTTGAAGAGTCCGGTGAAGGACATGTTGTCGGTCGAGAATCGAGACGGGACGACTGGGAGCGGAGGTGGAGCTGCGGTTGATTGGCCGGCCATCTGCTGGGCGGAAAACGCGGCATTCGTGCCGTTTTCGTGCTTGGCAACGAGGACGCGATAGACTTCCCGAATCGTGCGTGGCTGGCCGTTGCTATAGAAGATTGTCTGGTTGGCATCAGCCTGGCGGGGGAAGAGATTGACCGCCAACTGGTCGGGGTCCTGCAGGCCGGCGCGGAACATGCGCTCGGCGCCTTCAGCCCCCAGAAAGTGGGCGATGTAGAGCTCCCCGGCGCTTGGATTGCGGCCGAACTGGTTCTTCAAATATTCGCCGTTCCGTCGCGTAAAGGCGGCGGCGAGATCAGCGGAGATTTGCGGATCCTCGCGCAGTTTAAGGATTGCGGCTTTGGTCTGGGGATCGGCGATGGTGTAGGTGCCGTCGCTCCTGCGCTGGATCTGGTCGGCATATTGGCCATAGCCGAGCGCCGGGCCCTGTTCCTTCATGGTTTGAAGCCATGTGCTTTCAAGGAACTGGAAGAGGCCCGTGGCCGAAGAGGTCGATGCCTTGGCGCTCGGATTGAGGCTGCTTTCTCGAATCGCGGTCTGCAGCAAATAGGAGAAATCCACGCCCGTACGATTGCCGGCCGCAGTAAGTGCGGAGGCAACATTTTGCGGTACGGAGACGGACTGGACGCCCATGAACTGCCTGAGTGCGAGCCGATATTCCGTTAAGGAATGCCTTACTATGGCTAACAGTCCGTTAACATTGACGGCGAGTTAACGCCATTCGGTGACGACTTGCGACAAATCGGGACGCGGGCGGTCTTCGATGGCCGTCGTCGGGGTGCCGATATGGACGAAGCCGACAAACTGCTCCCCATCCTTCGCGCCCAACATCGCGGCAGCGTCCTTGTCGAAGGTGTACCAGCGGGTGATCCAGGTCGCGGCATAGCCAAGCGCGTAGGCACCGTGAATAAGGTTGAACGCGACATTGGCGGCCGAGAGCAATTGCTCAAATTCGGGCACCTTTACGTGCGGCTTGGCCGTCGAGATGACGCCGACGACAAGCGGGGCCGGCAGGAACTGGCGGCGCTCTGCATCAAGGCTGGCTTCGTCGAGTTCCGGGCGCTTGCGCTTGGCGATCTCGGCGAGCTTCTCGCCAGCAGCAGCACGAGCGTCACCCGAGATCAGGACGAGACGCCACGGGGCAAGCTTGCCATGATCCGGGACGCGGGTCGCGATGGTGAGGAGCGTATTGAGCTCGTCGCCGGTCGGCGCGGGTTCGGCGAGGAAGGCCTGGCCGACGGAGCGGCGGGTGAGGAGATAATCGCGGAGGGCAGGATTGGCGGGCATGATGAACCTTGGGGATCGGGTGACGGGCCTGTAAAATTGCTTTGAGCCTTTCCCGTGGCGGTTTTCAAGCCGCGCCGTCTGTGACACAGCTTAACCCCAATCGCGCACCATATTTATGAGAGTCGGTCAGCGCCCGACCGCATCCATGGCCCGAACCACATGCTGCCTGCTTTTCGCCTGATCGCCTGCGCCTTTCTCGGCTTTACCAGCCTGTCACTGAGCGCGGCGCCTACAGTCATCGCGCAAGACAGTGTCGAGATCCCGCCCCTGCCCCGGCCGCGGCCTGATCCGGACTCCCTGCCCAGTGCGCCTGCTCCTGCGGCGGATGGCGCCAATAGCGCTGCCGATGCCATTTCAGCAATCACGGATGCGCCGCAATCGGTGACCCTGACGGCGCGCATCACGCAGGAAGGCGCAGCCGTGCCCGAGGGCGTGATCTGGCGGGTCTATGACAGTGTGCCTGACGCGCAGGGCAATATGACGTTGGTGGCAAAATCGGAGCAGGCGACGGCCAAACTCGATCTGCCGCCGGGGGAATATGTGGTGCATGCCGCCTATGGCCGCGCGCAGCTTAGCGAATCGCTGTCGGTCGTGCCTGGCAACAATGAGAAGGTGATCGATCTCGAGGCCGGAGCGCTGAGGCTCAACTCCGCCGTGACGGGCGACATTCCTATTCCGCCGACCGAATTGAAATTCGACATCTTTACCGCTGGCGACGAAGCGAGCCGCGTGTTGATTGCCGAAGGCTTGCCGCCCAACGATATCGTCACGCTCAACGCTGGGACCTATCACATCGTCTCCCATTTCGGGGACATCAACGCCGTGGTGCGCGCTGACTTGCGCGTCGAAGCCGGCGAGTTGACCGACGCAACGCTCTATCATCACGCCAGCGAAGTCTCGTTCAAGCTCGTCTCTGAAGAAGGCGGCGAGGCCATTGCCGACGTCGAGTGGACTGTGAACACGGCCGATGGCGCGACGGTGTTTACCGACCGCGGCGCATTTCCGAGCACGGTGCTGGCGGAAGGCGACTATGTCGTTTTGGCCAAGCAGGGCGAGAAGGTCTACAATCGCGATGTGCAGGTGGTTTCAGGCGGTTCGCGCGAGATCGAAGTTTTGACGAGCGTCTATCAGGGCGGTTAGCCCCGATAGACCGATGCGTTCGCGACGCTATTACAGCGTGTGCGGGATGACCTTGCCATCCTTGATGGTCACGATGCGATCGGCGCGGCGCGCCAGATCGTAGTTGTGCGTGGCGATCAGCGCGGCAGCACCTTCGGTGCGGATAAGGCCCTTGAGTGCTTCGAACACGACATCGCTGGTGGTGGGATCGAGATTGCCCGTGGGCTCATCGGCGAGGATGACGCGTGGATGATTGGCGGCGGCGCGGGCTATGGCAACGCGCTGTTGTTCGCCGCCGGAGAGTTCGGCTGGGCGATGGGTGGCGCGTGGGCCGACGCCGAGAAGTTCGAGCAGTTCCATTGAACGCACGCTGGCCTCGGCGGGGGTCTTGCCGGCAATCAGTTGCGGCATCGAGACGTTTTCGAGCGCGCTGAATTCGGGCAGCAGATGGTGAAATTGGTAAACATAGCCCACGGTGTTGCGGCGGAGCTGCGTGCGGCCGCGATCGTTGAGCTGGCTTGTCTTGTTGCCGACGATCTCGACTTCGCCCGACTGCGGGCTTTCGAGCAGTCCGCAGAGGTGCAGCAATGTCGACTTGCCAGCGCCAGACGGCGCGACGAGGGCGACAAGTTCGCCGCTTTCGACGACAAGATCGGCCGCATCGAGGACGCGGATCTGGGTGGCGCCCTCACCGTAGTGATGGTGCACACCCGAGAGGCGCAGGAACGAATTACTCATAACGCAGCGCCTCGACAGGATCGTATTGGGCGGCTCGCCAGGCGGGATAGAGCGTGGCGAGGAAGCTGAGGCCGAGGGCCATGACGACGACGACAGTGACTTCGGTCGGGTCGGTCTTGCTGGGGAGCGAGGAGAGGAAGAAGACTTCCGGCGGGAAAAGCGTAACCCCGAGCAGATTGGAGATCGAGGAGCGTAGCGCTTCTGCATTGGCGGCGACGATCAGGCCCAGCACAAGGCCAGAAAGCGTGCCGACGACGCCGATGGTGGTGCCGGTGATCGAGAAGATGCGCATGATGGCGCCGCGTGTGGCGCCCATGGTGCGCAGCACGGCGATGTCCTTGCTCTTGTCCTTTACCAGCATGACGAGGCTCGAAATGATGTTGAAGGCGGCCACGAGCACGATCATCGAGAGGATGGTGAACATCACGACGCGTTCGACCTGGAGGGCCGAGAAGAAGGTTTCGTTGCGTTGCTGCCAATCGTTAAGCAGCAAAGGCCGGAGGCCGGGCGTCGCGGCGATGCGTTCGCGCATGACGGCGACATTGTCGGGATCGTCGATGAAAATCTCCGCGCCGCTCGCGCGATAAATGCGCTCATAGGCGGCGTCGATTTCCTCGTCCGACGCCATAGGGTCGAGCGGGCCCTGGCCGGGCTTGAGGACATCGTCGTAAAGCTTGAAATAGTCCTGCGCCGTTTGCAGCGGCATGAACATGAAGAGACTATCAAATTCGACCATGCCGAGATTGAAAATGGTGCGAACCGGATAGGATTTGATCTGCGGGGTCGAGCCAAAGGGCGTCATGGCGCCGCTATCGGGGTTGATGATCTGGACCTGATCGCCAAGGCCGACGCCGAGCGTCTGGGCCAAGCGGTAGCCGATTGCGACACCATCGTTCTGGTCCCAAGAGTCAAAACCACCCTGCTCTGCCGAATTATAAAGCAGCGTCAGCTTCTTGAGATTTTCCTCATCCATGCCGCGGACGGACACGCCGGTCGAGCCGCCGCGGCCGGAGGCAAGCACCTGGCCCTCGGCGTAATAGACAGCGAATTTTACGCCGTTGACGGTCTGGAGAGCGTCGACGGTTTCCTTGTAATCGGTGAACTGGCTCTCGATGGGATAGGCCGTAAAATGCCCATTCAGCCCGAGGATCTTATCGAGAAGCTCGCCGCGAAAGCCGTTCATCACCGACATGACGAAGATGAGGGTCGCCACACCAATGGCCACGCCAACCATGGTGAGGCTGGCGATGACCGAAATGAAGGCTTCCTTGCGCCGGGCGCGCAAATAGCGCGCAGCAATCATCCATTCAAACAGGGAGAACGGCCGGGTGGACCGGCCGGCCGGGGCTTGCTGCGCTGAGGTGGTCAAATGTCGTTCATCCGCTGGGGTTCGATCAGGCCCTTGAGACGCTCGACCGCATTGGCGAGCGGCAGCGTCTCGCGCTCGCCAGTCTTGCGATGTTTGATTTCAACTTCGCCCGATTTAAGGCCGCGGGGCCCGAGGATGAGCTGATAAGGAATGCCGACGAGATCGGCTGTGGCAAACTTGGAGCCGGCGGGCTGATCGCGATCATCATAGAGCATGTCGAGGCCGGCCGCGGTCAGCTCGCCATAAAGCTTATCGCAGGCGGCATCGGTTTCGGCATCGCCGGCCTTGAGATTGATCAAGACGGCCTCGAAGGGCGCGACGGAAACCGGCCAGACGATGCCATTTTCATCGTGGCTGGCCTCGATAATGGCGGGCACGACACGGGTCAGGCCGATGCCATAGGAGCCCATGTGGACGATGGTTTCCTTGCCGTCATTGCCGGTGACCGAGGCCTTCATCGGCTCGGAATATTTCGTGCCGAAATAGAAGATGTGGCCGACTTCGATGCCGCGGGCCGAGACGCGCTTGTCTTCCGGCACGGCGGCTTCGTATTCGGCGTGATCGACCATTTCTTCGGTCGCGGCGTAGAGCGAGGTCCAATCATTGAAGATCGGCTTCAAATCGCCGCGGAAATCGACATCCTGGCCTGGGATCGGCTTATCGAGGAGATCGCGATGGCAGAAGACCTGGCTTTCGCCGGTTTCGGCAAGAATGATCCATTCGTGGCTTAAATCGCCGCCGATCGGGCCGGTGTCGGCGCGCATCGGAATGGCGGTAAGGCCCATGCGGGCATAAGTGCGCAGGTAAGCCACGAACATGCGCTCGTAGGCAGCGACGGCGCGGTCCTTGTCGAGATCGAAAGAATAGGCGTCCTTCATCAGGAACTCGCGGCTACGCATGGTGCCGAAACGGGGACGCACCTCGTCGCGGAACTTCCACTGGATGTGGTAGAGGTTCAGCGGCAAGTCCTTATAGGACTTCACATAAGTGCGGAAAATGTCGGTGACCATTTCCTCATTGGTCGGGCCATAGAGGAATTCGCGCTCGTGGCGATCTTCGATGCGCAGCATTTCCTTGCCGTAGGCATCGTACCGGCCCGATTCGCGCCAAAGATCGGCAGACTGAATCGTAGGCATCAAAAGTTCGATCGCGCCGGAGCGGTTCTGCTCCTCCTCGATGATCTTCTGGACCTTCATCAGCACCTTGTAGCCGAGCGGCAGCCAGGAATAGAGGCCGGAGGCCTGCTGGCGGATCATGCCGGCACGCAGCATCAGCCGGTGCGAGACGATCTCGGCTTCCTTGGGCACATCGCGCAGCACCGGCAGAAAATAGCGGGAAAGGCGCATGGGAACTCCGAAATTGGTGGCTAAAGCGCGTCACGCCCTATCGGGCTCGCTCCTCCGCTTTAGCTTCTTGTTTTACGCATGTCTTCGTCCTGAAACCGGTAACCACTTTCAGGAGACATGCCTAGGACTCAAGGCTTTTGTTGATGCCCACTCAGATCGTAACCGTCCATACGATTCAAGCATGCTTGCTATGCAGAATCTACGTGACAGACAGAAAATCTGTTGTTAGGTTCCCGTCACAATAAAGCCAAGGCGGTTCAACCGCTAACGATCGACAACGTCAAGGGAGGAGCCTTGGCCGCACGCTGAACAGCGAGCCTAAGACCAAGGTATTGTCGATTTAACTCATAAGAGCGGGGCCTTGTGCCCTGCTTTTTTATTTTGGATCATAGGCTTATGGTCGATGCTGCACATTTTACGCGAATGGTGCTTGCCCTGGCCGAGGTCACAAGCGTGCCGCATTTCGATCGCACGGCTTTCAAGGTAAAGCGGATTTTTGCGACACTGGCGGCCGATGGCAGAAGCGTCAATTTGAAGCTGACGCCGGATGAGCAGGCGTTCAAATGTCAGCTCGCGCCGGACGTGTTTCGGCCCATCGACAATGGCTGGGGGCGGCAGGGCTGGACGGCTATGGATTTGGCGGCGGCGACTGAGGCGGATGTGCAGGCGGCGCTGGAAATGGCCTATGCGCATGCTGTAGGGCCGGCGAAGAAGCGGTGAGGGTTTCGGACCTACGCTTCAGGGGCAGTTTTCAAGCATGGGGCCGACGGATGGGGATGCATTGTCGCTGGCAAGGACCCACTGCTCATCCCGGTAGGTGACGACCATTTCCTTGCCCTTGGCGATGGCATGGGCGATCTGGCGGACTTCCGGGTGGTCGCTTTTCGAGACGTCGAGCACGCGTTCGGTGTCGAGGTCGACGACTTCTGCCATCAGATCATCGAAGGCGACGTTGCCGAAGCGGACGGCGATCGGCGCATCCGGCATGGAGTGTTTTTGCTTTTCGAGCGGAATGCCGGTGAAGACGGAAAAGAGCAGCGCGCCTTCGCGGAATTCGTCGCAGATCAGCTGCACTTCGATCGTGTCGGTTTCATCGACTTGCGAGGCGATGAAGAGAAAGCCCTGATCGTCGCTTTCGTCGTCGACCTGCCAGACTGCGAAGGCGGGGCTGACCATGGCCAGAGTGGCGGACATGGCCATGACGGTCTTGCGCATGGCGGGAGCTCCCTTTTGGGGTGTCGCAGACTGGGCTAGCGGTTCCAATAGGCCATCAGCGTTTCGTTAGTCAGCGCCCAGAGCAGGAGGGCGGTGAAGACCACGGCGAGACCCGTTGCCATCAGGGCCTTGCGCATGAGGCGCGGAGCGACTGGCGAGCCGGGATCGGCGCCTGGCACCAGGGCCTCGCCGGTTTCGTGATGGCTGTGGGAACCAATCGGCAGCACGGCGACGAAGCAGAGCCACCAGACGACGAAGAAAACGGCGGCGATCGATCCCCACTGCATGGCGCTAGACCTTATGAACGAAGACGTTGACGTTGGGCTTGCGGCCCCAGAACGCGTTTACCTCGTTGCGGATGGATTTGAACAGGGCGGAGCTGAACACATCGGGGTCAGAGCGGCGCTTGGGCGGCAGGCTCTTGATGGTGCCGGCGACGGCTTCCTCGATGAGCTCGACGAGCGATTCATCTTCGGTTTCCGGCAGGCCTTCGACCACATAATCGGGGCCGGAGACGACATGACCCGATGAATTGACCGCGAGGCTGACGATGACCATGCCGCCGAAGGACAGGCGGCGGCGGCCCTTTACGCCCGATTCCTCGGGCGTGCAGAGGACGAGGCCATCGAGATAGAGTTCGCCGGTGCGCACTTCCGCGGGATAAGCCATGGGCTCGGGGAAGAGCCGGACCATGTCGCCATTGCGCGCTTCGCAGACATTGGGAATGCCGGATTCGCGACCAAGCTTGGCATGGGCCTGGAGGTGCATGGCTTCGCCGTGGACGGGCACGAGCACCTGCGGCTTGAGCCAGGAATAGAGGCGCTGCAGTTCGCCGCGGCGGGGGTGGCCGGTGACGTGGACCAGGCCATCATTGGCGGTGATGACCTCGACGCCTTTGTCGATCAGGAGGTTCTGGATATCGATGACTTCGCGCTCGTTGCCAGGAATGGCCCAGGACGAGAAAATCATGCGGTCGCCGGCGTTGAGATCGATTACCGGGTGCTCGCCACGCGCGATGCGGGCGATGGCCGCGCGGGCTTCGCCCTGGCTACCGGTACAGATCAAGACACACTTGTCGCGCGCGATGGTCTTGTAGGCATCCTGATCATGGAGAACCGGCAGGCCTTCGAGCATGCCGATTTCGCGGGCGATGCCCATGATGCGGTGGAGCGAGCGGCCGGAGAGCACGACCTGGCGGCCGGCCTGATGGGCCGCGCGGACGATGGAGACGACGCGGCCAACATTGGAGGCAAAGGTCGTGACGGCGACGCGATGGGGCGCATCGGCGATCAGCTTGGCGAGGTTGGCACCGATCTCGGCTTCGCTCGGGCTTTCACCCTCCTTCATCGCATTGGTCGAATCGCAGACGAGCGCGAGGGGCGTACTGGTATCGGCGCCGATGGCCTCGAAGCGGGCAATATCTGTCGGCGCGTTGACGACGGGCGTGGGATCAAGCTTCCAGTCACCCGTGTGTAGGACGCGGCCGACGGGGGTGGAAATGAGGAGGCTGTTGGATTCGGGGATCGAATGCGCGACGTTGATCGCCTCGATGGTGAAGGGACCAATCTCGAACGGCTTGCCGGGACGCATGATGCGGACATCGACGTTTTCGACGATACCGTCCCCTGCCCGCTTGGCGGCCAGCATAGCCGCCGTGAACGGCGTCGCGTAGACCGGGCGCTCGAAAACCGGCCAGAGGTCGAGTACGGCGCCGTAATGGTCTTCGTGGCTGTGCGTGAGGATCAGGGCCAAAACGTCATCGGCGTGTTCCTCGAGAAATTCGGGATTGGCCATGATGAGTTCGATGCCGGGCAGATCCGGTCCACCGAAGCTGACGCCGCAATCGACGACGATCCACTTGCGCGAATGTTCGGGGCCGAAACCATAGGCCCCCATATTCATGCCGATCTCGCCGACGCCGCCTAGCGGCACAAAGACGAGTTCATCCCTTTGGTTCTTTGCCATGGGTCTTTTCTTTCTTTTTGCGCGCGGCGCCTGGCGATCTTTGGTCGCTGGTCGTCGCGCAGATGTTGTGGTCAGCTTCGGGCGCTGGCCGTTGCCCCAAAATGTACATCGCCCGCCGTGATCACGATCCGCGCGCCATCATCGTCGCGCATGACCAGACGACCGGAGGAGTCGACTGTTTCGAAAATGCCGCGCCTGACGACACCGTCCTGCTGGACGGCGACCGGAGCGCCGATGCCGGCGGCAGAACCGCGCCAGCGCTCGAGAATGTCGCTGACGCCACGTCCGTCCTGCCAGAGCGAGAAAGCCTCTACCCAGGCATCGGCAAGCGCCGCAAAGACTTCTTCGGCGCTCCGCTCGTAGCCGAGTTCGCGAAGGCTGGTAGCGGGATAAGGCAAACCGGTGGGTGCGGCAACCACATTGACGCCGATGCCGATGACGATGGCGTGGCGGCCATCCGGCGTCTTGGCCATCTCAAGAAGGATGCCGGAAACCTTGGCACCATCCGCCAGGACGTCATTGGGCCACTTGAGCGCCACCCTGCCCCGGCCATCGAGCGCATCCGCGCCATCGATGCCGATGCGTACGGCACCCTGCGGCAGAATGCGGGCAAACGCGGTTTGCATGGCGACGCCGGCAACAAAGCCAAGGGTGGCGAGAGCGTTGGGTTCGGCGTCGGGAATAATGAGGAGGCTGGCGGCCAGATTGCCCGGCGTACTTTCCCAGGCACGACCACGACGGCCGCGTCCGGCGGTCTGGTGCAAGGCGGCAAACCAGATGCCGCCTGGGTCACCCGCGGCGGCAGCCGCGAGTGCTTCGACATTGGTCGATCCGATTTCGTCGTATCCGGCCAGGCGGTAGCCCACTAAACGGGCTACCGGGCCAAGTGCGAAATCTGCCACCTAGAACAGGCTTCCGGCGGCGATATGAGCCCAATTGGTGAGGGCACTGCCGACCGTGAAATAATAGGTCACGATCAGGAAGGCGCTGACGGCGATGATGATGTTGAGTTCGTTGGGCACCGCGGCGAAGGTCGACTTGGGCTCATCGAAGTACATCGTCTTGACGACGCGCAGATAATAGAAGGCGCTGACTGCCGAAGCGAGCATGCCGATGACGGCAAGCACAAATAGGCGCGCTTCGATGGCGGCAAGGAAAACTTGCCACTTGGCGAAGAACCCGGCGAGCGGCGGCAGGCCGATCAGCGAGAACATAATGATCGCCATGATCGCGGCCACGAAGGGACGCGTCTGTGCGGCGCCAGCCAGATCGTCAATGGTTTCGACGTAGCCGTTTTCAGTGCGCAGCGAGAGAATGCAGGCGAAGAGGCCTGCCGTCATGGTGACATAGATCGCCATATAGATGGCGACGCCTTCGACACCCACCTGCGTGCCCGACGAAAGACCGACGAGGGCGAAGCCAACGTGACCGATCGAGGAATAGGCGATCAGGCGCTTGATCGACTTCTGGCCGATCGCGGCGAAGGCCGCCAGGACCATGGAAGCGATCGAGAGGAAGATCACGACCTGCTGCCAATCACCTGTAATCGGCTGGAACGTATCCATGACGAGGCGGATCATCAACGACATGGCGGCAACCTTGGGCGCCATGGCGAAGAAGGCGGTAACCGGGGTTGGTGCGCCTTCGTAAACGTCGGGCGTCCACATGTGGAACGGCACGGCCGAGATCTTGAAGGCAACGCCCGTGAGAAGGAAGACCATGCCGAAGATCAGGCCAACGGAACGGCCTTCCATGGCGATAGCCGAGACGATTTCCTGCAGGTTGGTATGGCCGGTGAAGCCATAGACCATGGAGGCGCCATAAAGCAGCAAGCCCGAGGACAGCGCGCCAAGTACGAAATATTTCAGGCCCGCTTCGGTGGCACGCGGATCATCGCGCTTGATGGCGGCCATCACGTACAGCGCAAGGGACTGCAGTTCGAGGCCGACATAGAGGCTCATCAGGTCATTGGCCGAGACCATGACCATCATGCCGAGCGTCGCGAGAACCGCGAGGATCGAATATTCGAACTTGTGGAGGCCGTTCTCGAAATCATTCGGCATGGCCAGAATGAGCGAGAGCGCGGCGCCGCCAAGAACGAGCAGCTTCATATAGCGCGCGAAGGCATCGGCGATGAAGACGCCGTTGAACAGCACACCATCGGCCGGATTGAGCACGGCGGTGAGGCCAGCGGCAGCAATGAGCAGCACGGCGAGCCAGGAGATGAGAGCCGACTTTTCCTTGTTGATGACGACGCCAATGACCAAAAGGACAAGGGCGCCGACTGCCATCAGCAATTCGGGATAGGCAGGCGCAATGCTCGCGAAATCAGTAACGTCAGAGTTCACGGTGCTCTCCTAGTGCGCAGCAGGCTCAGCCGCGTGCTCTGCGGCTGGAGCGGCCTCGCCCGTGGGCGCGGCATATTCGAGGGGTGCCCTTGCATCGGCAAGAGAAACGGCGGGGTCGAGACCAACCGAAGTTGCGTAATGCGACACCAGATTGTTGACCGAGGCGGCCGTCGTATCGAGGATCGGCGAGGGATAGAAACCGAACACGATGATCAGGACGATCAGGGGATAGAGCACGATCTTTTCGCGCAGGCTCAGATCGAGAATGCCCTTGAGCGATTCCTTGGTGAGCGCACCGAAAACGACGCGGCGATAGAGCCAGAGGGCATAACCCGCCGAGAAGATGACGCCGAAGGCAGCACCGAAGGCGACCCAGGTATTGACCTGGAAGACACCCATCATCGTCAGGAATTCACCG
Organism: Devosia sp. BK; assembly: GCF_032907385.1. NCBI lineage: Bacteria > Pseudomonadati > Pseudomonadota > Alphaproteobacteria > Hyphomicrobiales > Devosiaceae > Devosia > Devosia sp. BK. Next base: position 1,171,855 of record NZ_JAIMBX010000001.1, read on the forward strand.
ACGAAGCCGGAGGTGCCCGGGAGACCGACATTGGCCATGGTGAAGACCATGAAGGCAAAGGCATAGCGCGGCATACGCTCGACGAGACCGCCATAGGCCTCGATATCGCGGGTGTGCATGCGATCATAGATGACGCCGACGGCCAGGAAGAGCGCGCCGGAGACGAGACCATGCGAGATCATCTGGAACATGGCGCCCTGGATACCCAGCGCATTGCCCGCAAAGATGCCCATGGTCACGAAGCCCATATGTGCGACCGACGAGTAAGCGATGAGCTTCTTGATATCGGTCTGCACCAGCGCCACCAGCGAGGTGATGATGATGGCGGCGACGGACAGAATGAACACGAAGTTCGAGAGCTGTGCAGACGCATCGGGGAACATGGGCAGGCTGAAGCGCAGGAAGCCGTAGCCGCCAAGCTTGAGAAGGATCGCGGCAAGGATCACCGAGCCAGCGGTCGGTGCTTCGACGTGCGCTTCCGGCAGCCAGCGGTGGAACGGCCACATCGGCATCTTGACCGCGAGCGAGGCGAAGAAGGCCAGCCAGAGCCAGATCTGCATGCTTTCCGGGAACTGGTGCGTCAGGAGACGCGAAATGTCGGTGGTGCCGGCATTCCAATACATGGCCATGATGGCAAGAAGCATCAGGACCGAACCGGTGAAGGTGTAGAAGAAGAACTTGTAGCTCGCCTGGATGCGGCGCTTGCCGCCCCAGATACCGATGATGAGGAACATCGGCAGCAGCGTGCCTTCGAAGAAGACGTAGAACATGGCCAGATCGAGCGTGGTGAAAACGCCGATCATCAGGACTTCCAGGATCAGGAAGACCACCATGTATTCCTTGACGCGCTTGTCGATCGCTTCCCAACTCGCCAGCACGCAGAAGGGCAAGAGGAGAGCCGAAAGCACGACGAAGAGCACGGAAATGCCGTCGACGCCGACGCGGTAGCCAATGCTTTCGCCCAGCCAGTCATAATTGACGACGAACTGGAAACCCGGATTGGACGGATCGAAGGCGGACCACATCCAGAGTGACAGCGCGAGGGTGACGACAGTCGTCACTAGCGCTGTCCAGCGGATGGCGTTGAGCGCCGTCTTGGGGGTGACCAGGATCAGTGCCGCTCCGACGAGCGGCAGATAAGTCAGGATCGTGAGGATAGTGTTCTCGAAGGTCATCAGATCAGTCCCCCGGCCGTAATGGCCCAGGTCAGAAGCGCCGCGATGCCGATCAGCATGGCGAAGGCATAGTGATAGAGGTAGCCGGACTGGAGCTTGACGACCCAGGAGGTGACATCCTGAACGCGACGGCCGAGGCCTTCGGCAATCTTGCCATCGACCAGCCAATCATCAAAACCATGCCAGATGGCGCGGCCGATCCAGAGCGCGGGGCGCACGAAGATCGTGTTGTAGAGCTCGTCGAAGTACCACTTGTTCAAGAGGAACTGGTAGAGGCCGGGATTGGTGGCCGCCAGCTTCCCGGGCACGTCGGGGCGCTTGATATACATGTACCAGGCGGCGACGAAGCCGATGATCATGGAAATCGTGGCGCTCCACTTCACCCAAAGCGGCACATGGTGTGCAGCTTCGATGATTTCGTGATCGACAAAGATCGACCCAGCGAAGAAGTGCTCGATGTGTTCGACCTCGTGGAAGAACATGCCGTAGAAGACAACACCGGCCAAGACCGCACCCGCAGCAAGCACGTAAAGCGGCACCAGCATGACGTTGGGCGATTCATGGGCGTGGTCATAGGCCGAACCATGATGGTGCGCGTCGTCATGCGACACCGCAGCATGGGCATGATCGTCGAGATTGCTGTCGTCGATCGGCTCATGGTGTGTTTCGGCATCGGCATGCGCCGGGTCCGGATGGGCGGTGTGGCTGTGCTGCGCATCGCGCGGCGAGCCGTGGAAGGTCAGATGGACGAGGCGCCAGGAATAGAAGCTCGTGAAAAGAGCTGCGATGACGAGGAGCCAGAAGGCCATGCTGCCGACATTGCCGCCGTAAGCGTAGGCGCTTTCGATGATCGAATCCTTGGAGAAGAAGCCGGCAAAGCCGAGGCTGGTGCCCGGGATGCCGACGCCGGTCAGTGCCAGCGTGCCGATCATCATCATAGCATAGGTGATCGGGATCTTCTTCCGCAGGCCACCCATGGTCCGCATATCCTGCTCATGATGCATGGCATGAATAACCGAGCCGGCGCCTAAGAACAGGAGAGCTTTGAAGAAGGCGTGGGTGAAGAGGTGGAAGACGCCTGCCGAATAGGCACCGGTGCCGAGGGCGACGAACATGTAACCGAGCTGCGAACAGGTCGAATAGGCGATGACGCGCTTGATGTCGTTCTGGACGAGGCCAACCGTTGCCGCAAAGAAGGCCGTGATGGCGCCGATGACGATGACGACGGTCAGGGCGAACTGCGAGAGTTCGAACAGCGGCGACAGGCGCGCGACCATGAAGACGCCGGCGGTGACCATGGTTGCGGCGTGAATGAGCGCCGAAACCGGTGTCGGGCCTTCCATGGCGTCCGGGAGCCAGGTGTGCAGCAGGAACTGCGCCGACTTGCCCATGGCGCCCATGAAGAGCAGCAGGCAGATGACGGTCATCGCATCAACGTTCCAATTGAGGAAGCGGATGACGGGGAGACCGGTGGTGGCGAACTGATCGGCGGCGGAGAAGGCGCCATCGAAATCGATGTGGCCGAGCACCATGAAGGCGCCAAAGATGCCGAGCGCGAAGCCGAAGTCACCGACGCGGTTGACGATGAAGGCCTTCATGGCGGCAGCGGTTGCCGATGGGCGCGTGTACCAGAAGCCGATGAGGAGGTAGGACGCGAGGCCCACGCCTTCCCAGCCGAAGAACATCTGGAGGAAGTTGTCGGCCGTCACCAGCATGAGCATGGCGAAGGTGAAGAGCGAGAGATAGGCGAAGAAGCGCGAGCGGTGCGGATCTTCGTTCATGTAGCCGATGGAATAAAGGTGAACGAGGGCCGAAACGGTGTTCACGACCACCAGCATGATGGCGGTGAGCGTATCGACGCGCAGCGTCCAGCGCAGATCCATGTCACCGACCTGGATCCAGCGCATGACCTCGACCTTGAGGACCGCGGCATGACCATCACCCACGGCGCCGACGAGACCATCGCCAAAGGCGACGGGTATGAAGACGACCCAGCTTAGAACCGCTGCGATGAGCAGCAGGCCCGTGGTGATGAATTCGCTCGGCCTGTGGCCGATCGAGCGGCCGAGGAAGCCGGCTATAAGCGCCCCGATGAGGGGCAGAAAGACAATCGCCTGTATGATCATAGCGCCCAGCCTCAGCCCTTCATCATATTGGCGTCTTCAACCGCGATGGACCCACGGTTGCGATAGAAGATAACGAGAATCGCGAGGCCGATCGCGGCCTCCGCAGCAGCCACGGTGAGGATGAGGAGCGCAAAAATCTGCCCCTGCAAGTCACCGCGTTCGGCGCTGAACGCGACCATGTTGAGATTGACCGCAAGCAGGATCAGTTCGACCGACATCAGGATGACGATCACGTTCTTGCGGTTGAGAAAGATTCCGAACACGCCAAGCGTGAGCAGAATGGCTGCCACGGTCAGGTAATGACCGAGCCCGATTTCCAAGCCCATGATTAAACCCCTAAAGTCCCTGACCGCTCTTCACTTTGACAATCTTCAGCGTCTCACTGGCCTGACGGGCCACCTGATCCACCGGGTTCTGGCGCTTGGCCGTCGACCGATGACGCAGGGTCAGCACGATGGCGCCGATCATGGCGACCAGCAGCACCGCACCCGCACCCTGGAACAGGAAGACGTAGCGAGTATAGAGCACGAGCCCGAGCTGCCGCGTATTGTCCATGTCGACATTGATCGGGAGACCAGTCGACCCACTGACCTCAGGCGAAATCACGAAGCTGCCGGCAACGAGCAGCAGCTCGAGCAGCAGGACGACGCCGACCAAAATGCCGATGGGCGCATATTGCAGCATGCCCGACTTCAATTCGGCAAAATCGACGTCAAGCATCATGACGACGAAGAGGAAGAGCACCGCCACGGCGCCGACATAAACGACGATCAGGATCAGCGCCAGAAACTCGGCGCCAGCCAACATGAAGAGGCCTGCGGCGTTGACGAAGGCGAGGATCAGGAACAGCACGGCGTGAACCGGGTTGCGCGAGGAAATCACCATGAAGGCGGAAGCGATCGCCACGATGGAGAAGAGGTAAAAGAAGAATAGTGGAAGCGTCATCTTCTTCCCCCTCAGCGATACGGCGCGTCGGCTGCAAGGTTGGATGCGATTTCACGCTCCCAACGATCGCCATTGCTGAGGAGCTTTTCCTTGGAGAAGTACAGCTCTTCGCGCGTTTCGGTTGCAAATTCGAAGTTCGGGCCTTCGACGATGGCATCGACCGGGCAGGCTTCCTGGCAGAAGCCGCAATAGATGCACTTCACCATATCGATGTCGTAGCGCACGGTGCGGCGCGTGCCGTCGTTCTGACGCGGGCCGGCTTCGATGGTGATGGCCTGGGCCGGGCAAATAGCTTCGCAGAGCTTACAGGCAATGCAACGCTCCTCGCCATTGGGATAGCGCCGAAGGGCATGCTCACCGCGGAAACGCGGCGACACGGCACCCTTTTCGAATGGATAGTTGATTGTCGGCTTGGGCGAGAAGAAGTAGCGCATGGCCAGGAAGAAGGCCGTGACGAACTCCTTCATGATCAGCGTATTGACGAACTGGCTGGCGCGCATCAGGCGATCCCTCCGTGCCAACCCCAGCCCGTGAGCTTGAGAACGAAGGCAACAATTACGACCATCACGAGCGAGAGCGGCAGGAAGAGCTTCCAACCGATCCGCATGAGCTGGTCATAGCGGTAACGGGGCACGATGGACTTGGCCATCGCGAACATAAAGAACACAAGCGTGAGCTTGATGAAGAACCAGATCGCGCCGGGGATCCATGTGAATGGCGGCAAATCGATCGGCGAGGCCCAGCCACCCATGAAGAGGATCACCGTCATGCCGCACATCAGCAGGATCGAGATATACTCGCCCAGCATGAAGAGCATGTAGGGGGTGGCCGAATATTCGGTCATGAAACCGGCGACGAGTTCGGATTCGCCTTCGGCAAGATCGAAAGGCGGGCGGTTGGTTTCGGCGAGGGCCGAAATGTAGAACACCACGAACATCGGGAAGAGCGGCAGCCAGAACCAATTGAGGAACGACAGCCACGGCACGCCAAGCGTATGCGCAAGTCCCATCTGGGTCTGGGCGACGACGATGTCATTAAGGTTCAGCGAGCCGACACAGAGCAGCACGGTGATAATGACGAGGCCGATCGAGACTTCGTACGACACCATCTGCGCAGCCGCACGAAGCGAGCCGAAGAAGGGGTACTTCGAGTTGGACGCCCAACCGCCGATGATGACGCCATAAACGCCGAGCGAGGAAATACCGAGCAGATAGAGAATGCCGATATTGATGTTCGCCATCGCCCAACCATTGTCGATCGGGACAACGGCCCAACCGCCGAGCGCTAGAGTGGCGGTCAGCAGCGGCGCGAGGAGGAAAAGCGCCTTATCAGCACCTGCCGGGATGATCGGCTCCTTGAAGACGAACTTGAGCAAATCCGCGAAGGACTGCAGCAGGCCGAAGGGACCGACGACGTTTGGACCGCGACGCATCTGGACTGCAGCCCAGACCTTACGGTCGGCAAGAAGGATGAAAGCGGTGAAGACCAGCAGCACCACGAGGAGCAGCAGGGCCTTATAGATAAAACCGATCTGCACGCCCCAACCGAGGAAGGGGATGCCGAGCAGATAGTCGAGGGCCGAAGTGACGAAATCCATTGGGGTCCCCTACTCCGCGGCCTGCCGCAAACCGGCAGCAAGCGCGGCGCATTCGCCCATGACGGCCGAAGCGCGTGCAATGGGATTGGTCAGATAGAAATCGGACACGGCCGAACCGAACGGAGCCGACTTGGTCTTGATCGAAGCCTTGGCGAGCTTGCCGAGATCGGCAACCTTAGCCGGCGTGATCTCATCGACTCGCGCCAGATGTGGAAACTCGGCATAAAGCGCCGAACGCAACTGGGCCAGCGAATTGTATGGCAATGGCTTGCCGATCGAGCCGGAAAGCGCGCGAATGATCGCCCAATCTTCCTTGGCTTCGCCTGGCGGGAACACGGCGCGCGCAGTCTGCTGGACGCGCCCCTCGGTGTTCACATAGGTGCCGGACTTTTCCGTGTAGGTTGCGCCAGGCAGGATGACGTCGGCGCGGTGTGCACCCTGGTCGCCATGCGAGCCGATATAGACGACGAAGGCTTTGCCCATGGCCGAGAAGTCGTATTCGTCGGCGCCGAGCATGAAGAGCACGTCGAGTTCGCCCTTGCCGGCCAGAGCGATCTGGTCCGCTGAGCAAACGCCGCCATTATGGGGGACGAAGCCGATGTCGAGACCGCCGACGCGGCTGGCAGCATTGTGGAGCAGCGCGAAGCCGTTCCAGCCTTCAGCAACATTGGCACCAGTCGCAAGCTTGGCAGCCGTCGCGATGACGTCGCGACCGACCTGCTTGCCAAGATTGGCATGCGAGACGGCAGCTTCACCAACGATGATCAGCGGGCGCTGCGCATTGGCGAGCGTATTGGCGAACGCACCATTGCCGGCGGCGAGATCTGCGAGGGTTTCGAAGCCTTCGCCGAGGTAGTCATAGGAGTAAGTCAGATCGTTGCGTTCGCCGATGACGGCGATCGGGACGTTCTTTGCACGCCAAAGCTTGCGAATGCGGGCATTGAGCACAGCGGCTTCACGGCGCGGATTGGCGCCAATGATCAGGACGGCGTCGGCTTCCTCAATACCCGCGATGGTGGGGTTGAAGAGGTAAGCCGCGCGGGGCATCGAGGGATCGATACCCGACATGGCCGGACGAACGTCAGTCATGCCCGAGCCGATGGAGGCGAGCAGACCCTTAAGGGCATACATTTCTTCGACGGCAGACAGATCGCCGGCAATGGCGCCCACCTTGCTGCCAGCCTTCTTAAGGCGGGTGGCAACGGCGCCGAGGGCTTCATCCCAGGTTGTCGCCTGCAGCTTGCCGTTCTTGCGCACATAAGGGCGATCAAGACGCTGGTTCTTGAGACCATCCCAGATGAAGCGGGTCTTGTCCGAGATCCACTCTTCATTGATCGATTCATTGACGCGCGGCAGGACGCGCATAACTTCGCGGCCACGGCTATCGACGCGGATATTGGAGCCGACGGCGTCCATCACGTCGATGGATTCGGTTTTGTTCAATTCCCACGGACGAGCGTGGAACGCATAGGGCTTGGAGGTCAGTGCGCCGACCGGGCACAGATCGATCACATTGCCCTGCAACTCGCTCGACAGCGCGCGTTCGAGATATGACGTGATTTCGGCGTCTTCGCCGCGACCGAGCAGACCCATTTCGGAAATGCCCGCGACTTCCGTGGTGAAGCGGACGCAGCGCGTGCAGTGAATGCAGCGGTTCATAGAGGTCTTGACCAATGGGCCAAGATATTTGTCTTCGACGGCGCGCTTGTTTTCGAAGAAGCGCGACTTATCTACGCCATAGGCCATGGCCTGGTCCTGAAGGTCGCACTCGCCACCCTGATCGCAAATCGGGCAATCGAGCGGGTGGTTGACCAGCAGGAATTCCATCACGCCTTCGCGGGCCTTTTTGACCATGGGCGTATTGGTGAACATTTCAGGCGGTTCGCCGTTCGGGCCGGGACGGAGGTCCTTGACCGACATGGCGCAAGAGGCCTGGGGCTTTGGCGGGCCACCCTTTACTTCGACTAGGCACATGCGGCAATTGCCAGCCACCGACAGGCGATCATGATAGCAGAAGCGCGGGATTTCTGCGCCTGCGGCTTCTGCCGCCTGCATCAGGGTGTAGTAGTCTGGAACTTCGACGAGCGTGCCGTCGACCTTAATGGAAGCCATTGCCCTACTCCGCAGCGATGGACGGAACCGCGCCGTCGCTGGTGGAAGAATATGTATATTGGTCGATACGCGCTTCGATGACGTCGCGGAAATTGCGGATCAGGCCCTGAACCGGCCACGCAGCAGCATCGCCGAGAGCACAGATGGTGTGCCCTTCGATCTGCTTGGTGACCGAGAAGAGCATATCGATTTCGCGCTTCTGGGCGCGGCCTTCGACCATGCGGCCGAGAACGCGCATCATCCAGCCGGTGCCTTCGCGGCACGGCGTGCACTGACCGCAGCTCTCATGCTTGAAGAAAGCCGAGATGCGCCAGATGGCCTTCACGATATCAGTGGACTTATCCATGATGATCATGCCGCCAGTGCCGAAAGACGACTTCTTTTCGCGCAGGCCATCGAAATCCATGATGGTATCCATCATGTCTTCGGCACGGACCACAGGGCACGAGGCGCCGCCGGGAATGACCGCGAGGAAATTATCCCAGCCGCCGCGGATACCGCCGCAATGCTTTTCGATGATTTCCTTGAAGCTTTCGCCCAGGGCTTCCTCGAAGGTCGCGGGCTTGTTCACGTGGCCCGAGACCATGAACAGCTTGGTGCCGACATTGTTCGGACGGCCGATCGAGGAGAACCAGGCGCCGGAACGGCGCAGGATTTCGGGAACGACGGCGATCGATTCGACATTGTTGACAGTCGTCGGGTTGCCATAGACACCCATGCCGGCCGGGAATGGCGGCTTGAGGCGCGGCTGGCCCTTCTTGCCTTCGAGCGATTCCATCAGCGCGGTTTCTTCACCGCAGATGTAAGCGCCGGCGCCGTGATGGACGATGATATCCAGATCCCAGCCGTGGACGTTATCCTTGCCGATCAGCTTGGCGTCGTAGGCTTCCTGGACGGCTTCCTCGAGACGCTGACGTTCGCGGATGAACTCGCCGCGGACATAGATGAAGGCCAGATGCGCATCCATGGCGCGAGACGCCAGAAGGCAACCCTCGATCAGATGATGCGGATCATGACGCAGGATCTCGCGATCCTTGCAGGTGCCGGGCTCGGATTCGTCAGCATTGACGAGGAGATAATGCGGGCGGCCATCGCTGACCTTGGGCATGAAGCTCCACTTGAGGCCAGTCGGGAAACCAGCGCCGCCGCGACCGCGCAGGCCCGACGACTTGACTTCGTTGGTGATCCAATCACGGCCGGAATCGATGAATTCCTTGGTGCCGACCCAGGCGCCGCGCGACCGCGCACCTTCGAGCCGCCAGTCATGCTGGCCATAAAGATTGGTGAAGATACGGTCTTTATCAGCGAGCATTAGCGCGGGTCCTTCCCGAACACCTTGCGATATTCTTCGATGCCGCCACGAGCGAGCACCTCGGCCTGCTGCAGCCAGTTATCGCGGGCCACGCGGCCCTTGAAATTGAGGCTCGATTCGAGCTTGGCGATCTCTTCGGGCGTCATGGCAGCCACCTGGCTCCACTTGGTGATGCCGACGGCGTTGAGCTTGCGCTCAAGAACCGGACCGACGCCCGTAATCAGCTTGAGATCATCGGCGGGGCCTTCGGGAGCCGTGAAGATCGGCTGCGGGTTGCCGCCATCAGCGCTGGGGCTCAGGCCTTCGGCAGGAGCGGCGACGACCTTCTTGGCGGATTTCTTGACGCCAGTCGCCGCGGCGCCGTTTTCGGCGGCTTCGACAGTCGCCTTGCCCGGAGCCTTGCCGCCATCGATCTTGCCAGCATCGGATTCGGCGCCAGTGGCACCGGGGCGCATTTCAGCGTTTGGCGTACCATCGGCCTTGGAGGCTGTACCGGCGGCTTTGCGCTCGCCTTCGGCCTTGGCCTCGGAGACCTTGGCTTCGCTCGGCGTGCCCTTCAGGGCCGGCGCATTTTCTTCACTCACGTCCTTTGGACGGGCAGCATTGTCAGGCTCTGCTGTCTTTGCAACGGCTGGTGCTGCAGCAGCCGCAGGCGCAGGGGCCGCAGCAGGAGCTGCTGCAGGCGCTGGTGCCTCAGGCGGAGCGGGCGGAATGAACTTTTCGCGGGTAGCCGTAGGCGTTTCGAGGAGAGTCGACTGACCACCTTCGGCGGCAGCGTTCAAACGATCGATCTGCGTACCCGGCTTGATGCTCGCGCCGTTGCCGGCGTGGAAGGCATCGATGATTTCTTCGAGCCGGTTGGCCGTCAGGTCTTCATAGGTGTCATGGTAGATCGTGACCATTGGTGCGTTGACGCAAGCGCCCGCGCATTCGACCTCCTCCCACGAGAGCGTGCCATCATCGTTGAGATGATGCGGATCGTGGTGGATCTTGCTTTTGCAGACCTCGATCAACTCCCCTGCCCCGCGCAACATGCACGGGGTGGTGCCGCAGACCTGAACGTGGGCACGGGTGCCGACGGGCTGAAGCTGGAACTGGGTATAAAAGGTCGCGACTTCGAGCACACGAATATAGGCCATGCCGAGCATCTCGGCGACCTTTTCGATGGTCGCGCGCGTGACCCAGCCATCCTGATCCTGCGCACGCATGAGCAGCGGAATAACGGCAGACTGCTGACGGCCGGCGGGATAAAGCGCAATGCGCTTTTCGGCCCAGGCGGCGTTGGCATCACTAAAGGCGAAACTTGCCGGCTGAACCGACTCGTCTGCAAGGCGTCTCACGCTCATCAGCGGTCAACCTCTCCGAACACAATATCAATCGACCCCAGAATTGCGGTCACGTCTGCGAGCATGTGCCCGCGGCAAAGCCAATCCATGGCGCTCAGATGGGCAAAGCCCGGCGCGCGGATGTGGCAGCGATAGGGTTTATTAGTGCCATCGGCGACGAGATAGACGCCGAACTCACCCTTGGGGGCTTCGACGGCGGCATAGATTTCGCCGGCCGGGACCTTGTAGCCTTCGGTGTAGAGCTTGAAATGATGGATCAGCGCTTCCATCGACTGCTTCATCTCGCCACGCTTGGGCGGGACAACCTTGCCGTCAACGGAGGACACAGGGCCCTTGCCTTCCGGCGCGTTCAGCTTCTGAACGCATTGCTTCATGATCTTGTTGGCCTGCCGCATTTCTTCCATGCGGACGAGGTAACGATCGTAGCAGTCGCCATTGGCGCCGGTCGGGATATCGAAATCCATTTCAGCATAGGCGTCATAAGGCTGCGCCTTGCGCAGATCCCACGCAGCACCGGAAGCGCGAACCATGACGCCCGAGAAGCCCCTGCCCCACGCTTCTTCGAGCGGGACGATGCCGATATCGACGCCGCGCTGCTTGAAGATGCGGTTTTCGGTCAGAAGCGTATCGATGTCGTCGAGGGCTTTCGGGAACTCTTCGCAGAAGCTCTCGATGTCGTCGACCAGCGCCTGCGGCAGATCCTGATGGACCCCACCGGGACGGAAATAGGCAGCGTGCATACGGGCACCAGACGCGCGCTCATAGAAGACCATGAGCTTTTCGCGCTGCTCGAAGCCCCAGAGTGGCGGGGTGAGCGCGCCGATGTCCATGGCCTGGGTGGTCACGTTCATCAGGTGCGCAAGCAGGCGGCCGATTTCGGCGTAGAGCACGCGGATCAACTGCCCGCGGCGTGGCACTTCGACACCGAGCATACGCTCGACGGCGAGGGCAAAGGCATGCTCCTGATTCATCGGCGCGACATAGTCGAGGCGATCGAAATAGGGCAGCGCCTGGAGGTAGGTCTTGTATTCGATCAGCTTTTCGGTGCCGCGGTGCAGAAGGCCGATATGCGGATCAACGCGCTCGACGAGTTCACCGTCGAGTTCGAGAATCATGCGCAGCACGCCGTGGGCCGAGGGGTGGACCGGGCCGAAATTGATCGTGAAATTGCGAACGTCGACTTCGGACATCAGTTCTTAGCCTTCTCGTCACCGGGCAGGACGTAATCCGTACCTTCCCAAGGCGACAGATAATCGAACGAGCGGAATTCCTGTGGCAGAGACACCGGCTCATAGACGACGCGGCGGCGCTCTTCATCGTAGCGCACTTCCACAAAGCCAGTCAGTGGGAAGTCCTTACGCAGCGGGTGACCATCAAAACCATAGTCGGTCAGGATACGACGCAGATCGGGGTGACCCGAGAACAGCACGCCATAAAGGTCATAGGTTTCGCGCTCGAACCAATCAGCGCCTGGGAACACGCCGGAGATCGAAGGAACCGCCGTCGAATCATTGGTCTCGACCTTGACCCGAACACGCTGGTTCAGGTGCGGGCTCAGGAAGTGATAGATGACGTCGAAGCGGAATTCTCGGGCCGGATAATCCGTACCGCACACATCCACGAACGAGATAAAGCGGCACTTCGGATCATTGCGCAAGAACGTCACGACCTCGACGATCGACTCGCGCTTGGCGCTGATCGAGAGATCGCCGTAACCGACTTCAAAGCCCAGCACGGCCTCACCCAGCGACGCCGTAATGTGCTCACCCAAAGCAACCAGTGGATGGACCTGAACGACGGGCTCAACAGTTTCAACAGTATCGGTCATCGCCTAGGCCTATCGCTCGATCGTGCCATCGCGGCGGATCTTCTTTTGCAGCAGCAAGATGCCGTAAAGAAGCGCTTCCGCCGTGGGAGGGCAGCCAGGGACATAGACGTCTACGGGCAGGATGCGATCGCAGCCACGCACCACCGAATATGAATAGTGGTAATAGCCGCCGCCATTGGCGCATGAGCCCATGGAGATGACATAACGCGGCTCGGGCATCTGGTCGTAGACCTTACGCAGAGCGGGCGCCATCTTGTTGGTCAGCGTGCCAGCAACGATCAGAACGTCGGACTGACGCGGCGAAGCGCGCGGCGCCGTACCAAAGCGCTCAATGTCGTAGCGCGGCATGGACATCTGCATCATCTCAACGGCGCAGCAGGCAAGACCCGTCTGCATCCACATCAGCGAGCCGGTACGCGCCCAGGTGATGAGCTGCGCCGCGGTCGTGACGAAAAAGCCCTTGTCGGCCAGCTCGTTGTTTACGCCCATGAAGAACGGATCGTCTGCGCCCACGGCCTTGCCGGTATTTGGGTCGATCACGCCAGTGGGACGAGGTGTCACCAGTGTCGCGTTGGAGGGGCTCAATCCCATTCCAGAGCTCCTTTGCGCCATTCATAAATAAAGCCGACGGTCAGCACGCCAAGGAAAGCCATGACCGACCAGAAGCCAAACCAGCCCACGTCATGGAACGCCACTGCCCAGGGGAAGAGGAAAGCCACTTCGAGATCGAAAATAATGAAAAGAATCGACACGAGGTAGAATCGGACGTCGACCTTCATGCGCGCGTCGTCGAAGGCATCGAAACCGGCTTCGAAGGCAGACAGCTTTTCTGGATCAGGACGGCGATGCGCAACGAGCCAAGGGGCAACGAGAAGCGCGCCACCAATGACCGCGGCAAGGCCGATAAAGAGGATGATTGGCAGGTAATTGCTGAGCAAGTCAGTCATGCGGCAGCCTAAGGTTCGGGCCGACGGGAGCCGCCGGCAATGCACGGGGCGAGCAAGCAATTTGGGCGAGCCGACCACCGCGTCTGATTGATGGCTAGGGCTTAGACCTTCCCCAAAACGGTTTCAAGGGAAAGAAAATATGAGCTGAAAGATCATATATCTTAGCCACATGGCTGAGATTGCTTATCGCTCAAAGGAGGTGAGTTTGGGGTAAATTTAGCGCGAGAATGAAAGCAAATAGAACAGTTCCCATGCCCAAAACAAAAACGGCGAGCTGGAAACCAGCTCGCCGTCAAAAATCATCTGGCTTGAGCCAGACCGATTCTTAGAAGTGGTAGAAAACGCCGACGGTGGCCTTGGTCGTTTCGAAGAACGAGTCATTGGCACCAGCATTGTTGAAATCGCCCTGGCCAACGACTTCACCGCGAACGGTGATGGCATCGGTCACAGCAACTTCGACGCCGCCGCCGAGCTGGTAGAGGCCAACCGAACCAGCATTGTTCGGGCCAGTCTGAACGCCGACACCGCCGATTGCGTAGACGAGGACAGAGTCGGTCACGACTGCGCCAGCGCGGAGGTTAGCGAAGAATTCGCCGGTCGAGACGCCATTGCCCCAAACGTAGTCACCGGTAACTTCGGCGCCGAGCAGGAACGGGTCGACGGGGAGGAAGTTGACGCCAACAGCGGCACCGACAACACCCTGGGTGATCGACGGGCCAGCAAGAATGTTGCCATACTGGTTGGTACCGACGAACTGACCACCGGCGCGAACACCAGCGTAGAGGCCATCCCACGAGAAACCAGCAGATTCATAGATCGGCTCTGGGCTGGTCGGGATGATCAGGTCAGCAGCCGAAGCTGCCGCAGTGCCGAGGACGGCGAGCGAGACGCCGACGAAAAGAGTACGAATAGACATGTGGAGCCCTCAAAGAATCCGTTGATGGCTATAAATTGACAGAGCGGCCGACCGCTCGCAATGGTCGGAGCACTTTGTTTGACCATTCCAAGATGTGTTTTCGGTGGGTGTAACCAAAGGAACACACCTGGTGCTCGTGGAGCGAACCGCGAACAAAACAAAACGGCGAACCGACAGGAGCCGGTTCGCCGCATGAGCGCAGGAATCAATGTCTCTTGCGCTTAGCGCCAGAAACTATGCGTTCTTAGAAGTGGTAGAAAACGCCGACGGTGGCCTTGGTCGTTTCGAAGAACGAGTCGGCACCACCGGCATCGCTGAAGTCACCCTGGCCGACGACTTCACCGCGGACAGTGATGGCATCGGTCACAGCAACTTCGACGCCGCCGCCGAGCTGATAAAGGCCAACCGAACCAGCATTGTTCGGGCCGGTCTGAACGCCAACACCGCCGATTGCATAGACGAGAACCGAGTCGGTCACGACTGCGCCAGCGCGGAGATTAGCGAAGAATTCGCCAGTCGAGAGGTTGTTGCCCCAGACGTAGTCACCGGTGACTTCAGCACCGAGGAGGAATGGATCCATGGGCAGGAAGTTGACGCCAACAGCGCCACCGATGACACCTTGGGTGATCGAAGCGCCGGCACCGAGGTTGCCGTACTGGTTGGTGCCAACGAACTGACCACCGGCGCGAACACCAGCGTAGAGGCCTTCCCACGAGAAACCAGCAGATTCATAGATCGGCTGCGGCGCGGTTGGGATGATGAGGTCAGCAGCGGAAGCACCGGCAGTGCCGAGAACGGCGAGCGACACGCCGACGAAAAGAGTACGAATAGACATAAGTAGCCCTCAAAAAAGTGCGTTGATAATCCTAAATGGCAGGCACGTCGGCTGATCGCAATGGCTGCGGCATTCACATCTAACGCGCGAGATGATGTTTTCGATCAGTGTATCCGAACGACCACACTTCCATTCATAGTCTGTAAATCAGCCTTAAAAAACCAAACGGCGAACCGACAGGAGCCGGTTCGCCGCATGGGTGCAAGCATCAACGTCTCTGGCGCTTAGCGCCAGAAACTATGCGTTCTTAGAAGTGGTAGAAAACGCCGACGGTGGCCTTGGTCGTTTCGAAGAACGAATCAGCACCACCGGCATCGTTGAAGTCACCCTGGCCAACGACTTCACCGCGAACGGTGATGGCATCGGTCACAGCAACTTCGACGCCGCCGCCGAGCTGATAGAGGCCAACCGAACCAGCATTGTTCGGGCCGGTCTGAACGCCAACACCGCCGATTGCGTAGACGAGGACCGAGTCGGTCACGACTGCGCCAGCGCGGAGGTTAGCGAAGAATTCGCCGGTCGAGAGGTTGTTGCCCCAGACGTAGTCACCGGTGACTTCAGCACCGATCAGGAACGGGTCGACGGGGAGGAAGTTGACGCCAACAGCGCCACCGACAACACCCTGGGTGATCGAAGCGCCGGCACCGAGGTTACCGTACTGGTTGGTACCGACGAACTGACCACCGGCGCGAACACCAGCATAGAGGCCATCCCACGAGAAACCAGCAGATTCATAGATCGGCTGCGGGGTGGTCGGGATGATGAGGTCAGCAGCCTGAGCGCCACCAACCATCAGAGCAGCGGCAGCAACGCCGAGCGAGAGAGAACGTACAAACATATCTTGCACTCCCAATAGAGTTAACCGTAGTCGCCGGACTAATGACTCAAGGGGTGAGAGGAGGCAAGCCCGCCCCGACACATATTAGGCGATGAGGATAAGTTTTGATGACCAAAATCGGCCATGTGTTGCCATAAGGTCGCTACTTTGGGTCAGTTTGATACAAATTGACGCATTTCCCAGGGACGGAACCCCAAAATGCGTTATCGTACAGCGTCTAAAATAAGGCAGCGACGGCTTGTCTTGCCACATTGTTGCCGGAAATGCAAATGGCCTCGCAAGGATTGCGAGGCCATTTTTCATGATTCTGTAAGAATCAGGTTTGTTCGGTCAAGTCTGATCAGAAATGGAAGGCGGCGCCGACCGTGAACTGGTCCTTGGGATTGTTTCCTTCGACAGGAAAGCCGTGCAGATATTGGGCGCGAACAGACATATTGTCGGTGACCGCGACTTCGACGCCGCCACCTAGCAACACGTCACTCTCCTCGGGCACGCCCAGATCGATGCCGTAGCCGCCGGCGGCATAGACGACGACATTATCGGAAACGACCAGACCGGCGCGACCGAGGAGCTGGCCATAGCTGGTGTCGAGATTTCCCCCGGTGACGCCCTGCACCGCGACTTCAGCGCCAAGCAGATAGAAATCGAATTGGGCGTTTACGCCGGCCATGGCGCCGAGACCATATTGCATCCCGCCGGCGTCGCTATTTTGGATGCCACCGTAGAGCCCACCGTAAAAGCCGCTCCAGTCAAAACCGGCGTCTTCATAGACTGGAAGTTCGGCTGGGGTGCTCGTGGGCACGGTGATCAGATCGGCCGCAAAAGCGGAGCCCGACATGAGGGCAGTGGCAAGCGTTGCCAGGGCGATCTTCTGAGACATGCGCATCGCGGTTCTCCTTAGCATTGCGACCATCAGGTAAGTTGCAAACGGCAGATCAAACTGCTCGTTCCCCTGATGGTCCTTTGCGGCCCACGAGCGATGCACATGTGCAACAGGTCTCGCGCGGCCAAGGCGAACTTCATTGGGCAATCGGGCTTCAAGCGGACGATGAGCGGGCTAAAAGAAGGCGCCCGCCAATCGTTGCCCAGAGGTCACAGTGTCAGGAGGCGGCGAGTTCGCCAACGAGGACGGGATCGGCGCGGTAGTCAGACGGAAAGAGCGAAGCGAGCGCGTCGATCTTGGGCAGGTCGTTGCGCACGATATACGGCCAGGTCGGGTTCAGCGTCAGGAAATCCTGATGATACTGCTCGGCGGGATAGAAGCCCTTGAACTGCTCAATGGTGGTTACGATCGGACCATCGAACTTTTTAAGCGCATCGAGCTCGGCAATGTAGGCCTTGGCCGTGTCGGCCTGGGCGGCATCGAGCGCGAAAATGGTCGAGCGGTATTGCGTGCCGCGGTCCGGTCCCTGGAAATTGAGCTGGGTCGGATTGTGCGCGACGGAGAAATAGATCTGGAGAATCTTGCCGAAGCTGATGACGGTGGGGTCGTAGGTCACCTCGACCGTTTCGGCGTGACCGGTGTCCCCGCGCGAGGACTGATCATAGGTAGCTGTCTCGGCGCTGCCGCCGGCATAGCCCGAAACGGCCCGGGTCACGCCTTTGACGTGTTGGAAGACACCCTGAACACCCCAGAAGCAGCCGCCGGCGAGCACAGCTTTGGCGCTCGAGCCGGTTTCCTTGAGGTCTTTGGATGGTGGGGGAATTTCGACCGGCTCCTCCTGGGCCATCGATGGGCGAGACATGAAGGGCAGGGAAAGAATCGGGAATGCAGCGAGGCCGCCGAGCAAGAAGCGGCGCGAAAGCTGAAAGCGCGGAGACGAGGACTGCATAAGACACCTGAGTTGCGAGGCGTCTCAGTCATAGTCCCCCTGCCCTAACTTGCGTAGACACAAGTTGGAGAGACAGATCAGCAAACGACTAAGTGATCAAATTGCTCGTTCAGGATTTTATAAGATCTTCGTTTCTTCACCACCCACATCTTCAAAACTGAAGGAAAGGGTGGCGCGAGAGACGGGGCTCGAACCCGCGACCTCCGGCGTGACAGGCCGGCGCTCTAACCAACTGAGCTACTCCCGCATCGGCGAACCGTGTGGCCCGCTGAACGTGACGCTGATGTACCCAGCCCCTATTCCTAAGTCAAGCGCTGCAAACGGCATCGGGCATAAAAACTTCAAAGTGCACGTTTGGCCTGTGGAAAACTCTGGAGGTTCAAATGATAAGCCGGGTTCGCTCACCTGGGAGATGAGGACGAGGCTGGCTGATTTGCGGGTTTTGGATTGAGGCGCGGCACGGGATGCGGGCCACAGTCGGCTTCTAGCCTCAAGACGGATCACAAAGCCAGTGCTATTTCAGATAGCGGGGCTCAGTCTGCCGTTATGGCGCGAAAGACCTGGGCGTAGGTGGATTTGTCCTGATCCTTGCCATCGCGGCATTGCTTGGTGCCGACGGCGATCTGGGCGATATCAGCCGCCCTGCTCTCGCTTATCGGGAAGGATTTGGCGGCGGTCGACGCGGTTTGGTGGTCGCTGTGTTCGTTGAAGTGGATAGCGGCGACATTGGCTTTGGCTTGATTCTGGAAAAGCACGACGACGCAAACGTAGTCATCGTCCTTAAGATCGTAATTTGTGAGGATGACTTCGACCTGCAGAGCACCACTGCCGTGGGCGAGGATGAGATCAACCCACTGATTCCGCTTCCAGTCCCATTTGCCATGGAAGATATGGCATGGCGCGCTCGATCCGAGATCCTGGCATTCGGCGAGTTTCACCATACGCCAATCGTAGCCCGTCCAATCGCTGCGGCTATCATTGGCGACAGCACCAGGCGTCAAGGTCATTGCAGCGAGGATTGGGACGAACTTGGAAAGGAACATTGCCGCATTGTTGCGCAGGGAACACCGCGCCGCAACGGGCTGCGATATCTTGAAGCTTCACCAAGGGAGACTGGTGGGCGATGACGGACTCGAACCGCCGACATTCTCGGTGTAAACGAGACGCTCTACCAACTGAGCTAATCGCCCGTCCGACACAGCGTGTCTGGAACGAGGCTCTGATTAGGGGGCTTGCCCTGCCCCGTCAACTGCAAAACAAAACGGCCCCACGTTTTCCGCGGGGCCGCCTGGCAGAATGCGCTAAAAGCTAAGCTCTTAGTTGATCGCGTCCTTGAGGCCCTTGCCGGGCTTGAACTTGGCCTGGTTCGAGGCCGGAATCTGAATTTCTGCGCCGGTGGCAGGATTGCGGCCGGTCGAGGCCTTGCGCTGGGAAACGGCAAAGGTGCCGAAGCCAACGAGACGAACTTCATCACCCGACTTAAGGGCGGCGGTGATGGCTTCGAACACTGCGTCAACCGCTTCAGCGGCCTGAGCCTTAGTGATCGTTGCCTTGTCGGCAACGACGCCAACCAGATCGTTCTTGTTCATTGCGTATCCTCACGGTGAATGCCCGCCCTCGCTGGCGTAGCTTTAGGTGGCGGCAACCCTTGGTCGATTCTAGCTCGCACGCAAGTGTTTCCGCCGTTTTGGCGAGGCCGAACGGTACGGAAATGTTAATGGCGCGGAATTTTGCACCCGACAAGGCCGAACTCGCCCGAAAACCGGGCTTTTCACCATCATTCCGCCGGTTTTTCTGCTGTGGCGGGCATGGTTCGGATACCAGCCATCAACGGAAGCGCCAGAAGGTAAATAACGATAGCCACCATCCAGATGAGTCCTGGCCAATCTTGGCGCACTCCCGCGTAGATGTAACTGAAGAGTAGCGGACCAAAGACGGAAGCGATGCTGACGATGCTGGCCATGACGCCCTGGAGCTGACCCTGACGATCCGCATCGACCTGTCGCGTGGCGAGAGATTGCAATGCGGGCATGCCTATGCCGCCCAAGGCGAAGATGGGCGCCATGGCAAAGAGTACCCAACCGTGACCTGCGAAAACCAGCGTCAGCATAGCGCCGATCTCAAAGGTCATCCCGACGATCAAGGCCCAGCGCTCGCCGAGGCGCGCGACGGCAGGTCCGGTGAGGAATGCTTGCGCGAGGGCATGAAAAACGCCGAAGGCGCCAAGCGACAGACCGATCATCATACCGTTAAAAGCAAAGCGATCCTCGCTGAACTGCGCCCAGGCCGTGCCGTAGACGGTGCCGACGAAGTTCATGATGAGGAAAATCGCCATCAGCGGCACCAGCGCCTTGAAATTGAACGCCCAGGCGAGCGGCTTGAAGGGATTGAGGGTCGACCAGGTGAACTGCGCCTCTGGCTGACCATGCCGCGATTCCGGCAGCACGAAGAGCGCTAGGGCGAAATTGATGCCGTTGAGCGCGGCAGCCGCAAGAAAGGGCGCGTGAAGCCACCAATCGCCAAGAACGCCGCCAAGGACGGGGCCGATGATGAAGCCTACGCCGAACATGGCGTGGAAGAGACCGAAGCGTTGGGCGCGCTCATGTTCGGCAGTTATGTCAGTAATGTAGGCGGTCGCCACGGCCATATTCGCGCTGGTGACGCCAGCAATGGCTCTGCCAATGACCAGCATCCAGAGGTGGGGCGCCAGCGCCATGATCAGATAATCGATCGCAGCGCCGGCTAGCGAAACGAGCAGAACCGGGCGACGACCGAAGCGATCACTAAGCACGCCGAGGATGGGCGAAAACAGAAACTGGCAGGCGGAGTAAAGCGCCAGCATAAGGCCGAGCAGCAGCGAAACATCGGTAGTGTGCCCGACATCGCGAAGGAGCGCGGGGAGAATCGGAAAGATCAGGCCGATGCCAATCGCGTCGAGCATGACGGCGGACAGAATTACGACGAGCGCCTTGTTCATCGAGAGCTCCAGGCCGCGGTTCAAACCGCCGGCTGCAGAATGAGGATGGCTTGTCTGCGCCTGAGAACAGCGCGAGGCAAGCCATTTGCTCTAGATGTATCGACGAATGGTGCTGACAGACTTCGGCAGCAGCGATCCCTTTCTTATGCCGGGACTGGCTTTGGGGATCTGACAGTCGCAAAGAGCGGTGTTGCCAGGAGATAAAGCGCAGCACCGACCAGCCAGATTGTGCCGATCCAGATATCCCGTGTGGCAAAGAAGATCACTGTGGTGAGGACGGGGCCGACAATACCAGCAAGGCTCATCAGACTGGTTAGAACGCCTTGTAACTGACCTTGCTGCTCATCACTGACCTTGCTCGTCAGCAACGACTGGAGCGCAGGCATGGCAACGCCACCGAGGGCGAAGAGCGGGGTGAGCGCATAACCCATCCAGCTTTGATAGGCGAAGGCCATCAAGGTGTAAGCCAGCGTATCAAAGGCGACGCCAATCATAAGCGTACCTAAATCGCCGAAGCGCCTGGTCAACGGACCGACAAGGAAGGCTTGAGCCAGAGCGCCGGTGACGCCGAAGACCGAAAGGGACATGCCTATATGCACCGAGTCCCAACCGAACCGCTCCGCACCATAGAAGACCCAGATCGTGCCGGGGACCGCGGCTATCAGGCCGAAGACGACCGAGACGACGACCATGGGCAGCAGCGGCTTGAAATTCCACAGCCAGAGCAGCGGCGCCAAAGGATTAAGTTGCTTGATATCGAATTTTCCCTCCGTTGCCTTGCGGCTTTCGGGAAGCACGAAGAGAGCAACGATCAGATTGATGCCGTTGAAAAGCGCTGCGGCGAGGAAGGGCGAACGGGGCCACCACGCGCCGAGAACGCCGCCGATGACTGGGCCGATGATAAACCCTGAACTCATCACCGCGCCAACCAAACCAAAGCGTTGGGCGCGTTGTTCGGGCGGGGTGATGTCGGTGATGTAAGCCGTGGCGACAGCCATATTGGCGCTGGTGATTCCGGCCATGGCGCGGCCGACGACCAAGACCCAGCCGAGAGGCGTCAGCGCCATGACGAGATAATCGAGCAAAGTGCCTGCCAAGGAAAGCAAGAGCACCGGACGCCGGCCAAAGCGATCGCTCAACGCGCCAAGGACGGGCGACGCCACAAATTGCATCGTGGCATAGACAGCGAGCATGGCTCCATAGAGAAAGCCAATATCGCCACCCTGAGTAAGCTGCGTCAGCAGTTCAGGCAGGATGGGGAAAATAAGACCGGCGCCGATCGCATCGATGGCGACGGTCGCGAGAATGACAATCAGGGCCTTGTTCATCAGGACCTCCAAAGGTAATTTATCATCGATAAGTTATTTATCCGTGATAAGCTCCTTTATCGCTGATAAGTCAAGAGGATTACGTATGGCTATCGATCGCGGACGTATTGTCGATGAGGCGCTCGCCTTGCTGAATGAAGTGGGCATCGACAAACTGACGACGCGAAAACTGGCGGAGCGGCTAGGGGTGCAGCAACCGGCGCTCTATTGGCATTTCAGGAACAAGTCTGCGCTGCTCGACGCCATCAACAGCGAAATGCTGGCGCGCTATCACACGCACCGCCTGCCCTCGCCCGGCGAGGACTGGGTGGAGTTCACCTATGCGACAGCGCGGAGCATGCGCACGACGCTGCTGGCGGTGCGGGATGGAGCGCGGATCGCAGCGGGCACGCGGCCCTCGACAACGGATTTTGCGGACGCAGAGCTGCAGCTCAAGCTCTATGTCGATGCGGGATTTACAGCGGAAGAAGCGCTACATATCTCAATTTCGATCGCGCGCTACGTTGTCGGATATGTGCTCGAAGAACAGGGCGAGCGCGAGCGGCGGGCGGAGGAAGAGGGTCAGGATGGGGATATCGATGGCGAGTTGAAGCCGTTTCCGATTTTGGCGGAGGCGTTTCGGTCGCTGGAGAAGGAGGGGAGCATCAATACTGAGGCGGCGTTTGAGCGCGGGCTGGGATATATGGTTGAGGGGATGAGGGGAAGTAAGGCAGCGCAGGGTTCCAAGTAGTCCTCATGATGAGGTGCGGAGCGCAGCGGAGCCTCGAACCACGAGGGCGTGGCGCTTGAGCCTCCAATCGCTCGCTCTCGTGGTTCGAGGCTTTGCTCTGCAGAGCACCTCACCATGAGGGCTCTTGGAAACAGGGCCACTGACGGCACAAAGAAAAACGGCGGCCTTGGAGGCCGCCGTTTTCATATTCGTTGCACAAATCAGTGCGTCAGGCTTGCCGCATTGTCTTCGACCGGATCGGTCTTGGCGACGGCTGGAGCCTCTTCGAAATTCCATTCGATGGCTTCCGGCTTGCGCACGAGGGCACGTTCGATGACCTGGTCCATACGGCTGACCGGGACGATCTCCATGCCTTCCTTGACGATGTCCGGAATCTCGATGAGGTCACGGACGTTTTCTTCAGGGATCAGCACGGTCTTGATGCCGCCGCGGAGGGCTGCAAGGAGCTTTTCCTTGAGACCACCGATGGGAAGCACCCTGCCCCGCAGCGTGATTTCGCCGGTCATGGCAACATCGTTGCGAACCGGAATGCCGGTCATTACCGAGACGATCGCGGTTGCAAGACCGATACCAGCCGACGGGCCGTCCTTGGGCGTTGCGCCTTCGGGAAGGTGGACGTGGATGTCGCGCGTATCGAACATCGGCGGCTTGATGCCGAAGTCGATCGAGCGGGACCGGACATAGGCCGTGGCCGCGGTCAGCGATTCCTTCATCACTTCCTTGATGTTGCCGGTGACCGTCATGCGGCCCTTGCCCGGCGTCATCACGCCTTCGATGGTCAGGATTTCGCCGCCAACCGAAGTCCAGGCGAGACCCGTCACGAGACCAACCTGGGATTCAGCTTCGATCTCACCATGCTTGAAGATCAGAGGGCCGAGATATTCGGCGAGCTTTTCTTCAGTGATCTCAATCGACTTGACCTTGGTGCGGACGATATCCGTCACGGCCTTGCGCATCAGCTTCGAAATCTCGCGCTTGAGATTGCGGACGCCGGCTTCGCGGGTATAGCCGCGAATGACCTTCATCAGCATCTCGTCGCTGAGCACGAACTCGCCATGAGCGACGCCGTTCTCCTTGGCGGCTTCCGGTATCAGGTGCTGCTTGGCGATCGCGTGCTTCTCCTCTTCGGTGTAACCCGAGAGGCGAATGATCTCCATGCGGTCCATCAGCGGGCCGGGGATGTTCAGCGTGTTCGAAGTCGTCACGAACATCACGTCCGAAAGGTCATAGTCGACCTCGAGGTAGTGATCGGCGAACGTGTTGTTCTGTTCGGGATCAAGCACTTCGAGCAGAGCCGAAGACGGATCACCACGGAAATCCTGGCCCATCTTGTCGATCTCGTCGAGCAGGAAGAGCGGGTTGGACTTGCCGACCTTCTTGAGCGACTGGATGATCTTGCCGGGCATGGAGCCGATATAGGTGCGACGGTGACCGCGGATTTCGGCTTCGTCACGGACGCCACCGAGCGCCATGCGCACGAATTCGCGGCCGGTCGCCTTGGCGATCGACTTGCCGAGCGAGGTCTTGCCGACGCCCGGAGGGCCGACGAGGCAGAGGATCGGGCCCTTGAGCGTGCCGGTGCGTGCCTGCACGGCCAGATATTCAAGGATACGTTCCTTGACCTTTTCGAGACCGTAGTGGTCTTCGTCCAGCACCTTTTCGGCAAGGTTCAGGTCGCGCTTGACCTTGGACTTCTTGCCCCATGGAAGGCCAAGAAGCGTATCAAGATAGTTACGCACGACGGTGGCTTCAGCCGACATCGGGCTCATGGCCTTGAGCTTTTTGACTTCGCCATCAGCCTTGGCCCGCGCTTCCTTGGACAGCTTGGTCTTGGCGATGCGGTCTTCCAGTTCGGTGATCTCGTTGGCGCCGTCTTCGCCGTCGCCGAGTTCCTTCTGGATCGCCTTCATCTGCTCGTTGAGATAGTACTCGCGCTGCGTCTTCTCCATCTGGCGCTTGACGCGCGAGCGGATGCGCTTTTCGACCTGCAAGACGCCGATCTCGCCTTCCATGAGGCCAATGACCTTCTGGAAGCGTTCGATGACGGAAACGGTCGACAGCAAGTCTTCCTTTTCCGGGATCTTGATGACGAGGTGGCTGGCAATGGTATCGGCGAGCTTACTCGGGCTTTCGATCTGACCGACCGCAGCCACGACCTCTGCCGAGATCTTCTTGTTCAGCTTGACGTAGTTTTCAAACTCGCTCTGGGCCGAGCGCGCCAAAGCTTCGAGTTCAGTCGCGTCTTCCTCGGGCTCAGGAAGCGGGCTGGCTTCGGCTTCGAAATATTCTTCGGTCTGAAGGTACTGATCGATGGTCGCGCGGCTGAGGCCTTCCACGAGGACCTTTACGGTGCCGTCGGGGAGTTTCAGAAGCTGGAGCACAGTCGCGATCGTGCCGGTGCCATATATCTGGTCCGGGGCTGGATCATCGTCCTGCGCATTCTTCTGGGTCACGACAAGAATATGCTTGTCGTCGCGCATGACCTCTTCAAGTGCCTTGACGGATTTTTCGCGGCCGACAAAAAGCGGCACGATCATACCAGGGAAGACAACGATGTCGCGCAGGGGGAGAACCGGGTAAACCCGGTCCCGGCTCGTTTCGCCGGTGGGATTGACGTCCGACATCACATTTCCTTTCCGGGGCGCGCCGGGAGGAATTGGGGTAGCGCGCCCGTATTGCGACTGCCCAATCCGTTAAGGCTGGGCGATTCAGGTTAATAAATAGGGTGGAGTGGGCTCCCCGCAAGTCAATCATTGCGGTTTTGTGACCTTGCGATGGTCTCTGCACAGGAGACATGCGCGATAGGACAGGAACAGCCATGTGCCTTGGCTGCAAAGGAGAATCTGGATTTTGGTGCAGTCCAGAGATTGGGTCGGGGGTGGAGCCATGCAATGGTGGGGGCCATTGATGACCCTGATTTGACCCGACCGGAGCACTCGCATGGCCAGCAAGACCAAACGCATCGATATTCTCGGTATCGCGACGGCGGCTGGAGCCTCGGTGCGGGGCTGCGGCATGGGGCCGGAAGCGCTGCGGGTGGCAGGTCTCTTGGAGGCACTGGTCGAGCTGGAGCATGAGATCGCCGACCATGGCGATCTGCGGCGTCCGGTGGCCGCGGTGACGACCAATCCATCGAGCTGGCGGCTACCAGATGAACGAAAGGCCGACGTGCTAGATCTCGCCGCGCGGACGAGCGACGCCGGCTACGACATTCTGGCTGAAGGCGGTTTTCCGCTGTTTATCGGTGGTGACCACTCGATCGCCATGGGCACGCTTTCAGCGGTGTCGCGGCATTGCGCTGAGAAGAGCAAGCCGGTGCATGTGATCTGGATAGATGCACATGCTGACTACAATACGCCAGACACCTCCCCTTCTGGAAATCTGCACGGCATGCCGCTGGCGCTGCTCTGCGGTGAGCCGGGTTTTGACGACAGCTTCAAGGCTAACTGGCTCGGGCGGGTCGATCCGCGCAATGTTACGATCTTTGGGGCGCGGTCGATCGACCGGGAGGAGCGGCGCTTGCTGCAGGCGCGCGGGGTCGAGGTCGTCGATATGCGCAAGATCGATCAATCAGGTGTTGTGGCGCTGATGCAGCCGATCCTCAAGCGCGTGGCGGCAGAGGGCGGGCATCTGCATGTGAGCCTCGATGTCGATGCGATCGATCCAGCTATCGCGCCCGGCGGCGGCACGCTGGTGCCGGGTGGCCTCACCTATCGCGAGGCGCACCTGATCATGGAGATGCTGCACGATAGTGGTGTCGTGGGTTCCCTCGATGTGGTCGAGCTCAACCCGTTTTTGGACCACGGCGGCAAAAGCGCGACGCTGCTGGTCGATCTGGTCGCGAGCCTCTTCGGCCGCTCGATCATGGGCGAAGAGCCGGGACCGGTGGAATTCGTCACCGATGCCTGAGATCAGGCGGCGACCCGACTGATGACGGCACGGTCGCGGCCACCTGCTTTGGCTGCATAGAGCGCCTTATCGGCGCGGCGATAGACGTCTGCGAGGACAGCATCCTCATCCGATGCCTGGGCGATGCCGGCGCTAAAGCGGACGGCCTCACCGTTGGGCAAGGTTACGCTCGAAGCCACGAGATCGCGCAGGCGCTCACCGTGGCGCTGAGCGTCGACGGCATCCGTACCGGGGAAGACCAAGCAGAACTCTTCGCCACCAACACGGGCCGACAGTTCGGCTTCGGGAGCGAGCTTTTGGACATTGCGCGCTACGGCCGCGAGAACGCGGTCGCCTTCTTCGTGGCCAAACCGATCATTGACCGATTTAAAGTGGTCGATATCGAGCAAGATCAGCGAGAAATTTCGACCATCGCGCTGGGCCGAGGCGAATAGTCTTTCGCCCATGGCGTAGAAGCGGCGGCGATTGGCGAGACCAGTCAGCTCGTCCCGGAAGGCGAGATTGGCCAACGCATCTTCGGCACGGTCCTTGAGCGCCGCAACCCAGGAAAGCGTGATCAGAATGGTGCCGATATAGGCGCCGAGGAATGGCAGGGTGACAGCGGGCACCGGCGCCATCGGATTGGCGATCAGGTCGGGCCAGAGGAACTCACCAGCGAAGCGCCCGGCTGCGGCGACAAAGGCCACGGCATAAGCCAGTGCCATGAGGATCGATGTGCGCGTTTGTACCGCGGTCGGTCCGAGCGTGACGATGAACCAGGCAAGCACCGCATATTGGACGCAGAGGACAGCGGACGTCACGAAAGCGGCGGTGCTGATATCGCGACCGATGATGGCGACAAGGACCATCGATACGGCGGGCGGTATGAAAAACCAGACGCGCTTTACCCGGCGCTCGGTCAACGTCGAGAGGGCTGCCCACTGGAACGAGACATTGGCGCTGACAAAACCGGCATAAGCGATGATCACCCAATCATTGCCCGTCGCACGCGAGAACATCGCGGTGACCCAAGCGCAGATGCCGCAGAGAAGACCCCAGCAAAAGAGGACCGTTTCGGGGCGGCTGCGGCGCAGCGTCATGATGGTGATGCCAGCAGCAAACATCACAAAGGTGATGATCCGCGCGATGATGAGCGTTCCCATATCGAGAACGAAAGTTTCGCCCATCAACAACTCCATGCCACGGACTACGCACTGCCAAGATGGCAGAAAACTAACGAAGCAAACGTTCTGGCCGACTGTCTCTTAGGCAAAAAGCGAAACGGCCTCCAGCACTTAAGCTGAAGGCCGTAAACCAAAGGTAACCCGTGACAGGCGGTTAGGCCGATGCGGGCTCTTCGTCCTTCTGGCGTTCGGAATAGATGTAAAGCGGACGGACGTCCTTGCCCTTCACAACTTCTTCCGAGATGACGACTTCCTCGACGCCTTCGAGCGAGGGAAGGTCGTACATGGTGTCGAGGAGGATAGCTTCCATGATCGAGCGGAGGCCGCGGGCACCAGTCTTGCGCTCGATCGCCTTCTCGGCGATCGCCTTGAGAGCGTCTTCGTGGAAGGTCAGTTCGACTTCTTCCATCTGGAAGAGGCGCTGGTACTGACGCACGAGGGCGTTCTTTGGAGCGGTCAGGATTTCGATCAGGGCTGGAATATCGAGGTCTTCGAGGGTCGCGAGGACCGGGAGACGACCAATGAATTCCGGGATCAGGCCGAAACGGACGAGATCTTCGGGTGCAACATCCTTAAGGAGATCGCCGACGCGACGGTCCTGCGGATCCTTGACGGTGGCCGCAAAGCCGATACCCGAGCCTTCGCCACGCGCCGAAATGATCTTCTCGAGGCCGGCGAAAGCGCCACCGCAGATGAAAAGAATATTCGTCGTGTCGACCTGCAGGAATTCCTGCTGCGGATGCTTGCGGCCGCCCTGCGGAGGCACGGAGGCAACGGTGCCTTCCATGATCTTGAGGAGAGCCTGCTGCACACCTTCGCCCGACACGTCGCGGGTTATCGACGGATTGTCCGACTTGCGGGAAATCTTGTCGACTTCGTCGATATAGACGATGCCGCGCTGGGCCTTTTCGACATTGTAGTCGGCAGCCTGAAGCAGCTTGAGAATGATGTTTTCGACGTCCTCACCGACATAACCGGCTTCGGTCAGGGTCGTGGCGTCAGCCATGGTGAAGGGCACATCGAGAATGCGCGCCAGGGTCTGGGCGAGCAGGGTCTTACCCGAACCCGTCGGACCGATAAGCAGAATGTTGGACTTGGAAAGCTCAACGTCCTGATTCTTGGTCGCGTGGTGAAGGCGCTTGTAGTGGTTGTGGACAGCCACGGAGAGCACGCGCTTGGCGCGGAACTGGCCGATGACGTAGTCGTCCAGCACCTTGCAGATCTCTGCAGGGGTTGGAACGCCATCGGAGGACTTGACCATGGAGGTCTTGTTCTCTTCGCGGATGATGTCCATGCAGAGCTCAACGCATTCATCGCAGATGAATACGGTCGGCCCGGCGATCAGCTTGCGAACCTCATGCTGCGACTTACCGCAGAACGAGCAGTACAGCGTGTTCTTGGAGGTTTCGCCG
This sequence comes from Devosia sp. BK, assembly GCF_032907385.1. Lineage (NCBI taxonomy): Bacteria > Pseudomonadati > Pseudomonadota > Alphaproteobacteria > Hyphomicrobiales > Devosiaceae > Devosia > Devosia sp. BK. The sequence goes on from NZ_JAIMBX010000001.1 coordinate 1,201,183, forward strand.
TTCGTTGTCTCTTTGGACATCTAGTCACTCCCGGGAGCTTGAGGCCCCCAAAATCAGCGTTATCGGAAACCGTAACGCGCAAGACATAAACAAAGTCTAAGCCGAAACGACCTTAAAGGCCGTTCCGGCTGCGTGCAATTGCGTCGGGATCACAGTCCAGAGCGCATCGGCATTGTGATTAACGCGCCCCAAATCAGGCAGAGGCCTCCGGAACAGCGCGCTTTTCGTGGATGGAATCAATCAGACCGAAGGTCTTGGCTTCTTCCGGCGATAGGAAGCGATCGCGCTCGAGAGCGTTCTCGATTTCTTCGTAGGTACGGCCCGTGTGCTTCTCATAAATCTGATTAAGACGGCGCTTCAAGCCCTCGACTTCCTTGGCATGAATCAGGATATCGGTGACCTGACCCTGGAAGCCGCCGGAAGGCTGGTGGACCATGATGCGCGAGTTCGGCAGCGAGGTGCGCATGCCGGCTTCGCCTGCCGCGAGCAGCAACGAACCCATGGATGCAGCCTGGCCCATGACCATGGTGGCAACGGCCGGACGAATGAACTGCATGGTGTCGTAAATGGAAAGACCAGCCGTCACCACGCCGCCTGGCGAGTTGATGTACATGGCGATTTCCTTCTTCGGGTTCTCTGATTCGAGAAACAGAAGCTGGGCGACGATGAGTGAGGCCATATTGTCCTCGACCACACCGGTCACGAAAATGATGCGCTCGCGCAGAAGGCGCGAGTAAATGTCGAAGGCGCGTTCGCCACGGTTCGACTGCTCGACCACCATGGGTACGAGCGTGTTCATGTAAAGATCGTGCGGATCCCGCATATTGTGCCCCTTGGCCCCCATCAGCGTCGCAAGCGAATGGCAGGCTTGGTTGGTTTGTCCCGAGAGACTGCCCCGAACGCGCACAAGGCAAGGCAGTTTCTGGGATGAAAATCGAATCGGCGCGACTGGCCGATTGCAGACGATGCCGCCTTAACGGGCGGTAAAGGGAGAAATAGGCGGCAATGGGGCTGGCTTCAATAGACCCAGCCCCACACAATGACACTAAGGTGAATGCCGCGTTTGGGACGTTGCGAGATGCAAGGCTATGTCCCCTGCCCGTTTCCGCGCCACTCTTGCCAAGATCAAGCGAACGAGACGGCAACGCCTTTTTTCTTGAAATAGGCCTGCATGAGCTTGCGGCCCTGGCGATTGCCCTGGGCAAGCTTTGCCGTTTCGAACACGGCTTCCTTGGCACCCTCACGCGCCATTGCCGCCTTCAAAGCGGCAATGTGCAGGTCGAGGTCTTCGTTATTGTTCTTGATCGAGGCGTAAACCGCATCGGTCGCCTCGGAAACGGTGATGTCGCTCACGGGGTAAATCCTTCGTCGCTTTTGGCGCTCTCAAGACATGATTGGTGCCGTCTTGCCAAGCCTTTTCGGCATGATTTGGTCGGCGGAGATTTTATGGCGCGCGAAATTCGGGTCGCGATTCGCCGGTTTCGCTGTGGCGGTGGTCTTCTTTGAGCGGCCTGATCTGGATGCGGCAGTAGGCGGCGATTGGGTCGTCGGCAAAAAGCGCGAGCGCTTCGTCCATGTCCTTTGCCTCGATCAACACCACGCCGCCGATGACTTCCTTGGTCTCGGCGAACGGGCCGTCGGTCTGCGCGACCTTGAGATGGCGGCGGCGATCGATAACGCGCTCGGTCGCGACATCTTCGAGCGGGGACGCGAGAAGTAGGTGGCCACTCCTGCGCAACTTTTGGTCGTGTTCGATGGTCGCATCATCGAGGCGGCGCATCTCTTCGGGCGTTACGCCGTCAAAGGCATTTGGCGCAAAATTGAAAAGGCAAAGGAATTTCATGGCTGGTCTCCTTGGTTGGACAGCCAGAGGACGAGCGGCTCAACCTATGTCCGACTATTTGTGTCGCTTTTTTTGTGAAGACGGACAAATAAATTGCATGGGGCGTGACCGGGCCTAATGTGGAGGCGAACAAGCTTCTCGGACGACCATGGCCGCCATTATTCAAGTCAAACCCATCACCGATATCCCGGCCGGCCTCAGCGCCAGCGCCGCACCGCGCGATCCCGCGTTTTTCCAGAACCCTTATGCCTTCTATGCCGAGCGGCATGCGACGAACCCGGCATTTTTCTGGGAAGAATATGGGCACTGGTGTTTTGGTGGGTTCAAATCGGTGTCAGCGCTGCTGCGCGACAAACGATTTGGGCGCGAAATTCTCCATGTGGCGACGCGCGAGGAAATAGGGCTGCCGCAGCCAAAGCCGCATGTGGCGGATTTTGATCTCACCGAGAAATTTTCGCTGCTGAACCTTGAGCCGCCGGCCCACACCCGGCTGCGGACACTGGTCAACAGGGCCTTCGTTTCGCGGCAGGTCGAGCAGTTGCGGCCGCGTATCAGGCAATTGGCAAACCAGATCACCGACGGGTTTGAAGGCGAAGAGAGCGTTGACCTGATCAAGGCATTTGCCGCGCCCCTGCCCGCGATCATCATTGCCGAAATGATCGGGCTACCGGCGGAATCGGCGCCGCAATTGCTCAATTGGTCCAACCGCATGGTGACCATGTATATGTTCGGCGTGACCCATGAGACCGAGCTCGATGCCAATCAGGCGTCGGCAGATTTCATGGCCTATCTGCGCGAGATCATTGGCGAACGGCGCAAAACTCCGCGCGAGGACCTACTTACCCATATGCTGACTGCCGAACAGGGCGGCGAGCGGTTGAGTGATGAGGAGGTGATGTCCACCGCGATCCTGCTGCTCAATGCCGGGCATGAGGCGACGGTGCACACGACGGGCAATGGGGTGAAGTCGATCCTTGAAAGCGGGCTCGATCCCAAGACGCTGTTCGCGACGCCAGAGCAGACCGAAGCGACTGTGGAAGAATGCTTGAGGTTCGACGCCCCGCTGCATCTCTTTACCCGTTACGCCTTGATGGACACCGAAGTGGAGGGCATCCCGTTACGCAAAGGTGACGTGATCGGGCTGATGCTCGGCGCGGCTAATCGCGATCCCTCTCGCTTCGCCAATGCCGACCGTTTCGATCCGTTCCGCACCGATGGGGCCAATGTCAGCTTTGGCGCGGGCATACACTTCTGCATCGGTGCGCCGCTTGCGCGGATCGAGTTGCAAGAGGCCATGTCGGTGCTGTTCGAGCGCTTGCCAAAGCTGAGGCTGGCCGAGACGCCACGATACGCGGACGTCTACCATTTCCACGGGCTCGAAAGGCTGATGGTGCGCTGGGACTAAAGCGTCGCCAGTATTCCAGGCAGCAGGAGCGGGAGATCTTCGCTCATCATGCCGGGGCCGCCGAAACGATTGGCGGCTTCCGCGTGAAGCCAGGCGCCGGCACAGGCAGCCTCAAAGCCGTTCATGCCTTGACCGAGAAGACCACCAATGATGCCGGCGAGCACATCCCCTGCCCCGGCCGTGCCCAGCCATGTGGGTGCGTTGGCATTGATCGCAGCACGCCCATCCGGCGCAGCGATGACGGTGTCGCTGCCTTTGAGAAGGATAACGGCTCCCGAATGCAGCGCAGCAGCGCGGGCGCGTTCGAGCTTGCCGCCCGGCACGTTGCCGAAGAGACGCTGAAACTCCCCCTCATGCGGGGTAAGAACGACGGCGCGATCCGGATTGGCCTTGATGGCGGCAAAAAGGGTTTCGCTTTCGCTCGCAAAGCTGCTGATCCCATCGGCGTCGAGGACGAGGCTGGCGCCGGAGTTGAGGACCGAGAGCGTTTTGTCGCGGGTTTCGGCGCCTATGCCGGTGGCTGGGCCGAGAACGACGGCATTCATCCGCTTGTCCTCGAGAAGTTTGGAGAGTTCCGCTGCATCGCTCGCTGGCTTGAGCATGACGGCCGTCATATGGGCAGCGTGGATGCGTAACGCATCGGTTGCGCCTGTGATAGACACAAGGCCCGCGCCGACCCGGAAAGCCCCATAGGCCGCCAAGCGTGCGCCGCCGGTTTCCAGTTCACTGCCAGAGACAACGATGACATGGCCGCGGTCGAATTTGTGACCATCAGCCATGGCTTGCGGCAGGCCCCAGAGGCTGCGCGTGTTCTGCCAGGCGCGCGGCAGGATGCGTTCGAGAACATTTTCGGGGATGCCGATTTCGGCCAGGACGACTTCACCGCAATGCTGGCGGCCCGGAAGCAGCAGGTGCCCTGGCTTGAGGCGGAAGAAGGTGACCGTCATATCGGCGATCATGGCAACGCCGCGTACGGCGCCACTGGCGCCATCGATACCGCTCGGGACATCGATGGAGACCACGGGCAACGTCGATGCGTTTACGAGGCCGATGATGTCGGCGATTTCGCCATCCACGTCGCGGTCGAGCCCGGCACCGAGAATGGCGTCAATGACGAGGTCGGCGTCTTCGATGTCCTTCTCGGTCGGGCGATCAATGCGACCAGTCCATTGTTCGGCAGCGACCTGGGCATCGCCGCGAAGCGTGTCGCGATCCCCGAGAATACGAACCTGCACCGGCCAGCCGCGTTGCTGCAGCAACCGAGCCACAATGAATCCGTCGCCGCCATTATTGCCGGTGCCGCAGAGGACGAGGACGGAGCGCTGGTAATAGCGCTCGATGATGGCTTCGGTGACGGCTTTGCCGGCGGCTTCCATCAGGCGGAAGGATCGGACGCCGCTCTCTATCGCCAGACGATCCGCCTGCCCCATTTCCTGTGGCGTCAGTAGAGCATCGGTATAGGGCATGGCTGTCTCGCTTCACGAACGTCGTCTGACTCTCATAACGGCTTAGGCGTGAAAATGAACAGGGTCATGGCATGAGAAATTGGGCCGGCCAGAAAATGAGTGGGTTCGGCTGCGTGGCAACGTTGGGGCGACCGCGACTGTCGCAACTGCGCTTCGATTCTACGCGCGAGCCGAGATGATCTGCTGCCTAGGCGGAGCCAACGCCTTCTACCGCCACCGTAGGCATCAAACCTGCCAAGATTTCGGCGAGCTCCGCATGGCGGAAGGGTTTGGTGAGGCGCGGGAGATCGGGCGCTAGTCCTTCCACCTCCGAATATCCCGAAACAATGACGACTGGCAGATCCGGCTTGGTGCGGCGTATGTCACGCGCTAGCTCGGCGCCTGTCATGCCGGGCATCAAATGGTCCGTAATCAAAACGTCGGGGATAGCGCCATTTTGGACGAGCAGCAGTGCCTCTTCGGCTGATGCGGCTTCGATGACGATGTAGCCCAGGTCGACCAGCATGTCGCTCGTGTTCATGCGAACCAGTGGTTCATCGTCGACCAAGAGAGCAGTGCCTCGCTTGGCGGACGGCGCGAAGCTTGGCTCCGCGTCGGGCTTCAGATCGACATAGCCCTCGCTCACCGGTAACCAAAGCTCGACCGATGTGCCTTGGCCAGGTGCGCTGACGATATCGAGCGCGCCGCCGAGCTGGGCGGTGAGGCCGTGGACCATCGACAAGCCAAGGCCAGTTCCCTTGCCGATTCCCTTGGTGGAAAAGAAGGGTTCGATTGCCCTGGCGATTGTCGCTTCATCCATGCCCGTGCCGGTATCGACGACACGTAGGCGTAGATAGCAACCGGCAGAAAGGCCGAGCTTAGTGACGCCCGACGACTGCTCGAGCGTGGCTGCTATGGTCAGGTTGCCGCCATCCGCCATAGCGTCGCGGGCGTTGACCGCGAGATTGAGCAGCGCCATCTCAAGCTGATTCTCGTCGGCCTTGGCGGGGGGCAAGTCGGGCTCGACGTTGAGGGTAATGTTGATCGAGGGCCCAAGCGTCGAGCCAATCAGACCCTTCATGCTATCAATCAAAGCCCCGACATCGACGGCAGTCGCCTGGAGCGGCTGACGGCGAGCAAAGGCAAGAAGGCGCTGGACCAACAACTTAGCGCGCTCGGCAGATTGTAGTGCACGATCGATGAGACGGCGCTGCCGGTCGCTTGTCAGCTCCGTGCGCGTCAACATATCGAGCGAACCGATGATCGGGGTCAGCAGGTTGTTGAAGTCGTGCGCGACGCCGCCGGTCAACTGGCCCATGGCCTCTAGCTTCTGGCTCTGGCGCAATTGCTCCTGTGCCTCGACCAAAGCATGTTCCTTGGCTTTTACGAGGCTCATATCGCGGCCGACGGCGACGAAATTCTGACCATCAGCCTCGGGCGCGACCGTCCATTCGATCGACTTCCAGCCACCATCGCTGGTTGCGATGCGATTTTCGAAACGAGTCGGTCGCCGCGTTTCAGCCATCCGGCTGATGGCTGCAAGCGTCGGGGTAGTATCATCAGGGTGCATAAAGCTGGCATAGCCGCGGCTGAGCAATTCCGCCTCGGACCAACCCAGTACGCGCTCCCAGGCGGGGCTGACCGCAGACATCATCCCGCTATAGTCGGCTCGGGCGAACATGTCCTGAGAGAGGCTCCAGAGACGATCGCGTTCAGCCGAACGCTCTGCGACCTGCTGTTCCAGGGTTTCATTGAGCGCGCGCAACTCCTGCTGCGCACGCGCGCGTTCCAAGGCTGCCCAGATATAGGCGGCAACTTCCCTGACGAGATCTTCCTCATCGTCGGTCCAGGAACGAGGAGTGCTCTGATGCAAATGAAGGCCGGCGACCCAAGCCCCATTGCGATGGAGTGGTACCGAGAGCGCAGCGCCCATGCCGAAGGTGGAATAGGCTTCGGCATCGGGTTGCGTTCGCGTGTCATCGACGCGCAGCACAGACCCAGCCTCTAGCAGGCGAACAGTCGATTTTGCGAAGCTGCCAAGCTGATGCACACCCAACATGCCAGCCAGCCCATCAGCGTGCCATTCGTTCGTCACGACGAACTTGCCGTCTTCGATACGGTAGTAATTTGCCTGATCGACACCCAGATGCGGCCCCAGTCGGCGTGCGACGGCGGACTTGATTTCCATCGGATCCGATAGACTTTGCAGCACCTGACCCAATTCGGCGCGAAGCCGGTGCCGCGTCGCTGCACGGAAAGCGTCTTCGTCGGCGCGCGAGCGCTCCACCGCGAACTTCATGCGGTCGGCGACTTCGCGGATCAGAGCCTCTTCCTCGGAGGTCCAGACGCGCGCTGCCTTGGCCTGGACGGCCAGAAGACCGACGAACGTAGTTTCCTTGAAAAGGACGACGTCGACAAAAGAGCCAACCTGCCGCGAACCAAGACCTTCGCGCGCCGCGTCGTTCAGGCGCTCGTCGTTGACCACGTCATCCACCCTGATCGCGGTCTGCGATCGATAGGCGGAGAGCAGATCTGGGCCAAAAGCTCCGAGAGAATGCTGGCCGATCAGCGAGATGACGCCCTCAGCATATTCGCATTCGACGGTCATGAGACTGCCGGCGATTTCGGCATAGAACACGCGATCAGCGCCGAGCCAATTCCCCAGGCTGTCGCTGGCTAGTTGCATGATCGCTGATGTCGTCGGTTGGGCACGGAGATTATCGGTGAGATCGAGAAGAAAAGCCTGTTGGGCCTGGCTGGCGCGGGTGCGGTCGCGTTCGGCTAGAAGGGCTTTTTCCGTCTCTTCGCCGCGGCGGGCACCAAGCACCTGGGCTGTAATTTCGTTACAGGCGCAGTAGATGCCCATAACAGTGCCATTGTCGTCGGCGATCGGCGCGTAGAAAAAGGAGAAGTGTGTCTCCTCGGGATAGCCGCGTCGGTTCATGATGAACCGAATGTCGTCCATCTCGACGGGCTGGCCGGAATATGTCCGCTCGACGATGGGCAGAAGATCGGCCCCGATGTCGCTCCAGACGTCCATCAAGTCCTCGCCCAAAGCGGCTGGGTGCTTGGACGCAAGAATTTCGCTATAGGCGTTGTTGTAGATCAGCGTGCGCTTGGGTCCCCAGGCGACGAACATGGGCTGATTAGAGGCGAGGATAATGCCGACCAGCGTCTTGAGTTGGCTTGGCCATGTCGCACGATCTCCGAGCGGCGACAGCGACCAATCGCGACCGAAGATGGTCGTCTTCATGTCATCGCGTGGAGGCTGATCAGCCTCTGATGGATTGGAATACACGTGACGCTCCAGACGACGGCATGCACTGGTAGTGCTTAAATCAGATGCTTAAGACACGAGCACGCGGTCTGGCTACGACATTCATTCCGCATCCGATTGTTTTGATCGGCGGCGCGCGTCGAATTCACGCATCCGCCATTGGCTTAGCTTCTGAGGCATCTGGAGCTTTTGCGGCCGGGCATGATCACAAGCCCGACCACAAAATTCAGCTCAGCTTGCGGCAGGAAGGTCCAGCTCGCCGCCGATTTCCACCGCTTCGGTCTTTTTGTCGTAGACGCAGATGACGCTCTTGGTCGTGGTGGCGTCGGCCTTGCCGGTGACGACAGCCAGTCCATAGTTCTCACTGCCGAAGGGATCGACAGTCGTTCGGGCATCGGTGAGGATTTCGCTGGTGGCTCCGAGGCAGGCTTCCTCGACCTTGGTTGCGAACTCTGCCCAGGCATCGTCGGAGGATGCGAAGGCGGATGGTGACGCGGCGGAAAGAAGCAGCGCCGCCAGGGTTAGTCTCTTCAGCATGTCTTGGTTATCCCGATGATGTCGTTGGGAAAGTTTGCAACGAGATGCGGTTGTTTGAAGGCAAGGGTCAGGCGTGGTCCTTGGCAATGATCCGGATCGCGAGCGGTTCGGCGCCATCAGCGATGGCAATAAGACGGTCGATATTGGGATGGGCACCGGGACGATTGCGCGCATCGGCGGTGTGTTCGCCGAACATGTCGAGACCGTGACGGGCGGCATTGGCATCGAGCGCACCAAAGCTCTCTCGAAGGTATTGATAGACCGCGACTGAGCCCTGCTTTCCGGGTTGATTCTCGATGGTGGCGACGACTGTGTCAGTCCCGTCGATCAGGTCGATACGGGCGATGGCGTCGATGGCTGGAAGCTGCTGCAGGTTGTCTTTGAAAGACGGACTAGGGGTTATCATGGACTTGGGTTCCTGATCGTCGGCAGTTGATGAGCGCGAAACACCCGTAAAACAAAAAGGGCCCCGAAGGGCCCTTCTCTCATTCTTGGTTCCAGCAATTAGGCCGAGAAGTACATTTCGTATTCGACCGGGTGCGGGGTCATTTCGACGCGGAGGACTTCCTGCATCTTCAGCTCGATGTAGGCATCAATGAAGTCGTCGTCCATGACGCCGCCGACCTTGAGGAAGTCACGGTTCTTGTCGAGGTTTTCCAGCGCTTCGCGGAGCGAACCGGAAACGGTCGGGATTTCCTTGAGTTCGTCCTTCGGCAGCTCATAGAGATCCTTGTCCATCGGCTCGCCGGGGTGGATCTTGTTCTTGATGCCATCAAGGCCGGCCATCAGCAGCGCAGTGTAGGCCAGGTACGGGTTTGCCAGCGGATCGGGGAAGCGAACTTCGACGCGCTTGGCCTTCGGTGACTGGCCGAAAGGAATACGGCACGAAGCCGAACGGTTACGGGCCGAGTATGCCAAGAGAACCGGAGCTTCGAAGCCGGGCACCAGACGCTTGTAGGAGTTGGTGGTCGGGTTGGTGAAGGCGTTGATCGACTTGGCATGCTTGATGACGCCGCCGATGTAGTAGAGGCAGTCCATCGAGAGGCCGGCATACTGGTCGCCGGCGAAGAGCGGCTTGCCGTCCTTCCAGATCGACATGTGGCAGTGCATGCCCGAACCGTTATCGCCATAGACAGGCTTCGGCAGGAAGGTTGCGGTCTTGCCATAGGCATTGGCAACCTGCTGTACGGCATACTTGTAGATGAGGACGTCGTCAGCCGACGCGATCATCTGCTTGTACTTGAGGCCGAGTTCGTGCTGGGCGGAAGCCACTTCGTGGTGGTGCTTCTCGATGATGACGCCCATCTGGCCCATGGCTTCGAGCATTTCGCCGCGCATGTCCTGGGCGCTGTCGAGCGGCGGAACCGGGAAATAGCCCTTCTTGAGGCCGATGTGGTGGCCGTTATTGCCGGCTTCATATTCGGTGTTGTTGTTAGTCGGCAGTTCGGCGGCGTCGAGGGCGAAACCAACATTGTAGGTGGTTGCCGAGTAGCGGACGTCGTCGAAGATGAAGAATTCGGGCTCTGGACCGAATACGACGGTGTCGCCGATACCGGACGACTTGACGAGGCCTTCGGCCTTCTTCGCGATCGAGCGTGGGTCGCGGTTATAAGGCTGATAGGTTGCTGGCTCGAGAATGTCGCAGTTGATGGCGAGGGTCGAGGCAGCGAAGAAGGGGTCGATATAGGCCGAGTTCGGATCGGGCATCAGCACCATGTCGGACTCGTTGATGGCCTTCCAGCCAGCGATCGAGGAACCGTCGAACATCACGCCGTCTTCGAACATGTCTTCGTCGACGACCGAAACGTCCATGGTAACGTGCTGCAGCTTGCCGCGCAGGTCGGTGAAACGCACGTCGAGATACTTGATGTTCTCGTCCTTCATGCGCTGGATAATGTCTGCACCGGTCGTCATAGGTCTTCCCCTGTCTTAGACGGAAATTTTTGTTTGATGGTTGGCAGGCGCGCGCTTCTTAGAGCGCGTCGTCGCCGAATTCGCCCGTACGGATACGGATGGCCTGCTCGATGGAATAGACGAAAATCTTGCCATCGCCGATACGGCCGGTCTGGGCTGCATTGCGGATCGCCTCGATCGCCTTTTCGGCGAGATCATCGGGGCAAACTACCTCAACCTTCACCTTGGGCAGGAAGTCGACCACATATTCTGCACCACGATAGAGCTCGGTATGGCCCTTTTGACGGCCAAAACCCTTGGCTTCGGTCACGGTGATACCCTGCAAGCCAACTTCCTGCAGCGCCTCTTTGACTTCGTCGAGCTTGAACGGCTTTACGATCGCCTCGATTTTTTTCAACTGGTGCCTCCTGACCGTTTTGGCCCGTTTCGCCAGATTGTATGCACGGCCTGTGCCAGCCTATGCCAAAGAAGAAAAGTTAGCGTATTTAAGGATTTAGCTGGCGGGACCATGTCGTGTCCTTACGCACGAAACCCGGCGTTGATTATTTTTTAGCCAGACTGCCGATTGTTTTGGCGGTTTTCGGGCAGTGAGGGTCGAGGCGAGGCAGCGACTGATCAAAAAGCAAGCATGACCACGCATGCGTATTTTAGATTAAGTTCGGTTTTCGCATGAATTATGAATATGTCAGGAGAAAATTTACCTAACCCAGTTACCAAATAGCCTACGTACTATTCCGTGCGTTACCCCTGGGGGGATACGTTGAAAATCCGCCTTTTCAATCGCGCAGACCGCCAACTGGCGCAAAACAATAGCGCTATGCTCGATGCCATTTCGCGCGCGCTGGCCGTTATCGAATTCGATCTTAATGGCAATATTTTATACGCTAACCAGAATTTCCTGGACGTCATGGGCTATGCGCTGGACGAGATCCGCGGCAAGCACCATCGCATCTTTGTCGAACCGACCGAATCCGAAGGCGCTGATTACAAGGCTTTCTGGAAGCGCCTAGCCCAAGGCGAATTTCAGGCCGCCGAATATCGCCGCCTCGCCAAAGGCGGGCGGGATGTGTGGATCCAGGCGAGCTACAACCCGGTGATGGATGCCGAAGGCAAGCCGGTCAAGATCGTCAAGTTTGCCACAGACATCACCAGCGCCAAGCTGAGTTCGGCTGACTTCGCGGGACAGATCGCTGCCATCTCACGTTCGCAGGCCATCATCGAATTCTCGCCGCAAGGCGAAGTACTCGACGCCAATGCCAATTTCTGTTCCGCGCTCGGCTATCGTCTCGACGAGATCAAGGGCCGGCATCACCGGCTCTTCGTGCAGGAAAAAGAAGCCAGCTCTGCCTCTTACAAGCAATTCTGGGACGCACTCGGCCGCGGCGAATACCAGGCAGCCGAATATCTGCGCATCGGCAAGGGTGGCAAGGAGGTCTGGATCCAGGCCACCTATAATCCGATCTTCGATTTGCACGGCAAAGTCTTTAAAATCGTCAAATACGCGACCGACGTGACGGACCGGAAGCGTGCGGTCAATCTTCTAGGCGAAGGCCTGGGCAAACTTGCGGAGGGCGATCTGCGCGGCCGGATCAATCAGACGTTCAAAGGCGAACTCGACGTCGTGCGCATTGCCTATAATGACACGGTCGACCGTTTTGCCGAGATCATCTCGCGGCTCCGCCGGTCTTCGAGCATGCTGCATTCGGCAACGGGCGACATTCTCGCTGGTGCCAATGATCTTGCCGAGCGCACCTCTCGTCAGGCCTCGGCGATCCAGGAAACCAGCACGGCCATGGACCATCTTTCGGAAACCGTGGAAGAGAATGCGACCCGAGCCAATGCCGCAAGCGGCAAGGCCCGTGCAGTCTCCAAAACGGCCGAAGCCAGCGGTGCAGTCATGAGCGAAGCGAAGGACGCGATGGGGCGTATCCTGACGTCATCGTCGCAGATCTCCAACATTGCCGGCATGATCGACGACATCGCCTTCCAAACCAATCTCTTGGCGCTCAACGCTTCTGTGGAAGCGGCGCGGGCGGGCGAAGCTGGCAAGGGCTTTGCCGTGGTGGCCGTGGAAGTGCGGCGCCTGGCACAATCGGCGGCAGAAGCCTCGGCTGAGGTCAAATCGCTGATCGAGCGCTCATCCACCGAAATCGCAACGGGGTCACGGCTCCTGTCCGATGCGGCAGAACGCATTGCCAGCATGCTTGGCGATGTGCGTGAGAACAGCGATCTGATGGATGCCATCGCCAGCGGCAGCAAGGCGCAATCGAGCGCCATTGCCGAAGCGGCAGCATCGGTGCGGCAGATGGACGAGATGACGCAGCACAATGCGGCTCTGGTCGAAGAAACCAATGCCGCCATCGAGCAGACAGAAGGCCAGGCCCGCGAACTCGAGGACATCGCCGAGATCTTCCTCGTGGGCGGGAGTGGCGAAGAAACGGGCCGGTCGACGCAGCGTCGTGTTGCTTAAGCGCTGAGCCAATAGTGCCTCTATTGCCGGTGACCGGGTGCAATCCTGGTTGCCGGCAGAGCTTTTTTGGGTGTGTTAGCGCGTCAAGGCGTGAAATCTTGGCTAAAGGCCCCAGCATTCGGCTCGAATGCCCAATCGAGGCTTTGACTGGCCCACACACTTCATATAGATGCATCCCAACCCGGCCGACGGGGTACCCATGCGGGTGTGGCGGAATTGGTAGACGCACTGGATTTAGGTTCCAGCGCCGCAAGGCGTGGAGGTTCGAGTCCTCTCACCCGCACCATCTCGGTCCTGGCCTAACGAGATCAAACAATACGGGAATAACCCCCATGCAGGTTACTGAAACCCTCAATGAAGGCCTGAAGCGCAAGCTCAGCGTCACGATCCCGGCGGCGGATCTCAATTCTCGCCTCGACGCGAAGCTGGACGAACTCAAGGGCCAGGCCAACATCAAGGGCTTCCGTCCCGGCAAGGTGCCGACCGCGCACCTGAAGAAAGTCTATGGCCGCTCGGCCATGTCCGAAGTGATGACCGACGCGATCAACTCGACCGTGTCCGATACGCTCGACGAGCGTAAGGAACGCGCCGCAGCGCAGCCCAAGGTTGACCTGCCGCAGGACCAGAACGTCATCAACGACGTGCTCGATGGCAAGTCGGACCTCTCATTCGAAGTCGAATACGAAGTGCTGCCGCCGGTTTCGCTGATGGACCTCAAGGGCCTCAAGCTGAACAAGCCTGTGGTAGAAGTCACCGAAGAAGAAATCGACGCTGAAGTGAACCGTGTGTTCGCCCAGAATCGTGGCTACACCGACAAGGGTGATGGCGCAGTTGTCGAACAGGGCGACCGTCTCGGTCTCTCCTTCGTCGGCAAGATCGATGGCGTCGAATTCCCAGGCGGCAAGTCCGACCACGCTCACCTGACCGTCGGCTCGAACGAATTCATTCCTGGCTTCGAAGAACAGCTCGTTGGCCAGAAGAAGGACGAGACCCGGACGATCACGGTCACCTTCCCGGCCGACTATAACAATACCGAACTTGCCGGCAAGGAAGCCACGTTCGACGTCACCGTGCTGCACGTTGACGGCCCGAACCAGGGCGAGCTCGACGATGAATTCGCCAAGCGCCTTGGCCTCGATGACGTTGCGGCCCTCCGCAACACCATCAAGGAACAGATGGACTCCGCGCTCGACAGCATGAGCCGTCAGCACGTCAAGCGCCAAATTCTCGACGCGCTCGACGAAGGCCACAAGTTTGACGTTCCGGAACAGCTCGTCGACGCTGAATTCGCCACCATCTGGCAGCGCGTTCAGCACGAAGTCGAAGGCCACGGCCGTTCTTTCGAAGACGAAGGCACGACCGAAGAAGAAGCCCGCGAACAGTACAAGCGTATTGCCGAGCGCCGCGTTCGCCTCGGCCTCGTCGTTGCCGAAATCGGCAACCAGAACGAAGTTCAGGTGACGGACGACGAACACCAGCAGGCTCTGCTTGCTGAAATCCGTCGCTTCCCGGGCCAGGAACAGCAGGTTTACGACTACTACCGCAAGAACGCCCAGGCTCTCGCGAGCCTCCGCGCGCCGGTTTTCGAAAACAAGGTCGTCGACTACATCGCCAGCCTTGCCGACCAGACCGAAGCCAAGATGTCGCGCGACGACCTGGCCAAGTTGATCCAGGCCGATGAGAACGACGTTCCGGAAGAGCATCACCACTAAGGTTTGCTCCGTACGTATTCTGGAAGGCCGTCCCTCGGGGCGGCCTTCTTGTTTTTAACGAAGACGTCATGCGAGGTTAATGCGTTGTTGGGACCGGCACGGTAGGGTCGCAGCGGGACAGGGAACGAAGTGGGGTGTCGTTCACGTGCAGGATCAGATCTTGTTTTCGCTGGTCAATCCGATTGTCAGCTTTCTGTTTTCCGCGACATTCGGAATCATCTGGTTTTACCAACGGCGCTATTTGCATCTCGTGACGCTGGCGCTCGCCTTCCTCTTCATGGGCTTTGGTTTCGTCGTCTACGAGTTCAGGCTGTTCATCGGCCCGGGCGAAGTCAACATTCCCGCCAATGCGTTCTATGTTGCGACGGTTACCCTGGCCTGTTCGAGCGCCTTGCAGCGGCGGAATGTCGAGGTCCCTGCCCCGTTTCTCACCGCCATCATCGTTGCAGGTGCAATTCCCTTTTCCTGGTATCTCTTTATCGATCCCTCCACACCGGCGCGCATCTTCACGACGTCGGCGATGTTCATGGCCATTACTGCAACGACCTTCATCAACCTCGTTCGGCAATCCGACCGCACCTTGGCGGACAAGCTCTTCGAAGCCGGCGTGGCGCTGGCCTTCTTCATCGCGCTGATCCGGCCGAGCCTCGTCATTCTCGGCATCCTCGATATCCAGAGCCCCACCGGGTTTGCGGGATCGGAATACTGGACCTCGATCCGCGCCTTCAGCCCGATCCTGTCCTTCGTCGTGGCGCTGCTGTTTATCGTCGGCATTGGCCTCGATACGATCAGCCATCTCAAGAGCCAGGCCGACCGCGATTTCCTCACAAACCTCCTCAACCGCCGCGGCTTCGAAACCAAGGCCAGCGAAGCGCTCAAGCGCGATTTCGCCAATTCCCGGCAGCCGGCAATCCTCCTTGGCGACATCGACGACTTCAAGAAGGTCAATGATAGTTTCGGCCACAAGGTGGGCGATGCGGTGATCATAGCCGTCGCGCGGGTCATGGCACGCTATGGCGGCGCACTGCTCGCGGGGCGTGTCGGCGGCGAAGAATTCGCACTCTACTATAATGACGTCGACCGCGCGCAATTGCAGGAAGCGGCGCGGGTGATCAAGGCAGCGCTGACCGAAGTCAGCGTGCCGGGCCTGCCGGACGACTACCCCATTACGATGAGCATCGGGCTGCATATGAGCTATAGCCAGGAAGCGCTCACCGATATGATTGCCCGGGCCGACCAGGCGCTCTATCGCGCCAAGCGCGAGGGCAAGGACAAGGCCGTCATCACGGCTGTTCAGTTGCACCTCGCCGTGCGGAACGGCGTGACCGGCTAAGCTGGCCGCAGAACTGCCCGCCGCAAAGCCGGGCACCCTTCGTTTTGTCCTACTGTCTAGCCCGAAGCCATTTCGGCGAAGAAGTCTTCTGGGCCTTCGACTTCTTTGAGACGCTTGCCTACGATCTGGACGAAGCGGGTGCCGACGCCGCGGATAAAGGCGCGGTCGTGGGAGACCAGCAGACAGGTGGCACCATGCTCGGCGATGTCTGCCTCGAGCTGTTCTTGCCCCGGAATGTCGAGATGGTTGGTCGGCTCGTCCAGCAGATAGAAGTTTGGCTGCTGCAGGCGCAACGCCAATAGGGCGAGACGCGACCGCTGTCCAAGTGAAAGCGTGCGAATGGACTTGCTCTGCCGCTCCGGCTCAAAGCCTGCGCCGGCGAGGAGGCTGATGCTGCGTCGGTCGCCTTCATTGTAGCGCGTAAGGATGAAATCCAGCGGCGTCATATTGAGGGGCAGCCAATCGAGGGCCTGATCAAGATAGCCAGGGACGATCTGCGGACTGAGCCTCATACCGTCGACGGATGTGTTCTGGAGGGCGGCAGCGACACGGTTGACCAACTGCGACTTGCCGGCGCCGTTGCGGCCCAAAAGGACGACGCGATCCCCCTGGAAGATATGCAGCTTATCGATGGAGAATAACGGCCGACCGTCTGGCGTCTCTATCGCCATGTTTTCAAAAGCCAGCATGACACGGGCCTCTGCACCGCTATTGCCCAGCATAACCTTGCCAGTCTTCTCGCGGTGAACCGAAACGGCCTGGGTCTCGATCTTTTCCGCACGCTCGCGAAGCTGCTTGGATTTGACCGTCAGCAGATCGCTGCCGGAGTTGATGCCGATATTGGTGAGCTTGGCCGCCTGCTTGCGCAGTTGCGCAACTTCCTTAAGATCGCGTTGGCGCTGGTGCTCGGCAGATTGGTCCGCCTCATCAAGGGCAAGGCGCGCATGACTATACGGCAGCGGAAAGAAGTGAGACTGCTCCGGACGAAGGAAAAGCGTTCGATTGGTCGCTGCGTCGAGAAACTGCCGGTCGTGGCTCGCCATGATGACAATCGTCTGGCGCGGCAAGGCCGCAAGCCAGGTTTCGAGCGCAGCGATGCGGCCGAGATCGAGATGGTTGGTGGGTTCGTCGAGAAGCAAGAGGTCCGGCTCGGTGACCCAGCCCCGCGCGATCAGCCCCAGACGCTGCCAGCCGCCGCTGAATTCGCGTAACGGCTTGCTGACCAGATCGAGTGGAAAGCCAAGGGAATCAAGGGCGACATCGGCGCGCCAGCCTTCGGATTCACGATCTGCCGGTGGCAGCGCAGCCTCGACGAAATCGCGCAGCGGCGTGTCGAGCGCGGCCTCGGGAACGTCTTGCGCCACATAGCCGATGGTGAGGCCACGGGAGCGGGAAAGTTCGCCCTCACTGAGTTCGGCCTGACCGATGATGGCTTTGAGGAGTGTGGATTTGCCGCGCCCATTGGCGGCGACGAGACCAACCCGATCGCCATCGCTGAGCGACAAGGTCAGATCGGAAAAGAGGACCTGGTTCGAGCGGAGACTGGCATTGCGGAGGCTGAGATTTGCCATTGGAGAGGTCTTTCTGGGGAGCGCAGCGACAAGGCGCGCGCGAATTCCATCGATAAGGCATCCCGACCGAAGTCAGCATGCCGTGACGGGCAAACCAGAAGGATCAATGACTTTTAGAGAGCGTCCGAACCGTGCTGGTCAGCCCTGCAGCTTGAGCCACAGGGCATGAACGGGGCCACGCTGGCGATGATGATAAAAAGCAGTCATGCATCTCTCCCCGGTTCGATTGGACAGATAGAGACCTAATCCAAGGTCCTTACAAAGGCAAGGCATCAAGTCAGATAGAAAACCAAGCTCGCGAGAAGCATTGCGCCAAAGCGCGGGACGCGAAACTGTGCCAGCCGGTACGCAATACTGAAGGATCCGGCTCTCGGCAAAACGCCAGCAGAAGAACCGAAATGGGGCGCTGGATACGCAGTACTGGTCCCATTTCGGGTTCGCATACGGCAACTCCATACAAAAAACCGCATGCGCCCAGAGTTAGCAGGGCGCGCTTAAGAAAGTGCTTTCAAGATGCAAACGAGGGGTAAACTCAGACACTAAACTTGGCCCGAATTTGAACGCATCACAGGAGAAAGCCAGGAAGTCCGGGCTTTCTCACGTGGCGAACAATCAGCGAAGTTGCTGGATATCCTTGATCCGATCGCGGCAATAATCGAACTTGATCAGATAGGTTACGCCATCGCGGCTTGCTTTGACCTGAACAACGCCGCTGTCGGGGACGTTGAGGTAGATCCTCGAATATCCACGGGCGGCGATGGCTTCGCGGATCTGGCGGTCCGTATAGCACATGGCCATCCGCGGCTTGAAATCCTCGGCCTGATCGCCGAAATGAATCCCGAAGCCAAAGCTCTGCGCCGAGACGGGGGCAGCAAGCAATACGCCCATGAGAGCTGCAGAAAGTATCAAGCGCTTGGCCATGGCAGTCACTCCTCATCTCGTGCGGGATCGCATTATGCCAGAACGATGATGAACCCGAGAGAAGTTCCGTGTTCATTTTTCGTTCATGTTGACGTATACACTGAACGCCCTTGGCTGTGGAATTAAACGCGCGCGCCAGACCCGCACGAATCCTTGGGTTAAGATAGATTTTCGACGCCCGATTCGGGCTCAGCGATGGAATGTGTATGTCAGAGCCTATCGATCTCTTTGGCGGTTCCGCAGCCCCTGAGAACACCGTCCCGACCCCTGCTCCGAGCAAAGCGAGCACGCCCAAGGCGTCGCCTGTGGGTGGGGACAGTTATGGCGCGTCCGATATCGAGGTGCTCGAAGGGTTGGAGCCGGTGCGGCGCCGTCCTGGCATGTATATCGGCGGCACCGACGCCAATGCTTATCACCACCTCTTTGCCGAGGTGATTGACAACTCGATGGACGAGGCCATTGCGGGCCACGCGACGCGGATCGAAGTGCATCTGGGCGCCGACGGGTATCTGACCGTCGGCGACAATGGCCGCGGCATTCCGGTCGAAAAGCATCCGAAATTTCCGGGGCGCTCGACGCTGGAGATCGTGCACACGATTTTGCACGCCGGCGGCAAGTTCGACTCGAAGGCCTATGAGACTTCGGGCGGGTTGCACGGCGTTGGCGTTTCGGTCGTCAATGCGCTCTCGGACGACATGATTGTCGAGGTGGCCCGTGACCAGCAGCTTCATCGCATCATCTTTTCGCGCGGCAAGGTCGTCGAAGACGTCGTCAATGTCGGCCGGGTACAAAACCGTCGCGGTACGGTAACGCGTTTCCATCCCGATCCCGAGATCTTTGGAGCTGCGGCGCATTTCTCGCCGGGTCGAATTTTCCGGATGACCCGGGCCAAGGCCTATCTTTTTGGTGGCGTCGAACTGCGCTGGAGTTGTGACGAGAGCCTAGCGAGCGATGAAGTTCCGGCCAAGGCGGTGTTCCACTATCCCGACGGCCTGAAGGATTTCATGACCGCGCGGATCGAGGGCGAAACGCGCATCGTCGACGACATTTTCGCCGGCAAGACCGGTCGCCCTGGCAGCCATGGTTCGGTGGAATGGGCCATTGCCTGGACAATCGAGGATGGCAGCACCTCGTCCTATTGCAACACGGTGCCGACGCCTGATGGGGGCACGCACGAGGCCGGGCTGCGGCTCGTCCTGCTGCGTGGGCTCAAGAACTATGCCGAGCTGACCAAGAACAAGGCGGCGGCGGCGCTCACGGCGGAAGACGTGCTCGGGCATTGCAATGCGATGCTCTCGGTCTTCGTGCGCGAGCCCGAATTCGTTGGGCAGACCAAGGATAAGCTGGCCTCTCAGGAAGCGACGCGTATTGTCGAAAATGCGCTGCGCGATGCGTTCGACCACTGGCTTGGTTCGTCACCGCAGCAGGCCGGCAAGCTGCTTGATTGGGCTATCGAGCGCGCCGAGGAGCGTCTGCGTCGGCGCAAGGAAAAAGAGATCGACCGGGCGAGTGCGACGCGCAAGCTTCGGCTTCCTGGCAAGCTTGCCGACTGTACGCAGAACGCGGCGCAAGGCGCGGAACTGTTCATCGTCGAAGGCGACTCGGCTGGTGGCTCGGCCAAGCAAGCACGTAGCCGCGCCAATCAGGCTGTGTTGCCGCTTCGCGGCAAGATTCTCAACGTGGCTGGCGCGAGCCGGGAAAAGATGGCCGCGAGCCAGTTGATCTCGGACCTGATCCAGGCGCTCGGCTGCGGTACGCGCGATCGCTACACCGAGGATGATCTGCGTTACGACAAGATCATCATCATGACCGACGCCGACGTCGATGGCGCTCACATTGCTTCGCTGCTCATTACCTTCTTCTTCCAGGAAATGCCGCGGCTGATCGAGAACGGGCACCTCTATCTCGCCCTGCCCCCACTCTATCGGATCAGCCAGGGCGGCAAGACGCTCTATGCGCGCGACGATGCGCATCGGGCTGAGTTGATGGCAACCGAGTTCACAGGCAAGAGCAAGGTTGAAACGACCCGCTTCAAAGGCCTAGGCGAGATGCCGTTTGCCCATCTTCGCGAGACGACCATGTCGCCGAAGACCCGGACACTGCTTCAGGTGAAGGTGTTGGACGACCATGTTGCTACCAAGACAACGGTGGATCGTTTGATGGGGACCAAACCGGAAGCCCGGTTTGAGTTTATCCAGGAAAACGCGGCCTTTGTGACGGATCTGGACGTTTAGGGCCGCTTAGCCAGCCTGCTCTTGGAGCCCTCATGGTGAGGTGCTTTGCTCTGACAAAGCCTCGAACCACGGGGGCGAGCGAGTGAAGGCATTCGGGCAGACCCTCGTGGTTCGAGGCTACGCTGCGCTTCGCACCCCACCATGAGGGCTACTTGAAAATTTGGACACGGTAAGGGGCGGAGCACGGTGATAGCGCCCCTGCCATCAGCTTACCGATTCAATATTTTCCCACTTAGCACATCGATCCGCATGCCATCGAACGCCGGGGTGATATGCGCCGGGGTGGTGGCATCGGTCTCGGCGTAGTCAAGATCGATATGCATGTCGGTCAGGACTGCTTGGTGCGGCTGAAATTTCTTAATTAAATTAAGAGTCTCCGGCAGGCTCAGGTGACTCGGATGGGGCGTTGGGCGCAGGGCGTCGACGATCCAGAGATCGAGGTTGGAGACGGCGGCGTCGGACTGTGCGGGGATGCCTGAGAGATCGCAGCTATAGGCGACATTGGCGATGCGGAAGCCGAGGGAATCGATGTCGCCGTGGTTCTGGAGGAAGACCGTGACGTCGATGGTGCCGCCTGGGCCAGTGACGCTAAGTGCTTGGCTGGGCTCAACGGTGTGCGCGTTGAGGATCGGCGGATAGTTGCTGCCTGGCGGCGTGATGAAGCAATACCCGAAGGCCTCGAAAAGGCGCTCGCGGCATTCGGCGCTGAAGTAGACGTCGACGCGGCGACGGTTGTGAAGAGCGAGCACGCGGAGGTCGTCGATGCCGTGGGTGTGGTCGGCGTGCTCATGGGTGTAGAGCACGGCGTCGACGCGATCGACCTTGGCGTCGAGAAGCTGTTCGCGGAGGTCTACGCCGGTGTCGATCAGGATTCGTGTAGGTTTTTCAATGTCTTGCGTCCACCCTTCGATGAGAAGAGAGCAGCGGCGACGGCGGTTGCGAGGTTCCGACGGATCGCAAACGCCCCAGTCATTGGCGATGCGCGGCACGCCCCCGGAGGAACCGCAGCCTAAAATGGTCGCGATGATCCGGTCGGGCGCGGGCATTACTTTATGCCGGATTTCGAGAAGAGACGGCCGAAATTGGCTGTCGTTTCGGCGCCGAGCTGTTCGAGTGAGATGCCGCGGAGTTCGGCAACTTTTTCGGCCGTATGTCGGACGAAACTCGGCTCATTCGATTGGCCACGATGGGGAATCGGGGCTAGGTAAGGTGAGTCAGTTTCGACGATGTAGCGGTCCCCGGGGACAAGTTTCGCAACATCCTGAATTTCCTGGGCATTCTTAAAGGTAACGATGCCGGAGAAGGAAATGTAACCACCAAGTGCGAGAGACCGCTCTGCGAGATCGCGGCCGGCGGTGAAGCAGTGGAGGACGAAGGGGAAGGCCCCTGCCCGGCTCTCTTCTTCGAGGATGTTCGCCATGTCCTCGTCCGCGGCGCGGCTGTGGATAACCAGTGGAAGACCGGTGATGCGAGCGGCTGCGATATGGCGGCGGAGGCCGGTGGCCTGAGCCTCGCGCGGGGCGTTGTCGTAGAAGTAGTCGAGGCCCGCTTCACCGATAGCAATGCAACGGGGATGGGTACTTAGCCGGACAAGATCATCCGTTTGTATATGGGGCTCCTTGTCGGCATTGTGCGGATGCGTGCCGACCGAGAACCAGACGTTCGGGAAACGTTCCGCGATGGCGGCATAGGTGGAAAAGTTATCCACCAGTGTGGATATCGTCACCATTCCGGTAACGCCGACGGCCGCTGCACGCGCCATTACGCCGTCGATGTCAGCAGAGAGCGCCTCGAAGTCGAGATGGCAATGGCTGTCGATGAGCATGCTTATTCGGCCGGTTTTTCGAGGCGCGCGAAGACGCCTTGCGGTACTGGCAGGTCAGTATTTGGTACCATTCCGTTAACATTGAGCGCGGCCGAGAGTATTCTCTGGTCTTCGGGCACCGCCAACTGGTCCAAAAGGCGCGCGGCTGAGGCCGGAACGAAAGCGAGCATCGGAATGGCGATGCGTCGAACGGTGTCGACGGTGACGTAGAGCACAGTCGCCATGCGAGCCGGATCGGTCTTTTTCAGCGCCCAGGGTTCCTGGCCGGCGAAATAATTGTTGGCCGACGACAGGGCTGCGACGAGTGCGCCGGTGGCTTCGTGGACGAGTTGTGCGTCCATGGCCTTTTGGGCAGCGTCGAGCGCTTCGGTGACCTCGGCAATGATGGCATTGTCCGCGTCGGTCAATGTGCCGAGTGTGGGCACCTTGGCGTCGCAGTTCTTGTTGATCATCGAGAGCGAGCGCTGCGCGAGATTGCCGAGATTATTGGCAAGATCGGCATTGACGCGATTGACCAGCTTTTCGTTGGAATAGTCGCCATCGTTGCCGAAGGAAACTTCGCGCAGGAAGAAGTAGCGGACGGCATCGGGGCCGAAGGTTTCTACGAGCTGGAACGGATCGATGACGTTGCCGAGCGACTTGCTCATTTTCTGGCCATCGACGGTCAAGAAGCCATGGGCGAAGACGCGGTGCTGAACCGGCAGGCCAGCGCTCATCAGGAAAGCGGGCCAATAGACGGTGTGGAAGCGGATGATGTCCTTACCCACGACATGGAGATCGGCGGGCCAGAATTTCTTGAAGAGTTCGCTCTGCTCGTCGGGGTAGCCGACGCCGGTAATGTAATTGGTCAGGGCATCGACCCAGACATACATGACGTGGCCTTCGCCGCCTGGAACGGGCACGCCCCAATCGAAGGTGGTGCGGGAGACCGAGAGGTCTTGGAGGCCGCCTTTGACGAAGGAGATGATCTCATTGCGACGCTCTTTGGGCGCGATGAAATCGGGGTTGGCTTCGTAGAGCGCGAGAAGCTTTTCCTGATAGGCGGAAAGGCGGAAGAAATAGGTCGGCTCTTCGACCCATTCGACTTCGGCGCCGGAGGGGGCAAAGCGCTTGCCGTCCTTTTCCGTCAGCTCGGCTTCGTCGAAATAGGCCTCGTCGCGTACCGAATACCAGCCCTTATAGGTGGATTGGAAAATGTCGCCGTTCTGGCTCGCTTCCATCTTCTTCCAGATGGCTTGCGAGGCGTCATAGTGGCGCTGTTCGGTGGTGCGGATAAAATCGTCGTTGGAGAGATTCAGTTCGGCGGCGAGTTTGCGGAACTCGGCCGAATTGCGATCGGCCAATTCACGGACAGGAATGCCTTCCTTGGCCGCGGTCTGCACCATCTTGATGCCGTGCTCGTCCGTCCCGGTGAGGAAGTACACTTCTCGGCCCTCGAGCCGCTTCCAGCGGGCGATGGCGTCGGTGGCGATCATCTCGTAGGCGTGCCCGATATGCGGCGCACCATTGGGATAGGAGATCGCGGTCGTGACGTAAAAGGGCTTGGCGGTCATTATGGCTCGGCGGGAATGGCAGTCGTGTTGAGGTGCTTCCTGATGGCATCGAAGAGCACGGACAATGTCTGCTTCATGTCGAGATTGACGCTGTCGGCTTCGCTCAGGAGCGCGTTTGCCTTGTCCCATAGGTCCGTGGCGGAGGCAAGCCGCAACCGCGAACCGGGGCCGAAAGCGGCGTTGCGGGCTTCGTCAGCCAGCCAATCGAGAAGGATCTCGCGAGCAAAGGACATGTCCGGCCCCTGCGGATCGGCACCGAGCGCATCGGCGAGCGCTATCGCGGCACCGGCAGGAAGGCTTTGAGGCGATTGGAGCCAGGCGATGAGAACGCCGACGGAAGAGTCCGGCGAAAGCGCCAGGGTTTCGAAGGCGCGCCGGGGTCTACCGCCGGCGAGGCGCAGGGCGCGGTCGAGGGTTTCGCCATCGATATCGGGCAGGCTGCCGGTGACGACGGTGGCCACCTGTTCATCGGGCAGCGGGCGCAGTGCGATATTGTGGCAGCGGGATTTGATGGTCGGGAGAAGCTGGCCCGGGCGGTGCGACACGAGGAGGAAGGTCGTATCGGCGGGCGGTTCTTCGAGGGTTTTGAGGAGCGCGTTGGCTGCGGACGGATTGCAATCGTCGATGGAGTCGAGAATGGCGATGCGATGACCGAGGCGACCGCGCGTATGATGGAGGGCATCGCGAAGTTCGCGGACGTCTTCGACGCGAATGATTGTGTAAAAGCCCTTGGCGTCCTTGGGACGACGACGGAGGACGAAGAGGTTTGGATGGGACAGCGCCGTGACCTGTTCAGTCACGCGCGCGGCACCCTCATCGCCGGTCGCCGTCAGGATGGCCGCGGCGAGTTCGAAGGCGAAGGTGGCCTTGCCAATGCCTTGCGGGCCATGGAGCATGATCGCTCCGGGTAAGCGGCGCTCAGCGACCTGCTGCAGGATCGCGGCGCGGGCGGCGTCGTGGCCGATTGCCTGATGGCGCTCTTCGGGGAGCGGCAGGCCGGCAAGAGCGGCAGGATCGGTCAAGCCTCGATCCCGGCATGCAATTCCGGAAAGCGCGACTGCACGACTTTCCAGATTTCCTTTTCGAGATTTTCCTCGCCCTGATCGGCGGAGAGAACCACGCAGCGATCGGTGTTGTTGCGGGCGATATCGAGGAAGCCATCGCGGAGGCGACGGTGCCAATCGAGCTCTTCCTTTTCGAAGCGGTCGCCGGTCAGGGCGAGGCCGTCTTCGATGGCGCGTTGGGCGACGCGCTTGAAAGCTAGTTCGGGATCCATGTCGAGGACAAGCGTGAGATCGGGCGTGTGACCATCGAGGGCCAGGCTTTCAAGCGCGTCGATCAGCTTGGGATCAACGCCGCCGGTGAGGCCCTGATAGGCGCGGGTGGAATCGGCGAAGCGATCGGAAATGACCCACGTGCCCTTGGAGAGATTGGGCGCGATTAACTGATGGACATGGTCGAGACGAGCGGCAGCGAAAAGCACGGCTTCGCCACCTGCGCCCCAGCTCTCGCTGCGGCCCTGGAGGATATACGAGCGGATCGCTTCGGCCTTGGGCGTGCCGCCGGGCTCGCGGGTTCGCACTGCTTCGACCGAAGCCGCTGCCAGATTGCTGACCAGCCGCTTGACCTGGGTCGATTTGCCAACCCCTTCCCCACCTTCAAAGGTGATGAAGCGTGCCGGCCTGCAATTTGGCGCTTCGAGCATGGGCTGGGTGATTCCTTGGTCGGATATCTTTTAGGTCAATGCGGGATGGGGGGAAAGGTTTTGGGACTTGGTTGAAATCCCGACCCCACCTAGCCTCCCCCTGGGAGGGGGAGGAATCGGTCGGTGGCTTACGGACAGCGAGACAAACTCGGTAAGTCCCTCCCCCTATCAGGGGGAGGTTAGGTGGGGGCGAACGGCTACCTGCCTGCGGCCGGCTCAAAGCCAACCCAGCGCCAACTGCTTGAGCGCATCGGTGGCGCGGCGAACCAAGTCGCCCTGGGGGACGTCTTCGGCCGCGAAGAGCGGGGCGCTTTGAACGAGTTCCTTGTTGCAGAACACTTGGAGTTCGGCGACCTGCTGGCCGGCGGCGACGGGGGGCATGAGGGGACCGGTATATTTGACCTCGGCGGAGAGGCAATCGCGGGAGCCGCGGGGCAGATAGAGAGCGATTTCGCCCTTGCCGACGAGGCCGACGCTGCCGATTTCGCCACCATAGACATCGGCATAGGCGACGACGCTGCCATCGGGATAGGCGGCGAAGCGCTCGAATGCGCGGGTGCCCCAGGTAAGAAGCTTGCGGCCTTCTTCGGCGCGTTCGCGCATGGAGCCAAGTCCGTGCACGACGGCGACAAGGCGGCGATCGCCCTGGGCTGTAGAGATGACGGCGCCATAACCGGCGGCTTGGGTGTGGCCGGTCTTGAGACCATCAACGCCGATGCCGACTTCGATCAGCGAATTGCGGTTGGCCTGCTTGATGCCATTCCACTCCATCTCGGGTTCGGAGAAGTAGTGGTAGAATTCAGGGAATTCGCGAATGAGATAGCGCCCGAGATTGGCGAGATCGCGGGCCGTCGAATATTCCTCCGGGTCTGGCAAGCCGGTAGCATTGGTGAAATGTGAGCCTTCGAGGCCGATCTGGCGGGCCAGTTCATTCATCATGCCGGCAAAGGTGCCCTCGGTGCCAGCAATGCCTTCGGCGAGGGCGATCGCGGCGTCATTACCCGACTGGATGATCACCGAGCGAATGAGATCTTCGACCGGAATCTGGGAATTGAGATCGGCGAACATGGTGGAGCCGCCGGAGGATGCGCCACCCGTGCGCCAGGCATTTTCGGAGATGAAGAAGGGATCGCTGAGCTTGATGCGGCCGGAGCGAAGCTCGTTGAAGACCACGGCAAGGGTCATGAGCTTGGTCATGCTGGCCGGCTCGAGCCGGGCGTCCGCATCCTTTTGGAAGATCACGGTGCCGGACTCGTAATCCATCAGCACGGCAAAGCGGGCATTTGTCTCAAAGCTTGTTTGACCGAGCGCCGGGAAGACGCCAATTACAGCGATCAGCAGGGCAAGAAGCAGTCTCACGGGCGATACCTTGCGTTGCGGCCGTATCGCCGGACAGAGGCGTTGGACCGACTTTGATTTAATAGAGAATTATATCGCCGAGTCCAAGTTCTCGCGCCAAGTTGAGCGCATCTTCCTTGGTGGCGCCGGGCTTGAGATAGCTCAGGGTGAGGCGCGTGGCCGGATGACCATTGACCAGCACCTGCTCTTCATCGACCGCACCGATGACGGCGAAGCGTTCGGAGAGCGCTATGGCATTGTTCTGATTGCTGAAAACGCCGAGACCCATACGGAAGTGCCGCTGGTTGGCGTCGACGCTGTTGGCCCATTCCTGGAGCGCTGATGGTTCAGTCGCCATGGCGTTCACGGCGGCGAAAGCGGAGCTGATATTGCCGTCTACCGCTTGCGGCGTTGAATCCGCATAGGAGAACAAGCCATTGAAGAAATTGGATGTTATCCCGACAAGGCTGCGGTCGCTGCCGGCACTGGCAACACGGACATTACCGGTGTCGTAATTGGCCGGGCCGGTATAGGAGGCGACCAGCATGCGGGTGTCGTCACCTTCGAGCGGTGCTGGCCCGACATATTGGACGTCGACATTGGTCGAACCATTATTGACATAGCCGAGCATGGCGGCGGCTCTGTGGGATAGATCGACGATGCGGCCCGGCATGTAGGGGCCGCGATCGTTAATGCGGACGACCAGCGAGCGGCCATTGTCCTTGTTGGTCACACGGACATAGGACGGCAGTGGCAGCGTGGGATGCGCGCCGGTGATGGCATTGGCGGAGAAAATTTCGCCATTGGCCGTGCGGCGACCGTGGAAATCGGAGCCATACCACGAGGCGGTGCCAGTGGCCTGATAGGACGGATCTTCCTGCGGCACATAGGTTTTTCCGCGGACGGTATAGGGTTTGCCGACCTGATAGCGGCCACCGCCACGGGGCGGATTTGGATTGTTGGTCACGCGGGGCGAAACGGCGACGCCATATTCGCTGGAGGTGAAGGCGCCGCGCTTGACTGTCGCACCGAGGCCCATGCCACCCATACAGGCAGCGAGCGAAGGGGCGAGCAAAGCACAAAGGGCGAGGCCGCGGATAAGGTGGCGCCAAGTGGTCGTCACGGTACTCTTTACTCAACACGCTTGGATCAGGGCGCACGCGATAAACAGCGTACGGACAATTTTCCCTAATTTGTCATTCGGCTGGTTGAGGAGAGGTTAAGGGTGACAATTCGTTAGCTTTGAGCGCGGCTAATGTCGGACTTGGTTACTCAAATGATAATTTTGGGTTTGCGGCACGACGCGCTCAATCTGGTTTGGGCTCTTTCCAATTCGTGCGCCCGGCCCACTCGCGCGCACCATCGTGGATGATGTCGAAGACGGGGTCCTTGATGTCGTAATAGGCGTCCTGATCTTCGGGGAAGAAGCCGGCGAGGCGCTGCTTGATCAGTTCATAGGCGCCGGTCGTGACCGGGTGGGCGCGAAGGTAGTCGCGCATAAGGAGCGGGAACTGCTGATTGAAGGCGCCCCGCTGGCGGATATGGATATGGGCGCGCCGCGGCGTGGTGGCGACGAAGAGAAGTTTGGCCAGATCGTGGGGGGCGAGGTCCATGCCGGGAGGGCAATGATCGGACGTGTGTTCGCTTTGACGGTGGCCGGTGGCGAGGAAGCCGGCGGGGTCGACTTGGGTGAGATCGTCGACGGTGATCTGGATATCGATGATGTCCTTGGCGGCGAGGCCGGGGACGGCGGTGGAGCCGATATGGTGGGCGTAGGCGCCGGGCGGGCTTAGGGCGAGGAGATGGGGTTTGAGGCGCTGGAAGTCATCGGGCCAGGAGGGATTGGCGGGTTCGATGATGATTTTCATGGGGGTGGCCTCCTCGCTTTTTGAGGAAGTTTGAGGGAGGGCTTGGGGGAGTGCAAGGGGCTGAAAGGGGCGACTTGGCACCCGGATGCCTAAGCATTCACTGGCTGTCATCCCGGCGCAGGCCGGGAGCCATCTCTAGATCTCAGGATGGGCCCCGGCCTGCGCCGGGGTGACGATCGGGGATTGGGGTTCAGCTGTGATTAGGCCGGGAACGGCACAAGGGGGGTGTCGGCGCGGAGGTAGAGGGGGTGTTTGGGGGAGCCGTCGGCGTTGGTGCCGAAGCACCAGAGGGTGATGCCGTCGGCGCGGAGGGTTTCCACCAATTCTCGGCCGGCGGGGGCGAGGGCTTTGTTGAGTTTGCCGTGGCAGAGGACGACGCGCCCTGCCCCGTTGGCGGCCTTGCGGATGGCAGGGAGATTGGCGGGCGAGACGGCGACGGTGTCGGGCGCCAGGAGCGATTTGGGATCGGTGGCGCGGTAATCGCCGACATTGCATTTGACCATGGCAGAAAAACCTTCGCGGCGGGCGAAGGTCCATTCTCTCGCGCAGGTGGGGTCGTCCACCGTGGCATCGGCGGTGGAGGGATTCATGCCGATGAAGAGGATGTAGTTTTCCGGAAACGTTTTGCCGAGCCAGCGGCGCATGAGCTGGCGGTAGCGGCCGTCGGGGCTCAAGACCGCATCGCCAGAAACCCCGGCGCCGAGGCGCAGGCGGACCTTGCCGCCGGGATCATGGGCAGCTTTCCCGCCGAGGTCTAGGCTCGTCTGGCTCATGCGGTCAGGTCGCTCGGGGGGACGAGGCCGTTGATGAGCGAAGCGGTCGTGATGGTGTTGGCGAGGAGGCAGGCGATGGTCATGGGGCCGACGCCGCCAGGAACGGGCGTGATGGCACCAGCGACTTCGACAGCAGAGGCGAAATGGACGTCGCCGACGAGCTTGGTCTTGCCCTCGCCCTTTTCGGGGGCGGGAACCCGATTGATGCCGACATCGATGACCACGGCGCCGGGTTTCAACCAATCGCCTTTGATCATTTCGGGGCGGCCGACGGCTGCGACGACGATATCGGCCTGGCGGACGACATCGGCGAGGTTCTGCGTCTTCGAATGGGCGACGGTGACGGTGCAGTTGTCGCGGAGGAGCAGCTGCATCATCGGTTTGCCGACGAGATTGGAGCGGCCGATGATGACGGCGTTCTTACCCTCGAGCTTGCCGAGATGATCGCGCAGCAGCATCAGCGAGCCGAGCGGCGTGCACGAGACCGGGCCCGGCAGGCCGATCTGCACCTTGCCGACATTGGCAGGGGTGAAGCTATCAACGTCCTTCATGGGGTCGATGGCTTCGATGACTTTGTTGGGGTCGATGTGCTTTGGCACGGGGAGCTGGACGAGGATGCCGTGGACGGCCGGGTCTGCGTTGAGCTGATGGACGAGCGCAAGAAGGTCCGCTTCGGAGACGTCTTCGGGCAATTCGTGCTTATAGGAATTCATCCCGACTTCTGCGGTCTGTTTGGCCTTATTGGACACATAGACCTGGCTCGCCGGATCGTGGCCGACGATGACCACCGCGAGGCCGGGCGTGATTCCGTGGTCGGATTTGAGGCGCTGGACGTGGCCCGCGATACGACCGCGCAGATTCTCGGCAAAGAGTTTTCCGTCGATGATTTTTGCGGTCATGCTGGCCTCGTTTTCTTGGGGATTTGGAGGCGCGGGAAGACGCTCCCGCGTTTGCGCTTGGACATAAGGGATGGTGGGGCATCCGTCCATGGTTTTGCGCGGGTTGGGTACCCCCACCTAACCTCCCCCTGGTAGGGGGAGGGACACATCGGGGAGATTAAGAGAGCGGATATAGGGCCGCGTCATTCCCGCGAAAGCGGGAATCCCTCTTTTGGTGCAATGGGATTCCCGCTTTCGCGGGAATGACGCCGAGGACTGGGAGGAATCTGGAGTGGTGGCGCCCTGCCCTCAGAGCTTGATGTCGATGATTTCGAGGTCGTGGTTTGCGAGCGTTGCTATGTCGCCGACGGATTTGCCGAGGAGGACCTGGGCAATTGGGGAGGCGTGGGAGATGGTGCCCGATTTTGGATCGGCTTCATCTTCGCCGACGATGCGGTAGGTTTCTTCGCGGCCGTCGTCGCGGGTGAAGGTGACCTGGCTGCCGAAGGTGACGGCATCGGTGGTCGTTGGGGCGGCGACCAATTGCGCTGAGCGGACGCGTTCGGTGAAATAGCGGAAATCGCGGAGCGGCACGGCGGATTGGCGGCGGCGCTCGTTGATGTCTTCGATCGTGTTGGCCGTTTCGAGGGCAGCGCGGGCGGATTCGAGCTGAGTATGGAGGGCTTCGAGCCCGGTGTCGGTCACGAGATTGAGGCCGGATGGAATCGGGCGATCCGGGAGGACGGATTCGGCGGCGGTTTCGGCACTTTCTTCCTTGGTGAAGGCGACGCTCACGGCGAACTCCGGGTTGGTTTGTTGGGGCACGCCCTCGTGGTTCGAGGTTTCGCTTCGCTGCGCACATCACCATGAGGGCTACTGCGAAGCGCGGCGCGCGCGGGTGCCATAATCGAGTGGTGGTCTAAACGGCTCGTCTGCAAATGAAAAGACCGCCCGGCACGAGTGCCGGACGGCCTTGGGGGACATAGTCCGCCGCGCTGTTGAGGGCTTGGGGGACAAGCGGCTGACCATATCCTGCTCACTGGTGCATGGGTCGTTTGCCTTGCCAGTGAACTGACTGCAAAGATGGTGGCCAAATGCGGCAAGAAAAGTGCAGCTCACCGAAGTGTGAAAGACTGGTTTACTCCCGGCGGTTCCGTTGAGAAGGTGTCATGCGGTGCTTATATTGACCGGTCAAACAGGCGCGATTCCGAAGCGCCGAGATGAGGATGTGCAATGACGACACTCACCCCGCCCCGACTTGAGACGCAAAGTTTCACCGATCCGGAAGCGGCATGGGCGCGCATTGCCGAAATCTATCATCGTAACTGCGATTTCATCCGCGACCATCTCAATGGGCTGGCCAAGGGCGAGGTACCGGCGGGGCGGGTGCGCGCCTGTTATCCGCAGGTGGAAGTGCGCTCGACGAGTTATTCCAAGCACGAAAGCACCCTGCCCTATGGATATCTCCATACGCCGGGCATCTATCGCACGACGGTGACGGCGCCGGACTTGTTCCGGACCTATTTCCAAGAGCAGTTCACGGTGCTTCTCCGCAATCATGGCGGCACTATCGACGTGGGCGAGAGCGAGACGCCGATCCCGCTGCATTTTGCGCTGCCGCCGCATGAACATGTGGATGGCGCAGCGCTCAATGCGTTGGGGATTCCCCTGCGCGATGTGTTCGACGCGCCTGACCTGACCAATACGGACGATGAAATCGCCAATGGCACTTATGTGCCGCCGCGGGGCGGGCCTTACCCGCTCTCGGCCTTTACGGCGCCGCGCGTCGACTATTCGCTGTTTCGGCTGGCGCATTATACCGGCACGGCGGCCGAGCATTTCCAGAACTTCGTGATTTTCACCAATTACCAGTTCTACATCGACGAATTCTGCCGGGTGGCGAAGGCGTGGATGGCGGAAGGCCATGAGCACTATCAACGGTTCATCGAGCCGGGGAATGTGTCGACCGACAATATGCTGACCGGTGGCGAGGTGACGGGCAATGCGCCGCCGCGCATGCCGCAAATGCCGGCCTATCATCTTGTGGGCGATCGTGGGCGTGGGATTACCATGGTCAATATCGGTGTCGGGCCGAGCAACGCCAAGACGATCACTGACCATATCGCGGTGTTGCGGCCGCATGCGTGGATCATGCTCGGGCACTGCGCGGGGCTGCGGAATAGCCAGGAGCTTGGCGACTATGTTCTGGCCCATGCCTATGTGCGCGAAGACCATGTGCTCGACGCGGATCTGCCGCTAACCGTGCCGGTGCCGGCGCTGGCGGAAGTGCAGGTGGCACTCGAGCAGGCGGTGGAGGAGATTACCCAAACCGAGGGGATCGAGACCAAGAAGATCATGCGGACGGGGACCGTCGCGACCTTCGACAATCGCAATTGGGAATTGCGGGATCAGGCCGAGATCGTGCGGCAATTGAGCCAGTCACGGGCGGTGGCGCTCGATATGGAAAGCGCGACGATCGCGGCGAACGGGTTCCGGTTCAGGGTGCCCTATGGGACGCTACTTTGCGTCTCCGACAAGCCACTCCATGGCGAATTGAAGTTGCCTGGCATGGCCTCGGACTTTTATCGGACGCAGGTGAACAAGCATCTGCAGATCGGGCTCAGGGCTATGGAGATCCTGCGGGATCAGCCAGCGGAGCGGTTGCATTCGCGGAAGCTGAGAAGCTTCGCGGAGACGGCGTTTCAGTAGAGATCGTCTCGATCACGTTTTTGTTCGGATCCGGAACATAGCGTGGGTTAGTCCGTTGATGATGCATAACACTTTCGATAGGAGCGAAAGATGCACAAGGACGAAGCTAAAGGCGTTGGCAATCAGATCAAGGGCGCAGTGAAGGAAGCGGCAGGCCGCGTCACTGGTAACGAGCGCCTTGAAGCCGAAGGCAAGGCCGACAAGGCTGCTGGCAAGGTTCAGCAGAAGTCCGGCGAGTTCAAGGATAAGGCGCGCGATGCGCTGAAGCACTAAGGTCCACAGGACTTTTTTGAAAAAGGGGTCGCGGTAACGCGGCCCTTTTTGGGTTTGGGGATTACCCCCTCCTAGCCTCCTCCTGCGCACCCAGGTCTCCAGCCAACTCGCCGGGGTTCCCTCGGGCGTGACCCGAGGGTCGCTCGTCAAGGACCAGATGCTTACGGCTCTCGAACTGGCCCTCGGGTCAAGCCCGAGGGAAGCACAGTGGGTGGGGAGGTTCGAATGCAAAAAGGCCCGGTGTTTCCACCTGGCCTTCCAGTAGGTGAGGGCTGATCAGCGGCCTTTGACGACGGAGTAGCCGGCGTATTTGGCGGAGGTGCCGAGCTGTTCTTCGATGCGGATGAGTTGGTTGTACTTGGCCATGCGATCGGAGCGGCTGAGGGAGCCGGTCTTGATCTGTCCGCAGTTGAGCGCGACGGCGAGGTCGGCGATGGTCGAGTCTTCGGTTTCGCCCGAGCGGTGCGACATGACCGAGGTGTAGCTGGCGCGGTGGGCGGTTTCGACGGCGTCGAGGGTTTCGGACAGCGAGCCGATCTGGTTGACCTTGACGAGGATCGAATTGGCGACGCCCATCTTGATGCCCGACACGAGGCGCTGGGTGTTGGTGACGAAGAGATCGTCGCCGACGAGCTGAACCTTCTTGCCGATGGCATCGGTCAGGGCCTTCCAGCCATCCCAATCGTCTTCGGCCATGCCGTCTTCGATGGTGATGATCGGATAGCGAGCAGCGAGATCGGCGAGGAAAGCGACGTTTTCTTCGGAGGAAAGCGACTTGCCTTCGCCCTTCATCTCGTACTTGCCGTTCTTGTAGTATTCGGTGGCGGCGCAATCGAGGCCGAGGAAGACGTCCTCGCCGGGCTTGTACCCGGCCTTCTCGATCGAGCGCATGATGAAGCCGAGGGCTTCATCGGCCGAGCCGAGGTTTGGCGCGAAGCCACCTTCGTCGCCGACATTGGTGTTGTGGCCGTCGGCGGAGAGGTTCTTCTTCAGCGTGTGGAAGATTTCCGAACCGATGCGGACGGCGTCGGCGATCGAGGTCGCGCCGGCGGGCAGGATCATGAATTCCTGCATGTCGATCGGGTTGTCGGCATGCTCGCCACCATTGATGATGTTCATCATGGGCACGGGGAGAACATGGGCGTTCGGGCCGCCGATGTAACGGTACAGCGGCAGTTCGCTCGATTCAGCAGCGGCCTTGGCGACGGCGAGCGAGACGCCGAGAATGGCGTTGGCGCCGAGCTTGCCCTTGTTGGCTGTACCGTCGAGATCGATCATGGCCTGGTCGATGGCCAGCTGATCGAGCGCATCCATGCCCTGGATTTCGCTGAAGATGATGTCGTTGACGTTTTCTACGGCCTGGGTGACGCCCTTACCATTGTAGAGCTTGCCGCCATCGCGGAGCTCAACGGCTTCGTGCGCGCCGGTCGAAGCGCCCGATGGCACGGCGGCGCGGCCGAAGCTGCCGTCATCCAGAACCACATCGACTTCAACGGTGGGATTGCCGCGGCTATCGTAAACCTGGCGACCCTGGACATGGATGATGGATGACATGGAAATTCCCTTCGGGGCAGTTTTCTCGGTATGGAGCCTGTCTAGACGCGCCTTGTGACAGAGAAAAGAGGGGCGCGCAAAAATACTGGCGGGTTAGGCTTTGATCTTGCCATTGGCGACCAGCCAGCCAAGCGCATCTTCGACGCCGGCGAGGGAGGAGCGCGGGGCGTAGCCGAGGAGGTGCTTGCCCTTTTCGATCGAGCAATTGGGGCTGCGGGCGATGTGTTCCCAGGTGGCGGCGGCGTTTTGTTCGGACTGGCGGGATTTCCAATCGTCCCAAGGAACGAAGGCGAGGTTCGGTTCGTGGCCGAAATAGCGGTAGATGGCGCTCGCGTAGTGGCGGAGGGTGACGGCGCCGGGGGAAACGGCGTGGAAGGCTTCGCCGACTGAGGCGCCCCAATTGGTCATGGCGAGGATCAGCAGCGCGGCGATGTCGTCGGCGTGAATGTGATGGACGGTTTCCATGCCGAAGTTCGGCAGTTCGAGCGTGTCGCCGCGCGCGATGGTCTCGAAAACGGCGATATCGCCATTGCCGGCGGGATTGAGCGGCGCCCAGCCCTGCCCCACGATATGGCCGGGATGGATGATGGTGGCGGGGAAATTTTCGCGCCGGGCGAGGTCGAGCAGATAGGCTTCGATGGCAGCTTTTTGGATGCCGTAATCGCCGAAGGGACGCTTGGTGACGTCCTCGGGGGTTGGGACGACCTCGGACAGGCCATGGGTCCAGATGGTGCCGATGTGGAGGAAATGCTGGACCGTGCCCTTGAGGGCCTCGACGAGCTGGCGGGAGCTATCGAGGGTAAAGCAGATATTGTCGATGACCACATCGCCCTGAAGATTGGCGATGGTCGAGCCAAAACTGCCCTGGCGCTCGAGGGCGTCGCGATCGAGCGTGATGCTTTCGACCTGGGACCAGGCAGCGTCGGGCAGATAGGGCTTTGAGGTGCCGCGCGTGACGGCGACGACTTCATGGCCCAAACGCACGA
Source organism: Devosia sp. BK (assembly GCF_032907385.1). NCBI lineage: Bacteria > Pseudomonadati > Pseudomonadota > Alphaproteobacteria > Hyphomicrobiales > Devosiaceae > Devosia > Devosia sp. BK. The sequence continues at coordinate 1,237,307 of NZ_JAIMBX010000001.1, forward strand.
GGCGCGGGACGAGATAGGTTCCGATATGGCCAGTGGCCCCGATGACGACGACGCGTGCCATGATTGAAAATCCTCCCGCGGCTGGTTTGAACCGCGGCTTCGTCCTAGCATGTATGGAAGGGCTATACAGCCCACCGATTCCGGGAGAGAGAATTGACCAAACCACTCGTCAAGCAAATGGCGCATACCTGCATTTTTGCGCGCGACCTCGACGCCGTCGAGACGTTTTATCGCGACGTGATCGGCATTGCGCCGAAGTTCGATTTCAAACGGGGCGAGGAGCGGATCGGGTTCTATCTCGATTTCGGCAATCGGACATTTGTCGAGGTTTTCCTCAAAGGCGAGTCGCGGTTCGAGGAGAGCAACCAGATCAACCACATCTGCTTCGAAACGGACGATCTCGACGGCTTCATCGCCAATGCCAAGGCGCATGGGGTGGCGATTACGGACAAGAAGCTTGGGGTGGATCACACCTGGCAGAGCTGGCTGGCGGATCCGAGCGGGGTGAAACTCGAGATTTTTGAATATACGCCGGAGAGCATGCAGTTTGGGGCGGATGGGGTGGTTTGCCAGGTGGATTGGTAAGGCGAGGGTTACGGCTTCAACATCGATGCGACGTCGGCGTGAAGACCTCATGGTGAGGTGCTTTGCGGAGCAAAGCCTCGAACCACGAGGGCGAGAGAGTGGAGGCATTGTGCCACGCCCTCGTGGTTCGAGGCTGCGCTACGCTTCGCACCTCACCATGAGGGCTACTGGGGGTGTTCAACTGCCCAGCGCCTCGCCCTGTTCAAGCTCAAAACCCTCGTCGAGCCAGCCGGTGATGCCGCCGGCCATGATTTTTACGGGGCGGTCGAGGTTCGCGAGGCGGAGGGCGCCGCGGGCGGCGCCGTTGCAGTGGGGGCCGGCGCAGTAGGTGATGAAGAGGGTTTCGGCGGGATAGGCTTCCATCTTTGTGCGGGTGATCTTGCCGTGGGGCAGATTGATGGCTCCGGGGATGTGGCCGGCGGCGAACATCGTGGGGCTGCGGACGTCGAGGAGGACGAAGTCGGGACCGTTGGTTAGGGCGTCATGGACGTCCCAGCAATCGGTTTCGAAGGCAAACTGGGCAGCAAAGTGTTCGCGAGCGAGGATGCTGGGCGCGGCGGGGATGGCGGCGACGGAAGTGGGCATGGTTTTTCTCCTATGCCCTCTTGATAGGAGCGCCCTGCCCGGCTGAATATTGGCGCGAATGACAATATGCGTCGATATCATGCCAAACTTGACCGGCCCTCTCGTTGTTGCCCTCCTTTACGATGGGCTTTGCACTTTTGAATTCGGCATTGTCGCCGAGGTTTTCGGGCTGTCCCGGCCGGAAATGGGGACAGGATGGTATCGGTTTGCGTCGGCGGCGGTCGATGTAGGACCGATGCGGGCGCATGGCGGGATGACCGTCGTTGCCGACCATGGGCCGGAGATTTTGGCCGAGGCTGACGTGATCGTCGTGCCGGGGTGGCGGAGTGCGGATGCGCCGGTGCCGGAGGCGCTGGTCGCGCAATTGCGAGCAGCGCATGGGCGCGGAGCGCGGCTGGCGTCGATTTGTTCCGGGGCCTTTGTGCTGGCGGCGACGGGGTCGCTGGATGGCGGCACTGCGACGACGCATTGGCGCTATGCCGACAAGCTCAGGGAGCGGCATCCGGCGGTTAGCGTCGACGATGCCTCACTGTATCGCATCCATGATCGCATCCACACCTCGGCTGGGAGCGCAGCGGGGATCGATCTGCTGATTGAAATGGTGCGGCAGGATTTTGGGGCGGCGGCCGCCAATTCGGTGGCGCGCCGACTGGTGATGCCGGCGCATCGGGCGGGTGGACAGGCGCAATTTTTGGAGCGGCCGGTTGGCGTCCGCGAGGGGACGGAGATAGGGCCGCTGCTGGAGGAGGTCCGGAAGAGCCTTGCGGCCGACTGGACCGTAGCGAGGATGGCGGATGCCATGGGGATGAGCGTCAGGACATTTTTGCGTCGGTTTGGCGAGGCGACGGGGCAATCGCCGGGGGATTGGATTGCCGACGAACGGGTGAGCGAGGCGAAGCGCCTGCTGACGCGGGGCGAGCCGAAAATGGAGGATGTGGCGCTGGCGGTGGGCTTTGGGAGCGCCCACGCATTGCGGCATCATTTCAGGCGGAAGGTGGGGGTTAGTCCGAGTGAGTATCGGGCGCGATTTTTGGAGGTGGCGGGTTAAGTGCGATCTGTTTCGATGTCACCCCGGCGCAGGCCTGGGGCCATCTTGAGATATTTCAAGCAATCAAACTGTCGGGGCTCTCGCACTGCGGGAGATGGGCCCCGGCCTGCGCCGGGGTGACATCCTGTGGGTGGGAGAGCCCCGAGTACCGCTTACTCCGAGGTCTGGCGGATGAAGCCGAAGGCGACGAGGGTGATCACGGCGGCGAGGATCATGTAGTAGCCGACGGTGTGGAGGCCGTAGGTGGTGGCGAGGTAGGAGGCGATGTAGGGCGCAAAGCTGGCGCCGAAAATGCCGCCGAGGTTGAAGGTGAGCGAAGCGCCGGTATAGCGGACGGCGGTGGGGAATGGCGCGGCGAGCGCAGTGCCGAGGGGGCCGTAGGTCATGCCCATCAGCGCAAAGCCGATGCAGAGGAAGCCGAGGACGCCATAGACATTGCCCGAGCCGAGGAGCGGGGCGAGGATGAGGCCGAATACGGCGATGCCGATGGAAACGCCGATCATGACCGGGCGCATGCCGAAGCGATCGGCAAGCACCGCGGACAGAGGGATGAACGCGCCAAAAAAGAGCACGCCCACCATCTGCAGGATGAGGAATTCTTCGCGGCTATATTTGAGCGTGCCTGTGCCGTAGCTCAGCGAAAACACCGTCATGATATAAAACAGCACGAAGGTGGCGAGGGCCGCCATGGTGCCGAGGGCGAGGCTGACCTTATGCGAGCTGATGACATCGAAGAACGGAACTTCGACGCGCTCGGACTTTTCGACGGCTTTGGCGAATTCGGGCGTCTCGGTGATTTTCAGGCGAATGAAGAGGCCGAAAATGACCAGCACGGCGCTGGCGAGGAACGGCACGCGCCAGCCCCAGGCCATGAAGGCATCATCGCCAAGGAAGTGGGCGAGGACGAGGAAAATGGTGGTGGCGAAGAAGAAGCCCACCGGCGCGCCCAATTGCGGGAACATGCCATACCAGGCACGCTTGCCTTCGGGGGCGTTTTCAGTGGCAAGGAGAACTGCGCCGCCCCATTCGCCGCCGAGACCAAGCCCCTGCCCCAAGCGGCAAAGCGCGAGCAGCAGCGGCGCCAAAATGCCGATCTGGCCATAAGTGGGCAGAACGCCGATCAGGACCGTCGAAATACCCATGGTCAGGAGCGCGGCGACGAGCGTTGCCTTGCGGCCGACCTTATCCCCGAAATGGCCGAAGAAAGCGGCACCGATCGGTCGGGCGAGGAAGGCGATGGCGAAGGTCGCGAGCGAGGAGAGGAGCGCCGAATTGGCGTCGCCCGAGGGGAAGAAGAGCTGCGGGAACACGATCACCGCGGCAGTCGCATAGATATAAAAGTCGAAAAATTCGATCGTGGTGCCGATCATGCTCGCGGCGAGGACGCGGCGGGCGGAGTTCCGCGGCTGGGCGGCCGGGGATGTTTGCATATCTATGGTCATGGCAATCCGGAGTGTTCTTTGATCTGGTTTTAAGCCAGCGCGCCTCCATCCCGCAACGGCCGCGCCTTCGCTCGTTGACGGCGGAGTACCGTAGGGTACGGTTGGGCGCAAGGGATTTTGCCTGCTCCATCACGGGGACGTGGGGTAATTCCCGGCGCCTTCCCCAAATTTTGCCTCATGTGGCGGTGATCAGTGCTGCATGACGCTTATTCGCCCTGCCCTTCTCGCCGCCGTTTTCCTTCTGCCACTCTCTGCCTTACCGCAGGAGGTGGACCTCGCTCCCATCCTTGAGAATGCCGAAACGCTGGAGCCGTTGGAAACGGTGATGGTGGCGGTGGATGGCAAGATCATCGCCGAGCGCGGCTATGCCGGGCATACGGTGGACGAGCCGACCAATATCAAATCGGCGTCGAAAACCGTGGTGTCGGCGCTTGTGGGAATCGCGATCGACAAGGGTTTGATCGACGGCGTCGATCAGAAAATATCGGATTTTCTCAGCGATGATTTTCCCGAGGATGCCGATCCGCGGCTCAATGACGTGACGGTGGGTAATTTGCTGTCGATGCAGGCGGGCTTGGCGCCGACGTCGGGGCCGAATTACGGGCGCTGGGTGGCGAGCCGGAACTGGGTGCGCGAGGCGCTGGACCAGCCCTTCGAGACCGATCCGGGCGGGCGAATGCTCTATTCGACGGGATCGACGCATCTGCTTTCCGCCATCCTGACCAAGGCAAGCGGCGAATCGAGCTTGGCGCTGGCGCGCGAGTGGTTTGGCGCGGTGGATGATTTTGGGATTGGCGGCTGGGAGCGGGATCCGCAGGGGATTTATCTCGGCGGCAATCAGATGGCGATGAGCCCGCGGAGCCTGCTCGCCTTTGGCGAGGTCTATCGGACGGGTGGGCTGGCACCCGACGGCAGCCGGGTTTTGAGCGCCGAGTGGGTGGAGCAATCTTGGACGGAGCGGACAAATTCGCGGTTTACCGGGGACGGCTATGGCTATGGATGGTTTCTGCGCGAGATCGGCGGCGAGGATGTGCGCTATGCTTGGGGCTATGGTGGGCAGATGCTCTATATCGTGCCGAGCCTGGACCTCACCGTGGTGATGACCTCGGACGAAAATTCGCCATCCGCCGGGAACGGGCACCGAGATGCGCTGCATACGCTCTTGGCGGAGATTATTGGGGCGGTGCGGGACGAGGATGAAGTGGAGGCCTCGCAGCCACAGGCCTAAGCCTCTGATCAGTCGCTAAAAAGTCGCTTTTACTGGGGACGGTTCGCCAGTTTCGGAGGAGCGTCATCATGGCATTGGTAGCAGTCTCGGCGGGAGAGTGGCTGGAGCGGATAAAGCGGGGGATCGCGACTTTGCCGGCAGGGCTCGGCGACTATGTCGGCCGGTTTGAACTGACGCCTGCTGGCATGCCGCTCGATGATATCGCCGCGGGATTTCACGCTGGTGATTTGCGGATCGATGGCGAGTTTCGACCCGAAAGCCTGATCACGGCGGTGGATGGCGATCTCGTGGTCGAGGGGCTGGTATCGACGCAGGGCGGCGAGGATGCCGATGGCAATGCGACGCTGATCGTCTTTGGCGATCTGCGCTGCAAGACGCTGATCAATGACTGGGCGAGCATCATCATCGTGACGGGCGACCTGATCGTCGAGGATTGGGTGTTTGCAGCGCGGGAGGATTCAGCGCTGCTGATCGGCGGCGATTTTAAGACACCGCTTTTTATCGGCGCGGATATCGGGGTGACGGTCGGCGGCGAGATCGTCGCAGATTATGCTTATGGCTATGCCAACGGCGTCCCCGCCCCGGGACAGACCTATGGGGACAGCAAGGCGATGGACAATCGGAGCTGGCGCGAGATCGCGACGCGACTAGGGTTTGGGCGCGAAGTGACGGCAGAGGAGGAATTTATGCCGGCGGTGGATTTGCGGGTGATAACGACAGGGAGCTTGCTGCCGGTGTGAGCGGGGCGAAGGAAATCAGTCGTCGCGCTTGTGGCTATCGAGTTTTTTATCAGCCAAGGACTTTTCGGCGGCTAACTTTTGCTTTTCGGCTTTGGTGCGGCCGAATTTGATGCGGTTGGCTTCGGCCGCCGCTTCTTTTTCGGTGCGGGCCTTCGCCTTGCGGGCACTGCGGAGATTGATGATTTCGGCCATGGCGACAAATCTCCATTCACTGCTTGGCAAGATGAAACCGTGTGTAGGTTTCGAACTGCTTAATGGCGTCGAACCCGAGGCGGCGCAGGAGGGCGACGCTGCGGTCGTTGCCGTGGGTAACGCCAGCAAATATATCCTTCGCGGCGGATTGGTTGAAGGCGTATTCTATCGCCGCTTGGACGGCAGCAGTCGCGAAGCCTTGGCCAGTGTGTGACGCCGAAAGCCAATAGCCGAGGCAGTATCGCGGCAGTTCGACTGCGACGAGGTCGACGCGGCCGATCAGCGCGGCGTCGTGAAATATGCCGAAGCGAGTGCTCTGATCACCAGTGGATAGTTCCGCCGCGATTGCTTCTATGCTCGAAGCCACTTGGGCACTGTAGTCGCCATGGGCGGTGAGATGCGTGTGGTTCGAATGGATAAGATCGTACAGCATTGCTGCGTCGACAGGCGTCAGCTGCCGGAGAGTTAGATCTGGTCGCGATGTAGTTAAAATCATCCGCGCGGCCCCACGCTTTAACCGCTCAAGCGGCGAGGTAGATGTTGGCGAGGACGAGGCCGTCTGGCGTTTGGACCTCAATGACAGCGCGACGATAGCCTTCGCCTTCGAAGGCGTCGAGGCGGGACCAGTGGGTGGGGAGATCGGGGCTATAGAGGAGGTGGACCGGGACTTCGGGGCCGGAAGGATCGGCGCGGAAGACGGGGTAGCCTTCGGCAGGACCGGTGCCTGAGGGGAGGCGGTGGCCGCGGACGGTGCCGCGGGTCCAGGTGCCTTGAAGGTCGGCGAGCTGGGCGAAGTTGGATTCGCCCGGGCTCAAGGTGCCGTAGGTGGCCAAGCGGTGCTCTGGCCCCTGCCCGGTCATCAGACCAAGCGACTCTGTTCCATCGCTGCCGAGATGAAGCTCGTGAACAGCGGATGCGGTTCGAAGGGTTTGGATTTCAGTTCGGGGTGGAACTGCACGCCGATGAACCATGGGTGATCGGTGCGTTCGACGATTTCGGGTAGCTTGCCATCGGGCGAGACGCCGGAGAACAGGAGGCCGTTCTTTTCGAGGAGTTTCCGGTAGTCCATGTTCACCTCGTAGCGGTGACGATGGCGCTCGGAGATCCGGGTGGAGCCGTAGATGTCAGCGACGCGGGAGCCGCGGGTGAGCTGGGCGGGATAGGCGCCGAGGCGCAGGGTGCCGCCGAGATTGCCGGAGCTGTCGCGGGTTTCGGTGTCGTTGCCCTTGACCCATTCGGTCATCATGCCGACGATCGGCTCCTTCGTGGCGCCGAACTCGGTGGAGGAAGCGTTCTTGATGCCGGCGGTGTTGCGGGCGGCCTCGATGCAGGCCATCTGCATGCCGAAGCAAATGCCGAAATAGGGCACGTCCTTGACGCGGGCGAAGCGGGCCGCCTCGATCTTGCCGGCAGAGCCGCGCTCGCCGAAGCCGCCGGGCACGAGAATGCCGTGGACGTGTTCGAGGTATGGCGCCGGGTCGTCGCGCTCGAAGACTTCAGAATCGATCCATTGGAGGTTGACCTTGACCTTGTTGGCAATGCCGCCATGGGTCAGGGCTTCCGAGAGCGACTTATAGGCGTCCTTGAGGCCGGTATATTTGCCGACGATGGCGATGTTCACTTCGCCTTCGGGGTTGTGATAGCGACGGGAGACTTCGTCCCATGCCGACATATCAGGCTCCGGCGCGTCGGTGATGCCGAGGGCGGCGAGGATTTCGCGGTCGAGGCCTTCATGGTGATAGGCGACGGGCACATCGTAGATCGAAGCGACGTCGAGGCCCTGGATGACGGCGGATTCGCGCACGTTGCAGAAGAGCGAGAGCTTTTTCTTTTCTCCTTCGGGAATCGGACGATCGCAGCGGACGAGCAGGACGTCTGGGGCGATGCCGATGGAGCGGAGCTCCTTGACGGAGTGCTGGGTCGGCTTGGTCTTCAGCTCACCGGCCGAGGGAATGTAGGGCATCAGGGTGAGGTGAAGGTAGCAGGTGTGGTTGCGCGGCAGGTCGTTGCCGAGCTGGCGGATGGCTTCGAAGAATGGGAGGCCTTCGATATCGCCGACGGTGCCGCCGATTTCGACGAGGACGAAATCGTAGTCCTCATTGCCATCGAGGACGAAATTTTTGATCGAGTCGGTAACGTGCGGGATGACCTGCACGGTAGCGCCGAGGAATTCGCCCTTGCGCTCTTTCGAAAGCAGATCCGAATAGATGCGGCCCGAGGTGATATTGTCGCGCTTATTGGCCGCGCGGCCCGTGAAGCGCTCGTAGTGGCCAAGGTCGAGGTCGGTCTCGGCGCCGTCGTCGGTCACGAAGACCTCGCCGTGCTGAGTGGGCGACATCGTGCCGGGGTCCACATTGAGATAGGGATCGAGCTTTCTCAGGCGGACCTTATAGCCGCGCGCCTGCAGCACTGCGCCGAGCGCCGCTGAAGCCAAACCTTTGCCAAGGGAGGAAACCACGCCTCCGGTGATGAATACGTACCGTGCCATGGGCAATCACCATAAGCCTATAAGGAGCGATTCGTGGAGCCGAACAAAACGGTCCACACAAAAAGAAGAAGGGGATGTTTCCATCCCCTTTTTCGGCTTTGCCTTGCGGCGTCTTAGTTGCCGGTCGTTGGAGCCGGCTGTTGATTTTCTGTCGCCGGAGCGGCTTCCGGAGAAGCTGCGGGCGCTGCGTCTGGTGCAGCGGCCGGAGCCGTTTCCGAAGAAGCGGCCGGGGCGGTCGTCTCGGTCGTTGCCGGAGCGGACGGAACAGGCAGATCGCTGGTCGATTCCGGAGTGGTCGCCGCTGGTGCCGTGGTAGCGGCAGGAGCTGCGGGAGTCGTCGTCGTGGTGGACGGCGCCGGAGTCGAGGTCGCAGGTGCCGAAGCGTCGGCCGGAACCGGAAGATCCGATGTCGTGTCGCCCTGGAGGGCGTTCAGCGCATCGAGAACGTTGGAGGGCTGAGTGCCATCTTGGGTGGTCGTCGCCCGATCGAGAATGCTCGACGTGCCGCGATCGAGTTCGCTGAGAATGGTCAGGCCAATGGCCGTGGCGAAGAAAAGCGTTGCCAGGATTGCCGTGGTGCGGGTCAAGAGATTGGCCGAGCCACGCGCCGTCATCAGGCCGCCACCGCCGCCACCACCAATACCGAGCGCACCACCTTCGGAGCGCTGGATCAGGATGACACCGATAAGGGCCAAAACGATCAGCAGATAGACAACAATAAGGACGTTCGCCATGAGGTCTTGGTCTTCGCGTCAGTCATAAAAGATGCGGCGTCATACACGCCTAAAACGGCAAAGGCCAGAGCGTTGCCATGTTTTTCATGGCAACGACCTAAGCCGTTCGGTCAGACCGACGAGATAATGGTGTAAAAGTCTTTTGCCAAGAGGCTGGCGCCGCCGATGAGCCCGCCATTGACGTTGTCGACATTGAGGATTTCGCGCGCATTGAGCGGCTTCATCGAGCCGCCATAGAGAATGCGAAGCGTGTTGCCGCGCTCTTCGCCGAAGCGTTCAACAAGACGAGCGCGGATATTGGCGTGCATCTGGGCGATTTCTTCGAGCGTCGGGGTACGGCCAGTGCCGATGGCCCAGACTGGCTCATAGGCAACGACGATCTCATGATGTTCCGCGGCGTCGGGGATCGATCGCGAAAGCTGTTGATTGACGATGGATTCGGCTGAGCCACCATCGCGTTCGGATTCGGTCTCACCGACGCAGATGATCGGCTTGAGGCCGGCGCCGATCGCAGCTTCCGCCTTGGCGCGGACGATGTCGTCGTTTTCAGCGTGACTGGCGCGGCGCTCGGAATGGCCAACGATGACGAACTGCGCTCCGGCATCGGCCAGCATATAGGCGGAAATGTCGCCCGTGTGGGCGCCGGAGGCTTCCACGTGACAATCCTGGCCACCGGCCATAATGCCGCTCGAAGCGCCCTGTGCCGCAACGGCGGCAAGGATGGTTGCGGGTGGGCAAACGACGACGACGGCGCGCGGGGCCTCCCCCGTTGTGAGCAATTGGGCCAGTTCAGTCAGCTCATCGAGCGACTGTGACAGCCCGTTCATCTTCCAGTTCCCGGCGATTAGCGGTGAGATGGTCGTCAATCTTGCTACTCCTGCCTCTTGCGCCAAGGTGGGCTTTGCCCTAACCCCGGCAGTCGGAATGTCTTACTAGTCTCAGGCAACCCATGCGGTAAAGCCTCAGACCCCAAACTGGAACGTTCGAAATGCTCGATGGTTTGCGTGGCTTTGCAAAATCCTGGCCGGGAAAGATCATGGGAGCGTTTCTGCTCGTCGGCGTGGCAGGGTTCGGCATCAATAATGTCATCACCGATCTCGGCAGCAATACCGTTGCGCATGTTGGGGATCAGGAGATCACCTCCCGCGAATTTCTCCGCGCCTACCAGAGCCAGGCGAACCGTTTGGCTCAGCAGCTTGGCCGCGTGCCGACCGGCGCGGAAGCCGAAGCCATGGGGCTGCCGAGCTTCGTTATTCTTAACCTAGCGCAAGGCGAGGCTCTCACCGGCCTTGCAAATAAGATGGGTCTCGGTGTTTCCGACGACAAGCTGGGGCAGATGTTGCGCCAGGATCCGTCCTTCCAGGGAACGCTGGGGAACTTTGATCCAGCCGTGTTCAACCAGGTGCTGCAGGCCAGCGGCTGGACGGAATCGGAATATTTCCAGACGCGGGGCGACGAAGCCAAGCGCGAACAGCTCGTTTCGACGCTGTTCCCGGCAAAGACGCTTCCCGATGTCGCGGCAACTCTGATCAACGACTATGCCGGTACGCAGCGCACGATCGACTATGTGACGCTCAACGAAGCCAATATCGAAACGCCGGCAGCGCCGACCGAAGAGGAACTGGCCGCCTATCTCACCGAGCACCAGAGCGAATTCCGCACTGTCGAAACGCGCAAGGTGCAGATGATCGATCTCTCGATCGCCTCGCTTGCGGCGACGAAAACCATCGCCGACGATGCCGTGGCCGCGGAATATGAGCGGATCAAGGCCAGCCTGACGACGCCGGAAAAGCGGACGATCGAGCAGGCCGTATTGACCGCCGATCAGGCGACCGCCTTTGAAGCCGGGCTCGCGGCGGGCAAGGATTTTGCGACGCTCACAACCGAAGCCGGCGTGACGCCAACCAGCCTTGGCACGCTGACCAAGGCCCAGGTGATGGATACGGCGCTTGCCAATGCGGCCTTTGGGCTGCAGCAGGGTGGCGTGACCGTTATCGATGGTGTGGCGGGCAAGCGCGCCATCCACGTTTCGGCGATCGAGGCGGAACGCCAGCCAACGCTCGAAGAAGCGCGCGCCGATATCGTCAATACTCTAGCAACGGCGGAAGCCCGCACCGAGGTCAACGACGTGCTCGACCAAGTCGAAGAACTGCGCGCCGCCTTCCGGCCGCTGAGCGAAATCGCCGAACGGTTCAAGCTGCCGCTCTACGAAGCTGACGTGACGAGCGGCGGCAACCAGCTCGACGTTTTGACCAATGTATCGCCGGAAGACCGGACCAAGGTGAGCCAGGCGATCTTCAAAGCGACCGCTGGCCAGTTGACGCCATCGATCCCGATCACCGGCAATGCCCATGTGTTTTTCGATCTCGTCGAAGTGCAGGCTGCACGCGACCAGACACTGGACGAAGTGCGCGACGCCGTGACGACGGCGCTGACCACCGAGCGCATCAATAATGCGCTGCTGGCCAAGAGCGAAGAAATCGTGGCGCAATTGCGCGGCGGCGCGACGCTTGCCGATGTTGCGACTGGTCTCAACCTCTTCCCGCAGATTTCGCCGCCCTTCTCGCGCTTTGGCTCGGATGACGGCTCGATCGACAATGTCGTAGCGCAAGCCGCATTCAATGGTGGGCCGGACTATAAGGGTTCGGTGGTTTCGAGCTCCGGCGATTTCATGATCTTCGAGGTGGTCGACAACACGACGCCGACCGAACCGCTTGAAACCGCTGCGGCCGACAACCTGCAGACGGAAGCGCAGAACGGGGTCTATGGCGATTTCGTCGCAGCGCTGCGCGACGATGCGGGCCTGAAGATCAACCAGCAGGCGCTGCAGCAGCTGATCACTCTCAACTTCGGCCAGTAGTCCAACGGCCGGAGACCACCACACCAACGGATCGGACCACGATGGGCGACGATTTTTCCACGCGTTTTGCAGAGCAATATGAAGCCGGCAAATCGCAGATCGTCTGGCGTCGCATCGTGGCCGATCTCGAAACGCCCATCGGGACCTATCTGAAACTGGCGCAGGAGCGGACGCACTCGTTCCTGCTCGAAAGCGTGCAGGACGGGACGACGCGCGGGCGCTATTCGATCATCGGGCTGCTGCCGGACCTCATCGTCCGCGTGGAAGACGGCACGGCGCGGGTCAATCGGCAGGCGCAGCTTGACCCCGGTGCTTTTGAGGTGATGACGGAAAAACCGCTCGATGCGCTGCGCGGGCTGGTGGCGGAAAGCCAGATCGTTGTGCCTGAAGGGCTGCCGCCGCAATCGGCGGGGATTTATGGCTATCTCGGCTATGAGATGGTTCGGTACATGGAGGTGTTGCCGAACGCTAATCCCGACGACCTCAAGACGCCGGAAGCGGTGCTGATGCGGCCGTCGCTGTTAGCGATTTTCGACACGGTCAAGGATGAGCTTTATCTGACGGCGCCGGTCTATGTGAAAGCCGGGGTTTCGGCGCGGCAGGCGCTGGAGGCGGCTGAGGCGCGGATTGACGACGCCATTGGCCGGCTTGGCCGGGCGCTGCCCGCGACCCCCGCCCTGCCCGATCTTGCAGCGATTGAAGTCACCAGCAACACCTCGCGCGACGAGTATTTTGAGATGGTCCGCCAAGCCAAGGACTACATCTCGGCCGGCGATATTTTCCAGGTCGTGCTGAGCCAGCGGTTTTCTGCTGATTTTACGCTACCGCCGACGGCGCTCTATCGGGCGCTGCGCAGGACCAATCCCAGCCCCTATATGTATTTCCTCGACTTCGGCGACTTTGCCGTGGCGGGGTCGAGCCCGGAAATTCTGGTGCGGGTGCAGAATGGCGAAGTGACCATTCGGCCGATCGCCGGGACACGGAAGCGCGGGGCGACGCCGACGCGGGATCAGGAACTGGCGGCGGAGCTGCTGAGCGATCCCAAGGAATTGGCCGAGCACCTGATGCTGCTCGATCTTGGGCGCAATGATGTGGGCCGCGTCGCGGAGACGGGTTCGGTGAAGGTCACCGACAAGTTCTTCCTCGAATATTATAGCCACGTTATGCACATCGTCTCGAACGTAGTGGGCAAGCTCGATCCGCAGTATGATTTTGTGGATGCGCTTTCTGCCGGGTTCCCGGCGGGGACGGTTTCGGGTGCGCCAAAGGTGCGCGCGATGGAAATCATCGACGAACTCGAAAAATCGCGGCGCGGGATTTATGGCGGTTGCGTGGGGTATTTTGGGGCCGATGGCACCATGGATACCTGCATCGTCTTGCGCACCGGCATTGTGAAAGACGGCAAGCTCTATGTGCAGTCGGGAGCCGGGATCGTTGCCGACAGCGTGCGTGAGTTGGAACAGCTCGAATGCGAGAACAAGGCGCGTGCCCTTTTCAGCGCGGCAGAAGAAGCGCTACGCTATGCCGGCGAAGCGGGAGTGGGACAGTGAACGTGCGTGTGAAGTTTCTGCGATGGCGGGGCTGGTTCTGAACGATTTCACCAGAACCACTCTTGAGGACAGGCCCAAATGACCAAAACCCTCGTCATCGATAACTACGACAGCTTTACCTATAATCTCGTCCACTTCCTGGGCGAGCTCGGCGCCACAATGACCGTGCGCCGCAATGACAAGATCACCCTTGAAGAAATCGCCGCAATGGCGCCGGAGGCGATCGTGCTTTCGCCGGGGCCGTGCACGCCGACCGAGGCGGGCATTTGCCTTGCCGTGATCGACCGGTTCAAGGGGCAGATTCCGATGCTGGGCGTGTGCCTTGGGCATCAGGCCATGGGTCAGGCGCTGGGCGGCGATGTCATTCGCGCGCCGCATCTGGTGCATGGCAAGACCAGCAAGATCAACCACACAGGCAAGGGTATCTTTCGCGGGTTGAATGCGGGCTTTGAGGCAACGCGCTATCATTCGCTGATCGTAAAAGCGGAAACGCTGCCGGATGTGCTGGAAGTGACGGCGACGACGGATGATGGGCTGATCATGGGGATGCAGCACAAGACGCTGCCGCTGCATGGGGTCCAGTTTCATCCCGAGAGCATCGCATCGGAAAATGGCCATGCGCTGCTGCAGAATTTTCTAAAAATCGCCCGCGACTTTAACGGCCAGAGGGCGGCGTGATGGATATCAAGCAGGCCCTCCACAAGATTTCCGAAGGGCGCGACCTGACGGGCGAAGAGATGCGCGCGGTGATGCGGCTGATCATGGATGGTCAGGCGACGCCGGCGCAGACCGGCGCGTTCCTGATGGGCATGCGCATCAAGGGCGAAAGCGTGGGCGAGATTGCCGCAGCGGTTTCGATCATGCGCGAGAAGATGGTTCCGGTCGATGCACCTGAAGAGGCGATCGATATCGTCGGGACCGGTGGCGATGGCATCGGGACGCTCAATATTTCGACGGCGGCATCCTTTGTGGTCGCGGCGGCTGGTGTGCCGGTGGCCAAGCACGGCAATCGGGCGCTATCGTCCAAGTCAGGGTCATCGCAGGCGCTTGAGGCGCTGGGGGTGAAGTTGGATCTGACGCCGGCGCAGATCGGCGAATGCGTGCGGCAGGCCAACATTGGTTTCATGTTTGCGCCATCGCATCATCCGGCGATGAAGCATGTGGGCCCTGCCCGCGCCGAGCTTGGCGTGCGGACGATGTTCAATCTTTTGGGGCCGCAATCCAACCCGGCGAGCGTTCGACGCTATGTGCTCGGGGTTTATTCCGAGCAATGGGTAGAGCCGGTGGCGGCTGCGCTTTTGGCCAACCGGGCGATCAAGGCCTGGGTTATGCATGGCAGCGATGGGCTTGATGAGCTCACGGTGACGGGGCCGAGCTTTGTAGCACAGATTGCCAATGGCGACCTGCGCAGCTTCGAGATCACGCCGGAACAGGCGGGGCTTCGGCGCTATGAGCTCAAGGATATTTTGGGTGGCACGCCGGACGAAAACGCTGCGGCGATCCACGCGCTCTTTGATGGCGCGTCGGGCGCTTATCGCGATATCGTGCTGCTCAATGCCGCGGCGGCGTTGATCGTTGCCGACAAGGCGGATGATCTCAAGCAAGGCGTTGCCATTGCCCGCGAGGCGATTGATTCTGGCGCCGCAAAACAGACCTTGGCCAAGCTGGTGGCCGTTTCCAACGGACAGGTTGCATGACCGATATTCTCAAGCAGATCGAAGCCTATAAGCGCGAGGAAATCGCGGCGGCGAAGTCGATGCGGCCATGGGCCGAGGTTGTGGCGCAGGCCCATGACCAGCCGGCGCCGCGCGGGTTTTTGCGCGCGCTTAGGGATAAGCGGGCGCAGGGGCAATATGGCCTGATTGCCGAGGTGAAAAAGGCGAGCCCGTCCAAGGGGCTAATCCGCGCAGACTTCAATCCGGCGCAGATTGCGCGGGATTATGAGACGGCTGGGGCGGCGTGCCTCTCGGTGTTGACGGATAGGCCGAGCTTTCAGGGTTCGCCGAGCTATCTGATCGAAGCGCGTGCGGCGACGCGGCTGCCGGTGCTGCGAAAAGACTTTTTGTTTGAGACCTATCAGGTGGCGGAAGCGCGCTCCTGGGGGGCAGATTGCATTCTCATCATTCTTGCGGCCGTCGATGATGACGTGGCGCGGTATCTGCTCGATTCGGCGGCGGAATGGGGCATGGATGCACTGGTGGAAGTACATGACCAGCTGGAGCTTGATCGGGCGCTGGCGCTCGATGCGAAGTTCATCGGCATCAATAACCGGAACTTGCGGACGTTTGAGACGACACTCGAAACGTCGGTGACGCTAGCGGCCGGCGTGCCAGGCAATGTGACGCTCGTCAGTGAGAGCGGCATCGTCAATCATGAGCATGTGCGCATGCTGGACGAGCGGGCCGGGATTGGCCATTTCCTTGTCGGCGAAAGCCTGATGCGTCAGGACGATGTGGTCGCGGCGACGCGGGCTCTATTGCAGGGTGTGCCGGAAACGGTGCGCTGATGGCCGAGCGGCGTCTGACCCATCTCGATGCTAAGGGCGAGGCGCATATCGTCGATATCGGCGAGAAGGCGATCACACGGCGACGGGCGGTGGCGCAGGCGCGGCTGAGCGGCGAGGCCGAAACGATTGCGACTATTTTGGGTGGTGGGCTCAAGAAGGGCGATGCGCTGGCCGTGGCGCGCGTTGCCGGGATCATGGGCGCCAAGAAGACTTCGGATATCATTCCGCTTTGCCATCCGATCCCGCTGACCAAGGTGAGCGTTGAGATTGAGGGTGAGACCGAGACGACAATTCTCATTCGGACGGTTGCCGAGACGACGGGACAGACGGGCGTCGAGATGGAAGCGCTGACGGCGGCGACCACGACAGCATTGACGCTTTACGACATGGCCAAGGCGCTCGACCGGGCCATGGTGATTTCAGACATTTGCCTTGTGGAAAAATCCGGCGGCAAGTCGGGCGATTATCGAAGAGATTCATGAGCTTGCTTCCGGTTGATGACGCGTTGAATCGCATTCTGGCGCGGGTGCCGGATGTGGTTGAAGAGACTATAGCCCTGGGCGATGCGGCGGGCCGTGTGCTCGCGGCGCCTGTGATTGCGACCCATGACCAGCCGCCGTTCAATGCCAGCGCCATGGATGGCTATGCCATGCGGGCGGCGGATGTCGCTGAGGGCGTGTGGCTGAAGGTGATTGGCATGTCGCAGGCCGGGGCCGGTTTTGCGGGTAGTGTTGGTGCTGGCGAGGCGGTGCGGATTTTTACCGGCGCACCGGTGCCGGAGGGTGCCGATACAGTCATTATGCAGGAAGAGGCGGAGCGGAACGGGGATCTTGTTCGGTTCACAGCCCCTGCCCGGCTGGGCCATAGTGTAAGGCCGCGCGGTTATGATTTTGCCGTTGGGCGGACGATTTTGGAGCGTGGAACGCGGCTTGGGGCGTTTCAGGTGGCTGTGGCTGCGGCTGCCAATGCCGGGACTGTCAGTGTTGCACGGCGGCCGAAGATTGCGCTGTTGGCCACGGGCGATGAGCTGGTGTTACCGGGGACTGTCTTGGGGCCGGACCAGATTGTGGCGTCCAACAGTGTGGGGCTGGCGGCATCGTTGTCGCCCTTTGCCGAGACGGTGACGGATTTCGGGATTGCACGAGACAGCCGCGAAAATCTCGATGCGGTGCTGGATAGGATTTTTGCCAGTGAGCCGGATGTGGTGGTGACGACTGGTGGGGCGAGCGTCGGCGAGCATGATCTGGTGCAGGCGGCACTGGTTGACCATGGGGTGACGCTCGATTTCTGGCGCATCAACATGCGGCCGGGGAAGCCGCTGATGTTTGGGACGCGCGGCAAAACACTGGTGTTTGGACTGCCGGGCAATCCTGTTTCGGCGATGGTGACGGCCGAGATTTTCATCAAGCCAGCGCTGCGGCATTGGCTGGGATTGCCGGAGGTCGAGGCGCTGCACCTGCCGCTCTTAAGGACTACGCCGAAGAACACGGCGCGGCGCCATTTTATGCGCGCGCGTGTGACGACACGGGATGGCGTGACGGGGCTGTTGCCAATCAATGAGACGGATAGCGGGCATACGTCTTCGTTGGCGGCGGCCAATGCGCTGATTGTGCAGCCGGAGTTTGATCCGGGGCAGATGGCGGGCACAGTGGTATCGGCGCTGCCGATTGGCGCGGTTTAAGGGCTACGGGGTTCTTGAGCGGTAGGCGGCATCCCCCTCATCCGGCGCTACGCGCCACCTTCTCCCCGAGGGGGAGAAGAATAGAGAGCTGCGATGCGCTGAATCTTGCGTTCGAGCAATCCAGCGGTGATTGCATAGCGTAACAGTCGTCTACGACTGGAGGTTGCGATCATGGGCGCCTTTGCTGCTTATCCTTTTCATGCACTCATCTTGGCTTTGGCGCTGACGCTAACGGTTTCGGCGCTGGGGTTTCGGCGGACGGATTATTTCGTCAGCCTTGGGTATGGGTTTTCGATTGCCGCGCAGGCGCTGCTGTTTCCGCTGGCTTATCTCGCCACACTGGATTTCTGGCTTGGGGCGCAGTCGATCCTGTTGCTGGCATATGGCCTGCGGCTCAGCAGCCATCTGATCGCGCGGGAGCGGCAGCCGAGTTTTGCGCGGGAGTTGGAGGCGTCGAAGGAGCGCAGCCGGCATATCGTCGGTTGGCTCAAAATCGTCATCTGGGTGAGCGTGGCGGCGCTTTATGTCGCGATGTATGCGCCGGCGCTGATCAGTCTCTCGCGGGCTGGCGAAGGTGTGGCCCTGCCCTCGCTTGGTTGGGGGCTGGCTGTGGCGGTGGTCGGGCTCGCCATTGAAAGTTTGGCGGACTGGCAGAAGTCGCGGTTCAAGGCGGAGCATCCAAGCCGATTCTGTGATGTCGGGCTTTATCGCGTGGTGCGGTCGCCGAATTATTTTGGCGAAATGGTTTTCTGGCTCGGGATTTTTGTGTCGGGGATTTCGGCTTATGCGAGTTGGCTTGATTGGGGGCTCGCGATTGTGGGGTTCGTTTGCATCCAGTTGATCATGCTGGGGTCGGCGCGGCGGCTGGAATTGAAGCAGACGGAGCGGTATGGCGCGGATGCGGCGTTTCAGGAGCATGTGCGGGAAGTGCCGATCCTCTTTCCCGTGGTGCCGGTTTATTCGTTGAGGGATTGGAAGATTTATTTGGGGTGAGTGTGGTGATCGTCGGAGCATCCCCCTCATCCGGCGCTGCGCGCCACCCCGGGTCAAGCCCGGGGCAGGCTCTTCTCCCAGAGGGAGAAGAATAGAGGCTTCGCATGATGGTAGGACGATGAGCAAAGTAAGGCCCCCTCACCCGGCGCTTTGCGCCGACCTCTCCCCCCAAGGGAGAGGTGAAGAAAGAGAAAGTCCGGGATTGCTCCCGGCCTTTTTTGCTTAGTTCTTTTCGGCCGTGGCCTTCGGCTTTTTGGGCTTGGGCAGAGCCTTGGGCTTGGCTGGGCGCGGGGGGACCGCGACGAGTTCGAGCTTGGCTTCAGAGCCTTCGCCGACGACGGCGACAGTGACGTTGCCGCCATTGACCAGTTCGCCGAAGAGCACCTGGTCAGCCAGGGGCTTCTTGACGTGTTCCTGGATGACGCGACCGAGGGGGCGCGCACCCATGCGTTCGTCATAGCCGTGTTCGGCCAGCCAATCGGCAGCTTCCGGAGTCAGGTTGATCGTGACGCCGCGTTCGGCCAATTGGCCTTCGAGCTGCAGCACGAACTTTTCGACCACGCGACGGACCACTTCGCGCGGGAGCGGCGCGAAGGAGATGATGGCGTCGAGACGGTTGCGGAACTCGGGCGAGAAGGTGCGGTTGATCGCATCCTCGTCGTCCCCCTGCTCGCGCTTGCGGCCGAAGCCGATGGGCGAACGGGCGAGATCGGCGGCGCCGACATTGGACGTCATGATCAGGATCACGTTGCGGAAGTCGACCGACTTGCCGGTGTGATCGGTGAGCTTGCCGTGGTCCATCACCTGCAACAGGATGTTGTAGAGATCCGGGTGGGCCTTTTCGATTTCGTCGAGCAGCACCACGCAATGCGGGTTCTGGTCGACGCCATCGGTCAGGAGACCGCCCTGGTCGAAGCCGACATAGCCTGGAGGAGCACCGATCAGACGGCTGACGGTGTGACGCTCCATATATTCGGACATGTCGAAGCGCAGCAGTTCGACGCCGAGGGTATCGGCCAACTGCTTGGCAACTTCGGTCTTACCCACGCCGGTCGGGCCGGTGAAGAGGTAGGAGCCGATGGGCTTTTCCGGTTCGCGGAGGCCGGCACGCGCCAGCTTGATCGCGGAAGACAGGGCCGTGATGGCGGCATCCTGACCGAAGACGACCGTCTTGAGGCTCTGTTCGAGACCCGAGAGCAGTTCGGCATCGGATTTCGAGACCGATTTTGGCGGGATGCGTGCGATCGTGGCGATGGTGGCTTCGATGTCCTCGACGTCGATGACCTTCTTGCGCTGATCTTCCGGGACCAGCATTTGACTGGCGCCGGTTTCGTCGATCACGTCGATGGCCTTGTCGGGCAGTTTGCGATCATTGATGTAGCGCGCGCTCAACTCCACGGCGGCCTTGAGGGCATCGTCCGTGTACTTGATCTTGTGGAACTCTTCGAAATAAGGGCGCAGGCCTTTGACGATCTCGATGGCATCGGGAACGGTCGGTTCGTTGACGTCGATCTTCTGGAAGCGACGGACGAGAGCACGGTCCTTTTCAAAGAACTGACGATATTCCTTATAGGTGGTCGAGCCGATGCAGCGGATCGCGCCGGAAGCCAAAGCGGGCTTCAGGAGGTTCGAGGCATCGAGCGCGCCGCCGGACGTAGCGCCAGCGCCGATCATGGTGTGGATTTCGTCGATGAAGAGCACCGCATGCGGCATCTTCTCGAGTTCCTTCATCACCGATTTCAGGCGTTCTTCGAAATCGCCGCGATAACGGGTGCCGGCAAGCAGCGAACCCATATCGAGCGAATAGATGACCGCTTCCTTGAGCACTTCGGGCACATCGCCTTCGATGATCTTGCGGGCAAGGCCTTCGGCAATGGCGGTCTTACCGACGCCAGCGTCGCCCACATAAAGTGGGTTGTTCTTGGAGCGGCGGCAGAGGACCTGAATGGTGCGACGCAGCTCGCTGTCGCGACCGATCAGCGGGTCGATCTTGCCCTGGCGGGCCTTCTCGTTGAGGTTGACGCAGAAATCGGCGAGAGCGGATGTCTTCTTGGCCTCGGCGCCGCCTTCGGTATTGCCTTCACCTTCTTCGGAGCCGCGGACCTTGCGATCCTCGGCGGGACCGGACTTGGTGATGCCGTGGGAGATGAAATTGACGGCATCGAGGCGGCTCATATCCTGCTGTTCGAGGAAATAAGCGGCGTGGCTTTCGCGTTCGGCGAAGATGGCGACGAGCACGTTGGCGCCGGTCACTTCTTCGCGGCCGGATGACTGGACGTGAATAACGGCGCGCTGAATGACACGCTGGAAAGCCGCCGTGGGGCGGGCATCCTGGCCATTCTGCACGACGAGGCTGTCCAATTCCTCGTTGATGAAATCTTCCAAATCGCTCTTGAGCGCGTCGACATCGACATCGCAGCCATTGAGCACGGCGATCGTTTCCCGGTCGTCGGTCAGGGCCAGCAAGAGGTGCTCAAGCGTGGCGAACTCATGGTTCCGCTCGCGCGCCAGGTTCATCGCCTGATGCAGAGCCTTTTCGAGTCCGCGGGAGAATGAGGGCATCTGATGTTCCTATTGCTTTTCCATCACGCATTGCAGCGGATGCTGGTTCTTGCGTGCCGTATCCATAACGCGGGTCACCTTGGTCTCGGCGACCTCGTAAGGATATACGCCGCACTCACCGACCCCCTTCTGGTGAACGTGCAGCATGATCTGCATGGCGTCTTCACGTGATTTGTTGAAGACGTCCTGCAAGACCAGAACGACGAATTCCATCGGCGTGTAATCGTCGTTGAGCAGCAGAACCCGATAGAGGTTCGGCCGCTTGGTCTTGGGGCGGGTTTTGGTAACCGTCCCAGTCTCGAAGCCACCATCGCCGTCCCCCTTGCGACCTCCATCATCATCCTTGGGGCCGGCCACAAGCTTTCCGAGGGGCATCTTGAAGCCTTTGGCGGGACGGTTCGACAGGTGATGAGTGGTGGTAGTGGTCATATTGGATTGGGGTAACCGCAGAGGAAAGCGAAGCAGCTGGTCGACCCATTATGTAAGCAAAATCTCGCCGCTGTTAAGGGGCTCACGTTCCCGAAAAGTTGAGCGCCATTATCCTAACTCCGACAAACCCTTCCGCAATGGCTGCAAACGGAAACGGCGCGTGGCGGGATTGAGACTCTGAAACGGAAATCGTTGGCATTTTACGGATTCGTAACGTCGGGGCCCTATGGTCCCATGAGAAGCACGATCGGGGTGGGGGCCGCTGATCTGCAAACCATGTTTCAGTTGCGTACGGGCGTGTTGTGCCCGGTGAGTAAAGTTGGAGTTCAGGGTTGACCTCTCAGGCCATGACCCCTTGGCGCGTTTCCCTTTGTCGCGCCTTCGCCGCATTCGCCCTTGTTCTGGGCCTCAGCTTGCAGCTGGCGGCTCCGGCGCACGCTATCGAAAACCTGCGCAAATATGCCGGCATCGTGGTCGACGCGAAATCGGGCGAAGTGCTTTACGAAGAGCAGGGTGACAGCCGGCGCTATCCCGCCTCCGTCACCAAGGTGATGACGCTCTACATTCTCTTCCAGGAATTGCAGGCGGGCAATCTCAGCCTTTCCACCAAGATGACGGTGTCGAAGTTCGCCGCTTCGGCCGTGCCGACCAAGCTTGGCCTTCGCGCCGGTTCCACCATTGCCGTGCAGGACGCGATCAAGTCGCTGGTGACGCTCTCGGCCAATGACATGGCTCGCGTGATCGCCGAACATATTTCGGGCAGCGAATCCAAATTTGCCGAACGCATGACCGCCACGGCCCGCGCTATGGGCATGCGCAGCACGACCTATCGCAATGCCTCGGGCCTGCCCGATGGCGGCCAGGTGACCACGGTGCGCGACCAGGCCATCCTCGGCATCGCGATCTATCAGCATTTTCCGCAATATTACGAATTCTTCCAGACCAAGTCCTTCAGCTACAACGGCAAGACCTATGGCAACCATAATCGGGTGCTCGGGTACATGGGCGCGGTCGACGGTATCAAGACCGGCTATATCAATGCGGCTGGCTCGAACCTTCTGACCGCGGCCCGCAAGGACAATCGTCACATCGTCGTCGTCGCCTTCGGCTTTAATTCGGCCGGTTCGCGCGACGAAAAGGTCCGCCAGCTCGTCGCGTCCTACCTGCCCAAGGGTCGTCGTGGCGACTATCTGGCGCAGGCCATGGTTCCGCAGCCCGGCCGTCAGGGCAATTCCAATGTGCAGGTTGCCGTGGCTCAGCCCGCCCAGCCGGTTTACGTGATGCCCATGCCCCTGCCCGGCTTCCGCCTTGCAGAACTGGCGCGTGCCCAGCAGGGCGGCCAGCCGCAGGTTGTCGTTGCCAGCGCCGTGCCGATGCCCGCGCCTGTGCCGGCCGACGTGAGCCAGCAGGCTGCCGTGCAGGCCGCGGCCGTGCTCGCTGCACCGACGCAGGCGCCGACACCGGCCTATCCGAGCCAGGACATTATCGGCGCGTGGTTGAGCGACACGTATAATCTCGGTGCGCCGCCATCCGCTCTGGGCTCGACCCGCGCTTCGGCTCCGCTCGAGCCGCCAGCCAATGTCGGCGGGTCTGCGCCGGCCGAACAGCCAGTCGATCTCCTGACGAGCGGCAGCGTGCAGACAGCGGGCCTTGAAGCCGGTGCCTGGATCGTCCAGATCGGCGCCGGCCCATCGGAAGACAGCGCCCGCGCCATGCTCTCGACTGCAGCGACGAAGGTCGGCGGTCTTGGTGACTTCCGCTCCTATGTCGAGCGTTTTGAAAAGAACGGCCAGATTTTCTATCGCGCCCGCTTCGTCGGTTTCGGCGATCGCGACGACGCGACGACCATGTGCAACCGCCTCAAGGACGCCGACATGGCGTGCCTGGCGATGCAGGGCTAAGGCCCCTCGAAATCTCGATGTGGCGGGCCTGTCGCCTGCCGCACCTTGTGTAAGCAGTTTGGTGCCTGTGTTTGGAGTAGCCCAATGAGCGAACGCAATGCCTTGATCGAGCTTGCCAATTTTATTGGCCGCTCGCCCCTCGCCTCTCCGGACATGACAGCCCGGAACAAGGCGCTATCGGGGATGACGGAGCGGCTGCTGCCCAAGCAGCGGCGCTCGGTGGGCGAACTGATGAATGTCGTGCTGGCCCTATCGGCGCGGACGCGCCGGATGGTGCAGGAGCCGGTCAGCATCGATATCGACGTGTTTGCCCCAGGGGGCAAACGGGCGGTGTCGATGAAGTTCGGCGAGAAATGAGAAAGGGCGCCTTGGGCGCCCTTTTTGTTTGTGATGGGCTGGTGGCTCTCTTCACCCCCTCCCAGCCTCCCCCATCAATGGGGAGGTGTCTGGCCGGTGGTCGTGACGTGATCTAGCCCCAAACTCGATCCCCCCTTGATGAGGCGGCCGGGAGGGGGTTTCCTCCCTTCAGACCAGGGCCACGATCTTCTTTTTCTTCCACACGAAATGGTACCAGGCGGCCTGGAGGACCATCATGCCGGTGAAGCTCGTGGCGTAGGCGACCCAGATGCCGGAGAGGCCGAGGCTGGTCTGGCTGAGCCAGATAGCGCCGGGAAGCTCGATGAAGAGGATACCGCTGAGCGAGAGGAGCATGGGGGCATAGACCATGCCGCTGGCGCGCATCATGCCGGAGAACACCACGCCGAAGCCGAAGGGGATGATGGCCCAAAGGACGATGCGGAGAAGATGTTCGGTCAGTTCGATGACGCTTGGATCGGTGATGAACAGCGCGACCAGTTGCTCACTGAAGAGATAGGCGATGAGGACGAGGCCGCCGGTGATGATGAGGTTCATCAGTAACGCCGTGCGGGTGATGGCTTCGAGCTGATCGTTGCGCTTGGCGCCGATGGCTTGAGCACCGAAGATCGAGGTGGCGATGCCGATCGACATCGCCGGGAACTGGACATAGTTCAGCACCTGGTTGAGTGCGCCATAGGCCGCCGTGGCATTGGAGCCAAAGCGATTGACGAGGCCCACAACGACGATGCCTGACACCGAGGCGACGACCATCTGCAGGCCGGCAGGGACGCCGAGCTTCAGGATAAGGCCCAAGAGTTGGAAATCGGGCTTGAGCGCGAGGAGCAATTGGGCATCCGGCGCGAGGGGAAGCTTGCGGGCGCGCATATAGAAAAAGAGGAATGTCAGCACGACGACGAAGCCGGCGATGAAGGCCCAGGCGGCAGAATTGACGCCGAGCTGCGGCAGGCCCCACCAGCCCTCGATGAGCGCGGGAGTGAGGATGACGCCGACGATCATCGAGAGGACCAGCGAGAAAAGTGGGGTGATCGTATCCCCCACCCCACGCAGGATCGAGGTGATGATGAGGAACACGAAGAAGCCGGGCATGCCGAGGAACATGATGCGGCCGTAGCCGATGGAGGTTTCCCTGATGTTGTCGGGCGCGCCGAGGACCGACATGATGCTCTCGATAAAGACGCTGCCTATGATGGCGACGATGAGACCAAGGACGAACGCCGTCGTCAGGGTCGTACCGGTGACTTGCTTGACCCGTTCGAGATTGCGCGCGCCCCAGGCCTGGCCGATCAAAATGGTCGAGCCGGCGGAGAGGCCGATGATGAAGCTGATGAGAAAGAACAGAATCGGGAAGAAGGTGGCGAGGGACGCTAACGCATCGACGCCGATCATCTGACCGATGAAAATGGAATTAAAGGTGCCGGACAGAGCCTGAAGAATATTCGAGGCCATGAGCGGCAAGAGGAAGATGGCGAAACGCTGCCACAAGGGGCGCGTGGAATCGGGGTTCATGAATGCACTCCAGAGGAACTGGTGGTTAGCTCTATCGCATTTTGCCGAACCGGTAAGGCCGATCGGCAAAGGCGAGCATCACAGCAAAGGCCCCTTCGGACGGCGGACTGACTGAATCAGAAAGCCGGAGGGACCAATTCACACCCAAAAAACTGGGTGCAGGCTGGACGGGCACTGGAGGCTTGGCGATGACACGTGCGATTTCTAGGCGCATCGGCCAGGACGGTCAATCGGGGAACTGATCGGTTTTCCGATGCGGAATATCGCCTGCGGCCTGTTGCCAGATTCGATGGGCTGGGCTAGGAACCCATCCCGTGCCCCTCTGGCGGAATGGTAGACGCAGAGGACTCAAAATCCTCCGCCGCGAGGCGTGCCGGTTCGAGTCCGGCGGGGGGCACCACTTTTTCCGAAATCGATGATGTGCTGACTGCTTAGAGCTCTGGTGGCTCGAAGTTGAGCGCGTCGAATTTGCGCTGAAGTTGGATCTGATCCACGCTGCGCCCGATGGCCTCGATCTCGAAATCGCGTTGGCGATCTTCAGAGGTGCGGGCGATTTCATTCTGCAGGCACACAAGGCGCTCACGCTGCTGCGCGAGATGTTCAGGCGTGTCTTCAGTCGCCGTCGGCGCCGGGCATGCGGCGAAGGCGGGCGATGCAAAGGCGCTCAACAACAGGACAGCGGCGACGGTGTGCTTGATGGTCATGCGATAACAATGGGCAGAGATCGGGACCGTTGCAAGGCGGGAGGTATTCTCTGGGCCTTGCCTTGGGTCAATAAGGCGGGAGCGGGCGAACTCTTGGCTGTCCAGGGCGGTTGCATCTTCGTCAATGGAGGATGCGATGTCTTTTCCGCCGCTCGAGCCAAGCCCTACCCTGCCCGATCCCGGGCCGGTACCGCCCATTTCCAACCCGACAGAACTGCCAGATCCCGATAGCGATATTCCCGCGCCGGACCCCGATGAGCCTTTCGACAATCCGGAGCCGGGCCCTGATTTACCGCCGGAACGAGCGCCGTTTCCGGACCACGAGCCAGCGCTTTAGGTTGGCATTCACGCCTTCGCGGGAATGAGGTCGAGGCGTGGTCAGTATCCCGGCGCGCTTAGGCTCGGATCGAGATATTGGCCATTGCCGCTCGGCTGGGTGGTGTAGCCGCCGCCATATTGCTGCTGCATCTGCATTTGGCGGGCGGCGGCATCATAGCCCTGCACATCGACGCCGATAACAGAGGTCATCAGATTGGGGCCAGTGCCGGGCTTGAAGGCTTCTTCGATGGCAGATTGGCCCTCGTAAGCTTGTACGCCGGTGCTCGGATTGATCCATGCCGTGGTCATGCCAGCCGGGACGTTGAATGGCGTGGGCGGCTTACCCTGCATGGCCTTGGCCATGAAATTGGTGAAGATCGGCACGGCCATGCCGCCACCGGTCGAGGAATTGCCCATCGAGCGTGGCTGGTCGTAGCCGATATAGATGCCGACGGCGAGTTCGGGGGTGAAGCCGACGAACCAGGCGTCCTTGTAGTCGTTGGTCGTGCCAGTCTTGCCGGCGACGGGACGATTGAGGGCGCGGGCGGCGGTGCCGGTGCCGCGCTGGACGACGCCTTCCATCATCGAGGTGATCTGGTAGGCCGTCATCGGATCTAGGACCTGATCGCGATTGTCGAGGATGCGCGGCTCGCCCTGATTGTGCCAATCGGTGGCGGTGCAGCCCTCGCAGACGCGTTCGTCGTGGCGGTAGACGGTGTGCCCGTAGCGATCCTGGATGCGGTCGATGAGCGTCGGGACGATCTTGCGGCCGCCATTGGCGATGGTCGCATAGGCCGAAGTCATGCGCATATTGGTGGTTTCGCCGGCGCCGAGCGACATGGCAAGCACGGGCTGCATATCGTCATAGATGCCGAACATGCGGGCGTAATCGGCAATCAGCGGCATGCCGATGTCGCGCGCGAGGCGCACGGTCATGACGTTTCGGCTGCGCTCGATACCGCGGCGGAGGGTCTGGGGACCGTAAAATTCCTGGGCATAGTTTTCGGGGCGCCAGATGGAGCCGTCGCCATTGCGGATTTCGACGGGCGCGTCGAGGATAACAGAGGCGGGCGTATAGCCATTGTCGAGCGCGGCGGCGTAGACGATGGGCTTGAACGACGAGCCGGGCTGACGGAGCGCCTGGGTGGCGCGGTTGAACTGGGATTCGGCAAAGGAAAAGCCGCCGACCATGGCAAGGACGCGACCGGTGCGCGGGTCCATGGCAACGAGCGAGCCTTCAACTTCGGGGACCTGCTCGAGTGTATAGGCGCCCTCTTTGCCCGCGACTTGCGAGACATAGATGACGTCGCCGACCTTGAGGATGTCCTGCACGGGTTTGGAGACCCAGCGGATATCGGGGCCGGCCAATGTACCTTCGACACGAGCCGGAGTGACTGCGCCGTCGACATCGTTTTCGGGGCGGAGGCCGATGCGGGCCTGATTGCCGCCGACTTCGAGGACGACGGCGAGCTGCCATTCGGGCACGTCGCTGAGCGGCTTCACCTTAGCGACATCGAGGCCCCAATCTTCGCCGAGCTCGATGCTGGCGACAGGACCACGGAAACCGCGGGTGTGGTCATATTGGATCAGCCCATCCATCAAAGCCCGGCGGGCATATTCCTGGAGGCGCGGTTCGAGCGTGGTGCGGACAGAGAGGCCGCCGCCATAGAGCTGGTCTTCGCCATAAAGCTTAGCGAGTTCGCGGCGCACGTCTTCGGTGAAATATTCAGCGGCGTAGACTTGGCTGCCAGCGGCGCGGGGAATGACATTAAGGGGTTCAGCCTTGGCAGCTTCGGCTTCTTCGGGCGTCGCATAGCCATTTTCGACCATACGATCGATGACCCAGTTGCGGCGCTCGATGGCGGCCTGCGGGCGGCGGAACGGATGGTAATTGTTCGGGCCCTTGGGGAGCGCGGCGATATAGGCGGCTTCGCTGAGATTGAGCTGATAGAGCGCCTTGTCGAAATAGTTGAGCGCGGCGGCGGCAACGCCATAGGAATTGAGGCCGAGGAAGATTTCGTTGAGGTAGAGCTCGAGGATCTTGTCCTTGGAGAAGGTCGACTCGATGCGAATGGCGAGGATGGCTTCCTGGATCTTTCGATCCCAGGTCTGCTCGGAGGTGAGCAGGAAGTTCTTGGCCACCTGCTGGGTGATGCTCGAACCGCCGCCCTGAATGGAGTTGTTGCCTTCGGCGCGCGCAAGGATGTTGTCTCGGATGGCGCGGACGATGCCGTCGATGGCGATACCGTTGTGGGAATAGAAGTCCTTGTCTTCGGCCGAGAGGAAGGCGTGGACGAGCAGCGGCGGGACAGTCTCGATCGGCTGGAACAGACGGCGTTCGCGGGCATATTCGGCAAGCAGGGTGCCATCGGCGGCGTGAACGCGCGTCGTGACCGGCGGCTGATAATCCTTGAGGACGGTATAATCAGGAAGCTGCGCGGAGACGGTGGCGAGATAGACCGCGGCTGCGGCAACGCCGCCGAGCGCCAGGAACATGCCGAAGCCGAAGAGCCAGCCGAGTAGTCTAAACATGCATCAAATACCTCACGACGCGAATACGGGGCGCCCTGCCCCGATTCACATCGGCAAAAAACAATAGCAGAAGCTGTAGCGCCGAAGAATCCCGTCGCTCATTGCTCCGGCCCGACGCTGTCAAAATAAGTTGAGATGCCGCGGGCAATCGCCTCGGCCGTGCGGTCCTGCCAATCGGACTGGGTCAAATTGGTGATGTCATCGAGATTGGAGAGAAAACCGAGTTCGATAAGGACCGAGGGAACGTCGGGTGCCTGGAGAACGAAGAAATCGGCCTGACGCACCGGAAAGCGGCGGAGGGCGACGCTGGGCTCGAGCTGATGCACGATGGCCTGAGCGGCCACATAAGACTGGACGCGCATTTCGCGCCGCATGAGGTCAAGGAGAATATCGACGACCTCGGGGGCCATTTGCGGCATGGCGAAGCCGGCGATGACGTCGGACTTGTTCTCGTTGTCGGCCAGAACCTTATCGAGCACGTCGGTCGCGTTCTCGTCGCGCGTATAGACGCTGGCGCCGCGGATTTCGGGCTGCTGGAAACTGTCGGCATGGATGGAGATAAAGATATCGGCCTTATTGGTGCGCGCAAGTTCGACGCGTTCTTCGAGGCGGAGATAGGTATCGTCCTCGCGCGTCAGGGCGACATCGAAGCGACCGGAGGCGATCAGCAATTGCTGGAGCTTTTTGGAAAAGGCGAGAACGATATCCTTTTCCTTGATGCCATTGGCGGCTTCCGCGCCGCTATCGATGCCGCCGTGGCCGGGGTCGATGACGACGAGGGGCTTTGTCGCTACGGGGAGTTCGGAGCCACCGGCGGGGGTCGATTGCGCTGCGGTCTCGACGGCAGCCGAGGCGGCGCGGTCTTTTTCGACATTGGCGGCGAAGGTTGCGTCATCGGCGGGGATGATATCGACGACGAGGCGCGCGGGCTGGTCTTCGAAGGGATCAAGAACATAGGCCTGCTGCACCTGGGCGGGGCCAGCGAGAAAGAGCGTGGTGCGGACGCGGTCGGGGGCGGCCTGTTCGACCGCATAGGAGGAGATGATCGTCGTATCGGTGGGCTCACCGGTTGGCTCTGGGACGGAGAAGGTCCCGGCGCGCACGTCGATCGCGAGGCGGTTGGGCTCGGTGAGGGATACGAAGGAGAATTCGGTCTTGGCGGCAAGATCGATGACAAGGCGCGCGCGGTCTTCGCCCACGGTGATGCGGGCATCGATGACATTGGGGAGGCCGATGGGGGCGGCAGCATCCTGGGCGAGAGCCGGCAAAGCGGCGCCGAGGACAGCAAGAAAGCCGAAAAGCAGCGAACGAATGACGCTTAAAATCAAAACCAGACTGAGCCTCACACGTAGCGATAAGCCGTGTCTCATGCGCTTCGGGCGATTCTACGGCAAGTTCGGCTTATGCGATGATTTGGCAGTAGAGGCAAAGAACTGGTGCTCGCAAAAGTCCCGATAATCCTCACTTTTAGAGTTTCCTGTTGCTAATCTGGCGCAAGCCCCCTACACGCTTAGATGAAGGCGCAGGTATTTCGCGAGCGCCAGCGACCGACCCTTGGAGGTCTTGTCGCGCCGCTGCGGAACCCGTCCGGCTCTTTGTGCCACACAAGCACATGACCGGTTTGAAAGCGGCGATTTTCAGCGCCTTCGATGACGAATTTCGATTCCTTCGGGATCGGACGGTGGCGGACCGTTTTCAGGTTCACTGCCCAATAGGAAGAGGTCATATGGCCCGCAGGCGGACAAAGCGCGACGCGATCGAAAAAGACGATTGCCGTTTTGCTTCGCCCTTTCTCCCGGCCATGACCGAATTTGCCGGTGCGCAGAACGTGAGAGGTTCGCGCCCGATTGTTTTCAACACATTCGCCCCGCAACGCGCCGAGCCTGGTTATCTGGTTCGCCGGCTGCCTGCTTTTGGCGCGCGGGTGCGCGGAGTTTTTTATGGCAACCAAGAGAATGCTGGTGGATGCCATCCACCCGGAAGAAACACGGATTGTCGTCACAGCCGGTAATCGGCTGGAAGAGTTCGACTTTGAATCGGCGACCCGCCGCCAATTGCGGGGCAATATCTACCTCGCCAAGGTGACGCGCGTCGAACCGTCCCTGCAGGCGGCCTTTGTCGAATATGGCGGCAATCGCCACGGGTTCCTCGCCTTCAGCGAAATCCACCCGGACTATTATCAGATCCCGGTCGCCGATCGCGAAGCGCTGCTCGCTGAAGAAGAGCACGACGACGAAAGCCACGAGGAAGCTGAAGAGGCCGCGCCCGTTGCAGAAGCTGCACCGGAAGCCGAAGCTGAGGCCGAGCACCACGACGGCGAAGAAGAAAGCCATATCGAACAGGCACCGGCCAATAGCGAGCCAGTGGAATCGATTGGTGGCGCAGATGCGCTCGAAGAAGTGCCGGAGCGTCGTCAGCGCAGCCAGCAGCGCCGCCACCAGTATAAAATCCAGGAAGTGATCAAGCGCCGCCAGGTGATGCTGGTGCAGGTGGTCAAGGAAGAGCGCGGCAATAAGGGCGCAGCTCTGACGACCTACCTTTCGCTCGCCGGTCGCTATTCCGTTTTGATGCCGAACACTGCGCGCGGTGGTGGCATCTCGCGCAAGATCACCAATGCGGCCGATCGCAAGCGCCTCAAGGAAATCACCTCGGACCTGGAAGTGCCACAGGGCATGGGCGTCATCCTGCGCACCGCAGGCGCGACGCGCACCAAGGCCGAAGTGAAGCGGGATTTCGAATATCTGATGCGCCTCTGGGAAAGCGTGCGCACGCTGACGCTGCAGAGCCAGGCGCCTTGCCTCGTTTACGAGGAAGGCTCGCTGATCAAGCGGACCATTCGCGATCTCTATAACAAGGACATCGACGAAGTGTTCGTGGCTGGCGATGACGCCTTCCGCGAAGCCAAAGACTTCATGCGCATGATCATGCCGAGCCACGCCAAGAATGTCGTGCTCTACAAGGATGATCAGCCGCTGTTCTCGAAATATGGCATCGAAGCGCAGCTCGATTCGATGTTCTCGCCGACGGTCACCCTGCCCTCGGGCGGCTACATCGTCATCAACCCGACCGAAGCGCTGGTCTCGATCGACGTCAATTCGGGCCGCTCCACCAAGGAGCACAATATCGAGGACACCGCGCTCCAGACCAATCTGGAAGCGGCGGACGAAGTGGCGCGCCAGTTGCGCCTGCGTGACCTTGCCGGCCTGATCGTCATCGACTTCATCGACATGATGGAGAACCGCTCGAACCGTGCGGTCGAGCGCAAGCTCAAGGACGCATTGAAGGACGACCGCGCGCGCATTCAGGTGGGCCGGATTTCGCACTTCGGCCTGATGGAAATGAGCCGTCAGCGCATCCGGTTCGGCGTCGTCGAAAGCTCGACGCACAAGTGCCCGATCTGCGACGGTACCGGTCTGGTGCGCTCGACGGAAAGCCTGGCGCTGATGATCATGCGTCACATCGAGGACCACGTACTGCGCAAGCAGGGCCAGTCGATCAATGTGCGTGTGCCGACCGACGTGGCGCTCTATATCCTCAACTTCAAGCGCGACACGCTGACGGCGCTCGAAGCCCGCAATTCGCTGTCGATCACCATCACGGCCGACAGCAAGCTGACCGGCCACCAGTTCTCGATCGAAAAGGGCGAAACTCGCGTTTCCTCTTATGTCGATCAACGCGTTGCAAGCCATGTGCGTGTCGATAGCGCTGTCATCGACGAGGCGGACGACGACGTCGAGGTCGAGGAAGAAGAGACCGAGGACGAAGAAGAAGCCGTCGAAGCCCGCCAGGACAATGGCGAGGGTGAAGGCAACGGCCGTCGCCGCCGTCGTCGCCGCCGTCGTGGTGGCAATGGCGAGCGTGGCGAAGAACGCCCGCCGCAGCAGGCCCGCGAAGTCGAAGCCGTTGAAGCCGATGCCGAAACTTCGGAAGAAGACGCCGGCGAAGGCGAAGGTGGCGATGACGCCAATGCACTCGACGCTGATGGAGAACCGCGTCGTCGCCGTCGCCGCGGCCGCCGTGGTGGCCGTCGCAACCGTCGCGATGGCGAAGGCACGACCGATGGCGCCGATAGCGGGGAAGTTCTGGCTTCCGTGCTGACGAGCGAAGCCGAGCAGGCCGAAATCGCCGAAACGGTGCTGGCGCAGGACATACCGGCAGAAGCCAGTGCAGAAGAGGCTATCGCTGCAGTGGAAGCCGTGGCTCCAGCCGCGGAAGAGGCACCGGCCGAAAAGCCGAAGCGCAAACCGCGCACCCGCAAGGCCAAGGCGACGGATGCCGAAGCACCGGTAGAAGTGGTTGCAGAAGTACCCGCCTCTGTTGCCGAGGAAGCCGCGGAAAAGCCGAAGCGCAAGCCGCGGACCCGCAAGAAGGCTGAGCCGGTGGCAGAAGAAGCGGTTGCCGCTGAGGCGCCTGCTGCAGTCGAGGCGCCAGCCGCTGGTGTGGCTGAGGCCGAAGCACCGGTGACCGAGACGGTTGCTGAAGCCACTGAAACCCGGCCGAAGCGCCAGAAGAAGGAACTGCCGCCCGAAGGCGTCGTGGTTTCATCGAGCGCCAATACGCCGGAAGCGGCGGAGGCCGCAAGTGAAGGCGAGCCGGACAAGAAGAAAAAAGTCGGCTGGTGGCAGCGCCGGCTGGGTCTCGGCTAGAATTTGAGGAGGGCGGCTTTCGGGCCGCCCTTTTTCCATCATGTCGCGATCCGAACGCCTGCTCGATCTCCTGCAATTGCTGCGCAACAAGCGCGTGCCCGTGACCGGCCCAGACCTCGCGCGCGAACTCGGTATTTCCATTCGCACGCTGTACCGGGATATCGCGACGCTGCAGGCGCAGGGCGCTGACATTCAGGGCGAGCCGGGGCTGGGCTATGTTCTGCGGCCGGGTTTTACGCTACCGCCGCTGATGTTTTCGGCCGATGAGATCGAGGCGATCGTGCTTGGCTCGCGCTGGGTGGCGAGGCGATCGGCGGATGAGCGGCTGAGTCGATCAGCCGAACAGGCGCTGAGCAAGATTTTGGCCGTATTGCCAAGTGAACTGCGCGAGAGCGCCGAGGCGACAAATCTTCTGGTCGCCCAGACGGCAAAGACGGCCGAGGATCAGATCGATGCCGGCGTGATCCGGCTCGCCATTCGCAACGAGCGGAAGCTTGTGATCGGCTATCGCGGGGCGGATGGCGCTGTATCGGAGCGGACGATCTGGCCGTTCATGATCGGCTTTTTCGAGGCGGTGCGGGTAGTCGTTGGCTGGTGCGAATTGCGCGAGGACTTTCGTAGTTTCCGCATCGACCGGATCACGGCGCTGACGCCAACTGAAGTGCGTTATCCCAGACGGCGCGCCGTGATGCTGAAGGCGTGGCGGGAACGCGAGGGGATTCCGCCACGGTGAGCGAGCGAGGCACTGCCGGAAACTGACAGTCCCCAGCGCTAGAGTGAGCTCATCGAAAAGGAGCTTACCGATGCGTATTCTTAATTACATTCTTCTGGCCGTCGCCGATATCGCTGGCAGCCGCGCCTTTTATACACCTCTCCTCGGGATCGAGCCGGTCGAGGCATCCTCGACTTTTCTGCTTTATGTGCTTCCTAACGGGATCAAGCTCGGGCTTTGGATCGCGAGCGAAATCGAGCCGGCGCCGCGTGCGGCGGGCGGGGTCGAAGTGACATTCAGCGAAGAGAATGACGCTGCAGTCGATACGACATTTGCCGATTGGTCCGGCAAGGCCTCGGTCTTGCAGCGGCCGACGCGGATGGATTTTGGCTATACGTTCGTCGTAGCCGATCCTGACGGGCATCGGTTGCGTGTGTTTACGCCAGCGGCGCGGCCACGCTAAACGTCGGTTTTGGTATAGCGGAAGACTAGATCGATTGGGTCCTGCCGCTGGGCAGCGGGGTCCTCGATCCCGCCAAGACGTCGGGCAACTTTGGCGGAGGCGAGATTATTCTGGTCGACATAACTGACCAGCGTGCCGAGACCCAAGATTTCAAAAAGCCCAATCGCGCATCGCCATGGCGGCCTCTGTGGCATAGCCGTGGCCTTCAAAGCCATCATAGAGAAACCAGCCCAATTCCTTTTCCGGGAACAGCGGGCCGTGATTGATGCCGACCTGGCCGATGCAGAGGCCGTCGAACTTGAGGTCGATCATGAGGCAGCCATGGCCATAGATGGTCCAGAGTGCGATATCCTGGCAGAACATGTGCCAGGCAGCGACCTCATCGTGCGGTCCGCCCATGTAAGTTGCGCGCGGGGAGGACATCAGTTCGCAATAGGGCCGAAGGTCATCCTGCCGCATCGGCCGGAGGATCAAACGCTCAGTTTGCAAGGTCGGGATGGTCACGCGCCGGCCTTCAAGAATTTGTCCAAGCGCTCTAGGGCAAGTTCGATGGTTTGGCTGGTGCCGGCGTAGCTGAAGCGGATGTAGCCTTGGCCGCTGGTGCGGTCGAAGTCGACGCCGGGAGTGGAGGCGATGCCGGCTTGTTCGAGAAGTGATTCACAAAAGGCCAGTGAGTCGTTGGAAAACTTCGATATTCCCGCATAGGCATAGAAGGCGCCATCAGCGGCGGCGGGGAGGTCGAAGCCGAGGTCTTGAAGGCCCTTGGTGAGGATGCGGCGGTTTTCGGCGTAGATGGCCTTTTGCTCTTCGGAATAGTCGCGTTCGCCGAGCGCGGCAGTGGCGGCGATCTGGCTGAGTGTTGGCGCGGAGATGAAGAGGTTTTGCTGCAAAACTTCGGCGCGGCGGACGAGGCTTTCTGGGAGCACCATCCAGCCGATGCGCCAGCCGGTCATGCAATAGTATTTCGAGAAGCTGTTGATGACGATGGCATCGCGCGTCAGTTCGAGCGCCGAGATCGAGGGGCCGCGATAATCGAGGCCGTGGTAGATTTCGTCGGAGATGAAGGTGATGCCCAGCCGCTTGCAGGTGTCGATGATGTCCGCGAGACCGGCGCGATCGACGGCGGAGCCTGTGGGATTGGCCGGACTGGCAAAGAGTAGGCCGTCGAAGGGCATCTTATTGTAGGCGGCTTCGATCTGGGCGCCGGTGAGGTGCCAGTTATTGGCAGCTGATACCGGGATTTCGGCGACCTGGAAGCCGAGGCCGATGATTGTGTTGATATAGGCGGGATAGCCTGGACGCGTGATGGCGATGCGGGCGCCGGGGCGGAAGGCGGTGTGAAAGGCGAGGATGAAGCCTGCCGACGAACCCATTGTCGCCAGAATCAAATCCGGGCTGACGGCGACGTTGTGCTGGCGCTCATAATAGTGTGCGAGTTCTTCGCGTAACGCGGGCAAGCCCTTGGCGCTGGTATAACCCTGCGGATTGGGGAGCGCGCGGGCGACGGCTTCGAGGACTTTTGGCGCGGGGGGTTGGCCGGGCTCGCCCAGTTCAAGATGGCAGATCGTTCGGCCCTGCCCTTCCAGCACCTTGGCGCGGTTGAGGATGTCCATGGCGAGAAATGGCATCAGGCCGTCGGTGCTGTGGGCGGTCATCGGCAGTGTCCTTGTTTGACACGGGACTAGCGACAAGCGTGGTGCAACTCAACAACAATTGAAACCGCGCTTCAGACGGCAGCAATTGTTCCGTGCCAGTGTGGCGCGTGGTCTGCTAGAAGGCCGCAAGTGAATTCAAAGCGTTGGGGATCAGATGAACCGTCTGTCTATCGTCTTGGCGGCTGTGGCCGGCATTCTTGCAGGTGCGCTGGGCTATTCGCAGCTCAACCGTCCGGCGCCGGCCACAGATACCGTCGCGGTTCGCGCCATCGTTGAAAAGGTTCTCGACGAGCGTCAGGCGGCAGCACCAGAGGTGACGGCGCCCGCGCAGGAAACGGCGGCGATCGATCCGGCC
Organism: Devosia sp. BK; assembly: GCF_032907385.1. NCBI lineage: Bacteria > Pseudomonadati > Pseudomonadota > Alphaproteobacteria > Hyphomicrobiales > Devosiaceae > Devosia > Devosia sp. BK. The sequence continues at coordinate 1,274,100 of NZ_JAIMBX010000001.1, forward strand.
GTGCTGAACCCGATGATCGAGAGCTATTTGATGAGCGACCCCAAGCTGTTGCAGCGGCTTTCGGTGGCGCTGGACGACACGCTCAAGGCCGAGGGCGAAACCAAGGCGCGCACGGCGATCGCTGAGATGCATGATGCGATCTTCAATGGCGCCGGTCAGGTCGTCCTGGGCAATCCCAATGGCGACGTGACGCTGGTTGAATTCTTCGACTACAATTGCGGCTATTGCCGTGCTGCCCTGCCCGATCTCGCGACGCTGCTGGCGGAAGATTCTGGCCTAAAGGTCATTCTCAAGGAATTCCCGATCCTCTCCAACGAGTCGATCGATGCGGCGCGGATCGGCGTGCTCGTCGGCGAGTCGGATGTCGATTATTGGACGTTCCACGAGGCGCTGTTTTCGAGCCGGGGCAAGGTGGACAAGTCAGTGGCCCTCGCGGCAGCGGCTGACCTGGGCCTGAGCCCGGTCAATCTTGAACTGCAGATGGGCGAGGATCGGGTGGCCAAGACCATCCAGACGTCTTACCAGATCGCGCAATCGCTCGGGATTACGGGGACGCCGACCTATATCATCGGCAATGAGATCATTCCTGGCGCGATCGGGGTGGATGATCTGCGCACCCGCATCGCCAATATGCGCGCTTGCGGCGAGACGGCTTGTAGTTAGCCCTTATATCGCCCGACTCTTTGGATAGTTGGCCTCAACGCACCGGGAAGGCTCGCCTTTTCGGTGCATTTCGTGTAACCGGCCTTGCACCACCGGAAACAGCCGGTGCACAACGCTAGAGATCATGGCAAAGCACGTTCTCGTCCTCAACGGCCCGAACCTCAACATGCTCGGCAAGCGCGAACCGGCAATTTACGGCGCGCAGACCCTGGCAGATGTCGAGGCCCTTTGCCGGGCCGCCGGAAACGATTTCGACCTTGCCATCGACTTCCGCCAATCCAATCACGAAGGCGAACTGCTCACCTGGATCCAGGAAGCGCTCGGCACGGCCGATGGCATCCTGATCAATCCCGGCGCCTATTCGCATACTTCGGTGGCAATCTACGATGCCCTCAAGGCCGTGGCGCTGCCGGTTGCGGAAGTTCACATCAGCAATATTCATCAGCGCGAGGCCTTCCGACACCATTCTTATGTGTCGGCAGTCGCCTTTGGCGTCATTTGCGGCTTTGGCACGCTAGGGTATAGATTGGCCCTGGAAGCCATGGCTCAGAAACTGAAATAACGCTTCGCCGCGAAGCCGGGAGACCGACAAGAATGACCAAGTCATCGCAGGTGGATCAGGACCTGATCCGCGCCATCGCCGAACTTCTCAACAAGGAAAACCTTGCCGAGATCGAAATCGAGCACGAAGAGGGTTTCAGGGTCCGCGTGACACGCTCTTACCCGGTCGAAGCTCCGGCCTATGCGCCTGCCCCGCAATATTTCGCGCCGCCGGCTGCGCCTGCTCCCGCCGCCCAGGCCGCTGCCGGCGCTTCGGCTGTTCCGGCCGCCGCAGCGACCAAGGAAGACCTGACGTCCAACCCGGGCACGCTGACGTCGCCCATGGTTGGCACTGCCTACCGTTCGCCAGAGCCGGGCAAGCCGATGTTCGTCGATGTCGGCACCAAGGTATCTGAAGGCCAGACGGTTCTCATCATCGAAGCGATGAAGACCATGAACCAGATTCCGGCGCATCGCTCGGGCACTGTCATCCGCATTCTCGTGGACGATGCCCAGCCGGTTGAATATGGCGAGCCGCTCGTCGTCATCGAGTAAGGAGGCCTTTCGATGTTTCAGAAAGTCCTGATCGCCAATCGCGGCGAAATCGCCCTGCGCATCCTGCGTGCCTGCAAGGAACTGGGCATCCAGACCGTTGCGGTGCACTCGACGGCAGACGCCAATGCCATGCATGTGCGCCTCGCCGACGAGAGCGTCTGCATTGGCCCGAACGCAGCCAAGGACAGCTATCTCAATATCCCGTCGATCCTCGCCGCATGCGAGATCACGGGCGCGGATGCCGTCCATCCCGGCTATGGTTTTCTTTCGGAAAACGCCCGCTTCGCCAAGATTCTCGGCGAGCACAATGTGACCTTCATCGGTCCATCGGCGCACCATATCGAAATCATGGGCGACAAGATCACGGCGAAGAAAACCGCTGTGGAGCTTGGCATTCCCGTGGTTCCCGGTTCGGCTGGTGCAGTTGAAACCGAAGCCGACGCGCTCTCCACGGCCAAGGAAATCGGCTATCCCGTCTTGATCAAGGCAACTGCCGGTGGCGGTGGTCGCGGCATGAAGGTGGCGCAGACCGAGGCGGATGTGCTTGTCGCCTGGTCGACCGCGCGTTCGGAAGCCAAGGCGGCTTTCGGCAACGATTCCGTTTATATGGAAAAATATCTCGGCAAGCCGCGCCATATCGAAGTACAGGTGCTTGGCGACGGCCAGGGCAACGCCGTGCATCTTGGTGTGCGCGACTGCTCGCTGCAGCGTCGTCACCAGAAAGTCTGGGAAGAAGCCGGCGGCCCGACGATCGCTGCGGCAGAGCGCGACCAGATCGGCGAAGTCTGTGCGGCTGCCATGCGGAAGCTCAAATATTCTGGCGCCGGCACGATCGAGTTCCTCTACGAAAACGGCGAGTTCTATTTTATCGAAATGAACACGCGCCTGCAGGTGGAGCATCCCGTAACGGAGCGCATCACCGGCATCGACATCGTCTATGAGCAGATCCGTGTCGCATCGGGCGAAGCGCTGTCGATGACGCAGGATCAGGTGAGCTTTTATGGCCATGCCATCGAAGTGCGCATCAATGCGGAAGATCCGCAGACCTTTGCGCCATCACCGGGCACGATCACCTTCTATCACCCAGCGGGTGGCGTCGGTGTACGCGTCGATTCGGCTGTCTATCAGGGCTACAAGATCCCGCCCTATTACGACTCGCTGATCGGCAAACTGATCGTTTATGGCCGGACGCGCGAGGAATGCCTCAAGCGGCTGAGCCGGGCGATCGACGAATTCGTGGTGGATGGGGTCAAGACCACCCTGCCCCTCTTCCAGAGGCTGATCAAGCAACCGGACATCATCGCCGGCAACTATGACATCCACTGGCTCGAGAAATTCCTGGCCGAAAACAAGGTCTGACGACACATGGGGCCCGCACCCGCCATCGAGGCGCTTGCGGGCCTCACTTTCAATCGCGTGGCTTTTGCCGCCGATATGGCCATGTTCGATTTCGGGCCGCTGCACTCCAAAATCATCGGTTATGGGCCGCGCAAGGGTGCGACAATCTTTGTCGGCTCGCATGCGCTGCATGTACAATGTTGCTGGCAAGTCGAGCAGGCCGGGCAAGTGATTGCTGACTTCGAAGGCGCCTTGGTACCGGGCGCTCTGGCGCCGGTCGAGGGGATGGTTGTCGATAGTGTCGTCATGACCCATGGCGTCATCGAGATCGAGATAGGTGCTTTCAAGCTCACGGTTTGGCCTCGCGCGGATCATTCCGGCGAGCAGTGGCGGCTATTGGGCGCGAAGCCAGAAGACGACCACTTGGTGTGGGGAGGCGAATTTGGCGCGCAAGGTTGACCCATTCGATATCGAGGTGACGCCGGAGCTGATCGTCCGCGCCTACAGCGCCGGCATATTTCCGATGTCGGAAGATGCGGCCGACGAGGATGTCTTCTGGGTTAGTCCGGAATGGCGCGGGATCATGCCGCTCGATGGCTTTCATGCCTCCAAGAGCCTGCGGAAGGCCATGCGGCAATCGAGGTGGGATATTCGCGTCGATACCGACTGGGAAGGCATTATCGAGGGCTGCGCGACGGAGGGGGAGGATCGCTCGACAACCTGGATCAACGGGACAATCCGCGCGGTTTATGGCGAACTGTTTCGGCGCGGAGTGGCGCATACGGTCGAGGTCTGGGACGGCGAGGAACTGGTCGGCGGCCTTTATGGGCTCGCGATCGGCGCGGCATTCTTTGGCGAATCAATGTTCCACCGCCGGACCGATGCGAGCAAGATGGCGATGACGCATCTTGTCGAGCGGCTGAACGCGGGCGGCTTCGAACTGCTCGATACGCAGTTCATCACGCCGCATTTGGCCTCGCTGGGGGGAATCGAGATTTCGCGGGCGGAGTATGAGGACCGGCTAGCGCTGGCGCTCTCATCCGAAGGCAACTGGGGAGCGCTTGATGGATCCGCGTGAGAGGCTGCCGCTGCAATTTAACTCGCTGGCTGGGCGAGACTGGCAAACGGTGACGATCGGCAAATCCGGCGCGTCGGTGTGGCGAATTCCGATGGGCGAGACGGCGCTTTTCCTCAAGGCGGAGCCGGCGCATGAACTCAGCGAACTCAGCCAGGAACTGCTGCGGCTCGACTATCTGGCTGAGATGGGTTTTCCGGCGCCGCGCATCGTCGACGAGGTAACGGCGGACGCCTTCAACTGGCTCTTAATGACCGAGGTAAAAGGCAGGGATTTAACGCACCTGGTGGATCAACCTCAGGTTTTGATTCAAGTGCTTGCAGACGGATTGAAGCGGCTGCATGCGCTTGATCCAGCGCAATGCCTCTTCGAACATTCGATCGATCAGCGGCTCCGTGATGGCGAGGCCAACATGCTGGCGGGGCGGGTGGACGAGACTGATTTCGATGATCGGCATGAAAGTTGGACGGCGCGGCAGGTCTATGACTGGCTGCAGGCGAACCGGCCAGCGGAGACCGACCGGGTCGTGACGCATGGTGATGCGTCCTTGCCGAATTTCCTCGCCCATGAAGGACGGTTCAGCGGCATCGTCGATTGTGCGCGGCTCGGGGTGGCGGATCGTTGGCAGGATCTGGCGCTGGCCTGCTGGAGCCTCGAATTCAATGGCGGCATGGATATGGTCCATGCCTTTCTCGACGCCTATGGGGTGCAATTCGACGCCGAGCGCTACAGGTTTTACTGCGCGCTCGACGAGCTTTTTTGAGGATCAGTCCTTCAGTTTGAAGGACAGGTTGGTCACCCATTCTTCCATGTCAGGCACTTCTTCCGGGTCGCTCTCGTAGATTTCGAGCCGGCAGGCGAAGTGGTCACCGTCGGGACGTTCTTCCATATCGAAATCCTGCTGGGTGAGGCGCGCCCAGCCGATGAGCATGCCGGTGACCGTTTCGAGCTTGTCCGGATGGCCGACCCAGCTCAGACCGAGGAAATTGCCGCCGGGCAGTGTGCCGTTGCGCACATTGCCCTCGTCAGGGCCAGCCGATTCGACGGCAATGCCCGCTTCCACATCGAGCGTCGACGCCATATCGATGCGGCGATAATTGTAGAAAGCAGGGCTGACCGGGGTCAGGCCATGCTTACCGATATAGTTGAAGAGCTGCGGAAAGCCTTCTTGGGCCGGTTTCTGCATCTGGCTCATGGTTACGGTGAACGGCACATAGATATAGGCCTGCGGCTTGCGCACTTCATTTTTGGGCAGGGTCAGCATAGTTCGTCCTCCTCTGGTGTGATCAATCGACCTGGCCGCCGCCCGTGGCATTGGCCATCGTGGCGATCATGCTGGAAGCCAGATCGCTGGCGAGCAGCACGGCTGCATCGGCGACTTGGGCAAGGGACGCCATTCGGCGCAGCGGCGTGTCTTTCGCAAATTCGGCGTGGATTTCGTCGAAGGTCATGCCGCGCTCATTGGCGTGGATGGTCCAGGCTTCGCGAATGCCGGGCGTATCGGGCGAGCCGGGCGACCGCACCCAACAACAGCGCACGCCCTTGGGACCATTCTCGACGGCAAGATGGCGGAGATAATGTTCGACCGCGGCGCAGGCTATGCCAAAGCCGCCCATCTGGTTATAAGCCTCGCGTCCTGCATTGGCGGTGATCCCGAGAATGACGCCACCGCCATTTTCGCTCATGTGACGCGCCACGACGGCGCCGATATTGAGCCAGGATTTTAGGCCACGCTCGACCGGCATGATGAAGCGGTCAAAATCGATGTCGGTCAGATTGGTGCCTTGAGCGTCGCCCCAATCGATGGCGCTGAAGACGATATTGATCGGGCCGCTGATGGCCTCGGCATTTTTGAGTTGGGCCTCTACCGAAGAACGATCGAAGGCATCGGCCGTGTCGATATAGACTTGGCCGCCGCTGGCGCGCAGTGCTTCGGCTGCTGTTTCAAGCCGATCTCGATTGCGGGCGACCAGATGGACTGTGGCGCCCTCGCGCACAAATGCCTTGGCGACGGCTCCACCCACCGCGCCGCTGCCGCCATAGACAATGGCGGTCTTTCCCCTGAGCAGCATCGTTTCCCTCCGCAGCATGCTTCAGCACGACGACGAATGGCATCGCCGTGCTTAAACACGCTAGCGAAATAAAATTATCGCTGGTCGGGCGGCGGGACGTTGGTGCCGGTTTTGCACTCGATGAGCCAGACGTCGTAGACGGGATGGTCCACGGCATTGAGCGCGGGGCTATCGGCAAACATCCAGCCGGTAAAGATGCGTTTGGCCGTGCCGTCGAGCGAGCGCTGGTCGACCTCGAGGAAAGCGGAGGTGCGCTGCAGCGTGTCATTGGCCGGGCGGTCATAGCAGGCGCGCGGAGTGATTTCGAGCGCACCGAAAAGCACCGTTTCGCCGATATAGACGTCGAAGCGCGTAATGCGGCCAGTGATTTTATCGAGACCGGCCAAGGTCGCGACTGGATTGGCCAGCGGCTGGGCGACAACCGGTGTAACACCAATTGCCGCGGCAAGAGCCACGGCAATCAGACTACGAAAAAGATGGGACAGGCGCATGGGCGCCTTATTCGGGCGACCAGGCTTGATAATCGCCAGTGACGCGCGGTCGTTCGCCCTTGTTAAGCAAGCTACCATCTGGGCGGTAGGCTTCGGCCGTGCCGGTGAGATTGGCCTGATGTGGCTTTTCCCATTCACGCGGCTTGTAGTCGGCGCTTGCGGGCACGACGTCGGTGCGGTGATGCATCCAGCCGTGCCAGCCGGGCGGGATGGCGGAGGCATCGGCATAACCGGCATAGGTGACGTAGCGGCGGTTTGCCTTCTTGTCCTGATAATAGCGGTTGCCGAATTCGTCGGTGCCGACGAAATTGCCAAAGCGCTTGATCCAGAGTCGGGTTCCCCACGTCTGGCCGCTCCACCAGGCGAAGATTTCAGTGAGGAACTTCTTGGTATCAGACTTGGCCACGAGACGATTCCGCTCAACAGGAACGATTTGTCGAGCGGTTTATCATGCTCGCACCGGAGAGCCTAGACCCAAGCGACGCAAATTGCCGGCATCTCTGGTGATCACGAATTGCAGGGCCCGTCGAACCGGGTGCGCTCGGTGGCGTTAGCATCGCATCGAACCTTTCACGGGAGACGAGCAATGGCACCGAACCACAATAGCGGCATTCTGAGCCCGAACGACACCAATTACGATATTCCCGACCAGACCAATATCGCGCAGCCCTATAGCCAGAGCGAAATCGAAGACCTGCTTTATGGCGGCGATCTGTCGGTCGAGGACCGATTGGCCCGCCTGCGCGATCTGCGTGACGACGCGACGATCCGGGAAAGCGGCGATTGGGGCGATCAGGACCCGGCGGCGATGCTCGATGAAATCGATCGCGCCATCGAGGAATTGAGCGCCGACAATGAAACCGCTGAAGACAATGCCAGCATGGACAATGTGCTGCTCGATGATCCCGCCGATCACTCCCACGTGCTTTCGCCGGACGATGTTGACGCTTTGACCGAACTGTCTGGAGAATCGGAAGAGGATCTGGAAGCTGCAGCTCTCGACGACGACGAAGAGGATGAAATCCTTGACGACGATGCTGACGAGAGCGAGGCGCCGGTGAACGGCTTGCACTAAGAATTCTTATCCGGGACAGGATGAGCGGGGAGTGGTGGCAACACCGCTCCCCGAGCTTTTTCAGTGGGGTTGAATGCCGCTGATGCCGAGATAGATGGCGTAGAGCGACGTCGTGGCGGTGATGAAGAGGCGATTGCCCCTTGGTCCACCAAAGGTGAGATTGGCGACGCCCTCTGGAATATTGAGGCGCCCGAGTAGAGTTCCATCGGGTGCATAGCAATGGACGGCAGGACCACCGCTGGTCCAGACATTGCCCTGGGTATCCACGCGCATGCCGTCGGGGACGCCGAATTCGAGATTGCAGAATTCGCGTCCGTTGCTGAGCGTGCCGTTTGTGACATCGAAGGCGCGGATATGGCGCGGGGCGCCGGGCTTATGGCTCGAACCAGAATCGGCGACGTAGAGGCGCTTTTCGTCGGGGGAAAAGGCGAGGCCGTTGGGCTGCAGGAAGTCGGTCGCGACTGCGGTCAGCTCGCCGGTTGATGGGTCCAGGCGGTATACATTGTGGGTTGCCTGTTCGGGTTCGGCGCGAAACCCTTCGTAATCGGTGAGAATGCCGTAGGTCGGGTCGGTGAACCAGACGCTGCCATCGGAATGGACGACGACATCGTTGGGAGAATTGAGGCGCTTGCCCTCGAAGCGATCGGCAAGGACGGTGATGGTGCCATCGTATTCGGTGCAGGTGACGCGGCGGAGGCCATGCTCGCAGGAGACAAGGCGGCCCTGGCGGTCACGAGTATTGCCGTTGGAATAATTGGAATCTGCGCGGTACACCCCGACAGTGCCATCAGGCAGGTAGCGCATCATTCGCCGATTGGGGATGTCGCTCCAGATGAGATAGTCGCCATCCCTGAACCAAACGGGGCCTTCGGCCCAACGGCAGCCGGAATAGAGGCGCTCGAGCTGGGCGCTGCCGATGATGAGATCGCTGAAGCGCGGATCGATAATGTCATGAACTGGTGCGGACACCTATTTCCTCCTCCTTCGGCGGAGGAAGGGCATTGCCCCGACCCTGCCGCAAACTTGCCCCATGAGGGCAAGGCGACCTTAGTGGGGAGGCTCAATTGCGGCAATCCCGGCAGCCTTCGGTTAACCTCGCATCAGGCTTGCCGTGAGACTTTGGCCGCAAACGGCGCCCTAGCCTTTCAAAGGATACTCATGAAGATCACCCCTATCCGCCTCCTCGCCCTTGGATCCGCCGTTGCCGCGACGATGGCCATTGCCGGTTGTTCGATGATGGGCATGGGCGGCGGCGCCAGCTCGCCTGCTGGCCTCTCGGCAGGCCTGACGGCCAGCATGGACCAGCCCGGCGCGCGGCTCGACAAGGCCCAGGCTATCGCCTTGATCAATTCCTATCGCGCGACTGTTGGAGCCCCGGCGCTCGTGGCCGATGCCAGCCTCGATGGCACCGCCCAGGCGCTTGCCAATCAATATGCTCAGACCAATACGGCTCCGGCCACGCCGCAGGGCATGTCGGTGATGAAGCTCAGCGCCGGCTATTCGACCTTTGCCAATACGTTCTCGGGCTGGCGCAATAGCCCCGCCGATGCCGCTGGTCTTGCAGCGCGCGGTAGCAAGGCGGGCATTGGCGTCGCCTACAGCGCCGCCTCAAGTTATGGCGTGCATTGGGTTCTGCTGATTGCGAACTGAAGACGCCTTGATCGATGCCAGGGGGCTGAGATGCCCCCTGCCCGTCTTGAAACTCGAAAAGCGTATCGAGAGCCTGGCGAGCGGCGCGGCTCTGACGGTACTTGCGACCGACCCGATGGCGGAGATCGATATTCCGCTCTATTGCCGCCAGCGCGGCCATACATGCCTATTGCACAGGGATCGCGACGTGCTGCGGTTCGAGATTACTAAAGCCTAGCGCGAAGCGGGGCGTGGGCGCGGATAGGGCACGCCTGGGCTGCCGGCGAGTTCGAGGCCTGGGCGCAGGTTAGCGTCGAGCGCCGACGCTGACGTCGTGGTGTCTGAGACCAGAGCTGCGCTCGGGAACGCCGGAACGTGCGCAGGACGCGGGCGCGGCAGGGCAATGTCGGTGCGCATACGGCCAAGATCGGTCGCGACGTGTTCGACGGCGGCAATCTGGTCGGTGAGATAGCTCGGCTGGCCCTTCATGCCCATGGGGAATGCGGCTTCCTGCGCTTTGACATAGGTGGCAGCATCCTTGCCGCAAATATTGGCACGCATATCGACGGGCGCGGCGCCAACGGCATTGCTCACATTGAGAATGGTCTGGCCGGTTGGCGTGGCAGAGCCGGACAGGCCCTTGAGCAGGAGTTCGGCGGCGCGCTCATTGCGATCGCGACCCGACGAGCCGCCGAGAACGACGGCGAGCAGGCGGCGACCATTGCGATCGACATCGGCCACGAGGTTGAGGCCGGATGCGCAGACAAAGCCGGTCTTCATGCCGATGGCGCCAGAGAAGGTGGTCAGCAGATTGTTCTGGGATTCGAGCTTGAGATTGCCGATCCGCACGACGCTGGTGTGGAACATGGGCATGTATTGGGGAAAGCTCTGCTCGATGTAGAGCGCGAGCACCGCCAAATCGCGGGCGCTGGTGACCTGGAGCGGGTCATGAAGACCGTGCGGGTTTTCATAATGAGTGGCTGTCAGGCCCATGCGGCGCGCGACGTCGTTCATCTTGGCGACGAAATTGGCTTCGTTTCCGCCGATAGTTTCGGCGATGGCCACAGCCATGTCGTTGGCCGACTTGACGATCAGTATATAAAGCGCGTCTTCGAGCGACACCGAGGTGCCGACCTTGAGACCCGAACGGCTCGGGGCCATGGTCAGGGCGTATTTTGACAGTGTCACCGGCGTATCGAGCGTGACGGTGCCCTTGGCGATCTCCTCGAAAGCCACATAGGCTGTCATCAGCTTGGTGAGGGAAGCGGGATGCCATGGCTGACCCGCTTGCTCGGCATAGAGCACGTTCAGATTGTCACGATCGACAAGGAGCATCGGATTTGCCAATGCGGGCACTAGGCTCAGCAAGCTCAGGGCGAGGGCAATGGCAAAACGGCGCAACAACAGCACGGGGAATCTCATGGCAATCTTCAGGAATTGGGTCGTCTTTATCAGCGACGCCTCTTGGCCTCAAGAAATGGGGCAAAGTTTGACGTCCATGTGAACTGGCTACTGACGCCATCTGTCGCGCGCCGGGCAAAGCTTTTGGGCAACAGTTTTGAGGATTTTCGCCATGACGACTATCGTGACCATTCTGACCCCCAACTATGCCGACTGGGAAACCGCCCTGCTCAATGCTGCAGCGCGCAGCTACTATGGCATCCAGACACTCTTTGCTTCACCAGATGGCGAAGAAGTCGTGTCGTCGGGCGGGCTCCGCGTTATGCCGCAGCTTGCAGTGGCTGATATCGACGTTTCGACGGTGGATGCCGTGCTGGTCAATGGCGGGTCGATCTGGAGCACGCCGGCGGCGCCCGATGTGAATGTGGTGCTGAAAAGCGCGGCGGCGGCGGGGAAAACAGTAGGCGGGATCTGCGATGGTGTCATCGCCTTGGCGCGAGCTGGCCTTCTGGACGATATCGATCACACCGCCAATGGACCGGAGAGCCTGCCCGACACGGGATACAAGGGCGTGGCTCGATATCGCGATCAGCCACAAGCGGTTCTCGCGGGGAAAATTGTGACGGCCCCCGGGACGGCACCCGTCAGTTTCATGGGAGCGGTGTTTGAGAGCCTTGGCCTTCGCAACAATGATCTCGACTTTTATCTCGGGCTGTACGGCGCCGAGCATCACGCAAAGGTTTGAGGGCTAGTCACAACTAGTAACTGTGACTATATTTGTGCCTGAGTATCCAGATTGACGCGAGGCGCACCATGTCCCTGACAGACACATCCAAGCATGCCAATTGCTCGGCCATGTCCGATGTTCTGAGCCGGATCGGCGACAAATGGAGCGTCATGGTCGTTGGTATGCTGAGCCGGAACGGCACCCTGCGGTTCAATGAGCTCAAGCGCATGATCAATGGCGTTTCGCAGCGCATGCTGACGCTGACCCTGCGAAACCTTGAGCGCGATGGGCTTGTGAGCCGCATGATCTATCCCGAGGTGCCGCCACGCGTGGAATATACGCTCACGGAAATGGGCAAGACGCTGCAGGGGCCGATCAATGCCCTGTGGGACTGGTCGGCAGAGCATCATGTCTCAATCGTCGAGGCGCGGGATATCTATGACCAGCGCCAGATGACAGTCGCTGCTAGCGAGCCGCGCAAGATCGCCTACTCCCGGGGGCAGTAAGCCCCCTTCACTGTTTTTAGGGATCGCTTGGCGCCATATGGGCGAAGCGGTTGGCTTCGCCTTCGCGCGGAGCCGCTTCGAGCACTTCGCGGCGCGCTTCGGCACGGCGACTGAAGGGCAGGTTTAGCGCGGTGACGAGCTGGCGATATTCCTGACGCGCGCTGGTGTGCGACATGGATGGCACGCCGCCCAGCAGTTCCTCATCCAACGGATCAAACACGGTCATGCCAGTCGGAAAGAGCGAGCGGAAGATTACGCGCTCGGCGATGCCGTCGGACACGCGGCAGCCCAAGCGCATGGCGATGCGATCAAGCATGGTCTGAACTTGGCGCATGTTGCGCGAAGACAGCATGGAAATGCGATTGCGGACCAGGACCCAATCGATGGTGCGTCCGTCGATGGCGAGGCGTTCGGAGCGGGCGCGCTGGACGAGACGGGCATAATGGCTCAACTCGCGCGGCTCACCAGTGACCGGGTCAACATGGGCCATGACGTTGAGATCGATCAGGCTATCGTTGACCGGGGTGATCAGCGTATCGGCTAGCGAATGCGCGAGACGCGTCAGATTGGTATCAAAGCCCGGCGTATCGATGACGATGAATTCGGTCGATTGCTCAACCTCGGCAATAGCCTGACGGAAGAGGTCGAATTCGACGCGGTTGTTTTCCTTGAGGGAATCGCCGCGGGCCAGAGGCAGATGGAAGTGCGTGGTGTGCGGCAGGCTGAGGCCGCGCTGGCGGGCCCAATCGCGGCGATTGCGGACGTAATGGGTCAGCGTCTGCTGGCGGCTATCGACGTCGATCGAGGCGACTTTGTAGCCCTGGTAGAGTAGATAGATGGCGAGATGAAAGGCAGTGGTGGACTTACCCGACCCGCCCTTTTCATTGCCAACGACGATGACATGCGCCGCTTGCCGAACCATCTTGCCCCCAAATCACTGCGCGGAGTCTCACCGCTTCGGGCCTTATGCACAAGAGGGCGTAAGATTAACAATATTTAAACGATTAACGCGCGGCCGGAGCTGTTCACAAAAGCCCGAGGCGTGCCAATTCTGCAGCAATCTCGGACGAGTTCTCATCGTCATTGCCGGCCATGTCGGGTGGCGCATCCTTGGATTCGAGATAGCGCCAGCCTTGGAACGGCCGCTTCGGGTAGGGAATGGTTCGGATGAGGTTGGGCGACATGATAATGTCGCAGTAGTCCTTCCCCTCGGGATCGGTATAGGGCGCGAGGCGCTCGATGACCTGACGACAGACGATGGCGCCGGCAATGACCCAATAGATCGAGCCCTTGCCTTCCAATTCTGCGGCGCGCTTGGGCATCATGCGGGTGCGGTGGACGTGGACATCCTCGCCGTAATCGGCGCCCCACCAATGGGCGCGTTCGTCGCGGTAGCTTTCCAGCTCCTCGAAGCTGGAAATGCCCACGCAGAGCTTGACCATATGGATCATGCAAGCGTTCCGGGCGCGACGCGGCCCTGGATCACGTCGATCTCATCATCGTCGACAATCCACGGCTCCTTGAGCGCCAGTGCGCGCCATTCCTGGAAGGCCGGGAGGGCATAGATGGCTTCGACATATTTTGCGGCTGTGTCGGACGCCGGCAGATCGTAAGTGCGGAGGCGCGTTGCGAGCGGCGCAAACATGGCGTCTGCCGCCGTGAACTCGCCGAAAAGGAAGGGGCCGCCGGAGCGGCCGAGGAGATCGCCCCACAGTTGTTCGACGCGATGGAGATCCTTGCGCACCGAATCGAGATCGACTTTGCCTGGGTGCGAGGCGCGGAGGTTCATCGGCGCATAGGTGCGGAGTTGTGAGAATCCCGCATGCATTTCTGACGCGGCGGCGCGGGCGAGAGCCCGGTCGCGCCGATCGGCAGGCCAGATCGCCTTTTCGGGGAAAGCGTCCGCCAGATATTCGATGATGGCGAGAGTTTCCGGCACGGCCAGATCGCCGTCGATCAGCACTGGTACCTTGCCGGTCGGCGAGCGCTCGGCCAACGTTTCGCGCCAGCGGGGGCCCGAGAGCATCAGGACCTCGTCCTCGAAGGGCAAATCGAAATGGCGCAGCACGAGCCATGGCCGGAGCGACCAGGTGGAGTAATTGCGATTTCCGACGAGCAGCTTCATGACGGACCTCTGGGAAAGAGAAAGGGCGCCTCTGGCAAGGCGCCCTTCCCTAAAGCTTTTCAGTGGTGATTTCCAGCGCTGGAACCTGTCACCGATCCGAGATCGGGGACGCGTTCCTCCTCCACGTCAGACGCCGGCCACCACAGAGATAATGAGCCCCATAGACAGGAGGCATACCAGAGCCCAGCTTACGGAATTCCAAGCCAGGGTCTTCGGTTGACTGCGCATGCGCCGCTCCTTGTCAGACCTCCAAATCCAGCCATTTGATCTCGACCAAACGACCAGTCATAGAGCGTTAACCGTGAGCATAAACCTTTGCAAGTGATCTATCTGCAACAGTCCGCAGGTCGGTAAGACGCTCAGAAGAGGCCAAACCAGAGCCCGGCAATTCCCAAAAAGGCGAAAAAACCAACGACATCGGTGATTGTCGTGACGAAAACGGCGGAGGCGATAGCGGGATCGGCCTTGAGACGTTCGAGCGCCAGCGGAATTAAAATGCCTGCCGTACCCGCGACGATCATGTTGATGACCATGGCGGCGGCGATGACGGCACCCAGTTGCTCGTTGCCAAAGCGGATCCAAGTGACGATCCCGATCATGATCGCGAAAATGACGCCGTTGAAAAATCCGACGACCATTTCGCGGCGGATGAGTCGGCGCAGACGGCCGCCTGCCAGTTCGCGCATGGCGAGGGCGCGCACGGTGACCGTCATGGTTTGTGCGCCGGCATTGCCGCCCATGGAGGCGACGATGGGCATGAGGATGGCCAATTCCACCATGTGCTCGATCGTGCCGTTAAAAAGGCCGATGACCAGCGAGACGAGAACGGCGGTGACGAGATTGATTGCGAGCCAGGGGGCACGGCTGCGGACGGTGTCCACCGTCGTATCGGAAAGGTCTTCGTCGCCGACACCGGCCAGAAGCTTGATGTCTTCGTCGGCCTCCTCGGTGATGACGTCGACCATGTCGTCGATGGTGAGAACGCCGACGAGACGGCGGTTTTCGTCGACCACGCCGACTTCGACCAAGTCATAACGTTCGAAGGTGCGCGCCGCTTCTTCCTGATCATCGGCGGCATCGACGAGGACCAGGGTTGTGTTCATGATCGATTCGATCTGCGTCGCGCGTTTCGAGCGCAGGACTCGATCGAGCGGCAGGGTGCCGAGGACCTTATAGGCCGCATCCACCACATAGATCTGGTAGAATTCGTCCGGCAGATCGCGATCGGCGCGGAGATAGTCGATCATCTGACCGACCGTCCAGAAGGGCGGGATGGCGATGAACTCGGTCTGCATCCGCCGGCCGGCGGAGTCTTCGGGAAAATCGAGGCTGCGCTTGAGGCTCAGGCGCTCGAACGTCGGCAGGGCCGAGAGAATTTCGTTCTGATCGGCCTCGTCGAGGTCCTCCAGAATCGCCACCGCGTCGTCGCTGTCGAGATTGGCGACACCCCTCGCGATTTCAGAGTTGGGGATCGCCTCCATGACTTCGAGGCGGATGCTCTCGTCGACTTCGGTGAGCGCGGAATAGTCGAACTGATCGCCGAGCAGCTGGACGAGCGCCACGCGCTCATCGTGATCGAGCGCTTCGAGGACGTCGCCGACGTCGGATGTGTGCAGCGGCGCCATGACGAGGGCGACGTCTTCAGATCGCTTGGCAGCGAGAAACGCGCGGAGACGCTCAAGCCAATGCGGCGTGATGCGATCTTCAGCGTCGCGAAACGCGCTGGTGTCCATCTCGGGCGTGGGGCCGAGGTCTGTCTCGAAGTCGCTGCTCATTGGGAGCCCCTTCGTCGGATGGGTGTTTCAGGGCAAGGCAAGCAGTAGCCAATCGAACGAGAAGGCGCCAGACTAGGGCCGCAAAGTTTGGTGACAATTTCGCATCCGACCCATGCATGTGAGGAGGCAGGCATGTCAGACGGCATAGATCTCGACCCACACTTCGACCGAATCGAGACCGTGGCGAAGGCCCGCGGGCTGCAGGGGTTCGAGCGGACGACCAGCTATGGCACCCCTGCCCTGAAAGTTTCGGACCGAACATTCGTGCGTCTACTCGACGCGACGACACTGGTTATGCAGTGTCCGCTCGACCAGAAGGTGCTGCTGATGGAAATCTCGCCTGACATCTATTTCGAGACCGATCACTATGTCGGCTACGATACCGTCCTCATTCGGCTCGACGCCATTGAGGATGAAGAATTGGGGCTGCGGCTGGAAGATGCCTGGCGGTTCCGGGCAGACGAAAATGCCAAAGATAATCTGAAGGGATAGAAGTTTGGCCAAGAGTGTTGTGACGTGCAGTTGCGAACAAGTCGCCCTCGAACTTGATGGCGCGCCCTTCATCTCGACGGAATGCCACTGCAACAGTTGCCGGGAGGCTGCGGGACGGCTGCAGCCCCTGCCGCTGGCGCGACCGATGCTCGAGGACAATGGCGGAACGCAGTTCGTGCTCTATCGCAAGGATAAGGTCGCGTTTCTCCGCGGTCAGGACTTGCTGGAGGTTTTCCGGCTTGGGCCTGATGCGCCCACGCGACGCGTGATCAGCCGCTGTTGCAATAGCCCAATCTTTCTAGAATTTCAGAGCGGCCATTGGCTGAGTCTTTATTCGAGCCTGTGGCCTGCGGAAACGCGTCCCAAGCCTGAACTGCGGACAATGACGAGTGACAAAACCGACGGCATTGCTTTGGCAGACGATGTCCCGGCGGGAACGGCGCAAACCCTGCGATTCTATAGAAAGCTGCTTGGCGCCTGGATCGCAATGGGCTTCAAGACGCCAAAGATCCGTATCGGCAACGATACCTAGACCCAAAAACAAAAAAGCCGCCCGCAGGCAGCTTTTTGTTTCATCCCCGAGGGGTGAATGGTGCGGTCGAGAAGACTCGAACTTCCACGCCTTGCGGCACAGCGACCTCAACGCTGCGCGTCTACCAATTCCGCCACGACCGCACATCTGTGGTAGAAGCTCTCGGTGCCGAAGCGCCTTGAGCGAGTGGGGATGTAGCAAAGGACTTGGCGAACCTCAAGCACCTAAATGGAGATTTCTTTCAAGCCTGTGGAAGATCGGCAATCAGCCCTGCTTGTAGACCTTCTCCGTGACGAGCACGCGAAGCTGCCCGTCCTCGACATTGACTTCACCGCGGGCGATGAGCGTATGGTTGGCATAGATGGAGAGCGGGTCGTTTTCGGACTGTTCGAGCTCGATCACCGCGCCGCGGCCCATGCGCAGCAAATGATGGATCGGCATAAGCGTTGCGCCGAGCTCAACGGTGATATCGACTTCAATATTGTCCAGGGTGTTCATAGATAACATTCTGAAGAAGGACCGCTGCGCAGGATGCCGGCGGACTTGATGCGTTAAGGATTGCTCAGGCTTGGTTATGGAAGTCTTAACGAGCGCCGATGAGGCGTGCCAAATTCGTTCGAAATTGCATCGGGAAGACGATCAGGCGGTCGAATGGACGCAATTCGATGGCTTGATGGACTACGAAGAAACCCTCGCGGCCATGGAAGCGCGGGCAGCGGCGATCGCTGCTGGCGAAGCGCCTGAGGCGATCTGGCTGTTGGAACATCCACCGCTTTACACGGGCGGAACATCGGCTCAGGCCGAGGACCTAATCGATGCGCGATTCCCCGTTTTTGCGGCCGGGCGCGGCGGGCAATATACCTACCACGGACCGGGACAGCGCGTGGCCTATGTAATGCTCGATCTGACGCGGCGCGGGCGCGATGTGCGCTGCCTCGTCAAGGGGCTGGAACAGTGGGTGATCGATACACTCGAGGCGCACAACATTCACGGCGAGCGGCGCGAGGGTCGAATCGGGGTGTGGGTGCAAAGGCCCGATCGCGGTTTGGGCCGGGAAGATAAGATTGCGGCGATCGGTGTGCGGGTTCGTAAATGGGTGACCTTTCACGGCATTTCGCTCAACGTCTCGCCGGACCTTGGCCACTATAGCGGCATCGTGCCGTGCGGAATCACTGACCAGGGCGTGACAAGCTTTGAAGATCTGGGGCAATTGGCGTCGCTGGCCGAGGTCGATTCGGTTTTGCGCGCAAAGTTCGAGACCATCTTTGGGCGAACCGTGCATGGGGCGCCTGTGTTGGCCCCTGCCCTTTCGGCCTGAACACCGCCCAAAATCGGGTGATCCATTTTCTTTCAAGACGCACTAACCTTGGGAGAAATCCCGAATCGAGGAGCCCGGCATGACCACGGACGACCTGAAACGCCTCTTTACCCGCCAGACGCTGTTCCGGCTTGACGCGATCCTTTCACCCAAGCTTGTGCCGATCCTCTATGCGCTCGGGCTGGCCTCGATCCTCCTTTGGGCCATCAACCACTTCTTCTTCCGCTTCGGCACCGGTTTTGGGAATGGCCTCTGGGGCATTCTCGAAATCGTGGTGTTTGGCCTTGCAGCATTCGTTGGGCTGCGGATCGGCTGCGAGGCGCTGCTGGTTGGGTTCAAGAGCCATGAGGCGACTGGCGGCACGGTGACGCGCCCGCGTTATTCGGCATCGCTGCTTGATGAGGTGCGCGACGCCATTCGCGACCTGGCCGAACACGGTGAAGAAACCGATTATAACGATGCGGACGACTACATCACGCCGGCGACGGACGCGCCGCCAAGCGTGGTCGATGAGATCAGGCGCGAGCCGTCGACCACTGCAGGCGAGCCCTTCAAGCCCAGGCGAACCGCCAAGCGCACACCACCGCAATCGCCGATTACCTGAAGACCAAACAAAAAGGCCGCCGTGGATCGCTCCCGGCAGCCTTCTTCATTGGATCGAACCAATTACTTCTTGTTGACGCTCCAGGCGCCTGGGCCGGCGAAGACCAGATAGAGGAAGACGAAGCAGAACAGGATCGCAGCGTCGCCGCCATTGTTTGCGGGGAAGAAATTCGACGGTGCGTGAACCATGAAATAGGCGACGGCCATCGTGCCGGAGGCGAGGAAAGCGGCCGGGCGGGTGAAGAAGCCAATGGCGATCAAAATGCCGGTGACGATCTCGATGACGCCTGCGAACCAGAAGATCGAGAATGCGGGCGGAGACATGTCGGTGGCGGGAAAGCCGATGAGCTTCTGCGTGCCGTGAGCCAGGAAAAGCAGCGCCGTAATGATGCGCAGCACGGCGAGGGCCTGCGGCGCATAGGCGGAGAGACGATCGAACATTAAAAAACTCCCGATAGCTGCGCCAGGGCTGGCGCGAGAACGAGATGCCTAACGCACGTTAAGGGTTGCAGAAAGGCGAACAGACGCGAACGCACTGTTCACTCCACAGTTTCAAGATGCTGTGTCCACCGCTGCGAGAAAGGCTGATGACCCCATATTGGGGGGCAGTAACATTGCGTAACCGTCCAAGTTTCGGTATTACGCGCCATCCTTTCATTTACCGGATTGCTGCACGCGCATGAATCAGGCGCCCAAAATCGGTTTAGTCAGCCTCGGCTGCCCCAAGGCGCTCGTGGATAGCGAGCGCATCATGACGACGCTGCGCGCGCAAGGCTATTCGTTTAGCCGCGACTATGCCGGCGCCGACATCGTGCTCGTCAACACTTGCGGGTTCCTCGACAGCGCCAAGCAGGAAAGCCTCGAGGCGATCGGCGAAGCGCTCAACGAAAACGGTCGCGTGATCGTTACGGGTTGTCTTGGCGTTGAAGAGGGCCTGATCCGCGAAACGCATCCGAGCGTCTTGGCGATTACCGGACCGCATCAATATGAGAGCGTCGTTTCGGCGGTGCACGACCACCTGCCGCCCGTTCCGAACCGGTTCGTCGATCTCGTGCCGGAAAGCGGGCTGAAGCTGACGCCGCGGCACTATGCCTATTTAAAAATTTCCGAAGGCTGCAACAATCGCTGCTCGTTCTGCATCATTCCGCAGATCCGCGGCGATCTGGTTTCGCGCCCGGCTGCCGGCATTCTGGGCGAGGCCGAGGGCCTGATCCGTTCCGGCGTCAAGGAACTGCTGGTGATCTCGCAGGATACCAGCGCCTACGGCGTCGATATCAAATATGCCGAATCCAAATATCGCGGCCGCGACGTCAAGGCGAAGTTCTACGATCTCGCCAAGGAACTCGGGCAGTTGGGCGCCTGGACGCGCCTTCACTATGTATACCCCTACCCCCACGTCGATCAGGTCATCGAACTGATGGCGGAGGGTCTGGTGCTGCCCTATCTCGATATTCCGTTCCAGCATGCGTCGCCGAATGTGCTCAAATCCATGCGGCGCCCGGCGAACCAGGAAAAGACGCTCGACCGGATCAAGAAGTGGCGCGATATCTGCCCTGACCTGGCCATCCGCTCCAATTTCATCGTCGGCTATCCCGGCGAAACAGATGCTGATTTCGAATTCCTGCTCGATTGGCTGGAAGAGGCCGAGATCGATCGCGCGGGCTGCTTCAAGTATGAGCCCGTTACCGGCGCTCCGGCCAACGAACTCGACGGCATCGTGCCGGACGAAGTCAAGGAAGAGCGCTTTGCCCAGCTCATGGAAGTGGCGCAGGACGTGTCTTTCCACCGCCTGAGCCAAAAGGTCGGCCGGACCATCGACGTGATCGTCGACGATGTGCGCCCGGAAGAGAACCGCGTGATCGCTCGTTCCAAGTGGGATGCACCGGAGATCGACGGCCAAGTGATCGTCAGCAAGGCTGACGGCATCAAGATCGGGGATATCGTTTCGGTCACGGTGACCGATAATGACGAATACGATCTTTTCGCCGAACCGGTAGAAAAATAAGAAAATCCCCGCTTCGGCGGGGATTTTTGTTTGTGGGTTTCAGCGCGCGTAAGCGTTGAACGGGTTGTCGTGGGTGAGCTGAGTGATCGTCGCTTCGTCGATACCTGCATCGCGCAGCGCGGGCAGCAGCCATTCGGATAGATGCGTATAGGGCCGCGGGACGCCACCGCCGGGCTGAGCGGGATCGTACCAGCCGAGGTCGTGGCTGAGGAGCAGTTGCGGGCCGAGGCCAGCCTCCAGCGCCTTCAGGATTAGCGGCAGGATTTCGTCATCATTACCGTGGCCAATATTGTCATATTCGATCCAGGCGCCTCGGGCCGCCACGGCCTTATGGAGCTCGAAATCGGGCTCGGCCTGGGTGTGGATGGAGATGAAGCGCTCGAGCGAGCCACCTTCTGCTTCGATGATGTCGAGCTGATCCATCACTACCCGACCTTTGATCGTGTGCGAGCCGATGATGGCGCCCGTTCGTTTCGCGGCACGAGCGGCGGCGCGGAGGATGCGCTCTTCGAGCGGCGTGATGCCGTCGTCGCCAGCACTGATCTTGATCCAGGCGGCGATGACGCCAGTGTCCTCGATGCCGTCTGTCAGTTCGGCATACATCCAGGCTTCCAGTTCATCCTGACTGGCCGCAGCGACCCACGCAGGAATCCACGGCTCACGATAATTGCCGGTGGGCACGACGATGGGCATGCCGGTGGCTTTTGAGACGGCCAGATCGATATCGGCGCGTCGCCCTACCCCGCCGGTGGTGCATTCGACGATCGCGGTGACGCCGCGCGCCTTGGCCGCTTCGATCTGGGGCGCCATCAGGGCAATGACGTCTGCGGCTTCGGCCTCGGCATATCCCGGCTGGTCCGGGGTGCGAAGATCGACGAAGACATGCTCGTGGGGCAGGATCAGCCCCAACTGGCTGCGCTCAAGCGCGCCGAGGGTCGTGTGCAATCGCTTCAAGGATATTTCCTCCACTTTTGGCCTACTTTGGCTTCTCAAGCCGCAAAGGACAACCTCAAGGCGATCGAAACAATTTCGCGTTCACTGCGGCGTGAAAAGAACGGCTTTCCGCTGGTGGAGGGTGGGGTAAATTACTCATCCGATACAGGTATTTAGCGCTTTACGACGCATGAGCGGCCACCGCATCTAACGGGTCAATTGATCTGCTTGATGGAACAGCGTCTCAAATGAACAAGCTTCTCGCTTCTGCCGTTGCGGCCCTAGTGCTCGCCAGCTCGCCCGTACTGGCGCAGCCTACCGATATTCTCAATGCCTCCTACGACATTGCGCGCGAACTGTTCGAAGCCGAGAACGCTGCTTATGCCGCGACCGGTGCAACCGTTACCGTCAACCAGTCGCATGCTGGTTCATCGGCCCAAGCCCGCGCTATTCTCGAAGGGCTGCAGGCTGATGTCGCCACCTTCAATCAGGTGACAGACATTCAAAAGCTGGTTGAAGGCGGTTATGTGAGCGACGATTGGGCGAGCGAATTCCCCAACAATGCTGCCCCCTTCTATTCCTTCCCCTCTTTCCTCGTGCGGGCCGGAAACCCCAAGGGCATCAAGGATTGGGGCGATCTCGCCGCCGAAGGCGTGCAGGTGATTTTCCCGAACCCTAAAACCTCGGGTAACGGCCGCTACACCTATCTTGCCGCCCGCGCTTGGGCGACCGAGGAATATGCGGGCGACGAAGCCAAGATCGAGGAATTTCTCACCAAGCTTTTCGCCAATGTCCCCGTCTTTGAAACAGGCGGCCGCGCGGCGACCACCGCTTTCACCGAACGTCAGCTTGGCGATGTGCTCGTGACCTTCGAAGCCGAAACGCTTGGTGTGGTGAAGCAGCTTGGCGCCGACAAGTATGAAGCCGTGGTGCCCTCGGTCAGCTTCCTCTCGGAATTTCCCGTCGCAATCGTCGATAAGGTCGTCGATGCCCGCGGCAGCCGTGATCTGGCCAAGGCCTATCTCGATTTCCTCTTCACGCCTGAAGGCCAGGAAGTCGCGGCGGCCAATTTTCATCGGCCGCAGGACGAGACTGTGGCCGCAGCCCATGCCTCGACTTTCCCTGAAGTTCGGCTCGTGACTGTCGAAGACGCGTTCGGCGGTTGGGATAAGGTGGCGAGCGAGCATTTCGCCGATGGCGGCCTCCTCGACAAGGTCTTCGTCAATAAGTAACACCAGCGTTACGTCATGACTTTCGGCGCGGCTCCGGCCGCGCCTTATTCCGTTTTTAGAGGGGCACATGGCCAAGCAACGCAGCAAACATCTGCTGCCCGGTTTCGGGCTGACCATGGGTATTTCGCTTTTCTATATCACCCTCATCATTGCGCTGCCGATCCTCGCCATGCTGCTCAAGGTTGCGGGCATGGGGCTGCCCGAATTCTGGCGGATCGTCAGCTCCAATCGGGCGCTGGCAGCCTATCGGATAACCTTTAGCTCAGCGCTGATTGCGACTGTGATCAATGGTGTGGTCGGGCTGTTGTTGGCCTGGGTACTCACCCGCTATCGCTTTCCCGGCCGGCGCATTCTTGATGCTCTTATCGATCTGCCCTTTGCCCTGCCGACGGCGGTGGCGGGGCTCGTGCTGGTCACGCTTTTCGCCGACACCGGCTGGTATGGCCAGTTGCTTGAGCCCAATGGCATCAAGGTCAATTACACCCAGCTTGGCATTATCCTCGCGATGACTTTTACCTCGATCCCCTTCGTCGTGCGCGCGGTGCAGCCGGTGCTTGAAGAGGTCGATGCCGATTTCGAAAGTGTCGCGACGACTTTGGGCGCATCGCGCTGGCAGGTTTTCAGCCGCATCATCTGGCCGACGATTTTGCCTGCTTTCATCGGTGGCTGCGTGCTGTCGTTTGCGCGCTCGCTGGGCGAGTTCGGCGCCGTGGTGTTCATTGCCGGCAACCTGCCGGGCCTGACTGAAATTGTGTCACTGCTGATCTTCATCCGGCTCGACGAATATAACTACGAGGCAGCGGCGGCACTGGCATTCGTGCTGCTTGTCGTCGCGCTGGCGACGCTCATCGCCACCAATATGTTGGCCGCCTGGCAGGTGCGCTATGTCGGGAGGAAGAGCTGATGGTCGGCGCCCCGCCACGGTCTGCAGGCAGCATTTTGCTGATCCTGCTGGCTTTTGTCTTCGCCGGCATCGCTTTGCTGGCGCCCCTGGCGCTGATTTTCAGCTTCGCGCTGCGCGAGGGGCTCGGTGCTTACTTTGCGGCGATCTTCGAGCCGGGAACGCTGCACGCGATCTTCCTGACGGTGGTCACCGCCATCATTGTCGTTCCGATCAACATGTTTGTTGGCGCTGCGCTGGCTTGGCTCGTGACGCGCTTCACGTTTCGCGGGCAACAACTGCTTGTGGCCGTTATCGAATTGCCGGCGGCTATCAGCCCGATCGTTGCGGGCGTGGTGTATCTCTTCCTCTATGGCAATCAGGGGCTGCTGGGACCGATCCTCCAGCCGCTCGGCCTGCAGATCATGTTTAAGCCGCTTGCCATCGTGCTGGTCAGCCTTTTCGTCACCGCGCCTTACGTTGCGCGTGAGCTGATCCCGCTGATGCGGCAGCAGGGCACCGAAGATGAGGAGGCCGCGCTGTCGCTCGGGGCCAATGGCTGGCAGATGTTCTGGCATGTCACCCTGCCCAATATCCGCTGGGGGCTGGTCTATGGAGCGGTGCTGACCAATGCGCGCGTGATGGGCGAATTCGGGGCTGTGTCGGTTGTGTCCGGATCGATCCGCGGGCAGACGAATACCTTGCCGCTGCAAATCAATCTGCTGTTCAACGACTTCAACATTGCCGGGTCGTTTGCGGCGGCGTCAACGCTGGCGCTGATTGCCGTGGTGACACTGCTGATCAAATCTTCCCTAGAGGCCAACGTCCGGGGATAGTTGGATTTTTCTCCGCTTGCATGTTCGCCCCGATGTAGCCGCAGATAATCTGTGTTAATGATGCACGCGGATGTGCAGGCGGCGCCATCCAGCAAGAGAAAAAGTCGCTTGAGCTGGCGCTCTTCCGCCCCTAGAGCGTTGGGCAGGAACATTTCATGCACACCGTTCAGACCATCGACCTGCGCAATCGCGACCCACTGCTCCTCGGCGCCACGCCGCTGGTCATGGGCATTCTCAACGTGACGCCAGACAGCTTTTCTGACGGCGGGCTGCACGACAATCTTGACCTCGCGGTCGCGCACGCGCGAGCCATGGTTGAGCAAGGCGCGCATATTCTGGATGTCGGCGGCGAAAGCACCCGGCCCGGCTCTGAAACCGTCGCGGTGCAGGAAGAACTCGACCGGGTGATCCCGGTGATCGACTCCATCCGCAGCGCCGGGATCACCACGCCGATTTCGATCGATACCAACAAGCCGCTTGTTGCCGATCAGGCCATCCAGGCCGGTGCCGATATCATCAATGACGTGCTTGGCCTCCAGGGGCCGGCTGAAATGGCGGAGATCGCGGCGCTTTATGGCGTGCCGGTGGTCGCCATGCACTGGGACAAGCTCTGGGACGCGCAGACCGACCCAATGCCTGCAATGCTCGACTATTTCAGGAAAACGCTCGCCGCAGCGCAGGCCAAGGGCATCAAAGACGCCCAAGTGATCCTCGATCCCGGCTTTGGCTTTACCAAGACCCTGTCGCAGAACTACCAGATTTTGCGAGAGCTTCCCAAGCTTGCCGAGGCTTTTCCAGAGCATGGCATTTTGGTGGGTACATCTCGGAAATCGATGATCGGGCGTTTGCTCGACAACCTTCCCAACCAGCGGCTGGCGGGTACTGTGGCGACGACGGTGCAAGGCTATGAGCGCGGCGGCCACATCTTTCGCGTGCATGATGTCGGCGCTAATCGGGATGCGCTTCGCGTGGCGCAGGCGACGCTTTATGGCCCCTGAACAGGACTTTTGATGACTCATCCATTCACCGGCGACCGTATCGTTCTTCGCGACCTTGGCTTTTATGGCTATCACGGGCTCTTTGCCGAGGAAGAAAAGTTGGGGCAGCGGTTCATCATCGATCTTGAATGCGGTGTCGATTTGACAGCGCCGGGCGAGAGTGATGCGATCGGGCATACCGTCTCCTATGCCGATATCTATGATCTGGTGAAAGCGACGTTCGAGAAGCGGACCAAGCTGATCGAGGCGCTGGGGCAGAATGTGGTTTCGGCGCTGTTCGAGCGGTTTTCCGATATCGACTGGATCATCATTCGCATTCGCAAGCCCGAAGCGCCGATTGCCATGGTGCGCGGCGAGGCGGCGATCGAATTACACCGCGTGAGGCCGAACTGATGGCTCTGGCCTGGCTTAGCCTTGGGGCGAATATCGGCGATCCGCAGGCGCAACTTGAAGAGGCGATCCGGCGGCTCGATGCGCATCCGCATATCCGGGTGGCAAGACAGTCCTCGGTGATCGCGACCAAGCCTTGGGGCAAGACCGATCAGCCGGATTTCGCCAATATGGCGGCGGAGATCGAGACTGATCTTGAGCCCATCGATCTGCTGCATATCGCGCTCGATACGGAGCGGGAGATGGGTCGGGTACGCCACGAGGTCTGGGGGCCGCGCGTGATCGATATTGACATCATCGCCTATGAGCGGATCGAGATGCAGACGGGGCGGCTCACCCTGCCCCATCCGCATGCACACGCGCGCGATTTCGTGTTGGTGCCCTTGCGCGAGATCGCGCCGGATACCGCCGATTGGATCGTCGGCCTAAGCGCGTAAAGCCTCTACGACGGCGACGGCGGTATCGAACTCCACGCGGCGCTTGGCGCGGCGGACCATGGCTTCGTCGTCTTCGCCCCAGAGGCGGATCTGGTGGTCTTCATCGACATGGGCGGCGGTCCAGACCTGATCTGCCGTCAGAAGTTGATGCAGCAGCGCGATGGCGAGGAGGCCTGAGCCGGTGATGCCGGTGATGGAGACCAGCGCCGTCAGCGAGAGCAGTCCCTGCCCTTCGAGAGCGGCATCGAGCCGCTGAAGCGTCGAAGCGGGCTGCGGCTGGTGGATGATGCCTATGGTCGGCTGGAAGGCGACATCGAAGTGGCGCGCGAGCTTGACCAAGGCGCCATCCCAATGGAGTTCCTGATCGGCCACCAGCTCTTCCGGCGCGCCGGCGCGGTAGAGCAGCAGGTCGTTGCCGGCGAACTTGCCGATCTCGGCGCGGAAGGCCGGCGCTTGTTCCTCGCCGCTTTCGACGGCGGAATTGATGAGGCGCACCATGGGCATGGTGGTGGGGTCGACATATTTGTCCTGCGCGGCCCATTCGGTGGCCATGGCTTGCGCGATGGATTGGGCGGGGACGACGACTGGGAGCTTGCGGCCAGGCGTGCGGGTCGGCTTGCCGTCGAGCGTGACGACGAAGCCGGCATCGGTGCGGGCGACATCGACGTCCTTATAGAAGCGCTTGGGCAGCTCGATCTGGTTCATATGCTGCGCCTGGCCATAGCCAAACTCCTGATTTTTCAGGGCATCTTCGAGCTGGTCGCGCATGTTCAGTCCAATACGTGTTTGATCGCCGCGGGCAGATCGGCGTAGCTATCGACGAGAATATCTGCGCCGGCGGCTAGCAACTCATCGTTGTCGTGGTGTCCCCAGGTGACACCGATGGCCTTGGTGCCCGCGGCTTTCCCCATTTCGATGTCGTAGGTCGTGTCGCCGATGATGACCGTGTCGGCTTTGTCGGCGCCCGTTTCGGCCATGGCGCGCAGCATCATTCCGGGATGTGGCTTGGATGGGTTGTGATCGGGCGTCTGCAAGGTCACGAAATGATCGGCGATGCCGTGGAGTTGGGTCAGCCGGTGAACGCCATTGAGGCCCTTGCCGGTGGCAATGCCGAGGAGAGTCTCGGGCCAATCCCTAAGGAGATCAAGAGCTTCGCGGGCGCCGGGGAAGAGGCCTTCGCGGCCCTCGGCCTGGACGAGCGAGGCGCGGTAGTGCTTGCGATAGTCCTCGGCCATCTGCTCTGCTTGAGGCGTCACATCGGTGCCGAGGAGACGCGCAATGGCGACCGGCAGCGATAGGCCGATGACGCGGCGGGACTGGGCCGGGCTTGGCGGGGGAAGCCCGGCTGTCTCGAAGGTGGTCGCCATATGTTCGACGATCAGGGCTTCGGTGTCGATCAGCGTCCCGTCCATGTCGAACATAATCAGCTTCATGCATTGTCCTCTGGATCGGTGTCCTGCACGTCGAAGCGTTCGGCATCGAAGCCAAGGGCATCCCAGCTTTCGCGCATATGTGGCGGCAAAGGCGCTGAAATATCGAGCCTTTTGCCATTGCGGAGCGGGAGAGCGATACGGCGGGCGTGAAGGTGCAGACCCTCGCCGAGGCCGGGCGCCGGCATCCAGTTTTCGATGTTGAAATAGCGCGGATCGCCGATAATCGGCGTGCCGAGCTGGGCCATGTGGACGCGAAGCTGGTGGGTGCGGCCGGTGACGGGCTTGAGCGTGACCCAGGCAAAGCGGCGGCTGGCGGTGTCGGTGGTCGAATAATAGCTCGAGGAGTGAACGGCGCCGGGCGTGCCATTCTTGACCACGACCATCTGTTCGCCGTCTTCGGTGACGCGCTTGGCGATGAAGCAGGAAATTTCGCCCTGACGCGGCGTCGGGTTGCCGGCGACGAGGGCCCAATAAATCTTGCGGGCCGAACGCGACATGAAGACCTTGCCGAAATGCGTGGCCGCAGCGGCGGTCTTGGCGACGACGAGGCAGCCGGAGGTGTCGCGGTCGAGGCGATGAACGAGGCGCGGTGGTTCGCCGAGCTTGTTGGGCAGGCTTTTAAGGAGGCCGTCGAGGTGGCGCGTGGTGCCGCTGCCGCCCTGGACGGCAAGGCCGTGGGGCTTGTTGAAGACGTAGAGATCATCATCCTCATAGAGGATTATGTCCTTGAGATATCTCGCATCTTCCTGATTGACCTTGACCGGACGAACCGTGCCGGGATCATCGACCGGCGGGATGCGGACGACCTGGCCTTCGGCAAGACGCGTGCTCGTCTCGGCCTTGGCCTTATCGACCTTGACCTCACCATTGCGGATCAGCTTTTGCAGGCGGCCAAAACCAACCTGGGGGAAATGCCGGGCAAACCAGCGGTCGAGACGCATGCCGTCTTCGTCTGCCGTGACTTCCCGATGTTGAACGCCACTCATGCGGGGCCGCCTCTCGTTATCAGAAGGCCGAGATATAGGCCCACGAGGCAAACTACAACCGACAAGGCGACATAGAGCCCAGCTTGCAGCCATGCGCCGCGTTCGAAGAGGGTTATGGTGTCGAGGGAAAAGGAAGAAAAGGTGGTGAAACCACCGAGAATGCCGACGGCGACGAAAAGCCTGGCTTCTTCCTGATTGGGCGGCAGGAAGCGGGCCATGAGGCCGACGAAGACGCCCATGGCGATCGAGCCGATGATGTTGATCAGCAGCGTCGCCAGCGGAAAGCCCATTGGCCAGAGGCGGCCAATGAAGCCGGCGAGGCCGTAGCGGGCCATGGCGCCAATGGCGCCCCCAGCGCCGACGAGGAGGAAGCCATTCATGGCTGGTCCGATCTGGCGCAAGAGTAGCACTGGAACTGGAGCACGGGGATTACTCGTCTAGCGCGTTGCGATTGCGGGACTTTTCGGCGCGGAGGCGCGAGAAATAGTCCATGCGTTTTTTGAGATCGCGCTCGAAGCCGCGCTCGACTGGCTGATAAAACTGTTGTCGGCCAAGGGCTTCGGGGAAATATTCCTGGCCTGAAAAGGCGTCGGGAACGTCGTGATCGTATTGGTAGCCCTCGCCATAGCCTTCGCCCTTCATCAGCTTGGTTGGGGCGTTGAGAATGACCATTGGCGGCATAGGCGAACCGCTTGATTTTGCGAGGGAAATCGCTGCCTTGAAGGCGGTATAGACGGCGTTGGATTTGGGCGCGAGGGCGAGATAGACGACGACTTGCGCGAGCGCCAGTTCGCCTTCGGGGGACCCGAGCATCTGGTAGGAATCGCGGGCGGCAACGGCCAGTGGCAGCGCCTGGGGATCGGCATTGCCGATGTCCTCAGAAGCCATACGAATCAAGCGTCTAGCTAAGAAAAGCGGATCCTCGCCCGCAACAACCATGCGGGCGAAATAATAGAGCGCGGCATCGGGATCGGAGCCGCGAATGGTCTTGTGGAGCGCGGAAATGAGGTTGTAGTGGCCGTCCTGCGCTTTGTCGTAAATGGGTGCGCGACGCTGCACTACTGTTAGCATTCCGTTAACATCGAGCGTCTCATTGGCGCGAGATGACGCCAAGATCTCTTCGACGAGACCCAGAAGGGCACGACCATCGCCATCGGCGAGACCGAGGAGGGTGTGACGCGCTTCGTCGGTCAGCGGCAGGGTGGAGCCGAGGAGCGTTTCGGCGCGCTGGAGGAGCAGCTCGAGATCGGACGCAGCCAGCGACTCGAAACGGAGGACCTGGCTGCGGGACAAAAGCGCGGCGTTAAGCTCGAAGGATGGGTTCTCGGTCGTCGCGCCGACAAGGACGACGGTGCCGTCTTCCATGACCGGCAGGAAGCTATCCTGCTGGGCGCGATTGAAGCGATGAATCTCGTCGACGAACAGCAGCGTGCGATGGCCTGAGAGGCGCTCGAAGCGGGCCTTCTCGAAAACCTTCTTGAGATCGGCGACGCCGGAGAAGATGGCGGAGATTTGCTCGAAGCGGAAACCGATCTGATCGGCGAGGAGACGCGCAACCGTCGTCTTGCCCGTGCCGGGCGGGCCCCAGAGGATCAGGGAGCCGAGGCGGCCGGAAGCGAGCATGCGCGTCAGCGTGCCGTCGGGCCCGAGTAGGTGCGTTTGGCCGATAACTTCATCAAGCGCGCGCGGGCGCAACTGGTCGGCGAGCGGACGGGCCTTATCGGTTTCGGTGGGGTCGGCGGCGAAGAGGTCGGACATGGAATTTATCTAGCAGATTGTCTCGTGCTGCGCACCAGTCCGAGGGGCGGCGCAGACTGACAAAATGATTCACAAATGCTGGCCAGCTCCTTGTGCGGCATGACTTTCTGGCGCTGGGAGCGAGGGAGATGCGGTGTTGTGCCGGTGTTTGATTTCAGCGACAGTTCAGGCTCATGAGGAGGAAATGAGCATGGTTCGCGGATTGCTGGCTCTGATGGTGATTGTGGGTGCAGGCTACATGCCCGCGTGGGCGCAGGAGGATGCGGTCGGCGTTCCGGGGCCGGTGGTCTATGATGGCACGAGCTTTGAACTGGGGTGGACGAGCCACCCGACCGAGACCTTCTACAAGCAGGAATATGTGCCCGCGGGCCAGACGGTCGAACGCTATGATGAAATGTTCATGTTGGATGTGCTGACCGAGGGGTCGACGCCGGATGCTGCGGCGCAGTCGATCGTTGAATCGCTCGGGGAGCGGAAGGGCACTGATCCGGTGGTCAATTTCCAGGTCATGAAGAATGAAGCGACGGGCGAGGTTTTGCTCGACTTCTTGCTGAGCAGCGACGAGGGCGGGACGCTGATCGTCGAATGGAATGCCTATCGCTATGTGCCGGTGGGCGATGGCGTGGCGATGTTTGGGATTAGTCGGCGGGGATATGATGACGGGGCGGCGGATTTGCTGATGGCGCTGAAGGATTGGCGCATGGGGGCGATTGAGGAATTGGCGGGGATGGAACTGCCGGAGATTGTGGTGGAGTGAGGGGAGGGCTGGTGGGTGTGGCTCCACCCCCTCCCGGCATCCCCCATCTAGGGGGAGGTGGGGATCGAGTTTGGGAAAGTGGCGGTGCATGCCCGAGGGCGGTTGAATAGCTTTCAATGTCGTCACCACCCGGCTTGTCCGGGTGGTCCATGCGGAGGAGAGATGGATTGCCCGGACGAGCCGGGCAATGACGATAGGCGTGGCTGAGGGGGCTAGCTCAGCCTAATATTGACCTATCCACTGACAATAGCCCTGCTCACTCTTCCGTCGCGTTGGAGGATAATCTGCCAGGTCCTCACGCGCTGCGAGGCTAGGGTGCTGAACGACTGGGCGTCGGTGATGACGGTGTCGTTGAGCTGGAGGATGATGTCGTCGACCTTGAGGCCCATGGCTTCGGCGGGTGAGCCGGAGGCGACGGCGGTGACGATGACGCCTTTGGCGTCATAGGGGAGGTTTTTGGACTCGGCCAAGGCTGGGTCGAGCTGGCGGACGGTCACGCCCGAGAAGCGCGAGGTGGCCGAGATGGTGGCGGTCGCGTTGTCTGCGGGCGCTGGGGCGGCTTCGACGGGGAAATCGACGCTGTCGGTGGCCGTGCCGCGGAGGCGCTCGAGCTTGGTCGTCTGGCCGATCGGCTTGGTGGCGAGGCGGAAGTTGAAGGCGCTGGGGTCATCGACCTTCTGGCCATCGACGGAGAGGATCACGTCGCCCGACTTGAAGCCGGCGCGGGCGGCGGGGCCATCGGGGGCGACTTCGGTGATGAGGGCGCCGTGTGGCGCGTCCATGCCGAGACTGGTGGCGATATCGGAATCGACGGCCTGCATCTTGGCGCCGAACCAGGGGCGGACGATGGCGCCGCCGGTGACACCGGCATCGGCGACGAGCTTGGCCATATTGGCGGGGATGGCAAAGCCAATACCCACCGAGCCGCCGGACTGGGAATAGATGGCCGTGTTGATGCCGACCAAGTGCCCCTGCATATCGACGAGAGCGCCGCCGGAATTGCCCGGATTGATGGCTGCGTCGGTCTGGATGAAGAACTCGTAGTTCGAACTTTCGACACCGGTACGCGCGAGCGCCGAGACGATGCCCGAGGTCACGGTCTGGCCGACGCCGAAGGGATTGCCGATGGCAAGAACCAGATCGCCGACAAGGAGCTTGTCGCTATCGGCAAAGGTGATGGCCGGGAACGTGACGCCGCGTGGATCGCGGACGCGGAGGACGGCGAGATCGGTCTGCTGATCTTCGACGACCACATCGACTGCGAATTCGCGGCCATCGCTGAGGGAGATGCGGACGTCGGTGGCGCCGTTGATGACATGGGAATTGGTGAGGATCACCCCGCCGCCATCGACGATGACGCCAGAGCCGAGAGCGCGGGATTCACGCGGGCGGGACTGGAACTGATCGCCGAAGAAGCGGGAAAAGAACGGGTCATTGGCGAAGGGCGACGCGGATTGGGCTTCGATGCGCGTCGCGTAAACATTGACGACCGAGGGGGAAACAGCCTGAACGATGGGCGCGAAGCTGAGCTGCACCTGAGGCTGGCTGGTGGGCACGGCGCGAGGCGCGGTGTCGGGGATGGCGTCGGTCGCGGGGGGCGGCGTGGCGGCTTGTGCCTGAAGCTGTTGAACCTGCGCCTGCCCCGGAGCGTTCCAAGGGGAGAAGGCAAGTGTGCCGCCGATGGCGATGACCGCCACGGCGAGACCCGAAAAGACGAGCGATCGCAAAGACATGGGTAAACCTTCAGCTGCGGATTTCTGGCCCGCTGGCCTTCCGCTTGCAGAGCGACGAAAGCGCCCGGATTCTGTCATCAAAATGACGCGGCAACATTGTTGTTTCGCAAGGCAAATAAACGTTTGCGCGAGGGGTCACACGGCCCTATATGCAGCGCTCGATTTCGCGATGTTTACGAAACGGAAACACTTAGGCACCGCGAATTTCCCTGACCTCTCCAGCCCCGAAAGGCCTGTTGTCCAATGACTGACGAGCCGAAGACCGTTTACGCCAATACGTCCGCCCTGATCGCGGCCGAGGCGCCGGACTTTCCTTCTTTCCTTTTCTCGGAAAAGGAATTCCATAGGGCTGTTAAGGTCTTCAGGAAGGGTTTTGACGGGCTTCTTACCTATGCCGTCAAGTGCAACCCTTCGCCGCACATCATTGCGCAATTGCACCGCGAAGGCCTCAAGGCGTTTGACGTTGCCTCGAACACCGAAATGGAACTGGTGCGGGACCATGCGCCGGGCGCTGTGATGCACTACAACAACCCAATCAAGAACAAGCGCGAAATCGAGCGCGCTTATGAAGAGTTCGGTGTTCGCTCCTTCACTATCGACCACCCGCAGCAGCTCGACCAGCTTGCCGCTGTCGTTTCCCCATCGCGCGACGTGGAAGTCACTACGCGCTTCAAGGCCGGCAAGGCACTGAAGAGCTACGACTTCGGAATCAAGTTCGGCGTCATGGAACAGGGTGCGGCCGAAATCGTGCAGGCCGTCGAGAAGATGGGCTACACCCCCAGCCTTTGCTTCCACGTCGGTTCGCAGTGCGAAGACGCCTATGCCTATGAGCGGCATATCGCGGCTGCAGCGCGTATCGTCGAAGAGGCCGGCATCGATCTCAAGCGCCTCAATATCGGTGGTGGCTATCCCGCCCCCTACCCGACCAGCGAAGCGCCGCCGATGGACTATTATTTCGAGACCATCTCGCAGGCCGTTTCCGACCATTTTGGCGACAAGAACAAGCCCGAACTGATCATCGAGCCGGGCCGTGCGCTCGTGACCTCCTCGACGTCACTGCTGTTGCGCGTAAAGCATCAGCGCGGCGGACAATCGGTCTATGTGAACGATGGCGCCTACGGTTCGCTGATGGAAGTGAAGTTCATGCACTTCACCCCGCCGCTCCGCGTGTGGCGCGGGCCGCGTGTGCACGACAACGATCAGGAATTTTCCGAATTCACCATCTGGGGCCCGACTTGCGACAGCTATGACGTGCTGCCGCAGGTGTTCACCCTGCCGGCCGATATCGATGAAGACGACTGGATCGAATTCGGCCTGATGGGTGCTTATACCCAGGCTTCGCTGACCCCGTTCAACGGCTTTGACCGTCGCGACCAGTATTGGGTCGAGGACGTGTATACGGGCAAGGATATGGCGCCGGCTGAGTAAGTTTGCTTGGTGTGAGATGCGGACCCGCCCGGGCATTGCTCGGGCGGGTTTTGTCTTTCTGGGGGATTGATCACCCACCGGCTGTCATCCCGGCGAAGGCCGGGATCCATCTTGAGATTTGGGGATGGGCCCCGGCCTTCGCTGGGGTGACAATCGAGCTGGGGTTGGAATCAGGAAACGCCGAGTCTCCGCAGTGGGTTAGCCAGTAACCTTCGCGGATTGATTCCGCGCATTCTTGGGCTGGATCAGCCCGAGGCGAATGAGGCTCTCGGCGGCGGAGAGAATAGCGTCTTCGGGTGTGTGGTAGGAGTGGCCGAGGAGGCGTTGGCCTTTGCTGCCATCGAAATGTTTTTCGTTGCCGATGTCGTTGATGATCTGTCGGACGGGGCCGCCGAAATTGGCGAGGAGCCGCATGATCCAATCGGGGACGGTTTTGAGGGTCACCGGATAATCGGGATAGGCGGCGCGGAGGATGGCGGCGACTTGCTCAAAACTTCGATAGGGGCCGGTGCAGAGATAGCGCTGGCCGATGGATTCGCGGCAGCGAAGCGCGGCGAGGTGCATCGCGGCGACGTCGCGGACGTCGCTGATGGCAAAGCCGATGCGCGGCATGGCGGGCGTCGAGCCATCGAGGAGGCCGCTGACGAGGCCGAGGGAGATGCTGGTTTCCTTGTCCGTGGCAGGGCCGAGGATGGCGCCGGGGTGGATGGTGGTCAATTCCAGTCCCTTGCCGCTCGCGAACGCCCAGGCAGCCTGCTCGGCGCGGGTCTTGCCGATGCAATAGGCCCAAGGCCGGCGGAGCCTGGTCAGGTCGGTGAAATCGGCCTCGGAATAGGTGCGTTGGCCGGAATGATGGTCGTGGCCATAGCCGACGGTTGCGATCGAGGAGGTCATGATGACGCGTCGCACGTGTTCCTGGGCCGCAAAGCGGAGGACGCGTTCGGTGCCTTCGACGGCGGGGCGGATGACCGTCGACGGGTCCTTGGGCTCGGCGGCGGTTATAACAGTGGCCACGTGCATAACGGCCTGAACGTCTTCCATGGCGCGGGCCCAACCGGCATCGTCGAGGAGATCGGCCTCGACGATTTCGAGGCGATCGGAGAGGCCGGGCGCGAGGGTGTCGAGGGCGGCATTGATGCTGAGGAGCTTGGTGCGGCTGCGGACGGTGCCGCGCACGCGATATCCGGCCCGCAAAAGCTCCCCGATGAGGTGCTTGGCCACAAAACCGGAGGCGCCGGTGACGAGGATGCGGTCCATGATTTGCCCCCAATTTTCTCTCCCCTGCCCTACACGCGACGGCTCGGAGCCGGAAGCGGCAAAATCAGTTGGCGGGCATGAAATTTTTGCGTGGCAATAGCTTAGCCGTCATACACGTGTCGTTTTGGGGCCATGGTGGAGAAATCTGCGGGACATTAGTCTGAAAGCATTTCGGCCGATCGTCTAGCATGCATGGCAGGAGACACCTGCCGCTGCCAAAAGGAGGCAAGAATGCAGTTTCTCGTCGCTATCCATCTGCCTGACGACTACGACCCAACCAAGGAAGACGCGTCGCTGCGCCAGGAAATTTCCGATCTCAATGAAGAGATGATCGCTCAAGGTGTGCGCGTCTTTGTCGGCGGGCTCGAGCCGGCGACAAGGGCGCGGACGATTCGTGCGGCCAGCAATGGTGGGATCATGGTCACCGATGGGCCGTTCGTCGAAGCCAAGGAGCATGTCGGCGGCTTTTGGGTGCTGGACTGTGCCAGCGTTGAGGAAGCTGTCGAATGGGGACGAAAGGCCACGGTGGCCTGCCGGGCACCGGTCGAGGTGCGGCAGTTTTTGGGCGCGCCGCCGGAGAGGTTGAAGGCAAGGGCGGAGGCTGAGGCGAAGGAACAGGCGTGAGGGAAGGCACGACCTTATGGTTCGAAGTTTGCGAGGCAACTCGCCACGAGGTCTACCGACACTCTGAAGGCCCCCTCACCCGACGCTTTGCGTCGACCTCTCCCCCGAAGGGAGAGGTGAAAGAAAAAAGGGCGGCCACTGGGGCCGCCCTTTGAATTTCGAAGAAGCGAGGCTTATGCGGCTTCGGCTTCGTTTTCGTCGTACTGGACCGGACCCGAATCCTGGCCCTTGGCATCGACGTCGCGATCGACGAATTCGATGACGGCCATCGGGGCGTTATCGCCATAGCGGAAGCCGGCCTTCAGGATGCGGATATAGCCGCCCTGACGTTCAGCATAGCGCGGGCCGAGCACGGCGAAGAGCTTGGCAACCATGGCTTCGTCGCGGATCTGCGCGATCGCCTGACGGCGAGCGTGCAGGTCGCCGCGCTTGCCAAGGGTGATGAGCTTCTCGACGATCGGACGGAGGTCCTTGGCCTTGGGGAGGGTAGTGACGATCTGTTCGTGCTTGATCAGGGCAGCGGACATGTTGGCAAACATGGCCTTGCGGTGAGAAGCGGTACGGCTGAGTTTGCGGCCGCGATTACCGTGTCGCATGGGTATCTCCTAAAATCTTGGCAGCGCCGGATCAGTAATGATCTTCGTAGCGCTTAGCGAGGTCATCGATATTCTCAGGGGGCCAATTGGCCACGTCCATCCCGAGATGAAGCCCCATCTGTGCCAGGACTTCCTTGATTTCATTAAGCGACTTGCGGCCGAAGTTCGGGGTCCGCAGCATCTCGGCTTCCGTCTTCTGGATAAGGTCGCCGATGTAGACGATGTTGTCGTTCTTGAGGCAGTTGGCCGAACGGACAGACAGTTCGAGCTCGTCGACCTTCTTGAGCAGCGCCGGGTTGAAGGCGAGTTCCGGGACGGAGTCCTGGGCCTTTTCCTTGGTGGGCTCTTCGAAGTTGACGAAAACCGACAGCTGGTCCTGGAGAATGCGAGCGGCATAAGCCACGGCATCTTCCGGCGACACGCCGCCATTGGTTTCGACTGACAGCGTCAGCTTGTCCTTGTCGAGGCTTTCACCGGCACGGGTCGCATCAACCTTATAGCTGACACGGCGCACAGGCGAGAACAGCGCATCGACGGGAATGTACCCGATCGGGGCATCTTCCGGACGGTTCTTGTCGGCCGGGACATAGCCCTTGCCGGAATTGACGGTGAACTCGATGTTGATCTCGGCGCCATCGTCGAGGTGGCAGATCACGAGTTCGGGGTTCAGGACTTCGATATCGCCGGAGACCTTGATGTCACCAGCGGTCACGGCACCCGGACCCTGCTTGGAGAGAGTAAGACGCTTCGGGCCCTCGCCACCCATCTTGATGGCGATTTCCTTGACGTTGAGCACAAGGTCAGTGATGTCCTCACGCACGCCGGGAAGCGACGAAAATTCGTGCAGAATGCCATCGATCTGGATAGCGGTTACTGCTGCGCCCTGAAGCGAAGACAGCAAGACGCGACGCAGGGCGTTGCCCAGGGTAAGGCCGTAGCCGCGCTCAAGCGGTTCGGCAATAACCGAAGCCTGACGCGCATCGGCACTATCCGAAACAATCTCCAGCTTGGTCGGCTTGATGAGTTCCTGCCAGTTCCTCTGGATCGTCACGGTATTGTCCTTTCAAAATCGCGGCCCGGAAGGCCGCACCGCCGCAAACACAATAGGACTCCCGGCCAAAAGCCGGGAGTTTACCAAGTGGTCTATTCGTTAGACGCGGCGCCGCTTGCGCGGACGGCAACCATTGTGCGGGATGGTGGTGACATCGCGGATCGAGGTGACGTTGAAGCCGGCTGCCTGCAGCGCGCGGAGCGCCGATTCACGGCCTGAACCTGGACCACGAACTTCGACCTCAAGGGTCTTCATGCCGTGTTCCTGAGCCTTCTTTGCAGCATCTTCAGCGGCAACCTGGGCAGCATATGGGGTCGACTTGCGCGAGCCCTTGAAACCCATAACGCCCGAGGAGGACCACGAAATCGTGTTGCCCTGCATGTCGGCGATGGTGATCATGGTGTTGTTGAAGGAGGCGTTTACGTGTGCAACGCCCGAAGTGATATTCTTGCGCTCCTTGCGGCGGACGCGCGTCGTGTCAGTCTTTGCCATTCAATTCCTCTGGGGTATCGGCGCTGCCGTAGTACCAGCAGCTCCACCACGGAAGAAGCGGATCAGGATTTCAGCGATCTCCTTGCCGGAGACCAACCTACCCTGCATCCGCCCTTCCAATTCACATTACCAACCCGCTTGTGCGGGCCAGCTCTTACTTCTTCTTGCCGGCGATCGGCTTAGCCGGACCCTTGCGGGTACGAGCATTGGTATGCGTACGCTGACCGCGGACCGGAAGGCCACGGCGGTGACGCAGACCGCGATAGTTGCCGAGGTCCATCAAACGCTTGATGTTCATAGCAACGTTACGGCGAAGATCGCCTTCCACGACGTAGTCGCGGTCGATCGCTTCACGGATCTGGATAACTTCG
Organism: Devosia sp. BK; assembly: GCF_032907385.1. Classification (NCBI taxonomy): domain Bacteria; kingdom Pseudomonadati; phylum Pseudomonadota; class Alphaproteobacteria; order Hyphomicrobiales; family Devosiaceae; genus Devosia; species Devosia sp. BK. The sequence continues at coordinate 1,313,214 of NZ_JAIMBX010000001.1, forward strand.
GCGTCGGTCAGTTCATTGACGCGGCGCTCGGCCGGAATACCGACCTTGGTCGTGATATCATTGGCGAACTTTTCGCCGATCCCGTGAATATACTGCAGCGCGATAACCACGCGCTTGTTCGTCGGGATATTGACGCCAGCAATACGAGCCACGTCTGCTCTCCTTCATTCAACACGCGCCATCGCGGCGGGTGTCTTTAAACAACAAGGGACCGGATTTCGACCCCCAACCAATGTGAGGAACCGAACCCAGCCCAATAATCCATGAGACTGGTGCGGTTCTTTAAGGATTCGAAAAGGCGAAGTCAACAGTCCCCGCCCTACGAACTTACTTGTCTAGAGCCTTCTTGATGGCTCCAGTGACATTCTCGACCGGCTCCATGCCGTCCACCGTCTTCACCAGACCCTGTTGACCGTAGTAATCGACCAATGGGGCGGTGCTGGTGGTGTAGACATCCAGACGCTTGCGGATGACGTCCGGATTGTCATCCGGACGATTGCTATCCTTGGAGCGCTGAATCACCCGGCGCACGAGCTCGTCGGCATCTGCCGTGAGCTCGATGACGGCGTCAAGCTTGAGACCTTTGTTCGCAAGCATGGAATCGAGGGCCTGAGCCTGCGCAATGGTGCGCGGGAAACCATCGAGGATGAAACCAGGCTTGCAGTCTTCGGCATCGATTCGTTCGGAGACGATACCGTTGACAATAGTATCCGAGACGAGATCGCCCCGATCCATGATCGCCTTGGCTTCGAGCCCAAGCGGCGTTTGATCGGCAATAGCGGCCCGCAGGATGTCACCAGTGGACAATTGCGGGATGCCGTAGGCTTCAACCAGAATCTTGGCCTGCGTGCCCTTGCCCGCCCCTGGCGGTCCCAACAGGATCAGTCTCATCGACGCTTGCCTCCTCCAAGGCGGGATTTCTTCAGCAGCCCCTCATATTGCTGGGCCACGAGATGGCTCTGGATCTGGCTGACCGTATCGAGGGTCACCGTCACCATGATCAGCAGCGATGTGCCACCGATGAACTGGGCAACCGCAAGCTGGCTGAACATCAGTTCCGGAATCAGCGCGATCACCGTGAGGTAAAGGGCACCGACAACGGTGATGCGCGTCAACACATAATCGATGTGCTGCGCGGTGCGCTCACCCGGACGAATGCCCGGAATGAAGCCGCCAGAGCGCTTGAGATTGTCTGCCGTCTCGGTCGGATTGAAGACAATGGCCGTGTAGAAGAAGGCAAAGAAAATGATGAAGAAGGCAAAGAGCGCCAGGTGCAGCGGCTGACCGCGGCCGAGGAGCGCCGTGACCGTCGTCAGCCAGCTCGGGGCATTGCCCTGGGCTGCGAAGGACGCGATCGTTGCCGGTAGCAGCAGCAACGAGGAGCCGAAGATCACCGGGATAACGCCCGAAGTGTTCAGCTTGAGCGGCAGATGCGAGGTATCACCCTGGAAGAGCTTATTGCCCACCTGACGCTTCGGATACTGGATCAGAAGCCGGCGCTGCGCACGCTCGAAGAAGACGATGATGGCGATGACGATCAGCGCCAAGACAATCATGCCGACCGCAGCAAAGGCAGGAATTGCGCCAGTGCGGCTTAATTCGAGCGTCTGGGCGACGGTCGAGGGAAGATTGGCGACGATACCGGCGAAAATGATCAGCGAGATGCCGTTGCCGACGCCACGCGATGTGATCTGCTCGCCGAGCCACATCAGGAACATGGTGCCGCCCACAAGGGTGACCACGGTCGAGAGGCGGAAGAACCAGCCCGGATTGAGCACGACACCCTGGCTGCCCTCGAGACCGACCGCAATGCCATAGGCCTGAACGGCGCAGAACACGACCGCCAGATAGCGGGTGTACTGGTTCATCTTGCGGCGCCCGGCTTCACCCTCTTTCTTGAGAGCTTCAAGCTTTGGCGAAGCGGTCGCGATCACCTGCACGACGATCGAGGCCGTGATGTAGGGAATCAGGTTAAGCGCAAAGATGGCCATACGTTCCACGGCACCGCCGGAGAACATATTGAACATGCCGATGATGCCCTGCTGGCTCTGCTCGAAAGTCGCGCGGAACGCATCGGGATCAATGCCCGGAACAGGAATGAAGGTGCCCAAACGATAGACAAGCAGCGCGCCCAGTGTGAACCAGATGCGCTGCTGAAGGGCTTTCGCCTTGGAAAAGGTCGAGAAACTGAGATTGCGAGCAAGTTGCTCGGCTGCGGACGCCATACTTCGCTCCCTAGAGCCGTGTGCGATTCGACGGGATCAAATCGGATGCCCTAAAACTTTGTTGTCGCAAGGCTCGTACGGAAAACCGCTGCGCATATTTCCCGCGCCCTGCCCTATGGCCGAAAGCCAGAGGCGCTTGGAGCGCCCAAGGAGCATATAGGACAGCAACCCCGGCGCAACAAACCAAAAAACGCACCCGACCGCGAGGCCGGGTGCGTAATCACCAAATTACTTGGCGGCGTATGGGGTCTTCTTCCAGGTTTCCTTGACCGGGATCAAGTCAACCTTGCCGCCGGCGCCTTCGATGGCAGCGGTAGCACCCTTGGTCGCATAGTCCACCTTGAAGGTGACCTTGGAGGCGGTGAAGCCTTCCGAACCAATGAGACGGACACCGTCCTTGGCGCGACGGATCACGCCGGCAGCAACGAGCGCAGCAGCGTCGATGACGCCCTTTGCATCGAGCTTGCCCGAGTCGATATAAGCCTGGATGCGGTCAACGCGAACCTGATTCCAATCCTTGGGGTTCCAAGCATTGAAGCCACGCTTCGGCATACGCATGTGAAGGGGCATCTGGCCGCCTTCGAAGCCGTTGATCGCGACACCGGCGCGGGCCGTCTGGCCCTTGCCACCACGACCACCGGTCTTGCCAACGCCGGAGCCGATACCACGGCCCACGCGAACGCGGACCTTGTTAGCGCCGTCGTTGTCGCGAAGTTCGTTCAAACGAGTCATTTGTCGAGCCTTCCCTCTTACTCGCCGATTACACGGACGAGGTGCGGGACCTTGTTGATCATGCCACGGACTTCGGGCGTATCAATCAGCTCGCGCTCTTTGTTCATCTTGTTCAGCCCGAGACCGATCAGGGTCGCGCGCTGGCTCTTTTCGCGGCGGATCGGCGAACCGACCTGCTTCACGGTGATCATCTTCTTGTCAGCCATTGTGCTTCTCCGTTCCTACGGGGCTCAGGCTTCGACAGCAGTCTCGCCGCGGCGAGCTTGCAGTTCGGAGACCTTGAGGCCGCGGCGGGCAGCCACGGCGCGGGGGCTATCAACGCGCTTGAGAGCGTCGAAAGTCGCGCGGACCATGTTGTAAGGGTTCGAGGTACCCGTGGACTTGGCGACGATGTCGTTGATCCCGAGGGTTTCGAAGACGGCGCGCATCGGACCACCGGCGATGATGCCGGTACCCGGAACGGCTGCACGCAGCACGACCTTGCCGGCGCCATGGCGGCCGGTGATGTCGTGGTGAAGCGTACGGGCATCACGCAGCGGCACGCGGATCATCTGGCGCTTGGCCTGTTCCGTTGCCTTGCGGATTGCTTCGGGAACTTCACGGGCCTTACCGTGACCGAAACCGACGCGACCCTTCTGGTCACCAACAACGACGAGGGCTGCAAAACCGAAGCGCTTGCCGCCCTTCACAACCTTGGCCACACGGTTGATGTGGACCAGGCGATCGACGAACTCGCTTTCGCGCTCTTGAACGTCTCTGCTCATAATGTTTTTCCTCGCCGCTGTTAGAACTGCAGACCGCCCTCACGGGCAGCATCTGCAAGGGCCTTAACGCGGCCGTGATAAATGTAAGCGCCGCGATCAAAGATCACTTCGGCAACGCCAGCCTTCACACCGCGCTCGGCGATCAGCTTGCCAACGACGGCAGCTGCCTCGGAGGTGCCGCCGCTCTTGAGCGAGCCGCGCAGATCCTTTTCGAGGGTGGAAGCCGCTGCCAGCGTACGACCATTCGCGTCGTCGATGATCTGGGCGTAGATGTTCTTGTCCGAGCGGAAAACGCTGAGACGGGCGCGACCAAAGGCACGAGCCTTGAGCGCCTTGCGGACACGAGCCTTGCGACGTGCCGCACCTTTTGCAGAAATTGCCATAGGTGGCGCTCCTTACTTCTTCTTGCCTTCTTTGCGGAAGACCTGCTCGCCGGCGTAGCGCACGCCCTTGCCCTTGTAGGGCTCGGGGGGACGCCAGCCGCGGATCTCTGCCGCAACCTGACCAACCTGCTGCTTGTCGATGCCAGTGATGACGATCTCGGTCGGCGCAGGAACCGCCAGGGTAATACCCTGCGGGGCCTTGTAGATCACTTCGTGGCTGAAACCGAGCGAGAGCTTGACGTCCTTGCCCTGCATGGCGGCGCGGTAGCCAACGCCCTGGATTGCCAGCTTCTTTTCGAAACCGGCGCTCACACCAGTGACCATGTTCTGGATCAGCGCGCGCGTGGTGCCCCAGGCAGCACGTGCTTCGCGGGTGTCGTTAGCCGGGGTGATGACAACGCCATCGGAACCCTGCTCGACATTGACGATATCCATGAGCGGGAGGCTCAGCTCGCCCTTCGGGCCCTTGGCGGAGACGGTGCGATCATTGACCGTAACCGTAACGCCATTAACCGGGGCCACCGGTTTCTTGCCAGTACGTGACATTCTATATCCTTGAGTAATCGTCTTGTCGCGCATCCAATGCGCGTGAAGGTGCCCGAAAACAGAGCCGATCAGCGTTTCCGAGAAACGTTGATCGCGCTCGTATCAGTTTTTGCCGCACTTACAACAGGAAAAGTGGAATCCACTTCTCCTCAAAGTGCATCAATGGACTTCGGGCCCACACGCATTAGAAGACGCGGCAGAGTACCTCGCCACCAACGTTGGCAGCCTTGGCTTCGTGGTCGGCCATCACACCCTTGGGGGTGGAGAGGATCGACACGCCGAGGCCATTCGCCACCTGCGGAATATTCTTGACCGACGCATACACGCGGCGGCCGGGACGGGAAACGCGCTCGATGGTGCGGATCACGCCTTCATTGTCCGAATACTTGAGTTCGATTTCGTATTCGGCAGCGCCGTTTTCGAACTTGGTCTCGGAGTAGCCGCGGATGAAACCCTCGGACTGGAGAACGTCCAGCACGCGACCACGAAGGGTCGAGGCTGGGGTCGAAACGGTGTTCCGGCGACGCTCTTGAGCGTTGCGGATACGGGTCAGCATGTCGCCGATTGGGTCAGAAAAGCTCATTTATGTCTCTCCTTACCAGCTCGACTTCACGAGACCCGGGATCTGACCCAGGTTGCCCAACTGACGCAGGGCGATACGGCTCATCTTGAGCTTACGGTAGTAAGCGCGTGGACGGCCCGAAACTTCGCAACGGTTGCGAACGCGAACCTTTGCCGAGTTGCGCGGCAATTCAGCCAGCTTGAGGGTGGCCTTGAAACGCTCTTCGATCGACAAGGTCTGATCCTTGACGGTCGCCTTGAGGGCAGAACGCTTCTCAGCATACTGCTTGGCGAGCTTGGCGCGCTTGTTGTTCTTTTCGATGGAACTGGTCTTTGCCATGTTCTGATCCTTTATCCCTTCCCTGCCCGCTTACTGGCGGAACGGGAAGTTGAAAGCGCGCAGCAGAGCCCGAGCTTCATCATCCGTCTTGGCCGTCGTGGCAATCACGATATCCATACCCCAGACCTGATCGATCTGATCATAGTTGATCTCGGGGAAAATGATGTGTTCCTTGATGCCCATGGCATAGTTGCCACGGCCGTCGAAGGAGTTCGGATTGAGACCGCGGAAGTCGCGGACGCGCGGGAGTGCGATGTTCACCAGACGATCCAGGAACTCGTACATGCGGGTCTTGCGCAGCGTCACCTTGACACCGAGCGGCATCTCTTCGCGGACCTTGAAGCCTGCGATCGACTTGCGGGCATGGGTGATGACCGGCTTCTGACCAGCAATCTTTTCCAGTTCCGCAGCAGCCGACTTCACCTTCTTGGTGTCGTTGACAGCTTCACCGACGCCCATGTTCAGAACAATCTTGTCGAGCTTTGGCAGCTCCATGACGTTCTTGTACTCGAACTGCTTGGTCAGCTCGGCCTTGATGGTTTCGTCGTAGTAGGTCCGCAGGCGCGGAACGTAAACGGTCTCAGCCATCGATCTGGCCTCCGGTCGTCTTGGCGACGCGAGTCTTCACGCCGTCCTTGATCTGGAACCCGACGCGGGTGGGCTTGCCATTGGCGTCGGCGACGGCCAGGTTCGACAGGTGGATCGGCGCTTCCCTGGTGAAGATACCGGCGTCCTGCGAGGCAGTCTGCTTCTGGTGCTTGCGAACAAGGTTGATACCCTGGACAAGCGCTTTGGTTTCGGTGGGAATGACCGACAAGACCTGACCGGTCTTGCCCTTGTCCTTGCCAGCCAGGACGACGACTTTATCGCCCTTTTTGATCTTGGAGGCCATTACAGCACCTCTGGAGCGAGCGAGATGATCTTCATGTGGTTCCGGGCGCGGAGTTCGCGCGGAACAGGTCCGAAGATACGGGTGCCGATCGGCTCTTTCTGATTGTTGATCAGAACCGCGGCGTTCTTGTCAAAACGGATGACGGTGCCATCGGGGCGACGGATGTCGGTTGCGGTGCGAACGACCACAGCCTTCATAACCTGGCCCTTCTTTACACGGCCGCGCGGAATAGCGTCCTTGACCGAAACGACAATAATGTCGCCGACCGAGGCGTATTTACGATGCGAACCGCCCAGCACCTTGATGCACATGACACGACGAGCGCCGGAATTGTCCGCGACGTCGAGATTTGATTGCATCTGGATCATAACTGGATGCCTTCTAGTTGAATCGGCAGCACCGTCACCCGGCGCGCCGACCTAATTGAAATTCTCTTACGCCGCAGGGACAAGCGTCCAGCGCTTGTTCTTGCTGATCGGTGCGGTTTCTTCGATCCACACGATATCACCGACTTTTGCCACATTAGCTTCATCGTGAGCGTGATACTTCTTGGAACGACGCACTGTCTTCTTCAGAAGGGGGTGCGTAAAACGGCGCTCGACCCGGACCACAATGGTCTTCTCGTTAGCGTCGGAGACGACAGTCCCCTGCAAAACGCGCTTTGGCATGGGTTTTATTCCTTACTTAGCTGCGTTCTTTTCGCCGAGGATCGTCTTGATCCGCGCGATATCGCGGCGGACCAACTTGACCTGGGCGGGCTTTTCCAGCTGCTGGGTAGCGCGCTGGAAACGCAGGTTGAACTGTTCTTTCTTAAGGTCGACGAGCTGATCTTTCAGTTCGTCTGCGGTTTTGCTCCGCACATCACTGGCTTTCATGCTCGTGTCCTTAGTCGACAATGCGCGTAACAATGCGCGTGGTGATCGGCAACTTCATTGCTCCGAGGCGAAGCGCCTCCTTTGCAACGTCTTCGGGTACGCCGTCAATCTCAAAAACGATGCGGCCCGGCTTTACGCGTGCTGCCCAGTATTCAACGGAGCCCTTACCCTTACCCATACGGACTTCGGTAGGCTTCTTGGAAACCGGCAGATCCGGGAAAATACGGATCCACACGCGGCCCTGGCGCTTCATCTCACGAGTGATAGCGCGACGGGCTGCTTCGATCTGACGCGCGGTAACGCGTTCGGGTTCGGTCGCCTTGAGGGCATAGGAGCCGAAAGCCAGCTCGGTGCCACCCTTGGCAAGACCATGGATGCGGCCCTTGTGGGCCTTGCGGAACTTAGTACGCTTCGGTTGCAGCATAATTGTTCAACCTTCTTATGCGCGTTCGCGGTCGCGATCGCCACGCTCACGGCGCGGTTCGCGCTCAGAACGTTGGCCACCTTCGCTACCTTCGGTAGCGCGACGCTCGTGGGCGGACGGATCGTGCTCAAGGACTTCGCCCTTGAAGATCCAAACCTTGATGCCGATGATGCCGTACGTGGTTTCGGCTTCAGCCGTACCGTAGTCGATATCGGCGCGCAGGGTGTGCAGCGGCACGCGGCCTTCGCGGTACCATTCGGTACGAGCGATGTCGGCGCCACCAAGACGACCACCAACGTTGACGCGGATACCACCGGCGCCCATGCGGATTGCAGTCTGCACTGCACGCTTCATGGCACGACGGAAGGCAACGCGGCGTTCGAGCTGCTGGGCAATGCCCTGAGCAACAAGGGTCGCATCGGTTTCCGGCTTGCGCACTTCAACGATGTTGATGTGCACTTCGCTGTCGGTGAACTTCTTCACCTTGGCGCGGATCTTGTCGATGTCAGCGCCCTTCTTGCCGATCACGATGCCCGGACGAGCAGTGTGGATCGACACGCGGCACTTGCGGTGCGGACGCTCGATGACGATCTTGGAGACCGCAGCGGCCTTGAGATCCTTCATCAGGGTGGTGCGGATCTTCAGGTCTTCCTGAAGAAGCGTGCCATATTCGCCCTTGTTGGCGTACCAGCGGCTATCCCAGGTGCGATTGATGCCCAGACGGAAGCCGATTGGATTGATTTTCTGACCCATTATGCGGCCTCCTCAACTTGCCGGACGATGATCGTCAGATGCGAGAAAGGCTTCTGGATCTGCGACGACTTGCCGCGGCCACGAGCCATGAAACGCTTCATGACGAGCGAGTTGCCCACAAAGGCTTCGGCAACGACGAGCGCGTCGGTATCGAGGCCATGGTTGTTTTCGGCATTGGCGATGGCGCTCTCGAGCACCTTCTTCACCTGGCCGGAGATGCGCTTGTGGCTGAATTCGAGATCGGCCAGGGCCTTCTCAACCTTCTTGCCACGGATCAACTGCGCGACGAGGTTCAGCTTCTGAGGGCTGATGCGCAGCATGCGCAGGACAGCCTTAGCCTCGTTGTCTTTGAGAGCGCGCTCAGTCTTTGGCTTGCTCATCTTACTTCCTCTTGGCCTTCTTGTCGGCCGCGTGACCGTAATAGGTACGGGTCGGGGCGAACTCGCCAAACTTGTGACCGATCATGTCTTCGGTGACATTCACCGGAACATGCTTCTGGCCGTTGTGCACACCGAACGTGATGCCGACGAACTGCGGCAGGATGGTCGACCGACGCGACCAGATCTTGACCACATCGTTGCGGCCAGAGCTCTGGGCCTTCTCGGCCTTCTTGAGCATATAGCCGTCGACGAACGGCCCCTTCCAAACTGAACGGGTCATGACTTACCTGCCCTTCTTCACGTGGCGGCTGCGGACGATAAACTGATCCGTGGCCTTATTTGAACGTGTGCGCTTGCCCTTGGTCGGCTTGCCCCACGGAGAAACCGGGTGACGGCCACCAGACGTACGGCCTTCACCACCACCATGGGGGTGGTCGACCGGGTTCATGGTCACGCCGCGGTTGACCGGCTTCTTGCCGAGCCAGCGGTTGCGACCAGCCTTGCCGAGCGAGGTGTTGGCGTGATCCTGGTTGGACACGGCACCGACGGTGGCGAGGCACGTACCGTGTACGCGGCGCTGTTCGCCCGAGTTGAGGCGAAGGATCGCCCAACCGGAGTCACGGCCGACATACTGAGCATAGGCACCGGCGGAACGAGCGACCTGGCCGCCCTTGCGGGGCTTGAGTTCGACGTTGTGCACGATGGTGCCGACCGGCATGCGCTCGAGCGGCATTGCATTGCCTGGCTTCACGTCGACAGTGTTCATCGAGGAGATGACCTTGTCGCCGGCAGTCAGGCGCTGGGGAGCAACGATGTAGGCCTGTTCGCCATCTTCGTACTTCACCAGAGCGATCCAGGCGGTGCGGTTCGGATCGTATTCGAGACGTTCGATCGTCCCGACTGCGTCGAACTTCACGCGCTTGAAGTCGATCATGCGGTAAGAGCGCTTGTGACCGCCACCACGATGGTAGGCAGTGATGCGGCCAGTATTGTTACGGCCGCCGCTCTTGGAGAGGCCTTCGGTCAGAGCCTTGACCGGCTTGCCCTTCCACAGTTCCGAACGGTCGGTCGTAACGAGAGTACGACGGCCTTCGGAGGTCGGATTATAAGTCTTTAGAGCCATTTTGCTGTCTCTTGTCCCTTAGAGGCCGGTCGAAATATCGATCGACTGGCCGTCGACGAGGGTCACGATGGCCTTCTTGACGTCATTGCGAACGCCAGTCTTGCCGCGGAAGCGCTTTACCTTGCCCTTGCGGACCAGGGTGTTCACTGCCTTGACCTTGACCGAAAAAAGCTGCTCGACGGCGGCCTTGATCTCGGTCTTGCTGGCATCAATCGCCACGTCGAAAACGACCTGGTTGTATTCCGAAGCCATCGTCGACTTTTCAGTCACGACGGGGTTACGGACGATGTCGTAAGCGGCAAGCTTGTTCATGCGAACCTCGCTTCGAGCGCTTCGAGCGCTGCCTTGGTCAGGACGAGCTTGTCGCGCTTGAGGATCGAAACAACGTTGATCCCCTGGATCGGCAGCACGTCGATGTTCGGGATATTGCGGGCGGCCAGAGCAAAGTTCTGGTCGACGCTTGCGCCGTCGATGATCAGCGCGCTTGCCCATTCGAGCTTGCCGAAGGTGGTGCGCAGCGCTGCCGTCTTGGCTTCCTGCTGAGCGACGCTGTCGATGACGATCAGCGAGCCAGCCTTGGCCTTGGACGAAAGAGCATGTTTGAGCGCGAGAACGCGGACCTTCTTGGGAAGATCGATCGCGTGGCTACGCGGGGTCGGACCGAATGCACGGCCACCACCACGGAACTGGGGAGCCTTGCGATCGCCGTGACGGGCGCCGCCCGAACCCTTCTGCTTCACGAACTTCTTGCCCGTGCGCACGCCTTCAGAGCGGTTCTTCACGTCATGCGTGCCGGACATCGCCTTGAGCTGCTGGTAGCGAACCATGCGGTGTAGGATGTCAGCGCGCACTTCAAGACCAAAGACATCGTCCTTGAGTTCGATCGTACCGGCGGACTTACCGTCGAGTGTGGTTACCTTGAGTTCCATTTACTTCGCTTCTCCCGCAGCAGCGGCCTCGAAAGAGCCCGGCAGGACTACATTCGCGGGAGCCGGCTTCTTGACGGCATCCTTGACCATGATCCAAGCGCCCTTGGCGCCCGGAACCGAACCCTGGATCAGGAGCAGGCCACGTTCCACGTCGGTCTTGACGACCTTGACGTTCTGCGTGGTGATGCGACGATCGCCCATGTGGCCCGGCATCTTCTTGTTCTTGAAGGTCTTACCCGGGTCCTGACGGCCACCGGTCGAACCGATGGAACGGTGGGAAACGGAAACACCGTGGGAGGCGCGCAGACCACCGAAGTTCCAGCGCTTCATACCACCGGCAAAACCCTTACCGATCGACGTACCAGTGACGTCGACAAGCTGGCCCTCGGCGAAGTGGTCCGCCTTGAGGGTTGCGCCAACCTCGATGAGGTTTTCAGCATCAACGCGGAATTCCGCGACGTGACGCTTCGGCTCCACCTTGGCAACGGCATAGTGGCCGCGTTCTGCCTTGGAGGTGTTCTTGGCCTTAGCCTGGCCTGCGCCGAGCTGGAGAGCCACGTAGCCGTCTTTCTCGACGGTACGCTGCGCCACCACCTGGCAGTTCTGCAGGGCCAGCACCGTGACCGGAACGTGCGAGCCGTCCTCGGCGAAGATGCGGGTCATCCCCAGCTTCTGTGCGATCAATCCAGAACGCATCGGTTATACCTTCTTGTTGGCGCTCTGCCGGGTCATGATTTCAGAGGACCCTTTCGCGGCAGGCGCGGAATTTTTGTTCTTATAGTCTTAGAGCTTGATTTCGACGTCGACGCCGGCGGCGAGATCGAGCTTCATCAGTGCATCGACCGTCTGAGGGGTCGGGTCCACAATGTCAAGCAGACGCTTGTGGGTCCGGATCTCGAACTGCTCACGCGCCTTCTTATCGATGTGGGGCGAGCGGTTGACGGTGAACTTGTCGATGCGGGTCGGCAGCGGAATCGGACCGCGAACCTGGGCACCCGTGCGCTTGGCAGTGTTGACGATCTCACGGGTCGACGTATCGAGCACGCGATGGTCAAACGCCTTGAGGCGGATGCGGATATTCTGACCGTTCATCTTCTCAAATCCTGACGGAAAAAGATCACGGCGCGCTTAATCGCGCGCCGCGAATGTCTCAATGAGGCTTACTTCAGGATCGTGGCGACGACGCCCGAACCAACCGTACGGCCACCTTCGCGGATAGCGAAGCGGAGCTTTTCTTCCATGGCGATCGGAACGATGAGCTGAACGTTGATGTTCAGGTTGTCGCCCGGCATCACCATTTCGGTGCCTTCGGGAAGGGTCACGATACCCGTCACGTCCGTGGTACGGAAGTAGAACTGGGGACGGTAGTTGCCGAAGAACGGAGTGTGACGACCGCCTTCTTCCTTGGTGAGGATGTAAACCTCAGCCGTGAAGTCGGTGTGCGGGGTCACGGAACCGGGCTTGCAGAGAACCTGGCCGCGCTCAACCTGAGTGCGGTCGATACCACGGATCAGCGCGCCGACGTTGTCGCCAGCCTGACCGGAGTCGAGCAGCTTGCGGAACATTTCGACACCGGTGACGGTGGTCTTCTGGGTTGCCTTGATGCCGACGATTTCGACTTCTTCACCAACCTTGACGATGCCGCGTTCGACGCGACCGGTGACCACGGTACCACGACCCGAGATCGAGAACACGTCTTCGATCGGGAGGAGGAACGGCTGGTCGACGGGACGTTCCGGCTGCGGAATGTACGAGTCAACAGCGGCCATCAGCTCGAGAACGGCGTCGTGGCCGAGCTTCTTGTCGGAATCTTCAAGAGCGGCGAGAGCCGAACCCTTGATGATCGGGATATCGTCGCCCGGGAATTCGTACGAGGACAGAAGTTCACGAACTTCGAGCTCGACGAGCTCGAGGAGCTCGGCATCGTCGACCATGTCGCACTTGTTGAGGAAGACGACGAGAGCAGGAACGCCAACCTGACGAGCGAGCAGGATGTGCTCACGGGTCTGGGGCATCGGGCCGTCAGCAGCCGACACAACGAGGATCGCGCCGTCCATCTGGGCAGCACCGGTGATCATGTTCTTCACATAGTCAGCGTGGCCTGGGCAGTCGACGTGAGCGTAGTGACGATTGGTCGTCTCATACTCGACGTGGGCGGTGTTGATGGTGATGCCGCGGGCCTTTTCTTCTGGGGCCGCGTCGATCTGATCGTACGCCTTGAAGGTCGCGCCGCCGGTCTCAGCCAGGATCTTGGTGATCGCTGCGGTCAGCGAGGTCTTGCCATGGTCAACGTGACCGATGGTGCCGATGTTGCAGTGCGGCTTGGAGCGGGAAAACTTTTCCTTCGCCATAGCTTTTCTCCAAATTTGTCAGCGCAATCGCCGACATACAGTTGAGTTTCTTGACTAGCTTGCGCTGGTTTTAGGCGTACTTGGCCTGGACTTCGTCAGCGACAGCCTGCGGAACCTGTTCGTAGTGATCGAACACCATGGAATACTGTGCACGACCCTGGCTCATGGAGCGCAGCGAGTTCACATACCCGAACATGTTAGCAAGCGGCACGAACGCATTCACGACCTGGACAACACCACGGCTTTCAGTGCCCTGGATCTGCCCACGACGGGAGTTGAGATCGCCGATGACGTCGCCCATGTAGTCTTCTGGCGTGACAACTTCAACCTTCATGATCGGTTCGAGAATTTTCGGACCGGCTTCACGAAGAGCCTCACGGAAGCCTGCACGGCCGGCGATTTCGAAGGCGAGTACCGAAGAGTCGACATCGTGGTAGGCGCCGTCGGTCAGAGTGACCTTAACGTCGACGACCGGGAAGCCGATCAGCGGGCCTGCGCCCATCACCGATTCGACACCCTTCGACACACCTGGGACGTATTCACGAGGAACAGCGCCGCCAACGATGGCATTGACGAATTCGAGGCCCTTGCCGACTTCACCCGGCTCAACCGTGATCTTGATGCGCGCGAACTGACCCGAACCACCCGACTGCTTCTTGTGGGTGTAGTCCTTTTCAGTCTTACGCGTGATCGTCTCACGGTAAGCAACCTGCGGCTGGCCGATATTGGCTTCGACCTTGAACTCGCGACGCATACGGTCGACGAGAATATCGAGGTGAAGTTCGCCCATGCCCGAGATGATGGTCTGGCCGGATTCTTCGTCGGTCTTGACGCGGAACGACGGATCTTCAGCAGCCAGGCGGTTGAGGGCGAGGCCCATCTTTTCCTGGTCGGCCTTGGACTTCGGCTCGACGGAGATGTCGATAACCGGATCCGGGAAGATCATGCGCTCGAGGATAACCTGCGAGTTGGTCGGAGCCAGCGTGTCACCCGTGGTGGTGTCCTTGAGGCCAACGATGGCGACGATGTCACCAGCAAAGGCTTCGGTGATCTGCTCACGGCTGTTGGCGTGCATCTGGAACATGCGGCCAACGCGTTCGCGCTTGCCCTTCACGGTATTTTCCAGGCTGATGCCCGCTTCGAGGTGACCCGAATAGATGCGGCAGAAGGTCAGCGTACCCATGTGCGGGTCGTTGGCGATCTTGAATGCCAGCATCGAAAGCGGCTCGGAGTCGTCAGCGTGACGTTCGATCGGCGCTTCGGTCTTGGCGTCGATGCCCTGGATAGCAGGAACGTCGAGCGGGGACGGCAGGAAGTCGATAACGCCATCGAGCAGGGGCTGCACGCCCTTGTTCTTGAACGCCGAGCCAGCGAAGACGAGGAAGAACTTGGCACCGATGGCACCCTGACGAAGCAGACGACGGATGGTGTCGTTGTTCGGCACTTCGCCGTTGAGGTAAGCTTCCATCGCAGCGTCGTCCATTTCGACGGCGGCTTCGACCATAGCTTCGCGGTACTTGACGGCCTTGTCCTTGAGATCGGCAGGGATCTCGACGACGTCCCACTGAGCACCGAGCTCTTCGTTACGCCAGACCAGAGCGTTCATCTCGATGAGATCGACAACGCCCTTGAATTCGGTTTCAGCGCCGATCGGCAGCTGAACCGGAACGGCACGGGCGCCGAGACGCGAACCGATCATTTCTACGCAGCGGTAGAAGTCGGCACCGGTCTTGTCCATCTTGTTGACGAAGATGAGACGCGGAACGTGGTACTTGTCAGCCTGACGCCACACGGTTTCGGTCTGCGGTTCAACGCCAGCATTGGCGTCGAGCAGAGCGACGGCACCGTCGAGCACGCGCAGCGAACGTTCGACTTCGATGGTGAAGTCCACGTGGCCGGGGGTGTCGATGATGTTGAAGCGGTGCTGGGTACCGTTGCGGTCCTTCCAGAACGTGGTCGTAGCGGCCGACGTAATGGTGATGCCGCGTTCCTGTTCCTGCTCCATCCAGTCCATGGTCGCGGCGCCGTCATGGACTTCGCCGATCTTGTGGGACTTGCCGGTGTAGTAAAGGATACGTTCGGTCGTGGTCGTCTTGCCAGCATCGATGTGAGCCATGATGCCGAAGTTACGATAGAGATTAATAGGATATTCGCGTGCCATTTGGCGCTCCTACTACCAGCGGTAGTGCGAGAAGGCACGGTTGGCATCAGCCATACGGTGCGTATCTTCGCGCTTCTTGACGGCCTGACCGCGGCCATTCATGGCATCCATGAGTTCGCCCGAGAGGCGTTCACGCATGGTGTTCTCACCGCGCTTGCGAGCGGATTCGATCAGCCAACGGATGGCCAGGGCCTGCTGACGGTCGGTACGGACTTCAACGGGAACCTGGTACGTCGCACCACCAACGCGGCGCGAGCGCACTTCGACGGCCGGACGAATATTGTCCAGGGCGCCATGGAACACCGTGATCGGGTCCTGCTTGGTCTTGCTCTCGACGATTTCGAAAGCACCGTAGACGATGGATTCGGCAGCAGACTTCTTGCCGTCCTTCATCAGGGAATTCATGAACTTGGTCAGAACGAGATCGCCGAACTTAGCGTCCGGGATAACGTCGCGTTTTTCTGCGCGGTGACGACGGGACATATCTCGATCTCCTTACTTCGGACGCTTCGCGCCGTACTTCGAACGGCGTTGCTTGCGGTCCTTCACGCTCTGTGTATCGAGGACACCACGGAGCACGTGATAGCGAACGCCCGGCAAATCGCGAACGCGACCGCCGCGGATGAGCACAACGGAGTGCTCCTGCAGATTGTGACCTTCACCGGGGATGTAGGAGATCACTTCGCGCTGGTTGGTCAGGCGAACCTTGGCCACCTTACGCAGAGCCGAGTTCGGCTTCTTTGGGGTCGTCGTGTACACACGGGAGCAAACGCCACGCTTCTGCGGGTTCGCCTCCATGGCGGGAACCTTGTTCCGCTTTGGCTTGCTGGCGCGTGGTTTGCGGATCAGCTGATTAATGGTGGGCATTGCGCTCTTTCCATCGTCCAAAAAATTTTAGTTCGGTCTACACAAGCAAACCAAATTGGCGCTCATCCGAACCCTTCCGGGAATCGGCGGCGCCTTAGTTGCAGCGGACCACCCCACCAAAATGGGACAGTCATGCGCACAAGGATTTGCTTCGTCTAGTTACCCGACAGTGTGTTTGAGTGTCCTGGATTCCCGCGCTAGGTGGCAGGGACCCGGTGTGACATTCACGACCGACCGCTAAGGTAGGCGCTGTTTAGAACTGTTGACTCGCCCCGTCAAGGATTCTTTCGCGGAAAACTTCGCGCAAGAGCCATGCATTCCGGCCACTTCAGCCCATCGGACGGCTCATCGCGGGGTGGACGGATTGGCCAAACTCCGTTCGGCAATCGTTAACAGGGACTTATCACGAAAGCGGTCAACTTGCCGAGAGGATAGTGGGCACCTAGATGTGAGCGCGACCTCCGGAGCCCATCATGACCACCCCTGCCCTACGCGCTGCACTCAAGATGGATATCGTGGTGATCGGCGCGGGACAGGCCGGTTTGAGCGCGGCTTATCACCTCAAGGCACTCGGGTTAAATCCGGAAAAGGACTTTCTGGTTCTTGACCACGCGGCGCAAGCGGGCGGCGCCTGGCAGTATCGATGGCCCTCTCTGACCTTGAGCACGGTCAATCGTGTGCATGATCTGCCCGGGCTGGGTTTTGCCGAATTTGCCGGTGGCGACGAGAGTGTCAGGGCCTCCGTCGCCGTGCCGCACTACTTTGCGGCCTACGAGGAGCGGTACGACCTGCGAGTCGTGCGACCGGCTAATGTCACCGTGGTCTGCGACCGCGGCGACCGGCTGCGCGTCGAAAGCGATCGCGGACTGTTCTCGGCGCGGGGAATCATCAATGCCACGGGGACTTGGGAGAAACCCTATATTCCTGACTATCCGGGGGCGGCGCTCTTCAAGGGAGCGCAATTGCATACGCGCGACTACACGGTCGCTGAGGCTTTCAAAGGCAAGCACGTCCTGATTGTCGGTGGCGGTATTTCGGCAATCCAGTTGCTCGACGAGATATCCAAGGTGACGGAAACGACCTGGGTTACGCGGACGCCGCCGCGTTGGCGCGAGCGGCCGTTCGACGAGGAGGCTGGGCGTGCCGCGGTCGCCATGGTCGAGGAGCGGGTCCGAGCCGGCCTGCCGCCCAAAGCGGTTGTTTCGGTGACGGGGTTGCCGGTGACGCCGGCCATTACCAGCATGCGGGAGCGCGGCGCTCTCGAGCGTCGGCCGATGTTTTCCGAGATCACGTCGACGGGGGTGCGCTGGGAGGATGGCGCCACGCTCGATGTCGACGTCATCCTCTGGTGCACGGGCTTTCGGAGCGCGCTCGATCATCTGGCGCCGCTGCAATTGCGGGAAGAGAGCGGCGGGATAACCATGACCGGACGGTTGGCAACGCAGGTTGCGCGCGATCCGCGGGTGCATCTGGTCGGGTATGGTCCGTCGGCCTCGACGATCGGCGCAAATCGAGCGGGATCGGCGGCGGCGCGGGAGCTCACCACGTACCTTGGAATGGTGACTTAAACTGATCGAGGGAGCTTCGGCGCGCTTTGAACCGTTAGGCAAGCGTTTGCAAGGAGCTACTCAGAATGACAGACACCCCTGCCCTGCCACTCAATGATGGCAACAGCATTCCTCAACTTGGCTTCGGCGTTTGGCGCCTCGAGGAGGCCGATGCACCAAAGGTTGTCGGCGCCGCAATCGACGCGGGCTACCGGCATATCGACACTGCACAAGGCTATGACAATGAGGCTGGCGTGGGCGAAGCTATTGCCCAAGCCTCGGTGGCGCGCGACCAGCTTTTCGTAACCTCAAAGCTACGCAACGGCCATCAGGGTTATGACAGCGCGCTGCGCTCGCTCGACGAGTCACTCGGGCGGCTGAAGCTCGACTATCTCGACCTCTTCCTGATCCATTGGCCGGCGCCGGAGCATGATCGCTATGCCGACACCTGGCGGGCGCTCGTCGAGGCGCGGAAGCAGGGCAAGGTGCGTTCGATCGGCGTCTCCAACTTCCTGCCCGAGCACATCCAGCGCATCATCGATGAAACCGGCGTCGTGCCTGCGGTCAACCAGTTGGAACTGCATCCGGCCTATCAGCAGCGCGATATTCGCGAATGGCACCGCGATAAGGATATCCAGATCGAGTGCTATAGCCCGCTGGGCGGCCAGGAGAGCAAGCTGCTCGAAGACGAGACGATCAAGGGAATCGCCGATGCGCATGGGAAATCGACAGCGCAGGTGATCATCCGCTGGCATTTGCAGCAGAACCTCATCGTCCTGCCAAAGAGCAGCAAGCCGGAGCGGGCCAAGGACAATTTCGACGTTTGGGACTTCGTATTGTCCGGCGATGACATCGCCAAGATCGATGCGCTTGATCGGCCTGACGGGAAAACCCTGCCGCAGCCTGACGAGAACAACCAGCTATTCTAGGATTTACATCAAGACAGTTGGGAGGCCGCGAGGAGACGATTGCGGCCTTCTCTTTTGGCGCGATAAAGCGCGTGATCGGCATCGCGCAGCATCATTTCGGCGGTTCCCTGCGTCGGGAGCGCTGCAGCACCGCCACTGGCGGTGACGGAAAGCGTCTCGCCATCCGGTAACGACACGGGCGCCATCGCGATCTCCTCGATGAGGCGCATGCCAAGGGCGGCCGCTTCGGCCTCGGAGGAATTGGGGGCGATGATGACGAACTCCTCCCCCCCATACCGGATTACCGTATCGGAGAGGCGCGCCTTCTGGACCAGCAACGACGAGATGTGGCGCAGGACGAGATCGCCGATCGCGTGGCCATAGACGTCGTTGACGTGCTTGAAGTGATCGACGTCAAACATGAGCGTTGCGAGCGGATGACCCTCACGCCGAGCGCGGGACACTTCCTCGTCGAGCTTCATGGTGAGGTAGCGCCGATTGAAGACCCCGGTCAGAGGATCGACGAGGGCGTCCCGTTCGAGCGAGGCGATGCGGACGACATCGGTTGTGGTTGTCAGAGACAGCCGCGTGACGATGAAGACGAAGATGCTACCGCCGAAGAGAATGGTTTCAACGATCAGCGTGATGAGCGTCGGGCCGCCTGACGGCCGCACGGCGAGAAACGCGGCATAGCCGATGATGAAGCCGACGATCAGAACGCCGAGCGCAATCCATTGGCGGCGGAGCGAACCGCCGCGCACCAGTTGAATGATCCGCCTGATCGGCCACAACGAGAGGGCCAAAAAGACGATTCCGATAGCGACGAGAATCTCCATGGGCCGATCATCCCTGCCAAGCCTGAACAGAACCCTGACAGAATAGATAAACCTTTACGGATGTCCCTGTCATCCAACAAAAAAAGGGGCCCCGGAGGGCCCCTTACGTATTGGTCTTAGGCTTAGCTTATTCGGCGGCAGGCGCCGAGAGCTTGACGCTCTCTGCCTGACGGCGGCGTTCCTCGAGAATGAGGTCGTCGCGCTTGGCGGCGATAAGCTTGGCCTTGGTCTGGCCCGCGCCGGTACCGGCCGGGATGAGACGGCCGACGATGACGTTTTCCTTGAGGCCTTCGAGAAGGTCGGCCTTGCCGGAAACGGCAGCTTCGGTGAGGACGCGCGTGGTTTCCTGGAAGGAAGCCGCGGACACGAAGGAGCGAGTCTGCAGCGACGCCTTGGTGATGCCGAGCAGAACCGGATTAGCGGTTGCCGGCTTCTTGCCTTCGGCGATGAGCGCATCGTTGAGTTCGTCGAAGTCGAGCTTGTCGAGCTGCTCGTCCTTGAGCAGACCCGAGTCACCCGGCAATACGATCTCGACCTTCTGCAGCATCTGGCGAACGATCACCTCGATGTGCTTGTCGTTAATCAACACGCCCTGCAAACGATAGACTTCCTGAATCTCGTTGACGAGATAGCGTGCCAGTTCCTCGACGCCCTTGATGGCAAGGATGTCGTGCGGAGCGGGATTGCCGTCCAGGATGTATTCGCCCTTTTCGATGGTGTCGCCTTCCTGGAGGTGGAACGGCTTGCCCTTCGGGATCAGGTATTCAACCGGATCGCCACCGGCCTCGGTCGGCTCGATAATGACTCGACGCTTGTTCTTGTAGTCGCGGCCGAAGCGGATGGTACCATCGATCTCAGCGATGATGGCGTGATCCTTCGGACGACGCGCTTCGAAGAGTTCAGCAACGCGCGGCAGACCGCCGGTGATGTCCTTGGTCTTGGCCGATTCCAGAGGAATACGGGCTAGGACGTCACCCGGAGCGACCTTTTCACCCGGCTCGACGGCGATAACCGCGTCAACGGAGAGCAGGTAACGGGCGTCGCCACCACGGTCGACCTTGGCAACCGAACCGCCGCGGGCAATGGCGAGTGCGGGCTTGAGGCCCTCACCACGCTGGTTGCCGCGCCAGTCGATGACCACGCGCTTGGTGAAGCCGGTGGCTTCGTCGGTGTTTTCCGCAACGGAAGCACCGTCGACCAGATCCTCAAACAGGACCTCGCCTTCGACTTCGGCCAGGATCGGACGGGTGTACGGATCCCATTCAGCCAGACGCTGGCCACGGCGAACCGTGTCGCCTGCCTTGACGAGGAGCTTGGAGCCGTAGGTCACCTTGTGGGTCGCACGTTCCTTGCCTTCGCCATCGAGGATGGCGAGGGAGACGTTACGGGCCATGACGACCTGCTTGCCGCCTTCGACATTGGCGAGGTTCGGGTTGCGAACTTCGATCGTGCCTTCAGCGCCGGCTTCGAGGAACGAAGAGTCGACCACCTGAGCCGTACCACCGATGTGGAAGGTACGCATGGTAAGCTGGGTGCCGGGTTCACCGATGGACTGCGCGGCGATAACGCCGACAGCTTCACCGATATTGACCGGGGTACCGCGAGCAAGGTCACGACCATAGCACGCAGCGCAGCAGCCCTGGCGGAGATCGCAGGTCAGCGGCGAACGAATGCGGATCGACTGGATGCGAGCCTCTTCGATGACGTCGACATGCTTTTCTTCGAGCAGCGTGCCCTTCGGCGCGATCAGGTCACCCGTCAATGGGTGGAACACGTCGTCGGCCGTGGTGCGGCCAAGAACGCGCTGACCGAGCGAAGCCACGATCTGACCTGCGTCAACGATCGGCTCCATGGTGAGGCCGCGTTCGGTACCGCAATCCACCTCGATGATGATGGCATCCTGTGCCACGTCAACGAGACGACGGGTCAGGTAACCCGAGTTTGCGGTCTTCAGAGCGGTATCAGCCAGACCCTTACGGGCACCGTGGGTCGAGTTGAAGTACTCGAGAACGTTGAGGCCTTCCTTGAAGTTCGCGGTGATCGGCGTTTCGATGATGGAGCCGTCGGGCTTGGCCATAAGGCCGCGCATGCCGGCGAGCTGCTTCATCTGCGCCGGTGAACCACGAGCACCGGAGTGGCTCATCATGTAAACCGAGTTGATCGGCTTCTGACGACCCGTTTCCTTGTCGAACTGAACGGCAGCGATGCCCTTCATCATTTCTTCGGCGATCTTGTCACCGCACTTGGCCCAGGCGTCGACGACCTTATTGTACTTTTCGCCCTGAGTGATCAGGCCGTCATTGTACTGCTGTTCGAATTCCTCGACCAGCTTACGGGTCTCTTCGACGATGGTGTACTTGGACTGCGGGATGACCATGTCATCCTTGCCGAACGAGATGCCGGCGTCGCAAGCGTTCTTGAAGCCAAGCTGCATGACGCGGTCACAGAAAATGACCGTCTCCTTCTGACCGCAACCGCGATAGACGGTGTCGATCATCTTGGAGATCATCTTCTTGGTCATGAGCTGGTTTGCCGTGGCAAACGGCACAGCCGGGTGCTTTGGCAGGATCTGACCGATGAGCATGCGGCCCGGGGTCGTTTCCACGATCTCGGTGATCTGGTTGCCATTCTCATCCCAAGAGGGCACGCGGGCCTTAATCTTGGTGTGGAGCGTGACGACCTTGTTGTCGAGCGCGTGTTCGAGTTCGGCATAGGAGCCGAACGCCATGCCTTCGCCCGGCTCACCATCTGCAATGATCGACAGATAGTAGAGACCGAGAACAATGTCCTGGCTCGGCACGATGATCGGCTGACCATTCGCGGGATGCAGGATGTTGTTGGTCGACATCATGAGAACGCGCGCTTCGAGCTGGGCTTCCAGCGAAAGCGGAACGTGCACAGCCATCTGGTCGCCGTCGAAGTCTGCGTTGAAAGCCGAGCAGACGAGCGGGTGCAGACGGATAGCCTTGCCTTCGATCAGGATCGGTTCGAAGGCCTGGATGCCAAGACGGTGGAGCGTCGGCGCACGGTTCAGGAGAACCGGGTGCTCGCGGATGACCTCGTCGAGGATATCCCAGACTTCGGGCTTTTCCTTCTCAACCAGCTTCTTGGCTTGCTTGACGGTCGAGGACAGACCCTTGGCTTCAAGACGCGAGTAGATGAACGGCTTGAAGAGCTCGAGCGCCATCTTCTTGGGAAGACCGCACTGGTGGAGCTTCAGGTATGGACCAACGGTGATGACCGAACGGCCGGAATAGTCGACGCGCTTGCCGAGAAGGTTCTGGCGGAAGCGGCCCTGCTTGCCCTTGAGCATATCGGACAGCGACTTGAGCGGACGCTTGTTCGCACCGGTGATGGTGCGGCCACGGCGGCCGTTGTCGAACAGCGCGTCCACAGCCTCCTGCAGCATGCGCTTTTCGTTGCGGATGATGATGTCCGGGGCACGGAGCTCGATCAGTCGCTTCAGGCGGTTGTTGCGGTTGATCACACGACGATAGAGGTCGTTGAGATCGGACGTGGCGAAGCGGCCGCCGTCCAGCGGGACGAGCGGGCGGAGTTCGGGCGGAATGACCGGAACGATGGTCATGATCATCCACTCGGGCTTGTTGCCCGAAACGATGAACTGCTCGACGATCTTGAGGCGCTTGGCCAGCTTCTTTGGCTTCAGCTCGGTGGTCGATTCAGCGATTTCGACGCGCAGATCAGCCGCGATCTTTTCGAGATCGAGGTTGAGGAGGATATCGCGGATCGCTTCGGCGCCGATCTTGGCGGTGAAGCTGTCGGCACCATACTCGTCCTGCGCATCCAGATACTGTTCTTCGGTCAGAAGTTCGTTCTGGGTGAACGGGGTGAGGCCGGCATCGAGAACGACATAGTTCTCGAAGTAAAGGATGCGTTCGATATCCTTGAGCGTCATGTCGAGCAGCAGTGCGATGCGGCTCGGCAGGGACTTCAGGAACCAGATGTGGGCAACAGGAGCGGCCAGTTCGATATGGCCCATGCGCTCGCGACGGACGCGGCTCAGGGTGACTTCAACACCGCACTTTTCGCAGATGACGCCCTTGAACTTCATACGCTTGTACTTGCCGCAAAGACATTCGTAGTCCTTCACGGGGCCAAAGATACGCGCGCAGAATAGACCGTCACGCTCAGGCTTGAACGTACGGTAGTTGATGGTCTCGGGCTTCTTGATCTCGCCATAGGACCAGGAAAGGATCTTTTCCGGGGAGGCGATGGAGATCTTCATCTGATCGAAGGTCTGCACCGGGACGGCCGGGTTGAACGGGTCCATGACGTGGGAATGATGGTTCATCAATTCTCTCCTCTATCCGCCCCGACCGCAGCCAGGCTGACGGTCGGGTTGGAAGGTGAATGGGGGTGGAAGTGCCGGATTATTCCGCCGCTTCCTGAGGAGGTGCGAGCTCCGGCTGGTTCGGATCGATCACTTCGCGCATGTCGAGTTCGACATTGAGACCGAGTGACCGGATTTCCTTGACCAGCACGTTGAAGCTCTCGGGGATGCCCGCCTCGAAGGTGTCGTCGCCACGGACGATCGCTTCGTAGACCTTGGTACGACCAGCAACGTCGTCCGACTTGATGGTGAGCATTTCCTGCAGCGTATAAGCAGCGCCATACGCTTCGAGGGCCCACACTTCCATCTCGCCGAAACGCTGACCGCCGAACTGCGCCTTACCACCAAGCGGCTGCTGGGTGACGAGCGAGTAAGGACCAATCGAACGCGCGTGGATCTTGTTGTCCACGAGGTGGTCGAGCTTGAGCATGTAGATGTAGCCAACCGTCACCTGACGATCGAACTGTTCACCCGAACGGCCGTCATAGACGGTCGACTGACCCGAAGCCTTGAGGCCTGCCTTTTCGAGCAGAACCACGATGTCGGCTTCCTTGGCACCGTCGAAAACCGGCGTCGCGATCGGAACACCCTTGGAGAGGTGCTCGCCGAGACGGACCATGCCATCATCATCGAGATCGGTGATGGCGGTATCGCCAGCAAAGAGCTCCTGAACTTCAGTACGCAGCGGCTTCAAGTCGCCATTGCGCTGATAGGCGCGGACCATCTGGTCGATCTTCTTGCCCATGCCGGCGCAGGCCCAACCCAAGTGGGTTTCAAGGATCTGGCCGACGTTCATGCGCGAAGGCACGCCGAGCGGGTTCAGCACGATATCAACCGAGGTACCGTCTTCGAGGTACGGCATGTCTTCGACAGGAACGATGCGGGAAACCACACCCTTATTGCCGTGACGGCCGGCCATCTTGTCGCCTGGCTGGATCTTGCGCTTGGTCGCGATGAAGACTTTCACCATCTTCATGACGCCCGGCGGAAGTTCATCACCACGCTGGAGCTTGTCGACCTTGTCGATGAAGCGCTGCTCGAGAAGACGACGGCTTTCCTCATACTGAGCATGGAGAGCTTCCATTTCAGTCATGACCTTGTCGTCTTCGATGGCGAACTGCCACCACTTCGAACGCGGCTGCGCTTCAAAGATCGAGTCATTGAGCTTGGTGCCGACGACATAACCCTTCGGACCTGCAGTTGCGGCCTTGCCGAACAGCATTTCCTTGAGACGTGCATAGACGTTACGGTCGAGGATCGACTGTTCGTCGTCACGGTCCTTGGCGAGACGCTCGATTTCTTCGCGCTCGATAGCCATGGCGCGCTCGTCCTTGTCGATGCCGTGGCGATTGAACACGCGCACTTCAACGACAGTACCAGCATCGCCCGGCGGAACGCGGAGCGAGGTATCGCGAACGTCCGAGGCCTTTTCACCGAAGATGGCGCGGAGGAGCTTTTCTTCCGGCGTCATCGGGCTTTCGCCCTTGGGGGTGATCTTGCCGACGAGGATGTCGCCCGGCTGAACTTCAGCACCGATGTGAACGATACCGGCTTCGTCGAGGTTCTTCAGCGCTTCTTCCGACACGTTCGGAATGTCGCGCGTGATTTCTTCAGGACCAAGCTTGGTGTCGCGGGCCATGACTTCATATTCCTCGATGTGGATCGAGGTGAAGACGTCCTGCATCGCGATCTTTTCGCTCAGCAGAATGGAGTCTTCGAAGTTGTAGCCATTCCAGGGCATGAAGGCGACGAGCACGTTGCGGCCGAGAGCGAGATCGCCCAGTTCGGTCGATGGACCATCGGCGATGATGTCGCCCTGGTTGACGTGATCGCCGACGACGACCAGCGGACGCTGATTGATACAGGTCGACTGGTTCGAACGCTGGAACTTCATCAGGTTGTAGATGTCGACGCCCGACTTCGACGCATCGGTTTCTTCCGTTGCGCGAATAACGATACGGGTTGCGTCCACCTGATCGACGACACCCTTGCGCTTGGCAACGATGGCGGCGCCGGAGTCACGGGCAACCACTGGCTCCATGCCGGTGCCCACGAATGGGGCTTCGGCGCGCAGCAGCGGCACAGCCTGACGCTGCATGTTCGAGCCCATGAGAGCCCGGTTAGCGTCGTCGTTCTCAAGGAACGGGATCAGCGAGGCAGCAACCGACACCATCTGCTTGGGGGAAACGTCCATAAGGTCGACGTTTTCCTTGGGCGTCAGGCCGTTGTCACCGGCGTGGCGAGCCACGACCAGGTCATCGGACAGCGTGCCATCGGCATTCACCTTGACGTTGGCCTGAGCGACGTAGTGCTTGGCCTCTTCCATGGCGGAGAGGTAGACGACGTCGTCGGTGACCTTGCCATCGACGATCTTGCGGTACGGGGTTTCGATGAAACCGTACTTGTTGACGCGCGCAAAGGTCGAGAGCGAGTTGATCAGACCGATATTCGGGCCTTCCGGCGTTTCGATCGGGCAGATACGGCCATAGTGCGTCGGGTGCACGTCGCGGACTTCGAAGCCAGCGCGCTCACGGGTAAGACCACCAGGTCCAAGAGCCGAAAGACGGCGCTTGTGGGTGATTTCGGAGAGCGGATTGGTCTGGTCCATGAACTGAGACAGCTGGGACGAGCCGAAGAACTCGCGCACAGCGGCGGCAGCCGGCTTGGCGTTGATCAGGTCCTGGGGCATGACCGTGTCGATTTCGACTGAGCTCATGCGCTCCTTGATGGCACGTTCCATGCGGAGCAGGCCAAGACGATAGGAGTTTTCCATGAGTTCGCCGACGGAGCGAACGCGGCGGTTGCCGAGGTTGTCGATGTCATCGATTTCGCCACGGCCATCGCGCAGATTGACGAGGGTGCGAACGACTTCGACGATGTCTTCCTTGCGCAGAATGCGCATGGTGTCCGGAGCATCGAGCTCGAGACGCATGTTCATCTTGACGCGACCAACGGCCGAAAGGTCGTAGCGTTCGGCATCAAAGAACAGCGACTGGAACATCGCTTCGGCGGTGTCGACGGTCGGCGGTTCACCCGGACGCATGACGCGATAGATATCGAAGAGCGCGTCTTCACGGCTCTCGTTCTTGTCCACGGCCAGCGTGTTGCGCAGGTATGGCCCAATGGTGATGTGGTCGATGTCGAGGATCGGAAGCTCGTCAAAGCCGAGGTCGACAAGCTTGGTCAGCAGCTTTTCGTCGAGCTCGTCGCCGGCTTCAGCGTAGATTTCACCGGTCTTGAGGTTGACGATGTCCTGGGCAATGTAGGCGCCAAAAAGATCGGCATCGGTCGCGAGGAGGTGGGTCAGGCCGTTTTCAGCCAGCTTCTTGGCCTGACGGGCCGAAAGCTTCTTGCCGCCTTCATGCACGACGTCGCCAGTCTTGGCGTCGATGAGATCGTGGCTTGGCTTCGCGCCCTTCCACTTCTCGGCGTCGTAAGGCACGCGCCAGCCATTGTCGGTCTTTTCGTAGTTCAGAGTGGTGTAATAGGTGTCGAGGATTTCCTCGGCATCCATGCCCAACGCCTTGAGCAGCGAGGTGACCGGGATCTTGCGGCGACGATCGATACGCGCATAAACGATATCCTTGGCGTCGTATTCGATATCGAGCCAGGAACCGCGGTACGGGATGATGCGGCCAGCGAAAAGCAGCTTGCCCGAGGAGTGGGTCTTGCCCTTGTCGTGATCGAAGAACACGCCAGGCGAACGGTGCATCTGCGAAACGATGACGCGCTCGGTGCCGTTGACGATAAAGGTGCCGTTCGACGTCATGAAGGGCATGTCGCCCATATAGACGTCCTGCTCCTTGATGTCCTTGACCGAGCGCGCGCCGGTTTCTTCGTCCACTTCGAACACGATCAGGCGCAGCGTGACCTTGAGCGGGGCAGCGAAGGTGATATCGCGCGCACGGCACTCGTCGATGTCATACTTGGGCTGTTCGAATTCGTAGCGCACGAATTCGAGCGATGCGGTGTTCGAAAAGTCGGTGATCGGAAAGACCGAACGGAAGACGGACTGAAGCCCTTCATCACCGCGACCGCCCTTGGGCTCGTCGACCATGAGGAACTGATCATACGAAGCCTTTTGGACTTCGATCAGGTTGGGCATCTCCGTGACTTCGTGGATGGAACCGAAGGACTTGCGTACCTTGCGGCGGCCGTTGAACGTGGTAGCCATGAAAGCTCCTGTTTCTGGTTTCGCGCCCTGCCCTTTCAGGCTCAGCGCTCCACTTTTTTGCTTTGTCTCGGAGGCAGATATCCAAAGACCCGACTATCAGCCGTCGGCGCTCGGGATATATGCCTGGTAGTCATTTTGCAGCGACGTCATTGCGGGAACCAGTTTCCCACCAAGACGGTTTAGTCAGGCCCGGTCGATATCGCATTCAAGCGACCCGGCAGACCCAGCCAGATCGATCACAGCTTCGTGAGAAACAGCTATAGACCCGATTTGGGAACGGCCCAAAGCGAGGTCAACAGAGGCTCCACGAGGCCCGCGACATCAAAAATCGTCATATATTTCCGCAAATTGGCGCCAGACCCATCCAATCGGCCCGGCGAATCGCCCCGTAGAAAACGGGAAAGCGAGATGGCACATATAGCGCCACCTCGCTCAAATCAAGTGCTAAAGCGAACTTACTTGAGTTCGACCTTGGCGCCAGCGTCTTCCAGCTTCTTCTTGATGTCTTCGGCTTCGGCCTTGGTGGCGCCTTCCTTGACAGCCTTCGGAGCGCCTTCAACCAGAGCCTTGGCTTCGCCGAGACCCAGGCCGGTGATGGCACGGACTTCCTTGATGACGTTGATCTTGTTGTCGCCGAACGAGGCGAGGATCACGTCGAATTCAGTCTTTTCTTCAGCGGCCGGAGCAGCAGCGCCACCGCCAGCAGCGGCAACAGCAACTGGAGCGGCGGCGGAAACGCCCCACTTTTCTTCCAGCATCTTGGACAGTTCGGAAGCTTCCAGAACGGTCAGGGCAGAGAGATCATCAACGAGCTTGGCGAGATCGGCCATTTTTTACTCTTTCCAGAATGTGTTTCAGTTCGAACAGATAGTGTTTGTCGGAACGGCTTATGCCGCTTCGCTCTTTTCGGCGTGAGCCTTGAGCACACGGGCGATGCCGGCACCTGGCTGCACGAGAATGGAAGCAATGTTGGTCGCCGGCTGCTTGACGAGACCTGCGAGCTTGGCGCGCAGTTCGTCGAGAGACGGAAGAGTTGCCAGAGTCTTGACGCCATCGACATCAAGAGCGGTCGCACCCATTGCACCACCGAGAATGACGAACTTTTGGTTCTTCTCGGCGAAAGCTGCTGCGATTTTCGGCGCAACGATGGGATCTTCCGCATAGGCAATCACGGTCGGGCCTGTGAACAGACCCGAGATGTCCGCGACATCGACTTCCTTAAGAGCGAGCTTGGCAAGGCGGTTCTTGGCGACCTTGACCTTGCCGCCTGCCTTCTTGACCTGCACGCGCAGATCAGTGAACGCAGCAACGGAAAGACCAACGTTCTGCGCGACGACGATCGATCCAGCGCCCGCGAGGGCTTCCTGGAGCGAAGAGACGACTTCGCGCTTTTCCGCTTTTTCCATGCTAGTCTCCACTAGACTAGGCCCAGTATGCCCGAGGGCATGCAGGGACCATTGCCAATTGCTGCCCCCTCCCCTTTTCAGGTTCGAAGAGCAACGGTTAGTGCCTGCCAACCAGGAGTCACGGTGGACTATGGTCTAGGTTCGAACCGAAACCGAAATTTCGGTGTCTCACCCCGTCTATTGCTGGCTCCAGATGGAATTATCGACCCGAGGGGCGACCGGCAGTCTCGGACAGGACTTCTGCCACTCTATTCGAGAGGCGACACCGGGCGGCCTAAACCGCCCGGAATTCTTGAATGCTCTAAAACTTAGAGCGCGGTACCGGGCTCGACATGGACGCCAGCGCCCATGGTCGAAGAGACGGCGACCTTCTTGACGTAGGTGCCCTTGGCGCCAGCAGGCTTGGACTTCACGACAGCGTCGGTGAAAGCCTTGATGTTCTGGAGAAGTGCTTCTTCCGAGAACGAAACCTTACCGATACCAGCGTGGATGATGCCGGCCTTTTCGACGCGGTATTCAACAGCGCCGCCCTTGGCTGCACCGATCGCACCCTTGACGTCCATAGTCACGGTGCCGACCTTGGGGTTCGGCATCAGGTTGCGTGGCCCGAGGATCTTACCGAGACGGCCGACGAGCGGCATCATGTCCGGGGTGGCAATGCAGCGATCGAAATCGAGCTTGCCGGACTGGATGGTCTCGAGCAGGTCTTCTGCACCAACGATGTCGGCGCCAGCGGCCTTGGCTTCGTCAGCCTTGGCGCCACGGGCGAACACGGCGACGCGAACGGTCTTGCCGGTGCCGTTTGGCAGGGAAACAACGCCACGAACCATCTGATCGGCGTGACGCGGGTCGACGCCCAGGTTCATCGCGATTTCGACGGTTTCGTCGAACTTGGCCGAAGCCTTCGACTTGACGAACTTTACCGCTTCTTCGAGCGAGTAGAGCTTGGTGCGGTCCAGGCCTTCACGACCAGCGGCGACCTTCTTTGCGATCTTTGCCATAACTATCAGCCCTCGACCTGGATGCCCATGGAACGGGCGGAGCCGGCGATCATCGAGATTGCGGCCTCGACGTTGTCGGCGTTGAGATCAACCATCTTCTTCTCGGCGATTTCACGCAGCTGAGCCGTCGTGATCGTGCCAGCAGAATCCTTGCCCGGAAGCTTGGAGCCGGACTTGAGGTTTACGGCCTTCTTGATGAAGTAGGTTACCGGCGGCTGCTTCATCACGAAGGTGAAGCTCTTGTCGGCATAAGCGGTGATCACGACCGGAATCGGAGCACCCTTTTCGATCTCCTGCGTGGCCGCATTGAAGGCCTTGCAGAATTCCATGATGTTCAGGCCGCGCTGACCGAGCGCAGGGCCGATCGGCGGAGATGGGGTTGCCGAACCAGCGGCAACCTGCAGCTTTACGTAGCCAACGACTTTCTTTGCCATTTTCTATCCTCTTAATGCCGAAACCGGCAGTTGAGCCGTGGTGCGGTTTCCTGACGCCGGCAAAGCGCCATCCCCTTCCACGGGTTTCAGCACTCAGCTTGCGCTGAACACTGGTGCGATTTCGGCTTGAGCCGAAACGCTGACGCGATTTTTGGCTGACGCCAAAAACGCTGGTGCCATTTTGGCTCACGCCAAAAGGCTGGGGCGACTTTTGGCTGACGCCAAAAACGCTGAGATCAGACCTTTTCGACCTGACCGTATTCGAGCTCCACCGGAGTGGGGCGCCCGAAAATCGAAACTTCCACCTTGAGGCGGGAGCGCTCTTCGTCGACTTCTTCCACGATGCCATTGAAGCTGGCAAAGGGACCATCGGATACGCGAACGCTTTCGCCAACCTCGAAGCTGACGGAAGGCTTTGGATGCTCGACGCCTTCCTGCACCTGCTGCAGGATCGACATGGCTTCCTTTTCGGAGATCGGCATGGGCTTGTTATCAGCGCCAAGGAAGCCGGTCACCTTTGGAGTATTCTTGATCAGATGGAAGGTCTGATCGGTCAGGTCCATCTTCACCAGCACATAGCCGGGGAAGAACTTGCGCTCCGTATCGACCTTACGGCCGCGACGGATCTCAACGACCTTTTCGGTCGGCACGATGACGTCGTCGAACAGATGCTCGAGCTTGGTCTGGGCGACCTTTTCCTTGATCGCGTCCGCAACCTTGCGCTCGAAGTTCGAGTACGCCTGAACAATGTACCAGCGCTTGGCCATACCGCCTCGCCGCTCCTCGTTAGTCGCCTGATCCGCTTAGCGGATCGAAAGCATCAAAGACACCAGCCACGAAATGATCTGATCGGCGGCCAGGAAGAAGAGGCTCGCGAAGATCACCAGTACCAGGACCATGATGGTCGAGATGACAACCTCGTTGCGGCTCGGCCAAGTGACCTTCGATACTTCCGTGCGAACCTGCTGGAAGAAGGTGATCGGATTGGTGCGGGCCATAGGCAGTCGATTCCGGTTGTCTTGGTGCAAAACCAAAGGCCGCGCAGGACTCCCGCACGGCCGGATCGGGGCTATCTAGTCAATCTTGGCGGCAAATGCAACCGTCATTAACGGAGCTTCCACCTTTGCCGGACCCAGCCGGCTCATCAATTGTGTAAAGCATATCAGCAGAAAACTGTGGAATCTTCTTGCTTCCCCAAGCTGGTTGGATTTGGATCGAATTGCGGCCAAAACGTGACGCCTGAGGAGAGGCGGATCAATGTCGTTCGAGATCAAAAACTGCCAGCTTATGCACTTTGGCCCTCACAGGACCATTGCTGGCCGCATTGTGGGCGTCGTCCGCGTCAAGATCGCCGAAGAGTTTCTGGGCACGTTCACCAATTATACGCTCGATCTCAAGGTCAAGGCGGATGTGGGCGCCGTCAGCTCCGAAGCCGTGCGCCACGCCCTCCTCGCCCATGCGGCGCGACAACTCAACAAGCTCAAAGTCCGGCACCAACAGCGGCTGCCCGCAGCGGCTGAATAGAAGACCTATTCAAGCCTGTGCAAGTTGGCCCGACCCACTTGCACAACACACCGTTTGCCGTTAGACACACCCTCGCCTGAAGGGGTTTAGCTCAGTTGGTAGAGCATCGGTCTCCAAAACCGAGGGTCGTGGGTTCGAGTCCCCCAGCCCCTGCCAGGCACTCAGTTCGGACATTGCCGAACCCGATACTTCCAACACATCGCTGAAATTCTTGCGAAAACGAATGTCGTTTTCGTGCGTTGCGTTGAACTGCGCATCCAAAACCTTATCTCAAGCCCATGCCCGCGAAGAAAAAGCCCTATGACGGTCCCGTCCTGACAGCGGAATGGCCCCTGCCCGCTGCGGCGACGCTCGGATCGTCCGTACGGGCCAAAGGCATCCTGCTCGAGGTGCGCGCTAAACTTCCATCGGCGGCAAAGAAATCGATCGATGTGCGCGGCAATGTTTTGGTGCTGACGGTGCCGGAAAACGAGCGGCAGCAGTTCAAGGCGACGTCGGCCATCGTGACGCGCACGCTCGACGGCATCGAAGACCTTCAGGTCATCCCGCGCGAAATCGAGGATATCCTCACCATCAAGACCAGCGAGCGGCATCGGTGGCTGAAGGATGGCCGGCTGCAAAGCGCCGGCACGCGGACGGTAAAGCTGCGCGGGCGAGCTCGAAAAATTACGTTTCATGTCTTCGACCCGCGCTTTGTCGAGGCCGTACTCAACGATGACCTCGTGACCACCTGGCGCGAGGATGACATCGAAACCAAAGCAGAGAATCGGCGGCGGGCGAGCGAAATGCGGGCGCTGACGCGACGCCCCAAGGCATCTTCAGCCAAGCCCTCGCCGGCAGATAGCCCGGAGGATGCGGCTGCTGGTGAGTTACGCGGCCTCGCAGAATTCCTTCGCGAAGGCTTTCTGCGCTGACCGGACCGCACCAGTTTGGGACGATCTTAACCTTGTTGCTTAAGCGCGATTTAAGGGGCCGATAGACGAGCGCAACCGTGCGGCTATCATTGCATCTCCTCCAACGGAGTTGGCAGCACCATGGAAACGGCATTGCCAGTCATCATGCTGGTTTTGGGCGCGTCGGGTTTGGCCTGCCTCGTCTGGGTGCTGCTGCGCAGCCTTGGGCACAAAAGCGAGCCCTTTGTGACCCCGCCCAAGCGTAAATATGAGCCACCGCCGAATGACGAGGACGTCGATCGCATGGTCGCTGCCCTGCAGGCAAAGGCGCATCAGAAAGATTGATTTGGTGTTATTTCGCCGAGAAGGGCTATATCCCTAAGGCCGTGCAGTGGCTGAACTTTTCAGCCGGTGGTGGAGGGGACTGGATTCGAACCAGTGTACGCTAAGCGAGCAGATTTACAGTCTGCCGGATTTAACCACTCTCCCACCCCTCCACATTCTCGGGTGAGAACCGAAGCGCCTTGGCGTTTCGTCGGGGCGGTTTATGGTTGGCTGTCGCAAAGGTGTCAACACCCTTCCGAACGCGATGTGCAGAAATCTTGTGATAGATGAAAAAACTGGCCCTATCTTCATGCCCAGCCTTGCCTTGTTCGCCGGGTTCGCGCTAATCCATTTTCCGCCTCAGGGCCCAAGCGGGTATAGCTCAATGGTAGAGCAGCAGCCTTCCAAGCTGAATACGCGGGTTCGATTCCCGCTACCCGCTCCAGAAGCCGCCATTCGGCTTCGCACTCGAGCGCGTGGCGATTTGCGCCAGGGCCGCTTGAGTTCTTGTTTTTCGCATGTCTTTTTCCTCAAACCGATCTCCGCGTTTAGGGGACATGCCCGGAGGCGTTAGGCGCTTGCTATGAGCCGCAACAAATTCCCGCCAAAACCCAAATATGATCCCGATACCGGCCCAGTTTATCTCTATGGCCTGCATACGGTGCGCGCGGCGCTCGACAATCCGCTGCGGCTGAAGAAAGAGCTGTTGGCAACGCCGAATGCGCTTAACCGTCTCAAGGAGACTGGCGAAATCGGCAAGGTTTCCGTCAAGGAAACGACGCCGAAGGATCTCGATCGGCTGCTCGGCGGCGAAGCGGTGCACCAGGGCGTGGCGCTCGAAGTCGATCCGGTGAGCCGGTTCGGCCTTTCCGATATCAAGCAGTTGCGGCTCGTCGTGGTGCTCGATCAGTTGACCGATCCGCACAATGTCGGGGCGATCCTCCGCACCGCCTGCGCATTCGGCGCCGACGCCGTCATCACCACCGCGCGCCATTCGCCGCGCGAAACGGGCGTCATGGCAAAGGCCGCGTCAGGCGC
The DNA here is from genome assembly GCF_032907385.1 of Devosia sp. BK. NCBI lineage: Bacteria > Pseudomonadati > Pseudomonadota > Alphaproteobacteria > Hyphomicrobiales > Devosiaceae > Devosia > Devosia sp. BK. The sequence continues at coordinate 1,347,956 of NZ_JAIMBX010000001.1, forward strand.
GCTGGATCTCGTGCCGATGATCGAAGTGCGCAACCTGGCTGACGCCCTCGAAACCCTCAAGGAACGCGGTTTGACCGTCTTGGGCTTTGATTCCGAGGCCCCTGCCCCGATCAAGGCGCGCACGGACGACGCGCCGATGGCCGTTGTGCTTGGCGCGGAAGGCAAGGGTCTCCGCCAGCGGACGCGCGAACTCTGCGACGAGATGGTGCGGCTCGACATGCCTGGCCCGATCAAATCGCTTAACGTGTCGAATGCGGCCGCTATCGCCCTTTTCGCCGCAACCGCGGGGCGTCAGGCATGAGCGCGTTCGAACCCTTCGCCATTGCGCTACGCCTGTCCGGTCTGACTGTCAGCCAGCTCGATGCAGAAACCTCACTCAAGCAGCTTCTGGTTCGCTATGAACCCGAGGATGTTGAAGGCAGCTTCTACGGGCAGGTAGAAGTGGCGACGGACAACGCCGTCCGCGCGATTCTCGAGCTTGCAGAACGGTCCGGCTTGGCGATCGAAACCATGCTCGGCGACCGTCGCCTCGGCCGCGCCGTGCTCGACATAGCCTTCGATTACCCAGCGGAAGGCGAAGCCATGTCCGCCCGCCTGCCGGCCCATGCCGCTGCAGCCATCGCGCAGCACGGGGTCGATCTGGAATTTTCGGTCTACCTGACGGATGTCGAGGACGACGAAGAGTAGGTGCTAGTTTAGCGAGTGGGTCGGATTTCCCGATTGTTTTTTTAGACCGGCTCGCTAACCACTTCCTTGCCTGATTATTTTTCGCGTTAGCTCGGTAGTCGCGTGCATGGTCAAACCATGCATGCGAATCGTCTTTCGCAACGCTGAGCGCGGCGATTCTGCTCCTGTCCTGGACGGATATATCAAGCCTCGTAGAACTGATCGATTTCAGCCGGCAGGAGCTCATTTAGCTCCCCGATCGATCCTTCACGGATGGCAACGTAAAGCAGCGTCTGGTCGCCCGGATCGGCGCAGACCAGTTGACGGGGATCGTCGCTTTTCGCAAAGCGCTTCAAATTGGCGCAAAGGTCGGCGGGCGGGTATTTCCAAAGGTAGGAGCACTCGATTGTCTCGGTTCGACCTGCAATCGAGAACGCGATAGTCGCGGTCCCCTGTCCTCCGTCTGCCGGTAGCGTGACGACGACATCCTCAGATCGCACCGGATGACCGAGTGAGGTCAGCACCGAGGCGGTGATGTCTGCCAGAAGTGATGCATCGTATTCGGTGTGCGCCGGGACAAAGGTCATGCGGCCGATGCGAGTGCGACCAAGATCGTGCAGCATCGAAAAAGAGCCAATGGCTTCATAAAGGCCGATGGCCTGTCCTGGGTCTATCTCCTGAATGGCGTTCCAGAGAGACATCGCATCGACTTCGCCCGGACTGAGCCCGTCGACGGCCTCGAGCGCGGCGATCGTAGCGGCAAGAACTTGCAGTTCCGATGTCGTCGGCTCGACGGGCGGCTCGCGCGAGGTCCCAGAAGGCATTCCGCTTGCGAACGATGCCGTCGGCTCCCCTGTGGGCGAGATATCGTCATGTCCACCGGTCTCAAATCGACTGGTAGGCCCGCGTGCGACCCTCGAAGGCATTCCCCTCGCGAACCCAGCTGGCTTGACCATTCCAAAAACTGCAAGCGCGACGAATGCCACGCAAGCCACGAGCACGATCCACCCGACGGCATCAAGCGGTTGCCTGAGCATGACCGTCGTGGCACCCGCGAGGGCAAAGAACAGCGCGCCAGCGACAAGCTCAACTTTAGGCACATGCTCCTCCTCAGACTGATCGAATTGGAGACGATCGGAGCGAACAGGCCGACCTATCTCATCGAGCGCCTCGGTCATCAAGAACAGCGGTGTGTCATTACCAAGGTCGCGACTTTCCCATCAGCATCCTAAAAGCGACCGGTCTCTAGAGCCGACGAAAGGCGCGCCTTAGCGCGCCTTCAATGTTCAGTTTTTCTCGACGGTTCGCCACAGAGAGTAGCCGATACCAGCGGCAAGAATGGCAAACGTCACACCAAGCGACCATTCGGCTGGGAATTTGTCCCATCCCATTAGGTCGGAGACGAATATCTTCGAGCCGATGAACACCAGCAGCACAGCAAGAGCATGCTTGAGGTAGGCGAAGCGGTGGATGACGGCGGCCAAGGCGAAATAGAGGGCGCGAAGACCCAGGATCGCAAAGATGTTCGAGGTGTAGACGATGTATGGATCAGTGGTAATGGCAAAGACCGCCGGCACAGAGTCTACGGCAAAGATCACGTCCGCAATCTCGATCATGACGAGCGCCAGAAACAGCGGCGTCATGTAGCGATGGATACGGCCGGTCTTGGGGTCGGCCTGCTGCACGAAGAACCGATCACCATGCAGCTGCTCGCTTACGCGAAAGCGCTTCTTCATGAAATTGAGCACGGGATTCTTGCTCAAGTCCGTTTCGCCGTGACCGCCCATCAGCATGCGAACACCGGTGAAGATGAGAAACGCGGCAAAAACGTAAAGCAGCCAGCCGAATTCGGACACAAGCGTGGCGCCGAAGCCGATCATGACGGCACGCAGGACGATCACGCCAAGAATGCCCCAGAACAGCACGCGGTGCTGTAGATGGCGGGGAATGGCGAGATAGCCAAAAATCATGGCGATAACGAAAACATTGTCCATCGCGAGACTCTTCTCGACGACAAACGCGGTCAGGTATTCGACGCCGGGTTGCGCGCCCAATTGCCACCAGACAAAGCCACCAAACGCTAAACCGAGGGTGATGTAGAAGCCGGACAGCAGAAGACTTTCGCGCACTTCGATCTCATGGCCATCGCGATGAAGGACGCCAAGATCGAAGGCGAGAAGAAGTGCGACAAGGCCGATAAAGCCGAGCCACATCCACATGGGCTGGCCGAGGAAGACTAGGGTAAAAAGCTCCATGATTAGCGCTCCTCGCCCTCTACACCACCGCTAAGGCGGTCAAATCCGAACGCCAGCTCGATACGGTGCAAAGCGCCAAGCTCGACCGGATGAACCAAGCCATCCGCGATGATCACCTTGTGGCAAATGTTGCGGATGGACTGTTTTTCGGCCGCTGTCAGCTCGAGAGCTTTCAGCGTTTCAAGCGCCCGATCTTGCGCCAGATGGGGGGGGTAACTGTAGGCTCTCGCGTGGTCCGCCAGCTCTTCTGCCAGCTCGGCCACGGAGAAACCTTCAAACGCCGGACTGGCGAGAAAAGCCTCTACAAGCTTTCGACGCTCCCGAAGGTCAATACGGCCATCGGCGTGCGCGTTGATCGCTGACGCAGCCACCAACGCTTCGAGATAAGCGCCAGAACGAGCACGGTCGGCCTCATACTTTATCAGACGATTGGATTGCTCATGGCGTGCGCGCAACTGCTGGCCACGCGGAAACAGGTCGTCGTCGCGAAATTTTACTTTAGACATCAAAAACTCCTCTCAAAGTGCCACTCGGGGACTGAGGGGAGTGCGTCGGAACACCGGCTTGAACGATCGGGCACCTGACGCGGTACCCTCAGGTTCCGCCAAGGTGATCCGACATCGCGGGGCAGCATCGCTGCCAGCGCCAGAGGGGCCCGGTCACGGCAAAGGAGATCGGAACGCTATTTCAAAAGTTCAAGTGCCACTTAGCGGTGTCTGAGCATCCACGCGATCTACAACGTCAGTCGGGGATAGATTCTTAGTGTGGATCTTGTCTGACACGATTGTGCGCTGAGACGTCCACGCCGCCCGGAACATCGATCCGCTCCTCCCGTTGCCCAAGGGTTCAAGAGGAGTGAAATAATGCAGGTTTTGACCCGTTCGCTGACCGTCGCGGCTATTGCTTTTGCGCCATTACCGGCTTTGGCACAGACGACTTCGCCGTTTACCTTGCCGGATCTGCCCTATGAATATGGCGCGCTGGAGCCGGCAATCAGCACTGAAACCATGGAGTTGCATCATGGAAAGCACCATCAGACCTATGTGGATAAGCTCAACGAAGCCATCGAGGGCGGAGACGCGCCGGCAACGGCGACGCTTGAGGAATTGGTAGGCGCGGCAGGTACCTATCCCCCCGCTATCCGCAACAATGCCGGCGGGCACTGGAACCACACTTTCTTCTGGGAGACCATGGCACCAGCGGATGCCGTGGGCGAGGCCAGTGCCGACCTGACTGCCGCCATCGAAACCGTCTACGGCTCGATGGACGATTTCAAGACCGAATTCGAAGCCAAGGGCGCGGCCCAGTTTGGTTCAGGCTGGGTCTGGCTGATCGTCACCGAGGCAGGCCAACTCGAAATTACCTCGACGCCCAACCAGGATAATCCTTTGATGGATGTTGCCGAGGTCAAGGGCACTCCGATCCTGGGCAACGATGTTTGGGAGCACGCCTATTACCTCACATACAACAACCGCCGGGCCGAATATCTCAGTGCTTGGTGGGATGTGGTGAACTGGTCCGAGGTGTCCGAGCGCTACCAGGACGCCTTGGCGCAATAACATCGCTGACCATGCGAGGGTGTTGACGCGCCCTCGCTCGCTTTGCGTGCCGACTACACCGGCATGTGATCCCCTACACTGCAACGCAGGCCGTGGTGAATCCGTCTAGTCACAGGCGACTTTGCCCAATTCAATTCGAGCGTCGCTGTTCCTGATGCTCGATCACCAGCCGTCATAGGAGATACCGATGCGCCCGATACCCCTATTGCTCGCGAGTACCGCGCTTTGTGCGTCATTGATGCCAGCCTTGGCCATGGGCCAGGACAGCGGCTCGGTCGAGACCCAGGCGCCCAATGCCGCAAATCAGCAGCCGGCCTTTGACGGCCAGACCCGCGCGCCGCAGCCAGCGGAAAGGCCCGAAGTCGAGACGACGGTCATCGCGGAGAACTTGCCGCAACTCTGGGCCATGGAATTCCTTCCCGATGGCCGAATGCTCGTGACCACCAAGGCGGGCGACATGCATATCGTTACCGCCGAAGGCGAAGCTGGCGAGCCTATTTCCGGCGTGCCTGAAGTCGATGCGCGCGGCCAGGGCGGACTGCTCGATGTAGCGCTGGCGCCGGACTATGAAACATCAGGCCGGATCTACTTCTCGTTCTCCGAGCCGCGCGAAGGGGGCAATGGCACGAGTGTTGCGCATGCCGTCTTGACGCCCGATGACGCCAATGGCGGCGCACTCGAGGATGTGAAAGTCATCTTCCAGCAGATGCCTACCTACGATGGCGACAAGCATTTCGGTTCGCGGCTGGTCTTTGCGCCGGATGGCGCCCTGTTCGTTACAGTTGGCGAGCGCTCCGACGTAGAAACGCGCAACCAGGCGCAGGATATCGGCAGCGGTCTCGGCAAGGTCTTCCGCATCGATGCGGAAGGCGCGGCTCTTCCGGACAATCCCTTCATCGAGACGGAAGGCGCGCTGCCCGAAATCTGGAGTCTGGGCCACCGCAACATGCAGTCAGCGGCCCTTGATGGCGAGGGACGTCTCTGGACCGTCGAACATGGCCCCAAGGGCGGCGATGAGCTCAATCGGCCGGAAGCCGGCGTCAATTATGGCTGGCCTGAAGTGACCTATGGCATCGACTATAGCGGTGCGCCAATCGGCGAGGGTATTACTGCAACCGAGGATACGACACAGCCGGTCTATTATTGGGACCCGGTGATCGCCCCGTCCGGCATGGCCTATTATGACGGCGCTGAATTTCCGGAATGGAATGGCGCCTTCCTGATCGGTGGTCTTGTAACCAAGGGCGTCGTTATCGTGCATCTCGATGGCGATCAGGTAGCCTCGGAAGAGCGGGTGCCGCTTGAAGCCCGCGTGCGCGACGTCAGAGTCGGCTCGGATGGCGCCGTCTATGCGGTGACCGAGAACCCTGACGCCGGGACGTCCTCAATCCTACGCTTGAGCAAAGCTACTTCCTAAATGAGACACTCTGGCGAGGCGTCCGCGCCTCGCCACTTTCTTCTCGCCATTACCGCCGATTAGCTCGCGATTCCGGCCCGTTCCTTCGGTGAGACACGACCGATGCCAAGCCAACTTTCGACCGAAGCAGATTTGGCTTAGGCTCAAAACATACGAGCGATCAGGGAACGCGTCATGTCGAGCACCGAACACCAGTCTGAAAATATGCGAAGCTTCGACGCGATTATCGTCGGCGCTGGTCAGGCTGGGCCCTCTCTCGCTGGACGCCTCAATGATTCAGGGATGAAGGTCGCGATCATCGAACGCGACCTCGTTGGCGGCACCTGCGTCAACACAGGCTGCAAACCGACCAAGACCCTAGTCGCCAGCGCCTATGCTGCCCATCAGGCACGTCGTGGCGGGGATTACGGTTTTTCTCGAAGCGACGTTACGATCGACATGCCCGCGGTCGCCGCCCGGGCGCGAAAAGTCATTATGGACTCGCGTCAAAGCAACGAAGACTGGCTCTCGAGCATGCCGAATGTCGAACTGATCAGGGGGCATGCGCGGTTTGACGGACCCAAAACCATCACCGTTGGCGGCACGCGCCTGACTGCGCCAAAAATCTTCCTCAATGTTGGAGCCCGGGCCTTTATTCCGGATATGCCCGGCATTGAGAACGTTCCGTATCTCACCAATTCGGAGATCATCGCGCTCGACGAACTGCCCAGGCATCTCGTCGTCGTGGGCGGCAGCTATATCGGGCTTGAATTTGCGCAGATGTATCGTCGCTTTGGCGCGGAGGTAACGATCATCGAGCGCTCCGACCGGTTGATTTCTCGGGAAGACAAGGACGTCTCCGAAGCCGTTCAAGAGATCCTCGAAGCCGAGGGTATAACGGTGCGCACTGGCGTGAATTGCATCGCCTTTAGCAAGCACGATGCGGATGTCGCAGTTTCGATCGAATGCCAAACCAATTCGGCACCAATCGTCGGCAGCCACGTATTGGTGGCGGTCGGCCGCAGCCCGAACACGGATGATCTCGGTCTCGACAAGGCCGGCGTCACGGTTAACGAGCGTGGCTACATCGCTGTCGACGATCGGCTCGAGACCAATGTTCCGGGGATCTGGGCCTTGGGGGACTGCAACGGCAAGGGCGCCTTTACGCACACAGCCTACAACGACTTCGAGATCGTCGCCGCCAATCTGCTCGACGGGGAGGATCGCCGTGTGAGCGACCGCCTCCTTGGCTATGCCCTTTATATCGACCCTCCGCTGGGCAGAGTGGGCATGACCGATGTAGAGGCGGAAAAAACGGGCCGCCGGCTGCTCTATTCCAAGCGTCCGATGACCCGCGTCGGCCGAGCTGTCGAGAAAGGCGAAACACAGGGATTTATGAAGGTTGTTTCCGACGCTGAAACGAACCGGATCCTCGGCGCAGCTATCCTCGGCACCGGGGGCGACGAAGCCATTCACGGCATTCTCGACATGATGAATGCAGATCAACCCGTGGATGTGCTTCGGTGGGCAGTGCCTATCCATCCGACTGTTTCGGAACTAGTTCCAACCTTGCTGCTGGAACTTGCTCCGAAGTGACGGGCTCCGGACACCTGAAGCGTCTGAGCTACTAGCCGGCCAGCACGCCGCCGGTCATAGGCCGGGGCGCTCCGGTGGTCATGGGAAAGCTGATCGGCAGGCCGCGCAGGACGCGAACAGCCAGGAGGGCGAAACATTCCGCTTCGACGGCGTCGCCGCGCCAGCCTACCGCTTCTGCAGGGACTGCGTCGACTTGTGCGCGTGATTTGAGCATGGACATGATTGCGGGGTTATGACGCCCGCCGCCCGCAACGATAAGGCGCTCGGGGCGCTGGGGCAGGAGGTCGAGTGCTTTGCCGACAGCGCCGGTGGTGAAGGCGGTCAGGGTCGCGGCGCCGTCTTCGGCGTTGAGGCCTTCGGCGTTGAGGCCTTCGGCCATCGAGGCCAGAAAATCGAAGCGATCAAGCGACTTTGGGTAGGGCGCCGACATGTAGGGATGGGTCAGGAGCTGCGCGAGCCGGTCTTCGTCGACTTTGCCCCGCAAAGCCATGGTGCCATCGACGTCCATCTCGCCCAGCCCAAGACTTTTGATGAAATCGTTGATCGGCGCATTAGCCGGGCCGGTATCAAAGGCGATGAGCGTATGGGCGCCATCCCAATAGGTCACATTGGCGACACCACCGAGATTGAGCACGGCGGTCTTGCCGTCCGTGGCGCCGATCTTGCGTAAAAGGGCTTGATGATAGAGCGCCGCCAGCGGGGCGCCCTGCCCGCCTGCGCGCACATCAGCGGAGCGGAAATCATAAGCGACCTTGATCCCCGTCAGCTCATGCATGAGCGCGCCATTGCCGAGCTGTCGGGTTGCGCCGATCCGGCCCGGTTGCGGCGCGCGATGAAGGACCGACTGACCGTGAAAACCGATGATCCCGACGTCGGAATGGCTAAGGCCGGTTTGAGCCAAAAGGTCCAGCACTGCTGCCGATTGTGCCCCGGTCAGCGCCTCTTCGGCTTCAGCAAAGATGGCGGGGTCAGCGCCGGAAAAATTCCACTGCCGCGCCTGTGCCAGAGTTTCGGCAAGCAGGTCGCAGATCCATCGGGGATAAGGCGCCAGCGTATAGGCGCCAAATTCCGCGATGGTTTCGCCATCGGTGCGCAGCAGCGCAACGTCGATATTGCCATCGAGCACAGTGCCGGTCATCAGACCCACGGCCCAGATCGGTTCCATTCGCGTCTCTCTAAAAGGCGTTGATCGCGTCGCCCACGGCACGCCGCAGCGTCAGGATGCCGCTATCGAAATGGCGCGTCGGATGCACGCGGTTGGTCAGCAGCGTCCAGGCGTGGCCGCGCTCGAAATCGATCCAGATGCCCGTGCCGGTAAAGCCGGTGTGCCCGATGGTCTCTCTGGAATTGAGTTCGCCACCGGACCAACCCTCATAGGGCCGCTCCCAGCCATGGGTGCGTCTACTCGAAAGCGGGGTTCGGATCAGCGCCTCAGACTCTGCCGTGATCAGCTTGCCGAAGGCGAAATCGAGCACGCTCGACACGGTGCCGAAAAGGCCGGCATTGCCCGCCCCCTGGAGCGCTGAGCAATTGTCGTCATGTACTTCGCCGACAAGCACCCGGTGGCGCCAATAACAGTCTTCCGTCGCGGCGGCTGTCATCAGGTCGGCAGACCAGGCGAATCCCGGCCCTGGATCCATGTCGCGGATCCATTTTCCTGCGATGCGTTCGAGCGCGATGCCGAGGAGGATGAAGTTGATATCGGAATAGACCGCCGGACCCGCCGAGAATTCATGCTGCAGCAAAAAGGTGCGAAGGAGATCTGGGTCGCGCCCATAGGTATAGAGTGGGAAGACCGCAGGGTAAGGCGTCTGGTGACCAAGGCACTGGCGAAAGTTGATCTTCCGCTCCCAATTGTCGAGATTGTAGTGCCGATAATCGGGGATGATGCTCGTAAGTGGTGCGTCGAGATCGATGCGCCCTACCTCTGCCAGCGCCAGGATGCGCTCGGTGGTGAAGATGACCTTGGTCAGCGAGGCGAGGTCGAACCAGGTCTCTTCGGTCATGGGGCGAGCGGTCGGCGTCGTCTGAGCCTGACCTATCGCGCGCACGGCGCGATTGCCGCTGCTATCGACGATGCCCAGCACGCCGCCGGGAATGCGACCGCTTTGAACGGAGGCTTCGAGATGCACGAATGCGCTGTCGAGTTTTGTCGCCACTGAGGTCATGCGTACCGTCTAAACCGCTGGAAAAGGACGATAGAAGTGGTTGTCGCCGGCCTGCGCGGTTTCCGGCTGCGGCCGAGCGGAGAGCGTCCGGATTTCCTCAACCCGCCCGAGTTCGTCGGCAAACCGGACATCGTCGAAGCGTCGATCGGGGTCGGGAACGGCGGAGAGCAGCAGGCGCGTATAGGGGTGCCGGGGATCGTCCAGAACCCTATCGACCGCACCCCATTCGACGATCTGGCCGGCATACATGACCATGATATCATCGGCGACATAGCGCGCCGTAGCGATGTCGTGGGTGATATAAAGAAGAGCGAGCTTGAGCTCTGCCTTCATGTCGTTGAGGAGATTGAGAATGCCCTGGCGCACCGAGACGTCGAGCATCGAGGTCGGCTCATCGGCAACGATGACCTGAGGGTTCACGGCGAGCGCCCGGGCGATGGAGATGCGCTGGCGCTGGCCGCCAGAAAGCTCGTGCGGAAATTTCGGCATAATGAGCTGCGGGTCGAGTTTTACGCGCTCAAGCAGTTCGACGATCGCTGCCTGCCGCTGTGCCGCAGTCAGCCCCTTTTGATGCAGCTTGAGCGGGCGCTCAAGATGATAGCGGATCGTATGCGTCGGATTGAGCGAGGCAAATGGATCCTGAAACACCATCTGCACCGAGGATCGATAGTCGCGCTGCGCCTTGGCGTCGCTCTTACCGAGGGGCACGCCGCGGAAAAGCAGGCGCCCTTCGTCTGGGGCATATTCGCGCATGATCAGGCGAGCGGCCGTGGTCTTGCCGGAACCCGATTCTCCGACCAGCGCCAGGGTGCGGCCGGGATGGAGCGCGAAGCTGACGGCGCGCGCGGCATAGACGGGCTTGTCGGCGCGGCCGAAAACCTTGGTGACGTTATCGAGCGTCAGGATGGCGTCGCTCATAGCACTGGCTCCCGGCGCGTCTGCTCGCCATGGAGTTTGGGCATCGAAGCCCAGAGCCGCTGCGTATAGGGATGCTGCGGGTGGCGATAGATGGTCTGGGCGTCGTTGACCTCGACCAGTTCGCCTTCGAGCATGATGCCGATGCGGTCGCTGACCTGCACCATCAGGCCGAGATCATGGGTGATGAACAGCACCGAAAAGCCGAGCTTTTTGCGCAGCACGTCAATGCGCTGCAGGATTTCGCGCTGCACCACAACGTCGAGTGCGGTCGTCGGCTCGTCCATGATCAGAAGCTTGGGGTTGAGCGCCAGGCAAATGGCAATGACGATGCGCTGGCGCATGCCGCCCGAACACTGGTGTGGATAATTGTCGAGCCGTTCGGGCGCGATATCGACGAGCTTCAAGAGTTCGCTTGCGCGAGCGCGGGCTTCGGCGCGGCTGATCGGACCATGGGCACGCAGCACATCGTAAAACTGCGCCTCAATGGTCAGGACCGGATTGAGCGAGTTCATGGCGCTCTGGAACACCATAGCGACCTCCCGCCAGCGGAATTTTCTTAAATCCGCATCGTTGAGACTGAGAACGTCGCGCCCGGACACCAGGATCTCACTGCCTGTGCGGATCAGGGCCGGTGGCCGATGGAGACGGCTGACCGCGAAGGCGATAGTCGATTTACCGCAGCCGGATTCACCGGCAAGCCCAAAGAACTCGCCGGGGGCGATGTCAAAGCTGACATTCTTGACGGCGTGAAAATTGGTTTCGGCGCCGACATAGTCGATGTTGAGGTTGCGGACGGAGAGGACGGGATCGCTCATAGCTTGCCCTCCCCGATGCGGACCATGCGGGTCCAGCGATTGAGCATGCCGCCTGTCCGCAGCCGCGGATTGGCGATTTCGTCGATCGCGAAGTTGAGGAGCGCCAGGCCAAGCCCGAGGAAGGCGAGGGCAAAGCATGGCGCGAGAATATCCCACCAGGCGCCGACCGAAAGCGCGGCTGAGTTCTGCGCATTATAGAGCATGATACCCCAGGAAACGGTGTTCGGATCGCCGAGGCCAAGGAATTCGAGCGTCGCTTCGGTGATGACGGCGAAAATGACCGAGCCGATGAAGTTGATGCCGACGATGGAAATCAGGTTAGGGAAAATCTCGAACAGCATGATGCGCCAACTCGGTTCGCCCAGCATTTCGGCCGATTTGACGAAGTCGCGCTGCCGGATCGAGAGTGTTTCGGACCGCGTCACGCGCACGCCCCAAGCCCAGGAGGTGAAGCCGAGGATGATGGCGATCACCATAGGGCTTGCCTGCCCGATAAAGGCGGCGAGGACGAGCAGCAGCGGCAGGTTCGGGATGACCAGCACCATATTGGTGAAGAAGTTGATGACTTCGTCGATGACGCCACCCTTATAGCCCGCGATGATGCCGAGCACGGTGCCGATGACGGTGATGAGGAGCCCTGCCCCGAACCCGACGGCGAGCGACACGCGTGCACCATGGACGAGGCGCGAGAAGACGTCGTGCCCAAGACGGGTCGTGCCCATCCAGTGATCCCAGCTTGGCGCCTGATGCGGCCTGCCAACGCGGCGGGTGGGGCTATATTCGGTCAGGAGCGGCGCGAAGATCGCTACCAGCACGATGATCGTGAGGATGATGAGGCCAACCAGGGCCTTCTTGTTATTGAGCAACTGCCTCAGGAGCTTCATGGCGTCAGGCCTTCTTGAGGCGCGGATCGAGCAGCACATAGCTGAGATCGACCACGAAATTTGATATGAGCATCGCGGCAGTCATGATCAGGAGCTGGCCCTGAATTACCGGATAATCGCGCGCGATAATCGCCTGATAAAGCGTGTTGCCAAGCCCGGGATAGTTGAACACCACCTCGGTCACGAGCGAACCGCCCAGGATCGTGCCGATGGCGATGGCAAGGCTCGACACCGTGGGCAGAAGCGCGTTGCGCGCCGCATACCAGAGCATGACATTGTTATCGGAGAGCCCCTTGGCACGGGCCATGACGATATAGTCTTCGCCCAGCAAGTTGATCATGTTGTTGCGCATGGTCACGGCGAAGCCGCCGGTGAGCACGAAGACCAGCGTCAGCATGGGCAGTGTGCCGTGATAGAGCACGCTTGAAATATAGGTCCAGTTCCAGGCGGGATCGATCAGGGGGTTGGCGGCATAGCCGTTGGGAAACCAGCGCAGCGTATAGCCGAAGATGAAGAGCATGATCAGCGAAACGACCACCGCCGGCACCGAGCTCGAAAAGATCGCGCCGAGCGAGATGACGGAGTCGACGAGCCGTCCGCGGCGCCAGGCGGCAAAGATGCCGAGGAAACTGCCAAGGGTGAAGCTGATGATGGTCGCGATCCCCATGAGCCCGAGCGTCCAAAGAAGCGCACGGCCCAAGAGCTCGGTGACAGGCAGCGGGAAGTACTTGATCGAACGGCCGAGATCGCCGGTGAACACACTCTGCAGATAGGCAAAATACTGCTCGTGGAGCGGCGCGTCGATAAAACCAAAGGTCAGCTTCAGCGCATTGAGATTTTCGAGCGATAGCTCGGCGCCAGCGCTTGCGAACATGATCTCGATGGGATCACCGGGCATCAGGCGCGGTAGAAAGAAATTGATGGTCGCAGCAACCAGAAATGCTGCGAGATAGAACGCCAATCGCCGCAACAAGAAGGCCATGCTGTGGTGTTCCTTTCTGGCCGCTGTGTCGACCGGGCGCTGACGAAATTCCTCCCCGTGAGGGAGGATTGGGGTGGGTCAGCGCCTCAACGCCGCCCCTCCCCTAGTTTCGCTCATCAAAGAGATGAGGTGTGAAAGCCGAAAACCTTACTGGGCGACCGGTTCGAGATCGAGCAGTTGCAAGAGGCGCGCTGGGTTCGTCACCGAGACGGCCGGCGCGTATTTCGGATCTTCTGCACTGGCCCAACCGGTCCAACGGGTCGTGTTGTACTGGAAGAAGGACGGGCTGTTGTAGAGTGGGATGATCGGCAGGGCCTCGGCGACCAGAAGCTGGACCTGATCCATGATCGCCTTCTGCTCAGCCGGATCCTTGATCGTCGTATATTTCTTAAGAAGCTCGACCACTTCAGCATTTTCCCAATGCGGCGCGGTGAAGCGGCTCTTGCCGAAATCAGCAGGGTTAAACGAACGAATATAGGGCAGATAGGGGTTCGATGCCGCCGCCAGCGAGTTGAGCGTCAACTCGAAATTGCCCGCGATCAGATCGGACGTCCACACGGCTGCTTCCGGGGTCGAGAGCGACACGTTGATGCCCGCTTCCTGGAGCGTTTCCATGGCGATCTGCACCGCGTCGATCCAGTCGGTCCAGCCATTGGGCACCTTGAAATCGAGTTCGAGCGGCGTGCCATCGGGATTGTCGCGGAAACCGTCGCCATCGGCATCGACATAACCGGCTTCATCAAGCAGCGCCATGCCGGCTTCGAGGTCGAACTTGCCATATTGGCCGAACTGCGTTTCGACTTCCGGATTGGCGAAAGCGGCATAGAGCTCGCCGAGACCGGACGGGTCTTCGTTGAGGAGCGGATAGCCATAGCCTGCAATGTCGACGATCGCCTGGCGATCGACCAGCATACTGAGGGCTCGGCGGAAGGTCACATCGTTGAACGCTTTGCGCGCGTTTTCGTCCGGCGAAACCTGCGACATCTGCATCGACACGAGGCTCGAGGGCGTGAACCAATATTTGTGGTGCTCGGGATCCTTCGCGACGAAGGTGTTGTCGATGTCGGGAATGAAGCTCGTACCCCAATCGAGACTGCCGTCGGCCAAAGCGGCGAGCACCTGCGGATTATCCGCAAGCTGCGGCATGCGGAGGCAATCGACGGCCAGATTGTCGGCGTCCCAATAGTTTGGATTGCGGCACTGCTCGTAGACCTGCGGGGTGAAGCGGGTGATCTCCGTCATCGGGCCCGAGCCAACCGGGTTTTCATTGGCGAAGGTGACCGGATCAGCCACTTCGGACCAGATGTGCTCAGGCACGATCGGCATGCCCACAATGGTATTGGCAATGAGCGAATTGGCTTCGGTCAGATTGAAGCGCACGGTGCGATCGTCGACCTTTTCGACCGATGCGATCTGCGGCGTGATCGAGATGAAGTCGAGCGCCGGGAATTTCTTGATGTAGTCGTAGGTAAAGAGCACGTCGTCGGCGGTGAAATCCTCGCCGTCGGACCATTTCAGGCCATCGCGCAGCGTGAACGTGATCGACATCAGATCGTCGGCCAGCTCAAAACTTTCGGCAAGCCGGTAGTTCGGTTCGTTGCCCTGCAGGCGATTGAAGACGACCAGCGGCTCGTAAAGGAAATCCTGCGTCGTGTAGCGCGCCGACGTCTGGCTGAACGGGTTGAAATTGCGCACGAAGGTCGTGACCTGTTCGGACGCCAGGGTAAGCACCTTGCCGCTATCCTGCGCATAGACCGGTGTTGCCAGGGCAAGCACGGCCAATGATGTCGTCGCAATAAAACTCAATTTACGCATCGGGGTCTCTCCTTGCTCAGCAACGCCGCCTCAGGCGAAGCCGTTCTCCTCGAAAATTTTCTCCACCTCGGCGTGGAGGGCTTTGGTGTCGGCGCGCCGGTTGCCGAGCCGCTGTTCCGCACGGGCGACACGCGCCGAGGTGGCATGCGACATGACACGGGCGGCTTTGGCGGCAGCTTCGCTCGCCGCAAGATCGCCTTGGCTGTGGAGGGCGATATCGTAACCGGCATCGAGCGCCGCGCGGACGCGATCGGACCAACTGCCCGAAAGAGCATCCATGGTCAGGCAATCGGTGATCAGCACGCCGTCATAGTCGAGCACTGTGCGAATGAGGTTGCACACGCGCGGCGAGATCGAGGCCGGCAAATCTGGATCGATCTTTGAAAAGATCAGATGCGCGACCATGGCCCAGGGGCTGTCCTTGAGCCGGATGAAGGGCAGGAAATCGCTGTCCATCATCTCGTCAACGCTCGCGTGAACCACGGGCAGATCGTGGTGCGGGTCGACATCAACACGGCCATAACCGGGAATGTGCTTGATTATCGGCATGGAGCCCACTTCGAGCAAAGCCTCGACCACCACGCGGCCGAGTTCGGCAACTAGATTGGGATCGGCGCTGAAAGAGCGGGACGAGATGATGTCATGCGTGCCGGCGCGCGCGAGATCGACAACCGGCGTCGCGCCGCTGCCGATCCCGAGTTCGGTCATCATCGACCCCATCGCGAGAGTGGACTGGCGCAGCGCATGTTTGGCAAGGTCCAGATCCTTCTTGGCCAGAGCGCCGAAGTGACCGATGGGGCGGAAGAGCGGCCAATTGCCGTTGTCGAGCCGCTGCACGCGGCCACCTTCCTGATCGATATAAACAGGCGCATCTTCCCGGCCGACGGCGTCCCGGAACTGACCGACGAGGCGCCGGATTTGCTCGGGATTGTCGAGATTGCGCTTGAAGAGGAAGAGACCAAAGGGATTTGCGTCACGAAAGAAGGCGACTTCCGAGGATGAGAGTTCAAGCCCGGGCATACCGACGAAAAGGGCGAGTGGTGTCGACATTTTCAGCGACCTCACCCAGCCGCGCGTGGCAATTGCTGCGCGGCGGCCCGGCGCAGGAAGCCGTCGGCATGAATGAGCGCTGCCTCGCCCTCAGCCGCGTTCATTCCGGTCAGCGCCATGAGGATGGCGAGCTTGACGTTGTTTTTGGCCGACTTGAGGAATTGTTCGGCTGCCTCGCTTGAACAACCGGTGGCATCGATCAGGATGCGGCTGGCGCGGGCGAGCAGCTTTTCATTGCTGACCGAAAGATCGACCATCAGGTTTTCGTAGGATTTGCCGATCCGGATCATGCTGGCCGTGGTCAGCATGTTGAGCACCAGCTTTTGCGCCGTGCCTGACTTTAGCCGGGTCGAGCCAGTCAGGGCCTCAGGACCGACGACGGGCGAGATCGCGATATCGGCCATCGCCGCGATCACTGAATCCGGATTGCACGATAGCGCCACCGTGACCGCGCCGACGCTTTTGGCATGGTCGAGACCGCCGATGACATAGGGGGTGCGACCGCTGACGGCGATGCCGACGACCACGTCCCGTTTGGTCACACCGATTTTTTCAAGATCGCGCCGCCCCTCGTCGCGCGAGTCTTCTGCGCCTTCGATCGGGTGACGGAGGGCTCGATCGCCGCCGGCGATCAGTCCGATAACCATGCCTTCGGGCACGCCAAAGGTTGGGGGACATTCGGAGGCATCGAGAACGCCGAGGCGCCCGCTGGTGCCGGCGCCCATATAGATGAGACGCCCGCCATGGCGGAATGCCTCGACCACATGATCGACGGTGGCGGCAACCTGCGGCAGCACCTTTTGCACGGCGTCGGCTACATGATGGTCCTCGCGATTCATCGCGCCGACGATCTCGATCGAGCTCATAAGGTCGATCTGCATCGTCTCGGGATTGCGCGCTTCGGAAACGAGCTGTTCCAGCTCAGCCATCAGCGTGGTTCTTGCCATGTGCTCAATGCTCTCGTTCACCGGCAAGGCTAGAAGCGATTATTCCGACTGTCAATTCCATGTGGAATATTGTATTCCATCAATGGATTGTTCCACAGGCTGGCAGCGCGATAAGCCGCTGCAATGCCAGTTGCATTTTGAAACGTCTCGGCTTTAGTCCTCCCCGGCGGGGACCACGGTCGGCGCCGGTTCGAGGGAAGTCGCATGTCTGTTCTCAAAGTGTTGACCGCCCAACTCGACAGCATGACCCAGGCCGATCGGCAGATCGCCCAATTCATCATCGACAATCCCGAAAAGATGCTGACGCTCTCCTCCGCAGCGCTGGCGGAGGCAACGGGGCGCAGTCAATCGAGCGTCGTCAAGTTCAGCCAGAAACTCGGCTATGGCGGCTATCAGCAGCTCAAGCTTGCCGTGAACAAAGCCAAGGCCATGGAGTGGCACACGCCGGGCGGCGTCATCCACGGCACGATCGAAGCGGCCGATAGCTACGTCACCATTTTGCAAAAGCTGATCGGCTCGAAGCTGCTTTCGATGCGCGAAACGCTGGCGGCCAATAACGAGAAAACCATCGATTCTGCGCATGAGGCGCTGGTTGGCGCTCGAAAGATCCAGCTTGCCGGGGTCGGCGCATCCTCTCTGGTTGCCAAGGATTTTTCCTATAAACTGCTGAAATTAGGCCGGGTCGCGCTGATCGACAGCGATAGCCACATTCAAATTTCCAACGCTTCGGCGCTGAATGAAGCGGATGTCTTGCTGGCGCTCTCTTATTCCGGCCGCAGCATGGAAACCCTGCGCATTGCCGAGATCGCCAAGCAGCGCGGCGCGAAAGTCATTTCAATGACAGGGCTGCAGCCCAATCCCCTGCTCGACCTTGCCGACATCCACCTCTTCACCGTCGCCGACGAAGAACGTGTCCGCTCTTCCGCCATCACCTCGCGCGATGCGCAGCTCATGCTGATGGACATGCTGTTCATCCTGATGGTGCGGCAGCAGACCGATGCTCACGACTTCATCCACAATTCCGAAAGCGCGGTCACCGTGCTTAAGGTCCGTTGACGGCCGCGCGACTGTAATCGGATATTCTTGACACGATCGATTTTAGGAATTTAGTATTCCTCCCGACAGATCAGCAATGATCCTGTCGAGGATCTGCGTGGGGCGGATCGGGATGGAGAGAATACGTGGCCCAGCTGTCGCTTCGTGGCATCAAGAAGCGTTTTCGCGACACCGAAGTGCTGCACGGCATCGATCTCGAAATCGGCGACCGCGAATTCGTCGTCTTCGTTGGTCCCTCGGGATGTGGCAAGTCCACGCTGCTGCGCTTGATCGCCGGCCTCGATCCCATCAGCGACGGCGAGTTCGTTCTTAACGGCCACCGCATGAACGATGTGGCCCCGTCCCGGCGCGGTATCGCCATGGTGTTCCAGTCCTATGCGCTCTATCCGCATATGGATGTCTACGAAAACATGGCCTTCGGCGCCCGCCTCATGGGCCTCGACAAGCCCGAGGTCGAGCGCCGCATCGCCGAGGCGGCCCAGATGCTGCGGCTTGAAGCGCTCCTCAAGCGCAAGCCGCGCGAACTTTCCGGCGGACAGCGCCAGCGCGTCGCCATCGGCCGCGCCTTGGTGCGCAAGCCCGACGTGTTCCTCCTCGATGAGCCGCTGTCCAATCTCGATGCAGCTCTCCGCTCCGAGGTGCGGCTCGAAATCGCCAAGCTCCATCGCGAGATCGGCGGCACCATGATCTATGTGACGCATGATCAGGTGGAGGCCATGACCCTCGCCGACAAGATCGTCGTCATGAACAATGGCCGCATCGAACAGGTCGGTTCGCCCCGCGAACTCTACGAGACGCCCGCCAATACCTTTGTCGCAACCTTTATCGGCTCGCCCCGCATGGCCCTGGTGGACGTGACGCGCGACGGCGATCGGCTGGTCCTTGCAAATGGCGGTTCGATTTCGGTCGGCAACCTTCCTGGCCCCAAAACCCTGAAGCTGGGGCTGCGGCCGGACACGGTTCAGCTTATCCGAGGCGCCAGCGCCGAAGGCTTCGCCGGTCGCGTCGAATATACCGAATATCTCGGCGACAACGCCTATGTCTATGTGCGGCTCGCCGATGGCAAACTGCTGTCGGCCCGCACTGCCCCCAATGATCTCTATGCGCCCGACGAGGCCGTGACCGTGACGGTCGCGCCTGGCGCCGCACATTACTTTTCTGCCGAGGATGGCCGACGGCTGACACCCTGATCCGGTTCGCCTGAGACATCTGCAAGACGTTTTCAAGGGAAGGGAATACAGATGAAAACCATAGTGCGTGCCGGAACTCTACTCAGCGCCTTGCTCGTTGCCGCCCCCGCCTTCGCTCAAGACCTGACGTTCTGGAGCTGGCGCCAGGAAGACCGCGCTGCTTACGAGCAGTTCATCGACACATTCGAAGCGGCCAATCCGGGCATCACGGTCAAGTTCGAGACGTTCGAGGCGACCAATTACAACACGATCCTCTCGACCGCCCTTGCAGGGGGTACAGGTCCGGACGTGATGATGGTGCGCGCCTATGGCGGGCTCGAAAACGTCGCTGTCGCTGGCTACCTCGAAGAGCTGACGACCGAAAGCGTCCCGGCCCTTGCCAATTTCGCCGAACCTGCACTTGCCGCCGAAAGCGTGCGGGCCGATGGCAAGATCTACGCTGTCCCCTTCGCCAGCCAGACCCAGCTTGTCATCTACAATTCCAAGATTTTCGCTGATAACGGCATCGAAGAGCCCCAGACCTGGGACGACCTGATGGCTGCGAGCCAGAAGCTCAAGGACGCCGGCATCATCCCCTTTGCCAATGGGACCGCCACCGCCTGGCAGAATGAAACCGTGACCTTCGGGCTCGGCTCCTCGCTCATGGGCAAGGCCTTTTACGACGAGCTGATGGCCGGCACCGCGGACTTCACCGATGCCCGCTTCACCTCGGCTCTCGCCTCGGTCAACGAACTGGCCCAGGACTATTTCCCCGATGGCTTCATCGGCCTCGACTACCCCTCGGCCCAGCAGCTCTTTTCGTCTGGCATGTCCGCCATGTTCGTTGGCGGCTCCTACGAACTGGCAACCTTCAAGGCGCAGAACCCGGATATCGAAATGGGCGTCTTCGCCGCCCCCGGCAAGACCGCGGAGGACGCCAAGCTCGTCGGCCTCTATTTCGATGGTGGCTATTCAGTCAATGCCGCCTCGCCCAACAAGGAAGCGGCGATCACCTTCGTCAATTATCTGGCGAGCCCGGAATTTGGCCAGGCCTTTGCCAATACGCTCAACAATATCTCGACCATTCCGGGCGTGACGTTCGACAACCCGCTGCTGGCGGAAGTCAACGACCTCAACAAGTCCTCGATCCCCTACCTGATGCTCGCCCATTTCCGTTATGGCGAACCCTCGGGCTCGGTGCTGATCCAGGGTGAAATGCAGAAGCTGTTCTCGGGTGAAACGACGCCCGAAGCCATCGGCGAAGCGCTGACCACCGGCCTTGCTGCCTGGTACGAGCCCTTCAAGAAATAAGGCGGCCTTCCCTCCGCCTCGGGGGTGGCCATAAGGTCACCCCCAATCCCATCTGAGCGAGCCTTTGATGCCCCAATTTCGGATGACCGGCCGCGGACTTTGGATCACGGCACTGATCGTGCCGCCGCTGTGCTTCGTGGCGCTCTTTATCGTTTATCCGATCATCTCGGCTTTCGCTTATGCCTTCTTCGACTGGCAGGGATTGAAGCGCCTCGAATTCGTCGGCCTCGAGAATTTTCACGCGGTGCTGTTCGTCGAGCCCTATCGCAGCTGGACGCTCAACGCCTTCAAGAACAATATCATCGTCTTCTTCGCGCTCATGGTGCTGCAAAATGGGCTCGGCTTCATCCTCGCCTATGCGCTCTGGCGCGAACTGCCCGGCGCGCGCTTCCACCGCATCGCCGTATTTCTGCCGGTGGTGCTCTCGACGATCATCGTCGCCTATCTCTTCAAGCTCTTTTATCACCCGCTCTTTGGCGTGGTGAATATCAGCCTCAAAAGCATTGGCCTCAGCGAATGGGCCCAGCCCTGGCTCGGCCAATCCGGCACCGCCCTCTGGAGCATCATCGCAGCGCAGGCCTGGCACATGGTCGGCTTCCCGACCCTGGTTTTCCTTGCCGGCATGCAGCGGATTCCCAGCGAAATTCTCGATGCCGTGCGCATGGAAACCGAGAGCGAATGGGTCAAGATCACCAAGATCGTCTGGCCGCTGGTCGCCCCGAGCGCCACGATCGTGTTCACGCTGCTCTTCGTCGGCGCCTTCAACTGGTTTGAGCTGCCCTATATCATGGGTGGGCTCGATGGGTCGCCGTTTGGTTCGACCGACGTGCTGGGGCTCTATTTTTACCGCACTGCCTTTGGCAATGTCTCTTCCGGCCAACAGGACTTCGGTCTGGGTTCTGCGCTGGCCGTCCTCATCTTCATCTTCATCGCGGCCATTGCCGCTGTCATCACCACCCGCCTGCGCGCCCGGGAAATTCAGCTATGAGCGTGACGACGACCAACTACTATGATCGCAAGGGCATTCTCGGCACGCTTGGCCGCGATGGCCTTTTGCAGATCATCCTTATCGCCAACACCATCCTGATGCTGGCGCCGATCGTCATCATGGTGTTCTCGGCCTTCAAGACCACACCGCAGATTTTTCAGTCGCCGTTTGGCATTCCCGATTTCACCCAGGTCCAGAACTTCATCAAGATCTGGTCGGAAACCAACTTCCTGCGCTACCTGCTCAATTCCTTCGTGGTTACCGGCGCATCGATGGTGCTGATCCTGACGCTAGGCACCATGGCCGCCTATGCCATCGGCCGCTATGCCTTTACCGGCGCCAACTTCATCCTGATGTTTTTCCTGGCCGGGCTAACCCTGCCGTTAAAACTCGCCATCATCCCGCTCTTCATGCTGATGCGAGACCTGTCGATCCTCAATAATCAACTGAGCCTCATCTTCGTCTATACCGCCATGGGCCTGCCCTCGACGGTCTTCATCATGACCGGCTTCATCCGCACCCTGCCCAATGAACTTGAGGACGCCGCTCGCATGGACGGCGCTTCGGAAGCGCGCATCATGTGGTCGATCATGCTGCCGCTGGTGCGCCCGGCTATGGTCATCGCCGGTATCCAGAATATCGTGCCGATCTGGAACGACTTCTTTTTCCCCTTGGTCTTTATCCAGAACGACAGTTTGAAAACCCTGCCCCAAGGCCTCACCACGTTCATGGGCGAATACACGACCGACTGGGGCGTGCTGTTCTCGGGCCTAACGCTTTCGGCCGCGCCGATCATCATCATCTACATCGTCCTGTCCCGCCAGTTCATTGCGGGCATGACATCGGGCGCCATCAAATGATGCTGCAGAAGGGACTGGTCGTCTCCTGCCAGGCGCGTGCGGACAATCCCCTGCATGGGGCTCAATTCATGGGCGCTATGGCGCTTGCCGCACGCGATGGTGGCGCTGTCGCCATCCGTGCCAATGGTCCGGACGACATTGCGGTGGTCACCAAAGCCGGCCTGCCTGTGATCGGGATACACAAGGTCTTCTCGGAACATCACCCGGTCTACATCACGCCCGATTTTCAAACCGCAGCCGCTATTGTCGAAGCCGGAGCCAATATTGTTGCACTCGATTGCACTGAGCGGCCACGCGATGGCGAGCATCCGAGCGTCATGATCCGTCGCATCAAGGCGGAGCTGGGCGCTGAGGTCTTTGCCGATATTTCGACGGTGGAAGAAGGACTGAAAGCCGCTGACTGGGGCGCCGATTACGTCGCCACCACGCTTTCCGGCTATACCGAGGCCACCATGCCCAAACCAAGCGAACCGGACCTAAGATTGCTGGAAAATCTTGCTGCGCGCCTCACGGTGCCAGTTGTGGCCGAGGGTCGCTACAATACGCCCGATCTCGTGCGCCAGGCCTTTTCGGCGGGCGCGCATGCGGTGGTTGTTGGCACCATGATCACAAATCCCCGGGAAATCACGCGCAGTTTCGTGCAGCAGGGCGTGCCACGGTGAGAGAGACCTATCTCGGCCTTGATGTCGGCGGCACGGCAAGCCGATGGGTGGCCTGCGATAAGGCTGGGCAGGTGGTTGCGCGCGGCAGCGTCAATGGCGCCACCGCCCATGTTTTCAACCCGGCCGAGCGGGAGCGTCTGGGCACGGCTTTAGCGCAGATCGGCAACGCGCTTGCCGCTGAAAACCTTCAGCCGATCGGGCTCGTGGGCGGACTAACCGGCTTTGGAGCCGTCGCCACAGGGGAAGTCCACGGCCTCATAAATCACGCCATTGGGCTGAGGCCGGAGCAAATTCTCCTGACCGACGACATCGTCCTTGCCTTTGCAGCGCAATTCCAGCCGGGGCAAGGTCACCTGGTGTCCGCCGGAACCGGTTCCATCGGCGTTCACGTCGCGGCCGATGGCAGCATGACGCGCGTCGGCGGCAGAGGTATCCTCATCGATGATGCCGGCTCGGGCAGTTGGATTGCCCTGCATGCCCTCGACATCATCTACCGAACCCTCGATCGCACCGGTTCGTTCTCCGACGTTCAAGCCCTGGCCGACGCGCTCTTTGCCCTGGTCGGCGGCAGCGAATGGCATCACGTCCGCGAATATGTCTATGGCGGCGATCGTGGCCGCATTGGCGCGCTGGCTGTCGGCGTGGCCCAGGCAGCGGAAGCCGGTGACGCGACGGCCCTCGCTATCCTCACGCAGGCTGGCGCCCATCTGGCGGAACTGGCTCAGGCCCTGCAAACCAGAGTTGGAGAACGGCCCGTCGCCTTCATCGGCGGTGTCTTAAAGCTTCACCCAGCAATCGGCGCTGAAATGAGAAAGCAGTTGCCCGGCATCACGGTCTCGGAACCAGCCACGGATACTGCTCTCGCCGCCGCACAACTCCAAACCAATGAGACCGGGCGTCTTTGGCGGCCCATCCTCTCCCACAACGCCTGAGCGCCGCGAGAGAGATTTGGACCGTTACCGGCAGCGATGAGTTTGTCTCGCTCCCTCACCGGAAGCCTCTCATTATCAGGCGAACAGAGTATCCCGGATGTGTGTCCAGCTTTCCGCATCGGTCGCGGTGAGCAAGAAGCCCTTGTTCTGATCCGCGCTATACGGTTCGTCGCTCACGAACGCAGCATGACCACCCGCTTCGGCGTGGATCAGCACGCCCGCCGCGTGGTCCCAGGGCATGACGCTCGCATTGAGGCAGAAGCTCATCGCCCCGGTCGCGAGCATGCGATATTCCCAGGCCGAGCAGCCCCATGTCGTGGTGCGCGAGAAGCGCAGGACGCGCTGCGAAAGCTCTGGCTGTAGTTCAGGCGCGAACATATGGAGCGGCACAAAACCATGCAGGTCCGCAATGGGTCGGGACTTGGCCACCGCAAGGCGACTCGCCGCGCCATCGGCCGCAACATGCCAGGCGCCCTGACCGGGCCGGGCGACAATGAAATCGCCCATCACCGGATAGTGGATGATGCCGGCAATGGTTTTACCTTCCTCGACAATGGCAAGGATCGACCCGAATGTTGGCACGCCATGGGCAAAGTTCCAGGTGCCATCGACAGGGTCGATAATGGCGACCAGCCCGGAGGCACCGATACCGTCGAGGACGGATCTATCCTCGGACACCGCCTCTTCACCCACGACCACGACGCCCGGGAGCCGCTCCACGAGCAGCCGGTTTAGAGCATGTTCTGCGGAAATATCGGCATCGGTCACCAAGTCATCGGGCGCAGTTTTGGCGCGCATGCTATCTGAGGTAATCGCCTGAAATCGGGGCAAAATCTCTTGTTCCGCCACCGTCCGCATGTCGGCCATCAGGGTTTTGAGCAGATCATCGCTGATTTCGGTCATGCACGTTTCTCGATGTAAGCTTTCAATGCCGCCGGCTGGTCGGTCTGGATGGCGCTGATACCAGCATCGATCAACCGTCCCCAAATTTTATCAGGGTCAGCCAGTGCGACGGTATCGGTCCACTCCCCGCTACTCGCCATATCGAGCGTATTCTTCCAAAGCGCCATGCCCGCTGCCTCGAACGCCGCACGATTGCTCTCGATAGTCTCGATGTGATCGAAGCTGATTTCGCTCATGAAGGGTTTGATGCCGGACAGGAGCGCCAGCGTGTCACCGGTTCCGGTCTCGGTAAAGCGCGTCATGGCCAGAAACGGCACGCCGGAAATATCCTGCGCGTTGACCCAGTCGACGTGTTCTTGTGTGGTGACCGTGGTCTTGAGGTCCACATAGTCCGCAGCATTCATATCGCGCGCGCAGGCAGCCACTTCGGAAAATAGGCCTCGATCCTTCAAATCGAGATCGGCAAAGATATGCCCGCGGATGATTTCGAGCGCCTGCTTGAGGGTCGGCACGCGCTGGTCCGTCAGCGCCCGGCCGTCGCCGCCATCATCGGCACGAAGCGCGATAGCCTGCAGCTCAGCGATCGTAAAAGTCTCGGCATCGCGATCGATCCCCGCCATGCGCAGCAGCGTATCGTCGTGCATCAGGAAGAGTTCGCCATCAGCGCTCTTGCGCACGTCGAGTTCTACGATGTCGACGCCGATAGCGATGGCATTCTCGATCGCCGCGAGGCTGTTTTCCGGCGCACCATGCCAGGCGCCGCGATGGGCAACGATGGCGCAACGGCGCGTTGGATCTGCGATATAGTCTATGTAGGCCATTGGTCTCGCTTTCTTGGGAAATATCAGCGGCGCTTGGCGAGATAGGCTTTGAGAGCCGCCGCTTCGTCGGTCTGGATGGCAGACACGCCTGCATCGAGGAGGCGCCCCCAAACCGCGTCGGGATCCCTGAGTGCCGCGCTGTCGGTCAGCCCGGCGCAGGAAACATCATCGAGCGTATTGACCCAGAGGCTGATCCCCGCCGCCGCAAAGCGATCCCGATGCGCGGCGAGTTGCTCGATGGAATCGAAGTAAATTTCGCAGATCAGCGGCTTGATCCGAAACACCAATTCGGTCTGAAGTTCCGCACCCGGCACATTGAGCCGCGTCTTGGCGATGAACGGGACGCCGTGGGCCATGATGTTGCTATTGATCCAAGCGAAGTCGTCTTCGTCTCGAAGGGCGCTCCAAAAGTCGACCTGCTGATCGACGCCGGCGGCCTGGGCGGCGGCGATGACCTCGGGAATAAGAAGCCGGTCCTTGACGTCGAGATGGATGAAGATGCGATCCCGGGTGAGATCGAAAACATCGCTCAGACGCGCGAGTTTCTGATCGGTCAGCGCATTCCCCGCGCCACCATCGCGATTGCGCAGGTGCAGCGCAGCCAGCTCCGAGGCCGCAAGCTCTTCCACCGCGGCGTCGTGCCCCGTCATCCGCTCGAGACTATCGTCGTGGCAGAGGAACAGCGCGCCGTCGGCGCTACGGCGCACATCGATCTCGACGACGTCATAGCCGCCGGCAATGGCCGCTTCGATCGCCTGGAGACTGTTCTCCGGCGCATCCCGCCAGATGCCGCGATGCGCGATAATGGCGCAATCCCGGCCCGGTCTCGCCATGAAATCCTTGTAGTTCATGCCTGAGCTTTCGTTGGAGACGCGTTGACGATGGCCGACGACGCGGTGAAAAATGGTCGCGTTGCGATCATGACGAGCGCAAATATCGAAACGACGACAGCGCGGCGATAATCAGTGGAAATCGGACGCCGCGACATTTTTGGGAGGGGACGATGCCGAATTGGATTGGCGGCCTGGCGGTAACCTGGTTTCTTGCCGGCGCGATCTCCGCCTCGGCGCAAGATGCTCCGGCGCCTCTCGGCGACACGGGCATTTACTCAGCAGACCCCAGCGTCATTCACACCGACGACGGCTTTGTGGCCGTCGAATCGCGGCGCGGCGATAGTCTCGTGGTGCGCGTCGCATCGAGCCTTGATGCGCTTGCCGAAGCGCGCGGCTTGCGGATCTGGTTCGATCGGGATCGGCTCGGCGAAGTCTGGGCGCCGGAGATCGTCTACAAAGAAGGCCTCTATCACGTCTATTTCGCGGCCGGCGTCGGCGAGGCGCATCGGATGTATCGCATCACCTCGACAGAGCCGACATCCGGTTATGGCCCCGCGGAGGAAATCGATCTGCCCGAAGACAAGTGGGCCATCGACGGCATGCCCTTTAGTTTCGACGGAGATGATTTCTTCGTCTGGTCCGGCTGGCAGGGCGATAGCGATGTGCAGCAGGATATTTTCATCGTGAAGCTGCAGGGTGATGACGCGCCTGACGCGTCACGGGCGATCATCTCGTCTCCCGATCAGCCCTGGGAAAACGTTGCGAACGAGACGCCGTCGATCAACGAGGGCCCCCAGCCGATCGTGGACCCAGCGGGACAGTTGCACGTGGTCTATTCGGCCAACGGCTCATGGGGTGCGAACTATTGCCTCGCCGATCTGCGATTGCGCGCTGACGGCGTTCCCCTGGTGGCCGAGGATTGGTCCAAGTCGGACGGGTGCCTCTTTGGTGCCAATGCCGAAACGCTGTCCGATACAGGCACCTTAGCCACCGCGGCAAAAGGCGTCGGCCACCATAGCTTCATCACGGATGAGGACGGGACGGATGGCGAGGGCGTGAAAGAGCCCGTGCCCTTTCTCTATCATGGTGTGCCTGAGGACGAAGAACCGAGCAATTTCTGGTCGGCGCGAAAATGGTTCTTTGGGCAATATCAGTGGGTCCCTGATGTCGAATACCGCTCCCCCTCCGGCGCCGATCGCGGGTGGAGCCTGCACTTTTCCGAGTGACGAGGCCATGGCTACTAAAAAGGTAAAGGACTATCCGACCACGCCAGACGGGCGATATTTCGTCGTGCGCGGCCGGCTCTGGCGGAAGAGCAATCCTTCACTCAGCGAGACCAACCGCACATATTGGGTCCAAAAATTGACGGCCGCACGACGCGCCGTCGGTCTCGCAAAAAAATGATGATGCGGCGCGAAAAGCTGCGCGCACTGCGGTCGATGAAGCCAAGGTCGCGCTTGGCGAACGTGGCCCTGTCTGGTGGGACGACGGCGCGCCGGATTACAACCGACACTTCGCACGAAACACGCCCTATGCCGAATGGTACGCTGCGCTCGGAAACTATACCTGACGCTACCACATGCCGCGCATCTTGGCCGCGATATCGACGACAGCTGGCCGCGCCGGGCCGACGCCTTCGCGGATTGGCGTCACCGGCGGCCATAAGATGTCATCGAAAAATGCGGTCATCGACCTTGGGATGAAGCGGGTGCGTTGCGCATAGAGGTGGCGATCGCCATTCCTCGTCTGCTGGGTCACATAGAAGCGCTGCGGCACGAGCAGATGCAATTCGTCCTTGGCGCGGGTCATGGCGACATAAAGAAGCCGCCGCTCTTCTTCGATCTCATGCGTGGATCCCGTGCCGAGATCGGACGGAATGCAGCCATCGACGACATTGAGGACATGGACCGATTTCCACTCCTGCCCCTTTGCCGAGTGGATGGTCGAGAGAATGAGATAATCCTCGTCGCGCAAGGGCACGCCGGGTTGGTCGCTGGTGGCGTCGGGCGGATCAAGGGTCAGTTCAGTGAGAAACCGGTCGCGGCTCGGATAGCCAGAGGCGATCTGCTCGAGCTGGACGATATCGGCCGATCGGATAGCTGCATCTTCGTAATTGGCCTCCAGCAGCGGCTCGTACCATTGGCGGATATAAGCCATGTCGAGCGGCCAAGAGATTTCGCGCGCCGAAAGCCGGCCCACCATGCTGACGAGATCAAGCCAATGCTGACCGGCCTTGATAGGTGGCGGAACTTCGGAAAAAGCCCATGCGGGATCGGCATGGGCGGCGATGGCATCAAGGGCTCGGCCAGCCGTTCCCGGCCCGACGCCCGGCATGAGTTGCAGCACGCGAAAACCGGCAACCCGATCGCGCGGGTTTTCAACCCATCGCAAAAGCGCCAGCACGTCCTTGACGTGGGCCGCGTCGAGAAATTTCAACCCGCCGAATTTGACGAAAGGAATGTTGCGGCGGGTCAGCTCGATTTCGAGCGGCCCGGAATGGCTCGATGCGCGGAACAGCACGGCCTGTTCCTTGAGCGCAGTGCCCGCCTCGCGCGCCTCCAGAATAGACTTGGCGATATAGCCTACCTGATCGGCCTCATCCTTGACGGTGACGAGGAAAGGCTTGGCCTCGGAGTGCCTTTCGGACCAGAGATTTTTGGTAAAGCGCTCGCTTGCCTGCTCGATCACCGCATTGGCCGCGGCGAGGATCGGTTGGGTGGAGCGATAGTTGCGATCGAGCGTGACGATCTCGGCGGCCGGCGAAAAGGCGCTCGGAAAGTCGAGGATATTGCGCACGGTCGCGGCGCGGAAAGAATAGATCGATTGCGCATCATCGCCGACCACCGTCATGCCGCGCCCATCCGGGCGCAAAGCGAGCAGGATCGAGGACTGTAGCCGGTTGGTGTCCTGATATTCATCGACGAGGATATGGTCGAAAAGGCTCGACATCTGCTCGGCAATCATAGGCTCGGCCATGATCCCGGCCCAGTAGAGCAGCAGGTCGTCGTAATCGAGAACATTCTGCTGCTGCTTGGCTTCGACATAGGCGCTGAAAAGCTGACGCAATTCGGCAGACCACATGGCGCACCAGGGAAAGACGGATTTCAAAACCTCGTCGAGGTCCGCCTGCGCATTGACCACGCGGGAATAGATGGCGAGGCACGTGCCCTTGGTCGGAAACCGCGTCTTGGTCTCGCTGAACTGCAGCTCGTGGCGGACGAGGTTCATGAGATCGGCGGAGTCTTCGCGATCATGGATCGTGAAGGCGGGATCGAGACCGATCTGATGCGCATACTCGCGCAGCAATCGCGCGCCGATCCCGTGAAAAGTCCCGGCCCAGGTCAGAGCATCAGCGACTGCGCCTTCGCCAATGCCGAGAACGCGGCCTGCGATGCGCTCGACACGGCGGGCCATTTCGCTGGCGGCACGGCGCGAAAAGGTCAGCAACAGAATGCGCCTGGGGTCCGCGCCATTGGCGATGAGATGCGCCACGCGATGCGCCAGCGTATTGGTCTTGCCCGAGCCGGCCCCAGCGATGACCAGCAAGGGGCCGGGCTTTGCTTCCCCAACCCCATGCACGACAGCCGCCCGCTGATTGGTGTTGAGCGCATCAAGATAGGTGGTGTCGGCAAGCACGAATCGATCCCCGCAATAAGCGGACAGGGGATGATATTCTCTTTTTGTTCGCAAGCTTTCCTTGGACTCACGCCATCACGATATTGCCGTGATCGCAGCAACCGGACTTGTGCATCCTAGTGGGCAATGGTCCGTTATGGCTTCATGCAGCAAGGATTGGTCATGTCCATCAGGAGGATACGCGTCATCGACCTCGAGACATCGGGCGATGCGGCAACGGATGTCTGCGAGATCGGTTGGCAGGATGTGGTCTCGATCGAGGGCGGCCCGTGGCAGGTCAATGACGAACGCGGCGCGCTTTTCGTCAATCCGGGCCGCCCCATCACGCCCGAGACAATGGCGATACACCATATTCTAGATGCCTTCGTCGCCGATGCGCCTTTCTGGCGCGACATAGCCCCCACCGTCTTGCAGCCGCAGGATGGCGTCATCGCTTTGGCGGCGCATCGCGCAGCTTTCGAGCAGCGCTATTGCACGCCGCGTTTGACCGGCGGCGCGCCGTGGATATGCACCTGGAAAAGCGCCTTGCGCGTCTGGCCCAAACTTGAAGGCTTTTCCAACCAGATGCTGCGGTATCAGCGCATGCCCGAGGGCCTCGTGCACGAAATCGGGCTCCCCGCCCACCGCGCCATGCCCGATGCCTATGTCACGGCGCATCACCTGCGCGATATGCTCAATGAAACTTCGGCCGAACAGTTGATTGCCTGGAGCAAGCTGCCGGGCCTTCTGCCACGAGTGCGCTCCGGTCCGGAGCGTGGCAAAGCGTGGGAACAGATTTCGCTCGAAGCACTCGACGAGTTAGCGCGCGACCGCGACATCGACACGCGCTTCAGCGCCGAGCAGGAACTTAAGCGCCGCGGCGAAGCGACGCCGCAAGTGCCAAAGCCCAAAGCACAGCAAAGTCTTTTTTAGGCGGCCACCGTCTTTATCGCGCCCAGTGGTTCAACCCTTGACCCCTGCCGAAAGCATGATGGCTTGCGTCACGCGCTTTTGGAAGATGAGGTAGAGAACAGCCACAGGCAGACCGGCAACGACGGCCGAGGCCATCAACTTCCCATAGACAATGCCATAGGCGTCCTTCACCTGCGTGATGCCCACGGGCACGGTCATCGTCGCCTCGCCGGTCGCGGCAAGGAAAGGCCAGAGGAAGGAATTCCAGGCGCCGATAAAGGTGATGATCGCCAATGCGGCCGTTACGCCCCAGTTCATCGGCAGATAGATCCGGAACAGGATCTTGAGGTGCCCCGCACTATCCATCTGCGCCGCCTCGCGAAATTCCTTCGGCACGCTATCGAAGAACTGCTTATAGACGATGATCACCACCGGCACGATCAGCTGCGGCAGGATGATACCGGCCCAGGTGTTCAACAGCTTGAACTGCGCCATCAGCACGAAGTGGTTCACGATCAGCGCCTGCATGGGCACCATGAAACAGGCCAGGATCAGCACATAGATCACCCGCCGCCCGGGGAAATCCAACTGGCTCAGCGCATAGGCGCAACCGGCCGAGGAGACGATCACCAGCGCGGTGATGATCAGCGAAGTCACCATCGAGTTGATGTACCAGATGCCGATATTGGTGTTGTTCCAGATGTGGATATAGCTGTCGAACACCACCCGATTGGGGATCAGCGAATTGCTCCCCGAAATCACCTCGCCATCGGGTTTGATCGACGTGATCACTGCCCAATAAATTGGGAAGAACGAGGCGAGCGCGACGAGTAGTGTGATGACAGTCAGGGCCAGCCCGATCATGTCGATGGGGCCATCGCCCCGGCTCCGCGCTGAAACCATGGTGTCGCGGTTGGGAATTGCTTCGGCGCTCATTTCTCACCTCGTGCACGCAAGACCTGGTATTGCAGCACCGAGAGGATGATGATCATCCCAAAGAGCAGCATGGCGGCCGTCGCCGCCTCGCCGCCCTTGTTCTGCTGGAAAGCCAGTTTGTAGACATATTGAACCAGCGTGATCGTCGCGTCCTGCCGCCCGCCGATCGAGAACAGGTAGACCTGATCGAAAATCTTGAGCTGCGCGATGAGCTGAATGGTCAGCACCAGCGCCGTCACCGGCCAGATCAGCGGCCATGTAATACGCTGGAACTGCCGCCACCGCCCCGCGCTATCCAGCGCCGCGGCCTCATAGATTTCCGGCGAGATATTTCTCAAGCCGGCGATAAAGAGCAGGATATTGAACCCCATCGTCCACCAGACCGTGACGAAGGCAACGGTGGGCATGAAGAGCGGAATGGTGCGCGTCAGCGAGATCGGCTTGCCGCCATTGAACAGCGCCACCAGCCCCTGCACGAGCCCATATTGCACGTCGATGATCCAGTTCCAGGTGAGGAACACCACCGAAACCGGCAGGATATAGGGCAGGAAAAAGCAGGCGAGCACAAAGCCCTGCACCGGTCCCTTGAGCCGGTTCACCGCCATGGCGATGACGAGGGAAACCAGCGTGCTCGGAATAACCGTCAACACGACGAAATAGGCCGTGTTCCAAAAGGCCGAGTGAAACAGCTTGTGGCTGAGGATTTTCACATAGTTATCCCAGCCCACCCAGTCCCCCGACCCGATCAGCGGCGCCTTGGTAAAACTGAGCATGGCCATCTGGATCGTCGGCCACACAAACAGCCCGCCATAGATGAGCACAAATGGCCCCACCAGTAGCAGCGCCACGAGATATTCCTGCCGTTTATCCCTGAGCATCGCATAGAACTCCCTGCATCCACAACCACCGGCGGACACCTCCCCCTTGACGGGGGAGGACGGGAGGGGGTGTCGGGAGCCACGATATCTTGGCCCAAGTCCCCCTCCCCAACCCTCCCCGCAAGGGGGAGGGTGCCCATCGGGTCTAGTCCTAAAGCTGCCCGTTCAAATCGTCCCGCATCTGCACGGCAGCATCTGCAGGCTCGATTTCACCCGTGGTGGCTGGATTGATGTAGTTGCTCCAAGCATCGCCGAGCGGCGCGGCGGGACCAGCAAGCACGGTGCGCGGATCGAACACGGCCGTATCGGCAAAGCCGGCATAGTCCGACTGCGGCTTCAGCGCCTGGAATTCAGCGCTGTCACGCACGGCATTGAAGGCCGGGATGTGGCCAGCGCCAGCCCAGTCGAGCGAGTGCTGGTCCATCCAGGCAATGACCTTCATCACCGCCGCGCGCTTGTCCGCATCAGCTTCCTTGCCGGCATTGGCGGGAATAACGAAGGCATGCGAGTCAGACCATGCGGCCTTGTTTTCGAACAGCGTCGGCAATTCTACCGCGCCCCATTCGAACAGTTCGCCCTTGGCATGGAGATCGACCATGGTCGGGATTTCCCAATTGCCCATGATGAAGAACGGCGACTGGCCCGAGGTAAAGAGCGCCAGCGCCGCCGGGCTTTCGACCTGCACCGGCGTGTAGCCGCTATCGACCCAACCCTTCACCACATCGATGGCGTTGGTCAGCTTGGTGACGTCCTCGTCGGTCGGGAAGAAACCGCCTGCGGCTTCGTCGAACATCGTGCCACCCTGCTGGCCGAACAGGGAGTAGATCGTGCGGTAGCGATCGCCCGTTGGGGTCGAGATGCCGTATTTCCCGTCCTTGGTGAAATCAGCCAGGATCTTGTTGAAATTCTCGAGCCCATCGAGGCCCTTGGGCAGCCCATCCTCACCGATCAAGCCAGCCTCGGCGAGCATATCCTTGTTATAATAAAGAATGAGCCCGTGCTGATCGAACGGCACCGCATAACGCGTGCCATCGACCTTACCGGCATCCGACGCAGCCGTCGTAAAGTCCCCGTCCGAAATCCCGGCGCCGGACATATCCTCGTCGGTGATCTCGCTCACCGTACCACTATCGACGGCGAGCGGAATGCGGCTGAGGTGATAGGTCGCGATATCGGGCCCTTCCCCGATCGCCGCCGACGTTTGCAGCTTGGTATAGAACGGCGTGCCCCATTCGAGCGTCGTGTTCTCGATCGAAATCTCGCCCTGGTGCTCGGTGTTGAATTGATCGATCAGCGCCTTCATGCGCACGCCGTCGCCGCCGGCGAGAAAATCCCACCAGACCACATTCTGCTGAGCCGCAGCGGCATGGGTCAGCGCCATCAGCGCAGTCGACACCAAAGCCAGTCGCTTCAAAGTCTGTTTCATACTTTCCTCCCAAACATGCCCAATGCATGCATTCATCCAGCCGGGCGCTTGTTATTTTCCCGGCGGAAACTCTCCTCAGTCGGCGTGATAGGCCTTCCCTTCGGCATCGAAGAGATGGACTGCCGAACCATCGACCTTGAGCCGCACAGACTGCCCGGCTTCGAGGGTCGACTTGCCGATATCGTCGCCGACGACCACCGTGCCGTCTTCCAGCCGCGCATGGATGAGCGTCCGGTCCCCCAGCCGCTCGACCAGCGCAATGGTCCCGGCCACCTCGCCGTCCGCCGCCACGCGCAACGCATCGGGCCGCACGCCAAAGGTCAGCCCCTGCCCCACGGTCGGCGCAAGCGCGGTCGGAATAGTCGTCGCAATCCGCGTTCCACCCGCCGTCACCGCGACGCGCCCGCCTTCATCGGCCAGCGCCGTCACCGGCAAAAAATTCATCGAGGGCGAACCGACAAAGGCCGCCACGAACCGGCTCGCGGGCTTCGAATACACCTCCATCGGCGTGCCGATCTGCTCCACCTTGCGGTTGTTCATGACGACAATCCGGCTCGCCAGCGTCATCGCCTCGGTCTGGTCGTGGGTCACGAAAATCATCGTCGTGCCGATGCGCTGATGCAGCTGCGCCAGCTCCACCCGCGTCCGCACCCGCAGCCCCGCATCGAGATTGGAAAGCGGCTCGTCGAGCAAAAACGCCTTGGGCTCGCGCACAATCGCCCGCCCGATGGCAACGCGCTGCCGCTGTCCACCCGAAAGCTGCGCCGGCCGCCGATCGAGCAGCGCCGTGATCTCGAGCATCCGCGCTGCCTCGTCGACCCGGCGCGCAATCTCGGCCTTGTCGGTGCCGATATTTTCGAGCCCAAAGCTCATGTTCTGGCGCACCGTCATATGCGGATAAAGCGCATAATTCTGGAAAACCATCGCCACTTCGCGCTGGTTCGGCGGCAGGGTATCAACGCGCTTGTCGCCGATGTGGATTTCCCCGCCATTGACCGCCTCAAGCCCGGCAATCATCCGCAGCAGCGTCGATTTCCCGCAGCCCGAAGGCCCGAGGAAAACGATGAACTCGCCCGAGCGAATATGCATGCTGACACTGTCCAGCACCTGCACAGCGCCATAGGACTTGCTGACATCCCGAAGGACGATATCGGCCATCTCTTTCCTCCTTATGAGACCAGCGCAGCTTTGCTGTCTTCTGATCACTTGCCGCTCATTTAGCGGCCTGCATCCTCGCCCCACCCACGGAACCTCCCCTCGCCCCTTGCGGGAGAGGGACAGGATTTTCGCGTTCAGCGAAAATCCAGGGTGATGGGTTCTCTCCTCCGCAGAGGAGCGAGTTGTGGGCTCGCCCCCTCATCCGGCGCTTCGCGCCACCTTCTCCCCGAGAGGGAGAAGAATGGTTCGGCGCTCACCTCTTATTCCTCTCCCTCTCGGGGAGAGGGTGGATCGGCCGCAGGCCGAGACGGGTGAGGGTATTCCTCAGGTCACATCGAACCCTTATCCACCGGCAGCTCCCCAGCCGTCGCCACCAACCCATCAAACAGCGCCGCCGCCACCGGATCAGCCCCCGGCGCCTCGCGCGTCAGCCTGAACGTCGTCGCGACAACGCCACCCCGGCCAACGCGCTTTTCACCAATGATCGCCGCCGGCTTGTGCACCCAGCCGCAGACCATCCCCGCGATGACATTGTTGCCAAATTCCCAGGGCCTGAACCCCGTAAGCAGGTGATGCGGCACAACATCGGAAAAGCTCAGATCAAAGATCGGCCCACCCGGAATGTTCGCAAACGCCCCCTCGCGGCGCACCCACGAGAACCCGGCAATCCAGTCGCCCCGCCAGATCGTCCCGTCACGCTCGACCAGGCTGATGCCCGGCAAATGCTGATCGAGGCTTGGCCTGAACGTCTTGCCATCCGCCACGATCGAGCGATGCGGCAGTTCCCCGTCAGGCATGTCCGTCCGCAGGTTCTTGTTCGTCTCCACCGTCCCATCGGCGAGGATCAGATAGCGCGCGCCCGCCTTGATGGCCTCGACATCGTCGCCATCCACCGCATGCACCAGCACCACATCGGCCTCGGCAGCCGGTACCACACGGTAGCCGAGGCCGCTGGCATAACTTGCGAGGGAGGAATCGGCCGCGGCGATGGAGGGGCGCCCGGCCGTATCGCGCTTTTGGTAAAGCGCGATCTCGCAAGTGTTGCGCGAGAGAACCGATCCACCGGCCTCCAGCACAAATTCTATGGATAGAACACGGTTGTCGCCGCCCTGCGGCAGAACAAAGCCGATTTTGCCGAGATCGGCCGTCGACACTTTGCCGGTCGCCGGCACATCGACCGAACCTGAAACTTCGCCGCTCCAGCGCAGCACAGCTCCAGCGGGAATAGTCTCGCCACCGGTCCCGATTTTCAGCTCAATATCGAGCGTTTCGCCAAGATAGGCCGAGTAGCGCGCCGGACGCGGCACGATCACCACATCGGCGTTGATCGACCCAAAGACGTCATGGAAGACGCGCGGATTGCGCTCGATGTCGAGGAGACCATTGGCCTCCCAATGTACATCCGTTAGTTCCGTGATCACATAGCCCATGATCGAGGAATAGCGGCGCATTTCCTCGATTTCGTAGCGCAGGTTCATGAACTGATACCACTGCACGTTTTCGATGAAGGCATCGAACGAGCCGAAGGTTTTCGCCAGATCCAGCGCACCAAAGCGGTCCTCGATGCCATGCGGCAGCGCCACGCCATCGCCCCAGAGCGAGCCAGTCTCGAACCAATCCGGCTCGGACCCATCTTCACGGCGCAGCTTCTTCGGATCAGGCAGACCCCAGACGCCGAATTCGGAAACGATCAGCGGTTCATCACCCTTCCGCTCGGCATCGCCTAGGCTTGAGAACGTCCAGTCAGCACCTGCTGCGAACTGCGCGGTTATATCGTCCCACTCCTGCCGGCGCTCCGGCACCGAGCGGTAATAGTGGTAGTCGTTGAGGTCGGTCTTGACGTGGAAGTTCGGGAAGCAAGCGGAGTTGTCGACCACAAGACGGGTCGCATCCTCAGCCTTCAGCCAGTCGTAGGTGTCCTTCACCCACTGCCGGTGCTCGGCATTTTCGAGCATGCGGGTGCCCCAGTCCTCGTTGATGATCGTCCAGACGATGATCGAAGGATGGTTGCGATCGCGCTTCAGAATACCCGTCATCGTGTCGCGCATGCGCTGCGCCGACTTCGATGTGAAATTCGCGACGTTCGGAATTTCGGTCCAGACGAGCAGGCCAAATCGGTCAGCCACGTCATAATAGCGCGGATCCGGCACCTTGATGTGGCACCGGAGCGTATTGAGACCCAGCTCCTTGGCCTTCTTCGCCTGGTCTTCCAGGAACTCCAGCGAAGGCGGCGTATAGATGCCGTCTGGATAATAGTCCTGGTCGAGCGCGCCGCGCATATAGATCGGCTCGCCATTGAGCAAGATCTTGCCATCGCGCGTTTCGACCGAGCGGAAGCCAAAACGCTCTTCCACCACGTCGACATCATCGCCCAGCGACACGGTCAGCGTATAGAGATTGGGCTGATCGATGCCCCAAAGCTTTGGCGAAGTCACCGCAAGCTCGACCGCAACCGAAGCCGCTGCAGTCACCAAGCTTTCGGCCACCACATTCCTACCGGCATCGCGCACGGCGAGCTTGACCGGCAGGCCCGCGGCCGCAGCCGAAAAGTCTAGCTCGGCCTTCACAAGGCCATCGGTGCCAGCCGTGATGACAACCGCTTCAAGCCGCCGCGCATCGCGCGCCAGCAGAGAAACCGACTGCCAGAGACCGCCAATCCGGCCATACCAGGAAATCTTACCGTGCGGCACTTCACCAAACGGGAAGTCTGGGAAGGCGCGATGATCGGCCGACGGCATGGTCACGCGCACCTCGACCTCATTGGTCGGGCGGAGGAGTTTGGCGTCGAGCACGAACTCAAACGGCAGGAAGGCGCCTTCGTGGCTGCCCAGCTTCTGCCCGTTGAGAAACACCTCGCAATAGTAGCTCACAGCGCCAAAATGCAGCACCAGCTCTTGCCGATCCCAACCGGCCGGCACGGCAAAACTGCGCTTGTAGATGGCATGGCCAAACGTATCGACGAGGTCGGAGAATTCGGCCTGCCAGGGCTGGGGCACATGCGCTTCGCGCCATGCGCCATCCTCGTGCTTGAACTGCCAGACACCGTCCAGCGACAAGCTCTTGCGTGGTGCGCCGACTTCCTCCGCGGCGACTGCACGACCAAGGTTCATATTCCCCACCCTTAAGCGTATTAGTTATATTATTATCAGAGTAGGGCGAAAAGCCCGCGCTTGGCAAGGGGGCGAAATCAAGGGCGCCGCGATCCACAGATCCGTAACCAACTCGCAGAAAACCAACTCTCGAAGCTAACGGACTGCTAACGGAATGGGCACGCTTTCAAATCCGGGTTAGAGAATTATCCCGCACTTCGGAGAGACGATGGAAAAGCGCGCAACAATGCACGACGTGGCCGAGCGTGCCGGGGTCTCGCAGGCCACCGTGTCGCTTGTTCTCAATGGCGTTCCCAATGCGCGCGTATCGAAAACCACCCGCCGCCGCGTGCAGGAAGCCGCCGAGCAATTGGGCTATCGCCGCGGCAAAACCCATCCGGTGCCCGCCGGGCGCCAGCGCGTCATCGGCCTGTTCATCGATGAAGTCTCGACCACGCCCTTCGCCGCGCAATTCCTCGAAGGCGCCCGCGACGAGGCCGCGCTGCAGGATGTTACTGTCGCCACTTTTTGCACCGGCAACAGCCCTGCCCTTGAACAAGCCGGCCTCGACATGCTTGTCGCCCAAAAGGCCATCGGCGCTATCTATACGACACTTATGACTCGCGAAGTCATTGTTCCTTCAAGTTTTTCGGCGCTGCCCCTAGTGCTTCTCAACTGCTACGAAAAGCGCCTCCACCACCCGTCCGCCGTGCCCGGCGACATCGTTGGCGGCTACTCGGCAACTGACGCCCTTATCAAAGCGGGCCACACCCGAATCGCTCACCTCGCGGGCGAGCACCAGACCGCCGAAGCCGCCGGCGACCGCGAGAAAGGCTTCCGCCAGGCCATGGCCAAGGCGGGCATTGCGGTTGACGAATCCCTCGTCACCCTCGGTGGCTACTCCATCCGCGCCGGCCGCGAACGCGCCCTAGAACTGCTCTCTCGCCCCGATCGCCCCACGGCAATCTTCTGCTTCAACGACCGCATGGCCATCGGCTGCTATGAAGCCGCCCGCATCCTCGGCCTCAGCATCCCAGGCGACCTCTCCATCGTCGGCTTCGACAACGAAGACATCTCCGCCAACATGGACCCGCCCCTCTCGACCATGGTGCTTCCCCACGACGAAATGGCACGCTGGGCCGTTGGCCAGTTGCTCGATGGCTTTACGAACCTAGATGCCGACGAAGGCATGCAAAAACTCAAGATCGAATGCGAGTTCATGGATAGGAATTCGATAGCGCCGCCAAGGCCTTAAGAGCGAGGCTTTTCTACGGACGCACGCTCGACGAGGGGACATTCGAGCTTGGTGAGCGGATACCTTGCCTCCACCTGACCATCAGCCAATTGCTCGGCAATCCACTGGCCCATAGCCCGATGCGGCAGCACCGATGTCGTCAATTGTGGATGGAGATGGCGCGCGATCTCTTCGTCGTCATAACCCACCACCGACATATCGCGCGGGATCTGATATCCTGCCTCTTTCAGCGCTTCATAACAGCCGATCGCCATACGGTCGTTCTGGCAAAAGATCGCGGTCGGAACCTCAGGCAAATCAAGGATTTTCCGCGTCGCTTCATAGCCAGCACTGGCCGACCAGTCCCCGGCAAAAACCAGATCGTCGTCAAACGGAATATCCGCCGTCGCCAGCGCACGACGATACCCCTTCAAACGATCCTGCGCCGCCTCCATCCACACCTCGCCCGTGATCGTGGCAATGCGCTGGTGCCCCTTGGAAATCAGATGATGCGTCGCCCTTTGCCCTCCGGCGATCTCACTCGGCACCACCGCCGGAACGGCCTGCCCAACCGCGTAACAGTTGAGCAAAAGCACCGGAATATCAATATCTTGTAGTATTTTCGGCAGCTTCACCTCGCGCGTGAAGATAGTCATATAGACAATTGCCGTGGCACCCTGCCGGACAAAGGCCTCGACTAGATCGCGCTCCGTCTCCTCGTCCCCACGGCTTTGCGCCACAAAGACCAGCCCCCCAGCCGCCTGCGCTGCCTGGCTCAACCCCTCGATGGCCTGCACAGCCTCCGGGCTGGTCGACAACTGATCGACCAAGAATGCAATATGCTGCCCCCGCCCCGGCCGCCCGCTCTCGACCGTCCGCGCCGCCGACGGCACGTCATACCCAATCCGCCGTGCCGTCTCAAATACCCGCCGCCGCGTTTCATCAGACAGCCGAATCCCAGGCGCATTGTTCAGCACAAACGACACAGTCGCCTGCGAACATCCTACTTCCCGAGCAATATCCGTCATCGTCGCGCGTCGCTCGACGCCTTCTTTTAGACGGCGATTTGCGGGGGCGTTGCTCCGCTTCTTGTCGATTGAGTCCATGCAATCCGCCCAAACCAAGGTGCTAATATTCTTTAGCACCTATTAGTCAGGGTGTCTCCGGGTGAAAATGAAGGCCGGGCCAGTGGGTGAGGTTATGATGAAAACCTAGGCCTCTGCATCTGCCCGAAAGTCTACCAGGCTTGAATGGTGACGGGCGTGCCATCGCCGGCCACGGATTCCTTGATCGCATCCCAAAGGCGGGCGAAGCGCAGACCGTTTGCGACTGTGGAGGGATTTTCCAACCGTCCATCGCGAACGGCCTGGAAAGTCTGCATGGGCGTGTCGCGTATTTCGTTTTCTTCCCGTGGCTCAGCGACGCCATTGATCGTTACCTCGCGCCAGGCGCCCCAGGCGTCGATGCGGACGATTGCCTTGGTATAAAAGAACGTGATGGCGGAGGCGCAGCCTGGAGGGCCATCGCCGGCAGCGTTGAAGGTGACGAGGGCGCCATTGCTGAGGCGCCCGGCGACAGCGGTGACGAGGTCGACGGCGAGGCCGCGATTATTGGCATAAGCGGAAAGGCGCTCGAATTCGGCATCAGCGAGCACGCAGACGGTATTCATCATGTGGGCGCCGGTATCGAACATGAAGCCGCCGCCCGAAATTGCAGGGTTTTGTTTCCATTGGCCCGCATAGTTCGTCGCCCAACCCTCCCAGATCGACGCATTTACGCTGACGAGGTCGCCAAAGTCGCCTCTGCGGGCGCGGTTCTTGGTATCGTGGACGAGAGGCGAGAGGCCGCCTTGGAAAGCGATGACAATCGTGCGCCCAGTGCGCTTTTCGGCCTCTACCAGTGCAAGGGCCTCCTCCACCGTCGTGACCATCGGCTTTTCGAGGAGAAGGTCAGACCCGGCTTCGATGACGGCCAGCGCATTGGCGCC
Source organism: Devosia sp. BK (assembly GCF_032907385.1). NCBI lineage: Bacteria > Pseudomonadati > Pseudomonadota > Alphaproteobacteria > Hyphomicrobiales > Devosiaceae > Devosia > Devosia sp. BK. The sequence goes on from NZ_JAIMBX010000001.1 coordinate 1,389,777, forward strand.
GTGGAAAACATGCGGGGTCGACACATAGACCGCATCCATTTTGCCCTGCATCGCGGCGAGCATGGTTTCGGCATTGTCGTACTCGGCCGGACGCAACGCGCCAGCAGCTTCGCAGGTATCGGCAAACCGCTTTCGCGATAGCTCGCTGACTTCTGCGCTGGCGACAATTTTTACGTCGGGCATTGCGGCCCAACCCTTGGCATAGTCAGCCGCCTTCAGGCCCGCACCAATCACTCCCAAACGCAGAACCATGTCGCCAATCTCCCCTTTTGCACACGTCTATATGAGATAGACGTGCCACTCGCACGCCGAATGACAGGCTAATCTACCGATCGGCGAAATGGAGCGCGATCTTGGCTTCGGGGCTATGGTCTTAGTCGCGAACTGAACCGCTAATTCACGACTGAGGTCTTGCAATCGTCACACGCGTCTTCGACGACGCCCGCAGTGATGAGATCACGGCCGAAGATGGAATTGTCGCGGGGGACGAGGCGGACGACCGTATAGCCGCGGCGGGCCAGCTGATCGAGGAAGACAGGCAGCATATCCACGGTGCGCTGGTGGATATCGTGAAAGAGCACGATGCCACTGCCGCGCTGCTCGAGCCGCGAGAGAGTACGCGCGGCGACAGTCGCGGGCGTATCCTTGTAGTAGTCCTTGCTGTCGATATCGACGTCGAGAACGACGGCGCCGCTCTGAAGAAGGCCGGTGCGCAAGAAGCCTGTCTGGGACAGGTATGGGAAGCGGAAGAAGGGCGAGAGCTTTTGGCCGGCGCCAGCCAGCGCAGCCGAAACGGCGTCCTCGCCTTTGACGATTTCGACGATCGCTTCCTGCCGCGTGATATCTGCAAGATTGACGTGGGCATATGTGTGACTGCCAACGGTATGACCTGCAATGGCGACCCGCTGCGCCAGGGTTGGATTGGCAGCGGCCGAAGAGCCGAGCATGAGGAAAGTTGCCTTGACGCCATAATCGGCCAAGGAGGCAAGGATGGCTTCGGTCTTGCCAGCGCGCGGGCCATCGTCAAAGGTCAGGACAACTTCGCCGGGCCTCAGAACGATGTCGGCGGTTGTGGCAACGGCAAGGGTCCTGCCCCCAATGTTGCGGGGTGAAAGGATCTCGGCCGGCATGGGCTGTTCCATCTTGAGCACAGCAGGCACGGCGATGGCGGAAGTCTTCACCTCGTCCACTTTCGGCGTCGCCGCAAACTGCATTTGCGAGCTCACCGGCTTGGCACAACCGCCCAGCATAAGGCCGGAAACCACAAGGCAAAGCAGAAGGCGGGAGGGCGACACGATAAACACTCGGCATCACATGGAACTAACGCCGACAATTTGCGATTATAGTTAATTTTTCGCTCGCGAGAGCTTAAGAAGAGCTTACCTTTCAATAGGTTAACTACTTTTAAGACTTGCGGCACAAGAGTTGTGAACAAGCGAGACGCTGGATCGTCCGCAAAAAATCGCTAGCGTGACGCGGACTTTTTCGGGGAATCGCCATGGATGCGGGCTCGCCAACCCTCGCGCCGACACGCAAAGATTTTTTGCAGCCGATCATGGCCGGCGCTCTTGCCGCAGTGGTTGGTTATGCAAGCACATTTACCGTTGTTTTGGCCGCGCTGACAGCCGGAGGAGCAACGCCGCAACAAGCGGGATCGGGATTGTTCTCGGTTTGCCTGGCGCTTGGCGTCCTCAACATGGTCGTCGCTTGGCGCGTGCGGGTTCCCGTCAGCTTTGCCTGGACCACACCGGGAATGGCATTTTTGCTTACAGTCGGCGAACCTGTCGGCGGTTTTCCCGCTGTGGCGGGAGCCTTTCTGGTTGCGGCCGGCCTTATCGTTCTCACTGGCCTAGTCAAACCTTTGGCGCGATTGATCGCGGCGATCCCGGCGGCAATCGCCAATGCGATGCTTGCAGGCATGCTGTTGACCCTTTGCCTAGCGCCTGTCACGGCGCTCGCCGAGGCGCCGATGCTGGCAGCGCCAATTCTCCTCGCCTGGATGCTGGGACTGCGCTTTGCGCGCCGCTATGCCGTGCCCATTGCCGTCTTGGTAACGGGGATCGTCTTGGCACTCACGACGCATCTTCCGCCCGGAGCGCTTGATGGCACGTGGCCGGCGCTCGTTTTCGTCATGCCCGAATTTAGCTGGGACGCGGTCGTGCGGATCGCTTTGCCGATTTATGTGGTGACGATGGCCTCGCAGAATCTGCCAGGAATAGCGGTGATGAAAGCGAATGGCTACACAATCGCGCCGGCACCGGTGTTCGTGATGACGGGGCTCGCGAGCGCCGGAACTGCGCTCTTTGGCGGGCATACGACCAATCTGGCTGCCATCACCGCAGCCATCTGCGCGGGACCAGAGGCGCATCCTGATCCGGAAAAACGTTGGCCTGCCCCAGTTGCGGCGGGGGCCACCTATATTCTCCTTGGGTTGGCGGCGAGCTTGGCAGCAGCGTTCATTGCGGCCTCACCGCCGCTGCTCATTCAGGCAGTTGCTGGATTGGCCTTGCTTTCTAGCCTTGCCTCGGCTTTGGCGGGCGCTCTCGATCTTGAGGAAGCGCGGCTGCCGGCCATCCTGACTTTTATCGCCACCGCGTCGGGAATCACGATCCTCGGGATCGGCGCGCCATTCTGGGGGCTCGTGGGCGGCATTGCCTTGCTGATCCTGCTGCGAAAGCGCGCGGCGTGACCAAGGTCTTCGGTATTATCCTTGCAGGCGGCAGCGGGACGCGGCTTGGTGGGGTGCGCAAGGCCGACATCCGGATCGGCGGCAAAAGGCTTATCGATCGCGCTACGGGGGTTTTCCGGGGCCAGGTGTCGAAGATCGCCGTTTCGGCGCCGGTAGACTTTGCGGGCGACGAACTAGGCGATGCAGTGCTTATTCGTGATGGGGAACGCGAGAGACGTGGGCCGCTCGCGGGGCTCACGGCGGCTGCACATCATTTTGCAGATCGCGCAAGCCCAGCCGATATCCTGGTCTTTCTGGCGGTCGATACACCTTTTGCGCCAGATGACTACGTTTATCGCCTCACTCAGGAAGCAGAGGCGCGAGGATCAGCCCTGGCCACGTGGGGTAACGCGCTTTATCCGACAAACAGTGCCGTGCGGCTTTCACATCTGCTCAGCGGTCTCGAATCTGTCGCACCAACGGCGGGACCGAGAGCGATTCTGAATTTGTTGGAGGCTCAGACGTTGGATTGGTCTGATCGGTGTTCGGAGGATCCTTTTGCAAATCTCAACACCCTTGCCGACCTCATTGCCCTGCAGCGCCGGGCTCTGCGGGACTTGGACGCGGTGGTACGGCAGCCTTCGTGACATATTTATGCACAGGCTCCGCAATAAGGACTTGGCAAACCAGATCGGTTTGGGTACACGGACCTCGCCTTCAACGCGAAGGCAACACCGAAGTGTTCCGCGATAGCTCAGTTGGTAGAGCGTTCGACTGTTAATCGAATGGTCGCTGGTTCGAGTCCAGCTCGCGGAGCCATTTCGGGTCTTTCCAAGATCCCCACAAATTCTCGATATTGTCTGGCTCAACGCCTTCTGAGCTATGGAGTGCATTATCGTGCGCGAGAGTTGCCCTTGCAGCGCTAGCGCGCTAGGAGACCACCTCTCCTGGATTGTCCGACATGACCACCGCATCCAACACGCCCGCGTCCATGACCGGTCACCAAACCACGCTGGCAATCATTCTTGCCGTTAGTGGCGCGCATCTGCTCAACGATCTTCTGCAGTTCCTCCTGCCAGCGCTCTATCCGCTGCTGAAGGAAAACTATGAGCTGAACTATCTGCAGATCGGGCTGTTGACGCTTGGCCAGCAGATTACGGCTTGCCTGCTGCAACCGCTTTTTGGCCTCCGCGGCGACCTCAAGCCCAAGCCTTATAGTCTGGCTGTCTCGCTGGTGATAGTTTCGGTCGGCATCGTCGGCCTGGCTTTTGCCAATCAGTTTGTGTGGCTTTTCCTCGCAGCTGTCGTGATGGGTACCGGCTCCGCCATTTTCCATCCTGAAGCGTCGCGCGTGGCCCGTATGGCCTCGGGCGGCAAGCTCGGCTTTGCGCAATCGCTGTTTCAGGTTGGCGGCAACCTGGGTACGGCACTTGGGCCGCTGGCCGCGGCCATGATTCTCATTCCCATGGGGCAGACGACGACTGCGTGGTTCCTGATTTTAGGGTGTGCCGGTGTGGCGCTGTTGACCTATGTCGGGCGCTGGTTTGTCGAGCATCAGCGGCAAGCGGCATCGCGTCCGGCCGTCGCGATCAAGAAGCCGGCTTTGTCGCGCAACAGGTTGATCGTTGCATTTGCCGTTATCGGGGCGCTGCTGCTCAGCAAATTTATTTATATCGAAGGCCTCAAAACCTATTACGCCTTTTTCCTCATGGAGAAGTTTGGTCTGTCGGCACCGGACGCCCAAATCTACCTTTTCCTCTTTTTGGGCTCTGTGGCGGCAGGCACGTTTATCGGCGGACCGATCGGGGACCGCTATGGGCGGCTTTCGGTGATCTGGGTTTCCATCCTGGGCGCCCTGCCCTTCACGCTTCTGATGCCCTATCTTGATCTTACCGGCACTGCGGTAATGAGCATCCTGACAGGGCTCGTTCTGTCCTCGGCATTTTCTGCCATGGTTGTCTACGCGCAGGAGTTGGTCCCGGGCAAAGTTGGCATGATTGCGGGCTTTGTCTTCGGCTTTGCGTTCGGGATTGGCGCACTGGGAGCCGCGGCCATGGGCGCTATCGCAGACTGGATCGGGATCATTCCGGTATTCCAGATTTGCGCCTTCCTACCCGCATTGGGTATCCTCACCATTCTTCTGCCCAAAACGGCGGAACTGCATCCCGAACCAAAGGAGAAGCTGGCATGAGCGACAAAATCGACCTCGACAACGAGAGCCAGATCACCCTCACTCGCAAGATCGGCGCGCATGTCAGCGACGTCTTTTCGGCTTGGACCGACCCAGCGCTGATCGAACAATGGCAGGTCGATGAGGCCGAATTCGACGCCTTCGAAGGCGGCCAGTATCGCTTCGTCACGTTTGGGGATGAGGACGAGACCGACCATGAAGTGACGGGAGAAATCCTCCAATTCGTGGAGGACGAAAAGCTGGTCATGTCCTGGGTGCATCGTGATGCGGAAACAGAGGAAGAGCTGATCTTCGTCCTCGACATCACATTCCGCGCCATCGGCGACGACAATATGGAGCTGACGCTGGTCGAGCGGGGCCTTCCCCATGCCGATCCACAGACTCGGATTTTCTCGATGGAAGCATGGAGCGCGACGCTCGAGCAGCTTGCAGAGGTCATGGAAGAAGTTTTGGACTGAACCGCAGGGGCCATTGGCGCGTAGTTCGGTAAACGAGCGGGAGCGGCATTTTGGATCGATCGACTGGACTGGTCTGGCTGCGCAACGATCTCCGCATCAGCGACAATCCGGCACTTGCCGCAGCGTGCAAGGAGAGCGATGCAGTCATCGCTCTCTATATCCACGAAACCGACAAAGGCATCAGAGCGCCGGGTGGCGCGGCACGCTGGTGGCTGCATCATAGCCTCACGGTTCTCGCCAAGGATTTGGCAGAGCTCGGTATTTCGCTCATGGTGGAGAGCGGCAAGGCGGGCGATGTGCTGGCTGACGTTATCAAGAATCAGAGCGTCGGCAACGTCCACTGGAACCGGCGCTATGCGCCTGCCGAAGTAGCGATCGACAAAGAGATCAAGGAAAATCTCCGCAAAGACGAGCTGTCGGTCACCTCGCATCCCGGCAATGTGCTCATCGAGCCGTGGATGATCGAGACAGGGCAAGGCAAACCCTATTCGGTGTTTTCGCCGTTCTGGAAAACACTCCGCGACAAGCACATAGAGCAACCGCTGCAAAAGCCCCGCAAGTTGGGCGACGCGATCAAGGCTGGGAATGTTGATCGCGAGTATAAGGCGCCAAAATGGTCGAAGAAATTCGATGGGGTGTGGGCGACTGGTGAAAAGGCGGCGCATGATGCGCTCGACCATTTTCTCGATCAGAACCTCGAGGACTATCCAGAGGGCCGCAATTTTCCGGCGCGCGATGTAACCTCTCGCCTTTCGCCGCATCTTCGCTTTGGCGAGATCAGTCCGCGCCAGGTTTGGCATACCGCTCTCGCCCGAACGCAGTCGCATCACGAGCTTCGTGCGCCGACAGACAAATTTCTCTCCGAACTTGCATGGCGTGATTTCAGCTATCACCAGCTTTTTCACCGTCCAGATATTTCGTCTGCGCCGATGCAGCCGAAATACAGCGGGATGGAATGGCGCAATGATGCCAAGGCCCTGCACGCCTGGGAGAAGGGGATGACGGGGATACCCATCGTCGATGCGGGCATGCGTGAGCTATGGCAGACCGGCTATATGCACAATCGCGTCCGCATGTTGGTCGCGTCGCTGCTTTCGAAAAACCTGCTGATTGACTGGCGCGATGGCGAGCGCTGGTTTTGGGATTGCCTCGTCGATAGCGACAGGGCGAATAACCCGGCGAGCTGGCAATGGGTCGCTGGTAGTGGGCTCGATGCGGCGCCGTATTTTCGTATTTTCAATCCGGCGACGCAGGGCGAACGGTTCGATGCTGACGGAAAGTATGTCCGCGAATGGGTGCCCGAGATCAAGGCGATGCCAGACAAATGGATCCACAATCCGAGCGGCGCACCCAAGGACGTTTTAAAGGCGGCAGGCGTTGAATTGGGAACCACCTACCCCCGGGCAATCGTTGACCTCAAGGAATCGCGCGAGCGGGCTCTTGAGGCGCAAAAGAACCTCTAGAAAAACAAACCTCTTTGCGCGTGAGCGCAAGCCATGACGTTCGTCAGATGGCAGGACATCGAAAAGTCCTGCTACTTCTGATGTTTATGGCTTGTTGGAGAAATTTTGGGCTTCTACCATCGGAGCCATAGCAAGAGGACTTTCGCAAGATCATGGCCAAGCACGACGATCTCATCTCTGCCATCGGCAACACGCCCCTCATCCGTCTCAACCGGGTATCGGCGCTGACGGGATGCGATATCTGGGGCAAGGCGGAGTTCTTGAACCCGGGCCAATCGGTCAAGGATCGTGCGGCTCTCTTCATCATCCATGATCTCGTGAAATCAGGCGCCTTGAAGCCGGGCGGCACGATCGTCGAGGGTACAGCAGGCAATACGGGCATCGGCCTGACGCTTGTCGCCAATTCGCTGGGCTTCAAATCGGTCATCGTCATTCCCGAGACGCAGAGCCAGGAAAAGAAGGACGCGCTTCGGCTCTATGGCGCACAGCTCATCGAGGTGCCGGCCAAGCCCTATAAAGACCCCAACAACTACATCAAGATTTCCGGGCGCCTTGCCGAAAAGCTCAACCGCGAATTGCCGGAAGGCGCCGTCTGGGCCAATCAGTTCGACAATGTGTCCAACAAGCGGGCGCATATCGAAACGACGGGGCCCGAAATCTGGCAGCAGACCAATGGCCGCATCGATGGCTTCATCTGCGCCGTTGGGTCAGGTGGCACGCTCGCTGGCGTTGCCGAGGCGCTGCGGTCCCGTAGTGCGGATGTGAAGATTGGCTTGGCCGATCCAGAGGGGGCGGCGCTTTATGAATATTATGCTCATGGCGAACTGAAGTCGGCCGGCAATTCCATCACCGAAGGCATCGGTCAGGGGCGCATTACTGCCAATCTCGAGGGGCTCAAGATTGACCACCCCTATCAGATCTCGGATGCGGAGGCCCTGCCCTACATTTTCGACTTGATGCAGCACGAGGGGCTTTGCCTCGGCGGGTCCAGCGCCATCAACATCGCCGGCGCAGTGCGTATGGCCCGGGACCTTGGGCCGGGCAAGACGATCGTCACAATCCTTTGCGACTACGGCAATCGTTATGCGAGCAAGATTTTCAATCCCGAATTCCTGGCATCGAAAAGCCTGCCAGTGCCGCCATGGCTGGTCGATCAACCATCGATCGATATTTCGGATGTGGTGGTGACGGAGCCGGTATGAGCAGAACGAGCGGGGCCACATGCAGTGGCCCCGGTATATTTAGTTCGCCAGACGAAAATCGAGATTGATCGGACCGGGTAGGAATTTGGTCTGCCTTTCGGTCATCGGCACGGTGTCGTCCACGACCTCGAGTGAGAATTTACGCGCCCAACACCTTCCGGTGCCCTTGAGGAAAAAACCGAAATGTATACTGGCGGCCTCTTCGGGCACATCGAAGACGATATCGCGCAGTGTCCAATCGCTTGTCCCGCGAATTGCGCCTTCGGCGTCAGGCCGCATCTGTAGATTGTCAAACCGTAGATTGCGCGCATTGTTGCCATCGATCCGCATCCAAATGGTACCGCCATCGACGGCGTCTTCGGTACGCAGTTCACTCGTAAAGCGGATGCGTTGCCCGATATAGGGCTTGGCACTGGCGCTCTGCATCATGGTGGCGTAGTCGTCAGCAGTCAGCCGACCATATTCGGGGAGATTTTCGATGAGCGCAGCGCCTGTTTTCCGGTCTAGACCAAGGCGATAAAACCGCGGCGAGCCACCAGCGCGCATCCACCCCTCAGGCATGAAGAGTTCGCTTTCGGCAATGGAATCGATCTTGGCGCTTAGAATGTTCCAATTCGCCAAATTGTATTGTTTTGCGACCAGCTCAAGACAGTCGCTATGGGTTAGATACACTTCGCGCTCTGCCAAGGCTTGCCGCAGCAATTTGGCCATGAGTTTTGCATCCATGAACGTGTGCATGGTCTGATCCTCTCGGCGGGCGTCTACATAGTCAGTGCTCGCATTGCTGACGGTCTGCCCGCAAAAATGGGTCAAACCAAAAGCGTCTTCGTGCATTCACCTTCCCTCAGCGGGGCGAGCGGCTGGCTGCACGAGCCGAAGATCATGGTAGCGCTTAGGCTCCCAGTGTCAACTTGGGATTGTCGGCCGGGCGCCTGCTGATAGATTGCGCTATCTCCTGTCGGAAAGGACGGCCGTGTTCGGCATCGACGATATTCTCAAAGCGATCATTGCGGACCTGCATATCCTGGCCGCCATCATGGGCGCGATCTACCTCCTCGCTTTCATCTGCGCTGTACGGGAAATTCTCAATTCCCGCACATCCCAAGGCTCTATCGCCTGGCTTCTCTCTCTGGCGCTGCTGCCCTTCCCCACCGCCTTCCTCTACATGATCTTCGGGTGGAAGTTTTTTGACGACTATGCCACCGACAGGATCAAGAATGGCCGCGCCGACCGTCCGCTGCGCGCCAAGGATCTGGCGCTAATCGACCGGGAAACGGACGCCAAATGGCCCGTTCAGGTGCAAGTTTCCGAGCTGCCATTCTTGAGAGGCAACGATGTCGAGCTGCTGATCGACGGCAAGGCCACCTTCGATTCCATCTTTGCCGGGATCGATGCCGCCGAGCATTATCTGCTGGTGCAATTTTATATCATTCGCGACGACAAGCTTGGTCAGCAGCTTGCCGAGCGGCTGATCGCCAAGGCGAAAGCGGGCGTCGAAGTCCGGCTTCTTTATGATGATATCGGCAGCACCGGCATGCCCAAGCGGTTTCGGACGCAGATGCGCGATGCTGGCGTTAAGGTTGCCGGCTTCAACCAACGGCACAAGTTTCTGCGCTTCTATGGTCCGACGCGGATCAACTATCGCAATCATCGCAAGATCGTCGTGGCCGATGGCAAGCATGCCTGGGTCGGTGGACACAATGTCGGCGTCGAATATCTCGGCGAGGACCCGAAATTTGGCCGTTGGCGCGATACCCATGTGCGGGTCTCGGGACCCGCGGCGCTGGGGTGCGCCCTGCTGTTCCGCGAAGATTGGGAATGGGCGACCGGCGAGCGCCTGCCTGCCGCGCCGCCGAAGGAAGTCGACACCCCCGGCGATCAATCGGTGTTGGTCATGGGGAGCGGCCCGGCTGACCAATTGGAAGAATGCGCCATCGCTTATGTGGACCTGATCGGGCGCGCGCGGGAGCGGCTGTGGATCGTCAGCCCCTATTTCGTGCCCGATACCGATATCCGGACGGCGCTATTTGCAGCTCGGTTGCGCGGTGTAGATGTCCGGATCATGCTTCCGGATAATCCGGACCACATCATGGTTTGGCTTGCCAGCATTGCCCATGCCGACGCCATGGTGGAACACGATATCTCGGTCTATCGCTATACCGACGGGTTCCTGCACCAGAAGGTGGTGGTGATGGACAATGAAATCACGACCGTCGGCAGCGTGAATTTCGACAACCGCTCCTTTGCCATCAATTTCGAAATTACTCTCTGGTTCACCGATCCGCAGGCGCTCGCCGCGGTCGACGCCATGTTGGCTGAAGATTTCAAATTGTGCCGGCAGGTGAGCCTTGCCGAAGTTTCCAGCCGATCAAAGCCACTCTACTTTGCGACCCAGGCCGCAAAACTCCTCTCGCCGCTGCTTTAGGACCACCCATGACCAGTCTGCTTTTTCGCGATGATGCCTATCTGCGCTCCACTTCGGCGAAGGTCATCGACGTCTTGCCGGATGGCGCAATTTTGCTCGACCAGACCGTCTTCTATGCGACCTCAGGCGGCCAGCCCGGCGACAGTGGCGCGCTGATCGCTGTTGATGGCAGGCGCATTGTCATTGCCACGGCAATACATCCTGACGGCGACAAAACCCGGATCGTGCATGTGCCGGCGGAGGGACAACCGACGCTTAGCGTTGGCGATGCGGTAACGGCCGAAATCGACTGGGATCGGCGCTATCGGTTGATGCGCATGCATACGGCGCTGCATTTGCTCTCGGTTGCCATTCCTCTGCCGGTGACCAGCGGGTCGATCGGCGAGGACAAGGGACGGCTTGATTTCGACATGCCGGAATCGCCCGAGGATGTCGCGGCAATAGAGGCAGCGGTCAATGCGATGGTCGAGGCAGACTATCCGGTGACATCGGAATGGATTTCCGATGACGAAATGCTGGCGCGTCCGGACCTGATCAAGACCATGAAGGTGAAGCCACCAATGGGCCAGGGCCGCGTTCGGCTGGTGCGGATCGGGGATATAGACCTGCAGCCCTGTGGCGGGACGCATGTTGCGCGGACTAGCGAAATTGGACGTCTGACGATCGGCAAGGTCGAAAAGAAGGGCAAGCAGAACCGGCGGATCAACCTTCACTTCGCCTAAGACCGTCGAGCGTGCTAACGGATTGGCGGCGCGTAGAGCAGGCCGCCATTGCTCCAGAGGGCGTTTTGGCCACGCAGCATGGCGGCGCCTGTCTGTGGACCGAAATTCTTATCGTAGATTTCGGCGTAATTGCCTTCTGCGCGGATCGCATCGCTCATGAAACTGGATTTGAGACCGAGCGCAGAACCGTAATCGCCTTCGACACCCAATAGGCGCCGGACATCGGCCGACCGTGACGCGAGGAGGGAGTCGACATTCAGACGCGTCACGCCGACTTCTTCGGCCGTGATCAGCGCGAAAATGGTCCAGCGGACGATTTCGAACCATTGATCGTCGCCACCGGGCACGACGGGGCCGAGAACTTCCTTAGAAATTCGTTCGGGTAGAATGCGATGCTGTGATGGATCGGTGAGTTCGCGGCGGATGGCCTGCAACTGACGGCCCGATGCGGAGATAACGTCGCACATATTGGCGCGATAGGCGACGATCAGATCGGCGATATCTTCGTAGATAACGTCTGTGTAGCTGGTCTGATTGGTGAAGAAAAATTCTTCGAGCGCCTGGACCGCGCTGCCATTATCGACGACGCAGACTTTGACATTGTTGAGCTCGTAGGCAGAAACGATGCTCATTGACTGGGGGACGAGAAACCCTTGGCCATCGAAGAAGCTCGGCGTGACGTACCGAGCGCCGTAGCGGAGGTCCCTGCCCGCGCTCCAGGCGCCATTACGCATCAGCACATCGACTGCGCCAGTCTGTAGCGGAGCGAAACGCGCTTCGCCGCGGAAAGCGCGGAATTCGATGAGATCGGGATTATTGAAGACCGCCGCAGCGAGCGCGCGGCAAAGATCGACGTCAAAGCCCGACCATCGACCGTCTGCGTCCTGTTGGGCAAAGCCGGCTAATGGATTGCTGGAGCCACAGACGAGAAAGCCACGCTCACGAATGGTTTCAAGCGTGTTGGCTTGCGCAGAAACGACGCTGCCAAAGAGGGCAACGGCCAGCGCGAGCACCAATGGCTTTATGCAGCGATTGAACATGCCGACCTTCTTTTGGAACTGCGGCATTGTGGCATTGCATATCCACGGGTCAAGCCACCGAGAGGGTGTGACCCGTGGATATCGCATGTGAAAGCGCCTTGCGATCCGCGATAGCCGGGCGCGCAGCCGCTGTTCCTAGTGCAGGATCTGGCTCAGGAAGAGCTTGGTGCGCTCATGCTGCGGGTTCGAGAAGAACGCTTCTGGCTCGTTCTGCTCTATGATCTGTCCCTGATCCATGAAAATGACGCGATTGGCCACCTGGCGGGCAAAGCCCATTTCGTGGGTCACGCAGATCATGGTCATGCCGTCTTCGGCAAGGCTGATCATGACTTCGAGCACTTCCTTGACCATTTCCGGATCGAGCGCCGACGTCGGTTCGTCGAAAAGCATGATCTTGGGCTGCATGCAGAGCGAGCGGGCAATCGCGACGCGCTGCTGCTGGCCACCGGAAAGCTGACCAGGAAACTTGTTGGCCTGCTCGGGAATCTTGACGCGCTCAAGGTAATGCATGGCCGTCGCCTCGGCTTCCGCCTTGGGCGTCCCGCGCACCCAGATGGGGGCGAGGGTCAGGTTCTGCAGAATGGTCAAGTGCGGGAAAAGATTGAAGTGCTGGAACACCATGCCCACTTCGCGGCGCACTTCGTCAATACGCTTGAGGTCGGCCGTCAGCTCCGTGCCATTGACGATGATCTGCCCTTCCTGGTGCTCTTCGAGCCGGTTGATGCAGCGAATGAGCGTCGACTTGCCGGAGCCAGAAGGCCCGGCAATGACGATGCGCTCGCCCTTCATCACCCGCAGGTTGATGTCACGCAGGACGTGGAAGTCGCCATACCACTTGTGCATGTTGATCACGTCGATGGCGACGTCGGTCTTGGAGACCTGCATGTGGCTGGTGTCGATCTGACGATCAACGGTCGTTTCGGAAACCTGAGACATGAAGCTACCTCTTGTAGCCAGTGTTGAGACGTCGCTCCATGTAGATGGAGTAGCGAGACATGCCGAAGCAGAACACCCAGAAGACCATGGCGGCGAAGATGTAGCCGGTCGTCGCGGTATTGCCCGATTGCCATTCGAGGGCGGTATCGTTCTTGGTCTTCACCGCTTCGAGAAGGTCCTTCATGCCCACGATGTAAACGAGGGACGTGTCCTTGAAGAGCGCGATGAAGTTGTTCACGATGCCAGGAATGACGTGCTTGAGCGCCTGGGGCAGGATGATGAACCACATCCGTTTCCAGTAGCCGAGCCCGAGGGCGGAAGCCGCTTCATACTGACCACGCGGAATGGCCTGCAGACCGCCGCGGACCACTTCGGCCACATAGGCCGAGGTGAAGAGCGTCACCCCCACGATAGCCCGCAGGAATTTGTCGACCGTCATGCCCTGGGGCATGAAGAGCGGCAACATGATGGACGCCATGAACAGGATGGTGATCAGCGGAACAGCGCGGATGAGCTCGATAAAGCCCACGCACACCGTCTTAATGATCGGCATGGAAGACTGCCGGCCAAGGGCGAGAATAATGCCTAGCGGAAAGGACAGGGTAATACCGATCACGGAGAGGATCAGCGTCACCAGGAGCCCGCCCCACTTCTCCGTCGGGATTTCCCGCAGCCCAAAGACACCGCCTGCGAGGAGGAAGTAGCTCACGATTGGGTAGACCGCGAGGAAAAGCACCGCGTTCGTCTTCTTGAAGGGGGCCTTGGGGATCAGGAGCGGCACGAGAAGCAGCGCGCCCAGAGCAAAGACGATATTCGGACGCCATTGCTCGGGGATGTCATAGAAGCCGTAGATGAAGAACTCCATCTCGGAGGAGATATAAGCCCAGCATGCGCCGGCGTTTTCCATACGACATTGCTCGACGGTGCCGTTTGGACCGACGGCATTGCCGAAAAAGAAGCCGTAGAGTGGCGGTACGATCCAGGCGAGGAAAAGCAAGCCGAGAATGGTGAGAACTGTATCGAGCGGGGTCGAAAACAGGTTTTTTTGCGCCCAGGCGATGGCACCTGTGGTGCGCACCGGAGCCGGGCGGGCCTCTACAAGGTCAGAGCGGACGAATCCAATATCTGTCATCAGATCCTCCTACCGCTCGACCAGCTTCACGCGGGCGTTGTACCAATTCATCAGCGCCGAGGTGAGGAGGGAGAACGTGAGATAAACGAGCATAACCATGGCGATACACTCGATCGCCCGGCCAGTTTGGTTGAGGGAGGTGCCACCAAATACGTTGAACAGCTCCTGGTAGCCGATGGCGGCACCCAAGGAGGAGTTCTTGGTGAGATTGAGATATTGGCTCGTCAGCGGCGGGACGATAACCCGCATGGCCTGCGGGATCACGATGAGCCGCAGCCGATCATTATCCTTGAGCCCTAGCGATTGGGCAGCTTCGGTCTGGCCATGGTTGACTGCCTGGATGCCACCACGGACCGTTTCGGCAATGAAGGCCGCGGTGTAGATCGTCAGGCCCAGGAGTAGCGCGGCGAATTCCGGTGGAATTTGCAATCCGCCCTTGAAGTTGAACCGCTCGAGGACCGGCAGTTCGAACGCGACGCTGGCGCCTGACACCACAAAGACGATCGTTGGGATGACGATCAGAATGGCCAGGCCGACGAGGAAAACCGGGAAGCGCTGTCCCGTGGCTTCTAGGCGACGCTTGGCCCAGATGCGGAGGGCGATGACCGCCGCTATCGCCAGGGCAATACCGATCCAGGTAAAGCCGAACTGCTCATCCGGGATGGGTCGCGGCACCATGATGCCGCGCTGATTGATGAACGCATCAAACGGCAGGGCGATCGAATTGCGCACCGCGGGCATCGCCTTGAGGACAGCGAAATACCAGAAGAACAGCTGCAGCAGCAGCGGGATGTTCCGGATCACCTCGATATAGATCGTCGCGAGGCTTGAAATGATGAAGTTGCTGCTGAGCCTTGCGATGCCGAGCGTGAAGCCGAGCATG
The DNA here is from genome assembly GCF_032907385.1 of Devosia sp. BK. Lineage (NCBI taxonomy): Bacteria > Pseudomonadati > Pseudomonadota > Alphaproteobacteria > Hyphomicrobiales > Devosiaceae > Devosia > Devosia sp. BK. Next base: position 1,404,897 of record NZ_JAIMBX010000001.1, read on the forward strand.
GTGGCGAGGATGATGCCGATAAAGGCAACAAGCAGCGTGTTGAGAATGCCGACGAGAAAGGCTTCCCAATAGAAAGATGCTCGGGACCAGGGCAGCAGAGAGAAACTGATGTCGAAACCGGCTGTCTTCCAGAGGAAGTCGAAGCCTGTGGTCTTGTTTTGAGCCGCGAGATTAGCGGCCGTGTTCTTCACGATCCAGAAAATGAAGCCGACCAAAATGGCGGCCACGATGAACTGGTAGATATACCCTCTGATCTTCGGGTCATTGTAAAAGCTGACGCGGGGGGCAGCGTCGTGCCCCAAGTCGCGAGTGGTCATAGATGCTGTCCCTTGGCCGCAGAAAGCCGCAAGGCGTCCATGGAGACGCCATAAGCGACAGAACAAACGATGCCGGCGCCCAAGAAGGGCGCCGGAACCAAAAGTTCAGATTAGCGGATCGGCGGAGCGTACTGGATGCCGCCGTCTTTCCAGAGGGCATTCAGGCCGCGCTCAAGACCAATCGGGGTGCTTGGGCCGACGTTGCGATCATAGGTTTCAGCGTAGTTACCGACCAGCTTGACGATCTGGTAGGCCCAATCCTTGGTGATGCCGAGCGGGGTGCCGAAATCGCCTTCAACGCCGAGGAGACGCTTGATCGCCGGATTGTCGGAACCGAGCATTTCATCGACATTGGCGGACGTTACGCCAAGTTCTTCAGCTTCGAGCAGAGCGAAATAGGTCCAGCGAGCGAGATTGAACCACTGGGAATCACCGGAGCGAACCACGGGGCCAAGCGGCTCCTTCGAGATGATTTCGGGCAGGATGATGTGGTCATCCGGATTGGCGAATTTGGAGCGCTCGGCAGCAAGAGCCGAAGAGTCCGTGGTGTAGACGTCGCAACGGCCGTCTTCGTAGGCCTTCACCACTTCGTCCTGATCAACGAACACGACGGTGTTGAATTCCATCTTGTTGGCAGCGAAGTAGTCGGCAGCGTTGAGTTCGGTGGTGGTGCCAGACTCGATGCAGATAGCAGCGCCGCTCAGGTCGAGAGCGGATGCGATGCCGTCTTCCTTACGAACCATGAAGCCCTGGCCGTCATAGAACATGGTGCCGACAAAGCTGATGCCCAGCTGGGTATCGCGGCTCATGGTCCAGGTCGTGGTGCGCGACAGCACGTCGACTTCGCCGGAGGAGAGCGCCGTGAAGCGTTCCTGGCTGGTCAGCGAGGTGTAGCGAACGGCATCGGCATCGTTGAAGATCGCAGCGGCCATGGCGCGGCAGAAATCAACTTCGATACCGGTCCAGACATTGTTGGAATCGGGAGCGGAAAAGCCCGGCACACCGCCGGTTACGCCGCACTGGACATAGCCCTTGGCCTTCACGTCATCCAAAATAGCGGCCTGTGCGGAGACCGCCGTGAGACTCAGCATCGCTGATGCTGCAAGCGTTACGAGCTGCTTTTGCATATTATTGCCCTTTGTTTCCTGACCCTCGTGTCCCGGAGTTTCTTTACCCAATTTGCCTTGGGCGCCCCCGGCGGCACCACCGCCTTTGTGTCGCGGTTACGATGCTGTTAAGCATGCAAGCCTCTCTGGACGATAACGTCAAGGGTAGAAGCTGTTTTGGGACAGCAATTCTGTCTCTAATTTAGCCAGACGACGAATTTGATCCGATTTTGAGCACAGTGCCCGCATGAGCGACAGCAGACCTTCAAACAGTTCTTTCGAAACGATCCTGACGCATACCGGGCGCGACCCAGATAGCCAGTTTGGCTTCGTCAACACGCCGGTCTATCGCGGGTCGACGGTGCTTTTCAAAACCCTGGCGGACCTCGACGCCCAGCAACAGCGCTATCTTTATGGCCGCGCCGGCAATCCCACGACCGAGGGTGTCGAGGCAGTAGTGACGGCGCTTGAAGGCGCTTATCGCACCAAGCTCGTGCCATCGGGCCTTGCGGCAATCACCATCGCGATGCTTGCTTGCCTCAAAATCGGTGATGAAATTCTCATCACCGACAGCGCCTACGAGCCAGGCCGAAAATTTGCCGATGGGTTCCTTGAGCACATGGGAATCACGGCGCGATATTATGATCCGCGTATTGGCGCTGGCATTGCAGAGCTGATGGGGCCGAACACTAAGGCGGTTCTGGCTGAAAGCCCTGGGTCTCTGACCTTCGAAGTCCAGGACATTCCAGCAATCGCGCACGCGGCGCACGCTCATGGCGCGCGGCTGATCGTCGACAATAGCTGGGCAAGCCCGCTGTACCATCAACCTCTCGCGCTCGGCGCCGATATCGTCATTCACGCCGGGACAAAGATGTTTGTAGGGCATTCGGACGCGTTCGCCGGTACGATTTCGACCACAGAAGCTGCCTGGGCCGATGTGGAGCGGGTGCGCACGCTGCTGGGCTTCTTCACGTCCGGCGACGATGCTTATCTGGTGTCGCGCGGCTTGAAGACGCTGGCGATCCGTATGGCGGAGCATCAGAAACGCGCGATCGAGATTGCCGCCTGGCTGGAGGAACAGCCCGAAGTCAGCGCCGTGATCCACCCTGCCCTGCCAAGCCATCCCGATCACGCGCTCTGGAAGCGGGATTTTACCGGGTCAGGCAGCCTTTTCGCCATGGTTCTGAAGCCGGCGCCGCGATCTGCCATCGCAGCCTTTGTCGACCATCTCGAAATCTTTTCCATGGGCTATTCATGGGGCGGCTATGAAAGCCTCTGCCTGCCTTCAAAAATCGATAAGGCGCGCTCGGCAAAGCCATGGTCGGCCCCGGGCAACCTCTTCCGCATCCACATTGGCTTTGAGGCCATCGATGACCTCAAGGCAGACCTGGCGGCAGCGCTCGATCGCTACGCCAAGGCGCGCTGAACAAGCCGCCTGAGGGCTGGAACGCCCTGGAAACGAATGCGCCCTTCGTGAGTGGCTCGGAACAGCCACTTCCGCTGGGCAAAATAATTGCGGACCGCATACGTGCCGATGCAGCCGACCGCAAAGCCGGCGAGGACGTCGGTTGGGTAATGATCGCCCACGACGACGCGGGAAACACCCGTCACCACGGCAATGATCAGAACCAGCCGGAAAAAGCGGGGGGCGAGAAAGCCGACGACGATGGCGGTGGCCATCGCTGTCGTTGAGTGGCCGGAGGGAAAGCTCTGGAAAGTCCAGTCATTGAAAATGTGCTGAAAATCGAAAGCGCCGAATTCATCGTAAACCGCGGGGCGGCCGCGGCCGAAAAGGCGCTTGAGGAGATTCGTCAGGAGGCCTGTGCCGCCGACAGCGGCGAAGATGAAGCCGGTAAGCAGCGCGAGCTCGAACGTGGCGAGGCGCCAGGGCGACATGCGGCGCACCAAGCGGTAGCCGATGAAACTTATAAGGAAAATCAAGCCGCTGGGAATCAGCACCCAATCGGACAATCCGAAATGAGTGACGAACTGGAACGGCGCGCGCCATTCTCCATCCCAGGCAATAGCGCTGCGCGAGAGCGAAACGTCGAAAAACAGCAGCACAAAAAGCATCAGAATGAAGACGCCCAGATAGTCGGGCCAGGTCTTGCGATTGAGGCCCAAGGGCCAGCGTTTGCTCAGGTCACTCATGGCGCCCTTTTTGTTCGGAGGATTTCCCCACGTCAATAGCGTGGATAACGCATCCATCGCTTGCCCTTTGTCGGCGAACGCGCTAACGGAATGGCGCGACGTCGGAGTGTAGCTCAGCCTGGTAGAGCACCGGTTTTGGGAACCGGGGGTCCAAAGTTCGAATCTTTGTACTCCGACCATTCGCGCATCGTGTTGAGGATACTGCATGACAGCCCGTATCTACCGCCCTTCCCGCAATGCCATGCAGTCGGGCAAGGGTAAGTCGAAGCAGTGGATCCTGGTGCACGAGCCCGCCCAGGCGCGCAAGATCGAGCCGCTGATGGGCTATACCAGCAGCTCCGATATGCAGCAGCAGATCAAGCTTTCCTTCTCGACGCTCGAAGAAGCTGAAGCCTATGCGCAGCGCAACGGCATCGAATATTCGGTACAGCCCGCGCATGACGCGACGCCCAAGCGCGTGAGCTATCCGGACAATTTCCGCTCGGACCGGAAAACGCCCTGGACGCACTGAGCCAAGCTCTCCAATAGATTCTATGAAGCGCCGCAATCCATTGTGGCGCTTTTGTTTTTGGCAAAGTTCGGCCAAACTTCTCGTGTCGAAATGTCACGAGGAGAACCATGCCCATGACCTTACTACGCCCCCTCGCCCTTCTGGTTTCGCTCTGCGGATTGAGCAGCACCGCGCTGGCTGCACCGGCGATCTGGAAGGTCAGCGACGCGGATAGTTCGGTCTGGCTCTTTGGTTCAATCCACCTCTTGCCGCCAGATACGGACTGGCGAACGGAGGAGTTCGACAAACTCGTCGACGCTGCGGACGGGGTTTATTTCGAAACGGATCTGGGACCGGCGGCACAGGCCGAAATCATCGTGCTCACGGCGCAGCGTGGGTTTTCAACCGACGCCAAGCTATTGAGTGAAAAATTGATCCCAAGCTGATGGGGAAAGTGCGCTCCATGGCGGACGCGGTGAACGTGCCGGTGGCGAGCCTCCTTGCCATGGAGCCTTGGATGGCGGCAACCATGCTCTCGACAGCGGTAATGACCGAAGCTGGATATGACCCTACTGTCGGTGTCGACTCGGTTATGTCCAAGGAAATTCCCGTGGAGCGCCAAGGATTTCTGGAAACAGCGGTAGAGCAAATGGATGCCATTTCGGGCGGAACGCGAGACGAACATATCCAATTGCTCACGGCAACGCTGGCCGAGGGACTGGACGCCGTTTCGACGATCGACGCGATGAAGGATGCCTGGGTAGACGGCACACCGGAACGGGTCGGGGATATCTTTTTGGCGCAGCTCGGCTCGTACGGCGATGGCTTTACCAAGCGGCTGATTACGGACCGCAATACAAACTGGACCGGGCAGATTTCCGACATGCTGGCGCGGAACGAGCAAGCTTTCCTCATCGTCGGCACGGGGCATCTCGTTGGTGAGGGCAGCGTCATCACCATGCTCGAGAACGCCGGCTTTACCAGCGAACGCGTGCAATAGGGCCGCCCGGTCTTAGCGGACGGCCCGAGAGCTTTAAACGTCGGAGAGACGGGTCCAGCGACTGTCATTCTGGCTGGATTTCACCGACGCCGTGATGAACTGCATGCCTTCGACGCCATCGGCGAGCGAGGGCAAGAGGTCTTCGTAAGCTGCGCCATCGCCGCGGATAACGGCCGCGAACTGGCTATAGAGCGTGGCGAAAGCTTCCAGATACCCTTCAGGGTGACCCGAAGGGATGCGGACATTCATCGAGGCTGCGGGCGGCAGCGAGATGGAACCGCCGCGCGTGAGCAACTGTTTTGGTTTGCCGAATTCGGTGAACCACATGTAGTTCGGATTATCCTGGCGCCATTCAATGCCGCCCTTGTCGCCATATACACGAAGCTGAAGGCCGTTTTCACAGCCGACGGCGACCTGGCTGGCCCAGAGCATGCCTTTCGCCCCTCCCTCAAAGCGCAACATGATGTGCACATTATCATCAAGCTGACGACCGGGGACAAATGCAGTCAAGTCCGCTGAAACGGCTTCGGTTTTGAGGCCAGTAACAAAGCGGGCAAGGTTATAGGCGTGGGTGCCGATATCGCCGATGGCGCCGCCGGCGCCGGAGCGGGCGGGGTCGGTGCGCCAGGAGGCCTGTTTGTTGTCGTCGGTCGTGGCTTCGGTCAACCAATCCTGCGGGTATTCGGCCTGGACGACGCGGATCTTGCCGAGCGCACCAGACGCGATGAGTTCGCGGGCCTGACGGATCAGCGGATAGCCGGTGTAGTTGTGGGTCAGCAGAAACTTCGCGCCGTTTTTCGGCTTGATTTCCAATAGTTTACGAGCATCTTCGATTGTGGCCGTGATCGGCTTGTCGCAAATGACGTGAATGCCAGCTTCAAGGAAGGCCTTCGCAGGGCCGAAGTGCATGTGGTTGGGCGTGACGATCGACACTGCCTCGATGCCGTCCGGGCGGGCGGCTTCGGCGCGGGCCATTTCTTCGTAGGAGGTGTAGATGCGATGTTCGGCGAGGCCCAGGTTTTTGCCGGATTCCTTGGCGACTTCGGGGCGCGATGAGAGTGCGCCGGCGACCAGATCATAGTCGCCATCGAGGCGGGCAGCGATGCGGTGGACGTAGCCGATGAAGGCTCCGGTGCCGCCGCCGACCATGCCGAGGCGGATGCGTTTTGCGCCGTTTTCAGCCATTTTTCGTGTCTCTTCTGTTAGCAACAGGTTAACATTGAGGCGCCGCTAACGCGAATAGGTTAGCGGCGCGTGGTTTGGCTTAGCTCAGACCCAGCATCTTGCGGTTTGCAGCCTTATCGGTCCCGCCCGAAGCGAAATCGTCGAAGGCGTGTTCGGTGACGCGGATGATGTAGCTCTTGATCAGCTCGGCGCCTTCACGCGCGCCATCTTCGGGGTGCTTGATGGCGCATTCCCATTCGAGGACGGCCCAGCCCTTGAAATCGTTGGCGGCCATCTTGGCAAAGATCGCGGGGAAATCGACCTGGCCATCGCCGATCGAGCGGAAGCGCCCTGCCCGGTCGATCCACGACTGGAAGCCGCCATAAACGCCCTGACGCCCCGTCGGGTTGAACTCGGCGTCCTTCACATGGAAGGCCTTGATGCGATCCTTGTAGATGTCGATGTAGTCGAGATAATCGAGCTGCTGCAGCACGAAGTGGCTAGGATCATAGAGCAGGTTGGCGCGCGGGTGGTTCTTCACGCGGTCGAGGAACATCTCGTACGAAATGCCGTCGTGCAGGTCTTCGCCGGGGTGGATTTCATAGCAGACATCGACGCCGGCATCATCGAAGGCATTGAGGATCGGGGTCCAACGGCGTGCCAGTTCGTCAAAGGCTTCTTCGACGAGGCCGGCGGGACGCTGCGGCCAAGGATAGATATAGGGCCAGGCGAGCGAGCCGGAGAACGTCGCGTGCGCGTTGAGGCCGAGGTTCTTCGAGGCCTTGGCGGCGTTGAGCATGGTCTTGACGGCCCATTCCTGACGGGCCTTCGGGTTGCCATGGACCGCAGCCGGGGCGAAGCCGTCGAAGGCTGCGTCATAGGCGGGGTGAACGGCGACGAGCTGGCCCTGGAGGTGGGTCGAGAGTTCGGTGATCTCGAGACCGTGGCTGTTGACGGTGCCCTTGATCTCGTCGGCATAGGTCTTGGATTCAGCGGCCTTTTCGAGATCGATGAAGCTTGAGACCCAGGTCGGGATCTGGACGCCCTTGTAGCCGAGGTCTGCAGCCCATTTGCAGATATTGTCGAGCGTATCGAAGGGGGCCTTATCGCCAGCGAACTGGGCGAGAAAGATTGCCGGGCCCTTGATGGTGGTGGCCATGAAGTCTCTCCTCTTGTGGCCCCGTGAACGCCTCGTCCGGGGCACGTTATTGACGATGCCGGGCAGCGAATGGCGACAGCCCTGACATGTTAGTTAGCAGTGTCGACCGGCATAGAAAGCCTGTCAATGAGGTACGCTCATCAAGCGGCGATGAGGGTAGCGGACGGATTAGCTTGCTTCGCGATCGGGTGTAGAAATCGGGAGGGCTGAGAGCTTTATGCCCAGCCCTTTGAGCACCCCAAGCAGCGTCGAGAGTTTAGGATCGCCTTGCTCACTGAGCGATCGGTACAGCGCTTCGCGCGTCACACCGGCTTCGCGGGCGATGCCTGACATGCCGCGGGCACGCGCCACTACCCCGAGGGCGTTGGAAATGAAAGCCGCATTGCCGGTTTCGAACGCTTCCGCGAGAAACTCGGCTTGCGCGGCTTCGTCTCCGAGATAGTCGGCAGCATCGAATGGAAGAGTTTCCAATGCCATCTCAAAGCTCCTTTGCCATTTGCACAGCTTTGGCGATGTCGCGGTCCTGAGACCCCTTATCGCCACCACACAGCAACACAATCACAACGCTGCCTTGCTGCACAAAATAGACGCGGTAGCCGGGACCATAGTCGATCCGCAGTTCGCCTATCCCGTCGAAGCGCTTCACATCACCTAGCAGGCCAGACTGAACACGCACGATGCGCCTAGCAATAATCTGAGCTGCCTTGCGATCTCGAAGAGATTGCATCCAATCTCTGAAGGCCACAGTTTGGCGAACTTCGATCATGTGAACTTTAGGTTACATTCAAGTTCGTTTCAAGGGATAGGACCGAGAGAATGAGGACGGCACGTGAAACCACCTGCCGTCCGTGTTCCATCAAGCCTTGAGCAGAGCCCGGGCTTCTTCGATGCCCAGGGCGCGGGGGCGTTCGCAGGTGGTTTGGAGAGTGAGGACCTGGCCGGTTTCGCCGGCCTTGAGAAGGCCTGTCATCACTTCGACCACGTGGAGCGCGACATCGAGGCCGCAGCGGGCGGTCTGGCCGGTTTCGTGCGAGAGCATCATGTCGGCAAGGCCGGCGCACCGATAGTTGGCGCGGGAAATGGCCTTATCGAGGTCCTGGTTCGGCTTGCCGAAGGGGTGATCCCAGGGCGTGACCGGGGTCCGCGTTCCGTCGATGCTGGCCGTGACCAGATCGCCGCCGAAGAAATTCGGATCGGGCACGAAGATCGAACCTTCGGTGCCGTAGAGCTCGATATTGTGGTGGCCGTGAGCCGCCACGTCCCAGCTGGCGCCGATGGTGACGATGGCGCCGTTGTGGAACTCGAGGACGCCATGGATGGTCGTCGGCGTGCCGACCTTGACGAAGGTGCCCTTATAGGGGCCCTCGGCTGTGACCTCGCGCTCGGTGCGGGCCATGTTGGTGAAGGCCGAGAGGCGCTTCACGGGGCCGAGGAGATGGACGAGATCGGTGATATAATAGGGACCGAGATCGAGGATCGGGCCGCCGCCGGGCTGGAAGAAGAAGTCCGGGTTCGGGTGCCAGTGTTCCATACCACGGCTCATGACGTGGGTGGTGCCGCTCATGATCTTGCCGAGCTTGCCACTGTCGATGATCTCGCGGGCCTGCTGATGCGCGCCACCGAGGAAGGTATCGGGGGCCGAACCAACCTTAAGACCGCGTTCGTCGGCGGCCTTCTTGAGGGCGAGGCCCTCCTCGACGCTGAGAACGAAGGGCTTTTCGGAATAGGCGTGCTTGCCGGCCGAGATAATGTCCGAAGACACCTTATAGTGGGTCGCCGGGATCGTGAGGTTCACGATCACGTCGATTTCGCTGTTCTTCAGCAGCTCATCGGGCGTCTGGGCGGCAACGCCGAATTCATCGGCGCGCTTCTTGGCGGCTTCCGGGAGAATGTCAGCGACGGCACGCACTTCAAGGCCGTTGAACAGCGGCGCAAGGCGCAGATAGGCAGCCGAGATGTTGCCGGCACCCATGATGCCGACGCCAAAGGTCTTTGCCATTTTAGACTCCGTAGCTCTTCAGGGCAGCAGCAGCATTGCGGGCGAAGCGAATGGCATCGCTTGGCTTGTCATGCTCGGCAACGAAGTAGCGGGCCTTGGTTTTGGCCTTGATCTGGTTGATATAGTTCGGCCAATCGAGCGTGCCCGTGCCGACGTCGGCCCAGCCATCTTCGTCGGTCTTTTCACCGGCTGGCGCGATGTCCTTGACGTGGACAGCGGTGATGCGATTGCCCAGCTTGTCGATCCAGAACAGCGGATCTTCGTTGGCGCGGATGACCCAGGCGAGATCCATTTCCCACTGCGTGTCCGGGGAAGCGTCGAGGATCAGTTCCATCGGGGTCTTGCCATTGGCAGCCTTGGCGAATTCCCAATGGTGGTTGTGGTAACCAAAGCCCTTGCCGGCAGCCTTGAAGGCGGCGGCAATCTTGGCGAGACCGTCGGCGAATTCGGCCCAATTGCCGGTGCCGTCCCGATAGGCTTCAGACGGGGGCGCGGGGCAATAAACCGTCTGGATGCCAACCTGATCGACGATCTTGAGCGCAGCATCGGTGTCTTCGAGCTGGCCATAGCCCATGTGTGCCGTCGGCATGGTGAGGCCGGCATTTTTCAGGCTCTGCGCGAGGGCGGCAGGATCGGCAAACTGGCCGCCCCAACCTTCGACCTGGGTATAGCCAAGGCCGGCGAGAGTCTTGAGGGTTTCGTCCAGCGACGCTTCGTTGCGTGCGCTATAGAGCTGGTAGGAGAAGTCCATTATCGGCCTCGTCTTTTCGGTTGGATGCGGCTCCGCATGTCGATGGGGTACTCCCCGAAGCGGGTGCCTGTCGCACCGCTTCGTCAGATGCAGTGCCGCAAAAGTAAGGTGAGGATCGGGCAGACCCGAAGTGGCGCCCCGGAGGGCGCCACGAAAGCTTAGAGCCGGCTTTCCGACTGTGCGTCGAAGAGCGAACCACGGGCGATGTCGAAACCGACGGTGACCTTATCGCCGGCATGGAGCGGAATATCGCTCGAGCAGCGGAAGGTGACCGGGATGCCGGCGACCTTGGTCCAGGCGAGGGTTTCCGAACCCATGGGCTCGACGATTTCGATTTCGGCCTGGGTCTGGAACGGCATGCCCTGGGCGGCATCGCCCAGAAGGATGTGTTCGGGACGCACGCCGAGAACGGCCTTGGTGGCAGCGCCACGCTGAGCAGCGAAATCATAGGCGCCGACCGGGATCTTGGTGCCATCGTCAGCGGTGAAGGTCGCACCATCGAGCGAGCCGTTGATGAAATTCATCGAAGGCGAGCCGATGAAGCCGGCGACGTAGAGATTGACCGGCTTGTTGTAGATGGTGTGCGGATCGGCCAACTGCTGGATGACGCCATTTTTCATGATGGCGATGCGGTCGGCGAGCGTCAGAGCCTCGATCTGGTCGTGGGTCACGTAGATCATGGTGTTCTTCAAGCGCGCATGGAGGCGCTTGATTTCGACGCGGAGATCGCTGCGGAGCTTGGCATCGAGGTTGGACAGCGGCTCGTCGAAGAGGAACACGTCCACGTCACGCACCAGGGCGCGGCCGATGGCGACGCGCTGGCGCTGACCGCCCGACAGGTTGGCCGGCTTGCGGCCGAGCAGCGGCTGGATCTGCAGGATTTCTGCAGCGCGCGCGACGCGGCGGGCAATCTCGTCCTTGGCCATACCTGAGACGCGGAGGCCGAAGGAGAGGTTCCGCTCGACGGTCATCTGCGGATAGAGCGCATAGGACTGGAACACCATGCCGATGCCGCGGTCCTTGGGCTCTTCCCAGGTGACGTTCTTGCCATTGATGAAGATCTGCCCATCGGACACATCGAGGAGACCCGCGATGCAGTTGAGCAGGGTGGACTTGCCGCAACCCGAGGGGCCCAAGAGGACGATGAACTCGCCCTGGGCAATATCGAGATTGAGGCGTTCGAGAACCTTCACATTGCCGAAATTCAGCGAGAGGTCTTTGATGGAAACGCTTGGCTGCATTTCTTTTATCCCTTCACGGCGCCGGCGGCGACGCCGCGTACGAACAGCTTGCCGGACACAAAGTAGATGATCAGTGGCACGAGACCGGTCAGCACGGTGGCAGCCATGTTGACGTTATATTCGGGCGTGCCCTGGGCCGAGTTGACGATGTTGTTGAGCTGGACCGTCATTGGGTAATTCTGCGGGCCGGCAAAGACGACGCCGAAGAGGAAGTCGTTCCAGATACCGGTGATCTGCAGGATGAGCGCGACGACGAAGATCGGCAGCGACATCGGGAGCATGATCTCGAAGAAGATACGCCAGAACCCTGCCCCATCGACACGCGCTGCCTTGAACAGTTCCTGCGGCAGCGAGGCGAAGTAATTGCGGAACAGAAGCGTCAGGATCGGCATGCCGAAGATGGTGTGGATGACGATAACGGCCTGGAGCGAGCCGAAAATCCCCATGCCGCGCGTCAGCATCACCAGCGGATAGAGCATCACCTGATAGGGGATGAACGAGCCGAAGATCAGGACGGCAAAGAAGATTTCCGAACCCTTGAAGCGCCAGTTGACCAGGGCATAACCGTTTACCGCGGCGATGAAGATCGAGACGATGGTCGATGGGATGGTGATCTTGACCGAGTTCCAGAAGCCGGGGGAGAGACCATTACAGGTGAGACCCGTGCAGGCACTGGTCCAGGCCTTGACCCAGGCGTCGAAGCTCGGCGCGGACGGCAGCGCGAAGATATTGCCGAAGCGGATTTCGGGCATGGTCTTGAGCGAGGTCACGACCATGACATAGAGCGGAAAGAGGAAGTAGAGCGCGAAGAAGATCAGGGTCGTGTAGATCATGATCTTTTTGGGCGTGAAGAACGGCTTGGGGCGCGGACCGCGTGGGTCCGTGGCCGCGTTGCCGCCAGTTGCCGGCGCGGAGCCGGTCATAGTCGCGGTCTGGCTCATTTGCGCCCCTTTCCGCCAAATTCGAGATAGGCCCACGGAACCATGATGATCATGACCGTGAGGAGCATCATGGTCGCGGCAGCGAGGCCCTGGCCGATATTGCCGCCCGAGAACATGTAATTGTAGACGTATTTGGCGGGCACTTCGGACGAGATGCCCGGGCCGCCATTGGTGAGCGCGACCACAAGGTCATAAAGACGGACGATGCCCGAGCCGATGAGCACCACGGCGGTGACGAGCACGCCGCGCATCATGGGCAGAACCACCGAGATATAGGTGCGCCAGGTCGGGATGCCGTCGACGCGCGCGGCTTTCCAGATCTCTTCATCGACGCCGCGGAGACCGGCGAGCATGAGCACCATACAGAAGCCGACGCCCTGCCATAGACCGGCAATGAGCAGCGCGAAGAGCACCATGCGCGGATTGGCGATCCAGTCGAAGGTGAAATTGGTCCAGCCCAGGTTCCGCATCGTGCCCTGAAGGCCCAGCGTCGGGTTCATGATCCACTGCCAGACAAGGCCGGTGACGATGAACGAAAGCGCGAAGGGATAGAGCATGATGGTGCGGAAGGCGCTTTCGAAGCGGATCTTCTGGTCCATCAAAACGGCGAGCAGAAAGCCGAGCCCAAGGGTCAGCACCAGCGACATGGCGCCGTACATCAAGAGATTGATGACCGAGACATTCCAGCGCGAGGTGGCGAACAGGCGCTCGTACTGATCGAAGCCGACAAACTTGCCCGTCGGCAGGAGTTTGGAGTTCGTGAACGAGTAGTAGATCGTCCAGATGGTGCAGCCGATGAAGACGACGAGCACCGTCGCGACCATCGGGATTGCCGCGACCTTGGCGGACAGGTTGTGAAGGAAGAATTTTTTAAAGGCGCTGGGCCGGCTGGATGATCCAGCCACCGGCGCGGATTGTACGGCAGTGTCCGCCATCAGTGTCTCTCCATACGACAGTGGTCGACCTTGTCGATTCAAGGCCGACCACCGCTTTTCAGTGATGAGAAGTTATTCTCACCGAAACGACCGACGCTTAGTCAGCGGACTCGATGATCGAAGCATAGCGTTCGATGTAGTCGTCGACAGTGATGCTGTCGTCATCGAGGAACTCGGTGTTGAGGTCCGTCATCTGCTGCTGGGTGTCTGCGGAGAGAGCAAAGTCACCCGACGGCAGCAGACCGTTCTTGAGAAGGCCGAGAGCCTTCTGCATGCACGGATTGGCCTGCGACAGGTCGATATCCGTACGGATCGGCATGGAGCCCTTCTTCAGGTTGAAGGCGAGCTGAGCTTCTGGCGAGATGATCGTGCGCGCAAGCTGGGCCTGAGCTTCGATGACAGCCGGATCGGTGCCTTCTGGAAGAACCGGGAAGTAGAACGAGTCGCCGCCGCCGGTCAGCTGAGTGCCGAGGCCGAGAGCCGGGAGACATTCATAGTCCTTGCCGGGAACGGCGCCAGCAACCTGAAGGTCGCCCTGGAGCCAGTCGCCGTGGATGTTGCCAGCCGCGGTGCCTTCGATGAGCTGCGTGCCGACGTCGCCGAAGGACGGAACCATGGTTTCAGGCGAAACGACCTGGCGCAGAGCGTCGAGAGCTTCGGCAACCTTGCGGAATTCCGGGCTGCGAACAGCTTCGGCATCCTTGTCGCGGTTGATCTTGAGAACGAGATCGGAACCGCCGATGCCCGACATCAGAACGCCCGGGATACCCGAGAACGGCCAGCCAGTGGCAAGACCGAATGGCAGGATGCCGGCTTCCTGCAGAGCAGGCCAGGAGGCGACGTATTCGTTCCAATCCTTGGGGACCGGCTGACCGATCTTTTCATAGGCCTTGGTCGAGAGCCACAGCCAATCCCACGAGTGGATATTGACGGGCAGGCAGTAGAGGCCACCGTCGATCTTGCACGGCTCGAGGAGCGACTGATCGACGTAGAACGAGTCGATGTTCATGTCGGCAACGACATCGGTCAGGTCGCGGATAAGGCCAGCCTGGATGAGTTCTTCGGCATCGCGGCCGGTGTTCATCTGGGTGGCACCCATCGGGTCGCCACCGATGATGCGGCTGATGATGACGGGGTTCGCACCGGTGCCGGAACCGGCCAGGGCGCTATCGATCCACTTGTTGCCGGTTTCTTCTTCGAAGACGCGGGCAAATTCGGCCACGGCGGCCGCTTCACCAGCGGACGTCCACCAGTGGGTCACTTCGAGATCGGCTGCGTACGAAGACGTAGAGCCGAGCAGCGCGGTCGCCATCATGGCAACCACTGCAAATTTCTTCATAGGAATGTCCTCCCAACGAACACGAGGAGCTGTGTGCCCCCATTCATGCCACCGGCCGGCGGATCCCCGTTCCTCCAGACACCCGTTCGGCCGCATGTAATCGATTGCATAAACCAAGTGAAATAGGTTGTGCAATCGATTTCATTAGTTTCATACACGTCTTGCAGACCTGTCAAGATCGAATTAGACAGATTGCGACACTGACAGCGAGAGGGGGCGCTGCCAGCCGTGACAACAGATCGAAAAACGACGACGATTCAAGACGTTGCGCGTATAGCCAATGTCTCCACAGCAACTGTGAGCAGAGCTCTTTCCGCCCCTGACAAGGTGAGCGAGGGAACGCGTGCGCGCGTCTCGGAAGCGATCCGTGCAACCGGTTACACGCTCAATCAGGCAGGCCGGTCTTTACGCCAAAGGTCGGCGAAAACTATTCTTGTCGCCATCCCCGATATCAGAAATCCGTTTTTTTCGCTGATCCTCGACGCCATAGAGCGGGAGGCGGCTAGTCGCGGGTTCGGCGTCCTTGTTTTGAACCTTTATTTCGGCCACGAAACCATTCGCCGGCTGCAAGATTTTCTTCTTTCGAACCGTGCCGACGGGCTGCTGCTGCTCGATGGGTCGGTCGACATGCACATGCTGCGCGAGCTTGCCGAACAGGCGGCCGAGATCCCGCTAGTGGTGGCGTGTGAAGAGATTCCCAATTCGGGATTTCACACGGTCTTGACGGATAATGTCGAGGCGGCGGAGCGGGCAACGCAGCACCTGATCGACCTTGGACATCGCAAGATCGCGCATCTGGTGGGGCCGGATCATAACGTCGTCGCGCGCGAGCGGCTGGTGGGCTATCTCAAGGCGCTCAATCGCGCCGGCCTCCCTGCCCTGCCCGAATGGCAGCTGCGCGGCAATTTCGACATGGAAAGCGGCTTTGCAGCGTCGGCCCGGTTCCTAGGCGTCGCCGACCGGCCGAGCGCGGTCTTTGCCGCAAACGACGAGGCCGCCATCGGTTTTCTGTCGGGACTACGGAATCACGGCCTGATCTGTCCGCGGGACGTTTCGGTGGTTGGGTTCGACGATCTCGGCGTTGCCGCGCATTATGCGCCGCCTCTGACCACAATGCGCCAACCGCGCGAAACGCTTGGCAGGATGGCCGCGGAAGCGCTGATCGATCTCGTCGAAAATCCCGGCGTGATCGCGGCGCCGCTCCGGATCGTGCTGCGCTCGGAATTGGTGGTTCGCGAGAGTACAAGCCGTGCCCAAATCCAAGTGACCGCGAAAGCCGCCGAGATCGTCGCTTCCTGATCGTGGGGCATTTCATTTTTCGCCAAATCCGCTAAAGGGAGACTCGTGCGGTCCCGTAGCTCAGCTGGATAGAGCAGCAGCCTTCTAAGCTGAAGGTCACAGGTTCGAGTCCTGTCGGGATCGCCAGTCCATCCGCGCTGGCTTATGGGCCGCCTCAGACGTTCAACACTATCGGAGGAGGCCTGCTTGGCTCTCTTTGCCATAAGCTTCATGCTCGAAGACGGTAGCGACTACAATGATCGCCTCGCGACCCTGGTGAAGGCGATCGAGGAAGCGGCCGATGGCGACGTCTGGTCGGAAACAGCCTCGTTTTTTCTCGTCACGTCGACGAAGAATTCGGCCAATCTCAAAGACGAAATCATGGCGTCCGTCGGCTTGCAGGATGGTGACGTGCTGCTCGTTATCAACCTGAGCAAGACCAAAGGTCACTCGACACACGGCCTATCCAAGAAGACCTTGTTCAAGAAGCTGATCGATCAGCGCTAGCGGCTACGCGGCTTCGCTCCATCAGGGCTTGCACCTTTTCTGTGTCTTCACTCGACACGGGATTGTAGACGACCATCCCCAATTCGGGTCGACCATCAACGGCGAAGGCGGAGAATTCGAGCTGCAACAGGCCCATATCCGGGTGGTGCAGACGCTTGACGCCTTCGTGGTGGGCCGCGATGTCGTTCGCGATCCAGAGACGCTTGAAATCGGGACTGGAGGCCGAGAGCTCATCGACTAGCTGCTTGATCGCCTCGGTTGCGCCGGCGCGGGCGACATCGGCGCGGAATGAGCCGACGACGTAGCGCGCGACGCTTTCCCAATCTTCCTGAATGGCGCGAAGACTGGATTGCCCGAACATCAGTCGCAGAATGTTGCGCTTTTCGACGGGCAGCTTGCCGTAATCGGTGAGCACTGCCGCAGCGGCACGGTTCCAGGCCAGCACATCCCAAGTGGCGGACTTGATGAAGGCCGGGCTATGGGCCATGGCGTCGAGAATTTTTTGTAGCCTCGGCGTTACGCCATCGATGGGTTTGTACTGGACCTCGGGAGGCCGCCCGAGCGCGAGGATGTAGATGTGCTCGCGCTCCATCTCTGTCAGCATGAGGCCTTTGGAGAGGCGATCGAGCACATCGGCAGACGGCGCGCCACCGCGACCTTGCTCGAGCCAGGTGTACCAGGTGGGGCTGATATTGGATCGCTGCGCGACCTCTTCGCGCCGCAAACCGGCCGTCCGCCGCCGGGTACCGGTATAGCCGAATGTTGCGGGGTCGAGACGGGTGCGACGATCGCGCAGATAATCGCCGAGAGCGTTGCTCGAACTTGGGGAGACCGACATCCGGGTACATCCTATACCATGATAAGATCACTACTTTAACAGGACTAGATCTACCGCCACCCTGTGAGCCGAACAATATGAAAGGTGTCTTCCATGCGCGTTTTTCTCACTGGGGCGACAGGGTTTATTGGGTCGAAGGTCTTGGCGGAACTGATTGCCGCCGGACATCAGGTTATCGGGGTCGTGCGGTCCGAGACTGGCGCTGATGCTGTGCTCGCCGCTGGCGGCGAGCCCTATTATGGCACGCTGGAGGCGCCGGAGGCTTTGGCAGAGGGGGCAGCACAGGCAGAGGCCGTGGTGCATACGGCCTTCGACCACGACTTCACCAAATTCGTCGCCAACTGCGAAAAAGACACGCGGGTGATCGAGGCAATCGGTAGCGTGCTCGTGGGATCGAACAGGCCGTTTCTGATCACGTCCGGCGTGGGCATGGGCAATGGCCCCAATGGCGAAGCGGCGACGGAACATGTCTTTGACCGCCAGAACGCCAATCCGAGGCGGATGTCGGAACTGGCGGGTGAGGCTATCGGCGCCAAGGGCGTCAGCGTTTCCTTCGTCCGACTGCCGCAGGTGCACGATACGCAGAAGCAGGGGCTGATTTCGCCGATGATCGAAATTGCCCGGCAGCGCGGCTTTGCAGCCTATGTCGGAGAAGGCGCGGGGCGCTGGTCGGCAGTCCATGTCAGCGACGCGGCGCGGCTCTATCGCCTGGCGCTCGAGCAGCATGAAAACGGCGCGCGCTATCACGCTGTCGGAGAGAGCGGCTTACCGGCTCGTCTCATCGCCGAGGCGATCGGAGAGGGACTCAGCATTCCCGTGCGGTCGCTCGCGCCAGATGAAATCGAGGCCTACTATGGCCACTTCGCGCATTTTGCGACAATGGACCTGCCAGCCACAAGCGATTGGACGCGCCAGACGCTCGGTTGGGCGCCGACTGGTCCGGGTTTGATCGAAGACCTGCAGAACATGGACTTCGGCAACGCTCGATAGTCTGGGCATGAGGTGCCGGCAGGCTCGTCTGCCGGCACGCTTGAGTTAGATTACCGCGGGTCTTGGGCGGTAGGCGCTTTCGATATCTGCGATGTCTTCGGGGCTCAGTTTCAGATCGAGAGCGGCGACAGCATCGGTCAGGTGATGAGGCTTGGATGCGCCGATGATCGGGGCCGTAACGAGCGGATTGTGCAGGACCCAGGCGAGGGCGACCTGGGACATGGGCACGCCGAGGCGCTTAGCGACCACCTCTACCTTATCGACGATACCGCGGTCCATTTCGGCGGTGTCGCCATAGAGTTTCGGGATGACATTATCGGTGGCGGATCGGCCCGTGGCTTGCCCCCAGGGGCGAGTGAGCAAGCCCCTGCCCTGCGGGCTCCACGGAATCAAGCCAACGCCCTGATCAGCGCAGAGCGGCAGCATTTCACGCTCTTCCTCGCGATAGAGCAGGCTGAGCTGGTTTTGCATGGAGATAAACGGCGTCCAGCCATTCATCTTGGCTACATATTGAGCCTTGGAAAACTGCCAGGCCGACATGGACGAGGCGCCGATATAGGTGGCCTTACCCGATCGCACGACGTCGTGCAGCGCCTCCATCGTCTCTTCGATGGGGGTGTCATCGTCCCAGCGATGGATCTGGTAGAGGTCGACATAGTCGGTCTGGAGCCGAGAAAGCGACGCGTCGATCTCGCGCATGATGGCGCGGCGCGAGAGGCCGGTGGCGTTGGCGTCGGTGCGGCGGGTGGCGCCATTGACCTTGGTGGCCAGGACAATGTCCTCGCGGCGCACGAAATCCTTGAAGGCGCGGCCGACGATCTCTTCGGAACTGCCATCGGAATAGACATTGGCCGTATCGAAGAAGGTGATGCCAAGGTCGAGCGCCTGACGGATAAATGGCCGGCTTTCTTCTTCAGACAGGGTCCAGGAATGGTTGCCCTGATCGGCAGCACCATAGGTCATGCAGCCAAGGCAGAGCCGAGAGACTTTCAGGCCGCTATTGCCAAGTCGTTTATGGTCCATTCTCGCTCTCCCGATCCGATTGTTGGCCCGAAGGTAAGCCGTGGCGGCGGTAGGTGTATAGGACTAATCGGCGAGGTTAGCCGATCTTGCTCAGACCAAATCTACTTGGCGCCTCACAGATCGACCCAGGCGCGGGTGCGCGTCGATGTTTTCACCGCGTCGAGAACCTGCTGATTTTTCAATCCATCTTCGAAGGTGGCCCCACGTTTCAGGGCCCTGCCCTCGCGGATGGAGGAGGTGAGCTCCTGGAGCGCGGCAACGACGGAGACGTTCCAGACGCCTTTGTTGAGGCCCGGGAGCTGGGCATTGGGGTCATCGACGGTGATATCGGTAAAGCTCTCGCCTGCCTTGGCAAACATCAGGCGTTCGGTGTCGTTGTCGAGAAGGATGCTGCCCTTGGAGCCGAAGACCTGGGTCAGGTTGCCGATATTGTTGGCGGCGACACCAGACATGAAGACCTGAGCCAAAGCGCCGCTGGTCATTTCCAGGGTGAAATAGGAGAGGTCGTCCGCAGTGGCTGTCCAGGCCTCGCCCGTTTTCTTGTCGATCCGGTTTGGAATGACGGTCAGCGCCTGGCCGACGACGGAGCGGACAGGCCCAAGCCACCAGCGCAGCATATCGACCTGATGGCTGCCATTGGCACCGAGACGGCCACCGCCCTGTTCGGCAAGGCTCCACCAATCGCCTTTCGGGCGGCTAGCGGGATTGGCCCAGGAGGCGCCGATATTGGCGATATTGACGTGGCGGATGTCGCCCAACTCGCCTGCAGCAATGAGCTCGGCGACGCGGGCGCGATTGGGATTGAAGCGCAGTTCGTGGTCGATCATGTGGACGCGGCCGAGTGCCTCGGCCTTATCGAGCATGGCCTTAGCTTCGGTTGCGTCCATCGCTGTCGGCTTTTCGCAGAGCACATGGGCGCCGCGGTCGAGCGCAGCGAGCGTGATGGGCGCATGGAGATCGGTAGGCGTCGCGATCAGCACGAGGTCGAGCTGGTGATTGTCGAGCATCGCCAGCCAATCGTCATAAGCTGCGCCGACACCGAACTCGGAGGCGGCGGATTGGGCGCTTTCGAGGCGGCTCGAGGCAATGGCGACGACTTCAGTGCCCTCCACGTGGCGAAGAGCGGGCAAGTAGGCAGCGCGGGCAAAGCTTGCCCCGACAATTCCGATTTTCATTTTTGTCTTTCCGGTTTCGGGGTCAGGCCATGGTCTTGAGGCGCGGATCGAGGAAATCGCGCAGCCAATCGCCGAGGATATTGAAGGACAGCACGGTCAGGACGATCGCCATGCCGGGGAAGAAGGCGAGCCACCACTTGTTGGCCATCAGCTGATCGCGGCTGTCGGCTAGCATAGCGCCCCAGGTCGGCACATCGGGCGGTACGCCGAGGCCGAGGAAAGAAAGCGAGGCTTCCGATAGGATCACCGAGGCGACGTTGAACGAGGCGATGACGGTGAGCGGCGCGATGATATTGGGCAGAATGGTGCGGAAGATGATGAGGAAGGTGGAATCCCCAAGGGCACGGGCGGCCTCCACATATTCCTTTTCGCGGATGGATAGGGTTTGTGCGCGGACGATGCGGGCATAGGTGACCCATTGGCCGACGCCAAGGACGATGATGATGTTCACGACGCCTGGCCCGAGGATGACGAGGAACATGATGGCGAGAAGGATGAACGGGAAGGCGAGTTGGATGTCGCCGAGACGCATGATGACGTCGTCGATCCAGCCGCCGAAATAGCCGGCGAGCAGACCGGCGATAACCCCGATCGTACCGCCGACGAGAATGGCGCAGATGCCGACGAGGAGCGAAACGCGGGCGCCATAGAGCAGCCGTGAGAACACATCACGGCCGAGCCCGTCCGTGCCGAGGAGGAAGAAGGCGTCGCGGCGGCCCTCGGTCAGCGGATCGGCAAGGCGCATCATGATGTCCTGCCGATTGGGATCGAGCGGGGAGATCCACGGACCGAAGAGAGCGGCGATGGCGACGCAGAAGAGGATGAGCGCCGCGACGACCGGCCATTTGGCCTGGACCATGGAGCGGATGGCGCGGCGGAATTCGCGCCGGCGATGGGACATGGGGCGCGTGACGATGACGGGGCGTCCTGCAGTTTCGACCGACATTGGAGCCTCCTAAAGTTTCACGCGAGGATCGATCCGGGCATAGACCAGGTCGACGATGAGATTGAGGGCGATGAACACAAGCGCCAGCGTCACGACGGCGGCCTGAACCACGGGAATGTCACGCTGATTGATGGCGTTGAAGACGAGCCGGCCGATGCCGGGCCAGGAAAAGACCATTTCCACGACGACCACGCCACCGATCAGGAACCCGAATTCGAGGCCGATCATGGTGACAACGGGAAGCCAGGCGTTGCGCAGGGCATGGCGGATGACTACGGCGCGCTCGCTGATACCTTTGGAGCGGGCGGTGCGGACGAAATCCTGCCCAAGCACTTCGAGCATGGACGAGCGCACGAGGCGCGCATTGCGCGAGATCGAATAAAACGCCACCGCGAAGCCGGGCATGATGAGGTAGTAAAGCGTTTGCGGCAGGTTGGTGAAGGCGCGGACGAAGTCACCCTGGATCAGTGGCATGATAAAGGGCACGTGGCCCGAGATCGGCAGGATGCGCAATTGCAGGCCGAAGAACATGATCATCATGATGCCGAGCCAGAAGCTTGGGATCGACTGACCCAACATGCCCATGGTCATGATCGAGCCATCCACCGCGCTGCCGCGATTGAGCGAGGCGACGACGCCGAGCGGAATGGCGACGACAATGGCCAGGAACATGGCAAAGAGCGTCAGTTCCAGCGTCGCCGGAAGAGCCTCCATCACCGCTTCGATGGCGGGGCGTTTGTAGGACAGGGAATTGCCAAAATCGCCACGGGCGAGATTGCCGAGGAAATTGATATATTGCTCGGGCAAGGACTTATCGAAGCCCAGCGCTTCGCGGGTGCGCTGGATTTCCGCTTCGGTCGCGCGTTCGCTGACATAGAGATAAGTGGGATCGCCGCTCATCTGCAGGGCGGTGAAGGTAATCAGCGTTACCCCGATGATGACGATGGCGCTTTGCAAAAGCCGCCTGACGATGAATGTCCACATACGCGGTCAACCGATTTTGGAGAGGCAGGGGATGCGCCGCGGGACGGCGCACCCGGTTGGTTTGAGGCTACTGTTTGAGTGCCGCGGCAAAAAGCTCGATTTCTTCATCGCGCCGGGGCGTCCAATCGATACGATTGGAGACGCCATAGAAGTCAGGCTGGAAGTAGAGCTGCAGCCACGGGCCTTCGTCGTAGAAGAGCTTGAGCATGCGATTGATGATCGGGCGCGCCTCTTCCACCGTGTCGGCGGCAAGAGCCAGTTTCCATTCATCGAACCAGCGCGGGTCCTTCCAGCTCTGGTAGTTCGTCGCCGCGTCGGGCGTCGAAAAGAGGCTCATGTCGTAGAGCGGGTTCCAGGTGACACCACCCTGCCCCAGGAAGAAGAGCGGGCCCATTTCCTTGGTGCGCAGCAGTGGGGAATAGACCGAGGCCCATTCGAGCAATTCGACGTCGGTTTGAACGCCGATATCGTTGAGATACTGGCCGATGGCCTGGACGACATTGGCGTCGTTGAGATAGCGACCGCGCGGGCCCTGGAGGCGGATGCTGAAGCGCACGCCGTTTTCGCCGCGCGGATAGCCAGCCTCGTCGAGGAGCTTTTCGGCCATGTCCGGATCATACGGCACCGGCTTGAGGTCGGGATTGCCGTTGGGCGGATTGACGAGGCTCGTCATGCGCTCGCATTCGGTGCCAAGAAGCTGGGTGCAGATGCTCGGCACATCGACGGCATATTGCAGCGCCCAGCGAACCTTGGGGTCCTGGATTTCCCTGGCGCCCGGCATGCCTGCAACGCCTTCGCCGAGGTTGAACCCCACCTGCATGCGGCGCGTACCACTGACCTTGGCAACGGTGGCCGTGCCGGATGCGTCAACGGCGGGGACCTGATCCGGCGCGACATTGGTGATGATATCGACATTGCCAGCGATCAGTTCGGCCGTCCGGGTCGAGGCTTCGGGAATGATGCGCCAGATGATGGTATCGAAAGTGCCTGGATTCTTGACCTTTTCGAGGACGATCTGCGAGCCGCGATCCCAGGAGGCGAGGCGATAGGACCCCGATCCGATTGGATTTGCCGCCGCTTCCTCGAGCGTCATCTTTTCGTAGCTGTCTTTGCAGTGAATATAGACCTGCGCCATCATCCCCAGAGCGAGCGTGGTCTTGGCGCTGAGGTTGATCTTGACGTCGAGATCATCGACGACCTCGGCGGATTTGAAGCCGAGCGTCGTATAGACAAAGCCCGGCGTATTGCCGGTAAAGGCATTGGCCGGATCTGCCGCGCGATTGAACGAATAGGCGACGTCTTCCGCGGTCAGCGGCTCCCCATCGTCGCAGGTGAGGCCATCCTTGATCTTGAAAGTGTAGGCGAGCCCGTCGTCGCTAACCTTGGTGTCTTCGACGAGATAAGGCTCGACTTCGCCCTCGAAGGTCACGCGGAACAGCGTCGCGAAAATATGCTTGGCGATATTGGAATTGTCGCGGCTCGAAATCTGGGCCGGATCAAATGTGGACGCGTCGGCGCTCAAGCCCACGACGATCGTATTGTCGGGGGGAGCAGCCAAGGCTGTGGTCGAGAGCGCAGCGCCCAATAAGGCGGCGACGGCACCAAAGCGAAACAGTGTTCTCATTGTCATTCCCTCATTGACCTCCCGGATACGCATTCTCGCCGGCTATGCTGCCAGCTTGTGCCGGCACGCAGGGCTTCTCCTGACCCTGCGTGCCGAAGTGCGTCACTGTGCGGCGAGTGCGGTGTCGAACAGGTAGACCTTTTCGTCGCGGCGCGGTTCGAAGGTGACCCGCTTGGACACGCCGTAGAAATCGGGCTGGAAGTAGAGCATCAGCCACGGCGGATCGTTGTAGAAGACATCGAGCATGCGATCGATAACGACGCGCTGCTCCTCGGGGGTCTTGGCAGCGGCGATTTCCGCCCAGCCATCGAACCAAGCCGGGTTCTTCCATTCGGTATAGTTGGTGCCCGCATCGACAGCCGAGAGATCGGCCATGTCATAGAGCGCGCTCCAGGTGCCACCACCCGAACCGAGGAGGAACATCGGGCCGACATCATGCTTCTGGATCAGCGGCACATAGACCGATGCCCATTCCATCAGCTCGACATTGGTCTTGACGCCGATGTCGTTGAGATACTGGCCGATGGCGAGAGCAACGTTGGCATCGTTGAGGTAACGGCCACGGGGCGCCTGGAAATTGATTTCGAAGCGGGTGCCGTCTGCACCACGCGGGTAACCGGCAGCGTCGAGCAGTTCTTCGGCCTTATCCGGATCATAAGGATAGGGCTTCAAGCTCTTGTTGTCGTTGGGTGGATTGACGAGACCTGTCGCACGCGTGCACTCGAAATTGAGGAGCTGCTTGCAGATGGCTTCGACATCGACCGCATATTGCAGCGCAACACGAACGTCGGTCTTCTGGATGGCCTCGCCGCCCGGCGTACCCGTGGCGAATGAGTCCTTCATATTGAAGCCGACATAGATGCGGCGGGTACCCTGAACCGACTTGACCTCGGCTGTGCCGGAATTGTTGACGGCTTCGACCTGGTCGGGAGCGACATTGGTGATGATGTCAACATTGCCAGCGATCAGCTCGGCCGAACGGGTCGAGGCTTCTGGGATGATGCGCCAGACGATATTCTTGAAGCTGCCCGGATCCTTGATCTTTTCAAGGACGACCTGCGAGCCGCGGTCCCAGGAAGCGAGACGATAGGACCCCGAAGCGATCGGCTTGGCAGCCGCGTCTTCCAGGCTCATCTTTTCGTAGCTGTCCTTGCAGTGAATGAACACTTCGGCGATGAGGCCGAAGGACACCGGATTCTTCTTGTCGAGGTTGATCTTCACCTCGGTATCGCTGAGCGCTTCGGCGCCGGCAAAGCCGATCGACGAATAAACAAAGCCCGGCGTGTTGCCGGTGAAGGCATTCGCGGGATCGGCGGCGCGGTTGAACGAATAGGCGACGTCTTCCGCGGTCAGCGCTTCGCCGTCTTCGCATGTGAGGTCAGGCTTGAGCGTATAGGTATAGCTCTTGCCGTCTTCCGCCTCGACATAGGACTCCGCCATCTGCGGCACGATATTGCCTTCGGGGTCGACCTCATACAGCGTCCCAAAGATGTGCTTGGCGATGTTGGAATTGTCGCGGCTCGAAATATTGGCTGGATCAAAGGTCGAAGCATCTGCGGAGATGCCGACGACCAGGGTATCTGCAGGCGGGGCGGCTTGGGCGGAAGCAAGCGGCAGAATAAGCGCCGCCGTGCCTGCCATGAGAAGATATCTCACGGTGTTCATTGGGACGTCCTTTGCTGGAGTGCAGAGTAGTGGAGTGGTTTGCCGGTCTCTCGCTTCGCAGTTGTGTCGAGATCGGCGGGATTGATCGCTTGGCCCTGTTGAGAGGAGAGGATGCAGGCTTGAACCATGCGAAGCGAATTGAGGTGGTCGCGCCCGGTGCACGGCAGATTGGCCGTGCCGCGCATGGCGGCGACGAAAGCGGCGAGGAGGGATTTGGCGTCGTTGATCCACTGCTCGTATGGAGGGAGTTCAACGGAGGTCAGTTCGGTATCGGCGTGGAGCGCGTAGTTGAGTTCGCCGAACTGGTCGTTCTGCACGACGACCCCGTTCTTGCATTCGCTGCGCCACTGAAACCCCGGCTTTTGCCAGTTGGACTGCCAGAGACCCTGATAGTTGACCTCGACGCCATTGGCGAAACGGATGAGCGCGCTGACATTGGCGTCGTCGCGATACATCGACCAACTCGGATTGAAGGTCGAACCGAAAACCGAGACCGGTTCGGAGCGATAGACGAAGCGCATCAGGTCGAAATGGTGGATCGACTGTTCCCAGAGCATGGGCTGGTCCATGGTCAGTGGATACTTATTGAAGTTCGGCTTCCAGCCATCGCGCCAGCGCTCATAGGTGAAGCGGCCGAATTCGGGCGCACCAACCGTCTCGTCGAAAAGGCGCAGGGTTTGCTGGGTGACGGGCAGGAAGCGGAAATTGAGGCCGACTGTGAGCGGGACGCCGGCATCTTCAGCCATCTCGACATAACGCGCCGCGAGGTCGACGCTGTCGGCCAATGGCTTTTCCGCGAGAATGGCAATGCCGGCCTTGCATGCCAGCTCCATCTGCCTTTCGCGCCCGCCAGGCGGGGTGGCGAGGAGGACAAAATCGGCATCGAGCGTCGTGATGAGATCAAGATCGGCGCTGGCAATGGCCTCAGGCCACTGTGCCAAGGCGCGACTGCGCGCGTCATCCGAAGGATCGATGAGGCCGACAATGGTGCATTCCGGATTTTCGCGGATGACGCGCATCCAGAATTGGGCACGGGCACCAAGACCGACGAGGATGATGCGAAGGGGATTCATGCGCGGGCCTCCGCCGAGAGGATGCGGGCAAGTCCGGTGGGCAAAGTGGTCCACTCATAGAGCGCCGACAGGTCGAGCCGATCGCTGGCCATGGGCAGACGTTCGATGCGCGTGGTGTCGCCGATGACGATCCGCGCCCCGGGGACGAGGTCGGCAATCATCCGGGCGAGGTCGATATTGGCGATCGACTGGCCGGAGGTCAGATGAAAGACGCCGCGAAGGGACGGTTGCTTGTGCAGCAGCGTGTCGAGCGCCAAAGCCAGATCGGGGGCAAAGGTCCAATCGCGGCGTTCGGCAGGCATATCGACGATGATCGGTTCGCCGGAGAGCGCCATATTGAGCCAACGCCTTATCGGCGAAACGATGGTGCGGGTGTCGCGGGGGCGTTCGTCTGGTCCATAGATCGGGCCAAGGCGAATGGAAATCGCGCGCAGTTCAGTTGCGGCTGTGGCGGCATCTTCCCCGGCGTGCTTGGCTTTTGCATAGGGCAAGTCGGCGGTTGGGGCTGTGCTTTCAAGGTGAACGCTATCTCCATCCGTCGCGCTGAAAACACCTGACGAGGAGATGAAGACGAAGTCTTTGGCACCGCTATCGATGGCGTGGCGGAGGACCCGATTGGTCAAGGCAATATTGGCTGAAAGGAGCGCGTCCTCGGATGCCGCATCGCTCTCTGCGGGGGTAGTGATTGCCGCACCATGGATGACAAGGTCCGCGTGCGGCAGAGCCATTTCGCCCGAAAGAAGATCGCCCTCGATCAGGTCGACACCGGCGAGGCGCTGGCGCGTGGCGGTGTCGAACAGGCGATCGGCGGCAAATACTGCGTCGCCTAGCGCCTTGAAGCCTTGGGCAAGGTGCGAGCCGACAAAGCCGCCGCCGCCAGTGATGAGGACACACCGCGTCATCGCGCAATCCCCAATTCTTCCGGCGTGATCTGAGAAGCCGAACGGGTGTGGTCGGAAATCAGCGAAATCGCGCGGATCATGTCGCGATTTTCGATCGCTTCGATAATGGGCGGGTGATTGCGGGCGACGGCGCGGAGATCGCGATTGGCGCTATTGCGCAGGGCCATGATCTGGCGGATGCGCATGTAGAGATTATCCCAGAAGCTGAGCATGAGCTGATGATCGGCAAGGCGGATCAGCGTGCGGTGAAAGGCTTCGTCGGCGGTATTGAGAGCTGCCAGATCGCCCCGTTCGGCGGCTTCGAACATGGCAGCTGAATGACGACGCAGTTCGGAGACATCGACCTGCCGCTCAACGACGCGGCGAATGGCGAAAGCCTCGAACTGTTCACGCAGGCTATAGAGTTCTTCGACTTCCTTGAGCGTCAGCGGCTTCACCCGCTTGCCTTTGTAGGGCTCGCTTTCGATGAGCCCATCGGCCTCAAGGATCTGGATCGCCTCACGCACCGGCGCACGAGACACCTGCAATTGCTCGGCCAGTGCCATTTCGACGACGGGCGTGCCGGGCTTCATCGTGCCATTGAGGATGGCTTGGCGGATGATATCGGCGACCGACACGCGGAGCGGCACGTTCTCGATGCGGCTGATGTCGGCATGCGTCTCTGCCATGGTCATGCCGCCTTGCCTTGCGCGATATCGACGGCCCGGGCCAAAGCGTCGTTGTGTTCTGCGCCGAGGCGCACGAAGGGCGGCCGAACGGTCGCATAGGCCTCATCACCATGGCGGAGGGCCGTTGCCGCCTTGATCGCGGGAATGAGCGGCAGGCTTTCGAAGATCTTGCGGACCGCCGTTACACCGGTGGCAATCTCGGCCTCTTCGGGCGTTCCGAGAGCATGCATCAGAGCGACGATATTGCGGGCATTTACGTTGGCGGAGGCGCTGATGCAGCCGGCGCCACCGGCCGCGACGTTTTGCGGGATCAGCGCTTCGGAAGCGGAATAACTTTCAAGCTCTGGGAAAGCCTCGATCACCGACCTGGTGTTCTCCCAATTGCCCGAGGAGTCCTTCAAGCCGACAAAAATGCCGGGATGCTTCTTGAGCAGCAGCTCGATCAGGTTGAGCGTGATCGGCACGCCGGTCATCTGGGGGATGTGGTAGAGGTAGATGCGGAGCGCGCTATTCGCCACGCCGTCGATTATGGCGGAATAGCTGTCAACGAGCCCCTGGTCCGTGACGCCCTTATAATAGAACGGCGGCAGCATGAGCGTGCCAAGGCAGCCGCGATCGGTAGCGTGGCGCGTTAGCGCGATCGTATCGGTCAGAGCCGCGCAGCCGGTGCCGGGGATCAGGCGCTTGGGGTCGATGCCGCCGTCGATCAAGGCATCGAGCGCGTCGATCCGCTCCGAGACACTCATCGAATTGGCTTCGCTGGTCGTGCCGAACGGCGCGAGACCATCAGCGCCGTCGTTCAACAGGGCCTTCGAATTAGCAACGAAGCGCGTGACATCGACGCTGAGGTCGGTGGCGAAGGGTGTGATGGCGGGGACGTAGAGTTTTGGGGTCCGGGTCATACCTGACCCTCCTCGGTCATAAGTTGAAGCGGAGAAATGTCAGTGAAGACATCATCGTCATGAGCGCCGCGCCACATCAGCACGGCAAAGGCCCCTGCCCGATCGATGACGCTGATACCGGCATGCCAGACACCGGGCGCATAAACGACGCCCAGAGTGCCGGGGACGAGAAATGTTTCGACCTGTTCGAGGTCGGGAGATCCGTCAGGACGCGATGGCGCCACGGTGACGAGGTACCGGCTGACATCGAGCGGCACGAAACACTGGGCCGCGTGGGGATGACGTTCAAGGCGGTTCACCAGCGCCGGCATCGTCGTCATCGGCACATTGTTGACGTGGAAGACGGGTTCGAGACCCTCGCCGCCAAGCCAGCGGGAATAGAAGGCGCGGTCGCCGGCTTGGGCCGGGCGATCGATAATCGCGCCATAGGGGGCGAAGCGATCGCTGGAGATACCGGACTGAATGGCAACCGACTGCATCATGCGACCAATTCCTTGGGTGGCATGACAGCACGCCAATGGGCCGCGATGTCGGAACGGCGAGCGATCCAGGCGTCAGGGCTCGCAATCACGTGGTCGAGGAATTTGATGAGACCCGCAAAGCGACCGGGATGGCCGATCACGCGGGGATGAAGGCCAATGGACATCATACGGGGCGTTGCCTGCCCTTCCGCGCGCAGCACGTCGAACGTATCGATCAGGAACTGGGCGTAATCGCCCGCCGTCTCGATGCCGCCGCCCGCGAGAAGTTTGGCATCATTGGTGACAAGCGAGTAAGGCACGACCAGATGCTGCTTGCCTTCGACCGTGAGCCAATAGGGCACTTCGTCATTATAGGCATCGCTATCGTAGCTATATCCGCCGTGTTCTACGACGAGGCGCCGTGTGTGGGCGCTAGGGCTATAGCGGCAATACCAACCATCCGGCGCGCGGCCGACCGTGTCGAGGATGCTGGCATGGGCCTTGGCGATGTGCTCGCGCTCGGTCGCTTCATCGAGATTGTAGTGCTCGATCCAGCGGTAGCCGTGGGCGACGATGTCCCAATCGGTATCGGCAATGGCCTTGGCGACAAGGCCGTTGCGCTCAAGAGCCAGGGCCGCGGCGAAGATGGTCAGGGGCAGGTTGCGTTCGCGGAACAGGCGGTAAACGCGCCAGAAGCCGACGCGAGAACCGTATTCATACATGCTTTCGGAAGCGAAATCGCGGTCGCCGGTCTTGACCCGAACGGCATTGACTTCGATGAGCGCCCCTTCGGACCGCCCATCGCCCTCACCAATGGAATATTCCGACCCCTCCTCGTAATTGAGGACGAAGTTGACCGCGACACCCGCATTTCCGGGCCATCTGACGGTCGGTGGTCGATTGGCGTAGCCGACGAAATCGCGCATGTTGATGCCCCCGTGCCTGGCCTCAAGGCGTCCAGTCACGCGGTCCTTCCACCTTATTGAAGAAGCAGCACCAGTCGCCGGTGTTGACGTTTGGCAGGGCGCGAAGGCCGAAGAACATGCCGTCCGCGGGCGCAACGAGATGGGCCAGTTCATCGCCAAAGATGTTGATGATCTTGGCGAGGCTATCGCCCTTCTTCATCGGCTTGAGGAAATCGACGCCGGGGATCGGCACGAAAATGCCCGAAGCCGGAGCGAGGAGTGCCTCCTGCTGGCCGCGCGTTGCGTCCTTGGGATAGGTCGGCGTGCCGGGATACATCTTGTAGTGGCGGAGAATGTTGATGATGGAGTCGGCGAGGTGGCGGGACACTTCGGCGAACTTTTCCGGCGACGTGGCGGAGCGGCCACCGAGTTCGACCGTGATCCCGGTCTTGCCGATTTCCTTCATCTGCGCCATTGGGCTGCCTTTGGGCAGGAAGTTGGACATGATGCAGCCCCAGCCCTCGCCCATAGCCATCGCGAGCTCGACCGAAGCCGGCGTCTCGTCGACGAAAATGGCCTTGGCGAGGAAAGAGTGCGCACCGCCCGAGTGGATGGAGATTTCAAGGTCCGCGACCTTGCTCATCCATTCCGAATGGGCCCAGGCGACGCGCTCGCTGAGATAGCCATTGGCGCGTCCGGGATAGATGCGGTTCATGTCAAACGAGAACGTATCGAGCGGATTGCCGCGATTGGAATTCTCGAAGGCCATGACGTTGAGCACGGGGACCATAACCAAGGTGCCCGAGAGCTGCGCCGGGTCGACTTCCTTGAGGGCAATGCCGCAGGCCATCGGGCCCTCTGGCTCGTCGCCATGGATCGCGCCATCGACCCAGAAAACCGGTCCCGGCTTGGTGCCATTGACGATGACCAGTGGGATTTCGACCTTGGTGCCCCCAGCGAGTTCAGTGACGGGGATGACGCCGCGAACGATGGTGCCCGGGGCTGCGGTGGCGGTGCCGACGGTGATTGTTTTGGCTTCAGACATCGCGCTCAAATCCCCTTGAAGGCGTTATATTTTTCGAGTTCTTCAGGCGTATAGACCTGCATGAACTCGATCTCGATGCCGCCGGCATCGTTGTCGAGGAAGGCGACGAACCCTTCGGGATGGGGGTGGGAGCCATAGACGCCGCAGGCCTGGCAGATCCGAAGGTCCGCGCCCTGCGCCTTGGCATGGTCGAGCGCCTTGTCGATATTGTCGACGGCGTAGCAGATGTGGTGAAGGCCTTCGGCGCCGC
The DNA here is from genome assembly GCF_032907385.1 of Devosia sp. BK. NCBI lineage: Bacteria > Pseudomonadati > Pseudomonadota > Alphaproteobacteria > Hyphomicrobiales > Devosiaceae > Devosia > Devosia sp. BK. Next base: position 1,436,726 of record NZ_JAIMBX010000001.1, read on the forward strand.
CGCGCTGCTTCATCCACGCATCGAACCGTCCGCCTTCTTCGAGGGACTGGCAGAGCTGATATTCGATGCCGCCCAACTGAAAGAGCGCGACGCGGTTCTTGGACTTGGGATAGTCGACAAGGGCCGTATCGGTCGGCACGTCGAGGAACTTCGAATAGGCCTCAAGCGCCTTCTTCGCGTCCTTGACGCCGAAGGCCATGTGCTTGATCGAGAGAACGTTTGGATTGGTGGAAACGGACATAGTGACTCCTTAGGCTGCCGGCGCTTTGCGCTCGGCGCGGATGGTGTTGACGACGGTCTCTATGCGGGTCATGGCCTCGCGAATGCGATCGACCGACTGGGTGAGCGACATGCGGACGAAGTCGTCCGTGTAGTCGCCGTAAATGGTGCCCGGATACATCAGCACCCGGCCTTCGGTGAGGAGACGCTCGCAGAATTCGCTGGCCGGCAGACCGGTCGCGGCGACATTGGCATAGACGTAAAAGGCGCCCTGCGGTTCGGCATAGGGAATGCCCAGCGCATCCAGCCCTTCGCAGAGCGCCTTGCGGCGCTCGTCATAAATGAGCCGCATCTCTTCGACGCAATCCTGCGGCCCGGTGAGCGCGGCAAGCGCGGCGTGCTGGCTGACCGAGGCGACCGAAATGGCGAAGGCGTGATTGATCTCGGCCATGGCGACGATCAGTTCGCGCGGACCGGCAAAGTAGCCGATGCGCCAGCCGGTCATGGCATAGGCCTTGGAAAAGCCGGAGAGGGTGATGGTACGCTCGCGCATGCCGGGCAGCGACGCTATGGGCTGGATGCGCTGATTGCCATAGGTCAGGCGCGCATAGATCTCGTCGGAAATGACGATCAGATCGTGCTCGATAGCGAGCTTGGCGATTTTTTCGACTTCGTCCGGGGCCGTGACCGTGCCGGTGGGATTATTGGGATTGATCAGCACCAGCACCTTGGACTTGGGCGTGATGGCGGCTTTGACCATATCGGCGGTGAGCGTGAAGTTGGTCTCCATGCTCATGCGAATATTGACGACCGTGGCATCGGCGAGTTCGGCGGCCTGACCGTAGGGATTGTAGCCTGGGCATGGCACCAGGATTTCGTCGCCGGGATTGAGTAGCGCCAGGGCAATGACGAACATCGCATGCTGGCCGCCGGGCGTAACGACAATCTCGTCGATGGCATAATCGGCGCCACCATAGGCTTTGATATTTTCGGCGATTGCCGTGCGTAGCGCCGGCAGCCCGAGGGGGTGACCGTAATGCGTTTCGCCGCGGCCAAGAGCGTCTTGACCGGCCTTGACGATATGGACCGGCGTATCGAGGTCGGGATCGCCTCGGCCGAGCTTGATGACATCCTCCAAGCCAGCGGCGATGTCGGTCATCTTGGTGATGATATGCGCGTCCTTGAGCTTGACGCGATTGGCCAGACGGTTGGCGTGCAGGTCTGATGCTTGCATGTCGCTCCCCTCCCCTAAAGGCTGTACAGTTCGGTATATTTGCTGGTGAGATGCGCGATATAGGGCTCGGGATCGAGCCGGCGACCAGTCGCCTTGATCAACAGCTCGTCACGCATGTAGCGACGCCCGTGCTGGTGCACATTCTCGACCATATAGGCCCGAAGCGGCTCATAATCGCCCGTCGCGAGACCCGATGCGATTGTGGCATCCTGCTTGGCGGTCTCGAAGAGCTGGCCGGCCATGACATTGCCGATCGTATAGTTGCAGAAGGTGCCAATCTGACCCGATGACCAATGCACATCCTGCAGCACGCCATTGGCATCGTTAGGCACATCGAGGCCCAGATATTCCTTGATCTTGGCGTTCCAGGCCTCAGGCAGATCCTTGACCGCCAGCGAGCCATCGATCAGCGCGGCTTCGATATCGGTGCGCAGCATGACGTGGAAATCGTAGGTCAACTCGTCGGCTTCGACGCGGATGAAGCCCGGCTTGCAGCGATTGACGGCGCGGAAGAATTCTTCGGCCGTCACATCGGCTAGTTGCTCGGGGTAGAATTTCTGCGCCTCGGCAAAGTTGACCTGCCAGAATTCGCGGCTGCGGCCGACATGGTTTTCCCAGAGGCGGGATTGCGATTCATGGGCGCCGAAGCTGACGCCGCCCACCGCATAGAGCCCGACCAGATCGGTCGCAAAAGGTGTGCGCGTGTAAGCAGGGTCGACACCCTGTTCGTAGAGCGCATGTCCGGCCTCGTGCAGCGCACCGAAAAGGCTCGCCGCCATGTAATTGGGATTGAAGCGAGTGGTGATGCGGACGTCATTGCGAGTGAACGACACTTCAAACGGATGCAGCGTCGTATCGAGGCGACCGCGGTTGAGATCGTAACCGACCTTCTGCGCCATTTTCAGCGCGAAGGCGTGCTGCTGATCGACGGGATAATGGCGCTCAAGGAAATCGAAGCGCGGCTGGTCTTTTTCGCCGATGGCTTTCACCAAAGGGATCAGACCTTCGCGCAGACGGTCGAAAAGCGGCTTGAGCGTCGCGACCGTTTCGCCCGGCTCGAAGCGATACATCAGTGCATCATAGGGATGTTCGCTATAGCCGATGGCCTCAGCCATTTCGCGATTGAGCGCCACCGTCTGTTCTAGAATTGGCGCGAACTGACTGAAGTCGCTTTCGGCGCGCGCCTTCGCCCAGATGGCATGACCATTGGAGCCAAGCTCGGCGCGCTTGCGGGTCAGTTCGGCAGGAATGGCGAGGTGCCAGTCGATGGCTTCGCGTACCTGGGCGACCATGACTTTTTCCACAGATCCGTCAGCCATGCCGGCGACTTCGGCTTCGGCCTTGTCGAGCTGGGAGCGCGTATTGGCCGAAACCAGGAGGTCGCGGGTCAAAACGGACAGCGTTGCCAACTGCTTGCCACGGGTTTCGTGACCGCCATGGGGCATCATGGTGCGCGAGTCCCAGCTCAGGATCGACTGGGCGTTGAGCAGGTCGTTCACCTGCCCCACAGTTTCCATAAGCTGCGCGTAACTCATTGGCCTTACTATCTTTCTTGTTCAGTGCGGTTGTTTTTGCCGCTTTGTTGATCAGGTGCTTGACGACGCCCGATCCGTATGCACATTTGTCGTTTATCAGATTGTCGACAATCTAACGAGCTAATGTTGGTCAGGGAATCTGAAGGTTGTCAAGCGATGCAAACGAGGCGTCTGAAAATAGTGGAACCGCACAAATGAGCAGTGATCTGGGGGGCCTCACCTCCAATGCCGACACCCTCGTCGCCATGGCCGTGTGCGGCTATGTCAGCACGCCATCGCTGCGGCCGGGGCACTACACGCACTACCCCGACGGCAAGGGCGTGATCCTGCCCGGCATGTTTGGCGTGACCTACAATGCCAGTGTCGGCGACAGGGCATTTGGCTGGGCGGGTGACCATGTCGAGCCCGGCGTTTCCATCGCCCATCCCGATGAAAAATCGGACATGGCGCTGCATTACCTCAGCTGCGTCGGAAATGAAGCGACCGTCATGTCAGGCCTCGCCAAAGGCGCCAAGGGCACGGTGACGGGAGAGCACGCGAGGCTCCTCGTCGCCTTCCCCGATGAGGTGAATGACCTCCTCAACATCGGCGATCAAATCCAGATCGAGGCCCTCGGCCGCGGCATTTCGCTCAATGAATTCCCGCAGATCGAGTTCAAGAAAACCAGCCCCAAACTGCTCAACGCACTGCGCCTGACGCGCGCCGGCAATGGCGCCCTGAAACTCCCCGTCGCCATCGAACTCCCCATCGAAATCATGGGCTCGGGCGCCGAGCTCAATTCCGAATATGTCGACCAGGACCTGATGAGCGGCGATCGCGCGCTGATGGCGGATCTCGGCATCGACCAGATGCGGTTGGGCGACATCATCGCCATCCGCCACGCCGACCACCATTTCGGTCGCTCTTATCGCGAGGGCGCCGTCTCCATCGCCATCTGCATCCATGGCGACTCGATCATGACGGGCCACGGGCCGGGGATCATGACGCTGATGAGCTGCGCCGCTGGCGGTATCGAGTTCGAGATCGATCCGACCGCGAATATTTCCAACTATTTCCGTATCGGAGCCGCCAAATGACCGTTTCCTTCAACGAAGCCGATCTCGTTGCCGTTTCGGTTGGCGGCACCATCGCCCATCCCGGCTTTCCGGGCCTTCCCGCAGAGCCTTATCGCCTCGCGGCCGATGGCACGCCCTTCCTGCTGCCGGCCTGGGGCGGCATCGTCTACAACGTCTCGGTTGGCGATCGCGCCTTTGGCTGGGCGGCGGATTGCATCCATCCCGGCGTGTCGATCCGCGGTAGCGACGATCTGAAAAATCGCGGCCTCAATGTCTTTGCGTGCCTTGGCAATACCGCGACGGTGATGACTGGTCAGGCCCAAGGCGCCAAGGGCGTCGTCACCGGAAAGTCGGGGCGATTCTCCGAGCAGGTAATCGTCCACTTCCCCAAGGACGTCCGGAAGAAGATGGCGATTGGGGACCAGATCCTCGTCAAGTCCTATGGCACGGGCATTTCTATTCACGGCCACGAAAACATCGCCTGCAAGGGCCTGTCGCCGGACCTGTTGAAGGTGCTGCCAAGTAAGGTCGAAGACGGCGTGCTCAAGTTCGGCGTGGTCGCTACTGTCCCAGCCTTTCTTGTCGGCGCGGGCGCTGGTCTCACGAGCGAAGGCGGCAGCCTTCACATGCAGTCGACCGACAAGGCGGCCCTCGCCGAAGCCGGCCTCGACCAGCTCAAGCTCGGCGATGTCGTCGCCATCGAAAACACTGACAGCCGCTACAATCATGGCTACCTCCGCGGCGCCACGAGCATCGGCATTGTTGGCCAGACCGATGGCCCGCGCTCCGGCTATGGCCCCGGCATGACCGTGATCATGACCGCGCCCAGGGGTGAACTTGGCGCCTATCAGGATGCGAGCGCCAATATCGCCTCGCTCCTTAAGCTCGAGGCCTGACCTGTGGCTATCACCCTGACCAGCGTCGACAAGCCTAGCCTAGAAAGCTTCATGGCCGAAGGCTTTGAAGCCTTGGGGCTTACGCCTGAAGACGCCCGCATCTTTGCCGATGCGCTGATCTTTTCCGAACTGCGCTTCCATCCGGGCCACGGCCAGGGCGTCCGCCGCCTGCGCCGCTATCAGGAACGGATCGGCGAAAAGCTCGTCGATCCCCGCGCGCCTTGGGAACTGGTCAAGGAAAGCCCAGCCCTCGCCCTCGTCGATGCCCATAACGGCATCGGCACTGTCGCCGCAGCCAAGGCGATGAAACTCGCCATCGAGAAAGCAAAGGTCTGCGGCATCGGCCAGGTCATCGTCCGCAATTCGACGCACTATGGCTCGTCCGCCGTCCATGCGTGCCAGGCCATGGAAGCGGGCTGCATCGGCATCGCCTATACCAATGCCGGCCCCGAAATGGCGCCCTGGGGCGCACGCGAAGGCGCCGTCGGCACCAATCCCTGGGGCATCGCTGCCCCGACCAATCTCGGCTTTCCCGCCGTCATGGATTTTGCTCTGACCACCGCCGGCAAGGGCATGATGCAGTGGCATTCGCGCGAGGGCAAAAAGATGCCGCTCGACTGGGCCCTGACACCTGCGGGCGAAGTCACCGACGATCCCGATGCTGCAATGAAGGGCCCCCTCCTCGCGATCGGCGAATACAAAGGCTATGGCCTTGCTTTCATGACCGACGTTTTGACCGGCGTGATCGGTGGCGGCGGCTTTGGCCTTACGCCCTATGCCGACCCGGCCAAACTCGATGTCTCGCACAGCCTCACGGCCATCGATATCGAATGGTTCATGCCGCTCGACGAGTTTAAGGCGCGCATGGGCGAATTTTCCGAAATGGTCAAATCGCGCCAGACACGGCCCGGTTTTTCGGAAGTTCTCATACCCGGCGAGCAGGAAGCACGGCGCGTTGCCCGGAAATCAGCTGCAGGCGTGCCGCTTGACGATGAAGTGCTCGCCGACCTCGTCGCTCTCGGCAAGGAACTCGGACTCAAATCCGCAATTCAGGCGATTGGCCCTTATAACGAGGTCCGGCTGTGACCCTGCAGGCGCCCCCCGTCAAACCAGTCCGGCCGCTGGGCCACGCCTTCCGGCAGGACGTGCAGGCCCGCCTTCGCGTCGCCGCCGAGTGGCGCGGCGTCGATGGCGTGCTGCTGCTCTCGCCGGCCAATGTCTTTTATGCCTGCGGCTTCAACTTCTCGGTCAACGAGCGCCCAATTGGGCTCTATGTGCCCGTCGATGGCCCGGTGCTTCTCTTCGTGCCCTTGCTCGAACTTGAAAATGCGGAGCCGGTCGAAGGCGTCGAACTCGCGACATACGAAGAATTCCCCGGCCTCGTTCATCCGATCGCCTGGATGCTGTGCCAATCCAAGGCCCGGCGCATCGCTATCGACACGCTCGACGCACGCCTTCTCGCAACGCTCAATACCCTCGCCGACGCAATCGTCCTCGAAGACCTCGCTGCGCCGCTGCGCTTCATCAAAACGGCCGAAGAGCTCGAACTCACGCGCGTCGCCGCCGGCTACGCCGACCTCTGCCTCTTCCGCCTTGCCAGCGAAGCCGGCACCATCATCCGCAATGGCGGCAGCGAACTCGACCTCCTCGCCGATTGCACCGGTTTTGCCCTTGCAGCCCTGAAGCGCGATTACGGCGCCGCCTTTGCCGGCACCAAGCTCGGCATCACCGCGTCGGTCCATTCCGGTCCCCGCGCTGCCCTGCCCCATGGCTCGACCAGCCACCGCGTTCCCGAATATGGCGACACGATCATCTCCGGCATTGGCGCCAGTCTCGGCGGCTATCATGCCGAAAGCGGCATCACGCTCGTCGTCGGTGAAATGAGCGATGACCAGCGCCATGTCATGACCGCCATGGCCAACTGCAATGATGCCGCCGTTTCCGCGCTAAAGCCGGGTCAACGTTGCCAGGATGTAAACGAAGCCGCCCTCGATGCGCTCAAATCAGCGGGCCTCGGCGACACTATCCGCCACCGTATCGGTCACGGCATGGGGCTCGAAGGCCACGAAGCGCCCTGGCTTGCACCGGGCGATATGACCACCATCGAAGCTGGCATGGTCTTCTCCAACGAGCCCGGCGTCTACCGCCCCGGCCGCGACGGCTACCGCACCATCAACACCATGATTGTCCACGACAATTACGTCGAAATCCCCTCGCGCCTGCTCGCGACCCTTCCCATTGACCAGCGCGTCATTCCGCTTTGAGGACCTGAAATGCCCGAACCCGCCTCCTGGCATTATACCAAGATCACCAAGCCCATGTTCGACCTCAAGCCGGTCGACCAGGTCCTGAAGGGCCGCATCATCACCGCCGTCGGCGACGAGATCATCGAAGACGGTTTCGTCGAAATTCGCGGCGGCAAGATTGTTCGCGTCGGCCCGGCGTCAGAGCTCGGCAACACCGATCTCGCGGTCGTCGATACTGGCGGCAAGACCATCATGCCTGGCCTGATCCAGTCCCACGGCCACCTGTCCTGGGACGGTGTGCATGAGCTGTCCTTCCAGTCCATGTACGACTCGCCGGAAATCCGCGCCTATAAAGCCGCTGGCAACATGCTGAAATCGCTCCGCGCCGGCGTCACGCTGGTCCGCGATCTCGGCGTGCACAATGCCAATCTCTTCGCCAAGCAAGCTGTCGCCCAAGGCTTTTTCCCCGGGCCGCGTCTGCTTGTCTCGGGCGAATCGATCATCCAGACCGGCGGCCACACTTATTGGGTTTGTCGCGAAGCCTCCGGCGCTGACGAAATGCGCCGCGCCGTGCGCGATCAGGTCAAGGGCGGCGCCGATCTCATCAAGATCATGGCCTGCCACGATACGCTCGAATTCACCGACGCCGAGCTCGAAGCCGTCATCGACGAAGCCCACCGCAACCGCCTGCCGATCACGGCGCACGCGACTTATGACGCCTGTATCCGCCGCGTCGCCGAATTCGGCGTCGACTGCGTCGAGCATGGCGGCTCGATGAGCGACGAGACGATCCAGATCCTCCTCGACAAAAAGATCCCGATCGTCACCACCTTCTCTGCCCTCGTCATGCAGGCCAAGCCCGATATCGCCAAGGCATTCGGCATTCCCGAATGGAAAGTGCTCGAGCGTCAGAAGGCGGTGGGCGACAAGACGCGCTTCGATGGCCTCGTACGCGCAGCCAAGGCCGGCGTGCCGATCGTCTTCGGTACCGATGCCGGTAGCCCGGCCGTCGAGCACGATGTCATCGCGCCTGAACTCGCCTTCATGGTCGAGGTCGGCGTGTGCCCCAATAATCTCGACGCGCTGCGCGCCATCACCATTCGCGGCGCGCAACTTTCGAAAATGGACAAGAAGATTGGCACGGTCGAGGCAGGCAAAGAAGCCGATCTCATCGTCGTCGACGGAAAACCCGACGAGGATCTCTACGCGCTCGAACGCGTCGAGATGACCTTTATCGCCGGCAAGAGGATGCACTGATGAGCTTTCTGAACGACCATATGGCCACCCGCATCACCGAGGACGACGGCTCGTTCCGGACCAAGATGCTCGCCATCGCCGCCGGCATGACCAATGTCATCGCCATGGGTCGCGGCGATCCCGATTTCCATACGCCAGCCCATATCGTCGAAGCCGGCAAGAAAGCGCTCGACGACAACCAGCATCACTATACCGGTCCCCACGGCATCCCGCCGCTCCGGGCTGCCATCGCCGAGCACCTCAATAAGGAATATGGCCTCGACTATTCCGCTGACGACATTGCCGTCACCGCAGGCGTCCAGGAATCCATCACGCTGATCATGCTTGCGCTGATCCAGCCGGGGGACGAGGTACTCATCACCTCCCCGCGCTTCACCACTTATGACATGGCGGTCAACCTGGCTGGTGGCGTGCCCGTCCCGGTCCCGACGTTCCAGAAGGACGATTTCGCACTCGACCTCACCGAGATCGAAAAGCGCATCACGCCGGAAACCAAGATGTTCGTGCTGGTTTCGCCCAACAATCCGACGGGCGCGGTTACGCCTCCAGACGTCATCCGCGGCATCGCCGATCTCGCGATCAAGCATGACCTCATCATCGTCTCGGACGAGATCTACGCCAAGATCATTTATGACGGCTACGAGCACCTCTCGATCGCGACGCTTCCGGGCATGAAGGATCGCACCATCACGCTCAACGGGTTCTCCAAGACCTATGCGATGACCGGCTGGCGCGTCGGCTATATGGCGGCACCTGCCGATTTCATCTCGCGCATCACCGACACCCGTCATACGCTCTCGATCAACACATCGACCATCAGCCAATATGCGGCGCTCGCTGCGCTGACCGGGCCGCAAGAGCCGATCGAGGCGATGATCGCGGAATACAAAGCACGCCGAGATTATCTGCTGCCCGCGCTCGACGAAATGGGCCTGACCTACGGCAAGCCCGGCGGCGCCTTTTACGTCTATATCAACGTTGCCGGCACAGGCATGTCGACGCCCGAATTCTGCGAAAAGCTCCTGCGCGAAACAGGCGTCATGCTCTTCCCAGGCACCATGTTCGGCGACCATGACCCGAGCTATATCCGCATGTCGTTCCTGCAGCCGCTCGACAAGATTAAGGATGCGGTCGAGCGCATGAAGGGTTTTATCGCCAAGCACGCGAAAGCCGCCGCATGACCGACAAGCCCAATCCCGCCGAAAAATTCGTAGGCATACAGGTCAGCCCGATCAACTTCATCGACGAAGGCGTCGAAAACGTCCTCGACATCCTCAAGGATCGCGTCGGCGTCAACGTGCTGATGCTCGGCACGGTCTCCTGGCTCGGCCTCAAGACCGGGCGCTCGATCTCGCATAAGCTTGACGGCTGGCCCGATCATGGCGTGCCGGAACCCTTCGCTATGAAGGGGGGCGCTTATTTCGAGCCCGATCCGGCCTATTACAACGGCACTTTTATCAAGGATTATCGGGCCAAGGACCCTGAGTTCGAAGGCAAGGACATCCTCGACATGGTCATTGCCCCCGCGCACGAGCGGGGCATGAAGGTGTTCATCGAGCTGATGGAGCCGTTCTTCAAATATACCGGTCACGGTTCGACCAACACGGTTGATATTCCGAACCTCGCTCAGGCCATGGAGGTCGACATTTTTGGCCGCCTCGGCAGCGACCCATCGACGAGCCACCCGGACTATCGCAATTGGATCCTCTCGATGATCGAGGATCAGGTCCGCAATTACGATATCGATGGCGTCATGTGGTGTAACGAGCGCAACTCGCCGCTCGACACTCTGATCCAGGGCGGTGCGCCGGGTGATTTTTCGACCCATGCCCGCAAGGAAGCCATGGAGCGCGGTATCGACGTCGAAGCCTGCCGTCGGGCGCTGCTTAATCTCTATGATTTCATGCAGGAAGCCGCGTCGGGCAAGGAATTCGCCGATGGCGCCTTCATCACCTTCATCCGCACGCTTCTCGCCAACCCGGAAGCGCTGATCTGGGAAAAGTTCTGGCTTGAGCGCAACAAGGATCTCGATCGCGAGCTCTATGGTCTCGTCAAATGGTGCAAGCCGGGCCTGAGCTTTGGGCTCAACGTCTGGAACCGCAACCATTTCAATATCTTCCGCCGCGCCCAATGGCCGTGGGAAGAGCAGACCATGTATGCCGATTGGGTGAAGCCCATCACCTATCAGCATCAGGCCGGCGAGGTGTTCACCAAGGAACTGGGCTTCTTCCAGAAGACCATTTTGCGCGATTTTTCGCCCGATGAAGCGACGGCAGTGCTCTATCGCATTCTCGGCCTCAACGAGGCGCCCTATGCCAACGTCATCGCCGCGGGCATGGACCCGGACACCTATGTGTTCGGCCAATGCGCGGATGCCGTGAAGGGCGTCAACGGCAAGGCCAAGGTTTTCATGGGCCTCGGCGTCGATGCCCCGCGCACCAAGGCCGAGACGGCCAAAATGACACCCGACATCGCCTATCGCTCCGTCATGGCGACCTACCGTGCCGGTGGCCATGGCGTCGTCCTCGCGCCCAATTATGCCAGCATGCACCTGACCAATCTCGATGGCGTGGCCAAGGCCCTGACAGAACTGGGGCTGAAGGATTGACGTATTACGACACCATCATCCGCAATGCGGACGTGCTGACCGAGACGGGGATCACGAAAATCGACGTGGCCATCTGGGGCGAAAAAATTGCCGCGCTGCTGCCAGCGGGTGCTGGAGAGGCCAGTGCGATCATCGACGGGGCTGGGCAAACCCTTTTGCCAGGCGTCATCGATATTCACTTCCATATCCGCGCTCCGGCCTATCCGGATCGGGGCACGGTCGAGAGCGAAACCAAGGCTGCGGCGGCGGGCGGCATCACCACCCTTTTCGAAATGCCGATCAGCAAGCCGTGCTGCAATTCGGCCGAACGGGTCGAGATGCGAAAGGCGCATTTCGCCGAACATGCCCGGATCAATTTCGGCATTTTTGGCGCTCCTGGCGACCTGACACCAGAAGCAGTCAGTGCCATGGCTGATGCCGGCGCCATCGCTTTCAAGATTTTTACGACCGAAGCCCCGGCCGGTCGCGATGACGAGTTCTTTGGCCTGTCGTTTCCCGACGAGGCAGACCAGATGCGCGCGCTCAAGGCAGTCGCCGAAACCGGCATTCCGCTTGTTGTACACGCCGAGAGCGCGCAGATGATTGCGCTAAGCGAAGCGGCCGCCCGATCGCTTGATCTGGCCAATCCCGACACGCACCTCGCGGCGCGTCCGGCGATCTGCGAGGCTGTCGCGGTCGCTAAGCTTCTCACCATGAACATCGAAGCTGGCGCGAAGCTGCATATTGCCCACGTTACCAGCGCCCTAACAGTTGATATTTTGAGGCGGTTTGCGGGAACGTCCGACTTTTCGGCCGAGACCTGTCCGCATTATCTCTTCCGCACCCATGACGATGTGCGCAAGGCAGGGGTTTTCGCCAAGATCAATCCGCCTGTCCGGCTGCAGGCCGATCAGGATGCGCTTTGGTCGGCGCTGGCAGACGGCACGATCCAGCATGTCACGACCGATCACGCGGCCTTCTCCCATGCCGAAAAACTCGCCAGCGCCAAGGATTTTCTGCGCGCACCACCAGGTTCTCCGGGATCGGAAATTCTTCTGCCGTCCATGTTAGACGCCGTCGCCAAGGGCCGTATTTCGCTCGATAGAGCCATGGCACTCTTGAGCGCCAATGCTGCGGCCCGCTTTGGGCTGACGAACAAGGGACGCATTGCCGTTGGCGCGGATGCCGATCTGATCCTCGTTGATCCCATTGGCGTAACCGAAATCACCAAGGAAAGCCTCCACACCTTCGCGCGCGATGTGGCTCACCTCTATTACGGCGCGAAATTTTCGGGCCGGGTGACGCGAACATTGGTTGGCGGCAAGACCGTTTTTGATGGCGAAGTCGTTGGACAAGCGGGAGACGGCCACTTCGTCGCTCCAGACCGGACGATCCGACCCGACACCAGATTGAGGGCCTGACCCATGACTGACGCATTCGCATCTTCGTCTACGGCACGGACCAACGAACCGCCTCTCCTCGAGGTGGAAGACCTGCAGACCTCCTTCATCGTCGGCGAAGGCCAGGATGTTCGGGCCGTCGACGGCGTCAGCTTCGTCGTCAAAGGTGGCGAAACACTGGCCATCGTCGGCGAGTCTGGCTCGGGTAAATCCGTGACCAGCCTCTCCATCATGCGGCTTCTGCCCAAGAAAATCGGCCGCATTTCGCGAGGGACCATTCGTCTTCGCGGCAAGGATCTGGTGAGCTTGCCTGAAGGAGAAATGCGCGCCATTCGCGGCAACGATATCGGCATGATCTTCCAGGAGCCGATGACGAGCCTCAATCCAGTACACACCATCGGTACCCAGATCGCCGAAGTGGTCATGCAGCACGAAAAGCTGGGCAAAAAAGCTGCGCACCAGCGAGCGGTCGAGATGTTGGAACTTGTGGGCATTCCGGAGCCGGTGCGCAGGGCCAGCCAATATCCGCATGAAATGTCGGGCGGCATGCGGCAGCGTGCCATGATTGCCATGGCGCTTTCGTGCGAACCGAGTGTTCTGATTGCCGACGAGCCCACGACGGCCCTCGATGTGACCATCCAGGCGCAGATCCTCGACCTGATGCGCAATCTCCAAGCCAAGATGGGCATGGCGATTGTCTTCATCACTCACGATCTCGGCGTCGTTGCTGAAATGGCCGATCGGGTAGTGGTGATGTATGCCGGCCAGGTCGTCGAGACCGGTACCGTCGCCGAAATCTTCTCCAAGCCCCTGATGCCCTACACATCGGGCCTCATGCAGTCGATCCCGCGCATGGGCGAATATGAAGAAAAGACGCGGCTCCAGACCATCCCGGGCTATGTGCCGCTCTTGACCAAGCTGCCCGGCGGCTGCCGTTTCCGCACCCGTTGCGCCTTTGCCGAAGAGCGCTGCGCGGCAGCCGAACCACCGCTCGAAGTGCTCGATAGTGGCCGATCCGTCCGCTGCGTGCGCTGGCGCGAACTCGATCTCAAGACCAAGGCGACGGCATGACCGAGACATCCTTTCCAACGCCAGTCGCTCCAAGTGATGCACTGCTCGATGTGCGACACCTCAAAAAGTACTTTCCGATACGCGGCGGCGTCCTGAGCCGCGTCGTCACCAATGTGAAAGCGGTCGACGACGTATCCTTTTCGATCCGCCGGGGCGAAGTCGTCGGGCTCGTCGGAGAATCGGGATCTGGCAAGACAACCGTAGGCCGAACCATTCTGCGATTGGGGGAGCCGACATCGGGCGTCATCGACTTCGATGGCGCTGATATCAGCAAGCTCTCAAAGCCCGCGATGCGGCGCTACCGCAAGCGCATGCAGATCGTCTTTCAAGACCCCTATGCCAGTCTCAATCCGCGCGAAAAGATCCGCACCGTGCTGGGGCATGCGCTGGCCGTCCACAATATCGGCACCTCGGCCGATCGCGAAGACCGGATCGTCGCCATGCTCGAACAGGTCGGTTTGAGCGGGGACTATCTCGATCGCTTCCCGCATGAATTTTCGGGCGGTCAGCGCCAACGTATCGGCATTGCCCGCGCCCTGGCCGTCGAGCCCGATTTCATCGTCGCCGACGAGCCGGTCTCGGCTCTCGACGTGTCGATCCAGGCGCAGGTCGTCAACCTCCTTGAAGACCTCAAGGACAAGTTCAGCCTGACCATGCTGTTCATTGCCCACGACCTGGCGGTCGTCGAGCATATCAGCGACCGGGTCATCGTCATGTATCTCGGGCGGATCATGGAGATCGCGCCGACGCGCACGCTCTATCGCAATCCTAACCACCCCTACACCAAGGCCCTGCTCTCCGCAGTGCCCAATCCGGACATCACGGCGCGCAAGGATCGGATCATTCTCAAGGGCGATATTCCGAGCCCTATCAACCCGCCGTCCGGCTGCGTCTTCCGCACCCGCTGTCCCATGGCGATCGCCGACTGCGCCAAGGTCGTGCCGGTACCGGTCGAAGTGTCGCCGGGTCATTTCAGCGCCTGCATCCGCACCGCCCCACAACCCGCCTACGGCCAACTTGCCGCCCAGGATATGCCATGACCGATCTCGATGTGAAATTCGACCGCTACTACACCTATGACGAGATGACGGAGCGCCTGCGCCGGTTGGTCGCTGCTTATCCCGACCTCGCCACGATGACATCGCTCGCCAAGAGCTTTCAAGGGCGCGACGTCTGGCTGATTGAGATCACCAACCCCAAGACCGGCCCGGCGGCCGAAAAGCCCGGTTATTACATCGACGGCCAGATCCACGCCGAGGAACATGCGACCTCGGCAGCGTCGCTTTATGCCGTTTATCACCTGCTGACCAAGTACGGCACCGACGAGGAAGCGACGCGCCTTCTCGATACGCAGGTGTTTTACATTCTGCCGCGCATCAATCCGGACGGCGCTGAGCTATCGCTTGTCCCGCCCTATTACAATTGGTGCGGCAATGGCCGCTTCATGCCCGGCGCTGATCGGCTCGAGGGCCTGATCCCCGAGGATATCGATGGTGATGGTTACATCGTCTGGATGCGCGTACCGGACCCTAAGGGCGAGTGGAAAAAGAGCGCCAGCAATCCCGACATCATGGTGCAGCGCACGCCGGGCGAGGAAGGCGGCGAATATTACCGAATGTATCCCGAGGGTACCGTCCGCAACTATAACGGGGTGAACGTCCCGGTCGAAAAGCCGTTCGACGGCAATATGAACCGCAACTTCCCGACCCATTGGTCGCCGCAGGAATATGGCGCCGGCATTCATCCGCTGTCGGAGCCCGAAGCCTTCGGCATGGCGAAGTTCATTCTCGACCATCCCAACATCTGCGGCATGTGCGCCTATCACACCCATGGCGGCATTATCCTGCGGCCATCCATGACCAAGCCCGATAGCGCCATGAGCGCGCGGGACATCAATCTCTATAAGGAAATCGGCAAGGTCGGCACGGCACTTACGGGTTACCCGACCGTCTCGATATATGAGGAATTCACGCCGGACAAATCCGTCGTCCGCCGCGGCGGCCTGATGGATTGGACCTATGAGGAGATGGGGATCATCTCCTTCGGCACTGAGCTTTGGGATCTCGAGCGCACGGCCGGCGTCCCCAAGGAAGGCTATTACAACCTCTACCCACGCAATGAAGAGGTGCAGCAAAAGGTCTATGATTACGTCAAGGCCAACATGGCCGAAAAAGGTTGGCGCGACTGGAAGCCGTTCGATCATCCGCAACTGGGCAAGATCGAAATCGGCGGCATGGTCAATATCTGGAGCTACCGCAATCCGCCGGGCAATCTGCTCGAAGAAATGGTCCGCCAGAACGTCCTCTTCAATCTCAAGCATGCGGCCGCCGCGCCGCAGGTCAAGGTCGAGGATGTGAGCCTCACCGCCGTCGGCAGCGATCTCTACAAGGTGCGCGCGGTCATCAGCAATTTCGGCTATCTCCCGACCAACCTCTCGGACGTTGCCATCGCTAATAAGGTGGCCAAGCCCGTCACTGCGGCGATCAGCGTCGATGGCGGGGAGCTGGTGATGAACCCCGAAACCGCCGATCTCGGCAATCTCGCAGGCCGCAACGAACGCCTCTATCCCTGGTCGCCATGGGGCCAGCAATGGACCGCCAATGGCCGCCCCATCGAGTGGCTTGTTCGCGCCAAGCCCGGCGCATCGGTGACCGTCACCAGCCGCTCCGAAAAGGGCGGCACGCATCGGGTCACCACGACGATCAACTGAGTTCCTGTCCCAACTGGCTCCGGTCCTTCTGGGACCGGAGTATTTTTATCGGGCAGCTATTTCCTGCACCAGATCCCAAGCCTTGATGCGCTGGTCGTGGAGACCACTGGCGTCCTGAACGGCCAGATGCACGAAAGCCGGTGCAAGTTCGATCGGGTCCTTCCAGATCTTCCGCATTTCCGGCGAATAGGTCGTTTCGCTCATCGGCGTGTGCATGGCATGGCCGGGGGTCACGATATTGACCGAGACATTGTAGGGCGCAAATTCCTTGGCCAGCGCGCGCGACAAACCCTCGACGCCAAACTTGGACGCGCAATAGGTGCTCTCATCGACATCGCCGACAATGCCGGCATTGCTGGAAACGTTGATGATAGCGCCGGCTTTTCGAGCCTTCATCCCCGGTGCGACTGCTTTGACGCAGAGGAACGCGCCCTTGAGATTGACGCCCATCAGCCGATCCCAATCGGCGATGGTGACGTCCTCTACCGGCTTGAAGAAAATGATGCCGGCATTGTTGACCAGAACGTCGATCCGACCCGCCTCGGCTTCGATGGCTTTGTGCACCGGCTCGATGCTTTCTGCGTCGGTGAGATCGAGCTTTCGCGGACGAATATCGCCCGGCAGGTCGGTAAGGCCCCGGAGCTCATCCTCCAACACATCGAGCGCATAGACCGTCGCGCCTTCGGCTGCATAAAGCTGCGCAATAGCGCGGCCGAGGCCACGCGCTGCGCCAGTAACGATGGCAATCTTGCCGTCCAGTTTGCCGCTCATGTCGCGATCCTTCCGCCGTCGATGACAAGCCCAATCCCGGTGACGAACGAGGACTGTTTTGAGGCAAGGAAGAGCACAGCCTCGCCGATTTCGTCGCCAGTGCCCATGCGCCCGAGCGGCGTGATCGAACGCCATTTTTGTTCCAGCGCATCAGGGTCTGTGGCTTTTTCCAAATTTCTCCGGTTCATGCCGGTGTCGATGACGCCCGGATTGATGGCGTTGCAGCGAATGTTGCGGGTCGCATATTCGATGGCGATGACGCGGGTCATCGACATGATGCCGCCCTTGGATGCCGCATAGCTCAGATTGCCACCGACATTGGCAAAGGCACTTACCGAAGAGTTGTTGACGATGGTACCGCCGCCATTGCGCAACAGCGCCGGGATCGCGTGTTTACAGCCGAAAAAGGTACCCTTGAGGTTGATGTCGATCACGCGCTCGAAAAGTGCTTCGGTAACATCCTCAGAGGGCGTGACCGGTTGTTCAATGCCGGCATTGTTGAAGATGGTATCGAGCTTGCCGTGATCTTTTTCCGCGCGGGCGATGAGTTCGGCGACCTGATCCTCCTGGGACACGTCTGTGTGCTGAAAGACAATCGACAGTCCCGCCGCTTTCGCCTCATCGGCCAGACGCGCGCCCTCAGCGTCATCGACATCCCCGACAACGACTTTCGCGCCTGCGCGGGCGAAAAGCATCGCAGTCGACCGCCCCATCCCGCTTGCGCCACCGGTGATCACGGCAACCATGCCTTCTAGTCTCACATCTACCCCCAGATTTGGTTGCCAAAGCCTACAGTATTGTATGCTTGTAATACAAACTCAAAGTCGTAGATTTGGGCAAACGGAGCATGTGATGAGCCTCTCGATTACCCTATCCAGCCCTCCCGACATCTACGCCCCTGCCAGTTATGAGCACGTGGCCCAAGCTGGCGATTTTGCTTTCATAGCCGGGCAGGTCTCGCGTGACAGCGCCGGTAAACTGGTCGGGCCGGGCAACGCCGGCGAACAAGCGGCACAGGTCTATCGCAACATCGACGCTATCCTCCGCCATATCGGTGCGGAGCGCGACCAAGTGGTGAAGATCACCACCTATCTCGTGGACCCGGCCGATTCCGCGGTAGTAGCGGCAGAGCGGAAGGCGTTCTTTGGCGAACACCGTCCGCCCCATACCGGTCTGATCGTCGCGGCGCTGGGCGGACCCGAGGTCAAGCTCGAGGTTGAACTTGTCGTCTATACCCCGCGCCAGGCTTAACCTAGCGCGAGGGCATCTGCGACGCGGCTCGCTCCATAATCGCGCTCGGCGGCAGCGCGGGTGATCTTCTCCTCGCGGAGGTCGGCGGCCAAGGCGGCAAGTGGACGCTCGCCGGGGTCGCCAAAGCCGCCACCGCCCAGCGTTTCGACGCGGATCACTTCGCCCGCCGCGAGCACCAGGCCCGAGGCTTTCGAATGCAGGTTTTCTTCCTGAGCCGTGCCGGGATTGCGCCGAATGCGCGTGACATTGGATGCCTTGCCACCGGCGACTCCGGGCGCCGGGATGATGTGGGCGTCCGAGCGGGCCGAGAAGGTGGTGTTGTCCTCACGAATGCGGATCTGCCGCGCCATGCCCATGCCACCGCGATGCCGCCCTGCCCCGCCGGAATCCGGCACAAGGCAATATTCGTCGAGCAGCAGCGGATATTCGAGTTCCAGCGCTTCGGCGGGCAGATTGGTGGAATTGACCGTGTGCACATGGACCGCATCCATGCCGTCGCGATCGGCAAAGGCGCCAGCACCACCGCCCATGCTTTCGGGATAGACATAAGTCGCCTGGCGGCCTTCGTGCCATCCCGAGATGGAAACGGCCGAGGTCGAGTCATTGCACGAGGCCATGACCTTGTCTTCCGGCATGGCCTGGTAGAGAGCGCCGAACACCGCGCCGCAAAGACGGTTCGACGTCACAGCACGACCGGCGACAGCGGCCGGCGCCTTCGGGTTGACGATCGTGCACGGCGGCGCAGAGATGCCGATGGGATCGATAATTCCCTGATTTGGCATCAGGCCAGGATCGAGCACCGCTTTGACGCAATAGTAGATCGAGGCTTTGAGGGCGCTGTCCGGCAGATTGATCGCCCCACGCGCCTGCGGACCCGAGCCGGCAAAATCGAAAGAGAGCTTGTCCCCCGCAATGGTTGCCGTGCAGACGATCGGCACCGGTTCGCCCGGAAAGCCGTCATCGTCCATGGCGCGCTCGAAGCGATAGACACCATCGGGCAAAGCCGCCACCCGGTTGCTCAGGCGCCGGCGCGTATAGGTTAAAATGTCCTCGATAGCCTGCGACACCGCTGGCCAGCCCATGCGATCGACCAATTGCACCAGCATGGCGCCGCCGCGCACATTGGTGCCGATCTGCGTGCGCAGATCGAGCAACCGCTCCTCCGGATCGCGGGTGTTGTGGGCGATCAGTTCGAGCAGATCCTCATCGATCTCCCCACCGCGGGCGATGCGGATGATGGGCAGGCGGATGCCCTCCTCGAAAATCGACCGAGACGTGCCCGAGGTCGATCCCGGTGTCTTGCCGCCGACATCGGCATGATGCGCGATATTGCCGGCAAAGAACCGGACCTCGCCCTCATGATGCACCGGCGTGATGATCGAGATATCCGGCAAGTGGCTGCCACCAGCGAGGTAGGGATCATTGGCAATGAAAGCGTCGCCGGGCTTCATGGCCGACAAGGGGTAGCGCGCCAGCATCGCCTCGACAGCACCGATCATGGCGCCGAGGTGAATGGGAATGTGGTCGGCCTGGGTCACCAGGCGCCCCTGCGCATCGAAGATCGCCGTCGAACAATCGCGGCGTTCCTTGATATTGGACGAGAAAGACGAGCGGATCAGGATCGACCCCATGTCCTCGGCAATGGCGAGCAACCGGTTGGAAAACACCTCCATCTGGATGGCATCGGCGATGCGATCATTGTCTTGGGTCACAGGTTGGTCTCCACGATCAGATTGCCCCAGCGGTCGGCGACGACGGTTTGCCCCGGCAGGATCAGGCTCGTCGCGCTCATTTCGTTGATGATGGCCGGGCCGGAGATCGACACGCCGGACGGCAGGTCGCCACGATGGTAGATCGGCGTTTCGAGCCAGCCGTGGGTGGCATCATAATAGACGGGCCGGGAGCCTGTTTGAGCGGCCTCGAGACTTGATCCGCCCTGAACTTCCGCCTGCGGCGCCTTTTCGACGGCGCCGATCGCCTGCACGCGGGCCGAGACGAACTGGATGGCACGGTGCCGGATGTCGTAGCCATATTCCTTGACGTGGGCGGCGTGGAACCGCTCTTCGAGTTCCTTGAGATCGCCGGCGCCGAGACCGCTGCAATCGACCTTGACCTCAAAATTCTGGCCGCGATAGCGCGCATCGAGAACGCGATTGAAGCGCCGGTCGCTGGTGGCGACGCCCTCATTGTCGAGCCAGGCCGTGCCCTCGGCTTCCATGGCATCGAAGAGGCCAAGGACGTGGGTCCAGTTCTCTGCGGTGCAATCTGAAAAGAAGCTGCGCACATAGTCCGAGCTGAGATCGGTCAGCAACATGCCGCGGGCACAAAGCGTACCCGGCTCACGCGGAATGAGAATACGCGGCAGGCCGCATTCGACCGCGACTTCCGCCGCGTGGAGCGGCCCCGCGCCACCAAAAGCGCAGAGGGCAAAGTCGCCCATGTCATAGCCTTTTTCCACCGACACCGACCGGATGGCGCGGCTCATATTGGCATTGGCGATCTGGATGATGCCGTGGGCGGCCGCTTCAAGCGATATGCCAAGCGGCTCGGCGATGGCCTCGCGAATGACCCGGCGTGCCGCTTCGAGATCGATCTGCATGCGACCGCCCAAGAGGGTCGTCGCGTCGAGGCGCCCAAGGCAGAGGTTGGCATCGGTAATCGTCGGCTCCGTGCCACCGCGCCCATAAGCCACCGGACCCGGTGCTGCGCCAGCCGATCGTGGCCCGACCTTCATCGAGCCGGCGTCATCAATCGCAGCGATCGAGCCTCCACCTGCCCCAATGACGTGAATGTCGAGCATCGGCGTCTTGACCGGATAGCCGGCGACGAGCCGCGCGCTGGTGAAAAGCGGCGTGCAATTGTCGATCAAGGAAACGTCGGTCGAGGTGCCGCCGACATCGAAGGTGATGAGATTGGGCAGTCCCGCAACGCGCCCAATCTCAGCAGCGCCCACCACACCGGCCGCTGGCCCGGACACGCAGGTGCGCACCGGACTCGCATAGACCGTGTCGATCGACATCAACCCGCCGTTGGAGTGGATCGTATAAGGCGCAGCGGGAATGCCGACATCAGCAACGCGCTTGCGGAAGCGCTGCAGATAGCTGCCCATGCGCGGCCCAACAAAGGCATTGACCGCGACAGTCGACATGCGTTCGAACTCGCGAAATTCCGGCAGAATTTCCGAGGAAAGGCTCACATAGGCATCAGGCAGAAGCTCGCGGACGACTTCCTTGGCGCGGGCTTCGTGTTCCGGCCTGCGATAGGAGTGGAGAAAACAAATGGCAACGCTTTCGACCCCGGTGGCCGCCAGTTTGGCGACTGCCTCGCGCAGCGACTCCTCGTCGAGTGCCTGCAGCACTTCTCCATCCGGCCCGATCCGCTCAAGCACCTCGACGCGACGGTCGCGCGGGATCAGGACCGGCGGCTTTTCCACCCGGTAATCATAGATCGAGGGGCGAGCCTGCCGCCCGAGCTCGAGCACATCGCGAAATCCCTTGGTGGTCACGAGCCCGGTCCGCGCGCCGCGCCGCTCGATGACGATATTGGTCGCAACGGTCGTGCCATGCGCCAAATAGCTCACGGATGAAGGCGCAAAACCCAGCTCGCCCAGCATGTCGCGCAAGCCATTCTCGATCGCTTCGGAGGGATCATGCGGTGTCGAGGATGTCTTGAAAAAATGGACATCGCCCGAGCGGTCATCGAGCAAGGTGAAGTCCGTGAACGTGCCGCCAACGTCGACGCCAATACGGTACATGTATGGGGAACCCGGTTGAGGAAGAGGCTATCTCCTCGGACCTTGTCATACAGTATACAATCGATCAACCGACTTTTTATCGGCTCGCTGCCTTAGCGGCTGATGGAAACGTCGCCGGTTTTCTTGCGTGCAATCAACAGCATATGGTCTTCGAGTGCCGCCTGGATATCCTTGAACGGCGTCGAGGGCTTGGCAACCTGCGCCACAATCCAGTCGCGAAACTGCTCGTGTTGCCGGGCGCTTGCCTCAAGGTCTTCGTCGCGGAACCGCTCGAAATTGAAGATGATCAGCACATGGCGTGCGATCGTGTCCCAGAGGGTGCCGACGATAGGATTATGCGCTGCCTGACGGATCGCCCGATGAAATTCAAGATCGGCAATCAGCGAATTGCGCAGACTGCCGCCTTTGGCCGAGGCGATCATCATTTCAATAGACGGCTGAAGGACTTTGGGACTGCCTTGTCCCTTGCGCCAGTTTTCGATGGCGTCGCGCAGCATGAAGGTCTCGAGACTGAGGCGGACTTCCATGATCTGCTGGGTAATGCCGGGTTCAAAAGCGGCGACCCTATAACCCTTGTGCCCACCGCCACTGATAATGCCCTGCGCGTGCAGCACTTTCAGCGCCTCGCGGATCGGCACGCGGCTGACACCAAGTTTTTCCACCAGCGTCGTTTCGACGATTCGCTCATTGGGCAAAATGATGCGGGTCGCGATGGCTTCGGCGATAGTATCGGCGACGCTTTCCGACAGCGAAATCCGCTTGGGTTGCGGGAGTTCGACGAGGTTTGCTTCGCCGTGCATGCGTGTCTCCACCTTGGGCGCCGGGGCAAGGCTTTGCCGCCAACACAAGGCCGCTTCTATCACCCGGCCTATTTCCCCACAACATTGCCTTACAATTAGACAATCAAAGGCTGGATTGATTATTCCGCGCCGAAGTCGTCAGCGTAAATGCCGACGTAGATCACACCTTCGTCTGACACTTTGCCGCGATACATGCCTTCAGTATTGTGCACCAACGAAATGGCACCATGGCGGTCTATCGCTATTATCCCGGCGCCGGCACCGTCCCCTTTCAGCTCGTTGACCGCATTCTGTGTTGCATCGGCAAGAGGGGTGTCGAGGTAGAGCATGCGCGATGCAATGTCGTGGGCGGTGCATCGGCGGATAAAGTACTCGCCGAGGCCTGTGCAGGACACGGCGACGACGCCATTGCGCGCATAGGTCCCCGCACCAATGATCGGCGCGTCTCCTACACGCCCGGCGCGCTTGAATGTGTATCCGCCCGTCGACGTTGCCGCTGCAAGATTGCCGGCGTCGTCCAGCGCAACGGCTCCCACCGTGCCGTGCTTTTCCGCTTCCGTGCGGCTGCGATTGAGTTTGCCGGTACGCTCGTCTTCGGCGCGCTGCCAATGCTGCTTTCGAAGGGGCGTCGTGAAATAATCCTGCTCGACCATAGCAAGGCCCTGGCCACGCGCAAAATCGTCGGCACCCGCACCGGAAAGCAGCAGGCACGTGCCGTCTTCCATGATCAGGCGCGCAGCCTGGATCGGGTTGCGGATGTGGCGGGCGGATGCGATCGCCCCCGCGGCCAAGGTTCGCCCATCCATGATTCCGGCATCGAGTTCATGCTCTTGTCGCTCATTGAGGATTGCGCCATGGGCTGCATTGAAACTGGGGTGATCTTCCAGCGCCACGACCGCAGCCTCGACCGCATCGATGGCGAGGCCACCCTCTTTCAGCACAGACCATCCGGCGGCAAGAGCGGCCCTGAGCCCCTCACGAGCTGCGCGATAACCTTCTTCTGTGATCGAGCCGCGCGGAATGGTGCCAGCGCCTCCGTGAATGGCAAGTGTCGCCAATTGATAGGTCTCCCTGAGATTGCGGCTTGATCGGCGCCGCCTTGTGGTCAACCCTGAGGCCAGTTCTGCCGCTGGTCAATCGGTGGTGCGTGGTCAGACTGGATTGGGATATCAGCCTTGAAAATTTCGGACATGAACTGGTTTGCCGTCGAGGACTATCTGCGCCGGGACGATCGCGCGATCATCCCGCTCGGCTCGACGGAGCAGCACGCCTACCTCTCGAATAGTGTCGATTCGATCCTAGCGGAAAAAGTGGCGGTCGAAGCCGCAGATCCGACCGGCGTGCCGGTTTTTCCGGTTCTGGCCTATGGAATTACCCCCTATTTCACTGCCTATCCCGGCAGCGTTTCGCTCCGCGCCGAAACCTACGGCCGGATCATCACCGACATGCTCGATAGCCTTGCCGGCCAGGGTTTTCGGCGCTTCCTTTTCGTCAATGGACATGGCGGAAACAGCCCGGGCCAAACGACGGCTCTCGAATGGCTAAACGATCATGCCGATTGCCGGATACGCTGGCACAACTGGTGGAATGCACCGAAGACTTTCGCCAAGGTGCAAGCCATAGACCCCGTCGCCAGCCATGCGTCATGGATGGAGAACTTTGCATGGACGCGACTGCCCAATATCGGCATGCCCAGCAGCCAAAAGACGATGAGTGATCTGGACAAGCTGAAGACGATGGGAAGCCAGGCGGTAAAGGACTATCTCGGCGACGGTAATTTCGGTGGCTTCTACCAGCGGCCAGACGAGGAAATGCAAGCGATCTGGGATATTGCGATCGACGAAACCAGGTCTTTGATCGAGAACGGTTGGGCTTAGGTCATGTCCATAACGTTCGACTTCAACGGAAAGTCCGTCATCGTGACCGGTGCCGCCCAAGGCATTGGCCGCGCAATTGCCATTGCTTTTGCCCAAGCCGGCGCCTCTGTCGCGGGCTTTGATATCGACGAGGCCGGGATGGCGCCGTTGGCATCGTCGGGCGTGGCGCTCACGATCCCCGTCGACCTCGCTGATCAGACCTTGGTTGCCAGGGCAGTGGAGCAGGTCGTGCGCTCGGCGGGAGGCATCGACATTTTGGTGACTGCGGCCGGAGGTGTCCGTGGGCAGGTGGGCGGCCCGTTGGAGGCCATTACGCCGGATGCGTGGCAACAGCTATTCGCGGCCAATGTCGAGAGCGCGCTATGGTGCGCTCAAGCAGTCGCGCCTCATATAAAAGAACGTGGCGCGGGGCGGATTGTCACCATTTCATCCGGGGCAGGACTTCGCCCCAGCCTCACGGGCATTCAGGCCTATTCTGCGGCAAAGCACGCACTGGTCGGGCTAACCAAGCAGCTTGCGCTTGAACTGGGGCCCGCTGGAATAACGGTGAATAGCGTTGCACCGGGCTTCGTGTTGTCTAATCCCAACACCCAGCGCCAGTGGGACAGCTATACGAGTGACCAACAAGACCGCCTGATCGCGTCGACGCATACGCGGCGCTTGGGCACGCCCAATGACATAGCGGCGGCAACGCTGTTTTTGGCATCCGATGAAGCGTCGTGGATTTCGGGGCAGATTATCAGCGTCGATGGCGGGCGGGCTTAGGATCGCGTTTGGCTGAGCGAGGCCATTGCTGACGCCAATATCCTCCGGATTTCGGGGCGGCAGGAGCCGCAATTGGTGCCGGCTTTGGTGCAGTGGCCGATGGCTTCCACAGTGTCGCATCCGTCCTTGGCGATGGCGGCGGTGATAGTGTTGATGCCGACGGAAAAGCAGGAGCAGACGGTGGCGCCCGGGTCGGGCGTGTCGGCGCCAGGACGACCGGCGAGCACGACTGAGGCGCTGAGGTTTGTTTTGGTAAGAAGCGTCGTCGCCCATTGGCGGGAGACAATGACGGGATCGGGAGAGGTGTAGAGCGCGAGGATCAGGCGTCCATCTTCGAGCACTGCGAAGTTCCGGCGGCCGGCCCGGTCGTCGTTGAATGTTTTGATGCTGGCATTGGCGGGGAGGTGGAAATTTTCCTTGAGCCAGGCGATCCAATCTTCGGGCTCATTGAACCATGCCAGTTCGCCGCGTGTGCCGCCGTTGACGGGCGCGATAGCCCAATAGTCGCTGGTCAATGCTGGGCTTTGGGTGGCGACGAAGAAGCCAAAGAGGCGAGTGCCAGCGGGCTCGACATGGACCCGCGCCATTTTGAGGGCGGGCTGACCAGAGACAGGGTCAGTCTTGGCAGCGACGAGTGAATCGATGCGGCCATTGGAGGCGAATTGATCAGTCCAGTGCATGGGCGCAAAGACCTGGCCCTGTGGCTGGCGATCGGTGACCACAGCGCGCAGCGTCACGCTGGCTCGGGCATTGGAGACACGGACCAGAGTGGCGCGGCGGATGTTGAGGCGCTCGGCGTCGGCAGGGTGAATTTCGAGGAAAGGCTCGGCATAGTGGGCGGAAAGCCGCGCGGCTTTGCCGGTGCGGGTCATGGTGTGCCAATGGTCCCGAACGCGGCCAGTGTTGAGCACGAATGAGCCGGGCGCCGGGCGGATGGGCGGCGGCGGCACGACCGGGACAAAACGGGCTTTTTGATCGGGTGTGAAGAAGCGGCCATCGCCGAACATGCGGGCGCTGGGTTTGGTTCGCACCGGCCATTGGGTAGGTTGGATGGCCGCATAATCGGCGCCGCTAAGGCCGGCGAGGTCGAAGTCGCGGGTCCCGTCGTTTTCAAAGGAAGAGAGCGCAACGTGCTCGGCGAAAATGTCGCCCGGGGTGCGATAGGGAAAGGCTGCGGAATGTCCGAGGCGTCGCGCAACTTCGGAAATGATCCACCAATCAGGACGCGCTTTTCCTGGAAGGGCAAGAAAGGGGCGCTGGCGGGATATGCGGCGCTCCGAATTGGTGACGCTGCCTTCCTTTTCGCCCCAGCCCGCGGCCGGAAGTCTGACATGGGCGTGGTGGCCAGTGTCGGTCTTCGCATTCATGTCTGAGACCACGACGAAGGGGCAAGCTTCGAAAGCGGCGCGAACGGCGTCGGCATCGGGCATAGAATCCACGGGGTTGGTCGCCATGATCCAGACTGCCTTGATGTCGCCTCGCGCCATGGCGCTGAAGAGATCGACAGCCTTGAGGCCCGGCTTGGTCGCGACATTGGGCGCCTGCCAGAAGCGCCCTACCCTGTCGATCGCTTCGGGCGTGAAATCCATATGGGCGGCCAGCATATTGGCGAGACCACCGACCTCGCGACCGCCCATGGCATTGGGCTGACCGGTGACGCTGAAGGGGCCCATGCCCTTGCGTCCGATGCGGCCGGTCAAGAGATGGCAGTTTATGATGGCATTGACCTTGTCCGTGCCCGAGGCGGATTGATTGACGCCTTGGGAATAGACGGTGACGGTGCGCTCGGTTTTGGCGAACCAGTCATAAAATGTTGCGATGTCGGCAGCTGCCGCGCCGGTGGCTTCGGCGACGCGGTCGAGCGGCCAATCTTCGGCGAGGAGCAAGGCAGCTTCGGCGCCGCTTGTGTGTTGCGCCACGAAGTTGGCGTCAACCTGCCCATAGCGCGCGAGATGACCGAGGAGACCGACAAAAAGTGCGCTATCGCCGTCGGAGCGGAGCGGCAGATGAAGATCGGCAATGTCGGCGGTGGAGCTGCGGCGCGGATCGATGAGTACGACGCGCATATCGGGACGTTCGGCCTTGGCGGCGGCGAGGCGCTGGTAAAGCACGGGGTGGCACCAGGCGAGATTGGAACCGACGAGCACGACGAGATCGGCCAGTTCGAGATCTTCGTAATTGCCCGGGACGGTGTCGGAGCCGAAGGCGCGTTTGTGGCCAGCGACCGACGATGCCATGCAGAGCCGGGAATTGGTGTCGATATTGGCGCTGCCGACAAACCCCTTCATCAGCTTGTTGGCGACGTAATAATCCTCTGTGAGGAGCTGGCCCGAGCCATAAATGGCAACGGAATCTGGACCGTATTGCTCGATGGCTTCGCGAAAACGAGCTGCGACCAGGTCGAGAACTTCGCCCCAACTGGAGCGGCGATTGCCGATTTCGGGGTGGAGAAGCCGGCCTTCCAAGGAAAGGGTTTCGCCGAGTGCGGAGCCTTTGGAGCAGAGGCGACCGAAATTGGCGGGATGATCGGGATCGCCCGCAATCGCGACGGTGCCATCGGCTCGGGGCGTTGCAAGGACACCGCAGCCGACGCCGCAATATGGACAGGTGGTCTTGACGGTTTTGGCGGAGCCGAGGGCGGTCATGCAGCGTAGTTTCCAAAGTCGACAGGCGAAGGAAGCGGCGCGGATCATCCCGCGACGCTGCACCGTCCGCCATAGGGATCTATCGGTGCGCTGCCTTGAAAAGCCGCGCCGAAGATGAGCGTACCGCGCATATCGCCCGTCGCGGCGGAATCGCGGAGTAGGTCAAAAAACCAGGGACCGTCGGTGGTTTCGCCATAGAGCACGGTACCGACGATGCGATCATCGCGAAGGATAAGGCGCTTATAGATGCCGTCTTCCTCGTCGCGCAGCACGATGTCTTCCTGCCCGTCGCGCGTTTCGAAATCGCCAGCCGAAAAAACTGAAATGCCGGTGACCTTGAGTTGGGTCGCCGTGGGCACGGGACTGAATGCGGCAGGCTGATCCGCTAGGGTTTTGGCGAGGACAGCCGCCATATCGTAAAGCGGGGCGACGAGGCCGTAGCATATGCCATCGTGTTCTACGCATTCGCCAAGAGCGAGGATGTGCGGGTCGGACGTGCGCATCTGATCGTCGACGACGATGCCGCGTTCGACATGGATGCCGGCATCGGTTGCAAGGCGCGTTTCGGGGCGGATGCCCACTGCCATGACGACGATATCGGCCGGGCAGAGCCGGCCATCTTCAAGCATGACAGCTTCGGCACGATCGTGGCCGATGATCGCCTGGGTTTGGGCTTTGCAGAGCACTTCGATGCCGCGGTCCTCGAAAGCTTTTTGGAGCATGGCCCCGGCAACGGGATCGAGTTGGCGGTTCATCAGATGGTCGGCGGCATGGAGCACTGTGACGCCCATGCCGCGCAGGCGGAGAGCGGCGGCGGCTTCTAAGCCGAGGAGACCGCCGCCGATGACGACGGCGCGTGAGCCGGGCATGGCGGCGGCCGAGATCATCTTCTGCACGTCGTCAAAATCGCGGAAAGCCAGAACGCCGGGGAGGTCCTTGCCGGCGACGGGCAGGACAAAAGGGGCCGAACCTGTAGCGACGACAAGGGTATCGTATGGCGTTTCGCCGCTGCGCGAGATCACCACCTTTCGGTGGCGATCTATGGCGGTGACGTGTTCGCCGAAGTGGGTGTTGACGCCGTGCGAGGCGTACCAGGCGGCATCGTGCGTGATGATGTCCTCGAAGTTCTTTTCGCCAGCGAGGACCGGAGAGAGCATCAGCCGGTTGTAATTGCCGCGCGGCTCGGCGCCGAAAAGGGTGACGTCGTAGCGGTCTGGCGCCTCGGCGAAAAGATGTTCGAGGGCGCGGCCGGAGGCCATACCGGCCCCGACCACGACGAGTTTTTGCCTACCGCTCATGCGGGCTGCCCGACCGGCTGGCGCTCCATGCGCCGGACGGTCATGTGCATCCAGAGGAATGCGACGGCGACCAGCACGAAGAGCGCAATAAAGCAGCTCGACCATATGCCAGTGACATCATTGAGATAGCCAAAGAGCAGCGGCAGGACGAAGCCACCGAGGCCACCGATCATACCGACCAGACCACCGACGGCGCCGACATTCTGAGGGTAATAGGCCGGGATGTGCTTATAAACCGCGGCCTTGCCGAGGCTCATGAAAAAGCCGAGGACGAAGACCAGGCCAACAAATGCCCAGGGGCTCAACTCGAAGTGCAGCGGCACGGGGCCGTTGATGCCGGCAACGACGAAATCGGATGTCGGCAGAGCCAGAATGGCGGTCATCAGCAGCGAAACACCGAAGGTCCAATAGAGCACAGTGCGGGCGCCGATGCGGTCCGAGAGGGTGCCGCCATAAGCGCGGAAGATGCTGGCGGGGACTGAGTAGAAGGCGGCGATCATGCCGGCTGTCTTGATGTCAAAGCCATAGACGCCGATCAGGTAGCGCGGCAGCCACAGGGTGAGTGCAACGAAGGCGCCGAAGGCGAAGAAGTAATAGAGGGCGAAGCGCCAGACCTGAAGATTGCGCAGCGGCTCGAATTCGCTGAGGAGGCTCTTGGGCGTGTAGGGCTCGGTGCGGCGCCTAACGATGATCGGATCATCTTCGGTGGTGAACCAGAAGACCACAGCGATCACCACGAGCGCAGCAGCCCAGATAAGCGCGACCGACTGCCAGCCCGAGGCGAGCATGACAAAGGGAGCAAGGAATTTGGTGACGGACGATCCGACATTGCCGACGCCGAAAATCCCGAGGGCCGTGCCCTGTTTACCGGCGGCATAGAAGCGGGACACATAAGCTACGCCGACGGCGAAGGAGCCGCCCGCGAGACCGACGCCAAGCGCGGCTATGAGAAACTGCTCATAGGTTTGGGCGAAGGTGAGGAGGAAGGTCGCCAGTGCCGCGGCGAGCATGGTGATGACATAGACGATGCGGCCGCCCATGCGATCGGTAAGCACGCCGAGGAGGACGCGGACCAGCGAGCCGGTGAGCACCGGAGTGCCGATCAGGAGGCCGAACTGGGTTTCGCTGAGCCCAAGCTGGTCCTTCAATTGCACGCCAATAATGGAAAAAATCGTCCAGACGGCAAAGCACACGGTGAATGCCACCGTGGACATGGTCAGCGCGCGTGTCGATTGCGCTGAGGAAGTCGACTGCATGTTTGTCATGCCTTTCACCCCTAAAACAAAAAGGCCGCCAACAGAGCCGACCGGATGTTCCGATCGCTTCTATTGGCAGCCTTGCCTGTGGCACCCATCGTTGGACGCCGGTTCAATCGCTCCTGAGAGCGTTTCACCAGAGGTAATGCATTTAGTGTGCCAGCCGGACTTCGCGGCAAAAGACGTTATGGCGCAACTATTTAGCTGATTCCAGATTTTATCGACTTTGGCGACCAATCGCCTAATTGGGCATCATTCGCATATTTTTTGCCCAAATTTGGAGCCTGCACATATTGAATGCGAATTGCAGGAGGCGCGGGCGGATAACGCACAGGGCCAAACTCGATTTTCCGCAAGCGGGTTGCTCCGATGGTTAAAATACGGCAAACTCGGGGCAAATGGGGGATGCGACACTGGATTCAAATCAGACGCCACCGACCATTGTGCTGTTCGATCTCGACGGCACTCTGGTGAACCATATTAACCCGCGCGTCTTGCAGGCGCTCGAGTTTTTGGACGATTGCTCGCACCGTGCCGCAAGGCTTGTTGCGCGGTTCCGCCTGATGCGGCGCCAACAGACAACGCCATGCAAGATGCCAAAACTGCTCGTGCATCGTGCGATTCATCGGGTACGTCGCAAGTCTGTCGATCAGATGCTGGTGCCGTGCGAAACGATGCGGAGGGTTCTGGAACGCCTCCATGAGAATGGGGTCATTCTGGGCCTCGTGAGCAATGGGCTTGGTCGTGGCTATGGTCACGACGTGCTCGAAGCCTTTGATCTCAGGAAGTATTTTACGACCTGCGTGTTCCGCGAGGACGTGGCGCGCGGCAAGCCTTGGCCTGATTCCATTCAGGCGGCGCTCGGCAATGTCGGGCGCGGTCTGCGGGCGCGCGACGTCGTCTGGTATGTTGGCGATCAGCGCAAGGATGTGGATGCAGCGCTTTCCGCTTCTGCCAATCTGTCGCGTGCGATCGTGCCAGTGGCTCTGGGCGCGCGTGCGGCGCTGCGGGCCATGGACGGCGATTGCCCACAATTGCAGATTGCCTGGTCAGCGCATGATCTCGATCGGCTGACGTCCGACCTCTTTGATACGCATCTTTATGGACCAGTGCGGGCGCCCTACCCGCTTGCAGTGGCTACTGCGTGAGATTGGCGCTGCGGCGCCAAGTCTTTGCTTCGATGGTCTACAAAAGGCTTTTATGATGCCGACCTGTAGCTATCAGGGTACACCCACCCATTGCTGCCATCATTGCCCGGCTTGTCCGGGCAATCCATCGCACTGACGGATGGACCACCCGGACGAGCCGGGTGGTGACGATCGTGGACAGATTTAACTTATTCGGGACAAAACAGGACCGGTCCGGCAGGCGTTATCCACTCACCGCAAACTAGAAATCAAAACCCATCTGGCTGATAGAGGGTGCGGGAGCGGCTGAGACCTCTTCCTGCTTCTCATCTTTGAAGATGGGCTTAGCTTTCGCCTTACGGAGTTGTGCCGGTGCAGCCTTGAGTTTTGCCGCTTCGGCGGGCTTTGCGATGATCACTTCTACGGCTTCCATCTCAGCCTCCACAGTTTCTGCCTCGGCGGCAGTTGCGATGAGATCCAGCCAGCCTTTTGCAGCGGTTAATTTCGCTGGGCGGAAGGCATAGACATTTTCGCGACCCTTTTTGACCTCCGCGACGAGGCCCGCGGACTTCAGCACGCGCAGATGGCGCGAGATGGCGGGGCGGCTGATCGAAAAAGCCTCGGTCAGCACATGGACCGGCGTCGGCGCGACCTTGAGAATCTCAAGGATACGGCAGCGCGTGGTGTCAGCCAGGGCTGAATAAAGGGCGATGGGCGGCTTCGATCTTTTGCTCATGCGCCGAGCCCTATGTAACAAGGGTGTTACACGTCAAGTTATGGCACCATTTGTTCACCAGAAACGTTCAACCAGCGTTCAGCATGCCACGGGATTGCCACCCGCGGATAAGATTGTGGTCATGCCTCAAGCGTCAGTTTAGCCCAAGGAGGATCGCCACATGGTATCGCAGGACCAAAGCCCTACCTATTCCTGGTGGAGTCGCGAGCAACGGCCATTCAGCATGGCCGAGGTGGTGGTCGATGCAGTCGTACATGTTCTTGGGCTTGTGGGCGCGATAGCGGCAGGGTCGATCCTGCTTGTCCTGGCGCTGATGCACACCGCGCCGGAGGCGTTTCCGGCGCTTGTGGTCTATGTGGCAACGCTGATTGCGGTGCTGGGCGTGTCGCTCGCTTACAATGTCTGGCCAGTTTCGCCGATCAAAATGCACCTGGCGCGCTTTGATCAGGCGGCGATTTTCCTTTTCATTGCTGGAACTTACACGCCGTTTCTCGCCGTGATTGGCGGCACGCGCGCCGGCGCCATCATGATGAGCCTTGTCTGGGGCGCATCGCTGATCGGGGTGGCGCTAAAGCTGATCGTGCCGCAACGTTTTGGGCGGCTGGCGATACTGCTTTATCTCGCGATCGGGTGGAGCGGCATTCTGGTGTTTCAGCGGCTGGCCGAGGAACTGCCGCCATCGACGCTATGGCTTTTGCTGGCCGGCGGCGTGACTTATTCCGCCGGCATCGGTTTTCACCTTTGGGAAAAGCTGAAGTTTCAGAACGCCTTATGGCATGTTTTCGTGGTGGCAGGCGCCAGCCTCCACCTTTGGGCAGTGCTCGACTGCATGGTCATTCACAGGCTCTGAAATTCAGTCGATCCGGTCGTGGGTGACCTTATCGCCCGCGACGATACCGAGCTCTTTGCTGCGGCCGCCGGGGACTTCCAGAACGAACTGTACCGGACCATCCGAGGGAATAGAGGTGGGGTCGTGCGGGCGGGCGTTGATGTGGATATTGCGGATCGTGCCATCGCTTGCGATGAACAACATATCGAGCGGTATGAAGGTGTTACGCATCCAGAATGAGACCGAACGCTCTTCGAAAAAGTCGAAGAGCATGCCCGCATCATCACCGAGTTCCTGACGGTACATCAGGCCGCGCGCGCGGGTTTCGGCGGTATCGACGACTTCGACGGTGAAGGAGTGATCGCCGTTTTTGGAGTGGATAACCAATTGGCTATCGTCGGCAAAAGCGAGGGCCGGCAGGCTGACGGCGAGCAGGACAGCGGCAGCAGCAAGTGCCTTGAATTGGTGCAGCATCGAAGGAGCTTTCGTTAGCAGTCCGTTAACATTGAGACAGCCCGAACGCACTTAGTGCGACGATGGCGCGTCGCCCCAACCATCGGGGCGGATTTCGGCGACCATAAGGCCTTTTGGGCCATTGCCGTAGCGCACGAGAACATACTGGCCGGGGCGCAGTTCGGTGATGCCGAAACGGCGCAGCGTTTCCATGTGCACGAAAATATCGGGCGCGCCCTCACCCGCCGAGAGGAAGCCGAAACCGCGAATGCGGTTGAACCACTTCACCTCCAGGCGAACCATGGCCGAACTGGGTTCCACCACGACATGCGTGCGCGGGCTCGGCATCTGGGCGGGATGGCGGGCGGTCGAATCATCCATGGAGACGATGCGGAAAGCCTGAAGGCCACCTGGACGATTGAGCGCTTCGACAACAATGCGCGCGCCTTCATAAGCTGTCTGGTAACCATCGCGGCGGAGGCAGGTAACGTGGAGGAGGACGTCGGCCTTGCCATCATCGGGGATGATGAAACCAAACCCCTTGCCGGCATCGAACCACTTGATGGTGCCCGAAATCTCGATCGTATCGAGATTTGCATCATCTGCGTGTGTAGGCACGGTTTCGCGCTGGTCCGATCCGGACTCCTGCGACGGATCCGTGGGATTCCCACCTGCGCCGTTAAGATTGGCCCCCATGCCCTACGCCTTTTCCGCAACTCCCGTGACTACGGGTACTCCGACAATAGGGCCACTCTGTCCGATTCAGGCTCAAAAGTTAAGAAGGTGTTGCGAAATAGTTGTCCTCTGTTGCAACCGGCGCGGTTGCGAGGGCTTGCTTGCATTGCTAGGCCAATGACCGGACACTAAAAAGGAGGCTAGTTATGAAATATCTGCACACGATGGTGCGCGTCAGCAATGTCGAGGAAAGCCTCAAATTCTACTGCGAAGGCCTCGGGCTGGAAGAAGTGCGCCGCACCGAAAACGAAAAGGGCCGCTTCACGCTGATCTTCCTTCGCGCACCGGGTGACGAGGGCGGCGAAGTGGAGCTGACCTATAACTGGGACCCGGAGGAATATACCGGCGGGCGCAACTTCGGTCACCTCGCCTATCGGGTGAAGGATATCTATGCGCTCTGCCAGCATCTGCAGGATATGGGTGTTGTGATCAACCGGCCACCGCGTGACGGGCATATGGCTTTCGTGCGCTCGCCGGACGGAATTTCGGTGGAGCTGATTCAGGATGGCACTTTGCCGCCGCAGGAGCCTTGGGCTTCTATGGCGAATACAGGCAAGTGGTAAGATACATCGCCTGATTTAGCGCGTGGAATTACCCCCATCCCGCCTCCCCCTGGCAGGGGGAGGAGTGCCGCGGTGTTTCGGCTTAAGAAATCGCTAACCGTGCTGCTTAGCGGGCGGTTAGCGAAACTCTTCTAATTTTAGCGACTACACCGTCCAGCCCTTTTCTGTGGCAGATGCGCCACACGGGCCCATCGGGAAAGTCGCTATGCCCCGTTTTCTGCGCTCCATCCTCGCTCTCATAACCATTGTATCCGCACTTGCGGCTTGCGTGCCCATGGCCATGTTCGCTTCAAGCAGCGGCTCCGGCTATTCGGGGTTGAGATCGGACTGGGGGACCTATGTCACCTCCAAGAGCGTCAATGCATTTTGTCTCAGCCCGAAACTGCGTCTGCTGATCTGGGAATTCGAGGGCCAGTTCGGCAAGAAGGTCGTGATGCAATCGGGCTATCGCGACGCCTATCACAACTCGGCTGCCGGGGGGACGGACAACTCCTTCCATATGAAATGCATGGCCGCCGACTTCTATATTCCCGGCGTGGACAAAGCCCGGCTGATCGAATTCGCCATGCGCACGAATGGCGTCGGCGGGCTCGGCTGCTATCCGGGCCGGAGCTTCATCCATGTCGATGTGCGCGACAGGCCGCGCGGCTACAATCGACCAGTCACCTTCTCAGGCTGTTGATAACTTTGTCCTTTTTGAAAAAAGTTTGAAATCTCCAACAAGGGGGTTGCGTCCGGAAAAAGCTCCCTCTATACGACACCCAGCGTTGAGCGCGCCCTTCGTCTATCGGTTAGGACGGCACCCTTTCACGGTGCAGAGAGGGGTTCGATTCCCCTAGGGCGTACCACGCTTCTCCCACTTTTGGTTGGGAAAGCAGGTTGGCTCAGGCGCTCAAACAGCTTTAGGCGCCCTTCGTCTATCGGTTAGAACGGCTTTATATCCCGGAGAACCTACCAAGTGTGTATGTTCAAGGGCTTAGCGTTGGTAGGCCTACCACTACCATTGCTTTGTAACGATAGGACGGTATGGAGAACAAAAGCATTCAGAAGTCAAATTTCTGTTTGTTTTCAATGACTTAGAGCGCCCATAGATTATCGGTTAGATCGCCGCCCTCTCACGGCGGAGAGCGGGGTTCGATTCCCCGTGGGCGTACCAGTCAATCCATTCAGCTCCCATCACTGACTGATTAGAAGGCGCCCTTGGTGTATCGGTGAGCACGTAGCCCTTTCACGGCTAAGAGCCGGGTTCGATTCCCGGAGGGCGCACCAGTCCATTTATTCGGTGCGGGTTGTCTCATCGGCATGCAAGCATCGAACCTGCGGGCAAAAGGAACTTCCGGGTTTTGATGATGTCGGGAGGCTGCGGAGTGAACCGGATTAATCGTCCTCTCCCGTCAGCTCTTTCCATCTGCCGACGTTAATATCGACATAGCTATCGGGATAGGTCGTGCCCATGGCGATAAAGTCGGCGTCCCCTTCGCTATGGACCGCAAGCACCGCCGTGGCGGGCAAAGGCTGCTCGGTATAAAGATCGAAAGCTCCCTTATCGGGCAATGCTCCGCGAGAGCGAGCGAACGTTCGAACAACCGTATTAGCTGCCGCATAAGAATGATGGGTCGCGTGCAGCGGAACAGCAATCTCTAAAATGCGTGGTGTACCGATACGGCTGAGTGTTTCGATGAGCTCGTTATCCTCCGTCCAGAATGAGGCGACCTCACCACCCCATCGGCCCAGGAGATCCTCGGTGCCACCTTCGTAGGGCACCAGAGGATGGGAAGTAAGCCAGAAGATGCCGGAACGGAATTCGAGTTGGTCACCCTGAAATGGACTGTCATCGAAGGCAACGTCTGCTTTATCTGCCGACAGGTGACCGGCATCAACAAGCGCATCGAGACGCCGCCGCAGTGTTTCGGGCGTCGACAGTTCGATCCCCGACTTCAGCAGCGACTTGACCTCTTCATTGGTCATGCGGGTGCAGTGAAAGGCTCGGATTGAGCGACTTTCCATCCAGCGACCAAGGCCCTCAACGAAGCTGAGAAATTCGGTCGCGTAAGGATTGGACGGCCGTGAAGCGAGCCGATCACTGCCGCGAGCGTGGTCATACGCAAGAAAGTTGGCGTTCTCTGTGTCGAAGTATGAGACGAGCAGCTCTGCTTTTGCATCCAAGAGTTCGCGGAGCTTCTGATCGAAGGAATCCGCATTCCAAAGGTCTATGGTTGTTCGGGTTATCGATTGAGTGTTCATGAAGCATTCCTCGCGGTACTTAGATTCAGCACCGGTGCGACCCTCTCGCTCGGCGTTCCCGGCATAACACCCTCCCCAGCGATTATGCTCGCGAGCATCGCAGCGGCCTTGCCCGAATGAATTTTATGAGCCGTTTCCGTCTTGCGGCGTCGTTGCACCACCGCGTTTCGGCTCGAAGGGTGGGTGGCGACCATGGACCGAAGGTCTTCAACGAGCTCGTCGACGGTAAGCCCCGTGCTGCGAGCATAGTACCAGATCGGCAGCCACTTGCGCTGACAGTGGGCCTGGGCATGAATATATTGAAGGGGTTGGGCGGCTTTCTCACTGCGGAGAAAATTCCGCACGACAGCATCGGGGGTTACAGTGTCGCGGATGATGCGAGCCTGCTCTCTAGCCGCTTTATCTATCAGCTGAACGTCGCCTATCAGGCGCAGAGCTGGAGCTCCACGCACTTCCGAAAAGTCGCCCTCACGGATGAACTGGATCTGCGGCAGCAGGGTTTTATCAATAACGAAGGCCCCTGCGGACCCTTTAACTTCGCCCGTTTCGAGATCGAGGGCAATGACCTGAGCCCCTAGGTCTCCTCCAGATTTTGGTAGAGTCCGCCGCAACAGAGGGCGGACGCATGAAGCGCAGCAGGTTCAACGAAGAACAGATCATTGCGATATTGAAGGAGCAGGAGGCCGGGCTTGGGACGGCGGACCTGTGTCGCAAGCACGGCATCAGCAGTGCGACCTTCTACAAGTGGAAGGCCAAGTATGGCGGCCTGGACGTGTCGGAGGCGCGGCGGCTAAAGACGCTGGAGGACGAGAACGCCCGGCTCAAGAAGCTCCTTGCCGAGGCGATGCTGGACAATGCCATCCTCAAGGATGTCGCAGCAAAAAAATGGTGACGCCCGACGCGAAGCGGGATGCTGTGGCTCATGCCTGTCTGGCGCACGGGGTGAGCCAGCGGCGGGCGTGTGAAGCTTTGGATGTGGATCGATCGAGCGTGCGGTATCGCAGTCTGCGGCCGGACGACCGCGCTCTGCGAGAGGCGATGAAGACCGTTGCTGCCCAGCGGCGACGGTTCGGATATCGTCGTATCCATGTGATGCTGCAGCGACAGGGCATCGCGATGAACATCAAGAAGCTCAGGCGGCTCTATGCCGAGGAGAAGCTGCAGGTGCGCAAACGAGGCGGCCGCAAACGTGCCTTGGGAACACGACGGCCGATCATCGTGCCGGACCAGCCGAACCAGCGATGGAGCCTGGACTTTGTCAGCGATGCTTTGACCGATGGCCGGCGGTTCCGGGTGCTGACCCTTGTCGATGATTACACAAGGGAATGCCTCGCTCTGGTCGTGGACACCTCGCTCTCGGGGAGACGGGTGGTGCGCGAGCTCGATGCCGTCATTGCACGAAGAGGCGGGCCGTCGACTGTGGTCAGTGACAATGGCACCGAGTTCACCAGCATGGCGATCCTGCGCTGGTCTCAGGACCGGCAGATCGACTGGCACTACATTGCACCGGGCAAGCCCATGCAGAACGGCTTTATCGAGAGCTTCAATGGCAGCTTCCGTGATGAATGCCTCAACGAGACGCTGTTCACGTCACTGGCCGAAGCCAGGATGCGGATCGGCGCATGGAAGGACGACTACAACGACCACCGACCGCATTCCTCGTTGGGCAATCTCACGCCCAGCGAATTTGCCAGCAATCTGGCACTGGAAAAACAGGCCGCTTAGGGCCAAACATCAACCCAAGGACTCTCCGTAAAACCGGAGGGGACTTGGGCCTCACGTCAGTGGCTTGCTCGCCTGTGGCAACACCCATCATTCGTCTCGAAAATTCTGCGACGGCACGTTGCTCTCGCATATTGATTATGTGTCTCAGTTCACCTGGCTTAATCGTCCTCGTTTCACCGACATATCGGAAATAAATACATCCCTCTTTGACATCCTGCCCGATCACTTTAAGCGCGATAACAGGAGCGTTCGGATGAGGTTCTACGGTCAGAATTCCAATGTATTTGCCGTCGATCCGTATGGCGGACTTTGTGATGTGCGGTACAGGATCCAAGGCGCCAGCAAGGAAGCGATTGATGGCAGCAGGATCGGTCTTTTCGAACTCGTCATCCGTCAGACCCTCGACAACGAGAGTCCCGTCCCGAACCCCAAACAGGATCATTCCGCCTTTATTGTTGGCCATGCCCGCTATGGATTTGACGATTTCAGCGAACCGGTTCTGTTGCATACGAAACGATAGCTTGCATTCGATCGTATCGGTCTCGGTGCCGCGAAGCCGAAACACACCACCATTGTCCTCGAACAAGTGGCTGGACCCGGGACCGGCAGGCATGTTGGCTTTGGCAGGTGTGCCTGATCGCTGACGGAAGGCAGTGAGGAATTGGTCGAGAGCGCTGTCGTTGGCGATGGCAACTCCGCCCCCGTATTTTCCGCTCTTGATCTGGGCGATACGACCGGGGCTAATGAGGCGATCCTGGCGATTGAAGTGGAAGTGGGCCTCGTCGTTTCGCATGCCTCTCTTTAGCATGGCCTTGATTAACCCGATCTCGTCATCCGTAATATTGCGTTTCGCCACCGTCCACCCCCTAATTCGTACTAAGAGCATGTGCAAGTGTTGGCCAAAATCAAGGGACAACAGAGACTTGCTGCCTGTGATTTGTGGGATTTTTGTTTGAGCGCGCTATCTTTTGCTGTTTCAGGACCCTGATAATTTGGGATGAGCTTCGGGGATGCAGATGATGCGGAGAACGAGTGTCGTCGGCTTGTTGTGAAATGCCGCACTTTTGCCTAACTGAATGCACCACGAGCGAGAATTCTCGGTATGAACGCGCCTCACCGCCACCACTATATCCCTCGGATGATTTTGAGGAATTTTCTCAATGATCGTCGGGGGCTCTATTTTTGGCGTCGCGGGTTTCCTGTGGGGGACATCAAATCGACCAAGCCAGAAAACCTGTTTGTTGAAGACGACCTCTACACCATTGTCGGTGATGAGGGAGAGCGGGACGTTTCGGTCGAGCATGGCTTTGCTAAAATGGAAACGTCAGGCGCACACTTGATACGCCAGCTCGTCGATATCGTCAGAGCAGGCAAGAAGCCGCGCCTGGAAGAAGCAACTTGGGAATTTCTCCAGCACTTCAGATATTTTGCGGACAAGCGCTCATCGGCCTGGCACTCCCGCTTTTTGAGCGATGACGAGTTCAACGCCGTGATGGCGGAAGTCGCCAGCCAACCTCATTGGACGGACGAGGATCGGGCATGGATGTCTGATCCCAAGGACGTTGATCGGATCAAGAGGAATTCCCGCATTGCCGCCCAGACCTCCGGGCCGCCAGATGAGCTTCTCGATGAGATGCGAAAGCGAGGTCTGGCCATCTATGTCGCGCCTCGAAACGGTGCATTCATTCTTGGCGACCACCCGACCGCGATGGCAAGGGTTGGGCAGGCAGCCAAAGATGCTCCTGGCGGCAAAATTTCCTTCATGCCGATCGCGAGCGACATGGCCATCGGCTACTACACAAAAGCCCGGACGGTTCATGTCGAGCAACTGACGCGAGCACAGCTGAGGACTATGAACGAAGCGATGGTCCGGCAATCGGTGATGATCGCTGGACGGTCACGTGAATTGGTCTCGTCGTTGTCGAAAATCCCATACGAGACACCTGACTATTTCACGACCTCTGACTATCTGTGGGGATAGAGATAGGTCGACAGAAGCAGCGGAGTGGCTCCGATGGCGGGGGAACAGATATTACGAGCCCTCGTGGCGCCACTGCGCCGGCTCTGGAACCTCTATGGTGTCGGCACTCGCCTGCCCCACCGCGTTATGGACCGTTACCTCAATGGAGACGACTTCAACGGGTATGGGGTGCATGGGCTCGATGTCAGCACGGTTGCGAGCCTCATAAAGGCCGGCAAA
This sequence comes from Devosia sp. BK, assembly GCF_032907385.1. Classification (NCBI taxonomy): domain Bacteria; kingdom Pseudomonadati; phylum Pseudomonadota; class Alphaproteobacteria; order Hyphomicrobiales; family Devosiaceae; genus Devosia; species Devosia sp. BK. Next base: position 1,477,965 of record NZ_JAIMBX010000001.1, read on the forward strand.
GTCGATCTCGTTCGAGGCGACGGACATCCCAATCCACATATCAAGGCATTTGCTGAAGAGCCGGTTGAGGAGCAACTGAGAAAGCTGGCCGAACAGGGCCTCGGTGAGGGGTGCCTATACCCAACTCGACAGTTCCTTGTTGAGCAGCGTGCCGGAGCTGCGTTCACTGATCGACCGTTTACCCAGGAAATGGCGCTGGGCGCTCCACAGCTGGAGTTTCGTGTTTTTGACCTCCGCCTCCTGGAATTTTACCGGAACGACCCTCGTTTCAATTACGAGGTGGATGATGTTTCAGGCGGTATCTACCGCAATCCTGACCATAGGACGACCGAACCGAAGACTGTTGCTGACGGCGTAGAACTTGCGCGGTTTGGCTTTGCCTTCAATGAACAAATGGATCGGGCCATCGCCATCTTTTTGCGCGATCTTCGGCATGTCGGAGCCGAGGAGCAGAGGTTGATGGCCGGCTATCAGCTCAAAGGGGACTATAAGCTTCACCCCGGATTTTACAGCTCATACATCTTGGGTGAATGGCCCGAGAAAGTTTCGATCTATGACGCCTTCCTCGAAGAGAAGTACCACATCAATGAGATGTGCAGGCTGATGGGTAAGCCGGCATTGTTCAAAACCGATGTCCAGCATCCCAGACCGCACGGTTTTGGAATTTTACTCCGCTCCACCAATAAGGAGTTCCGGGATTTTGCCCTCCTGCTGAACCTGCTGCTGACTGACGATATCGATGTTGCGTTTTTCAAAGGTGACATTCCAACATCAGGAACCGTGACAGACGAAGCGGGGAATAAACGCAAAAGTCCCATCGGCACAATCACGCTCCTTCAGCAGTGGCTGTCCCCCCCGCGTTTTCGGCCGAGAGACCCGGAAGCGATGGAGGCACTCTTCAAAAAGCTTCGGAACATCCGAACCGTTCGTGCTCGCCCTGCGCACATCGCCGAAGAAAACACATTCGATCAGGTATTTCTTCACCAGCAGAGAGAGCTTATGAATGACGCCTACGATGTTGTTCGAGAGTTGCGCATGTACCTCGAGAACCACCCCAAGGTCCGGGGATATACGGTCCCCGACTATCTCCGCCGGGGACTGGTTTGGACGTATTGAGACGCTTGCCGAGCGGGTGACCCGCACGGCAAGCAGGGCTCTACGTGTCTTCAACATTATCATTGCTGGCCGCAATGGTGCCAGTCGTCTTCCCCAGCGGAAACCGAACGACAGTGCCGCACTTGCGACCCGAGCCATCGATGCCCGCCCGTTCTTCGCCCTCGTCTTTGACCGCGGTAGCGATACCGACCAGGGCACGCTTGGCTGCCTTCTCAAACGCTTGGGGGCCCAGACTATCGTGTACGCCGGCAAGGCGGACGATCACCTTGATCAGGAGGTCATTCATGATGCTCACCCACAAAATCGAGGCCGTCGTCCGTCGCATGCTTGCGAATAATGTCCAGGAATTGACGCCCGGTCAGATAGCGGTGAACCATCAGGCTGTTCGCGACCGTTTGTACCAAGCCTGCATTGGCCTCGATAATTTCCAAGCCTGAGGCATAGACCCGTTGCAGATCCGCCTCGACCGCCTTCGTGAGGTGAGTATCAAGGGGCAGAAGGCTCATGACCGTTTTTGGGTTTGCACGGTACGCCAGGGTATTGCCGAAGCCAAATGCCGTGTGCCCAAGGGTAATCCAATAGGTTGCCAAAGCCAGATCGCTGTCGTCACTGCCGCCGGCCCCACTGCTGACCGACGAGAGCAACACCTCTTCTCCACAGCGACCACCGAGATAGATCATGGCCATGGCTTCAACCTCATCTCGCGACAGGATGGAGCTCGCAAACGGTGTGGTGACGGCTTGCCCTCCTTCACCAGCTCGCCGAATAACTGAAACCCGCTCTACCGATCCTTCGCGAAGGATATGGCTCACCACTGCATGAGATGCCTCGTGAACAGCGACGCGCCAAAGCAAGTCGGCCGGCCGATCTTCGGGTGGAGCGACTTGATCGAGCAAGTCTGACAGCCGCATGGCGCGGTTCTCTGAACGAGCGGCTCGGCGAGCGTTCTTGACCCATGCCGTAACGTCCGCCCCAGTGCTGCCGCCCCCAAGCGTTGCAATGGGGGTCAGATCGGCATCGGCCAGATCCTCACCCAGATGCTGACGGATGATACCAGCGAGAGCCTCGGTATTGGGCAAAGCGATATGGACGATCCGATCCAAGCGACCAGGCCGAACCAAACCGGGGTCAAGCCTGTCAGGATTGTTGGTCGCTCCGATCACGATCAGCTTGGATGAAGCGCCAGACACAACACTATCGAGCTTGAGGAGCAGATGGTTGACCACCGGCAACCACCATGACCCCCGGTCGCCATTGAGGGAACTGCGCCGGGGAACCCCGTCAATCTCATCGATAAACAAGACAGCTGGAGCGTTCGCTGCCGCCCTGTTGAAGGCATCGTCGATCTGCTTGATGATGGAATCGAGGTACCCTGGCCCATTCGCAAACCAGTCGCCTACCGATGTCGCAACCAGTGGCAAGCGTGCGGACTTTGCAAGGCTGCGAACGAGGGTCGACTTACCGAAGCCCGGAGGCGATGCCAGCACGACGCAACGCGACAGGTCAGAAAAGTTGATTTCGTCCCGCCGCCAGGCCTCGAGATCTGTAATCAAATCCTTGCACCAGTCCATCGCATCGCCATAACCATGCAAATCTTCGATGTCTGGCACAGCCGCAAGACCAGGGTCGACGGCTGTCTTAGCATTGGCCGCAGCCACAAGACGCTGGACGCAGGCGGTTGCCGTACTGCCAATGCGAATTGCGGCACAGATTTCCGCATAATCGAGGCCTGCTGCGACCATCTTCGGCAAAGACCGCGGGAAGCGGCCGGTCGAAGCCTTAATGGCCTCCCGGATGATCGCATCTGAGGGCGGCTCTACCTTGAGGAAGATGTCTGCCGTGGTGGTCATGGCCTTGGGCAATAATCGGTGCGGCGCCTGTGAAATACCAAGCGTCCGCCCGCCACTCGCCAACGCGTTGAGGGCATGGTCAATCAAGACGTCATTGCTGACAGTGCTGCGGTTGGGGACGGTTGCGGCTTGAACATACTTCCAGTCGCCCAGCTTCTTGCCGGCAGCCGCGAGCGGATCAACCCACTGGGCCGTCGGGGCTTCGATCACGACGCAAGCCGTGCGATCCCGCCGCAATTGAGAAACCTGCTCGGGCGTGAAAGTCTCCCGCAGCATCAGTTCGGGCAATACCTGAGTTGATGAGCGCAAGCCCTTGGGATTGGATGTAGGGAGGGGCGAAGCCGTTACGTTTGGAATGTCTTCGAGGTGGTCGTCGTCATAGTCATCATTATCGGCCATTTGTGCCTCGTGCCCCTGCATGGCAGAAGGCGAGGACTACAAGTCCGCCCTGCGCTGCAGGATATGTTGGCGCCCTGAAGGTCGCCCGGATTTTGTGGGGTACATGAAAGGTCTCGTCAGGGTCGTTTGACCCATAGTCGGACGCTTATGAACGCGGCCACATGGAACCCGTCAACACATGGCAAGCCGGGGGTAAACCGGTCGGCACGACCGTCGGCGATCTCGAAAAAATTGAAAGGCAAGTGAGGTCTCCTTGAGGATCCCTCCCACCCTCAGATCAGGATTACTGAGGAGTCTGAAGGGCAAAGCAATGCTGCCAACGTCCAAGGGGCGTCGCGCATAGACTGTCGCGTTTGCGTATGGTTTTCAGGACTTGCATAAGGGAACAAATAAAGAACATATTCAGGGGTGTCAACGCACGAAATCAAGTTGCATCATCAGGCTTGAAGATGGGCGATGACCTTGTTCAGTGCGTCGATAAAGCCAGGGTCGGACAGCTCCTTACCCGTCTTGCTCTGAAGCACACCCAATTCGCCGATGGTCAGTCCGCGTTGCAACAGACGGCGTTGCGCGAGAAAATCACTCAACGCCGAGAACTCGCTTTCCGTAAGTTCCAGCTGCGCATTCTTGTTGGGTTGGTTGCCCGCGATGCTCTCAACGCCGCTTTCAAGCCGGATCACCGGCGTACCCTTCACCTGCTTCAGAATGTCGAGCTGGCTCTTGAGGCTACGGTTCTGGCTTACCAACAGACCAACCTGATGACGCAAGGCTGGGTCGCTGATGGCCGAGACCTCCGTCATGTCGATCACTTCCCCAGCCAACACCTTTGCCGAACGCGGTGCTGTGGAAAGGATCACCTCTGCGGCCATTTCCCAGGCGCGATAAAGCTCGTGATAAGGGTTGTTGCCATCACGCTTATTGCGGATGGAGGATTCAGCGATCGACTGATCCTTGGCCGAAAAGCGAGCGGCATATGCCGCAAGCAAGGATGGCACGGTCAGGCGTTGCTTACCGGTGACGACCAAGTGCTTGCAGGTGTCGTTGATATTCCGCAGCTTCACTCGAACCGTTTCGGTCGCAGCGGCTTGAATGAGTTCTGCGAGCCGTGTTTCCACGACGTCGATGGCTTGCTTGTTAATGTCGTTCATTTCGATACTTCCATCCACCACGAAGACCGCTCAGGACCCACCAGAGATCAGGGTATCTGACCCCATCGCCGCCTTTGCTTCCTTTCCTGAGGCCGTCGTGCTCCCGTGCAAGGCACGCGGCCTCAGCCGCTTTCCACCTTGCACGATGCGCTCGTCGACCTCTTCGGAACGGCGCGACGGCGGCTCCGGAGATCAGATAAACAAGTTCGGCGGCGGGAAGCGTCATCTGCCCTCACCAGTCCATCTGAAGCCAACAAGCCGTTGTTCTGTCACCCAGGGGCGAGCCAGGGCAGCTTCGGCCAGGCTGATCGGTCCAACGAGAACCGCCTGTCGTTCGGCCCGCGTGATGGCAGTGTAGAGCCAGCTTGGATCGAGAAGACGCGTCGGATAAAGCGGCACGATAATGCGACTGGCGCTGCTGCCTTGACACTTATGGCAGGTGACCGCGTAAGCCAGAGACAAATCGAAAATCTGCTCGGTATCCAGCAGCTTGCGTCGCTCTTCTCCTTCGAATGCCACTTCGAGCATCATGGTGTCTGGGAAGATCTCGGTGACCCGGCCCATCATCCCGTTGACGAGTCCGGCTGCGTAGTCGTTGCGACCAAAAATGACAGGGTCACCGATGCCGAAGATGCAGCCCAGATGCCCTCGCATGGTTGGAGGGTTATCCCGTTCGAAGCGAATTGATTGCAGCCTTGCGTTGAGGCTGTCGACACCCGCGGCCCCGGAATTTGTCGCTGCGACGATCAACGCCTCTCCGTCCACAACCCCAAGATCCTCTGCAATGTTAGAGACCGCTTCCGGAAGGCTATCGAGGTCTGCAAACTGATGCACAACACCATCGGCCATCCCCGCATATGGGAGGAGGCCCGGGAGGGACCTTTCTCGCACTGCCGCCGACACTGCGGGAATACCAGTGGAAGCAGCTTGGCGATGCACCTGGGTCAGACGGACGGTGATCCTTGAATCACGAACCAGTTGGTGGAAGACCAGGCCAAATCCGACCGGAGGCAACTGGCTCTCATCACCGACGAGGAGAAGATGTGCCCCTTCCGGCAGGCGTCGCACGAGAGCATGCACTGTCGGCAAGTCCACCATTGAGGCTTCATCGACCAAGACCAGTGTCCCGGCTTCAATTTTGGCCAAACGATCCAACTTGGTGTCAGCGCCGTCAGCCCCCTCGATTTCGAGGCGCTCTCTTTCCGCCAATTCAGCCAGCGTTCTGGCAAGGGTCTTGGCCAGACGACTGGTTGATCGGCTCAAACGCAGTGCCGCCTTGCCCGCCAAAGCGCAAAGAACAACTTGACCACCGAGCTGTTCCCAGGCCTCGACAATCAAGCGGCACGTATAGGTCTTGCCCGTGCCGGCTCCACCAACGAGGCACGATAATGGATTGCTCAACACGGCTCGGGCAGCCTCGAGCTGTTGAGGATGCGGTGCCAAGGTCTGGTTCGCCAGCGCCAACGCCTCAGAGATGGCCGAAACATTATGCTGAGATCTGCCAGCGACCATCGCGGTAAACCGGTTCTGAAGCGCAAACTCCATGGCTGCCGCACCAGGGGCACGCAACGTCCGGCCATCCCGTAAAACTGCCCCATCCTGTTCCGCAAAAGCGATGGCATCACCGAGGATGACAGGGGACCGAATGCCCAAAAGCTTACCGATAGCCTCTTCCAGATCTGCTTCATAAAGCGCGGTTGCGCCACGTTGCAGGGTCAGCTTGATGCACTCGTCGACCGCACCGACCAAACGCCGCCGATCATGAACGACGTTGTCCACATCACGACCAAGGATCGCTCTGCCAATGTCGTCGATGGTCTTCCACGAAACCAGCGGCACCAAGGCATAGGGATTGGCTTCCAGAATCCGAGGGGTCTCCTCACCACAAAGGCGATAAAGGCGACGGGCGAGCCGAACATCTTCGATACCGGCATTGTCGAGCCATGTCATGACCGCGGCCTCGCCGGCAGCATCGCGCCAGCATCGCATAACGCCAGCTGCGAGCCGAACCCCAAGGACGGGCTTTCCGGGCGCAAGGACGTCAGCAACCGCTTGAAGCCGACTATCGTCCTCAAGCACTTCGTTAAGGCGCACTCCAAAGGCGTTCCAAAGTCGAGTTGCCCGTTCCTCACCGATACCGGGGGCATGGTTGGCCAAAAAACGTCGCATCAATACGCCGCCCGACATCACCCTGCGACCGCGTTGCACCTCCACCTGATGACCATGGACGGTGTCGCGACCCCTGCCCTCAATGGTCCAGACCTCGCCAACGCCCGGCTTGCCGGTCAGGACTTGCGTCAGTGCCTTAAATCGCAGGCGGGTTCCTGCATGCGGGTGTTCATTACCGAGAACGGTCGCGGAGAAGATTGTGCCGAACTCACGCTGGGAGAGGATGGTGTCGATGGAAACCTGCATCATAAGACACCACCCAGACGAACGGTCTGCCCGGTCTCCTCAACGATGCGCAGCTGCTCGCGAAGGGAGGCAATTTCGCGCCTCTGCCATTCAATCGTTGCAGCCTGCTCGGCGACCAGCTTACCCAATTCGCTGTGCCGTCGAGCCTCAAGCTTCATGCGATTCCCAACGACAGCGTCGACATCGTCTTGATCGCCACGGGCGCCGATGGGCTTAAGCCCCTGCTCTTGAGCCACCGCGTTGACGACGGAACGAATTTCGGCCTTCTTGAAAAAATGCTGCTCTTGCTGAACCGGCAGGCCCAGAAGCTTGACCAGCCCCCGAACGTTGACCTTGCCGTCTGATGTATACGGCAAGCTAGGCGTGGCGCGGCCATTGGCTTCCCACGCACGAACCTTGTCTTCGAGAAGCGGCTCAAGACGGCTGAGAATGTCAGGGACGACGGAACGGCTCATCTTCGGACCTCAGCTGTGAGGTCGAGCAGCATGGGACCGTCGTTGGCAGCAGGCAAAGCTGCACGGTCGAGAGGCCGGCCAATCGAGCGTCTGATAGCATCGTCAAAACTGTGCTCGATTCCAAGGTCTGCCAAGGTCTTGCGGCCCTGGATCAGATTTTCGGTCTCCATCGCACCAAGCTTACTCAAGAGCATTTCTGCCAAAGCATCCGCAGCCTTACGCTTTTCAACGTTGGACAGCGGCGACATCGAGAAAGGCACGAAACCCTCCCGATAAAGCACGCGGTCGATAAACCCATCGCGCTCACGTTCGAGGTCTTCGGATTCAAGTGATGGATAGAAGCGGCTCATCTGGACGATAGAGTCAGAAAGCTCAAACCGCGTTGAAGGTCGGCCGGTGACCTCGGGGACCCCGTCTTGATGCAGCAGCATCGGAAGCTTGGCGTCTTCGTCGCTTTCGCCTGCCAAGCCGCGGATCTTTTCGATCAGCGTCAGAGCGGCATGAAAATCGGCCGCATGCTGGTCGCTCTTGGCGTCATCCCCTTCCCACTCCGCTTCGAGGACCGCGATGCGACGCCGCAGATCGTCTGGAACAGGTTCACCTTCAGTCGTAAGAGTGTAACGTCGCTTCTTCAGTTCAGAGATTTCGGCCTTTCTCGACTCGGTTCGAGCAGCAACCGTCTGGGCCTTGGCAGCGATGGCGTTCGAGTGTCCCACCAAGGGAATCAAAAACGGCAGGCCGGTTACAAAGAAGCGGCAACGGACGCAGTTTCTTGCGCCGCCAGGCACAGGCCCATATACGGACTTATCTGCCTCCCCACGGGGTTGTCTTTTCCGAACTGTCTCGCCACCGATATTGCAAAGCGTCTGCCCATTTGGGCAAACACCGATGTCCATACCCGACCAGCTGGAGCTTTCGGCATATTGTCCAGTGGCCTGATGAATGCCGTCATCGGACAATCGGGCGGTCATCCGAGCTGCTTGTGCAAACGTCGAGGAACTCAGGGTTTCGCGGAAATCTGCTTCGCTGTTCACCAACGCCTTTTGCCGGGCAGCGTTGAGAATTTCATTCACGTGACTGGGCTCGTACTTGACGTAGCGCAGGGTCATCAAAATGGTGGAATGACCAGCAACCAGCCGGCTTAAGATGCCGATTGGCACGCCGCTATCATAAAGGGCGGTGATCGTAGACGATCGCATACCGTGCATCGAGTAGATGGCTTGCTTTGGCAGGCCGCTTTCATCCCGACGGGTGATAATGGTGATATTGGCGGTTGGATCTTCCTCGTTGAGCCGCCGTTCCAGTTCGCTCAGGGCGTCATGGAAAAACTGCAGGAGCGCCGGATAGGAAGGTGGGGCCTCACGCCCACGCTTCCCATAGTTCAAAGGGTCACGGAAAAGGTAGAAGCGATCGGGTTGGCTCTGGCGAACCACGGCGCTCGCCTCGTCCTTGAAAACATGCTTTGGCACTTCGGCTTGGGGCAGCGGCCCTTCGACGACATTGTAGCGTGTCTGCCACCGCCGCATGGCATCAAGGTTGGCAATGACCTCGTCATGCTGCCATGGAATTTCGTACCCCGAGGTTTCGTCGAACAGCTGCTCGCGATCCTGGGTCTTGTTGGAGTTAATATAAAAGCCGGTGATGTCGCTGCCATTGATGCCCATCCCCTTGATTTGGCGCAGAACGCCACGCCGCGGATTGCGAGCCTTGTTTCTCAGCCAGTAGCGGGCATGGGGGCCTACATTGGGTTCCCAAACCTGCTTCTCCACATTCCAACGCTCGGCATCACCCTCCCCGCTGTCGAGGCGTCGGGCCTGAACCGTGCGAAGCGGCAGATCGAGCAGCAGCATCAGGAGGCGTGGCACCACCTCTGAGAACACAGGCGCCCCTTCGCCGGTGATACTGTCAGCCCAAGTGAACCAGAGGCGTGCCTGACCGTCAGCACCAACCAGCGACTTAGGCCAGGCGAAGTCATCTTCGGAGATGATTTCCTTGAGCCTGAGGTGGAGGCGCGTGGGCATCGGGCGAGCAGCCAATTGGGTGGTTCTTTGCACCTGCGGCTGTTGCTGTCTGAACCTCGTGATATCTGACCATGTGAGAGACATGCTGAATTGGGGGCGACCTCGGTCGTCACGGCTACGGTCCGAAAGCCACGTGCCAAAATCAAACACCTTACCGACAGCACCCATTCGCGTTGCGGGTGTACTCCAAGACGCGGCAAACTCCAGGATGGCCCGCATAGTCTTGTTGGAAAATACCTTGTGAGGGGTATCAGTCTGGTTTGGCGGAAGAGTTTCAAGCGCGGCAAGCATAAGTTTGAGACCGCGTCGGTGCTGCTTCTTTTGGGCCAGATGCAACTCATCGAGCCAGATCTCGTAATCCCGCTCGATCCAGCTGAGGTGCTCGTGCTCGCTGACAGGCGACATTTTACGAGCACCACGCCCGGAATAGGCAATCCGTCCGAGCGATCGACCAAAATTGTGATCATTTCGCATCTCACCGATCGCTGTCATGAATGATCGGATAAGCCTGGATTGCCAATTCGGGATGAATGGCTGCCAAACGCCGTTGGGCTTGAGAGCATCCCCAAGATAACCGGCGTGCAGATCGGTAACATCGTTGAGTGTGTTAATGCCGTCAAACGACTTCTGCAGCGCGACAAACACCTTCCAGTAGTTGAACGAATAGTTCTTCCGTACCAGGTCCATGTCCAGCCGCTGAATGGTTGGCAGGGCCTCGAATTCATCTCGCATTGCGGCCAGGTTCGGATCGAGCGCACCAACCAAATGCTGGAATGAGAACATGTCGATTTCGCCAAAGGGCGACTGTCCCCATAAAAAGCCGAGCGGCCAGAGAACACCTTCAAGACCGTAAAGCTCTCGCAATAAGGGAGCCTTTTCCTTTGCGGTGAGACCCGAAGATGCCTTGGCACAAAGCGCCTCGACAGTTTGGTGCAATGCCGTGTTGGGGATTTCGACTTCGAAAGTGCCGTCGTCATCTTCGTCATCGGACGAGAAGACTGGTGTGCTTGCGTCGACTAATGGCTTGATGCCGAAGAGATTGAGCGATGTGTTCGCGAAATGCGGGCTGCCAAGGCGACGCAGATCGAAGGTGGACATGTCAGACACGAGGCGTTCCCCCGACAATGAATTGGTGGAGGTCACGCAAAGCCAGAGCGCTCTCGTGACCAAGTGGTTGTTGTTCGAGGGGTTGGCCCGACACGGCAGCACGCAACACGCTATTGACGCGGTCCGCCGTGGGCACAGTGTAGGGCACCTGTGACAGGAGATGCCGGTGATGCATCCCCTTTTTGATAATGGCCGCCGAGACGCCGAGGTTTGCGAGGGTCTGGCCGTAGAGATGGCGAAGGCCGTGCGTCGACGTGCCGGCTTCCTTGCTGTGCTCAAGGCCCAACCGCAATACGGCTCGCTCATGACTGTCGGTATAGGCCTGGCTCGACAGTGGATCCCCGATCATGCCCCCGTCAGTATTGGAGCCGCCAAGACTGACAAAGAGAAACGGATGATCATAGCCACCAAGCGCCTTGCGACGCTGCATAATGGGCGCTCTGACGTGCCGCAGATATCCAAGGTAAAGTACCCAGAACAAGTCGCCAGCGGACTGTTCGAGCCAATATACGAAAGCCTGATGTTCCCTGTTGAGCTCAAGGTTCTTCCAGCCAACGTGGTAGCGGCCGCGGGTAACTTGGTTTCGGGGAAGGAGATCATATTGCCGACGGAGGACCTCAGCCCTCGTGAGCTTGACGGTTCTCCTGGCGATGGGGTCGAACCATTCAACCTTGGCTTCGGATGGATGGTTGAGAACGACCAGGGCGTGACCGGGCTTCTTGGGCTCTTCGACAACATCATTGACCCAGAGGTGCAGGCCGTCGCTGCGACGTAAACCACCCCATGCATCGAGAAGCGCAATCATCTGATCGCGAACATTGAATCTGAGAAAGGGATTGGGCTCGTGCTCCATGCCGGGCCGGACATGACCCTCCCAAAGCAGACGCTCGACGTGGTCAGGCGGAAAAAACTTCACCGGTTCAGAACCATGGCCGCGGGTATCAGGGCCAAAATCGATGATATTGGTCCGGCGAACAATGTTAGGAGCCTTGATATGCCTCAGCATCGACACGTTGCGCATGCGAGCCCAGATCAGCATATCGGTGACATTGAGCTGATCGCTCGGCGCCTGCTTGAGCTTGGCCGGAAGGATTGCAGTACGGGCCGCTGACGTATCGCTCCATTCGGCAAAGGCTTCCACGGCCGAAATCAGTTCGCGACTACGGTGAATGCTTGTGCTGGGCCACAGGAGTTCATCGTCGGCGTTGCTCATGTCGGTGCCGGATAAGAGGGCCAGCGCAAAGCCGCGAAAAAGGGCTTCCTGAGGATGCGTCTTGGTGACCGCGGCCTCACGCATGACTCGATCGCCATGAGCTTGGCAGTAGTCCCAGAACAGTCCGACGCCACGGGCTACAGTGTTCTGCCAGGTGCTTGAGCGGAAGGGGTGAGCCCGCATGTATTCAAGGAGGCGAACGAAAGGTTCGACCACGCCATCCTTGCGCAGGAGAAAGACGACACGAGCCGTCCAGCCCGCGGGAGCTCCGGAGACGCGCATTGCCAGAGTGGCATGGAAAAGGGGCTGTGGTTCTCTCACGACACGTTGGGCTGAATGCGAAACAAAAACGGTGGCAGCAGCCGATCCGCAACGCATTGAGGAAACGTATCTTGCCGATGTCGGCAGATTAAAATAGTTCATCTTCACAATCCCTTACGCGAAACAAAGGATTGGCACGCCCGCGATTAATCGCTGGGTGACCTTCAATTTTAACGAAGTCGGGTTTTAGAGCCGGAGACCGTGATCTTCGCGTTTACCAAGTTCTGGAAAGACTTCCAGAAGATGATCGTCGAAGGGGTAGCGTCCGCTCTCGGAGGCCAATTCGGCAATGGTTATGCCTATCTCGGCGTCCTCGTCCCGTAGGACGGCGAGAACCGCATATAGTCGTGGATCGACCACCCGAACTGGAACCGGCTCGCCAGAACGACGGACCGCCACAAGGTTCACTGGCTCGAATTCGTTTAACGCCACGAGAGCGTCGATCTGTTCGGCTCCGACGCCGTGTTGAGCATCGAGCTCGCCAACAAGCGATCCAAAGCTTAAGAACCGAACAGCAGGGCCTCGCTCACCTACAAAGACACCTGAAGCGGAGCGACACTGGTATGAGCTATCAAGCTCGCTGAGGGCACGCTCAAGATCGTCCAACAGAGCATTATCGAACCGAGTATCGGGAATAAGGAATTCCAATAAGGTTGGCGGCGGCCGAGAGATGTGGTGGGCCAAATCCACTTCATAGGCAGCCACGGCTTGCGCGCTGACGAGGGCAAGTTGATCCAGAAGCTTGTTCAGCCAGAGAACCTCAAGAACATCGCCAGCATCATTTGGCATTCGATTGAGGCGCATGGCCTTCGACACGCGTGCTTGCAGGTCAAAATCGGGTCTTGAAGCGGTAAGCGATGCCGTGACAGCGTCTCGCTGGGAATAGAAATCGCGGTAGAGACTTTCGGTTTCGGGGGAGCGGCGGCCGACTGAGGTCGAGCGCTTCTTCCTTGTCACCGGATCAGGCCAGTAGCGATAAAGGTACTCGTGCCCCCTGAGGGTCTTCCACTGCATGCCGCCGGTCAGTTCCCGCTTGTGCGAAACCATCGGCGCATAGCGCTGCCAGAGATCGAGGACCTCTTGGACATGGCGCTTTTGCTCACGCGAAAATGGTTGGGCGGCGATCGTCATGAACTACCACTTACACCATGATTATCTTTTTTGGTAGTAATTTTTTGGCGCATCGTAATTCCCTGGTGTTCTGGAATTTTCCGCTACATGATCGATTGCACCCTCCCGCTCAATGAGCGCGGGTTGCAACGAGTGGACCGAGAGTATGCCAAGCCTTGCAGTTCGTTTGACAGAGATCGATGACAGTGAGCTCGAGCAGTTTATCGAGCTATGGGTCGAGAAAAAGTCCGAGGTCTACCATCGCGTAGAGCGCATCGGCGCGGCCAACGATAAGGGTCGCGACGTCATTGGATTCCTCACCTCGCAGCGTCACGAAGGCGCCTGGCATCTTTATCAATGCAAGCGGAAGACACGGGGCGCCAAGCTTGGAAAATCGGAAGCCCTGGCTGAACTCGGCAAGGTTTTCTATCATCACGTGGAGGGGGCATATCGCACTCTGCCAACGAAGTACGTTTTCGTATCTCCGCGTGGCATCGTCGGCCCCCTGCTTGACCTGATCAACAATCCCACGGATCTGCAAAGCGCTCTCATCGACGGATGGGATGATCACTGTGCCAAAGCAATCGTCGCCAAAACCGTCATTCCGCTATCCGAAAGCATCCGGAAGGCAATCGAGTCCTATCCTTTCTCTCGGGTCGAGCATCTGAGCGCACCAATGATTGTAAAGGATAAGGCAGCGGGCCCTGCCCTTTCTAAAATTTTGGGACTGGTACCAGACGAAGCTCCGCCGGGGGTCGCGCCAGGCACCATGCAGAATGAAGAGCTTATTTACGTCGAGCAATTACGTCAGGTGTATGAAGAAGCCTCTGCCGAAAGCTTCGCCACGGCAGACGACATCCTGAGGCATGCCGATCATGGTGATCACTTCCGAGACCAGAGAACTCGTTTCTTTGAAGCGGCAGCGTTTCAGCGCTTTCATCGCGACAACACAGATGCTGATGCCCTTGTGGCATTCCAGGAGGACATCTATCACGGCGTCATTGACGTCCATCGTCAACCCCATTCCAACATGCTCCAACGGGTGGACGCGGTCATGAGGCATGCATCCTTGCTGCCAACAGATTTGAGAGGTCGATCGGTACGTACTCCCGTACGTCAAGGCATGTGCCACCATCTCGTGAACGACAATCGCTTCAAGTGGACATCATGACCACCAAAGCCGGCTCGTTATTCAATTCACCGCTGGAAGCAGGTATTCGCGCCGTTGTTGTCTTGGAGTATTTGCGGCCCGCGGTCGTAGACCTCTCCGAACTTGTCCTGCTCGATCATATCGTCGTGCATACCTCGGATCTTGGGGGACCCGAGAGCCTCCATCCGGACGTTCCTGATCGAAAGGGAGAACTCCTTGTTCGGCGCCGGCTTGTCGAAGAGGGAATTGACCTTATGCGTCGGTGCCATCTCCTGGTCCAGGAAGCGGCAGACGAAGGAATTTTCTACCGTGCTTCTGATGAGGCTGCCTCATACGTTGAGCTTCTTGAAAGCGCCTATTCTTCGCGCCTCAAAGAACGAGCGAATTGGGTTGCGGAGCGGGTCAAGCAACACAGCAAGGGCGGTTTCACCAGTCAGGCCCGCCAACAGCTCGGGGACTGGTCGGACTCTTTCACTGAGTCAGGACCGACATGAACCAGGCCCGATTTTTTCTTCGTCGACTGGCATTCACCGGTCCGGCAGTGCCGCTGCGCGATGTCGCTTTTGTCGACGGCGTCAACGTCATTTGGGGTGCCTCCAACGCCGGCAAATCCTTCATTCTCAAAGCTCTGGATTATATGTCCGGAGGCGGTACACTGCTTCCGGAAATCGATCAAATCCGCGGCTATGACCGTTGTTGGTTGACCATGGATCTTCCCAAAGCAGGAACGGTGACACTGGCTCGGTCGCTGGTTGGCGGAGACTACTCGGTTTTTCTTGGAGCAGCTGATCCTGTTGACCCTGGGCTAGAGGATCGCACGATTTATTCCGAGCACCGTGCGAAAGGCGATAGCCTGTCCAGCCTTCTGTTGGGCGAGATGGGCATTTTCAATAAGCGGATTGCCCGCACGCTGAACGGCGACAAAAACACGTTCACCTACCGCCATTTCTCGCCTTACATTTACACTGACGAAACCAGCATGATGGGTGAAGACAGCCCGATCATCGTCGATAAGCGAAGCGGAGACACATTCGACCGCAACGTGCTCAAGTTCATTCTGACGGGCGTAGATGACTCCGCCCTAAAAACTGTCCCCAAAAAGACCGTCCAGCGAGCTGCCAATTCAGGCAAACTCGAGCTGATCGATGATATGATCGCGACCGCCCGAGCGGAGTTGGAGCGCAAGTTCCCCAGCCATGTAAACCTGGATGAGGAAGAAGACGAGCTCCTCGGGCTCATGGCCGACCTTTATGAAGACGTTGCCGCTTGGCAAACGCACCTTGACAATCTTCACAAGGAAAGGCGCAGCAAGCGCGAAGCCTTGGCTGACGCCATCGAGCGACAAACAGAAGTCGAGTTATCCCTGGGTCGTTTTGATCTCCTTGGAGAGGTATACGACAGCGACATTGAACGTCTGGCTTCGCTTGAGGAAGGCAGTGCAGCGCTTCTTGCTGGTGCGCAACGTCCTTGCCCCCTCTGTGGGGCGTCGCCGGAGCATCAGCACAGCACGCATGGCCTTGAAGAAGTTGCCCAGGCCAGAAGAGCGGTCGAGGCGGAACTCGCCAAGATTCGGGCCGAGCGAGCAGACCTGAGAAAGGCGGTTGTTTCCTTACGAGCCGAAAAAGACGGGCTGGGAAGCAAACTTGAACGACTTGAAGGCGAGACCAAAAGTCTGGATGCGCAGATAGAGGAGGCACTGCCTCAGGAAGCGTCAGCCCGAGAACGATATGAAGCCCTGGACCAGATTCGCGAGAGCATTCGACGGGGCCTTACCCTGCAAACTCAGATCGCTGAACTCGAGCAACGTCGAGCATTGATCGCAGCGTTCAAGCCTCAAACCGTGCCCCGTGGAAGCGTGGTTGCCGGCATCGACGGCATCACAGGGCACGAACTCGCTACCCAAGTGCAGAAAGTGTTGCACGCATGGCAGTTCCCCGGCCTCCCAATTGTGTCATTCGACGACGCCACCCATGACATCCTCCTCAACGGCAAAGGGCGCCGCGGTAATGGCAAAGGCGTCCGTGCTCTGATGAATGCCGCCTTTAAGATAGGGGTGCTGCTCTATTGTCGAGAAAAGCAGCTCCCTCATCCCGGCATTCTTGTCCTGGATAGTCCGCTACTGAGCTATCGAGACTCGCTTACATCGAGGCATGGAGCCCTCTCGGCAGATGAAGAAGAAGTGCAGGAAAGTGGCCTGAAGGTCGAATTTTACCGCTTCTTGATGGAGCACCGAAACTTGGCTCAGTTCATCATCATCGAAAATGACCCGCCGCCGGCCGATTTTGGCGACGGAGCAAGCATTACCGTCTTCACCGGGCCCTTAGGAACCGGCGCACGTAAGGGTCTATTTTAGCCTTCCACGCGGCCGCCCTTTTCGTGTGCCTTGCTGGGCCACATGAGATGTTCGTCTCCAAAGGAGATCAACCTCATGCCCCGCAGCTTCATCGACTTAACCGAGCGCACCAAAATGTTGGCGCTCACACTGCTTGAAGCATGGTCCGAAGGAGCTCACAGCAACATTGTCGAAGCTGTGTTGGCATCAGCATGTGAAAATACCCTGCCCCAGCTCGATGACGTCGAAGGCGTTTGGGTCATGCAGATGATGTGGCAGGTGCCAGATCTGCTGGAAACCACCGCTTACGCGGACGGGATGGACGTGAACGCTACGGTGCGTTCGGCCGTCGAAGCCAAGATCTCAGATCTGCTCAGGGAAGAGCTTACCGAACAAGCCGTCGCCCTCGGTCTTTTACAGCTCCCCCCTCGATTATAGCGACTTTAACCACATAGCTTTGTGGCTGTATCACGCCGTGATTTAGTGTGATACAACGTGATTATGGAGGATATGACATGGCTGACGGCAAGACGCAAATTTCTATCCGCATACCGACGGAGATGCTGCAGATGTTTGATCGGATCGCGGCTGGCGTTGAGCGTGACCGCAGCTTTGTCATGAACGAGGCCTTCCGGCTTTACATGGAAAGCGAAGGCAAGGACTTGCTCGAAGAGATCGAAGGCTTTGCTGAGCTGGATGCGGGGCATGGAGTGGACGCTGACGAGATGATCAGCAAGGCGCGAGCAATTGTCGCGCGACGCCGTAGCGAACAGGCTCGTTGATCCATGACCAAGGCGACCGTCCGGCCCAAGGCAATGGCATGGTTTCTCGCCCAGATCGACGAAATCGCGAAGGACAGCCCAAACGCGGCCGACGCCTTACTCGACCGTTTCGAGGAAATCCTTCGTCTTGTCGGCGAAAACCCTCGCGCATTTCAACGCGGTAAAATCCGCGACACCCGTTACATCAACATGCCGCCTTTCGTAATGACCTGGCGCCAGAAAAACGGCCAGGTGGAAATCGGTGCTATCAGGCACGGTCGCCAACGCGACGCGTATCGACCAACCAGTATGCGGGCAAAAGAAGCCCCCACGGCTGATGAGGTGAGTAAGCTGACATTGGCCGCCCGGATCGTTCAGCAGGCTCTCAGGGTCGGCAGCGAGCTCCCGGGGGAGCCTGACGAAGTCACGCGATACCTTTCCGACATCGCCGAGCACCATGAGCTTCGCGCCATGCTCGACGATGTGTCTGACATGGAAGACTTCGTGGACTTCATGAGCAAACACTCAATCCATTTTCCGAAGTCGGGCCTCGGCTGGTGAACGATCGCAATCCGGTGGTAGAGTTGGAGGCCGGGGTAAAAAACGCAATCATACCAACCGCCAAAACAATGAAACAACAGCCATCCGCGACGTGTTTAGGAGCAGGTGGTAGACTTAGAGAGGGGTGTAAATGGACGGGACCCTCTCACGGTCCAAAGAGGGGATCGATTCCCCTAGGGCGTACCAAGCAAAGTCTTCTGTCTTTTTGGGTTTTGAGCCGGCGCGGCTTTTGGTGCGCATGGTTTGTGCCGTGGCGCTTACAAGGCGACGCGGCTTCTCGCGTTGGTTTGACTGAGGTTTTTGTTGGCAGCGCGCGTGTCTCGTCGCGGAGGCCTTCTCGGGAAAGCTGAATCCCATGCGTGGAAGGAGAGATTCCCGCTTTCGCGGGAATGACGCCGTGGGTGGGGCGGGGTCGTGAGTGTTGATGAGGTGGACCGACTTGGCCGCGCTTGGTCATTGTGTGGCCATTCTCATGCCCTGGACTGGCGCAACCCCTGCCCTATGGAGCGCCTATGAAGGTTTTGGACCACGAGCCCTATGCCTGCTTTTTGCTCGAGCATGAGGGGGCGCTCTATCTCGATGCGCATTGCAGCCATAGCTTCTTTGATTATTCGGTGCTGATCAGGCTGAGTGCCGAGGAGTGCGGGCAGTTCGAGACGCTTGGGCGCGAGTATATTGGACGGCTGGCTTACGACATTCATTATAGCGCGCCGGCGGCGCTGGGGAGCACATCGCCGTTTCGGAGCCGGAATTTGACGCGGGAGCTGGGTGATGCGGTTTCGGCGGCGGTGAAGGATTGGCGGGGGAGAGAAGCTTTAGGATCGCACACGGCCTTCCCTCGGGCTTGACCCGAGGGTCACTTGCCCATGCTGAAACATTTGTGACTCCCGCATTGGCCCTCGGGAAGCACGGTGGGTGGGGATGGTCGTATACAGTCTCGGCGGCCGGTACACCCTCCCACCTCCCCCATCGAGGGAAGATGTCACCGTATTCGCAAACGTGAATTCGGTTGGGGCTAGACGTTGGGCAACGCCTTGCCGCTTTCCTTTATTTTCATGCCCACTGCACATTGGCGAGTTTGGCGGACGCGTCCCAGAGTTGCTTTGAGACGGTCGTGTCGTTAGCGGCTTTGGGAACTTTGGCGGGGACGGGATAACCGCGGGTTTCGCTGAGGGCGTGGGGGCCGTAATAGGCGCCGGGTTGGGCGTTTGGATCTGTGGCAGCGTAGAGGGTGGGCAAGGCGCCTTGCCAGGCGGGTTGGAAGAGGAACCAGCCCAAGGAGCGGGCGATGCCCATTGGGCTGAAGCGGCCGGGGGCGTTGTGCAGAAGATCGGTGCGCGAGACGCCAGGATGGGCGGCGAGGCTCCTAAGGTTCCAGCCATGGGCGGCGCTTTGGCGCTGTAGCTCGAAGGCGAACATCAGGCAGGCGAGTTTGGACTGGCTATAAGCCGTCATGGCCACGTAGTTCTTTTCCGATTGGAGATCGGTGACGTGGATTTGGCCAGCGCGGGCGGCGACGCTCGAGAGCGAAACAACGCGCGCGCCCTGCCCGCGGCGCAGCAGCGGCAAGAGGCGCGCGGTCAGCGCATAGTGGCCGAGATAATTGGTGCCGAACTGGAGTTCGAAGCCGTCCTTGGTGGTTTCGCGCTTGGGCGGGACCATGACGCCGGCATTGTTGACCAGGATATCGAGGCTATCGTGCCGCATGGCGAGACGCTCGGCAAAGCGGGTGACGGTCGAGAGATCGGCGAGATCGAGGGCTTCGAAATGGACATTGGCTTTCGGGACTTCGGCAAGGATCGAATGGATCGCCTGATTGCCTTTTTCGGGATTACGACCGGCAACAACAACCTCGGCCCCTGCCCTTGCCAAAGCGAGAGCCGTTTCGTAGCCGAGGCCACCCGTGCCGGTGACGACGGCCAGGCGGCCTGCTTGAGAAGGAATGTCAGACGTGGTCCATTTGGACATGATGGAAAGCCCTCGCTTTAAAATTGCACTCGGTGCATAATTTATATTGCACTGAGTGCATATTTTTACAAGAGTGATCCCAGTGGAAAATTTGGACGGCAGCGACGAGACGGAAGGCGTGCGGGAGCGCAAGCGCCGGGAGACGCGGCAGCGGATCGTCGATGCGGGGCTAAAACTCTTTGCGGCCAAAGGTTATGAGGCGTCGACGCTCGACGATATTGCGGCAGAGGCCGGGATTTCGCGGCGGACGTTCTTTCACTATTTCAAATCCAAGGACGAAATTCTGCTCTCGCTGCAATCGGGGCTAGGCGAGGCGCTGTCGGATGCTGCGCGGGATTGTTCGGGCGCGGAGGAGCCGCTGGCGGCGATGAAGACGCGGATGCTGGAGATATCGCGGCGCTACCCGGCGGCGGAACTGCTGGTGATCGACCGGATGATGCGCTCGAGCGAAGTGGTGCAGGCGCGCAAACGCGCGAGCTATATTGCCGACGAAAGCGTGGTGTTCGCGGCGATGCGGGAAGTCTGGCCCGAGCGGGCGGAGATGGATTTGCGCATTCTCGCCATGCTCTGCATCAGTGTGACGCGGCTTTCGCTCGATGCGTGGAGCCGGGAGGGCGGCACGCGGGAATTGGCGGAGGTGGCGGAGGAGACGTTTGTGGCGCTGGGGGCGGTGGTTTCAGCTTGACGCCCGCCTTGCGGCACTTGGCGGGGTGCGGCTGACGCGGCTCCAGGCGCGGCGGAGTTGGCGGCTGGAGCTGAAGCCGACGCGTTCGGCGATGTTTTCCATGTCGAGGCGGGTTTCGGTGAGCAATTGCTGGGCGAGCGCGACGCGGAGCTTGTTGAGATAATCGGGCAGGCTCATGCCGGTGTGTTCGTTGAAGAGCCGGCTGAGGTGACGGGGGCTTGCTATGGCGATGGCCGCTAGGGTTTCGAGGGACCAGTCGCGCGCTGGGTCGACGGTCATGGCGTCCTGGACGCGGTGGATGGCCGGATGGATGTGATTGCGGCCTTCGAGCCAGGGGGAAAGCTGCGGATCGGTGCCGGCGCGGCGGAGATAGACGACGAGCGAGCGCGCGACGGCGGCGGCTGTTGCCGGATCGGTGATGCGGCCGATGATGTGGAGCATCAGATCGATGCCAGCGGTGATGCCGGCGCTGGAATAACGGTTGCCATCTTCGACATAGAGGCGATTTTCGAGGACGCGCGCGGCGGGTGCAGCGGCGGCGAGTTCGGCGCAATCGGAAAAATGCGTGGTGCAGGAGATGCCGTCGAGGAGCCCTGCCCGGCCCGCGAGCAAGGCGCCCGAGCAGATGGAGACGAGGCGCGTTTGCGGAGTCACGGATTTCTGGAGCCAGGCGATGATTTGCTGGGTGCCCGTATCGGTGGGCTCGGCGGGGTGGCCGGCGTCCATGGGATCCTCGGTGTGGCCCGAGAGGATGATCATGGCGTCGGGTTCGATGGTCTCTGGGAGTGGTTCGATGCCGGAGAGGCGGAGGCCGATGGAGGTGGTCAGCTCGGGCAGCGGGCCGATATAGCGGACGTCGAAGTGGATCTTTGGCTGAATTTGTTGGCGTAACGGAGAGCCTCGAGCGGGCCGGCAACGTCGAGGAGAAGCGTCCGCGCCGGGAGAACGACATAGGTCGGGATGCGGCGCGGGCTTTTGGTCATTCGGCTGCGATCCTTGTGGGGCCATCGAGGGCTTCGGCGATGGTGCAGACGCGGGCGAAGCGGCCATCGAGAACGGCGGCGGTGCGGGCCTTGATGTCGTCGACCGTCCAGGTTTTGCCGGTGGCGTCGGTCAGGGGCATGGTGTGGGTGGCTTCGGTGACATAATCGACCTGCCAGCCGAGGTCGGAGCCGTGGCGGGTGGTGGTTTCGCAGCATTGCTCGGTGCGGATGCCGGAAATGACGAGGCGGCGGATGCCGTTTTCGATGAGGAAAACTTCGAGCTGAGTGCCGACAAAGGCGGAATGACGCCACTTGACGATGTCGAGATCGGGCTTTTCGAGACGGAGATCGCTGATCGGGGTGACGAAGCCGGAGGCGAGCGAGAAGAGGCCTTCTGGCTCGGCATGGAGGACGCGGACAATCTTCCAGCCGCGGGCGACGGCGCCGTCGATCAGGGCCTGCTGGTTTTTGAGGTAGGTTGGGCTATCGATCTCCTGCCAGCTGGGGCGCTGGCGGAAGCTTTCCTGAGCATCGATGACGAGCAATGCGGTGTCGGTCATTTTCGGCCATTATTTAGTTTGGGGAGTATGCCTAGTCTAGCTCCATCAGAGCGCTATACGAGGCATATTCTGGACTAGTTGCGGACAGAAAAAGCCATTGGCTCATTCGTGCCGTGCCGAGAGGTGACAAGCGAGGCTTGGCGTGGTGGAGTGTGGGCATGACCACAGATTTCATATTCGATGGGCCTGAGGATGCGCGGGTGACGGTGTTGCTGGCGCATGGGGCCGGGGCGCCCATGGATTCGGACTGGATGAACACGCTGGCCGGGCTTCTGGCGGATGAGGGGCTGCGGGTGGCGCGGTTCGAGTTTCCCTATATGGCGGCGCGGCGCACCGGCGAGGGCGCCAAACCGCCGCCGAAGGCCGAGAAGGTGATGGCAGATTATGTGGCGGCGATCGAGGATCTGGGGCCGACCAATGGCAGTTTGATCATCGGCGGGAAGTCGATGGGTGGGCGCGTGGCAAGCATGATTGCGGCGGAGGCTTTCGCGGCGGGGCGGATCGCGGGGCTGTTGTGCCTGGGGTATCCGTTTCATCCCTCGGGGAAGCCGGAGCAGTTGCGGGTGGCTCATCTCCAGGATTTGCAGGTGCCGACGCTGGTTTGTCAGGGGACGCGGGATGCGTTGGGGACGCAGGAAGAGGTCGGCGGCTATGCGCTGTCACCGGCGATCAAGGTGATGTGGCTTGAGGATGGGGATCATGATTTGAAGCCGCGGAAGTCGGTTTCCGGGTTTTCAGCGGCGGATCATATGGGGAGCGTGGCGAGGGGTGTGGCGGAGTGGGTGAAGGGGCTGAGGGAGTAGCTTCAGCCCCCCTCATCCCAACCGAATTAGCAAACGCGAATTCGGTGAGCGTTGCGCCACCTTCTCCCCGAGGGGGAGAAGAATAAGAGGGCTACTGGTTTAGCCCGTAACATCCTGGGCTGCTTCCACATGATGCCGGCCGATGGGGACGATCATGGGGGTGTTGGAAACGGGATCGAGGACGACGCGGGATGACATGTTAAAGACGTCGTGGACGACTTTTTCGGTCATGACGTCGACGGGCTTGCCCTCGGCGATGATCTTTCCCGATTTCATGGCGACGATGTGGTCGGCGTAGCGGCAGGCGAGGTTGAGGTCGTGGAGAACGACGACGACGGTGCGGCCGCGGGATTTGACGAGATCGGTGAGGAGATCGAGGACTTCGACCTGGTGGTTGATGTCGAGAAAGGTCGTGGGCTCGTCGAGGAGGAGAAGGTCGGTCTCCTGGGCGAGGGCCATGGCGATCCAGACGCGTTGGCGCTGGCCGCCTGAAAGTTCATCGACCGGGCGGCCGGCGAGGTCTGCCATATCGGTGGCGCCGAGGGCTTCGGCGACGGCGGCATCGTCTTCGGAGGTCCAGCGACGGAACCAGCCCTGATGCGGATAGCGGCCGCGGCCAACGAGATCGGCGACGGTAATGGCATCGGGGGCTATGGGGGACTGGGGGAGGACGCCAAGGAGGGTGGCGACTTCGCGGGTCGGCATCTGGTGGATGGGCTTGCCATCGAGATAGACGGCGCCCTTGCTGGGCGGCAAGAGGCGGGCGAGGCCGCGCAAAACAGTGGACTTGCCGCAGGCATTGGCGCCGACGATGACGGTGAGCTTGCCGGATGGAATGGTCAGGTTGAGATCGGCGACGATCTCGCGGTCGGCATAGCCGAGGTGGAGACCGGCGGCCATGAGCTGGTGGTTGCGCATGTGGGACTCCATTTCAGTTGACGCGCCCTGAGCGGCCGGAGACGACCAAGAGCCAGAGGAGGAATGTGGCGCCGAAGGCACCGGTGACGACGCCGGTGGGCAATTGCGTGCTGGGCAGCGCGTGCTGCGCCACGAGATCGGACACCAGCATGACGAGCGCGCCAACGAGGGCGGCTTGCGGGAAGCCGCGCCCTGCCCCACCCATGAGGCGACGGGCGATGGGGCCGGAGACGAACGCGACGAAACCTACGGGGCCGACGGCAGCGGTGGCGAAGGCGGCGAGCGCAACGGCAACAAGCATGAGGCCGAGGCGGGTGCGCTCGACATGGGTGCCGAGGGCATGGGCGGTGTCGTCGCCGAGTTCGAGGCCATCGAGACCGCGGACAAGGACGAAGAGCATGGGCAGAATGACGACCATGGTGATGGCGAGGACGATCGAGTCCGCGGGCTGGGCGGCGTTGAGGCTGCCGACGAGCCAGGCCATGGCCTGTTGCACCTCGTTGAGGCGGGCGCGGGTGAAGAGATAGGAGATGATGGCGCTGAGCATGGCGGCGGCGCCGATGCCAATGAGGACGACACGATAGGCGGTAACGCCATTGCGCCAGGCGAGGAGATAGATGGCCACGGCGGTGAGAATGGCGCCGGCAAAGGCGCCGAGCGAGACCGAAAGACCGCCCCAGCCGAGGACGATAATGCAGAAGACGGCGGCGGCGCTGGCGCCATGAGCGATGCCGATAATGTCGGGGCTGGCCAAGGGGTTACGCAGAAGCGTTTGGAAAATGATTCCGGAGAGGCCGAAGGCCGCGCCGGAAAGCAGCGCGAGGAAGAGGCGCGGCAAGCGAACCTGAAGGACGATGAAATCGGCGCCCTTATTGGTGATGCCGGTCAGTGGCGAGAACAGCGACTGGAGAACCGTTTCGGGCGGGACGGGGAAATCGCCGAGGAGCATGGCAGCGATGGCGGCGGCGAGCAGCGCGGCGAGGAGGCCGAGGGTGACGCGGGTAGCGTGGCTCTGGCGGGAGCGGCGGACGGCGGCGATGGTTGTGGCTTGGACCAGGGTCATCAGAGGGCAGCCAGTTTACGGCGGCGAACGAGCGCGATGAAGAATGGCGCGCCGATAAAGGCGGTGACGATGCCGACTTGGAGTTCACCCGGTGGGGCGATGACGCGGCCAATGATGTCGGCGCCGAGCAACAGGATGGGCGCCATCAGCATGGAATAGGGCAGAATCCATCGATAACCGGGGCCGGTGATGGCGCGAGCGACGTGAGGGACTGTGAGGCCGACAAAGGCGATGGGTCCGGCGGCGGCAACAGCGGCACCGGCGAGAATAACGGCAGCAAGACCAGCAAGAGCTCGGGACAGGCCGATGCGTTGGCCAAGGGCGCGGGCGACATCATCGCCCATGCTGAGACCATCGAGAAGGCGCGCGCTCAAGAGGGCGAGGACGGCACCAATGGCGATGAAGGGACTGACCTGAAGCGCGATCTCCATGGAGCGGCCGGCGAGCGAGCCGACCTGCCAGAAGCGGACTTCATCAAGGGTGCGCGGGCTGGTGAGGAGGATAGCATTGATGACGGCGAGCATGATGGCGGTCATGGCGGCGCCAGCCAGCGCGAGCTTGATGGGCGTTGCGCCCTCGCGGCCGAGGGAGGCGACGGAATAGACCACGAGCATGGCAACGCCGGCGCCGATGAAGGCGAGCCAGACATAGAGGCTGAGTTGGGTGATGCCGAAGACGGAAACGCCGAGGACGACGAAGAGCGCGGCGCCGGAATTGATGCCGAGAATGGATGGATCGGCCAGGGGATTGCGCGTCGCGCCCTGAAGGACGGCGCCGGAGAGGCCAAGGGCGATGCCGACGAGGACGCCGACAAGGGTACGCGGGAGCCGCAAATCCCAGACGATGCGATGTTCGGTGGAATTGGGATCGAAGGCGGTCAGCGCGGACCAGACCATGTCCACCGGAATGGCGCGGGCGCCGGTGGCCATGGAGAGGAGAATGACGGCGATGAGGGCGGCGGCGAGCAGCAGGAGGCCAAGGCCGAGCGCGGCGGCCCGGCTGGCGCGTGCTTCAACGACGGATGCCGCCATCAGGGTGTCAGGTCCGGGTCGGCGGCATTGATGGCGGCGGTGAGATCGGTAAGGGCGCCGGCATAGGCCTTGTAATTGCGCAGCCAGAAGGCAGGCCACTCGGCGACCTGACCGGCTTCGGCAGCTTTCATCAGCGTCCAGGTGGGCTGGGCCAGCGCGGTGGCGAGGGTGCTTTCGGCGCGATTGTCGACGAGGATGAGATCGGCCGGGTAGCGATCGGCATTTTCCCAGCTGACTGTCTCGAAATAATTGTTGCCAGCGGCATCGACGCCTTCGGGTTTAACGATGGTGAGACCCCAGGACTGCATATCGAGCAGCTCGGCGGCGCCAGCGGGATCGGCGACATAGAGAGCGTCGTCACCGGCATAAACAGCGAGCGCGGTCAGACCGGGCTTGGCCTCGATGGCGGTTTTGAAGTCGGCGAGGGCGGTTTCGAAGGCAGCCTTGTTTTCGGCGATGGCGGGAGCGGACAGATCGGCGCCAAGACTTTGGGCCAGGGTTTCGTAGTCCTCGATCATGCCCACGATGGAATCGCCAGCCGAGACGCCGGTGATCGGGGCTAGCTGGCTCAGAGTTGCGACGACGTCTTCGCCGCCGGACCAAGTGCTGTTGCGGTCCCACCATTCGGCGAGGACGAGATCGGGTTCGAGGGCGGCGGCCTTTTCGATATCCACTTCGCCCCAGGCCTGGCCGATGATTTCGATGCCCGTGAGATCAAGGCCTTCAAGCGCTTTGGCGGCGTCCACGGGGCTATCGGCGTAGATGCCGACCGGGCGGATGCCTAGCGGAATGAGGCCGGCGGCAGCGTCCTGGCTCGCGATGATGCGCTGGGGGACGGCGTCGAGCGTAACGCTCTGGCCCGTGCCATCGGTATAGGTCCAGGGCTCGGCGTGCGCGGCGCTGGAGAGCGCGAGAACCATGAGAGACGCCAGGGCGATGGGGCGAAACAGCATTGGCCTAACCTTCCTCAAAAAGTCAGGGTTTTCTGCAACGCTTAAACTGATCGGTCAAGTCAAGTTTTAAACCGCTGATCCAAGACTTTGCGCGCGGCGTAATCAAGCTGACAAGGATGGCGCGGCCGATGTATTCGATAACCATGTCCGACAGCAGAACCGGATCTCATTCCGGAATACCGCAAAGTGCCGACCCTGAAACCCTGCTGCTGCGCATTGCGCAGGATCGGGACAGGGAGGCGCTGGCGCAATTGTTTTCGCTGCTCGGCACACGCGTCAAAGCCATGATGCTCAAGCTCGGCGCCAGCGACGCCATTGCCGAGGACATGGTGCAGGAGACATTTCTCGCCGTCTGGCGGAAGGCGCATCTTTATTCGACGGACAGGGGCGCGGCCTCGACCTGGATTTTCACGATCGCGCGCAATCTGCGCATCGACCAATTCAGGCGGCAATCGAACAAGCCATATGAAGACCTTGAAACTGTAACCATCGAGAGCGCGGAGCCGAATGGCAGCGTGATGGTTGAGCAGCGGCAGGTCATCGCAAGGGTGACAGATGCGCTGAAAACACTCTCGGCCGAACAGCAGGAAGTGGTGCGGCTCAGCTTCCTCTACGACCTCCCCCACGCGCAGATTGCAGAGCGGATCGGGATACCGCTCGGCACTGTTAAATCCAGACTTAGACTTGCTTACGAACGGCTCCGGCCCATGCTGGAGGATTTACAATGACGGTTACACACCACCCCGATATTGCAACCCTGATGGCCTTCAGTGCGGGCACGCTCGACGAGCCTTATGCCGCTGTGATCGCGACGCATCTGGCTATGTCAGAGGGCGGGCGCGAAACGGTGCGGCATATCAATGTCATTGGCGGCGCCTTGTTGGCCGATGAGCAACCGGCAGCGCTGTCGGATGGCGCGCTGACGCGGTTGATGAGCCGGTTGGGTGATGACCGGATCGAGGTTTCATCGCGGGATGACAAGGCGACGGCCGACGATGTGCCCCTGCCCTTGCGCAGGTATTTGCCGAAGGGCCTCAAGAGCGTCAAATGGCGCTGGACGGGTCCGGGCGTGGCGACGGCCGATCTTGGCTGGGGTCGGGACGGAAAATCGCGGCTGATGCTTTTGCGTGTGGCGGCGGGCCGCCCTGTGCCGGAGCATGGGCATGGCGGGCAGGAGCTGACGCTGATCCTGCAGGGCGCCTATCGCGACCGGTTTGGGGTTTTTGCTGTGGGCGATATTGCCGACCATGACGAGGACGTCGAGCACCAGCCGATTGCAGAGCCGGGCGAAGATTGCATCTGCCTCGTTGCGGTCGATGCCAAGCTGACTTTCCAGGGGCGGATCATGCGCGCCCTGCAACCACTGTTCGGGATCTGACCATGCAGCCGGGTGTCGCTTGGATTATCGGTGGTGGATCGGGCATTGGCGCTGCGGTGACCAAGAAACTTGCCGCCGAGGGTTGGACCGTGGCCATTTCGGGCCGTCGCGAGGACAAACTGGCGGCGGTGGCTGGCGGCAATCCCAAGATTAGGCCTTATCCGCTCGATGTGACGGATAAGGATGCGGTCGAGGCGATGGTGCACCGGGTCGCCAGCGAACTGGGGCGGATCGACCTGTTTCTCTTCGGCGCGGCGGCATGGCAGCCGATGGATGCCGGCAATTATGGGTTCGACGAGTTTTTAAAGACCGTCGATACCAACTATCTCGGGGTGTTGCGCATTGCGCAGCCGATGATCGAGCAGATGTGCAAACAGGGTGGCGGGCATTTTGCCGTTATCGCTTCGGTCGCGGGCTATTTTGGCCTGCCGCGCTCGGCGGCTTATTCGTCAACCAAGGCGGGGCTGATCAATCTGCTCGAGACCATGCGGACGGAACTTGCCGCGGATAATATCAAGGTGCGAATGGTAGCGCCGGGTTTCGTCAAATCGGAACTGACGGACAAGAACGACTTTCCGATGCCGTTCCTGATGGAAACCGACGATGCGGCGAAGCGGATCGTCGATGGGTTGACGAAGTCGGACCGGTTCGAGATTGCGTTTCCCAAGCGCATGGTTTGGCTGATGAAGACCATCCGCTTCCTGCCCTATCCGATTTTCTTCTCGCTGATGAAGAACCTGCTGCCCAAGTGATTGCGCGCTGGCGATTGTCAGCGCTTTGATCCTCCGCGTAGAAGACTGAGGTCTTTGAGGAGGAAACCATGACCCCAGTAATCCGCCCTGCCCGCCCTGACGATCGCGCGGCGCTGTCTGAGATTTGTCTGCTGACGGCGGATACGGGCCAGGATGCCTCGGCGCTTTATTCCGATCCGGACTATCCGGGGCTCGTGTGGTCCGTGCCCTATCTTCTCTTTGCGCCTGAGCATGCGTTCGTTTTGGAGAACGAGGGCAAGGTCGTGGGTTATGTCGTCGGGGCGGCTGATACGCATGCGTTTGAGGCGCAGCTCGATCGGGATTGGTGGCCGAAGTTGGCGGAGCAGTATGCGGGGCGGCAGCCGAGGGGGAAGCTCGATAGCAATGTGCTCGATAAGTTGACGGCGCCGCCGAAGAGCGACCCGGCAATCGTGGCGGATTATCCGGCGCATATGCACATCAACCTGCTGCCAGAGGTGCAGTCGGGTGGATGGGGCCGGAAGATGATCGAAACGGAGATGGATTCGCTGCGGGCCGCGGGTGTGCGGGGGATGCATCTGGGGCTGGGGCTGCGGAACGAGCGGGCGTTCGGATTTTACCAGCGCGTTGGGCTCAAGGAGCTACGGCGCGATGATGCGATCTGGATGGGGATACGGTTTTAGGAATCCGTTTCAGGCATCGTGGCTCTCGGCATCCCCTCCCGGCCTCCCCTTTTAAGGGGAGGTGCAGGTTGCAGCATGCGAAGAGGTTGTGCCGCGCCCCAGTCCTTTGAGGTTCGCCTTTGGCGAGCGCCTCAAGATGAGGGCTACTGCTGAGTGGCGCCTAAGCGGGGCGGCGATATTGGTAGATGCCGACGTCGATGGAGCCTTCGGTGAAACCCGCTTCGCAATAGCTGAGGTAGTAGACCCACTTGCGCTTGAAGACTTCGTCATAGCCAAGCGGCGCGATCATGGGCCAGCGTTCGAGGAAGCGCTCGCGCCAGAGTTTTAGGGTCTTGGCATAGGACAGGCGGAAGTTTTCAACGTCTTCGAGGACGAGGCCATATTTTTCGCCGAATTCGCGCATGACCGTCTTGGTCAGCAACATGCCGCCGGGGAAGATATAGCGCTGGATGAAATCGGGCCCACTGCGATAGGCGTCGAAATCGGCCTCGCTGATGGTGATGGCCTGGATAGCTGCCGTGCCGCCTGGTTTCAGGCGATCGTGGATAGCCTGGAAATAGCTCGGCCAATTGTCCTCGCCGACAGCCTCGATCATCTCGATGGAGCCGATGTGGTCGAACTGGCCTTCGGTGTGGCGATAATCTTCGAAAACGAGCGTCGCGAACTGGTCGAGGCCCTGGCGCGAGAGGCGCTCCTGACCGTATTTGAGCTGCTCGGCGGAGAGGGTAATGCCGCGCAGGTTGGCCTGGTAATCGCGGGCGACTGTCTCGGCAAAGCCGCCCCAGCCGCAGCCGATTTCGAGGACGGAAGAGCCGGGCGTGATGCCCGCCATATCGGCGACGCGGCGATATTTGACGCGCTGCGCTTCTTCGAGACTTTGATCGCCGGACTGGAAGATGGCCGAGGAATAGGTCATCGAGGGGTCGAGCCACTGCCCGTAGAAATCGTTGCCGAGATCATAGTGTTCGGCAATGTTCTTCTTCGAGCCTTCGAGGGTGTTGCGGCGCGACATGTGATAACGAAGATCTGTCGCGGCGCGGCGGAAGAAGCCACTGCCGGCGCTTTCGAACATATCGCGGTTCTGCAGGAAAAAGCGGAAGAGCGCGGTGAGATCATCGACCTCGATATCACCATTCATATAGGCAGCAGCAAAGCCAACTGTGCCGCGCCGCATGGCCTCAGTGATGACCTTGAAATTATTGACGCGCAGGACGGCGTGTTCGCCTGTCTTGGTATTGCCGATGGTGCGTGTTCGGCCGTTGGGCAGAATGACCGTGACGGCGCCAAATTTCGGATTGCCGATCAGGGCGACGCCGATGCGCTCGACGATGCGCGAAGCGAAGCGCGTCCACAGGGTTACGCCGGTACGCGATTGTTCTACTACAGATTTACTCATTGCGCCGCTCTATCCAACTATCGCGATGCCGACCGACGCGGCGCATGCAATTTGCGCAATTTCAACGTCGGAGGCACGCCTTTGAGCCAGAGCAGAAGCGCTTCCCAATGGATGCCTAGCAATATTTTAACGGTCATTAACGGATATGCAAGCAGCAGTTTGAAGAGTTCCCTGTCGGTAATCTCCCGCCGCTCGCCACCAAAATAGGCCGACAAAAGCGGACCTTCGTCCGTCGTCAGCGTGATGCCCACAAAGACGTCCTGCTCGGGCGGGCGGATGGCAAAACGGTAATTGCCCTCAAGCGTATTGAAGGGCGAGACGTAGAAGGCCTTGGCGTTTTCGTGGCGTATCTTGCCATGAGCCTCCGTCACCGGCGCGCTGTAAAAATGATGCTCGCCGAACGTGTTGGACACTTCGTGGAGCATGAAAGCGGTTTCGCCCGCTTCATTCTCGCAGAAGTAGACCGTGATCGGGTTGAACGCGTAGCCAAAGATGCGCGGATAGGCGAGCATACGGATGCGCACGATGCCTTCGACACCCGCAGCCTGCGCCTTGCGACGGACGAAATCGCTGATATCGGCGCCGTCGCGGGGGCCAAAATCTGACGAGAACAGCGAAACGGCGTTGAAGCGATTGAACGAGAAGAGGCGCAGCTTGCGGTCCAGTGCCTCGATCTGATCGAGATCGACCAGAAGCGAGAAGACGCGATAGCGGAGGCTATGGCGCTTGGGCCGGACGCGCTTATGAACGACGTCCCCCACATAGATTGCGCTGCCGGTTTCCACCGCCCTACTCCGCAGCCAGGAGCTGCTCGCCCTGAGCCCAGTTGTGAGCAATGCGGTAGCGCTGATTGGCAAGGTTCCACGGGCGAAGAAGACCGCCGATGCGCTCGGCTACTTCAAGACCGGCCTGCAGACCATCTTCATGGAAGCCATAGCCCATCCAGGCGCCCGCGAACCAGGTGCGGTTGACGCCCTGGACCTGCCAGAGATCGTTCTGCGCTTCGACGGCCGTGGTATCGAACAGGGGATGTTCGTAATCGACTTCGTACTGGATCGAACCCGGCGCAAAATCCATATGCGGATTGAGCGTCACGAAGAGGTTTGTAGTCGTTGGCAGCGGCTGGAGCTTGTTCATCCAATAGGTGAGGCTGAGATTGTCCTCGCCACGGCTGGACCGAAGGTAATTCCAGGCCGACCAGAGATGGCGGCGCTTGGGCATGAAGCGCGCATCGGTATGAAGCACGGCCTTGTTCTTGGTGAACTGGAAGCACGAGAGCACGCGCTGCTCGGCTTCGGTGGGGTCGGCGAGGAGCGCCAGCGCCTGATCTGCATGGCAGGCAAAGACCACCTGATCGAAATGGCGATGGCTGCCGTCTTCGAAATAGATCTCGGCGCCCTGCGCATGGCGGCGCACCGACACGATCTTGGCACTGGTGACCACCTCGGTCTTCTGATCGGCGAGAATGCGCGAGACATATTCGCGCGAACCACCTTTGACGGTGCGCCAGGTGGGGCGGCCGAGGACCTGAAGCAGGGAATGATTGGCGAAAAAGCCGATAAAGGTCTTGGCCGGAAAATCGAGCATGCCGCGCGACGGCGTCGACCAGATGGCGGCCGAAATCGGCAGGATGTGATCGTCGATAAAAGCTTGGGAATAACCGAAGCGCTTGAGGAAATCGCCGATCGAAAGATCATCGTCGCACGTTGCGATCTGCTTTTCCGCATCGCGGAAGAAGCGCATGATATCGGCAACCAGCTTCCAGTGGCGCGGGCTGATGATATTGCGGCGCTGACCGAAAAGACCCCAGAGATATTCGCCGGAATATTCCATCTCGCCCTGCCCGACCGAGACGGCAAAGGTCATGTAGGACCGGGCGGTTTCGACCTTAAGATGATCAAAAAGCGCGGTGAGGTTGGGATAGTTGCGCTCGTTATAGACGATGAAGCCAGTATCGACCGCAACATCGCCCTGAGCGGTGCGAGCGACGATGGTGTTGGCGTGTCCTCCGGGGCGTTCGTCTTTCTCGAAAAGGGTAACGTTTTGAGTCCGCGAAAGCAGCCAAGCGGCTGATAATCCAGATATCCCCGATCCAATAACAGCGATCGATGAGTTCGTCATAGGCGGGGATCTCCAGGCGTTCGTCTATTCTACTACGTGTCCAGCAACGTATTGGATCAGCAGCAAGTTTCGCCTTGGAGCCGATTTCACCGGGCGGGCCTTGCAATGTCGGACAGACGGAACTGCGGCTGCTCTCGGCCTTGATAGTGGTCGATATTGAGCGTGCCCGCAAAGTGAAGCGGCTGCTCGTTATCGCGCATCAGAATATCACCGAGAGGGGTATTGGCGGCGCGGAAGGCAATGGCCTTGAGGCGCGCGCCGTCTTCGGAGGTCAGCGTGAAGCTGACATGGCCGCCCCTGCCGACGATCTGCGGGAAGCGCGCACGATGGGCGGGAAAGGCAAAGACCGGATTGGGATTGCCGGAGCCGAAGGGGCCGGCTTTCTCGATCTTGTGCAAGAGGTCGATGGTCGCGCCACGCGCAGTGAGTGCGGCATCGATCTTGAGGGCTGAGGCGGCGCGGGCCGTGGCGACGCTTTTGCCCAATTGGTCGGCGATGAAGGAGCGGAAGGGGCCGAGATCGCCGGGGCGCAGCGTGACGCCCGCCGCCATGGCGTGGCCCCCGCCCTTGGGGATGAGTCCGGTTTCCACCGCCTCGATAACGGCGCGGCCGAGATCGACGCCGGGCATGGAGCGGCCGGAGCCGGTGCCCGAGCCATCGGGATGAAGTGCGATCGCGAAAGCGGGGCGATCGAAACGCTCCTTGAGGCGCGCGGCGATGAGGCCGACGACGCCGGGATGCCAATTGGCAGAGGCAAGGACGAGGACCGGGGGCCCCTCCCCGCTGCCGATTTCGGCGGCGGCGACGGCGGTGGCTTCTTCGACGGCTTCGACTTCGATGCGCTGGCGCTCGGTATTGAGTTCGTCGAGCTTAGCAGCGATCACCAGCGCCTGGTGTTCGTCATCGACCGAAAGGAGCTGGGTGCCGAGGGCTGCGTTGCCGATGCGGCCACCGGCATTGATGCGCGGGCCGATGAGAAAGCCGAGGTGATAGGGATTGAGCGGCCCACTAACGCGGGAAGCGAGTGCGAGGGCCGACATACCGCGGTTGTCGCCGCGGCGGGCGACTTCGAGGCCGCGGATGACAAAGGCGCGGTTGAGCCCGACGAGCGGGACGACGTCGCAGACGGTGCCGAGGGCGACGATGTCGAGAAAACGCAGGAGGTCGGGGAGCCCGGTATCGCCGCGCTGGCGGAGGGCGCGATTGACGGCGACGAGGACCATGAAGGTGACGCCGGCAGCGCAGAGATAGCCGAGGCCGGAAATATCGTCGGGGCGGTTGGGATTGACGAGGGCCGTCGCGGGCGGCAGATCGTGATCGGAAAGGTGGTGATCGATGACGAGAACATCGACGCCGCGATTGCGGGCGTGAGCGATGGGGCCATCGCTGGTGGTGCCGCAATCGAGGGTGATGATCAGTGTGGCACCGGCATCGATCAGCTTGTCCATGGCCGCAATATTGGGGCCGTAGCCTTCAAAGATGCGATCGGGAATATGGACCTGTGGGGTCAGGCCGAAATGGGCGAGATAGCGGACCATCAAGGCGCAGGAGCTGGCGCCATCGACGTCGTAATCGCCGAATAGGGCGATGGACTCGTTGTCGGCAACGGCCTGGGCCAGGCGGCTGGCGAGGTCATCCATGGCGGTGAGAGTCGACGGGTCCGGCATGAGATTGCGGATCGTCGGCTCGAGATAGGCCTCGGCGGAGTCAAGTTCGACGCCGCGGCCGGCAAGAATGCGCGCGACGATGTCGGAAATGCCGGTGCGCTGAGCGATGGCGGTAGCGAGACGGCTGCCCGCGATATCGAGACGATCGACCCAGGCGCGGCCAAGGACCGACTGGCTGACATCGAGAAAATTGCGGCGCGGTTCCAGCATGGGCTGGTGTTAGGCGATTTGAGGCGGAGGTGGAAGGGGTTGCGGGAGGTTGTGTGCGCGTGCTTGGTGCGCAGCGACCGGAGGAGCTGACATGACGAGCAAAGCCAGCATCATTTTTCTTCATGGCGCTTCGAGCAGCGGAAAATCCACGCTGGCGCGAGAGATACAAGCCAAGATCGAGAGACCCTTCTGGCATATCTCCATCGACCATCTCCGGGACTCTGGGGTCTTGCCGCTTGGCCGCGTCAAGGCAGGAGATTTCAAATGGAGAGACATGCGCGCGCCGTTCTTTGCCGGCTACCACGCCTCGCTCGCAGCCTATGCCGAAGCGGGAAACAATCTCATCATCGAACATATACTCGATACGCCAGGCTGGCAGCTTGAGCTTGCTGAACTCTTTGCACCGTTCGATGTGCTTTTCGTAGCGCTGCATTGCGAGATCGAAGAACTGCGGCGGCGAGAGTATGCAAGAGGGGATCGCCCGGTCGGCAGCGCGGAACAGGATGCGCTGACGATCCACGAGGGGCGTCGGTATGATCTCGAACTGCAGACGGCGGACGGTGTGGACGCAAATGCCGCGCAGGTAATGGCGGCTTGGAGAGAGCCACGAGCACAGTCGCGGTTTTTCGAGGTGACCGAAGGCAAGTGAGAAGCGGTCCTTCTGACGCGACAGCTTATTTAGGCGGACGGGTGCGGGCGCAGAGTTTGTTGCCGTCGGGGTCGCGGAGATAGGCGACGAAGACGCCGTTGGGGCGCAGATTGGGTGGGGATTCGGCGGAGGTGCCGCCGTTTTCCGTGCCGGCGGTGTGCCAGGCGCAGACTTGGTCAGCGGATTCGGCGAAGATGCCGATGGTGCCGCCATTGGCGGCGGTGGCCGGCTGGCCGTTGATGGGCGTCGTGATCATGAGGCGGCTGCCGTCGCGGGTGTAGACCAATCGGCCGCCAGCATCCATTTCGCCGGGATTGCCGCCGAGGGCTGCGAAAGTGGCGTCATAAAAGGTCTTGGATCGGGCGAGGTCGTTGCTGCCGATCATGACGTGGGAAAACATGGTTTACTCCAGAAGAGAGCGCGGCTTGCTAGCGCGCATGGCGCGCCTTGATCCAGCGGGTGGTCTGGCTCCAGGAGCGCATGACGACGGTATTGGTTTCGACCCAATGGCGGCGCAGTTTTACGCCTTCGACGAGGGAGCCGTCGGTGATGCCGGTGGCCGAGAAGAGGACGTCGCCGGCCGCGAGTTCGCTGACATCATAGATGCGGTTGGGATCGGTGATGCCCATTTCGCGGGCGCGGGCGCGCTTATCGGGTGTGTCGAGGATCAATTTGCCCTGCATCTGGCCGCCGATGCAGCGGAGAGCGGCGGCGGCGAGGACGCCTTCGGGGGCGCCGCCGGAGCCGAGATAGATATCGACACCGGTATCTTCGGTGTTGACCGCGTGAATGACGCCGGCAATGTCGCCATCGCTGAGGAGTTTTACCGATACACCGGCTGTGCGCAGTTCTTCGAGGAGGCCGGCGTGGCGGGGCCGATCGAGGACGATGGCGGTGATTTCGGAGACCGGAACGCCTTTAGCCTTGGCGAGCGCCTTGACGTTTTCGGTGGCGGACCACTCGATATGCACGGTTTCCGGCGCGTATTCGGCGCCGACGGCGATCTTGTGCATGTAAACGTTGCGGGCAACGTTGAGGAGGCCACCGCGCTCGGCCATGGCCAGAACCACCAGGGAATCGGGCTGGTTCTTGGCGCAGAGGGTGACGCCTTCGAGGGGATCGACGGCGATATCGACTTCGGGACCTTCATCGGCGCCGACGGTTTCGCCGACATAGAGATGGTCGCATTCGTATTGCTCGCCCTCGCCAATGACGATGCGACCGGCGACCGAGACGCGCTCCAATTCCTTGGACATGGCCGCGACGGAGGCATCGTCGGCCGCCTTTTCATCGCCCTTGCCGCGCCATTCGGCGGCGGCGACGGCGGCGCGCTCGGTGACGCGGACCATTTCGAGCGTCAGGGTGCGATGAAGATTGGCCGGGCTGCGGGCGTCGTCGGCCTTGCTGAGCTTCATTTTGTCCCCTCGCCCCTAAAATGCCTAGAGCATTTCGATGCGGATCAATTGCGGTTCGCCCACGATAAAGCCGTCTGCGGCGATTTGCGCAAGCGCATCGCGCACCGACGATTCCACGGTCTGCTGGGTAATCATTACGACGGTCCGGGCCGGCGTGCCATCGGGCGCTGTGGCTTTAGCCGTCAAGTCTGACCGCTGGATGACGGAATCAATGGAGATCGCCTTTTCGCCCATGCGGGTGGTGATGGCGGCAAGGGCGCCGGGGACATCCTTCGCGCTGAGGCGAATATAGAAGCCGCCTTCATGGGCGCGGGATGGCGCTTCGCGATAGGGGAGCAGTTCGTCGCTCGGGACGCCGAGAGGTGGCACGCGGGTGCCGCGGGCGATGTCGAGGATATCGGAAAGGACCGACGAGGCCGTTGGCGGACCACCGGCGCCAGGG
This sequence comes from Devosia sp. BK, assembly GCF_032907385.1. NCBI lineage: Bacteria > Pseudomonadati > Pseudomonadota > Alphaproteobacteria > Hyphomicrobiales > Devosiaceae > Devosia > Devosia sp. BK. The sequence goes on from NZ_JAIMBX010000001.1 coordinate 1,515,580, forward strand.
CCGGCGAGAAGGAGTTCGTGGACGTGGTCGGTTTCGAGCGCCACCGCGTTCATGACGCCATCGACGCCGGCAATGGCCGACCCCTTGGGCACGAAGGTTGGGTGGACGCGCTGCTCGATGCCATCGGCGGTGCGCTCGGCAATGCCGAGAAGTTTGATCTTATAGCCGAGGTCGGCGGCGACCTGGATATCGTGCTGGGTGATACGGGAGATGCCTTCGACGCGCATCTTATCGGGGGCGATTTCGTAGCCGAAGCAGAGCGTGGCGAGGATCGAGAGCTTGTGGGCGGTGTCGAACCCTTCGACGTCGAAGGTCGGGTCGGTTTCGGCATAGCCGAGGGCCTGCGCATCCTTGAGGCAATCCGCAAAGGAGATGCCTTCATTGCCCATGCGGGTCAGGATGTAATTGCAGGTGCCGTTCATGATGCCGAAGACCTTGGCGATGCGGGCAGAGCCGAGGCCTTCGCGGAGGGTCTTGATAACGGGGATGCCACCGGCGACGGCGGCTTCGAAGCCGAGTTGGGCGCCGGATTCTTCGGCGAGCTTGGCAAGCGTCACGCCATGTTTGGCGAGGAGCGCCTTGTTGGCGGTGACGACCGGGCGGCCGATTTCGAGGGCGGATTTGACGGCGGCGAAAGCCGGGCCATCTTCGCCGCCGATCAATTCGACGAAAAGATCGATGCTGTCGGATTTTGCGAGGGCAACCGGATCATCGAACCACTCGATGCCCGAGATATCGATGCCGCGATCGCGGGAGCGGGAGCGGGCGGCGACGGCGGTCACCTGCAGCTGCCGGCCGAGCTTCTTGTTGAGTTCAGCGCCGTCTTTTTGAAGAATGCGGACCAGAGTGGCGCCAACATTGCCAAGACCGGCAACGCCGATGCGGAGGGGCGAGAGCGTTTCGGTTTCGCCGAATTCAGCCATGGCTTTGAGGATGCGCGAGCGCGTTTCGCTGCGCGGCTCGCGGCCATCGCGGAGATCGAAGACGAAGAGCGGATCGCCCGCCACGATGCGGCCAAAACGGGTGGGTGTCCAACCGCGCGCGGAAATGAAAGACTCAACGGATTGGCGGAAAGACTGGATATCGCTCATGGGGCGAGCATGTGCATAGGAAGTCGCCTAGTCGTCAATAGGATAATTGGCGACTAGGCGATTGATACGTTTATTGGGCTTTGGCGGCAGTTGCCGCGCGGCCCACTTCCTTGGCGACTTGCGGAAAGCCCCAGCGCAGCGAGACCGGTGTCACGGCGCCGCTGACAGCCATGGTGATGTCTTCGCCGACGAGCTTGGTATAGGCCTCCTTGGCGACGAGCGGCGAGAGCTTGATCAGGTCCATCGCGAAAAATGCATCGGCAGACTGCTGATCATTGAAGAAGCTGAGGAGCATGTCCGCGGGGATGGTGTCGAAGTTTTCGTAGCTGACGGTATAGGCGATGCCAGTTGGGACCAGATCGGCGTTTTCCGGGGCCTTGGAGGGCACGAGGCCGATATCGGCGAAGAGCTGGACGCGCGGATCGCCTTCGAGGCGGACCGAGACCTGACCGTCGTTGCGATTGACGACATTGGCGAACACGGTGCCGGCGGCATCGGGATATTTGTCGAGTTCGGATTTGAGGAAGGTTTCGGTATCGGCGACGAGCTTTTCGGCTTCGGCGGAACGGCCGAGGGCCTTGCCGGTCATGGTGACTACCTGTTGCCAGCTCGCAAACCAGGGCTTGTCGGGATAGGCGACGACGGGCGCGATGTTGCTCAGAAGCGCGTATTCGTCGGGGGTCAGGCCGGAATAGGGTGCGAGGATCAGGTCGGGCGCCAGGGCAGCGATGGCTTCGATGGGTGGTTCGGTAACGTTGGGCAGGACTGTGGGCATGGCCATGCCATGTTCGGCGAGTGCGGCCTCGGTCCAGGGGAGGAGGCCATCTTCGCCGCCACCATAGGCGAAAAAGGGCATGCCGACCGGCTCAATGCCGAGATCGATGACGACATCCTGCGCGGACCAGCCCCAGGTGACCACGCGCTGTGGCTGGGCTTCGATAGTGGTGGAGCCGAGGGCGTGTTCGATGGTGACGGGGAACGGGTCCTGCGCGAAGGCAGGTGCGGCGAAAAGGGATGCCGCGAGGACGGCGAGGCCAAGCTTGGTCAGCATGGTGGCTCCAGAAATTGGGGTTAGTTCTTGGTGACGGCGTCGGCAGCAGCGCCGAGGATTTCGAGATATCGCGGCAGGCCCCAGCGGAGGGACAGGATGCTCGGCGGGGAAACGGCGGCGACGTTTTCCGTGCCGACGAGAGCGGCGAGGCCGCCATTGACGATGGGCGGATAATTGCGCGCCTGGGGCGTGGCGAGCCAGGTATCGAGGGCGGATTGCTCTTCGAAATAGGTGACAAAGATATCGGCTTCGAGCTGATCGAAGAGTTCGTAGCTGAGGGAATAATAGAAGGCGTCATCGCCAGGCGAGAGCGCTGCGACGCTGGGATTGAGGGTCATGCCGAAATCGGTGAGGAATTTCATGCGCGCGTCGAGCGGCGCGTAGACCGCCATGGAGCCATCATAATCGTTGGCGCTGGCGAAGGTGACCTCTGTTAGGGTCGGATATCTGGCGAATTCGGCTTTTACCCAATCGGTGGTTTCGGTGACGAGCGTCTTGGCCTCGTCTTCCTTGCCGAGGGCTTTGCCGACGATCAGTGTCAAGTCCTGCCAGGAGGTGGACCAGGGGGCGCCCGAAAAGGCGATGGTGGGGGCGATGCCGGAGAGGACGGCATATTGCTCTTCGGTGATGCCGGAATAGGCGGCAATGATGAGATCGGGATTGAGGGCGGCGATCCGTTCGATCGGCGGTTCGCCTGTATTGTCGAGGATAGTTGGGGGTTCCGCGCCGGCTTTGGCGAGGGCCTCTTCGACCCATTCGTGGATGCCGTTGTCGCCGCCGCCATAGGACTGGAAGGGCATGCCGACAGGAATTTTGCCGAGCGCGATGACCGCATCCTCATTGCTCCAGCCCCAGGTGACGATACGCTGGGGCTCCGCGGGGATGGTGGTTTTGCCATAGGCGTGCTCGATCGTGACCGGGAAAGCCTGGGCTTGAGTGGCGCCGACCGAGGCTAATGCAATGGTGGCCGAGAGCAGGATCGAACGGACAGACATGGGGCACCCTTTTCGTGGAGGTCACACTCCATACGAAAGGTGATTATCGTTGTCATGTAATTTCTGGACGCTATGCGTCGGTGCGACGGGTCAGGAGCACCATGACTTCGTAGTGGTCGGTCTGGGGGAACATGTCGAAGAGGCGGATGGCAGTGGGCGTGTACGCCGGCATGGCGGCGAGGTCCTTGGCGAGGGTGACCGCGTTGCAGCTTGAATAGATGATGGTTTGGGCGCCGGAGGCTTGCAGGGTTTGGCAGAGTTGATCGCCGAGGCCGCGGCGGGGCGGATTGACGATGATGGCGTCGGGGAGTTCGGCGGCGACGAGGGCGGTGGCATCGCCGACTGAAAAGGTGACATCGGTGAGGCCGGCTTCGGCGGCGCTGAGGCGGGCAGATTCGACGGCTGGGGCGCTGAGTTCGATGCCGTGGACGCGGCGGCCGGGTGCGGCGATGTGAAGGGCGAAGCCCCCTACACCGCAATAAAGGTCGAGAATGGCGTTGGCGCCGGCTTGGTCGATCCAGTCTCTGGCCTGGAGATAGAGACCTTTGGCGATTTCGGTATTGGTCTGGAAGAAGCTGGCGGGGCGGAGATGGAGGACACTTGTGCCGAGACGCATGGCGAGCGTTTCGCTGCCGCTGAGCCAGATTTCCTCTTCGCCTTCGAGGACCGCCTTGTGTTCGGGGAGAAGGTTGGCGGTGACGACGGCGAGTTGGGGGAGCGCAGCAAGCAGGCTCGGCAGGTGCTTTTGCATGCGGCCAAGCGCTTCGGTCGAGCGCAGCACGAAGCGGAGCATGAGTTCGCCATCGGCGGATTCGGTCAGGAGGACGTGTTTTAACTCCCCGCGGCGGGTGGGCACGTCATAAGGGGCGATGCGCGCGAGGGAAATGAAGGATTTGGTGGGTTCCAAGGCGCTACGAAGGCCGGGGGTCAGGATGCCGCAGCAGGTGAGATCGACGCCGTGCTGAGTGTCATCGAGAATACCGAGGGTGGGCGCATCGGCGGTGCCGCCGACGACCATCTTGGCTTTGTTGCGGAAGGCTTCGGGACGGCTGACCATGGGCGGCAGCCATTCGGCTTCGGGCCACGCGGCGAGAAGGTCGTGGGCGTGGAGGAGCTTGGCGTCGAGTTGGGCGCCGTAGGGCTCGCCCATGCGGGTGCAGGAGCGGCAGACGCCGTGGTCGAAATAGCCGCAGTGCATGATGGCGTTCAGATTTGCCTCCACGCGGCTAGATTTGGAAATGAAGGGACGAATCCACGTCCCTCCAAAACTGCGATACGAGCATTCTATCACCGCGTCATTCCCGCGAACGCGGGAATCTCACTTCCGGTGAAGGGATTCCCGCTTTCGCGGGAATGACGTCGTTATAGGGCCGAGGCCCAGGACCTAGGTGAAGTCGAGCCTAACTTAGTTCGTCGCAGAAGCCATTGGCACGATGTTGCTCTGCTCGCCCTTGCTGCCCAGCAGCTTCTTGATGTTGCGGGCGGCCTGGCGGATGCGCTGTTCGTTTTCGACGAAGGCGAGGCGAATGTACTGATCGCCATATTCGCCGAAGCCGACGCCGGGGGCGACGCCGACGCCGGTTTCCTGGATCAGGAGCTTGGCGAATTCGAGCGAGCCGAGATGAGCGAACTGGGGCGGAATGGGCGCCCAGGCGAACATCGTGGCCTTTGGCACAGGAATATCCCAGCCGGAGCGGCCAAAGCTTTCGACCATGACGTCGCGGCGATGCTTATAGACCTTGCGGACTTCCTCGATGACGTCGTCGGAGCCGTTCAGCGCGGCGACTGCGGCGACCTGGATCGGCGTGAAGGCACCGTAATCGAGGTAGGATTTGACGCGGGCGAGCGCGGCAATCAGGCGCTCGTTGCCGACGGCGAAGCCGACGCGCCAGCCGGGCATGGAATAGGTCTTGGACATCGAGGTGAATTCGACGGTGATGTCGATCGCGCCAGGCACCTGGAGAACTGACGGCGGCGGATTGTCTTCGTCGAAATAGATCTCGGAATAGGCGAGATCGGACAGGATGAAGATGTCGTGCTGCTTACAATATTTGACGACCTCGGCGTAAAAATCGAGGTCGGCGGTGTAAGCGGTCGGGTTGGCCGGGTAGTTGAGAACCAGCGCGATAGGCTTTGGAATGGAGTGGCGCACGCCGCGATCGAGCGCGCGCATGAAATCTTCGCCCGGCTCGGCGGGCATGGAGCGGACGACGCCGCCCGACATGATGAAGCCGAAGGAATGGATCGGATAGGTCGGGTTCGGCACCAGCACCACATCGCCCGGGGCGGTGATGGCCGAAGCCATATTGGCAAAGCCTTCCTTGGACCCAAGGGTCGCGACGACCTGGGTATCGGGATTGAGTTTTACCCCAAAGCGGCGGCCATAATAGCTCGCCTGAGCCTTGCGCAGGCCGGGAATGCCGCGGGAGGTGGAATAGCGGTGGGTGCGCGGGTCCTTCACCGTTTCCTGGAGCTTGGCGACGATATGCTCGGGCGTCGGCATATCGGGATTGCCCATGCCGAGATCGATGACATCGACGCCTTCTGCGCGCGCTTTGGCCTTGATCGGATCGATATGCGCAAAAACGTAGGGCGGCAGGCGGCGGATGCGATGGAAGACTTCGCTCATTTGATTCCTCGGAAGGTCCCTTCAAGGACCCTGAACTGATCGCGACGCGCTTTGCGCTGGCGGCTCAAGAGAGGCGCCGATTATCGCGGAATTATGGTTTTGGATGGGTTAAAGCGGCCCTTGCGAGACCAAACGATCTATTCGGCTCCTCCCGGCCACCAGGTGGCCACGCGGGAAGAGCTATCGGGCGCTTGCCGCCGCGGCGACGGGAGTGGCAGCGGCAATAGCAGTCACCTTGCCGGCGAGCGGAGCTCCAACCCATGCAACAGTGAATGGAGACAGCATGTCTCTTGCCCTTCGAAGGTCGTTTTTGTAAAGAATGCAACAATCGACAGGCCGTTCATAATTGCTCCACATGGTCTTGTAAATGCCCGGGGGCACGACAACGTACGGCCTGACGGCGTATGATGAGGTTGAAACTTGAAGCGCATTGCCCTGGTGACGATTGGCACGCAAGGCGACGTACAACCTTACATCGCGCTCTCGCTGGCGCTGCAGGAACGTGGCTATACCGTCGTGATCGGCGCCAACGAGGACTTTGAAGGCCTCGTGACGGGATATGGAATCGAATTCCATTCGCTGGGCCCTTCGATCCAGGCATTCCTCAAGGAAACCCGCTTCGAAAATGCGATGAACAGCTCGATGCTGATCAATGGCCCATGGTTTCTCAAACAGGGCCAGCAGATCATCGACACGGCGGCGCGGGCCGCCTGGCGCATGTGCCAGGGCACCGATGCGATCATCGTCAATATGAATACGAGCTTCGGCATCGACATTGCCGAGGCGCTGAAGATTCCGGCGATCATGACGGCGCTGCAGCCGCTCAATTCGACGAGCGAATTTCCGCTCTCGATGTATTATGTCGCCGACGATCTCGGCCCGACGCTGAACAAGCTATCCTACACCGCTGCCACCATGCAGCAGGCCTATATGAACCTGCCGCGCAATCGCCTGCGCCGGGAACTGATGGGGCTTGAAGCGCGCAATATGGGTGGGGTCTTCACCAATACGGATGGCTCCCACCTGACCACGCTTTATGCCTATTCGGCGGCTGTCAGTCCGCGCCCGCGGGATTGGCCGAAGACGGCTTTGGTGACCGGCTACTGGAACTTGCGCGATCGCAGCAATTGGGAGCCGACGCCGGAATTCGAGGCCTTTCTTTCGGCAGGCGAAGCCCCGGTCTATATCGGCTTTGGCTCAATGCCGTTTGGGGCCGAACGCAATACGCGCATTCTGAAAGAAGCGGTGGCGCTTTGGGGTGGCCGCGCCGTCGTGGCGCGCGGTTGGGGCGGCATCGATCCGCGCGATCTGCCCGATACGATCTTTCCGATCGAAAAAGCACCGCACGATCGCCTATTCCGCTATGTCAGCGCCGTGGTGCATCACGGTGGCGCGGGCACGACTTCGGCGGGCCTGCACCTTGGGCGACCGACGTTCATCGTCCCCCAAGCCATCGACCAACCCTATTGGGGCCGCCGGGTTTATGAGCTTGGATGCGGACCAAAGCCGATCCGGCTCCGCAAGCTGACGGCGGATTCGCTGGCCGAAGCGCTCGCCGATCTCAACAGCAACGATTCCTATCGCCGCAATGCCGCATTGGTGGCGGAGCAATTGCGCAGCGAGGACGGCACTGACAAAGCCATCAAGGTCATTGAGCGGGTGATGGGCAACTTCGTGCCGCGCGCAGCCAAACTAGCGCGAAAATCCAAGACGAAGGCCAAGAAGCTATCGCTGAAAAAGGCTGTCTGAGCCGAAACCGGCTCAGCTTCCGACGCGAATGTTGGTGATCTCGGCTTCGAGCTTGTCTAAGCGCTCGACCATGGCCTTCTGGCGCGAATTCAGGCGCCCTTCGAAGGCGCGCAGCGAGTGCTGCATATCGGCGTCAGATTCCCGCGGCATATAGGGGCGGCTTTCGGCGATGCCGAGAATGATCGTGCCCTTGATGACGAAGACGCCGCCGATGCCGGCAAGAACCAGCGTCCACTGTGTCAAATCCGTCTGCCAATGCGTGCTGAGCCACGCAGTGACTGCGGCACCGGCGGCTGCGGCCGCGCCGATGATGTTGGAAATCATGCCCAGGGTAACGGCGCGACGCCGTCCATCCCACAAACCAGGTCTTTGAGCCATCATGCAAATCTTCCCATATGCACAGTCGGGTTCAATACCGTCTTGAGCTGGCAAGTTGAAGGCCAAATGTGGCTACTTGGTAAAATGAGTTAGAATAGCAGCCAACAAAAGGGGAGGCAGTGCCTCCCCTTTCACACGATTGATTAGGCCGTTTACTCGGCAGGAACAGCGTCGGCGCCGAGCGCATCGATGCTTTCACCGCGGTCATAGGTCGCCTGATCGAGAATACCCTGGCGCTTGGCAACGATGGTCGGCACGAGGGCCTGGCCCGCGACGTTGACCGCAGTGCGGCCCATATCGAGGATCGGGTCGACGGCGAGCAGCAAGCCGACGCCTTCGAGCGGCAGACCGAGGGTCGAAAGGGTCAGGGTCAGCATGACCGTTGCGCCTGTGAGACCAGCCGTGGCTGCGGAGCCGATGACCGAGACGAAGACGATCAGCAGATAATGCTCAATCCCGAGCGAAATGCCGAAGAACTGGGCGACGAAGATGGCCGAGATCGCAGGATAGATCGCGGCGCAACCGTCCATCTTGGTGGTGGCGCCGAGTGGCACGGCGAAGGCGGCGTATTCACGCGGCACGCCGAGATTTTCTTCGGTGATGCGCTCGGTGACCGGCAGGGTGCCGATGGACGAACGCGAGACGAAGGCAAGCTGGATCGCTGGCCAGGCGCTCTGGAAATAGCGGATGGGGTTGAGTCCATTGAGCTGCAGCAGCACGGGATAGACGACGAACAGAACGAGGGCGAGGCCGATATAGATGGCGGCCGAATACCAGCCGAGCTGGGCCAGCGCATCCCAGCCATAGACGGCAACGGCATTACCCAGAAGGCCGATCGTGCCGATCGGGGTCAGGCGAATAACCCACCACAGGACCTTGTGGATGACCTTGAGGAACGAGCGGGTGAAGGCGATGAACGAATCGGCAGCCGGGCCAACGCGGAGGGCCGCGATGCCGACGACGATGGAGATCACGAGGATCTGCAGCACGTTGAAGCTGAGGCTCGTCGAAGCGCTACCATCGGTGACGCGGGTCGATGCCTGAAGGCCGAGGATATTGGACGGGATCAGGCCCTTGAGGAAATCGAGCCAGGAGCCGGTCGAGGACGGAGCCTTGGCAAGATCGGCGGCGACGCTGGAATTGAGGCCCGGCTGGATAATGAGGCCGAGGGCGATGCCGATGGCGACGGCGATCAGCGCCGTGATGGCGAACCAAAGGAGGGTCTGCCAGACCAGCTTGGCAGCGTTGTTGAGTTCGCGGAGATTGGCGATTGAGGCGACAATCGCGGTGAAAACAAGAACCGGAACCAGCGCACGCAGCAGCGACACGAAGGACGAGCCGATGGTCGCGAGCGTCTGGGTGAGCCAATTGGCATTGCCGGCGGCATCCGGGCCCATGGAGCGAGCGACGAAACCGAGGGCGAGGCCGATGACCATGGCGGCCAGAACCTGGAAGCCGAAATTGGCGTAAAGCGGCTTGGGCGCCTTGGGCGGGCGCGCAGCGGATACGGTGGTGGGAGACATTTTACGACCTTTGCACTGGCAAGGGCCGCTCAAAAAACGGGCGCCCTGCCTTTATCTTGCCCACAACTTACGCCCGCGCATGCGCTTACGCAGCGCATGGCGTTCCATTTCCGCCCGCTAGAGAAGAATTTTCTCATTCTGTACAGGGAATTAGGGAATAGAAGTTGTCAGACCCGGCGGACAGCCAGACTCACGACGGCTGCGATGATGGGAAGCGCCATGAGTGCGGCCGCGTAAGACAGGGCCAGGATCGCCGGACCGGGATCGGTCCAGGCAATCCAGATGACGACCAGACCAACCAGCGATGTCGCGAGGCCAGTGAGGCGGTGCGCGAGGAGCCAGGCGCGATCAGAGGGGATCGGCCACGGTAGGCGCAGGCCGCCATAGCTGTGGCGCTCGGCGTAAAACAGGACAAGCCCGATGAAGCCCAGTGCGGCGCCGAGGATATAGCCTTCGCCGCGGATGATATCGAGATCAGAGCCGATGCCGATGAAGAGGAGGCCAAGCTGGTACACGGCGGGGACGGCGAGGAAAAAGCTGAGGGCTGGATCGAGGATGTGCTGGGTCTTGGCGAAGTGATTTTTAGTGAGGGCGCGGCCGAGCACGAAAAACGCGATGAGGAGGATGGCTTGGATGGCTGGAGCCACCGAAAGCGCGATGCCGCGCGGCCAAAGCCAATCGGCGTTGGAGGCGTGCCAATGGGCCTGGAACAGGAAATCGGCGGGTATGCGGAACAGGGCGACGGCCGTGATGGAGAGCGTCACCGAGAAGATCAGGAGATGGAAGCGGGTGACGAGGGGCATCGGCCGACTTTCGCGGATGTGTTCCGGCATATCACCAACTTCCGGCTGTCACCTCGGAGAAAGCCGGGGGCCATCTTAATATCTCAGGTTGGGCCCCGGCCTTCGCCGGGGTGACAATCGAGCGTGCGATGCACAAAGCGCATTTAGGCTTATGCAACCAAAAAGAAAGGGCCGGTTTCCCGGCCCTTGCAAATATCGAAAAGTGAAGCTTAGCGCTTCGAGAACTGGAAGGAGCGGCGGGCCTTGGCCTTGCCGTACTTCTTACGTTCGACGACGCGGCTATCGCGGGTCAGGAAGCCACCCTTCTTGAGGGTCGGGCGCAGGGCTGGCTCGAAGTAGTTGAGCGCCTTGGAGATACCGTGACGAACGGCACCGGCCTGACCCGAGAGACCACCACCGGCAACGGTGACGTTGACGTCGTACTGGTCGAGACGGTCGACAGCAACGATGGGCTGCTTGACGATCAGCTGGAGAACCGGACGCGCAAAGTAAGCGGCGAATTCGCGGCCATTGATCGTGACCTTGCCCTTGCCGGGCTTGATCCAGACGCGGGCGACGGCGTTCTTGCGCTTGCCAGTGGCATAGGCGCGGCCGAGGGAATCAAGCTTCTGCACATGAACCGGAGCCGAGGAGGCAGCGGGAGCAGCAGCGGAGGTGCCCAGGGCTTCGAGAGAGTTGATGGTTTCAGCCATATTACTTCACCCGGACGTTCTTGGGGTTCATAGCGCCGACATCGAGCTTGCTCGGGTTCTGCGCTTCATGGGGGTGCTCGCCGCCAGCGTAAACGCGGAGGTTCTTGAGCTGAGCGCGGGTCAGCGGGCCGCCCGGCATCATGCGGCGAACGGCGTTTTCGAGGACGCGGTTCGGGAAACGGCCTTCGAGCAGTTCGCGAGCAGTGCGGTCCTTGATGCCACCGGGGTAGCCGGTGTGCCAGTAGAAGCGGTGCTGGTCGAGCTTGCGACCGGTCAGCTTCACCTTGTCGGCATTGATGACGATGATGTTGTCACCCATGTCCATGTGAGGCGTGAAAGTGGCCTTGTGCTTGCCGCGCAGACGCGAAGCAATGATCGAAGCCAGACGACCCACGACAAGCCCTTCGGCGTCGATGAGGATCCACTGCTTTTCGATCTCGCTCGGTTTTGCCGAGTAAGTGGTCATTGTTGGAATTCCCTAGAAAAAGCTGGGATGCCATGCTCCCAAACGAGGGAAAACGGCATGTTCGGCGGCTCGTTTAGGGGGGATTCTAGCGGTCGTCAATAGGGTTGATTTAAATCAACGAAATCAACACGTTACGAATGCGGTATCATATTACCGCAAAGTATTGCCCGCTTTTTCAGTGCGATAGGCGAAGAGCGCCTTAAAGAGCGGATAGCAGCTTGCCGCGATGATCGCACCACTCACCATCCACCCGATTGCGCCGCCACCCATGAGCTCCTGGCCGATATAGACGCCGATGACGGAGCCGACGATGGCGAGAACGGTCTTCCAGATCCAGGCGGTCATCTTGCGGCTAACTCCTCCGCAAGCCGGACTCACCTGGCCCGGCGCATATCGGCAATATAGCCGAAAATGGAGCCGGCAAGCATGAAAGCGAGGCACTGGTGGCCAACCGCCAGCGAGATCGGGACGTTGGTGAGCAGCGTCGCAATGCCGAGGGCGACCTGGAGGAGGACGAGGAAGCCGATGCGCGGCAGCCAGCCATGGACGCCGCCAAAGCCGCCATCCTTGTTTCGGCGCCAGATGAGATAAGCGACATAAGCGGTGATGCCATAGGCGATGCAGCGATGGATGAACTGCACGGTCAGCGCATTTTCGAAGAAATTGCGCCAGGCGGGATCCATGATCAGGAGGCCTTTGGGGATGATCGCGCCATCCATTAATGGCCAGGTGTTGTAGCCCATGCCGGCATCCAGACCGGCGACAAAGGCCCCCGCCCCGATCTGGATGATCAGCAGCACGCCGAGGATGACGCCCGTTACCAGATGCCAGCGCGTAACGCGGCCGAGCACCCTGCCCGGCTCAAGGCTGCGCGCGACATAGATGAGCGCGACGAAGAGCAGCGAGGCGGCCGTGAGGTGGGCGGCGAGGCGGTATTGGGACACCGAGGTCAGTTCGGATAGGCCCGAGGAGACCATCCACCAGCCGAGCAGGCCCTGGAAGCCGCCGAGAATGAAGAGCGTGAACAGTGGCCAGGCGAGCTGGCGCGACAGACGCTTCTGGACGAGGAAAACCAGGAATGGGACGATGAAGATCAGTCCTAGGGTGCGGGCCAGCAGGCGATGCAGCCATTCCCAGAAGAAAATGTACTTGAAGTCGCCCAGCGACATCCAGGAATTGAGCACCGTATATTGCGGGATCTGCTTATAGGCGTCGAATTCGGCCTGCCACTGCGCATCGTTGAGCGGCGGAATGATGCCGGAGATCGGCTTCCAGCTCGTGATCGAGAGCCCCGATTCCGTCAGGCGCGTGATCCCGCCGACCACGACGATCAGCAGAACGAAGCTCGCGAGCGCATAAAGCCAGATGCGGACGGGCCGCAGGAGGTCGCTAGCGTAGCTGATCTGGCCCGGTGCGGCATTGTGCTGGGTGGTCACGGTGATATTCCGGTATCGATGGGGCTGGCGGAGTGGTAATCCCCGCTTCGCTCCGTCGCAACAGTCCAGATGCCGCACATGACCCAACGTACTCGCAAATTGATCGGCGCTTTCCTCTGCGTGATCTCCATTTTCGTCTGGGCGTGCATCGCGACCTCGATCTATTTGATGTTTCCCGAGGGGCTGCCGGGGCTGGTGCTGATCCTTTATTTTATCGTCGCGGGGATGGGCTGGGTGTTTCCGGCGATGTGGATCATTCGCTGGATGGCGCGGCCGGATGAGCGCGTATAGGAAGGCCCCCTCACCCCAACCGAATTCGCAGCGCGAATTCGGTGAGCTGCGCGCCGACCTCTCCCCCCGAGGGAGAGGTGAAGACAGTCAGCCCGTCAATTTGCCGATGGCGGTGAAGATGCCGCCGCTGGCGAAGATGTCAACGTAGCGGCGGGATTGGAAATACCCGTTGAGGGAGACGCGTGGAAGGGCTGTGGGGGTCTGCACGTGGTGCGGATAGAGGCCACCGGGGCGGGTGGTGACGGCGGTTTTGAAGCCGAGGTCGCGGACTATGTCGAACTCGCGCGGACCACAGGAGAGTGGGCCGCCGAGCGGATAAGAAAAATGCTGGGGGCGTAGGCCGAACTGGGCCTCGATGACGTCGACGGACTGGGAGATTTCCTGGCGCGCCTCGTCGGCGGAGAGTTTTGCCAGTTCGTAATGGTGCACCGTGTGGGCGCCGATGGTGCAAAGCGGGTCGCCGGCGAACAGCCGGAGCTCCTGCCAGGTCATGATCAGGTCGCGGCACTGCTTTTCGAGGTCGTAGCCGTAATTGCTACAGAATTCCGCGAGGAGCGCGCGGCGGGCGGGCTCGGGCATTTTGCGCATATGCCAATAGAGGCGCGAGAAGGCATCCTTCTTTCTTGCCGTTGTGGAGGTGTCGACATATTCGACGTCGCCATTTTCGGTGAAGGCGACGGCTTCCTGGCGCGCGATGATGTCTTCGATGGCCTGCCACCAGATTTCGCCGACGCCATCTGCAAAGGCCGTGGGCACGTAGAGTGTGAATGGCGCTTCGTGGCGGCTGAGGATCGGCAGGGCGTATTGGAGATTGTCGCGATAGGCATCGTCGAAGGTGAGGACGACAAAGGGGCGTGGCTTCTGAGGCTCAGCAAGGCGCTCCATGGCCTCGTCGAGCGTGATAATGTCTATGCCCAGGTCGCGGAGGCGCGCGATGGTGTAGTCGAGAAAGTCCGGCTCGATCTGCAGGATTGCGTTGGGGAAGAAGGCTGGGGGCGGTTCGGGCAGGACGCGATGGAGCGTAAAAATGACGCCACGGGACTTCGACAGCGCCCGCGAAAGCGATGGCAAGCGCGAGAGCCAAATCAGCTCGAAGGCGGCACGGATGGCGGCGTATTTCATTAAATCTCGCTCAGCGGATCAGGCTGCAACGGCATCGTCCACGGCGGAAATCTCGACCCGCGGCAGGCCAGCGTCGATAAGCTGACGGCGGACGCTATCGGCGGAATCGATATCCTCGTCTTCGGCGGTGACCAGAACGACTCGGCCGCCGAGATCGGCGAAGATGGGGAGGGTCGAGCGGCCGCCGACTTTGCCCGTGAGGACGAGAACGACTTCGTAGATATCGCCTAGGGCTTCCACCAGCGTCGATGGCTTGGTGGAGCTGCGCTCGATGGTTTCGCCCTGCCCCCAGGCAACTTCCGCATAGCTTTGATCGGCAGATTTCTGCACGACATCGCCGAAGCCAGCGCGATTAAGGCTGAGATCGGAGAGGCCAGGGTTCTCGCCGACATAGCCGCTGCCGGCATCGATAAGGACGACGCTCAATCCCTTGCCAAGCGCGTCGGCGACGAGGGCGTCAGCCATGCGACGGCCGGGCTCGGCGCTGCCGTGATCGGCGAGCAGGAGCAGATGGGTCTTGCCGAGGACGAGGTCGGCCGCAAGATCGGAATAGCGGACGATGCCCGTGACCTGTTGGGTCTTGGGGCGCATGGTCGCGACTTCAGCAGCTTCTTCTTCGGACGACGTTGCGACGGCTGCACGGGCCGCTTCGCGCTCGGCGCGGCGTTCGGCGAGATCACGAAGAAGATTGCGGGCATTGGCGGAGGCGACTGCGGTTTGGTCGACCGGCTCGGGCTCGGCGACTGACGCGGCTTCATGGTCGCTTTCCGCTGCGGCCTCGTCATAGACGACCTCGGTTTGGACCGGCTCCTCGACAGGCTCAGGCGGAGCCGCAGCGCGGGCGGGTTGCGTCACGACCGGGACCGGTTGCTGGGCAGCGGCGTAATAGGGTTCGATCGGACGCAGCGCCCGGCCCGACATCAGCTCGCCGAAAACAACGGCGCCGAACTGGACGGAGAAAGTGACGATACCAATGCCGGCGAGAATGAGTGCGGTCTTGGGAAAGGCGGGGATGACCGAAGGCACAGCCTCGGTGACGACGCGGACGTCGGGCAGCGTCGAATTGGAGTCGACGCGCGATGAGGCTTCATTATAGCGCAGCAGGTAGGACTCGAGCAGATCGCGCTGGGCCTTGGCTTCGCGCTGCAGGCTATCGAGCGCAACAGTGTCTTGGGTTGCGGTCGACGCCGTCTGCTTGAAGCGGGCAAGATCGGACTGCATGGATACTTCGAGATCGGCCTCGACCTGGGCTTCGGCTTCGAGGGCCGCAGCGACACGATAGCCTTCCTGGTTGATGCGGGTATCGAGCTCGGCGATCTGCGCATTGAGCGCGCGCACCGTGGGGTGGTTGGAAAGCAGCGTTGCCGAAAGCTGGGCGAGCTGGCCCTGGAGTCGCGCCTTTTCCTGGCTGAGCTGCTGGATGACGGTCGAATTTCTCGCGTCAGCAATGCTCTCGATCGGCTGGCCGCGTTCAAGGAGGCCGCGAATGACGGCGGCGCGCGATTGCGCGGTGTTCTTGCGCTCCTGAGCCGATGTGATCTGGGTCGTCAGCGTCGAGAGTTGCTGATCGAGCAAGGTGGTGTTGTTGGTACCGACAAAGAGATCATTGTCGACGCGGTACTGGGCAACCTTTGATTCAGCGTCCCGCACGGCAATGCGCAAACGATCGATTTCCTGATTGAGCCATTCCGATGCCTCGGCGGTATCAGCCAGCGAAAGCTGGGCGCGGCGGGCAACGTGGGCGGCAGCGACGGCATTGGCAATGTCGGCGGCCAGTTGCGGATCGGTCGAGCGCACGAGAATCGAGATGATGCGGGAATCGCGCTCTTGAATGACCGTCATACGATCATAAAGCGTGGTCATGACGCGCTCGTCGACGCTGACTGGTGTCGAGCTGCGGCCGATAAGCTGCATGATTACGCCAAGCGGCGAGAAGCCTGACTGACTGCCGTTGAATTCTGGTTTGGAGCGCAAATCGAGTTTGTCGATGACGCCAAGCAGGGTATCGCGCGATTTGATGAGTTCGATCTGGCTCGAGACGACGCTGGCATCGCCGGCCGTGCTCGACGGCGCCTGTTCGTTGGCGGAGCGCGCATAAACATTGGAGCGCGGTTCGACGAGAATAGATGCCGAGGATTCATAGAGCCGCGGCATCATCATCAAGACAAGAAAGGCCGCTGCCAAGACCAGCAAAGTTATGATGATGATGCGCGGCAGTCGCCGGCCGACGGCGGAAAAGACAGCAGCTACATCAATTCGCGCATCGCGCATCGTCGGGGCGTATTCGCTCACGGCAAATCCTCATCATCCGCCGCACTATCGGTGTTCGCTATCAAAATTCAGTTAATCGCAGGATCACATTCGAATTGCCCCGCAAGGACATAAGGGAAATCTTAACCATAAACGGGAAGACTGAGGGTCAATTCAAACGCGCGGATTCACCATGCGCTGGCTTCCCATACTCGCCGTCACATTGATGCTCCCCCTTGCTGCGTGCGCTACGACGCGGCCGGCCAGCTATTTCGTAGAACCCTCCGGGCCCTATACGCTCGACACGGGCGATCTCGTACGGGTGACCGTCTACGGCGATCAGGAGCTGAGCAACAGCTACCGCGTCGGCGACAACGGCACGATATCCTTCCCGCTTGTGGGTCAGGTGCAGGTGCGTGGACAGACCACTTCAGTCGCCGCCAACCGGCTCGCCGGGGCGCTGGCCAATGGCTATCTGCGCAATCCCAATGTAGCGGTGGAAGTGGCGCAATATCGCCCCTTCTTCATCCAGGGCGCTGTGCGGACATCGGGCCAGTTCGCCTATGTGCCGAACATGACGGTGCGCGCTGCGATCAGCACGGCCGGAGGCTATGGCGAAACGGCAAACCGCAATAATGTCACCGTCTATCGCCGCCAGGGCAATGAAATGGTGCGCGGTGACGTCGATCTCGACTTCCCGATCTATCCCGGTGACACTGTCGTCGTTTCCGAACGCTGGTTCTAACTCGATGACGAGGCCGCTGCGCATATTGCAGGTGATGCGCGCGCCTGTCGGCGGACTTTTTCGCCATGTGGCCGACCTCACCCGCATGCTCAATGCGCGCGGGCATAGCGTCGGGCTGATCGTCGATGCGCTCGCAAGCGATGCGCAGACGACGGCGCGTCTCGAAGCGCTGCGCGACCATGCGACGCTTGGCATTCATGCGATGCCTATGCCACGCGTGCTGGGCAAAGGCGATTTGACGGCGCCTTTTGCAGTGCGGCGGATCGCTCAGCGAGTTTCTGCCGATATTCTCCACGGGCACGGCGCCAAGGGCGGGCTTTATGCACGGCTGGCGCATTTGGGACGCAAGCTGCCAGCGGCGGTCTATACGCCGCATGGCGGGGTTCTGCACTTTTCGGCGCGCTCGCGGAGCGGGCAGGTGTTTCACTGGCTGGAGCGAAAGCTGCTGAACCAGACTGGCGCCATCGTCTTCGAAAGCCAATTTGCGCGCGACACCTATAGCCGGTTGATCGCGCCGCCCAGTTGCCGGACCGAGATCATCTATAATGGGCTCGATCGCGCTGAATTCGAGCCCGTTGCGAAGGTTGGCGATCCGGCTGATTTTGTGTTTGTTGGCGAGTTGCGCGAACTCAAGGGCATTTTCCCGCTTGTCGATGCGCTAAAGCAGTTGAAGCGGACAGACGGAAGGCCGGTGACGCTGGTGATGGCCGGTGATGGGCCACAGCGCGAGGAGCTTGAGGCGCATATTGCGGGGCTGTCGCTGCAGCGTCAGGTCAAGCTTGTGGGATCGCAACCCGCGCGCAGTGTCTTTGCCATGGGCAATTATGGCGTGATCCCGTCGCTGGCGGAGTCACTGCCCTATGTGGTGCTGGAGGCGACGGCGGCGGGGCTTCCGGTGGTGACGACGCGGGTTGGCGGCATCCCGGAAATCTTTGCCGGCACTACAGAGACATTGGTTGAGCCGGGGAATGCTGAGGCTCTGGCCGTGTCGATGCAGCGGATGCTCGATGAGCCGGAGGCTGCAATGGCGGAACTTGCAATCCGGCGGCGGCGCGTCGAGACAGAATTTTCGCTCGACACCATGGCGACGCGCATCGAGGCGCTCTATCGCGATATCCTCGACAAAGCCTGAGCTTTCGTTTCACCGAGTATAAACCCCTTGGCCCCATGATGCAGCCGGGAGTAGGTGAGTACCGGTAGCATCATGTTTCGTGTCGATCCAAAGCAGGCCATCGCGGACCATGCCGCGCGCAAGCCCGAGGGGGATGGCGCGACGCTGTCGGCCGCTGCCGTCGAAATCGCGGCGCGCCCTGTCGAACGCACCTATTCCGGCACCGTTATCGTCGGCGTGGCGCAGGTCGTCGAAGCGCTGCTGCTGATTATTCTCGGCTACGGCATTCACGCGGTCTATGTGCCATCGGGACAGGAGGGCTTTTACCTCTCCGTTGTCGTCGGCACGTGCCTCGCGACCAATATCGGGCTCAACCTGATCCGCGCGCATCGCATCACCACCTATCGCCGCGTGGTCGGGCAGTTCGGCCAGGTATTGGCGGTGTGGCTTTGCGTGATGGCGGTGATGACCGCTGCCATCTTCTTTTTCAAGGCGGGGGACATGCTCTCCCGCGTCTGGCTGCTGACCTGGTTCATCTCGGGCGCAGTGGTGCTCATCGCCTATCGGCTCATGCTGCGTTTTCTCGTCCTGCGCTGGACAAATCTCGGACGGTTAAAGCGTCGCGCGGTGATCGTCGGTGGCGGGCGCGATGCGGAAATTCTCATCGAGCAGATTCAGAACGGCGCGGACAAAGACATCGAGTTGCTGGGGCTGTTTGACGATCGCTACGACTCGCGGTCGCCGGAATCGGTGGCGGGGCTGAGCAAGCTTGGCCGGGTGTCGACACTGATCGATTTTGCGCGACTGACGCCGGTCGATCTCGTGATCGTGTCGATGCCGCTTTCGGCGGAAAAGCGCGTGCTCGATATGCTGACCCAGCTTTGGGTGCTGCCGGTGGACATCCGCCTTTCGGCGCATATGAGCAAGCTCAAGTTCACAGATCGCGCCTATTCCTATGTCGGTGGCGTGCCCGTGCTCGACATGGCCGATCGGCCGATCTCGGACTGGAACCTCGTCTTTAAATGGGTGTTCGACAAGATCGTCGCGATAACGGCGCTGCTGCTGCTCTCGCCGGTGATGATCGTCGCCGCCATCGCCATCAAGCTCGAGAGCAAGGGGCCGGTGTTCTTCGTGCAGAACCGGCATGGCTTTAACAACCAGCTGATCCGTATCTACAAGTTCCGCTCGATGCGGACCGACATGCTCGATGCCGGTGCCACGAAGCTCGTGACCAAGAACGATCCGCGCGTGACACGCGTCGGCAAGTTCATCCGCAAGACCTCGATCGACGAATTGCCGCAGCTTTTCAACGTGTTGAAGGGCGAGCTTTCGGTAGTTGGCCCCCGCCCCCATGCCCTGCAGGCCAAGGCCGATAACCAGCTCTATTATGAAGCGGTTGAGGGTTACTTCGCGCGCCATCGCGTCAAGCCCGGGATGACCGGCTGGGCGCAGATCCATGGCTGGCGCGGGGAAACCGACACGATCGACAAGATCATGCAGCGCGTGAACCATGACCTCTATTATATCGAGAACTGGAGCCTTTTGCTCGATCTCTACATCGTCTTGATGACGCCGGTTTCGCTCATCGCCAAGAACGAGAATGCGTATTGAGTGTTTCTGGCACATTTGACCCAAGCCTTGTGAGGCCTGGTGTCTCGGGCCGGGATTATGTGCGGCAGCGCGCCGAGAAACTGCTCGATGTCGTCGTTGCCCTTTGGATCTTTGCCGGCGGCATCGTCATCATCGAGCCATCGCCTTATGAGGTGATGTTTCTGCTGGTGTTGCCCGTGGCGGTCATGGCCGGGCTCGGGCTCTATCGGTCGACCTTTGGGCTTCTCGCCATCATTCTGGGCTTCATACCCTTCGCCCTGATCGCGGCCATCCAGGTTCGGATCACGCCGATATCAGAAGCGATCATCTTCACGGCGGTGACCATCTTCCTGATGATCACGAGCTATTTCCTCGCCAATTATCTCGCCGAAGCGACCGAGCGGCGCATGCGCGTGATCATGCGCGCTTATACCTGGATTGCCGTGATCCTCGCGCTGGTCGGCACCCTCGCCTATCTCCGCGTCATGCCGGGCGGCAGCTTTTTCCTGATCTACGATCGCGCCAAGGCGACGTTCAAGGACCCCAACGTTTTCGCGCCGTTTCTCGTCCTGCCGGCGATGTTTGCGCTGCAGCGCATTCTCCTCGGGCGCGGCTGGCAGGTGATCCTTGCCTGCGCGGCCTACTTCATTCTGTTTCTGGGGGTCTTCGTCAGCTTCTCACGCGGCGGCTGGGGACATTTTGCGGCGTCGTCGCTGATCACGCTGGTGCTGGTCTTTCTTTTCGAAGCCAATGCGCGAGACAAGGTGCGCATTTTGCTGATGAGCCTGATCGGCGCGGGCCTTCTCGTCGTGGCGCTGGGCGGTTTGCTCTCGGTGCCGGCCGTGAGCAAATTCTTCGAGATGCGCGCCTCGGCCCAGCACTATGACGAGGGGGAGACCGGGCGCTTTGGCCGACAGGGCTATGCGTTCGAACTGGCCCTCGATCATCCATGGGGTATTGGGCCGGCAGAATTTCGCCACCTGCGTGTCCGCGAAGAACCGCACAATGTTTATGTGACGGTGCTGCACGTCTATGGCTGGGGCGGCGGGCTCTTTTACTACCTGATGATCCTGCTGACCCTCTGGAAGGGCCTTGGGACGATCATTCGCCCCTCACCTTATCGGCTGATGGCCATTCCGGTCTTTGCGACATTCACAATGGTCGTCGCGGAATCAGCGATCATCGATTCCGATCACTGGCGGCATTTCTTCTTGCTGATCGGCCTCACCTGGGGATTGTCGAGCGCCATCAACAATGAGCGGCGGACGACATCAAGCCGCGAGCAAATGCTGATCTGACGATCAGCGTCGCATCACGCGCGGATATTGGTGAAATGGTCGGAGCGACAGGATTTGAACCTGCGACCCTTTGTCCCCCAGACAAATGCGCTACCAAGCTGCGCTACGCCCCGACTGCGCGGAGACATAGAGAAACCGGGGTTTGGGTGCAACCCTCAATTTGGAGGGTTGTGTGAGCAAAGTGCAGATTTTTGCGCGACCCTATCTGAGCTGGCGCGGATGCTGGTGTTGAAACCCCAAGAATTTGAAGGGGTTTCACGCCCTTTCCAAAGGCCGCAGATGGTCAAGCCGGTTTGATCGGATTGAGTTTTCGCCAGGCCTGGTATTCGTCCTCGGCGTCCGGGTGCAGCGGGTAGTATCGCTGCAACGGTTCGCCCTGCATGAGCTTCATGCGCGAAAATTCTTCCCATTCAGCGTGCTTCTTGCCGTCTTCGATGACGTGCTCAGCCATTGAGACCGGCACGACGACGGCGCCATCGTCATCGGCAACGATGATATCGCCCGGGACGACCGTGACGCCACCGCAGGCAATGGTGACGTTGACGGCATTGGGGAAGATGTCGGTCTGGACGTGATAGTTCGGCGACCAGCCCTTGAGCCAAAGCGAGAGATCGAGCTTTTCGACATTGGGGCGATCGCGCATCACGCCGTCAATGATCATGCCGGCGCCGCCGCGACCCTTGAAATAGGTGGACATCATGTCCCCGAAAATGCCTGAGCGCATGTCGCCGCGCGCATCGACCACGACCACGTCGCCATCCTGAACATGATAGAGCACATGCCGGTGGAGCTGGATCTCAGGATTGGCGTATTCGCCTTCGCTGAAGAGGTCTGGACGCTGCGGGAGACACTGCAGGGTGAGCGCCGGGCCGCAGATCGACTTGCCCTTGGTCTGAGGCAGGATGCCGGTCATGTGCGGGTTCTTGAACCCCATATGGCCGAGCGTGCCGGCAATGGTGGCGGCGCCGAGATTTTTGAGGCCCTCGATGAGGTGCTTGGACGGACGCGTGATGTCGTGTGTCTCGATCATGGTTTCTCCTCTGGGCCTTTGGCCTACCAGTTGGTCACCGAACCGTCGGTGCGTTTGAGATGGGGCGCTTCCCAGAACTTGAAACTTTGCTTGGCGAGCAGCGCCTCGTTGACTTCAACGCCCAGGCCCGGCGCATCGCTGACAGGATAGACCGCGCCCTCGAGTTTGGGCTGGACCGGGAAGAACTCGGAATTGTCAAAGCCGAGCGCAGTTTCAGGAGCGCGCGTTTCGAGCCAGGCGAAATTGGGGACGGCCGCCGCGAAGTGAACCGTGGCGGCGGTGCAGATCGGGCCGAGCGGATTGTGGGGCATGAGGTCGACATAGTGCGCCTCGCTCCAACCGGCGACTTTCATCGCTTCGGTGAGGCCGCCGACATTGCAGACGTCGAGGCGATTGAACTGATGGATTCCGCGCTCGATATAGGGGATGAACTGCCACTTGCTCGAAAATTCCTCGCCGATGGCGAAGGGAATATCGGTCATAGTGCGGAGGGATTCATAGGCTTCGGGCGTCTCGTCGCGGATCGGTTCTTCGAGGAAATCGAGGACGCCCTTGTCCAGCTTGTTGCAGAAGCTGGCGGCTTCGGCGACCGAGAGGCGATGGTGATAATCGATACCGAGCACAACCTCGCTGCCGAGTTCTTCGCGCGCCCGATTGAGAATGCGGGCGGTGGCGGCGATGGATTGGCGCGGCTCGAAGATATCGCGGCTGTCCTGGCCGATGGGGAAGAAGCGAATGGCATCAAAGCCCATTGCGCGCAGTTCATGGGCGCGTTCGACGGCCCCCTCCCCCGCCGCATCGCCGGTCGAGGCAAAAGCGGGCACGACATCGCGCTGCTTGCCGCCGAGGAGTTCATAGACCGGCACGCCGAGCGCCTTGCCCTTGATATCGTGGAGGGCGATATCGATGGCCGAGATGGCAGCCTGGAGCACGCGGCCGCCCTCAAAATACTGGCTGCGATACATTTCCTGCCAGATGCGGCCGATCTGCATGGCATCCTGGCCGATGAGGAATTTGGTATAATGCTCAATGGCGCCAGCCACCGCCTTTTCGCGACCCGAAAGGCCGCTTTCGCCCCATCCGACAATCCCCTGATCGGTTTCGATCTTGAGAAGGAACTGATTTCGTATGCCGACCCAGACGGGATAGGGCGTAATGGCGGTGATCTTGAGTTTTAAGGACATGATGATTTCTGATCAGTCGGCGCGCAGGGCCATTTCGGTCTGGCCATCGAAGAGGTGAATGCGGTCCTGGTCGAATTCGAGCCAGACCTGTTCATCGGGCGCAACGACGACGGAGGGCGGAAAGCTGATATTGACGATGGCTCCCGAGAGGAAGGCTTGCACGAAGGTAATGTCGCCGGTGGGCTCGACCGTATAGACGCGCGCCGGGACGGTGCCGGGCATCTGAGACTTGTGTAGTTTGATGGTGGAGTGGCGGGCGCCGAGGACGACTTTGCTCGATGTGGCGCCTGCAACCTTTCGAGCGTTGTGTTCAGAGAGCGGCAGGCTCCAGCCTTCGGGGCTGGTAAGGACGCTTTGCCCGTTGGCAGTCGAGAGTTCGAGCGGCACGAGGCTCATGGCGGGGCTGCCGACGAAGCTGGCGACGAACATGTTGACCGGATTGGCGAAGACATTGGCCGGCGTGTCGTATTGCTGGAGAAGACCGCCATTCATCACCGCCATCTTATCGGCCATGGTGACCGCTTCGAGCTGGTCATGGGTGACATAAATGATGGTGGCGTTGAGATCCTGATGGAAACGCTTGATCTCTGAGCGCATCTGCACGCGCAACTTGGCGTCGAGATTGGAAAGTGGCTCATCCATAAGGAAGACCGCGGGATCGCGGACCAGCGCACGGCCGAGGGCGACGCGCTGCTGCTGACCGCCCGAGAGTTCTCGTGGCTTGCGCTCGAGGAGATGGGTGATGTCGAGCACCTTGGCGGCTTCGCGCACCTTGCGGTCGATCTCATCCTTCGGGAGCTTCCGCATCATCAGCGGGAAGGCGAGGTTCTGGAACACCGTCTTTTGCGGATAGAGCGCGTAGTTTTGGAAAACCATGGCGATGTCCCGATCCTTGGGATCGAGATCGTTGACGACGCGATCGCCGATGACGATGTCGCCCGAGGTGATCGGAATGAGCCCGGCGACGAGATTGAGGGTCGTCGTCTTGCCGCAGCCGGAAGGGCCGACGAGAGCGACGAATTCGCCGTCGTTGACGGTCAGCGACACGTCCTTGGCGGCATAGATGGAGCCGTAGGTCTTGACGAGATCCTTGAGAACCACTTGGGCCATGTGTACCCCCGTTAGTGTTTGACGGCGCCTTCGGTGAGGGCACGCACGAAGTATTTTTGCAGCACGAGGAACAGCACCACGACCGGCACGCTCATCAGGAAGGTGGCAGCCATCAGGCCCGGCCAATCGGTGGCGTTCTCCGAGAAGAAGCGCTGGATGCCGACTGGAAGCGTCATCTGATCGTGCCGTGTGAGGAACGTGTAGGCGTAGATGTATTCATTCCAGGCGCCGATGAAGGAATAGATCGAGGTCGCGATAATGCCCGGCGTCGAGAGCGGCATGACGATATGGAAGAAGGCCTGGAATCGGGTCGCGCCATCGATGCGCGCGGCCTGTTCGAGCTGGATCGGGATATTGTCGTAAAAGCCCTTGAGCAGCCAAATGGCGAGCGGCAGACCGAAGGTGAGGTAGGTCAGGATCAGGGAGCCATGTGTGTTCACGAGGCCCAGCACCCGCATCAGGATAAAGAGGGGCACAAGGAACACGACCGCCGGAAACATGTTGCGCAAGAGAATGGCGAAGAACAGGAAGTTCCTGCCGGGAAACCGAAAGCGCGAGAACGCGTAGGCCGCCGGGACCGCGACGACGACGGCAAGCACGGTCGTCGCTACGGACACGAACATGCTGTTCCAGAAATAGCGCAGGAAATCGCGGCCTACGCTGCCATTGGGATCGAGCAGCCGCCAGTAGTTGTCGAGCGTCGGCGCCGCCGGCCACCATTGGGGCGGATATTGCATGGCGGCAAAGCCGGTCTTGAGCGAGGTGATCACCATCCAGAACATCGGCATAATGGTGAAGCCGACCAGCAGCGTCAGGAAGATGCGGCCGGCCCAGCGCCAGCCGTCGATGCTGCGTCGTCGCGCCACCCGGATTGGTTCAGCGGCGGTTGTGATCTCGGAGGTCATGCGCCGGCCCTCGATTCATCGCCGCGGGTCAGTGCGCGGACATAAAAGTAGCCCAGAGTCATCATGATGATGAAGAGCAGGACGGCGTAAGCGGCGCCGACACCCCAGCGCTGGCGCAGGAAGGCGAGTTCGTAGATGTGGGTAATCCAGATCTGCGTCGAGCCAACTGGCCCACCCCCGGTCATGATGAAGGGGATGATGAACGAGTTGAAGTTTTGCACGACGAGCAGCAGGATCGTGACCGTCGACACGCCCGACAGATGCGGGAAGGTGACGTGCCAGAAACGTTGCCAGGGATTGGCGCCATCGACTTGGGCGGCGCGCAACAGCGAGTCGGGCACTGTCTGGAGGCCAGCCATCAGCATGATCATGGCAAAGGAAAACTCCTTCCAGACATTGACCACGATCAGCGAATAGAGAGCGCTCGTCGAATTATCGATGAAGTTGATGGGCCTGTCGGTGATCCCAAGCTGCACCAGCGCCGCGCCGATCGCCCCGAAATCGGAATGGTAGAGCCATTTCCAGACATAGGAGGCGGCCACCGCACTGATCACCCAAGGGATAAGCAGCAAGCCACGCAAGAGCGCGCGCCCGACAAACTCGCGATGCAGTGCGAGCGCGGCACCCAGACCGAGCAGGAAGGCGAAAAGGGTCGAGAGCACAGTCCAGACAATCGTCTGCCAGGTCACTTTCCAGAAGACAGGACTGGTCAGAATTGTGACGTAATTGTCTATGCCGTTGAACTGCTTATCGGCCAGCGACAGGCTGGCTGGTGTGTTAAAGAAGCTCAGTTCGATAGTGTAGTAGATCGGATAGGCGATCACCACGATCATGGCCACAATGGCAGGCGCGACGTAGAGATAATCGGCGCGGCTCTTCCAGATTTTTTGACCTAGATTGGGTCGCTTGGGCACAAGCCCAGGCACGTCGCGAAAGATGGCCTGCTTCTGAACGCTGCTCACCAGATAACCCCTTTATACCGGCATCGCGGACCGGCAGCACGAGCTGCCGATCCTTGGAGTTGGTAGAGGTCAGAGGCCGCCGCCGCCGCCAATGATCGCTTCGATCTTGGTGGCCGCATCATCGGTTGCCTCGTCCACCGTCATGTTTTCCGTCAGAGCATTCTGCAGCATGTCCGGAACGATGATGTTCATGATCTCCGGCGCTTCCGGGATCACCGGGAACGGAATGCCGTTGGGCAGCATGGAGGTGGTGACATCCAGGAACTTGATGGTATCGAGACGTTCCTTCATGGCATCGGTGAGGAAGCCATTGATATTGCCGGGATTGGAGCCGACCCAAGCAAGCTTGGTGGACCATTCCGGGCTATTCCAGAAGCAGATCAGCGCCTTGACCGCCTGCTCGTCCGACTGTCCGCCTTCGACGAATTCGGGCTTGACCACATGGATGTTGGAGCCGCCGAACACGACGGCGCGCTTGCCATCGGGGCCTGTCGGCAACAGGCCATAGCGCATATTGGCGACAACATCGTCGGCAACAGCCTTGTCTGCGCCGGTGGCCTTGGAAGCAAGGTCGACCATCTTGGCATATTCGGCAGGGTGGGCGATCATCATGCCGAGTTGCCCGGCGATGAACGGGGCCTGATTTTCCGCCTGAGTATTGGTCAGGGCCGAAACCGGAACTGATTTATCGACGACATACATCTGGTACGCAGCCTCGAGTGCCGCCTTGGACCCGTCATTATTGATCTCGACCGTGGTATAGGTCGGGTCAGCCGAGGTTTCGTCGAGCGCGCCGCCACCATAGGCCCAGAGCTGGGGCATGAAGCGGAACGGCGTATTGCCCGCATTCTGCTTGGCAACGAGGCCATAGCCGGCAATGCCGAGCTTGTCGTGGATGGTCTTTGAATAAGCCACCACGTCATCCCAGGTCGCTGGGGGATTTTCTGGATCGAGCCCGGCGTCCTCGAAAATCTTGGCGTTCCAGATCAGCGCCATGGTCTCGTTATTGGTAGGCAAGCCGTAGGTCGTGCCCTCGTAAGTGACAGACTTGAGAGCACCGGGCCAGAAATCGGCGGCCGTGTATCCGACATCCTCCGGCGCGAGCGGCTGCAGATAGCCCTTGGCGGCAAACTCCACGCCACCGAGGATCTGGAGGCGAATGACCATCGGAGCGGCATTGCCAAGTAGAGCCGTGCGGAACTTGTCGAGCAATTCGTTATAGGTAATCGACTGCACATCGGTCTGGATATTGGGATATGCTGCCTTGAAGGCTTCCCAGAATGCCTTGTCCTGATCGTGCGCGATCTGCGGATCTGCCTCGAATGGCCCGGTGTACCAGTAGCTGACCTTGCCAGCATAATCGTTGGGAACGACAGCGCCGCAATCCTTGGCGGCGTCGAACTGCTTCGTGCCTGCGATCGACTTGACGTAGTCTGGCGACCACTGGCTGAGATCGACGGTCTGAGCAAATGCGGTCGTCGACATCAGCGACGTAGTCGTCAGAGCTGCAACGGCATAGGCAACGGCCTGCCGACGAGTCAGCGAGCCCGGCCGCTGAGCGCGGCCCTGCATATTCGTCATCGATAGTCCTCCTCAAGCGGAAAGCCGCTCGACCCCATCGGTCTGACCTGGCTCTCCACGCAGCTTGCGCTGCGCCTCCTCTGCAGACGATCAGGTGGCGCCTGCTCCGGGGCCGGGCTTTTGCCCATGTCTCCCAAACAAGAACGTTACAGACGGGAAGTTGTGTGTCAAGCGTCCGAAAATCGTACATTATTTTGTGATTTATGCGTGCGAAGCAGCTTGGCTTACCCGTGAAAGGCGCATAAGACAGGCGCTATGACTGAGAGCAGCGCCACCCCTTCTTTGCCTGAAACGGCGAATGACCAGCCGGGCACTGTCTACGAATTGATCCGCGAGGATATCATTTCGGGACGGCTCGAGCCCAGTGCGCGCCTCAAGGTTGCCGACCTGGCCGCCACCTATAACACGTCGACCAACCCGGTGCGCGAGGCGCTGCAACAGCTGCGCGGCGAAGGGTTTGTAGTGATGGAAGCCAATCGCGGTGCGCGCGTGGTCGCCATCGACGAAGACTTCGTGCGCGACATCATCGAGATCGAAATGCTCATTGAGCCGGCGCTGACACGCTGGTTTGTCTCGATCGTCAGCGACGCCGACATTGCAGAACTCGAAGCCGCCCAAGCCGAAATCGAGGCGCTCAATTTTTCCGATCCGCGGCAGCATGGCAAGCTGGATACGAAATTCCATCAGCTCATTTACGACCGCCACTACAACAGGCACGCCGCTGAACTCTGGTGGAAGCATCGCGAGATCCTCCGCGCTATTAGCCGCCGTTTTCCGACTTCGCTGAGCCGTCGCGTCGCCGTGTTGAGCGAACATCGTGAGCTCATTGCCCGCATCAAGGCGCAGGATGCCGAGGGCGCTGCGGCTGTGGTTGCACGGCATGTCGAAGGATCGGGACGTCACATCATCGAACAGATGGGCGTTGCCAAGCGCAATCTGGCGCGGAGGAGCGCCGGATAGAGCATCCGCACCGCTGGCGCGGTGAAAGCATACAAGGGAGGGAGTTTCATGACCAGGGATTTGACCGCCGGCGAGCATATCGAAACCAATGTGCGCCGATCTTCCGCGCCAAGCGACTTGCGCATCACCGACCTGCGGGTCGCAGAGATCGTCGGCGCACCCTTCACCTCAGCTTTGCTCAAGATCTACACCAACCAGGGCATTGTCGGACTTGGTGAAATTCGCGACGGCGCGAGCGCGACTTATGCGCTGATGCTGAAGAGCCGGCTGCTGGGGGAAAATCCCTGCGATATCGATCGCCTCTTCCGCCGTATCAAACAGTTTGGTGGTCATGGCCGGCAGGGCGGCGGGGTGTCAGCGATCGAGATTGCGCTCTGGGATCTTGCGGGCAAGGCCTATGGCGTGCCGATCTATCAGATGCTGGGCGGCAAGTTTCGCGACAAGGTCCGCTGCTACTGCGATACCGACGCCGACAAGCCAAGCGGCACCGAGACGGGCAAGCGGCTCAAGGCGCGCATGGATATGGGGTTCACCTTCCTCAAGATGGACCTGGGGCTGATGCAGATCGCCGATATTCCGGGGGCCGTGGTGTCGCCGGCGGGTTCGCTCGAAGCCTATCGCGTGCATCCCGATCGCGGGCCAGTGACGTCGATGGATGACCGCCGAGCGCGCAATGCGGTCTATGACACGCATAATGTGCGGCACCCATTCAGCGGACTCCATTTTACCGACAAGGGCATCGATCTCTTGGAGCAATATATCCACGAGGTGCGCGAGGTGATCGGCTACGAAGTGCCGCTCGCCATCGATCATGTCGGTCATATCTCGCTGCAGAACGGCATTCGGCTGGCCCGGCGGATCGAGAAATACGTCCCGGCCTGGCTCGAGGATGTCATCCCCTGGCAATATACCGAGCAATATCGGCAGCTTCAGGAAGCGACCACCGTGCCGATCTGCACGGGCGAGGACATCTACCTCAAAGAAGGGTTCGAGCCGCTCCTCAAGGCCGGGATTTCAGTGATCCATCCCGATCTTCTTACTTCGGGAGGCATCCTCGAAACCAAGAAGCTTGGAGATATGGCGCAGGATCATGGAGTGGCCATGGCCATCCACATGGCCGAGAGCCCGATCGCGGCAATGGCCGCCGCGCACGTGGCGGTGGCGACCGAGAATTTCATGGCGCTCGAATATCACTCGGTCGAAGTCGACTGGTGGGACGATATCGTCACGGGCCTGCCCAAGCCATTGGTCAAGAACGGGTTTATCGAAGTACCGGACAAGCCCGGGCTCGGGATCGACGATGTGGTGGATGAGGTCATCAGCCAGCACCTGCAGCCGGGTGTGAAGGGCATCTGGCAGCCGACGGATCATTGGGATCAGGAATATTCTTGGGATCGGACCTGGAGCTGAGGTCTCTGGAAGGCCCCCTCACCCGACCTGCGGTCGACCTCTCCCCCAGAGGGAGAGGTGAAGAAAGGCAAAAGGCATGAAAATCACTGATCTGCGCTGTGCCGTTATCGGGCGGCATCCGATTGTTCGTATTGTGACCGATGAGGGACTGTATGGCTTGGGCGAGGTGGAGTTCACCAAAACCTACCTCAAACCCTGGGTGCTGCATTTCCGCGATGCTCTGATCGGGGAAGACCCGACCGATGTCGAGCGATGCATGCTCAAAATCCGGCAGCGCGGGTCGTTTAAGCCCTATGGCGCGGCGGTCAGCGCTATCGAGCATGCGCTGTGGGACATTGCGGGCAAGGCGGCCAATGTGCCGGTCTATAAGCTCCTCGGCGGCAAGGTTCGCGACAAGGTGCGCGTTTACAATGGTTCTATCCGCCAAAAGCGCACGGGCGACCGGCCGGAGGATTATGCGGCTGATGTGAAGTGGATGATGGAGCGGCCCGAGAAATTCTTCATGGTGAAGCAGGGCATCTCCTTCCACTCGAACATGAAGGATACGGTCGACGACTTCCACTATGGCGTGCGCCAGAACAAGGCCGGCTATCACGGCGCCATGGACCAAGGGCAGATTTCCGAGCGCGGGTTTAACCACATGCTCGACTGCGTGGCGGCCATGAAGGAAGTGCTGGGCGACAAAGTAAGCCTGGCGCTCGACTGTGGGCCGGGCTGGTTCCTCAATGACGCCATCCGCTTTGCGCGGGCTGTCGAGAAATATGATCTGATGTGGCTCGAAGATATGCTGACAGGGGACTATGTGCCTTGGGTCAACCATCAGGCCTATCGCGAGCTGACCGTTTCGACCTCCACACCGATCCATACCGGGGAGCAGATTTACCTCCGGCACAATTTCAAGGAGCTGATCGAGACGCAATCGGTGCGGGTCGTCGGGCCAGACCCGGCCGATATCGGCGGGATCGCCGAGCTCAAATGGGTGGCGGAACACGCCTACATGCACTCGATCATGATGGCGCCGCATGGCACCGCCAATGGCCTTTTGGGGCTCGGGGCGCTGATCAATGTCTGCGCGACGCTGCCGGCCAACTACATCGCCTTCGAATATCCCAGCGCATCCGATCCGTGGTGGGAAGACATTGTCATCGGGCTACCGAAACAGATCGTCACCGATAGCCATGTCGATCTGCTCGAAGCGCCGGGCCTTGGGCTCGATATCGATGCCGACGGCGCGAAAAAGTACCTGGCAGAAGAAGATGCCGGGTTCTTCGACTAGGAGGATTTCTCGATGAAGTATCGCTATCTAGGCCGCTCAGGGCTTCTGGTGTCGCGGCTCTGCCTTGGCACCATGACATTCGGTAATGCGCAATGGGGCTGCAACCAGGACGAGGCGAGTAGCATCGTCCGGCGGTTCGTCGAGGCTGGCGGCAATTTCATCGATACCGCAGACGGCTATAGCGGTGGCGAATCCGAACGGATGTTGGGCACCGCGCTGAGCGAACTCGATCGAGACAATCTCGTCATCGCAACCAAATGCTGGTTTCCAACAAATCAGGCAGTGACATCCCGAGGGCTTTCGCGAAAACACATCATCGAGGCCTGCGAGAAAAGCCTGAAGCGCCTGGGGCTCGACTATATCGACCTCTATCAGTTTCACGGGCCAGACCCTTACACACCGATCGAAGAAAGCCTGAGGGCCGCCGACGATCTCGTGCGGGCGGGTAAGGTGCGCTATCTCGGCTGCTCGAATTTCCACGGCTGGCAGATCGCCAAGGCGAATGCGCTTGCTGATACGAAGGGGCATGAGCGGCTGATCTCGGCCCAACATCTCTACAATCTTATCCGCCGCGATGTTGAGCGCGAAATCTTGCCGGCGGCCGAAGATGCGGGCGTCGGGATGATCTGCTGGAGCCCGCTCGCAGCAGGCATGCTTTCGGGCAAATATCGCAATCAGTCGGCGCCGGATGCGCAATCACGCATTGGCATTCAAGCCTCCGTCACCATGCCGCGCTACTGGTTCGACAATGCGCTGCAATTGATCGACAATGTGGTCGAGGTTGCTGATCGGCTGGGACACACGCCGAGCCAGGTGGCGCTGAGTTGGCTCTTTGGCGATCGGCGGGTGACTGCGGCGATCATCGGGGTGCGCACGGCGGAGCAGCTCGACGAAAATCTGGCCGCGGGCGACGTGGATTTGCCGCCTGACGCGAGGGACGAGCTGACGGAAGCTCTACCGTTTGCCTTGGGATATCCTGTCGAATGGACGGACAACAATCTTAAGGCCACATTCGGGAAGGCGGAGTTCGAGCCGAACCACCGCGTGCGTCTGCCGTGACCAGGCCGAATTGTGGGCGCCTAACTGCAGTCGGCGAGAACTTTGCCGATTGCTGCTGAGGAACCCACCGCGCCAAAGCGATGACGATCGAGAAAATCCGGCCCGCCGCTGGCGGTGGATTTCACGAAGGCAAGTTCCATGGTTTCGCCGGCCTGCTGCGCGGTCCGTGCCCATTGCCGCGCTACCGGGCCGCGGATGATCAGCGAGCTGCCATCGTAGTGGATCATCGGAAAGTCTTGGGCGAAACTCGTATCTCCCCCGGCTGACACCCCGCCGCCTCGCGTGCTGATTGCAAGGCTGAGGGAAAGTGACTTGGCGACCGTCGCGCCGGGCTTGCGCACCCAATAGGCCATGGCCAGGTCACCGCCGCGGCAGGCGAACTGGAATTGGGCCTCGCCATTGTCGGAATAGGCGATGGGTGTAGCGCCGCCTTCAAATTTCCAATCGGCGGCGATAGCTGGGGACGATAGCACTAAAACAAGCAACAACGCTCTGAGCATGGATCCATTCACGTTGGGAAAGGGCGCGTACGCAGTACTCGATCGCGCATCTCATCTTGGTCGATGATGGTGAATGGAATGATAAGATCGGCCATTGTGTCGACGAGCCTCAGCTCGCCCAGTCATTCAGTGCAGCACGGAAAATCGCAGTGTTGCAATGTCTTGGCCGTTCGGGGATGTTGCGCACGGCCAAAGCATCTGCACGCCTGAAGGAAATCAGCGGCTTGACGGAAGAAGATACAAAGACGGCCCGCAAGAGCTGGCGCACCAAGCTGTTGGCGGCTGTTGGTGGGGTCTCGGCTGCGTTGCTTTCTCTGGGCTATTCGGTTTCTCAGCAGAAAGTGGCCGCCGCCGTGCCTCAAGTGGACGTCGGCATTCCGATCTCTGCGGGTCGGTGGACCGTATCGGTTTTGAAGGCTCAAGTGACGTCTGAGCTACCCAATGGCCTATCGGTGTCGCCAGACAAACGGGCGTTGGTCGTGGAGATGTCTTTGGAAAATATCTCGTCGGAAAGCTCAAATCTTTACGGCGACCTTCTCGTCCTGTCCGACATTGCCGATCTTCCAAAGCCTGATTTCTACCTTTTGCGAGACCGGAGCATATTGTGGGATTTGCAGCCCCGAATGCCTGAAACAGTCGCCGCGGTTTGGGAAGTGCCGGTGGATCTCCGACTGCCTGAGACGCTCACAGTTCATGTCCAGGGCGCCGCATTCAAACCGCGTGACAATCTCTATGCAGCGCCCGGCTGGTTCCCGACGGGTGACGTGGCGGAAGTCGTGTTTACCCTTTCCGAGGTTGCCTCTGGGGATGGGAATTGATGGGGCACCTGCTGAGGATCTTTGCGCTGGGGATGACGGCGCTTGTGCTGGCCATGCTGCAAACGACGACGCCGCCCTATGCAATGCTGACCGGGCCTATCAAGACGGCGGGACCACAATCCGAGAGGGTGACGAGTGCGACGTTCGCCATCGGCGTTGGCGAGGTGAAGCAAGCACGCATCCTTGCCTACGATCAGTTCGGCAAGGCGGTGGAGCTGGACACCTCGGGCGTGTGGGTTGTCGTTTCAGCCAAGCTGGAAGGTTTTCGACAAACCATGCCCGTTCGTGCAGCGACGCTTGTCGGGGCCTCAGGCCGGCGTTATCGCCAATCGCAGCGGGCGGGAGGGGCGCCGGACGTTCTCGCTTCGAAAATCGTCCAGCCGGGACTGCCGACGACGGGACTGTTCATTTTCGAAATTCCCGAGGACGAACTGAGCAAGATGACCTTGATCGTTTCCGAACAATACGACCCGCAACTTCAGGATGAGATTTCTGTCTCGCTCACTCCCCTCCCCGGTTCACCGCAAGACCGACTGGACATTGGCCCAGATGGCATCTGATCGCGAGAGAAAGATCCGATGGCTGTCGTTTGCAAGCCTTCCGGTGCTGGTCGCCGCGGCGATCGGCATCAATGCATGGCGCAATGTCGACGAATACCGGCATCGCATTGAAACCGATGTGCAGCCGGGGCCGACCGAACCTGACTATGCAGGCGCCACGTGGCGCATTGCGCAGGCACGCCTGATCGGCGACGGGAGAGACACGGAGGTTGTTCTTCCCGGCGAGATGCGACTTGTGATCGTGCGGCTTTCGGCGACTGCAACGCAGACCATCGGCGAAGGATGGGGACAATGCGAAGTCAGCTTGGGCGACGGAACTGGTCGCCGCTGGCTGCCGCTCGACGTGGTTTTATCGGACGATCTCAGCCGGGATCTCGACCCGGCGGCTGAGCCGCTCGACGGCTGCGGCATCAAATCGCTCAACCCACCTGCTGCAAATGAGACTGCGACAATCGAAGAAAAGTTCGTTGTTCCTGCAAGTGCCGTTCCTGCGCTCTCCGTTACTCTGAGCGTCGGCGCCTTGAGGCCTGCAGCAATCGAGTTTCCGCTCGGCCTTGATCGCAGCTAGCCCACCGCTGGCGCTTGATTGCGGCCGCGCCATTGCCGGCCACGCGCGAAGCCAAGCTCCAATGTCGCGGCGAGGAGACAAATCTTGATCGGCGTCACCAAAAGGCCTTCGCCAGGATCACTCGGCGTGCCGATAAAAGGCGAGATGACCTGGGCGATGATTTGCCAAAGCGGCAGATCGTGCGGGCCGATAACTTGGGTGAGGCCATACCAGGCCCAGGCAGAGAGCCAGTCCAGAGCGCGATAAAGGACGATCGCGGTGACGATGAGCACAGAGCCTGATTTCAGCGTCAGTCCTATTCCTTCGGCAAGCGCTTGATAGCGCTTTACGGTTCCAGCACCGAAGCGCGCGATAAACTCGCGGACCGTCTTGGGAAGCGCCTTCCAGCGAGACACGACCCTTGCGAACCGCCCCTCTGCAATCGCGGGCGCAGCATTGATATCGTAGCCATAAACAAGCGCAGCGATGGTGAGCCAGACCACTGGATAGAGGCTATAGAAAAAGAGGCTGATCAGCCGTGGGCCGACCGGTGGCGATGCAAATTCAGGTGGTGTCGGAAGAATGGGCTGGGCCCCCGCTTCGCGAATGGGCGAGAGAGCGCCCAGGACCGAACCAATCATGTCGGCCAACTGGCTGAACCAGGCGAAAATGTCGCCTTGCCACTGCGAAAGCGCGAAAATGCCGATGAAGGCCCAATTCGCCTCGCACAGCACTGTCAGCACCGGCCAAATCCAGGCCTTCGATCGTTTGTGCATGGCTTTGGCAAACCGTCGGACGGCCCAGGCGACCACGATAGGCACCGTCAACCAGGCACCACCAGTTACCTCCAACAGGCTTTTTTGCTCACCGGCGAGAAAAAGGCTGAAGGCGAGGCGCGAATAATCGCGCAGCGTATCGCCCAGAAAACCCCAGGCAGCATAAAACGCAAAGAAGGGGACCAGGGTCAGGGTCAGCACGGTGACAAAATCGGTGGGTTCTTCGCCTGCGCTTACAGTTTCGGCCCTCTGGTCCGCCACCGCTCTCGACGCTTTTTCAAGCGACGGCAGGGCCGGCCGCACCGTTTCAAAAAGCGCGACGATAATGATCAGCTTGAGCAGCACCACAATCGCCAGAACCGAAAGACCCGCCAGCGAATTCCAGCGCCCAAGCAGGGCGGCGAATTCGTTCAACACGAGGTTGCCGATAAAGCCGAGTAGCCAGATTGCCGCGAGCTGAGGCCAGAAGCGCCAGAGCAAAGCGGCCATCAGGCGAAACAGGTCTACCACGGTCTGAGCGCTGCCGCGGACAACGGCGGAGGAGTCTGGGTTAGGCATGGGAACTGGATAGCATTTAGCCAATGCACCACCAAGACCATCTCCGACGGCAAGGCCAATCCTGAACGAGCTGGTTCTGTGGATAGGCGAGGCAATTTTACCTTTCGTTTATCGGGCGACTTGATGATCTGCCTCGATTTAACAAAGGAGTCATCATGAGCGACGCAGGCATTGCAGGCGGCCGTATCCGGTC
Organism: Devosia sp. BK; assembly: GCF_032907385.1. NCBI lineage: Bacteria > Pseudomonadati > Pseudomonadota > Alphaproteobacteria > Hyphomicrobiales > Devosiaceae > Devosia > Devosia sp. BK. The sequence goes on from NZ_JAIMBX010000001.1 coordinate 1,552,229, forward strand.
TTTCGTGGAACGCGTCGAGCAGATCGAGGCGGAGATCGCCGAGCTCAACGAGGGCAAGAAAGAGATCTTTGCCGAGGCAAAGGGCGAAGGCTTCGACATCAAGGTGATCAAGGAAATCATCAAGCTGCGCAAGCAAGACAGCAACGAACGCGACGAGCACGAAACGCTGCTCGACCTCTACATGCGCGCCATGGACAGTGCGCCAGACGGCGAGCAATCGAAGGCTGCCTAATCGATCAGAAAGGAGCATCGCCGGACTAACGGCGGTGCTCGGACTAACCTTTTGAACACACCCAATTCTAAGCCGGCACATAAAACTTGTGTAGGTAAAACATCCCGATGCCGTGCCACCTGCGCATAGGCTCTTAACCGGGCATTGGGAAAATTCCGGATATAGGTTGAAATTGCGCGAGCGGACTTTTGTCTCCGTCGCCCATGTTCGGTGTGTCGATCCGTGTTCGTCGATCAGTTCAGAGAGCAGGATTTTGAGCCGTCTCCTTTGGGAGATGCTCGTGCATTGACGCGCCTTGCTGCAGCGTTGGCTGTCGATGGTGCGGGCTTTGCCACGCCGGACGGTCAATGGCTCGCCTTTGGTGGCGCAGCGATTTTGCCCGCCCTCCCCTCCCTCGGTGATGGCGTTCGCTGCTTCGACGTCGGCAAGTCGACGGTCTTTGCAGCGCCCATCATGTCCTATGGTGATGCAGCAGACCGCTGGCTCGTGGTCTGGTTGACCAGGAAACCTCTGGCCACCAAAGCCGCGCAATTGCTCTTCAAGCTTGATGCTCTGACGGCGCAGATGTCGTTGGCCCGCGTCCGCGCAGGGTCGATGGCGTATCGCCATAGGCTGCGGCGGGCGGCGAAGACGGCAGAGATTGGCTTCTGGTCATGTGAGTTGCCGGGCGAGCAGATCGAATGGTCCGAAGGGGTTTACGAGCTGTTCGAATTGCAGGCGGGCTCTGCCGTGCCGCGTGAATTGATCCTCGAGATGTACGCGCCTGACTCGCGCGCGGCCATGGAGGCCGTCCGTCGCCAAGCGATCGAAACTGGCGGCTCGATGCGCTTTGACGCCGAGATAAAAACGGCCACCGGCAAGAAGCGTTGGATCCGGATTACCGGTACGGTCGACGTGGAAGACGGTAACGCAACCCGCATCTTTGGCATCAAGCAGGACATCACCGAAGAAAAGGTGCTGGCGCAGGAAACGCGACGGCTTGCCAATACTGATCCCATGACCGGTCTAGCCAATCGCATGCATTTCCAGACCCGGCTCGAAGAGCCGGTCGGGGCGCTGCTTTTGCTCGATCTCGATGGATTCAAGGGGATCAACGATACGCTCGGCCACGCGGCGGGCGATGCGTGCCTAATCGAGACGGCTCAACGCATGGCTGAGTGTTGTGGCCCCGACACGTTGATGGCCCGCATTGGCGGAGATGAGTTTGCCGTGGTGCTCGACGACGAGCGGCCAGATGTGGCTCGCCTTCTCGCGCAGACGATCGTCGCGCGCTTGCAGGAGCCATACAGGTTCAACGGCACGACGCGAAAAGTGACAGCATCGGTCGGCATTGCCTATGGACACGTGTGCGTCGCCGATGAACTTTATGCCAGGGCTGATCAGGCGCTTTATGCTGCCAAGCGCGAAGGCCGCAATACCTGGCGCGAATTCACGCCAGCCTAAACTGCTATCAAACTTATATTTTTATGCCGAACACCCATGATCTGGGCTCGATTTTCGCGCTCAGTGAACACGTGCGCGTCACCGAGCCGTCATAGAACTATTGGCGCCCCGTCATAATTCCGAAGTCTGATCGTCAAGGACCCGCTCTAGGACTCCGCCCGCCTCAGAAGGCCAAGTTCTCCGGAGCCCTACCATGACAAACATCAAGCTGCTGACTGCGGCTTCCTCGCTGACCCTCCTCGCGCTGGCCACTCCGGCTTTGGCGCAGACCAAGTTCGAATTCTGGTACGGCCTTTCGGGCGACCTGTCCGAGCGCGTGCAGGACATGTGCAAAGGCTTCAATGAGTCGCAGGCCGATTATGAGATCGTCTGCGTCAGCCAGGACAATTACGACGCCAACCTGCAGAACACGATTGCAGCCTACCGCGCCAACAAGCAGCCGACCGTCACCCAGATCTTCGACGCCGGCACGCTCGACCTGATGCTCTCGGGCGCCTATGTCCCCGTGCGCCAGCTGATGGAAGAAAACGGCTACCAGATCGATTGGGACAACTACCTCTCGGGTATCGCGTCCTACTTCTCGACCTCGAAGGGCGAGATGCTGTCGCTGCCGTTCAACAACTCGACCGCCGTTATCTATTACAATACCGACGCGCTCGAAAAGGTTGGCTTCGAAGGCACGCCCAAGACCTGGGAAGAAGTCGAAACCGTCGCCCGCGCCATGAAGGACGCCGGCTATGAATGCCCGATCGCCTTCGACCCGTCAGGCGCCTGGCAGTGGTTCGAGCAGTTCTCCGCCATCCACAACCAGCCGATCGCCACCAAGGGCAACGGCTTTGGCGGTCTCGATGCCGAAATGGTCGTGAGCCAGGGCAAGTTCGTCGATCAGCTCACCTGGATCAAGAAAATGTACGATGAAGGTATCATCGTTCACAAATCCAAGGATGCCGGCGAAACCGCCAACGACGCCTTCGTCAACGGCAAGTGCCAGATCACGTCGTCCTCGATCGCCGACCACGGTACCTTTGGCAAGCAGGCCGCCGAAGGCGTGCACTGGACCGATGCCATGCTGCCGATCTGGGCAGGCACCAAACGCACCAACTCGCTGGTGGGCGGCGCTTCGCTCTGGACCCTCAAGGGCAAGTCTGAAGAGGAATACAAGGGCGCTGCCGCGTTCTTCAACTACCTCGCCCAGCCAGAACAGGCCCAGACCTGGTCGACCATCACCGGCTACGTTCCCGTGACCATGGCTGGCTTTGAAGCCATGAAAGCCAATGGCTTTTATGACGAAGCCCCCTACAAGGGCCGCGAAGTCGCCATTGAATCTTTGACCTTCACCCCGCCGACCGAAAACAGCCGCGGTATCCGTCTTGGCAGCTATGCCTCGATCCGCGCCGAAATGGTCAAGACCATGCAGGACGTTCTCTTCAACGATCGTCCGGTTCTCGAAGCGCTCCAGGCGTTCGATGCCAAGGGCAACGAAATCCTCCGTCGCTTCGAGCAGACCTACAAGGGCGCCCAGCTCCCCTGATCGCTTGATCCGATTGCACGGGCGGTTCGCCGCCCGTGCTTTTTCTTTTTCCTTGGGAGACGGCGATGGAACGACGCGCCTATTACCGCAATGGGGTCCTGCCCTGGCTGTTGATCGGCCCGCAGCTCATCCTCGTCCTGGTTTTCTTCTACTGGCCGACATCGCAAGCGCTTTATTGGGCCTTTACGCTCGAACAGCCCTGGGGCGGCGGCAATAGCTGGATCTGGTTCGACAACTTCCTCGCGATCTTCCGGGATAGCGACTATTGGACGACCGTTGCGCGCAGCGCCTTTTATGCGCTTTGCACCACCGGCCTTTCGATGGCGGTTGCGCTCTTTCTCGCGTGCTTTGTCGATCGCTCGCTCAAGGGCACAAAGATCTTCCAATCGGTCTATGTCTGGCCATATGCGATTGCCGCGCCTGCTGCAGGGGTCGCCTTCCGGTTCATCTTCGCCCCGCAATCGGGGATCATCGGCTCGATCAACCAGATCTGGCCCGGCATTTGGGACCCGTCTACCAACGGCATGCACGCCCTTGCCATGATTATTATCTGCCACGCCTGGCTCGGCATCGGCTACAATTTCATCTTCTTCCTCGCCGCCCTGCAAATGATCCCACGCTCGATCACCGAGGCTGGGGCCATGGACGGCGCGCGGCCGGTTCGCCGCATGTTCGACCTGCAACTGCCGTTGATCGCGCCGACCGTCTTCTTCCTCCTGATCATGAACCTGATCTCGAGCTTCACCGACAGCTTTGGCCTCATCGACACGATGACCGAAGGTGGTCCGGTCGGCTCGACCGAGGTCATGGTCTACAAGATTTATTTCGACGGGTTCAAATCCCTCGACTATTCGGGCGCTGCGGCCCAGTCGATCGTCCTGATGCTCCTCGTCATTGCGCTCACTTTCGTCCAGTTCAAATGGGTCGAAAAGCGCGTTCATTACAATTGAGGGCGCCGAGATGATCGAACGTTCCCCCTTTTTCAATTTCGTCACTTATGCCGCGATGGTTCTGGGGCTGCTTGTGGTGCTGGTCCCGTTCTGGATCGTCATCGTGGCCGGCAGCCAATCGCTGCAGGAAGTCAGCCGAGTGCCCATCGTCCTCTGGCCCTCTTCCCACCTTTGGGAAAACGTCCAGGCGGCTTGGGCCCGGGCCGATCTTGGCCCGAAAATGCTCAATTCGCTCATCGTTGCGGTTGGCGTGACGACAGGCAAGATCGTGCTCGCCTCCCTTTCGGCTTTCGCCATCGTGTTCTTCAACTTCAAGGCACGCATGGTCTGCTTCTGGCTGATCTTCATCACCCTGATGCTGCCGCTCGAAGTGCGCATCGTGCCGACCTATGCGATCGCAGCTAACGCGCTGCTTCCGATGCAGGTCGTTCTCGATACGCTTGGGATCACCGGGCTCGTCGAGGCGGTTTCGAGCGTGCGCATCAGCCTCGAATGGAACCTCCTCAATTCCTATACGGGTCTGATCCTGCCGCTCGTTGCGACAGCCACCGGCACCTTCCTCTATCGCCAGTTCTTCATGACTATCCCGGATGAATTGGTGGAAGCCTCGAAGATGGATGGCGCGAGCCCGATCCGGTTCTTCTTCGATGTGCTCCTGCCGCTCAGCCGCACCAATATGCTGGCGCTCGCCACCATCATGTTCGTATCGAGCTGGAACCAGTATCTCTGGCCCCTCCTCATCACCACCGACCGCGCCAATTACGGCACCGTCGTCATGCAATTGAAGGCCCTGATCCCGACCCAGAACGGCACCCCCGACTGGAACGTCACCATGGCAGGCGCCCTCATCATCATGCTGCCGCCGCTCCTCATCGTTGCCTTCATGCAGCGCTGGTTCGTGCGCGGCCTCATCACCAAGGACAAGTGAGACAACCATGGCTGCGATCAGCTTTTCCGGCGTCAAGAAGCGCTACCAGAAGAATGACGTCATCCATGGCGTCGATGTCGAGATCGAGGCGGGTGAGTTCGTCGTTATCCTCGGCCCCTCGGGCTGCGGCAAGTCTACGCTCCTGCGCATGATTGCCGGGCTTGAGGAGATTTCCGAGGGCACGATCGCCATCGACGGCAAGATAGTCAACGAGCTCGAGCCGCGCGAACGCGGCTGCGCCATGGTGTTCCAGAACTATGCGCTTTACCCGCATATGAGCGTGCGCCAGAACATTGGCTATGCGCTCAAGGTCGCCGGCATGCCCAAGGCAGAGCGCGAGGCGAAGGTGCTCAAGGTTGCGAAGTCGGTTAGCCTCGACCCCTATCTCGACCGCAAGCCGGGCGAGCTTTCCGGTGGTCAGCGCCAGCGCGTCGCCATGGCCCGTGCCATGGTGCGTGAGCCCAAGGTGTTCTTGTTTGACGAGCCGTTCTCCAACCTTGACGCAAAACTCCGCGTCGCCATGCGCGCCGAGGTCCGCAACCTCCACCGCAGCCTGGGCGTCACCTCGGTATTTGTGACGCACGATCAGACGGAAGCCATGACGCTAGCGGATCGGTTGATCGTCATGAACTCCGGCATCGTCGAGCAGGTCGGCAAGCCCTCGGAAGTCTATCATCACCCGGCGAGCCTTTTCGTCGCTGACTTCATCGGTTCGCCGGCCATGAATCTCGTACGCGGCTTCTTTGCCGATGATGGTTATTTCCGTCATGGCAATGGCGGCATGATCCGGTTGCCGGGTCTTGCGCCGCACCACCTCAGCCAGGAAGTTTCCGTGGGCATTCGTCCCGAACTCGTGCGCCGGGTTGATGCCTCGCATAAGGACGCGATCCACGCGACCGTCGACTACACCGAAGAACTCGGCGCCTCACGCCTGATCTATGCCCGCGCCGATGGCAGCCAGATCATTGCCGTCGACACGCGCGGCGATGCGCTGGGCACCGGCATGCCTGTTCACTTCGCCTTCGAGGAAGCCGATGTCCACGTTTTCAGTCACGACACCGGACGCCGCGTCGACGCGCCCGGCCGCACTCAACGCAGCTCTGCAACCGTTTCCGCCTGACCCTTGGAGATCATCTTGAGCAATATCATTGGTACCGGCTTCAATGTCGGATCGACCGACGGCGAACTCGCCAGCTTCCACGACGACATGCGCGCCCTTGCCGATATGGGCGTCGATACGGTCGAACTGGGTCTCACCAGCCTCGACCTCATTTCGGGGGGCCGCATCATCCCCGAGCGCATGCAGCGGCTCGAAGCGATCACCAAGCAGTTCGACTTCCGCTACACCGTCCACGGTCTTGTCTCGTCGAACTTCATGGATCCGGTAACGCAACGGTACCAGATCGATGCCGCAAAGGCCCTGATTGAAGTCTGCGATCGTGTCGATGCCCGCATCATCGTTCAGCACGGTGGATGCCTCCGCGCCGACCAGATCGCCGAGCGCAACGGCGCCGACCAGCGCGAACGCGAAGCGCTCACCGAACTCGCCGACTTCGCCCGCCCCTATGGCGTGCGCATTGCGCTCGAGAACATTTTTACAACCGAACTCGGCCAGTATCGACAGACGCCGAGCCAGGTGGCCGAGACGGTCAAGGCCGTCAACCATCCGAACGTCGTGGCGCTGATCGACTTCAGCCACGCCTATATCGAGAGCACCTATCGTGGCCTCGATTTCTTCAGCGAAATCAGCGCCATGGCGCCGGTCACGGGCCATCTACACGTTCACGACAGTTTTGGTCGCCCACAGGGATTCTACAAGCCGTTCCATCCGCAGGAAAACACGGCCATGGGCATTGGCGATCTCCACATGCCACTTGGCTGGGGCGATATCGATTGGGATCGGATTTTCTCCGAACTCACTTTCCTGCCCGACACCGTCTTGATGATGGAAGTCGGCCACCGCTACCGCGCCGAGCAGCCGGAAAGCCTGCGCCGCGCGCGCGAACTGGCTGGCCTTGCAGCACCGGAAGCCGTTGCCGCGCAGTAAGCCTTTGGCGGGAGGGTGGTTTCCATCCTCCCAGCCTTTTCTCAGCCGTGTTTGTCCGGATAATTCCGTCAGGATTTACAACGCCTGGACAAGAAGATGCCCATCCCTATCCGCCCAGCCCGCGCCGCCGATCGGGATGCGATCATCGGCATGCATGTTACGATGAGCCGCAAGGCTTATGGGCACATTCTGTCGGACTATTACTTCGCCGAAGTTTTACCCGCAGAGAAAGACAAGCTCTGGTCGGAGCGCTTTGCCGGGCCAGTCGACCCCGAGCGGCTATCGATCATGGTGGCGGACGCGGATGGTGTGCTGGCCGGATTTACCAGCGCCGTGTTCGACCCTAGCGACAAGTGGGGCACCTATCTGCACCACCTCTATGTCGGCTCTGACTTTCAGCGGCAGGGGCTGGCGCGGCGGCTTTGGCTTGCCATTCTCGACACTTTTCCAGCAGCGTTCCTGGATACCCCGATTTCCCTGCTGGCCCTTGAAGGCAATATGCCGGCGCGCGCCCTATACGACCGCATGGGCGGCCGGATCGAAGAGCGGATTCTGGCGCAATATCCGGGCAGCCCGGATACGCCAGTGTTGCGCTACACCTGGCCGCATCGCGATGAGTTGCGCCAAAAGCTTGCGCCCCACACGGCTTGATCAGTTATATGAAAGCGAGGCCGCGACTTTTGGCGGCAGGGCGGATACCGGTCGTGTTCGCAGATCGCGGCGGAAGTCGCTGGGGGACATGCCGGCGATCTTGCGGAAGAGCTTGTTGAAGGCGCTGAGCGAGCCGAAGCCGCTTTCCATGGCGATTTGCAGTACGTTTTCATCGTCGCGCATCAGCAGCGCCTGCGCGTAAGACAGGCGGATCAGGTTGACGTAGTCGTTGAGCGTCATACCCGTGCATTTCTTGAAGACGGTCATCGCATATTTGGGGTGCACGTCGGCTGCCACGGCGATGTCGACAGAGTCGATGTCCTCGCGGAAATTGTCGGCGATGAAATCGCAGATGCGCACAACGATCGGCGAAATATGCTGGTCGGTCGAGGAGCCGTCGGACTGGATTGGGTGGCTCGACAGCAGCTCATAAGGCGCGAAGCGGATGCGCTCGATCCGAAGGAGGAGTTCGTCCACTGCGACGCTGACGCGAAGCGGATCATTGGAGCGCACATAGTCGTTCCAGCGGGCGAAATTGAGCGTATCCGAAGGATCAGTTGCCTTGGTGACGAGAGAGGCGCCCTGCATCAGCCCAGCCTGGACGTCCTGCGGCAGGCGCAGGCGGAAGAAATGAACGAGCGGAAGATGGCCGCCTGTGTAAACGAGGTCGTCCGAGGCATCGTCGAGGCGATGGGGTTGGCCGCCCCAGAACAGGGCGAGATCGCCGGCGGAAAAGCGGACTTCGTAGCCGCTCATGGCATAATGCGCCCAGCCACGGACGATATAATTGACCTCGACCTGCGCATGCCAATGCGGCGTACGCATCAGCAGCGGAGACGCATGGAACATGTTGAGTTCGGTGGGGAGGCGTTCGACGCCATTGATTGACGGCTCATAAAAGCCGCGATCCACCATCTTACTATCCGCCAATTTGAAATACCCGATAAGAGCGACGGCTCTAATAGAGTCTCTAGCTTAGGTAGCGCTCGGCATAAGAGCAAGGGAGGAGAGAGCGCGGGGCCTTGTGTCAGCCGCGCCCACCTGATTCTGCCGACAGCAATAAGATCGAGCCAACCGGAAACGGGATGGCTCCTTGCGAGGAAAGAACATGACTGACAAGAAAATTCGCTGGGGCATTATTGGCCCAGGCAGCATCGCCAAGGCCTTCCGCGGCGGCCTCGAGCATTCCAAGCATGGCGTTCTGGCAGCAATCGCTACCCGCGATCCGAGCAAGCCGAACCTGGCCGTGGATTTTCCGGGGGTGCGCGTGGTCAAGGGCTATGACGCCCTTCTCGCCGACAAGGACATCGACGCGGTCTATATCGCTGTGCCGCATACCGGTCACGCCGAGTGGGCGATCAAGGCAGCGGAAGCCGGCAAGCATGTGCTGGTCGAAAAGCCGCTGGCGCTTTCGGCTCATGAAATCGACGCCGTGTTCCATGCGCACAAGAAGGCCGGCACCTTTGCCGGGGAAGCCTTCATGTATCGCCTACACCCGCAGATGAAGCAGCTCCTCGACCTGATCAAATCCGGCGCCATCGGCGAAGTGCGGATGATCCAGTCGAGCTTTGGTTTCTCGATGGGCAAGTTCCAGCCGCAGCACCGCCTGTTCGCTTCGGAATTGGCTGGCGGCGGCATTCTGGACGTCGGCGGTTATCCGGTTTCGATGGCGCGGCTTATTGCTGGCGCGGCGCTCGGCAAACCGTTTGCTGATCCGGTTAAGGTGGCTGGCACGGCTAAGCTAAACGATGAAGGCACGGACGACTGGGCCGCGGCGCTGCTGACGTTCGAGAACGGCATCGTCGCGCAGGTGTCTTGCGCGGTGATGGCCAATCTCGACAATGTGCTGCGCATCCATGGCTCTGACGGCCGGATCGAAGTGCCGGAATTCTGGTTCGCCAATGGCAATCGTGACCAGGGCCTTGGCCGCATCGACATCATCAAGGGCGGCAAGACCGAGACGGTTTCGGTCAATGAAACCGCTCACGTCTATTCGTTCGAAGCCGACGCAGCCTCGCTCGCCATTCTCGAAGGCAAGCAGGAATTCCCGGCGCCAGGCATGACCTGGGGCGATAGCCTTGGCAACGCACGCGTACTGGATCAGTGGCGTAAGGACGCCGGGATTGAGTACTCGGTCGAAAAATACACCAACCGTGTCAACACCTTGGACAATCGCAAGCTGGGACCGAACAGTGGCGTGATCACCAAGCGCACGATCCCTGGGCTTAACAAGCCGGCTTCGGCCGTCGCCCTTGGCTTTGAAGATTTCCGCACTTTCTCCTCGGGCGCGATCCTCCTCGATGCGTTCTGGGAAAAGGGCGGCAATATCTTTGATACCGCCTTCATCTATGGCGGTGGCTACACCGAAAAGCTCTTTGGCGAATGGCAGAAGAGCCGCGGCGTGCGTGAAGACGCCGTGGTCATCGGCAAGGGCGCGCACTCGCCGCTCGTCTATCCCGACGTCATCGGCAAGCAGCTGACCCAGTCGCTCGATCGGCTTCAAACAGACTATGTCGACGTCTATTTCATGCACCGCGACAATACCGATGTGCCAGTGGGCGAATTCGTCGATGCCATGGATGCCGAGGTGAAGGCTGGCCGCATTCGTGGGCCGTTCGGTGGGTCGAACTGGACCAAAGAGCGTATGGACGAAGCAATTGCCTATGCCGAACGCACGGGCAAGGCCAAGCCACAGGCCCTAAGCAATAACTTTGCGCTGGCCGAAATGCTCGATCCGATCTGGGGCGGCTGCGTCACGTCATCGACGCCTGATTTCAAGCAGTGGCTGATCGACCGTCAGGTGACCAACTTCTCGTGGTCGAGCCAGGCTCGCGGGTTCTTCACCGACCTTGCTGGTCGCGACAAGACCGACAATGAGGAATTGGTTCGCGTTTGGTACAACGAGCAGAACTTTGGCCGTCGTGACCGGGCCATCGAGCTGGCCAATCAGATTGGCCACAACGCAATCCATGTGGCGCTGGCCTATGTGTTGGCCCAGCCTTTCCCCAGCGTACCGTTGATCGGGCCGCGTCGTCTGGTTGAGCTCGAAGATAGCGTCAAGGCTTTCGAGATCAAGCTGACGCCAGAACAGGTGAAATGGCTGGAAGGCTAAGCCTTAACAAAACCGAAACAGATCAAGGGCTCCGGCAACGGGCCCCTTTTTCAATGGCTGGAATGGCGTCGATAATTTCACACCGCCGCGTAGAGAATTCATCCGCGCTGTTCGGCGAAAGAAGACAGTTTGTGCCCTGAAGCGCGGTTGTCAGGTCAATTGGCCTGCCCTATGTTATCCATCGTGAGATTACGATCTCGCGCAATTCTCAGGGCGGGGTGCAATTCCCCACCGGCGGTAAGGCGGCGACGCCAAGCCCGCGAGCGCTTCCGGCTTCGGCTGGAGGGTCAGCAGATCCGGTGTGATTCCGGAGCCGACGGTATAGTCCGGATGAAAGAGAATGAGTTGGTAATCGCTTGACGGCGTTCGCGTTTGTTCGCGAGCACCGTGATGCGTCCCCTTCTCGTAACCCTGAGGAAACTGGTTACGGAAAGGACACCATATGAACCAGATTTCCTCTTCTAAATATGCCAGCGCCACCTCGGGCGCGCTGTTCATGCTCGTCGCGAGCTTGGCATTTGCCGCGTCCAATACGCTGCAATCCGTTCTGCCCACGCCGGTGGAATATGGCGGGTTTGGCATGAGTTCGACCGGCATGGCCTTCTGGCAATATGTCATTGCCTCCATTTTGGCGCTGCCGATCATCATGCGGATTGGCCTCAAGAATCTGCGCACCAGCTATCCGCTTGCCCATGAAATTCGTGCCTTCGCTTCGGCGCTGGGCGTGCATGTATTCGTCTATGGTTTCGCCTCAGGCGTGCCGATCTGGCAGATGGTGACGCTGCTCGCCACCGGGCCGCTGTTCATTATTCTGGGGTCTACGCTGCTTCTCGGCGAGAAGGCGTCCACGGCCCGGATTGGCGCCGCGCTAACCGGCTTTGCTGGTGCGATCATTGTTTCGGGCATTGGGGCCGAAGGGTTTTCCTGGCAAACCCTTGTACCGATTTTGGCGGCGGCGCTTTGGGCAACCACGGATATTCTGACCAAGTATCTGACGCATAAGGGCGAAAGCCCCGAGACGCTCACCATTTCGCTGCTGGTGCTGATCACGCCGAACCACCTTGCTATCCTGCTGCTGGTGACCGCCTTTTCCTGGGCGCTGCCGGTCGGTGCTGCTCCTGGCTTTCCGTTTGCCTTGCCGACGGGTACCGGGTTGATCCTGCTTTTGTTGCTCGGCGCACTAACGGCCGCGGCGCAGTATCTGCTGAGCTTTGCCTATCGGGCCGCCGATGCAACTTTCCTCCAGCCATTCGGTGATTTGAAGGTCCCCCTGGGCGCGATCGTCGGCTGGATCGTGCTTGGTCAGGTGCCATCGGTATGGTTCTGGCCCGGTGCAGCGCTGATCATTCTGGCGTCGCTGTTGCTCTATCTTGTTGAAGGACGCGACCAAGGATCGAAATTCGTAGCGGCATAGCGTTCCGCGCGTAGAATAATTCTTCCAAATCGGGCGCCGGCGATGCGATATTGCCGGCGTTGCTATTTTGAGGGTGTTCGATGGACCGGGGAGAGATTTTGGCGGCGCCGAAAAATTTCGAGGCGCTGCGGGAGCTTATCCTTGAACGGCGGCGCGAACTGCCCAAGCGCCTGGCGCAGGTAGCGGCCTTTGCGCTTGATCATCCCGATGAGATCGCGTTTGGCACGGCGGCGAGTATTGCGCTCGCGGCGGAAGTGCAGCCATCTACGCTGGTTCGATTTTCGCAAGCCTTTGGTTTTGATGGCTTTTCGGCATTGCAGGCTGTGTTTCGTGAGCGGTTGCGAGAGCGCAATTCGAGCTATGAAGATCGCCTTGCAGAGCTTGAAAGCGGGGAATTGGCGCCGGCAGGATCGGCGGTCATCCTCAGTTCATTCATTGCTGCAGCCCATCGCAGCCTTGATAATCTGGGGACTGCAATCGACCCTAAACGCTTCGAATCCGCTACCATTACGTTAGCATCGGCGCGCACAATTCACCTTATTGCACGTCGGCGAAGCTATCCGATCGCGACCTACATGGCCTACGCGCTTTCGCAGCTCAAAATCCGCTGTCAGATCGCTGGAACAGCATCCGGCATCGACGATGATTTGCTCGCAATGGCCGACCCGGGTGACGCGGCTTTTGCGATCAGCTTTTCATCTTATGCTCCGGAGACAATCGCGCAAGCTTCGGCACTAGCGGCGCGGGGCATTCCGGTGGTGTCGCTGACCGACTCAGCGTTCTCGCCGCTGGCGGAATGTTCGACGGTGTGGTTCGAACTGGTCGAAGCGGACCATGCCGGCTTCCGGTCACTATCCGCAAGCATGGCTTTCGCCATGGCGCTAGCGGTTGGCATCGCGGAGGAACGGCGGCGAATGCAAATTTCATGAATGGAACAAGTATTCTATATTTGATCTGATTTAGAAGATGTGTTTCAATTCCTCCAACGATAAGCCGCCGCGGGAGGAATTTTGGTGAGCACGCAACAGACGCTCGATGTGATCACCATTGGCCGCGCCTCGGTGGACCTTTATGGCCAGCAGATCGGGACGCGGCTCGAGGATATCGGCAGCTTCGCTAAATCCGTCGGTGGGTGCCCGACCAATATTTCTGTCGGCACGGCACGGCTGGGGCTGAAGTCGGCGCTGATCACGCGGGTTGGCAATGAGCAGATGGGCCGCTTCATTCGCGAGCAATTGCAGCGCGAGGGGGTCGAGACCCAGGGCGTTGTGACCGATCCCGAGCGGCTAACGGCGCTGGTGCTGCTTTCGGTCGAGAACGACAATTCGTTTCCGCTGATTTTCTATCGCGACAACTGCGCCGATGCGGCGCTTGATGAAGGCGATATCGACGAGGATTTCGTGCGCTCGGCCAAGGCGGTGCTGGTGACCGGCACGCACTTTGCCAAGCCCAATACGGACGCGGCGCAGCGCAAGGCGATGCGGATCGCCAAGGCCAACGGCGCCAAGGTTATCCTCGATATCGACTATCGGCCTAATCTTTGGGGACTGGCGGGGCACGACGCGGGCGACAGCCGCTATATCGCGTCGGATGAAGTCTCCAAGCGTATGCAGACCGTTTTGGCGGATTGCGATCTGATCGTCGGGACGGAAGAGGAAGTGCTTATCGCGTCGGGCGAGAGCGATCTGACAGCGGCGCTCAAAACCATTCGAAGCTTTTCGAGCGGGACCATTGTGCTCAAGCGCGGGCCGATGGGGTGCATTGTTTATGACGGGGCTATTCCGGATGATCTTGAAGATGGGATCGTCGGCAAGGGATTTCCGATCGAGGTCTACAATGTGCTTGGGGCCGGCGACGCCTTCATGAGCGGATTTCTGCGCGGGTGGCTGCGCGGGGAACCGCATGCGACGAGTGCGACCTGGGCCAATGCCTGTGGGGCTTTTGCCGTGAGCCGGCTGCTGTGTGCGCCGGAAATTCCGACCTGGACCGAACTCAACTACTTCCTCGAGCATGGCAGCAAGGAGCGGGCGCTGCGCAAGGACGAGGCGATCAATCACGTGCACTGGGCGACGACACGTCGGCGCGAAATCCCAAGCATGAAGGCGCTGGCAATCGACCATCGGCTCCAGATCGAAGAGATGGCAGCGGGCGACGCGGAAAAGCTCAAGCGCATTCCGGCGTTCAAGGTGCTGGCCGTTAAAGCAGCGGCGCAGGTGGCTGGTGGGCGCGACGGCTTTGGCATGTTGCTCGACGACAAATATGGGCGCGATGCGCTTTATGCAGCCAGCGCGATCGGCAATTTCTGGGTGGCAAAGCCTATTGAGTTGCCGGGGTCGCGGCCGCTGCAGTTTGAGTTTTCGCAGGATCTGGGATCGCGGCTGGTGGATTGGCCGGTGGATCACTGCATAAAGGTGCTGTGTTTCTATCATCCGGACGATGCGGCGGAATTGCGGGACGTGCAGATCGATAAGCTACGCGCGGCTTATGATGCGGCGCGCAAAATCGGGCGCGAGCTATTGGTCGAGATCATTTCCAGCAAGCATGGCGCGCTGAGCGACGATACGGCGGCGCGGTCGATGCAAGCGGTATATGCGGCAGGGATCAAGCCGGATTGGTGGAAACTCGAGACGCAGCCGAGCGCGGAGGCTTGGCGCCAGATCGATGCCACGATCGAAGCGCATGATCCGCTTTGCCGGGGGGTCGTGCTGCTCGGGCTCGATGCGCCGGCGGAGCAGTTGATCGCTGGCTTTGCGGAGGCGAAGGCCGCAAAGTCGGTGAAGGGCTTTGCAGTCGGGCGGACGATTTTTGCTGATGCGGCGCGGGCTTGGCTCGATGGGCGCATTGGGGATGATGAGGCCGTGGCGATGATGGCGCAGCGGTTTGCGGGGTTGGTTGAGGCTTGGGACGGGGCTTAAACTCAAGGGAAATCTACCCTCCACGGCGTCATTCCCGCGAAAGCGGGAATCCCGGCTTTAGTGGCAGTGAGATTCCCGCTTTCGCGGGAATGACGCGGTGGCAAATTGATGGTGGCCCTCGGGTCAAGCCCGAGGGAAGCGCGTTGGCTTAACAGGCGGTAGCGCCACGAATTAGGGTCCGACAAGGACCGAGGAATACGAGGAGTGGCCATGAGCCAGAAGACTGTTCGATTGACCATGGCGCAGGCTGTGGCAAGGTTTTTGACGGCGCAGAAGACTGTCATTGCCGGGGAGACGGTGCCGATCTTTGGCGGGGTTTTTGCCATTTTCGGGCACGGGAACGTGGCTGGGGTGGGCGAGGCGCTTTATGGCGTTAGGGATACGCTGCCGACCTATCGCGGGCAGAACGAACAGGGCATGGCGCATGCGGCGATTGCCTATGCCAAGGCCAGCTTCCGGCGTCGGTTCATGGCGGTGACCTCTTCGATCGGGCCGGGCGCGCTGAACATGGTGACGGCGGCGGCGCTGGCGCATGTGAACCGGATGCCGGTGCTTTTGCTGCCGGGCGATGTGTTTGCCAATCGGTTGCCTGATCCGGTCTTGCAGCAGGTCGAAGACTGGGGCGACGGCACGGTTTCGGCCAATGACTGTTTTAGGCCCATCAGCCGCTATTTCGATCGGATCACGCGGCCGGAGCAGATCATTCCGGCGCTGCGGCGGGCCATGCAGGTGCTGACCGATCCGGCTGAATGCGGGCCGGTGACGCTGAGCTTGTGCCAGGATGTGCAGGCGGAAGCCTATGACTATCCTGAGAGCTTTTTTGCCGAAAAGGTCTGGGTACCGCGGCGGATCATGCCAGATGCCGATGAATTTGCGACGGCGGCGGCGACGCTGAAACTGGCGAAGAAGCCGGTCATCATCGCGGGCGGCGGCGTGCTTTACTCCGAAGCGAACGAGAGCCTCATGGCCTTTGCCGAGGAGCATGGCATTCCCGTTATGGAGACGCAGGCGGGCAAGAGCGCCCTGCCCCATGCGCATGAACTGAACATGGGCAGTGTCGGCGTGACGGGTTCGTCGGCGTCAAACATTCTGGCTGAAGAGGCCGATGTGGTGCTGGCTGTCGGCACGCGGTTGCAGGATTTTACGACTGGGTCGTGGTCGCTGTTCAAGAACGAAGACCTCAAAATCATTGGTCTCAACGTGCAGCCGTTCGATGCGGGGAAGCACGAGGCGCTGCCGCTGGTCTCAGATGCTCGCGTGGGACTTGAAGCGCTGGATGCGGCGCTGATGGGATGGCAGGTTGATTCCGATTGGACGCATAAGGCCATGCGGGAAAAGGACAAATGGCTGCTGGATGCTGACGCCGCGACCGGGCCGACCAATGTGGAATTGCCGTCGGACGCGCAGGTGATCGGAGCAGTGCAGCGGGCGCGGCAGAAGGCGACGCTGGTGTGTGCGGCGGGCGGGTTGCCTGGCGAGTTGCACAAGCTCTGGAAGGCGGGTGCGCCGGGCAGCTATCATCTCGAATATGGTTTTTCGACCATGGGCTACGAGATTGCCGGCGGGCTTGGCGTGAAGCTGGCGCGGCCCGAGGACGACGTGGTCGTGATGGTCGGCGATGGCAGCTATATGATGCTGAACTCGGAGATCGTTTCGTCGATCATGCTGGGCGCCAAGCTGACGATCGTGCTGCTGGATAATGCGGGCTACGGCTGCATCAACCGGCTGCAGATGGCCACGGGCGGGGCGAATTTTAACAACCTGCTTAGGGATACGCATCACGTGACGCTGCCGGGCATCGACTTTGCGGCGCATGCAGCGGCGATGGGGGCGGTGAGCTGCAAGGTCGGGTCGATCGCTGAGCTGGAAGCGGCGCTGGTCGAGACGGCGGATGTCGAGCGGACTACGGTGATTGTGATTGATACCGATCCGTTGATCACCACGGATGCTGGGGGGACCTGGTGGGATGTGGCGGTGCCGGAGGTGAGCGAGCGCGGCGCGGTGAATGCGGCGCGTGAGGGGTATGTGAAGGCGTTGCAAGCGCAGCGGATTGGGTGACTACTGTCCACTAGTGGTCGTCACCACCGGGCTTGTCCCGGTGGTCCATGCGGAGGCGAGATGGATTGCCCGGACAAGCCGGGCAATGACGACGGAATTGAGAAATTGAGCGTGGGGATAGAACCCCTCACCCTGGAAATCTGCTGAACGCAGATTTCCTGTCCCTCTCCCGCAAGGGGCGAGGGGGAGGCCGGTGGGCGTGATGAGATTAAGCGCGACGGCGCGGGAGAGACCAAAAGAATGAAAGCCAAGCTTGGGATGTCGCCGATCGCGTGGTGGAACGACGATCTGGTGGAGTTGAGCGATGATGTGTCGCTCGAGGAGTGCCTGCGACAATCGCGCTCGGCCGGGTTTACCGGGATGGAGAAGGGGCGGCGGTTTCCGGATGATCCGGAGGTGATGCTGCCGATCCTGCGCGCGGCCGATGTTACGCTTTGCGGCGGATGGTTTTCGGGGACGCTGGTCAAGGAAGAGCTGGCGGCCAACAAGGACCGCATTCTGCCGATGATCGAGCTGTTCAAGGCAGTAAGCGCGCCTTGCATCGTTTATGGCGAAGTGGGCCGGTCGGTGCAGGGCAAGCGCGAAATTCCGCTGGCGCAGAAGCCGAAGCTCTCGGATGACGAGATGAAGGCTTATGGGCGCAAGGTGACCGAATTTGGCGAATGGTGCGCCGAGCAGGGCATGCCACTGAGCTATCATCACCATATGGCGGCTGTGGTCGAGACCGAGCCGGAGCTGGATGCGTTTATGGCGGCTTCGGGCGCGGGCATTCCGCTGTTGCTCGATGCGGGGCATCTGGCCTTTGCGGGCGGTGATCCACTGCGGGCGATTGATAAGCATCATGAGCGGATCAATCATGTGCATGTGAAGGATATTCGCCGATCGGTTGTCGATGGGCTCGATCGGACGAAGCAGAGCTTTCTCGATGCGGTGGCGCTGGGTGCTTTCACCGTGCCTGGTGATGGGTCGCTCGATTTTGGCGCCATCGTGCAGCGGCTGGCCGATCATGGCTATGAGGGCTGGTTTGTGGTCGAGGCCGAACAGGACCCGAAGGCCAATCCGCCGCTGAAAATGGCGCAGGTGGGCCACAAGGAACTGATGCGGGTGATGACGGCGGCGGGTTACACCGTCGAGACGCAAGGTTTTCCGAACGCGTGAGTTTTGCTAGACCATGCGCCAACGAAGAAGGATTGGCGCATGGCTCTGAAAGAAAACGATCTCAACTGGTTCCGACCGCTTTGGCGCCGGGTGGCCATCGTGGTGTTTCTGGCGATCTGGCTTGCCTGGGAGGCGATCTGGACCAAGGAGACACTCTGGATCGTGCTGGTAGGCGCTGCGCTCGCCTATTCGCTCTGGAATTTCTTCTATGCCTTCCCCAAGGAGCAGCCCAAAAATGAGCAAATCCCCCCTGCTGGTCCGGTCGACGGCGACGAGCGGCAAGATCCATGATGTGACGCCGGCTTCGGCCGGCTGGACGCATGTCGGCTTCGGGCTACATAGGCTCAAGCCGGGCGAGGCCTATGGCGAGGCGACGGACGAGCGCGAGGTTTGCCTGGTGATCGTTTCCGGCAAGGGGCGCTTTGCCGTCGATGGCGAGGATTTTGGCGAGCTCGGGGAGCGGATGAGCCCGTTCCAGGGGGCGCCGTGGGCGCTTTATGTGCCGGCAGGGCGCGACTGGGCAGTCGATGCGACGACGGACCTGGAACTAGCCGTGTGCTCGGCGCCGGGCGGCGGGGATTTCCATGCCCAAATCATTCCGCCGGGGACCCATCCGCGGTTGAGCCGTGGCAAGGGCGCCAATATCAGGCATGTCTACAATATCATGCCCGAGGACGATGGCTCGGCCAATGCGCTGCTGGTGGTGGAAGTGATCACGCCGCAGGGCAATACCTCGTCCTATCCGCCGCACAAGCATGATCAGGACAACCTTCCGCACGAGAGTTTTCTGGAAGAGACCTATTATCACCGCATGAATCCGCCGCAGGGGTTTGCGTTTCAGCGCGTCTATACCGACGACCGGAGCCTCGATGAGGCGATGGCGGTGGAGGATGGTGATGTCACGCTGGTGCCGCGAGGATATCATCCGGTGGCGACGACGGCGGGGTATGATCTTTATTATCTCAATGTGATGGCTGGGCCAAAGCGGGTGTGGAAATTCCACAATGCGCCGGAGCATGAGTGGATGCTGAAATAGCTAGAAGCTGTGGATCTGTCCGCCGTCCGTGCGATAGGTGAGCGCGTAAGTACGGCCATCGCCGTCTTTGGCTTCGCAGGAAACAAGAAAGCCGGGGGTGGCGTCGACGTGGGTGCAGGCTCCTGAGACGTCGGCCAGGACTGGGTCTTCGGTCTCTGCGGCGGCGCTGATCACGACGCTGGAGATATTGAAATCCATCCAGGGCTTGCCGGGGCCGATCAGCAAGAGCATGCGCTCGGGCTCGCCGAGGCCGAAGAAGTCTTGGCCACCCGTGCCTGCGGAAACGGCCACCCGGCCATCGTCATAGGTCAGAACGGCAAGGCCAGTGCCGCATTGTGCGGTGAGGTTCTCGTCGGCGATGACCAGCCGCTCGCAGGTGCCGTCGGTCGCTTGGGTATCGATGATCTCCGCGGCCGTGGCGGGCACGATGGCAGCCATAATGATGCAGAGGGCGAGAGCGGGACGCATGGCGGCTTCCTGATGGCAGGCAGAGGTCAATCGAGCATGCTTTCCGAGGCCGAGCCATCGGTGAGCAGGGCAAACTTGTAGGTTTTGCCGGCGTCGTCGGTGGCCTCGCAGGTGTAATGCGCGGGGCCGGAGGTGGGGTCGCCGGCGAGCGTGCATTTTCCTGAGGCTTTGATCTCGACAATGTTGTTGCCACTGCCGTCCTTGCCTTCGGTGATCTGATCCACGGCGAGCGCGAGATTGCCGTTCTCGGCGCTGGCTGTGCCGCTGAGGACGAAGAAGCGGCCGGAGGGGTCGTCGGTCCAGATGGACAGGTCCATGCGGCTGTCGGTGTAAACCACTTGCATGACTTCGCCGGCGCAGAGGCTGGTGAGGTTTTCGGTGCCGACCAGAAAACTCTGGCAGGTGCCGCGGAGGGTGAAGACCGAATGGGGTTCGGCGCTTTGGGCGTTGGGGGACATCAGCAGAAGACCGGTTAGCAGGGGGAGGAATTTCATTGTGCCATCGGTGTTTGGGCTCGGACTAGACTAAACGAAAAAAGGGCGCCGTGGTGGCGCCCTTTTATTTTATAGACCTGAGGATGGGCCCCGGCTTTCGCCGGGGTGGATGGCTGAGGCTCAGCGGCCCTGGAAGACCGATTTGTCGGCCATGATGCCTGTGATTTCGCTGACTTTTACGGCGCGGCCCTCTTTGACGGATTTGAGGGCGGCGTCGGCGAGAGCGAGGGCGATGAGGCCGTCGGTGCCGCTGGGCGAAGCGGGAGTTTTGGATTCGACGAAATCGATGAAGCCGCTGATTTCGCGGGCATAGGCTTCGGTGTAGCGGGTCATGAAGAAATCATGCAGCGGCGGGCGGGTGTAGCCGTTGCCGTTGGCGATTTCGATGGAGACCGGGCGCTGATTTTCTGCCGCGACGGCGCCCTTGGAGCCGTGGACTTCGATGCGCTGATCGTAGCCGTAGGTGGCGCGGCGGGAATTGGAGATGGTGGCGTGCTTTCCGGTGGCGGTAGACAGCATGACCGATGCGCTGTCGAAGTCGCCGGCGGTGCCGATGGCGGCGTCGACGAGGACCGAGGCCTGGGCGGTGACGGTGTCGATTTCTTCGCCGAGGAGGAAGCGGGCCATGTCGAAGTCGTGGATAGTCATGTCGCGGAAAATGCCGCCGGAGCGCTTGATGTAATCGACGCCCGGTGCGCCGGGATCGCGCGAGATGATGGTCACCATTTCGACGTCGCCGATCTGGCCTTCGTCGATGGCTTGCTTGACGGCCTGAAAGTGCGGATCGAAGCGGCGGTTGAAGCCAACCATGAGCGTCGCGGCGGTTTCATCGACGACGCGGATGCAGGCTTTGACGCGCTCGATATCGAGATCGACCGGCTTTTCGCAGAATATGGCTTTGCCGGCGCGGGCAAAGCGCTCGATCAGGTCGGCGTGGGTGTCAGTGGGGGTGCAGACGACGACGGCGTCAATGTCAGCCGAGGTCAGGATCGTGTCGATCGTGCGGACTTCGGCGCCATATTGGCTGGCGATGGCGTTGGCGGCGTCAGCCATTGGATCGGCGACGGCGACGAGTTTCGCCTTGGGATTGGAGCCGATGGCTTTAGCGTGAACCTTGCCAATGCGGCCGGCGCCGAGAAGGCCAAAACGAACGGTCATGAGGGTACCTCCACCCATAAATTGTTGTGGAATGAATAGGCGATTTTTGGTGCGGATGGAATGAGAATTCTAGGTCATCATGCTGGGGTTTGTGCACTCATGGCACTTCGGATTTTGTCTTTGCCGAGTTTGGCCTAGCAATCCATATCGCCGCGCATGGACTACCCGGACAGACCGGGTAGTGACGACGGGGTGGAAGGTCGGGCCAAGGGTCCAAAAGACCACGCCATGCCGTCGTGCTTGCTGGCGGGCAGGCCCCCTCACCCGCCGCTTCGCGGCGACCTCTCCCCCAGAGGGAGAGGTGAGGATGGTGCCATGACCTAGCGGTTCGAGGCTTGCTGCGCAAGTACCTCACCATTACGGAGCAGGATTAGCAAAACAGAGATCCCCGCTTTCGCGGGGATGACGTTGTGAGTGCCTCGGCTTCTAAGAAACTAGTGCTCGCGCGCCCGCTCGAGGATGCGTTTGCATTCTAAAAGTTCGCGCAAAACTTCGGAGAGTTTTTCGCGCGATTCTTCGTCGAGGGCGGGGTCGGCCGTCATGACGGCTTCTTCGATCTCGGCTTCGTCGGCGGCGGCCTGCGCTTCTTCGATGAGGGGGATGATCTCGTCGAGGCCCTTGCCTTCGCCGACGGCGATGACATAGCGCGGGCCCTGATCCTTGAGGATCTTTTGGACGCCCTTGATGGTAAAGCCTTGATCGTAAAGGAGATGACGGATGCCGCGCAGCAGCATGACGTCTTCGGGGCGGTAATAGCGGCGGCCGCCACCGCGCTTGAGCGGTTTGATGGTGGCGAAGCGCGTCTCCCAGAATCGCAGGACGTGCTGAGGAAGATCGAGCTCTTCCGCGGCTTCAGATATCGTCCGGAATGCGTCTGGAGACTTGTCCAAACCGGTCGCCCCTCGAGTAAGAAAGCCTTACTTTTCAGCGGCAACCATAGACTTGTTGATTTTTGACTTCAACACATTGCTGGGTTTGAACACAAGAACCTGCCGGGGGGAAATAGGCACTTCCTCGCCGGTCTTCGGATTGCGGCCGATCCGCTCGTTTTTGGAGCGAACCTGGAATGATCCAAATGATGAGAGTTTGACATTGGCGCCGGTGATCAGCGCATCTGTGATGAGTTCTAGAACGCGTTCGACCAATTCGGCCGACTCGGTTCGCGACAGACCAACAGTGCCATAAACAGCCTCGGCAAGATCGGCCCGCGTTACCGTCTTCTGCGTCATTCGCACCCCCGTGGTTCAGAACTGATTTCCAAGCCAGCGTACTGTTTTTTTATTCCACTGTCGCCAGTTAGCAGTGCAAACCGGCAGGAAACCTTCCCTCGATCGACGCGGCCCTCGGAAATGCTCCGAAAAGGCCATTACGTCGGGCTCCTCCACCCAGGAAGGAGACTAACGCCTTGAAACGGTTGAGGTCAATCGGCTCAATCGCCGACTACCAGCGAATGAGCGAGGCTCCCCAAGTAAAACCGCCACCCATGGCTTCGAGCATGACGAGATCGCCCGACTTGATGCGCCCATCGGCGACGGCGACGCTCAAGGCGAGCGGCACGGAAGCGGCAGATGTATTGGCGTGAATATCGACGGTGGTGACGACCTTTTCGGGCGGCAGGCCGAGCTTGGCCCCTGCCCCATCGATGATGCGCTTGTTGGCCTGGTGCGGCACGAACCAATCGAGATCGGCGACGGTATGGCCGCTCTGTTCGAGCGTCGCATAGACGACGTCGGTGATCTTGCCGACGGCGTGGCGGAAGACTTCCGGGCCCTGCATATGGACATGGCCAGCCGTGCCTGTAGAGGACGGGCCGCCATCGACATAGAGCTTATCCCAATGGTGTCCATCGGAGCGGAGAGCGGAGGCGATGATGCCGCGCTCCGGCTCGCCTTCGGCCAGTTCGGCACGCTCGAGAATCATGGCACCGGCGCCATCGCCGAAGAGCACGCAGGTGGTGCGATCGGTCCAATCGAGGAGGCGGGTGAAGGTCTCGGCGCCGATGACGAGGGCACGCTTGGCTAGGCCATTCTTGATGTAGCTATCGGCCGTCGTAACCGCATAGACAAAGCCGGAGCAGACTGCCTGGATATCGAAGGCGAAGCCATGGTGCATGCCAAGCTTCATCTGCACCAGCGTAGCAGCCGCCGGAAAAGTGTAATCGGGCGTTGTTGTCGCGACAATGATGAGGTCGATGTCTTCGGGCGTGAGGCCGGCATTGTCGAGCGCGGCCTTGGCCGCGGCAACCGCTAGATCTGACGTGAACTCGCCTTCGGCAGCGATGTGGCGCTCCTTGATGCCGACGCGCTGCTGGATCCACTCGTCCGACGTATCGACGGTCTTGGCCAATTCGGCATTGGTGACGACGTTTTGGGGAAGGTAGCTACCGACCCCGCGCACAATGGAACGAACTCTGCTCACGCGGACTTGGCCTCGGAATCGGAAGACGGCTCGGGAGCCGCTACAGTGACAGGGAAGCGCTGCATGGTGTCGCTGATCTTGTCGATCAGGCGGCTGCGCGCCATTTCATAGGCAAGGTTGAGAGCACTCTTGTAGCCCACTTCATCCGTGCCGCCATGCGATTTTATGACGATGCCGTTGAGGCCCATGAAGACGCCACCATTGACGGTACGCGGGTCCATCTTGCGGCGCAGAGCATTGAGCGCGGACGAGGCGAAAAATGCGCCGAGCATGCTTACCCAATTGGCCTTGAGTGCCGAGCGCAAATAGGACGCGACCTGCCGGGCGGTGCCTTCGGCGGTCTTGAGCGCGACATTGCCGACAAAACCTTCGGTGACGACGACATCGACCGTGCCCTTGCCGATATCGGTGCCCTCGACAAAGCCATGATAGGTGAAGCCGGCGCCGCTGGCCTGGCTCAGGATCTTGCCGGCATCCTTGATATAGTCGAGACCCTTGGCCTCTTCCGTGCCGATATTAAGAAGGCCAACGGTCGGCGACTCGGAATCAAACAGCGCGCGGGCGAGTGCCGAACCGAGAATGGCGTAATCGACGAGCTGGCGGGCGTCGGCACCAATGGTGGCGCCCATATCGAGCACGATGATGTCGCTGCGGGTGGTCGGCCAGATGGCTGCGATGCCTGGACGGGAAATGCCTTCCATGGGGCGGAGGCAGAAGGTGGCCATTGCCATTAGCGCGCCGGTATTCCCACCGGAGATGGCGACATCGGCCTCACCATCCTTCACGGCCTGGATGGCCATCCACATGGACGAGACGTTCTTACCCTTGCGCAGGGCCTGGCTGGGCTTTTCGTCCATGGCGATGACGGCTTCGCAATGGCGGACAGTGCACGCAGCCTTAAGCTTGGGGAATTCCTCGAGGAGCGGATCGATCTGCTCCTTGCGCCCATGGAAGATGAAGCGGGTGTTTTTACGCTCGCGAAGGGCCAGATCGGCCCCATGGATGACTGCGCGCGGAGCGTGGTCGCCGCCCATGGCATCCACGGAAATCGTTATAGTATCGGTCATTTCAGCCCGTTTTTCGGCCCGCTTGGGCAGGCATGACAACATATCCCATCAGGGGGTCGGTGCAAGCCCCGCCGGGAAAGGTTCAACTCTTGTCCTGGTCTTTGAGCTTGGCGAGCGCAGCAAAAGGGCCGCTTTCTTCGCCATCACCAATTGGTCCGAGCGCGTTGAGATCTTCGCCTTCGCGCCGGGGATAGGGGTCGATGGCGAGAGCAAGGGTTTCGAGGAGCAGCGCCGAGAGATCGACCTCGGGACCATCGATATGGTCAGGGAAATCATCGTCTTCAAGATCGATGAAGACTTCCGAGCCCGGCGCAGGCGCCTGATGGCCATGCGGAACGGGAAGGAATACCCGATCGACTTCTTCGTCGATTTCCTGGCTGATCGGTTCAAAGGTGACGACCGAGGGCTGCGTGATGCGGGCCTTCAGCCAGCCTTGGGCGCGAAGGCCACCGCGCAGAGGCACGACGGTCAATTCGGCGACAAACCGTTCGACCGAGGTCAGCTTCATGTCTTTCGCGATCTTTTCGCGCGTCGATGCATCGGCATCAACGCTCACCGAGCGCCCGGAGGCGGGGAGTTTGTCGATGCGGACGATAGCGTCAAAAAGCGGTTCCGGCTGGTCTTTCATGCGGCGGGTCCGAAAGTGATGTTTCCGGCCGAAATATCGGCAGGCTGCTGGTCGGCGAGGGTCTGGTTTTGCTCGAACATATAGTCGGCGAGAGTGCCGGCGTGTTCGAGGTCCGCGCCTTCGAAAAGATTGCGCGAGAGGACACCGGCGAGCGCCTCCCGATCGTTGCGATCCATGGCTTCATTGATGGCAGCAAGAAGGCCAAAGAAGAGATTGCCCATCTTCTGAATACGTTTTGGCACGCCGAGATCGCCCACGCCCATTTCGCGCAGCGAGCGGTCCATATCCTTGAAGAAGAGATCAAAGACAGCCTGGCTGAACTGGCGTGTCGATTCCGTGCCGCGCATGCGGCGGAACACCAGGGCCATGTGGAGGCTGATCATATCGAAGCGGCCAGTGACCGTATCGGGCACACCCCATTGGGCATAGAAGACTGGCTGCCGGGATTGCGCCACAATGGCGTTATAGACGCCGTAAACGGCATCTGTGGCTGAGTTTTTGCGGAACAGAGACAAGATCATGGGATTGCGCTCAGCCTCGGGATGGGTCAAACACATGCATCGTTCGCCAACCCAATGTCAGCTTGCCACCGAGCCAAGTTGACAGCTAAACATTCCGGCGGCCAAGGGGCACGCGCCTTGTTGAGACGCCTATAGTCGAGAGCCATCGGGAAAGTCAAATTCATGCCCATGCGTATTGCTTCCGCTCCCATCGCACCGATCGCGGCTGCAGCCCTTCTGGCCGTGACCCTGGCGGCCTGTACGAGCAGCACATCGCTCGTGACCAAGCGGACCCAGGGCTACGAGATTTCCGATAGCGCGCTGCAGCAGATCCGCGTCGGGCAGAGCCAGGAGCTCGTGACGCTCGTGCTCGGCTCGCCACAGTCGACCAATACCTTCGGCGATCAAAGCGCCTGGTATTATGTGCAGACCAAGGTGCAGCAGACATCGTTTGGCATGACGACCGGCATGGAGCGCACGGTGCTCGCGGTCTACTTCGACAAGAACAAGAAGGTCGTCGACAAGGCGGTCTATTCGGCAGCCGACGGCAAGACGGTCGAAATCGAAAGCCGCCGTACGCCGTCCTTCGGCGAAGACCGCACGTTTATCGACCAGATCCTGCAGTCGTTCTGAGGTTTTTGGACGCAAAGAATTGGAAAAGCCCCGGTGCATGCCGGGGCTTTTTGTTTGTGCGGGGTACCCCCACCTAACCTCCCCCTGGTAGGGGGAGGAAGCGATCGAGCGTCAGGCGAAGCCGAGGCTTAGGGTGTAGGTCACCGGCGATTTGGCGGTGATGTAGACGCGGTGGCCTTTGAGGGTCAGGCTGCCATTGGTCCAGCTATATTGTTCACCGGGACGCACCTCGATGAGGCCTTTGCCATTGCCGGGGCCGAAGGTGATCTTGTCCTGGCCGAGGGTGTAGGTCCCCTGCCCTTCGATCAGATGGAAGGTGCCATCTTCGAGGGCTTCGACGCCTGACAGTTCGCCGCCTTCGCGGAAGGTGAGTTCCCAGGTGAGTTCAACATCCTCTTCGCCCGAGACGTCAAAGGCGAGATCGAACCCATTTTCGGTTTCAGTGATGGCCACGTCGGTCTTGAGATCGCGCGTTGAGACGGGGCGATTTTCGAAATCGAGCATGGAATTGAAGCGGCCATCCACAGAACGCGAAAGCGCATAGACGCCGTCGGGATCGCGGCGCTCTGGGGGCATGGGAAGGTAGTAAGGGACCTTGAGCTCATTGCCGAGCGTGATGGCGCCGTTGTCGTAGCCGATGCCGTTGGAGCGGAAATGGCCCATGGAGAAGAAATTAGGCACGAGGCGAACGGCGTCGAGGATTGCAGCGCCGTTTGTAGAGCGGAAGATGGTCGGGTTGGTCGAGAGGCCAGAGCCGACGGTGTTGAAGAACTTGCTCTCGTGCCCGTTCACATACCAATCACTGCCGCCGAAGGCGGATGCGGTGATTTGGCCGCGGCGGATGCGGACGAGGCCGGCGGTTTTGTAGTGCTTGGCAAAATCAACGAAGGCTTCCTGGCTGGCCGGGAGGGCCGTGGAGAGTTCGGGACGCTCGATGAGGTCGCCGAGATAATCTCCGAGTTCGGGGGCGAATTTTTCTTCGATCAGGCGGGCCATCGCAGCAAAACGGCCATTGGTATCGAGGAGAGCCAGTTCGCGGAACTGGACGTAGAAGGATTTTAGATTGGTGCCCTGCTGATGCTGATCCTGGCGGCGGGAGTGAACGGCTTCGATTTCGCCGTTCCGGTCAGCGTGCTCGATCGAGAGTTCGAGATTTTTGCGGACATAATCGAGAAGTTCTGGCCGATCGAGGACGTGGGCAACGATGAGCAGCGAGGGATTGGTGACCTCGGAATAGTAGATCGGGCTGCGCTCGGAATAGATGCCGTCTTCGTCGATATCCATGCCTTCGGCGAGCCATTCGTCGATGCGGGCTAGGTAGGATTTATCGCCGGTGACGTGGCTGATGCGCGCGAGGGCGGCGCAGATTTTCCAGCGGTGATTGGGCGTGTGGACGCCGCCGGTCGCGAGGCCTGGGCCGGCCTTGGTCAGGATGGCGCGGATTGTGTCAGCGATGGCGGCGCTATCGGCGTGATCATCAGCCTCAAGCAGCGAGACCATGAGACCGAAATCTTCGATGAGGAAGCCGGTATCGGGCGGGGAATGGCGATTGCCGACGCTGAAGGTGCCATCGTCATGCTGCGCCTGGCTGAGCTTTTCGAGCGCCTGGCGGATGTGGGGGAGCAGGGATTCGTCGTGGTGGTATTTCGAGTCCGCCCAGACAAAGGGCGTGACGAGGCGGCGAACCTGGCGCGTCAAGCCGCGTGGGGAACCTGTCATCGCCTGGGGCTGGCCTTCGATGGTCTTTTGGACCTGGTCGTCCGCGGATTTGGTAAGAAGAGCGAGACTAGCGGTATCGGCTTCGGCTGACATGGCGGTTCCTGTAAGACCAAGGGTGATGGCGGAGCCCGCGAGCCAGCGGGACTGGGCAACGGCCTGCGTGCCGAGCGCCGCCGCGGCACCCAGGAAAAAACGGCGATTCATGATGTCCTCCTCAATGAGCGGAGGCCGGCGTTTATTATTGTACCGAAGGCTCAGCCGCTCTTGGTGATGATATGCAAATTCCACAATCGTAGATCGCGGAACAAACATTCCATCAGCTGGACGAAAAGGTCAAGGCTAAGTAACCAGTTGGTGCATTGAATGTAGCTAGCGTGCTGAGGAGATTAGTTTTGCGAGCCGTTTTTGCCGAAGAGCTCTTGGAAGGCCGCCCTCGAGACAATGACCGTGTTTTCCGATAACGGGCCCGACGGCGCTGAAACGACGGTGAGGGACTTCAGGACTGGGAATGCGCCGAGCGGGGTGTCCGGTCCTTCCGGAGAGAGCAGATTCACGCTGCCGCCTTCGGTTACGCCGAGCGACAGTGCGACGTCGGGAGACAGCATAATGTCTTCGGCTGGAAGCTTGGCGTTCTTGACGCTGCACTCAACGATGACGCCAACGCTCTCAGATGCCGTGCTCGCCAGCGCGTATTGTACTGGACACGGCGCCTCCGCCTGCACAGCAGGGGTCAACGCCATAGTTGCCAGTGCAAGGGCAGCCGGGTGGAACACTGTGTGAAAAGGGCTCAGGCCTTCTTTTCCATATCGACGCCGGCAGTGCGGGCGATGGAATCGAGGGCGGCGTTGACCATGCCGGAGGCGTCTTCTTCGAAGAAAGCGCGGGCAACATCGACATATTCGGTGATGACGACGCGGGGCGGGATATCGCGGCGGCGAAGCAGCTCGAAGGCAGCGGCGCGGAGGATGGCGCGGAGCGTCGAATCGATGCGCTCCATCGGCCAATCGTCAGCCAGAGCCGTATCGATGGCCGGGTCGATTTCGAGCTGATTTTTGGTAACGCCACGAACGATCTGGCTGAAAAAGTCGGCATCGGCCGGGAGATATTGCTCGCCTTCGATCTCGCGGCCGAGATGAAACGCGCCGAACTGGGCGAGCGTATCTTCAAGCGTCTGGCGGCCCACATCCATTTGATAAAGCGCCTGCACGGCGGCAAGGCGTGCAGCACCGCGCTGATTGGCGCTGCGTGCGGTCTGCGGTACGGGCTTCTGCGTGTCGTTCATACTATGCGTTCAACTTTGCCTTGAGAGCGGCGAGAGCGAGGGCGGCGCGGGCAGCATCGCCGCCACGGTCGCCATCATTGGTGCGGGCGCGGGCCCAGGCCTGACCTTCATTCTCGACGGTAAGAATGCCGATGCCGAGAGGCAATGCATCGACGACGGCCAATTCGGCCAGCGCACGAATGCTCTCGCTGGCAACAGCGACGTAATGATTGGACTGGCCGCGGATGACACAGCCGAGGGCGACGAAGCCGTCATATCGTTCGGTTTCGAGCGCCATGGCGACGCCCACAGGAACTTCCATGGCGCCGGGGACGGCAATGACGTCGTAGGTCGCGCCAGCGGCGGTCAGCGCGGCGACGGCACCCGACTTCATTTCACCGGCAATGCCGGGATAGGCCCTACCTTCGACGATGAGGAAGTGGAGCCCAACTGCGGAATTGGCCTCGATGGGGAAACGTTCGCCGTAAGAATCCATTGCCGTCATCCTAAAACTTGCCAGCCAATCCCTTAGTCCCCCGGGCGAGTCCGCGCAACTGCAGGACTCCGGTGGGGAACTCAATCATCTTCGGGCGGCGGCGTATTGGCGTCGGCATCGAGGGTGGCAAGGAAATCCCGGAAATCGTCGGGACCGGCAAAGTTCTTGTAGACCGAGGCAAAGCGAACGAAGGCAACGTCATCGAGCCCCTTGAGACCCTCCATGACATATTCGCCGATCTGATCCGAGGTGATTTCCACATCGCCAAGGCTTTCGAGCTGGCGGACGATGCCCGAAATCATGCGGTCGACACGCTCTGGATCGACAGAGCGTTTGCGCAGCGCTGTATTGACCGAGCGGGTGAGTTTTTCGCGATCGAAGGGGACTTTTCGGCCGGTTTTCTTGACCACGGTCAGATCACGCAACTGCACGCGCTCGAAGGTCGTGAAGCGGCCGCCGCAGGCATTGCACACGCGGCGGCGGCGGATAGCGCCCGAATCTTCAGTCGGGCGGCTATCCTTCACCTGGGTATCGTCATTGCCACAATAGGGGCAGCGCATTGGCTCTATGTCCTCTCATGGCAAAGAAGGGATTCCCGCTTTCGCGGGAATGACGAAGGGTGTTTTACCCGTAGATCGGGAAGCGGTCGGTCAGGGCTTTCACCTTGGCGCGGACTTCGGCTTCGACGGCACCATTGTTGTCGTCGCCATTGGTCTTGAGGCCATCGAGCACTTCGATGATCAGCTCGCCAATGGTCTGGAACTCGGCCGTGCCAAACCCGCGCGTCGTGCCCGCCGGAGTGCCGAGGCGGATGCCCGAGGTGATCGCCGGCTTTTCCGGATCGAAAGGCACGGCATTCTTGTTGCAGGTGATATGCGCGCGGCCGAGGGCATTTTCGGTCGCCTTGCCGGTGAGGCCCTTGGGACGGAGATCGACCAGCATTAGATGATTGTCGGTGCCGCCCGAAACGATATCGACGCCGCCCTTGACGAGGGTTTCGGCAAGAACCTGAGCATTGGCAACGACCTTAGCAGCGTATTGCTTGAACTCAGGCTGGAGCGCTTCCTTGAAGGCCACGGCCTTGGCCGCGATGACATGCATCAGCGGGCCGCCCTGGATGCCCGGGAAAATGGCCGAATTGATCTTCTTGGCGATGTCTTCATCGTTGGTAAGGATCAGGCCGCCACGCGGACCACGGAGGGTCTTGTGGGTGGTGGTCGATGCGACATGGGCATGGGGGAACGGGCTCGGATAAGCGCCGCCGGCAACGAGACCGGCCACGTGGGCCATATCGACGAACAGGATTGCGCCGACTTCGTCAGCGATCTGGCGGAACTCGGCCCAATCCATGACGCGCGAATAGGCCGAGAAACCGGCGACGATCATCTTGGGCTTGTGCTCGCGCGCGAGCTGGCGGACCTGGTCCATATCCACGCGGCCATCCTGCTTGCGGAGGCCATATTGGATGGCGTTGAACCACTTGCCGGACTGGTTGGGCTTGGCGCCATGGGTCAGGTGACCACCCGCGTCGAGCGACATGCCGAGGATGGTATCACCCGGCTGGATCAGGGCCTGATAGACGCCCTGGTTGGCCTGGGAACCGGAATTGGGCTGGACGTTGGCAAAAGCCACACCGAAAAGTTGCTTGGCGCGCTCGATGGCAAGGCTTTCGGCCACGTCGACATATTGGCAGCCGCCATAGTAGCGCTTGCCGGGATAGCCTTCCGCATATTTGTTGGTCAGCACCGAACCCTGGGCTTCGAGGACGGCCTGGGAGACGATATTTTCCGAAGCGATCAGCTCGATTTCGTTCTGTTGGCGACCCAGTTCGTCCTGAATAGCCCGTGCGAGATCCGGATCCGTCTCGGCCACGGCGGCGGAGAAGAAATGCGGGAAGAGCGGAGTTGACGTTGCAGCGCTCATGGGAAGACTTCCTCAAAAAGGATCAGGTTGGCCGGCATGGCGGTGCCCATATCACGTCGAATGGCGCAAATAAAAGGCCGGACAGACGGAATCGGGTGCATGGGGGCTCCCTTGATCGCGGATGGGTGCCCAGGCGAGCGGCTTCACAGAGGTTCGCGTTCCCCGATGGTTGCCCACCTTTTCTCGCCAGTCGCGCGAACGGCACCCTTATGCCGCAAATGAGCGCCTGGGAAAAGAGGGCGCGTCACTCAACTGGGTGAAAGCACATATGAGGTATTCATTATTTAGGCATCTCGCAACCAGTCGACAGGTCTCGACATTGTTTGCGCAAGGATCTTGTGGGCTGCGGCCCGGGAGTTGAGAAATGATGAACCTTGCACGTATTGTGAGTGGTGTAGCCCTGGGTGGCATGGCGATGCTGAGCGCCGCTGCCCCGACGCAGGCGCAATCGGTCAATCTAAGCTTTGGCCAGCGCTATAAGGTCGTTGAGACCTATTGCGACCGCAACCCATGGGACCGCGATTGCCGCGGCTTCTACAATGGTGGTTGGGACGATCGCGACTACTACAATTTTTACAATACCCGCCGTTCGTCGATCGACAATATCTCGGCCGGCATCTTCGGGATCGCTTTTGGTGCAGCGCTTGGCTCGATCATTGCCAATGGCGCGGCCAACAATAATCGCGGAGACGTGGTCGTCTATCGTGAAGGCAATGGCGGCGGGAACGTCAACGCGTGCTACGCCCGCTACAAATCCTATGATGAGCGGACCAATACCTATCTCGGCTATGATGGCATCCGCCATCAGTGCCGTCTCTAACTTCAGAGTAGCGCCGAGACCTTTGCGGTCTCAGGCATAACGTCCTGATGGACGCGGCGGCGGCGGGGGCTCGGGTTCACCGAGTTTCCGCCGAAGCTTTGCGAGGGCCAAGCGTTCCATGTGAATGCGGGCGGCGTTGACCGGCGTGATGACGAAAACTTCCGTGCCGGTTTCTTCGTCGATGGCGGCGACACGCATCACCTGCCCCATCTGCACAAACTCGAAGAGAACCTCGCCCGCCATGGGACCTCCATTGATGGATGGAGTTTATCAGGGATTTTCGGGCGGGGGAGTCGGAATAGATGGGACCGGCTGGCCGTATCGATGATCATCGATCAGCATCAACTCCCTCCGCACAACTACGGCGTCATTCCCGCGAAATCGGGAACCATCTACGGGGCCAGAGATCCCCGCTTACGCGGGGATGACGCCGAGAGTGAGGGGAGAATATTGAAAAACAAAATCCCCGCTTTCGCGGGGATTTTTCGTATTTTAAGGGCTTAACGCTTACGCATCAAAGCTCACTTTGCCCTGCTCGTCGAACTTGTAGACGTCGTCGCGGAAGCTGACGGTGCCCTGACGGTTGGCCCAGGCGGTGATATAGGTCGTGTGGATCGGCACACGGGCCTTGCACTCGACGTCGAGGCGTTCAAGCGCTTCGAAGGTCGAGTCGACCTTGGTCTGATCCCAATCGCCATTGTCACGCAGCAGCCAATTGACCAACTGATTGACGCCATCGACACGAACGCAGCCCGACGAGTGAAAACGAGCGTTTTCGCCAAAGAGAGCCTTGGACGGGGTGTCGTGCAGGTAGCAATCGTAGGGATTGTAGAAATTGATCTTGCAGTGACCCATGGAATTGGCCGCGCCAGGTTCCTGGCGATACATGTAATTCACCTGCTGATCGGTGATCGCGGCCCAGTTGATCGTCGAGGGATCAACCTTCTGACCCGAGCCGTCATAGATGAAAATGTTCTGTTCAGTCAGGTAGTTGGGGTTTTCCATCATGTACTTGGTCAGGTCCTGACGGACCAGCGACTTGGGCACATGCCAGTATGGGTTGAAGTTGATCTGGCTGATCTTGCTCGCCATGATCGGGGTGGCGCGCTCGACGCGGCCGACCACCGCGGTGTGGCGCTGCTCGACCATGCCGTCATTCACCGCTTCGATGGTCGCAGCCGGAATGTTGACGACGACATAGCGCGGGTTGAGATTGGCGGCCATGCTCTGGACGCGCGTGTAGTTGAGGTAAAGCTGCTGCAGGCGCTGTTGAGCCGGCACGGACATTGCGTACCAAGTGGCTTCATCGACCTGGCCGGTTACGACGAGACCATGGCGGGCCTGGAAAGCGCGGACGCCAGCATCGGTCTGTTCGTCGAAGACGTCGTTGACGTTTTCAACGAGCGCCATATCGCCCGAAGAAATCAGGCGGCGCTTGAGAGCAACGGCGGCGCGCGAAGACTTGCCGAAGTTGAGGCCATAGGCTTCCTGAGGAATCCCTTCCCAACCGCCGGCCGCAACGAATGGCTCGTATTGCGAGATGGCGAGCTGCAGGTTGTAGACCGTGTCGAACGACAGGATTGGCTCATTGGTCGAAATCAGCGCTTCGGCAGCAGCGGTTGCACCGCCCTTGGCAGCGTCGCCCAGCACACGATCGCGCGAGAACATGCCCCACATCGACTCGCTTTCCTGCGCCCGTGCCAAAGTCGGCAGCACTGCGGACGCGCCAACGAATGTCATGGATTGGAGAAAGGAACGTCGATTTACCCGCATATCGGTACCCCAGAAAAAGTCGCTCGCCACGTTATGGCGCGATATCACTGCTGAGGCGGATTCCACAACGGCTCTCAACGCCTTGTGAACCACGCTCGGCACGACTCTGAATTAGCGAAAAATGGTTTAAAACCAGCAAAAATCGCTGCGCCCGGTTTGCGGCACAAATAAGAAAACGCCGGCTTGCGGCCGGCGTCTCTGCAAAGAGTGTGGCGTGGAGGCAACACATACCTACACCCGCATGCTATTTTCTTGATTCTGTGGCGCCCTACCCCGCCCCGCGCTTTGAGGCGGTGACGGAGGCAAATCGCTTCGGACGGCTACCGGATCAGAGCTTGTAGAGGATCTGGTCGACCCAGAAGCGCTCCAGACGGGCCAGTGCCTTATTGAGGTTGTCGAACTCTTCGTCGCCGAGCCCACCGACCTTGTCGATGGACTTGAGGTGACGATCATAGAGTTCGTCGATGACTTCCGCGACTTCCTCGCCCTTGGGGGTGAGGCGGATGCGGACCGAGCGACGATCGGTCCGCGAACGTTCCTGGAAGATGTAGCCGGTTTCGACCAGCTTCTTGAGATTGTAGGAGACGTTCGAACCGAGGTAGTAACCGCGCGAACGCAGTTCGCCGGCGGTCAATTCGCTATCGCCGATGTTGAACATCAGCAGCGCCTGGACCGGGTTGATATCATCCCAGCCCATACGGTCAAACTCGTCCTTGATTAGATCGAGCAGACGGCGGTGCAGACGCTCCACGCGGGAGACGGCTTCGAGATAAAGGGGCTTCAGACTTTCCGGACGGTTCGGAACTAGGGTCTCAGCTGCGTTCGACTTGATTGCCATTTTTTGCCTCACTGTTTTTATCTGCGTGCGATTTTTCGCATCTCATGAGGCCAAACTACGACGGCCGGACTAAGATCCACCTAAGCAGCACGCTTAATGTCATCTTACTGGAAAGCAATGAGAATTTGGCTTAACGGATCGTCACACCGGTGCATAAAGTTGTAACCTTTCCGGGGCGTAAACGGCTTTGACACAGGGTTGGGGCTGTTAGCGCGTTAGGCAGAAGTAGGGTCTTCGCGCAGACGGGCCGCGTATCAGGCGCCCCTCTTTGCCTAATCGCAGCCACCGCGGACGGTTACCGTGATCCCAGCGATTTGAGCCGAATTGGCAGGCTAAGATTCAGTCCGCTGCCTGGGCGCGGGTGAAGCGGAAGCTGAGGGCAAAAATCACGAGAATGGCGACCAGCAGAATGACGCGGACGGCAAAGCCCGGAGCGGACATGTGGATATCGCCATTGCCGGCGAGATAAAGCGCGAGTTCGGCCGTGGTCGATCCAACGAGAAGCACGGCGCCCCAACTAGCCTTGAGCCAGAGCCCAACGCCCGCGAAAAGGCGCGAGAGCGAAAAGATCGCGAGAAATACAAAGCCCGATGAGCCAAGGACGGCGACGGGGCTGGTCGCACCAGAGTTGATGCCGAGAAGGCGCCCGGCATCGCTGAGCCCCAGAGCGAGGCTGAGGAGTGCGGTGATGCGGAGATAAAGACCGAGTTGGGGTGACTTGAACGACATGGCTTCTTACTATGCCATGGGACGGGGCTGCGACAAGCGGCGGCTTGGAGGCGATCACTCCGACTGTTATGACGCCCAAAGCCAAAGTGATTGTTGCCCCCTCCCAGCCGCCCCCATCACGGCGGAGGTGTCACCGAATTCGCTAGTGCGAATTCGGTTGGGTCCGGTGGATGCCTCCATCACGTAGCAAGGAATGAAAGAATGAGCGAAAGCTGGCCCAAACACGATATGTCCTTCCTCGCAGGCCGCAGGCCGCGGCGGTTGCGGCGGACGGGGTGGAGCCGGAACATGATGCGCGAGACGGAGCTCTTGCCGCGTGACCTGATCTGGCCGCTCTTTGCGATCGAGGGGCAGAACGAGCGGACGCAGATCAAGACCATGCCAGGCGTGGAGCGGCTTTCGATCGATCTCCTGGTTGAGGCGGCGAAGGCCGCACGCGATGCAGGCATTCCAGCGCTGGCGATTTTTCCCAATACGCCAGATCACCTGCGCAGCGAGAATGGGGCCGAGGCCTATAATCCGGACAATCTGATGTGCCGGGCGCTGACGGCGATCAAGTCCGCTGTGCCCGAGATCGGGCTGATTGCCGATGTGGCGCTCGACGAATATTCGAGCGACGGCCAGGATGGTCTGGTCCGGGACGGTCATATCCTCAACGATGAGACCGTGGCGGCGATGGTCAAATCGGCGCTGGTGCAGGCCAAGGCGGGCGCCGATATCATCGCGCCATCCGACATGATGGATGGGCGCGTTTCCGCTATCCGCACGGCGCTTGACGCCAATGGCTTCGAGGACGTGCAGATCATGTCTTATGCGGCCAAATATGCGTCCTGCTATTATGGTCCGTTCCGCGAGGCGGTGGGTTCGGGGAGCCGGTTGCGCGGCGACAAGCGCACCTATCAGATGGACTACGCCAATTCGGACGAGGCGCTGCGCGAAATCGAGCAGGACATCGCCGAGGGCGCCGACAGCGTGATGATCAAGCCGGGCCTGCCCTATCTGGACATCGTGCGGCGGACCAAAGACGCCTTCAACGTGCCGATCTACGTTTATCAGGTGAGCGGGGAATATGCGATGATCGAGCTGGCCGGGGCGGCCGGTGCAATCAACCGCGATGCGGCGGTGCTCGAAAGCCTTTGGGCGTTCAAGCGTGCCGGTGCGAATGGCATCCTCACCTATTATGCGCTCGAAATGGCGCGGAAGCTCGGGGCCTAAACCGACTCTTCGGGCGCCGCTGCAACTTCTTCCTTGGCGCGCGGGCTGCGGCGGCGCGCCATTGTTGCGCTGACGACGCCGCCGCAGGCAACGAGCGCGATGCCGATCAGGGCGATCGAATCCGGGGCGTGGCCGAAGACCAGCCAGCCAAGCAGCGTTGCCCAGCCCAAGTGCAGATAGTTCATCGGCGCGAGAATCGCGGCGGGTGCGTACCGATAGGACTGCGTAAAGAGATAGTGGCCCAGCCAGGCGGAGACGCCGAGGCTGAGGAAGAGCACGATCTGCAATTGCGTGGGTGCGACGCCATAGAGCGTCCAAGGGAGAAGGATACCGAAGGCGATGGCTCCAATGAGGGCTGTATAAAACAGCATGGTGATGGTGCGCTCGGTGCGGGCGAGGACGCGCGAGAGCATGTTGTAGGCGACCGACACGACGACATTGCCGAGCGCAAAGGCAACGCCGAGCGGATCAAGCCCGCCGCCAGGACGCGCGATGAGCATCACGCCACCAAAGCCAAGCGCTGCCGCGAGCCAGGCGGCGGACCCAACCTTCTCATGAAGGATCGGGCCGGAGAGCAGGATGACCAGAACGGGGATGATGTAAACGATCGCCGTCGTCTCGGGGACCGGCATGCGTTGTAGCGCAAAGCCCATCAGGAGAGACGCCACCGCGAGGCAGGCGCCGCGGACGAGGACGAGACCGGTGCGCGTGGTTTTCACCATCTGCCGGCCGCGGAACGGCGCGACGAGCGCCAGCATCAGAAGTGTATGAGTGATGTAGCGAATGGCCGTG
Source organism: Devosia sp. BK (assembly GCF_032907385.1). NCBI lineage: Bacteria > Pseudomonadati > Pseudomonadota > Alphaproteobacteria > Hyphomicrobiales > Devosiaceae > Devosia > Devosia sp. BK. The sequence continues at coordinate 1,590,636 of NZ_JAIMBX010000001.1, forward strand.
ACCAGCGGCACGTTATATTCAGTGACCAGCAGTTTGTTGGTCGTGTCGTTGAGGGCGAAAAGCATCGTTGCCCCGATGATCAGGGCAAGGCCGCGCAATGGCTGATCGGTCAGCGGCGCGGGGGACGCAGAAGTGGTCGACATGGTTTAGTCCGAGGCGGCGAGCGCATCGGGGCGACTCGCAAATGGCAGGATTGGGTCGATAATAAGCACCAGGCCCCGCCAAGCCCAGCGGAAACGCCTCAATCGCTAAGCGGCTTTGCGGCTCACGACTAAGCCAACTTCCTTTGTAACGTCGACGCCACCGTTGCCGGCTTCGAAAGCGGAATGAATTGCAGCGCGGAAGGCGGCTTGCTGATCGGTCGGCGCGGTATCGCCGGGCGGATATGAAGTCATGGCGAGGTAGACGACTTCCGGATCGGTGACGCGCATGGTCGCGGGATAGATCTTGAGCGCGGCATTGCCGAACTGGGCTTTCAGAAGATGCTCGGCGCGGTCGAGGCCGAAGGCGTCGCCAGCGGGATCGCGCGGGGCGCTGCCGAAGACCGTGGTCAGGACATAGAGTTCGGCCATGTTGTTGCGGCCATTGGTGGTGACGAGGAGCGTCCCGCCTGGTTTGAGGACGCGATGGAACTCGGCGATGGCGGCAGCCTGGTCTTTCACATGGTAGAGCATGTGCATGGCGATGACGGCGTCGAAGCTTTCATCGGCAAAGGGCAGGCTCGTGGCGTCGCCGACCTGGGTTGAGATGCTTGCGAAGGGTAGCGCGCGGCAGCGGGTTTCGGCTTCGGCCACCATGCCGGGGGATTGATCGAACAGTGTCACATCGAGGCCCTCTGGGAGCACCGACACGGCCTCCTGCCAGAACCAGGCGGGGCCGCAGCCAACGTCGAGGATTTTGGCGCCGGTAGAGACCGAAACATGTTGGGCAACCCAAGTGAACCACGGGACCTCCGCTTTGCTGAAGCCACCGGAGAGGCGAGCGCGGGCGGCGAGCTTTTCGCTATCGGAATATTGGCGATCCATGTCTTGGGTGATCTGGCTCATCGCGCCCTCCTCGGTTTTGGAAGGATAGGATGCTCGGGCGAGCGTGTCACCCTTGGCGCAGGCGGTTCCTTTTCTGTGCCTTGGGTCTTGCATTGCGGCGCAGGCGTGACAATTTCTGGACCATGACCCAGGACCATGTTCGCCCCTATCTCCCAGACCCCGCAAATGCCCCCGAATTGTTCGAAGGCGTGCTGACGCGACGCGTCATGGCTTACTTCATCGACCTGATGATCATGGGGGCGCTGGTGCTGGCGGCGCTGATGATTGGCGGGGTGCTTGGCTTCTTCACGCTGGGGCTGGCCTGGATCGCCTTGCCGGCGGTGATTCCCGGCGCCATCGTGCTTTATTATGCTGCAACGCTCGGGTCATCGCGACGAGCGACCGTCGGCATGCAGATGATGGATATCGTTTTGACGCCGACGCGGGGGCAGCCACTCGATGGCTGGATGGCTATTTTCCACGCGCTGCTCTTTTGGGTAAGCTTCTGGATTTCCTGGCCTATTTCGCTGCTGTTTGCGCTTTTCACGCCCCGGCGGCAGATGATCCATGACCTGGTCGTCGGCACGCTGATGGTGCGTCGATCGCCCATGGTGCGGCGTTGGGGCGGTGCGAGAGGCACGGCCTTTTCGTGAACATTGCGAGGCGGCTGCTCTAAGGCTAGTATCGTCTGATTGCAGCAACGGGTCGTAGATGACCGACCAATCACCAGAGACAACGCAGCTTTTTTTGACTGCAGCCATGCCGTGCCCCTATTTGCCGGGCCACATGGAGCGGAAGCTCTTTACCCATTTGAGCGGGCGACGCGCTTCGGCGCTGCATCATGTGCTCAGCGACAATGGGTTTCGCCGCAGCCAGAACCTGATTTATCGGCCGGCCTGCGAGGGCTGCAATGCCTGCCAATCCGTGCGGATTGTGGCTGGCGAATTTGCGGCATCGAGCCGGTTTCGACGCGTGTTGCGGAACAATGAGGATCTGTCCGTTACCGTCCGGCAGACGACCGCCACCACCGAGCAATATGAGCTTTTCCGACGCTATCTCGAATCCCGGCACGCGGGCGGCGGGATGACGCAGATGTCCTATCAGGACTATGAGTACATGGTGGAAGACACGCCAGTACAATCCATCCTGGTTGAATATCGTCTTCGCGACCATCCTGACGAGCAATTGGTCGCGGTGGCGCTCACCGATGTGATGCACGATGGGCTATCTATGGTCTATTCGTTCTATGACCCGGAACTGGCACATCGCAGCCTCGGGACTTTTCTTATTCTCGACCACATCGCGCAGGTGCGCTCCTCGGCGCTGAACTACGTCTATCTTGGCTATTGGGTGAAGAACTCGCCCAAGATGGCCTATAAGGCGCAGTATCGGCCGCTGGAAGTGCAGCGCGGCCATGCCGGCTGGTGTCGGGTCGAGGATTGATACGACCGGCGTTTGCCGGTCACACAACCATATCGAACACGATCAGACCATCACGGCCGCCTTCGAGTGCCGCGACGAGTTTTGAGCCTGCGGCCTTATGGTCCGGGTGGACGAGGTAGGCGTCACGGGCCGCCTCATCCTCAAAATCCATGGTGAAGCCATCGACGAAGCCTTGGTGGACGCCTTCGGGTGACACATTGGGGCCTGCTGACATAGCGAGAAAGCCGGGGACGACTTCACGCAATGATTCAAGTTCGGCATAGAGCGCAGCGCGCTGCTCTTGCGTTACTTCAGGACGGAAACGGACGAGAACGCAGTGGCGGATCATTTTCGTGAGTCCTTGGAAGGATTTGGGGTAAGAGCTTCATAAGCTTGTTGGTAATCCACCGCGCGTCATCCGGCCTTGAGCCGGGATCAATCTTGAGATCTCAGGATGGGCCCCGGCTTTCGCCGGGTGACATGCGGTGGTCCGTGATGAGCACGTCCGGCCCTTCGAGCATAGCTCTCCGGGCGTTCGGGCCTAAAATTGCTCCACTGGAGCAATTTTGCGCTGCGCGCTCGCCCCTCACCCAACAAACTTATTGTTCTTCGGGAAGCCAGTCGGGGGCTGGCGGCCGGCGGTGGCGCGGTCGCTGAGCCAGTCGGTGAGTTCTTCGGTGGGTTTTGAATAGGTGCGGCCAGATGAGTCGGTCCAGGTGAGACCGTCGGCAGCGTAGAAGGTCTTGATGTCGGAGATGCCGCCATCCTTATAGCGCTGGATGCGGACGCCCTTGCCGCGGGACATGACGGCCAGTTGCGCCAAGGGGAAAACGAGCAGCTTGCGGTTTTCGCCGATGGTGGCGACGCGGTCGCCATCGCAGGGAACGATGAGGCGCGCTTCTTCGGGTAGGGAGACGTTTAGGATCTGCTTGCCCTTACGGGTATTGGCGATGAGATCATCCTCAGGAACGATGAAGCCATAGCCCGCTGAAGAAGCGATGATGCGCTTGGCGCCGGGCTTGTAGACGAAGAGCGCGACGATATCTTGCCCTTCTTCCATATCGACCATGATGCGGACCGGCTCGCCCTGGCCGCGGCCGCCGGGGAGCTTGTCGGCACCAAGGGTGTAGACCTTGCCGCCTGTCGTCAGCATCAGAAGCTTGTCCGTGGTCTCGCAATTGAGTGCGAGTTTCAGGCGATCGCCTGTCTTGAAGCCCTTTTCGTCGGCCGGGGCATTATGGCCCTTGGGTGCGCGGATCCAGCCTTTTTCAGATAGGATAACGGTGATCGGCTCGCGCTCGATAAAAGCTTCGGTGATTTCGGCGGCGTCGGCGGTTGGCGCATCGAAATAGATGGTGCGGCGGGCACCGAGCGCGTGGGGCGTGACGCCATCGGCTTCGAACAGCGGATAGGCCTTTTTCAGCGCTTCGACTTGCTTGGCGATCTCGCCCCACTGCTTCTTTTCGGAAGCCAGCAGCGCCTGAAGCTTGCCTTGTTCAGCCGTGAGGTTTTCGTGCTCCTTGCGGAGTTCGATTTCTTCGAGCTTGCGGAGAGACCGCAGGCGCATGTTGAGGATGGCTTCGGCCTGATTGTCGGTCAGGTCAAAGGTCGCCATCAGGCTCTTTTTCGCATCGTCCTCCTCGCGGATGATGCGGATCACCTCGTCAAGATTGAGATAGGCGACGATATAGCCTTCGAGCACTTCGAGGCGATTGGCGATCTGCTCGAGCCGGTGCTCGGAGCGCCGGACAAGAACGATTTTGCGGTGATCGAGCCAGGCGCGGAGCGCATCGGCAAGGCTCATGACCTTGGGCGTCGTGCCCTTATCGAGGACGTTGAGATTGAGCGGGAAGCGCAGTTCGAGCTCGGTGAGCTTGAAGAGCTGTTCCATCAAGATAACGGCGTCGACAGTGCCTGCGCGCGGTTCGAGGACGAGACGGATGTCGTCGGCGCTCTCGTCGCGTACGTCTTTCAGCAGCGGCAGCTTCTTGGCAAGGAGCAGCTCGGCGATCTTTTCGACGAGGCGGGACTTTTGCACGCCATAGGGAATCTGGGTGACGACGATCTGATAGACACCCCTGCCCTTTTCTTCCTTGGACCAGACGGCACGATGGCGGAAGGCGCCGCGGCCGGTTTGGTAGGAAAGGACGATGGAGGAGCGGGATTCAACCAGGTGCCCGCCGGTCGGAAAATCGGGGCCACGGACGAGGTCGTCCATGCTGGGCGGGGCCGAAAGATCGGCGTGGATCAGCTCTTCGGTCGTTGCCGCGGGATTGTGGATGAGCTTGAGCGCGGCATTGCAGAGTTCGACGACGTTGTGCGGGGGCACCGAGGTCGCCATGCCGACGGCAATGCCGGTCGAGCCATTGGCGAGAAGATTGGGGAAGTTGGACGGGAGCACGACGGGCTCTTCGTCTTCGCCGTCATAGGTCGGGCGGAAGTCGATGGCGTTCTCGGTGATGCCTTCGAGAAGGCGCATCGAGACTTCGGTCATGCGGGATTCAGTGTAGCGCATGGCCGCGGCGCTATCGCCGTCGATATTGCCGAAATTGCCCTGGCCATCGACGAGCGGATAGCGCAGGGCAAAGTCCTGAGCGAGGCGCACGAGGGCATCGTAGATCGACTGGTCGCCGTGGGGGTGGAACTTACCGATCACGTCGCCGACGATACGGGCGGATTTCTTGTAGCCCTGGCCGGGGTCGAGGCGCAGAAGGCGCATGGCGTGAATGATGCGGCGATGGACCGGTTTGAGGCCATCGCGCGCGTCCGGCAGGGCGCGCTGCGTGATCGTCGAGAGGGCGTAGCTCAGATACCGTTCTTCGAGCGCCTGCTTGAGATCGACGATGCGCTGATCATCGGGTGGTGGCAGGGTATCGGCGTCGGACATGCGGTGCTCAGGTTCATGGAGAACGAATCAGGAAGACAGTATAACGGGCGCGCGGGAAAGAGACAGGAAAGGCGCGGATTTCTTGGGGATTTCTGCCATTGGTTGCTCTGAAATGCGCGGCGGCGCGACCTTCCTTCTCCCTTGTGGGAGAAGTGCCCAGCAGGAGCGGATGAGGGTATACGATTTTTTTGTGAGTGCGGCGCCTGGGGAGAGAACCCCTCACCCTGGAATTTCCTCTGAACGAAGAAATTTCTGTCCCTCTCCCACAAGGGGCGAGGGTGGGCTCAGTGCCTCTCTCGGCTGAGGAGATCAACTAGAGCATCCCGGATAGGGGGATGATCCATTTGGCGGGCAGACCAGACGTGGCGGTCGAGAAAATGGCCGGTTAGCCGGAACGCGTTGCGGAGGTCGTCGGGGGAGGCGTTGCCGCGGGCGTTGAGGAAGCTGGGGAGTGGCAGGAGGCGGTCGCGATAGGGTTCGGCGGTGGTGCGGGAGACGGCGCGGCCGGATTTGGGGGAGACATGAGTCAGGTCGGTCGTGGCGCCGGTCGAAGCGCAGCTGGAGAGATCGAGGCCGAAGCCGAGTTCTTTGAGCAGGTTGAGTTCGAACCGCGCCAGCGCCACGCCATCGGGCGGATGGTCGAGCAGCGACAGGGCCTGACCCAGTAATCGATCATGGGGATCGCGCTCCGGCAGGAGGCGCAGGTGCTCGCAGACGAGTTGGGCGAGATAGAGTCGGGTCCGGTCGGTCATGAGGTCGGCGGCGCGGCCGCGCATCAATTCGACGGTGAAGGTGCCCAATTGGTCTTCGAGCCGGGCGCGCCAGGTGAGTTGGATCGTGTTGCCGACCTGGAGGGTCGGGGCGAGCTTTGACGAGCGGCCGCCGCGCACGAGGCCGACATTGCGCCCGCGCCCGGCAACCATGGCCTCGATAATGAGGCTGGTCTCGCCGTGGCGGCGGACGCCTATGAGGAGGGCTTCACCGGTCCATTCCATATGGGCTCGCTACCGCGCCAAACGCCGGTCGAGGAGGACCATCAGGGCGCCGGCCGCGAGATAGGCCACGGTGATGACAATCACCGTCATCGTGACCTGCGGGATGCCATACTTAACGTAGTCGATGAACGGATAGGCGAAGTGGCCTTGGGCCGCGCCGCGGATGAGGGCGTAAAGGAGGTAGGCTATCGGATAGATCGCCCAGACGAGCGGATCGCGCATGTCGAGCGCGCCGCGCCGGACGCAGAACAGCCAGAATATCGGGACCAAGACCGGGGTAACCATGTGCAGCAGCACGTTGGCGACGGCCGCGCCTGCCGTCAGTTCGACAAGGCCGTGCAGCAGCAGGGCATAGATGACGCCGACCAAGGCAATGTTTATGGTGACGAAACCGAGGAGGCGCGGCCCCACGCCACCCTTGCGGAGGGCGTGGAGCGTGAAGGCCAGGGCCACGATCAGATTGGTCGTAACGGTGAAATAGTCGGCCAGCACCCAGAGCCCGCCAAGGAGCGAGCCACTCAGGCGCCATTGGGCTCCGATGTGAATGCCGAGACCCACCCAGGCTATGGCGGCAATCACCGAGGAAAATAGCCTTACAACCGTAGCTGTCCGCATGCTTTCCTCGCGTTCGCCTTACTTTTTCTCGTGGGGAAATTCGAGGCCCATTTCCTGATAGCGCTCGGGGTCGTCGGCCCACTTTTCGCGGACTTTGACGAAGAGGAAGAGGTGGATCGGCACCTCATACATTTCCATCAGTTCCTTGCGGGCCTCCGCGCCGATCGCCTTGATGGTCTGGCCGCCGGCGCCAAGGACGATCTTCTTGTGGCTTTCGCGGGCGAGGTAGACCACCTGGTCGATCTTGTAGGAGCCATCTTTCTGGATCTTGAAACTCTCGGTCTCGACGGTCGAGGTATAAGGGATCTCGTCGTGAACGCGGAGGAAGAGCTTTTCGCGGGTCACTTCGGCGGCGGTGATGGCCATGGTGAGATCGGTGAGGTGATCTTCCGGGAAATGCCAGGGACCGGGCGGCACGTGCTTGACGCACCAATCGATGAAATCGGTGACGCCATCACCTTTGAGCGCTGAGAGCATGAAGGTGGCTTCAAACCGGAGACGCTCGTTGAGGTCCTGAGAAAGTTGGAGGAGTTTTTCGCGCTTCACCTGATCGATCTTGTTGAGGATCAGGACTTTTGGGTGTGGAATGTTATCGAGGCCTTCAATGAGAAGCTCGATATCGGGAGTGAGGCCGCGGTCGGCATCGATGAGGAAAGCGACGATGTCGGCATCCCCTGCCCCGCCCCAGGCGCTATCGACCATGGCGCGATCGAGCCGGCGCTTGGGTGTGAAGACGCCGGGGGTATCGACGAAAACGAGCTGGGTCTGATCAAGCGTTAGCACGCCGCGGACCTGGCTGCGTGTGGTCTGCGCTTTGTGCGTGACAATGGAGACCTTGGTGCCGACCAGCGAATTGAGCAGCGTCGACTTGCCGGCATTGGGCGCACCGACCAGAGCAATGAAGCCGCAAGCGGTGTTGGCGAGATCGACGGGCGCGATTGGGTCGGTCATGTACGGTCCTTCCAAACATTCTGGCGCTTGAGGAAATCCTCGGCGGCCTTATGTTCGGCTATTTTCTTTGAGGGGCCGGTCGCCGAGATGCGGTCGAAGCCGACGAGATCGATGGCAATGGTAAATTCGGGGGCGTGGTCGGGGCCGGTGCGCTCGACGAGCAGATAGGTCGGTGGTTCGAGGCCGCGGGCCTGAGCCCATTCCTGCAGCGTGGTCTTGGCGTCGGCGCGATGGGTCTGGCCTTCGCCGATAAATTCTTCGAAATGCTTGCGCACGAAGTCCGCGGCGGGATCGAGGCCACCGTCGAGAAAAATTGCGCCGATGATGGCTTCGGTGACGTCGCCGAGAATGGCTTCCTTTTCGGCGCCGCCAGTGCGGGCCTCGCTTTCGCCAAGGATCATTTCCGGCCCGAGATTGAGCTGGCGGGCAATGATGGCGCAGGTTTCTTTACGCACGAGCGTGTTGAGCGTGCGGCTCAGCTCGCCCTCATTGGCCTTGGGGAAGCGGGCATAGAGCATATCCGCCACGACGAGGCCGAGGACGCGATCGCCCAGGAACTCAAGCCGCTGATAGGAGCGCTCGACGCGCTTGCCCGGCGAGACGGCGCTCGAATGGGTCAAGGCGCGCGAGAGAAGGTCCGGATCGGCAAAGTTATAGCCGAGACGGTTTTGAAGCTGTTCGTGGCTCTTGTCGCGCCGGCTCACGGGGCAGCCGTCGTGTCATATGGCGGGTTGCCATAGACGGACTGGAACATGCGATCCCAACGGACATTGGCCGGCCACTGCCATATCTGCCACGGCGGCAGGTTGTCGCGGATCGAGAAGAAGCGCGCTTCAGCCTTGGCGATCAGATTGACGGCAGGGACATAACCGACCTGGGAAAGGACGCGGCTATCGGCCGAGCGGTCGCGATTGTCGCCCATCATGAAATAATGGCCCGCGGGCACGACATATTCAGGCGTGTTGTCGAGCGGCGCGTTGTCCGAGATTTCCTGGATGATGTGGGTCGTGCCTTCGGGGAAGGTCTCGCGATAGACCTGGACCTCGCGGGCATCGCCCGTGCTGTCGGTATCGGTCGTCGTGCCAACCAGTTCGCGCTCGACCATGACGTCGTTGATGTAGAGACGCCCTTCCTTCATCTGGATGCGATCGCCCGGCAGGCCCACGACTCGCTTGATATATTCCTGGGTCTGCGGGACCGGGCGGAACACCGCGATGTCGCCGCGGTTCGGTTCGCGACCAAGGATGCGATTGGAAATCGGCAGCTCGAAATCGAGGAGGCTGAAATCGCCATAGCGGCCGAGCGAGAAGGAATGCTTGCCGTAACCCCAGACGAACTTGTTGGCGACGAAATAATCGCCGATCATCAGGGTCTGCTGCATGGATGCCGTCGGGATCGAAAAAGGCTGATAGAGGAAAAAGCGCAGCACGATGGCGATCAGCAGCGCTTCAACAATGACCACGAAAGTATCCCACCACTCGCTGGCGGCTGATTTGTTCACTGTCTTATTGGCGGGTTGGGTCATTGCAGTTCCAGGATAGCGCTGACGAGAGCGTTAGACGCTTGCCCGCGACGGGTCAATCGGCAGCGCTTCGATGATGACGAAAGCCTGCGCGAGGCCTGCATCGTCGGTGATGGTAATATGGATATGGGGCTCGTGGCCCGGTGGGATAAGGCGCTCAAGAGCGCGCAGGGCACCGTTGGTCAATTTCATCGTGGGCTTGCCCGATGGCAGGTTTACAACGCCCATGTCGCGCCAATAAACGCCAAAACTAAGGCCGGTGCCGAGCGCCTTCGAACACGCCTCCTTGGCGGCGAAGCGCTTGGCATAAGAGGCGGCGCGCTGGGCCCGGCGATCGGACTTTTTCCGCTCGAGTTCGGTGAAGCAGCGGTTGGTAAAACGGTCGCCATAGCGCTCGATGGTGTTGGCGATGCGATGGATCTGGATGAGGTCGGAGCCGAGGCCGATGATCATTCTTTTATTCCTTGAAGGACCTCCACCTAACCTCCCCCTGGAAGTGGGAGGGATTGCGGCAGTGTTTGCCTCGATCGGCCCCCACCCAGCCTCCCCCTCTCAGGGGAGGCTGGGTGGGGGTGTCAGCAGTCGCCTATTTCACACCCTGAATACCACGGCTGCCCGGCTTCACCGCCGGGATTGCCGCCAGTTCAGGGGGAAGTTGATCCGCCGGATAGGCCGGAACCTTGAACTCGATCAGCGAAACGAGCGGCACGCCGACATCGGCTTCGCCGCCGGAGCGGTCGATGAGGCAGGCGGCGGCCACGACATTGGCGCCGATGGCGCGGAGGGCGGCGACGCATTCGCGGATGGAAAGGCCGGTCGAGACGATGTCTTCGACGACGATCACCTTGTCATCGGGCGAGATCTCGAAGCCGCGGCGGAGTTCGAACTGACCTTCGACGCGCTCGGTGTAGAGAGCGGGGAGACCAAGTTGGCGCGCGGTTTCATAGCCGGGAATGATGCCACCGATGGCCGGCGAAACGACCTTGGTCACGCCGGGGACTTCGGCCTTGATCTTTTCGGCCAGCGCCTTGCAGAGCTTTTCGGTCTCGGCGGCGTATTGGAAGACTTTTGCTTTTTGCAGGAACAGCGGCGAGCGGAGGCCGGAGGACAGGATGAAGTGGCCTTCGAGCAGGGCCCCACATTTGCGGAAAATATCCAGCACTTCATCTTTCGTCACGGCGCGCACTCCTGTCGACTTTGCCATCCCATTCGAGGGTCGAAATCATGCTCGCTTCCCGAATGCCAGCCCGCTGGACGGCGGAAAGGCCGGGGCTGCGCTTGAGCGTTGCCAGAACATCGGTCAATTGCGCAAGATCGCGGACTTCGATTTCGAAAATCATCTGGTGGAAGTCGGGCGAAATCATCCGCATGACGAGATTGTTGATGTTGGCATCGCAGGCAGCGATGGCCGAGGAGATTTGGGCGAGGGAGCCGGGCTTATTGACCGATTCCATAGACACCACCGTCGCGTAGAGCCTATCCTCGGTGGCAGCGACATCCCAGCGGACATCGACCCAGGCGAGATCGCCATCGTGCTTTTCGATCAAAGCTTCCGAATGGATCGGATAGACCATGAGCGGAGCCTGTGGCTCAAGGATGCCAACCAGGCGATCGCCGGGCACGACGCCTTCACCCGAGATGGTGACTGGCGTGTGGAAATCGAGCTGGGCCAAGGCGGTCTTGGCTGCGGGGCCGGCGTGCTGACCACCGGGAACGCGGAACTTGAACTGATCGGTGGCGCGGAGGGCAAACCAGCCATCGGCAGTGTCAGCGACAGGCAGATCGAGCTTGCGGCGACGCTTGCGGATGCCTTTTACCTTGGCGAGCGCATTGCCAAGGTCTTCGCTGCCGATCTTCCCTTCGCCCACGGCGATGAGGAATTCGCGCTTGCCGGACTGACCCATCTCGTCGGCGAGCGTCTTTGTTTCGGAATCGTCGAGCATGACGCCTTCTCGCTCGAGCATCATGTTGAGCACATGTTCGCCAAGCGCTAGTGCGCGCTGCATCGAGGATTGACGGACGGCACGGCGAATGGCGGCGCGGGCCTTGCCGGTGGCGGCGATGCCGATCCAGTTCGACGGCGGACGATGGTTCTGATCCCTAAGGATTTCTACCTCGTCGCCCGAGCGGAGCTGGGTAACGAGCGGCAGGATCAGGCCATTGATCTTGGCGCCGACACAGGTATCGCCGATGTCGGTATGGAGCGCATAGGCGAAGTCAATGGGGGTTGCGCCGCGCGGCAGGGCGATGAGGCGCCCGCGCGGGGTGAAGCAGAAGACCTGATCCTGAAATAGTTCAAGCTTGGTATATTCGAGGAAATCCTCGGCCGAAATGCCCGAGGTCAGGTGGCTGATCGACTGACGCAGCGAGCCATAGGCATGGGATTCGTTTTCGATGCGCGTCAGGTTGGCCGAAGCACCATCCTTATAAAGCGCATGTGCCGCGATGCCGAATTCGGCGATGCGATCCATTTCCTCGGTGCGGATCTGCAGCTCGACGCGCTGGCGGCTGGGGCCAACGATCGTCGTATGAATGGAGCGATAATCATTGTGCTTGGGGACAGAGATATAGTCCTTGAACCGCCCCGGCACGACCTTCCAGGTGGTGTGGACGAGCCCCACGGTGCGGTAGCACTGCTCCACGGAATTGACGATGACGCGGAAGCCGATCATGTCAGAGAGCTGTTCGAGCGCGATCGACTTGCGCTGTATCTTGGCAAAGATGGAATAGGGCGACTTGACCCGCGCCTTGACGCGAGTCGCGATCCCCTCGGCAGCAAGGCGCTCGGTTAGCTCGCGCGTGATGGTGTCGATGGCTTCCTTGTTCTCGGCCTGCAGAAAATCGAGGCGCTCGATGATCGCCTTGTAGTGGTCGGGCTGGAGAATGCGGAAGCTGAGATCTTCGAGCTCATTGCGCATATCCTGCATACCCATGCGACCGGCAAGCGGGGCATAGATATCCATGGTTTCCTGCGCAATGCGCTGCTGCTTGTCGGCGCGCATATATTGCAGGGTGCGCATATTGTGCAGGCGGTCGGCAAGCTTGACCAGGAGAACGCGGACGTCCTGGCTTATGGCGAGCAGCAGCTTGCGCAGGTTTTCGGCCTGCGCCTCTTCGCGGCTAACGAGATTGAGGCGCTCGATCTTGGTCAGGCCATCAACGATGGTCGCGATCTCACCGCCAAAGATCTGGTCGATTTCGGCGCGCGTCGCATCGGTGTCCTCGACCGTGTCGTGCAAAAGACCGACAGCGATCGAGGCGTCATCGAGCTTGAGTTCGGTGAGGATGGCCGCGACTTCGAGCGGATGGTTGAAATAGGGGTCGCCGGAGGCGCGCTTTTGCGAGCCATGCTTTTGCATGGCGTAAACATAGGCCTTATTCAACAACTGCTCGTCGGCGTTCGGGTTATAGGCCTGAACGCGTTCAACGAGCTCATACTGACGCATCATGGAAGTCGCCGCTCTCGGAACAATCCATACTTAGCGCGTTGAATGGAAATGGGAAGGGCGCGCGTGAAGTATGTGCGCGTGAAGGCGATAGACCCCCACCTAGCCTCCCCCTGGTAGGGGGAGGGATCGAAGGGCGGCCCCACAAACAACTGAGTCAAACGCGACCAAGTGAGAGCTCAGTGCCCGCTAAAAAAACACCCCCGGCTTTCGCCGAGGGTTCTTTAATTCTATGCGCTTGGCTCGGCCATTCGAGCATAGCTCTCATGGCCTTCTCGCCTTAAATTGCTCCACCGGAGCAATTTCCCCTGCGGTACGGCTCGAAGTTAGTCGTCGCGACGTTCTGGCGGCGCAAGGCTCTCGATGCCGCGGAGAAGTTCTTCTTCGCTGATCGTGTCGAAATTCATGGAGTCATCGTCGCCCGAGCCTTCGAGCAGCGGAGCGGCATGGCTTTCGGGTTCGTCGACTTCGACATACTTCTGCAGCGAGTGGATCAGGTCCTCGTGCAGGTCATCAGGAGAGATGGTGCCATCGCCTATTTCACGCAGCGCAACGACAGGATTCTTGTCGTTGTCGCGCGAGACGGTGATCTGAGCGCCGGAGGAAATCATGCGCGCACGATGAGCGGCCATGAGGACGAGGTCGAAGCGATTGTCGACCTTCTCGATGCAGTCTTCAACGGTGACGCGTGCCACGAACGTCTCCAAACTTGTGGGGATGAACCGTCCGCATACACCAGGTTAACGCTGCTGGCAAGGGTAACGGGCATAGCCCGCTTGCATTGTTTCTCACCGAAAAATATATGAGGCCGATAATTAAACCTGGATTACCCTGCGCCCTGGCCTAAAACAGCTGCTGCGCCGTCGTATTTTCAAGACCATGTATTTTTTCATTTGGGGACATTCAAATCATGACGGTAGATCCGCGGGAGAAAATTGCGCTCTTCATTGATGGTGCTAATCTCTATGCGACGTCCAAGGCGATCGGCATCGATATCGACTACCGCAAGCTTCTCACGGAGTTCGGCAGCAAGGCCTATATGCTGCGCGCCAACTATTATACGGCGCTCGTGGAAGATCAGGAATATTCCTCGATCCGGCCACTGATCGATTGGCTCGACTATAACGGCTATACCGTTGTCACCAAGCCAGCCAAAGAGTTCACCGACGCTCTCGGCCGCCGCAAGATCAAGGGCAATATGGACATCGAACTCTGCGTCGATGCGCTGGAACTGTCCCCCTTCTTCGACCACCTTATACTCTTTTCAGGCGACGGCGATTTCACCGCTCTCGTGGCTGCCCTGCAGCGCAAGGGCAAGCGGGTGACGGTTGTCTCGACGCTGACCACATCCACGCCGATGATCTCGGACGATCTGCGCCGCCAAGCCGACTTTTTCCTTGATGTCGCAGACCTGGCAAAGACCGTGGGCCGGCCGCAGGTGCAGAGGCCGGTTGAGGTTTGAGCCTCTCCACACGCAACAATTCTCTCTTCGCGCCTTAATGCTGATGGGCGTGCCCACCCCGTCACAAATTCATTCTGCGTAAGCGAGAATTCGATTTGAAACAGAGATCCCCGCTTTCGCGGGGATGACGGGTGTTTGACGATATGGGGGGCGACGGCAGCAGCCTAACCGCGTCCGCCCTCTTTCATGATGCGAGACCTGTCGCGATTCCAGTCGCGATTCCTCTCGGTTTCGCGCTTGTCGTAGTTCTTCTTGCCCTTGCCGATGCCAATCAAAAGCTTGGCGCGGCCCTGGTCATTGAAGAACAGCTTTAGCGGTACGATGGTGTTGCCAGCGCGCGAGACTTCGGTTTCGAGGTGTGCCAGCTGCTTTTTGGAAACCAGCAGCTTACGCGGGCGCTTTTCGACGTGATTGAAGCGATTGGCCTGCAGATATTCGGGGATGTGGCAATTGATCAGCCACAGCTCGCCCTTTTCCGGCGACGCATAAGACTCGGTGATCTGCGCCTTACCCAAGCGGAGCGACTTGACCTCTGTGCCGGTTAGCACGAGGCCCGCTTCCATGGTTTCACCAATGGCGTAATCGTAGCGCGAGCGGCGGTTTTCAGCCACAAGGCCGTGGCTGATCACACCGTTTTTCTTCTTGTCGTTCTTTGCCTGTACCATGAGGGCTTAGATAAGACCTGCATGGGCAATTGCAAAGTCCATCGCGTCCTGCGTTGGCTTGCTGATAGGAGTCAAAGGCAGGCGCATTTCATTGGCGCAGAGATTGAGGCGATTTGCGACATACTTGGCCGGAGCGGGATTGGGCTCCATGAAAAGGTCCTTGTGAAGATAGGACAGCTTTTCATTGATGGCGCGCGCAGCCTTGAAATCGCCGGCCAACGAAAATTCCTGCATCTGAGAACAGAGGCGCGGCGCAACATTGGCGGTGACCGAAATGCAGCCATTGCCGCCATGGGCGTTAAAACCGAGCGCGGTGCTATCATCGCCCGAGAGGAGGATGAAATCCTCGCCGAGCTTGACGCGCTCCATAGTCGCCCGCTCCAGACTGCCCGTCGCATCCTTGACGCCGATAATATTGGAATGCGCATCGCGCAGACGAACGATTGTGTCGACCGTCAGGTCCACCACTGTGCGCCCCGGCACACTGTAAAGGATGACCGGGATGCCGATAGCCTTGGCGACTGCCGAAAAATGTTGGAAGAGACCTTCCTGGTTCGGCTTATTGTAATAAGGCACGACAGACAGCACGGCATCAGCGCCGCACTTTTCAGCGAAGCGGGCGAGATCGACCGCTTCCGCAGTCGAATTGGAGCCGGCGCCGGCGACGACCGGCACGCGCTTGTTAGCCACTTCGACGCAGATTTCGACGACGCGACGGTGTTCCTCGTGGCTGACGGTCGGGCTTTCGCCTGTCGTGCCGACGGGAACGAGGCCATGCGTGCCTTCGGCAATCTGCCACTCGACAAAGCTGGCGAAGGCTTTCTCATCCACAACCCCATCACGGAGGGGAGTGATGAGCGCCGTAATCGAACCTCGCAGCATTTTGTCGGTATTCCTCAAATTGCCCGGCCAATCCGGGTCTATCGCAGAGAGAGGCGTGCAGTTACCCCTCAGGACGCGCACCATACTTTTTGTTTCGCCGTGTCACAAGGCGCATGGCGGCGGTGTTTTAGCCATCCTAAAAAGCTGCTGCGCAAATGCATCAGCGACTTGCACGAGCGGTGCCAGCGGGCGCAAATGCGCCAGGTGTTGAAGAGGAGGTTGCATTGGCAAGGAAACGAGTGATCCCAGCAGATCACAAGCCTTTTGCGGCATTTCCGGTTCGACTTATCGAGACTCGCGCGGCCGGCGTCCATGCGGCTGTGCATGTCAGTGGTTCGCTTTCAAACACCGCCATGCCGCTTGTCTGTCTGCCTGGCCTCCAACGCAACATGAGCGACTTCACCGACTTTGCCAGTTACTTCAATCGCGCCTCTGACAATGCGCGTGCGCTTGTTTTGATCGATCTTCCGGGCCGCGGCCGAGCCGACGACAGGGTAAAAGCCGACCACTACAACACCTTGGCCGATGCCAGAGACGTAGCCGATATTCTTGCAGCACTTGGAATTCCGCGGGCGATTTTTCTGGGTCAGGGGCAAGGTGGGCAGGTCGTTCTATCGCTAGCCGCTGAGCATCCGCTGCTGATTGGCGGCGTGGTGCTGCTCGATTCTGGGCCCATGGTCGATTCCCGCGGTATCGTTCGACTTCGAAACAATCTTGCGCATCTTTCTTCGCTGAAGGGTAGCCAGCGCGTGGCGTCTGGATTTCGGCGGATGCTGGCCGGCGATTATCCCGAGCTATCCGAAGATGCGCTCGACGCGCTCGCCCTGCGCAGCCATTTCATCGACAAGCGCGGGCGCGCTCGACCACTTTTCGACGAAAAGCTCTTGTCGCAGCTTGAGAACATCGGCGTTGACGACGTTCTGACGCCGCAATGGCCCTTGTTCGACGCGCTGGCTTCGGTGCCGGTGATGCTTCTCCGGACGCAACTCACCGACCAGTTGCGGCGCGAAACATATGACGAAATGGTTCGACGCCGTCCCGATGCGCTGGCATTGACGATCGCCGGCCAGGGGTCCCCTGCCCTGTTCGATCAGCACGAAGAGATCGAGGCGGTGCTGCGCTTCGTCACTGATGTGACAGCCATCAAGAAGAAGCGCGCTGCCTGATCACTGGGGCTGGCGTACAGACACCACAATGCGCCGGTTTTGAGCTTTGCCAGCCTGGGTATCGTTATCGGCAACAGGCTGCGCGTCACCATAGCCGATGGCGTAAAGCCGGCTCGCATCGACACCCAAAGCAATCAGGGCATTAATGACGGCTTCGGCGCGCGAGACGGACAGCGCCAAATTAGCTGATGCCACACCGTCGGAGTCCGTATGGCCAGCAACGTCGAGCGCTGCGCTGGGACACTGGTTGGCGGCAGTGGCCATCGCGCGAAGGATGACGTCGGTTCCTTCGGCGAGGACGGCCGCACCGGATTTGAACAGAATGCCGTTTTGCGCGGACAGTTGACTGAGCGACGCGCTGCAAGCCGCTATGTCGTCTGCATTCAAGACAGGCGGCGTCGCTGGAGCGACTGAGGTTGCGACGTCAACTTCCGGGTTCGCGAGGATTGGTTCGGCAGTTGCGGTCGGCGTACTCGCTTCGGCATCAGCGGGTACAGGCTGATCTGCCGGGGCATCCGGATCTTGCGCTGCCACGCTGGATTCTGCTGGAGCACTCACTTCTATGGTCCAGCCATCAAAGGCGGACATTGCTTGTGTGATCTGCTGATCCGCTTCCGAGCTTTCACCTTCACCGACGATCGACCACTTGCCGTTTTCGTAAGAGACCGTGCCCGCATTCAGCAATGTCAGTGCGTCAGCAGCCGCGAGCGCCTCGGTGATGAAACCGTCCGGTGCGTTGTCAGCGATGGAAGCTTCATCTCGGAGTTGATTCCCAAGACGGAGCGCGATGACGCGCTTGAAGGCTTCTGTTGGGACCGCACCTGTCATTGTGATCGCGCCAGTGTCGCTTTTCTCAAGCCGCCAGTTGAATGCAGCCGCTTCAGGCGCAGGGTCACTTAGGGCAAGGCTCCAGCCGCCTTCTGCCATCCGGTCATCGGAGAAACTGGTTCGTATGGCGTTCGCATCGGCGGCGCTTTTGGGCGCGCCTGAAATAAGCCACGAGCCGTTTTCGAGCTTCACCTCACCCGTTTGAAGCCGATCAAGGAGGGAGAGCGCCTCATCGACAGCGCGTTCGAAGTTGACAGGCTCACCCGAGGCGAAGCGGAGCGTTGAACTGGACCGCGGTCCGACGGCAGCAAGAACGCGTTGTTCGAAACTAGGCTGCGGCACGAATCCGGAGGCAACAACCGACCCATTTCCTTGCTTGCGCAAACTGAAGGTATAGTTTTTTTCGAGAGGAGCAGTGACCTCGGACTTTGCAAGGATCAAGCCTGACGCCGGCTTTGGCGCCTGCGGTCCTGTCAGACCTAAAAAGTCCGCTTGAGTGGCAGCAATGCCGCTGAGGGTTATGACATCGTCGCGGAGGGCAAACCGCCCTTCGCTCATACGACCGAGTGCCGAGAGACCGAAGGCAACCGCGGCGTCGTAGCCGGCTGGTGCGCCGCTACCAAGTTTCAGGAATGACACATCGACCGACGGAGTTTGAGCGAAACTGGTGCGGGCAGCGTCGCTTGGTGCATATCCATCGAACACCAGTATTCCGTTTGGCTGCCGGGAAATACTGACCCAATAGTCCTGAACGACCGGCGGAGGAACAGTCACGACCGACGACTGCGCGACAACAGGCGCCGCAGCCACAGCA
Source organism: Devosia sp. BK (assembly GCF_032907385.1). Taxonomy (NCBI): domain Bacteria; kingdom Pseudomonadati; phylum Pseudomonadota; class Alphaproteobacteria; order Hyphomicrobiales; family Devosiaceae; genus Devosia; species Devosia sp. BK. The sequence continues at coordinate 1,609,316 of NZ_JAIMBX010000001.1, forward strand.
AGAGCAAAACCGAGCGCAAGGATGCTAGGCGCCGCGAGGTGACGGATTTTGCTCTTCATGACGATTCCAATGAGTGACGCAACTGCCTGACGCTAAATCAATTACCCGCCCCGAAAAAGGCAGCGATCGGCAAAAGCGCAGACTTTCAAAAGCAGAAAGGCCCGGCTTGCGCCGGGCCTTTCCAATTGGAAACCCAGACTTCGATTATTCGAAGGACTTGGCAGCCTTGAAAGTGACCTTGTAGGCCGATTCCGAGTTGACTTCGCCCTTGACGGACGAGGTGAAACCGCCGCCTGGAGCCCAAGCGAGTTCAGCCGAACCGTAGAACACGTTGTCGTTTGCGAAGGCAGCGTTGTCAGCGATGGCGTTACCGAAGTAACCACCGACTTCACCGGTGACCTTGATGGTCTGGGTGACAGCAGCAACGATCTGAGCAGCAACCTGCCAGGTCGATTTGTCCGCGTTCACGCCAGCAGCGGTAACATCGTCGAAGAAGTAGCGAGCGCCGAGGTTGATATCAACGCCTTCAGAAACGTTCACGCCAACCGAACCGCCAAAGCCGTAGTCGGTGTAATCACCAGCAGCGCCGCCGGTGTTGTTTGCAACTTCACCCGACAGAGCGATCTTGAAGAGGTCAAACGTGCCTTCAACGCTCAGCAGCGCATTGAGGAGGTCATTGTTACCATTCTGCGTGCCGAATTTGAAGTTATCCCAGTAGGAAACTGCGCCACGAACCTTGAATGCATCGAACGTACCCGTGGCACCAGCATGGACAGCCCACGACTCAATGTTGCCATCGAGGAGTCCGAAGCCCAGACCAGTGACGTGTGCAGTGAGGCCCTCGCCAGCGTAAGAGACCACCCCAACGAGGGTGCCTGCGCGAGCAATATTAACAGCGTTCTGAAGACCGCCAGAGCCGAAGTTTGGCGTCTCGTCGTTTAGATTCTCAAGACCCGCGCCCACGCGAACGCCGTTGCCAAGATCAGAAACTACCTGAATCGAGTGACCACCGAGACCGGTATAGTCGCCGTCGATACCAACACCCTTGCCATCGATACCGTCCGAGCTGAACAGGCCGAGGAAGTTGAACGGAGCGTCATCGCCGAGTTCCGCGATCGAGCTCTTCTTACCGGCCATGAGGACAGTGGTGTCACCGACAGAAACATAAGCTTCATCGATGTAGAGACCAACGCGCTCGCCGTCATTGTCAACGCTATTTACGCCAGCAACGCCGTTAACATTGCGATAAACACGGGTGAGATCGACTTCCTTGATCTTGATAACTGCCTTAGCAGGGCCGAAATCAGAGTCAGCGGTACCGACGGCCTTCAGCCAAGCTTCAACCTTGGTTGCCCAGTCAGCGGCACCATCGTCAATCGAGATCGCACGGTTGCTGTCAAAAGTTGCAGCGACGGTACCTTCGGTGCGGTAATCACCGTAGTTGAATTCATAGGAAACGCCGCCCGAGAGCTGCAGGCAGTTGGTTTCGGACGAGATGGTCAGGCCCGAAAGACCGAGAGCGTCGCAGACGTCCAGCGAGGTGAGGACGCCCAGATCGGCGGCAAAGCCAGCGGTCGAGAGACCAGCGGCGGCAACAGAACCGAGGATAAGGCTCTTGAGTTTCATTAGTTGACCTCCAAAGTCAGTCATTTTGGTGCCGGTTACCCAGCGGTTTGTCGTAACGCGACCACACTATTCGTGGTGCAGTGTGTTGCCGTCGCGTTGCGACCGACAAACGATCCCATGCATGGATTCGCAAGACCCACTCTACGCATGCCGGAATTGGACGCAATCGAACAAAACGCCATTTTGGCCGCCACAATATGGTTGCGTTTCGGATGTTGCAGATTCAGCACACAGATCGAAACCTTCTGGTAAGATTTGTGAACCTGTCGTTAAAAACCCCGGACTCTCGGGGGTTTGCAGCAAGAAACCCGAAACTCCTTGTACCCCGGACCCATGATTTGACAGAGCGGCCCTAGTCCATGAGACATGGCATAACCATGGCCGCTATGTGGAGAAGAGCGCGATGAGCACGACAGGAATTGCATTGGTTACCGGGGGCACATCAGGAATCGGGCGGGCGGTCGCCTCAGGCTTGGTCACTGCAGGTTGGCAGGTCATCATCTGCGGGCGGCGCACCGAGCTCGTCGAAACAGCGATGTCGGAAATACGCGTTGACGGTTTTGTCTGCGACGTTACGGACCCGGACGCGGTCGCAAGCATGTTCGCGCAGATTCGTCAGCGGCACGGGCGGCTTGATCTGGTCTTTAACAATGCCGGCCGCTTCGCTCCAGCCAAGATTTTCGGGGATCTCGACGTCGCAACCTGGCGCGAGATGATCGACACCAATCTCAACGGCGCCTTTTACGTTGCGCGCGAGGCGTTCCGACTGATGCGGGAGCAAACACCGCAAGGGGGGCGTATCATCAATAACGGATCAATCTCCGCACATGCGCCGCGCCCACAGGCCGCGTCATATACTGCATCCAAGCATGCCATCACGGGGCTCACCAAGGCGATATCGCTCGATGGTCGGACATTCGACATTGCCTGCGGGCAAATCGATATCGGTAACGCGGCAACCGACATGACGAGCCAGATGAATTCCGGCTCCTTGCAGCCAAACGGCGAAATGATGCCGGAGCCCACATTCGACCTCCAGCATGTGGTCGACGCCATTACCTATATGGCAAGCCTGCCGCTTTCCGCGAACGTTCAGTTCATGACGGTGATGGCGACCAAGATGCCCTATATCGGGCGCGGCTGATCAAGCTTGAAACGCTTTTACGCCATTGATCCAGGTCGAGCGGATTGAACGCTCCTCAGAAAGGTGAACGAAACTGCCGACGGCGCCCTTCAGAAGAGTGCCATGGGCATCTGCAATGTTCATAGATTCTGCGGGATAAAGCGATGCCATTCGGAGCGCTTCGCCTGGGTCCAGGCCAATTGTATCGATCATGAAATTGACGGCGTCGATCATGTCGAGGTCTGCGCCGGCCAGGGTGCCGTCGGCCAAGCGTAGCGCACCATCTGAGCGCGTGATGGTTCGTCCGTTGAGGGTCAGTGTTTGTATATCGGTGCCGGTTTGCGACATGGCGTCGGTGACAAGAAAAATGCGCCCGTCCCCTCGCTTCCCGCGCAGGGCAATACCGATGCTACCAACGTGAACGTGGATGCCGTCAGCGATCAATCCAGCGAAGATGTCGGGACGATCGAGCACCGCACCGACAAGCCCCGGCTCGCGGTTGCCGATCTGACTCATAGCATTGAAGAGATGCGTAGCCATGGTTGCGCCTGCGTCGAACGCGGCGATCGCCTCGTTATAGCTTGCGTCCGAATGGCCGAGACTGACGACGGCGCCCGCTTTGACCAGCTCCTCGATTTGTTGGGCAGAGACGGTTTCAGCGGCAACAGTACACAGAAGGTTCGGCAAATCTGTTGCCGCAGACTTGAGCCGAGCGAGGTCGGCATCCGTCATTGCCCGGATGAGTGCGGGGTCATGGGTGCCTTTACGCGAAATCGCGAGGTGTGGCCCTTCAAGATGAAGCCCCAGAAATCCAGGCACATGTGCTTGAGCCGCCGCCTTGCCCGCCGCTATAGCGGCCTCGTTGACCTCGACGGTATCCGTAATCAAGGTCGGCAAAAGGCCAGTCGTGCCAAATTGCGCGTGCGCGGCACATATCGTGCGGATGCCGTCAATCGATGGATCGTTGTTGAGCAGGACGCCGCCACCGCCATTGACCTGCAGGTCAATGAAGCCCGGGACGATCATGCCCCCATCAAGCCGAACAGGCTCCGCATTGGTCGGAATATCGCTTGCACGCGCGATGCCAGAGATGTAGCCAAACTCGATCAGCAGCGCAGCATCGTCATGCCAATCTCGGCTATCGAAGATGCGGGCGCCAGAAATGGCGAGAAGATCGCTCATACCGTTTCGGTCACCTTCTTCAGCGCCGGCGGCACGTCAGGGTTGAGACCACGATGTCGAGACAGGGCCTCGACGAAGCCATAGAACGAAACTATCAGCGACAGCGGATCAGTGATCGGATGTCCTGTTGCTGCGAATGGCAGACCCTTGGCTGCACCGGGTCGATCGCTGGTGAGGAAGGACAAGGCGCCCTGCCCGGCCAGTTTGTGAGCCATGTCAGCCACCGACACTTCGGCCGCATCGCGGGCGGCAAGCCCGAGCACGGGATAGCCGGGGGTAACGATGGCAACCGGACCATGCATGACTTCGGCGGCGCTGTAGGATTCTGCCTGAATGTTGCAGGTTTCCTTGAACTTGAGCGCGGCCTCATTGGCGATGGCAAAGCCTGGCCCGCGCCCAAGGACGTAGAGCGCATTGTGCCTGTCGAGGGCGCCGATGAGCTCAGACCAATCGCAGGCGACTGCCTTGGCGAGACTTTCCGGCAATGCATCGATCGCGCGAGACAGTTCGGCATCGCCGCTCCAGCGCGACACGAGCGCAAGCCCGGCTACCACGGACGTCACGAAAGTCTTGGTGGCCGCCACGCTCTGCTCGAGCCCGGCATGGAGATCAACGGTAAAATCGCTTGCTTCAGCGAGAGGGGAACCAGCCGTGTTGGTGATGGCGATTGCCGTTGCACCGCTGCGACGCGCTGACTGCGCCATGCCGACAATATCGGGGCTCTTGCCGGATTGGGAAATGGCGATAGCGGCAGCGCTCGGAAGACGCAGATCCTTGCCATAGATCGAGGCAATGGATGGACCGATGGAGGCGACCGGCAGGCCCAGGGTAAGTTCGATGGCGTATTTCAAATACGAGCAAGCGTGATCGGAGGAGCCTCGGGCGACGGTCACGACGACTGCTGGGTTTTCTTCGCGAAGGCGTTTCGCTGCGGCGTCGAGCGTACCGGCCGACTGGCTGAGGAAGTTGGAGACGACCTGAGGGATCTCGTTTACTTCACGGCGCATGTGGGTCTGGGTGGTCATGGCTTGCTTGCTCCGTTCGGTATGCCATCGCCGAGCCGAAGTTCGGCGACAAAGTCATAGGTGTCGCCCCGATAAATGGAGCGGGTAAATTCGATGACGCGGCCCGATGGCAGATAGGACGTGCGTTCGATATTGAGCCCAGCCGATCCGACCGGCACCTGCAAAAGGTGTGCATCGTCTTCACCGAGATTGGCGGCGCGGATGCGCTGGATAGCGCGAGTGGGCCGATTTCCAGAGAGATCGAGGTGCTTATAAAGAGAATCGCCGATCGCGACCGGCTCAGGAAGTATCGTGCCGGATAGGCTGGCACGTTCGATGGCGAGGGGTGTTTCTCCGGTCAGGCGCAAGCGCGCGATCCGCGCAACCTTTTCGCCTGAGGACAGGCCGAGAATGACCGTTTCTTCGGGGGACGGCACATAGAGACCGCGATCGAGCCACTCGGCATGCACTTCCATGCCGCGACGCGCCATATCCTCGGTGAATGAGGTGAGCTGAGACAGGGACTGTTCCACGCGCTGCGTGGGCGGGGCGACAAACGTGCCGGAGCCGTGGCGCTGAACCAGAACACCTTCCTGGACCAATTGCGTCACGGCCTTACGGACTGTGACCCGGGACACATCGACTTTTAGCGCCAGATCGCGTTCAGACGGTAGAGCGTCGCCGGGGTTGATGGCGCCATTGTTTATTGCATCCTCTATCCAACGCTTGAGCTGGAGATAGAGCGGACCGGACTGCGAAAGCGCAATGGGGCGATCAGAGAAGAAGGCTTCATAGGCTTCAGTCATGCTCCCCCCGGTAATTAAATACCAATGAAATACCATTGGCAGAAGCTAGGCGCCGATCAGGTCGCCCCAAAGGTCGGACGCTCCATGATTTTGCTGCACAAGTTAAGCTAACGAGCCTTTGGCGTTATGCCAAGTGGACCACAACTGGACAAGTGGTATTTTTTTGGCATTATCCGGGCATGGAGCAATCAATGTCATCACGCCGCACCGAAAATCGTCACGCCGCTGCAACGGGGCTCGACACTCGACCGCCCGAAGAGGTGCTGGATGTCTTGGCAGAAGGGCAAGCCAAGGCTGCGCTGAGCGTGCGTTCGGCTGTAGCAGATCTGGCGCGCGCCGCCACACTCGCAGCGGAAACGATCGAGGCAGGTGGGAGGCTCGTCTACGCGGCGGCAGGCAGTTCGGGCCTGATGGCTTTGGCCGATGCACTGGAACTGCCTGGCACGTATGGAATCAGGCGAGAGCAGATCGTTGTCTTATTGGCTGGTGGGGCCGATGCGCTTGTGAACATGACAGGCGGCCCGGAGGACGACGGCGACGCAGCGCGACAGGCCATTGAGACATTGCAGCTCGATAGCCGGGATTGCGTGATCGGCGTTACTGCTAGTGGCCAGACACCCTACCCCGTTGAGGCATTGCGTACGGCGAAGGAGCGTGGGGCGAAGACGATCGGCTTTGCCAATAATGTCGGGACGCGCATTCTCGAAATCGCAGATGTGGGTATCTGCCTGCCAACGCCGCCTGAGGTGATTGCCGGATCGACGCGCATGGGGGCAGGCACTGCGCAGAAGATCGCGCTCAATATGCTTTCAACCATGATGGCTATCCACCTCGGCCATGTGCATGACGGCTACATGGTGAATGTGGTGGCGGACAATATTAAGCTGCGAGAAAGAGCGAAGGGTATTGTTGCGGCTATTTCGGGGGCCAGTGCTGAACGCGCTGCGGCGGTGCTGGAGACGAGCGAGGGAGCGGTAAAACCGGCGGTGTTGCTGGCCGCTGGCGCGGCAGACCTCCGCACGGCCGAAGCGATGTTAGCTGAGCACAAGGGACATTTGCGGCCGGCTCTGGCTGCACTGCAAGGCTGAGCCACTGCGTCTATTCAAATGGTCAAGTAGCCCTCATCCTGAGGTGCTCGCCACAGGCGAGCCTCGAAGGACGAGGGCGTGCACCGATATTTAAGTGCCACGCCCTCGTGGTTCGAGGCTTCGCTACGCTGCGCACCTCACCATGAGGACTGCTGAGGGCTACCTCAATTGATTGGCACACCGGAAGACGGGCGCGCTCGACAGCGTCTTTGCGTCCAGCTCTATGAGCGATCGAACCATAAAGACATGCCCCTGCCCCGGCAGTAGTGTGAGCAGCATATCGTCGATTTCTGCGTCCGGATGAAGGCGATCCACAAAGAGGCAGATGTCCTTGAGGAAGCTCTCGGCCGCCACTGTCACTTTCCAGCTTTCGTCCGCGCGTTCGACCGTTAGGCTGAACTTTGGTTCGGGCAGCGCGAGGTCGATGTCCTCGGCAAAATAGTAGAAGGCCGTGCTGTCGTGCATTGTGGCGACAAGCAGTTCGTTGGATTTGTCGCTGGGCGTCGCAACATCGGCGGGGATCGGGAGTTCGGCCGCTGAAAGACGATCTGCGCATAGGCGCCAGTGGGTCCATTCTGCGAGGACCGTGCCGTCGAAGCGGAGGCGCTTGATGGTAACGGGACCGCGCCAGAAGAGCGTGCGTTCGTTGATTGCAATGACGCTGAGGCCTTCGCCGCGTGGTTGGATGGTCAGCAGGTGCGGATGATAGACGGCTCGGAGCGCGTACCAGAGCGGTTTCAAGCGCCCATAGCCGTCAATCGCGGCCCAAGAATTGACGGGCCAGCAGTCGTTCAATTGCCAGACGATGGCGCCCATATTGCGGCCGCGATGGCTGCGCATGTGTTCGATGCCGAACGTGATGGCGCGAGCCTGATTGAGCTGCGTGGCGAAGTGCCAATCATCCATATTTTGCGGTTCGGGCAAGTGGCCCTTGAGACCACGCAAAAGCTTGTCGTTGCCGATGGTCGCCTTTTGGTGATGCCAAACGCCGGGCGACGTCGGAGTCAGCGGATTGTCGTGGACCGATTGGATCAGCGTTGCCCACGTCGGCGGAGCTTGCCAGCCAAATTCGGAGCAGAAGCGCGGGACAGAGTCGGCGTAATGCTCGTAGCCGATCTCGTTCCAGACATCCCAAAGGTGGGTGCAGCCGTGGTCGGGATCATTGGGGTGGATGTCCATCGAGCCCGAATAGGGGCTGCCAGCCCAATAGGGTCGCGTCGGGTCGAGTTCGGCGACGAGGCGCGGCAAGAGGTCGAGATAGTAGCCGAGGCCCCACGTTCGGCCATCAAGCGCTTCCTGCCAGCCCCAATCGAACCAGCCCCAGATATTCTCATTGTTGCCGTTCCAAAGCACCAGCGAGGGATGCGGCATGAGGCGGACTATGTTGTCGCGCGCTTCGGCTTCGATTTCGGCGGGGAGATCGCCTTCTTCCGGATAGGCGGCGCAGGCGAACAGAAAGTCTTGCCAGACAAGCATGCCCTGACGGTCGCATTCCTCGTAGAAGGCGTCAGTTTCATAGATGCCGCCACCCCAGACACGGAGCATGTTGATGTTGGCAGCCTTCGCCTGGGCGATCCGGGCGGCGTAGCGCTCAGGCGTGACGCGCGGCAAGAAGCAATCGTCGGGGATCCAGTTAGCGCCGCAGATATAGACGGGCACATCGTTGATGACGAAGGTGAATGGAGCGCCTTCGGCATCAGGCGTAGTGTCGAGGCGGAGGGAGCGGAAACCGATCTTTCGCTGCCAGGTGTCCAAGACGGTATCACCAGCGAGCAGCTCAATCGCCAGGTCATAGAGCGGTTGATTGCCGAGACCGGTGGGCCACCAAAGTTGAGGGCTGGGAATGGTTAGTTCCGCAAAGCCGGCCGGCAACGTGACCGTTTCGCCAGCGACTGAGACGCGCAGCATCAGGTCGGAAGTGGCGCCTTCTATCTCGGCGTGGATGCGTACGTGGCCGTCGGCGCCCTTCAGGGTGATTTCCGAACGGATCGCACCGAGACGCGCTGTTGACCAGGACTTCAGCGTGACGCCCTGCCAGAGACCTGCCGTGACCAGGGTGGGGCCCCAGTCCCAACCGAAATTGCAGGCCATCTTTCGCATCAGGTTCGCCGGGCCGGGATAGTTGTTCGGCCGTGGCTCATAGATGTTGTCGAGCGCTTCGCCGCGTGTCCAGGCGGATTGGAAGGTGACCGCGAGGTGGTTTTCCCCGGCACGCAGATGATCGCGAACAGCGAAACGGTAGGTCCGGTTCATGTTGGCGGTTTCGCCGAGCGTGACGCCGTTGAGCACGACGGTCGCGAAGGTGTCGAGGCCTGCGAAGACGAGGTCGACGATTTCGGAGCCGTCATCGGTCCAGTCGAATGTCGTCTCGTAGCGCCAATCGCATTTGCCGACCCAGTCGACGGCGATTTCGTTGAGATCGAGATAGGGATCAGGAATGAGGCGAGCGGCGAGAAGATCGGTGTGGACCGTGCCCGGCACGGTCGCGGGGATCGTGCTGGGGAGGCCCGGTCTGGCACTTGGACCGTCGAGGCAGGTTAGGGTCCAGCCGCTGTTTAGCACTTGTTCGTTTCGCGCCATGTCCTACTCCTCACCCACTCGACGACGCTTCCATACAACAGAAGTTTGGCGGTCCGGACGAAATTTTCAGTTGGAAATGTCGAAGCACCTGTGGCCCTTTCGTCGCCAGGACAGATCCAACCCAACAGAGGGCATTCAAATGAGCAATGACACTATCGATACCGACCGCGACCTGGTTCTGACCCGCCTGATCGACGCGCCGCCGGAAACTGTCTATCGCTGCTGGACCGAGCCGGCACTGATGACACAATGGTTTGCGCCAAAGCCTTGGTCGACGCCACGGGCGACCGTCGACCTCCGCGTCGGCGGTGGCAATGTGGTGGTGATGGCTGACGAGGCGGGCAATGAATATCCCAATCCCGGCCAATATCTTGAGATCGTACCGAACAAGAAGCTGGTTTTCACTGACGCCTATGTCGGCGACTGGAAGCCTTCGGCCAAGCCGTTCTTTACCTGCTCGCTGACCTTCGAGAACGAAGGCGGCAAGACGCGGTATACGGCAGTCGCGCGGCACTGGAATAAGGAAGACAAGGAGGCCCACGAGAAGATGGGGTTCCACGAGGGCTGGGGCATGGTTGCCGCGCAGCTTGAGGAAGTCGCGAAGGGGCTTTGATCTTCACCTCTCCCTTTGGGGAGAGGTCGACGCGTAGCGGCGGGTGAGGGGGCCCTTTGGCAATCCCCTGCCCGCTTGAAGGCCCCCTCACCCGGCTTGTTACGCAAGCCGACCTCTCCCCCCAAAGGGAGAGGTGAAGAAAGATCAACCGGCAGCCACGGCCGTGCGCGGCATCTCGGAAAATATCTCCGCCTTACCATCACGGATGATGACGATTTCTTCCAGCCGCAGGCCGAACTGGCCCTGGAGATAAATCCCCGGCTCGATGGAGAAGACCATGCCTTCGTCGAGCACGGTTTCGCTGGTGCCGGTGATGTAGGGCGCTTCATGCACGTCGATGCCGAGGCCGTGGCCGGTGCGGTGGAGGAAATTGGGGCCGTAGCCGGCATTGGTGATGACGTCGCGGGCCGCCCTATCGACTTCGCTGGCTTTGGCGCCGGGAACGGCGGCTGCGATGGCAGCTTCGACGGCGCGGTCTATGATCGAGTGGATCTGACCGTAGCCTTCCGGCGCCGATTGGAAATAGCCCATGCGGGTCATGTCCGAGGGGTAGCCATCGAGACGGCAGCCGGTATCGATCAGCACGGCATCGCCGGATTTAAGTTGGGTCGCGCCGGTGTGATGATGTGGGAAGGCGCCGTTGGGACCGAAGCAGACCGAGCAGAATTCGGTTGTAGCGCCATTGGCCTTGTAGAAGTCGCCGATGAAGGCGGCGACGTCGAGTTCGGTCATGCCGGGCTTTAGGGCGGCAAAGGCGGCAGCGACGGCGCGATCGTTGAGGAGATGCGCGGCCTTGAGGCGCTTATATTCGTCCTCGTCCTTGCGCGAACGGAGATAGCCGACAGTATCCTGGGTGAAGCGGCGCTCTGAGTCCGGTAGGGCATCGAGCAGCAGCAGCGAAAAATCGGTGCGCATGGTTTCGTCGAGAACGATCGACGGGTTTTCGCGGGAAATGCCCGTGGCGTCGATCAACTGTTCGAGTGCGGCGCTTGGGCCATCGGCATCGGCCCAAGGGAAGAAGGGCAGATCGGTGTACTGGCGGGAGCTATCGACGTTCAGCGCTGGCATCAGGAAGCCGGCATAGGTCTGGCTCACGAGCAGCATGACCGGACGCTCATCGCCATGGGGCGAGAGATCAGCAAGCCAACGCATGTGGCTCGAGGGGCCGATGGCAACGAGATCGGTCGAGGTCTCGGCCATGCGGCGGCGGAGATTGGCCATGCGGGTGGTGAGCGTGGGATTCATGACGGGCTCGCGAAGTTGGAAAAGATGGGCGGAGCCGAGCGGGAGGAGGATGCCCGGCTCCGCAGGCGGCGGCACGAGGGACTTGTCGCCGCCAAGGATGGTCGCGGAGTTTGGGCTCCGCGACGCCGTTCGGATTAGTTCTTGGTCACGAGGCGATAGTAGACGAAGTCCGAGGTCGCGCCGTTGACATAGCCTTCCACATTGTTCGCCATGGCAATCGTGAGGGCGGCCTGGAACATGATGACGATCGGGCTTTCGGCCTGAACCTTCTTCTGCAGATCGACATAGAGCTCGTTGCGCTTGGCCTGATCGGGCTCGGCGAGAGCAGCATTGACCTCGTCGTTCATTTCCTGGGGCACGGCCCAGGCGTTACGCCAGGTCGTGGTTGCAGTGTAGTTGTCGTCCGCATTGTTCGAATTATAGGCGAAAGCCTTGGCGTTCGAATGGGGGTCCATGAAGTCCGGGCCCCAATAGAGCAGCATGGCCTGGTGGGTACGCTCACGATACTTCGTGATCACCTGAGCGCCGGTGCCGGGCAGGATTTCGAAGTTGATGCCAGCCTCCGAGAAACCAGCCTGCAGCGACTGGGCAATGTCGGTGAACGGGGTCGAATTGATCACGTCGAGGGTGACGTTGATCGGAGTTTCGACACCAGCGTCAGCCAGGATTTGCTTGGCCTTTTCGACGTCGTAGGTGAACGGAGTTTCGTCATAGGAACCCGGGAAACCCTTGGGCCAGAAAGCCTGGTGCTTTTCCATCTGGCCCTTGAGGAAAGTCTCGGTCATCCCGTCATAGTCGACGAGGTAACGCGCGGCTTCCCAGATGGCCGGATTGGTCAGCGAGTCGGTCTTCTGGTTGAACGACAGGAAGTGGACGGCGGCCTGCGGATAGGTCTCGACCTTGACGTTCTCGCCGAGACCCGAGATCTGGTCCGGGGTCAGGTTCTTGGCGATATCGACGTCGCCCGAGGTCAGCAGAAGCTGCTGGGTGGCAGCTTCGGCGACGTGACGGATGAGGATCTGCTTCATAGCGGGGACGCCACGGAAGTAGTTCTCGTTGGCCGTGAGACGCACGAGTTCAGCCGGGCGGTAGTCGGTCATCACGAACGGACCAGAACCAGCCGAGTTGGTGTTGAGCCAGGCATTGCCCCAGTCTTCGCCTTCGACATGCTGGGAGACTAGAGCTTCGTCGACGATCGAGGCCGGGCGGGCAGCAAGGACGTTGAGCACGAAGGCGGAGGCGAAATCGCCATCCCACTTCACGGTGACGGTGTTGCCGTCAACGGTGACCATGTCGTCGATATTGTCGACGGTCCAGCCGAGCTGGGTCAGGATGAAAGCGGGCGTCAGGTTGAGCGTGACGACGCGCTTGAAGGAATAGAGCACGTCTTCGGCGCGGACCGGATTGCCCGAGGCAAACTTTGCGTCGCGGATGGTGAAGGTGATCGACTTGTTGGCGTCGTCAGCTTCCCAGCTTTCGGCAATGCCGCCGACGAGCGTGGAGGTGTCTTCGGCTTCGTACTGGACGAGGCGGTCATAGACATTGGTGTTGATCTCGCCGGCCGAGAATTCATAGGCCTGGGCGGGGTCGAGCGCGACGATATCGTCGATGTTCTGGGCGATGACGAGGGCATCGGCCGGGGTGGCGGCATAGACGGCGCCAGCTGCCAGCGGCAGGCTGAGCGCAGTCGCCAACAGGGCGGCGCGGAAAATCTTCATGTGCGTTTCTCCTTTGGAATGACTTTTTTGCGGACCGGCTTGTTGGCGCCGGTTTTGGATTTCGCTGCGACCTGGCGCGCGGGGCGTGCGGTGGAGCGGAAAAGGGCGAGCGTGCCGGTCCATAAGAGCTTCGCCGGCCGATCGGTGTGATTGGACCAAGAATGGGGCCGGTTGCCACGGAAATGGAGGCTGTCGCCCGCATTCATCACCATTTCCTCGCCATCGAGGCGCTGGGTGATCGCGCCTTCTAGCACGTAGAGGATTTCTTCCCCCTCGTGGGCGACGGTTTCAGACCGATAGCCCGGCGGCACGCTCATGACGAAGCTGGACAATTGATTGCCGGGAAATTCGGCGCCAAGGCGCTCATAGACGATGGAAGAGCCATCGATTGAGAAGCGATTGCGCTCCCCTGCCCGCGTCAGCGCATTGTGCGGCGCCGGAGTTGCGACAAAGTAGTCGATGGAAACACCGAGCGCCCGCGAAATCTGGGCGAGCGTGCCGAGCGAGGGCGTGGCATGATCGCGCTCGACCTGACTGAGATAACCGACCGAAACTTCGGCGGCGGCGCCAAGATCCATCAGCGTCATTTGCTGCTGGCGGCGACGGGCACGAATGAGCGCACCCACTTTCGGGTGCCCCTCATCCTCTTTTGCCAAAGCGTTTTGCGCCATGCGTCCCACCAAAATTTTTTTGATATAAGCAAAGTTTCTTGTATGGTGGAAGTGAAATGTGAAGGTTTTGCAATCTGCAGGAGAGTCAGCCTGCGGCAATAAAACCTTGTTATTGCGAGAGGATTTCGCATGACAACTGACCAGTCGGCGTTACCCTCGCCCGCGCCTCGAAATTTTACCAGCAAGCGTACAAAGCGACGCGCGCTGGCCATTGGCGGCTTTCTCGTTACGCTTTTCCTCACCTTTTTGGGGCTGCTCGCCATCACCTTCTTCATCGGCCGGGTGATCCCGATCGATCCGGTGCTCGCAGTGGTTGGCGACCGGGCAACGCAGGCGCAATATGATGCCGCCAAGATCGCCATGGGCCTCGATCGGCCGCTTTATGAGCAGTTTTTCACCTATGTGGTGAACGTCTTTTCCGGCGATCTTGGTCGCTCGGTTTCGACGGGCCGGGCAGTTGCGGATGATCTCAGCCGGTTCTTTCCAGCCACCTTTGAAATGGCGACGCTCGGCATTTTGATTGGGGTCGCGCTCGGCGTGCCGCTCGGTGTCACCGCAGCTGCGCGGCAGGGCTCATGGCTTGATCAGGCCATTCGTGTGGTAGGGCTGCTAGGCTATTCTGTGCCCGCCTTCTGGCTCGGGCTCGTAGGCCTTGCCCTCTTCTACGCACGCCTACGCTGGGTGGGTGGCCCCGGCCGTCTCGATATTTTCTTCGATGGCCTCGTGACGCCGATCACCGGCATGATCCTGATCGACAGCCTTATCCAGGGCGAGTTCGAGATCTTCATGAATGCGCTCTGGCACATCATTCTGCCGGCGTCCGTGCTGGGCTTTTTCAGCCTCGCCTATATCGCCCGGATGACGCGCAGTTTCATGCTCGACCAGTTGAGCCAGGAATTTGTCACCACGGCGCGCGTCAAGGGCGTGCCGGAGCGGATCGTCATATGGCGCCACGCTTTCAACCCGATCCGCGTTCCACTGATCACCGTCATTGGCCTCTCCTATGCCGGGCTGCTCGAGGGCTCGGTGATGATCGAGACCGTGTTCTCCTGGCCCGGCATCGGCAACTATCTCACGACGGCCCTGCTCAATGCCGACATGAACGCGGTGCTCGGCTCGACGCTCGTCATCGGCGCCGTCTTCATCGTCATCAATAAAGTTTCGGACGTGCTATACCGCGTCCTCGATCCGAGGGCTCGCTAATGACGACGCGTGACTGGCTTCTCGCCGATTCTCCCACCTCGCGATGGCAGGCCAATGCCGGCCGGACTTATCGAGTCTTCACTGCCCTCCTCCGCAATCCGCTTTCGGTGCTGGGCGGGGTGATCATCCTCGTCCTCCTGCTGACGGCTCTGTTTGCCCCGTGGATTGCTCCATTTTCGCCAACCGGACAAAACCTCAGCCAGCGCCTCCTGCCGCCGTCCGGCGTCAACTGGATGGGCACGGATGAACTCGGCCGTGATATCTTTTCGCGCGTCGTCTGGGGTTCGCAGATTACCCTCACCATTGTCTTGCTGGTTGCACTGATCTCGGCGCCGCTGGGGCTGCTGATCGGCGCCATTGCCGGCTACTTTGGTGGCTGGGTCGACAAGATCCTGATGGGCTTTACCGACATCTTCCTGTCGCTGCCAAAACTGATCCTGGCGCTGGCTTTCGTCGCGGCGCTCGGGCCGGGCATCAACAATGCCATCATCGCCATCGCTATCACCTCGTGGCCGGCCTATGCGCGTATCGCTCGCGCCGAGACGCTGACCATCCGCAATGCCGAATATATCTCGGCCGTCCAGCTTGCCGGCGGCGGACCTATCCGCGTCATCGTGCAACACATCCTGCCGCTTTGCACCTCGTCGATGATCGTGCGCGTGACGCTCGACATGGCCGGCGTGATCCTGACTGCGGCGGGCCTTGGCTTTATCGGCCTTGGCGCGCAGCCGCCGCTCCCTGAATGGGGCGCAATGATTTCGCGTGGCCGCACCTTCATTCTCGATCAGTGGTGGGTCGCGACCATGCCGGGCTTTGCCATCATCATCGTCTCGCTCGGTTTTTGTTTTCTTGGCGATGGGCTGAGGGATGTGCTCGACCCAAAGAGCGAGGGCAAGTCATGAGCACGCTACTCGAAGTCGAAAATCTCCGCGTCAGCTTCCCGATCCATTCCGGCCGCGTCGAGGTCGTGAAGGGACTGTCCTTCACCCTTGGCCGCGAGCGTCTAGGCATCGTGGGCGAGAGCGGGTCGGGCAAGTCTATGACTGGCCGCTCGATCCTTAAACTCATCCGCAAGCCGGGTGAAGTGACCGCCGACAAGCTGCGTTTTGAAGGGATCGATATTCTCGACCAAAACGAAAAGCAGATGCGCGCCATTCGCGGCGCGCGCATTTCCATGGTCATGCAGGACCCAAAGTTCTCGCTCAATCCGGTGATGACCGTGGGCGAGCAGATCGCTGAAGCGCTGGTGACGCACCAGAAGCTCGGCCGCAAGGAAGTGCAGCAGCGCATTCTCGATATGCTCGTCGCCGTGCGCATCAACGATCCCGAGCGCGTAGCTAAACTCTATCCGCATGAAGTTTCAGGCGGCATGGGCCAGCGCATCATGATCGCCATGATGTTGATCCCTGAGCCGGAACTGCTCATCGCCGACGAGCCGACTTCGGCGCTCGACGTTTCGGTGCAAGCGCAGGTGCTCGACATCATCGATGATCTCGTCACGCGCAAGGGCATGGGCCTGATCCTGATCAGCCACGATCTGGCGCTGGTGAGCCGCTATTGCGACCGCATTCTGGTGATGAATTCGGGCCAGGTGGTCGAAGAATGCGCGGCCGGCCAGCTCGATCAGGCTGAGCACCCCTATACCCGCGGGCTCCTCGCCGCCATGCCGGTGATCGACGAAACACGCGACGAACTCCCGGTGCTCGACCGGACACTATGGGCGGGCACATGAGCGCACTTAACTTTAAAAACCTCGACATTTCCTATGGCGACACCAAGGTCGTCCACCAGGTGAACCTTGACGTCGCAACCGGCGAAAGCTTCGCGCTTGTCGGCGAAAGCGGCTCGGGCAAATCGACCATCCTCCGCGCCATTGCCGGGCTCGCGCCGGAATGGACCGGAGAAATTTCGGTGTTGGGCCAGCCACGCAATCATCGCGTCGATCGCAATGTGTCGCGCCAGGTGCAGATGGTGTTCCAGGACCCCTATGGGTCGCTCCATCCACGCAAGACCATCGACTCTGCCCTCTCCGAGCCGCTCGCCATTCACGGCATCGGCAATCGCGGCGAGCGGGTCGAAGCGGTGCTCAAGCAGGTGGGTCTCGACCAGCGTTTTCGCTTCCGTTTCCCGCATCAGCTTTCGGGCGGCCAGCGCCAGCGCGTGGCTATAGCCCGCGCGTTGATGCTTGAGCCCAAGGTGCTGCTGCTCGATGAGCCGACTTCGGCGCTCGACGTTTCTGTACAGGCAGAAATCCTGAACCTCCTCAAGCGCCTCCGCCGGGAGCAAAACCTCACTTTCCTCATGGTGACTCATAACCTTCCCGTCGTCAGCTTTCTCTGCGATCGCCTCGCCGTGATGCGTCACGGCCGGATCGTCGAAATTGCCGACGTCGCCCAGCTCAAGCAAGGCGACCTCAAGGAGCCCTATTCGCGCGAACTGCTCGCCGCGACGGCCGCCTGATATTTCATGCTAAGGACTATTCAATGACTGACCATTCCGCTGCCCTCGCCGCATTCGATGCGGCCATTGCCGAGGCCAAGGGTGTCGAAGCGGCGTTTG
Organism: Devosia sp. BK; assembly: GCF_032907385.1. NCBI lineage: Bacteria > Pseudomonadati > Pseudomonadota > Alphaproteobacteria > Hyphomicrobiales > Devosiaceae > Devosia > Devosia sp. BK. Next base: position 1,626,734 of record NZ_JAIMBX010000001.1, read on the forward strand.
CCGCGCTGCAGACGCTGACCGAAGCGACCGTGGGCGTAAAGCTTTTCACCTATATGACCGTCGATATGGCCAATGAGCTGGCGCGTCGCGCCTACACGAGCGATGCGACCAGCTATCCGACTTCGGGCACCAAGCCGATCCACTACGACGCCTGGTTCGACATCGTGCACAAGCAGCACGCCTATTTCGTCGCCAACACCATCGAAGACATCGCCAAGGTGTTTCCGGACTATGAACTGATCAACTCACTCGGCTGCCAGTCGGTGGTGAATATGCCGGTGATCGTCGGCGGCGAATTGGTCGGCACCGTCAACATGTTGCACGAGACGGATTTTTATACGCCAGAGCGCGTGGCAGAGATCAAGACAGTGTTGTCGGTCCCGGCGAAGCTCGCCGCGGCAGTAGCTGCTCGCTGAGCTTGAAGTTCACGTAGAGACTCAAGAGGCCCGCGATGATTTCGCGGGCCTCTTTGCATTAGCTCGCCGTTGCGATCAGCGTGGCATTGCCGCCGGCTGCGGTGGTGTCGATGCAGACGTGGCGCTCGTGCTGGAGGCGGCCGACGTCGTCGGTGCTGGTCAGCAGGGGCAAGATAGCGCCATCGCGCCCCGCCAGGGTCTTGCGGATCCGTGCCAGGGTGGCATCGTCGCCGAACCAGGCTATGGCGTCGAAATTGGTCGCGTTGGCCAGTTGGAAATTGTCAAGCGCGGTGACCATCGGGATGCAACGGGCTTGATCGGCCATGACCTTTTGCGCCGCGATATCGGCTTCGTTGGGGCCGAGGCAAAGGAGTGTGCCGCGCGGCAGGACGTGGAGGACGTTGCTCTCGCCGGTGGGGCCCGGCAGGGTTTCGGCGCTGGCCTGAAGGGGCGCATGGCTCTTGGTAAAGCGCGGAAGATAGTTCGGGCCGCCTGCCTTGGGGCCAGTGCCGGAAAGGCCCTCACCGCCGAACGGCTGCGAGCCGACCACCGCACCGATCTGATTGCGGTTGATGTAGATATTGCCGGCGTGGACCGCGGCCGAGACCTTTTTCACGCGGCTCGAAATGCGGGTTTGCATACCGAAGGTGAGGCCATAGCCGGAGGCATTGATGGCATCGATGACGCGGTCGATCTCTTCAGCCTTGAAGGTTGCGACGTGGAGGACGGGCCCAAAAATTTCTTCGGGAATGTCCTCGATGCCGCCGACGCGGATGACGGTGGGTGCGACGAAGGTGCCGGTGGCGGGCGCCTTCATGGCGTGGATGACCTTGGCGGCATGCTGATCCACGTAAGACTGGATTTTCTTGCGCGCCGGTTCATCGATGATCGGGCCGATATCGGTGGCGAGATCCCATGGATTGCCGATGGTCAACTCTTCCATCGCGCCCTTGAGCATGTCGATCGTGCGTTCGGCGGCGTCTTCCTGAACATAGAGGATGCGGAGCGCGGAGCAGCGCTGGCCGGCGGACTGGAAAGCCGAAGCAAGGATATCGCGAACGGCCTGCTCGGGAAGCGCCGTCGAATCGACGATCATGGCGTTGAGGCCGCCAGTTTCGGCGATCAGGGGCGCCTTGGCGTCGATATGGTCGGCCATTGCGCGGTCGATGCGATGGGCGGTCGGCAAGGAGCCCGTGAAGGCGACGCCGGCGATGCGAGGATCTGAGGTCAGCGCGGTGCCGACATCGGGGCCGCCGGGCATGAGCTGAATGGCGTCGGTTGGGATGCCGGCTTCGTGCATGAGTTGCACGGCGCGGAAGGCGATGAGTGGGGTCTGTGGCGCGGGTTTGGCCACGACAGGATTGCCGGCTACGAGTGCCGCGGCGATCTGGCCGGAGAAGATTGCCAGCGGGAAATTCCACGGCGAGATGGCAATGAAAGGACCGCGGGCGGCGCCAAGCGGCTTGGCTTCTGCCTCGGCTGCGTAATAGCGGAGGAAGTCGACCGCTTCGCGGACTTCGGCCACCGCGTCTGCCGAGGACTTTCCGGCTTCGCGGGCGAGGAGTGCGAAGAGTTCGGCGCGGTTGGCCTCGTAGAGGTCGGCGGTCTTGCGCAGAAGTTCAGCGCGGGTACCGACTGCGGTCTGGGGCCAAGTGCTGGCAACGGCCGCCGAGATCGCCGCAGTGACGCCTGCCGTGGACGCTGAGATGACCTGGCCGACAATGTCAGTGGGGTCAGCCGGATTGACAACAAGGGTCGTTTCGTTGGCAGCGTCGGCGAGCGGCAGAGGCGTGGCGAGCCACTTTGTCTGGCGGAAAGCTTCGCGGGTAGCATGCACTTCGCCGAGGGCGACGGGATCGGTCAGGTCGAGACCGGCCGAATTGCGGCGCGCGCCGAAGATGGCGTCGGGCAGCGGGATGTTGGGATTGGCAAAGGTGTCGAGGGCGAGGAGCTTGGCGATCGGGTCTTCTGCGACCTTGGCAGCCGGGATGTCTTCGTCGGCGATCTGATAGACGAAGGAACCGTTGGCGCCATTTTCGAGAAGGCGGCGCACGAGATAGGCGAGGAGGTCCTTGTGCGGACCGACCGGTGCATAGATGCGCGTGCGGGTGCCGTGATTGGTGCGCAGCACTTCGTGGAGGCGCTCACCCATGCCATGGAGGCGCTGGAATTCGAAGGTGTCGTTCATGCGCCCCGCCTCGGCGGCGAGATTCAACACCGCTGCTGCGGTGTGGGCATTGTGCGAGGCGAACTGGGGATAGATACGCTTCTTGGAGAACAGTTTTCGCGCGGCAGCGATATAGCTGACGTCGGTGATGGCCTTGCGGGTGTAAACCGGGAAGCCCGGCAGACCGAGGACCTGCGCACGCTTGATCTCGGCGTCCCAATAGGCGCCCTTCACCAGACGCACCATGATCTTGCGATCGTACTTTTCTGCCGTTGCTTCAAGCCAGTCGATCAACGGCAGCACGCGCTTGCCATAGGCCTGGACGACGACGCCAAAGCCTTCCCAGCCAGCGAGCTCGGGTGTGGCCAGCACGGCTTCGATGATTTCCATCGAGAGATCGAGCCGGTCGGCTTCTTCGGCGTCGATGTTGAAGCCCATATTGGCTTGCCGGGCTGCGAGAGCCAGCTTGCGGGTGGCATCGACCAGCTCGGTCAGCACGCGGTCGCGCTGGGCATATTCGTAGCGCGGGTGCAGGGCCGAGAGTTTTACGGAAATGCCGGGATTGTCGCGCACGGCGGGAGACGTGCAATGCGGGGCGAGCGTCGCGATCGCATCGGCATAAGCCTTGAAATAGCGCTGGGCATCTTCCAAGGTGCGAGCGGCTTCGCCGAGCATGTCATAGGAGTAGCGATAGCCGAGGGCTTCGGGCTTTTTCGCATTGGTGACGGCTTCATCGATGGTGCGGCCGAAGACGAACTGACTACCGAGGAGGCGCATGGCCTGACCGACGGCGGTGCGGATGACCGGCTCGCCAAGACGGGCGATGGCACGATGGAGGGCGTTCTTGGGGCCGACTTCTGGATCACCGAGCACGTCTGCGGTGAGGTTGAGGGCCCAGGACGAGAAATTGACCAACGTGCTGGACGAGCCGCCGAAATGGCTGGCCCAATCGGAGCCGCCGACCTTGTCGTGGATCAGCGCATCGACGGTTTCGGCGTCGGGCACGCGCAGCAGTGCTTCGGCGAGTGACATCAGCGCCACGCCTTCGTCGGTCGCGAGGCCATATTCGGCGAGGAAACTTTCCATGAGGCCGAGCTTGTTGCCCGAGCGCACCGATGTCACCAGCTTTTCGGCATGCGCTGAGATCGTTTTGCGCGTGGCATCGTCGAGGCCGGTGGCTTCAATCAGTTGAGGGACGAGGGTGTTTTCATCCGCATAGATGCGGGCGCGCATGGCATCGCGAAAGGCAGTGGTATCGGTCATGGAGGTGCACTCAAAAGCGTTGCCTCAAAATGCCAGAACCGCGAAAGGCGTTTCGCCTATTTTTCTGGCCGCCTCGTGACTGCCATGATAATTCGTGAGCGTTGGACAGGCGAATGAACCATGAAGACGGTTATTCTCGAAACTTTGGACCAGATTGACCGCCGAATACTCGATGAGCTGGCGCGCGATGGACGCCTGAGCGTTGCAGAGCTCAGTCGAAGGGTCAATCTGTCGAAGACGCCGTGCCAAGCTCGCATCAAGCGCCTGGAAGCCGAAGGGTATATTTTGGGGTATCGGGCTGTCATCGATCCCGAGCGCTTGGGTCTGCCGCATGTCGCCTTCGTGGAAGTCAAACTTTCGGACACGCGGAAGGCCGCATTGGCTGCATTCAACAAGGCTGTGCGTGCGCTGCCCGAGGTTGAGCAGGCGCATATGATCGCCTCTAGCTTCGATTACCTGCTCAAGGTGCGCACCAAGGATATCGCCGCTTATCGCGAGGTATTGGGCGAGAAGATTTCCGCCCTGCCGCATGTCGCCCATACGAGCACACATGTGTCAATGGAAGCCGTGAAGGACGATGCCGACTAAAGTTGTGTGCGAAGTGAACACAAGCCTAAAAATTGGACTTGTGCGCGCTGCGCCACAAAAATAGGCTCGCGCAGCAATCACCAGAAGCCAGGAGCCCCGCCTGGCAAGGAACAAGATATGTCACGCACCATCAAAGCCGCCCTGCTCCTGGGCCTCGCTTCCGCCAGCCTTGCCACGCCAGCCTTTGCACAAGGCAAGACTCTCACCATTTCCTGGTGGGGTTTTAATGGCGAAAAGCTCGAAGAATTCGTTCTCGCGCCCTTCCGCGAGCAGTGCGGCTGCGAAATCCAGTTCGAGACCGGCAACAATGGCGAGCGCCTCAACAAGCTGCAGATTCGCAATGGTGCCGGCGTCGACGTCGCCTATTTCTCCGACAGTTTTTCGCAGCAGGGCATCGAGCTCGGTCTTTTCCAGCAGCTCGATCGCAGCAAGCTGACGAACCTCGATGGTCTTTACGACCTCGCCAAGGATCCGCAGGGCGGCTATGGCCCGGCCTATACGATCGGCCGCGTTGGCATCGTTTATGACTCGGCCAAGGTAACGACGCCGATCACCTCATGGAACGACCTGTGGCGCGAAGATCTCGCCTCGTCGCTGTCGCTGCCGGGCATCACGACCACGGCCGGTCCGATGGTTGTGGTCAAGGCCGGTGAGCACCAGGGCGTCGATGCCTTCGCCGATGCCGATGGCGCCTTTGCCGGCATTGAAGCACTGAAGCCGAACGTGGTGAAGAACTACAACACCGGCTCCGAGATGATCAACCTGTTCTCGACCGGCGAAGTGACCGCTGCCGTGGCGCAGGACTTCACACTCGGCCAGATCCAGGCTGCCGTGCCGTCCGTCGTCTGGGCCGATCTCTCGGAAGGCTCGATCGCGACGCTCAACACCGTCAATATTCCGAAGGGCGCTGCCGAGCCGGAACTGGCCTACCAGTTCATCAACTTCATCCTCTCCCCGGAAATCCAGCAGAAGCTGGCCGAGGAGGGCGTTGACGCGCCGGTGGTGAAGTCGGTCGAACTGACGCCAGAACAGGCTTCGCTCTGGACCTATGGCGCGGACGTGATCGCCGGCCTCCAGAGCATCGACTCCGCCAAGCTCAATGCTGCCAAGGGCGGCTGGGTGGATCGCTGGAACGAAATCTTCGGCATGTAAGATTTTGGGGTGTCAGGGTGTGCAAAACGCCCCGACGCCCACTCTTTCATTCCCGCCGCGTCGGGAATCCCATATGCACGCCCAAATAGAGATTCCCGTTCTTTGGGAATGAGCCGGTGGTTGAGGGACCACCGCAGCAAAGGCCAAGGCCAATGAAACGCTTAGCAGGTTGGACGCTCGCGTCGCCCGCCACTCTCCTCGTGCTGCTCGGGCTGGTCGCCCCGGTAGCGGCGACAATTTATACGACGTTCGGTACGCCCGGCGGTCCCCTCGCCACCTATCAGGCATTCTTTGCCAGTGGTTTCCGCCGCACTGTTTTACTGCGCACAATCAATGTGTCGCTGATTGTCACCGTCATCGCGCTGGTGATCGGGTTCATCACCGCCTATGTCGTGTCGCGCGCGCCAGGCTGGCTCAAATCCATCCTGATCGTCGCGGCGGTGTTTCCGCTGCTGACCGGTGTGGTCGTGCGCTCGTTCGCCTGGCTGATTATTTTGGGCAAGAACGGCATTCTCAATTCGTCGCTGATCAATCTCGGGATCATCAGCGAGCCGCTGCAGATGCTTTACACGCAGGGCTCCGTGATCGTCGCGATGGTCTATCTCTTCGTGCCGCTGATGGTTCTTACCCTCGTTGGCGTGCTCGAAGCCATTCCCGATGACCTGATCCAGGCGTCGGCTTCGCTTGGCGCCAATTCCTGGGCGACATTCACCCAGGTCATCCTGCCGCTCGCCGTGCCGGGCCTGATCGTCGGCGCCGTGCTTGTCTTTACCGGTAGCTTTACCTCTTACGCCACACCGCAATTGCTGGGCGGTGAGCAGGTGATGATGATGGGCACGCTGATGTATCAGCAGGCCATGGTGACCTTTGATTGGGTCAGCGCCTCGACCATCGCCGCCATCATGGTGGTGATAACCATCGCCATCGTGGCCGCCATGAATGCCGCAGCGCGGCGCCTCAACCCGATGACTGTATGATGCCGACAAAACTCCACCCTGCCCTGATCGGCTTCACCGTCCTCGTCTTCATTTTCCTTGTGGGGCCGCTGGTCATCGTCGTTGGCTCGGCGCTGAGCGACACGACCTATCTCACCTTCCCGCCGCAGGGCCTGAGCCTGCGCTGGTTTCAGAATATCTTTGAAATCGACGCGTTTCGGCGCACCATCCTGACCAGTCTGCAAGTTGCAGTGATTTCGACCTTCGTCGCTCTAATCATCGGCATTCCGGCATCCTATGCGATGAGCCGCTATCGCATCCAACTGCCGCGCTGGCTGTCGACGCTGTTCATTTTGCCGGTGCTGGTGCCCGAATTGGTTCTGGGCTTCTCGCTGCTCAAAAACCTGGCCTTCCAGTTCAATGCGCCGATCTACCTATCGCTGATCATTGGGCACACGATCCTGATCCTGCCCTATGTGATCCGGGTGATTTCGGCCTCGCTGGCCTCGTTCGATTTCTCCATCGAGGAAGCTGCGATCAGCCTAGGTTCGCCGCCGCTGAAGACTTTCTTCACGGTGCTCTTGCCCAATGTGCGGTCTGGGGTCATCGCGGCGTTCATTCTGGCCTTCATCACTTCGGTCAACGATGTGTCGATCTCGATCTTCCTGACCGGACCGGGCATTTCCACCCTGCCTATCCAGCTCCTTGCGCATATGGAGCAGTTTTTCGATCCTACCGTCGCTTCGGTTTCGGTCATGCTCATGGTGCTCACCGTGGCCGTGATGGCCATTGTCGAGCGCACGCTGGGCCTCACCTTCCTTGCCAAATAGAGGTCTGCCGTGACCAAGCCACTGTCCATTCGCAATATCACCGCCCACTACGGCCAGACCAAGGTGCTTGAGGACCTCTCGCTCGATATCGGCGAGGGTGAGCTCGTCTCGCTTCTCGGCGCTTCCGGCTGCGGCAAGACCACGACGCTTCGCCTTGTTGCGGGATTTTTGCAACCGACCTCGGGCACGATCACGCTTGGCGGTAAGGACCTGACACGGTTGCCCGCGCATCAGCGCGATATCGGACTCGTGTTCCAGAACTATGCGCTGTTCCCGCATCTCAGTGTCGCCGACAATGTCGGTTTTGGCCTCAAGCAGCGCGGCGTTTCCGGTGCGGACAAGACCAAGCGGGTCAATGCCATGCTCGAGCGCGTCGGTCTTGCCCATCTTGCCGAGCGCCTACCCGGTGCATTGTCCGGTGGGCAGAAGCAGCGCGTAGCGCTGGCGCGTGCCCTCGTCATCGAACCGCCATTGCTGATGTTCGACGAGCCGCTTTCAAACCTCGACGCCAAGCTGCGCGTCGATATGCGCGTCGAAATTCGCCAGCTGCAGCGCGCCAATGGCACGACGTCGGTCTATGTGACCCACGACCAGGAAGAGGCGTTTTCGATCTCGGACCGCGTGGCGATCATGCATGCGGGCAAGATCATGCAGCTCGATACGCCGGAAAACCTCTACCAGCGTCCGGCCAATGCTTTCGTGGCGCGATTTGTCGGATTTGAGAACCTTATCCCGATGAAGGTCGTGGCGCGCGATGGGGCGCAGGTGACAGCCGAGGCGGCGGGTGGCGTGAAGCTGACGCTCGGCCTCGAGCACTTTGGCGCGATCCCTGATTCGTTCGTGCTCGCCTGCCGTGCCGATGGACTTTCAGTCACCGACAACATTGCCATCGAAGGCATCCCGACAACGCTGGGGCTGCGAACCTATCTCGGCCGCGCCTATCAGTATCAGAGCGAAACGGCGGCTGGGACGTTGGTCGCCAATTGTCCGCTGTCGCGGCCGCTCGAGCCAGGTTCGGCAGCGAAGCTCGTGCCGGTGCCTGATCAGTGCACGATTCTGGCCGTGGAATGACCATCCTTCTGACCCATGCCTTGGTTGTCACCATGGACGATGACCTGACCGTTCATGAGAACGGCTGGGTTGAGATCGAAGGGACGGTTATCAAGGCGCTGGGCTCAGGAACGCCACCCAACGTGCCGGGCGCCGAGATCGTCGATTGCGGCGGTGATATCGTTATGCCGGGCATGGTGAATGCGCACTGCCACATGGCGATGTCGGTTTTCCGCGGTTTGGGCGAAGATGTCGACGATCGGCTTTATCGCTACATCCTGCCGCTCGAACGCAAATTCGTGTCGCCGGAAATGGTGCGGGCCGGGTCGGCGCTGTCGGCTCTGGAGATGATCCAGGGCGGCGTGACGACGGTCGCGGATATGTATTACTTCGAAACCGAAGTGGGTGCTGTCTGCGCCGAGGCGGGCTTGCGGGCCATTGTCGGGCAGACGCTGGCGGACTTCGATCCGCCGGATCATAAGAATTTCGATGAGGGTTTTGCGCGCGTCGAAGAACTAGTTGATAGGTACAAAGATCATCCACTTGTGACGCCGTCGATCGCGCCGCATGCGCCCTATTCCACTGGGCTAAAGACCATGGCGCGGGTGGGCGAATGGTCGGCCGCCCATCCCGATGTGCCGGTGCAGATGCACCTTGCTGAAAGTACTCTCGAGGTGAAATGGGCGCTCGACAATCATGGCAAGTCGAGCGTGGCGGTGACCGCGGAATCTGGGCTCCTCAAGCCAAACCTGATTTGCGCGCACTGTCTACAGCTTGATGATACGGATATCCTGCAGATGTCGATCGAGCAGGTCTGCGTCGTCACCAATCCGCGCTCGAACGGCAAGGCGGGACGCGGGATTGCGCCGGTCGAGAGGATGCGCAATGCGGGATTGCCTGCCGGTATCGGCAGCGATGGCGCGATGAGCGGCAATACGCTCGATCTCTTCAGCCAATTTGCGCCAGTCTCGATGTTTGCGAAGCTCCTGGCCGGATCGCGCAAGCCGCTTCCGGCCGTCGAAGTCATTCGGATGGCAACGATTGAAGGGGCGCGAGCGCTAAGCCTCAACCTCAAGACCGGATCGCTCGAAGTCGGTAAGCAGGCGGACCTGATCCGCATCAGCCTGGCGGCGCCGCGCCTGCATCCCGTGTATGATCCCTATTCGACGCTGGTTTTTGCAGCCATGCCATCGGACGTGACCGACACGATGGTGGCGGGCCGCTGGCTGATGCGTGACCGGCAGATCCAAACCATGGATAAGAATAAGGTCGTTGCCGATGCAAATCAGATTGCGCGGCAATTCAAAGCCGAGATGGAAAGGATCGACCGCCTGAACTAGCGCGCAAAGCGCGGTGCGGTGGTTAAATGGTGCGATCATGAAGAAGCGCGTTATCATCGACACCGATCCCGGCCTCGACGATGCCCTGGCCATTCTGTTCGCTTTGGGGTGCGGTCGCTTCGAGGTGCTTGGGCTGACCACGGTCGGCGGCAATATCGGACTTGATCGGACAACGCTGAATGCAGGCGGCCTGCTGGCCGTTATGGAGCGTGGTGATATCCCGGTTATCCGCGGTTCCGATGTGCCGCTGACGCGCGAGCAGCAGGACATCATCGCCATTGTACATGGCGCGGATGGGCTCAAGGGTATCACCCTGCCCGAGCCTTTGGCTCCCGCATCTGACGGCGCTTCGGCCTGGATTGCCTCGACCTTGGCCGTGGCAGAGCCCGGCAGCATCGACATTCTGGCGCTGGGACCGCTGACCAATATCGCGCATCTCGTGACCGAACATCCCGAGGTCGTCGGCCTGATTGGCGAGATCATCGTCATGGGCGGGACGCTCAATGAGCCAGGCAATTCGGGGCCGAATTCCGAGTTCAATTTTGCGACCGACCCGGAGGCAGTGTCGGTGGTGCTCGGCAGCGGCGCCAAAGTGACGGTCGTGCCGCTCGACGTAACCCGAAAAGTTCGGGCGCAATTGGCCTATGTCGAGGCGCTGCCGGACACGCCGCATGGTACATTGGCGCGCGAAGTCCTGGGACAATATATGCAGGATGGCCGGCAAAGTCGGGCCCTGCACGACCCGTGCGTGATGCTCCTCGCGCTTGAGCCCGACATTTTCAGGCTGGAAAAGCTGGCGCTCGATGTCGATCTCGGCGAGCCACCGGATGCCGGCCGACTGCTTGTGGACAAGCGCGGATCGCTGGTCAACGTCGCGCTGGGCGTGGACGCAGAGCGCGCTCTGGCGCTGTTGCGGACCGGTTTTGTCTGATCAGACCGGGAGTTCCTGTTCGACGAGCGTCGTCCAAAAGCGCGCTCCAGTCAGGATCGCTTCGTCGTTGAAATCATAGCGCGAATTGTGATGCAGCGCGCCATCGACGGCGGGGCCATTGCCGAGCCAGACATAGGCGCCGGGGACTTCGGCGCTGAAGAAGGCAAAGTCATCGCCAGCGGTGGATGGCGGAAAGTCGGTGACGACGGGGCGGCCTGTTGCGGCGGCGGCGGCGCGGAGAGCGCGCTGTGTCGCGTCGGGGTGATTGACCACAGGCGGGATGCGGCGGACAAAATTGTAGTCGGCTTCGATGCCAAAGGTGGCCGCAATGCCTTGAGCTACAAGGCCGATTTCCTTTTCGAGCTGATCGCGCACCTCAGGCGTATAGGCCCGGGCAGTTCCGCCGATGCGCACCGTGTCGGGGATGACGTTGAGAGCCTTGAAGTCACCGGCGTCGAGCGCGCAGGCGCTGATCACGGCGGGCTGGAGTGGGTCGACAACGCGGGCGACGATGGTGTGGATGGCGGCGAGAAAATGGCCGGCGGCGGTTATGGCATCGCGGCCGAGATGGGGCTTGGCGCCGTGGGTTCCGATGCCGGTGAAGGTCACGGTCCAGCTGTCCGATGATGCCAATTGCGGGCCGGCGACCACAGCCATTTCATCGGTCGCGAGGCCGGGCATATTGTGGAGACCGTAGACAGCGTCCACGGGAAACAGTTGCAAAAAGCCTTGGTCCAGCATGGCCTTGGCGCCGCCCCTGCCCTCTTCGGCAGGCTGGAAGATGAAGTGGACGGTGCCGGAAAAATTGCGCGTGCGGGCGAGATGGCGGGCGGCGGCGAGAAGCATGACGGTGTGGCCATCATGACCGCAGGCATGCATGGTGTTGGGCGTTTCCGACTTATAAGGACGGTCGGCAAGCTCGGGCATGGCAAGCGCATCCATGTCCGCGCGCAGGGCAATGCGGCGGGTGCCGGTGCCGATCTTGAGTGTGCCGACAATACCAGTTTTACCGAGGCCGCGATGGACTTCGATGCCCGCTTCACTGAGCTTTTCCGCGACGATGGCGCTGGTGCGGAGCTCTTCGAAGCCGAGTTCGGGGTGAGCGTGGAGGTCGCGACGCAGCGCGGTCATGGCTTCGAGTTCGAAGGGATCGTTGCTGCCCGATTGCATTGGCCTTACCGTCTTGCGATAGAATTGAGAGACATAGCTTGCGGGTTACACACCGATGAATCAAGGACTTGGCGCGAGTTTTGAGCCGCATGAATTCTGGCAGGCTTTTGCCGCGCCAGGCAGTTTCGATCCCAGCCCGGCGTATGGTCATCTGGGCTTTTATCCCGCGGAGCTGGCGGACGGGCGGCAGCTCTGCTTGCCGCTACGGGTGCTGCCGGGTGATGGCAAATCGGCCGTCTCTTCGCTGATCTTGAACCAGGCGAGTTTTACCGTTGAGGACGGTTTGGCAGCGGCCCTTGTCATGCTGCTGCGAGCGAAGGCGCCGGAATTTATCATTGGCGTGCCGACACTTGGCTTGCCACTGGCGTCCAATGTGGCGCGGCGGCTGGGGCATACGCGGATGGTGCCGCTCGGGACGTCGCGGAAATTTTGGTACCGCGATGACCTCTCGGAGCCAATGAAATCGATCACCAGCCCGACCGCAGCCAAGACGCTCTATATCGATCCCCGTATGCTGCCGCTTTTGCGGGGTAAACGGGTTGCGGTGGTGGATGATGTGATCAGCTCGGGCCAGTCGATGGGCGCGGTTTTGCGGCTTTTGGCGAAGGCGGAGATCGAGCCGGTGGCGATCGGCTGCGCGATGTTGCAGGGGCGGCATTGGGAGGAGCCGCTGGCGGCGTGGCGCGACCGGATTGTTGCGCCGTTGCGGTCGCCGCGGTTTGTGCTCAATGAAAAAGAGCGTTGGGTGCCAGAGGTTTAGCTCTATCGCGTGCCGGGGAGAGGCATGGCTTCGATCTCTCTGAGGACTTCGATCATGCCGGCGACATTTGCTTCGGCGATGATTTTCCCCTTCTCGGCGGTGGCGAGGGAAGCGTCGCCGACGGCGCCGGATGGGTTTATGTCCGAGGCGATCCAGGCATAGGTGTGACCGAACGCGCCTGTTGGCCTAAGATATTGAAATTGCTGCTCGTCTCGCGCTGCGGTAGAGACAAAATTCTCCGCTTTCGACATGTCGACAAGGTGCGGTTTGAAGTGGAGGATGAGCGAGGTCTCGGCGTCCCCGCCGTGGATGCCGTGGCGGCGCTCAAGGTCGCTCAAAACGCCCGGTGGGGTGAACCGCCAGCCGCTTTTGACGGCGAGCATGCCGGCGCGGACGCGGAGTTCGCGGGCGACGATGCCCATGATTTCTTCGTTGCCGCCGTGAGAGTTGATGAAAATCAACTTCTTAACCCCGGCGCGGGCGACTTCGAGACCGATCTGGGTCCAGGCGTCGATGAGGTTGGTGGCCGTGTGGGTGATGGTGCCCTTGGCCCAAATGTGCTCGTTGGATTTGCCGATCTGCTGCACTGGCAGGATGCGGATATCGAGGTCGTTCGGGCAACATTCCGTTAACATCGAAAGCATGGAAGCGTTGATTATGCTGTCCGTGCCGACCGGCAGGTGCGGACCATGCTGCTCGACCGCCGCGATGGGCAGGATGGCGATGGTCTTCATAGGGTCGAGCCCTTCGAATTCGCTCGCCGAGAAATCGGTCCACCAGATTTTGCGCATCATAGAATTCCTCAGGCTGGGCCGGCGGCGATGACTTCGATCTCGATGACGAATTCGGGCCGGGCGAAGCCGGAGACGATCATCAGGGTCGAGGCGGGATAGGGAGCGGCAAAGAGCGCATTGCGGACGCCCATATAGTGGGGGAGATGCTCGCGGCCGGTGACATAGGCATTGATGCGGATGATGTGTTGAAGGCCGAGGCCGGCTTCGCGGAGGATAGCCGCGATGTTGTCGAAGCAGAGCTTGGTCTGACCTGCGCAATCGGGCGGGACGGTTTTATCAGCGGCGATGCCCAATTGGCCGGAGCAGAAGACGAGACGCTGGCCGGGCGGGACGACGATGCCGTGGCTATAGGGCGCGAAAGGCGGATGGATATCGGTCGGGTCTAGGACGGTGGTCATGGTTATCCAAAGCTTGCGAGGCGAATGCTAAGCCAAAGGTAAAGCGCTTGACCAGCCCTTTCAGACATAAATTGCACGCATAGCAGGCATTCACTTAAGCTGCCTATTTTTTGGGTTTTCATCTGCAGCCAAGTGCGGAAGGGTGGGCGCAGGGTGAAGGAGATCGCCCAATCAATCAGCTCCGCAACGATCGGAGCAAGGGAACGCAGCAGATGCACGCAACACTCAAGACGACCATTCTGGCCGCCATGGCCTTTGCCGCCACGCAGGTTTCGGCCCAGGAATTGGACAAGGTCACCTTCGCGACCAATTGGCTCGCTCAGGCGGAACATGGTGGCTACTACCAAGCGATCGCCGACGGCACTTATGAAAAGTACGGGCTCGATGTGACCATCATGCAAGGCGGGCCGCAATCGCCGGGTCGGCCGATGCTGGTTTCGGGTCAGGTGCAATTCTACATGGGCGGCGCGACGGGCGCGATCAACGCGGTCAAGGAAGGCATTCCGACGATCACGTTGGCCGCGATCTTCCAGAAAGATCCGCAGATCCTGATGTCGCATCCGGGCAAGTTCGCGAGCTTTCCGGAACTGGCTGGTGCCTCAAAATACATCCTCAGCGCCGATGGCTTTAGCGGCTATTTCACCTGGATGAAGTCGCAATGGCCCGAATTCGTCGACGAAAAATATGAGCCCTACCAGTTCAATCCGGCGTCGTTTCTAGCCGACGACATGGCGATCCAGCAGGGTTACCTGACCTCGGAGCCGCTGGCCATCGAACGCGAGGCCGATTTTGCGCCCGACGTATGGCTGCTCGCCGACAGTGGCTATGCGCCTTACTCGACCACGATCGAAGCAATGAAGCCATGGGTCGACGAGCACCCGGATATTGCCAAGCGCTTCGTTGAAGCGACGATCATCGGCTGGTCCAACTATCTTTATGGCGACAACAAAGCCGCCAACGACCTGATCAAGTCCGACAATCCGGAAATGACGGACGACCAGATCGCCTATGGCATCGAGAAGATGAAGGAATATGGGATCGCCGTCTCCGGCGATGCCGAAACCAAGGGGATCGGCTGCATGACCGATGCCGGCTGGAAGACTTTTTACGACTCGATGGTCACCGCTGGCGTCTTCGAAGCCGGGATCGACATTACCCAGGCCTATACGACTGAATATGTCTGCCAGGGCCTTGGCGTCGACCTCTTCAAGTAATTGTTCCGACACCGGCGCGGACACGATGTCCGCGCCGCTCCGACCCTAGAGTGGGCGATTTACTTTGACTGATTTGACGATTTCCGCGCCAGCGACAGCGGCGCCACCGAGTACTTCCAAATTTGTCGTGTCCATGCGGCATGTCAGCAAGCTTTTTTCCAACGGCACTTTGGCGCTCAAGGACATGTCGCTCGATGTGCAGCGCGGCGAGTTTTTGAGCCTGCTCGGGCCTTCGGGTTGCGGCAAATCCACCGCCTTGCGCATCATTGCCGGGCTGGGCGCGCCAAGCTCGGGCACGATCGACTGGCCATCCTCGCAGATCAGCAAGAAAGGACTGCCGGAGGGCGATGTCGGCTTCGTCTTTCAGGAGCCGACGCTGATGCCCTGGCAGACGGTTTGGGGCAATGTCTATCTGCCGCTGCGGCTGCGCGGCGTCTCCAAGGCCGATGCCAATCCGGCAATCATGGAAGTTCTGGCCTCGGTTGGCCTTGCCGATTTCACCAAGTCCTATCCCCGCGAGCTTTCGGGCGGGATGAAGATGCGCGTGTCGATAGCGCGGGCGCTAGTGACAAAGCCAAAGCTTTTGTTGATGGATGAGCCCTTTGCGGCGCTCGACGAGATCACGCGGCAAAAACTCAACGACGATGTGCTGCGCCTCTGGCGCGAGACCGGGATCACAGTGATCTTCGTGACGCATTCGGTGTTCGAGAGCGCCTTTCTGAGCAATCGCATCGTCGTCATGCGCGCCCGGCCGGGACAGGTCTATGCCGACCTGCCGCTCGAGACCTCGGCGGTACGAGACGAGAACTATCGCACTTCGGAAGAATATCGCGTGACGACCGACACGGTGTCGCGCGCGCTTCAGGAAGCCATCATGCGGGGAGCCCAGGCGAAATGAGCGACGCCGTTTCTTTTGACAAGGCTTCGACCGAAGCCGGCACCGACAGCCAGGTCGTCATTCCGATCAGCCGGTCGAGCACCGCCGAGCGCGTGCTCTCGATCGTCGTGCCGGTTTTCATGGTGTTGTTGGCGATTGCCGCCTGGCAGGCGCATATCATGATCAACCAGGTGCCGCGCTATATCATGCCGGCGCCGCTCGATGTGGTGAATGCGCTTTTCACCGATTGGGGGACGCTGGCGCCATCGCTGCTGGTAACCCTGCGCATTACCGTCATGGCACTCGGGATTGCGCTGGTCGGTGGGGTTGGGCTTGCGATCATTCTGGTGCAGAGCCGCTGGATCGAGCTGGCGCTGTTTCCGTTTGCGGTGATCCTGCAGGTGACGCCGATGATCGCCATCGCGCCGCTGCTCATCATCTACATGCCCGATACGCAATCGGCGCTGCTGACCTGCGCCTTTGTCGTGGCTTTCTTTCCGATCCTTTCCAACATGGTCGCGGGCCTTAAAAGCGTCGACCATAACCTCCTCAACCTCTTCGAGCTTTATGGCGCGAGCCGCTGGCAGACGCTGATCCACCTCAAGCTGCCATCGTCCCTGCCCTATTTTGCGGCGGGACTGCGGATCGGTGGGGGCTTGTCGCTGATCGCGGCGGTGGTGGCGGAATTTGCGGCGGGTTCGGCTGGCAAGGGGTCGGGACTGGCGTTCCGACTGCTCGAATCCGGTTATCGGCTGAATTATCCGCGGCTTTATGCGGCGCTGGTGCTGCTGATGATGACCGGTGTCGCAATCTTTGCGCTCACCTCGCTGATCTCCTGGGCGATGCTGCATCGCTGGCACGAAAGTGCACTGAAGCGGGAGAACTGAGATGGGGGTTCAGGCGATTTTCATGGGCTGGGGCGCGGCGCTGCCGATCCCGCCGGGTATGGATTTGCCAATTGGCGTGGCGGGCGCGGCACCTCTCCCTGGGGGGAGAGGTCGACGCGAAGCGGCGGGTGAGGGGGCCTTTGGCAAAAACCTCGCCCGAGAAAGGCCCCCTCACCCGGCCCTGCGGGCCGACCTCTCCCCCAGAGGGAGAGGTGAAGCGTGGCTCACTATCGCCGGAGCGCTCAAGGCTATCGCGATGTCATTCCCGCGAAAGGGTGGGAACGGACACTGCGGGTTCGATGAAGGCTTTGAGCAGACAAGGCGGTTGAGGGAATACTGCCTGCTGCGTGGGAGGGTTGGGTTGTGAGTGTTTCGGTTCCGGCAGATGGCCATTATGCCGTGGTCAATGCCAATGTGCCGGCTTCGCTGTTGGGTGAGCCTGCTTCGGGTGCATTGAAGACCGTCGATATCACGATTGCCGATGGCGGAATTGCGACGATCGGCGAAGCGGGGTCGGCGACTTTGCCGCAGAAGATCGATATGCGCGGCGATATCGTGTTGCCGGCTTTTGTCGATCTGCACACGCATCTCGACAAGGGGCATATCTGGGCGCGGAAAGAAAATCCGGACGGCACCTGGATGGGGGCGCTGAAGGCAGTGCTCGCCGATCGCGAGGCCAATTGGGCGGCGATCGATGTCGAGCGACGCATGGATTTTTCGCTGCGCTGTGCCTTTGCGCATGGCACGGCGGCGATCCGCACCCATCTCGACATGGCGCCACCGCAGCATGAAATCACCTGGGACGTTTTTTCGGCCATGCGCGAGCGCTGGGCCGGGCGGATCGAACTGCAGGGCGCCGGACTGATGGGGCCGGATACGATCCTCGATGGGGAGAAGCTTCGGGGAGTTGCGACGGCGACAAAGGCGGCTGGTGGCATTCTGGGCGGATCGACCGCGGTGCATCCGGACAATCCGCTGATCATGCTGAAACTGGTGGAGATCGCGGGCGAGCTGGGGCTCGATATCGATCTGCATACCGATGAAAGCCCGGACCCGCAGGCGAATGCGCTGGAATGTCTCGCCGATGCGGTTATCGCCAGTGGGTTTACCGGCTCGGTGGCGGCGGGGCATTGCTGTTCGCTGGCGGTGCAGGACAGTGAAACGGCCAAGCGCGTGATCGATAAGGTGGCGCGGGCGGGGATCGCCGTCGTGTCGTTGCCGATGTGCAATATGTATCTGCAGGACCGGGACAATAGTGACGGCGTGCGGACGCCGCGCTGGCGCGGGGTGACGCTGCTCAATGAATTGAAGGCGGCGGGCGTAAAAGTCGCCATTGCCTCGGACAATACGCGCGACCCCTTTTATGCCTATGGCGATCTCGACGGGTTCGAGGTGTTTCGCGAAGGCGCGCGGATTTTGCACTTCGATCATCCGCAGGCCGAGGCTTTTGCCTGGGCGCGGACAGTTTCGGCTGATCCGGCTGCGATTGCCGGATTTGGTTACACCGGTGAGCTGGCGGCAGGGGCGCCGGCTGATCTCGTGCTCTTCAAGGGGCGCAGCTGGACCGAACTGATGTCGCGGCCGCAGGCCGACCGGACCGTGATCCGCGCCGGACAGGCGATCGACACCACCCTCCCCGATTACCGTGAACTCGACGACTTGATGGGCCAAGCATGAGCATTGCAGCATTCCGCGCCGAACTGGGCGACATTCCGCAAGAAGACAATCCGCGCATCGTGCAGCAGCGCAGCCGCGACCATTATTGGTATTCGCCTGTGCTCAAGGCCAAGCTCGACCATGTGGCGGCCGAGGTGGTGGTTTCGCCACGCAGCAATGAGGAAGTCAAAACCGTGTTGCGCGCCGCGTATAGGCATGGCGTGGCGATCACGCCACGCGGAGCGGGAACGGGCAATTATGGGCAGGCCATGCCGCTTTCGGGTGGCGCCATGCTCAACCTTATGAACATGGATAAGGTTCTGGAGATCAAGAAGGACCGGGTTCGGGCGCAGGCGGGGGCGGTACTCGAAAAGCTCGATCATGAGACCAAGGCCGCTGTGGGCGGCGAATTGCGGTTTCATCCCTCGACCTATCGCATGGCTTCGCTTGGCGGGTTTATCGCTGGTGGCTCGGGCGGGGTCGGCTCGATTCGCTGGGGCGGGTTGCGGGCGCTGGGGTCTATTCTTGGGCTAAAAATCATCACCTGCGAGGCGGAGCCGCGGGAGCTCGATCTTGTGGGCGAGGATATCCTCAAGGTCGCGCATGCCTATGGGACCAATGGCATTATCGTCGAAGCGGAAATGCCGCTGACCGAGGCGCATGACTGGATCGATGTCATGGTCGGGTTCGACGATTTCATCGAAGCGGCGGCGTTTTCGGAAAAGCTAGCGAAGCAAGATGGGATATTGCTCAAGGAGCTTTCGCCCTGCGCGGCGCCTATTCCGCAGGCCTATTTCAACCGGCACAAGCCTTACATCAAGGACGGGCAATCGGTCGTGTTGATCATGGTGGCGCCGGTTTCGGTCGAGGCGCTGGCGCTGTTCGTATCGCACCATGGGGGCGAGATGCTCTATCGCTCGGACAAGGCGAGCGAGGACGAACTGAAGCGCCTGCCGCCGATCTATGAACTGGCCTGGAACCACACGACGCTGCGGGCGCTCAAGGTCGATCCGACGATCACCTATTTGCAGACGCGGTATCCGACAATCGAGCATGTGAAGAAGATCGTTGGGCTGCTCGGCGACGAACTGCCGATGCATATCGAGATGACGCGGCAGGATGGGCTGGTGACATATGCCGGGTTGCCGATGGTGCGGTATACGAGTGAAGAGCGGCTAGAGGAGATCATCCGCATTCACGAGGAGAATGGCTGCGACGTGTTCAACCCGCACCGGTTCACGCTCGAAGAAGGCGGGATGAAGCGGACGGACCAGAAGCAATTGGCGTTCAAGCGAGAGGCTGATCCAAAGGGCATTCTCAATCCGGGCAAGATGATCGCCTGGGAAAATCCGGACTTCGATTTTTCCTCGGGCAAGGCTTGGCTCTTTGATGGGCTCAATCCGGTGCATGCGGCCTGATGCGCGTCCATGTCATTCACGCGCATCCGGTCGAGACGAGTTTCAACCGGGCGCTTTACGGGGCGGCGATCAAGGGGCTGAAGAGCGCGGGGCATGAGGTCGATGCGCTCAACCTTTATGACGAGGGTTTCTCGCCGGTTCTGACGCGGGAAGAGCGGCTGAATTATCATGATGTGCCGGGGAATTTGACGCCGGCTATAAAACCCTATGCGGATCGGTTGCAGGCGGCGGATGCGCTGGTCGTGGTGCATCCGGTTTGGAATTATGGGTATCCGGCGATCCTGAAAGGGTATTTCGACCGGGTGTTTGTGCCCGGCGTGTCCTTCATCATGGAGGGTGGCGGGGATCGCGGGCGGCTCGTGCCGTGCCTCACCAATATCAAGAAGGTTGCTTTCGTCACCACTTATGGTGGCAACCGGTGGCGGACGTTCGTGATGGGCGATCCGCCGCGGCGAATTGCTATGCGCTGGGGCTGGGCGACGTTCCGGACGCGGCCGAAATATCTGGCGCTTTATGACATGAACAATGTTTCGCCAGCCGGGCTCGAAGGGTTTCTGGGCACGGTGCGGAGCGAGCTTGCGCGGTTTTGAGCCACTAAAGTTGAGTGCACAACGGATGCTGTGCGCTTGCATTGAAACCGGTTCTTGCTCAGAGAATGAGCAGCAGGGAAGCCGGATGAAGTTTTCGACACGAGGGATGATATGACAGAGAAATTCGTTGCCGGACGGCGCGTGTTCGTTTCGGTGCTGGCAGCCGGCATGGCGCTGGCGATGAGCGGCGTGAGCTTTGCGCAGGACCTGACCAAGGTCGCGGCGATCTGGACTGTGCCGGTGGAGCAGCAATGGGCGAGCCGGTTGCACAATGCGCTGACCGCGGCCGATGAGCGCGGCGAGATCGAATATGTCTATTCGGAAAATATCTCCAACACCGACTATGAGCGCGTGATGCGCGAATATGCCGAGCAGGGCGTGGGCCTGATCGTCGGCGAGGCCTTCGGTGTCGAGCAGCCGGCGCGCGCCGTGGCTTCGGAATATCCCGAGATTTCGTTCCTGATGGGGTCGAGCCTGCCGCCGGCAGAGCCAAACTTTGCGACCTTTGACAACTTCATCCACGAGCCGAGCTACCTGACGGGTATCGTCGCGGGCATGAAGACCGAGAGCAACAAGATCGGCATGGTGGGTGGCTATGCCATTCCGGAAGTGAACCGGCTGATGAACGCCTTCAAGGCGGGCGCGCTGTCGGTCAATCCGGACGTGACCTTTTCGGTGAGCTTCATCAACTCCTGGTATGATCCGCCGAAGGCCAAGGAAGCCGCTTTCGCCATGGTCGATGCGGGCGCGGATATTCTTTATGCGGAGCGGTTTGGCGTTTCGGATGCGGCCAAGGAACGCGGCATTCTGGCGATCGGCAATGTGATCGATACGGCGGCGGATTACCCGGGCACGATCCTTGCGAGCGCGCTTTGGCATGGTGAGCCGATGATCGATAAGGCCATCGCCGATGTGAAGGCCGGTTCGTTCACCGCGTCGGATTACGGCATTTATGCCTTCATGGAATATGGCGGTTCGAGCGTCGTGATCGACGAGGCGCTGGCTGGGCCGGAAGCGGTTGCGGCGGCCAAGGCCAAGGAAGAAGATATTTTGGCCAAGACGTTTACGGTCGAGATCGACGATAGCGAGCCGACGTCGTCGCAGTGAGTTTTGGGGGTTTTACCCCCACCTAGCCTCCCCCTGGTAGGGGGAGGGATAGCATCGAGTTTTGAGGCGGGCTTGGGCTCGCCTCAGGCTTATCTGGACGCCAATGCGGAGCACCCCGACTATGACTGATGCCCCTGTGCTCCTGTCGCTGCAAAATATCACCAAGCGCTTTGGCGCCTTGACCGCGAATGATGGGATCTCGCTCGATCTGCATCGCGGAGAAATCCTGGCGCTGCTCGGGGAGAATGGGGCGGGCAAGACGACGCTGATGAATATCCTTTTCGGGCACTATGTGCAGGACGAGGGGGATGTGCGGGTTTTGAGCGAGGGTGGGCTGACCGCCCTGCCCCCGGGTTCGCCCGGCGCGGCGCTGAAGGCCGGGATCGGCATGGTGCACCAGCATTTTACGCTGGCGGAAAACCTCTCGGGGCTGGCCAATATCCGGCTTGGTACCGAGCCGCTTTTGTCGTTCGGGCGCGAAGGTGCGGCGCGGGCAAAAGTGCAAAAAATCATTGCCGAGAGTGGGCTTGATGTCGATCTCGATCGGCGCGTGGCCGATCTGACGGTGGGCGAGAAGCAGCGGATCGAGATTTTGAAGGCGCTTTATCGCGATGCGAAAGTGCTCATTCTCGACGAACCGACGGCCGTGCTGACGCCTCAGGAGGCCGATGGGCTGTTTGTCGTCTTAAGGCGGCTGGCGGCCAATGGGCTCGGGGTGATTTTCATCTCGCATAAGCTGGGCGAGGTCTTGGCTGTGTCGCATCGCATTCTGGTGCTGCGCGGCGGCAAGAAGGCGGGTGAGCTGGTGACGGCCAATGCCGATCGGCGGGCGATTGCCGATCTGATGGTGGGCAAGGCCGTGGCGGCGGTGGTGCGGACGCCGGCGAGCCCAGGCGAGGTTTTGTTTGCGCTCGAAAATGTCTCGCTGCATGGGGCCGGTGGCCGATCGCTGAGCGGGGTCGATCTCAAATTACGCGCGGGTGAGGTCGTTGGACTTGCGGGCGTTTCGGGCAATGGGCAATCGGGGATTGCGGCGCTGATTTCGGGGCTGGCGGTGCCAACGAGCGGGACGATGCGCCTCTATGGTGAGACGGTGACGCGAGCCGATCCGCGCGCGCTAGTGGCCAATGGGGTGGCGCGCATGCCGGAGGATCGGCAGCATGATGGCGTGGTGGGCACGATGAGCGTTGCCGACAATATCGCCATCGAAGAGGTGCGCAGCGCTGCTTTTTCCAAAATGGGATTTTTGGACCGAAAAGCGATGCGGGAGCGGGCGACGGCGGCGATTGCGGGCTATGATGTGCGCTGCCAGGGACCAGACGCGGAAGCGCGGCTGCTCTCGGGCGGCAATGTGCAGAAGCTGATCCTCGCGCGCGTGCTTGAACGCGGGCCGCGGGTGATCCTGGCCAACCAGCCGACACGCGGGCTCGATGTCGGCGCGCAGGCGGAGGTGCATCGGCGCATTCTCGCGGCGCGGGATCGTGGTGCGGCGGTGCTGGTGATTTCGGAAGATCTGGACGAGCTTTTTGCGCTCGCCGACCGGTTCGTCGTGGTGCATGCGGGCGAGCTGCACGATGCGGGGCCGAGCGAAGGGCTCGATCGCGGCACGATCGGGTTGATGATGGCGGGGCAGAGCCACGCGCGGGCGGAGATGGCGTCATGACTATTCGGCTTGAACCGCGCGAGGATGCCGGGCTGGGGCTCAAGATGGGGGTGTCGCTGGCGGCGGGCCTCGTGGCACTGCTGCTGGTCGCCATTCCGGTGCTGTTTGCCGGCGGGTCGCCGCTGACGGCCTATGTCCTAATGATCCAGGGGGCGTTCGGCTCGATGTTCGCGTTCAGCGAAACACTGAACCGGGCGACGCCGCTGATCCTGACGGGACTCGCCTGTGCCGTCGCGTTTCGCGCCAAGCTCTGGAATATCGGGGCCGAAGGGCAGCTTTATATCGGTGCGCTGGCGGCAGTGTGCGTCGGCAGCGGGCTCCTGCAATTGCCCCCTGCCCTGATGATCCCGACGGTGATGATCGCCGGATTTTTGGCCGGTGGGCTGATGATGGTGATTCCGACGGTGATCAAGCAGCGGTTTGGGGCCGATGAAGTGGTCATCACGCTGCTGCTCAACTTCGTCGTCATTCTCTTCATCCAAATGCTGGTCGAGGGGCCGCTCAAGGATCCGCTCTCGATGGGCTGGCCGCAATCGGTGCCGCTGATTGCCGAGGCCAAGCTGCCCAAGCTTTTGCCGCGGCTGCGGATGCATTGGGGGCTGATCGTCGGGCTCGTGGCGGCGCTGGTGCTCTGGCTTATGGTGCGCAAGACCGTGCTCGGTTTTGAAATCCGGGCCGTGGGCGAGAACAAGGCGGCGGCGCGGTTTGCCGGCATTCCGGTCGACGCTACAATGCTGAAAGTGGCGCTGATTTCGGGTGGGCTGGCAGGGCTGGCGGGTGTCGGTGAAGTGGCCGGAGTGAAGGGCTATCTCTCGTCGGACCTGTCGCCGGGTTTTGGCTATTCGGGGATTGTCGTCGCCATGCTCGCCAGGCTTTCACCCATCGGAACGGTGATCGCGGCGTTGTTTGTGGCGGCCGTGTTCGTGGGGGCGGATTCGATGAGCCGGGCGACGGGGATTTCGAGCTATATCGCCGATCTCGTTGTGGCGCTGTCGCTGCTATGCGTGCTGGTTGGCAGCTTTTTCCTACGGTTCCGCGTGAAGTGGGAACGCCAGAGCGTGGTGGCCTGAGATGGACGTTTTGTTCGACATTCTGGGCTCGGCCAATTTCTGGGCAGCCGCCATCCGCATCGCGACGCCGCTGATCTTTGGCGTCTTGGGGGCGCTGATCTGCGAGCGCGCCGGGGTGCTCAATCTCGGGATCGAGGGGATTTTTGTGGCCGGGGCCATGGCTGGCTGGCTCGCGGTTTATCTCGGCGCAGGGTTATGGGGCGGCGTGCTGATCGCTGCGCTGGCTGGGGCACTGTTTGGGCTGCTGCATGCATTTCTGACTGTCATCTTGGGGCTGTCGCAGCATGTGTCGGGGATCGGGATTACGCTCTTGGCGACGAGCGTCAGCTATTTCACCTATCGCACTGCCCTGCCCGATGTGAGTTCGCCGCCGCGGATTGCTGCGTTTCAGCCGGTGTCGATCCCTGGGCTTTCGGACCTGCCGTTTATCGGGCCGGCGCTGTTTCAGCAGACGCCTCTTACTTTCTTGGCGCTGGTGTTTGTCGCGCTGGTAGCACTCGTGCTGTATCGGACGCCGCTGGGGCTCGCCATTCGGGCGGTTGGGGACAATCCGGCTTCGGTCGAGGCGCAGGGGTTTTCGGTGGTCGGGTTGCGGGTTGGTGCCGTGGTTGTCGGGTCGGCGCTGATGGCGCTGGGCGGGGCATTTCTCACCATGTCGGCGTTCGATGCCTTCTTCTTCGGCATGGTCAATGGGCGCGGATGGATCTGCATTGCGCTCGTGGTGTTTGCGTCCTGGCAGCCGGGCAAGGCGCTGTTGGGGGCTCTGCTGTTTGGCGCGTTCGATGCGTTCCAGATCAGGTTGCAGGCGCAGATTGGGCAAGTGGTGCCGGGTCAGGTGTTCCTGATGATGCCGTATTTGCTCTCGATCGTGGCGCTGATCCTGGTGGCTCGGCGGGCGGACTATCCGCGAGCGCTCTTGCAGCCTTGGACCAAGGGGCAGCGCCATTAGGGCTAGGGGCGCTCGCTTGAGTTGGCGACTGCCCATTGACTGTCATCCCGGCCCTGAGCCGGGATCCACCTCAGATCTCAGGATGGGCCCCGGCCTACGCCGGGGTGACAATAGAATTTTTGGAGGCGCTTGAGCACAACCTCCGCACGCGACAAGGACCAAAAAATGTTCGAGCTGAAGATCACCAATGCGACGCTGACGGATGGGCGGAAGGGTGTCGATATCGGCGTTAGGAATGGACGGATCGCGGCGATCGAGGCCAATTTGGGCGGTGAGGCTGGCGAGGTGATCGATGCGGATGGGCAATTGGTGTCGCCGCCGTTTGTCGATTGCCATTTTCATATGGATGCGACGCTGTCGCTGGGACAGCCGCGGTTCAATGAGAGCGGGCGGCTGCTTGAGGGCATTCAGATCTGGGGCGAGTTGAAGCCGCTGCTGACGCATGAAGCTGTGGTCGAGCGGGCGCTGGCTTATTGCGATCTGGCGGCGGCGCAGGGGCTGCTGGCGATCCGCACGCATGTCGATATTTGCGATGATCGGCTGCTGGGCGTCGAGGCGCTGCTCGAGGTCAAGAAGCGGGTAGCGCCCTATATCGATCTGCAGCTCGTGGCGTTTCCGCAGGATGGGTATTATCGCTCGCCCGGCGCGGTGGCATTGCTCGACCGGGCGCTCGATCTGGGCGTCGATGTGGTCGGTGGCATTCCGCATTTCGAGCGGACCATGGCGGACGGCGCGGCGAGCGTTACGGCCCTCTGCGAGATTGCCGAGAAGCGCGGGCTGCTGGTCGATTTGCACTGCGACGAGACGGACGATCCGCTGAGCCGCCATATCGAGACGCTGACCTATGAGACACAGCGGCTAGGGCTGCAGGGGCGGGTAAATGGCTCGCACCTGACCTCGATGCATTCGATGGACAATTATTATGTCTCGAAGCTTCTGCCGCTGATGGCGGAGGCGGATGTTTCGGCGACGGCGAACCCCAATATCAATATCGGTATCCAGGGGCGGCACGACACTTATCCCAAGCGCCGCGGAATGACGCGGATTCCGGAAATGCTGACCTATGGGATCACCTGCGCCTTTGGGCAGGATTGCATGATGGACCCCTGGTATTCGCTCGGACAGGCAGACATGCTCGATGTTGCCTCTATGGGGCTGCATGTGGCGCAGATGACGAGCCGCGAGGCGATGCGGCAGTGTTTCGACGCGGTAACGACCGGACCGGCGAAAGTCATGCATCTCGAAGGCTATGGCGTCGAGGTGGGCAAGAAGGCCGATATGGTACTACTGCAGGCAACGGACACGATCGAAGCCATTCGGCTGCGGGCGACACGGATGGCGGTGATAAAGGGCGGGCGGGTGATCGCGCGGACGGCGCCGCGGCAGACGGCTCTTGCGCTGCCCGATCGGCCGACGCGGCTTGATCCGGCGCGCGTGGGGCCGAGCGCGAATTAAGCGGATTTAACCCCGGCAGAAAAAAGTTTGGATGTGGCGAAGTTTTTTCGGAACCATGCTGCGGGACGGGCGTTTGCTGAATGCACAGAACCTGTCCCCGGCTCGTGTATAAAGGCCTCGATCGTTCGCCCGATCGGGGCCTTTCGTTTTGGGTGTGATGCCGATGGCCTAGTGGATAGGCTCAGGCGTTTTGCTCGACGGGATTTCACCGGGCTCTGGGGCTTTGCCGGCGAGGTAGCAGGCTTCGACTTCGGCGCGGCTAAGGGGAACGAGGCCCCAAGCGAGTTCGGGACCGGCGCTGCCGAAGAAATTGGCCTTAGCCGGAGCCTCATCGACTGCGCGGCGCTTGAAGCGGCCGGGATCGAAAATTCCAAAGAAGTTTACCATGTCGTCCTCCATAGGGTTCTAGGGCTGAAAACAGGTGCGGCCGGCTTTGGGGCCGGCCGCTGGAGCAATGTTACTGGGTTGGGCCAGTGTAGATCTGGTCGAAGACGCCGCCGTCACCGAAGTATTTTGGCTGGGCTTCGCGCCAGCCGCCGAAATCGGCGATGGTCACGAGGTTGACGTCGCCGAAGCGGGCGATGTCTTCGGCGGCTGCCGCTTCCGGGCGGAAGGGGCGGTAGTAGTGCTTGGCAGCGATCGCCTGGCCCTCATCGGAATAGAGATATTCAAGATAGGCTTGGGCGAGATCGGTATTGCCCTTCTTCTCGGCATTGCCGGGGACAAGCGCGACCGGAGGTTCGGCGAGGATCGAGACCGAGGGGGTCACGATGTCGAAAGCGTCGGGGCCCAGTTCTTCTAGGGCGAGGTAGGCTTCGTTTTCCCAGGCGAGGAGAACGTCGCCGATGCCGCGCTGGACGAAAGTGGTCGTCGCGCCACGGGCGCCGGTATCGAGCACGGGGACGTGCTTGAAGAGGTTGGTCACATATTCCTGCGCCTTGGCGTCATCGCCACCATTGGCCTGACGGGCCCAAGCCCAGGCGGCGAGGAAATTCCAGCGGGCGCCGCCCGAGGTTTTGGGGTTTGGAGTGATGACTTCGACGCCATCACCGACGAGATCGCCCCAGTCCTTGATGTTCTTCGGATTGCCCTTGCGGACGAGGAAGACGATGGTCGAGGTATAGGGCGCGTTGTTGTTTTCGAGCGTGCCGCGCCAATCTTCTGGGATCAGGCCGGCATCGGCGATGGCGTTGATGTCGCTTTCAAGCGCGAGGGTGACGACGTCGGCTTCGAGCCCATCGATAACGGTGCGGGCCTGGGAGCCGGAGCCGCCATGGGTCACCTGCACGGCGACGGTCTCGCCCTTGGTTTCCTGCCAGTGCTTGATGAAGGCTTCGTTGTAATCGCGATAGAGTTCGCGGGTGGGGTCATAGGACACGTTGATCAACGTGCGGTCCTGCGCCTGGACGGTCGCGGCAAAGCCGAGGACCAAAGAGGCCGCTAGGGCGGTATAGGCAAAAAGCCTGGCAGTTCGGTTCATCGAAGGCTCCCTCATGAGACTGAATAAACCCTATCAACTCGGTAGTGATTGGGAAGGCGCGGGCTTGCTGGGGAGCTTAACGAATTAGAAAATATTTCTGACGGCGGATGCCATCGCGCAAGGAAGCGCAAATCTATGCTGGCGAGGGTCAGGCGATGAGGTGCGTGGGGCGCTGGCTTTGGCCGGCCTCGGTTGTCAGGAGATCGGTCATCGCTTCTGGCGTCAGCGGGCGGGAATAGAGATAGCCCTGGAGATAGGTGCAGCCCATTTCGGTCATGGCGTCGCTCTGGAGCGTGTCCTCGACGCCTTCGGCCGTGACCTTCATGCCGAGCGCTGACGCCGTGCCGACGATGAGACGGACGATGTGGCCGATGGCGGGCTCGGCATCGATGCGTTGAACATAGGACTTGTCGATCTTGAGCTTATCGACGGCATAGCTGCGCAAATAGCTGATGGACGCATAGCCGGTGCCAAAATCGTCGAGGGCGACGCTGATACCGGCGCTGCGGAGCTCGCCGAGCGCAGCCTGCACTTCCTCGGAATTTTGAAGCAAAGTGCCTTCGGTGATTTCGACTTCGAGGCGTTCCGGCGGGAGGCCTTCTTCGGCAAGGACCGCGAGGATGGTGGCGGGGAGCTTGGGATTGCGGAACTGGATGGGCGAGAAGTTGACCGCGACCTGCGGCAGGCCAGCCTCGAGCGCAAAACGGCAGGCGTGGCGAAGCACCCACTCACCCAACTGATCGATGATGCCGGTTTCCTCGGCAAGGGCGATGAACGCATCGGGAGTAAGGCGACCGTGGCGGGGATTATCCCAACGCACCAAGGCCTCGGCGCCTGCGATGGTCTTGCTCTTCGCGTCGTAGACGGGCTGGTAGGCGAGGTGCAGGCCTTCATTGGTGATGAGCGCGTTGCGCAACTCGACCTCGAGGGCGCGGCGTTCGCGGCGGGTCCGGTCCATTTCCTCGTTATAGAGCGAGAAGCCGTCGCGGCCATCCTGCTTGGTGACGTAGAGAGCCACGTCGGCGCGGCGGAGCATTTCCTCGCCGCTCATTTCCTCGGCCTTTTCGAGCGCAGCACCGATGCTGAGCGTGATGGTGATGCGTTCGTTGCCGAGGACGATCGGGCTTTTGGTGCACTGGACGAGGCGCTGGCAGATCCAGCGGGCCTGGCCCTCGCTGATGATGCCGGGATGGATCACGGCGAATTCGTCGCCGCCGAGACGGGCGACGGTCGCGTCTTCCGGCATCTCGAGAGTCAAGCGGCGGGAGACTTCTTTCAGAATGATGTCGCCGGCAGCATGACCGAGCGTATCGTTGATCGATTTGAAATGATCGACGTCGACCGAGATGAGCAGCACCTTGGTCTCGGCGAGGAACTGATATTCCTTGGCCTCTCGCAGGCGGCGCTCGAACAGGGCGCGATTGGCGGTACCGGTCAGGGTGTCGTGGAGCGAGAGATAGGTGGCTTGGGCGCGGCTGGCTTCGAGAACCAGGGTCGTTTTGTAGAGCCAGAGCAGAATGGCAATGAACATGCCGGCGCAGAAAGCAGCAAGCGTGATGAGCGCGGGGGCGGTTTCGCGCAGCAGGGCCTGGGCTGGCCGCGACGGCGTCCAGGTTAGGTTGGCGACTGTCTTGCCGCTCGAATCCCGCAGGACGATCAGAGGGCTCGATGTCGGATCGGTGGTGCGATGGAGGTTGGCGACCTTGAGATCGGTGCCGAGCTTTTTGATGACAGCCTGATCGATCAGTTTGATCGAGACGAGAAGCAGTGAACTGCCCGGCTCGCTGCTCGGCCGATCGATAGGGCGAATACTGATAAAACCCTGGTCGCCATTGGAGAAGCCAACGGTCTCAAGGGCGGTCAGGCCAGTGGCATTGCCGCGCATCAGGCTCGGATCGTCGAACTGCATGCGGGCCAATTTGAGCCGCAGCTCATCGATGATGGGCTTGAGGACGAAGGCGTCCGACATGAGAAGCGTGCGGCCCGCGAAGTGACCATCGACGGAGGCGCGCAGAATGCGGCCGCGGGGACCGATGATGTAAGCGCGATTGTGGCCGGCGACGGTCGTCAGGCGCCGATCGATATATCCATTGCCGTCAAAGCCGATATCGCCATCAACGATAATTGCGGTGTTCTGATCTGTCGCAAGCTGGGTCCGGATCTGAAAGATGCCGGTTTCAATCGCCGTGCGTTCTTCGTTGAGCCAGCGGCCATCGATGCTCTGGACGGCCCACCAGCCTGCGACCATGGCGACGGCGGCCATGCACAAGGCGAGAATGGCCGATGTCCACACGATCTGTGCGGACGCGCCCCGATCAACGAAGGAAGATGAAACCGCCATGTTGCTGCCTCTGATCAGAGAGGTTGTAGGGCCACGCAAATGAGGAATTGGTTTAATTCGGAGAGAAAGAATGCAAAGCGCAGAGTTATTTGATCAAGAAAGTTGTCTCGGCGCTTTGCATCTGTTGCGCAAGTTAAGGCTGAACCTTAACCCACATCACTAGAGATGATGGCACCGTGCGATGTGGCCCGGGCCGACCGCGACGGGCGCCGGCATGTTCTCCTTGCAGATTGAAGTGGCGCGCGGACAGCGCGACACGAAGGGACAGCCGCGGCTATCGCGGGTCCACAAAGGGATATCAGCAGCGCGGCGCTTGTTTCCTGTCGTGACCTTTCGCATCGGGTTGGGCACGGATTCGATGAGGAGCTGTGTGTAAGGATGCGAGGGGTTGTCGGTGATCGATGTGCTGGGCCCCTGCTCCACCACATGCCCGGCATACATGACGGCGGCGTCTTCGGCGAAGTAACGCGCCGTGGCAATGTCGTGCGTGATGTAGAGCGCGGCGAGATTGCGCTCTCGTTTCAAGTCTTCGAGCAGATTGAGAATGCCGAGACGCACCGAGACGTCGAGCATGGAGGTGGGTTCGTCGGCGAGGAGGACTTGCGGGCGAACGGAAAGCGCGCGGGCGATGGCGACGCGCTGACGCTGCCCGCCGGAGAGTTCGTGGGGACGGCGGGTCAGATAATCAGCAGCGGGACGGAGACCGACGCCTTCGAGGAGGTGGAGCATTTCAGCCTTGATCGCCGCCTTGCCCCTGAGATCGGGACGATGGAGGCGCAGGGGACGTTCGAGGTGGTAGCCGATGCTTTGGGTGGGGTTGAGCGAGCCGAAGGGGTCCTGGAAAACCATCTGCACCTGCGAGCGATATTGCTGCATGCGGTCGCCGTGGAAGCTGGTGATGTCCTCGCCGTGGAAGCGAATGGAGCCGTTGGTGGGTTCATAGACGCGGGCAAGCATGCGGGCGCAGGTGGATTTGCCGGAGCCGGATTCGCCGACCAACGCCAAGGCGCGGCCGCGGGTGAGACGGAGCGAGACGCCGGAGAGCGCTTTCAAAAATGTCTGGTTGAGGAAGGCGCCACCGAGGACGAATTCTTTATCGACATTGTCCATCTCGATGATGGCGGGCTCGGCGAGAGCGGATGTCGGGCTAGCCGTTTCTAGTTCAGCAAGTGACATGCAGCCTGGCTCCTGTGCTCGGGGTAGAGACGCAGTTCGGGATTTTCAACACGGCAAATGTCCATGGCGTGCGGGCAGCGCGGCGCGAAACGGCAGCCTTGCGGCAAGGAGCGCAAATCCGGTGGAGAGCCTGGAATGCCTTCCATACGGAGACGCGGGCCAGTCAACGGCGGGAAGCTATTGCCCAAGGCGCGGGTATAGGGATGAAGCGCATTGGTGAGAATGGCTTCGGATGGCGCAACTTCGACCAGCTCGCCCGAATACATGATGCCGATGCGATCGCAGAATTCGATCATCAAGCCGAGATCATGGGTGATGAAGAGCACCGAAAAGCCGAGCTTGGCTTTGAGGTCGACGATCTGCTCAATGATGTCGCGCTGGACGACGACATCGAGCGCCGTGGTCGGCTCATCCATGATGATAAGGCGCGGATTGAGCGCCAAGGCAATGGCGATGCAGATGCGCTGGCGCATGCCTCCGGAGAACTGATGGGAAAAATCGTCGAGGCGGGCCGGCGGAATGCCGACGAGTTCGAAGAGTTCTTCGGCGCGGGCCCGGGCGCCATCGGCGCCGAGGGCGGGATTGTGGGTTTCGATGACGTCGGTGATCTGCTCGGCGACGGGAATGACGGGATTGAGCGCATTCATCGCCGATTGAAAGACGAAGCTGACCTCGTTCCAGCGGTAGGCTTTGAGCCGTGCCTTATCGAATTTGAGGACG
Organism: Devosia sp. BK; assembly: GCF_032907385.1. Taxonomy (NCBI): domain Bacteria; kingdom Pseudomonadati; phylum Pseudomonadota; class Alphaproteobacteria; order Hyphomicrobiales; family Devosiaceae; genus Devosia; species Devosia sp. BK. The sequence goes on from NZ_JAIMBX010000001.1 coordinate 1,659,131, forward strand.
TTTTCGCCGTTTAAGCGGACTTCGCCGCCGGAGACGAGACCGGGGAGACGGGTTAGACGCGCCAGGGCGAAGGCGACGGTGGATTTGCCGCAGCCGCTTTCGCCGGCGAGACCAAAGGCCTCGCCCTCGCGGATATCGAAGTCGATGCCATTGACGGCGCGGGCGATGGAATGTTCGCCGACATAATCGACGGTGAGGTTTCGCACCTCGAGCAAAGCACGATCAGAAGACATCGGCGCTTCTCCCCCGGCTGCGCAGGAACCGCTTGATGCGGCCTATGCCGCGCGAGGCCTTGAGCTGCGGATTGGTGATTTCGTCTACGGCAAAATTGATCATCACAAGCGCGGCGCCCGTGAGCATGATGGCAACGGCAGGTGGCCAGATCTCCCACCAGGCGCCGGTCTGGAGCGCCATGTTGTTTTGGGCCCAATAGAGCATGGTGCCCCAGGTGACGGCATTGGGATCGCCGAGACCGATGAAGCTCAGGGCGGCTTCGGCCAGGATGGCCGAAATGGTGCCGAGCACGAGCCCGCCCATGAAGAAGCTCAGCATATTGGGGAAGATTTCCTTGAAGATGATCCGCCACTTTTTCTCACCCATGAGTTCGGCGGAGAGCACGAATTCGCGGGTGCGCAGCGAGAGGGTCTGCGTGCGGATGGTGCGGGCGGGCCAGCCCCAGCCTGTGAGGGCGAGGACAATGCCGATGACAAGGGGCCCTGCACTATCCACGAGACTGGCTATGACGATGATGAGGGGGAGGCCGGGGAGGACCAGCACGACATTGACGAAGAAGGTGAGGATGTCGTCGACGCGGCCGCCGAAATAGCCGGCGGAAATGCCGATGGCGAGACCAATGACCGCGGCGGCGATGCCGGCACCGAAGCCGACGGCGAGGCTGATGCGGCCGCCATAGGCAACCTGGGTATATACGTCCTTGCCCATACGGGTGGTGCCGAGGACGTGCTCATAGCCTGGCGCGACATGGGGTTTGCCGGCGCGGCGGTGCGGATTGTACTCGCTGAACATGGGCGCGAGGATCGAGAACAGGATCATGGCGAGGAGAATGATGACGCCAGCCATGCCCTTCTTGTTGGTAACGAAGGCGGCGACCGAGGGCGAGAGGCGGCTGGTCCAGCCTGGCTTTTGCTTGATGCGGAGTTCGCGCATCAGTTCGACCTGGCTGGGGGCGACGCTGGCAAGCGCGGCGTCGTCGAGGCGATCGAGCAAGGAACTGGAGGCGGTTTGGGTAATGTCGGCCATGGGTCAGCCCTTTCTCAAGCGCGGATCGAGAACGACGTTGGCGATGTCGGAGAGGAAATTGGCGACCAGCACCGACATGGTGAGCAGCAGCAACTGGGCCTGGATGAAGGAATAGTCGCGGCTCTCGATGGCGGTGACGGTAAACTTGCCAAGGCCGGGGTAATTGAACACCTGTTCGGTGACGAGGGCGCCGCCGAGGAGGAAGCCGACCGAGAGAGCCAATGATGTGATCTGCGGCAGGATGGCGTTGCGGGCGACGTAGCGATAGCGGACGCGGCGATCGCTCAGGCCCTTGGCGCGGGCGAGAATGACAAAATCCTCGTTGAGGAGATTGATCATCACGTTGCGCATGCCGAGGTGCCAGCCGCCGAAGCTGACGATGAGGATGGAAAGAACCGGCAAGGTCGCGTGATAGAGGACGTTGCCGATGAACTCGAAACTCCAATTGGGCGAAAGGCCGGTCGAGTGGGCGCGGCCGAGGGGAAACCACTGGAGCTGAAGCGAGAAGGCGTAAAAGAGGAGGAGCGCGACGACGGCGGGCGTGAAGGCATTGAGCATCACGTTGATTGGCGTGAAGACGCTGTCGAAGAAGCCACTGCGATTCCAGGCGGCGTGAATGCCCATCATGGTGCCGATGAGGAAGGCAAAGGTGATGGCAATGCCGACGAGGACGAGAGTCCAGGTGGCGCCGTAGAAGAGGAGCGACGAGGTCGGCTCGGGAAACTGGACGGTCGAGATGCCGAAATCCATGCGCATGACCTGGCCGAAATAGCCGAGATATTGCTCCCACATGGAGCCCGTCGTGCCATAGGAGGCGCGGATGGCTTCGATCTGCGCTTCATTGAGGCGACCCTGGAACGAGGCGATGATGCGCGCCGAAGGGTCGCCCGGCATGATGCGCGGGATGAAGAAATTGAGCGTCACCGCCACAAAGAACGCGGCCAGGTAAAAGGCGACGCGCCGCAAGATGTAAAGCATCTGTCCAATCCTCGAAGGAGCCGGGCGGGACCGGGAGTGAATCCCGCCTCGGCCTGGGCAGCGTTCGCACGGGACTTTCGGGGTCTCGCGAGACCGCGCCTGTCGGGTCCGGTCCCTGCGGCGAGGCCGCAGGAGCGCAGGCTACTTGGCGATGGGCTTTAGTGAGAGAGCGTGGATGACGCGCTCTCGTGTGCCTTCGAAGACGACGGGACGGACATAGGGATTTTCCTCGGTCACCCAGCCTTCGAAATTGCGGGTCGAATATTCGTACCAGGTCGGATTGGCGAAGAGGCCGATGACGGGCAGATTTTCGGCCACGGCGACGTGGATGTTCTTCATCTGCGCCATCTGCTCGGCGGGGTCAGCCGTGCTTCGGAAGGCGTCGAGCGCGGCTTCGACTTCTGGCAGGCGCATCTGGTGCATGGCCTGATAATCGACGCGGCCCTTTTCCATGTTCCGCGGATTGAACATGGGATTATAGGTGTTGTAGGGCGTCGGGCCGCCATTGGTCCACATGATGTAACTGTCGAAATCGCCGGTGCGGGCCTTGTCGTTCCAGGCACCCTGATCCATGGTGCGGACGACGGCATTGACGCCCACATCTTGCAGGTTTTCCGAGATGGTCTGCCCGGTATTGATCCAGTCGGTCCAGCCATTGGGGATGTTGATCTCTAAGGAGATCGGCGTGCCATCGGGATTGTCGCGGAAACCGTCACCATCGGCATCGACGAAGCCGGCGGCATCGAGCAGTTCGATCGCCTTGTCGGGATCGTATTGCATCAGCCAGGTATAGGGCTCGAGGGCGGCTTCATCGAACCAATTGGCATAGGTCTCGCCAGTGCCGACGGGGAAGCGTGTATGGGTCGTGAGGCCAAAGGTCGAGATATCGACGATGGTGTCGCGGTCGATGGCGACTGAGATGGCCTTGCGGAATTCGAGATCGTTGAAGGGTGCGTTGGTGGTGTTGATCTGGAGATTCACGTCGCCGCCGGGCGGGAGCCAATAATTGTTGAACTCGCTCTGCGGGGTGAAGGTGATCTCGGGATCGGTGAGGCCCGTGCCGAGCCAATCGACTTCGCCGGCCGACATGGCGGCGATGATCTGCTCATTGCCGTTGAGCTGCAGAAAGCGCAGGCAGTCGATGGCGTTTTCTGCGTTATAGCGGCTGGTCTCGTTGCGGCAGAGCTCTACTGACGAGCGCGAGAAATTGGTGACTTCGGTCCAGGGACCGGTGCCCACTGGCTTGGTATTGGCGTAGTTCTTCGGGTCTTCGATATCGGCCCAGATGTGCTGGGGCAGTGTATAGATGGCGCCGAGCGCGAACTTGGCGAGGGAATCCGGTTCCTTGAGGTTGAACTTGACGGTGTAGTCGTCGATTTTTTCGGCACTGACTACGGAGCCGGTATCGGTATCCTCGACATAGACGTCGATGCCCATCGGGTAATCTTGATGAGCCTTGGCATAGTCGAAGGTAAAGACCACGTCGTCGGCGTTGAAATCCTCGCCGTCGCTCCACTTGACGCCTTCGCGCAGCTTGTAGGTGATCGACATCAGATCGTCGGCGATCTCGTAGGAGGTCGCGAGCGCGGGGTAATCCTTGTCCGGATTCCAGATATTGTCGATCCAGAGCGGCTCATAAGCGAAGTCGCGGACCATCTGCTGCGGTCCGGTGGGATTGTTAGGATTAAAATTTTCGACCAGGGCATCGCTATCGATGGGGTGCAGGGTGAGCACGACCCTATCCTGAGCGAACGTTGGCATGGAAAGGGCCAAAGTGGCCGCGCCTGCGCCTAGAAGTGCCAGGGCTTTGATGGACTTCAGATTTTTAACCGCCAATTGATTCTCCTCCTCGTTGGCAGAAATTCTGGGATCGATCCCACATTTGTCATTCTAAGCCGGCGTCCTCCAAGTTGCCGGGCAGTCAGACGGTTACGCGACCTCCTTGATCGGTTCGACAGGCGCCACGCTCGTACGGATGACGAGACTCGTCTCGACGCTGGCACTGAGAGGGCCAGAGGTCGGATCATCCATGAGGCGCAGCAAAAGGTTGGCCGCTTGCTGACCCAGTGCATCTACCTGTTGGCGGACGGTGCTGAGCGGCGGCGTCAGGTATTTGGCGAAGAACGCGTCATCGAACCCCATCACGGAGACGTCGCCTGGAACGGAGCGGCCGAATTCACGGAGCGCCTCATAGACGCCTGCGGCGATGTCATCGTCGCCCGCGAATATGGCGGTGAAGGCCCTGCCCTCTTCGATCAGCGCCTTGGTGGCGCCATAGCCGAACCGCTCGAGGAACATGCCGTAGACGACGTGAATGTTGTCCAAAGTCAGGTCGAAGGCTGCGAGCGCATCGGTGACGCCGCGCAGGCGCTCCTGGCTATCGCCGAGTGTAAGATTAGCAGAGAGATAGACGATGTCGCGGTGACCCTGTTCCAACAGATGCGTCATCGCATCGCGGGCGCCCTGATAGTTCTCGAGCACGACATTGCCACGCGAGAGTGGACAATGATCCTTGCCGATGGTGACGACGGGGATGCGCGCGGCGCGCAGAATTTCGACGACGTCGGGGCGCATGGGATGCTCGAGATAGAGCACGATGCCATCGCAGGAGCGATCGATGAGTTCGAGGATGGCGCGAGATTCCTGATCCTCGTCGGCATAGCCAGACGACACCATGAGCGACTTGCCGGAAGGACGGACGGCGCGCTGCACGCCAAAAATGATGCTCGCGAAATAGGGCGTTCCGATATCGACGACGACGGCGCCGATGACATTGGATCGATTGGAGCGCAGCGCGCGGGCATGGGTGTTGGGCCGATAGCCCAAATCGGCGATGGCCTGCTCGATGGCCTTGCGCTTGGATTCGGAAACGTAGCCATTGCCGGCGACGACGCGCGACACGGTGGAACGGGAGACACCGGCGCGTCTCGATACGTCGTCAATCGTTGCCATGCTCTCCCTCCCTTCCACTGCCGAACCTCTATGGGACCGATCCCACCTATGGGATATCGATTTAAATTTCCTGTCAAGGCAGCGAGATAGAGGTGTGAACAAGGTCGCTGACTTTGGGGAAATACCGATGGCCTCGGCTTCATCGCCGTGTTTAGTCTCACTTCACACCGGTGTTTTGCTGTTTTTTATTCCGCGGCCCAAGTCGGATCGGCCCTAGCGATGACGGCAATAGGCCAACGCCATCTGGAGTGGACCGCAGATGCATATCGATTAATTTCGATGATTAGAAAAAACTGCTGTTTCTCGGCACAGCGTCTTCACTCGTGAAGTCGTCGTCCTGTTATTCTAAACCAGCAACTATCTGAAATACCACTATAAATTTCCGCTTCGGAAAGGGAGATGCGCCGTTCACTATTCGGGACGTACGTACCTCATGCCCTCTTGCGGACGAGGCGTTCTGCTCGTAGTCTCTTCTCGCTGGCTTGGGAGGGCCGGAGCGCAACGTCGCCGCGTTGAGATGACCAATCACCATCGTTCAAGTCGTCACCCGTAGGGCCCCGCGCCTCATGGGTCCGACTCGTCAGCAGCTTGGCCGCGACCTCCACCAGCATTGAAAACAGGGAGTGAAGACATGAACTTTTTGAAGTCTCTCGCAGCGACCGTCATGGTCAGCGCGCTTGCGCTGGGTGTGACCGCCGCCTCTGCGCAGGACAAGGGCACGATCGGTATCGCCATGCCGGAGCAGACGACGCTCCGCTGGAACTCGGACGGCGCCGAACTGAAGGCCGCGCTTGAAGCCAAGGGCTACACCGTCGACCTGCAATATGCCGGTGACGATATCCCGAACCAGCTCGCCCAGATCGAAAACATGATCACCAAGGGCTCCAAGGCCCTGATCATCGCCGCGCTCGACGGCACGACGCTGAGCGCTGCGCTCGAACAGGCTGGCGCTGCCGGCATCAAGGTCATCGCCTATGACCGCCTGATCCGCGACACGCCAAATGTCGACTACTACACCACTTTCGACAATTTCCAGGTCGGCGTGCTCCAGGCCAATTCGATCCTCAAGGGTCTCGGCTATCCGGAAAAGAAGGGTCCGTTCAATATCGAACTGTTCGGCGGTTCGCCGGACGATAACAACGCCTTCTTCTTCTACGATGGCGCCATGAGCGTGCTGCAGCCCCTGGTCGACAAGGGTGACCTGGTCATCAAGTCGGGCCAGAAGGGCATGGATCAGGTTGGTACGCTCCGTTGGGACGGTGCCACCGCACAGGCTCGCATGGATAACCTTCTTTCGGCCTACTATTCGGACGGCAGCCATGTCGACGCCGTTCTCGCACCGAACGACGGCGTTGCTCGCGGCATTCTCTCCTCGCTCAAGGGCATCGGCTATGGTTCTGCCGACCTCCCCTACCCGATCATTTCGGGCCAGGACGCCGAAGTCCCCTCGATCAAGGCGATCATTGCCGGCGAACAGTATTCGACCGTCTACAAGGACACCCGTGAACTGGCTCGCGTGACTGCCGACCTCGTCGACAACGTGCTCAATGGCCAGGAACCGGCTGATCTCGACACCACGACATACAACAACGGCGTCAAGGTTGTCCCCTCGCTGCTGCTGACCCCGTATGAAGTCGACAAGACCAATTACAAGGAACTGGTCGTCGACTCGGGCTACATCAAGGAATCCGATCTCCAGTAATTTCTGGAAATGCGAAATGGGGCTCCGCGTGCGCGCGGAGCCTTTTTTGTTTTTAGGGCTAGGTCGTTTTGCCGGGGGCAGCCGGATTAGCGGCTCAAGCGCATCGAGCTTCGGCGCGACACCAGCCGCGGCGTGACCACGAAATGCTCTGCCTCTTGCCGACCCTTGATCCGCTCGATCAGCAAGCGCGCGGACTGCAAGCCCAAGAGCTCGCCGGACTGATCGATGCTCGACAAACCATTCTGCGCGAGATCGCAATACATGGTGTTGTCGTAGCCAACAATGCCGACATCGCCCGGAATGGAGAGACCCATTTCGGTCGCGACGCTGATGACTTCGAGCGCGATGAAATCGGTCCAGCAGAAGATCGCATCTGGCCGATTTGGCCCTTCCAGCAAATGGCGCGCAGCGAGCTGCACGTCGCGCAGCGATTGGGATGATTGGATGATGTTGATGTTCTTGGCAATTCCAGCCTCGAGCATGGCGCGGCGATAGCCAAGTTCGCGCTCGGCCAGAATGGTCGAAGTGCCGCTGAAAAGGCTGAGCATGGCGATATTCTTGTAGCCGTTGGCCGCCAAGTGTCGAACCGCCAGCATGGCGCCCTGCTGATCGTTGTTATTGACCGTGTCGAAATGATCCGCTTGCGGGTCATGGTGTCCGATTGTCACCAAAGGCTTGAGGGCGGCGATCTTATCGTGATTGGCGCGATCCTCGGTCGAGCCAATGAGGATGATGCCATCCATCTGGCGATCGAGCATGGACTCGACAAGCGCCATTTCGGTGCGCACCGAGTTTTCGCTGATGCCCATCAGCGCACGATATTGCGTGCGCTCAAGGGCCTGGTTCACGCCCACCATGATATCGGCAAAGAACGGGTTGCGCAGATCGGGGATGATGAGCCCTAGCGTATAGGTCTGGCCGCGCATGCCTCGGGCGGCTGCGAGCGGCCGATAGCCCAGCCGATCCATCGAGACGCGCACCTTGGCGCGGAGAGTATCGGACACACCATAAGCATCGCGGAGCACTTTTGAGACGGCGGCGACGGAAACCCCCGCATCCTCGGCCACTTCGCGAATGGTGACGCGGCCCGTTTTTCGATCGCCATCGCTCGTTTTCATCGTGCTGTGACCCTTGGTTTTCGCCGCAACAGGATGATCTTCAGGCGCGGAAATCGTCCGCTTACACTATCTGAAAAAAGTGGATTGCCAAAAGATGAAATCTGTAGAACGATACACGTAGAACATTCTACAAGACCGCAGAGGCGGCAGATATATGGGAGGACAGGCGTGAACCACGCATCGGCACTTCGTACTCAGGATTCCGCACCGTTTAGCCGGGTGTGGACCGCTGACATGATCCGCCCCCTCGCCGATCAGGGACAAGGAACGCCTGCCAGTTTTGTAGCCAAGACTTTCTCGATCGATCAGGTTGGTGGCGGCGAGATTTTGCATATCAGCGCTCTTGGCCTCTATCGTGCATTCATCAATGGGCAGCGCGTGGGCGACGATCTGCTGACGCCCGGTTGGACTGTTTATGACAAGCGGCTGTCATTCCAGAGCTACGAGGTCAGCGACCTTTTGAAGACGGGCGAAAACCGGATCGAGATCTGGCTCGCCGATGGCTGGCTGCGCTCGCAGATGATGTGGGGCGAAGCGCCGCTGTTCGATACCTGGGGCAAGCATATTGCCGCGATTGCCGAGCTTGTGGCGACGCCGGGCGACGACGCGCCGCTGCTTGTTACCGACAGCACCTGGGAAAGCGGCGAGCTGCCGATCCGCAAGTCCGGAATTTATTTCGGCGAAATCTTCGATGCGCGCGTCACCCCGAAGGTGACGGCGGGAACCGAAGTCTTGGCGTTCGATACGGCGGTGTTGATCCCGCATGAAACGACGCCCGTGCGAATGCTCGAGCCGCTCACGGTGCAGAACTCCTGGACCGATGCCGAGGGTCGGACGGTTTATGATTTTGGCCAGAATGCGGGCGGCAATGTCGCCTTCACCGTGAAGGGTGAAGCGGGCTCCAAGGTCAGTGTCGAGCATGGCGAAGTGCTCGACAAGGACAAGCAGTTTTATAACGGCAATTACCGTACGGCGACGGCGCGGCTCGAATACATCCTCGCAGGTACGGGCGAAGAACATTACCGTCCGGTCTTTACCTTCCAGGGCTATCGCTATGTCAGGGTGACAATCGATGGCGCAGCTAAAGTGCTCGACATCGTCTCCGAGCCGATCAGCTCAGTGACCGAGATAAGGGCCAGTTTTTCATCGGCCAATCCGCTGGTCGACCGGTTGTTCCTCAACACGGTCTGGTCGCAGCGCGCCAACTTTATAGAAGTGCCGACGGACTGTCCGCAGCGCGACGAGCGGCTCGGCTGGACAGGCGATGCGCAGGTTTTTGCGGGGACCGCGGCCTATCTTGGCGACGTGCACAGCTTCTTCCAGAAATGGACGCGCGATCTGATGGCGGATCAGCGGGAGGAGGGGGCAGTGCCACACGTCTGTCCTGATCCGACGCGCATGCAGCCGGAGCATTATCCGGGCTTTTATGGCTCGACCGGCTGGGGCGATGCGATCTACCAGATCCCTTGGCAGATGTATCTCCACTATGGCGATACGGCGCTGTTGCGCGAAGCGCTGCCCAATATGGTCAAGTGGGTCGACTTCGTCTGGTCGATCAGCGACGGTCCGATCGTTTCGCCGCCGCGCGAATGGGGCGCACGGGGTTTCTCGTTTGGGGATTGGCTGCAGCCCAAGGGGCCGAGCGCCAAGCCGCTGCCGACCATTGGCGACGATGCTGCAGCGACGATTTATCTTCATATCGCGGCCAGCCGCGTTGCGGAGATCGCCAGGATCGTTGGCGACGCCGAAATCGCAACGCGTCTCGATACGATGGCCGAGGCGGTCAAGACGGCTTTTGCCGGCGAGTTCATCACGGCTTCTGGCCGTCTCGCCTATGACGACCAGACATCTTATGCCCTCGCGATCGTCCATGACCTGATCCCGGCGGACAAGTTTGAGGCAGCCAAAGGCTATTTCAAAAACACGATCGATCGCGCGGCGCGGCGGATCGGCACGGGCTTTATCGGCACACCAGCTCTGTTGCCGGCCCTGATCAAAATCGGCGAATGGGGTTTGGCCAGCGAAGTCTTCCTGCAGGAAGAGGTGCCGGGCTGGCTCTATCAGGTCAAGATGGGCGCAACGACGATCTGGGAGCGCTGGGACGCGATCCAGCCCGATGGCTCGATCTACAATCCGCAGATGAATTCCTACAATCACTATGCCTATGGCGCTGTGTGCCAATGGCTGCTCGAGGGCGTTGCCGGCTTCCGTCCCGACGAGAAGGATCCGGCCTTCAAGACGATCATCTTCGAACCGATCATTTTGCCCCAGCTCTCGCCGGTGAAGGCCGATCACGATAGCCCTGCAGGCAAGATCGCTGCAGCCTGGACGATCAACGGCGAGGCCGTGCGCTACGATATCGAAGTGCCAGCGCAAAGCCGGGGCGTGCTGCGTCTCGCCTCAGTCTACCGCGATGCGACGCTCGATGGCCAAGCCATCGGCCACGAGGACATCGCGCTGATCCCAGGCAAACATACAATCACGTTCAATTACACCGCACCCAAAGCCGCCAAGCTCGAAAAGTCGCGGGTAAACGCCAACACGCCCTAAGGCTGTTTCGGCACATTCAACCGGGCCTCAAAAACAGGCCTTATCAGGGAGGTAGACGCATGACCAAGACCAAATTATTCGCGCTGATGGGCGCCAGCACGATCGGCCTGCTGATGACGGCCAATGCCGTCAACGCGCAGCAATCGGGCAATCTGTCATTTTTGATCGACAATGGCCCGCAATCGGTTGCCGTCGCCGAAGCCTGGGTGGCTGCCTATACCGAGAAGAATCCTGATGTCACCATCGACATCGAAGTGCGCCCCGGCGGCGGCGAAGGCGACAATATCGTCAAGACGCGCCTTGCGACCGGCGCAATGTCCGATGTGTTCTTCTACAACTCGGGCTCGCTGTTCCAGGCGATCAATCCGGTGCAGAACCTCCTGCCGCTGACCAATGAGCCATTCCAGGCCAATGTGCAGGACAGTTTCAAATCGGTGGTTTCGGCCGGCGGCGAAGTCTATGGCGCTCCATTTGCGCCAGCAATGGGCGGCGGCATTTTCTACAACAAGCCGATCTATGAAGAACTGGGCCTTGAAATTCCCAAGACCTGGGACGAGTTCATGGCCAATAACGAAAAGATCAAGGCGGCGGGCAAGACGGCCGTGATCCAGACCTATGGGGACACCTGGAGCAGCCAGCTTTTCGTTCTCGCCGATTTCTACAATGTGCTGACCGAGGTGCCAGATTTCGCCGAGAAGTACACCGCGGGCGAAGCCAAATTTGCGACGACCCCGGCCGCTCTCCGTGGTTTCGAGAAACTGCAGGAAACGCACGACGCCGGCTTCTTCAATGCCGATTTCGGCGCGGCAACCTATCCCGATGGCCTGCGCATGGTCGCAACGGGTGAAGGTGCGCATTATCCCATGCTGACATTCGGTATCGGCGCCATTGCCGAAACCGTTCCGGACCATATCCAGGACGTCGGCTTCTTCGCCCAGCCTGGTGACAGCGCCGAGACCAATGGCCTGACGACCTGGATGCCTGACTCGATTTATGTCGCCAAGAGCACGGCCAACCCTGACCTCGCCAAGGACTTCGTCGCTTTCGTCGCTTCGCCCGAAGGCTGCGATGTTCGCAACGAAGCCGTGGGCGCCACTGGTCCCTATATGATCGCCGGCTGTGAGCTTCCTGCCGACGTGCCGCCTGCCGTTGCCGACATGCTGCCCTACTTCCAGGAAGGCGGCCACAACGGCCCGGCGCTTGAATTCCTCTCGCCGATCAAGGGTCCTGCTCTCGAGCAGATCACCGTCGAAGTCGGCTCGGGTATTCGTCCGGCAGCGGAAGGCGCCGCACTTTACGACGAAGACGTGCGCAAGCAGGCTCAGCAGCTTGGTCTTGCCGGCTGGTAATCGTTTCTGACTTGCCGCGGCTCCGGAAGGCGAAAACCTTTCGGAGCCGCGAGGCATTGCGAGGTTTCCATGACAGCATCGGCTGTTGCCACGCTCAAGACGCAGCGTCGGTCTCTTTATCCCGGCTGGTTCTACGCGCCGGCGGCAGTGGTTTATTCCATGCTGTTTCTGGCGCCGACCTTTGCGTCGCTCTATTTCAGCCTGACGCGCTGGACGCTTTTTGACGCGACCTTTATCGGTTTCGATAATTTCGCGCAGTTCTTCCGCGAGCCATTTCTTATCCAGGGGCTCGTCAACACCGTCATCTATGCCGTGATTACCTCGGGCCTCAAAGTGGTGATCGGCATGCTGCTCGCGGTGATGCTGACCAGCCAGATCATGGCGCGCGGCTATCTGCGTTCGGTGATCTTCTTTCCGGTGCTGGTCTCGACCATTGGCGTCGGCATGACTTTTACGGTGCTGATGCACCCGACCATGGGCATGATCAACCAGACCCTTGCCATGATCGGCATCAAGGGGCCGGGCTGGCTCGTAGATCCGAAGCTCGCGCTGTTCTCCGTCGCGCTTGTCGATGTGTGGAAGGGTGTCGGCCTAGCGACGGTCATCTATATCGCCGGCCTCGTTGCAATTCCGAAGGACTATTACGAGGCAGCGCGGATCGATGGCGCGACCAAATTACAGAACTTTTTCTATGTGACGCTGCCGCTCAGCCGTCCGGCAACCGCGACAGTCATTACGCTCTCCTTCATCGGCGGGCTGCGCACCTTCGACCTCATCTGGGCCATGACCAAGGGCGGTCCCGGCTTTGCCTCCGACACGGTCGCCTCCGTGATCTACAAGCAATATCAGGCTGGGTTCTACGGGCTTTCGACCGCGGGCAATGTGGTGCTTTTCATCCTCATCGCGGTGCTGGTCGTGCCGCTGACCATGGTCCTCAATCGTAAGCAGGGTCACGAATGAAGACGTCGCGCGCTTCTCTTTTTGGCGGTTTTGCCGCCATCGCGGCCACGTTCGTGGTCTTCGTCATCCCGTTCCTGTTCATCATCCTGATGGCCTTCAAGGACAAACAGCAGTCTGCCCTGCGCGACTTCTCCTGGCCCAACGGCTTTCACCTCTTTGAAAACGTCTATGAGGTGGTCAAGACCCGCAACTGGATGATGATCACGGCCTTCATCAACTCGACGCTGATCACCGTCATCAGCGTCACGCTGCTGATTGTTCTTGCAGCCATGGTCGGGTTCGTCCTCGCGCGCCGCAAGACGCGCTGGAATGGGTTGATCGAATTTCTAATCCTAGCGGGCCTCATGATCCCGCCGGCGGTGGTTCCAACGATCTGGTTGCTGCAAGGCCTAAAACTGTTCGGCACGCTCCATGGCATGATCCTGATCCAGGTGGCCTATAACCTGCCCTTCTCGATCATTCTCTATCGCGCCTTTATCGCCACCATTCCGCGCGAACTCGACGAAGCAGCGGTGATCGATGGCGCGCGTCCGCTCGATGTGTTCTTCCGCATCATCCTGCCTTTGCTCTGGCCGGTGACGGTGACCAATATCGTCGTGCAGTCGGTTGGTATTTTCAACGATTTCACCAACCCGCTCTATTATCTGCCGGGCAATCAGAATGCGACGGTGCAGCTGACGCTCTATAATTTCCAGAGCCAGTTCAGCACCGCCTACAACCTCCTTTTCACCAATATCCTGCTCATCACCATCCCGCCGCTCATCGTCTTCATGTTCTTCAACCGGCAGATCGTTGCCGGCATGACGGCCGGCGCGGTCAAGGGCTGAACCATGCGCATCTCAACGACACTTTCACGCGAGGAATTCTGACCATGGCCGGTTTGGAACTCAAAAATATCCAGAAGACCTATGGCCAGGTCGAGGTCATCAAGGGCGTCAATCTCACGGTGGAAGACGGGGAATTCGTCGTCTTCGTCGGCCCCTCGGGCTGTGGCAAGTCCACCCTTCTCCGCATGATTGCGGGGCTCGAGGACATTACCGGGGGTGAACTCTATATCGGGGACAAGCTTTGCAATGATGTCGAGCCGCGTGACCGATCCATCGCCATGGTGTTCCAGTCTTATGCGCTCTATCCGCACATGACGGTCTACGACAATGTCGGCTTTGGTCTCAAACTGGCGAAGACGCCGAAGGATGTGCGCGACCAGAAGATCCGCGAAGCGGCACGCATTCTCAAGATGGAGCACCTGCTCGATCGCAAGCCCGGGCAGCTTTCGGGCGGTCAACGCCAGCGCGTCGCTATCGGCCGCGCCATCGTGCGTCAGCCGGAAGTTTTTCTCTTCGACGAGCCGCTCTCAAACCTAGACGCCGCGCTGCGCGTCGATACGCGGATGGAAATTGCCAAGCTCCATGCCGATCTTGGCGCCACCATGATCTACGTGACCCACGATCAGGTCGAGGCGATGACGCTGGCCGACAAAATCGTCGTTCTCGATGCCGGCGTCGTCCAACAAGTGGGCTCACCCATCGAGCTCTACCAACGACCGGCCAACCTCTTTGTCGCTGGCTTCATCGGTTCGCCGAAGATGAATTTTGCGCCGGTCAAAGTCGATGCCATCGATGCCGATGGCGTAACGGTATCAGGCCAGGATGTGATCAACCTGCGGCTGCCGATCCAAACCAGCGGCGTCAATGTGGGTGATGCACTGACCCTCGGCGTGCGGCCGCATGACCTTGCGATCGCCGCATCCGGGACGATCATCGGACGCGTAACCCTGACCGAGCGGCTCGGCAATGAGACCATCGTCAATGTCGAACTGCCCTCGGGCGCGTCATGGCTGGCGGTGCTCGCGGGCGACCATATGCTCAACCGCGGCGAGAGCCTGAGTTTTCATGCGGAGACGTCGAAGGCCGTCGTCTTCGACAAGAATGGTCAGTCGCTGGTTTCTTGAGACGAGATAGAAGGCGGCAGCGGACCAATGGAACCGATCGCCCAACCGGCGGGTTGGAGTGGCTCAAACAAGGAGCCTTGATCATGGACCATACCAATCACGTCCGTCTGTCCACCGCCGAACTGACGCCATCGAACCTCGAGGGCGCCACGATCTATGGCGCTGACGACCATAAGGTCGGCAAGGTCGACCACGTTCATGGCCTCGATACCGTGATCATCGATGTCGGCGGCTTTCTCGGGCTTGGCGCCAAGCCGGTTGCCGTGCCGGTGAGCGATCTTGAATTCATGCGCGACGAAGATGGCGACATTCACGCCGTGACCTCGTGGACAAAGGATCAGCTCAAGCAGATGCCTGAGCACCACCACTAAGAAAAGAGCCCGGCCTAGCGCCGGGCTTCTTTTTTTGTTCTGTAAGAGTCCACTCGTGGTCTCTTTTCAGCAATAGGCGGCTCAGGAAATCGGCAAAAGAAGAACATGCGGACGGCCAAAGCCGCCAAACGAAAAACATCCATCCAAGCAATTGAAAGCCGCCTGAAAGATGGGCAAATTCCGCTGCAATTGCGGCCCGGACTGCGGGCTTGCGGACAGGAGAAATCGATGAAGTTTTCCAAAGTGCTCGTCGCCGTTGGTCTGTTGGCGCTTTCCACCCCGGCCTTCGCGCAGACGGCGCTGGACCAGGTGAAGGAAGCCGGTGTGCTCAAGATCGGCACCGAAGGCACCTATGCTCCGTTCACCTTCCACGACGCTTCGGGCGCGCTGGTGGGCTTTGACGTCGAGATCGGCCAGGCTGTTGCCGAGCATCTGGGCGTGAAGGCCGAATTTGTCGAAGGTCCTTGGGATGGCCTGATCGCGGGTATCGACGCCAACCGCTATGACGTCGTGATCAACCAAGTCGGTATCAATGCGGACCGCCAGGCGAAGTACGATTTCTCCGAGCCTTACATCGCTTCGAAGGCTGCTCTCGTCGTCAAGGACGACAACACCGACATCACGAGCTTTGAAACGCTCAAGGGCAAGAAGTCGGCCCAGAGCCTGACCAGCAATTTTGGCAAGCTGGCCGAAAGTTTTGGTGCTGAACTCGTCGGCACCGAAGGCTTCGATCAGTCGATCGCCCTCGTCATTCAGGGCCGTGCCGATGCGACGATCAATGACAGTTTGTCGTTCTTCGATTTCAAGAAGCAGCAGCCGGACGCACCGGTGAAGGTTGTCGCCACCGCCGCTGACGCCGATTTCTCCGGCATCATCCTTGCCAAGGGCAAGCCGGAACTGCTGGCCGCGATCAATGAAGCGCTCGACGCCATCAAGGCCGACGGCACTTATGCGGAAATCTCGCAGAAGTACTTCGGCGAGGACGTCTCCCAGTAGTCTCAGACGCTTCGAATGTTTAGAAGGGATCGGTCGAGGGTCGACCGGTCCCTTTTCATTGGCAGGATGATGCATGCCCCATTGGCTGAACCTGATGATCGAGTCCCTGCCCTCTTTGCTGTGGGCCTGTATCTTGTTCACCGTCCCCCTGACGCTGCTTTCCTTCGTGCTTGGGCTCAGTCTTGGTTTGCTCGCGGCCATCACGCGGCTCTTCGGGCCAAAGCCATTTGGGCTTGTGGTGCGGTTTTATGTCTGGATCATTCGCGGCACGCCGCTTCTGGTGCAGCTCTTCCTGATCTTTTATGGCTTGCCGAGCGTCGGGATCGTGCTCGATGCTTTTCCAGCCGCGCTCATCGGTTTCACGCTCAATATCGGCGCCTATACCTCGGAAATCATCCGGGCTGTGCTATTGGCCGTGCCCAAGGGACAGTGGGAGGCGGCCTATTCCGTTGGCATGACATGGGCGCAGGCGATGCGCCGCACCATCCTGCCGCAAGCGACGCGCATTGCCGTGCCGCCGCTTTCCAACACGTTCATTTCGCTCGTGAAGGATACTTCGCTAGCTGCCGCCATCACGGTGCCCGAGCTATTCCGAGCCGGGCAACGGATTGTCGCGACGAGTTATGAGCCGCTTATTCTTTATGTCGAAGTGGCGCTGATTTATCTCGTCGTCAGCTCGGCCCTTTCCAGTTTGCAGGGGTGGCTGGAAAAGCGCCTCTCCCGCTATGGCGGTTCTATCGAGGCTGCATCATGATCGCGCTGGACAGGATCGAAAAAAGCTTCGGCGACAACCACGTTCTCAAGGGCGTCAGCGTGGATGTGCCGGAGGGTCATGTTACCGCGCTGATCGGCGCTTCGGGAAGCGGAAAGAGCACGCTGCTTCGTTGCGTCAATCTGCTCGAAGTGCCGCAATCGGGCGAAGTGCGGATCGACGATACCTCTATCCGGTTCACACCCAACGGCAAGCCCGACCGCGCCACTATCCTCGCGCTGCGGCGGAAGACGGGTATGGTGTTCCAGAATTTCCAGCTTTTCCCGCACCAGAGCGTGGTGGAAAATGTGATGGAGGCGCTGGTCACCGTGCTGAAGTGGCCAAAGGACCGCGCTCGGGCTCGCGCCATGGAACTGCTCGAAAAGGTTGGCATGACCTTCAAGGCCGATGCCTGGCCATCGAGCCTGTCGGGCGGGCAGCAACAGCGTGTGGCGATTGCCCGGGCGCTCGCGCCGGCGCCCCGCGTGCTCCTTTGCGACGAGCCGACATCGGCGCTCGACCCGCAGCTTGCCATCGAGGTGGTGGAGGTGCTGGCGCAATTGGCGCGGGAGGGCACGACCATGCTGATCGCTACGCATGACCTGCGGCTGGCCGCCAGTATTGCCAGCAATGTCGTCTATCTCGATGCCGGACAGGTGGTTGAAGCGGGGTCGTCCGCGGACGTTTTCGGCTCTCCCAAGGATGAGCGGACGAAGCGCTTCATTTCGACGCTCAATGGGCAGGCAGCGATTGAGTAAGCCTGCGCGAGCCGAGTGAGAGACTATTCCGCGATGTCCCTGCCAAGCACGATCGATGATTTTGTGGCGCTGCGCCGTCGGCTTCATGCCGCTCCGGAGCTGGGACACGCGGAGGTCGCGACCAGCAAGCTCGTGGCTGAACTCCTCGAAGGCTGGGGCTATGAGGTAGCGACGGGGCTTGGCGTGACCGGGGTCGTCGGGACGCTGCAGAACGGCGTTGGTGAGCGGATAATCGGGCTGCGTGCCGACATGGACGCCCTGCCGATTACCGAGGCGACCAGCGCGGATTATGCCAGCCAGACGCCGGGGGTGATGCATGCCTGCGGGCATGACGGGCACACGACCATTCTGCTTGCGGCGGCGAAGGAGTTGGCGGAGCGGCGCAATTTTTCGGGCACCGTAAGGCTGATCTTCCAGCCAGCGGAAGAGACGGGCGGTGCGGTGCAGATGATCGAGGATGGGCTCTTCGAACGGTTTCCGGTCGATGCCATTTTCGGGCTGCACAATTGGCCCGGCGTGCCAGCGGGCCAACTCCGCTTCATCGAGGGCCCGGCAATGGCATCGGTCGATCTCGTTATCATCACCATCAGAGGAAAGGGTGGGCACGGCGCCCTGCCCCACGAGACTGTCGACCCGATCGTCGCGGCATCGTCCCTGGTGATGGCGCTGCAATCGATCGTGTCGCGCAATGTCGATCCGCTCGAAACCGCAGTGATCACGGTCGGAATGATGAATGGCGGGACCATGCCCAATGTGATCCCCGACAGCGTCGAGCTGCAGATTACCGTACGCTCCTTCAGCGACGCGGTGCGCGACCGCATCCGCGAGCGGATCAAGACATTGGCGGAGGCGCAAGCTGCGAGCTATGGGGCGGTCGCGGAGGTTTTCCATCCGCCCGGTTTTCCGGCTCTTCACAACGATGCCGAGGAAACCGCGTTCGCTCGGCAGGTAGCCATTCGCCATTTCGGCGACGCACAGGTCGGCACGCTCGACCCGCTCCTGGTCAGCGAGGATTTTGCCTTCATGCTCGAAAAGCAGCGGGGCAGCTATCTCTTTATCGGCAATGGACCAAGCGCGGACCTCCATAGCCCTCGCTATGATTTCAATGACGCCATCATCGCGCCGGCAGCGCGCTATTGGGTGGCACTGGTCGAGGATTTCCTCGCCGCCAACCGGCCGGCTTAGGTCAGGCCGAAGCGCCGAGACGACCCGACGCAATAATCCGCTCGAGGAATTTCTGCGTGCGCGGGTTTTCCGGGCTGGAGAACAGGCGCTGGGGGTGGGCCTCTTCGATGATGCGGCCGGCGTCGAGGAAGCAGACGCGATCGGCGACATCGCGGGCGAAGGCCATTTCGTGCGTGACGATGACCATGGTCATGCCTTGGGTCTTGAGATCGCGGATGATCTTCAAAACTTCGCCGATCAGTTCGGGATCGAGCGCTGCGGTCACTTCATCGAGCAGCAAAACTTCGGGATCGGTGGCGAGTGAGCGGATGACCGCGACGCGCTGCTGTTGCCCGCCGGAAAGCTGCTCGGGATAGGACTTGGCGTACTGGCCGAGACCAAAGAGATCGAGCAGCTTTCGTGCCGCATCCTCCGCTTCGGCGCGCTGGCGGCCATGAACTCGCACCGGGGCAAGGGTGATGTTGTCGAGAACCGTCAGGTGCGGGAAGAGATTGTAGGCCTGGAAGACAATGCCGATGCGCTTGTAAAGGCCGGTGCGGCCGAAGCTTTCGTCATAGATATCCATGCCATCGAGCCGGACGGCGCCCTCGTCGAACTCGGTCAGGCCGTTGATACAGCGGAGGAGGGTCGACTTGCCGGAGCCTGAGGCGCCGATGAGGCAGACGACCTCGTGGTGCGCAACAGAGAGGTCTATCCCATCCAGCACCAGACGCTCGCCATAAAACTTGGTGAGCTTGTCGATCTCGATACGGTTCATACAAGAGCGCTTTCAGAAAAAGTGCGAAGCGGTTTTTCGGTTCGAAAGCGCGACAAAACGAACATACTACAAGGCACTCTGGAGACGGCGTTGTCGATCGCGGCGGGCGACATAGTCGGTCAGCCGAGCCATCGGAATAGTGGCGAGGAGGAAGAGGATCGCGGCGACGACGAGGGATGAATAATTGAAGGTGCGCGCCGTATAGATCTGCGCCTCGCGGACCGCATCGCGAACGCCGAGGACGGAGAGCAGCGCGACGTCTTTTTGCAGAGCGACGACGAGATTGAGCATGGCCGGAACGACGTTGCGCAGCGCTTGCGGCAGGATGGCATAGCGCAGCGTCTGCCACTGTGTCAGCCCCAAGGCCTTGGCGGCCATGCCCTGCCCTTCGTGGACGGCTTCGATGCCGGAGCGATAAACCTCGGTGGCATAGGCAGAATAGCTCAGCACCAGCGCGACGCCGCCCCAGAAGAGACCATTATTGGGCAGGCCCGGCAGGTTGAGCGCTGGAATGCCGAAGCCGAACAGCAGCACGAGGAGCAAGGCGGGCAAACCGCGAAAAAGGTCGACATAAAGAATGGCGAAGATGCGCAGCGGGGCAAAATAGGGTCCGCCCATGGCGCGGAAAATCGCGAGGATCAGGGCCCAGATGCCAATGCAGATGAGACTGATGATCCAGATCTGGAGGCTGACCAAAAACCCGCGGGCCACGCTTGGCGCGGCTTCGAGCATTGCTTCGATGCTGAAAAACTGGCTCTGGATGCGCGGCCATTGTTCGGCAGAGCCGACGAAATAGGCG
Organism: Devosia sp. BK; assembly: GCF_032907385.1. NCBI lineage: Bacteria > Pseudomonadati > Pseudomonadota > Alphaproteobacteria > Hyphomicrobiales > Devosiaceae > Devosia > Devosia sp. BK. The sequence continues at coordinate 1,679,568 of NZ_JAIMBX010000001.1, forward strand.
ATGGCGCCGAAGACGATGATGACGCTGACCAAACTAATAAGGACCGGCGTGAGCCGATCCTTGAGAGCGATCGTCCGGCGTCCCTTGCCGGGTCGTCGTGTCATTCGTTGATCACCGGAATATTGGGATCGGCAACGAGATATTTCTGGACGAGTTCGTCGATCTTGCCGCTATCGCGGATGGCAGCAAGGCCTTCGTTGATCCAGGGTACAATCGGATTGCCTGAGGCGAAGAGGAGCGCGAGACCTTCATCCTTCGGGTCCTTGGGCAGGAGCGCCGTGATTTTCGCTTCCGGCACCTGGACGGCCGTGGCGTAGAGCGCAGTCGGCAAAGCGGCGATGGTCGCGTCGATCTGACCACCCTGCAGGGCCTGGAAGACGCCGGCCTGATCGTCATAGACGGCAGCATTGTCGATGCCGAGGACGTTGGTCACGTAGTCGAAATCGGTGGTGCCGACGGCAACGCCCCAGCGCGCCTGCTTAAGATCGGCGAAGGATTTTGCGCTGGCGACGGTCGAATCCGGCAGCGCGATGACGGCCTTGTCCGACTGATAATAGACGTCGGAGAAGGTCGCGACCTTGGCGCGATCGGGGGTGACCGAAATCTGCTGGATCGAGAAATCGTAGTTCTTGGGACCGGGCGCAATGGCGCCGTCGAAGGTCACATCGACCCAGACGACATCGTCGCGCTTGAAGCCAAGCTGCTCGGCGAGGGCATAGACGAGCGCCGCTTCAAAGCCTTCACCGGCTTCCGGATTGTTATCGAGCACCCAAGGCGGATAGCTCGGCTCGGAGGTGCTGACGGTCAGCTTGCCTGGCGTGAACAGGCGCGGATCGTTGGGCGTATTTTCCTGCGCCACGGCAGGCATCACCAGCGCGATCGCTGCCAGGAGGCCGGCCACGATCACATTATGCTTCTGAGCCATTCTGTACTCTCATCGAGTGGTGTTTTGCCCGGCAGTACGGACTTTCGCCCATTTTCGCCACCAAGCCCCGCGTTGAAATTTAACGACAAACGCCGATTGCGCCAGCCAGATAATTGCAAATTTGTGAACCCACGAGGTTGTTCATTGCACCTAGTGGCTTTCGCGTAAAAAAGCGATGGTTTTGCAAGACGATGGCGATTGTCGCATGTCCGGCCTCGACTAGTCGAATAGCGGCTGCAAAACCATCTCCGGCACTTTGACCAGACCCTTGTCGGTGATGCGGATTTCAGGGATCACCGAGAGAGGGATCAGGTTAAAGCCCATATAGGGAATGGTGCAGCCGACCTGCGCCCAGGCAGATTTGAGAAGCTGGTTTTCTGCGGCAACCTCGTGCACGCGCTTGTCGGACATAAGACCGGCGACTGGCAGGGCGACGAAGGCGAGCACTTTGCCCTCCTGCACCACAACCACGCCGCCGTTTGATGCTTCGATGGTGTCGAGGGCAAGTTGCATGTCGGCTTCATTGGTGCCGGCGAGAATGATGTTGTGGCTGTCGTGGCCGACGCTCGAGCCGACCGCGCCATTCTTGATGCCGAAATCGTGGAGGAGACCGTGGGCAATGCCGCCATTAGATTTGCCGTGGCGCTCGATGACGGTGACGAAGCTGAGATTGTCACGCTCGAGGATTGTCGCCCAATCGTTGGCCGGGGCGATTTCGACCTTGCGGTGCGGCAGGACGATGCCCGGCATTTCAATGCCGATGGCATTGGCGGTGACGCCGGCCGAGGGCAGCTCTGGCGTGAGCTTCAGGTTTTTGGGCAGGTGGACGGTGTTGTAGGCCGCCTCGGGATAGCGGTAGCGCTGGTTGAGGGTTTCTTCGAGCAAAGGCGTGATCTTGCGGTCCTCGACCATGAGTTCGCCGCCATACCAGGTATTGACCGGCTTTAGCTCATCGTCGAGCAAGACGAGATCAGCGCGGCGACCGCCGCCGAGGCCGCCGATGTCGTCGCCTAGGCCGAAGCGGGTGGCGCCGTGGAGCGAGCCCATGGACCAGGCTTGTTCGGGGCTGACGCCGCAACGGATGGCTTCGCGGACGACCCAATCGAGGCCGAAGCTCAGGAGATCGTCGGCGTCGCGATCGTCGGTGCAGACGCAGAAGCGCTTGTGGCTTGCGCCGAGTTGGGTGATCGGCTTGATGGCTTCGACGATGGAATTCCAGGGCGTTGCGGGATTGCCGCCGCGAAGGAAAACCCAGATGCCGGCTTCGACGAAATCTTCGGCGATGTCGCGATCGATGGCTTCGTGTGTGTCAGTGACGCCGGAGGCCGCATAGGGGGCGACGAAGTCGCGGCCGTAGATGTGGCCAGAGACCGGGCGGCCACGCTTGAGGGCTTCGGCGATGATGGCGTGGCTGCGCGGATCGCCCATGGCGACGGGCACGAAGTCCATCTTTTCGCCAAGCGCGACGGCTTCGGGCCACTTGTCGAAGAGTGCGCCGATCTTTTCGGGCGTCAGGTCGCCGCCGGCCGTTTCGAGCTCCGGCGAGGTTGCGGGGACGGTCGAAGGAACGGTGAGAAAGATCGAGAGCGGGGCGAGGCGCGCGTCTTCCAACATGGCTTCGACACCGGCAACGTCCATGACATTGCCGATCTCGTGGCTGTCGCAGAAGATCGTGGTGGTGCCATTGAGGAGCGCCGCTTCGGCATAGGCGCAGGCGGTGACCATCGAGCTTTCGATGTGAATGTGCGGATCGACGAGGCCGGGGGCGATGATGCCGCCCTTGGCGTCATAAGACTTTTTGGGGGCGGGGCCGGCTTTATGAGCGCCTGCCGGTTTGACGGCGGCGATGCGGCCGCCGGAGAGCCAGATTTCCTTATCGGCCAGAATGCGTTCGGAATAGGTCGAGAGCACGCGGGCGCCGGTGATGACGAGATCGGCTGGGGCGCGGCCACCGGCGACGGCGGCGAGCGTCGTGATTTGGCTATGGAGCGGGCTTACTGAAAAGCGGGTGATCGCCATGGGTCAGGCCTCGGAGAATGCGTGAAGGATGCACACCCAGGAGCGGATGCCTTTGTGAAAGCTCGACAGGTCGTATTTTTCGTTGGGGCTATGGATGCGATTGTCGAAGCGGGCAAAGCCGATGAGGAGGCTGTCCATGCCCAGCCGCTCCTTGAATTCGCCGAGGATCGGGATGGAGCCGCCGGTGCCGGCAAGCGCGGTTTCGCGCTGCCATTCCTCGGTGAGGGCGTCCTTGGCCTTTGTGAGCAATTTGCCATCGAGCGGCATGGATTGGGCGGCGGCGGTGCCATAGGCCTTGAAGGTGACGCTGCAATCGGCCGGGATCATGGCGCAGACAAAATCGCGAAAAAGTTCGCGGATGCGGTGGGGGTCCTGCCCGGCGACGAGGCGGAAGGAGATTTTGGCGCCAGCCTTGGCGGGGATGACGGTTTTGAAACCGTCGCCGGAATAACCGCCCCAGACGCCGTGGACTTCGGCGGTCGGGCGGGCCCAGACCTGTTCGAGGACCGAGCGATCGGCTTCGCCGGCTGGGATGGAGAGGCCGATATCGCCAAGGAATTTTTCGGCGTCGAACGGTAAACGTTCCCACTCGGCTTTGTTGGCGGCGGGCAATTCCATGGCGCCATCATAAAAACCTGGGATGGCGACGCTGCCGTCTTCGTTGCGGAGGGCGCCGATGATGGTGCCGAGGAGCTGGACGGCGTTTCGGGCGGCGCTGCCGAACATGCCGGAATGAAGATCGCGATCGGCGGTCGTGACCTCGAACTCTTCGGAGACGAAGCCGCGCCACATGGTGGTGATGGCGGGGGTTTCGCGGTCCCACATATCGGTGTCGCAAACGAGGATCGTGTCAGCCTTGAGGTCTTCTGCATTGGCTTCGAGGAACGGACCGAGGGAGGGCGAACCGGCCTCTTCCTCGCCTTCGAAGAGCATCGAAACCTGGATCGGCAGACTGCCGGTGACGGTCTTCCAAGCGCGACAGGCTTCGATGAAGGTCAGCAACTGGCCTTTGTCGTCCGAGGCGCCGCGGCCGGTGATGAAGGTTTCGCCATCGGGCTGGGGGACGAGGGTGGGCTCGAATGGCGGTGTGTTCCAGAGGACCAGCGGATCGACCGGCTGGACGTCGTAGTGGCCATAAAAGAGCACGTGGGGACCGGCGACCTTGGGGCCGTGGCCGACGACCATGGGGTGGCCTGCCGTGTCGCGGACGCTGGCGTCGAAATCGAGGCTTGCCAGCTCATCGCGGAGCCATTCTGCAGCGCGGCGGCAATCGCCGGCATATTGGGGCTCGGTCGAAACCGATGGAATGCGGATGAACTCAAAGAGCCGTTCGAGGCTTTGGTCGAACTGGCTTTCGGCTTTGGCGAGTACGGTATCGAGATCGGTCATAGAAAAGGGAATCAACCTTGGAGCACCCACCGACACTGCGGCATCTTGGTGCAAAAGGTAAGGTTGATGACCTTCGCCAGTGCTGATAGCGGATTGCTAGGTCACGCTCTCCGCATGCTTTTCGAGAAGCGTTGCGAGAGCCCGTTCGACATCCTCGTACTGATAGGGCTTGCTCAGAAATAGACCGCCGGCCGGTAGATCGGCTTGTTGCAGCGGCTGTTTGCCGGAGGTGATGAGTATCCCGATATCAGGCAGGCGATCGCGGACGTCTTTGGCGAAGGCCAGACCGTCGGTGTCTCCCGGCATATGAATGTCGGTGAAAATGAGCGCGATATCCGGTCGCGCTTCGAGCGCCGCCCAGGCGTCGACGGCAGTCGCTGCTTCAAGCACCTCGTATCCAGCCTCTTCCAATTGATCGATGAGCGCCATGCGGACGAGAAACTCGTCTTCGACAAGAAGGATTGGCAAGCGAGACATCGGTCATCTCCGTATTCGTCTTGGCTGGCGAAGTGACGTTCGCCGGCTGGCATGACATTTGAACGCGGGTATGCCGCAAACGATCCTCAGGGACGCCGTGAAGTCAACAGACCTGGGGCAGACCCTGAGGCTTGGTGCAGACTAATTTTGGGGGTTCAAGCAAACCAGAGTGTTGGCGCCCTACTCCGTCTGTTCTGCCATTGGGAGATCATTGGCCTTCCAGGCTTCGATGCCACCGCGATACCAATAGGCTTTCCAGCCGAGATTGCCGGCACGCAGGGCGGCGTTATAAGCTGAGCGATCCTGCATGCCCGACCCAAAGAAAATCACCGGCACGGATTTGTCGCCGCTGGTTTCTTCGGTCAGCCAGTCCTCGACGAGCTTTTGGAAACTGTCGGTCAGACTGCCATCGCGCCCCGCATCGGCGACGGCGAAGGCGCCGGGCAAGGTTTCGGCGCCACCGCTCGTATCGACCAGAAGCCAATTGTCATTGGCGGTCACGAGGTCGACAACAGCCTTGGTGGTCAGCGTTTCAGCCCGAGTATGGGCGGCAGGCGTGGGACCCCGATAAGGCGCGGGAAAAAGAACATTGGTGGCCGGGACACCATAATCGGCCAGTTCGTTCAGCGTGCCGGGCGCGACGGCCATGTCCGCATCGTCCATTGCCGCACTCGATGCCTGCGGCGTTTCCGCGGGTGGCTCGGCGCCTGTGTCGCCGAGTTCGACATCGGCGATCATCACCACGAGGTGCTCGATCAGTTCGTAGCACATGGTGATAGTGCCTTCGTCGGGGCTGTACCATGCGTTCAGCTCGTCGCAGTTGCGATAATTGACCGCAATGTCGCGCGGCAGGGCATAGGTCTTGCCCATATCGACGGCGAAACCGCGCAGGGTATCGCCAAAGGTCTCGACGAGAAACTTGCTGATCGGCGTGGTCGGCTCTTCGAAGTTGACGGTGATCGCCGCCCCCGGCGCATCGGCGGCGAGCTGGCCATCTGGATGCCATTCACCGAGGCGGGTGTGAGGCGCAAGGATGGTGCGCCAAGCGCGGTTCTGGCGGTTGAACTCCTCTTCGCAGCGATAAAGCGTGCGCTCTTCGAGCCCGACCTGCTCGGCGATATCGCCATAGAGACCGGGATTGCCGCCATAGATGACGCAGAACGTATTGCGGAAGCGGCGGAGATCGCCGGTGTGCTCATCCTGCCAGGGAAGATCCTGACCGCTCTCGGCGTTGATCATGCCACCGTAATACCAAGGCAAGACGGAATAGAGCGCGACCTCACGGCCGATGAGATCGATGCCTTCATCGCCCGACGGATACATGGTCGGCTCGACGACGCGCAGCGCCGAGAAAATATCGACGGCGTCTTCCTCGGGGCCGGTCGAGGGGACCTGCAACTCGCCGATCAGCGCATGGCCGAACTCGTGCATGAAGATGCCGTTGGTGACCCCAAGATAGGCGCCGATGAGGCGAGATTCATGGCTGTTGATGAAGGGGATTTCTTCGCTCGCAGCACCATTGCCAGCGGCAGCGTCGTCGGCTGCTGCCGGAGTCGAGCCCTTGCTTTTCCCGCCGGCGGGAGCACCAGCAGGTGCGCCGGTTACCGAGACGGCGAAATCGCGGAAATAGAAATCTCCGCGCTCATAGGCGAGCACGCCGACATCACCGCCGAGCACAGGATGATCTTCAAGCGTCGCGATGGCTTCGCCATTGAGAAAAAATGCGGCGATGCCGGGCTGCTCAACCCATTCGAGGAGATCGCTGCCATCGAGCTTGGCAGCACCGGTCAGGCGACCCATTTCCTGCGATTTGCCATCGGCACCAAAGCAGAGGACGAGGCCATCTCCGCCGAGCGTAATCTCGCCCAAGCAGGAGTCATCGCCATTTTCGACGACAAGACCTGCAGCGGACAGCTTGAAATCTTGCGCTGTTTGGCCTTCCGGTGGCCTTACGCCGACATTGACGCGGGTGATGCGTTCGCCCGACTGCACCGGTCCGCCCATGGGCATGGTGAAGAAGTTTTCAGTGGAGGCGGCGGTCTGATTGACGAGGACGATCCAGTCATCCTCGAAAAACAGATCCCAGCCTTCGAGCTTGTCCGCGTCCATGATGGAATCGGTAAGCGGGCCCATGATCGCCGCCATGCGGGTGGCAACGTCGGACGTCTCGGCGCCGGGGGCTTCTGCAGAGGTATCAACTTCGGTGTTTGTGGTCGCGCCACCGCGCGGCGGCAGACCGGAGCCCTGCTGCTGGGGCGCAGCATCGGTATTGGTCGCGGGCAAGTCACTGATGGTAAAATCGGCCAGCCCAAACGTGCCGCGTTCGTAGGCCATAACGCCGAGATCGGCCCCGAGCGCTTCCGTCGCAGAAATTTCGCCGAGCACTTCGCCATTGACTAGGAATGTCGCGCGCCCCGGCACTTCGATCATCTCGATGACGTCGCTGCCATCCAGCTTGGCCGCCTTGGGGAGCGTGGCGATGGATTCAAATTTCTCGTCGATCACGCAGAACAAATTAGCGTCGGCAGCAGCGGTGACCTCGGCAATGCAGGTGCCGTTCTGGGCGCTGTTGTTGGCAACAATACCGATTGCCGCCTTTGGCTGATCGGACTTAAGCGTAACGTTCACCGATACGTGGCGTCCGTCTTGGCTTGGGGGTCCGGCCGGGATGGTCAGCGTCTGTTCGGCGCCCTCAAGGCTGTCATTGCGCAGCACAAACCAGCCGTCCTGCTCGCCGCCCTGCCAACCCTGCAGTAATTGCTGATCCACCACACCATCGAGCGCACCAAGCACCGACTGGCCCAAGGCGGGCTGTAAAAGGGCTATGGTGGAGACGCCAAGCGAAACGACAAAACCAGATTTTTTCATGAACTGTCTGAACCTTACGATGGCAATGGCAGGCCCCCATGCCCACCGCCGCTCCTTCTAGGACGCCCTTCCCCATCAAATCCTTGGGTCGATCGCAAGATTTTTTGTGCGCGGCGCAAAAATAAGGTCAACCTAAGTTGATATCGTTGCACAAAATCCACGCTAAAAAGGCGCCACCCCTCGCGGAGTGGCGCCTGAATGTAGGGAGGTTCCGGTAAAGCGGAGCCGCAGATTTAGTAGTTCACGCCGCCGGCGATTTGGCGCAGCTCAAGGACGATTTTCGGCACGCCATTGTCGATGTGAAGTTGCAGGAACTCACCAGCAAGAACCGAAGCGGCTTTCAAGTCGGCCGCTTCGAGAACGGCATAACCACCAAGGACTTCCTTTGCTTCAGCATAGGGACCGTCGGTCGGTGTGCCCGTGCCGTTCTCGCCCGACAGTCGGATGCCTTCAGCCTGTGGCTTTAGGCCAGCAGTCGAAACCAGGGAGCCATCGGCGAGGCACTTTTCCATCCAAGGGCCCATGGCGTCCATGAGCTGCTGCGGCACGTCCTCCGGCTTGAGGTCGGCAGGGGGAATGATGCTCATGAAATAGCGCATGTGATGTCTCCGAGTAACGCGGCTCGAACCGAACCTTACAGCGACACGACGAGCGGGAGGCGGCAGATTCGACAAGGCGGCGTCACTTTTCTGGAGAATTTTGCCGGGGCGCTTGGTCTGCCCCGGCTTTTTCGATCAGCCGAGCGCCGATTGTTCACGGCAGATGCGGTCGACCAGTGCATCGAAATCACCACGCTCTGGGCGTTTGGTCGCGAGACGCTGCTTGAGGTGGCGGATTGGTTCTTCGAGAATAGTCTCGAGATCGGGAGCGCAGGTGAAGTCACCGGCGACTTTCTTGACCTTGGAATTGTCGAAAATCGCGCTCCAAGCCTTATCGCCGGTCAGCGGACCAACCCAATCAGGAATGTAGCGGACGAGCGTATCGGTCGGCACATGGACGATTTTGGCCTCTACCCCAAGGGCTCGGCCGATAGCCATCTGGATATCGTCCCAGATGTGGGCGCGATCATTGGTGATGTGGAAGATCTCGCCAAGGCTCGCCGCTTTGCCAAAGAGGCCGACGAATGGGACGGCGAAGTCGGACGAGCGGGTCAAGGTCCATGGCGTATGGCCGTCGCCGGCGACGATCGTCTGTTCGCCATCGAGCATACGCCGCGCCATCACATCGGCGTCGCCGATCATGATGGGCAAGCCCGTGCGAACGGTGTGGCTTGGACGGACAATGGTCCAGTTTAGGCCCTCGGCGCCTTTGAGCAGATTTTCGCAGGCGATCTTGTCCTGGCTGTAGCGCCAGTATGGATTGATGGCGGGTGTCTCCTCGGTGATGACATAGTGCCGAGCGGGCTTTTCGTAGACCGAAGCCGAGGAGATGAAGATGTATTGGCCGCAATGGCCGCGGAAGGTGTCGATATCCCGCTGAACCTGATCGGGCGTGAAAGCGATGAACTGGGCGACAACGTCGAAGTTTTGCTGGGCGAGATCGGCATATTCCGGGCCATTGAAATCGCCTTGGACCGAGGTCACGCCGGCGGGCAAGGTGTCGCCGCGTTTGCCGCGATTGAACACCGTCACCTGATGGCCCTGGGCCACGGCACGTTCTACACAAGGGTAGGAAATCTGGCCGGTTCCACCGACAAACAACACGCGCAAAGACATTTTAACTCCTCAATTGTCCTCCAAGCCATTGGACGCGCTTGAGAGCGCGAGCGCAAGGCGTTGAGGCAGATGTCGGATGGCGATGCTTTGTCGTTTGGTTATTTGACGTCAGAAGCTGCCTTGGTTTCATCGGCGACTGGCTCGCCTTCTGCCGCGTAGGGGACGCGCGCAAGAAGGACACGGCCTTCGTCTTCGATGACGAATTCACCGCGCACCGGTTCATCGGCGAGAGCGACAGCGCCCTTGGCTGCAAACGCAGCTTCTTCAATAGCTTCATTGAGAGAGTTAAGTTTAAGGCCCTCGATATCAATCTCGTTCTTGTCGTCGGGCGTGAGATGATTGAAAAAAAACCGTGGCATTTGGGCGCTCCATGTATTTGCGTGGCGTATCTTGGCCAGCAAACGGCGCTTGCTGCGACGGAGTTCCCCCCCTCATGCTCAACTTTGCCATGCGCTGAGCGGGGGAATTGGCAGATAGGTCGGAGGTCTGATTTCGCGCGCAACCTTGACCATTGCCGCACGTTGCGGGAAGGTTCTGCCCGAGATAACGGCGAAGTCATTCGCTGGCGCGCGGATGTATTCCGGAGACACCACTATGCTCATCTTCCTCACGGCCCTCCTTCTTGCCCTTATGGGGTTAGCGCTGGGGGGACTGGGCGGATGGCTCGTCGTCCTGGGCGGCAGTTGGTATTATCTGATCACCGGCATCGGCTTTCTGATCACTGGATATCTCCTCTCCCGCCGCAAGGCCGAGGCGCTTTGGTTCTATTCGGCCATCCTCGTGGGGTCGATCATCTGGGCAATCTGGGAAGTCGGGTTCGACTGGTGGCAGTTGGGCGCGCGAGGCGGCATCATCGTGGTGCTCGGCATCTGGCTGTGGATGCCCTGGATACGGAAGCGGCTCGAGGGCGGACGGCGCGGCGCGTCACTGATCCTTGCGGTGAGCATTGTGCTCGCCGTTGTCGTCGCTGTCTATTCGATGACGCAGGATCCGCAGGATATCTCGGGCACACTCAACACCGAACAGGTGGCCGCCAACCCCAATCTCGGCGGCGATTTCGAAGACGGCGATTGGCAGCAATATGGGCGCACCAATTATGGTCAGCGCTATTCGCCGCTCGACCAGATCACGACCCAAAATGTCGCGGGTCTCGTGCCAGCATGGACCTATCAGACGGGCGACGTTAAGCTGCCGCAGGATGTGGGCGAGACCACATATCAGGTCACCCCAATCAAAATCGGCGACACGCTCTATATTTGTACGCCGCATAATCTTGCGATCGCGCTTGATGCTCAGACGGGCACGGAGAAGTGGCGGTTCGATGCAAATTCCGGGCTTAATCCGGACCGGCAGCACCAGACATGCCGCGGGGTGACCTATTGGGCCGACCCTGCTGCGGCGCCCGATGCTGCCTGTGCGGCACGCGTCTATCTGCCGACTGCCGATGCGCGGCTTATTGCGCTCGATGCGGCAAATGGGCAGGTGTGTACGACATTTGCAGATGGCGGCACGCTGCGGCTCGAAGCCGGCATGAAGTATTCGCCGGCTGGATATTACTATTCCACGTCCCCGCCGGTTGCTGTCGACGGGAAGCTGATCATCGGCGGCGCCGTCAACGACAACTACTCGACCCAGTCGCAATCGGGCGTCATCCGTGCCTTCGATGCGCTCACGGGCGCGCTGGTCTGGAATTGGGACTCGGGTAACCCAACGCAGACGGCGCCGATCGATATTGCCGATGGCGAGACCTATACGACGAACTCGCCCAATAGCTGGTCGGTGTTTTCGGTCGATCCTGCCCTAGGTCTCGTCTATGTGCCGCTTGGCAACCAGGTGCCCGATCAGATTGGCATCGGGCGCAGCGAAAGCGTCGAGAAATACTCGTCGTCGATCGTGGCTCTCGATGTCGGGACGGGCCAAGACCGTTGGGTTCAGCAGTTTGTGCACCACGATCTCTGGGACATGGACGTGCCGGCGCAGCCGGTACTGCTCGACCTGACAGGAGCCGATGGCCAGACCGTGCCGGCGCTCGTGGGACCAACGAAGCAGGGCGATATTTATGTGCTGAACCGGCAGACCGGCACGCCGATCCTGCCGATCACCGAGGAGCCAGCGCCGCAGGGAACGATCGAGGGCGATTTCGCCTCGCCGACCCAACCCACATCTGCCCTCAGCTTCAAGCCTGCATCGCTGCAGGAGAAGGACATGTGGGGCATCACCATGTTCGATCAGCTGATGTGCCGCATCTCGCTGCATCAGCATCGCTACGAGGGCCGTTACACGCCGCCATCGCTCGAGGGCACGATCGTCTATCCGGGCAATTTCGGGACGTTCAATTGGGGTTCGGTTGCGGTCGATCCGGAACGGCAAGTGATGTTCGGGATGCCGACCTATCTGGCCTTCACCTCGCGCCTCGTGCCCGCTGACGAAATCCCGCCCAAGGGCGAGGACGAAAAGGCGAGCGAGCAAGGCCTGAACCGCAATGAGGGCGCGCCCTATGGTGTCTTCATGGGCCCGTTCCTCAGCCCACTTGGCGTTCCATGCCAGGCTCCAGGCTGGGGCTTTGTGGCCGGTGCCGATCTGCGGACCGGCGAAATCGCCTATAAGCATCGCAACGGAACAGTGCGCGACATGACGCCCCTGCCCTTGCCATTCAAGGTGGGCGTCCCCGGGATCGGTGGTCCGATCATCACCAAAGGCGGCGTTGCGTTCCTCGGAGCAGCGGTCGACGACTTCTTCCGCGCTTATGATCTGACGACCGGTCAGCAACTTTGGGAAGCCCGCTTGCCCGCCGGCGGCCAATCGACCCCGATGACTTATACCGTCGATGGGAAGCAGTATGTTGTGATCGTGGCCGGCGGGCACGGGTCGATCGGCACGAAAGCGGGCGACTATGTTCTGGCCTATACGCTGCCCTAGGGGCGGCTCAAAAGGGGACGTCTGCGTTGCCCGCCAATGCAGACGTCAGTGATGGCGAGTACCCGCCGTAGGGTCAGGCGGCTTGCGAGCCGCACTCAAGGTCTGTGGGTAAATCGCCGGGCTTGCCGAACAGAAAGCCTTGCACGATGTCGCAGTCGATTGCTGCGAGGAGGGCCAGTTCCTCCTCGGTTTCCACGCCCTCAACGATCGTTTGGAGGCCAAGCGAAGCGCCCAGGGCCGCGATCGATTTGATCACCTGGCTACCCTTGCGTGTTTCCATTTGACGGACGAAGGATTGGTCGATCTTGAGCTTGTCCACCGGCAGCGTCGCGAGATAACTGAGCGACGAGTGACCGGTGCCGAAATCGTCGATCGCGATGGACACGCCCAATTCGCGAAGATGCCGCAGTGTCTCGACGATGGACAAATGGCCATCGGCGACGAGGCTTTCCGTGATCTCGACATCCAGGCGATCTGCAGGAAATCCACTTTTCTGCAGCGCCGATTGAACCATGGCGAAAACATCGGCCCCAGCAAACTGCACGGGCGCTACGTTAATCGATAGCCGTCCCATCCAGCCGCTCTCGACGGCGCGTCGGCACGCTTCGTGAGCCACCCAGTTGCCGAGCTGGATGATGGTACCGTTTTCCTCAGCGAGAGGAATGAATTCGGCTGGCGAAACTGGGCCCAGCGCCGCCGAGTGCCAACGCACAAGCGCTTCGACACCAAGGGTTTGCCTGGTTTTGCCATCAACCTGCCGCTGGAAGACCAGATTGAGTTCGCCCCTCTCCACCGCGGTGCGCAGCGCAATATCGATCTGACGGCGCCGTTCAAATTGCGCTTCGAAATCGGGCGCGTAGACACATCCGGTGAGACGCTTTCGGCGCGCCATGGCGAGAGCCGTCCGAGCTTCCTGCAACAGGACCTCAGAGGATTTTCCGGCGCCCGGAGCGCTCCGTCCCCAAAGCAATTTCAGCTCGATCCGATGCCCTTCGACATCGTAGGGCAGTTCCAGTTTTTCGATCAGCCTCACGAGGGCGGTGTCGCTCAAGCCAGTGTCTAATCCGATGGCGAAAACCTGACTTTCGATGCGGGCGACTGGACCTGCGACAGCTAAGGCGAGTCGGTCATGAAACTGCCGGATCACTTGATCGGCAACATGAAAACCAAGGCTGGCGCCGGCGCTCTCAGCCTGTTCAACGCGGAGGAGAAGAGCACCCGCTGTCTCAGATTCGTTACTCGCATCAAGTGCATCGCACCAGGCGCGCTCCGATAAGGCTCCGGTGTCATCATCATGGGTTGCGAGGAAGACCAGCCTTTTATGTTGTTCGCGCAATTGGCGGCGGCGGAGGATGCGGTCCTCGACAAGTTGAACCACGAGTGCTCCGCAAGCCAGCGCATGGAAACCAACGGTGTCGAATTGGAGCGCTGCTAGCGCATAAGCAACGAAGGCGGCGGCTTCAAAGACCATCATCGCGGTCAAAGCGACAGCGATTGCGAGGCCCAAGCGGCGCCTTGGAAGAAGTGCGCTTCCGAGGAGGAAAAGCGCGCCCCATATCAAAGCCGGCCATGTACCGACCTCAGTGAGAGCGCGGTTGAGCTTGAGTGTTTCGGCCGCAGCAATCTGGACAATTGCACCCGGGACAACGCCGAAACGCGGCACCATGATCAGGTCATGCAGCTCTATGGCACTTGTCCCAACAACAACCTGCTTATTTTCGAGAAGTGCGGGATCAACTGTTCCATCGAGCACGGAGACGGCGGGCACGCGCACGATCTGACCAAGATCAATGGCGTAATCCATGCGCAGGGTCGGCGGGATCGGTTGGCCAGGGCTGAACTGGACAGGGATGGATTTAATGCCGGTATCGGCATCCTTGCCCGGTAGCGACCAGATCAGGCCCGCTTTAAGCCCGTCGATATTGACGAGGGCTTCTTCCGCGTGGGCTGCGAACTCCGGAAGGGGGCGGCTCCAAATTTCATCGCCGGATGCGGCCCGTTGGCGAAATGCGGCGAGATAAGCGTATCCGCCGGCCGCTTCGAGGCTTTTCGCGAAGACCGCGTCTTCCGACGGGTCGGAGCGGGTGCTGAAGTCGATATCGAACGCTATCTCATAGGCACCCATGGCCAGCAAGCGATCGAGCAACCCAGCGTGCAGCGACCGCGGCCACGGCCAGGTGCCGATTTCAGCAAGACTTGCGGCATCGATATCGACGAAGACAATGTCTCCGCTCGGTGCACGATCGGCGGCAGCAAATCGGATATCCCACAATTTGGCGTCGGCGGGCGCCCAAATGCCAAGGGTTGCCGTCGCTGCAAGAAACGACAACAGGCAGATCGTAACGACGATACGCACCGCCTTCGGCATGGCCGCTCCTTTAGTCGGCTGAACGCAGCGGACTAATTGTTCTTGCCATTGCCATTGCCGTTTCCGTTGCCGTTCCCGTTTCCGTTGCCATTGTTACCGTTATTGCCATTGCCGCCCCCCTCGCCGCTTTTGCCGTTGTTGTCGCCCTTGCCGCTATTTTCCTGGCTTCCGTTGCCGTTATTTCCGTTGTTGCCGTTTCCGTTGCCGTTATTTCCGTTGTTCCCGTTGCTGGTACCGTTGTTTACGCCGTCGTCGCTGCCTTTGTTGCCGTTGCCATTCCCGTTTCCATTGTTCCCGTTGTTACCATTTCCGTTGCCGTTATTGCCGTTATTGCCGCCCTCGCCATTTCCGTTGCCGTTGTTGCCATTGCCGTTACCCCCGCCATTGCCTTTCCCCGAATTTCCCGACCCGTCGCCGCCGTTATTTCCCTTACCATTGCCATTGCCATTGCCGTCATTGCCGGTTCCAGGCCCATTGCCGCGGCCGTTATTGCCATTTTCGCCGGATTGCTTGGTAACAGGAGGCTGGCCGCTTCCATCTGCCGAGGCATCAGTGGCCGGTTTTGTTCCCCTGTTTCCGCTGCTGCTGACGAGGACGCCGTCCGAGGTGTAGACCGCGGCCGCACCCATGCCTTCGACCTGAAGCGGAGCTTCGGCAGTGACGGCAGCTTCCTGTCCCGGCCTGACGTCGGCCACGAGATCATTTGAGCTGTCCTGCACCTGGACGACCCCTCGATCGACATCGACAAAAGATCCGCTACCATCGGAGGTGACGGTGAATTTGGTGCCTTTGACGACGGCGGCGAGAAAGGGCGTTTGTACCGAAAAGTGCTGCACGTTGCGCCGCTCGACATCGACAGAGACGACGCCTGCGGCCTGGATGACGGAGGTCATCAGATCAGGGCCGGCATCGCGGATTTGGACGACCGTGTTAGACCCAAGCGAAAAATGATCGTTGCCCCGGCTGAAGTCCACACGCGCATTGGCGCCGGTCTTGAGACTTGAGCCATCACCGATCTCGAGGCCCCTCGTCACCGGCTGCCAACTGCCATCTGCCTCGACCAAAACCTCGCCTCTTACCCGGTCGGCGGTCCAGGCGGCTGCCATGGCGGCAGACGAAAGCGAAAACAGCAGAGCTGCAACAAGCATGCGAAACATTAGAGGCCTCCAGATCAGGCACTCTCTCACATGCTGAACATCGTGGAGTTACTTAGGTTAAACCCACAGATCACAGCTATCGAACTGGTGAACCAAAGCTTTCGCCAAACAGGGCGTCGACGAGCTGCATGCGCTGCTAGGCAATTTGGCAAATGAGGGAAAGTGGCGGAGAGGAAGGGATTCGAACCCTCGAGACCGTTCCCGATCTGCACCCTTAGCAGGGGTGTGCCTTCGACCACTCGGCCACCTCTCCGGCGGGGTTGGGTCTAGCGAGCGGCGGGGGGGATGGCAAGCGGTTTTTGGACCGGTGCCGGCGAAAGGCTGGGATGGCAGGGTTTCTGTCCATGGCGATTGGCGAGAAGCGCGGCGGGGTCTAGCTTTGCCTTCATAGTCGAATCGAAAAGGTGGGACGGGGCATGATGATGCATGGACGGGTCACGGCCATTCTTCGGCTGAGTGCGATTCTCACCGGGCTGTCGGTCGGAGCGGCCGCGTCGCAGGAAATACCCTTGTCGCCGATAGAGGGTGTTTGGCGCGCTCAACTGCAGTCAGAGATCACCATTGCGCCCTGTGAGCTTGGATTTTGCGGCTATCTTACCAAGATCGTGGTGCCCGAGGATATCTTGAGTGCCGAGGAAGCGGAGGCCGCGGCCGCAATGAGCCCTGAGCAGTTTTTTGACGAGCGCAATGAGGACCCTGCCCTGCGCAATCGGCCGATGCTGGGACTACACATGCTGACGCTGTGGTCGGGCGAGCGGCCGACAGTGTTCGATGGCGAGGTCTATAACCCGCAGGATGGAAAGACCTATTCGGGTTATGTCGAACTGCTCGGGCCCGATGCGCTGCGCCTCAATGGCTGCGTGCTTTATAACGTGATCTGCCGGGGCGAGGATTGGGTGCGGGTGCCGCAGGGGGAGCTCGATGCGCGGGCGGCGGCGGAAGCGCAGTAAGGCGCCTCATCACAACTGGGGAGTTGGGAAGGCCGATGGCCTTCCCGAGTGTTCAGCGGGCGCGCTGGTTGAAGAGGATCTTTTGCGCTTCCTTGTCATCAGCGAGGCTTTTGCCCTGGACGTCCTTGCCCCAGTTGAGGCCGCTCTGGACAGCAGGACGACCACCGACGCGGTCGATCCAGGCGAGCGCATTGGGGAATTCGTCGCGCGTAATTCCATAGCGCTCCCACGACTGGGCCCAGCCGATGGAAGCGATATCGGCGATGGAATAATCACCGGCGATATAATCCTGGCCTTCGAGCTGCTTGTTGAGGACGCCGAAGAGACGGTGGGTCTCGTCGCTATAGCGCTTGATGGCGTAGGGGATTTTTTCGGGGGCATAGACCGAGAAGTGATTGTTCTGGCCGAGCATCGGGCCAAAGCCTCCGACCTGCCAAAAGAGCCACTCGTCGACCTTGACCTGAGCGCGAGTGTCGGTCGGGTAGAACTGGCCGAATTTCAGGCCGAGATATTTCAGGATCGCGCCGGATTCAAAGATCGAGATCGGTTCGCCGCCCGGGCCTTCGGGATCGATGATGGCGGGGATCTTATTATTGGGCGAAATGGCGAGGAATTCGGGCGTGAACTGCTCACCCTTGCCGATATCGATGCGATGATAGTTCCACGGCACGCCCAGCTCTTCGAGCATGATGTGGACCTTCTGCCCGTTCGGCGTGGGCAGGGAGAATGCTTCGATCGGATTGGTCTGGGTGGTCATAAGGCACCGTCCTGTTTCTGGATGCGATAGGTATATCGGTGTTTTACGATGGTGAGCAATGGGTGGCGGGGAGAGGATCACCCGCCGCACCAGGCCAGCACAGAATACTATTCCCGCATCAGGCGCATTTGGGGCGCACGATTACCGCGAAGGGCTGGCGAGATGCCGTGGATATCGACCGTGGCGGTGACGCGCTGCCGGGTGGCGGCGAACATGAAGTGCGGCGTGACATTGACCGGCTCATCGAACTGGATGGTCACCTTATGATGCTGCATGTCGCTCGAGAGTTGGAGGCCGATGAGAAGGCCGCGGAACGGCTGCTCGAGATAGTAGCCTTTGACGCGCATGCCGACCTGGAAGGGGACGGCGACGCGATCGGGCAGGCTGGCGCGGGCGGTGTTCCAATCGCGAAAGCCATGGGCGCGGGCAATCTCTTCGAGGGCTGCGCCATGGGTGATCGGCTGATTGGCCCGAGCACGCTCTTCACGCAGGTTCTTGGCCTCGGATTTCAGAGTTTGGGCGGATGGGGTATCGAGTGAAAAAGCCATCGGGTCATCTCCTTGAGGAGGCGACTGGTCCATGGGGGCTCGCTTTGCCATGATGCGCCTCGGAGGAACCGAAGGGATCGTCAGGTCTTCTCAGGCTGGGCTTCACCATGGACAAATGTCCGCGAGCGGCGGGCGCCAGCAACCGGAGGCGTCAATGCGCCTTGGCGATGCGGAAGTCAAGACGCGCGGATCACTAGCCGTGATAGAGCGGATCAGACAATTGCGTTGGGCGAATGTCGGCGTTCGGTCTAGGAACATGTGTTTCCCCTTCGCGGAATTCTCATGACCGAACTTCTGCTGTTCATCGCCGGCCTTTTGGGTGGCACCGTCAATTCGCTGGCCGGCGGGGGCTCGTTCATCGTTTTTCCGGCACTGCTGTTTGCAGGGGTGCCGCCCGTGCTCGCCAATGCGTCGAATACCTATGCGGCCCTGCCCGGCTATGTCAGCGGCGCGGCGGGCTATTGGAAATCGGTGGCGCCCTACAAGGACCGGTTGCTGATCTATGGGATCATCGCGGCTGTGTTCGGCTTTGTCGGTGCGGAACTACTGCTGGTGGTTTCGGACGCGCAGTTTTCGCTGGTCGTGCCCTGGCTGATGGCTTTTGCCGTGGCGCTGTTCATCTTCGGCAATCGGATCAACGGGGCGCTGCGGTCGCACGGTGGCGGACGGACGGGCATGAGGGCGCTGGGGGCGGTGCTGATCCTCGTGCTGCTCGCCGGGGTGTCGGTCTATGGCGGGTTCTTCAATGCCGGGCTCGGCATTCTACTCCTGGCATTCCTAGCGCTGGCCGGGATGAGCGACATGCATGCGATGAACGGGCTGAAGCTCTTCATCTCCTCGACCATCGCGCTGGTGGCCGTGGTACGGTTCATCTTCAACGGCACGATCGACTGGTATCACGGGTCGATCGCGCTGGTTGGCGTGACGATCGGTGGCTATGTCGCGGCGCGGTTGGCGCGACATATTCCGACGCAGTGGATCCGCGTCGGCGTGATCATCTATGGGATCGCGATGACGGGCTATTTCTTCTGGCGGGCTTATGCCTGACTTAGCGCCGAATTCCTGATCCAGACCGCTGCGTCGTGGAACGGTACGCCGCCGAATGGGGGGGCGGGTTGGGCGGAGGTGAGCATGTTGATACCCTGCCCCCCGCGATGGGCCTTATTGCGGTGGAGGCCTTCGGCGATGAGGGTGCCGGTGGGGAGGCCCGGGAAAATGCGCGCTGTCAGCTGAACTTCGCCGCGGTGATTGCCGACGGTGACGGCATCGCCATCGGATATCGTCAGGCGGGCGGCGTCTTCAGGATGCATAAAGACGGACGGCTCACCCTCGCGCTTGAGGCTGCCGGCGGTCTGGTTGAAGGACGAATTGAGGAAGGCACGGGCCGGGCTAGTCGCGAGCTTGAACGGATGCTCGGCATCGGTCTTTTCGGTAATGTCCCAATGATCGGCGAAGCGGGGCATGATCGATGGATCGCAGACCCAGCGATAACCTTTCCGGCGCGCGACTTCATCCCAATCGGGCTTGAACCGATAGCGGCCATCGGCCCAGCCAAAGCCCTTGGCAAAGCGAGCGACGTCGTCGGGGCGCTCCTTGTCGATGAAACCGGTTTTTTCGACTTCTTCGAGCGTCGGCAGACCTGAGCGGGCAAAGGTATCCGCGACGACTTCGCGATCGGTGGTTGTGAAGGTCGGGTCGGTATTGCCGAGGCGGAGAGCCAGGGCGTTGATGACCTCGTGGTTGGAGCGCGCCTCGCCGGGCGCCTCGACGACTGCGGGGCCGTAGAGAATGCGAGTGTGGCCGCCGCGGGTGTAATAATCGTTGTGTTCGAGGAACATGGTGGCGGGCAGGACGATATCGGCCAGTTCTGCCGTTTCGGTCATGAACTGCTCGTGGACGACGAGGAAGAGATCGTCGCGCATCAGACCCTGGCGCACCAAAGCCTGATCGGGAGCGACGCAGGCGGGATTGGTGTTTTGCACGATAATGGCATGGACCGGCGCACCATTCTGGAGCGCGGCGGCATTGCCCGTGAGGATCGGGCCAATCTCGGACATGTCGAGGACGCGGGGCGTGCCCTTTTGCAGGTGCGTGCCTTCAAGGCGCGATTTGTCGAGATTCCAGGTGCCGGAATTGGAATGGAACGCGCCGCCGCCGCGATGCTGCCAAGAGCCGAGCATGGCGGGGAGCGACAGCGCCGCGTGCATGGCCGTGGCGCCATTGGTCTGGCGGGAGAAGCCATAGCCAAGTCGGAAGAAGGTTTTTGGCGTTTTGCCGATGAGGTGGGCAAATTCCTCGATTTCGGCGACGGTGAGGCCGGTGATCTCGGCGGCCCATTCGGGCGTGCGGGTCGCGAGATGGGCTTCGAATTCGGGCGAGAAATCGGTGAACTCGGCCATATAGGCGCGGTCGGCGAGGCCATCGCGCAAGAGGACGTGCATCGTCGCGACAGCGAGGGCGCCATCGGTGCCGGGGCGAAGGACGATGCCGAGATCGGCCTGTTCCATGGTGGCATTGCGATAGATATCGACGACCACGATTTTTGCCGCGCGGGTTTTGCGGGCGCGCATGGCGTGGGTCATGACGTTGACCTGGGTATGCACCGCATTGGTGCCCCAGATGACGACGCAGTCGCTCTCAGCCATCTGCTCGGGATTTACCCCGCCAAGAAGGCCGGTGCCAGCGATATAACCGGGCCAGGCGAGGCCGGTGCAGATGGTGTCGTATTGGTGCGAATAGCCGCGCACGGCGCGGAGGCGCTCGATGCCGTCGCGATGCACGTGGCCCATGGTGCCGGCATAAAAATAGGGCCAGATGGCTTCGGGGCCATGCTGCGCTTCGATCTCGAGGAAGCGGGCGGCAATTTCGTCGAGGGCTTCATCCCAGGAAATGCGCTGCCACTGCCCTGCCCCCTTGGGGCCGATGCGGCGCATGGGATGGGTCAGACGCTCGGGGTGATGGATGCGCTCGGCATAGCGGGCGACCTTTTCGCAGATGACACCGGCGGTGTAGGGATCGTCCTTGACGCCGCGGACGCGGCCGATTGTGCCATCGGCGAGGATGTCGACATCGAGGGCGCAGACCGAGGGACAGTCATGCGGGCAAACGGAGCGGATGGTGCGCTGGGGGATCTGGGCGTTCATGGGGCCAAGGTATTAGAGGCCGCGCGCCTCGACAATCGCATTGTGGTTATGGGTGTGATTTGTGAGCGTGATGGCGCCCCCACCTAGCATCTCTTGGCTAGGTACTTGGCACGCATCTGGCCAACCCACCTGGCTTCCCTCGGGCCTGACCCGAGGGTCGCTCGCACAAGCCTAGGCGCTTGTGGCTCTAGCACAGGCCGTCGGGTCAAGCCCGAGGGAAAGCGCGGTGGGTGGTATAGAAGGAGAGGAGGACAAAATGTCCTCACACTTCAACGGTCCAGATTGATCAGTCCGCTAGCAGGCGGCGGGAACCGTTGATGGCTCAGGCCGCGAAAGCCTTGGTGGCGGTTTCGGCGTTGCGCATGGCACGGGTGGCGGCGTGCTTGGCGAGCTGGGAGGCGCCGCCATGGAATTGTGAGAAGGTAATGCGGCCCGTGGTGCCGGTGATGGTGATGCCGCGCCAGTTGGGGCGGACCGAACGGACCTCGGACCAGTCGAGGCTGGTTTCGCGACCCATGGCGGTACGATGGGTGACCTGACGGTTGTCCCAGCGGGTGTTGGTAAAGAGGCCAACCATGCCGATGCCGGCGGCGCCTGCACCGAGGAGAAGGACGGCGATATAGGTGGCGATGAGCTGGGTCGTGTCGGCAGCGCTGCTCATGAAGATCACGGCGAAAAGCAGAACGGCGGCGAGCGCGGCGGCGCCGTAGCAGGCAAAGTACTCGACGAGCGAGGGACGGAGTTCGGCCCAGCCGCCCTCAATGGTAATGCCATCTTCAGGCTGCACCAGACGGAGCGCGAGAAACGCAGCATAGCCGAAGGCCACAACACCAGCGGCGCGCGACAGCGGTAGATGCGCTGTGAGCGGCAGGTATTTCAGAGCAATGAGCACGGTAATCACGAACAGTGGCAAAGCCACTTCCTGCCAACGCAAGGGCACGCTTGTTTCTCCAGATGTCCGGGGCCGGCGACGCTATTTCGGCGAGTGATATCGTGAAGAGTACAGGGATAAAGTGATTTGACCATTCACAAATCCGCAAGGAGCGGCTGCGCCGCAATGGCCGGCAGCGAGTGTTGCTAAAGCGCCACCTCGTCTATTTGAAGAAGCGGCTCCAGCACTGATTCAACGGCATGCAGAGTTGAATCCGCATGCCGTCCTAAGCCTTTCAGATATCTGCAATTATTGGCCTCGCGGACCAATTTTCCGCCGTTTAGCGGGCAGCCAGAGCCGGGGCGCCCACCATGGCGGCGGTTGCGGCTTCCTCCGCTTCGATTTCGGCGGCGGGCTCCTGACGAAGTGTGTTGGCGAGAGGCCGTTCTTTGAGGAGCCAAGCGAGCGCGAAGGCGAGGATGGCGGCACCCGCAGCGGTGTAGAACACCGGATGCAGCGCGCTGGCGAAGGCTTCGAGCACACGCTCACGAACTTCCGGCGGGAGGGCCGCAACGGCATTGGCGCTGAAGCTTGTGCCGCTACCTTCGGGCATGACATCGCCGAGGCGCGCGGCAAGGCCGCTCGAGAAGATGGCGCCGAAGACCGACACACCGATCGAACCGCCGATCTGCCGGAAGAGTGTGACACCCGCTGTGGCGGCACCGACGATGTCGCGGGAAACCGCGTTCTGGGTTGCCGTAACGCTGACGCTGTTGACGGGGCCAATGCCGGCGCCGACGAGGAACATATAGGCCGCGATCTGCACCGAGGGCGTATCGAGCTGCATATTGGCGAGGGCAAGGAGGCCGATCACCAGAACGAAAGTCGAGGCCAGCGGCAGCATCTTATAGCGGCCCGTGCGGGTCATGATGAAGCCCGAGGCCGTCGAGGCGCCGATGAGGCCGATCATCATGGGCACGAGCTGCAGGGCGGAATCGGTCGGCGAGACGCCCTTGGCGAGCTGGAGATACATGGGCAGGAAGGTGATCGAGCCGAACATGGCCATGCCGACGAGGAAGCCGACGGCGCTCGTGACCGCGAAGGTGTTGTTGCGGAAAAGATCGAGCGGCAGGACCGGTTCGGCGGCGCGGCTTTCAACCCTGACGAAGGCACCGAGGAAGACCAGAGCGCCGACAACGAGGCCGATGATCTGGAGCGAGAACCAGCCAAAGGTATTACCGCCGAGCGAGGTGGCGAGCACGAAGGCGGTGAGGCCGCCCGAGAGCAGGACAAAGCCGGCATAGTCGATCGAATGCTTGACGCGTTCAGCGCGGGGCTTGAGAGCCACGGCGATGACGGCGAGCGCAAGTACCCCGACCGGCAAGTTGATGAGGAAAATCCACTGCCAGGAGAGGTGTTCGACGATAAAGCCGCCGAGCAGCGGGCCGACGACCGTGGCGACGCCGAAGACGGCGCCGAAAAGGCCCTGGACCTTGCCGCGCTGACGCGGGGGAATGATGTCCGCCACGACAGTCATGGCGACGACCATGAGGCCACCGCCGCCGAGACCCTGAATGGCGCGGGCAGCGATCAGGAAGGTCATGGAGGTCGCCATGGCCGAGAGCACGGCGCCGATCAGGAAGATGACGATGGCGGCCTGCAACACGATCTTGCGGCCGAAGAGATCGCCCAACTTGCCGTAGATGGGGGCAACGACGGTTGAACTCAGGAGATAGGCGATGACCACCCAGGTGAGGTGATCGAGGCCACCGAGCTGGCCGACGATGGAGGGCAGAGCGGTCGAAACGATGGTCTGGCCAAGCGAGGCGAGGAGAAGAGTGACGGCGACGGCCCCGATGACCAGCTTGGTCGATGGGTCCTGCATCGCATCGTCCGGTTGATTGGGGTCCGGCATTGAGGCAATCCTTAAAACAAGCGGGTCCGGGATTGAGCCGGCCCTTGCGAAACGATATCTGAGAGCACACATGTGCCTCAAACAATTACATGTCAATAGCATGTAATTGTCTTAAGCATGCGATTTTATGGAAGCTGCCATGCCTCTCAGCGCCAAGACCGAATTGAACGCCCTGCTGCTAAAGGCCGGCATTGCCCATGACACCGCGGAGGCGGTTATGGATATCGACGCATTGATGCAGAAATGGCGGCGGCGCGCGATGAAGCGGGAGCTTGGCAATCGGGCACTCGCGGATCTGAGGATCGGGATCGACCTGGCGCAGCTCGATGTGCTGTTTGCCATCGACGGCCCCTCCTCCGAGTTCGATGGCGAGGCTTCGGGCGAGACGATGGTCGCGACCGTGGCCGAACGGCTCAATATCGATCCGTCGCGGGCGAGCCGGCTGGTCGGCGATATGGTGGACGAGGGTTTTGCGCGTCGGGCCGTGAGCCAGGCAGATGCACGGCGGACGATTATCGAACTGACGCCGAAGGGCAAGGCGGTGGTCGATGCGGTGCGGGCCTATAAGTATCTGATTATGGGCGATTTTCTTGGGAGCTGGGAGAAAGCGGAGGTGGACGCCTTCGTGCCGCTGCTGAAGCGGTTCGGTAGCTGGATGGACAGTATCGAGCCGGCTACCGAAAAGCATAGTGCGGAGATCGCGGCGATTGCCGAGACGATCGCAGAGGATGTCACGCAACCCGAAAATGTGTGATGGGCCTCATGAAAACGATTTAATGGACGTTTTCGGCTAGCCACGTTACGTCTTTCCCTTCTCGGGGGAGGATGAGATGGCGGGGACTTCGCATGTGCCGGTGACGGCATTGCTTGGATTAAACATGTTCTTTTCAGGCGTGACCTATGCCGCGACCATGCCCTATGCGTCGCTGGTTGGCGTCGACACGCTGGGGCTGACGCCGGGCTGGTTCGCCTCAATCATGAGCCTTGGCGCAGTGATCGGGACTTTTGTTTCGCTCGGGCTCGGCTTTCTCTCCGACAAATTGCGCGATCGGCGACTGCTGGTTTTGATCACCGCGGCGGCAGGCGTCTTGGCGCATGGCCTGATCTACGCGTTTCCAGCGCAGTGGAGCTTTGCCGTTGCCATGGGCCTGATCATGCCTCTGGCGGGCGCCTGTTATGGGCAGTGCTTTGGCTATATCCGCGTCTTCTACGTGACGCGCGATCCGAAGCGGGCGGACTTTATGGTCACGGCGCTGCGGACGGTGTTCACGCTGGCCTGGATCGTGGTGCCGCCAGTGGCCGGTTGGGTCGCCGGCCAGTTCAGCATTTTCTACGTCTATCTCGCCTCGTCACTGAGCTACGGGGCGATTGCGCTGATCTTTGCGGCGCTGATGACCAATGAGGCGACAGCAGTGCAGATCAATGCGCCGAAGCGCGCCGAGGGTGCATCACTGCTCTCGACCTTTGCTCTGCCGTTTGGAACGCTTGCCGGCCTTGTCGGGCTGATCGTGATGACGGCGGCCATGCGCATTCTGACGTTTACGATTGCACTTTTCATCGTCAGCGATCTCGGCGGATCGGTGGGCGATGTCGGGTTTTATGCCGGGATAACCGCGGCGGTCGAGGCGCCGTGCATGTTGCTGCTGGCCTATCTCACGACCAAGCTGACCAAGGAAACGCTGCTCGCTTTGGCGGGCGTGGTGATGGCGGTGTTTATCTGTATGGTCAGTATTTTGACCGAGATTTCAGCGCTCTATTGGCTGCTGATCCTCAATGGCCTTGGCACCGCGGCGCTGATGAGCGTCAATATCGCCTATGTCCAAGACGCGATCAAAGGCCGGGTCGGGCTATCGACGTCGCTGATGGATGTCGTGGCCATCGCAGCCAATCTGCTCGGCGCCACGGCATTTGGCCTTCTCACAACCGGCGGGGACTATCGCTTCGCGCTGATGGTGGGGGCAATCGTATCGCTGCTGGGTGCCGCGATCATGGCTTTCGGCAATTTGTCCCGGCTTGGGGCACCAAGACCGGTTGAAGCCGCATAGGCGTTTTTGACCCAAGAATAAATCCCCGCCCGGAGGCGGGGATAAATTGGCGATGGACTTGAGGATCAGTCCTGAGCGCGGATCTTTTTGTGGTCCTTGACCTTGGGGCGCTTGGGCGGCTGGGCGTCGCCTTCAAGCGTGGGCTTGGACCACTTTGGCTTGCCCTTGTTCTTGTCGAAGGGCTTGGCTTCCTTGGGCTTGCGCGGCTTTGGGGCGCTTTCCGTGGCCGGGGCAAAATCGTCGGCGCGGAGGTTGGACGAGCCGTAACGCTGCTTGCGGTCGGCTTTTTCCGGGCGGGGAGCGGCGGGATCGTAGGCAACCGGTGGGCCGGGCGGGCGGCGCTTGGATTGCGGGCGTTCCGAACGTTCGCCGGGGCCATCGACCGCCGAGATATAGACACCCTTTTCGCCGGTGCCGTTCTTGCCGACGCTCTTGATGAAGCTATCGACCTTATCGGCGGCGACTTCGAAAATGGTTTCGGTATCGAAGATACGGATCGAGCCCACGGCCGACTTGGTGACGCCACCGGCCTTGCAGATCATGGGCAGGAGCCAACGTGGCTCGGCGCGCTGCTTGCGGCCGACCGTGACCTTGAACCAGCTACCGCCGGCGAAAGATTCGCGCGTGCGCGGCTCGCGCTTGTCGAAATCGGTGACGGGGATAGATGAGACGTCTTCGGGGATCGGACGGGCGGCCAACTGCATGCGAAGATAGGCTGCAGCCAGGGCTTCCGGCGCCCATTTCGTTAACAATCCGGTAACGCTGACCTGCTCGTCTTCGGTGATCGGGTCACTGAGGAGCGTGTTG
This sequence comes from Devosia sp. BK, assembly GCF_032907385.1. Taxonomy (NCBI): domain Bacteria; kingdom Pseudomonadati; phylum Pseudomonadota; class Alphaproteobacteria; order Hyphomicrobiales; family Devosiaceae; genus Devosia; species Devosia sp. BK. The sequence continues at coordinate 1,706,441 of NZ_JAIMBX010000001.1, forward strand.
GTCAGGATCGACTCGCGATAGCGCGCATCGATGGACTCGGCGGTCGGGGGCGCGGTGAGTTCGGCCTCGATTTTCGCGGTGCGGAGGATCGACTGCGCGACCCGCTTGCGATGGGCTGGCGAGATGACGACGCAGGTGCCCTGGCGCCCTGCCCGGCCGGTGCGGCCCGAACGGTGCAACAGGGTTTCGGCATTCATCGGCAGTTCGGCATGGATGACGAGATCGAGATTAGGGAGATCGATGCCGCGCGCGGCAACGTCGGTCGCAACGCAAATGCGGGCGCGGCCATCGCGCATGGCCTGGAGCGCATTGGTGCGCTCGGCCTGGGTCAGTTCGCCCGAGAGGGTCACAACATCGAAGCCACGATTGTGGAGGCGAGCCGAGAGGTGCTTTACCGCTTCGCGGGTCGAAGCGAAGACGATGGTGTTGGTGCTTTCATACCAAAGGAGCGTGTTGATGACGGCGTTTTCGCGTTCGTCGGCCGGCACGACCATGAGCTTATAGTCGATATCGGCGTGCTGCTCGCCAGACGAGGTGGCGGTGATCCGCAGAGCATTGCGCTGGAAGGTTTCAGCGAGCTTGGCAATGGGCTTGGCGACCGTGGCCGAGAAGAGGAGCGTGCGGCGTTCTTCGGGAGCTGCGGCGAGAATGAATTCGAGGTCTTCGCGGAAGCCGAGGTCAAGCATTTCGTCGGCTTCGTCGAGAACGACGGCGCGGAGCGAGGACATGTCGAGCGCGCCGCGGGTGATGTGATCGCGGAGGCGGCCGGGCGTGCCGACGACGATATGGGCGCCATGCTGAAGCGCGCGGCGCTCGGTGCGAGCATCCATGCCGCCGACGCAGGAGACGATGCGGGCGCCCATCTGGGCATAGAGCCATTCGAGCTCGCGCTGCACCTGCATGGCCAGTTCGCGCGTCGGCGCGATGACGAGGCCAAGGGGCAGTTCAGCGCGCGGGAGGACTTCGGCGCCATCGAGAAGGGTCGGCGCGATCGCCATGCCGAAGGCAACGGTTTTGCCCGAGCCGGTCTGGGCGGAAACCAGGAGATCGCGGCCTTCGGCTTCGTCTTCGATGACGGCGGACTGGACGGGGGTGAGGTTTTCATAGCCCTTGGCCGCAAGGGTGGCGGCGATCGGGGCGAAAATCGTTTCAGGCAGGGCCATCTTTGGCTTTCAAGACAAGCAGCCAAAGAGCGGTCGTTCCTCAAGTGCAAGTGGAACATTCCCGTTCGAAACGGCTGACAATTTTTGGGTTCCCGCTTTGGCGGGAGCGGAACCGTGGCGCGAGGTGGATCGCATCACGGAATAGGAAAAGGCCGCCTCGCGAGACGGCCTCGATAATGGGCTTTTAGAGATTGGGCCTCGGAAGCGCAAGGCTAGCCGGTGCATGAGGGGCACCGGCCGATCGCATGGCTTGGCGGCAAGGCCCCCTCACCGACCCGGCTGCGCCGGGCCACCTCTCCCCGAGAGGGAGAGGAATAGAAAGCCGCTGGGCTTTAGCCTACCAGCTCTTCGTCCTTGAAGAAGTACTTGATTTCTTCGGCAGCGGTTTCTGGGGCGTCGGAGCCGTGGACCGAGTTTTCGCCTACGGAGAGGGCGAATTCCTTGCGGATGGTGCCTTCAGCGGCGTTGGCTGGGTTGGTTGCGCCCATGATTTCGCGGTTCTTGAGAATAGCGCCTTCGCCTTCGAGGACCTGAACGACGACTGGCGAAGCGATCATCTGCTCGACGAGTTCGCCGAAGAAGGGGCGTTCCTTATGGACAGCGTAGAAGCCTTCGGCCTGAGCGCGCGTCATGTGGATCTTCTTGAACGCGATCGGGCGGAGACCGGCTTCTTCGAACTTGGTCACGATCTTGCCGATGAGGTTACGACGGACGGCATCGGGCTTGATGATGGAGAAGGTGCGTTCAATCGCCATGGCGGAGAAGATCCTGCATTTGCGTGGGAAAGGTCGCGCCTTTTAGCGGGAGAGTTTGACGGAGGCAAGACGGGGCATTTGTCGCCTTGCTATGGTGCCGGGAGGATTGACGATGTCACCCCGGCGGAGGCCGGGGCCCATCCTGAGATCCCAAGATGGATCCCGGCTCAAGGCCGGGATGACGGCCGGTTGTAGGCGCAAGAGGAGATCAGTCGTGGTCGACGTCTGTCGTGCCGGTGGCGATGACGGAGCCATCGGGGGCGGTCAGGGTGACGTCGATGCGCGAGATGATGTTTTCGGCCTGGATGGTCTGTTCGACTTCGATTTCCTGGATCTGCTGGGTGCAGACTTCGGCGGTCGAGATCGTCGGGAAGGTCACGGCGAGCGTGCCATCGACGAGGTCGCCGATTTCGGCGGGGCCGACCTGTTCGCAGGCGCTGCCATCATAGTCGAAATCAATGGTGATCTGGTTTGGGTTGATGCGCGTGGCATCAAGATCGTCGAGGGTCTTGCCGGTCTGTTGCGCAAAAGCTGGGGCAGCAAGGCCGATGGATGCAACAAGGGCGAGGGCGATACGGGCGTCTAACATGGGGCGTCCTTTCTGGCTCGATGTGATGCAGGAATGTCCTAAAGCGCGATAAGATGCATGAAATGTGCCGACAGAATGTCGCGGCGGGACGCAAGCCGGTTGCGTTGGCCGGATCGGGACTTTATCCAGCAGCCAAATACTTTGCTGCCGTCCCCTTCCCTATCCTGGGGTCTGGCCTGCGCCTTTCCCAATTTCGGATCGATATCTCCCCGCCATGCTGAACATCACCAATATTACCTATCGCATCGAGGGCCGGGAGCTGTTCGAGGACGCGTCGGTGGTTATTCCGACGGGCTCGAAGACCGGCTTTGTCGGCAAGAACGGCACCGGCAAGACGACGCTGTTTCACCTGATCCAGGGCCATATCAATCTCGATGCCGGCAGTATCGAACTGAACAAGAAGGCGCGGATCGGCGGGGTGGCGCAGGAAGCGCCGGCCGGGGACGAGAGCGTGCTCGACGTGGTGCTGGCGGCCGACAAGGAGCGCACGGCGCTGCTCGCGGAAGCGGAAACCGCGACGGACCCGGACCGGATCGCGGAAGTCTATACGCGGCTGGCCGATATCGATGCCTATTCGGCCGATGCGCGGGCATCGTCGATTTTGAAGGGGCTCGGGTTCGAGCAGGATCGGCAGAACGGGCCGACGCGGGAGCTGTCGGGCGGTTGGCGCATGCGCGTGGCGCTGGCGGCGGTATTGTTCAGCCAGCCCGACCTGTTGCTGCTTGACGAACCGACCAACTATCTCGATCTCGAAGGCACATTGTGGCTCGAAAAGTATCTGGCCACCTATCCCTACACCGTCTTCATGATCAGCCACGATCGTGACCTTCTCAACAAGTCGGTCAATTCGATCGTGCATCTCGAGCATCGGAAACTGACCTTCTACAAGGGCAATTACGACACGTTCGAGAGCACGCGCCGGATGCAGATGGAGCTCCATAACAAGAGCCGCGACAAGGCGCTGGACCAAGTGGCGCATCTGCAGAAATTCGTCGATCGCTTCAAGGCCAAGGCGACCAAGGCTAAGCAGGCCCAATCGCGCATGAAGATGATCGAAAAACTGAAGCCACCGGCGGCTTTGTTCGACGAATTCTCGGCGCCGTTCAAATTCCAGCAGCCCAAGGCCGAGGCGGCGACGCCGATGCTGACGCTTGACGGCGTTTCGGCCGGCTATGGCGACAAGACCATTTTGCGCAATATCAATATGCGCATCGACCCCGATGACCGGATCGCGCTGATCGGCGTCAACGGCAACGGTAAGTCGACTTTTGCCAAGCTCCTTGCCGGCGATATCGAGCCGATGGCTGGACAATTGCGCAAGGGCAAGAAGCTCGAAATTGCCCACTTTGCGCAGCACCAGATGGATAAGCTCAGGCCCGAATGGACGCCCTTCGAGCATGTGGTCGACATGATGCCGACCGACACGGAAGCCAAGCGCCGCAGCCGGTTGAGCCAGATGGGGCTGACCAAATCGCGCATGGACACAAAGGCCAAGAACCTTTCGGGTGGTGAGCGCGCGCGTCTCCTCATGGGTCTCATCACCTTTGGCGGGCCGGGGATGATGATCCTCGACGAGCCGACCAACCACCTCGACATCGATAGCCGCGATGCGCTGGTGCATGCGCTCAACGACTATGAGGGCGCGGTGCTGATCATCAGCCACGACCGCCATCTGATCGAGGCGACCTGCGATACGCTCTGGATTGCCGAGGGCGGCACGATCAAGGAGCTGGACGAAGACCTCGACAGCTACCAGCGCAGCATTACCTCGGGCAAGGAAGGCAAATCCTCCGGCCCGGGCGGCACGGGGGCGCGAAAGCTGTCCAAACAGGAGGCAGCGGCACGTCGCGCGGAACTGGCGCCGCTCAAATCCTCGATTAAGGATGCGGAAACCAAGATTTCCCGTTTGAAGGTGGAAATTGCCAAAATCGAGAGCCAACTCGCCGATCCCAAAGTTTACAACGGGGCGGCCGATCGCGTCATTGCGCTGGGCAAGGACAAGGCGCGGTTTGGCGCTGATCTCGAAACCACCGAAGAGCAATGGCTGGCGCTGAGCGCCGAGCTGGAGGACGCGGAGCGCGCATGAGCAAGCTGACGGCGCAGGATGTCATCTTTACGCTCAAGATGGAGCGGCACCCCGAAGGCGGCTGGTATGCCGAGACTTTTGTCGATGTGGGTGGTGAAAGCGGCCGGGCGCAATCGACGGCGATCTATTATCTGCTCGAAGCGGGTGATCGCTCGCATTGGCACAAGGTCGACGCCGTCGAGGTGTGGCATTATTACGCCGGAGCGGCACTTGAATTGCAGCTGTCCGACGGGGTGACGACCGATCCGCATGTGTTGGGATCGGACCTCGCAGCGGGGCAAAGGCCTCAGGTCGTGGTGCCGCGCGATGTGTGGCAAGCGGCCAAAACGCTGGGGGATTGGACGCTGGTGGGCTGCACCGTCGCGCCCGGCTTTGAGTTTTCTGGGTTTGAACTGGCGCCGCCCGATTGGCATCCGGGTCGTTAACCTGGGGCAACCCAATGCGTTGACAGGCCTGCCCGATTGGCATCTGCTGGCGCTGATTTCACTGGATCTGCAGGCAGTTCATGCGGCGTTTTGCGGTTGCTGTTTCCCTCGTCCTGTCCCTTCTGGCGCCGCCTGCCATGGCGCAGGATATGACGGGGATTACCAAGCAGCAGCGCAACGATATGATTGGCTTTGCCGCCAATAACAGCCTGTTCGTGCTCTATCATGAGGTGGGGCATCTGCTGATCGACCAGCTCAGCCTGCCGGTGCTGGGGCGCGAGGAAGACGCGGCCGACAATATGGCGACCTGGACGCTGCTCAACGAGCACACCCCTGAGGCCAACAAAGCGCTGGAGGACGCGGCCGAGGGATGGCTGCTGACAGGGGCGGCTTACAATAGCGGCAAATATGAAGAGGATTTTGCGGCGGCGCATAGCCTTGATAAGCAGCGCGCGTATCAGATCGTCTGCATGATGGTGGGGAGTGACGATACCTCCTTCCGGCCCATTGCCAATCAATATGCCATCGGCCGCGACCGGCAGGACAGTTGCTTTTGGGATTTCGACCTGGTCGACCGGAGCCTGAGAAGCGTGCTCTCCGATCATCTAGCGGAGAATGACGAGGGTACCACGGTCAACGTGACCTATCATGATGCCGGGGGGAAGCTGCGGCTGGCGGCCGACGCGTTCCGCTCGAGCGGGGTGTTCGATAAGGTCGCGGCTAACCTGCGCAAGAGCTACAATATCCGCCGGCCCGTGCGATTCAACGCCAAGCGCTGTGGCGAGGCCAATGCCTTTTATGACCCGGACACGATCGAAATTATCTTCTGCTATGAGCTGATGAAGGATTTCATGGAGCTTTATGCGGCGCAACTGCCGGAGCCGGACGGGCCGCCAAAATCGGGCGCCGGGAAGGTCAAGAGCGGGGATTGAAGAGCGTAGTATCGCGCTTTCGACTGAGTTGACCTCGCGCGTCATCCCCGCGCAGGCGGGGATCCATCTTGGGATCTCAGGATGGGCCCCGGCCTTCGCCGGGGTGACATTCGGTGGCGATGATGTCCTTCAGTCTAACTAAAACCCACATAGCGACCGGGCTTGTGGTTGAGGGCAATGATGAGGTTGAGGACCAGCGCGCCCAAGACGGAATAGAGGACGCTGTCCAAAGGCAGGATGAAGAAGGCGGCGAGGAGGATGCAGGCGTCGACGCCGAGTTGAAAATAGCCGGCGCGGATGCCGAAATTATCCTGCAGATAGAGGGCGAGAATATTGATGCCGCCCACGCTCGCCTTATGTCGGAAGAGCGAGAGGATGCCGAGGCCGATAAGGCCACCGCCGACGAGCGCGGCAAAGAGCGGATGGATCTGGTCGATGCCGATCCAGCCCGGAATTTGGCTCGTGAACAGCGACACCAGCGCCACGCAAAGGATCGTCTTAACGGCGAAGGGCCAGCCCATGCGCAGGAACGCGAGGACATAGAACGGCAGGTTGATGCAGAAGAACAGCACGCCGAAGGGGATTCCGGTGACGTATTGGAGGAGCAGCGCGAGGCCGGCGCTGCTGCCGGTGGTCAGTTGGACTTCGGAATAAAAGGCGATGCCGAGCGAGACCAGCATGGTGCCGATGAGCATGGCGAAGAGGTCTTCGGGCAGCGTGTGGCGGCTGGGGGTCGTGAGGTCGGGCGTCATGCCTTTTTCACCCAGCGGCCGTCGGCTTCCTGTTGCCAATAGGTGACCTCGTTGCCGTTCCGGAGCGTGCGCCAGGCGTTGCGGGCTTCGGCGACGGCGTCGGGATCGTGACCAGAGAACATATAGACGATGCGTTTGTAGCCATCGGCGGATTGCGGCACGGCGCGATCGACGAAGAAGCGGACTACGGCCTCATTGGGATTGGCGGCGGGATCGTCGGTCAGAAGGATGGGTTGATGGGCGTCGGTTTCTTCGCCGCCAAGGCCATGGGGCAGGAAAGAATCGTCGCGATAGATCCAGAGCATGGCATCGAGCGCTTCGGCGCGGTCGCGGCTGCCGGTTTCGACCACGGCGCGCCAGCCGCGCTCGAGCGTCTTTTCGAGAAGCTGCGGCAGCACGGATTCGAGGGGGCGGACTTCGAGATGATAGAAGAGGACTTCGGCCATGTTTTCACCCTAGCTGGCCGATGGCCGAAGCGCTAGGAGCGGCAAGCGGGCAACAGGTTTGCAAGAACAAGGCTTTGCGCGCGCAGAGCAATTGCGACGAATCCAGCTTTGCACCATGGTGCGAAAAGCTCTTTGTTTTAGCGCATGTCTTTGTCCCGAAACCGGTACTCACTTTCGGGAGACATGCTTTGGGTCGCCGGCCATGGTTGCGACGTAGAAGGATGACAGCCTGACGGCATGAGACGCCTGACGACCTATCTCGCCCGCCTCTTTGCGACGGACGCGCTGATTCTGACGGGAATCGTGTGCCTCTTGCTCTGGCTGGTCAATTGCCTCAGGCAGTTCGAACTGGTTTCCATCAAGGGCCAGGGCTTTGGCACGCTTGCCGTGCAGGCGCTTTATACGATGCCGCCGCTGCTGCTGGCCTTCTTCTATATCTGCGTCGGGATCGGGATGATCCGGGCGCTCAATGCCATCGGGCTCAGCCGGGAACTCCACATTATCCACGCAACCCGCGGTACCAGCGGGATCTGGCGCGCGGCGGTGTTGGTAATGGGCGGTGCGGTGGCGGTGGTACTGCTACTGGCCCATGTTATCGAGCCGATGGCGAACCGGAAATTTGCCGATTTGACGGCGGAAGTCGCGGCCGATCTGGTGAGTTCGACGCTGCGGCCGGGACGATTTACGCAGGTGACGCCGGGCGTGATCCTGCTTATTGGCGGGCGGCAGCCGGGCGGGGAAATCGTCGATTTCTTTGCTGACGATCGCCGGACGCCGGAATCGCGCCGGACCTATATCGCCGAGAGCGCGCGGGTTTCGAGCGATGGGCAGAACTACGTGCTCGAACTGCGTAATGGCGTGCTGCAATATCTCGAGGATGACGGGCGCTATTCCGAAGTGCGGTTCAGCCGCTATGACGTGAGCGTCGATAGTCTCGCCCAACCGATCGCGGGCGGTGACAATCTCGGTGAGCGCGACAGTTTTGATCTTTTGAACCAGGCGATGGGGAATGGGTTTGCCGAGCCCGAGGTCGTGCAGCGATTGCTGGATCGCTCGGCCGAAGCCCTGCGGGTGATTGCGCTGGGGCTGTTCACGCTGGGGCTGGGTGCATTTCCGAGCGGCAAGCGCGCGCGTATTCCGATGCCGCTCGAGGCCATTGTGTTGCTGGTCGGCTTTGCGGAGCGCGGGGTTGGGACCTATAGCCCGCTCGGCATCGGTACGGGATCGGTACTGCTTATTCTCCTCTCCGCCGCCGTGCTGACAGCCCGGCTCTGGCCGCGCCGACCGATTCCCATGGTGAGCGCATGACGCGGATCGACTGGCTGGTGCTCAAGCGGCTCGGGAGCCGCATCGGCGCGACGGTTTTCATTTTCTATGGGCTGATCGCGCTCGTCGAATCGCTCGATGCGTGGCGGTTCACCGTGGTTTCCGAGCAGGCCGGAACATTCATGGCCATCGTCATGGTGGCGATGAGTGCTGTGCGCTGGACCATCAAGACCCTGCCCGTGACGGTCTTGATGGGCGCGATCCTCGGGCTCGCCGATCTCAAGGCGCGGCATGAGCTGACCGTAATCAAGGCGAGCGGCATTTCGATCTGGCGCGCGGTGCGGGCGCCGACGATTGCCATGGTGCTGATCAGCTTTGTCATTGCGCTTGGGGCAGAAACGGCGAGCACGCAGATCAATCGTGGCCTCTACCCGACCCCGCCGGGACAGGCCGCGCTGCTGACGCCGCCGGGGGAAATCTGGATCGAACAGGAAGGCGATGGGCAGCGCTATGTGCTTTTGGCGCGATCGATGTCGCCGGGCGGCACGGAACTGACCGATGTGACACTGTTCCGTTCGGGCGATGGCATTCCACGGCTCGAAGCGCCGACAGCGATTCTCGAGAGCGGGCATTGGCGCATGCCGCAGGCGACGGCCAGAACGCCGGAAGCGAAGCCGCGCGTGCTCTATGATTATCAGGTGCCGACCGATTCCACGCCGCAGGAAATAAGCCTCAAGCTGGCATCAACGGAAGACATGACTTTTTTCGATCTGGCCGAGCTTTTGCAGACCGGTGTGGCCGATCCGCTGGTGCGGGCGGCGGCGACAATGCGGCTCTTCAAGCTGCTTTCACTGCCACTTGTGCTTTGCGGTTCGCTGTTCATTGCCTTTGCGTTTACCGCAGGTTATCGAAGGGACACTAGTCTAGGTCCAGCGGTCCTTTATGGCATCGTGCTCGGATTTGTTGTGTTCGTGATTACCGAGATGGCCGACCGCGCTGGTTCGACAGGCGTTCTCGACCCCACGTTCGCAGCAGTCGGCCCGGCTCTGGTCGCCATCGTGATTGGTGTAACAGTGCTGCTGCACAAGGAAGACGGACGAACGTGAAGCAGAACGGGGGACAGAGCGCGGGTTTGATGCGTGCCCTTTTGCTGGGCGCGTCGCTTTGCGTTTTCACCCTGCCCGCGCTGGCGCAGAATCTCGTGCCGACCGACTTTTTCAACGCTCCGGTCGATCCGGCGGCACCGACGGGCGTCGAGGCCGCGACGCTGACATTTGATATCGCCAAAAACACCGTCACCGCTTCGGGCAATGTGATCCTGAAATCGAGCGGCTATATCGTCACCGGCGACACCCTTACCTATGACCGCGGCACCAACAAGGTGATCATGCTGGGCGCAGTGACGGTGACCGATCCATCCGGAAACGTGATGGAGACGACCGATCTCGACATAACGGGCGGGCTGCGCGCGGAATTTTTGAATGCGCTGACAATCACCTCCTATGACGGATCGCGCATTACGGCTGACAGCGCCGACTATAATTCGGCCGTCGAAACGATCCTGACCAATGCCGCTTATGCACCCTGCGGGGAGTGTATCGACGACAAGGGCCGCCGGATCGGCTGGTCGGTCAAGGCGACGCGGATCGTCCAGAATGCCGAAGACAATTCGGTGACGCTGGAGCAGCCAAGTCTGGCACTGCTCGGCGTTCCGGTCTTGTGGCTGCCGTACCTCTGGCTGCCGGATCTGAGCGGCACAGTTCTCGACAATGCACCGAAGCCGGTTTTCAGTTTTGATGACCAGACAGGGTTTGGGATCGGCGTCGATGTGACGGCCTATTCCAGCAAGTGGACCGATGTGATCCTCAGCCCGCGCTACTTTTCGCGGCAGGGCCTGTTGCTGGGCGCCGAATGGGTGCAGCGCTTCGACAATGGCTCGTTCCAGATCAAGGCCACGGGTTTGCGTCAGGGTGATCCGGGCGCTTATGCCGGCGAAGTCGGCAATATCGAGTGGCGCGGTGCCGTGCAGACGTCGGGCGTTTTTACCCCGATCGAGGAATGGGAAGCGGGCTGGTCCTATACGGCCTTTACCGATGCCAATTATCTCAGCGACTATGCACTGACGGCGGCGAAGTCTTCGGTGAACCAGGTCTATGCGACGCATGTGAACCGGGACACCTATTTCGATATCCGCGCGCAGCAGTTCAACCAGCTCGGCAATGTGACCCAGGCGAGCCAGGATCAGCAGGGCGAGAACCTGCCGGTGGCGCGGTTTGAAAAGACAATCGACCTGGCCGACGACATGGGCCGCGTCACCGTCGAAGGGCATTTGCGCAATGTCACGCGACAGGCGGATTCGCCGCTCGCGGCGGCCGGCGCACGATATGGCTATCAGGGCGCAAAGACCCATGCCATGGTGCAGGCGAGCTGGCAGAAGCAGTTTATCGGCGCCGGCGGGCTGGTCTTCACACCCTATTTCGGCGGACGAACCGATTTTTCCTATTACGATGGGCGCAGCCCGCTCTTGCCGGGTGAGACGAGCCTTTTCAGCGCCACGCCGATCGCGGCCATGGATGTGCGCTATCCGCTGATTGCGCGGCAGGCGGAAGTGACGCATGTCGTCGAGCCAATCGCGCAATTGGTCTATCGCGGCTCGGACACAACGCGGGTCGGCATCACCAATGACGATGCACAGAGCTTCGTTTTCGACGATACCAACCTCTTTAGCTACAATCGCTTCTCGGGCTATGACCGGCAGGAAACAGGGCTGCGGCTCAATGTCGGCGGGCGATATCAGGCCAATTTCGATGGCGGCAGCTATCTCGAACTCGTCGGTGGGCAGTCGTTCCATCTGGCTGGGGTGAACGCGTTTACCGCGCCTGATCAGGCAAACACGGCGGTCGGCAGCGGGCTTGATACGGCGGCCTCTTATGGCGTGCTCGGCGCCTATGGCTCTTTCATGCCGGGGCTGGTCGTGGGCGGCAAGGCGCAGGTCGATACCAGCGCCTGGACCCTGGCGCGGGCGAGCCTTGGCGCGAGCTATAGCAATGAAGGCTATGGCGCCACGCTCGACTATCGTTTCATCGAAGCCAATCTGGGCCTTGGGCAGATGCGCGACCAGCACGAAGTGGTCGGCTCTCTGACGGTGCCGATGGCCGATTACTGGAGCATCCGGAGCGGCGCCGCTTGGGATATCGGCGCCAATAGCTGGCTGCAGGTGAGCGGCGGTGTCGTCTATGACGACGGTTACCTGACCTTTGGGGCCAATGCGGCGCGCAACGGGCCGACCCATACATCGCCCAATTCGACCAGTGTGCTTGCGACCTTTGCCATCAAGGCGCCGGCCGGGCTAAACCTTGGCTATAGCGGCGCGGTGCCCGTCCCGTCGTTCTGATCTCTTCCGCCCGGATTTTGGCCGCAATTTTTGGTCAATTGACAGGGCAAGTTTAGGGTCGCATTGATGCGGCTCAATTTAAACGCGGACCTGACGATGACCTTTGCATTTCTGCGACGCGCCACCGGCGCCCTGTTTCTTGGCCTCGCGGTGACCGCGGCATCGGTCATGCCCAGCTTTGCGGCGACCGTCGTGACCGTCAATGGCATAACGATTACCGACGTGCAGGTCGACCAGCGTTCTCGGCTTTTCCGCATGGAAGGCAATCAGGGCGGGCGCAAGGGCGCAACCGATCAGCTCATTACCGAAGCCATCCAGATGAGCGAAGCGAAAAAGCTCGGCATCGACGTGTCGAATGCGCAGATCGACGAGGCTTTTCTTCAGATTGCCCGCAATCTCAAGATGAGCCAGGACAAGCTGAACCAGGTGCTGGCGCAGGGTGGCGTCAGCCAGGAAACGCTGCGCGATCGTCTGCGCGCTTCGATCGCCTGGAACGCTGTGGGTCAGCAGGCCGTGGTGCCGAATGTACAGATTTCGGATCTGGAGCTCGACCAACGCGCGGCATCGCAGGTCGCGGACTACCAGAAGTTCGACTATATCCTCAAAGAGATCATCTTTGTCGGTCAGGGCGCCAGCGGGCGCACGGCGCAGGCGAACAAGTTCCGTTCGAGTTTTGCCGGCTGCGATAGCGCCGTTCAGCTTTCGCTCGGCTATACCGATGCAGCCGTGGTCGATATCGGCCGCCGCCATGCGACGCAAATGCCCGAAGCCATGGCCAAGGAACTGGCTGGCATGAATGTCGGCGGGATCACCAAGCCACGCGTGGTCGAGACCGGTGTTTCGATGCTGGCAATCTGTGAAAAAACCCAGGCGGAAGATCTGACCTTCGTCAAGGACGACCTGCGCAACGAAGTTGGCGGCGAAACCATGCAGAAGGAAGCCGACGCCTATCTCGCGCGCCTCCGCCAGGAAGCCAAGATCATCTATAACTGAGTTTTCAGGCGCGGCGTTTGCCGCACTGACAACCACTTTGCGGAGCCGCATCGTCACCGATGCGCCTCCGTTTTGCTTTGGGGGCAAGCATGGCACCGCTGGCAATCAGCATGGGTGAACCCGCCGGGATCGGGCCCGATATCATCTTGACGCTTTATGCGCAGCGGGAGGCGCTGGGACTGAAGCCGTTTGTGGTTTTCGGGCATACGGAGTTTCTCAGGGCGCGGGCGCGGCGGCTGGGGCTTGAGGTCGAGGTTGTTGCTGCGACGCCAGTTGACGCAGAGGATGTGTTTGCGACTGCGCTCCCTGTGACGGATATCCTCGGCGATGTGCCGGACCAGCCGGGCAAGCCGCATGGCGCCGCGGCGCCTGTGGTGATTGCAGCGATCGAGCAGGCGGTGGCGGCGGTCAAAGTGGCAGCCTGCAGCGGGATTGTGACGGCGCCAATTCACAAAGGCGCGCTTTATGAGGCGGGGTTCCGGCATCCGGGGCATACCGAATTCTTGGCGGCGCTTTGTGCGGAAAATGGCGTCGAGCCGCTGCCGGTGATGATGCTGGCGCATCAGGATTTGCGGACGGTGCCGCTGACCATTCACGTGCCGATCAAGGATGTGCCGGGGCTGATCTCGGTCGAGTTGATCCTTGAGACGCTGCGCGTGATGGATCGTGACCTGCGGGCGCGGTTCGGGATTGCGCGGCCACGGATTGCGGTGTCGGGGCTCAATCCGCATGCGGGCGAAGGCGGGGCGATCGGGCGCGAAGAGATCGAGACGATCATTCCGGCGCTGGAAGCGGCGCGGGAGGAAGGGCTTGAGGTCGTGGGGCCCCTGCCCGGCGATACGCTGTTTTTTCCAAGGCATTGGCGGCAATATGATGCCGTGCTCGCCATGTATCACGATCAGGCGCTGATCCCGATCAAGACCGTGGCGTTCGATGCCGGGGTCAACGTTACGCTCGGCCTGCCGATCGTGCGGACATCACCGGACCATGGGACGGCGTTCGACCTCGCCGGGACCGGAAAGGCCTCGACATCGAGCTTTTTGGCGGCCATAGCCATGGCGGAACACATGACGACCAGGACCCGATGAGCCAGATCGACAATCTTCCGCCGCTGCGCGACGTCATTGCCACCCATGGCCTCCGCGCCAAGAAAGAATTAGGGCAGAACTTTCTGTTCGACCTCAACCTGACGGCGCGCATTGCCCGCGTGGGTGGCTCGCTCGACGGCGTGCGCGTGATCGAGGTTGGACCGGGGCCAGGCGGACTAACGCGGGCGCTGCTGGCGGAAGGTGCGCGCGAGGTGATCGCCATCGAGCGGGATGCCCGCGCGCTGCCGGCGTTGGCGGAAATTTCAGAGGCTTATCCGGGCCAGCTGACGGTGATCGCGGGCGATGCGATGGAGATCGACTATCGCACGCTGGCCGACGGGCCGACGAGGATCATTGCCAACCTGCCCTATAATATCGGCACGCAGCTTCTTACTGGCTGGCTGACCATGGAGCCGTGGCCACCATTTTTCGAGAGCCTGACGCTGATGTTTCAGCGTGAAGTCGCCGAGCGTATTTGCGCCAAGCCGAGTGAAGATGCCTATGGCAGGCTCGGCGTTCTCGCCGGGTGGCGGAGCGAGGCGCGGATTGCTTTCAATGTCGGGAAGCAAGCATTCGTGCCGCCGCCGAATGTGACGTCAGCTGTGGTGCATCTGGTGCCAAAGCCCGTTGAGGAAGGCTTGCCGGTTCGCCACGTCGAGCAGGTGACCAAGGCGGCGTTCGGGCAGCGGCGAAAGATGGTGCGGCAATCGCTGAAGTCGCTGGGCGTGCCGGTCGAGGGTCTGCTGGCGGCCGCTGAGCTCAAAGGCGATGAGCGGGCTGAGGATTTGCCGATCAGTGCATTTTTGGCCATGGCGCGAGCTTTGCCGGGGCTGAGAAGCTAGGCTTCTAATCACGTTAGACCACCGCGTAAGACGGCATTAACCATGTTCGTTCAGATTTCCCTCACCATATTTGAGGGTAGTCTGAATGAATCGTCACATCGCAGCTTTTGCAGCAGCCCTGTTCGCTGCTGGCAGTTCGTCGTTCGCCCTCGCAGCCGATTTCGTCACCGAAATGCCGATACCGGATGTAAATTACGGTCTTCAGGTCGGGAACTGGGACGGCCCATTTGTCGGTGTTTTCGGCGGATATGAACGCGGCACTGTCACCTCGCCGACCACGTTCGATCTCAATGGCGCGCTTTTGGGCGTCAATGCCGGTACCAATTTCACGCTCGAGAATGGCGTCGTGATCGGCGTCGTCGGTGATCTCGCCTGGTCGAATGCTACCGATCCGGACTTCTTCGCCCCACCCAGTGCGGTCGACGTGAACTGGTTTGGCAGCGTCCGCGGTAAGGTTGGCTATGATGCGGGCGCCTTCATGCCTTACGTGACGGGCGGTCTGGCGATTGCCGGTGGCAAGCTGACGGCAAACACGGGCGACGTTGTCGCATCGAACGCACATTACGGCTGGACTGTCGGTGCGGGCGTCGAGGTCAAGGCGACCGACACTATCGGGATCGATCTTTCCTATCGCTATTCCGACTATGCGGCGCGCACCTATGGCCTCACCGATTGGAAATTTGCGACCCATCAGGTGACTGCTGGCGTGAACTGGCACTTCTGAGCGTTTTTCGCTCCGACAGTACAAAACGCCTGCCCTTCGCTTGGGTGGGCGTTTCGCTTTTGGGGCTTACTGCGCCAAAGGCGCTTGCGCCGGTTGTTCTGGTTCTAGGAGCGGCGGGATGAAGGCGAGCCGGATGGCGACGAGCAAAGCCAAGACGGTTGCCGTGCCGCAGACGAGGAGAACTCCGGGCCAGTTCCAGGCGGTCCAGGCGTAGCCGCCGAGCGTGCCAAGCGATGAGGCACCGAGATAATAAGCGACGAGATAGAGGGCGGAGGCTTGAGCCTTGCCGGTGCGGGCGCGGCGGGTGACCCAGGCGCTGGCGACGCCATGGGCGGCAAAGAAGCCCATGGTGGCGATGGCGAGACCCAGGATGGTGATGACGGTGCTGTCGAAGGCCGTGAGCGCCATGCCAGAGCCCATCATGGTGACGAGCGCCCAGAACACTTTGCGACGGCCGAGGCGCTGGGAGAGGCCGCCGGCCCAGGTGGAGCTGAGGCTGCCCAACAGGTAGACGAGGAAGATGGCGGCGATGGCCGAATGGCTGAGGAGGAAGGGCGGCAGGGCCAGACGGAAGCCGGCATAGTTGTAGAGCGTGACGAAGGCGCCCATGAGGAGGAAAGAGCTGGCAAAGAGCCAGGGGAGTGCCGCATCGGCAAAGCTCATGCGGCAACGGCGCCAGAGTTCAGGCAAGCGGATGGGGTCACGGACGGAGCGGCGGGGCTGGGGCAACAGGATGATCACGGCGAGAACGGCGGCCATGATGAGGGCAGCGAG
The DNA here is from genome assembly GCF_032907385.1 of Devosia sp. BK. NCBI lineage: Bacteria > Pseudomonadati > Pseudomonadota > Alphaproteobacteria > Hyphomicrobiales > Devosiaceae > Devosia > Devosia sp. BK. Next base: position 1,722,670 of record NZ_JAIMBX010000001.1, read on the forward strand.
AATGCCGGTGCCGAGGCGCCAGCCGAGAAGATCGGACAGGATGCCGGAGATGACGCGGCCGGCCATGCCGCCGATCGCGGTGCCGCCGATATAAAGGCCCATGGAGAAGCCGAGGCCGTCGGCGTCCATTTCCTCAGAGAGATAGACCATGGCGACGGCGGGGATACCGGCGAGGGAGAGGCCCATGGCGGTCCGGAGGGCGATGAGCTGCCACCAGGTCTGCGCGAGGGGCAGTAGCAGTCCGAGAAGTGCTGTGACGGTCAGGGCGCCGACCATGAGGCGACGGCGGCCGAGGCGATCCGAGAGGAAGCTTGCGGGGATGAGCGCCACGGCCATGGTGGCCGTGGTGACCGAGAGCGCGAGCGAGGCAGTGCCGGCATCACGGACCCAATAGTGGGCGAACATGGGCAGCAGAGGCTGCACCGAATAGAGCGAGGCGAAAACGGAGAAGGCCGAGAGGAAGAAGGCGATATTGGCGCGGAGGAATTCGGGCGTGCCGCGACGAATGCCGGGCACGGGCGGCATGATCAGGCCGGGCCGATCTGGTTTTGCAGATCGCGCACGAAACTATCGAGATCGCTCTGACGCTTGCGATCGAGACGGGCCGACGCGAGGATGGCGCGGACGCGGGCGACGGAAAGTTCGAGGTCTTCATTGACGAGGACGTAGTCGTACTCGTTGTAATGATCCATCTCACGGCGCGCGTTCTTGAGGCGCTTGTCGATGGTGCCGACGCTGTCCTGCGCGCGGCGTTCGAGGCGGGCGCGCAGCTCTTTGATCGAGGGCGGCAGGATGAAGACCGTCACCATATCGGCGCGGCACTTTTCATAGAGCTGCAGCGTGCCCTGATAGTCGATATCGAAGAGGATATCGTTGCCGGCGGAGAGCTGTTCTTCGACGCGGGCGCGCGGAGTGCCGTAGAAATTGCCGTGGACTTCGGCGGATTCGAGGAGGCCATCATCGCGGCGCATCTGCTCGAAGGTCGGCACATCGATGAAGTGGTAGTGCTTTCCGTCGATTTCGTCCGTGCGGCGGGCACGGGTCGTGACCGAGACCGAGAGCTTGATATTGGGATCGGCGCCGAAGAGGGCGCGGGAGATCGATGACTTTCCGGCGCCTGAAGGCGAGGCGAGGACAAGCATGACGCCGCGGCGCTGAAAATCCATGACAGGCACTCTATTCGATGTTTTGGACTTGCTCGCGTAGTTGATCGATCGCCGCCTTGAGGTCAAGGCCGATGGCAGTCAGTTCCACGGCGTTCGATTTCGAGCAAAGGGTATTGGCCTCGCGGTTGAATTCCTGCGCGAGGAAATCGAGGCGGCGGCCGACTGCGCCAGCGGCCGCAAGCAGCGCGCGGGCGCCAGCGATGTGAGCGCGGAGACGATCGATCTCTTCCTGGATATCGGCCTTGGTGGCGAGGACGAGGGCTTCCTGAGCGAGACGCTCGGGCGAAATGTCCGCTTCCTGGCGGAGCGACTGGACCTGCTGGCTGAGGCGAGCAGCGATGACGTCACGCGAGCGGGCGGGGTGGGCATCGGCCTGATCGACCAGGGCGGCGATGGCATCGACCTGAGAAACGAGGATTTGGGCGATGCGCGCGCCTTCGTCGAGGCGGGATTTGACGAGACCGGCAATCGCTTCACGGACAGCCGCCATGAGGACGGGCTCGAGCCCTTCTTCGTCGAGCCCCCTGCTCTCTTCGACGGCGAGTACGCCGGGCAGCGACAGGATGCCATCGAGCGTTGGACGCTGGGCATCGATGCGCTGGGCGAGACTGTCTATGGCAGCGAGAACGGTTTCGAGCGCAGCCTGATTGACGGATACGGCGCCCGACGTGCCCTGGCGATCAAAGCTTATGGCGAGATTGACCGAGCCGCGGGACAGGGCTTGGTTGAGAAGCTGGCGTAGCGGAATATCGAAGGCGTCGAGACCGGGCGCGAGGCGCGAGCGGATATCGAGACCGCGTCCATTGACGGATTTGAGTTCGACGCGGAGCCGCGTCGAGCCGAATGCAGCCTCGGACCGGGCATAGCCGGTCATGCTCGCAAGGCGCGATGTCACTGACTTGCGCCCTCAGCAGCAGGCGTTTCCGGGGCTTGTTCGGCTTCTTCGGCCTCCAAAGCCTTGCGGGCGGCTTCCGCGTCACGATCGGCCGCAGCCTCGATTTCGCGATAACGGGCGACGTTTTGCTGATGCTCTGCATAGGTTTCGGCAAAGACGTGACCATCGCGCGGCGAAGCGCCTTTGGCGACGAAGTAGAGATAGTTGTGGTCGTCGGGGTGAGCGACAGCCTCAAGGGCCTCGATGCCGGGATTGGCGATCGGCGTCGGTGGGAGACCATCGATCTGATAGGTATTATAAGGCGTTGCCTTGTCGATTTCCGAGCGGCGCAAACCGCGATCGAGCGTCGATTGGCCCAGCGTGATACCATAGATGATGGTCGGATCGGACTGCAGGCGCATGCCTTCACGCAGGCGATTGACGAAGACGGCGGCGACCTGCGGGCGCTCTTCGGCGACGCCGGTTTCGCGTTCGACTATGGACGCAAGAATCAGCATCTGCGCGGGCGACTCGAGCGGCAGATCCGGCTCGCGCGCTTCCCAGACTTCGTTGAGCGCCTTGGTCATGGCCGCCTGCATGCGATCAACGACGGACTGGCGCGTGTCGCCGGGAAGGTAATCGTAGCTGCCAGGGAGGATCGAGCCTTCGGGCGGCAGGGTATCAATGGTGCCGGTGAGGCGATCATCGGCATTGACGCGCTGCACGACCTGCCAGGAGGTCCAGCCTTCGGGAATGGTGACGGCGTAGCGGATCGGCGTGCCAGTCGTCAGCTCGTTCAGAATATCGGACATGCTGGCGCGCGCGGGAATGGTGAAATCGCCGGCCTTGACCGTCGTCTTATCGGCGACGCGGCTGCCGAACTGGCTGAAGATCAGCGAATTGGAAATAAACCCCTGCTCTTCGAGACGGCTGGCCGTGGTCGAGAGCGCATTGCCGGTTTCGACGCGGAAAACGCGATCTTCAGGCAGAGGACCATCGCCATAATATTGCGAGGCAACGAAGAGGAAACCGCCACCAACGACGACGAGCCCGATGACAAGCAAGGTCAGGAGCGCGTTGAGCACATCGACAAGACCATTGGACGAGCGGCGGCGGCGTTTACGTCGTTCGTTCATCGTCGGGAATCACCTTTCGGCCAGTGGGCAAATCATCGTGTCGCCACACCGTGGCGAAGCGGCGGCATTGTTTGCAATGGATTTGAATAAAAACAAGGGGCACGTTGCCTGGTCTGGCGACGTGCCCCTCTTGCATACAAAAAAAATCAGGCGACCTTGCGCATCACCAGCGTGGCATTGGTGCCGCCAAAGCCGAAGCTGTTGGAGAGCGCCACGTTGATTTCCTTCTTGAGCGCCACCTTGGGAACAAGGTTGATCGGCGTTTCGACGGAAGGATTATCGAGATTGAGCGTCGGCGGCGCGATGCCGTCGCGCATGGCGAGCAGGCAGAAGATGGCTTCGACCGAGCCTGCGGCACCCAGGAGGTGCCCGATGGCCGACTTGGTCGAGCTCATGACGCGGCCTTCGGCAGCGTCCCCGAGAACGCGGGTGACGGCGCCGAGTTCGATTTCGTCGCCGAGCGGCGTCGAGGTACCGTGGGCGTTGATATAGTCGATCTCGGAGGCCGAGATACCGGCGCGCTTGACGGCAGCGCTCATGGCGCGGAAACCACCATTTCCATCCGGCGCAGGCGCCGTGATGTGGTAGGCATCGCCCGAAAGGCCATAGCCGATGATTTCGCCATAGATCTTGGCGCCGCGAGCCTTGGCGCGCTCATAGTCTTCGAGCACGACGATGCCGGCGCCTTCGCCCATGACGAAGCCATCACGATCCCGATCATAGGGGCGCGACGCAGCGGTTGGATTGTCGTTAAAGCCGGTCGAGAGCGCGCGGGCTGCAGCGAAGCCGGCGAGCGACAAACGATTGACGCAGCTTTCCGCGCCACCGGCCACCATCACGTCGGCATCGCCGAACGCGATCAGGCGGGCCGCATCGCCGATGGCATGCGCACCGGTCGAGCAGGCGGTAACGACGGAATGGTTCGGACCCTTGAGGCCGAAGCGGATCGACACATGGCCCGAGGCCAGGTTGATCAGACGGCCGGGAATGAAGAAGGGACTGATGCGGCGCGGGCCCTTTTCGTGCAGCGTGACGGAGGCATCATAGATGCCACCGATGCCGCCGATACCCGAGCCGATCAGGACGCCGGAGCGCTCCTGCTCTTCCTGGGTCTTGGGTTCCACACCCGCATCCTGGATGGCCTGGGTGGCAGCGGCCATGGCGTAGACGATGAAATCGTCGACCTTGCGCTGTTCCTTGGTTTCCATCCACTCGTCGGGATTGTATTTGCCCTCGGCATAATCCCCTAGGGGCAGCCGATGGGCGATTTGGCAGGCGATATCATCGACCTGGAAGTCGTCGATACGCTTGGCTCCACTCTTGCCTGCGATAATATTGGCCCAGGTGGCCTCAACTCCGCAACCAAGGGGCGTGACAAGCCCCATTCCGGTGACGACGACTCGACGCAGTTCCATGTCTAACCCTGCCCGGCCAGCTTAGCTGGTGGCCTTGGTCAGGAAGGAGACAGCGTCGCCGAAGGTCTGGATCGACTCAGCAGCGTCATCCGGGATCTCGACCGAGAATTCTTCCTCGAAAGCCATTACCAGCTCGACCTGATCGAGCGAGTCAGCGCCCAGATCGTCGATGAAGCTGGCCTTTTCAACGACCTTCTCGGCGTCCACATTGAGGTGTTCCACAACGATCTTGCGGACCCGATCAGCGACATCGCTCATATTTGACTTCCCTTTTTAGAAATCGACGTTTCGTTTCGCTTCTTATTGGCGCTAGGCCAATTCAGCAAGCTCGGTTTTGACTTGCCGGGGCTCAGTGTAAGCGGCCTTTCAGGCGCTCGCAAGGGAACCGGCAAGAGTTAACGCGGCGGCGAGTAACACGTTTCATTTCGCTTTGCCAGCCGCGTGAACCTTGGTTTCCAAGGGTTTTGGCCCCTTGAAACCAGGATTTAGATCATCGCCATGCCGCCGTTGACGTTCAGCGTGTGACCCGTGATGTAGCCGGCAGCGTCGCTAGCAAGAAATACGGCGCAGGCGGCAACTTCCTGAGCGCTGCCCAGGCGATTGGCCGGAATGGTCGACAAAATCGTCTCGCGCTGCTTGTCGTTGAGCTCATCGGTCATGGCCGATGAGATGAAGCCGGGAGCGATGGAATTGACCGTGATATTGCGGCTTGCGACTTCGTGGGCGAGCGCCTTGTTCATGCCGATGAGGCCAGCTTTTGAGGCAGCGTAGTTCCCCTGCCCCGGATTGCCCATGACGCCGACGACGGAGGAAACGCCGATGATGCGGCCCCAGCGCTGCTTCATCATTCCGCGTAGGACCGCGCGATTGAGGTGGAAGGCGGCGGTGAGATTGACTGCGATCACCTCGTCCCACTCTTCATCCTTCATGCGCATGAAGAGATTGTCGCGCGTCATGCCGGCATTGTTGACGAGGATATCGAGGCCACCCATGGCCGCTTCCGCGGCGGGGACGAGCTTATCGACGTCGTCGAGCTTGGAGAGATTGCAGGGCAGTATCGGGCATTCCTTGCCGATTTCCTTGGCAGTATCTTCAAGGGCGCCCACACGGGTGCCCGAGAGGGCCACAGTGGCGCCTGCTGCTGCCAGCGCCTTGGCGATCTCGCGGCCAATGCCGCCACTGGCGCCAGTGACAAGAGCGCGCTTACCGGTCAAATCGAACATTTTTATTCCTCAGGTCCAGCGGTCTCGGGTTCAAACGGTGACGGCAGTCAGGAAGGCGTCGATATCGGCGGCCCCGGAGATCGACTGGGTCGCAACATCGGGCGCGATGCGCTTGGCAAGGCCAGAGAGAACCTTGCCGGTGCCGAGTTCGACAAGCTGGGTGACACCACCCTCGCCAGCAAGCCAGGTGACGGTTTCGGTCCAGCGGACGACGCCGGTGACCTGCTCAACGAGGCGTTGACGGATTTCGGCGGGGTCGGAAATGGGCGCTGCGAGCACATTGGCAACGAGCGGCACCACCGGCGCCTTCATCTCGACTTCGGCGAGCGCAGCGGCCATGGCATCTGCCGCCGGCTGCATGAGCGAGCAATGGAAGGGAGCGCTGACGGGCAGCAGCAGAGCGCGCTTGGCGCCTTTGCCCTTGGCAATCTCCAAGGCGCGCTCGACGGCGGAGACGGCGCCGGAGACGACGACCTGGCCGGGCGCATTGTCATTGGCGACCTGGCAGACTTCGCCCTGCGCGGCTTCTTCGGCAACGGCGCGGGCGGTGTCGAGATCAAGCCCGAGAAGCGCAGCCATGGCGCCGTGACCGACGGGAACGGCCTTCTGCATGGCCTGGCCGCGTGTGCGCAGCAGTCGGGCTGTATCGGAGAGCGAGAATGTGCCGGCGGCACAGAGGGCAGAATATTCGCCGAGCGAATGGCCAGCGACGAATTTTGCGGTCTTGGCCAAGCTGAGGCCGCGCGCTTCGAGGACGCGGAGGACAGCAATGCTCGACGCCATCAGTGCGGGCTGAGCGTTTTCGGTCAGACGCAAAACATCCTCGGGACCTTCGAACATGGTCTGAGACAGCTTTTCACCCAGAGCGGCGTCCACCTCGTCAAAGACGGCGCGGGCTTCGGGAAAGGTCTCGGCCAATTCCTTGCCCATACCGACAGCCTGGCTGCCCTGGCCGGGGAAGGTGAAAGCGATGCTGGACATGTCTTTGTCTCCGGGGTTGCGGAACAGTGCGTGGCGTTTGCCGAGTGTATTTAGCTGAGTCAAGCAATCTCTCTTAAGGACTTTTGCGGGAGAATTGCGACCAAGCGTGATCTCTGTGCCATTTAGCGGATCAGGATCTGCACGTATTCGTTCTGTCGCCTTTTTTCAAATTTATGGCTGCTAGGAATTCCGCGCAGCTTTGGTGGAATGCGAGAATCTGGAGGCGCCGTGGACAGTTCTACCGCAGTGGGATCGACCAAGCGCCTATCCCCCAAGCAGATCATTCTCGGTTTGATGGTCGCGGGCAGCACGCTTTTATGGTGCGTCGCAGGGCTGCAACTTCAGGCCGTGGCGCCCGATATCGGAATTTGGCCGGCGAACGCGATATTGCTGGGTATATTGGCCGCCAATCGCCGCGCCAATACGCCGGTGACCTGGATCCTCTCGGCGCTGGCTTATGTGCTGGCCGCCATGCTGATGGGGCGCCCCCTTGGGCAGGCCGTGCTGTTCATGATCGAAAATGCGAGCGGCATTTTCGTGGGGCTACTGCTCATTCATCGCTATTCCGCGCGGTTGACGCCGATTACGGACCCGGCCGGGCTCGTGACCATGTTCGGGATCTTGTTGGCCGTCTCCCTGACCCACGGGCTCGTGGGCGATCTGATCGCGCCTTCGGGCTTTGACATTGCCCTGCTCGAAGGCTTTTTCCTGCGCAGTGTTACGGAATTCCTGAACCTGACGATCTTCCTGCCGCTGGTGGCGGCGCAGCGGATGATCCGCGGACCGCTCAAGCAAAAAGCAGGACCTGGTCGCCGCAGGTTTGTGCTCCATAGCGTTTCGCTGGTCTGCCTGGTTGCCGCTTTTGCCGGCATGGCCGTCATCGGCGGACCGGGAGCGCCGGCGTTTTATCTGCCGGGCCTGATCTGGTGCGTGACGCGCGTCCGGTCGTTGGTTGGCTTTATCCTCGCGGCTATCGGCGCCGTTTGGACCCTCGTGTCCGTTCAGACCGGCATTGTGTCGCTCTATGCCGAGCATCTCCATGTCGAGACGCAGCTCGACCTGGCATCCTTCCGGCTCGGCGTTGCATCCATTACCCTCAGCGCCCTCGCCGTCGTGGCGCTCAACGCCTTCTGGCGACGGTCAGCGCAGGAAGACAAGCAACGCGCCGACCATGACGCACTGACCGGACTGCTGACGCGAAAACAGTTTTACGAGAGTGCCGACTATTCCCTGGGTCAACTCAAGCCAGAAACCAACAGCATTGCCATTGCCATCGAGATCGACCGGTTCCGATCCATCAGCCATGGCCGCGGACAGGACACCGGCGACCAGGTGGTGCTGACCGTATCGGAGCTTTTGACGGCCAATATCCGCCGAGGGGACATTCTCGGGCGGCTTGGTGGCGAGGAATTTGCGATTCTCTTGCCGGGTGCCGGCCTTGAGGAAGGCAACCGGGTTGCCGAGCGCATGCGCGCTTCGATTGCCGCCGAACCGTTCAGACATGACGGGTCGGACTTCAGCACCAGCGTCAGTATCGGGCTCGTCGAATTCAAGACGCCGGCCAATTTCTCACGCATGTTGAGCCTTGCCGACGAAGCGCTTTATGAGGCCAAGAGCGCCGGGCGCAATCGGGTCGTCGCCTATCGCAATGATGGGTCGGACGAAAACGCCGCCTGAGGCGCGAAGGGGCAATTTGCTTGCATTGAGGGCGCGTTGCTTTTATAGGGCACCCAGCAATTCGTTTGGCCGGGGGCTGAACGGAGGGTTTTTCCTTTGCAAGGCTATCTAGGCTTTGCGTCGGGAAAATAGGACCGTAAGACGTCCGGCCTCCCGTGTTCCCGCTCTTTGCAAGACTGCTTTGACGCCTTTCCCGGCTTCGAAGGGGCTCCGCGCCAACGGACTGTATGACAACTGAAAGGAAGGCGCACTTCATGGCCCTTTACGAACACATCTTCCTGGCGCGCCAGGACGTTTCCCAGCAGCAGGTTGAAGAACTGACCGCTGCGCTGACCGAGATCCTGTCCCAGGGTGGCGGCAAGGTTACCAAGAACGAATATTGGGGCCTCAAGGGTCTCTCCTACCGCATCCGCAAGAACCGCAAGGCTCACTACACGCTGCTCAACATCGACGCTTCGGCTCCTGCCGTTGCCGAAATGGAACGCCAGATGCGCATCAATGAAGACGTTCTCCGCTTCATGACCGTGCGCGTCGACGAGCTAGAAGAAGGCCCGTCCGCGATGATGCAGAAGCGCGATCGCGACGATCGTGATGGTGGTGGCCGTGGCGATCGTGGTGGCCCGTCGGGCGACCGTCGTCCGCGCCGCTTCTAAGATAAGGAACGCATAGCCATGGCTATTAAAGACCTCACCACTTCCCAGGCCCGTCGTCCGTTCCAGCGCCGCCGCAAGACCTGCCCGTTCTCGGGTGAAGGCGCGCCAAAGATCGACTACAAGGACGTCCGCCTGCTCTCGCGCTACGTTTCCGAGCGCGGCAAGATCGTCCCAAGCCGCATCACCGCCGTTTCTGCCAAGAAGCAGCGTGAACTGGCTCGCGCGATCAAGCGTGCCCGCTTCATCGGCATCATGCCGTATGCCGTCAAGTAAGCTCGCTGGGCAGGCGATCTAGCGGCGGTCCGCTGCGCTTCCGGTGCTCACGTACTTAGGTACGCTCCGCTCCGGTTCTCGCGGATCACCACTATCTCATCCCGCCCAACGGCTTCCTTTTGGCATACCAGTGCCAAACCAAAATACCCGCTGGGGTTGCGGATGGTCTGCAACTCCTAACCGTCTTCAAGACGGGACAGCCAAAGGAATAAAAGAATGAAAGTCATTCTCCTCGAGCGTATCGGTCGCACCGGCACCATCGGCGACGAAGTCACTGTGAAGGACGGCTTTGCCCGTAACTTCCTCCTGCCCCAGGGCAAGGCTCTGCGCGCCACCGAAGCCAACCGCAAGCGTTTCGAAAACGACCGCGCGCACATCGAACAGCGCAACGAAGAGCGCCGCAACGCTGCTGCCGGTATCGCCGAAGGCCTCAATGGCCGCACCGTGGTGATCATCCGTCAGGCTGGCGAAACCGGCCAGCTCTATGGTTCGGTTGCTGCTCGCGACGTCGTGGAAGCCCTGGCCAACGATGGTTTCATCGTCCAGCGCAACCAGGTCGACCTTGCCGACCCGATCAAGTCGGTCGGCGTGCACACCGTGCCGCTCAACCTCCACGCTGAAGTTGCTGTGACGATCACTGTGAACGTTGCTCGTTCGGCTGACGAAGCCGAGCGCCAGTCCTCGGGTGAAGACGTTACCGTCCACACCTTCGAAGACGACGAAAACAGCGACTTCGCCGCTGGCCAGAAGGACGCTGCTTCGGACGACCGTTTCGAAGAGTAGTTTTTTCAACGCTGCACTTTTCGAAAGGCCGGGCTCACGCCCGGCCTTTTGCTTTGGCGTAGTAAAGGCCTGATGCGTCACGTTTCGGTCACAGGCCACGGCTCTAGTCAAATCCGACCAGATCGGAGAAAGACCAGATGCGCTTGACCGCCTGCCTGACTTTGACCGCCCTTCTCGTGGCCGCGTCCCCTGCCCTCGCGCAGAAAACCAAAACCGTCAGCTTCATCGATAGTCTCAACCAGGCAACGGCGACCGAAGCGGTCGAGAGCTTTGTCGATGCGATGGAAGCGCAGGATTTCTTCTCGGCCTATTATTACCTTTCGCCCGAAGCCAAGGACAGCACCTATCAGACGCTGGCGTCGCTGCAGTTCGGCAAACTCTTGCCGGGAACAGACCCGTTCAAAATGGAAGGCTCGGTGATCGGCGACCGTACACTGCCGGCGGTGCTGCAGGAGGACCTGACCGAAGGCGCGCAGATATTCGACGATCTCATGCAAGGGGCACTGGTCTCGGGCCATGCGCCATTCACCTTTGAAGATGCCGAGGTGATGTCGATTACCGAAGGCGACGCCGACGGAATGGCCGAAGTCGCCGTGAGCAAGGGGCCGAGCCCGCTCAAACTGTCGCTTCAAAAGACCCAATGGGGCGATTGGCGGGTGGACGAGATCACCTGGGAGGGTTCGGCAGAAGGCAAGCCATGGGACGCCGGCGAGAGTGCCCCCGTCGAAGGCGCGACCCGGGCCGAGGGTCCACGGACCATCCTCGACACCCTGCCGACCGAAACGCCTGAAGACGTGGCGGAAGCGTTCGTCAATGCTTTCGCTGCAGGCGATTACTACCAGGCGCATTTGCTCATGAGCCCCGCCGCGAAGCGCGCATTGCTCGATCCGATGCGACCCATCATGATGATGCAGTTCCTGCCCGGGCTCGACGAGGCCGATTTGCCGGGAACGGGGCTATTTCGCCAAGTCCAGCGGGCGGACGCCTTGGCATTCGACACGATGCGCGATCCGGCAGTGGTTATGCACCGATTGTTGACCGCAGCGGAGCGGCAGGGCGTCATGCCATTCAGTTTCGATGGTGCTGAAATCGAAGGCGTTGGTCACGTCACCGAGCCAAGTGAGCCTGACACGGGCATGGTTGCCGAGACGATCGCAACGGTGAAGACATCAGGCAATCCGGACAGCATCACGCTTCATCTGGTGCAATTGCCCAACGATCAATGGCGTGTGGATCGCCTTTCGTGGGTGGGATCGCTGGACAAGCTGCGACCATGGGGTGTGCCGATCTAAGCGGCGGCCACCAAAATTGGTGGTATCGCCGGTTGCGCGCGTTTTAGCTTTGGCGCGCAAGCACTTGGCCCTATAATGCCATGACTTCTGGGGGACAGAACCATGCGATTTGCTGCAGCCGCGCTGACAGCGCTCATCTTGTGCGTGCCGGCCATGGCGCAAGAGGGCCGGACCTTCGTCGACCGCTTGCCGATGGACACGCCGCAGAGCACGGCCAAGGCCTTTATCGACGCGTTCAACGCCAAGGACTTCGTGACCGCTTATTACATGCTGTCGCCCGAAGCCAAGCGCACCTTTGTCGATAGCTATTATGCCTATACGGCCGGCCGCTATTTCACCGTCGGCGAGACCGGCTTGGTCGAGGGCTCACTGCTGTCCGATGCGACGCTTTCGGACGATGAGCTGGCCGAGGTCGGCGACGACACCGCGTTGATCTTCGACAATCTCGTGTTTCACGCCGATGCCAATGGCGAGATGCCATTTAGCCTTGCAAATGCCGAGCCGGCACTGGTTGCGCCTACGGGTGAAAGGACGGCGCTGATCACCGTCGAAGGCGGGCAGCCGGCGACGATCCTTATGGATGCGGAGCTGCTTTATAATGGCGATTGGCGGATCGACCGTATCCACTGGGCCGGATCCGATGCCGCGCTGAAGCCATGGGGCCTCACCACCGGCAAGGTGAAGAAGCATGAGACAGCCCCGGAAGCGGAAGACGCGCCTGCCCCGACTCAGCCATGATCGTGTGCAACACCGGAGATCTACAATCCCCGTTGTTCACAGTCTTCACAGCCTGCGGAGTTTATTAAGCCTTAGCCTCGTAGGTGATGTGGGACTCTAGCTGCGCTCGCGTGGTTAGAAAGGTTAACACACCCGAGGACACCAATGGCTGAGATCGCGCGGCTGCACCCGGCCGAAGACAAGTCGTTTCGCTTAGCGCCCCACAATGTGGAGGCCGAGCAGGCGCTGTTGGGCGCTATCCTCATCAACAACGAAGCCTTTTATCGCGTCTCGGATTTTCTCGAGCCGGAGCATTTTTACGAGCCGGTTCACCGCGATATCTATGACATCACCAGCAAGGTAATCCGCGCCGGCAAGTCGGCTGATCCGACGACGATCAAGACCCACCTGCCCGATCAACTTCTGCCCGAAATGACGATGTCGCAATATCTGGCGCGTCTGGCGGCGGAAGCGACCACGGTCATCAATGCGGGCGACTATGGCCAAGCGATCTACGACCTCGCGATCCGCCGCAACCTGATCCTCGTTGGCGAGGAAATGGTTTCGGTCGCCTATGAGTCGGAAGTCGAAATGACGCCGACCAAGCAGATCGAAAAGGTCGAGGGCGAGCTATTTCAGCTTGCGGAAAAGGGCCGCTACGATGGCGGCTTCCAGGCTTTTGGCGCCGCGCTCAGCGCCTCTATCCGCATGGCAGGCGAAGCCTTTCAGCGCGATGGCGGACTTTCGGGCGTCGCAACGGCACTGCACGATCTCGACCGGCAGATGGGTGGTTTGCAGCGCTCGGACTTGATCATCATCGCTGGCCGCCCCGCCATGGGCAAGACCTCGCTCGTGACCAATATCGCCTATAATGTCGCGAAGGCCTGGCGCGGTGAAGTAACGCCCGAGGGCCACAACAAGACCGTCGATGGCGGCGTCGTCGGCTTCTTCAGCCTCGAAATGAGTTCGGAACAGCTCGCGACGCGTATTCTCGCCGAACAGGCAGAGATTTCATCGTCGGACATTCGCCGCGGCCGCATCCACGACAGCCAATTTTCCAAGCTGGTCGATGTGTCCAATATGATGAGCAAGGTGCCGCTCTATATCGACGACACGGGCGGCATTTCGGTGGCGCAGCTTGCGGCGCGCGCGCGACGACTGAAGCGGCAGAAGGGGCTCGACCTCCTGATCGTCGACTATCTCCAGCTGCTTTCGGGCTCATCGAAGGCATCGAGCCAGAACCGCGTGCAGGAACTGACCGAAATCACGACGACGCTGAAGGCGCTGGCCAAGGAACTGGAAGTGCCCGTCATCGCGCTCTCCCAGCTTTCCCGTCAGGTCGAAGCGCGCGACGATAAACATCCTCAGCTAGCAGATTTGCGCGAATCGGGTTCTATCGAGCAGGACGCCGACGTGGTGATGTTCGTTTACCGCGAAGAGTACTATCTGAAGAACAAGGAACCCAAAGAGGGCACGCCAGAGCACATCACCTGGCAAGGGGAAATGGAGCAGGTGCACGGCAAGGCGGAAGTCATCATTGCCAAGCAGCGCCACGGCCCCACCGGCACTGTGCAGCTGAGCTTTGAAGCCCAGTTCACCCGCTTTGGAAATCTCGCAAGGGCAGACTACCTGCCCGAACGCATGGAATAGGTATGAAGCTGACGTCTGGCCTTGGAGGCCAATTGACTGTCGACCTGGGGGCACTGGCCCGGAACTGGCGCGCACTCGACAAAGTGAGCCAGGGGGCGCTGACGGCTGCCGTGGTGAAGGCCGATGCCTATGGTACCGGGATCGAAATGGCCGCGACGGCGCTTTATGCGGCCGGGGCGCGGTTCTTCTTTGTCGCGACGCCGGACGAAGGCGCTGCGGTGCGCACATCCCTCCCTGAAGCGCATATTTTCGTGCTGGATGGCCTCTATCCCGGCGCGGCGAACTTTTATATCCGGCAGAACCTGATGCCGGTCATCTCCTCTATGGAGATGCTCGAAGAGTGGCTCGCCAAATGCGTCGAGCGGAACGAGGGCTATCCGAGCGCTTTCCACTTCGACACCGGCATGAACCGGCTGGGTTTCCGGCTCAACGAGTCGGTCGCGGTGCGTGAACGCATTTCGCGGCTTGGCTATGCGCCGCAGATGGTCATGAGCCACCTCGCCTGTGCCGATGTGCCCAACCACGAGAAAAACCGCACGCAATTGGCGCTGTTCAGTTCGGTGCTCAACCAGTTTCCGGGGATCCCCGCCTCGCTCGCCAATTCGGCAGGGCTGATGACGGGGCGAGATTATCATTTCCAGATGGTCCGACCCGGGATTGCGCTCTATGGCGGCCGCGCCGTCATTGGGCGCAAAAACCCGATGGCCAATGTGGTCACGCTACATGCGCCGATCCTGCAGGTACGCGAAGCGCGGACAGGCGAGACCGTCGGCTATGGCGCCGCCTATTCCCTTTCGCGCGATAGCCGGCTGGCAGTGATCGGCCATGGCTATGCCGATGGATTTCAGCGCAGTCTCTCGTCAAACAATACGCGGCCGGGCGGCAAGGTGTTCGTACGCGGCAAACTCTGCCCGATCCTTGGCAAGATTTCGATGGACCTAACCATTGTCGATATCACCGAGCTTGGGCCCGATATTCCCAAGCCCGGCGAGGGCGTCGAAATATTCGGGCCCAACATCAGTGTAGACGATCAGGCAGATGTTGCCGGCACGATCGGCTATGAAATGCTGACCTCCCTCAAGGGGCGCTATTCGCGTAACTATGTCGGCAATGGTTATCTGCAGGAATAGCATATAGTTCTCTATTTGTTCTTGTCATGCTTGATATCGCTTGTTAGTGTCGCGGCAGCGAGCGGCGGGCGAGATGGCTGGACAGACAAGGACTTTGGCGATTCTTCTGCGAGCCATCGGGCCGGTAACGCATAAGCTCATGTCGATGACCCAATGGCGCGCGGCGTCGGAGGCTGCCGGGTTTCTTGCGCCGGAAACGCTGGTCAATACTGGGAATATGCTGGCTGAATTCGACGGCTCCGACGTGGCAGCTGTCGAGAAGATGACGGCTGTACTGCGCGGGTTCGGGCTTAGCGAAAACGTGGTGCCGGTCGTGCGGCGGCCGGAGCTGCTCGATGCCTTGATGGCGGCCAATCCTATCGAGGCTGCGGCGGAGCGGGCGGACCAAACTGGGGTCTATTTCTTTGCCGCAGACGAGCCGGATTTCGGCTGGCTCGAAGGCCATGACGGGCCGGAGAAAATCCAAATGGTCCAGCGGCATCTCATCATCGATTTTGGGCCTAATGTAGCGCAATCGGCGCGGCTGATGCGGCTCATCGACAAGCGTTGCGGGACCAATACCGTGCGCAACTGGAACAGCGTCCGACGCATCGCGGAGCGGTGCCGTCTACGAGAGAAAGTCTAGCCTTGGCCAAACTCAAATCCAATTTCGTCTGCCAAGCCTGTGGCGCGGTCTCGACCCGTTGGCAGGGGCGGTGCGATGCCTGCGGCGAGTGGAACACCATTGTCGAGGAGATGATCGACAGCGGGATTGGCGCGGGGCCGAAGGCAGCGAAATCGGGCGGCCGGCCAACGAACCTGCTGCCCCTCGCCGGCGAAACCGAAGGCGCGGCGCGGGTCGTTACCGGCATCGCTGAGCTCGACCGGGTGACCGGCGGGGGCTTTGTCAAAGGCTCGGCCCTCTTGGTGGGCGGCGACCCGGGCATCGGGAAATCGACGCTGCTGCTGCAATCGGCGGCGGCCTTGGCCAATCGCGGCAAGCGCGTCATCTATGTTTCGGGCGAAGAGGCGATTGCGCAGGTGCGTTTGCGCGCGCAGCGGCTGGGATTGGGCGAGGCCAGCGTGCTGCTCGCGGCCGAGACCAATGTCGAGATCATTCTGGCGACGCTCGAAAACGGACCGCCACCGGATCTCGTTATCATCGATTCCATCCAGACGCTCTGGACCGATCGCGTCGAAAGCGCGCCGGGGACGGTAACGCAGGTGCGGACTTCCGCCCAGGCGTTGACGCGGCTGGCGAAGAAGACTGGCGCGGCCGTCGTTTTGGTGGGTCACGTGACCAAGGACGGGCAGATCGCTGGGCCACGTGTCGTTGAGCATATGGTCGATGCCGTGCTCTATTTCGAAGGGGATTCGAGCCACACGTTCCGTATTTTGCGCGGCGTAAAAAACCGTTATGGCGCGACGGACGAGATCGGCGTTTTCGCCATGACCGAGCGCGGGCTCGAGCAGGTGGCCAATCCATCGGCGCTGTTCCTCGACCAGCGCGATCAGGACGCGGCGGGCTCGGCGGTGTTCGCCGGCATGGAGGGCACGCGCCCGATCCTCATCGAAATTCAGGCCCTGGTTGCCCCCTCCCCGCTTGGCACGCCGCGACGCGCCGTGGTCGGTTGGGATTCTTCCCGGCTTTCGATGGTGTTGGCGGTGCTCGAAACGCGCTGCGGTGTTCGCATCGGGGCGAACGATATTTATCTCAATGTCGCGGGCGGGCTGAAAATCAATGAGCCGGCCGCGGATCTGGCCGTGGCGGCCGCGCTGATTTCCTCGCTGACTGGATCGCCCTTGCCCAAGGAGGCCGTCTATTTTGGGGAAATTTCGCTCGCCGGCGGCGTGCGGCCAGTGGTGCATGCGGGGCTGAGACTACGCGAAGCACAGAAGCTGGGCTTCCAGTCGGTGATGACCGGACGAATGAACACCGTCGATCGCGCCGGAGATTTTGCGGTCAACGAATTTACCCAGCTATCGGAAATGGTCAGCCGGATTGCGGCGAACGGGAAGAAGCCGGTGGCTGAGCCAGAGGGCTGGTGAGCGGAGAACAGCGCTGTCTAGTACTCGGTGAAGTGCTCAGCTGCGCAAGATGCCCGCCTTAAACACCGAAGAAGTCGTATGACTTTGCAGCGAAGGTCGGAGCGAGTTGACTATAGAACTCAAGATCACAGATTTTTGAACGACTTTGGGTGGCGGGGAGGCATCTATAGCGCTTTGGAAATCTGGGAATTTCGAACCGCCAATTATCCCTGTTTATTAGTTCAGACAAACCTAGGTTATTGTTGCGCACGGTCTGACTCCAGACCATAAGCGGAGGCCCCAAATTCTATGTGCCCGAGTAGCTTCGGGCCCAAAGCTAGGCCTACCAATGTTCATGATGATCCCGCTTGTCGATCGCATCCGGCAGAGCGCGGACGAGGCGGCGCTCCTCGCCAATTTCCAGCTTTCGATGGCGGAGCTGGGCTTTAGTTGGTCCAATCTTTCCATCGCCATGAACATGGCAGAGGTCGGCTACGAGGTTCTCGTCAGCAATTGGCCGGAAACGGTGCGCCTGAAATTTCACGAGAAGACGAGGGTGGATAGCGGGTTTGCCGCGCAGCTTCCGCCCGCCGGCATGAGCTTTACCTGGAACGATATGACCCTTGCTGGTCACCGGGAGGATAGCTTCATCTCGGTGCTGCTTGCCCATGGCATCAAGACGGGTGCGTTTGCCTCGCTGACGGATTTTAACGGACGGCCATACAAGCTGGTGGTTGGCGCGGAGTCGGGACATCCGCTGGTCGAGGACTTGGTGGGGCAGGTCATTATTCTCGCGACCATAACCCTGTTGCGGCTGGATAGTCTGGCCCATGCGGAGGCAGCGGCTGATCCCGGACCGGCGGCAGCGACGCTCAATCTCTCCGGGACGCAGCACGAGATCCTGAAATGGGCGGCGGCGGGGAAGTCGAATAGCGATATCGCAGCTATTCTCGAGCTCAGCACGTCGGCGGTGTCCTATCATCTGGCGCGGATTTACAAGATTCTTGGCGTTGCGACGAAACTGCAGGCCGTAGCGCTTCTTACCAATGCGGGCGCTCGCGGCGGCTGAACGGGCGCCTCTAGATCTTTTGGAAAGTGGCCGTCGCGACCTGGCGCACGGCTTCGCATTTACCCGCCATCGGCTCTGAATGTCCGAGGAGCAGATAGCCGCCGGGGCGCAAGTGGGACACGAGCTTGTCGATGACCTTGGCCTGGTCCTCCTTGCTGAAATAGATGAGAACATTGCGCAGGAAGACGATGTCGACGTCCCGGTCGACCGGGTAGTGCTGGTCCATCAGGTTGAGATAATTGAAATTGGTGCGGCGTCGCAGTTCGGGGACGATGCGAACCTCCGATGGCAGGGACTCGCGGCGCGACCAGAGCAGATATTTGAGCTGCATATCTTGCGGGACAGGCGCGATCTGCTGGGTCGGGTAGATGCCGATGCGGGCTTGCTGGAGCACTTCGGTCGAGACATCGGTGCCAAGGATCGAATAGCGGAAAGCGCCAGTCTTTTCGGCCATGTTGGCAAGCACCATGGCGGTCGTGTAGGCTTCAGCGCCAGTCGAACAGGCCGCGCTCCAGACCTTGATGGTGGGTAGCCGCTCCATTCGACGCGAGGCCAGAAGGTCTTTGACGATCGTCGAGCGGAGCAGGTCGAAGTGTTGCGGCTCGCGGAAGAAGTCGGTCTTGTTGGTGGTCAGGACGTTGACGAGATGCGGCAGTTCCGTTTCGAGCCCTGCGCGGCGAAAGAGAAGATCGCTATATTCGGCAAAGCTCGTCATTTGCAAATCGCGCAGCCTCCGGCGCAGACGCGCTTCGACCATGGATTGTTTGGTGGAATGCAGCCGCACGCCGATTTCGGCGCCAATGAGATCGACTATGCGGGTGAAGTCCCGGTGTGAAAGCTGGTCGACGGTCGCTTGCGGGCTGAAACTCGTTGGTTGAGCGAACTGCACTTGAGATCTCCGGGGCGGTTCGCCTCCCCCAGACGCGAACCACGGACTAGCTTTGCATGTGGGCGACGGCGCCCCGGATCGAGGCGCCGTCGTATAGGCTAGGCAGCACCGCGGCGCATGAAATCGCCGTCGAGACTGTCATTGCCGTCATCAAGGTCGAGGTCAAAACCGCCCGATAGTGGCCTCGACTTGCCAGGCTTCGAAAAGTGCGGTGCGGAGGCCATGACGGCGGAGCGGATATCTCGCTTCACCGGCGTTTCGGCCGCGACACGTAGCGCTGGGGCGGCGTCACTATCGACACGGAAGTAGCTGATGGCTGCCTGGAGCTGCTCGGCCTGGCTCGCGAGTTCTTCGGCAGTTGAAGACATTTCCTCGGCTGCCGAGGTGTTCTGTTGCGTGACCTTGTCGAGCTGCTGAATGGCGGTGTTGATCTGGGAGGCGCCGGCATTCTGTTCGCGGCTGCCAGCAGAGATTTCTTCCACCAGTTCGGCGGTGCGCTGGATATCGGGGACGAGCTTTTCGAGCATGTCGCCGGCGGAGCGGGCCGCTTTGACGGTGGTTGCAGAGAGCGTCGAGATTTCGGCCGCAGCGGATTGTGATCGTTCGGCGAGCTTGCGCACTTCGGAGGCGACTACGGCAAAGCCGCGACCATGTTCGCCGGCACGAGCGGCTTCGACGGCGGCGTTCAACGCGAGAAGGTCGGTCTGTCTGGCGATTTCCTGCACGACCATGATCTTCTCAGCGATCGTCTGCATGGCGGAAACCGCGTTGTTGACCGCCTGACCTGACAGAAGGGCATCGGCGGCGGACTGGCGGGCGATGCGTTCGGTCTGGGTGGCGTTGTCGGCGGACTGCTTGATGGTCGCCGTCATTTCTTCCATCGATGCCGAGGCTTCCTCGGTCGATGAGGCCTGCTCGGTCGCGCCCTGGCTCAACTGCTCGGCCGTGGCCGACATTTCCTGGCTGCCGGAAGCTACGTTGCGGGTTGCGGCCGTCACTTCCGAGACGACGTCGCGTAGCTTGCCGGTCATGGCGTTGAGCACTTTTACGAGGTCGCTGAGTTCATCATCGCCCTTGGTAGCGGCAGACGCATTGAGATCGCCGCCTGCAACATCATTGGCAAGCTGGACCACGGTATTCAAAGATCGCGAGATCGATGTGACGATGAGGGTCGCGGCAAGAGCGGCAATAATTGACGAGCCAGCGAGGATGGCGAGCAGCAACAGGCGGCCTTGCTCGTAGAGCGTCGTTGCCGCGGCATTTTGCTCGGCGAGGTTTTCGACGCTGGCGGCGACGATGGCGTCCACGAGTTTGGTGATCTCCGCACGCAGGGGAGCGGCCTGCTTTGAGGCAATTTCGGTCGCTTGATAGGTGCCGCGCTGGAGCGAAATGTCATTGACGGTCTGCATGCTAGCGAAGAACGCTTGCATTTCCGAGGCGATGGCGTTGGCGTCCCTTGCTTCGGCGGAGGATAGTACACGAGTTAGCCGATCGGCTTCGGCGCCGGCCTTTGCGGTCGTTTCGGTAAAGTCGGCCTGATATTTGTCCTGCTCGGTCGGGTTCTCGTCGGACAAGAGCAGGTTGCGGTGTTGACGGTAGGCCTTGGATACCAAGGCCTCAAGCTGCGTGACGCCGATGTAGGCGTCCGTCGCAGAGGGATCTCCCGCCATCAGACGGCGGCGAGCCGCATCGGACAGGGCGCTCAGCTTTTCCTCGAGGCTCCGGTTGGCTTCGGTGATGACGCCGGTTGTCATCTGATAGGCCCGAGCATTGCTGTTCTTGCTGGCTTCGTCAGCAACGTCGGCAATCGCAGAACGGTACGATCCAAGAAGATTGGAGATCTGTTCGATGGTTTCGTTGTTGGCCGCGACGGAGAATGTGCCCTTGAGCTGATCGACCGTGACGCTTGCACCCGCCAGCATCTCGCTGACCGAGCGCGCCATCGCAGCAATCTCGGCATCGTCGCTCGAGATGATCATCTGCCGCATGTTGGACGCCGCAGTCGCGAGATCGGC
Source organism: Devosia sp. BK (assembly GCF_032907385.1). Classification (NCBI taxonomy): domain Bacteria; kingdom Pseudomonadati; phylum Pseudomonadota; class Alphaproteobacteria; order Hyphomicrobiales; family Devosiaceae; genus Devosia; species Devosia sp. BK. Next base: position 1,743,620 of record NZ_JAIMBX010000001.1, read on the forward strand.
CTGGACCTTGCGCACGGAGAGCGAACGCTCGACCGGCCCGGTGACGATGGTGTCGATCTTGTCGTTGAGGGTGCCAAGGTTCTGGATGGCGTAGAACATGCCGCCGGCGGAAAGCAACATGACCGCGGTGAAAGTCGCGGCCAGCTTTGCCTTTATCGTCAATCTCATTGTGCAGGCTCTTTTTCTGATGCTGCTGCAGGCGGCTCCTGCCGCCGGCATTTAAAAAACATGCGTTTGCGGCGCGACCGGATTTGAACCGCAGATATCGGCGCGCTCAAAATTCCCAGTGACCTACGAGGGGACTGCAGGGTCACTGGGGATCTTTTTGAGGCGAGTCGCGGCAGGCGCAGCAGACAGAGGGGCGCTTCAAACCACCCTGCCCTTGCGCATTCCGCCCATGACAAATGCGAGAAAAGGGGCGGCGAGCAAACCAACCAGGTAACTAGTTGCTAAGACCTATGTGATTGGGTGAATTGGCAGCACTACATCCTCGATTCCGCCGCCAAGCGGCCAGCACCGCCTTTGTCTCCAGGCCGATGGATGCCGCACTTACGGTCGCTGCAATCGTGCCGCTTTTTTAGGTCAGACAGTGCGCGCGGTGTTGACGAGCGATGATTTGAACCTGACGCATCGGCACAGATGTTAAGAAACTCTGAAAGATCACGTGCTTGCGCCCCTGTTGGCCTTGGCACGGGAGCACAAAGCCGCTAATGGTCCCGCAACAGGCCAAGGCGGCAACTGGAGACAGGCAAAACATATGCTGACAGCGTTCGACGTTGGTGTGGGTGTCTTGGTTTTGATCTCGGCGATCCTGGCGACCGCCCGAGGCCTGACGCGCGAAGTGCTTTCGCTGGCAACGTGGGCCGGCTCTGCCGCCATTGCCATCTATATGTATCTCTACCATCCCGATATCGCGCAGCAGTATATCGCTGAAGAGATCGTGGCCAATATTGCGACCGTCGTGGTGAGCTTCATCGTCTCACTCATCGTGCTGCACCTGCTTACCATGCGCATCGCCGATTTCGTGGTCGATAGCCGCATTGGGCCAATCGACCGGACGCTGGGCTTCGTGTTCGGCGTGCTGCGCGGCATTCTGATTGCCATCGTCATCACCATCTTCGGTACGTGGCTCCTCGGCACCAACCTGCCGGAATGGGCGCGCAATTCGCAGTCGCTGCCGCAGCTCCAGAATATGGGCACGACGCTGATCTCGATGCTGCCTGAAGGTCTCGAACAGCAGGTTAATGACGTCATCAAGGGTGGCGGTGCCGATTTGACCGCCGATCCCGAGGCTCAGACCACGCCGCAGGAAACCGTTCCTGTCGATCCTACCATCGACGGCACCGTAGACCCGACCGACGCTCCGGTTGCCGGCGAAACCCAGACTTGATCTGAAGCGGGCGTTCTCGTCCGCATCAGGCCCAACCCCCAAATCTGTCATTGGTGTGGGCAGGCAAATGCGCTATTGGCGTGAACCAGAAACCGTCACTGTCCGCAGGCCAGCGGAGAGTGAGCCTAAAGTTCATGGAGAAGTTCGGTGACCCACCCGAGCGACGACGATTTCGATCTTGAAAGCGACACGCTGCATGAAGAGTGCGGCGTGTTTGGCATTTTGGGGCATAGCGATGCTTCGACGCTGACGGCGCTGGGGCTTCACGCCCTGCAGCACCGCGGCCAGGAAGCGGCGGGGATCGTCAGCTTCGACGGGCGCCAGTTCTACCAGGAAAAGCGCATGGGTCTGGTGGGCGACCACTACACCGACCCGGCCGTGCTCGCCAAACTGCCTGGCACGATGTCCATCGGCCATACGCGCTATTCGACGACCGGCGAAGTGGCGCTGCGCAATGTACAGCCGCTGTTTGCCGAACTTGAAGTCGGCGGCATTGCGATTGCGCATAACGGCAATTTCACCAATGGCCTGACGCTGCGCAAGCAGATCATTGCGACCGGTGCCATCTGCCAATCGACCTCGGACACCGAAGTCGTGTTGCACCTGATCGCCCGCTCGCGGCACTCTTCGACCACCGACCGCTTCATCGACGCCATCCGGCAGATGGAAGGCGGCTATGCCATGGTGGCGCTGACGCGCACCAAGTTGATCGCGGCGCGCGACCCGGTGGGTATCCGTCCGCTGGTGATGGGCGAACTCGACGGCAAGCCGATCTTCTGCTCGGAAACCTGCGCCCTCGACATCATCGGCGCGAAATATATCCGCGACGTTGAAAATGGTGAAGTGATCATCTGCGAGATCCAACCAGACGGTTCGATCAGCATCGAAGAGCGGAAGCCAGCACGCAATACACCCGAGCGTCCCTGCCTCTTTGAATATGTGTACTTTGCCCGTCCTGACTCGGTTGTTTCGGGCCGCAGCGTCTATACGGCGCGCAAGCGCGCGGGCATGAACCTTGCTAAGGAAGCGCCTGTCGAGGCCGATGTGGTGGTGCCGGTGCCCGATGGCGGCACGCCGGCGGCAATCGGCTTTGCGCAGCAGAGCGGCATTCCGTTCGAGCTCGGGATTATCCGCAACCACTATGTGGGCCGCACCTTCATCGAGCCGACGCAGCAGATCCGCGCCTTTGGCGTGCGCCTGAAGCACTCGGCCAATCGTGCCGAGATTGCCGGCAAGCGCGTGGTGCTGATCGACGATTCCATCGTGCGCGGCACGACCTCGATCAAGATCGTGCAGATGATCCGTGATGCCGGCGCGACGGAAGTGCATATCCGCGTCGCGAGCCCGATGATTTTCCACTCCGACTATTACGGGATCGATACGCCGGACCCGGAAAAGCTGCTGGCCAACCAGTATCATGACATCGACGCCATGTGCCGGTACATCGGCGCGGATTCGCTGGCTTTTCTCACCATCGACGGCCTCTATGAAGCCGTGGGCGGGGAAAAGCGCAATGCGCAGGCGCCGCAATTTACCGATCATTATTTCACGGGCGATTACCCCACTATCCTGACCGATCTGCACGGTCATTCATCGAACAGTCCCAAGCAGGTCTCACTGCTCAAGGAAGCGGGTTAATGACTGAAAATACCGAACTGACCGGCAAGGTCGTGCTGGTCACCGGCGCTTCGCGTGGCATCGGCTACGCGGCAGCGCTCGAAGCTGCGAAGCGCGGCGCGCATGTGATCGCCGTTGCCCGCACCGTAGGCGGGCTCGAAGAACTCGACGATGCCATCCAGGAAGTCGGCGGCTCCTCGACCTTGGTGCCATTCGACCTGCGAGATGGCGACGCGATCGACCGCCTCGGCGCGGCAATATTCGAGCGCTGGGGGCATCTCGATGGGCTCATTGGCAATGCTGGCATGCTTGGGACACTGAGCCCGGTTGCGCATCTGAAGCCCGACGAATTCGAAAAGGTGATGGCGCTGAACGTCACCTCGAACTTCCGCCTGTTGCGCTCGCTCGATCTGCTGTTGCGCCAGGCGACCGCTGGCCGTGCGGTATTCGTCTCGTCGAGCGCGGCGCGGTCTGCCCGCCCCTTCTGGGGCCTCTATGCCGCGAGCAAGGCGGCACTCGACGCCATGGTCAAATCCTATGCCGGCGAGTTGAGCAATACCGAGGTCAAGACCAACATTTTCTATCCCGGCGCGGTGCGCACAGCGATGCGGGCCAAGGCGATGCCGGGAGAAGATCCCGAAACGCTGCCGCAGCCTGCAGACATCGCGCCAAAGCTGATCGACCTCTTGAGCGATCGCGTCACGGAGAATGGACGCGTGTTCAATGTCGCGACGGATATGTTCGAGGACATTTGAGGCCGATAGGTCCAGTAAAACAAAAAGGCCCCGGATCGCTCCGGGGCCTTTGTTTTTAGGCAGCTTCGACATCTGCCAATTTTGAGATCAGAACCTTATCGATGCGGCGACCATCGAGGTCGATGACCTCAAAATGCCAGCCATCGCGATCGAATGTCTCGCCCGTCGCGGGAAGATGGTTGAGGCAGGCAAGGATATAGCCGGCCACGGTTTCGTAGCGCGCATCCTTTGGGACGGTGATCTTGAACCGCTCCGAGAAGTCGTCGACCGGCATCCAGCCAGCGACCAACCACGAGCCATCCTGACGCTGCAAAATGGCGGGATCGTCGCCTGGCTCTTCGTTGTAGACGCCGGTGATCACTTCGAGCACATCGCCAAAGGTGACGATGCCTTCGAAGTGGCCGTATTCGTCGACAACCAGAACCATTTTCACCGGCGCCTGGCGGATCGCCTCGACCACGTCGAGAGCGTCGGCATGCTCCATAATCACTGGCAGCGATTTAACGAGCTTGCGCAGGTCCGGCTGCTGACCAGTAGCGAGAGCGGGAAGTAGATCGGCAAGCGCCAGAACGCCGAGGATGGAGTCGGCATTGCCTTCCTGAACCAGCACCTGGGAATGCGAGGTGTTGAGGATGATCTTGAGGTTTTCCTCAAAGCTGTCCTCGACATCGATCGAAACGACGTCCAGACGCGGGGTCATCAGGCCGCGTGCCGAGCGATCGGCAAGCCGCATGACGCCCGAGAGCATCGAGTGCTCTTCGGTTTCAAAGACGCCCGCACTGGTGGCTTCAGCGAGGATCGTTCGGACTTCTTCCTCGGTGACCTGCTCTTCGTTCTGACCACTCTGGCCGAGAAGACGCAGAACCAGCTTGCCCGAAACATCGAGCAGCCAGACGATGGGCGAACCGACTAGAGCGACGATCGCCATAGGCTGGGCCACGTAGGAAGCCACATTTTCCGGGTTACGCAGGGCGATCTGCTTGGGCACCAATTCGCCGAGAATCAGCGAACCATAGGTGATCAGGACAACGACGAGACCGACGCCGCCCACATCGGCGATATTGGCCGGCAAGCCGATCTCGGCCAGCCAGACGCTGAGGCGCGAGCCCAGCGTGGCGCCCGAAAAGGCACCCGACAAAATACCAACGAGGGTAATTCCGATCTGCACGGATGAAAGGAATTTGCCCGGATCTTCGGCAAGCCTGATGGCGGTGGCTGCACCTTTGTTCCCTTGATCGGCAAGGACTTTTAGACGCGCGGGACGGGAAGAGACGACGGCCAGTTCTGACATGGCCAAGGCGCCGTTCACGAGAATCAGAACGACGACGATGAGGATTTCTGTAAGCAACAAAGTGCAATGTTGACACGCCGCGACCAATGGCGGGGTGCTACGACGCGCCCACTATAGGGCAAGCCCCGGCAATGTGAATAGGCCAATGGACGCATTTGCTGGGAGGAATGTCTCCCCAGCGTGCGTGGGAGTGAGCCACGCAAAGCAAGAGGCGCGGTAAACCGGCGCCTCAGTCCTTATTGGCGTATGGGTTTTTACCGCCACGGAGCCAGAGGCGGATCGGGGTTCCGGGCATGTCGAAGGACTGGCGCAGACCGTTGATCAGGTAGCGCTGGTAGGACATCGGCACGACATCGGGGCGCGACGCGAAGACGATGAAGCTCGGCGGCCTCGTTTTCGCCTGCGTCATGTAGCGCATCTTGAGCCGGCGACCCGAGACGGCCGGAGGTGGATGGCTTTCAGTCATTGCGATGAGCCAGCGATTGAGCTTGGCGGTCGAAACGTGCGCATTCCAGGTGCGCTCGACATCGAAGACCGCCTGCATCAGCTTATCGATGTTGCGCCCGGTGAGGCCGGAGAGCGTCACAAGCGGAATACCGCGAAGCTGCGGCAGCAGACGTTCGCATTCCGCGCGGAGCTCCGCGAGCTTGGCGTTCTTGTCCTCGATCAGGTCCCACTTGTTGAGGGCAATGACCATGGAACGGCCTTCGCGCTCGACGAGATCGGCGAGCGCCAGATCCTGCTTTTCGAACGGAATGGTCGCGTCGAGCAGCAGGACGACGACTTCGGCATATTGGATGGAGCGAAGGCTATCGCCCACCGCCAACTTTTCGAGCTTTTCGGTGACGCGGGCACGGCGGCGAATACCGGCGGTATCAACGAGGTTGATGACGCGGCCTTCCCACTCCCAAGGCACAAGAATGGAATCGCGCGTGATGCCAGCCTCGGGGCCGACGAGCACACGATCTTCGCCAACCATCCGATTGACGAGCGTCGACTTGCCGGCATTGGGGCGGCCGACAATGGCGACGTTGAGATAGCGGCGCGGATTCCAGCGGAGGGTCGCTTCTTCGCCTTCGCCTTCCAGCATATCGGGCGTGATATCGACATCGACTTCGGGCAGTTCGTCGAGATCGCCGTCGAACTCACTCGCAGCCTCAGCGGCCTTCTTTTCTGCAGCGGTGTCGATGGCGGCCGAAACGATGGAATAGAGTTCGGAGAGCCCCAGGCCATGCTCGGCCGACAGGGCGATCGGTTCGCCGAAGCCGAGCTTGAAAGCTTCGACCAGGCCATGTTCGGCAGATTTGCTTTCGGCCTTATTACCGACGAGGTGCACGTCTTTGCCGGCCTTGCGCAGAACCTGGGCAAAGCGCTCGTCGAGCGGCACAACGCCGGCGCGCGCGTCGATCATGAACAGGATGACATCGGCGTCGCGGATGGCAAGCTCGGTCTGCTGGCGCATGCGGTCTTCGAGCGAGCCGTCCTTGACGTCCTCATAGCCTGCCGTATCGAGGACCTTGAAGGTCAGGTCAGCGATATGCCCTTCGGCTTCGCGACGGTCGCGGGTCACGCCGGGCGTGTCATCGACCAGCGCGATCTTGCGGCCGACAAGACGATTGAAAAGGGTCGACTTGCCGACATTGGGGCGGCCGACAATGGCTACGGTGACCGTCATGGCCGCTCCTCGATTGGTTCAGATTACTGCGTTGCAGGCGGCGTTGTCGTGCCGGCAGCAGGTGCCGTGGGCTCGGCGGCCGGCGTTTCGGCAGCGGGTGTGGTCGTTGCCGCGGGTGCGGCAGGGGTCGTAGTTTCCGAAGGCGAGGTTGCTTCGGCTGGAGCAGCATCGGCGGCTGGTGCCGTGATTTCGTCGCCCTGGATGATCGAATCGACCGCATCGGCTGCGGTGCTCACATCGGCAGGCGCCTCTGGAGCAATCGCGCCATTGGAGGTCATGGCTGCGAGATAGTAGGCAACGCGGTTGCGGATGCCGTCCTGGGCCAGCGGGTCGTTCAGCACGGCTTCAAAGCTGGCCTTGGCCGCTTCGTTGTCGCCGGCCTTGAACTGGGCGAGCCCGATCAGCTCGCGCGCAACGCGGCGCATCGGATTGTCGTCAGTTGCGATTGAGCCGACGCGGGTTTCAACATCGGCGAGTGTGCCAGTGTCGACGAGGATGCTGGCTGCCTGAAGCAATGCCAGTTCGCGCAGGCGCACATTGGACTGATCATTTGCGAGTGTATCGTAAGCGGCCACCGCGCCAGCACTATCGCCGCTCTTGGCGAGAAGCGAGGCTTTGGCGAATTCGGCAAGCACCGGATAGCCACCGCTGCCATTGGCAGCGAGCGTATCGAGCTCGGCCTGGGCCGCAGGCAGGTCATCCTTGTTGGCGCTATCGAGCGCGGCGTAAAGCTCCTGGGACGACTGGGCGGACTTGCTGTTGCTGTACCATGCCCAACCTTCGTTGACCGCCACGATGGCCACAATGGCCACGGCCGCGCCGATGACGAAAGGCGCAATGCGACGCCAAAGCGCGCGCATGCGATCGGAGCGGAGCTCCTCGTCAACTTCACGGAAAATATTGTCCTCGGCCATGGCGGTCTCTGGGTCTCACGCAATTTCGCGCGTGTTTAGCACGCTACCCCCGGAATGCAAATTGGATGGGCGTTTGACAGGCGGAAATCCGCGGATGAAGGCCACTTCTCATGTGCAATTAGGAGGATATAGGGTTGCGGCGGGTCGAAGGGGACGGCGTTCATGGCTTTGGCACAAGCCCAAAAGGCGGATTTCAGCTTGCCGGCATTGGTCTTTGCGCCGGCACTGAGCACCTTCAACCACAGCCTACTCCGCTCCGCGATGCTGGCGCTGCTGACTTTTCGCGGGCTGACCGCATTTGGCCTCGGCAATGAGGCGCTGATTGCCATCAGCACGGTTGTGATCGTTTTGCCCTATGTACTGCTGTCGCTACCGGCCGGACGGTTGGCCGACCGATACTCCAAGACCGCTCTGGTGCGGGCGATGATGGGTTTGGATGTGCTGATCGTTTCTGCTGGGGCGACTGGGTTTGCGACCGGGAACACCCTGCTGATTCTCGTTGTCTTACTGTTTGCCGGGATCCAGGCGGCCCTTCTGGGTCCGGCCAAGTTTGCCATATTGCCCGAATTGGCCGGTGAAAACCGGCTGCTTAACGCGAATGGGTGGATGAGCGCGACGGGCACAGTGGCCGTCATTTTAGGCCTGACGCTCGGTAGTTTTCTGGCTCTCGATGGTGCTGGAATTTGGCTGCTGCTTTTCTGTGCACCGGCGCTGGCCGCACTAGGTTGGTTTGCCAGTCAAAGAATTGATGAGGTCGGACCCAAGGCCTCTGCCCTGTCGCTCGCCACTGCGGCATTTGCAGGAGACTTCGTCGACAGCTTCAGGAAATTGCGCGCATCGACGTATCTCACTTGGCCGCTGATCGGGTCGTGCTGGTTTTGGTTTCAGGGAACAGCGCTGACAGCACTCTTGCCGATTTACGTGTCGGAGACAGGCGGGCCGGATCAAACGGCCTCGCTACTCTTCCTCGTTACGACCGTCGGTGTCGCCGTTGGGGCGCTGACGGCAAGCCAATTGATCCGTCGGTTCAATCCGACTGTTCTGATCGCCGGGATGCTGGCGGTGATTATTTTGCCGATGCTCGACCTGGCACTGTTGCCGCATGGCTGGGACTTATGGGGCATTGCGCGGGCGTCGATCGATTTGACGCTGACATCTGCAGGAGCCGGATTTTTCCTTGTGCCGCTGACGGCGGCAATCCAGCGCCTGACGCAAGCAGAAGAACGGGCACGATTTGTGGGCATCAGCCACACACTGAGCGGCTTTGCCATGTGCCTCGGCGGCGTCACCATTTTCGTCTATCCGATGACCGGACTATCGACGGGGCAGATGTTTCTGGCTTTGTCGGTGTCGACTGGATTGATCGGGGCGCTATCGTTGAGCGCCACGCTAATGCGTCGGGACGGGCACGTCTTTAGCGGTTGAAGGCTCGCTCGCAGGCGGAGTCGATGATGGCGAGTTTGGCGGCCTGGTAGCTGATGACCTCGTCGACAAATCCGGCTGAAACCCACATGGGCGACCCGCCCCGCTTGCCGCTCCAGCCCATGCTTCCCATAGTCTCGGCTTCACGCAACTTGCGGGTAAGATGGGTGCGCGAGATGTGAATCCAATCAGCGATCTCGGAAATCGAGGTGATGGACGTGATATAGGTCCGCTGGTCCGTGGATTGACCCGTGATGCAGGTAATCAACCAATCCATGACGATCCCGCCATTGTTGAACCAGGTGAAAAGCGAGACGGCGCCCTCCGGCTCCCGCATGCCTATGGCGGTCATGAAACTGGACGCCACCTCGATCTCAATCGCGGCGAAGGCCATGGGAACAGTTTTGAGGCTTTCCAACCGCAGACCGTTATCGATGGCATCCAGCGTGGTGAGGTGTGTCGAAAGCCAGCGATGCAGCATGTCTAGGGGTGCAGGCGAAACGATAAGCGGCTTTTCGCGCCGGTCATCGGGATTTTCGATGGCCATCGCATAGTGATAGTGCATCATTTCCTTGATGAAGGCGTCGGCAGTGTTGCGACTGGCGATGCCATATCGCTCCACTTCATCGAGAAACCGGGAAAGCGTCAGCCGAGGTGACGTTGCGCCGCCCTGCCTGAAGGCCAGAGCCATTGCGGCATGCGCGAGCAGCCATCTTTGCTGCGTTGCAAAGATTGAACTAATGCGCGGATTAAGATGAAAAGCACTAATCAGGGCACCTGACTGGCGCTGAATAAGCAGCAAAACTTCCGGGTGGCCAATTATGTCAGAAGAAGTCAGCGCCAACGCATTCACCCTCCTCCGACTTTGCAATGAAAGAAACGGTAAAGCACCGCGAGCGCTCGAATTTATGGCCGCTCCGGCGCCGACGTAATAATACTATTTAGTTCTTGCCGTACAGTATTACCCCCAAACAAAGTCAGCTTAGCTGACTATCTCAATCCAGAAATCTCCGGCAGCATTCGCGCACCAGTCATCCGGCTGCATGTGTGGACAGCAAGCAGGTTTCAAATGATAGGGTTTGCCACGGATAGTATTGCCCCCCAGGATCGCTTTGAGCACTGGCGCGAATTGCGCGCCAAACATGTGCTGGGCGTGACGCTCGAATTGCCGATCGAGCGGAGGCGCGCCTTTCAGGGTCGCTTTCGCTCCAGAACCGTAGGCAGTGCCACGGTGACATCCATTCGCGCCTCGGCCTATGTGGTCAAGCGCACCGAAAGCGATATTGCCCGTGTTGCGGGGAACAGCATCTGTATCGGTCACCAGATCGAGGGACCCGGGCATCTCGAGACCGCCGGGGGCGTCGAAAAGATCAACAAGGGCGACATGATCATTGGGTTCAGCGATGCGCCATTTGTCGCAACGCCGACTGGCGACAAGGCTTTTCACTACAGGATGACCCGCATTCCGCTGACGGCGGGATTGGCCATGGGCGCCGCCATCGACGACATGCAATCGGCGCGAGTGGACACCTCGTCCACGGCCGTTCGGCCCATGCACGCCCTATTCAAGGCCGTTCATGGGAGCGCCTTAGCGCCAAACATGGAGGATGCCGCGGGGACCGATCTCGGTCGACTTGCGCTGGCGGTCAGGGGCTTGCTGCCCATCGGCATTCCGGAAATTCGCAGGGCGATGCGGCATGGCCTTTATCATGCGGCGCTCGACATGATGGATGCCAACAAGAGCGAGCCTGGCCTGACGCCAGATAAGGTCGCAGGAAGCATCGGCATTTCACGGCGGCAATTGTTCACGGTCTTCGAAGAGGCGGAAACGAGCTTTGCCAAAACGCTTTCCGTCATGCGCATTCGCGCGGCGCGGCAGTGGCTTCTTGAGAGGCCAACGGCGCCGGTGATCGACATCGCCTTCGGCTGCGGCTTTGAAAGTGTCGCGACCTTTTATCGGGTGTTCAGCAAAGCTTACGGCATGTCGCCCAGTGACCTGCGTCATAGCGAGCACATTGGCTGACCCTAACTGGGTGTACCCAATAATGGTCGGGACATTGCCCGCCGCCTGCACGCAATGAGAAGACTTACCGCATCGATCGCCTGATTATGACAGCCAACACCACCGTGCTTATGGGAATGCACGGTGGTGGACAGCGTCATTGGAGGTTGCATTGGGCCAGGGACAGGGCACCGAGACCGCCGAACAACGGACCGCCGCGGAGAGGCGGGTTCGGCAAGATAGCGAACTTTTCGGGTCATATGGCAAGCGGCCGCGCTTCTTCGGAAGACAGGGCATGCCGCCAAAAAAGGAAACGGATATCGACCAACCTGCGTTCGGGCGGCGGGTGCAGCCGCCGAAGTCGCAGATTTCCCTACAGAAAGAGCGGCTTCGCGGCCTCTATGCCGAGCTGTGGATGGTCTTTTCCGATCCAGCCTATACCCAGAATGGGGTGCCGATCCAATATCAGGATGGTGAGACGCCGGTCATAAGGCTTGGCGATCAGGCAGTAATTTCGGTCGATGCGCAGACAGGTGCGTTCGTCTTCCGCAATGAAGACGGCACGGGATCGAGCGACACGATCACGACCTCGGATATCGACCGGCTGATGGATTTTCTCGTCGCGCATCTGACACGGATGGAAGGGACGCCGCAGGGCGGGCTCGCCCATGTCGAAAAGAGCGTGGGGCGCTCGATTGAAGATGTCGAGCGCGTCTTGATCCTCTCGACGCTTCGGCACTGCCAGGGCAATCGCACCATGACGGCGCGCATGCTGGGCATTTCGCTGCGTACTCTGCGAAACAAGCTGCACGCCTATTGGGCAAGCCTGATCGCCGAGGGTCAACGGTCGCCAGATGCCCTGACCTGAGCTTTTGCACGCAACGAAAAGACGGTGTCACGTTCGCGTGGCGCCGTCAGTTCCATAACAAGGCACAATCCGGGGGGATGACATGGCCTGGTTTTATATCAAGCTGCCGCGCGGAACGCTGAAGGTGAAACCGCGATCGCAAATGCGCACGCTCGAACTGGCGCGCCACGTGCCAGTGCTCGACCTTGGCTTCTTCGTGATGAGTTGGTGGAGCGACGCGATGATGCGGGAAGATGACCGGCATCGACCAGCAATAGAAAAAAGGGGCCGATAGCGGCCCCTTTTATTGAATGTGAACGGCGTTTAGCCGACGTCATTCCCACTCGATCGTGCCGGGCGGCTTGCTCGTGACGTCATATACGACACGGTTGATGCCGCGGACTTCGTTGATGATGCGGGTGGCAGTCTTTCCGAGGAAGTTCATGTCGAACTGGTAGAAATCTGCGGTCATGCCATCGACCGAGGTCACCGCGCGGAGGGCGCAGACGAATTCGTAGGTGCGGCCATCGCCCATGACCCCGACGGTCTGGACCGGAAGCAGCACGGCAAAGGCCTGCCAGATCTTGTCGTATTGGCCGGACTTGCGAATTTCGTCGAGATAGATGGCGTCGGCCTGGCGGAGGATATCAAGCTTTTCGGGCGTGATACCGCCGGGGCAACGGATGGCAAGGCCCGGACCGGGGAATGGATGGCGGCCGATGAAGTTATCCGGAATGCCGAGTTCGCGGCCGAGAACGCGGACTTCGTCCTTGAACAGCTCGCGCAGGGGCTCGACGAGCTGCATGTTCATGCGCTCGGGGAGACCGCCGACGTTGTGGTGGCTCTTGATGGTGACCGAGGGACCGCCGGTGAAAGAGACGCTCTCGATAACGTCGGGATAAAGCGTGCCCTGGGCGAGGAATTGCGCGCCGCCGAGCTTCTTGGCTTCGGCTTCGAATACCTCGATGAAGAGGCGGCCGATGATCTTGCGCTTGGTTTCCGGGTCGGACTGGCCGTCGAGTTCTTCGAGGAAGACCTTTGAGGCATCCACGTGGACCAGCGGGATATTGTACTGGTCGCGGAACATTGTGAGGACCTGTTCCGTCTCGTTCAACCGCATCAGGCCGTGATCGACATAGATGCAGGTGAGCTGATCGCCGATGGCTTCATGGATCAACACGGCTGCAACGGAGGAATCAACGCCGCCGGAGAGGCCGCAGATGACCTTGCCGGTGCCGACCTGGGCGCGGATCTTTTCGACCATTTTCTGGCGATAGGCGGACATGGTCCAGGTCGACTGGATGCCGCAGATCTTGTGGACGAAATTGGCGTAAAGCTTGCCGCCATCGGGGGTATGAACCACTTCAGGGTGGAACTGCACGGCCCAGATGCGGCGCGCTTCGTTGGCGATCATGGCGAAGGGCGCGTTGGGCGAGGTGCCGACGACCTCAAAGCCTTCGGGAATCTGCGTGACGCGATCGCCGTGGCTCATCCAGACCTGGTGGTCTGTGCCGAGATCCCAGACGCCGGCATAGAGTTCGCTCGGCTTTTCGATGGTGACCTGAGCGCGGCCGAATTCGCGATGGTGACCGGCTTCAACCTTGCCGCCCAGAGCCATGCAGAGCGCCTGCTGGCCATAGCAGATGCCGAAGATCGGCACATTCGCATCGAAAATCGCCGGATCGATGGTCGGAGCGTTTTCATCCAGCGTCGAAGCGGGGCCGCCTGAGAGCACGATACCCTTGGGTTTCAGCGCTGCGACGGCTGCGGCTGCGGCCTGAAATGGATGGATTTCGCAATAGACGCCAGTTTCGCGAATACGGCGTGCGATGAGCTGGGTCACCTGAGAGCCGAAGTCGACGATCAGGATGGAATCTTGAGCGGAAGCGGGATCTGGGAGCTGCATGGCGAGGCTTTAGCCGCAGTGCGCGGTTTTCGCAAGCGCTGCCACTGCAAGGCCGGAATGTTGCATCACAAAGGCACGATCTGCCATTTGGTGCGTTGGGACGAGGAATCGCGTGGGTAAACACACATGAACCAAGACAACCGCCTGCTGGGCGCCGACTTTTTGCGGGCAACGGCATGCATGGGCGTGCTGCTGCATCACCTCGCGTTCCGCATGGACATGAACTCCGTGCCCGACGCGATCCAGCCGGTGCTGCGGTTTCTGGTCTATGGCAGCTTTGGTGTGTCGGTGTTCTTTGTCCTTAGCGGCTTTCTGCTGGCGCGGCCATTTTGGCTGGCGCTCGATGCAGGCAAACCGATGCCGTCAATGCGCACCTATGCGCTGCGGCGGCTGGCGCGGATCGTGCCTGGGTTCTGGCTAGCGCTCATTGTCAGCCTTTGCCTCGACCTGATGCTGGGCGGCAAGGTTTTGGATGGCGAACGGATCATTCGGTTTGTCGCTGGTCTCTTGCTGGTCAGCGATTGGCATTGGGTGACGCTCTTTCCAGTCGACAATAATGGGCCGCTTTGGTCAATCGGATTCGAAGTGACGGCCTATCTGTTGCTGCCGCTTGGAATGGCGGCTTTGTTTGCTGCAAAGGCGCGGGATTGGCCGGCGCGGCTGCTTTGGATTGGCGTCATCGCCGTCGTACTGCTCGTTCATTGGATGGCGGTGCAATGGGCGCCGATCGACGAGGTGGAACGCGGCTGGAATCACGGCCTTGTCGGTGGCGCCAAGGCCTGGATGCCGCGATTTAATCCGATCGGTTTTTTTGCTATTTTCGCGTTTGGTGGCCTCGCTGCGGGCGTGCAGGTGCTGGTGCAGCGCCATAAGGGCATCGCCATGGATGTGATTGGTGGCCTCGCCGTATTGGCGACGGCGGTCATTCTCGCGGTCAATATCGGTGGACTATCGGAAGGGTTCGGCTGGCTTGGTATCCCCTATGCCTTTCCGATCATGCCGATCGCGGTGGGTGTAGCCCTGATCGCCCTGCCCTCTTCGGTCTATCTCGGGCGGTGGCTCGACATTGCACCTCTGCGCTTCATCGCCAAGATTTCCTTCGGCATCTATGTCTGGCATTTCCTGATCATGTGGCTGATCGAAAAGCTGGTGCCGGGCGCGTTCGACACGTCGGGGGACACCGGCTGGGCTACATGGCTGCAGACGAGCGGGATCGTGATTGCCGTGACCTTTGTCGTGGCAACGCTGAGCTTTTATCTGCTGGAGCAGCCAGCGGTGCGTTGGGCGCGGAAGCTGGAGCAACCCGGCAGGCGCGATGAGGCGCCGGCCGGGATCAAGACGGCTAGTTGAGAATGCCGATCGAGAGATTGAGAAGGCTCGCGAAGCTCACCCAAGCCAGATAGGGCAGGAACAGCGAGGCCGCGAGACGATCGCGCTTCCAGATGATCAGGATGAAGCCAACGATCGTGAGCCAAAGCAGCACGATGATGGCGAAGGCCGGCCAGATCATCTGGCCGATGAACCAGACCGGCGACCAAGCCCAGTTGAGCACCATCTGGGCGTACCAAAGCTTCATCGGCGTGCCGGTCGGGTTGTCCATGAACATGCGCCAACCGGAAATGGCGATCAGCACATAGAGGGTGAACCACACCGGCCCAAAGATCCAATTGGGTGGATTGAAGGGCGGTTTGGTGAGGGATTCGTACCAGGTGCCGGGAATGGACTGGGTGCCGATCAGCGCGCCGACGCCGACAACGACGAGAATAAAGGCGCCGAGGACAAGCCATGACCGCGGCGTCTGGTGGTGGGTGGTGGTGGCTGACATGAGCCTGCCCCTTGTTCGTGGATAACTGATCCTAGAACGTAGGGAAGTTCGCCGTGGTTCACTTCACGCCTTGCGTAGCAGGTGGCAATAAAAGCCATCCGTCCCGGTTCGGTGCGGAGTGAGAAGGACGCCGCCAGCGGGGGTCGCAAGACCAGACGGGATATCGGTGATGAAGACGCTGCGCCATGCGGCAGCAATGTCGACCGATTTGAGTTCTGGATGCGCGGAGAGAAGCGCTGCGACCTGATCGTCGTTCTCTTCGGGGAGGATCGAGCAGGTGATGTAGACGAGCGTGCCGCCGGGCTTGAGGTAGCGCGTAGCCTCTTCAAGGATCGCGGCTTGGTCAGCCTGGCGCTGGGCGAGAAGTGCGGGCGTCAGCTTCCATTTCGTGTCCGGGCGGCGACGCCAGGTGCCCGTGCCGGTACACGGAGCATCGACAACGACGCGGTCCATCTTGCCGGCGAGGTCATCGAGAGCGCCTTGCTCTGGAGCACGGACCTGAGCATTGCGGACACCGTTGCGCTTGAGCCGATCATAAATGGGCGCGAGGCGATTGCGATCGCTGTCATAGGCAAAGATCTGGCCCTTATTGCCCATGGCCGAAGCGAGTCCGAGGGTCTTGCCCCCGGCCCCGGCACAGAGATCGAGCACCTGATCGCCGGGCTGGGCGCCGGCAAGGGCCGAAACCATCTGGCTGCCCTGATCCTGCACTTCGAACCAGCCTTTTTGGTAGCCCTCGTCGGTCGTGACATTGGGTGTGCGCGCATCGCCGGGGCCAGCCGGCATGGTGAGGCCAAGAAGGGCGTATTGGGTTTGCTGGGGCGAAAAACGAGCGAGCGACTTGGCGACCTTTTCCGGCGTCGCCTTGAGGGCATTGACGCGAAGGTCGAGCGACGGACGGCCGGCCATCGCTTGGCCCTCGGCGGCAAGGTCGGTGCCGAAAGCGCGCTTGAGAGAGGAGGCAAGCCATTCGGGGAAATCGGCCTGAACGATATCAGGCGCGGCTTCGACCTCGGCATGTGCGCCGGCCTGTTCGAGCGGGGTCAGCGCCGCGGGGGCGTGGCTGTCATCGGCGAACATGGCGGCGAGGGTATCGGGCGTTTCGCCCCAATGGCGGAGGACGGCGGCAAGCACCAGAGCGCGCGGCTCGTGGCTGCCCATCGCGAAAGCATACGAGGCGCGGCGCCGCAAAGCGTCATAGACGAGATTGCCGATGGCCGCACGATCGCCGGCGCCGGCAAAGCGATTGTTGAGGCCCCAGGCCTTCAGCGCCTCCGAGACGGGGCGCTTGCGGGCTTCGACATCGGAAAGGACGTCGATGGCGGCGGCGATACGGCCGGGAAGGCGCATAGGTCAGATACTCGGGACGAGAAGAATTTTACCCACGAGCCATAGCCAGAAGAGCACCAGCACCGCAAGACCGGCCGAATAGACCATGAAGCGATGGAGCACATGATTGCTGGTGATGTGGATGGCGGCATGAACATAGCGCAGGACGACGAAAGCCCAGGCAAAGAGCACTTCAACCCAGCCAACGAAGCCGATCTGTAGCGCGAGAAGCGCGGCGACGAAGAAGAGAATGGGGAGCTGGAACTGATTGTCGAAATTGTTCGACAGCAGCCTGGCGCGCAGCGGATAGGCCGAACGCTCGACGGCAATGTCGGCCATCGGGATTTCGCCGCTTATCACGCGTGGCACGCGCTCGCGACCCATCATGACGAGGATGGCGACCGCAAGGAGAACCTGGGCGGCCATGGCGAGGACGAGGAGTTTTTCGGTAAGGGGCATGGCAGGGTCCGGTCGATTGCGCTGAGGCAGTAACGGGGCGGAACGCAAAATGGTTTGGCGGGGAACGCAGATGGGGGTGACCGCCGTTGCCTTGGCAAACGAGGAGCAAGGCCATGGCCCAGGACGATCACGAGGATATCTACAAGCAGTTTTCCGAGGCGGTGAACATGACGCCGGCCAAAATCGACAAGTGGCTTGAGACTGAGGAGAGCAAGGAAGTCGGTTGGCCGAAGGACGGCGACAAGGAGTCCGTAGGGCACCATTCAGGACGGCGGATTGTCGAGATCAAGCACAAGAAAAAGGCCGACCTGACCGACGCGGACTATGCGCATATGAAGAAGGTGGTCGGCTATGTGCATCGGCATCTGGCGCAGAAGCCCAAGGGCGACATCAAGGAAACCCCTTGGCGCTATTCGCTGATGAATTGGGGGCATGACCCGCTGACCGACTGACCAGCGGGCCGAAACGGTCAGCGACCGCTACGATAGTTCGGGGCTTCGCGGGTGATGGTCACGTCGTGGACGTGACTTTCGCTGAGCGCGGCACCGGAGATTTTGACGAAGGTGGCGTTCTCGCGGAAGTCCTTGAGCGTGTGCGCGCCGGTATAGCCCATCGAGGCGCGGAGGCCACCGGCGAGCTGATGGAGCACGGCGCCGACTGGGCCCTTATAGGGTACCTGGCCTTCGATGCCCTCGGGCACGAGCTTCATTTGATCGCGCACATCCTGCTGGAAATAGCGATCGGCAGAACCTGCACCCATGGCGCCGACCGAGCCCATGCCGCGATAGGATTTGTAGGAGCGGCCCTGGTAAAGGAACACTTCGCCCGGCGCTTCATCGGTGCCGGCGAGCAGCGAGCCGACCATGACGCAGGAGGCGCCACCGGCAAGGGCCTTCGCCATATCGCCCGAGAACTTGATGCCGCCATCGGCGATGACCGGAATGCCCTGCTTGTGGCCCTCCTCGGCGCAGCCCATGACGGCGGCGAGCTGAGGCACGCCGACGCCGGCGACGACGCGGGTGGTGCAGATCGAGCCCGGGCCGATACCGACCTTGACCGCGTCTGCGCCGGCATCGATCAGCGCCTTGGTGGCTTCGGAAGTGGCGACATTGCCAGCGACGATGCGGGTCGAATTGCTCTCGCGCTTGACACGTTCGACGGCTTCGGCGACGCGCACCGAGTGGCCGTGCGCGGTGTCGATGACGAGGAGATCAACGCCGGCATCGATCAGCGCGAGGGAGCGCTCAAAGCCATTGTCACCCACGGTTGAGGCAGCAGCGACGCGCAGGCGCCCCTGTGCGTCTTTGACGGCGTTCGGGTGAAGCTGGGCCTTTTCGATGTCCTTGACGGTGATGAGGCCAATGCAGCGATAGTCTTCGTCGACGACCAAGAGCTTTTCGATGCGGTGACGATGGAGGAGAACCTTGGCTTCTTCCTTTGAAACACCCTCGCGAACCGTGATGAGGTTCTGGTGCGTCATCAGTTCGGAGATCGGCTGGGCCGGGCTCGAGGCGAAGCGCACGTCGCGGTTGGTGAGGATACCGACGAGCTTGCCGATGGCACGGCCGCCGGAGCCGCCATTTTCGACAACGGGAATGCCGGAAATGCGGCTTTTCTGCATGAGGGCCAGCGCATCGGCGAGGGTCGCATTGGGGCCGATGGTGATGGGATTGACCACCATGCCGCTTTCAAAGCTCTTGACCATGCGGACCTGCTCGGCCTGTTCGGTCGCCGTCAGGTTCTTATGGATGACGCCGAGCCCGCCGGCCTGCGCCATGGCGATGGCCATATTGGCTTCTGTGACCGTATCCATGGCCGAGGAAATGATCGGTAGGTTGAGCGCTATGTCCTTGGTGACATAGGTCGCAATATCGGTTTCGGTCGGCAGGATATCGGAGCGCGCGGGCTGGAGCAGCACGTCGTCGAATGTCAGCGCATAATCGCCGGTGATGGTGGTAATAATCTTCGCCAAGGCCAGACCCTTCCTGCCTTCTGAACTCATTCAGAGATGATGGAATATGAACCGGCGGAGCAAAGCTGCGGGTTCAGGTTGGCGAGGGTCAATAGCATCGAGGCCCCGGCTTGCATAGGGCCGCGCGAGACGGGAGGAATGCGTTTGGGCACCTAGCTCAACAGGGTCCCAAGTGCTATCAGGAAAAGGTTTGGGGCATTGAAAGCGCCGACGCTTTCCCAAAAGCCTCTCTGGCGACACGAAAATCCTGCCTTGGACTGCCACTATTAACTGGCGCCGTCCGTTTCATCGGCTCATAGTCTCCAGGTCGCATTCGCGGCATTTTCCGATTCATAGGGATTGGTCCCTTGATCCGCGTTACACCGCTCATTCTGGCGGTCGCCCTGTTCATGGAACAGATGGACTCGACCGTCATCGCCACGTCCCTGCCCGCTATCGCTGCCGATATCGGCAGCGATCCAATTGCGCTGAAACTGGCGCTGACGGCGTATTTCGTGGCGTTGGCGATCTTTATTCCTTTGAGCGGATGGATGGCGGACCGGTTCGGCGCCAAGAACATTTTCCGGCTCGCGATCTTCATCTTCATGCTCGGCTCGCTCGCCTGCTCTTTTGCGTTTTCGCTCGAGAGTTTCGTGATCTCGCGGTTCTTCCAGGGGATCGGCTCGTCCATGATGACGCCGGTCGGGCGATTGCTGCTGGTGCGATCGACGCCGCGGAACGAACTGGTTTCCGCCATGGCCTGGCTGACCGTGCCTGCGCTGATCGCGCCGGTGACTGGGCCGCTGATCGGCGGATTTCTGACGACCTATCTCTCTTGGCACTGGATTTTCTGGATCAATATTCCGATCGGGATCGCTGGGATCATCCTTGCTGGAATTTTTCTCCAGGTGCCGGATGAGCGAACGCCGCGGCCGGTCGATCTCATCGGTTTCTTCATTGCCTCAGTGGCGTTTTCGGGCACCGTGTTTGGCCTCTCGGTGATCAGCCTTCCCGCGCTGCCGATCATCTACGGCTATCTCACGATCGCGGTGGGCGTCACGGCGGGGATCTTCTATTTTCTCCACGCCAAGCGGGCGCCCTATCCGCTGCTCGACCCAAAGCTTCTTCGCCACCGCTATTTTCGATCCTCGATTACGGGAGGCTCGTTCTTCCGCGTCGGGGTTGGCGCCATTCCGTTTCTTTTGCCGCTGATGCTGCAGCTTGGTTTTGGGCTCACCCCGTTTCAGTCGGGCGCCATTACCTTCGTGTCCGCCATCGGTGCGATCGTGAGCAAATTTCTTACCGAGTGGCTTTACGCCCGGTTCGGCTTTCCGCGCGTCCTGGGCCTTGCCGCGATCTTTGGCGGACTGCTGATCGCTGCGCAGGGCATGTTCACGGCCACGACGCCCGTGCCGATCATGATGGCCGTCTTGGTCGGTGGCGGTGTCTTGCGATCGGTCTTTTTCACCGGGTCCAATGCGCTCGGCTATGCCGACGTTTCGGACGAGGAAGCCAGTCAGGCGACCGCGATCGTCGCGGTGTGCCAGCAGCTTTCGGTCGCTTTCGGCGTCGCCGTGGCCGGCGGAATTCTCGAAGTGTCGAGCCGCTTCACCGGCGGGCATCTATCGGTACTCAATTTCCAGATCGCCTTCTTCACAGTCGGCGCCCTCAGCGCCCTGGCCAGCGTCGTCTATCTCACCCTACCCAAGAACGCCGGCGCCGATGTTTCGGGCCACCGCCGCTATATCAAGGAGTAGCGGCGGCTCAGCCGGCGCCTGATCTTTCGTGAACCGTAGTACACCCCTGATCCTCGCCACGGCCCTGTTCATGGAAAACATGGACTCGACCGTCATCGCGACCTCGCTCGCCGCCATCGCCGCCGATATCGGCACCGATCCGATTTCGTTGAAACTCGCGCTAACGGCCTATCTCGTCGCGCTCGCCATCTTCATCCCCATTTCGAGCTGGATGGCCGACCGCTTTGGCGCACGCCGCGTGTTTCGCATCGCCATGCTGGTCTTCATGATCGGCTCGATCTGCTGCGCTTTTTCCGGCTCCCTGGCGCAGTTCGTTGGCGCTCGCTTCATCCAAGGGATGGGCGGGGCGATGATGGGACCCGTGGCGCGACTGGTTCTGGTGCGCGCCACGCCGCGGCATCAATTGGTCGACGCCATGGCCTGGCTGACCATTCCGGCGCTGATCGGCCCGATCGTCGGGCCGCCCTTTGGCGGATTTCTGACGACCTATTTCTCGTGGCACTGGATTTTCATCATCAATGTGCCGATCGGAATTTTGGGCATCGTGTTGGTCGGCTTCGCGCTGCCCAACGAACATCGCAACAAGCCCCGCAATATCGATGGACCGGGCTTCGTGCTGGCAGGTCTCGCCTTTGCGCTCTTCGCCTTCGGCTGCTCCGTCGTCAGCCTGCCTGCCCTGCCTCCGATTTACGGCGTCATCTCGGCCATTGCCGGCATGGTGCTCGGGGTCTTCTATACGCGTCACGCGCTGCGGACGGAATTTCCGCTGCTCGATCTCCGGCTCTTGCGGGTGCGAACCTTCCGCATCGCCATCGTGGCCGGCACTTTCTTCCGCCTCGGGCAGGGCGCGACGCCGTTTCTCTTTCCACTGATGTTGCAATTGACGTTTGGCTTCTCGCCCTTTGAAAGCGGCATGGTGACCTTTGTCGGCGCGATCGGCGCGCTGGTCGCCAAATTTGCCGCCAATTGGATGTTTGCCCATTGGGGGTTCAAATATCCGCTCGTTTGGTCCACGGCGATTTCAGCGGCTGGCATTTATGCGATGGGGCTCTATACGCCTGAAACGCCCATCCCGCTGATCCTCGCGCTGCTGACCTTTATCGGCTTTTGGCAATCAACCTTCTGGACCGGCTCCAACGCCTTCACCTTCGCCGATATCGAAGACAAGGACGCCGGCCAGGCCAATGTGATCAGCCAGGTCTGGGGTCAGCTGATGTTTGCCATGGGGGTGGCTGTGGGCGGGGGAACCTTGGAACTCGTGCACCGCATGCGCGGCGGCGGCGAACTGGCGCTGATCGACTTCCACATTGCGTTCTATGTGGTCGGGACCGTGGGGCTGTTGGCGACAGTGCTGTTCCTGTCGCTGCCCAAGAATGCCGGGCATCAATTGCTCAAGAATCCACGCCCACATTGACGCGAGTGTGACTCTAAAGACTTTGTGCTGAGGTGTGCAGCAAAGCGCATCAGGATGGGGGCTGATGACAAAGACGCCTCATTCGCCTTCGGTCTCACCCCGCCATTCGGGCATAGCCCTCATGGCCTCGTCGCCTGAAATCACTCCACTGGAGTGATTTCGCCTTCGGCCGGCGCCGAGCCCTTAAAACCCTTGGCGACAAGATAGGCTTCAGCCGACTCGCTGCGGCTCGATGGCGGCTTGACGTGCATGGTGGTCTTGAAGTGGCGCTTGAGCATGTGCAGCAATTCATGCTCGGTGCCGCCCTGGAAGACCTTGGCAACGAAAGAACCGCCGGGATTGAGCACCTGAATAGCGAAATCGGCAGCGATCTCGATCAGATGGACGATGCGCAGGTGATCCGTCGGGCGATGACCCGTCGTCGGCCAGGCCATGTCACTGATGACCGCGTCCGCCTTGTGACCGCCGAGAGCAGCAAACAGCATTTCGGGCGCGTCGTCCTCGGTGAAATCCTTCTGGAGAAGGACGACGCCAGGGATCGGGTCCATTTCGAGATAATCGATGCCAATGACCAAGGGATTTTCGGCCGTCGAACCCACGGCCTTGGCCGCAACCTGCGACCAGCCGCCGGGCGCCGCGCCAAGATCGACGACGCGCATCCCCTTCTTGAAGAGCTTCTGCTTTTCGTCAATTTCCTTGATCTTGAAGGCCGCGCGCGAGCGTAAACCTTCGGAACGGGCACGGGCGACATAGGGGTCATTGAGCTGGCGCTGCAGCCATTTCGTGGACGAGGTCGTGCGTCCCTTGGCCGTCTTGAGCCGGATTTTGAGGTCACGGTCGGATTTGCGTCCGCCTGTGCCGAGGGCTTTATCCACCATGTCCGTTCCTCCGCTTGGGGCGGCTCGGCCGCTTGTGAACCTTATCTGCATCCATCAGGGAAATCAGGATGCCTTCGCGCAGGCCACGATCGGCCACGCGCACGCGCTCGGTCGGCCATTCGCGCCGAATGGCTTCGAAAATGGCGCAGCCCGGCAAAACCAGATCGGCGCGATCCCGGCCAATGCAGGGATGGGTGACGCGACGATCAAACGGCATATTGAGCAGCACACGCATGATCTCGTCGACCTCGCCGCTCTTGAGCCAGAGACCATCGACCTTTTGGCGCTCATAGCGCTCAAGCCCGAGGTGAAGACCGGCAAGCGTCGTAACCGTGCCCGAGGTGCCGATCAAATGCACCGGATGGGTCGCGATCATCTGGCGAAGCTTTTCGCGGCCGCGGAACTGCTTGAGATGCTCAGCAACGAAAGCAACCATCGCCTCGAACACCTCGGGCGTCACATCGACGCCGCCAAAGCGTTCGGCGATGGAAACGACACCCACCGGCAGCGACTGCCAGGAGCGGATCGAGGCCGACATGCGGCCCTGCGAGCGGGGACGGCCACCGCGAAAATCGAGCCAGGCCAGCTCAGACGAGCCGCCGCCGATATCGAACATCAGCGCGCCCTGGGCGCTATCGTCGATAAGGTCGGCACAGCCTGTGACGGCGAGTTCGGCCTCGGTGCGACGATCGACGATTTCAAGCTCGATGCCGAGCTCGTCCTTCACGCGGCCAAGAAATTCCGGGCCGTTTTCAGCAGCGCGGCAGGCTTCGGTCGCAATCAGACGCATGCGCGTCGGCTGGTGATCGCGCAGCTTGTTGCGGCACTGCTTCAGCGCTTCCATGGTGCGTTCCATGGCAGCATCGCCAAGACGACCGGTAACTGAAACCCCCTCACCCAGGCGCACGATGCGGGTGAAGCCGTCGAGCACGCGGAAACCGTGGTCATGCGGGCGGGCAATCAGCAGGCGGCAGTTATTGGTCCCAAGATCGAGCGCTGCATAAAGCGGCCCTCGTGCGCGCCTTGGCCCATGCGACGTCCGCGGCTCCGCCTGATGTGGCGCAGCCGAGCCCCTTTCCTTCCGATCGGGGCCGGAAGGCGTGCGGAGCGCCGTGCCGGTCCGGGCGACCGACAGGGCAGCGGACCGATTCGAATCGGTCACTTGGTTCTCCTGACGCTGCGCGGTCGCTGGCCAGCATTGCCGGCCGCGCCCACAGCGCAGCTTTTGTGTTGCATTGTTGAAAAAGACGGTACTTGAACGGGACGCGGAGCGCAATGCACACATTCATTGGGCAAACCTGCGCCCTAACCGCTTGCAATCCGCTTCTGCTTTGTCTAATGGAAACCCGCGCCGCCAAGAAGCTCAGGCTTCACCACCGAAGCGGCCGGCCAGCAGGCCCTGCTGGGGAATAGTTCAACGGTAGAACAGCGGACTCTGACTCCGTCGATCTTGGTTCGAATCCAGGTTCCCCAGCCAAAACTTCCTGCATTTATCGAAAAGCTAAGCGGTCTGTGCTTTGTGTGATTGTTTCACACATGCCGACTCAACCGAAAGTTGACGGCCTACGTCCCGAAGCTTTGCATCACCGCAGCGAGGCGTTGGGCTTTAGTTCCAATCTTGAAGTTGTGTCAGGTACTCTTCCGGAAACCGGTGCATGGATGCGCCGTCGCGTAGGTGCCGGAGATAGGCTGCGTTGGGGCGGTGTGCGCCATCCTGCGCTACAGCGATATAAGTCTGCGCTAAATACGGTCTGCCATCGACCAGCACCTCGATCTCGACCCGATTATAGCTATTGAGTTCTGTCGCCCGCTCGACAACAAAATCTTCGTAGGCGTCGAGGCGCTCGATATTCTCCGCCGACAGCCTATAGACCACGCCCAATGTCTCAGCGCCCGGTCGCGGCGTGATGGAGGCAACGCCGCAGTCGCGAGTCACAGAATGCCGCGGAAAGCAAAGCACATGGTCCGCCAAAACCCCGATGCCGACGACTTCGGCTCCAGGGCAGCGTGCCTGCATTTGCGCGAGGTCCATGTTGGAGCCATAGGCGAAGTAGAGAAAGTGCTGTTTCATCGCCTCGGCACTTCGTCGACGAACTCAGCATAGGAACCCGAGGTCGCCAGCCCCAGCAGATGATCCAGTGCCGCCAATGGGTCATCGGCTGCATCGATCCTGAGGTCGAGATCGGGATAGGCTTGGCTCCCCTGCACCAATAGTGCGGACGAGCCGACGCCGCGGCTGTCGCCCCCCGCTGCTGCACCTGCCAAGAGCGCGTCGAGCAGTGCCCGCGCCAGATTTCCCTCGGCCGCGCGAAACGCTGCCATCATGTTCTCGATCACGGCGCGACCCGTCAGCATATTGCCGGCCACCGCGACATTGGTCTCCAGCAAATGCCCTGCAAACCCGATGCAGTCCGCCCCGGTCCAACCCGCCGTACGCCCTGCCGAATCCACCAGCACCACCTGCCGCCGATCGGCTTCTGCGTCATTTGCAAGCGCCGCCGCCAGCGCCGCATCGGCCGGTTGGCCATCGAGCAGCGCCAGCGCATCGATCGCCAGGTACGGATTGGTCATCGCCTGCGTCGCGGCCGCGCCGATTCCTCCGCGCACATGCGGGACCAACGCACCCACCATCGGACCGGCCGTCGCCGTCGCCACGCCGAAGGCGCCGCTGACCGGATCACGCGCAATTATGGAAAAGGTCATTCCGGCATCCTCGCAGGCAAAGAAGATTTATCATCATAAATTGACATGGTACGAATTTATGCTGATAAATTGACCATGCTCTGCTGCATAGCGCAACCGCACGGCGAGAGCGAGGGAACGCAAGGAGAGGTTTTCACTATGATCCGCACATGGAAAGGCGTCGCGGCGCTGCTTTTGGCCGCCACTTCGCTCAGCTTTGTTTCGCCGGCGTTCGCTCAGACGCCGCCCAACATCCTCGTCATCGGGCAGATCGCCGAGCCGGCTTCGCTTGATCCGCATGTCTCAACGGCCGCAAACGATTTCCGCATCGCCGTCAACATCTACGACGGCCTCGTGCGCAACACGCCCGGCACGCTCGAAATCGAACCGGCGCTGGCCACCGACTGGACCATTTCCGACGATGGCCTCGAATACACCTTCAATCTGCGCGAAGGCGTGACCTTCCACGACGGTACGCCGTTCAATGCTGAAGCGGTGAAATTCAACTTCGATCGCATGCTGAAGGAAGATCACCCCTTCGCCTCGACCGGCCCCTTCCCGCTCGCCTTCTTCTTTTCTTCGGTCAAGGACGTTGCGGTGGTGGATGACCTGACGGTCAAATTCACGCTCAACGAACCCTTTGCCCCGTTCATGAGCAATCTGGCCTCGCCTACTGGCCTCATCGTCTCGCCGGCCGCCGTCGAACAATATGGCAAGGATTACGGTCGTCATCCCGTCGGCACCGGCCCGTTCAAGTTCGAAGAATGGCAGTCCAATACCAGCGTCGTCGCCTCGCGCAACGATGCCTATTGGGATGGCGCGCCTTCGCTTGAAGCTGTGATCTTCCGCCCGATCACCGACGCCAATACCCGCGTTGCCGAAATGCTCTCGGGCGGCATCGACGTGCTGCTCGAAACCCCGCCCGACAATGTCGCCCAGTTCCGCGACGACGCCAATTACCAGGTCGTCGAAGCTGTCGGCCCCCACGTCTGGTACGTGATGCTCAACGCCAAGGACGGCCCCTTTGCCGACAAGCGCGTGCGCCAGGCGGTGAACTACGCGGTCAACAAGGAAAGCCTCGTCAACGACGTGCTCCAGGGCACGGCCGACGTGTCCGCCGGCCCAATCCCGCCCGCCTTCAACTGGGCCTATAACGAAGACGTCGCGCCCTATCCCTATGATCCGGAAAAGGCCAAGGAACTCCTCGCCGAAGCCGGGGCGGAAGGTGCAAAACTCACCTTCCTCGTCACCGAAGGCGGCTCGGGCATGCTCGATCCCGTCCCGATGGGCACCGCTATCCAGGCCGATCTCGCGGCCGTCGGGCTCGATGTCGAAATCAAGACCTATGAGTGGAACACTTTCCTTTCGGAAGTGAATCCCGGCCTCGAAGGCAAGGGCGACATGGCCGAAATGGCCTGGATGACCTCCGACCCCGACACCCTGCCCTTCCTGACCCTGCGCACAGCGGCCTTCCCGGCCGAAGGCGGCTTCAACTCGTCTTATTATTCCAACCCGGAAGTCGACGCCCTCCTCGACAAGGCGCGTCTCTCGACCGATCCTGCCGAGCGCGGCGAACTTTATAAGCAAGTCCAGGCCATCACCCACGAAGATGCCCCCTGGCTCTTCGTCGCCAACTGGAAGCAAAACGCCGTCGTCACCAGCGCCGTCGGCGATTTCGAACTGCAGCCGGACTTTTCTCTGATCCTGCGTGACGTGACCAAGCAGTAACTCTGTGCCAGAGGGGGCATCCCCCTCATCCGGCGCTCGCCTCTTGTTCCTCTCCCCCTCGGGGAGAGGGTGGATCGCGCAAAGCGCGAGACGGGTGAGGGGGATGCCGCCAACACCACTGCCCCGGAGGACCTTCCATGACCGCCTATATCGGCAAACGCCTCCTCGCCGCGATCCCCGTCATTCTCGGCCTTTCCATCATCGTCTTCCTCGTGATGAAGCTGATCCCCGGCGATCCTGCGCAGGCCCTCCTCGGCTCCTATGCGACCCCCGACAATGTCGCGCGCATCAATCGAGCGCTCGGCCTCGATCGCTCCTGGCCCGAGCAATATGTCATCTGGATCGGCAATCTTCTCCAGGGTGATTTCGGCCGCTCCTACATCCTCAATCGCCCCGTCCTCGACGAAGTGCTCGAGCGGTTTGGCGCGACGCTCATCCTAGCCGGCGCATCTCTGATCATCTGCTCGGTGCTTGGCATTCTCGCCGGCATCGTCTCGGCCGTGCGCCAATTCGGCTGGACCGACCGGATCGTCACCTTCTTCGTCCTCATCGGCATTTCCATGCCGGCCTTCTTCCTCGGCCTCGTTTTCATCCTGTTCTTCGCCGTGCAATGGAAGCTGCTCCCCGCCTCGGGCATGTATGCAGTCTATGGCGGCGGCGACCTCCCCGATCTGCTGCGCCACCTGATCCTGCCCGCCTCCACTCTCGCCATCGTCGCGACGGGCGTCGTCGCCCGCCTCACCCGCGCCGCCATGCTCGAAGTCCTGCGCCAGGATTTCATCCGTACCGCCCGCGCCAAGGGTCTCAGCGAAAACAAAGTCATCTACCGCCACGCCTTCCGCGCCGCATTGGTCTCCATCATTCCAGTGCTTGGCATTCAGGCCGGCTTCGTCCTCGGCGGCGCAGTCTATATCGAAACAGTCTTCCAGTGGCCCGGCCTCGGCCAGATGCTGGTCAAGGCCGTCTCGACCCGTGATCTGCTGCTGGTGCAGGGCGGCGTGCTCGTTGCCGCCACCGTCTATGTGCTCGTCAATCTTCTGGCCGATGTCGCTCAGGCCATGCTCGATCCAAGGCTCAAAGCATGACCGATCTCACTGTCCCGACCCCGACCTTTGCTCGCAAGCGCCGCAGCAATCTCCAATTGCTGCTGGCCAATCGCCTCGCGGCGGCGGGTCTCTTCATCTTCGGCTTCATCGTCATTGTGGCGCTGCTCGCGCCCATCCTGCCGATCCCGAACCCGGACATAACCGATCAGCCCAATCGCCTGCTGTCGCCACTGAGCCCCGGCCATCTCCTCGGCACCGACCACCTGGGCCGCGATATCCTTTCGCGCCTCATCTGGGGCACACAGGTGTCCCTGCTCGTCGGCATCAGCGCCACGGCGCTCGCGGCCTTCTTCGGCTCGCTCATCGGCCTCGTCGCCGGCTATGCCCGCGGCGCCACCGACAGCATTCTCATGCGCTTTGTCGATATGCTGATGGCCTTCCCCTACATCCTCCTTGCCATCGCCATCGTCGCGGCGCTTGGCCCTGGCCTTCTCAATGCGCTCTACGCTATCGCCCTCGTCAATATCCCCTTCTTTGCCCGCAATATTCGTGGCGTCACCGTCTCGATCCGTAATCGCGAATTCGTCGACGCCGCGCGCCTCTCGGGCAAAAGCCACGCGGCTGTCCTCTTCACCGAGGTCCTGCCAAATGTTCTGCCGGTGATCGTCATCACCATGTCGACCACCGTCGGCTGGATGATCCTTGAAACTGCCGGCCTCTCCTTCCTTGGCCTCGGTGCCCAGCCGCCCACCTCAGACCTCGGCTCCATGCTCGGCCAGGCCCGCGCTCAGCTCTTCACCGCGCCACATGCTTCCATCATTCCCGGCGTGATGATTTTCCTCCTCGTCATGAGCATCAACCTCCTCGGCGACGGTATCCGCGACGTGCTCGATCCGCGCCTCCGCTCCGGCACCCTCGGCCGCCCCATGCCGGTCACCAAGATTGACCGCCAGTCCAAGCCCGCCCCGACTCTTGCAGACGCACCCGCCCTCGTCGTCGAAAACCTCTCGACCGGCTTTGATACCGGCGCCTCTATCACCCCCGCTGTCCGCGACATCAGCTTCCGCTTGGGCAAAGGCGAATGTCTTGGCCTCATCGGCGAGAGCGGCTCTGGCAAGTCGGTCACCGCGCTCTCGTTAATGGGCCTGGTCGCGTCCCCGCCCGGCGTCATCACCAATGGCGGCGTCTATATCCAAGGCCAGGACGTGCTGTCTGTGCGCGAGCAAGACCTTATCGCCCTCCGCGGCGCCCGCGTCGCCTATGTGTTTCAGGACCCGCTGACGACGCTCCATCCGCTCTTCTCCGTCGCAGACCAGATCGCCGAAGCAGTCCTTGCGCACAATCCCATCGGCAAGCGCGCAGCCCGCCAATGCGCTATTGAGCTGATGGAAACTGTCGGCATTCGGGATGCATCTGATCGTGCCAGCGCCTATCCGCACGAACTCTCCGGCGGCCAGCGCCAGCGCATCGGCATCGCCATGGCGCTCGCCAATGATCCCGATATCATCATCGCCGACGAGCCGACCACTGCGCTCGATGTCACCGTGCAGGCGCGCAATCTCGATCTCCTGCAAACCCTGCGGCGCGAGCGTGGCCTTGCTCTCCTTCTCATCACCCACGATTTCGGCGTCGTCGCCCAGGTTTGCGATCGCGTCGCGGTGATGAAAAATGGCGAAATCGTCGAACAGGGCGAAACGCAAACGGTCCTCCGCGATCCCCAGCACGACTACACCAAGCGCCTCATCGCCTGCGTCCCCGAACTCGGGGAAGGCCACAGTTTCCTTAATCGGGTTCGCCCGCTCTTTACGGAGGCCAAGGCATGACCAACGCCATCCAGATCCGCGATCTCGTCAAAACCTTCGGCGGTGGTCGCTCCCTTTTCGGCCGCAAGGCCAATGAAGTCCAAGCTGTCCGCGGCATTTCGCTTGATCTCAAGCGCGGCGAAACGCTCGGCATCGTCGGGGAAAGCGGCTCAGGCAAGTCAACGCTCGCCCGCATGCTCGTTGGCCTTGAGCATCCCACCTCCGGCACGATGCTGATCGATAACAAGCCCTGGGCCGATCTTGCCGCCTCAGGCTCCCGCGCCTTTGGCCGCACCATTCAATATGTCTTTCAAGACCCCGTCGCCTCGCTCAATCCGCGGAAAACCATCGGCGAAATCCTCGACGTCCCGCTGCGTCTCCTCTGCTCTTACGACAGCACCAGACGCGCCCTCCGAAAGCGCGAACTGATCGACGCCGTGCAAATGCCGCTCGATACGCTCGACCGCTATCCCCACGAATTCTCCGGCGGCCAAGCCCAGCGCATCGCCATCGCCCGCGCTCTGGCGGCCGAAGCCAGCATTCTCGTCCTCGATGAGCCGGTGAGTGCGCTCGATGTCTCGGTGCAGGCCCAAGTCCTGCTGCTCCTCCAGCAATTGCGCGACGATCTCGGCCTTTCCTACATCTTCATCAGCCACGATCTCGCCGTCGTGGAATCGATTTCCGATCGCGTTGCCGTCATGTATCTCGGAGAAGTGGTGGAGACCGGCCCAGCGGCCCAGCTTTTCGCCAACCCGCAACACGACTACACGCGCTCGCTCATCGCCAGCGCCCCACGCCTCTCCGCAACGGACAGCGCCGCATGAGCGAAATCGCCCCCCTTGATCCGCCGCGCCGCAAGCGCACCGACGAGATCGTCGACGCCATAAAGCGCATGATCGTCGAACATGGCCTTGGCCCCGGCGATCGCCTGCCGCAGGAGCGCGATCTCATTGCCCAGTTTTCTGCAAGCAAAGGCACCGTCCGTGAGGCTCTGAAATCCCTCGAAGTTCAAGGGTTGATCTCGGTCCGCACCGGCCCCGGCGGCGGCGCCTTCATCGAGCGCATGTCCGAAGGCCGGGCGATGAGCCTTCTCTCCAATTTCCTCTTCGCCAAGAACCTGACGATCGCCAATATCTATGAGATGCGAAAGGTTCTCGAACCGCAACTGGCAGCCAGCGCCACCCCCAATATCGACGAAGTGGGCCTCAAACGCCTTGAGGCCATCATTGGCATCTACGACCACGAGCCGGCCGACCAGAACGAGCGTTGGAACCAGCGCATGGCGGAATTGGATTTCCACGGCGTCGTTGCCGAATATTCCGACAATCCTATTCTCGCTTTCACCTGCCGGTTTCTCCAGCGCCTCTTGAAAGATCTCACCATCGCACAGGACATTTATGTCCAGCCCGAGCCCGTCTCGCGCGCCAGCGGCATCCAGCATCAGCGCGATCTCATCGCCGCCATGCGCCGTCGCGATGCCGTCGCAGCCGCCGCGATCCTCGCCGAGCATATGAGCGAAGCCGAAAAGCACATGCTGACCCTCGAGGCCAAGCTCGAAGACCGCTTCCTCGAAGAAGTCTCGCCAGCCCGCACCCGAAAGCGCCGCTCCGCATGATCGATTCCGACTATCTCCTCGACCGGCTGCTGCAGCTGGTCAAAACGCCGAGCCCCGTCGGCATGACTGATCGCGCGGTGGCCTTGGTCGATACCTGGCTGCGCGATCTCGGCTATTCGCCCAAATATACCCGCCGCGGCGTGCTTTATGTCGAAGTCGGTGATGGCCCACCCCGCCGCGCCCTTGCCGCCCATCTCGACACGCTCGGCGCCATGGTCACCGAACTCAAGCCCAATGGCCGCCTTTCCCTGCGCAACACCGGCACCTGGGCCGCTCGCTTCGCCGAAGGCGCCCGCGTCACCATCTTTTCCGACCATGCCGAGCACCGCGGCACCATCCTGCCGCTCAAAGCCTC
Source organism: Devosia sp. BK (assembly GCF_032907385.1). Taxonomy (NCBI): domain Bacteria; kingdom Pseudomonadati; phylum Pseudomonadota; class Alphaproteobacteria; order Hyphomicrobiales; family Devosiaceae; genus Devosia; species Devosia sp. BK. Next base: position 1,776,280 of record NZ_JAIMBX010000001.1, read on the forward strand.
AGGCCACCGCTTCAACACCGAAGTCGACACCCAGCCCGCCGATTGGGACAATCTCGAAATCCGTATCGACGCCATCCTGCCCGATCGCGAAGCCCTCGTCGCCGCCGGCTTCAACGTCGGCGATATGGTCGCGATCGACGCCCAGCCCGAGGTCGTCGACGGCTTCATCGTCTCCCGTCACCTCGACGATAAGGCCGGCTGCGCCACCCTCCTCGCTGTCCTCAAATCCATCGCCGAGGGGCACACCAAAGTCGCTGTCCCCTTCCAAGCCATGTTCACCATCGCCGAAGAGATTAACATCGGTGGCACGCACGGGTTTGGTCCCGAGGTCGAAGAACTGCTCGCCATCGACAACGCGGTAACCGCTCCCAACCAGACATCGCGCGACGACGCCGTCACCATCGCCATGCGAGATCGCCAGGGGCCCTTTGACGCCCGCATGACGCGCCAAATGTTAACGGTCTGTGAACAGAATGGCATCCGATACGAGCGCGATACATTCCGCCACTACCGCTCCGATAGCGCCGCCGCCGTCGAAGCCGGCTGGGATATCCGCGTTGGCCTCGTCTGCTTTTCCCTCGACAGCTCCCACGGCTGGGAACGCACCCACCTGGCCTCGCTCCAAGCACTGGCAGCATTGCTAAAGGGCTATATTGAAACCGAGATGTTCAATACCGAAGGCCAACTGTCGTAAATTATAAAGTGTTCTCAAGACATTGTTGACGCACGAATGAGCAGTTCCGTAGTAATTTCAGAACCTAGCAGACTGTCCGTCTCTTCAAGCCCAAGTAGACTAGCGACCACCGCCGCGGTTCTGCGGCCAATCCGGTCAGGGAATGGGTTGACCGTGGTCAAAGGCGGAACGCAGATCTCAGCGACTTCGTAATTACCAAAGCCTGCAATGGCGATTTGCTTGGGCACGGCGATGCCCATTCGCTGGCATTCAGTTAGCGCGCCGAAGCCGACAAGATCCGAAACACAAATGACAGCGTCTGTATCGGGCCACTGCTGCAGCAGCGAACGCATGGCGGCGGCGCCTTCGAGCATCGAGACGGGCGGGACACCGGCTGCGACGAGCCGGGTCGCATCCAGGCCGTGACGCTCCATGGCGGCGATGAAGCCGGTGCGGCGGTCGGCTCCGCGGGAATCGCGGCCGGCTTCTCCGCCGATGAAAGCGATGCGGCGGCGGCCGGCGGCGACGAGGTGATCGACCAGCATGGCGGCGGCATCGGCATTGGAAAAACCGACGACGTGGCCGATTGGGTCCGCTGGAATGTCCCAGGTTTCGACGACGGGAATACTGGCGCTTTGAAGAAGGCGTCGGCAGCGCGGCGTATGTTGGCCGCCGGTGACCACTATAGCTTCAGGGCGACGGCGGAGGAGCTGTTCGACAAGGATTTCTTCTTGTTTGATATCGTAGTCGGTGTAGCCGAGGAGCGGCTGCAGGCCGTGGGCCTTCAAACCATCCGACAGGCCGCGGACGGTGTCGGCGAAATTGGCGTTGTTGATCGAGGGAATTGTGACCGCGACAAAGCCGGTGCGCTGCTGGCGGAGATTGGCGGCAGTGCTGTCAAAGACATAGCCGAGTTCTTCGACGGCCTGACGGATGGCGTCGCGCGTCTGGGCGTTTACCGAGGTGCCATCGCGGAGAGCCCGGCTGACGGTCATGGGCGAAACGCCGACCTTGCGGGCAATGTCCTGCATGGTCGGCGGTTTGCGTGGCGGCATCAGCGGTTCCGAAAAGCGAGTATGGCGGGCGCCAAATGATCAGGGGGCGCGTTGCCGGACAAGCGCAATCTCAGAGTTTTTCGTAGTCTTCGGCGTCCATCACGTGATGGTGGATGCGGCCGGTGAAGAAGCGGGCGAGGACGCTTTCAGTGGCGGCGCGCGCCTTGGTGCGCACGGGACTGGCTAGCGCGGCATCGACGGCGGCGACGTCAGGATAGGAGACGGCGAGGATCATCGGGAATTCTGGCGCGCCGTCGTCGCGCTTGACGGCATAGCTGACGCACACCGAGAGAGCGCCGGGAAACTGCTTCCAGAGCGGCAGGATTTCGGCGGTAACGGCGGCGCGGAAGGCGGCGTCCTGGCCTTCATGCACCTGACCTTCAAAAAGGGCGTAGCGGGTGATCACTGAAACTTCTCCTTGCTGGGGCCGCGGAAGAACTCCATCAGCGCGGCCTGGTCTTCGCCGCCCAAGCCCGCTGCGGTCAGCAGGCGATGGATTTCGGCCGCGAGGGCCGTCAGCGGCATGGTGATCTGGGTCTGGCGCGCGAGCTCGCGGGCGCCATCGAGGTCCTTGACCATATTGTCGATGCGGCCGGTACGGCGATAATCGCGGGCGGCAAAACGGGGCATATATTCCTGGAGCAGCGCACTATCAGCGCGACCGCCCTTGAGCGCAGAAGGAATGCGCTCGACATTGACGCCTGCGGCTTCCGCCAAGGCGGTGGCTTCGGCCACAGCCATGAAGCCGAGACCGCAGAGGACCTGGTTGACGATTTTCGTCGTCTGGCCGGTGCCGACATCGCCCATATGGGTCTGGTTGGAGGCGACCTGGGCGAGGATTTGCTGGGCCTCGCGCACATCGGCCTCGGCGCCGCCCTGCATGAGGGTCAGCTGGCCGAATTCGGCCTTGGGCGCTCCGCCAGAGAGGGGGCTATCGACCCAGCGGAGGCCTTTTTCCCTGGCTTCGGCGGCGAGAGCGCGCGTAGCTTCGGGGTCGATGGATGACATGTCGATGATGAGCAGACCCGGCGCGGCGCCTGCGGCGATGCCGTTGGGGCCGAAGACAGCGGCGCGGACGATGTGGGGGGCGTTGAGGCTGAGAATGACCGCGCGGGCGCCTTGGGCGAGTTCGCTGGCGCTGGTCGCAGCGGTCGCGCCCTTGGCGACGAGATCGGCGACTTTTTGCGCGTCGAGATCGAAGACTTTTAGCTCCTCTCCGGTGGTCGCCAAACGCGCGCCGATGGCGCCGCCCATGGCGCCGGCGCCGACAAGACCGATGTGACCCGTCATGAAATCCTCCTCAGGCAGTCTTAGAGCGACGCGGTGATGCCGCCATCGACGTAAAGCGTGTGGCCGTTGACGAAGCTCGAGGCCGGCGAGGCGAGGAAAATGCAGGCGCCGACCAGTTCCTCGACATTGCCCCAGCGACCGGCGGGGGTGCGCTTTTCGAGCCAGGCCGAAAAATCCTTGTCGGCGACGAGCGCAGCGTTGAGCGGGGTATCGAAATAGCCTGGGGCGATGGCGTTGCACTGGAGGCCATACTTGGCCCAATCGGTGCACATGCCCTTGGTGAGATTGCCGACGGCGCCCTTGGTGGCCGTATAGGGCGCGATCGAGGGGCGCGCGAGAGCGGTCTGGACGCTGGCGATATTGATGATCTTGCCGGCGCGGCGGGTGATCATATGGCGGGCGCAGGCCTGGCCGACATTGAAGACGCTCGCGACATTGGTCTGAAGGAGGCGCGTAAAAGCGTCGGCGGGAAAATCTTCGAGCGGCGCGCGAAACTGCATGCCTGCATTGTTGACGAGGATATCGATGGCGCCGGTTTCAGCCTCGAAGGCATCGACGGCAGCGCGGGCCGCTGCGTGATCGGTGACATCGAAGGCGAGCGTCTTGGCGCCGGGAATTTGGCGGGCGGCTTCGGCGAGCTTGGCCTCGTCGCGCCCATTGAGGACGACGCTGGCGCCGGCTTCGGCAAGACCATTGGCGAGTGCGAGACCGATGCCCTGCGACGATCCCGTCACCAGGGCGCGGCGGCCGGTCAGATCAAAAATCTGCATGGGTCACTCCTTCAAGAAACGGGCTCGACAAATGTGCCTGCCTCTGTTTTGTTATCGATAACATTTTCTGTCAAGCCGTAAAGCCTGCCTATCATGACCAAGCCGCATATCCTGCAAATGGGGCCTTATCCCGAATGGGATCAGGTGCCGCTCGACGCTGCCTTCACCGTTCACCGCTATTTTGAAGCGGCGGACAAGCCGGCCCTTCTCGCGGCGGTCGGCAAGGACATTCGCGGCATCGCGACGCGCGGCGAGCTTGGTGCCAGTGCCGACATCATCGCGGCTTTGCCCAATCTCGAAGTGATCAGCGTCTATGGCGTAGGCTATGACGCGGTCGATCTCAATGCCTGCCGGGCGCGCGGCATCCGCGTCAGCAATACGCCCGATGTCCTGACCAAGGACGTCGCCGATCTCGGCGTTGCGATGATGCTGGCGCTCTCGCGCGGCATGATCGGTGCCGAGACCTGGGTGCGGGATGGGTCATGGGCGCAAAAGGGGCTTTATCCGCTCAAGAGCCGAGTTTGGGGCAAGAAGGCCGGCGTGCTCGGCCTCGGCCGCATCGGCTTTGAAGTCGCCAAGCGCCTGCAGGGTTTTGATCTCGAGATTTCCTACAGTGACGTTTCCGCAAAGGACTTCGCGCCAGAGCCCTGGCAGTTTGTCGCCGATCCCGTAGCGCTGGCGACAGAGGTCGATTTCCTCTTCGTCACTCTCGCCGCCTCGGCTGCGACGCGGCACATCGTGGGCAAGGAGGTGATCGAAGCGCTCAGCCCCGAAGGTATGCTGATCAATATTTCCCGCGCGTCCAATATCGACGAGGAAGCGCTGCTGACGGCGCTTGAAACCAAGGCGCTTGGTTCGGCGGCGCTCGATGTGTTCGAAGGCGAACCGAAACTCAATCCGCGGTTCCTGGCTCTCGACAATGTGCTGCTGCAACCGCACCATGCCTCGGGTACGGTCGAAACGCGCAAGGCCATGGGCCAATTGCTGCGCGACAATCTCACCGCCCATTTTACGGGCCGCAACCTTCTCACACCGGTGCTCTGATGAAAGCCATTGTCATTCATGCCGCCAAGGATTTGCGCGTCGAAGATCGTCCGGTGGAAAAGCCCGGTCCCGGCGAGGTTTCATTGCGCCTCGCGACCGGCGGCGTCTGCGGTTCGGACCTGCACTATTACAACCATGGCGGCTTCGGCACGGTGAAACTGCGTGAGCCGATGGTGCTCGGCCACGAGGTTTCGGCTTTTGTCGAAGAGCTTGGCGAGGGTGTCACGGGGCTTGAGCGTGGGCAGTTGGTGGCCGTGTCGCCATCCCGGCCCTGCGGCCATTGCCGCTATTGCCAGGAAGGGCTGCAGAACCAGTGCCTCAATATGCGGTTCTATGGCTCGGCGATGCCCTTCCCCCACATTCAGGGCGCTTTTCGCGAGCAATTGGTGGCGCTGGCGAGCCAGTGCGTCGTCGCGGATGGGTTGAGCGCGGGTGAGGCCGCCATGGCTGAACCCTTGGCGGTGACGCTGCATGCGACACGCCGCGCGGGACAGTTGTTCGGCAAGCGCGTGCTGGTGACCGGTTGCGGCCCCATTGGCGTGCTGTCGATCCTGGCGGCCCGCCGCGCGGGCGCAGCTGAGATCGTGGCAACCGATCTGTCGGATTTCACCCTCGCCATTGCCAAGGCGGCGGGCGCTGATCGCGTGATCAATACGGCCAAGAATCCCGAGGGCCTTTCGCCTTATGGTGCCGACAAGGGCTATTTCGACGTGCTCTATGAATGCTCCGGCGCGGCCCCTGCCCTCGCCTCGGGCATCGTCGCTTTGCGGCCGCGTGGGATTATCCTGCAACTGGGCCTGGGTGGCGACATGACCATCCCGATGCAGGTGTTGACTTCAAAGGAGCTGGACCTGCGCGGCTCCTTCCGCTTCCACGAGGAATTTGCCATCGGCGTCGAATTGATGCGGAAAAAACTGATCGACGTGAAGCCGTTGATTACCCATTCGGTGCCGCTCGCCGAAGCGGAGTCGGCGTTCAAGCTGGCCTCCGATCGGTCCTCGGCCATGAAGGCGCAGATTACCTTCGCGAGTGCCTGATCAGTCCTCGGGCAGTTCGACCGTGGCGGTGCGCCCTGGTCGGAATACCCGGACGAATTCCTGTACGATGATGCGCTCGGCTTCCGAGAGTTCGCGGTCGGCCGAGAAGATGACCGACAGTGCGCCGGAGAGTTCCTCGTGGCGGATGGGCACGGCAATGAGATTGCCGGCCTCGATATCCGCTCGCACGGATGATGGCGGCAGGATGGTGCAAAGTGGCGCCTGGCGCACCATGGCGATGGCCAGCGCCAGCGAGCCGACTTCGACCACCGTCTTGAGGCGCAGACCGCGTTCGCGGGCAGCATCGGCAAAACTCTGGTGAATACTGAGATGCTGGCGGCCGAGAACGAGCGGCAGCGCCACCGTTTCCTCGATCCCCAATTCCTTGCGACCGCCGAAACTGATCGCGGGATTGCCGATGACGCAGAGCGGCTCGGTGGGTCCGAGGCGAATGCGCGCGACCTGCGCCTGCACCATGCCGACCAGCGCCAGGTTGAGATCGCCTGAACGCACATGCTCGTGGAGCATGGTGTTGGAGCTCTCAACGATCTGCATCTGCCAGTCCGGGTGGCGCGCATGGATGCGCGTCATCACATGAGCGATCTTTTCGGTGAGAACGCTGTCGTGGCCGGAGCTCGGCAAGGTGCCGATGGTGACGCGGGCTTGGGAATGGGCGGCAATGTCATGGGCCTTGCGGACGATCCAATCCTGCCGCTCTTCGATGACGACGGTCTGCGCCCGCACGTCCTCGCCGCGCGGGGAAAGGCTCGTGCCCTCCTCGGTACGTTGGAGCAATGGCGCGCCGATGGCCTCTTCCATTTGGGAAATGTGCTTCGAGGCGGACGACTGCGCTGTATTGGCGACCCGCGCGGCGGCGGAAATGCTGCCCGTTTGGGCGACGAGATTGAAGAAATGGATTTGGCGCGTGGTTAGGCGCGGCGTGAAGACCGCGCTACTTTCTGCGACGAGGTTGCGCCGCATGGCTTCGAGGAAAGCCTTGCCATAGGCCCCGGCAGCCCCGCCGGTTTCGCCATAAATCGAGGAAACAAAGCGCGGAGCAAAGGGCGCCTCCTCGTGGCGGGCGAGGCCGAGCCGGCGCGGCATGAGATTGGCGGGCATCAGAAGACGCGTCTGCGGTTGATCGCGCAGAATGGCCGAGAGCTGGGCGGGCTCTTCGTCTCGATAGCGCAGGCGATCGGCAAAGCCGTGTTCGGTGGCAAAGCGCGTCATGGCATCGACGATCTCGCGCCGCATGCGGAGGAGCGTCACGCGCTCGTCGGGCTGGAAGGCATCGACCCGGCTGCCTTTATTGCCGACGACGATCCAGGGATCGTCGTAGAGATGGACGGCCTGGACACCAACCGTGGCGGCTGTGCCATAAAAGATGCGGAGCTGGCCAGATTTGTCGGGCAGGCGCTCGCTTTGGGCAAGGCCAGTGGGATCGCCGATATCGTCGTCATCAAGGCCCGAAAAGTGCCAATCGACGAGCAATTCCGGCGCTGTCTCGATCATCTCCTGCGAGGTGCGCAGCAGAGCCTTCGAGACCCGACCGATGGCAAAATTCAGATCAAGATGAACCGATAGCTTGACCATGCGGCGGCCGCCCGCGAACCGGGCCTCGCGCGTGTGCTGCTCGAGATAAAGCAGGTGTGCGCCGGTGCGAAACAGCCAGAAGGCGGCCGGCAGGAGATCAAGCCCGGCGCCCCGACGCTCGAAGAGTTTGAGGCCAAGCCGTTCTTCGAGATTATGAAGGGCAATGCTGAGGGCGGATGGGGTCTGGCCGAGGTCTTTGGCTGCGTCGGCAAGACGGGGGGATTGGCAGGCGAGCACGAACTTTGACAATAGGGAAAGTTCGAAGCCAGCCTTATCCATAAGGGGGCAGCATAGAGCCGGCCATGGTCGCACTCAAGCTAGCCTGAAGTCGAGTATGGGTAGCGAGGCCCGCGTCGAGCGCGGGCCTCAAGAGGGCTTAATTGAGCGCGCCGACGGCGCCTTCAGCAGCGGCGAGGACGCCGCCATCGGTGAGGAGCTTGATCATCGGGACGATCTGGTCCTGCATATAGCCATCCTGCTCCTGGAGCGGGACGACATCGGACACGGCGTCATAGATCGCCTGGGTGCCGGCGCCGAGGGCGAACTGCCCAAGCGCATCGCGCGTGAGGAAGATCGCCTTGGTGGCCAAGAGGCATTCGACGGCGACGATTTTCGGCATGTTGCTCAGGACCTGCTGGGCCTTGCGGCAGGACCAGGCGGCCATCGAGACGTGATCTTCCTGGCTCGACTTGGTCGGGATGGTGTCGGCCACCGATGGGAAGGCGAGGGTCTTGTTCTCCGAGGCGACGGCGGCAGCGGCTGTCGACAGGATGCCATAGCCATAGTTGAGGCCGATGGGGCGGCCGGCCAGGTTGGGCGGCAGGCCATAGTTCAGCGTCGTGTCGCAGAGCGCAAAGAGGCGGCGCTCTGAGATGTTGCCGATTTCGATCAGCGCGATGGCGAGGATATCCATGGCAAAGGCGATGGGTTCGCAGTGGAAATTGCCGCCCGAGAGGAATTCAAGCGCGCCTGCTTCATTCCAGAACACCAGCGGATTGTCGGTCGCGGCATTGAGTTCGCGCGTCATCAGCGTCTTGGCGTGTTCGAGCTGGTCGCGACAGGAGCCATGGACCTGCGGCAGGCAGCGGAAGGAATACTGATCCTGCACGCGGGCATGGTGGACGGGATGGAGGATATCGTCTTCGAGGCGAACGGCGCGGGCGGATTCCGAGGTGCGGCGCGAGCCCTTGATCATGCGGCGCACGTTTTCGGCGGCGTTGATCTGGCCCGGTTGCTTGCGGACTTCATGGATGCGCGCGTCGAAGGCGGCCTGTTCGCCACGGATGGCTTCAAGGCTCAATGAGCCGATGGCATCGACCGTCTTCATCAGTTGCTCGGCATCCCAGATGGTGAGCGAGCCCATGCCGGCGCAGAGGCTGTTGCCGTTGATGAGCGCTAGGCAATCCTTGGCCTTGAGATCGAATTTGGTCGGCGAAATGCCGGCCAATTCGAGGGCCTTGGGGGCGGACATGCGTTCGCCCTTATAATACGCCTCGGCCTTTTCGTAGCCGATCAGCACCGAAACCATGTGGGCGAGTGGAGCAAGATCGCCCGAGGCGCCGACCGAACCCTGGATCGGGACGACCGGATGGACGCCATTGTTGAGCATGGCCACGAGGCGATCGACGACTTCGATGCGGAGGCCCGAGACGCCGACGCAGAAGGCATTGATGCGGACGGCCATCATGGCGCGCACGATTTCCTCGGAGGCCGGATCGCCCATGCCCGAGCAGTGCGAGAGCACGATATTGAGCTGGAACTGCTCGTTATCGGCCTGGTTGATCTTGTAATCCTTGAGCTTGCCCACGCCGGTGTTGAAGCCATAGGTGGCCGGGGCATTTTCGGTGAGCCAGTTTTCCTCGATATAGGCGCGCTTCTTGACGATCTCGGCGCGGGCCTCGGGGGCCAGCTCGACCTTGACGCCTTCGCGTGCGATGCGGACGACCTGCTCGATGGTGAGGCTGTTGCCGTCGAGGATGATACTGCTCATTCTTCTATTCCTAGGTGGGGGCGCTGTTGCGCCAATGGTCAGGCCGCGGGGGCACGGGGCTTTTGATCGAGGGTTGAAAGGGTCAGCGCCAGAACGTCGGCGGCTCGGGCGATGGCTTCGGTGTCGGTCCACTCTTCGGGGGCATGGCTGATGCCGCCCTTGGAGGGCACGAAAATCATGGCGGCGGGGGCAATGCGCGCGACAAAGGCCGCGTCATGGCCGGCGCCGGACGCGAGCGAGCGCGTCGCGAGGCCATGGACTTCGGCGGCTTCGCGAATGATGCCCCGGAGGCGCTGATCGCATAGGACTGCGAAAGTGCGGCTCAGGCGCTCGGTGGCGGCGACACGGCAGCCTTCGGCTGTGGTAGCGTTCTGAGCCAGAGTGTCGATGGCAGCGAGATAATCGTCCATGGCCGCATCGTTCTCGGCGCGGATGTCGACGATCGCTTCGGCGGCCCCGGGCACAACATTGGCGCCATTGGGCTCGAACTTGATGACGCCGACGGTGGCGGTGAAATGGCCCCTGCCCTTTTCGGCCTCGACGCGGGCGGCATCTCGAAGTGAGAGAAGGAGGCGCGACATGGCCATGCCGGCATCGGCGCGCATATTCATCGGCACGGTGCCGGCGTGACCGGCTTCGCCTTCAAGGCGGAGGCGGACGCGGGCGATGCCGGCAATGCCACTAACCACGCCGAGCGGAATGGCTTCGGCCTCAAGGACAGGGCCTTGCTCGATGTGTATCTCGACGAAGGCTGCAACATCGGAATGAAGCTTGCCGCCGAGGCGCGCGGGGTCGCCGCCCATGCGGGTGATGGCCGTGTCGAACCGTTCGTGATCGGGGCCGATCATGGCGAGGTGGTCCGGGGTCAGTGCCCCGACCATGCCGCGGCTGCCGATGCAGGAGAGGCCCCATTCGCTGGGCTCTTCGGCGAGGAAATCGACGAGATCGATCGAATGTTTTGGCTTGTATCCGGCTTCCCGCAGCGCGCGGATGGCGACAAGGCCGGAGAGAATGCCGGCAATGCCGTCAAAACGGCCACCGCTCGGGACGGTGTCGCTGTGGGAGCCGGTCATCAGGGCCGGGGCGGACGCATCCGTGCCCTGCCAGCGGCCGATGAGATTTCCGGCGGCGTCGATATGGGTGGACAGGCCTTCCTCGGCGAAGCGCTTGGCGAGGTAATCGCGCCCCTTCAGGAACATGGGTGTAAAAGATCGCCGGGTCCAGGGTTTACCGGGCTCGGTGAGCGCCGCCAGCGCGTCGAGATCGCGCTGGAGCTGCTCGCGATCCACCTTGAGCGGGGTATTGGTGCCGGGGATGTTCATGCGGCGATTGCCGGGGTGACGCGGTTGGGCTTGATGAAGCGGCCATTGCCGGGCTGGGCCAGGACATTGGTGCCGTCGAAGACGAGATCGCCGCGGAGGAAGGTGGCGACGGGCGCATAGCGCATGAGGCGGCCCTCATAGGGGCTCCAGCCGACGACGTTGTGGCCGCTGGCCGACGGGTCGTAGTAACGCGGGCGCTCGGTAAAAACGGCGAAGTCTGCGTCGAGACCGAGGCCAAAGCCGCCCTTCTGGTCGGCGATGCGGAAGAGGCGGGCCGGGTTGGACGCCAGCAGTTTTGCCGCGTGGGTCAGCGGCAGGTTGCGATCGGTGAGGCCGTCGAGGAGGAGGCTCGGGAGAACTTCGAGGCTCGGCATGCCCGAGGCATTTTCGAGCATGACCGGGGACGACTTGCGCTCAAGGCCCCAGGAAACGTGGTCGGTCGAGACGATGGTGATGTGGCCGGCGGCCAGATGCTGCCAGAGCTTTTCGCGTTCGGCGGCGGAGCGGATCGGCGGATTGCACTTGGCGCGGCCGAGCATGCGCGAGACGTCCTCTTCCTCGCTGCAGACGAGATAGTGGATACAGGCTTCGATGGTCGCATCGACGCCCTGGGCGCGATAGGCCTGGGCGATGTCGTAACCGCGGCCGACCGAGCAGTGGACGATGTGGGCCGAGGCGCCGGTCGCCTGGGCGATTTCGTAGACTTCGGCGACGGCCAGGGTTTCGGCGATCGGCGGGCGGGATTCGCCATGGGTGCGATAGTCGGTACGGCCCGTTGCCTTGATGGCCTCGCTCCAGACCTGAACGCATTCATCGTTCTCGTTGTGGACGCCGGCGATCAGGCCGGTCTTGGCGACTTCGGTAAAGGCGGCATGGAGCAGCGGCGTCGGGATACGCGGGAAACGGGTGGAATCGGTGTTGAAGGTGGAGAACTTGAAGGAGGCGGCGCCGGCTTCGGCCATTTCGGCGATATGGATCGGGCCATGCGCTGGATTGATCGTGCCATAGAGCGCGAAATCGACCCGGGCCTGTTCGCCGGCACTGCGGGCCTTTTCGCGGATCATGTCGCCGGTCGAAATCAATAGGCCAGCGTCATAGGGCATGTCGACGATGGTGGTGACGCCGCCGGCAGCGGCCGAACGCGTCGACCAGATGAAGTCTTCCTGGTCCTTTTGCGAGCGCGAATGGACCTGGCCGTCGATGACGCCGGGAAGGACGATGGCGTCGCCGAAATCGTGGACATCTTTTGCTGCGGGCGCCGTGCCCGAGCCGAGCATCGCGATCTTGCCATCGCGCACGGCGGCGAAGCCGCGCTCGACGATGCCGTCTTCGCCGACGAAGCGGCCCTGGATGACTGTATCGAAATCACTCATGATTTATGCTCCGTTCAATCCAGCGCCACGACCGGCGCAACCTGCGCATCATAGGCGATATCGAAGGTCTGCAAGAACTGCGTGGCAATGTCTGTGGGCACGCCGCGCAGCGCGAGATATTGGCTGGCCGCCACGCCAAATTCCCCGCCTGCAGGCGGGAAGGCTTCGGCGAGGCGCTGGACATGCAGGCGCTCGGCTTCGAGTTCGAGGCGCTTGATGTCGTCGCGTAGCGCCTGTTCGGATGGCGCGGTGAAGCGCCCTTTCATGGCCTGGCGGGCGCGGCGGAGCGGTTCGATGGCGGCAGCGCGCCAGTCTTCGCTCTCGATCACCAGCGCATCGAGATTTTCGGCTGCAATGCCGTGGCCGACGCGGTCGGCAATGCACAGCACCAAGAGCAGCGGCACATCGACATTGTACCGCTCCTGCAGGTCGAGGCAGGCGCGGCCAAGCGCGGCGTCGCGATAGGCGGCGCACATATCGGGCCAGACGCGCTGGAGAAAGCCGGGATTGCTCATCGCCTTGCCCTCACGCCGCCATGCCGGGGGCCGGCTCATCATGGGGATGATGGCAGGCGACCATCTGGCCACCTGGCGCGGGCTGCAGGGTCGGGACGACCTGGGCACATATGTCCGTCGCGCGCGGGCACCGGCTACGGAAGGCGCAGCCGCCTTGGGGCCGATTGCGCGAGGGCATCACGGTGCGCTTGCCATCGGGCTCGATCTTTCGCGTGGCATCGACCACGGGCACGGCTTCGAGCAGCGTGCGGGTATAGGGATGCGCCGGTCGGGTGTAGATCTGCGGCCCCGTGCCGATCTCGACAATGCGGCCCATGTAAAGCACGGCCACGCGATCGCTGACATTTTTGACGACCGCGAGATCGTGCGAAATGAAGATCAGCGCGAGATTACGGTTTTCGCGGATGTCCTGCAGCAGGTTGATGACCTGCGCCTGCACCGAGACGTCGAGCGAGGCGACCGGTTCGTCACAAACGATGAGTTCAGGCTCGACGGCGAGCGAGCGGGCAATGGCGATGCGCTGGCACTGGCCGCCGGAAAACTGATGCGGCTTGCGCCCGGCAACGAGGTCGATATCGAAGCCGACATCGGCGAGAGCGGACTGCACGCGGGTCTTGCGTTCGCTGGCCGGCTTGCCCTGAATGACGAGGCCCTCGGCGACGATGTCTTCGACATTGCGGCGCGGATTGAAGGACGAGAGCGGGTCCTGGAAAATCATCTGCAGGCGATTGCGCATGCGGCGCATGTCTTCGCTTGGCAGGGTGATGAGGTCCTGGCCCTTGTAGCGCACCGAACCCTTGGCCGTCGTATTGGCATTGGGCAGGAGGCGCAGGAGCGCGCGGCCGATGGTGGTCTTACCGCTGCCGCTTTCGCCGACGAGGCCCAAGGTTTCCCCTGCCCCGACTGTAAAAGAGACGTCGTCGACCGCCTTCATTTCCTTGCCGGCGCGGGTGAAGCTGACGGAGAGGTTCTGGACCTCGAGAATGGCGTCACTGGACATGGGCAACCTCCTGCGGCGCCTGGCGCGGCAGTTCAGCCAGCGGGAAGTGGCAGGCAAAGCGATGGTCGGGGTGAATGCCGGCCGACATCGGCGGCGTCGCTTCATGGCAGATGGCCTGGGCAGAAGGGCAACGCGGTGCGAAGGGGCAACCGGCAGGACGATTGGCCAGGTTCGGCGGCTGGCCGGGAATGGTGCGGAGCCGTGTGTGGGCCGGCTGGTCCATCGCCGGCATGGCCGAGAGCAATGCCTCGGTATAGCGATGGCGCGGATTGCGGAAGACTTCGGCGGTCGGGCCATATTCGACGACATTGCCGCCATAGAGCACGAGGATTTCGTCCGTGCGGCCGGCGACGACGCCGAGATTGTGCGAGACGAGAATCATCGACATCTGCCGCTCGGCCTGGATGGTCTGGAGCAGGTCCAGCACTTCCTTTTGCACGGTCACATCGAGCGCCGTCGTGGCTTCGTCGGCGATGAGGAGGTCGGGCTGGCATATGAGCGCCGCCGCGATCATGATGCGCTGCTTCATGCCGCCCGAGAACTGGTGCGGATAATAATCGTAGCAATCCTCGGGGTCCGGAAGACCGACGAAGGACAAGAGCTCGATGGCGCGCGACCGGGCTTCGGCCTTGCTCAGGCCCATATGGATGCAGCCGGCTTCTTCGATCTGCCGCCCGATCTGGACGAAAGGATTGAGCGAGGTCATCGGGTTCTGGAAGACGATACCGACCTTGCGGCCGATGAGCCGGGCACGATCTCGCGGCTTGAGCGCGAGCAGGTCCTGCCCTTTAAGTTCGATCCGGCCCATGGTCTTGAGGCCCTTGGGGGCGATGCCCATGATGGCCTTGACCAGCATGGACTTTCCGGCGCCGGATTCACCGACAATGCCCAGAGCGCGGCGGGGCGCGAGGGTGAAGTTGATGTCCTGAAGGATCTGCAAGGGACCGGAGACAGAGTCCATCTCACAGGTCATGGCGGCGCAGGAGAGGATCGGGCCAGGAGCTTCGGAATACATCTCAGCTCTCCCGTTCGCGGCTGTTGAGGCGTTGGGCGAGATAGTCGCCGATGGTGTTGAAGGCATAGACGGTCAAGACGATGGCGAGCACGGGTCCGACGATGAGAATGGGGAAGCGGCTCAAGAGATCGGTGGAGCTGGCGATCATTCCACCCCAGCTCGGCGCCGGCGCAGGAATGCCGTAGCCAAGGAAGCTCAGCGAGCCCTCTGTGATGATGAGGCCAGCCATCAGCGTCGGCATGACAGCGGTCAGGGCTGGAATGAGATTGGGCAGGATTTCCTTGAGGAGGATGCGGCCATCGGTGGCGCCCATGGCGCGGGCGGCGAGCACATAGTCGCGGTTGGACTGCGAAATGACGCCGGCTTTGGCGACGCGGGCATAGGTGCCAATGTCAAAGATGCCGAGGACGACGATGATGGTGACGACGGATGGGCCGGTGACGGCGACGAAGGCGAGCACGACGAGCGTCGAAGGCATGGCGGCAAGCGCATTGGCGAAGAGATCGACGCCGCGCTCGAAAATGCCGCGATAATAGCCGGCGAGCATGCCGAGGAGGAGACCGGCGAAGAGGGCGATCGTCGTCGAGATGGCGACGATCATCATCGAGGTACGCGCGCCATAGAGTACGCGCGAGAAAATGCTGCGGCCGATATCGTCGGTGCCGAGAAGGCCATTGAGCGACCATTCCGGCAGAGCCGAGAAATCGCCATAGGGCAGTTTCGGGCTGACAAGACCGGGAATGAAATCGACGAAAAGCGCGATCAACACCAGCAGGACGAGAAAGATCGCCGCCAGCATTTCGAAGGGCGAGGCGCCGGGGAGTTTGAGGCGGCTCGACCAGGGCATGGCGTGGCGCACGATCTCGCCGAGCTTGGCATCGGGGCCAGGCTTGAAGACGGGGGAATTGCCGATATCGGTCATGATACTTTCACCCGTGGGTCGATGAGCGCGTAGCCGAGATCGACCAGCATGAAGACGATGACGAAGATGACGACGGTGAGCGAGAGGATCGCCTGGACGAGCGGAATGTCGTGGCTCTTGACGGCGCTCAGGATGGTCCAGCCGATGCCGGGCACGGCGAAATAGCTTTCGACAACGAAAGAGCCGGCCAGCATATAGGTCAGCGACAGGCCCATGACCGTCAGGATCTGCGGCATGGCGGGACGTAGGGCGTGATGGAAGAGAATGTAGCCGAGCGGCAGGCCCTTGGCGCGGGCGACTGCGATGTAATCTTCCTGCAGCGTCGTGACAAATTCGTTGCGCGCCACGCGGTAGAGATAGGCCGTCTGGTGCATGCTGAGGCAGAGGACCGGCAGCGCCACATACCAGAGATTGGCCACCGGATTTTCGGTGAACTTGGCCCAGCCCGTCGCCGGGAACCAGCGCAGCACCATGGCGAAAAGGTAAGAGAACAAGACCACGATGACGAAGGTCGGCACGGCAAGCAGCACCGTCGAGATGGAGCGCATTACCTTGTCGGCGAGCTTGTTTGGATGGCTCGCGGTATACATGGCGATCGGAATGCCGAGCAGCGACACAGCCATGGCGAGGAAGGCGATTTCGAAGGTGACGGCGGCGCGTTCGAGGACGACGCCAAGAATGGGTTGCTGGCTGAAGAGCGTCACACCGAGATCACCGCGCAAGAGATCGCCGAGCCAGCTGAGATAGCGCTGCCAGAGCGGCAGGTCATAGCCATATTGGGCATTGAGCGCCGCGATCTGCTCTGGCGTTGCGTAATCGCCAAGGATCAGCTGCGCAGCCGAGCCGGGCGCCAGGCTTGAAAGGGCAGTGGCGCTAAAAGTCACCAGCAGGAAGACGAGAACCCCGGTGATCAATCGCGTCGATATGGCCCGAAAATAGGGCATTGCGCTATTCAGCACGTCAGTTCCCTTTCCTGTTCCGGCGGCGAGTTTTGACACCCACCGCCACCTTTGCGTTCACCTTCAATGGCGCGCTCAGATGCGCTTCCACTCTTCTTCCGCGTCCATCCAGCCGATGTCGCGTTCGAGCAGGTTCCGCTGCTCTTCCTTGGTGTAGCCACCCATGTCGTGCTCATCGGAATAGCGGGTGCTCTGCTCGGCAAAGACGCGCTTACCGAAATCCATCATTCCGTACATCGAGCCTTTTTCGAGGTAGTGCATGGTGACGAGGTTGAAGCCGAGGGCGCCGATATCTTCGAGTTCGACGAAGGGCTTGCCATTGACCCAGGCGATGTCGCCAAACATCTTCCAGCCCGGCAGCGCCGCGTTGACCTTCTTGCACTCTTCGAGGGTGCGCAGACCATGGACATAGGTCATTTCAGCGCCGAGATCCTCGGCCTTGACGCAGCGCTCGATGGCGTCGTCGAGGCCCTTTTCGAGCTTGGACTCGGTGCGGGCGATGACGACACAATCGGTGTCGGCGCAGGCGTCGAGTGCGGCCTTGATCTTGGCCAGCCAGAGTTCCTGGGAAATCACCGGATGCTCGATATTGCCATCGAGCTTGCCTTCGAGCGTCGCCTTTTCCATGGCGCGGCCGAAGCGGGCATAGCCGCGTTCGTTGGGCGTATCTTCGAGGAGAATCGCGGCAGCGCCGGCCTTGGCGAGGCGGCGGCAGGTGCGATAGGCCTGGGCCACGTCACCGAAGCAATCGTCGGCGTCGATGATCAGCGGCAGCGGGGAGTAATCGGAAATGCGGTCGGTGGCCCAAACCAGCTCTTCCTGATTATGCAGGCCCATATCCGGCACGCCCGACATCGAAAAGCCGAGCGAGGCGCCCGAGAGCAGAATGGCTTCGAAACCAGCCATTTCCGCTGCCTTGGCCGAGTAGCAATCCCACACGCAAGGGGTGAAGACCTGCTTCTCGCCAAAGAGCTGGCGGAAGGTTTTTCTGGGGCGTTTGTCGAACATGAGATGACCTTCAGGTGTCATTGGATGGACGCCGTCGGCATCCGTTTTATGGGACGGTGCCGCGGGGAGGCGCGGCACCGTTTGCTCCGTCACGAGGGAAGAACGGAGCGGTGTGGGCTAGAGCTTATTTTGCAGCGCAGGCGTCTTCACAGACGTAGAGATACTGCTTCTGCAAGATGCCGCCATTGGAGGGCACGATGCCGCCAGTGTTGTCGCGGAGCAGCAGGAAGCGCGTCTCCGAGCCAAAGATGTAGAGCGGCAGGTCCTCGGCAATGACCTTCTGCACGTCGAGATAGGCAGCCTTGACCTGAGCCTGATCCATGGTCGCATTGGCGGCATTGAGATAGCCGTCCATGGCTTCGCTCGAATACTGGCCCCAGTTGTCGACGCCACCGGTCTTGAGAAGGTTCGAGATGATCGGCTCGGCGCCATTGGCCACGAGCACGCCACCATCGACGCAGAGGTCGAAATTGACCTGGGTCTGGCACTGCGGCTTAAGCATGGCCTGGTCGACGAGTTCGAGCTCGACTTCGACGTTTTCGTAGGCCGACAGCACCTGCTGCAAGTACGAAGCGAGACGCTTGAGGTCCGAGTTCGAATAGGTGACGAGCTTCATCTTGAACGGCTTGCCGTCGGCAGCCAGTTCGTTGAAGAGCTCCTGCGCCTTTTCCGGGTCGTAGGTCGGCAGAGTGTATTCGGTCTGATAGTAAGGCGAGGCTTCGGTGAAATAGTTGGTCGGGGTCACATAGCCATCGACCTGGGTATAGGCCTGCATCAGGCGGGCCGGATCGACCGCGTGGTAGAAGGCTTCACGCGCGCGGTGATCGGTGAAGCTGCCGGCGACCTGATTGAAATAGGCGCGATAAAGGCCCGGGATCGGGATTTCATGCGTCGTCACACCGGGTGCTTCGGCATTGGCGCCGAACTGGTAGGGATAGCCCGCCATCATCTGCGCGCCGCCCTGAACCACAGTCGAGATACGGCTGTTGGTTTCCGGGATGATCGCGAATTTCAGCGTGTCGAGATAGGGGCGCGGCTGGTCCCAATAGTCCGGATTGCGCTCGAACGAGAGCGAAATGCCCTGATCCCAGCTTTCAAAGAGGAAGGGGCCAGCGCCGACCGGCTTGATCGCGGCCTTATCCGAGCCGGCAGCTTCGAGCGCCGCGGGCGACGCAACGAAAGGCGCGGACTGGGCGACAGTCGAACCGAAATTGCGGTTCGGAGTCGGCAGGGTGATTTCGATGGTCAGGGGGTCGATGATCTTGACGCCGTCGATCCAGGACGAAACGAAGGGCTGGGCCGGTGCGAGCGTGTCGGGATTGGCGGCGCGCTTCCAGTTGTAGACCACGGCTTCGGCATCATAGGGATTGCCGTCGGTGAATTTCACGTTCGGACGCAGCTTGAGGGTCCAGACCTTGGCGTCGTCACTGGTCAGGCTTTCGGCCATGCCGCCCTGAACCTTGCCTTGGAGGTCGACATAGACCAGGAAGCCATAGACGGAATCGAGCTGATCCATTGGGCCGCCCGGGAAGGTGCCCGAGGTGATGGCCGGATCCCAGCTCTTGATATCGGAGCCGGCGATGATGGTCATTTCACCGCCGCTCACGGCCTGCTCGTCGGCCTGAGCAAAGGCGTTGCTGGTCATGCCGGTCAAAACCGAGGTGCCAAGCAGAGCGAGTGCAAGCGCAGCGGCTCGGCCCATGCGGGCGGCGCGCGACTTGCTGGTAGTCGTCAGATTGTTCATGTGTTTCTCCATTTTTTGCGGCCTCCTTTCTCCAGAGGAAGCCCGTTCCCTTATTCATGCTGGCTGAGGCGGCCAGCGGACGCATCCCTGACTAGCTCAGACCTCCTTCTTTCCATCGGCGCACACTGGGGTGGTCGAGATCGAAAAGGTCCAGAGCGCGACCCACTGTCTGGCTCACCAGATCGTCGAGCGTCTTCGGACGGGTATAGAAGCTGGGCACGGGCGGCATGATAATCGCCCCGCTGCGCGTTGCCGTGTCCATCAACGCGATGTGACCGGCATGAAGCGGGGTCTCGCGCACCATCAGGACGAGCTTGCGACGCTCCTTGAGGCAAACGTCGGCGGCCCGCGAAATGAGATCGTCGGAATAGCAATGGGCTACTGCGCTCAGCGTCTTGATCGAGCACGGCGCGACCAGCATGCCTTCGCATTTGAACGAGCCGGAGGCCACCGCTGCCCCGATATCCTTGTGCGGATAGGTGACATCGGCCAGAGCGCGAATTTCCTCGGCAGAGCCAACGACGCCCTCTTCCATGGCCGTGCGCACACCGGCGCTCGACATGATGAGATGGGTTTCGATGCCTTCGATTTCGCGCAGCATCTTGAGCGCCTGCACGCCGTAGCAAGCGCCGGAGGCTCCGGTAATCGCAACGATCATACGGCGCTTGTGCATGGCTCAGCGCCCCTTGGCCTGGGCGCGGGCCAGAACGGCACGCATACGGTCATAAGAAGCTTCCGGCGGAAGGGCTTTATCGAAGCCTTCCTTGCGGTCCGACTGTCGGATGGTCGCGTCATAACCGATCTTGGCGACCATGCCGCCCGACTCCTGCGGCTCGGAGCGATCGGCCGGAAGGTCGGTGACGATCAGCACGTCGCGCTCGGCGCGCATGCGGGTGGACTTGGCCAGTTCCACCGCTTCGGTGTCCCACGGGTCGACATCGCTATCGACGATGGTGATGTTCTTGATGATGCTGACGGCGCCCCAGCAGATCGCCATGGCGCGGCGAGCCTGGCCGGGACGCGGATTGTGGATTTGCACCACGACATTGTTGCGACCCGAACCGGACGCCGTGACGGCGACCTCGCCGACATTATGGATCGAGCGCGACAGCTGGGCCTTGAGGCTCGCGGCAATCGGGATGGCGCCGAGATTGATGTGTTCGGCGTGGTAGCCGGGTTCGATGACCTGGAACATGGCATCTTCCCGCCGCGTCATGCGGTGGAAGGTGGCGAGGACACCGACGCCATAATCCTCGTACATGCCATGATATTCCGAGACATAGCCCTCTTCGATGGGCTTATCGGCATGGATGAAACCTTCGAGCACGATCTCGGCATCTGCCGGCACGAGGATGTCATTGGTGAGGCACTTGGTGACGCGCACGGGCGCGCCGAGCAGTGCACCAGCACAATGCAGTTCATCGTCGCCAAGGCCGAGATAGAGGCACGCGGCCAGTTGAATGGCGGGATGTGCACCTAGAACCACGGCGAAGGGCAAGGGCTTACCCATCGCCGCGGCCTTGCGCGTCATGATCGCGAGGTGATGGTTCGGCGCAATGCCGATCAACGCCTCGGTGGGGCTAAGGATCTTGAGGCGCGCATAGGAGGCATTGCCAAGGCCGGTTTCGGGATCAACCGCAACCATCATGCCGGCGCTGATATAAGGGCCGGTTTCCTTGGCGAAGAATGTTGGAACAGGGAGGCGGGCAAGAACGCCATAGTCAAAATCGACCTGCTGCACCGGAGCGTTCTCGACGATCACTGGCGCAACCGGCTTTTTGACCGAGGCAAGCAGCGTTTCCTGGATTTGGTCCGTTTCGACGCCGAGTGCCAGGGCAATGCGCTTGCGATCGGAGAGGAGATTGCCGAAAGCGGAGAGGTCCGAACCCTTAAGCTTGCCGGCAATGACGGCTTTGGTATCGTGGGTCAGCGACAGCAGTGCTGAAAGATCGAAATGCGGATCGACTTCTTCGCCGACAACCAGCAGTTCGCCTTGTGCCTCGAGCTGGCGCAGCATCGGCCGGCAGGACTGGTCCTGCACATCGAGGCCGAACAGGCTCTCGGTTTGAGGCGAAATATCTGCCACTGCTAAAACACTAGCCAAAACCACTACCCTCACCGCCCTCTGTCTATTTGATGAGCATGGAGCGATCGGAGGGGCGTGAGTAGTCAGAGTTCCCTTAATTTAGGTATCGGAAATTTTTAATCTTAGCGCCATTGTCCTCCCACGTGCGGTGAGCGGCAGATGCCATTGACGCTCAAGCGTTTAATATCTGCGCCATGTGAGCAGTGCTGTTCCGCGATACTCCCCAGCTCCGGAACGTTCGGGAGCAGGCCCTTACCACAGCCTTTCGGAACGCCGAACGAGGCGTCGCCCCGAACTAAGTCGCCGCCGCTTCCAGTTCTTTTTCGCTGGCGAGATAGCCAGCACGTTGCGCAATGATGGCGCAGACGAAGAGTTGGATTTGGTGGAACAGCATCAGCGGCAGGATGATCATGCTGACGGCTTGACCAGCGAACAGAATGTTGGCCATGGGGAGTCCGCTGGCGAGGCTTTTTTTGGAGCCGCAGAAGAGCAAGGTGATCCGATCGGCTGGAGTGAGCCCTGCTGCCCGCCCAGCCCACACCGTGGTTACCATGATGACCGCGAGCAGAATGACATCGGCCGCGATGATGATCGAAAGGCTCGCCAGACTCACTTCCTGCCAGATCCCGGCGATGACGCCGGCGCTGAAGGCTGAGTAGACGATGATAAGAATGGAGCCACGATCAACGACCTGCGTCAGAACGGAATGACGGCTGATGAAACCGCCGACCAAGGGGCGGAGTAGTTGGCCGAGGATAAAAGGCGCGAGGATTTGGAGACCGATATCGAGGATGGATTTTAGCGAAATGCCATCGCCCGAAGAATGCAGTAGCACGGCCACCAGCGCCGGGGTGAGGAACACGCCGAGCACATTCGACATCGATGCCGCGCAAACGGCCGCAGGGACGTTGCCGCGTGCGATCGACGTGAACGCGATTGACGACTGTACCGTAGACGGCAGGATGGAAAGATAGACGATGCCAATTGCCAGTTCTTCCTCGATCCATGGCGACAGGACAGCCGCCAAGGCCAATCCGCAAAGCGGAAACAGCACATAGGTGAAACCGAAGACCAGGCCTTGCAGGCGCCAGTTGGCGATGCCCGCCACGATCGCGCTGGTGTTGAGCTTGGCGCCATAGAGGAAAAACAGCAGCGCGACAGCGAAATAGGCGATCTGGTCGACGATATCTGCCCCGACGCCCGACGCGGGAAAAATGGTCGCGAGCGCTACAGTCCCGATCAGAAGGAAGAGATAATAATCGAGGCCGAAGCGTTTCAGGCGGTTAGCAAGGGACATTGGGACGTGCCAGATCGAGGAGATGGGGTTTGGTATAATGGATCGGCGCAATGATCCACAGCGCTCGGGCAGTTTTAGTCACGGGCAACCTTAGCGCGCTTCAAGCAGCCTAGCCGCTGATGTAGCGCCGCATGCAGTACATGAGCGTCGCTTTCTCGTCGCTCTCACGAACGCTGACGACACGTCCGAAGAGAACTCGGTGGGTTGCTTCGTCGACAAAACTAGTGAGTTCGCAGTCAAAGCTCACTGATGCGGTGGCGAGGACGGGGACTCCGGCAAAACCCTCGTGCCATTCGCCAAGGGCAAAGCGCTCCAAGCCCGGCATTCTGCCTCCAAAAAGTTCCGAGAGGTCTTCCTGGCCCGGCCTCAACGTGTTGACGCAGAAGTGGCGGGCGTTCTCGAAGGCGTGAAAACATGAGCTGGCACGATTGATGCAAACGAGCAGTGTCGGGGGTGTATCGCTGACGCTGCAAACGGCCGAGGCTGTGAAACCGTAGCGTTTCTCAGCCAGCGTCGTGGTGACGATATTGACGGACGTGCCGAGGCGCGACATGCCGTTGCGATAGGTGGCTTTGTCCACAGAGTTGGGGCGATGGTCCAAGACGTCCATATCGGCCTCTCAAGCATATTTTAGGGCGGAAGAACCGGAGCGGCGTTTGTCGCTCCTTTTGATCGATTTAGCGGTGGCGAACTCAGCCGGCCACACGGGGTGACGACAGGTCGGTGCTTAAGCCGATAGCTCCTGGCGGACGATCGCAGCGCCAGCACTCAGGGCCTGCAATTTTCCCGTAGCGATCTTTCGTGAAAGAGGCGCCATGCCGCAATTGGTGCTGGGATAGAGCTTGTCGGCGTCCACGAACTGCAAGGCCTTCCGCAGGGTCGCGGCGACTTCTTCCGGAGTTTCGATGGTGTTGGATGCGACGTCGATCGCCCCAACCATGACCTTCTTGCCGCGAATAAGTTCGATCAGGTCCATGGGAACATGGGAATTATGGCACTCGAGCGAAATCAGATCGATGCTCGATTTCTGCAGCGTTGGCAGCGTCTTTTCATATTGCCGCCATTCGTCGCCGAGCGTCTTCTTCCAATCCGTGTTGGCCTTGATGCCATAGCCATAACAAATATGGACGGCGGTCTCGCACTTGAGTCCCTCGATCGCGCGCTCAAGCGTTGCTACGCCCCATTCGTTTACCTCGGCAAAGAAGACGTTGAAGGCCGGCTCGTCGAACTGGATGATATCGACGCCCGCGGCTTCAAGCTCCTTGGCTTCCTCGTTGAGGATTTTGGCGAACTCCCAGGCGAGCTTTTCGCGGCTTTTGTAATGCGCATCATAGAGCGTATCGATCATGGTCATCGGCCCCGGAAGGGCCCATTTGATCGGCTGCGTGGTCTGACGACGCAGAAACTTGGCGTCTTCGACAAAGACCGGCTTCTGGCGAGAAACGGCGCCCACGACGGTGGGCACGCTCGCATCATAGCGATCGCGAATGCGCACGGTTTCGCGCTTTTCGAAATCGACGCCATCGAGATGCTCGATGAAGGTCGTGACGAAATGCTGGCGCGTTTGTTCGCCGTCGCTGACGATATCGATGCCTGCCTGTTGTTGATCGGTGAGGGATAGGCGCAGCGCGTCCTGCTTACCCTCGACGAGTTCTTCGCCGTCCAGTTTCCAGGGCGACCAGAGCTTTTCAGGCTGGGCCAACCAAGAGGGTTTGGGCAGGCTACCAGCCGTCGAGGTGGGGAGGAGTTTGTTCATGATGCTCGATCTTCTGTTCTTTTAACTGTTCAGGACGCGTAGCTGGCGCACCACTGGTCGAGCACGCTCTTATAGGGCTTGATAAAATGCTCTTCGGCGAACTTGCCCTGCTCGACGGCGAGGCGGCTACGTTCGTCGCGGTCATAGATCACCCGCGTCACGGAATAGTCCTGGTGCTTCAGGTCGGGCTGATAGAGAGCTCCGGCAGCCGAATTGGCGTTATAGATCTCGGGCCGGTAGATTTTCTGGAACGTCTCCATCGTGCTGATGGTGCTGATCAATTCCAGATTGGTGTAGTCACCCAAGAGATCGCCCACATGGTAGAACGCGAGCGGCGCCACGCTATCGGGCGGCATGAAGTAGCGAACCTTGAGCCCCATTTTGGCGAAGTACTGATCAGTCGACGAGAACTCGTCCTGACGGTACTCGACGCCCATAACCGGGTGCTGATTTTCGGTGCGGTGATAGACTTTGCTGCTTGAGGCACTGATGCAGATAACCGGCGGCTTGCCGAAATTTGCGCGGTAGATGTCCGAGTTCAGAAATGCCTTGAATAGCTTGCCATGGAGATCGCCAAAGCTCTCCGGAATGTTGAATTTGGCCTGTCCCTTATTGTGCTCGGGCAACACGACGCTGAAATCGTAGTCGCGAACATAGGACGAGAAGTTATTGCCGACGATCCCATCGACGCGCTCATTCGTCCTCTTGTCCAGAATGGTCGACTTAAGGATTTCGATGAGGGGGAACGAGGCGCTCTTTCCTTCGGCACCGATCGTCAACTCGACCGTGACGATGTCGAGTTCGACGGTGTAGCGGTCAGCTTTGGGGTTATCCCAATACGCCAAGGCGTTGAATCGATTGTCGATCATCCTCAGCGCATTGCGCAGATTCTCCTGCCGCCTTTCGCCGCGAGCGAGATTGGCGAAGTTGGTGGTGACGCGCGTGTTTTCAGCGGGCTGATAGTCCTCGTTGAAAGCAACGGTCTTGATTGCGAAAGTCAGGTCTTTGGTCATGGAGCGGTCGCCGTCTCTTATCGGTCTTGGTGTCAGTCAGCAGGGTTGGAAGTGGCGCATGACGTTTCGCCCGCGCGCATCATCGGGACGTCGAGCAGACCTGGCATTCGTTGGTGGCACGCCAAACATGCCGGCGGATTTTGCATTTGAGACATGACAAGCCCCAGTTTGTTGGGGGCAAGGCCGAGGCAAGCACATAGCGAAACGGGCCGCGCTCGCGACCATCACTACGGCACACCAGGACACCCCGCCCGTGGACGTTATTTCGCCGAGGCAGGTCTCCTGGCTCGCGGGTCATCGCCGTTGCCCGTCTTCCCAGGTCTGACCCCAGTGACATGGTGGACTTCAGCTCGCCGCTTACAGTTGCGGGGGCAGCGCCGGCATTCCCGACCTTTCGGGGCACCGGCTTCCCTCTTAGCTCCGGCACATCGCAAGCGGCGACCGGAGAACCTTGGCCTCTGCACATTCCGGCAGAAGCCATTGCGAGTCAATACCGTATAAAGATATGTTTATATCTTTAATCCATAAGGTGAGTGGTTTCAGGTTTGCAAAGCGTGAAGCAGCATGACGCGAGCCCCTTGCTCGCGTTGAAGCTAAAGCTATCTCGATAAAGAGATTTTGGTCGTGAAGCTAATAGCGACGGTCGCGCCGCTCGGTGCGCGACCAAGGCCAGTCTTCCGCTAGATCAAAGACGCAGCGGTGCCGGTGCGCCTGAAATCGGCCGATGCCATGAGGCCGGCATCGCTGCGCCAGCACATCTGGAAGGAGCCCATATTCCAGTCCCATGCCGGCATGGGCGTGAGATGGAGGCCGAGGGCGGTGACGCCTAGGACGGCTTCTGGTGCCAAGCGACTTTCGATCGTGAGCGCATAATTGTCCTCGAGCGGCAGCATGCGCGGGGCATCAGACGCCGCATCGGGCGTCATGCCGAAGTCGAGGATATTGACGAGCATCTGCGCCACTGTCGCGTAGACATTGCCTGGCGTGCCGAGCGCCAGCCAAGGCGCGCCATCCTTCATGACGAAGGTATTGCCCAAGATGTTGCGCATGCGGGCGCCGGGGGTGCGCCAATTGGAAAAGTGCGCGTTCATCGACGTCTGCTCGTGCGATCCCATCATGGCAACGCCGCCGACAGCCATGCCGGGGATGCCACCCGATTGCACCGTGTTCATCATTTGAAGCCAATTGCCTTCGGCATCGACGATCGAAATTTCACAACTGCCGACCGGCGCCTTGGACTTGGCGCTGTTCCAACCGGACGCCGCAAAGGCGGCGGCGCCTGTGGTCAACCGCACATGGTCGGTCAGGTCGACCTTGGGCCGGCTGGCCTGGATCAGTTGGGCCAGCGAGCGGTGATAGGCCGGGTCCGTGATGGCGGCGGCGCCCTCGCCGAAATATTGCGGGTCATGAAGGAAGCCGCATGCCTGTTCGGCCAGACGGAGCGCGTGGCTCATATAGAAGAGATAATCGGCGCCAAATGGCTCCATCTGGGCAATGCCCGCCTCCTCGAGCACGCCCAGCACCAGCGAGCAGAACACCGCCTGACGCTCCGGCGGGGCCAGACTGACAATCTCATTGCCGCGATGACTAAAACTCAATGGCTCCTGCCAGCGCGGCGGGTTGGCGGTCATATGGTCGAGCCGCGCCGGCCAGCCGAGGGCGTTGCCGACCGCCACGAAATCACGCGCCCATTGGCCTTCCGTAAAGTAGGTTGGACCCTCCTCCGCCAAAGTCCGAAGCGTCTTTGCCAAAGAGGGATTTCGCGTGATGCTGCCGACGGGTGGCAGATAGCCATCGGGCATGAAGACGGCGCGGCCTTCTTCGAAATAGGTCGAAAAGGGAGCGGCGAAGACGTTGACGCCATATTCGAAAGAGGAGACAGGATGCCCTTCCTCCGCCCAGCGAATGGCATCCTGGCACAATTCAGACCATGGTCGCGTGCCAAAGCGATCGTGCATGGCGCCAAGTCCGGGCATAAAACCAGGAATGGCTGCTTGCGGTCCCGGCGCGCCCTCCCGCGCCCAACCGCCGACGCCGTTGATCGGCCGGAATGGCGCTAGGTCGTGCGGCAAGGTGCCGAGTGAATTCAACTGAGAGGCGCGCTTGGTTTTGGCGTCCCAATAGAGAAACGAGACCATGCCCGCATGGCTCGTCAGGTGGGGTTCAACTGCCGCTTGCACCAAGGCTCCGGCGATGGCGGCGTCTGCAGCATTGCCACCACCGGCCAGGACTTTCATCACGGTTTCGGTGACGATCGGATTGCCGGTGCTCGCCACTGCCTTGCCGCGCGCCAGAGGCTTGGGGCCTTGGTCGACTATATAGCGGCTTTGCAGGTCAATCAGGCGTGCTTGATCCAACTGATGTCACCGTTTTCTTCGAGATAGAGATTATTCCTTCGGCTCCATGGCGTCGCGGAGACCATCGCCAAGGAAATTCACGGCCAGCACCGTGCAAAGGATCAACAGCCCCGGGGGAATGGCTAGCCAAGGCGCGACGCTGAGATAGGAACTGGCGCTGTTGAGCAGGTTCCCCCAGGTCGGCACCGGCGGCTGGATACCGAAGCCCAAAAAGCTCAGCGCCGATTCCAGCATGATGGCGCTGCCTACGGCCAGGGTGGCCGATACGGTGATAGGGCCGATGGCATTGGGCAGGATATGGCGGAACATGAGGCGCGCGCCCCCTGCCCCCAAGGCGCGGGCCGCCTCGACGAATTCGCGCTCACGAAGCGCCAGAAACTGGCTCCGCACTAAACGCGCCGTACCCATCCAGATCAGCATGCCGACGATGGCGACAAGGAGAGGCGGACTGGGACGAAAGAGCCCGGACAGCAGCAGCACAAGCGGCAAAGTCGGGATCGACAACATCACGTCGGTCAGCCGCATCAAGAGCGCGTCGGTCCAGCCACGGTAAAAACCTGAGAGCGCGCCCACCAAAGTCCCGGCTATCGTCGCAATGATTGCGCCCGCAAGACCGACAGCGAGCGATACGCGACCGCCATAGATCAGCCGGGTCAGGGAGTCGCGACCAAGTTCGTCAGTCCCCAGCCAATGCTGCGCTGAAATCGGTCCGGGTGAACCAATCAGCATGAAATCCTGCCCATCGAAGGAATAGGGCGAGAAATAGGGGCCGATGATGATCGCGACGGCGAGAAGCAACAAGAACGTCAGACCAGCTACTGCCGGCTTGTGCTTGAAGAAACGCTTGATGACGCGACGGCCATAGCTTTGCGGCGGCTGCACCTTGGCCAGCGGAATGGCAGTGTCAACCATAGCGGATCCTTGGGTCGAGCGATGCATAGGCGAGATCAGCGATGATGTTGGCGATGATGATGCCGAGCGAGCCCATCATCATCAGGCCCATGAGCATCGGATAGTCGCGGCCATCCATGCTTTCCATGAAAAGACGTCCAATACCGGGCCAGGCAAAGACGGTTTCAGTGATGACAGCACCGGAAATCACGGTGGCAAAATCCACCGCGATGACGGTGACTGCCGGGATCATGGCGTTACGCAGGGCGTGGAGAATAACCACCCCCCGCTCCGAGCGACCCTTGGCATAAGCGGTACGGATATAGTCCTGATTGAGCACGTCGATCATGCCGGACCGGATAAATCGGCTCCAACTGGCGACAGTGGCGAGCGACAATACTGCGGCAGGCATGACGATATGGCGCAGACGATCGAGAAAATCGCCGCCGCCGATGGATTTATAGCCAGCCGATGGCAGCCAACCCAGTTGCACGGAAAACAGCAATTGCAGCAGCAAGGCCAGCCAAAAGACGGGGATCGAGATACCCGCGAACGAGGCCAGCGTCAGGCTGCTATCGAGCTTCGAGCCACGACGCGAAGCGCTGATGATCCCGAGAGGAATCGCGATGATGAGGGAAATGATCAGCGCAAGGCCGCCAAGTTCCAAAGTTGGCCCGAGGCGCAAGACGATTTCGGTCAGCACCGGGCGACCAGTGCGGATGGAATAACCCCAATCGCCGACCACCATGGATTTCAGCCAGAGGAGGTATTGAATCGGCACCGGTTGATCCAAGCCATACGCGGCAGAGATCTGCGCCAGCGCTTCCTTACTGACGGCAGGGTTCTCGGTATACATATCGAGCGGACCGCCCGGCGCCAGATGGATAATGGCGAAGAGGATGACCGAAATACCCAGCAGCAGCGGGATGGCGCTCAATAGACGGCGCAAGACGTAACCAAAACTCATGCCGCCTCCAGGCTCGCAAAAAGAAAATGCCCCCGGCCCGTTGCGGCCGGGGGCGTTTGGTCTAGTGGAGATTACTCCATGTACCAGGCAGAGGTATCGACGAAGTTGGTCATGTTGGTTGGGTTCGGCACGAAGTTCTTGAGCTTGGTGGTCTTGGCGATCAAGGCCACGTTGTTGACCAGCGAGATGGTCGGCAGGTCTTCGGCCAGGATGGCTTGGAACTTCGAGGCTGCAACCTTGCGCTCGGCTGGGTCCAGCGTGTTCTCGAATTCGGCCATGGCTGCATCGAGCTCAGGGTTGGAATAGGACTGGCCATTGTTGGCGCCGCCCGTGCCCCAGAAGTCGTGGTAGACGGGGTTAGCCGAGGTGATCCAGCGACCATAGATCAGGTCGTAGCCGCCCTTATAGCGGGCTTCGCGATAGGCAACGCCGGTTTGGTTGTTGGCGGTTGCCTCGATGCCGATGGCCTTGAGCTGGGCAATGATGACTTGCTGGGCGAGTTCGTCATCTGCGCGGCCGGACTGTACCATGAACGCGTAGGAGAGGCGTTCGCCATCCTTTTCACGGATGCCGTCGCTGCCGGCGACATAGCCGGATTCGTCGAGGAGCGCATTGGCGGCGGCAACGTCATAGGCGAGGACCGGCGTGCTGTCGTCGTAGAAATCGAACACCGGCACGACAGGCGACTTGATAGCCTTGGGGAAACCACCCTGAGCGCGAATGATCACTTCGCGATCGATGCCCATGGCAATGGCCTTGCGCACGTTGAGATCGGCGAGCGATGGACGCTTGAAATTGAAATCGAGGTGCTGCCAGCTCAACTGGGGCCCCTGGACGATTTCGATGCCCTCGATGCCCTGAACCTGGCTCGCCTGGCTGTAGGGTGTCGAGACGACCATGGTCACTTCGCCCGACTTGAGCTGGGTGATCAAGGTATTGGTGTCGGGGATCATCTTGAAGATGATGGAGTCGAGGTAGGGCAGCTTGTCGCCATTTTCGGCGGTGCGCCAGTAATCGTCGTTGCGCACGGTCTCCACATATTGGCCGCGCACGAATTCCTTGACCTTGAACGGTCCGGTGCCGACTGGGGTCTCATTGTAGGACGAGGTGTTGAGATCGGTGCCTTCGAGCAGGTGCTTTGGCATGATGCCGAAGGTGAACAGCGTCGCAGCAAAGGTCGGCGTGATCGTGTTGTAGTTGACGATGACCGTATAGTCGTCGGGGATGTCGATGCTCTCGACTTCGGACGAACCATCCTTGGATTCGGCGATGAACGCCGGGTCCTTGACTGCCTCCCAGGTGTATTTCACGTCGGCAGAGGTGAAGGGTTCGCCATCATGCCACTTGACGCCTTCGCGCAGCTTGTAGGTGATCTGCATGGTCTTGCCGTCTTCCGAGACGACGATGCCGCCATTTTCGAGCGATGGCACTTCGGTGGCGAGGACCGGCACATAGACCGCGTCCTTATCGGGTGCGATCAGGCCTTCGATAACGGCAGCCTGCGCATCGCCGAGGAAGCCGGTCGAATAGGGATTCATCGTATCGATCTCATAGGTGAGACCGACGATCAGCGTGCCGCCGGGCGCCTGGGCCCAGGCTGGGAAAGCCCGCATGGTGGTGAGTACGGCGGTACCGGCAAGCATGCCCTGAAGCGCTGCACGGCGGGTCAGTTTGATTGTCATTGTCACGTCCTTCTACCTGATGCCCATGCGGGCGTTTGCCTTAGCCAGCTTCGGCCGGTCTTGTCGTCTAGTAGCCCAGCGTTCGATCCACGAGATGCGGCAGCTTCTCGCCGCGCTCGAACCGCCGGATATTTTCAGCCATTTCCGCCACGGCCGTATGCGCATGCGTCGGCGCCGCCACGTGGGGAGAGAGCAGGACTTTTGGGTGGCTCCACAGCGGATCTGCCGCCGGGAGAGGCTCCGTCCGGAAGACATCGAGGGCGGCGCCGCTCACCTGTCCACGATCGAGCGCATCGATCAGATCGGCATCGACCACATGGCCACCGCGTGCCCCGTTGATGAAGAACGCGCCCCTGGCCAAGGCGTTCAGCACGGTCGCATCGACGACATTGGCCGTTTCGCTGGTCATGGGCAGGAGGTTGACGAGAATGTCGGCTCCGCTCACTGCATCCATGAGGGCCGGGCGGCCCGCAAAGCTGGTTGCGCCATCGATCGGGCGGCCAGATCGGCTCCAGACGCGCGTCTTGAAACCAAAGCGGACGAAATGGCCGGCGACCTGCGAGCCAAGGGCCCCTGCCCCGAGCACGGCGACGGTGCGCTCGCGCGCCAGCTTTTCCTGCTGCGGCGCCCATTCGCGCTTGGCCTGAAGGTCGGCATAGGTGGCGAGGTTGCGGTGCCAAGCGAGCGCGTGAGCCAGCACCCAGTCCGACATACCGTCGGCCAATCCATCATCGACCAGACGAACGATCGGCAAATGGTCCGGCACTTCGCCACTTGCAAGCAGGTGCTCGATGCCGGCGTTCAGACTCAGTACAAGCTCAAGGCCCGGAACTGCAGCGATAACACCCGGCGTCGGGCGGCCGACCACGATATATGGCACAGGCGCATCCCCAGACTGGGGCTGCTGGGTGAACACTTCATGCTCTGGCAACTCGCTGCGAAACAGCTCGGCCATGTGCTCTGGATTGCTTCGTGCGGCGATAAATATACGTTTCATGACAAGCAGCATGATGCGGCAGGAAGGCGTCATGCAATGCCCGAAAAAATCCGCTTTATGCGCACTTCAACTCATGCACTGGGCAAATCGTCCAAATGCACTAAAAATGCCCGCAATCGCGGTTTTATTAGCAATTGCAGGCATTGAGAGGTGGTTGTTACCGAAGTGCGCAGGACCGGCGAAATGCTTGATCTATTCGCTCAGGTTAAGCTCGGCTGCTCTGATGCACGCCACGCGGTGACCGTTTTCGAGCGTTTCGAGTGGCGGGACCACTTCAGCGCAGGGCTCAATCGCATAGGGGCAGCGGGTGCGGAAAACGCAGCCGGAGGGTGGACTGACCGGGCTTGGGAGATCACCCTTGAGCGTGATGCGCTCGCGGCGGATCGTCGGGTCCGGCACGGGCGCGGCGTCGAGCAGAGCGCGGGTATAGGGGTGGCGCGGATTTGAATAGAGATCGGCGGCAGTGCCCATCTCCATGACCCTACCAAGATAGAGGACGATGACGCGGTCGCAGAGGAATTCGATGACCGAAAGATCGTGGCCAATGAAGAGGAGCGAGAGGCCCAGTTCACGGCGCAGATCCTGTAGCAGGTTGATGATCTGGGCCTGGATTGAGACGTCGAGGGCTGAGACCGGCTCGTCGGCGACAATGAATTCGGGATTGACCGCGAGCGCCCGGGCGATGCCGATGCGTTGGCGTTGCCCGCCGGAAAACTCATGTGGGAAACGCGCAGACGCGCTGCGTGGCAGGCCGACTTTTTCGAGCAGATCGCCAATGCGCTGGTCGCGATCTTTCCGCGTACCAATCTTATGGAGAAGCAGCGCCTCACCCAGCGTCTGACCGACGCTCATGCGCGGATTGAGGCTGGCATAGGGGTCCTGAAAGATGATCTGCATCTTGCTGCGGAGAGCCTTAAGGTCCGCCGGCGCGAGGGCGGTAACGTCTTTATCGCCCAGTTGCACCTTGCCCGACGTCGGCTCGACGAGACGGAGCACCGCACGGCCGAGCGTGGTCTTGCCCGAGCCCGATTCCCCAACGAGGCCGACGACTTCACCCTTGCCGACGGTGAAGGAGACGCCATCGACGGCGCGCAGCGTGACGCCTTCCTTGAAAAGCGTCTTGCCGATTGGGTAGTGGACTTTGAGGTCTTCGACGACGAGGAGCGGCTCAGCCATGGACTTCGTTCCAGCGGATGCAGCGGGCCCGATGTTCGGGAACGACCGGCAGGAGGGCGGGCACCGCGGCGCGGCATTCGGGGATGACCCAGGCACAGCGCGGATTGAAATCGCACCCTTGCGGCGGATTGCGCGGATCGACCACGCTGCCCGGAATGGCACGGAGCCGAAGCTCCTGACCGGAGGCGCGGGCGGCATGATCGACGACCGGCAGGCTGTCGAGCAGGCCACGCGTATAGGGATGGCTTGGATGGGCGAACAATTCGCGCACCGGGGCCGTCTCGACGATGCGGCCGCCATACATGACGGCGACGCGATCGGCGACTTCGGCGACGACGCCGAGATTGTGGGTAATGAACAGGATGCCCATACCGATCTCGCGCTGCAAGCGCCGCATGAGTTCAAGGATCTGCAATTGCACGGTCACGTCGAGGGCCGTGGTCGGCTCGTCGGCGATAAGCAGCGCGGGATTGCAGGCCAGCGCCATGGCGATCATGACGCGCTGGCGCATGCCGCCCGACATCTGATGGGGATAGACATCGGCGCGGCGGGCGGGATCGGGGATTTCGACCAGGGCCAGCATTTCGACGGCGCGAGCCCAGGCCTGCTTGCGCGTCAGGTTCTGGTGGAGCCGTGCAGCTTCGGCGATCTGGGCGCCGACCTTCTGGGTTGGATTGAGCGAGGTCATTGGCTCCTGAAAGATCATGCCGATCTCGTTGCCGCGAATGGCGCGCATGGCGTTTTCATGCTGCTTGACGAGATCGACGACCTGACTCGAGCGGGTGCGGAACAGCATTTCGCCGCCGGTGATGGCGCCAACACCCTTTTGAATGAGGCGCATGACCGAAAGGCTGGTGACGGATTTGCCCGAGCCGCTTTCACCGACGAGGGCAACGGTCTCGCCCTGCCCGATGGTGAGGTCGACGCCTTTGACAGCGCGGACGACGCCGGTTTCGGTCGAGAACTCGGTGACGAGGCCGCGGATATCGAGCAGTGGAGTGGTCTGATCCGTCATGGGTTGAGGTGCCCTGCCCTTTCCATTTCCTCTGCTATCCACGCGAGCGGCATGTGGCCGTAGCTCAGGAGGTGATCGTGGAAACCGAGCGTGTCGCCCTTCCAGCGCTGGCGCAAGCTTTTGATGCCTTCAACGCCGAGCCAATACATGAGGCGGGAGCCCGGCAGCATGGAATTGCGCACGACTTCACCCTCGACGCGCGCCGCGGCAAAACCGGCCTCGCGATAGAAGGCCATGGCTTCTTCGAGGGACCAGTCGCCCAAGTGCAGCTTGATGTCGACGAGGACGCTCGCGGCATTGCGGCGCTCGAACTGCTTGAGGAGCAGGATTTCCTCGGGCGTGTAGAAGCCCGGCGCTTCCATGAGGAGGTCTTCGACATAGCAGGCCCAGCCTTCGATGAGCGTGCCGGAACCGAGAAAGGCCAAGCCCAAAGCGCAATCGGTGCCGGCAATGCGGGCGAGGCGCGATTTGGCGGCGCGGGCGCGGGTATTCTGGGTGTGATGGCCGACGCTGCCGTGGTGGACCGAATGTATGGTTTTGACCATGGCGGTGTTGTTGCCACGGAGGAAGGCCTCTTCATCTTCGCCGGGCGGGGTGACCCAATAGACGCTGCCGGCGCCGGGATTTAGGCCGGGGGGCGAGCGATAAAACAGGAAATAGAGCGGCTGGCTGATCTTGCGGAAGCATGGCGCCATCCAGCGATAATCGAGATCGTATTCCTGCGCCGGGGTGACTAGCGCGGCGCCTTGGGCGACGGCTTGCACATCCCAATCGATGTAGCTGTCGAAGACGGCTTCGGGATCGGCGGGGTGAAGGTCGGCGAGACCGGCGACGATCTGTTCCGCGCTGCGGCTTGGGTCGATGGCGCGGGCCATTTCGGCCATCTCGTCGCCCATGCGCTTGTATGCGGCTTCGGCCATGTCGACGGCTTCGCGCGGGGACATGGGAAGGCCGTGGATCTCGACCATGAGCAGGCTGAGATAGTCTTCGCCACAGGCCGGATCAGCATCGGGCTGGGTATCGAGCGCGGCGGCGAAGGTTTCGAAGGCGTCGGCGGCCTGGCGGGCGGGTTCAGCCCAATCGTCGGCGAATTCTTCGTGGAGCTTTATGTCACTGCGGAGGAAACCGGCCATGGCCGTGGCTTCCTTTTGCGCGCGCTTGACCCAGCCCTGCGGAGCCGGGACGCCATCAAGGCGCTCGGCGGCTGAACGCAGAAAACCAGCGAGACCATTGAGCCGCGCGATCAGCGCCGCGTGCCGGATCGGTTGGGACTGTGGCAGCAAAAGCGAAATAATCGAAAACGCCGCCTCGCCCGAATACCAAGCCGGATTGTGGAGCCGTGGCCGCGTTTCAGCCGACAGACGCTGCATACGCAGTTCGGCCAACATCATGCGCCGATCAAGCCGATCGCCAAGATTTTCAGGCAGTTCGCTGGCTTCAAGGCGCGTGAGAAGATCGTCGATTTCGGCGATCTCTTCGCTCAGCGTCTCCGGTCCGGCCGGCGGCAGCACGGCATCATGGGCCTTATCGCCCATGAAGGTCGCGTCGACTGGACGGAAGCGCCAGTGATGGGCGAGGAAGTCGTCGACAACCGCCGGATTGTAAGAAACCTTCATGCGCTCTTGCCCGGCAGGTCGACCCAGCGGCGCTCGAAATGCGCCTTGATGATCGCGTCGACAATTTCTTGGCTCTTGGCGCCATCGAAGAAGGTGCATTCCTGCGGCCGGTCTTCGAGGATTTCGTCGACGAAGTGGCGGACGAGATTGCGATAATAGAGCTCAGGCCAGGGCGTATTGAGCGTTGTGCCCGGCGGGAGGGCCTCTGCGCCGACATCATATGGGATGAATTCGACGGCTTCGGCTTTGGCGATTTTGAGGGTTTCGGCCGTGCCAAATTCCGAGATCAGGCGGGCAACAGCGGCGCCCTTGGAGCCATAAACACGGATTTCGACGCCGGGATAATTGCCGACGGCGACATAGGAGGTCTGCAGCAGGCCCTGCGCGCCATTGGCATATTCGACCAGCGCCACGGCGCCGTCTTCGACCTTGATCTTTTGAAGGCCGACTTCGCCGCGAACGATGCGCTCGGGAATGAAATTCTTCATCGTCGAGGCGACCGAGCCGAACTCGCCGCCGAGCCAGCGCATCAGGTCGATGAGGTGCGAGCCATAGCCGACGATCGAGGCTGGGATCAGCGAATTGCGGTCGACGCCCGGCGTGATCTGGCGCAGCGGCTCTTGAGGATCGAGCCACTGGGAGTTCTGCTCGAAGCCGTGGATATGGAAGACTTCGCCGAGCGTGCCATCATCGATCCACTTCTTGATCTGACGGATGGCAGGCGAATAGCGGAAAGTGAAACCGAGCTTTGTGCGGACACCCTTGGCGTCGGCCTTGGCCGCTGCATCGAAGGCCGGGGCGGCTTCGGTGTGGAGCGGCTTTTCCGAGAGGACATGCTTGCCACCTGCGATGGCGAGGAGGCTCAGCGGCAAATGGGTATGGGTCGGGGTGCAAACATCGACCATCTGCACATCGGGATCGGCGATGAGCTTTTCAGGGTCGGTATAGACCTTTTTGGCCCCGTATTTTTCGCCCATGGCCTTGGCGCGATCGGGATCGACATCGCAGACGGCGATGAGGTCAACGCGTTCATGCGCCTTGTAGCCGGGAAGGTGTGCCTTGTCGGCCCAGGTATGCGCGCCAATGAGGCCAACGCCGAGTTTGCTGGTCATGGCAGGGTCTTTCCAATTTCGGCAGCATAGGCGGCCAGCTCATCAAAATTGTGGAAGCCGAGTTCGCGCTTGCCGTCTTCGATTTCATAAATCATCGAGGTCAGCTTTTCGTTGAGACGCGTATCGGCTCCCGCCTTCTTGCCGAATTCGATGAGCTTGCCGGCAAAGGCGCGGGTTTCGGAGGGGCGCTTGCGATAGACGATGTCCCACCAGATGCCCGAACCCTTTTTCTTGAAATTGTGGGTGGGCTTGTTGTCCTGGTCCTTCTTGAGGAGCCAGATGGCGTGGTCGATATTGGCGAGAAGCTTCTTGGTGTCCTCGGCGGTTTTCACGCGGTAATTGGCGGGATCGAAAAAGTCGAAAGCCTGGATCTCTATATTGTTGGCATCGGCGATCTCGAGGGCTTCCTTGACCACGGCACCAGCCGTGCGGGCATACTTTTCAACGCCCAATGTGTCGCGGATCTTGGCATCGGCGAGGGCCGAAAAGACCACCTGGGCGGAATAGACTTCCTTGGCCCAGATCTGGCCCCAAATGCGATCGGAATATTGCACTTCCGTGAGGGCCGAAAGCGCGTCGCCAAGCTCCTTGAGCCGCGGGGTCATCTCCCCGCTCATTTCGCCGAGCTGGATCGGGCCTTCATGGACAAATTCGATATAGCCGGGGTCGACCAGCGCGCCGCCGTAATTGGGAATGGAGCCCATGATGATCTTGTCGCCAGGCAGACCGGCTTCGTTCAGCGCTTCGATCATGCCCGGCTCGTTGAAGCCGTTTTGGTACGACACGACGAGACTGTCGGCGTTGAGCAGCGGAATGATCTGCTTGAGGGCTTCGATGGTGTGCTGGCTCTTGGTCGCGATCAGCACGACGCCGAGATCACCCTCGAGTTGGTCTGGCGTCTTCGCCTTGACCTTGATGTTCATGTCACCACGAACACCGTCGATGGTCATGCCCTTTTCGTTGAGCGCCGCGACATGTTCCGCCCAGCGGTCGACCAGCGTCACGTCGTGGCCGGCTTTGGTCATATAGGCACCGGCTAGACCGCCGATAGCGCCTGATCCGATAATGGTGATCTTCATGCCGAGGCCTTTTCGATGACGGTCTGGGGAAACATTTCTAGGCTCTGCGGGCTATTGGCATTGCTATAGAGCGCGTCGAGGAAGGTGGGCCACTGATCCTTGGTGACCCGTTCGCGCACCCGGCGAACGGCCTCATTGCCGGCCCAGTAGGATGAGATGAACGGCCCGCGGAACGGATGGGCGGCCATGCGCAGACGACCCTGCACCCAGGCCTCCTGCCCCATTGCCGTGTCGCGCAGATAATTGGCGACGTCTTCGCGCGGCACCCCTTCCACCATCAACATCCAGGCGGCGCTGGTTTGGGCCGCCGAGCGCACGCGGCGCAATTCAACGTGGATTTCATCGTCATCATCTTCGATGAAATCGATCAGGTGCGCGCCCTGATCGCCGATGCCTTCCTGCACGCAGCCAGTGATGGCATCGGTGGTGATCAGCAATGCGTCAGCTGGCGCACGGCCCTCATCGACAGCCTTTTTGGTTGAGAGCAACTGCG
This sequence comes from Devosia sp. BK, assembly GCF_032907385.1. NCBI lineage: Bacteria > Pseudomonadati > Pseudomonadota > Alphaproteobacteria > Hyphomicrobiales > Devosiaceae > Devosia > Devosia sp. BK. Next base: position 1,815,127 of record NZ_JAIMBX010000001.1, read on the forward strand.
TCGAATGGCCGGGATAAACTTCGTGGCAGACCAGATGCTTAAGCGCAGCACGGGTGAAGCTCAGATCGTAGTTGAGGTCCATCTTGCCCTGATCAAACGAGCAGCGCGCCGTATAAAACATTCCGCGAACAGGGTTGAGCACCATGTCATAGTCGCCGGTGTCAAAGATCAGTTTGTCAGTGCGCGCCTTGGCATCGACCATGAGTTCGCGGAATACCGTTTCGATCTTTTCGGTCGGGATGGCACGGGCGTCTTCCCAGGCCGAAACACGTTCACCAAGCGAGCCGTTGACGAAGCCGGACTTCGTCAAGAGCGCATCGACCTTTGCACGCGCGTCTTCGATCAGCGCCGCGTCTTCACGGCCTGCTGGCGCCCCGACCAGATCGGTGACCTTTTCCTCGAATGACGGGCTTGCGCCGCTCAGCATTTTGACGGCGACGCGGAGGGACTTCAGCATGCCCTCAAGGAATACTTTGCGCGGTCCTGCAGGGAGTGCCGCCGTCGCAGTATCGAGCGAAACCAGATCGGCCTTGATGCTTTCGCGGTCGGAATAGCTGACCGCATCGACAATGCCCTTGCCAAGATAGATCGGCACGAGGCCTTCACCGCCAAGGAGGCTACCTTCTGCTGGCTGGCTGCGCTCGAAAGCGTCGATGCCCATGGTAACTGCGGTCAGTTTCTGGCCGATTTCAAACGAATTCATGCGGACCTCGGAAAGGGCGGGCGAAAATTAGGTCAGTGGTCGAAGAGGCCGTCGGGGTTCTTGAAGGACTTGAACTCCATGGCATTGCCGGCCGGGTCCTTGAGGAAGAACGTGCCCTGCTCGCCCGGCTCGCCCTCGAAGCGCACCTTGGGCTCCATGACAAAAGGCCAGTTGGCGGCACGGAGACGACCGATCAAATCATTCCATTGATCCCATGGCAGCACGGCACCGAAGTGATGTAGCGGCACCATGTCATTGCCCACCTTGGAGGTGGCAGTGGACTTTGGGTCCTTGTTGAGATGGGCCGAAATCTGGTGACCAAAGAAATCGAAGTCGATCCAGTTGTCGGACTCTCGCCCTACCTTGCAACCGATGACATCGCCATAAAAATGGCGGGCCGCCTCCTTGTCGTCGATTGCGAATGCCATGTGGAAGGGGATCATGCCGTGCGCCTCTTGGGGTGCCTTATGGAAAATGATTCCGCGACGTCGCGGGTGTGCTGGCCAAAAAGCTATCCTCTTGGCGAACGCTCGCAAGCCGCATAAAGATTGCGCTTCCATGACTTGAAAGAATGCTCGCCATGCGCGGACGTCTCCTGCCCTCGCTCAATGCCATCCGCACCTTCGAAGCGGTTGCGCGCTACAACAGTTTCACTCGCGCCGCCGAAGAGCTGAACGTTACGCAAAGCGCGGCCAGTCGATTGGTCCGAAGCCTTGAAGAATACTTGCAGGTGCCGCTCTTTACGCGGCAAAGCCGCCGGATCGAACTGACGGACCAGGGGCGGTTTTACAACGAACTCGTGCGCGACTCCCTCGATCTGATCGAAGCTGGCACTGTTGAGTTGATCTCATCGAAAGAGGGCAAAGGGACGCTTTCGATCGGCATGCTGCCGACTTTTGGCACGCGTTGGCTGGTGCCCCGCCTACCCTCGTTTCAGGAAGCGCACCCAGAAATTTCACTCAACATCATCTCGAGCGATGGCCAGCTCGACTTCACCAAGGAGCGCATCGACGTGGCCATCCGCTTCGGCCACGGCGAATGGAGCGATGCCATTGTCGACCCGCTGATGAGCGAGGAAATCATGGTTGTTTGCAGTCCGCGACTAATGGAAGGCAAGTATCCGATCACCAGCTATGACTCGCTCCGCCATCACCGGCTTATCCGTCACTCCACCCGCCCCAATAGCTGGGAGCATTGGTTCCGCTCGGTCGGCGCCCACCGCGAGGACCAGCAATGGGGCCCAACGCTTGAGCACTTTTTCATGGTCATCCAGGCGGCCATCGCCGGCCTCGGTGTCGCCCTCCTGCCGAGTTTCCTCGTGGAGGACGACATTCGTTCGGGCAATCTTGTGACACCGTTCACCGATCGCATTTCGGGACCCGGCGCCTATTATCTCGTCACCTCTGCAGCCAAAAGCGAACTGCCCCGCGTCAAGATATTTCGGCAATGGCTGCTGGCGCAATTGGCTTGAGTGGCGTCATTGACCGGACATGATGACGTTGGATGTCTGCCCATTGGACACGGTTACGCGCTCCATTAGCCAGCCGCCCTGCTGCGCATATTGCACCATCCAGGTAACGTTCGTCGTGAGATAGTACGACCCCGCGGCCAAATCGGTGAAGACGAAGCGACCTTCGCCATCAGCGATCAGCTTGCGCGTGTAATTGTAATATTCGGCGCTGTCGTTCTTAAACGTGCTGCCGAAATAGCTGATCTTGCTGCCCTTATAGATGCTTGCAAAGCGTTCGTCGCTATAGGGGGTCTTCGGCACCAGATAGACCTCGCTACCGGCTGCATAGACAACCATGCCGTCATTGCGGCGCAGAAAGGCCTGGCCGGTGATGGTCCCCGTCCCTTTCTGATTGATGAAAGCAGCGTCCGTAGCGTTGAAAGTCGATTTGAGCGTCGTCGGCGAGCAGGCGGCGAGGCACAGCGCGAGTGCCAATGCCGCATATTTTACGATGTTCATGGTAGCCCCCAAATATGCCGATAGCGAACGACTTGCGTCTGCGAGCGTCAATTGGGAGATTCGGAAGATTTCATCAGTTTTAAAAATGCCGCGCAACAAAAAGGGCCGCCACTTTTAAGGGCGACCCTCACTTTATTTACAGATCAAGCCAGCGTTGCGGGAAAAACATGCACTATCGCAGCAGGATCAGTGATCGCGGCGCCATTTTGATGGCCTCGCCGCCCTTGACGTGACGGTCGGTATTAGTGGGTTCTGCCGTATCGATTTCCGCAGTCCAATCGCCGCCGCTGCTGCGGGTTGGCACCACGAAATCCACATCGCCATCGTGCGGATTGAAGAGCACGACGAGTTCCCCCCAGATGCCTTCCTGGTTCTGCAGGTCATCCCGCGAGAGCCTGATACCAAGCGTTGTCGCGCCGCCATCGAGCCAATGCGCTGCCTGCTGCTCACCGCCGCCTGGATTATACCAGGTCACGCTCATCATATCGCGCCAATTGGAGCGATGAATCAGAGGTTGGGTCTTGCGGATTGTCGTCAGCTTCTGGACGAATTGATGAAGAGCCTTTGCATTGTCGTTGAGATCCCAATTGATCCAACTGATCTCGCTGTCCTGCGCATAGCCATTGTTGTTGCCGCCTTGGGTGCGGCTGAATTCATCGCCGGCCAGCAGCATGGGCGTGCCATGTGAAAGGAAGAGCGTCGCAAGGAAATTGCGCTTCTGGCGTTCGCGGGTTGCAACAATGCCTTCGTCATCGGTCTCGCCTTCCGCACCGTAGTTATAGCTGCGGTTGTCGTTGTGACCGTCGTTATTGCCCTCGCCGTTGGCCTCATTGTGCTTGGAATTGTAGGACACAACGTCGTGGAGCGTGAAACCGTCATGGGCTGTGATGAAGTTCACGCCAGCCCATGGACGACGCCCACGATGGTCGTAGACATCGCCTGAGCCCGTGAAGCGCGCAGCGAAATCGGTCGAGGTGTGGTCGGTGTTCTTCCAATAATCGCGGACGGTGTCGCGATATTTGTCGTTCCACTCGGCCCAGCCGGGTGGGAAGCCACCGACCTGATAGCCACCGGGGCCGATATCCCAAGGCTCGCCAATCAACTTGACCTTGGCGAGCGCGGGATCCTGTCCCACCGCATCAAAGAAGCCGCCGCGCTGATCGAAGCCTTCTGGCTCGCGACCGAGAATGGTACCGAGATCGAAGCGGAAGCCGTCGATGTGCATTTCTTCGGACCAATAGCGGAGACTATCGGTCACCATCTGCAATACGCGCGGATGGCTGGTATTGACGGTGTTCCCGGTGCCGGTGTCGTTGATGTAGTAGCGCGCGTCGCCCGGCATGGTGCGATAGTACGAGAAGTTGTCGATGCCCTTCCAGGAGAGCGTCGGCCCCATCTCATTGCCTTCGGCGGTGTGGTTGTAGACGACGTCCATGATCACTTCGAGGCCCGCGTCGTGGAAAGCGCGAATGGTGTTGCGCAGGCCATTGATCCCGTTGGGGCCATAATAGCGCGCGGCCGGAGCGAAGAACCCGAGCGTGTTATAGCCCCAATAGTTGCGCAGCCCCTTTTGCAGCAGGAAATCGTCATCGGGGAAAGCGTGGATCGGCAGAAGTTCTACCGAGGTCACGCCGGTAGACTTGATATAGTCGATGATCTCGCGCTGCCCGAGGCCTTCGAAATTGCCGCGGAGGTTTTCCGGAATTGCCTGATGGAGTTGGGTGAAACCTTTGACGTGGGTTTCATAGAATATAGTCTTGGCCCAATCGATATTGGGCTTGGTGTCATTGCCCCAATCGTAAGCGCGCGGATCGACGACCCTGCCCTTGGGCATGACCGAGGCGCTGTCCTGATCGTTGAATGAAAGGTCTTTTTCCTCCGCATCGGCAAGATAGCCGAAGTGGGCAGGCGACCATTGAACATCGCCGACCAGTTCCTTGGCGTAGGGGTCGAGCAACAGCTTGTTCGGATTAAACCGGTGGCCGTGCGAAGGCTCATATGGGCCATGGACACGATAGCCATAAAGGGTGCCGGGGCCAAGATCGGGAATGTAACCGTGCCAGACCTCGTTGGTGTTCTCAGGCAGCGTTATGCGCTCAATCTCCGCACCGCTCGCTTCATCGAACAGGCAGAGTTCGACGCGCGAGGCATGAGCCGAAAACAGGGCGAAATTGGTGCCCTCTCCATCCCAATTGGCGCCGAGGCGAGTGTAATCACCAGGCAAGGCACGGCGTGAGGACGAAGGCGTATCGTTCATTTGCTGCTCCGGGTTAGGCTGCCCTACAACACCCGCCAATCCCTCCCGGTTGCAGCGTAAATATGCATAACAGCACAGACGGAACTTAATGTGGGCGCATGGCGAGCGAAGAGCTCAGGTTTCCGGGCTGAAAGCTGTCTAGAGACTGGCAATCGGCAGGCTTACGGTTGTGTCAAAATCTACTTGGCGCGTTTTTTCAGCGGCTCAGGCTTGGCGCCGTCGGGCAGGATATCCTGCAGGTGATCGTAGACCACCTCGTCGCTAAATGGCTTCTTCACAAAGACCGCACCTTTTGGCAAGTCATCGCCCTGGGGCTCGATCATGCCTGAAGCGACGAGAATGCTGATATGCGGCCAGGTCCTCGCGCAGACCTGGGCCAGATGAAAGCCGTTCAGTTCGCCGGGAGGCATCTGCACGTCGGTGAACAAGAGCTGGATGCTCTCGCCTTCACTCTCAAGGATCGCAAGGGCCTGATCGACGCCTGATGCTTCATGCACACGAAAGCCGGCGTGTTGGAGGATATCCGAGGCATCCATACGGATCAGCGCATCGTCGTCGGCGACTAAGGCGTATGGCGTAAAGTCGTCGGACATCTCGTTCTCCCTGGCGTTGGCTCACCAGAACGTACGAGATCGCGGAACGATCCGCCAAAAACCAGACGCCCCAAGCATATGCAGGACGACAGAAAGTACGGAGGCATGGTTCTCCGCATATCGGCGAAGAACCATGCAGATTAGGCTTAGCTGTCCTTCTTGCCGCCCGGCAGGGCAAGCGGATCGGACGATGCGGGCGACATCAATTGCGCAAGAATGTCATCAGCAGATTGGCTGGAGCCGCCAATGCCGGCTTCGAGCAGCTGCCGGTCGAGGTCATTACCGTTTTCGAGCGCGGCAAGTTCAGCGCCAGCGGCGATCCGGCCAGCGGTCGCTTCCTGGCGCTTCTTGATGCGTTCGAGGCTATCGACGGCACTGCCAAGGCGGGTATTGATGCCGGACTGGCTATGGGCCAGTGCTGACTGCGCCTTGAGCAGAGCCTCGTTGGCCTTCACATTGTCGACTTCGCGCTTCATCTGGGTAATGCGCGCTTCGGTGTCCTGAATGGCGCGCAGCATTTGCTGCTGGCGCGGCAGGAGCTGGTCGAGCTCGGTCTGGTCGCGCTGCAATTCGGTGCGGATCGTCGCGATACGCTGGGCTAGACCCTGAGCCAAATCGGTGCGGCCGGCGGCGATAGCGGCGCGAGCGCTATCGGTATCTTTTGCTTCCTTAGTGCGGTTCTCATCGATCCGGCGCATCACGCTCTTGTTCGAGGCCATAATGCCGGCAAGATCGGATCGCGCCAGGCGCAGAGACTGCTCGGCATCGCGGATTTCCTGATCGAGAATGCGCATCGACTGGCTATCGGCGACCGCCTCGGCCGCTTCATTGGCGCCGCCGCGGATGGCGGTGAAAATCTTACCCCAGGCGCTCATGCTGCGAAGTCCCCATTCTTCCATTCGTTGATCATGTCGGCGGCGTCGACCGCATTGGCTGCCAGCACCGCCACTTCTTCGACCACGGCTTCCGCGCTCGAGCGGGCCGAAAGCGAGCCAAACAGTTCATACCATTCTTCGCCCTGGATTTGGGTAATGCCAAAGCTCGATAGCGGCACGAGCTTGTGGGTGCGCAGCACCATGCGCTCGAAGGCTTCGCGGTTGGGAATGTCCTTGCACCGCGCGAGCACGACGCTCGCCAGAATATCGCGATCCCCACTTACCGTCACGAAGACGTCCAGATCGCCCTTTTCCTTGAGCGTCACATAGAGCACGCTGCCCTCGGGCGGCACATGCACATCCACATCGCCAAGCGCCTCGGGATCGGACGCGAAAAGCTGCGTCAAGGTCGTGAGGTTCCAGGTGTCCAAAAGGTCCTCCATAGGATCTGTCGATATCGACCGGCATGTGCGGGCCATTGCGGGCATATGGTAGTATCGTCCGGCGGCTGCAATGACTTTCTGACTGTGGCGACTTGTCGCCACCAATTGCAACGCTTTGCCTTCCTAGCATCTTGTTGCATGGCTACCATATAATCATGCGACGTTGCGCCGGGGCCCGGCTGAAACGTAGAGCGTCGGGGAGGCAGAGATGGTCGGCTGGTTTGGTCGAAAGAGTGAAGCAAAGCCCCTTCCGGTGGAGCGTGGGCCGCTTGCCGTCGGCATCGGCGGCGCTCTGGATCTCGACCTGCTCTCGCTCGAAGCCAATGCCCTCGGCGGCGATCCCGCCATGCCCCTGCCCCTCAGCGGACCCTTTATCGTCGCCGCTTATGGAGAGGCTAAGCTCGACGCGAGCACCGTGCTGTCGCGCTATTATGATGAAGAGCATCGCCTGATCCAGGCAATGTCCGGCGGCGGAAAGCCGGGCAATGCGGTTGAGGACATCAGTTTCTATCATTCCTGGGACAGCGTGGTGCCATCCGGCGCAAGCGAATGGGCCCGCTGGACTGGACCCCAAGGGCTGATCGGCCTGCCGGAATATGACGCCGACGGTATTCTCTTCCGCCGCTTCTGGGGCGAAGGTCCCGACCGTGCTCCGCTCGTCGAATTTGTTGAACAGGTCGATGATGGCGAAACGGTTCGCTCGATCCACCAGACCTGCATGCTTTACTATCGCCCGCTCGGGCAATCGCGCGAAATGCTGCTGATCAATGTCGAGCGCGATCTCGGCGAACGCGAGCGCCAAACCGGCAGCTCCGTGGAATTTATGATCGGCTATGGGCTGACCCCCGCCGATGTCCGACGCGTCTGATCATTTGACCTTTTATCCAACGGAGTTTCGACATGCTTGACTATGTGGCGGGCCTGCCGGCCTTCCTCGGCTACTTCGCGATCGGCCTTGGCGCCTATGGCGTTTTCGCGCTCGTCTACACGGCGATTACGCCCCATCGCGAAGTCGAATTGATCCGCGCCGGCAACATGGCAGCCGTCACGGCGTTTCTCGGCGCCATCCTCGGCTTCAGCTTGCCGCTCGCCTCGGCGGCCGCCAATTCAGTCAGCATTATCGACTACATCATCTGGGCAGCGATCGGCATCCTCGCTCAAATCCTCGCCTATTACGTTGCCAACTTCACCCTCAAAAATCTGCACGAGAAGATCACCAATGGTGATGTGACGGCGGGTATCTGGGGCGGTGGCATCGCGCTTGCGGTCGGCATTCTCAACGCCGCCTGCATGACCTATTGATGGAGACCGCCATGCGCAGACGTCTCAGCGGGCGCAAGCCGCCGCTTCTTTCCTTGGGGACCATAGCCCTCTCGTCCATGGCCCTTTCCGCCTGTGCCGGTGATCCGCCGGGCGAAGTACTGTTCTCGTCGGTCGATCAGTGCATCACTGCAGGCATGGATGCCCAGGTGTGCCAGGCTGGATACCAGGACGCGATGCAATCACATCTGGCCAACGCCCCGCGCTTTGATGGCCTTGCCGCCTGTGAGGCCGAGTATGGCGCCGGGCAGTGCACCGAGGAGTCGACCAGCGCAACCAATACCGGCGGTGGCGGCAGCTTTTTCACGCCGTTCCTCGCGGGCTATCTCCTCTCCTCGACCATCAACAACCTGACCGACTATAACAATTATCGACGCACTCAGCTTAACAACGGCTATGCCTATGGCTCGACGCCCATCTACCGCAATCGCAGCGGCCAGACGCTGACACCGGGCTCGCGTCCCGGCGGCGATGTCGTCGCCCCGGGCCGCCAGACCATGCAGCCGGTCAACGTCAACACCCGCACCGTCGTTCGCCAGGGCTTTGGTGGTGGCGGCAATTACAGTTTGGGCGGCTGAACCATGAAACGCCTTACCTATCCTGAGCGTCCCGGCTGGCGCGAAAAAGCGCGTGCTGCCGGCTTCGGTTTCCATGAAATGTATGGCGAGCCCTATTGGCTCGACGATGCCGCCTATGCCTTCACGCTGGAGGAAATCGAAGAGCGCATCGAAGCCCCGAGCGAGGAACTGCACGAAATGTGCATGGACCTCGTCGGCGATATCGTGGCGAGCGAAGAGAGCCTTGATCGCCTCGCCGTGCCGGAGGACCTGCGCGATCTCGTCCGCTCATCATGGCAGCGCGGCGATCGGCATCTCTATGGACGGTTCGACCTTGCCTATGACGGTATCGGCCCGGCCAAACTCCTCGAATTTAATGCCGATACGCCCACTTCGATCTTCGAGACGGCCTACTTCCAATACAACTGGCTGACCGACCAGATCGAGGCCGGCGTGTTGCCCGAAGCTGCTGACCAGTTCAATTCGGTGCAGGAAAGCCTGATCGACGCCTTTTCCAGCTTTTCGACCGATCCGATCTTTCATTTTGCAGCGATGACCGACAATGAGGAGGATCGCGGCACGACTGTCTATCTGATGGATTGCGCCAGTCAGGCCGGGCACCGCGTCGAATTGCTCGACATCAAGGATATCGGCGTCGATGCGCAAGGTCGGTTCACTGACCTTCAGGACCGGGTTATCGACCGTTGCTTCAAGCTCTATCCTTGGGAATTCATGTTGCGCGAAAAATTCGCCGAGCATCTCCCGCAGTCTGGTCACGTCTTCGTCGAGCCCGCTTGGAAAGCCGTGCTCTCCAATAAGGGCCTCCTCCCGCTTTTGTGGAAGCGCTATCCCAACCATCCCAACCTGCTCCCCGCCTTCTTTGAGGACGATCACGACGCCCAAAGCCTCACGAGTTTCGTGCGCAAGCCGCTCCTGTCGCGCGAGGGTGAAAACGTCACCATCACAACGGATGGCAAAGAGCTGGCATCGGCTCCGGGCGATTATGGCGACGAGGGTTTCATCATCCAGCAATACGCGCCTCTCTTCGAGAGCGAAGGCGGATTTGCCGTGTTGGGGAGCTGGATGATCGGTGACCGCGCAGCGGGGCTTGGGATGCGCGAAGACCGGTCTCGGATCACGGCAAATCTCTCGCGCTTCGTGCCGCACGTCATCCTCGACTGAAGTCGGCCTTGTCGCCGCCCTCTTTCAACGCCATTTGAGGCAGTCTTCCCGTTCAAGGTGCCTTCAATGAGCGTATCTCCGCCCGCCCGCCGCCGCGCTCTGATGCTGGTCAACCCCAATGCACGGCGCGGTGCGGAAACTCTCGATCCAATAATAGAGCGTTTCGCCAATGGCGGGGTCGATGCTGTCGTCGAACGGTTCGAAACGCCTGATGAGGTGTCCGCCGATATCGCAAGGCGCCGGCACGAGGCTGACCTGGTCATCGTCTGCGGCGGCGACGGCACCATCAACTCAGCCGCCAAGGGCATTCTGGAAACTGGTCTGCCCATGGGCATCATGCCGATGGGCACGGCAAATGATTTGGCCCGTACCCTCGGCATTCCGAACAATCTTCTGCAGGCCACGGACGTCATCATCAATGGCTCAATCCGGCGCGTCGACTTGGGCGAAGTGAACGGCCACCCATTCTTCAATGTCGCAAGTATGGGGCTCAGCGTCGATCTCGCGCGTGGCCTGACGCCCGAGGCGAAACGGCGATGGGGCAAACTTGGCTATGCGCTGGCAGCGATCAAGGTCGCGACCCGCGCTGAACGCTTCCGCGCCGAAATCATCAGCGATACCGGCAAGGCAAAAGTCAAAACGCTACAGATCGCGGTGGGGAATGGCGTGCACTATGGCGGGGGCACGATGATCCATGCCGATGCGACCATCGAAGATGGTCATCTCGATCTCTACAGTCTTGAGCTCAAGAATGTCTGGAAGTTCGGATTGATGCTGGGCGCCTTCCGCCAGGGTCGCCATGGCGCCTGGGATGAAGTGCGCACGGCCAAGAGCACCGAGTTTGATATCCGCACGGAAGTGCCGATGGCCGTCAACACCGATGGCGATCTCGTCACCGAGACCCCGGCCCATTTCGTGATCCGGCCACGGGCCATTGCGGTTTTTGCGCCGCAGTGAGCGCTAGCCCACGAGCATCGGTTGGGGCAAGTCCAGGCTGACCTGCTCGGCGAGCATCAGATCGACAAGGCCGGCCGCGCTGCGCTCAAGCCTTTCGAGGTCGGCATCGCTCAAGGTCACGCTTTGATAATCCAGCAGGGCCAACACGCCGACACGGTCGCCGTTTGGCATTTTTAGCGGAGTGCCGGCATAGAGAAGTATGCCGTTCGATTGCAGAAATGCGTCGTGAGCCAGAAGCGCGGCATTCATCTCTTGCGTAACAAACAGAGGCTTATTGCCGTGCGCGGCAAGTCGCGTGAGTTCGTCCGAAGGGGCCTCGTTGCCGACATTGACCTGTCCCAACAGGTCGACACGCGCGACGGCCACGCCGAAGTCCGCAGCAATTTTCTGCAGTCGCGCTTGAACCAGCGTCTTGGTGGGATCAAGGCGCGGCGAAAGTGGCACGCGCTCGACGGGACCCAGGTCGCTCTCCCATTGCCTGTGCAGAAATTTCGTGGCGTCGACGTGATTGCGGTAGATCGCATCCAGATGCAGCCGCTCCACAGTCTCGCCGTCAGTCGGCTCGCCAAAAGCACAGGCGACAAGCTTGATATCCCCGCTCCTCCTCCGCAGCCGGCGCGACACGTAGCGCGCCTGCGATCGGATATCGGCGCCGAGGAAGACCATGGCGACGACACCGACATCGTCGAGATCAAGCCGTTCTATGGCCTGTGGCTTGATCGCGAGCGGGGGTAGCACCCGGGTCGGGATGCCTCTTTCGGAAAGCTGGATGGCGAGCAGTCTGGCAGCGGCCTCGTCGACCTCGGTGCGACCGCCGATCAGCAAGATGATTGGACCGTCCTCGACGTCAGAGGTCTCGAACTCTTCGAGCATCATGTTGAAAGATTCGACCATCTGGCGCCTTTGCTCGAAAGCTGCCGGGCGGTCGGTCAATTCCTCGCTCGCCATGATCAGCGCCGGCAAAGCGACCTCATCTATGAAGTCGGCTTGGCTATGTTCGGTCGTATATTCTTCGAGAATCTCGGTCGCCGCGATCGGGTCGCCTTTGAGGAGGCGCTGATAGAGTTGTTCCGGTGGGGTCAGCACGGGCTCGCTGCCCAGCAGGGTATCGAGGAACCGCAACTCGGGAATATGACGGCCAATGACGACGAGGCAGACGGTCATCGGGGTCGCGAGAATAAGCCCGATCGGCCCCCAAAGCGTGGCCCAGAACATGGCCGAGATCAGGATGGCTATGGGCGAAACGCCGGTGCTCGAACCATAAAGCCGGGGCTCAACGACATTGGCCGTCGTGAGGTCGAGAACGAGGAAAAGACCGAGGGTCAGCAGCAACATATTCCAGGTCGGGTCGACCGCGAAGGCGAGGGCGAATGGAACGGTTGCGATGATCAGGGCGCCGACAAAGGGAATGTAGCGGAAGACAACGATGAGGACGCCCCATAAGAGGGCGCTCGGCACGCCGATCAGCCAAAGACCGAGCCCGAAAAGCACGCCGTACGTTGAGTTTACGGCCAATTGGACCAGCAGGTATCGGCCCACTCGGCGGCTGGCATCGGCCATGGCGAGATTGGTTTTGGCATAGTCGCCGGAGCCGACGAGGCGGATGAATCTTTCGAGCATGTCGGCGCGGCCGAGAAGCAGAAAGATGAGGAAAATCACGACGATGGCGAGGGTTGCCACAGGTCCGACGATGGAGCCCAGCACGGAAGAAAGCAGTCCGAGCGGTCCGACATTGTTGGTGATCGCAACCGGAACCGGGCGGCCCTCGGCGGGCGCCTCGACTTGGGTGACGTCGGAAACCTGAGCGGAAAGACTACTTATCGTGCCGTTGATCCGCTCCATCAACTCGCCACCGAACTGCTCCTGAAGCCCGGTCAGCTTGGTGGAAACGGTCTGCTGATAGCCCGGCAAATCCTCGGCTAGTCGGGCAAGTTGTAAACCTGCCAAAGTGGCGAGACTGAGCAAAAGGCAGAGGGCACCAACGACAGCGAGGATGACAGCGACCGCATCGGGGAGGTGGAGGCGGCGGTTGAGCCAGGTGACGAGGGGGGTCAGCGCAAAGGCGAGGAGGATGGCGAGAACCAGCGGCACGATAATGCCGGCGCCGAAGTAGAGAAGCGCGGCAACCAGAGCAAAAGTTGCAATGGATTCAAAGGGCGTATGGCGGCGCACGATGGACGGTTCGATACGACGTTCAACCATCACAACCCTCTTGGCCACGCTATGTGGGGACAGTTGCTAAAGCGCCGCGGCGCCCTTTTGGTTCAGGCTCGAAATTAATTCTATTTTGGAGCGCCGCTGACTGTCACCAATTATTGGGTGAACTGGTCATGATTTGGGTAGCATTCCGTTATCATCGACGAGGATTTAGCGGATTATTGCGGTGCCGGCGGTTTCCGGCCGGCACCTTGCGTAAACTATGCGCGGATGCGCTTGCCGTCCTGGCCGAAGACGAGAAGGTTCTTCGGGTCAAAATGGGCATTGTAGGTTTCGCCCGTCTTGAGGTGACGATCATTGCCGGTCGCGATAGTGAGGAGCGTGTTGCCCTCGCCGCGTGCATAGGCATAGGTCTCGCCGCCGAGGTGCTCGATGATCTCGACGCGGGTTTGAAGCGCGGCGCTGCCTTCGGGATCGAAGTGCTCGGGGCGGATGCCGACGGTGACGGAGGCACCCGGAGAAACCGGGACGGGCGACGGCAGAATCTGACCGGGGAAATCCGTGAGGCGGATGCCGCCCGCTTCGGCGATGCCGGGAAGGAGGTTCATCTTGGGCGAGCCGATGAAGCCGGCGACAAAGAGGTTGTCCGGATTGTCATAGAGATCGAGCGGCGAGCCGGCCTGTTCGATGATGCCATCGCGCAGCACGACGATCTTGTTGGCGAGGGTCATGGCCTCGACCTGATCGTGGGTCACGTAGATGATGGTGGTCTGCAGTTCCTTGTGGAGCCGCGCGATCTCGATGCGCATGTGAACGCGGAGTTCGGCATCGAGGTTGGAGAGCGGTTCGTCGAAGAGGAACACATCGGGGTGACGGACGATGGCGCGACCGATGGCGACGCGCTGGCGCTGGCCGCCCGAGAGCTGCTTGGGGAAGCGGTCGAGCAAGGCGCCGAGTTCGAGGATACGCGCGGCTTCCCCGACCTGCTTGGCAATCTCTTCCTTGGAGCGGCCAGCGAATTTGAGGGCAAAGCCCATGTTTTCGCGAACCGTCATATGCGGATAGAGCGCATAGGACTGGAACACCATGGCGATGCCGCGATTGGACGGATCGACATCGTTCATGCGCTTGTCGCCGATGAAGAGATCACCCGAGGTGATCTGTTCAAGGCCGGCGATCATGCGCAGGAGCGTCGACTTACCGCAGCCCGAGGGGCCGACAAAGACGACGAATTCCTTGTCTTCGATGTCGAGATCGACACCCTTGATGACCTCGACCGAGCCGAAGGTCTTGCGGACATTGCTAAGTTTCAACCCGGACATGGTAGCACTCCTCAGACAGCGGTGAGCGTTGCGATGGTGCGGCCAAGCCGCTCATTGGTGACAGTGACGGTGATCGGACCCTTGCCGGTCGAGCGGAGCCAGAAGCCGGCCGAACCCGCGCGAAGCGGGACGAGGCCCGGTCCGATGCGTTCGGCAGCGCCCGACACTTCGATCGAGACAGGCTCGGGGAAGAAGGGGAGCTTCTTGCCCGACTGATCGAGCGCACGGACGAGAACGCGAACGGTGTCGCCTTCGGCGCCGATTTCGGTCGCATCGGGCGCAACTTCAATCTCATGGGCGATCGGGTCGGAGATGAACTTGACCGTCTTGACGGCCTTGCCGTCGATATAGCCGGTGATGGTTGCGTCTTCCCAGGACATGCCCCAGAGACCGAGCTCTTCTTCGCTGAGGTCTTCGCGTTTGATGACGACAGGCGCATGGGGAAGATGCGGGAACGCCGCGCGATCAGGGCCAAGGCGCTTGGGCGCGTTATTGCCGTAAGCGAGTTCGACTTCGTCGCAATTGGTCAGGATCATCAGCGGCAGGACGCCACCGATATTGCGCTCGCCACGGGCCCAGAAGGTCACGGGCTTCAAGATGACCTCATCTTCCGGCTCGCATTGGCTGGCATAGGCGAAGGCGGCGAACTTGGGCTCGCGGAACATGTCCATGACGCCATGGTGGCAGAGGCGGTCGCCGGAGCCAAAGTCTTTGTGCGTATTGTAGTCGAACGCGCACCAGCCGATGCAGCCCGCGATCTGCGGATCGCCATAGGCGGCATTCATGACTTCGAGGTGCCGGCGCACATGCTCGGCCTGGCGCTGCTCCTGATCGTAGGACTTGGTCGGATACATGTGACCACCATATTCGGTGATCATGTAAGGCACGACGCGATCAAGGCCGGTGACTTCCTGCTGCGGACGCAGCGGGGTGCGCGGACGGTTACCACCCCATTCCTCGTTGCCGAGGATGAAGTCGTTCATGGTGTAAACGTCTTCGAGCAGCTCGCTATCGGTGATGTAGCGGACGCCGCCGGTCTGGCGGGTCGGATCGAGTTCGCGCGCCAGTTTGTTGGTGCGAACGTAGAAATCGTGATCGTCCTGCGATTCATTGATGCGAACGCCCCAGATGACAATCGATGGGTGGTTCCAATCGCGCGTGATCATGCGGCGGACGTTTTCGACCGACTCGTCCTTCCACGCGGCGGGGCCGATATGCTGCCAGCCGGGGATTTCTTCAAAGACGAGGAGACCGAGTTCGTCACAAGCGTCGAGGAAGTAGTGGCTCTGCGGATAGTGCGAAGTGCGAACCATGTTGAGCTTGAGCTCGTGCTTGAGGATTTCGGCATCCTTGACCTGTGCCGACTTGCCCATGGCGTAGCCGATATAGGGGAAGGACTGGTGGCGGTTGAGGCCACGCAGTTTGAGCAGCTTGCCGTTGAGCTTGAAGCCGTCGGTGGTGAATTCGGCGCTACGGAAACCGAAGCGGATATTTGCCACATCCTGGCCAGCCGCGGTGTCGAGGGTGATTTCGAGGCTATAAAGGGTGGGGGTCTTGAGATCCCACAGCGTAATGCCCGAGAGGTCGTTGAAGGCAACTTCGACCGTGTCGCCGGTGATGGCGGCATCGGTCGTGGCAATGGTATTGCCCGAGGCGTCCTTGATCGCTGCGACAAGCGTGCCCGAAAGCGCATGATGCTGGGGATTGGCCAGCTCGACGCGGGCGCGAACCGACTTCTTCTCGGCGAGCACGTTTGGCGTTTCGATCTTGGCATTGCCGACGAAAACCGGCGCCGTGACGCGCAGCCAGGCTTCGCGGTAGAGGCCGGCATAGGTCAGGTAATCGATCTGGCCGCCGAATGGTGGGATCTCGGGGTTCTCGCTGCCGTCGATGATGACGGTGAGGACGTTTTCGCCATCGTTGAGCTTGCCGGTCAGGCGGCCTTCGAAGGGAGTATAGCCATCCTTGTGCGCTGCGATCTCGGCGCCATTGAGAAGGACGCGGGCATTGGCCATGGCGCCGTCGAAGACGACGGACACGTCCTTGCCCTGCCAGGCCGCATCGGCCGTAAAGCGCTTTTCGTAAGTGAAGACGCGCTGATAGGCCTTCTCGTCGAAATAGGAATAGGGAAGCTCGACCGCGTTGTGTGGCAGGCGAACGGTTTGACTGCCTTCAAAGAGCCAGCCGGTATTAAAATCGATCAAAGGACGCATATTCAGGTTCTACTTAACGGCGCCCAGCATGCCTTCGACGAAGCGGCGCTGGAGGACAAAGAAAATGATCAGGGTGGGAAGCGTGGCCAAGACGGTCCCGAACAGCAGCATGCCGTAATCGGGGGTATAGGCCGAAGTGAGAGCCGAGAGGATCAGCGTGATCGTCTTGTTATCTGCGGTTTGCAGCACGATCAGCGGCCAGAGGTAGTTATTCCAATTGGCCATGAAGACGATGATGGTGGCCGCCGCATAGGTCGAGCGCATCACCGGCATATAGACATAAAAGAAGATCTGCCACTCGTTGAGGCCATCGATCTTGGCGGCGTCACGCAGCTCGCTCGGGAACGCCTTGGTGGCCTGGCGGAAGTAAAAGATGATGAAGATCGACGCCACGGTCGGCAGGATCGCCGCCGCAAACGTGTTCACGAGCTTTGCCTGGGAGAACATGACAAAGAGCGGGACCATCATGGCGGCGAAGGGGATCGAGAGCAGCAAAAGCAGCAGCGCGAAGACCTTTTCGCGCACCCGCGAGCGGAACATCTCGAAGCCATAACCGGCCAGCGATGAAATGATCAGCGTCAATACCGTGCCGACAATGGCGATGATGGCCGAGTTCATGAAGATGCGCGGGGCATCGACCTGAGCAAAGAAGGTGGCGGCATTGGTGAGGAAGGCACCGCCGGGCGTCGTCTTGCCGCGAATGATATCGGCGGACGCATTGGTGGCGCCGATGATCATCCAATAGAACGGGAAGACCGAAATGAAGGCAGCAAGGCTCAGGAGCGCATAGACCAGGCCGCGACGGAGAATTGCTGGGTTCATGATGACTTCACCTTGCGATCACGCGCCACGAGGAACTGCAGGAAGCTGAGAATGGCGACCAACACCACGATGACCCAGGAGACAGTGGCCGAATAGCCGAAGCTGGGCATGAACTTGAAGGTCAGATTGTAGATGTAGAGCGACAGGGTGACGGTGGAATCCGAGGGGCCGCCGGTGCCGCCAGTGAGGTTGAAGACCTCATCGAAGAGCTGCAGCGTACCGATGGTCGAGACCACGGTGGTGAAGAGGATCACCGGCTTCAGCATCGGGATGGTGAGGTAGCGGAAGCGGGCCCAGGCGGGGACGCCATCGATGCGCGCGGCTTCATAGATCGAGCGATCGATGTTCTGGAGCGCTGCGAGATAGAAGATCATGTTGTAGCCGGTCCACCGCCAGGTGATGGCCATGATGATGGTGACCTTGGCCCAGAAGGGGTCGCCGAGCCAGGAGATGGGGCCGCCAATGATGTGCAGCGCCATCAGCGTCTGATTGACGACGCCATCGACGGCGAACATCGACTTGAAGATGGTGGAGTAAGCAATCAGCGAGGTGACGCAGGGGAGGAAGATCGCGGTGCGGAACAGGCCGCGGAAGCGAAGAGTCGAGTCATTGAGCGCGACGGCGAAAAGCAGCGCCAGCGTGATCATGATCGGCACCTGCACGATGAAGAACGTGAAGGTATTGATCAGGGCGCGGATAAAGACCGGGTCCTTTGTCAGGCGCTGGATATTGGCGAGACCGCCAAAGCTGAGATTCATCCCCTTGCCGACCTGGAAGCTCATCCAGAGCGACCAGACGATGGGATAGATCATGAACAGCCCAAGCAGGACCAATGCCGGCATGACGAAAAGCCAGCCATTTATCCGCTCACTGCGCGCGAGACCCGATTGCGCCACGACAGACTCCTTGTCGGTGGATTGCTGTTTCACTCACCTCGATACGAGATGAAGACATCAGACCGCCCTGCCCGACTGCCCATGAAAGGATACAGCCGAGGGCCCCGCGATCACTCGCGAAGCCCCTGGGAGGACAGAATTGGGGGCGACGTTGCCGCCCCCGTGCAGATTACTGCATCTGCTGCTGGGCCTGATCGTTGATGGCCTGGAGGGCCGCATCGATATCACCGCCCTGGATGATCGTGGGCAACTGAGCCGCGACAGCGGAGTCAACTTCGGCCGTGAAGGTGCCATAGCTGACGCTCGGGATCTGACCGAGCCAGGTCGAGAAGTTCTGCCAAACGGGCGCACCGCCGAAGAAATCGTCGGAGGCCTTATAGGCTTCGCCTTCACGCGCCGAGAGGAGCGAACCGACAGCGCCGCGCTTGATCAGGATGTCCTGATAGAAATCCTGGTCGCCGGCCCAGACGGTCTTGAAGAAGTCGATAGCTTCTTCCTTGTTGTCCGAAGAGGACAAGAGGAACCAGCTCGAGCCGCCCTGGTTGGACGCATTGACCGAACCTTCGAGATCGAGGCGCGGGATCGGGGCAACAGCCCACTTGCCGGACTGATCAGCATTGGCCTTGATCGTCGCGGTGATCCAGACACCGACGGGAACCACGGCAACTTCGCCACCGGTGAAGGCACCGGTATATTCGGCCCAGCCGGAAACCGGCTTGACGAGGTCAGCCTGGTAGAACTTGGCATAGGTTTCGAGCGACTTCTTGAGCGCAGCATTGTCCGTGATGTGGAGCGAGCCGTCTTCGTTGAAGTACCATTCGCCAGCCGACTGCATCATCATGCGGATGACGCCGGTATCGTTCATGTCGAGGTCGAGCAGCTGCTTGCCGGTCTTTTCCTTGACGGTCTTGCCGATTTCGACAAGCTGGTCCCAGGTGATGTTTTCGAGATCAGCGGCCTTGAAGCCAGCTTCTTCGAGGTAGTCCGAGCGGTAGAAGAGACCGGTCACGCCGGAGTCGAACGGGACCGAGTAGGACTTGCCATCGAGGGTCGCGGCCGCAACCTTATAGGGCGCGAAAACCGACATATCGATCGAATCCGAAAGCGGCTCGAAAGCGCCGGGGAACGACTGCAGGTACTTCTGGGCAATGTCGTCCTGGATCAGAACGATATCGGGGAGACCATCGGTGCTGCCAGCGAGAAGCTGAGTCTGCAGCTTGGCACGGATGTCGTCCTGGCTCGCGGTATCGTCGACGTTGAACGTCGTTTCCGGATGAGCCTTGGTGTAGATTTCACCAGCTTCGCGCATGGTGTCGCCATTGAAGGCCTTATCCCAAACCCAAACCGAGATTTCGCCGGCAGAGGCAGAAGCCGCAGCGACGGTCACGATGCTGATACCAGCCAGGGCAACACAAAGGGTGCGCTTCCAGCGCATGGACATATCTGTCATAGTTTCCTCCCATAGAGGTGGTCCTCACCACCTTGAGGGAGACTGTAGCCGCTAAAATTCCAGCGCGCAAATAATTTCAGTAAATTTTTACTGCGTTATTTTTCAACGGGTTGGCGGGTGCTCGCGCGCCAAACCAGCTTGGATGCCAAGGTAATTTGCTTGGCAAGATCACGCCCCCCGACCCGCTCGAGCAAGAGCTCGATGGCCGCCTCGCCGATCTCTTCGGCAGGCAGATGAACCGTCGTCAGCGGCGGATTGAGGAACTGCGCGACGGAAATGTCATTGAAACTCGCCACCCCGATATCGCCGGGAATGGTCAGGCCGCGCTCGTGAATGGCGCGATAGGCACCGATGGCCATTGAATCGTTGAAGGTAACGATGGCATCGAACGGGCGGCGATCGGCGAGGAGATCGCGCGTCAGGCGATAGCCGCCCTCCTCCGTATTGTCGCCCGAGCGGAAGAGACGGTCATCGAACCAGCCGGCGGCGGTCATCCAGTGAACGAAGGCCTGGGCGCGGCGATCGCCCCAGCCGATATAGGCGATGCGCCGGTAGCCGCGCTGAGAGAGCGCGGCGAGCAGCTTTTCCATGGCGGACCAGAGATCGGCGGACACGGAATCGATGTCGTCATCGGGCGGGACGTGATCGGCAAAGACGATCTGGCGGCAGTGGTGGCGGAGCCAATCGATCTCGTCTTCGTCGTGACGGCCGATGACGATCGTGCCGGACGCGTCCTGCAGGAGGTTCGCATCGGGGCGCGCGTCGGTGTGGTAAACTTTTACCGTTTCGATCTTGAGCGCGGCGCAGCGGCGCTCGATGCCGAGGCGCATGGCGACATAGTAGGGATCGACCAGTTCGCGCTCGGGAGCGAGAAAATGCACCAGCGCAACCTTGATCAGGCCCTGCTGCTGGTTGGCGCGGTTGCGATTGCGCGGGGTCGAATAGTTGAGCGCTTCGGCCGTTTCGATGATCGCCTGGCGCTTACGGGTCGAAATCGACAGCGTCATATCGTAGTTGAGCACGCGCGAAACCGTGGCGCTTGAAACGCCCACTGCGGCTGCGATTTCCCGGAGGGTGACCATGGGCGCGAAGCTATAGTCAGGCCATGCGCGCGGTCAACAACACGTATCAAGTCGCGCGGTTTTTCCAAAGGCCATGCAAATGGATTTGCCGGAGCCGCGCCAATATGACAGGAATATTGCCACACTTAAACGGACCAGTGAGACATGGCCCGAACCGAGCTTTCGATCCTGATCATTGACGAGAATCGCATCCGCGCCTCGATCATCGAGGAAGGTTTGCGTGAGGCCGGGCACACGGAAGTCGCGGTGATCCACGACGTCAACGAAGTGGCGCGGACGATCGAGCGGGTAGCGCCCGATGTGATCGTCATCGATCTCGAAAATCCCAAGCGCGATACGCTCGAGCATTTTTTCTCGTTATCGCGCGCGGTGCAGCGGCCGATCGCCATGTTCGTCGACCGCTCCGATGTGGGAATGATCGAAAAAGCGGTCGAGGCCGGGGTTTCGGCCTATGTGGTGGATGGGCTCAAGAAAGAGCGCGTCAAATCGATCCTCGACATGGCGGTCTCGCGCTTCAATGCCTTTGCCCGGCTGACGCGGGAGCTGGAAGAAGCGCGATCGGCGCTTGAAGAGCGGAAAATCATCGATCAGGCAAAATCGATCCTGATCGAGACGCGGGGGCTTTCCGAGCCAGAGGCCTACAATCTCCTGCGCAAGACAGCGATGAACCAGAATCGGCGGATCATCGATATCGCCCAAAGCCTGATCACCGCCGCAAAACTCCTGGGGCCATAGAAGATCATGTCGACCACCCTGCTCCATGCCGGATTTTTGCCGCTGCTCGACAGCGTGCTGCTGGTGCTCGCCAAGGAACTGGGCTTTGCCGAGAACGAGGGCCTGGCGCTGCAACTGACGCGCGAGACATCGTGGGCGAATATCCGCGACCGCTCGGCGCTTGGACATTTCGATGTGGCGCAGATGCTGGCGCCCATGCCGATTGCCGCAAGCCTTGGACTGACGCCGATTGCGACCAAGATGATTGCGCCGGTGGTGCTGGGCTTGGGAAATAATGCGATCACCGTCAGCGCCGCGCTCTGGGAGCAGATGCAGCGCGAGGGTGCGGTTACCGATCTCGAGGCGGGCCCCGCTGGTACCGCCTTGGCGAAAGTGGTCGCGAGTGGCGGCAAAAAGCTGCGCTTTGGCGTCGTGCACCAGACCTCGTCGCACAATTATGAGCTGCGCTACTGGCTGGCCGCGAGCGGCATCGTGCCGGATCGTCATGTCGAGATCGTCGTGCTGCCACCGCCCCTTTTGCCGGAGGCGTTGGGCGCAGGTGGGCTCGATGGCTATTGCGTGGGCGAACCCTGGAACAGTGTTGGGGTGGCGCAGCACGGCGCACATATCGTCACGACGAAATCGAAGATCTGGGAATGGAGCCCGGACAAGGTCATGGGCATGCGCGCCGATTGGGCCGAGCGCAATCCCGAGACGGTGGCCGGGCTGATCCGCGCGATCTATCGGGCGGGTGAATGGTGCCAGCAGCGGGAAAACCGGCTGGCAGCGGCGGAGATCATGGCGCGACCGGCCTATCTCGATCTGCCGGTAGATATTGTGGCGCGGGCGCTGACCGGGGAGATCGATGCGGGCGACGCGGTGTTTACGCTGCCGGACTTTTATATTCCGCACGATGGCGCCGCGAATTTCCCATGGAAGAGCCAGGCGCTTTGGTATTTCGAGCAGATGGCGCGCTGGGGCGAGGTTGCCGTGAGCGCGGATAGCGCGCATTTGGCGGCGGAGAGTTTTCGGCCGGACCTCTACCGGGCGGCGCTGGCGCCGATGGGGATCGCGCTGCCAGAGGTAGATTACAAGCGCGAGGGCGATCGGGCGGAAGGGTATGCGCTCGATGGAGTCGCCATGGGTCCGAACCGGTTTTTCGATGGTGGGGTGTTTGAGGCGCGGGTTGGGTAGGGTTAGCTCTCCCAGCTCCGCTTGATGTTTGCCATCATAAGAAGAGGCTAGATGGCCCCGGCGTTTGCCGGAATTTTGTCAGAAAATATCTCGCCTAACTATCGGACTTCCCTCGGGCTTGACCCGAGGGTCTCTTACCCATTCGACAAAGCTTGTGGGTTCCACAATGGCCCTCGGGTCAAGCCCGGGGGAAGGACAGTTGGTGGGGTGATAACGGCGCCTTCGGTGGACGTCTGAAATTTCATCACGCCAATCTCATGCACACAAAATGATCAAGCTGGCGATGATGTGAGCGACTAGGCCTTATCGGCCAGCACGGCGACCTCCAATCGAACACGCTTAAAGCATTGTGATCACTTGACGATCCGCCTTGCCCTTTGATTGGCATGGTTCGTGCAATGTCTTGGGCAAGAGCTCCTCCCAAGACGCTCTCGATGATCGATGTCCAATGCTGGGCGTCAAAGGCAAGGCTGCCAACAGGTGCGAACCGGATTTTCCGGCGACGCATCAGTTGGCGGCCTTTTTGTTTTTCGCTGGAACACACGGAGCCCCACCCGATGGACCTATTGGCTGAATTTTCAGCGCCCGCGCAGGCGACCCGCACCGAGAAGCTGGTGGTGATCGGGGCCGGCATGGCCTCGGGCCGGGCGCTGGAGCATATTTTTGAAGAAACACCTGGCCGGTTTGAGGTGACGCTGTTCGGCTCGGAGCCGCGCGGCAATTATAACCGGCTAATGCTCTCGCCGGTTTTGGGCGGCGAAAAAGAATATGAGCAGATCATCACCCACGACACCACCTGGTATGAGCGGCATGGGGTTTCGACCCGATTTGGCGAAACGATCACGGGAATTGATCGCCAGCGCAAGGTCGTCATCAGCAAAGCGGGCGAGACGCCTTATGACAGGCTGATCATCGCGACGGGCTCGGCGCCATTCATCATCCCGCTCCCCGGCAAGGACCTACCGGGCGTGATGGTGTTTCGCGATCTTGATGACGTCAATGCCATGGTGGAAGCGGCACAGCGGCCCAACCCGAAGGCAGTCGTCATTGGAGGCGGCTTGCTTGGGCTCGAAGCGGCGGCGGCGCTGCGGTTGCGCGGCATGGAAGTGGTGGTGCTGCACATTATGGGCCATGTGATGGACCGGCAGCTCGATCCCGCAGCAGGGTATCTGTTGCAGCGGGATCTCGAAAAGCGCGGCATCAAGGTGCATTGCACGGCACAGACCAAGGCGATCCTTGGCGAGAACTGCGTAGAGGCTGTGGCGCTCGACGATGGCACGACCTATGGCGCCGATATCGTGGTGATGGCGGCCGGCATTCGGCCCGAAACGCGCCTTGCCGTCGATGCTGGCCTCCATGTCGAGCGCGGCATTGTCGTCAACGACCAGATGGTGACCTCGGACCCCGACATTCTGGCGCTTGGGGAATGCGTCGAGCATGAGCGGGTGGTCTATGGGCTCGTGGCGCCGCTTTATGACCAGGCTAAGGTTTTGGCCAAGACGCTGGCCAAGCAGGACGCCGCTTTCCGCCCCGTGCAGACGGCGACGCAACTGAAGGTGACGGGTGTTTCCGTTTATTCGGCCGGCGACTTTGCCGATGCCGAGGACCGGGAAGAGATCGTGCTGCGCGACGCGGCATCGGGCATCTATAAGCGCGTGGTGCTCAAGGACAACAAGATCCTTGGCGCGGTGCTTTATGGCGAGACCGGCGATGGGCCGTGGTTCTACGACATGCTGCGCAAGGGCACGGACACGACAGAGCTGCGCGATACGCTGATCTTCGGACAGGCCTATCAGGGTGGTGCGGCCCTCGACCCGATGGCGGCCGTGGCGGCGCTGCCGGACGATGCTGAAATCTGCGGCTGCAATGGCGTTTGCAAGGGCAAGATCACTGGCGCGATCACGGGGATGGGCCTGACCGATCTCGATGGGGTGCGCGCCCATACCAAGGCTTCGGCCTCATGCGGATCGTGCACGCATCTCGTTGAAAAGCTGATGGCGATTACGCTGGGCGATGCTTACAACCCCGCCGCCG
The DNA here is from genome assembly GCF_032907385.1 of Devosia sp. BK. Classification (NCBI taxonomy): domain Bacteria; kingdom Pseudomonadati; phylum Pseudomonadota; class Alphaproteobacteria; order Hyphomicrobiales; family Devosiaceae; genus Devosia; species Devosia sp. BK. The sequence goes on from NZ_JAIMBX010000001.1 coordinate 1,839,867, forward strand.
TGAAGCCGATGTGTCCCTGCACCGACTATGATCATGGCGCGGTGCGCCGATTGATCGTCGCCAAGGGACTCAAATCCATTCCCGAGGTGATGCAGGAGCTCGAATGGAAGACCTCCTGCGGCTGCGCCAAGTGCCGGCCAGCGCTCAATTACTATCTCGTGGCCGAATGGCCGGGCGAATATGAGGATGACGGGCAGAGCCGATTCATCAACGAACGTGTGCACGCCAATATCCAGAAGGACGGGACCTATTCAGTGGTGCCGCGCATGTGGGGCGGGATGACCAACCCCAAGGAACTGCGCGCCATTGCCGATGTCGCCGACAAGTTCAACATCCCGGCCGTCAAGGTGACGGGTGGGCAGCGCATCGATCTGCTGGGCGTCAGGAAGGAAGACCTGCCCGGCGTCTGGGCCGATCTCAATGCGGCCGGGATGATGTCGGGCGCGGCCTATGCCAAGGGGCTGCGGACGGTAAAGACCTGTGTCGGATCGGATTGGTGCCGGTTTGGGACCCAGGATTCGACTGGCTTCGGCATTCGGCTCGAAAAGTATCTCTGGGGCGCGTGGACGCCGGCAAAGCTGAAGCTCGCGGTGTCCGGCTGCCCGCGCAATTGCGCCGAGGCGACCTGCAAGGATATCGGCGTGATCTGCATCGATAGTGGATATGACATCCATTTTGCCGGCGCCGCCGGGCTCGATATCAAGGGCACGGAACTGCTCGGCCACGCCGACAGCGAGGACGAGGCGCTCGAAATCATCGCGGCACTGACCCAGCTCTATCGCGAGCAGGGCTATTATCTCGAACGCATCTACAAATGGGCCAAGCGCGTCGGGATCGACACGATCAAGGCGGCGGTCATCGAAGATGGCGCCAAGCGCAAGCAGCTCTTTGATCGCTTTGCCTATTCCCAGCAATTTGCCCAGGTCGACCCTTGGGAAGAGCGCGTCAACGGCAAGGACGCCCACGAATTCGCCGCCATGGCCGAATTCGGATTTCCAGTGGCAGCGGAGTAATGGCCATGACCGAATGGATTGAACTCGGACCCGTTGCTGCCGTGCCGCGCCGGGGCGCACGCTGCGTGACGACGCCGGGCGGCAAGATCGCGGTGTTTCGGACGGCAGAGGACCAGATTTACGCGATCGAAAATCGCTGCCCGCACAAGGGCGGGCCGCTCGCCGAGGGCATTGTGCATGGGCGGCACGTGACCTGCCCGCTGCACAACTGGGTTTTCGACCTGTCGACCGGCGAGGCGCAGGGCGCCGACGAGGGGCGGGTCCGGACGTTTCCCGTACGGGTCGAGAACGGGCTGATTTCAATTGCGCCCGACGTACTCATGCAAATCGCTGCCGAGTGATCGGCAGCGGGCGCCCGGATGTCTCCCCCCGGGCGCCTCACTCATTCATTTTCCAAAGGTGTCATGATGTCGATTTTGCCAGGGACTGCTGTGGGCCGCGTGACGCTGGTTGGTGCCGGGCCGGGGGATGCGGAGCTGCTTACGCTGAAGGCTGTGAAGGCGCTGCAATCAGCCGATGTCATTCTCTTCGATGATCTCGTTTCCGACGAGGTGCTGGAGCTGGCACGGCGGGAGGCCAAGCGCATGCTGGTGGGCAAGCGTGCGGGGCGCGATAGCTGCCGGCAGGAAGATATCAACGCCATGATGTTGACGCTGGCCAAACAGGGCAAGCATGTGGTGCGGCTGAAATCGGGCGACCCGATGATCTTTGGCCGCGCGGGCGAGGAGATTGCGAGCATCGAGGCCGAGGGCATACCGGTGGCGGTGGTGCCGGGGATTACGGCGGGGCTGGCACTGGCGAGCCGGCTCGGCGTGTCGCTGACACATCGGGACCACGCGCAATCGGTGCGGTTCGTGACGGGGCACTCGCGCAAGGGCGATCTGCCGGAGGGGCTCGATTGGCAGGGCCTCGCGGATAGTCGGACGACGACGGTGTTTTATATGGCGCGGCGGATGCTGCCGAAAATCGTCGAGAAGCTCGGGGCTTTTGGGATGAGTGCGGCAACGCCGGCGACGGTGGCGATCAATCTCGGGCGCGGCGACGAGGCGATCTGGCGCGGGCCGCTGGCGGAACTGGTGGCGGCGGCGGAGACGATGGATATCGATGCGCCGACGTTGGTGGCTGTGGGCGACGCGTTGGGGGTTGGCATGATGGTGGCGGCGGCCGAAGACGAGTGGCGCCGGGCGGGGTGAGGGCTAGCGATCGGGTCGGACGAGGACGCGGCCGCGGATCTGGCCACTGAGAATGCGGGTGGCCGCGGCGGGGAGGTCTTCGAGGCCGACCTCTTCGACCAGGGCGGCATAGGCCGAAACGTCGAAGAGTTCGGCGATGCGGGACCAGGCCGCGATGCGGCGCTCATAGGGCTGCATGACGCTGTCGATGCCGAGAAGGTTCACGCCGCGGAGGAGGAAGGGCAGCACATTGGTGCTGAGAGCGACGCCGGCGGTGTTGCCGAGTGCGGCGACGGAGCCGCCGTATTTGACCTGCTTGAGCCCTTTGCCCAGGATATTGCCGCCGACACAATCGACGACGCCGGCCCAGCGGGCGGGTTCGAGCGGCTTGTCGGGTTCGGCGAGGAAATCATCGCGGCCAAGCAAGGACTTGGCGCCGAGGGCGGTGAGGCTGTCGCTGTTTTCTGGGCGGCCGGTGAGCGCGGTGACGGAATAGCCCAGGCGTGCGAGGAGCGCGATGGCGATGGTGCCGACGCCGCCGGAGGCGCCGGTGACGAGGACATCGCCTTGCGCGGGGGTGAGGCGTTCGGATTCCAGGCGATCGACGGCGAGCATGGCGGTGAGGCCCGCGGTGCCAACGATCATGGTATCGCGGGTGGTGAGGCCTTTGGGCAGCGGGACGAGCCAATCGCCGTTGACGCGGGCGCGGGTAGAATAGCCGCCCCAATGGGTCTCGCCGACGCGCCAGCCGGTTAAAACTACAGCATCGCCAGGGGCATAGCGCGGGTCGGAACTGTCGCCGACGGTGCCCGAGAAGTCTATGCCAGCGATATGGGGGAAGGTGCGGACGAGACCGCCCTGCCCTGTCAGGCAGAGGCCATCCTTATAGTTGAGGCCGGCCCATTCGATGTCGACGGTGACATTGCCTTCAGGGAGCGCGGCGTCTTCCAAGGTCTCGACGGAATTGGTGACGGTGCCGTTTTCATCCCTTTGCGACACCAGGGCGCGGAAGCTCATGCCGTTTCTCCTCCCAAGAATTGGGTGAAAGGTAGAGTCTTGGGCGGGAAAGTCAAAAGCGGACAGGGGTAATTTGATTCAGGGAATGTGATTTGCTTGGGAACACTGGAAAATCCAGGCTTTTGTGACGAATTTGTTGCGCGCGACTTGATTGGTTCAGACTTTTGGATAGACATTTGCTCTCTATCATCCGAAAGACGTTGTCCCATGAGCCGCAATTTTCTGGTCGTCGATCCCGAGGAGGATATCGAGGTCTTGAAGGGTCTCGCGTCTCCGATCCGGGTGCGGATTTTGAAATTGCTCCATGTCGAGGGGCCGCTGAATGGCAATGACATTGCCGAGCGCCTGACGCTGCCGCAATCGACGGTTTCCACCAATCTGCAGATCCTGGAAAATGCCGGTCTGATCCGGACCGAGACGCAGAAGGCGCGCAAGGGCAACCAGAAGATTTGCCACTCGACGTTCGACGAAGTGCTGGTGATGTTCAAGGAAGACATCTCGCCGCTGCGCTCGAATGCAGTCGAGGTGGCGATGCCGTTGGGGCTCTATACGAGCTTTGACGTGTCGGCGCCGTGCGGGCTCTGTTCGACCGAAGGGATCATCGGTCTCCTCGATGTGCCGGACACTTTCCTTGATCCCGAGCGCATGAAGGCGGGGCTGATCTGGTTCACGCAGGGCTTTTTGGAATATCAGTTTCCGAACAATGCAAAGCTTGCACAGAATACGATTGAAGTGCTTGAATTTGCGCTGGAATTAAGCTCGGAAGTGCCAGGGACGTCGGCGGATTGGCCAAGCGATATCACGCTTTCGGTCAATGGGACCGAGATCGGTACCTGGACGTCGCCGGGGGACTTTGGCGACAAGCGCGGCGTCTACACACCGGACTGGTGGAAGCTCAAGGGCAGCCAATATGGCAAGCTCAAGAGCTGGCGCGTGACCAATGAAGGCACCTATGTCGACGGGGTGAAGATTTCGCCGGTGTCGCTGGTGGATCTGGATTTGGCGAACCACCACTCGATCCGCTTGCGCATTGCGGTGAAACCCGATGCCAAGCATCCGGGCGGGATCAATGTGTTTGGTCGCGGTTTTGGGAACTATGACCAGGATATCATTATGCGGTTGCAGACGGCTCGCTAGACCATACGCCCAGTCGGCCATAGCGGCCTGCAAATGCCGGTTTTCTCCGCTTCCGGTGCTCACGTACGGATGTACGCTCCGCTCCGGTTCTCGAAAACCACCATTTTCGCCTCGCTCTGACTCAACTGGTCGCACGGTCTAGTGCAAAACTACGCCTCTCCAAAAATCATACAAAAGTGCGCGGGACCGCTTGCGCAGAGGCGTTTAACTCCTGTACAACCGATTAACTGATCCAAATCAGAAAAACGGATTGAATGGGAGGACGGGGTGAAGGCTTCTGTCGTTGCGAATAAGGACTACACGATCTCTAAAATTGACGATCGTGTCTATGGGGCATTTTTGGAGCACCTCGGCCGCGCAATCTATGAAGGCATTTATGAGCCTGACCATCCGACGGCCGACAAAGACGGGATGCGTGGCGACGTCGCCAAGCTCGTAAAGGACCTCAATGTACCCGTGGTGCGCTATCCCGGGGGTAACTTCGTTTCCGCCTATAATTGGGAAGACGGCATCGGCCCGCGTGAGGAGCGCCCGACCCGCCTGGACCTTGCCTGGCACACGTCGGAAAGCAATGCCGTGGGCGTCCACGAATTTGCCGACTGGTGCGCGACTGTCGGCACCGAAATGATGCTGGCCGTGAACCTTGGTTCGCGCGGCGTCGATGAGGCCCGCAATTTCCTTGAATATGTGAACCATCCCGGCGGCACCTACTGGTCGGACCTCCGCATCAAGAACGGCCGCAAGGACCCGTGGAACGTCAAGATGTGGTGCCTTGGCAACGAGATGGACGGCCCCTGGCAGGTCGGCCACAAGGATGCCGACGAATATGGCAAGCTCGCTGCCAACACCGCCCGCGCCATGCGCATGTTCGACAAGGACCTCGAACTGATCGTCTGCGGTTCCTCGCATATGGACATGCCGAGCTTCCCCGACTGGGAACGCATCGTGCTCGAGCATACCTATGACCATGTGGACCACATCTCGCTCCATATGTACTTCGCCAATCGCGATGACAACACGCCTAACTATCTGGGCCTGAGCGAAAAGCTCGACCGCTATATCGAGACCGTCGCTTCGACGATCAAGCAGGTCAAGGCCAAGAAGAAGAGCAAGAAGGACATCTACATCTCCTTTGACGAATGGAACGTCTGGTACCATTCGAACAAGAAGGATCGCGAGATCCTCGACGGCAACAGCGGCTGGCCGCACGCGCCGGGCTTGCTCGAAGACATCTACAATTTCGAAGACGTCCTGATGGTCGGCCTGATCCTCAACACCTTCATCCGCCGCTCGGATGTGGTGAAGATCGCCTGTATCGCCCAGCTCGTGAACGTGATCGCGCCGATCATGACCGAAAAGGGTGGCCCAGCCTGGGCCCAGACCATCTACTACCCCTACTACTTCGCTTCCGTCTTCGGCCGCGGCACCGCGCTGCAACTGCTGACGACCTCGCCGGGCTACGAAACGACCCACGCCAAGGACACGGCATTTGTCGACGTTTCCGGCGTGCACAATGAAGAAGAAGGCACGCTGAGCCTCTTCCTCGTCAATCGCCACACGACGGACAGCATCGAAACCGAAGTGAGCCTGCAGGGCTTTGCGGGTGGTTCGGTGATCGACCATCAGGTGATGACGCATCCGGATCTGAAGGCCGTCAACACGGCCGGCAAGCAGGATGAAGTCAAGCCAAAGAAGGGCGAAGGCGCCAAGATTGCCGATGGCAAGCTGACAGTGACCCTGCCGCCTTATTCGTACCAGATGGTGCGGGTGAAGATTTAAGGTCGGGCCCCTTAAAGGCCCCCTCACCTGGCGCGTTGCGCCGACCTCTCCCCCAAAGGGAGAGGTTAAGCGTCCAACACGCGTCTTTGAGATGCGGGTTGGGTAGCATTACGGTAACATTCACCGCCTCCCAACGGTGAAACAGGGGACACATCGGCCACGGTGTGTCCCTTTGCTTTTTGTATCATGTTTCCCGATTTATATCACTTCGGCGATTGACAAGAATTAAGCCCTCGTTAGTATGACTTTTGATGGCACTGGAGGGTGCCAAAGGAAGTGCGGAGGCATTTCCGCTCTTGGGAGGATACAGAATGGATAGACGTAGTTTCCTTATCGGGACGACGGCAGTCGGCGCGCTGATGGTTGCAGGCAAGGGCCTGGCCTTCGCGCAGGAAGCCGAAGGCACGGCGCCTGACCTGGCCCAATTTCCACGCAACGAGACGGTGATCGTCCACAATCCGGAAGGCATCATTCGCAATCCGGCTTGGTTCAACCTGTGGGCTGTGGGCGCCGGCAACGGCACGTCCAACGGCCTGCACCAGCTGACGACCGACACGCTCTGGTTCATCGATCCAGATGCAGGCCTCGAAGGCGCCAGCGAGAACGCCGTCTACAATTCGCTGGCCGACGACCTCTGGCAATATAACGAAGACTTCACGGAAATGACCGTGAAGCTCAAGCAGGGCATCTTCTGGAGCGACGACGTCGAATTCACCGCTGATGACGTGGTGTTCACCGTCCAGAAGCAGGCTTCGACACCCGGCACGCCGTACAATGGTGCGTTCTCGGTTCAGGTTGCCGAAGTTACGGCGCCGGACAAATATACCGTCCACTTCAAACTCAACAAACCGAACTCGCGCTTCCATACCCTGTTCGCCGTGCGCTGGACCGCCGCCTGGATCATGCCAAAGCATGTCTATGAAGGCGTCGAAGACATCCTCAGCTACGATGCGAACCCGCCGGTTTCCATCGGGCCCTACACGCTCCACTCGTTCGACCCGAACGGCACCTGGTATATCTGGCAGCGCCGCGAAGACTGGCAGCGCACGGCCATGGGCATGATTTCGGAACCGCATCCGAAATATGTCATCTACCGGAACAATATTTCGACCGACAATCGCCTGATCGAGATCCGCAACGGCAATCTCGACATGGTGCACGATCTGACGCCGGAAGGCACTTTCTCGGTGGTGCAGCAGGATCCGCAGATCCAGGGCTGGTTCCCGGGCTTCCCCTATGCGCATCCCGATCCCACGCTCGTCATGGCGATCCCGAACCATCAGAATCCAAAATTCCAGGACAAGCGCGTCCGCTGGGCTCTGGCGCTCATGCTCGATGCGCGCACCATGTCCATGGCCTCATATCGCGGCGCGGCAACGCTCTCGGCCATCTCCGTGCCACCGACCGGTACGCATCCGCGCGATTACCATGCGCCGCTGCAGGATTTCCTCATCAATTACGAAGTGGAAGCCGGCGGCAACAAGGTGAAGCCATACGACCCGAACATCGGCATGCAGATCGCCGATATGGTTCGCGGCCAGTTTGGCGACGCGGTGCCGAGCGAAGAAGAAGCCGTGCGCAACGCCTTCGGCTATGGCTGGTGGAAGCAGGACATTCCCACCGCTGAAGCCCTCCTCACCGATGCCGGTTTCACCAAGAACGGCAATCAGTGGATGATGCCCGACGGCCAGCCCTTCACCTTCTCGGTGATGGTGCCGCAGGAAGGCGTGGTCAACCGTCTCGGCGTGATCATCGCCCAGACCTGGGCCCAGAACGGCATCGGCGCCACTGCCGAAGTCGACGCCGATCCATGGGGCCGCCAGCGCGTCGGCAATTTCGAAGTCAACATTGCCTGGGCCGTGGAAACCTGGGGCGGTCACCCCGACCTCTCGTTCTTCCTCGACAGCTACCACTCGGCCTATGTCGCCGAGCCGGGCGCCTCTCAGCCTGACCGCAACTGGATGCGCTGGAAGGATCCGCGTCTCGACGCGATCATCGAAGAGATCCGCGGTACCGACTTCAACGACCCCAAGGGCACCGAACTCGGCCACGACTTCGTCAAGCTCCACCTCGAAGAAATGCCGAATATCCCGATCATGGCCTACAACGTGTTCTCCATTCAGTCGAACCGGTTCTGGACCGGCTGGCCGAACGCGGAAAACAACTATGCCAACCCGGTGACCAACTGGTCGAACGGCCGCTACATCTTCACCCAGATCACTCCGGTCGACGGCGCGGCGTAACAGTCCTCCCTGGTGGCCCGGTCTTTCAGGCTGGGCTGCCCCCGGGATGCGCGGGCCACTGCGCATCCCGTGGATTTTTGCTCGCAGCTCGCGCGTCGGAAGAGCCCCACGCCCATTCCATTGGGATCGAGCGCCAGCTGTCGGGTGTAGAGATATAGACCAGGCTTCGGTGCATGCCATTCGAGCGCAGCTCTCATGGCCTTCTCACCTAAATTCGCTCCACTGGAGCAAATTTGCCTGCGGCACGGTTCGAAGTTGAGGAGACCGTATGCACGGTTATTTGTTGTTTGTCGGGAAGCGGGCGCTGCTGATGTTTGCAGTGATCTTCTTTGGCATATCGGCCATGTTTCTGGTCACTTATCTCTCCCCCATCGATCCGGTGGAACAGGTCCTGGGCCGGCTTTCGGCGCGGTCGAACCTTTCACCTGAAGCCATTGCCTCGACGCGCGAGGCGCTGACGGCGATGTTCGGCACCGGGCAGCCGATGCATGTGCAATATTGGAATTTCTGGACCCGGCTGATCCAAGGCGATCTCGGCGCTTCGCTGATGGCGTTTCCGACGCCGGCCATGGAATTGGTGATGCGCGGCATGCCCTGGACTCTGGGCCTCCTGCTCACCTCGACAGTCATCACCTTTATCGTCGGCAATCTGATGGGCGGGCTCGCCGGCTATTTTCAGAACAACCGGTTCTTCAAGGCCTTTGGCATCGTGACCATGGGCCTCCAGCCGATCCCCTACTACATAGTCGCCTTCATCATTCTGGTCATCTTCGGTTTCCTCTGGCCTGTGCTGCCGATTTCGGGCGGGTTCAGCATGGACGTGCGGCCGAGCTGGACCATGCCGTTCATTCTCTCGGTGCTGCAGCACTCGCTGCTCCCGGCCTTTTCGCTGGTGCTCGTGGGCCTCGGTGGCTGGTTCATCGGCATGCGCGCGCTGGTCTCCAATATCGTGACGGAAGACTATGTGACCTATGCCGAGCTTGCCGGCGTCAAGCGCGAGACGATCGTCAGCGGCTATGTGATGCGCAATGCGCTGGTGCCGCAGGTGACGGCGCTCGCCATGGTGATCGGCGGGGTATTCTCCGGCACGATCATCACCGAGCAGGTGTTCAACTATCCCGGCATGGGATCACTGCTCGTCGATGCGGTGAATGCGGGCGATTATTCGACCGTGCTTGCCGTGTGCACGGTGTCGATCACCGCCGTCGCCTTTGCCATCTTCATCGTGGACTTGCTGCATCCGCTGCTCGATCCACGCGTGCGTACGGAGTAAGGCCATGTTCGCCGTTTTCCGCGACCTTATCCGCTACAATCTCGAATTCGCCATCGGCCTCGTTCTCGTCGGCATCATGGTGATCTTTGCGGCACTCTCGTTCTTTTCGCCGGTCGATCCGACCCTGATCTATATGGCGATCCCCGACCAGCCGCCTTCGGCGCAATATTGGTTTGGGACCAATTCGCGCGGCCAGGATCTGTTCTGGCACCTTTCGGCTGCGTTCCGGAACAGCCTTGGCTTTGGCATTACCGTCGCCGTGCTGTCGCGCATCATCTCGATTTCGGTTGGGCTCGCTGCGGGCTATCTCGGCGGCTGGGTCGATCGCGTGTTGATGTTCATCAACGACATCTTCGTTGCCGTGCCGATCTTCCCGATCCTCGTGCTGTTCTACTTTGTCCTGCGCAACAACATGGACAGCTTCACCATGGCGCTGATCCTCGCCTGTTTCGGCTGGCCGTTCGACGCGCGCCTGATCCGCTCGGTGGCGCTGGGCCTGAAACATCGCGAATTCACGCGACATGCCGTCTTTGCCGGCATGTCGACGCGAAAAGTGCTGCTCGAAGAGCACCTGCCCTATGTGATGCCCATCGTCTTTTCGACCTTCATGAACAACATGCTCTGGTCGATCGGCATGGAGGTGACCCTCGCCGTTCTCGGCTTCACCAATATCAACAATCCGACGATCGGCACGGTGCTCTATTGGGCCAATAGCCACTCGGCGATGGTGGTGGGGACATGGTGGTGGATCGTCATTCCGGTGATCCTGATCGTCATGACCTTCCTTGGCCTGTTCCTCCTCGCCGTGAGCATGAACGAATATATCGACCCGCGCAGCCGCCTGCGCCGCATGGGGGCCTGACTATGACCCGCGACAGCAAACCCGATCTTCTGAAAGTCGAAGGGCTCAAGGCCTATTACCAGATGAACTACTACGGCGTGGAACGCGAAGTGCGCGCCGTGGATGGGATCTCGATGAACATCAAGCGCGGGGAGGTCTACGGCATTGCCGGGGAAAGCTCTTCGGGCAAGACCAGCTTCATCAAGGTGCTTGCCGCCGCCATTCGTCCGCCCCTCAAGGTAGTTGAAGGCACGGTCAAATACGAGTTCAAGAACGGCCCCATCGAGGTGACGACAGCGAGCAAGGCGCAGGTCGAGGATGTGCGCTGGAAGCACCTCTCCTACATCATGCAGGGCTCGATGAGCGTGCTCAATCCGGTGCGCCGGATCGGGCGGACGTTCAAGGATTTTGCGCAGCGGCCGTTGGGGCTGACCGGCGCGGCATTCGAAGCGCGGGTGGTGTCGCATCTGGCGCGGCTCAAGCTACCGCCGGAAGTGTTGAAAGCCTATCCGCACGAGCTTTCGGGCGGCATGCGGCAGCGCGTGACCATTGGGCTCGCGACGGTCTGCCACCCCGAATTCATCATTGCCGACGAGCCGACGACAGCGCTCGACGTCGTTGTGCAGAAAGAAGTGCTGAGCCTCATTCGTGATATCCAGAAGGAGATGGATTCATCCGTCGTCTTCGTGACCCATGACATGAGCGTGCACGCCAATATCGCCGATCGCGTGGGCATCATCTATGCCGGGCGCCTCGTCGAGGAAGGCCCGACGCGGCAGATGTTTTTTACGCCCAAGCACCCCTATACGGCGCATCTGGTGGCGAGCCTGCCGCGGATCGGGGATATGCAGCAGCGACCGGCACTCGAAGGGCGGCCGCCGAATCTGGCCGATCCACCGCAGGGTTGCCGCTTCCATCCGCGCTGTCCGCTGGCCGTGGACAAATGCCGGCAGGAAGTGCCGCCGCTTGAAACGGTAGATGTCGATCATCGCACGGCATGCTGGCGCTGGCAGGACGTCAAGCCGCTGGTTGGTTCGGCGCATCCGGCAGGAGTTATGGCATGACGACGCTTCTCGATGTGCGCAATGTCTCCAAGAGCTTCACCATGGGCGGGATTTTCGGGCGCAAGACCGTTAATGCGGTGATGGATGCGAGCTTTTCGCTTTCGGCGGAAAAGCCCGAGATTTTTACGATTATCGGGGAATCCGGCTCGGGTAAGACGACGCTGGCCCGCATGGTTTTGGGGCTCGAAGATCCCAGCGAGGGGGAAATCCTCTTCCAGGGGCAGAAGGTGAGCCGGCATGCGAGCAAGGCCGAGCGCCTGGCGTTCATGTCCAAGGTGCAGCCGGTGTTTCAGAACCCCTTTGAAGCGTTCAATCCGCTCAAGAAGATCGAGCGGTATCTCGAATCCACCGCGCGGCAGTTTCTCCATACCAAGGACCGGGCGGCGATCGACCGGGCGATGGACGAGGCGCTGCAGAAGGTGGGCTTGAGCCTCAAGGAAGTGCGCGGGCGGTTTCCGCATGAAATGAGCGGCGGGCAATTGCAGCGCTGCGCCATTGCGCGGGCGCTGATCCCCAATCCGCCGCTGCTGATCACTGACGAGCCTGTCTCGATGGTCGATGCGTCGCTGCGGATGAGCATCGTCAACCTGCTCAAGAGCCTGCGCGATGATCTGAAGGTGTCGGTGATCTACATCACGCATGACCTTGCGACGGCCTATTACATTTCCAACCGTCTGATCATCATGCAGCGCGGGCGGATCGTCGAAATGGGCGATGCGCGGACGGTGCTCGATAATCCGCAGCATCCTTATTCGAAGTTGCTGAAGGCCTCGGTGCTGTCGACGGATGATGCGGGGGCTGGGAAGCTCGCGACCGATCCGGGCATGGTGCAGGCGGCCAATGGATTGGTCGGCGAGGCCGGGAAGCTGGTGATGCGGCCGGATGGACGGGAAGTTCGGGTTTATGGGTAGGGGAGGAACCCCCACCTAGCCTCCCCCTGGTAAGGAGGAGGGACGCATCGAGTTTGCCCTTGCGGCTGCGGGCCACCGGCAGATTGCTCCCCCTTCAGGGGGAGGTTAGGTGGAGATCTTTCCTTTGCTCTCGACCGTGCCAAAGGCCCCCCTCACCCGCCGGCTACGCCGTCGACCTCTCCCGCAAGGGAGAGGTGGGGGCTCCACTACATCTCCAAACCTAAGGACCCAAAACTATGAGTGCGCCGATATTTCGGGATCCGGTTCAGGATGGGGCGGCGGATCCGGTGGTGGTTCGCAAAGAGGGGACCGATGAGTGGTGGATGTTTTACACCAATCGGCGCGCGGCGGCGGGGGGCGAGGGACATACCTGGATCCATGGGTCGCCGATCGGGGTGGCGGTTTCGACCGATGATGGGGCGAGTTGGGACTATCGGGGGACAGTGAAGGGGCTCGATGCGCCGGGGGACGATGGGCTCAATACGCATTGGGCGCCGGAGGTGATTTTTGCCGCGGGGCAATATCACATGTATCTGACCTATATTACCGGAGCGCCGTCGCATTGGCAGGTGCCGCGGACGATTACGCATTTTGTCAGCGATGATCTGGAAAATTGGCGGCGGGTGGGGCCGCTAAAGCTGTCGAGCGATCGGGTGATCGATGCGGCAGTTTATCACTGCCCCGATGGGCTTTGGCGGCTTTGGTACAAGGACGAGGACCATGGCTCGGCGACGTGGTGCGCGACGAGCCCGGACCTGTTCGACTGGACGGTCGAGGGCGAGGTGATCCCCGGTTCGCCGAGCGCGGCGCCGCATGAGGGGCCCAATGTCTTTGCGCTTGGCGGATTCATCTGGATGATCGTCGACGAGTGGCATGGGCAAGGAGTCTATCGCTCGACGGACGCGAAAAACTGGGTGCGGCAGGGGGTGATCGGCGGTGAGGCTGGCACGGACAAAGGCGACATTCGCTTCGTGCGGCACGCCGATGTGGTGGCCTTTGCCGATCATGCAGCGCTGTATTACTTTACCCATCCCGATTGGGACGAGCATAGCCAAACCGAAGGGCCGCGGAATGCGGCGGAGCGGGCGACGGTCATTCACCATGCGCGATTGACGGTGGAGGATGGTGTGCTGGTACTGGAGCGGAATATTCCGGCGGATGCGGCACTGCTAAGGTAGGTGCCAGTTCTCTTTCCCGCGCCTTAAAGTGCAAAGACACCTGGGTCGTTCTCGCGAAAGCGGGAATCCAAAACTCCGCAGTAGAGATTCCCGCTTTCGCGGGAATGACGCCGTGGATGGCTGGGGGCATAGCTGGCTGGGATACTAGACGGCTGGGAACGCTGGGTGTCGAAGCCTGGTCTGTTCGTTCGTCGCGCTGGTGTCACAGATGGAGGAACAGAATGGATCGCACTTTCCGGGATGATGGGCTTGAGGCCTTTGCCAAGGACGGTCCCCCTGCCCTGCCGGCGGGGGGCACCGTTTTGGATCGGAATGGCGTCGGCGTTTGGTATGCGAGCTATGGCGCGGGTCCGGCAGTGATGCTGCTCCATGGCGGCATGGGGAACTCAACCAATTTCGGGCATCAGGTGCCGGTGCTGCTGGCGGCGGGTTTTCGGGTAGTCGTTATGGACAGTCGCGGCCAAGGGCGAAGTGGCTGGGGCGGGACGCCTTTTTCCTATGAGCAATTTGCCGGGGATGCGTTGGCGATCCTCGATGTCCTAGGGATTTCCCGCGCGGCCGTGGTCGGCTGGAGCGACGGGGCATGCGCTGGGCTTGCCATGGCCAAGGCGGCGCCCGAGCGGGTGGCAGGCGTCTTCTATTTTGCCTGTAATGTGGACGCGACCGGCAGCTTGCCTTTCGTGATGACCGACACGATCGGCAATTGCCTCACACGGCACCAAAAGGACTATGCGGCGCTGTCGCCGCGACCGGAACGCTTCGACGAGATGAGTGCGGCGCTGCAGGTGATGCAAGGGAGCCAGCCGGATTATTCGGCCGCGGATTTGCAGACGATCGCCGTGCCGGTGACGGTGGCGCAAGCGGAGCGGGACGAATTCATCCGCGTCGAGCATGCGCGCTATGTTGCCGAAACGGTGCCAGGCGCTGAGTTCGTCCTTCTGGAGGATGTCAGCCACTTTGCGCCAGTGCAGCGGCCAGAGGTGTTCAATGGTGCGGTGCTGGATTTCTTAAACTCAGCGCGCGTTGGATTGCTCAGCGGAGCCGGTCGGCCATGAAGGCGCTCATGCTTTGGGGCGGACGGCCGATGAGTTTTTCGAGGAGCGGATCGATGGCGGCGAATTCGCCGGATCGGGCGGCGCGATAATAGCCCATCATGATAGCGATGCGTTCTGGGGATTCCCCACCGGCGGTAGCATTTGCCAGCATGATGTCGTCGTCGAGGATTTCTCGGGTGACAGGCCTGCCGAGGATGGTCGTGGCGTATTGGGCGAGATCGGATAGGTCGAGGGGCTCGGCGCCTGTGAGGGGTGGCGTTGGGCCATCGATGGTTTCGGCGCCGGCAAGCAGCGCGGCATCGGCGGCCGCGAGATCGTCGTGGGTCGTCCAGGACACCTTGCCATCCACCGGGGCGGCGAGCATGCCGCTCGCAAAACCGCGGGCGTTCATGGCGAGGGCGCTATCGGCATAGAAACCATGGCGGAGGGCGGTCCAGGCTAGGCCGGACTGGGCGAGCATGGCTTCGGTGGCCGCATGGGTCAGGGCGGGCGGGAAGTGTGAGGTCGAAGAGCTCGCGATCTGGCTCGTGTAGAAGACGTGCTTTACCGACAGCTCCCGGGCAACGGCGATGGCCGTAGCGTGCTGGGCCAGCGGATCGCCGCCGCTGGCTGCGGCATTGGAGGATACCAGCAGCAGATGCTCGGCGCCTTGCCAGGCGTGGCGGAGGCTAGCGGCATCGTCGAAATCGCCCTGACGCACGCGGATGCCGGCCGCGGTGAGGTCGGCGACCTTTTCTGGGTCGCGCACGCTGACGGCGATGCGGTTGGCGGGGACGCGGGCGAGGAGGTTTTGGGCGATCTTTCGACCGAGTTGGCCGGATGCGCCGGTGATGACGAGCATGATGATCTCCGTGTTGGCGGCAATCTGGCTGTTCTCATGCGCGTTGATAATCGGCTTAGCCAAGAATAGGCTGTTCTCCATGAAGAACAGTGTCTCGCCGGATCGATTGAAGATTTTCCTCGCGGTGCTGGATGCAGGGGGCTTTCGGGCGGCGGCGCTCAGGCTGGGCACGGTGCCATCACGGGTGAGCACCACGGTGGCGC
Source organism: Devosia sp. BK (assembly GCF_032907385.1). NCBI lineage: Bacteria > Pseudomonadati > Pseudomonadota > Alphaproteobacteria > Hyphomicrobiales > Devosiaceae > Devosia > Devosia sp. BK. The sequence goes on from NZ_JAIMBX010000001.1 coordinate 1,855,594, forward strand.
GGCTCGAGGCGGAGCTTGGCGTGCCGCTCTTGCTGCGCTCGACCCGCAGCGTCAGAGCGACCGAACAGGGACGCCGGCTGGCTGATACCATTCGGCCGCTCTTTGATGAGGTCGAGGAAGCGGTGAGCGAGGCGGCCAATTCGATGGGGACGGTGCGCGGGAGGCTGGCGCTCAATGTGCCCGGCGCCGTCGTGCCCGACATCCTGCCGCCGTTGATCGCAGAATTCCAGCGGCTGCATCCCGAGGTCGAGATCGAAATCGTCGTCGAGAATGATCGCGTTGATATCATCGCGGCTGGGTGCGATGCGGGGATCCGCTATGGCGCGCATCTGGCCAAGGATATGGTTTCGATCCCGATCGGGCCGCGGACCCAGCAGATGGCTTTTGCGGCGTCGCCGGACTATTTGAATGCTCATCCGAAGCCGGAGTTGCCTGAGGACCTGACCGGCCACGCGGCGATCCGCTACAGGCTGCCTGGGGGGACCTTGCTGCCATGGCGGTTGCGGAACGCGGCGGGGGAAACGGTGATGGTCGAGCCGCAGCGTTCGCTCGTCATCAGCGTCAATGCCTTTGATAGCGGCTTGAGCTATGCGCGCGCCGGGATGGGGATCATCGGCGTTTTCAGAAATTGGTGCGAGGCGGATTTTCGCGCGGGGACGCTGGTGCCGGTGCTCGAAAAGCATTGGCCGGTGCTGGATGGGCCACGGCTTTACTACCCGAGCCGGTTCGCTGGGGCGCCGTTGCGGGCCTTTATCACGGTTTGCCAAAGCCAGGCGGGGTGATCGATCACCGACGCAGAAGCCTTGCCGGGTGGGGCGCGATCTGGCATGAGAGGATCATTCATCCTGGACCCGGTGCAATTCCGGGTGGCTCTTCCGGCCGCCGATCCGCCGGACAATCAAGCAAAGCCGATTTTCGTGCCGGGTTCCTTTGAGGACCGCGCTGGCTTCTTGGTGTTTTCATGTCTCTCTCGCAAACCATCCACCGCAACTGGTTTTCCAATATTCGCGCCGATATCCTTGCCGGTATCGTCGTCGCCCTGGCGCTCATCCCTGAGGCCATCGGCTTTTCCATTATCGCTGGGGTCGACCCCAAGGTTGGGCTCTACGCCTCGGTGGTGATCGCCATCGTCATTTCATTTGCAGGCGGGCGACCGGCCATGATTTCGGCGGCAACCGCCGCGACGGCCGTGTTGTTCGGGACACTCGTGCGGGAACATGGGCTGCAATATCTGCTGGCGGCGACGATCCTTGCCGGCGTCATCCAGATCGGGCTCGGGTGGTTGCGGATCGGTTCGGTCATGCGCTTCGTGTCGCGCTCGGTGATGACCGGTTTCGTCAATGCGCTCGCGATCCTGATCTTCATGGCGCAGCTTCCCGAACTCATCGGAGTGACGTGGCAGTCCTATGTGATGATCGCGCTCGGTCTTGCCATCATCTATCTCTTTCCGCGACTGACGCGCGCTGTGCCCTCGCCGCTGATCTGCATTCTCGTGCTTACGGGGATTGCGCTGGCCTTCGGGGTGGATACGCGGACGGTCGCCGATCTCGGCGCGCTGCCCAATGCCTTGCCGGTCTTGCTGTTTCCCAATGTGCCGCTGACGCTCGAAACCCTGCAGATCATCCTGCCGACCTCGATCGCGGTGGCGGCAGTGGGGCTGCTCGAAAGTCTGCTGACGGCCTCGATCGTCGATGGCATGACTGATACCAAGAGCGACAAGAACCGGGAAAGCATCGGCCAAGGCATAGCCAATATCGCCAGTGGCTTTTTCGGCGGCATGGGCGGCTGCGCCATGATCGGGCAATCCACCATCAATGTCAGATCAGGTGGCCGGACGCGGCTCTCGACCTTTACGGCGGGAGCGTTCCTGCTGTTTTTGTTGATGGTGCTGGGCGAATGGGTAGGGCTCATTCCCATGCCGGCGCTCGTTGCCATCATGATCATGGTGTCGATCGGGACATTTTCCTGGTCGTCGCTGCGCGATCTTGCGCACCACCCTCGGCGGTCGAGCCTCGTGATGCTTGCGACCGTGATCACCGTTGTGGGCACGCATAATCTGGCGCTCGGCGTTGGGGTCGGCGTGTTGCTATCGGGGCTCTTCTTTGCGTGGAAAGTGTCGCAGGTTTTCCGGGTGTCGTCCGATCTGGCCGCCCCCGGCGAGCGCCACTATGCGGTCGAGGGGCAATTGTTCTTTGCTTCGGCCGAAGAATTCCTCGAGGCGTTCGACTTTGCCGAACCACTGCAGCGCGTCCGGATCGACCTGACACGGGCCCATATCTGGGATCTGACGGGGGTGAATGCCGTCGATCAGGCCGTGTTGAAGTTCCGGCGCGTCAATGTCGCGGTCGAGGTGATCGGCATGAATGGAGCGAGTGCGACGATCATGGACAAGTTCGCCCAGCATGATCGGCCAGATGCGATCGCGAAGGTTTTGGGACACTAAACCTAAAGCATAGCGGACGCCGGGGATTTTGCCCTGGCGTTCGCTTGCATGACCGCTTTGCAGGACTTCCGGACGTTTCTTGCAGAAAAACTTTGGTCGGCCGGGTCTGAAACGATCTCCCCAGCGTTAGTCAGGGTCGCTAATCGAGAGAACCCGGATGCACCAGACGCTGACAAAGAGCGTGACCAAAGTCGCCATTGTCGGTGGCGGGCCAACTGCCGTCTATACGCTCAAGAACCTGCTGCAAAAATCAGGACGCTATTCGGTCACCATCTTCGAGGCCGGCAAGGTCGCCGGCTGCGGCATTCCCTATTCGGAAGAGCATAATACGCCCGAGATGATGGCGAACATCACCTCAATTGAAATTCCGCCGGTATTGGTCTCTCTCGCCGATTGGGTGCGGGCCCGTGACGCAAAATTCCTCAAGCGTTTTGGGATCGATCGGGAGGCGGTTGGCGATCGAGATTTTTATCCGCGGATCTTGCTCGGGGCCTATTACGTCGATCAACTGCGCCAATTGATGGAAGCGGGATCAGCGGCGGGACATGCGATTACCGTCGAAACGGATACGCATGTCGTCGATATCGAGCCGGTAAAGGACGGGACCTCGGTCTTGACGCGGTCGGGCGAAAAGACGGCGCATCGTCGGTTCGATCGCGTTATTCTGGCGACGGGTCATCTAACGGATTTCGGAAAGCTGAAACGGCCGACACGGCTTTATCGTTCGCCCTATCCGACGCAGAACCTAACGCTGGACAAAGACCTTGCGGCGCTGATCCTCGGATCATCGTTGAGCGGGATCGATGCTGTGGTGGCACTTGCCTCCCAACACGGCACGTTCATCGCGGAGGGGACGGCGTTTCGATATGAGCCGAAAGGCCCCTCGCCTATCCGTCTCGTCATGACGTCGCGCAAGGGGATTATCCCTGATGCCGACTTTTTCTATCCCATCCCCGAAGAGCCGCTACTGATCTTCACGCCGGCGCGTCTCGAAGCCTTGCAAGCTGAAGGGAAGACGGGATTTCTCGGTCGCGCTATGAAGCTCTTCAAGCAGCAATTGGCGACGGACGATCCCGAATTTCTTGCGCGATTGGGGCTGAAGCGGTTTACGCCGGAGGCTTTTGCCAAAGCCTACTTCGAGATGCGGCGCGATCGCCAGGGGTTCAAGGCGATTGCTCAGAACCTGCGCGAATCCGAGCGGAACTATCGCGAGCGACGCACGGTGATGTGGCGCTATACGCTGATGCGGGCCCATGAAGTGTTCAGCGAGATCGTGCCGTACTTCGATAGCAAGGATCTCAAGACGTTCAGAACCCACCTGACGCCGGTCTTTGCCGATGCCTATGGCTGCATTCCGCATAAATCCATTGAGCGGCTTTTAGCTTTGCATCAGGCCGGGTGCCTCGACGTGATTGCCTTAGGTGACAGCGGCAAGATCATCTATCGCGCCGGCGCGTTCGAGCTGGTTGGCGTCGAGAAAGAGCAGAGTTTCAGGACGCTGATCGATGCACGTGGACAGGTGATGGTGTCGCTGGCGGATCTCGGGTTTGAGCAGCTGGATCAGGCCGTCGATGTCGAGGATTTTCTCAAGCGCAGCGAGGGGGAAGCCGCGGAGCACCAATTCCGCGTGCCGCTCAGAGGTCAGCCGAAGTCGGATATTTTCTGCCTCTCCATCCCGATCATGATGAAGCGCTATCCGTTTGCCCAGGGACTCGTTGCGTGCGCCGATGCGGCAAAGCTCGTTGCGGATGCAATTTGACGGCTGAAGCCGCCGGAAAACGCTCCCGTGCATCAGTGTGGAACGGGTTTCCGCAGATCTCGTTTTTCCAGGTGACATGGAGGTTGGCTGATGGCTGCGAGGGCAATCTGGAGCGGGGCGATCAAGATCGCGGAGATCGCGTGCCCGGTCAAAATGTATACGGCAGCCACGACCTCCGAGCGTATTTCGCTCAACCTACTCAATCGCAAGACGGGCAATCGGCTCAAACGGCTCTATGTCGACGAAAAGACCGACAAACCAGTCGAGCGCGAAGATCAGGTCAAGGGCTATGAGACGAGTGCGGGCCACTACGTGGTGCTCGAGCCCGAAGAAATCACTGCTGCGGTGCCCGACAGCGACAAGGTGCTCAAGGTCGATAATTTCATCACCTGCGGGCAGATCGAGACGACCTATTTCGACAAGCCTTATTATCTTCTGCCAGCATCCGATGCGGCCGAAGAGGCTTTCGTGCTGATCCGGGAAGCGTTGCGCAACCAGAAGGCGGCGGCAATTGCCCATACCGTGCTGTTCCGCAGATTACGGCCCGTGCTGATCAGGGCGCATCGCAAGGGGCTGATCGCGACGACACTCAACTTCGATTACGAAGTCCGCTCGGCAAAAGAGGCTTTCAAGGATATCGGCAAACGCAAGATCGATGCGGAAATGCTCGAACTTGCCGAGCATATCCTGGAGACAAAAGCCGGCAGCTTTGACCCCAGCGCGTTCGAAGACCGCTACGAGGATGCACTGGCCGAATTGGTGAAGGCCAAGATCGATGGGCGCAAGGTGATTCCGCTCAAGCGCCCCGAACCGACCAAAAAGAACGATCTGCTGGAAGCGCTGCGGATGAGTGCCGGCGGCAAAGAAGAGGACAAGGCGCCCGAGAAGAAAGGCACACCTAAGAAAACGACGAGCCGCAAAAAGGCCGAGGGCGAAACGAAGCCCGCCCCGCGCCGCAAAGCCAGTTAGCTGCGGCGCTTTCGCTTCGGGGTATCGTCCGGCTTGCCCTCGAGGCTTTTCTTGAGGGCAGCCATGAGATCGATGACATTGCTCGGCGCGCTGTCTTCGTCCTCGGCTTCGATCTTCTTTGCTGACTTGGCCGCCGGCTTCTGGGTTTTCTTGGATTTGATGATGTCGAGGAGACGATCCTGCACGGGGTCCTCGACCATGGTTTCGGACCATTTGGTCGTGCGCTTTTTGATGAGCTCTTCGACCATGCCCATCATTTTCTTATCGACTTTGTGGTCGTCGACCTTTTCCCAATATTCATCTTCATCGCGCACTTCGTCGCCGAAACGCAGCGTCCAGAGGACGATGCCTTCTTCCCAGGGCTGGAGCATGACCGCGCGTTCGCGGCCGCCGATGACGAGACGGGAAATACCGACCACGCCTTTATTGGCCATGGCCTGGCGTATGACGCTGAAGGCTTCCTCGCTGATTTCGGCATCGGGCACGAGAAAATAGGGCGTATCGAAATACGTCCATTCGATCGTGTCCTCAGGCGCGAATTCCTGGATGTCGATCGTCTTGGTGCTGTCGAGTTGCACGGCATCGAGATCGTCTTCTTCGAGCACGACATAATCGTCCTCGCCTTTTTCAAAACCGCGCACCTGATCATCGCGCTCGACCGTTTTGCCGGAAACGGCATCGACATAGCGCGTGTAAATGCGGGAATTGGTCTTGCGATTGAGGGTGTGGAACCGAACCTTTTCGCCCTCGGTGGTCGCGGGGGTAAGGGTGATCGGACAGGTGACGAGAGAGAGCTTCAAAAAGCCCTTCCAATAGGGACGACCTGCCATTTGCGACCTCCTGAGAACAGGCGGAAAACGCGGGGCCCTGCGGGATGTTCCGCGCGGTTAGAAAGGCCCTGCGCTGGTGAGCAGGGCCCAAAGCGAATTAGCGCGAGGCTTTGTAAAGCTTGGATGCGATTTCGAAGAACTCTTCGGGCGCATAATCTGGCGTGAAGGCGGAGGGGACGCCGACAAGCTGCTGCATCTTGCCGCCTTCCGGCATGCCTTCGACCACTTCCAGCGGCCCCGGCGGATCGGTCGGCAGCGCGACTTCATCGTTGGACCAGATGCCCGAGATTTCCTTATAGTCGTCCTGGCTCCAGGTGTAGAGCCGGCGGTGCGAGCCCTCGTCGAGGTATTTCTGGCATTCCGGAATTTTGGAGAGCGGAATGTTGGGCGTGGGCAGCATTTTCTCGATTTCGACGCCGGTCAGTTTCTTCAGGGCCAGCGCATAGGAATGGGCGTGGACTGAGCCACGGACCAGGAGATAGCCACAGACTTCGCGGCCGGTGGCATCGTCGGCGCTCAGCGTCTCATAAACGCGCAGCTTGTGAAGACGCGCGCCGCATTCGAGATGGAAATTGTGGAGGAGATCGAAGATGACATTGCCGGTCGTCGTGATGAAGTCGTTGTTCCACGAGACGCCATTGGCGTTGACCGGGGTTGCACCGCCGCCATTGGACAGAAACGCCGAGGCGAGGCGGATGTCCTGCATAGCTTCGAAGGGCGACTTGCTGATATCGCCACCATCGCCCTTATCGCCACCGCGCTTGTCGGGGCCATTGTTGAGCATGGCAACGCCATTGCTGACGAGTTCGACATGGGCGAGTTCTTCGGCAGTGATCGAGGCAACGAGGCTGTAAAACGGCCTCAGCTTGTCCTTGCTGCGGAAATTGAAGCTTTGGAACATGTAGTTCCCCAGCGTCGACAGCTCCCCATATTTGCCGCCGAGCAATTCCTGAAGCGCTGCGGCAGCATTGGGGTCCTGTTTTTTCGGCGGAGGCAATTCGGTGATCAGACGGTCGACACGCATAAACATGGACAAGTCTCCTGATTGGCTGCAGGGCCAACGGAGCGCACATGGCGATGTTCCTGAAACCATCCTCGGTTTCATTTGCGGGTTGTCAGTCTGCTGCCGCGGGAAAATCTCGCGAGATCAGGGCGGGTTCACGGCGGTGGATAGACCTATTCAGGCTTCCAGACGGCCGTGTCGGCTTCGCGTTTGAGCGGGCCCATATGGGTGATGTCTTCGCCGCGGCGCATGGCGATGTTCATGCGGAAGGAGTTGCCGATGCGTTCGGAGCGCTCGGTGAAAAGGGCGGCGATGTCGGGCGGGCAGAGGGCGTCGACGGTTTCGCGGAAGAGGCGGAGCCAGCGCATGAAATGGGCATCGCTGAGTTCGGGGATGGCCATGTGCTTGGGCATGGGCCGGCCGCCATATTTGCCGGTGCCGAGGAGCATGGAGCTCCAGAAATCGGTGATCGTTGCGATATGGGCAGGCCAGTGGGCTTCGGGGATGACGCGATTAAAGACAGGGCCGATGACCGGATCGCGGCGGGCGGCGGCATAAAAGCTCACGACCACGCGGGCGATCATGGCTTCGTCGAGCCCCTCGGGCGTATCCCAGCCGATGCGGTGAAGGCGCGTGCCGGCGGGTGGGCGGGGATCGGTCATGAGACGGTCTCGGACGTGATGCGATAGGAGCAGCGGCGGCCACCGCTGACGATATGTTCCTCGCGCTCGATCTGGGCTTCGGGGCCGAGAATCGAGCGGAAGACATCGAGCTCAGCGCGGCAAAAGCCCTGGCAGGCAGTGGCGGCGGCGCAGATCGGGCAATGGTTTTCGATGAGGAGGAGCGAGCCATCGGGCTCTTCGCGCCACTCGGCCATATAGCCTTCGCGTGTGCGGAGATCGACGAGCGCGGCGGTGCGGGATTTGAGGTCGGTTTTATCGGCGACGGCGGCTTCGTAGGCCTCGCGGGTGAGGGTTTCGCGGGCGGTGATGACGGCATCGAGCGCGTTGGGGCCGAGGGTGGTTTCGACGAGTTCGAGAAGCTGGACGGTGAGCGCCGCGTGGGTATCGGGGAAGCGCGACTGGGCGGCTGGGGTCAGGGACCAGAGCTGGGTCGGGCGTCCGACGCCGGTCGAGGAGGCCATGGCTTCGACGAGGCCTTCCTGGGCGAGGCGCAGCAATTGCTGGCGCGCGGCCTCACCGGTGATCCCCAATTCCTGGCCGATGGCGCCGGACGACAGGCCCGAGCGCATTTTTAGCGCCATCAGCACACGCTCGCGCGGGCTGCGGGGGGACCAGGCCGGATTTTCCAAGTCTGAACTTGACATATTGGGCGGAAGGGTTTTCAAAGTCATTGCTTGGAAAATAGTCCGGTTAGCCGCAGATGGCAAGCCGGGCCGGAAGGAACCTCAAGCGAGGTGCTTCGATTTTCCCGATGCACAATGCAAAAGGAGCCTCAAATGGCCTTCGAACTGCCCACCCTGCCCTATTCGACCAATGCCCTTGCCAATGCCGGCATGAGCCAGGAAACGCTGGAACTGCACCACGGCAAGCACCACCAGGCCTATGTGACCGCGCTCAACGGCTTTGTGGAAAAGAACCCGGATCTGCAGGGCAAGAGCCTCGAAGAAATCGTGCTCTTTGCCAAGGACAAGGCAGACCTCGCGCCTGTTTTCAACAATGCCGGCCAGCACTGGAACCACATCCACTTCTGGAACGCGCTTTCCCCCACCGGCGGCAAACTGCCGGGCAAGCTCGAAGCCAAGATCACGCAAGACTTCGGGTCGGTCGATGCGTTCAAGGACGCGTTCAAGACCGCGGCGACCACGCAGTTCGGTTCGGGCTGGGCCTGGCTCGTGCTCGGCAATGACGGCAAGCTCAAAGCGACCAAGACGGCGAATGGCTCGAACCCGCTCGCGACTGGCGAAGGCAAGCCGCTGCTGGGCCTCGATGTTTGGGAACACTCCTACTATGTCGACTTCCGCAATCGTCGCCCGGATTATGTGACGAACTTCCTCGACAAGCTCGCGAACTATGAGTTTGCGGAAGCGAATTTGGGCTGACACCCGTACGCAGCGTCATCCCCGCGAAAGTGGGGGTCTCGCTTACCAAAAGGGATTCCCGCTTTCGCGGGAATGACGCGGTGAAATCGAGTGACCCCGCAACCATCGACACTTTCGAGTAGCGTGATGCCTGATTTTGAATTGCCTGAGAGCATGACGCTGCGGCCGACGCGACGGCCGGTGGTGGGTTCGGCCGAGTTCCGGAGCGCCATGGCGTCGATGGCGGCGAGTGTCTCGGTGGTGACGGCGCGGCGGGGCGAGGAGCGGGTTGGGCGCACGGTGACGGCGGTGATGTCGCTTTCGGCGACGCCGCCGGCTATTCTGATTTCGATCGACATCATGAGCCGGCTGGCGGATTTGATCGCCAAGACCGGTGGGTTTTCGCTGTCGATGCTGGCAGCGGGACAGGACGAGATTGCCAATGCCTTTGCCGGCAAGGTGGCGCAGGCGGAGCGGTTTACGCTTGGGACATGGCACCAATGGCCATCGGGACATCCGCAGCTCGACGGGGCGATGACGGTGCTCGATTGCGAAGTGATCGGCTCGATCGCGACGGGGACGCATGTGCTGTTTGCGGGCGCGATCGTCGATGTCGAGACGCATGAGGACCGGCAGCCGCTGCTCTGGCAGCGGCACGATTATCATGCGTTGACGGAATTGGACTGAAGCGGTCCAAAGTGCCACACTGACAGCGTTTTCCCGATTCAGGTTGAACCGCGCTGGAGGCGAGATGTTTTCCTCCAGTGCCGGCGCTGAGGAGGCGGTCTTGCCACGTTACTTTTTCCACTATCGCACCGATGAGGAACTGATCCGCGACGAAGCGGGCAGCGAACTCGCCGATCTCGACGCCGCGGAAACGCAGGCGGCGGAAATGGGTAAGGCGATCATCGAGCGACTGGCGGGGCAAGGGGGCGAAACCAAGCTGCCACGGACCATCGAAATCACCGATGCGGGCGGCGAGGAGCTGCTTTATGTAGTGTTTTGGGAAGGGCCGAAGATTGGCAGCGAGGGCACCCCGGTGACGCCGGCGAGCGTGCACTGATTTTTGCAATGGATTCCCGCTTTCGCGGGAATGACGCCGTAAATGGCGAAAGTTCTAATTACAAGAAGAGCGGGCCGCCGTGGGCGGTGACGACGAAGCCGAGGATGAGGGCGGCGGCGAGAGCGGCGTAGGAGACGTAGAGCTGGACGTTGGTCATGGCGGCCTCACGAGCTATGGCCCAAAGACTACCAGACTAATCGAGATTAACAAGCTGTAAACCGTATGCCGGAAGGCCTGCGGTGGAAACGCTTTGCCTCGTTGTGACGGTTTGATGAAAAGAGTCTACCGTCACGCTCCTGTCCGATGCGTGACGCAGGAAGGCAGACAGACTCACTTTGGCTGATAGAGTGGGCGCGAATAACGGTAGGAGCGGCGTATGTCGGACGAGCGGATCTGGAGCTTTATCGAGGCTGCAAGGGCACTGGCACAGGGCGATGCGAGCCTTGACCGGTTCCTGGTGGCGGCGATCAAGGCGACCGATCCCGACGACCTGGCGCGGCAAACGCCGGACACTTTCCTGGCCGGATTGAAGCGGAGCCATGCGGCGGCGATTTTCGGTCCGCTGCAGGAAACGCGCATCCAGATGACGCCACCGACGGCGCCGGGCGAACTGCTCGCGATCGATGTGATCTCGCCCGATATGCCGTTTATCGTCGATTCCACGCTTGCCGCCTTGCGGGCGATGGGCGGGACGATCCGGCTTTTTGCCCACCCCGTCGTGCATGTGAACCAGGCGCAGGTGGTCGAGATCGGGGGTGCGGCGATCAGCGTGCTGCATATCTTGAGTGAACCGGTGGCGGATCTTGCGGCGCTCAAGGAGGAAATCCGGGCGACGCTGACCGATGTATCGCGAGCGGTCGTCGATTGGCGAGCTATGCTCGACCGGGTGCGGCAGGCAATGACCGGGCTCAATGGCGTCAAGCCGGCGCTGCGCGATGAGCCCGCGCGGTTTCTCGAATGGCTGGCCGAGCATAACTTTACGTTTTTGGGCGTGCAGGAATACCGGCTCGAGGGCGCGGAACTGGTGCCCATGGCCGGGACCGGGCTGGGGCTCTGGCGCGATGAGAGCCTGAAAGTTCTGCGCAATGGGCAGGTTTATGTGGATTCAACGCCCGAACTCGTGGCGTTTTTGCAGACCGCCGAACCGCTGCTGGTGACCAAGGCCAATGTGCGCTCGCGCGTGCATCGGCGGCAGCACATGGACTATGTGGGGGTCAAGATTTACGGCGCCGACGGCGCGGTGCGCGGGGAATTGCGCATTGTCGGGCTCTTTACGGCGCAGGCGCTGGCGACGCCGCATACCGAGGTGCCGATCATCCGGCGCAAGATTGCCGAGGTGATGCGCAAGAGCGGGCTCGATCCGCTGGGCCATGCCGGCCGGGCGCTGCTCAGCGCGCTCGATTCTTATCCGCGCGACGAAATGTTTCAGATCGATATCGCGCAGCTGGCGGAATTCGCCGAGGCGATTGCGGGGCTTTATGACCGACCGCGCGTGCGCGTCTTGCCGCGTATAGACCGCTTCGACAATTTCGTCTCGATATTGGTTTTCGTGCCGCGCGATCGCTATGACGGGGACGTGCGGGCGCGGATTACGCGCTATCTTGCCGAAGTCTATGACGGGCGCGTTTCGGCCTATTATCCACATTTTCCCGAGGGCGAGCTTGTTCGGCTGCATGTGATCATCGGACGGCTGAGCGGGCCGACGCCGAAGCCGACGCGCACGGTGCTCGAAGCGCGGGTCGAGGCGCTGACGCAGGATTTTTCTGACCTCTTGCAGGCGCAGGCAACAGAGCCGGCCGAGATCAGCGACTATCGCTCGGCCTTTTCGCAGGCCTATCAGTCGCGCAATACGGCCGAGGATGCGCTGGCCGATATCGCCGCCTTGCGGGCACTGGCCGAGGGGCAGATTGGCTTGAAGCTCAGGACGCGCGAAGGCGCGGAAGGGGCGCTGGGCCTCAAATTCTATTCCAAGGGCGGGGCGATTGCGCTGAGCGATCGCGTGCCCATGCTCGAGCACTTTGGGTTCAAGGTGATCGACGAGCGGACCTATACCGTGGTGCCGCGTGATGGGGTCGAACGCTTCATCCACGACATGGTTTTGGCGCCGGCTTCGGGCGGCGAACTCAATGTCGCCTTGCGGGGCAAGGCGATCGAGGAGGGACTGCTTGCGGTCTGGGCGGGGCTGGCGGAAAGCGACCAGATCAATGCGCTCGTGACGCAGGCGGGTCTCGACTGGACCGAGGCGGCGCTGTTGCGCGCGCTGTCGCGCTATCTGCGGCAGATCGGGATCTCCTATTCGCAGCGCTATATCGCGCAGGTGCTGGTGACACAGGCGGAGGCGGCCAAGGCGCTAGTGACGCTCTTTGCGGCGCTGCACGATCCGAAGCTCGAAAGCCGCGGCATGGCAGAGGCGGCGGCGCGCGACACAATCGCGGCGCAGCTCGAGGCGACAAGTTCGCTGGACGAGGACACGATCATCCGGCGGTTTTTGAACCTGATGGATGCTTCGCTGCGGACCAATGCGTTCCAGCGCGACGAGGCTGGCGCAAGGCGGCCGGCACTGGCGATCAAGTTCGATTCCGCCGCCGTCGCCGGCATGGTGGCGCCGCGGCCTTATCGCGAGATTTCGGTCTATTCGCCGCGTGTCGAGGGCGTGCATCTGCGCTTTGGCGCCATTGCGCGTGGGGGCATTCGCTGGTCGGACCGGCCGGAGGATTTCCGCACCGAAGTGCTGGGGCTGGTCAAGGCGCAGCAGGTCAAGAATGCAGTGATCGTGCCCGTCGGCGCCAAGGGCGGGTTCGTGCCCAAGCGGCTCGTGACCGGCATGGCGCGCGAGGCTTTCATGGCCGAGGGGACCGAGAGCTACAAGATTTTCGTCGGCGCGCTGCTCGATGTCACCGACAACCTGATCGAAGGCGCTGTCGTGCCGCCAGCCCAAACGATGCGGCGGGATGGGGACGATCCCTATCTCGTCGTCGCGGCCGACAAGGGCACGGCGAGTTTTTCCGATACGGCCAATGCCATCGCCTTGGGGCGCGGCTTCTGGCTCGGCGATGCCTTCGCCTCGGGCGGGTCTGTCGGGTACGACCACAAGAAGATGGGCATTACCGCGCGGGGCGGCTGGGAGGCGGTGAAGCGGCACTTCCGCGAGATGAACCGCGATATCCAGCGCGAGGCGTTCAGCGTCGTTGGCGTTGGCGATATGAGCGGGGACGTCTTTGGCAATGGCATGTTGCTATCGCCGGAAATCCGGCTCAGGGCGGCGTTCGACCACCGCGATATCTTCATTGATCCAAAGCCGGATGCGGCGAAAAGTTTTGCCGAAAGGCAGCGGCTGTTCACCCTGCCCCGGTCGAGCTGGCAGGATTATGACAAGAGCCTGATTTCCGCTGGAGGCGGGGTTTTCTCGCGCAGCCTCAAGGTGATTGCGCTGACCGAGGAGGTGCAGGCGCTGCTTGGGCTGAAAAAAGCGACGGCGACGCCGGCCGAGGTGATGCGCGCGATTTTGACAGCGCAGGTGGACCTGCTCTGGTTTGGCGGGATCGGCACCTATATCCGTGCGGCGGAAGAAGACGATGCTGCGGTGGGCGATCGCGCCAATGACGCGATCCGCGTAACGGCGGGCGAAGTGCGCGCCAAGGTGATCGGCGAAGGGGCTAATCTCGGCGTCACGCAACGTGGGCGCATTGCTTTCGCGCTTAATGGCGGGCGGATCAATACCGATGCCATCGACAATTCGGCTGGCGTGAATTCGTCTGACCTTGAGGTCAATATCAAGATTGCGCTGGCGCCGGTTGTCGCTTCTGGCGCGCTGGCTGAAGAGGCGCGGAATGCATTTCTGGCGACCATGACCGATGAGGTGGCGGCGCTCTGTTTGCGGAACAATTATCTGCAGACCCTGGCGCTGTCGCTGGCTGAGCGCGCAGGGACGGCCGAACTGCCGGATCATCGCGGGCTGATCGAGACGCTGGAGGAACGTGGTCGGCTGGATCGGGCGGTGGAATACCTGCCCAGCGATGCGGTGCTCGATGCGCGGGCAGCGCAGGGCAAGGCGCTGACGCGGCCGGAACTGGCGGTGATCCTTGCCTATGCCAAGCTGTCGCTGTTTGACGACCTGATGGCCGGTACGGCGGTCGATGCGCCTTATCTTGCCAATGAATTGTTCCGCTACTTCCCGCAGACGCTGCACGAGGCCTATCCCGAGGCCGTCGAGGGGCACCGGTTGAAGCGCGAGGTGATCGCAACAGTGCTGGCCAATGCGATGATCAATCGCGGCGGGCCGGCTTATGTGTCGGAGCTGACGGCGGGGACGAGCGCGAGTGCTGGGGATGTGGCGCTGGCCTATGCGGCGGTGCGCGATATCTATGGGCTGACGGAGCTCAATTCCGCAGTGGATGCGCTCGACACCGTGGTGCCGGGCAGCGTGCAACTGGCGCTTTATGCGCAGGTCGAGGCGTTGCTGCGGCGCGAAACGCTGTGGTTCCTGCGCAATGGCAATGTGGCAGGGAGCGATGTGGCCGATCTCGTGCGGCGGCATCAGGCCGGGGTCGAAACGCTGCGGAGCGAGGTCGACACGCTGCTGCCGGCCAAGGAGCGCGAGGCGCTTTCGGCGCGGGTCAATGGGCTGATCAGCCATGGGGTCGCCGAGGACCTGGCGCGGCGGATCGGGCAGATGCCGGTGCTCAGTTTTGCAAGCGACGTGGTGCTGGTCGCCGAGCGCGCCGGGGTCGAACATGACGAGGCGGCACGGGCCTTCTTCGGGGTGGCGGGGCTATTCGATTTCTTCCGTATCGTCGAGGAAGGACGCGCGATTGCGCTCAGCGATCGGTTCGACCGCATGGCCCTTGATCGGGCACTAGCGAACCTGATGCGCGCGGTGCGGGATTTGACAGCGGACGTGTTGGCGGCGGGGGATATCGATGCGTGGCGGGCCAAGCACGATGCGGGGATCGCGCGAACAGTGAAGGCGGTGACGGAGCTGACGGGCGGCGCGGCGACGGTGTCGCGGCTGAGCGTGGCGGCGGGGCTGCTGGGGGATTTGGCGCGGGAGGGGTAAGGGCCCCTCACCCGACGCTTCGCGTCGACCTCTCCCCCAAAGGGAGAGGTGGTGGCTCCCTGCCTCATAAGCCCAAAGTCGGTCTTGTTCGTTTGGTCCTAATGACCAGATTGATGGCCAAACATGGAGTTGCCTATGACCACGCTTGCCCAATGGCTTGAGACTGAGACGGATGATGCGGCGCTGGCTTCGGTGGTTTTGAGCATGGCGGCGGCGAGTGCGGAACTTTCGGGGGTTTTGCGGGAGGCGCCGATTGCCGGGCAGACGGGGCTGGCGGGGCATACCAATGTGCAGGGCGAAGCGCAGAAGGCGCTCGATGTCATTTCTAATGACATTGTGCTCAAGCATTTGACGGGCAATGCGGCGGTGGCTGTGTTGATTTCGGAGGAACTGGATGAGGCCGTGCATCTGGCGGATGGCGGCGCTTATCTCGTGGCGACCGATCCGCTCGATGGGTCGTCCAATCTCGATGTGAATGTCACTGTGGGCACGATTTTTTCGGTGCTGCCGAGTGCGGGTGGGTTGTTGCAGCAGGGCAGAGCCCAGGCGGCGGCGGGGTATGTGGCGTATGGGCCGGCGACGAGCTTGGTCATCCGGATCAAGGGCGACGTCTCGGTGTTTACGCTCAGTGCCACGGGCGAATGGCTACAGACGGTGGTGGCCGCGAAGGTCCCTGAGGCTTCGGGCGAGTTCGCGATCAATACGGCGCGCGAGCGGTTTTGGGATGCGGCGACGACAGGCTACGTGAAGGAAAGCGTGGCGGGCGAAACGGGACCGGCCGGCAAGCGCTATAATATGCGCTGGGTGGGGTCGATGGTGGCTGATATCCATCGCATCCTGATGCGCGGCGGGATTTTTCTTTATCCGCTCGATAGCGAGACCGTAAGCAAGGGCGGGCGCTTGCGGCTGCTCTATGAGGCGAACCCGATGGCTTGGCTGGTCGAAGGGGCTGGTGGGCTTTCGACGACGGGGACGCAAGGGATTTTGGATATTGTGCCGACGGGGATTCATCAGCGGGTGCCGGTGATCTTGGGGTCGGCGGAGGAAGTGAGGCGGGTTGAGGGGTGGTATGCTAAGGGGTGATGGCCCTCCCGCTGCGGAAGATGCCATTCGAGCGTAGCTCTCATGGCCTTCTCTCCTCAAATCATGCCAGTGGCATGATTTGCCCTGCAGGACGGCTCGAAGCCCCTCACCCTGACTTTTCGCTGAACGCGAAAAGTCTGTCCCTCTCCCGCAAGGGGCGAGGGAGGGACGGTGGTTGGGGTGAGCAGAAAGAAGACCGCACACTGAAAAATTGCAACGTTGCGATGATGTCGGTAGAAGCGTGGCAAACGTCCGGCAGTGATGGCCGGAGGGGAGATATGATGAGCGAGCCGACCCTTTCCCTGCCCCGCACCAATGCCAGCCCCTGGCAAAAGCGGCCTTTTCACCGTCAGTACCTGATGCGGCAGGCCAATGACCTGTTCGACTTTTTTGAAGCGGCGTCGATCAATCCCAAGGGTGGGTTTTTCGAGCTCGACGATGAAGGCTTTCCGATTGGCGAAGAGAATGGCTTGCGGCAAATCCATGTGACGACGCGCATGATCCATTGCGCCGTTGTCGGAAGCCTGATCGGGCGGCCGGGGTCCGACGAAATCATCGACCACGGGATGACTTATCTCTGGGAAAAGCACCGCGATGCGGAGCGCGGGGGCTATTTCTGGTCGCTTGACGACAATGGTGTGAAAGACGGCGTCAAGCAGGCCTATGGACATGCCTTCGTGTTGCTGGCCGGGTCGAGCGCCAAGCTGGTTGGGCATCCGCTGGCCGACAAGGTGATTGCCGACGTGACCGAGGTGATCGAGCGGCGCTTCTGGGACGACAAGGCCGGGGCTGTGCGCGAGGAGTTTAGCGCGGACTGGGTCGAAGTGCCGGGCTATCGCGGGCAGAATTCGAACATGCACCTGACCGAAGCGCTGATGGCGGCATATGAGGCGACGGGCAACAAGGATTATCTCAGGAAGGCCGAGCGGATCGCGCAGCGCGTTATCCGCGACAATGCGGTGCCGCTCGGGCATCGCGTGGCCGAGCATTTCGACGAGAACTGGGGCGTCGACAAGAACTATAAGCACGAGAACGAGATGTTCCGCCCGTCTGGCACCACGCCGGGGCATTGGCTCGAATGGTCGCGGCTGCTTTATCAGCTCTGGGTGCTGGGGCAGAAGCAGCATAGCTGGATGACCGATGCGGCACGCAATCTGTTCACGAGGTCGATCGACCTTGGCTGGGATAAGGTGCATGGCGGGTTTTTCTACACGCTCGACTGGGACGACAAGCCGGCGATCCGCGAAAAGCTGTGGTGGCCGGTGGCTGAAGCCATTGGCGCGGCGGCTTACATTTCTGCGCATGACAATGAGGACTATTTCCAGATCTGGTATCGCAAGCTCTGGGACTATGCCGAGAACCATGTGATCGACCATGCGCGCGGCGGGTGGCTGAGCGAATTGTCGGAGGACCTGACGCCAGCCTCGAACCTCTTTGTCGGCAAGCCCGACATTTATCACGCGCTGCAGGCCTGCCTTATTCCGCTTTATCCGGCGACGGGTAGCTTAACCCACGGCATTATCGAGCAGGATCAAACGACGCGCGGCGGCCACTAAGGCTGCCTGGCGATGGACCACCCGGCCAAGCCGGGTGGTGACGGGCGTTGGGAGTTCGAACGGTCTAGGTCGTTTCAGAGC
Organism: Devosia sp. BK; assembly: GCF_032907385.1. Lineage (NCBI taxonomy): Bacteria > Pseudomonadati > Pseudomonadota > Alphaproteobacteria > Hyphomicrobiales > Devosiaceae > Devosia > Devosia sp. BK. The sequence continues at coordinate 1,873,478 of NZ_JAIMBX010000001.1, forward strand.
CACTAAGCCTGTTGGGTCACGAGAGTTTGGGGCGTCGGGGTCAACCCTGGCGCCCTTTTTTGCGTTCTGGCTTTCGAACAGGAGAGAACCATGAACGATCTGAGCAACAAGGCGGCGCTGGTGACGGGAGCCGGTTCGGGACTGGGCAAGGCAACGGCGCTGCGCTTGGCCAAGGCGGGCGCGAAGGTGGCTGTCTTGAGCCGGACCAAGGAAGAAATCGATAAGGTTGCGGCAGAAATCGAGGCGGCGGGCGGCACGGCAATCAGCATTCCGGGCGATACTTCGAGCGATGGCGACATGAAGAAGGCCATCGAGACCGTCGTCGAAAAGTTTGGCAGCCTCGACATCGTGGTGGCCAATGCCGGGATCAATGGCGTGTGGGCGCCGATCGAGGATATTACGCCCGATGAGTGGGACAAGACGATAACGGTCAATCTGCGCGGGACCTATCTGACGATCCATCATGCAGTCCCGAAGCTCGAAGCGGCGGGTGGCGGGGCGATCGTGATCATTTCGTCGATCAACGGGACGCGAACGTTCACGACGCCGGGCGCTTCTGCCTATTCGGCGACGAAGGCCGCGCAGGTGGCAATGGCGCAGCAATTGGCGCTGGAACTGGGACCGCGGAAAATCCGGGTGAATGCCATCTGTCCAGGGGCGATCGAAAGCGAGATCGACGACAATACCGAGCAGCGTGGGACGGAAAAGACGGAGATTCCAGTAAAATTTCCGAAGGGGGATATTCCGATTACCGATGGCAAGCCGGGCAAGGCCGAGGATGTGGCCGAGGCAGTGTTGTTTTTGGTTTCGGATGCGTCGCGGCACATTACGGGGTCGCCGCTTTGGATCGATGGCGGGCAGAGTTTGCTGCGGTAGGGGTTTAAGGCCCCCTCACCCGCCGCTGCGCGTCGACCTCTCCCCCAGAGGGAGAGGTGGTGGCTCCCGGTCTTGGGATACAGGGACCAGATTGTCAGGGCGGCGGGAGAGGCGTAGAGAACGGCGGATTTCCCTGCGCAAGTGTCACTTATGTCCGATCCCCTGCCCGCTTCGTCTCAGAGCCTGACCGATCTTGCCGTTACGGCTTCGATTGCGGCGGCAGAGGTTATTCTCGAGGTTTATGCGCGGCCGATCCATGCCGTCAAAAAATCCGACGGGTCGCCGGTGACGGAGGCGGATGCGGCGGCCGAGAAGATCATCATTGCGCATTTGGCCGGCACTGGGGTGCCGGTGCTCGGGGAAGAAAGCGTCGCGGCAGGGATTATTCCCGAACTGGGCGACCGGTATTTCGTCGTCGATCCGCTCGATGGGACCAAGGAATTCATCAAGCGGAACGGGGAATTCACCGTCAATATTGCCTTGGTCGAAGACGGCAAGCCGACAATGGGCGTGGTGCTGGCGCCGGTGACGGGCGAAATTTTCGTCGGTGACGCGGATGGCGCCTGGGCCGGGAAGATCGTCGATGGCGTCGTGACGGGGCGCGCGCCGATCAGCATCGGCTTTATGCCGCGTTTGCGGATCGTCGCCAGCCGCTCGCATGGTCATGCAGCACTGGAGCAGCTCTGCGAGAGTTTCGACGTTGAGAGCGATGTGTCCGTGGGATCGTCGCTAAAATTCTGCTTGCTGGCGCGTGGCGATGCGCAGCTTTACCCACGCTTTACCCCAACTTGCGAATGGGATACCGCAGCTGGTCAGGCGGTACTGGAAGCGGCCGGGGGCGCCGTGGTAACACTTGATGGCGCGCCCATGCGCTATGGCAAGCACGCACTGGGATTTCTCAATCCATATTTCGTTGCTGCAGCGAGCCTAGAGCTTGCTCAGCGGGCAGCGGATAAAATGCGAACGCTGCTTGCGTAATACTGCGGCAATGTCCCGTCCCTATAGACTTTGTCAGGGGAACATTGGGGGACATGCAACACACGCTTAACTGATCTGCGCGATGCCTCTCCTCGTAAATCTTGCCGTGAGGGGGTTGGACAATATATAGCCCGAGCATATATCGAACCGGAATAGGCCGGAGGATGGGTGCTTGATGAACGTGCGGACGCTTTGCCTGTCGGTTCTCTATGAGGGCGAAGCCACCGGCTACGATATCCGCCGCATGGCCTCGGAAGGCGAGTTCGCCTATTTCGTCGAGGCCAGTTTTGGGTCGATCTATCCGGCACTGGCCAAGCTCGAAGAGGATGGCCTCGTGACGAGCCAGATCGTGCCGCAAGACGGCAAGCCGGCGCGCAAGGTCTACTCCATCACCGACACCGGGCGGGAGGCTTTTGCCGAAGACCTGTCCGGCCCGATCGGGGAAGACGTTTTTCGCAGTCCGTTTCTCCTACTGGCACGGTTTGTCAGCATCTTGCCGCAGAACTTGGTGGCGCAACGCGCCGAAGAACATCTGGAGCGAATTGCAAAGGACCGCCAGCGGCTCGAACAGGGCGAAGCTGACGGAAACTGCAGCCCGGCTGATTGCTGGGTCATCAATTACGGTCGAGCAGTATTGGATGTTGCGGAACGCTATTTGCGCACCCATATGCACGAACTGATCACTTTATCGCGAGCCGAGCAACGCAAGGACGCGGCGGAATAAAAGGGGCGACTATTCTATGCGTGCATTGTTTTCCTACGGGCTCGCGCTGCTGATTCTTCTGGGTGCAGGCGCGTGGCTTTCGACCGGAACGCTCGTGATGGGCGGCAACGGACCGGGCAATGGCGAAAAGCCAATCGTCTCGGTGATCGAAGGCAAGGAACATGGTCCAGTGGCGACGGCGCTCGGCAATGCCGGGCTGCTGGCCGAACACCATGAGCCGGAAGTCGACCCTGCCCTGACCATTGCCCAGCGCAATGAAGAGACAACCGGCGCCAATGCCCAGATGCCGGATGTTCGGGTCCAAACCTTTACCGCCCAGCCCATGCCGATCGAAGTGCCGCTGCGCGGCCGTACTATCGCCAAATCCAGCATTACTGCCGTTGCCGAAACCGCAGGCACAGTTGATACGGTGCATGTGACCAAGGGCCAGCGCGTCAATGTGGGCGATGCGCTCTGCACGCTCGACCAGGGCACGCGCGCCGCCGCAGTTGCCCAGGCCCAGGCCGGCGTCGATCAGGCCAATGCAGCGCTCGCCCAGGCGCAGCTGAACTTCGACACCAATGCCGACCTTCGCCAGCGTGGCCTTGCTGCTGCAAACACCGCCAACGCCGCTGATGTGGCGCTTGCCCAGGCGAAGGCCGGCGTGAGCCAGGCCGCGGCGGGTCTCGACAATGCCCAGGCCGAACTCGACCGCACGGAAATTACGGCCAAGGTCGCCGGCCTCGTGCAGGACCCGGTTGCGACGGCTGGTGCGATGCTCAATGCCGGTGGTGCTTGCGCCACGATCGTGCAGCTCGATCCGATGGTCTTTGCCGGCATGGTTCCGGAAAAGCATATCGGCCTCGCCAAAGTCGGGCTTGAGGCGACGATCACGACCGTGACCGGCCAGAGTGTCGAGGGCAAGGTGACCTATATCGCCTCGCAGGCCGACAATGCGACGCGCTCTTTCCCGGTCGAAATCGAAATCCCGAACGCCGACTTTGCCATCAAGGACGGCGTGACGGCGGAAGCCAAGGTCAATCTCGGCGCTGCGCCCGGACACCTGCTGCCGCAGTCGGTCCTGACGCTCGACGACGAAGGTACGCTTGGCGTGCGCACTGTGGAGAACGGCGTCGTCGCCTTCCATCCCGTGACGATCGTGAGCGACACACGCCAGGGCGTGTGGGTGACAGGCCTGCCCGTAACGGCCGATGTGATTACCGTGGGCCAGGAAAGTGTGACTGCCGGACAGGCCGTGAAGGCCAGCCCGGCGGCGACTACGCCGACTGAACCCGTAGCCAGCTAAGGACGAGTTTCATGCTCGACTTCATCGAAAAGATTTTGAGGATGCCCAGAGTCGTCCTCACCGTCATGGCGATCGTCCTGACGGCTGGTACGGCGGCCTATCTTTCCATGCCCAAGGAAAGCTTCCCGGCCATCGACGTGCCCTATCTCTACGTCTCGATCAGCCAGACCGGCGTTTCACCGCGCGACGCAGAAAACCTTCTGGCAAAGCCTGCCGAAGAGGAACTGGCCAATCTGCCGGGCCTCCAGAACATCTCGTCGACCTCGACCACCGGCCATGCCTCGGTGATCCTCGAATTCGACATCAACACCAATAAGGACCAGGCGCTGCAGGATACGCGCGCCAAGATGGACGCGATCAAGGCCAAGCTCCCCGCCGACGCCGACGATCCGACCGTGAGCGAGGTCGATTTCATCGGCCCTGTCATGTCAGTGGCCATCTATGGCACGGCGCCTGAAAAGGAACTCAACCGTCGCGCCGAGCAATTGCAGGATGCGCTCGAAGCGCTGGGCGACGTCCGCGAAGTCAAGCTTTCGGGCGCGCGCAAGGAACAGCTCGAAGTCCGCATCGACCTGCTCCGGCTCGAGGCCTATGGCCTGACGGCCAACCAGCTCTTCGACGCGCTTTCGCGCAACAACATGGTCGTGCCTGGCGGTACGCTCAACACCGGACAGGGCTCATTCAATATCGAAGTGCCCGGCCTCATCAGCAATGCCGAGGACGTCTACAATCTGCCGATCAAGACGGACGGCAACACCGTCGTCACCTTCGGCGATGTGGCGACAATTACGCGCACGCTGGCCGACGCTACGGAATATACGCAGGTGAACGGCTCGCCGGCGCAGATTCTGGGCGTGTCGAAGAAAGCCGGCACCAACATTATCGACGTCTCGAACCAGATCCGCGCGACGACGGCTGAATTGGCGAAGAGCTGGGGTAACGGGGTTGGCTACAGCTTCTTCCTCGATCAGGCGGAGACAACCACCAACCTCTTCCGCTCGCTCGAAGCCGCTGTTTTGACCGCTGTGGCGCTGGTGCTGATCACCTGTATCGCAACGCTTGGCCTGCGCCCTGCGCTGATGATCGGGCTTTCGATCCCGCTCTCGTTCATGATGGCCTTCCTCGTCGCCGAAATGCTGGGCATGACCATCAATATGATGGTGATGTTCGGGCTCGTGATCGCGGTTGGTGTGCTCGTCGACGACCCTGTCGTGGTGGTCGAATATGCCGAGCGAAAACTGATGGAGGGCGTTCCGAAGAAGGAAGCCTTCATCATGGCCATGCGCAAGATGTTCGTGCCCGTGGTTGGCGCGACGGCGACGACTCTTGGCGCTTTCATTCCGCTCCTCTTCTGGCCTGGGATCATCGGCAAGTTCATGAGCTATCTGCCGATGATCGTGATCATCGTCATGATCGCCTCGTTCATTTCGGCGCTGATCTTCATGCCAGTTATCGGCTCCGTCATCGCTTCGACCCATGTCGATCCGGTTGCAAAGGCCAAGGCCGATATCGTCATGTATCCCGACAAGTTCGACACCAAGAAGGTGTCGGGCCTGACCGGGCTCTATGTGCGGTTGATGGACAAGCTGATTTCCTGGCCGGTGCCGACACTGGCTGTCGGGTTCGGCATCATCGTCGCGATCTTCGTTACGTACGCCACGCATCCGACGGGCTCCGAAGCCTTCCCGGCTTCCGAGCCGGAATATGCGACGGTGGCCGTGGTCGGACAGGGCAATTACTCGCCCGAAGAAGTGCGCGACATGCTGATCGAGGTCGAGGACCAGCTTTTGCAGGTCAATGGCATCCAGGATGTGATCATGCAATTTGGCACGACCGGCGCCGCCGGCACCATGCCGCCTGACACGATCGGCAATTTCCAGCTCCAGCTCACCAACTGGAACCAGCGCATCAAGGCGGAACAGATTTTCGCCGATATCCGCAACCGCGTTGCCGGCATTGCCGGGCTCGATGTTCAGGTTCTGGCGGTCGAGAACGGACCTCCGGCCGGCAAGGATATCAACCTGCGGGTGGAGAGCACCAATTACGACGACCTCGTGCCGGTGGTGACTGCGATCCGCAATCACCTCTCCACTTGGCCTGAAGTGGTTGATGCCGAAGACGGCCGCCCCTCCCCCGGCATCGATTGGCAGATCACTGTCGATCGGGCAGAGGCCGGCAAATATGGTCTCGGCGTGCGTGAACTCGTGCCCTATGTGCAGCTCATCACCAATGGCGTGAAGCTCGGCACCTATCGCGACGAGGAAGGCGACGAGCTCGATATTCGCGTTCGCCTGCCCAAGGACGAACGCACGTTTGATGCGCTCGATTCCATGCGCATCGCAACCGCGGGCGGCATGATCCCGGTCTCGAACTTCATCGACCGCAAGGCTGTGCCCAAGGTCGCCAATATCGAGCGCCGCAACCAGGTCTATGTGATGAACGTGGCGGCTGGGCTGGTGAACCTGCCCGAAGGCGTCTATGCCGCCGATAAGGTTGCGGAACTGCAGAAGTGGATTGGCGAGCAGAATTTCCCAGAAAGCGTCAACGTCGCTTTTGGTGGTGCCGAAGAGCAGATGGGTGATGCCAATGCCTTTATCGTTACGGCGATGGGCATGGCTATGGCGCTGATCTTCTTCATCCTGCTGCTCGAATATAACAGCTTCTTCCAGGTAATGGTGACGCTCTCGACGGTGGTGATGTCGGTCGCAGGCGTGCTTCTGGGCATGCTGGCAACGGGGATGACCTTCTCGGCCATCATGACCGGTCTCGGCATCGTGGCGCTGGCGGGCATTGTGGTGAAGAACGGCATCGTGCTGATCGATACATACAATGACTACAACCGCCACCAGCATGTCGAGCCGGTGAAGGCCATGTTGTTGACGGTCGCGCAGCGTGTGCGTCCGGTGTTGCTGACTGCGTTCCTCACGGCGCTAGGCGTTATCCCGATGTGGGCGAACGTCGAGTTCGACTTCATCCGCCGCGAAATCGTGGTGGGTGGTCTGGCGGGTTCGTGGTTCATCCACCTCTCGGCAGCGCTCGTGTCTGGTCTCTTCTTCTCGACGCTCCTAACGCTGATCATGGTTCCGGTGATGATCACTGCGCCAAGCGTTCTCTGGCGCCAGATCAAGGGCACGGGCGAATGGATCCGCAGCATGCGCCGCCGGCCGGCCACGGCTACTCCGGCAGGCTTTGACGGCATGGCCGTCGAAGAAACCGCCGATGGCACCCAGCGCTTTGTCGTCAGCAAAGATGCCGGGCTGGACGATCGCCGGGATGCGGCGGAATAGAGGTTTGGAATTGAAACGAATGAAAAAGGCCCGCAGCGCTGCGGGCCTTTTTTTATTGGCTTAGCACCATGAACTCGTTGAGCCGCCAATCCTCGCCGTCGAAGTGAATGTCGCGGGTGGTTGGGGCTTGGGGTGTGAGGACTTTGGGCCAGAAGAATTGGGCGGCGGTGTTGGCGTGAGGAACGGCGATGTGCCACTGGCCGGGGTGGGCGGCGATGGCTCGGGTGACGGCGGAGCGGCCGGTGCCGATGTGGCGAAAGGGTTTTAAGAACGAAGAATTCGGCCATGAACCAGCAGGGAGCGCGGCCTGTTAGGGGGCATTCATCGATAATAAGAGCGAAGGCCGCGATCTCTTCATCGGACATGATGAGGTAGGGGAAGCGCCAGAAGCGCTCGAGGAAGTCGTATTGGTAGCGGCCATCCGCGCCGACCGGAAACGGCATGAAGGCGGTCATGTCGTGGAGATAGAGCTGGATCAGATTGGCTATGATCGGCTTCTGGTCAGGGCGCGCGGGGGTGAGGTGGATGGCCATTGCGGGAGGTTAGGCGGAGAGAGCGGAGGGGGCAAGGTTTGACGGCTTGATTGCGCTCTAAGCACTCAGCACCGGGCGCTTTGACTTCATCCTCTGTCATCCTCACGCGGGCGGCGAGCAATCTTGAAATATCAGGATAGGCCCCGGCCTTCGCCGGGGTGACACTCCGTGGGGTTGCTGCTGCTCTTCAATCACAGTCCAAAAAGAGATCCCCGCTTTCGCGGGGATGACGCAGAATGGAGAGGTACGCTTTGGTTCAAGTCATAGACTATTCCGCAGCGGGCGTGCCGCGCTTTACAAAACCGTCCGGGTCTTCGCGGGTGCGGGCGAGGGCTTCTTCGGCTTCGGTGGCTTCGCGTTGGCGGCTCCACATTTGGGCGTAGAGGCCGTTTTGGGCGAGGAGCTGGCTGTGATTGCCGCGCTCGGCGACGAGGCCTTCGCGGAGAACCAGGATTTCGTCGGCATTGATCACGGTCGAGAGACGGTGGGCGATGACGACGCTGGTGCGGTTGCGCGAGACTTCATCGAGAGCTGCCTGGATATCGCGCTCGGTCTTGGTGTCGAGGGCGGAAGTCGCCTCATCGAGGATCAGGATCGAGGGGGCTTTCAGGATAGTGCGGGCGATGGCTACGCGCTGTTTTTCGCCGCCGGACAGTTTTAGGCCACGTTCGCCAACTGGCGTCTCATAACCCTTGGGCAAGCTTTCGATGAAGGGGCCGACCTGGGCCATGCGGGCGGCAGAGCGGATGTCCTCCTCGGATGCACCGGGGCGGCCATATTCGATATTGTAGCCGATGGTGTCGTTGAAGAGCACCGTGTCCTGGGGGACCATGCCGATGGTCGAGCGCAGGCTTTCCTGCGTGACATCGCGGAGGTCCTGGCCATCGATGGTGATGCGGCCGCCGGTGACGTCATAGAAACGATAGAGCAGGCGCGAAATGGTCGACTTGCCGGCGCCAGTGGGGCCGACGATGGCGACCGTCTTGCCGGCCGGCACTTCGAAGCTGACGCCCTTTAGGATCGGGCGATCTGGATCGTAGTGGAAGGTGACGTCTTCGAAGCGGATGACGGGACCGGTGACCTTGAGCGGGGTCGCATCGGGCTTGTCGACGATTTCGGGATTCTGATCGAGGAGCTTGAACATCTCTTCGATATCGGTGAGGCCCTGACGGAGCTCGCGATAAACGAAGCCGATGAAATTGAGCGGACGATAGATCTGCATCAGAAAAGTGTTGAGCAGCACGAAATCGCCCAGCGTCAGGCGGCCGGCCATGACGCCATTGATGGCCATGATCGAGATGATCAGGAAGCCGCCATAGAAGATGACGGCCTGGCCGAAGTTCAGCCAGCCGAGCGAGGTCCAGATGCGGATCGCGGACTTTTCGTAACTCGCCATGGCGCCGTCATAGCGCTCGGCTTCCATCTTCTCATTGGCGAAGTATTTGACCGTCTCATAATTGAGCAGGCTATCGATAGCCTTGCCATTGGCGTCGGTGTCGGAATTGTTCATGTCCCGACGGATGGAAATGCGCCAATTCGAGGCCTTGATAGTGAAATAGAGATAGGCCCAGATCATCACCACCAGGACGCCGAGATAGCTGACGCCGAAGAGCCAGACGAAGATGATGGCGACGACGATGAACTCGACGATGGTAGGCGCGATATTGAGCATGGCGAAACGGACGACCGTTTCGATGCCTTTAACGCCGCGCTCGATGACACGGGAGAGGCCGCCAGTGCGCCGCGCAAGATGGAAGCGGAGCGAGAGGCGGTGCATATGGTGGAAGGTCTGGAGCGCGAGTTTGCGGACGGCATGCTGGCCGACGCCGGCGAAGAGCACGTCGCGCAACTGCTGGAAGCCAGCATCGAGCACATTGCCCAGCACATAGGCGATGACGAGCACCACGGGAATCGCCAGGCCCATCATCAACTGGCTATCGACATCAGTGCCATCGAGATTGTCGATGATGCCCTTATAGGCAAAGGGCACGAGGGTGGTCGCGACCTTGCTGAGGAGGAGAGCGCCGATGGCGAGCACGACCTGCAGCTTGAGATCGGGCCGGCCATCGGGCCACATATAGGGCCAGAGATTGCGGACGGTAGAGAATACCGAGCCTTCGTCCGCGTTAACGGACGGCTTCTTTTCATTGGGTTTGTCAGCCATTAGGCCAGTTCCGCTTTCCTCAAAGCGCAGGGCGAGTTTTTCAGGCTCGCTTTGTGCGCCCTAATCATTGGTTTTGTGCAGATCGTAATTCCCGAAACCGAGAATCAGTTTCAGGAGACCTGCTGTAGTGGGGCTCGGAGATTGAGACCATCGATCAAACCGCCAAAGGCGGTTCCGAGTTCGGCCAGGCGATCCTGCCGGATCATGTAGCGGTTGCGCGTGCCGGTGGGCTTGCGTTCGATTAGCCCGGCATCGAGCAGCACCTTTATGTGCTGGGAGACAGTGGACTGGGCGAGCGGCAGGGATTCGGTGACATCGCCGCAGCAACATTCGCGCTGCTGCTGGCTCGCGAGGAACCGCAGAATGCTGAGCCGGACCGGATGGCCCAAAGCTCTCATGATGTTGGCAATGTCGTCGTCTTGCATGGGGCTGGCCGAATTCAATCGGTGAATTGCGATGAACATGGTGAGGATTGGGGGGAAGGTCAATCCCTGGGGTGCGCTGGGGCGGAGATAAAGGTGGTTTTGGGTGGCAAAGGTCACCCCCTCCCGGCCTCCCCCCTCTAGGGGAGGTGTCAGGCTGGCGGGTGTGGCAATACCCAGCCCCACACGCGATGCCTCACCTCCCCCTTGATGGGGGAGGTCGGGAGGGGGTGATGTGAATGTCCGCGTCAAACGAAAATGGCGCCCGGGGGCGCCATTTCTTATTGGGGGAGGCTGAAAACCTGGCCGGGGTAGATGCGGTCGGGGTCGCGGATCTGGCCGGTATTGGCGTCGTAGATGGTGGTATATTTGATGCCCTCGCCATAGACGCGGCGGGCGATGGTCCAAAGATTGTCGCCGCGGCGGATGATGGCTTTGCCGGAGGCGAAGCGCTGGGCATCAGGGCCGCCGACGGAGACGGCGACCATGGTGGGGACGGCAGGCTCGGCGGCGGGTTGCGCGGGAGCAGGCGTTGGGGTTTCTGCGGTTCCGACGGAGGTGGCAGGCGCAGGCGCCTCGGGTTCAGTCGTCGTGGCGAGTGTGTCAGCATCGGCGGCGGATGTCGCGGGGGTCTCTGTGCTGGCGGCGGCAGCGGGAGCAGTTGGCTCTGCTGCTGGCGTAGGCGTTTCCGAGGTAGCGGGCTCGGTGGCCGCAGTGGTGGACGGCTCCACTGCAGGCGTTGGAGCCGGCTGCGATGTGGCGGTCGGAGCGGTGGTCGAGGTGTCAGCGCTGGCGACGGCAGTCTCGGTGCCCTGCCCTGCAGGTTCATCGACGACGAAATCGACTTCGGCGCGGGCGACGACGTCCGAGGAGTTGGCGCCGAGGAGGTCGGCGCGGACGCGCTGGCTGGGGGCGGAGAGGACGGGGCCAGCTTCGACCAGCCAGCGACCGCCTTCGACCTTGGAATCGGCGACGAAGGTATCATCCACATAAAGGCGGACGGTGCGCCCCTCGGGGCCGCTGCCGGCGAAGAAGGTGCGGGCGCCTTCGACTTCAATGGCGTCGATGGTGGGCGGGACGTCAGCGACTTGAGGGGCGGCGGGGGCGGCGGGTGGGGTTGCTGCAGGAGCAACGGGCGCGGGTGTGGTTGCCGGAGCAGCTGGCGTTGCCGGCGCGGGTTGCGTTTCTGCTGTCTGCGCGGCCGGGGGCGTGGTGCTTGGAGCGGCGGCCGGGGCCGTTGGTGCGGGAGTATTTGGCGCAGGGGCAGTCGCTGCTGGCTGAGCGGGCGCGGCAGGTGCGGCCTCAGGGGCAGCCGGTGAGGCTAGCTCTGCCGGCGGGGTGGCGGCTTCGGCCGGCACTGCTGGTGGGGCAGCGGGTGCCGGTGTTGCAACGGGAGCCGGGGACGCGGTGGGCTCTGGTGTGGTGGTAGCGGGTGCTGGAGGTGTCACGGCGGGCGCTTCGGCGACGTCCATTGGTGCGGGTTCGGTTTCCGGCGTTGCGGCTGCTGGCTGTGTCACTTCGGGCGCGGCGGCGACGGCGGTCGCTGCCGGGCGATCAAGGCCCTGGAGGATTTCGCTGGCCTGGCCCGGTGTGCTGGCGACGACGAGCGGCTGGGTGGTTTTGTCGTCATCGACGACGACGACGAAAGACTGATCGGCGCGCTCGGTCTTGCCGTGTTCGGCAAGGGTGATTTCAACGCCGCCTGTTGGCAGTGGGCTATCGGGCACGAGGACCCAATCGCCTGAGGATTCCACTTTTGCCGTGCCGATAAGCTTGTCGTCGGAAAAGACGTCCACTTCGCTGCCGGGCTGGCCGCTGCCGGCGATGACGACGGAGCCATCGGGCTCGGCGCGGAGAAGGCCGAAGGTGGCCGCAACGATGCCCTGCGGCACTTCGGGCGTGGTTTCGGCCGGCGGGGTGACGTCGAGCGCTGGCGCCGTCAACTCGCCTTCGGGTTCGGTAGGCGTGGCGGGCGTTTCCGTTGGAGCCGCCGGCGTTGTGGTTTCGGCAACTTCGGTGACGGGCGCGGGCGGGAAGAGGCCGGCTTCGGTGAACTTGCCCCTGATGCACTGACCCATGCCATCGGGACTATTGAAGCAGGTTGAAATGGTGGGCGCGGCGAAAATGCCGAGGATGACAAGTAACGTGACGGCGACTGCCCCAATGGTGAGAGCAAGTGGGCGTTTTGGAGCAGTTTCGGCCAGTTTGTCCTCCCGGACGGTTGTCAGCCGGTGGCTTTTTGCACCGGCCGAGAAGTCGCCATCACTGTGGTCGACTGCACCGCCTCAGTCTTCAACAGCTTGTATGTGATTGATTCATACAGAGCTTCAAAGGACGCATCAATGATGTTGGAAGAAACACCGATCGTCGTCCAACGCTCGCCGGTGCCGTCCTTGCTCTCGACCAGTACACGGGTGACCGCGCCCGTGCCGCCGTCGAGGATACGGACCTTGAAATCGACGAGTTCAAGATCTTCGATCCGGGCAGAATAGATGCCGAGATCTTTTCGCAAGGCCTGATCGAGCGCGTTGACGGGGCCATTGCCTTCGGCAACGGACATCAGCAATTCGCCCGCAACGCGGACTTTTACGACAGCCTCGGTGACGGTGATCTCTTCGCCCTGGGCATTGTGGCGGCGCTCGACCATGGCGCGATAGTGTTCGACGTCGAAAAAGCTTGGCAGCGTGCCAAGGACGGAGCGGGCGAGGACGGCGAAGGACGCATCGGCGCCGTCATAGGAATAGCCGCGGGCTTCGCGTTGCTTGACCGTGGCGAGAAGCTTTTCGAGGCGGGGATCGTCTTTTTCGAGGGTGATATCGTGGCGCGCGAGGGCGGTGAGCAGGTTGGATTTTCCGGCCTGCTGGGAGACCATGATGGCGCGTTCGTTGCCCACGGTTTCGGGCGGCACGTGCTCGTAGGTCGAAAAATCCTTGAGAAGGGCCGAAGCGTGGATGCCGGCCTTGGTGGCGAAAGCAGCGGCGCCGACATAGGGCGCCTGGCGTGCGGGGGCACGGTTGAGGCGATCGTCGAAGGCGCGGGAAATGTGGGTGAGGCGTTCGAGATGGGCTGGCGTGATGCCGGTTTCGAAGCGCTCGGCGTAATAGGGTTTTAGGACCAGCGTCGGGATCAGGGTGATCAGATTGGCATTGCCGCAACGCTCGCCGAGGCCATTGAGCGTGCCCTGGACCTGACGAACGCCGGCTTCGACGGCGGCCAGCGCATTGGCGACGGCTTGGCCGGTATCGTCGTGCGGGTGGATGCCGAGCTTGTCGCCGGGCGCGAATTTGAGGACCGTGCCGACGATGGTTCGGATTTCGGCCGGCATGGTGCCGCCATTGGTGTCACAGAGGACAACCCAGCGGGCGCCGGCATCGAGGGCCGTCGTGACGCAGGAGAGCGCGTATTCGGGATTGGCTTTAAAACCATCGAAGAAGTGTTCGAGATCGATGAGCACTTCCTTGCCGGCGGCAGTAGCGCTGCGCACGGTGTCCGCTAGGCCTTCAAGATGTTCGTCTGTGGTGGAGCCGAGGGCGAGTTCAACCTGATAATCCCAGGCCTTGGCGACGAAACAGGTTGCGGCGGCGGCGGAATTGACGAGGGCTTGGACCCCAGGGTCGTTTTCAGCGGAGCGCCCTGCCCGCTTGGTCATGCCGAAGGCGGTAAAAGTGGCCTTCTTCGTGCGCTTCTCTTCGAAAAAGGCCGTATCAACGGGATTGGCACCGGGATAGCCGCCCTCGATATAGTCGACGCCGAGCTCCTCCAGGAGACCAATAATGGCGATCTTGTCCTCGAGCGAGAATTCTACGCCGGCCGTCTGCGCGCCATCGCGCAGGGTCGTGTCGAAAAGGTAGAGGCGGTCTCGGGACATTTTTGGTCTCTAGTCTTTTTAGGTTTTTGGTGGCCAGGTGGCCGTGTCGTGGTCGGGGTGCTGGTGGTTGGAAGCGGCGATTGCGGCGGCCCAAGAGGCGTTGTCGTCGTCCCCTGTGCCGGTTTCGCCGCCATGCGCAAGCGTGGGCAAGGTATCGAACCAGGGCACGCGCGCTTCGTTGCCATCATTCATGTGGGGCGGGAACAGCTCTGGGTGATCGAGCGAACCGATGGTGAAATTCACGCGGTTGCCAGTGATGTCCTCGTAAAACAGGGGCGTGCCGCATTGGCTGCAGAAGCCGCGATCGACGTGATCGGAGGAGCGAAAGCGCGCGGGCGTGCCGCGGGTCCAGGTGATGACTTCGCGTGGAGCCGCGACGAGGGCGGCAAAGATATTGCCGACGGCCTTTTGGCACATGCGGCAATGACAGATGTGGGCGTTGTCGAACATTTCCGTTGCGTGATAGCGCACAGCGCCGCATTGGCAGCCGCCGCTGACGTCCATTGTGTAGCGGTCCATCAGATTTCGTCCTTGGGCGGCCAATCGGCGGTGTCGTGATCAGGGTGCTGATTGGAATGGATGCCAGTGAGAAAATCGCGCCACTCGTCGCTGACTTCGTGGCGGACGGGGATTTTGGTCAGGTCATCGAAAAACGGCAGCTTGTCGTGTGGGTTGACCTGGATTTCGGGGGCGGCAACGGTCGGGTCGTCGAAAGCGCCAATAGCGAGTTCGAGGCCGAAGCGGGTTTCATAGGCGAGCGGGGTGCCGCACTCGCCGCAAAAGGCGCGGCGGGCGGCGTTGGAGCTCTGGAACCATTTGGGTTCGCCCCGGGTCCAGGCAGCATTGTGCGCCGTGACCAGCGGGCCAAAGAAGCCGCCAAAGGCCTTTTGGCACATGCGGCAATGGCAGATCGAGGGCCGGCCGAGCCGGGTGACGCGGAAACGCACCGCGCCACACTGGCAACCACCGGCGTGTTCTTCACTTGGGGGCATGACACACCGCTTCGACATTGTTGCCATCGGGATCGATGACGAAGGCACCGTAATAATGCTCGTGATAATGCGGCCGCGGACCGGGGCCGCCATTGTCGCGACCGCCATTGGCCATGGCTGCGGCATAGAAGGCGTCGACTGCGGCATGATCGGCGGCGGCGAAGGCATAGTGGCGGCCGGGGCCGACGTCCTGGCTTTCGGTCAGCCAGAAATCGGGCTTGTCCTTGCCATAGCCGCCGACTTTCACGCCGCCGGTGAATTGCTCCGAGACTTCGGCAAGCATGGTGTAGCCGAGGGGGGCAAAAGCGGCGTCGTAGAAGGCGCGGGATTTGGTCCAGTCTGCGACGAGAATTCCGACGTGATCAAGCATGGGGGAGACTCCTTTGGTGAGGAGGCCATGAGGACGGGTGGGTGATGACAGGGGGTGTCAGGAGAACGAAAAAATTCCACAGCAGCCCCGCCATTCGAGCGTAGCTCTCATGGCCTTCTCGCCTAAATTTGCTCCACCGGAGCAAATTTGCCTGCGGCACGACACGAAGCCCCTCATCCGCCCTTCGGGCACCTTCTCCCACGAGGGGAGAAGGGGGGCTGGCGGGTGTGAGAGATCTATCGACAAACACCGAACCTTCCTTCTCCCCTTGTGGGAGAAGGTGGCGCGCAGCGACGGATGAGGGGTGTTCTGTGCTCACCTCTTCACTTCCCACTTGGTCGCCCGCTGGCCATTCTCATCCTTGTAGTCGAGCAGGGCTACGCCCTGCTCTGCCAGTTCGTTGCGGATGGCGTCGGCTTTGGCGAAATCCTTGGCGTTGAGGGCGTCGAGGCGGGTGGCGATGGCGTTGGCGATGTGGGCGGGGGCTTCCCAGCCGTCGTTGGAGTCGAGGAGGCTGTCGAGGCTGAAGCCGAGGAATTTTAGGGTGGCGGCGAGGCAGTGTTTCGCGTTGCCTTCTTCGCGGTTGGCTTTCTTAGCGATGAAATCGAGGGCGACGCTGGCGCGGTGGAAGTTGAGGTCGTCGGCGAGTTCGTTGACGACGGAGGCGTCGGGCTCGTCGCCTTCGGTCACGGTGGCGCCGCGGGCGGCGCGTTGCCAGTCGCGGAGTTTGGTTTCGGCTTCTTCCAGGCGTTTGACCGTGAAGTCGATGGGCTCGCGATAGTGGGTCATGAGCATGGCGAGGCGCAGGACTTCGCCGATCCAGGCGCGGCCGCCCATGGCGCCGGTTTCGAGGAGTTCGTTGATGGTGACGAAATTCCCGAGGCTCTTGGACATTTTCTGTCCTTCGACCTGGAGAAAACCGTTGTGCATCCAGACATTGGCCATGGCGTGAGTGCCATGGGCGCAGCGGGATTGGGCTATCTCGTTTTCGTGGTGCGGGAAGATCAGGTCGAGGCCGCCGCCATGGATGTCGAAGGTCTTCCCGAGGTAACGCTCGGACATGGCGGAGCATTCGATATGCCAGCCAGGGCGGCCGCGGCCCCAAGGGCTGTCCCAGCCGGGTTCGGTTTCGGAGGACAGCTTCCAGAGCACGAAATCGGCCGGATCTTCCTTGTGGGCTTCGACCGCGATGCGGGCGCCGGCGAGATTGTCTTCCAGATTACGGCCGGAGAGCTGGCCATAGTCGGCCATGGAACGGGTGCGGAAGAGCACTTCGCCATTGGCATTGTAGGCATGGTTTTTTTCAATCAGCGAGGAGATCAGGGTCTGCATCTCGGTGATGTTTTCGGTGGCGCGCGGCTGGTGCGTAGGCGCGAGCGTGCCGAGCGCCTTCACGTCGGCGAGGAACTGGTTCTCGGTCTTTTCTGTGACTTTTCGGATGGCCTCGTTGAGCGGCAGATCGGGGAAATCGCGCAGGGCGCGGGCGTTGATCTTGTCATCGACGTCCGTGATGTTGCGCACATAGGTGACGTGGCTCTCGCCATAGACGTGGCGCAGCATACGGAAGAGCACGTCGAAGACGATGACCGGGCGGGCATTGCCGATATGGGCGAAGTCATAGACCGTCGGGCCGCAGACATACATGCGCACATTGTTCGCATCCATGGGCGCGAAGGGCGCCTTGGTGCGGGTGAGCGTGTTGTAGAGGCTGATCTGCGGCTTTGCCGTGGTCATCGAGAGGTCCTTGTGGGCCAGACACATTGGGGCTCTGGCGGGAGGCCTCTATCTTCAGAGAATTTTGGATGAAGAAGACTGCTCCGCCAACGCTTGGGTTAGCAGGTAATAATGCAGGCGATAATGGTGCACTTGGTCTTCATGAGCGGAGATTGGCCGGGCGGGCCAAATAAATCAAGAGCCAAAAGAAAAGAGGGCGACCCGAAGGCCGCCCATTTCGCTTTGGAGGCGAACATCATCCCAAGGGACGATCTTTGTGGAGTTAACTAACCCGTACGGGTTAGCTCCGGAATTGCTGGTGGCACTGGCCACAGGTGGCGCCGATGGCCTTGACGGCTTCGGTATAGGCTGCGGCATCGCCAGCTTCGGCGGCTGCGATACCCTGTTCTGCAGCGGTCACGCCGGCATCGGCGATGGCGGTGAAAGCTTCCCAATTCTCCCAGATGGCGGGAAGTGCTTCGGATTCACCGACATTGGAGCCCTCGGGGAAGAGCGCCGGAATGTGGCTATAGTTGTCGCGCAGGGTCGTCATGGCCGCGACGGCATCAGCACCGGTGAGGTTGCCGGCCTGGCGCAGGATGCCGCCATTTTCTTTCATCATCGCCTCGCGAACGGTGACAGCCTCTTCAGGCGTCGCCGGAGGCGTAAAAGCGTCCTGGGCCACAACCGCGACCGTGCCTGCAGCGAGCAAGGCGGCTATGGCAATACCGGAGAACTTCGAACGGACCATCAAAACTGCACCCTCAAAGTGATTGATATGAATCAGCCGCTCCAACGGCCAGTGAGTTCGCCAAGCTCCCCCACTCGACAATGCGACAGTGGCACGCGGAGTTGACGCTCCCAACGTCAACACGGGAATGTTACCGAATTAGGGACGCGGCGAAAGTGCCACGACGGTCTGCCGGATATCGCCGAAAACCGAGCGATTGCCGGCGCCAATCGCGGCGATGCGGACACTATCGCCGGGCTTGAGGAAGGGCGTGCGGGCTTTGCCGAATTTCACCTTTTCGGCGGTGCGCGCTTCGGCGATGCAGCCAAAGCCAATGCCGTCTTCCTTGATGGGGAGCGTCGCGTCGTGGTGGTTGGCGATGGTGCCCGAGCCGATAATGGTGCCGGCGGTCAACTGGCGGGTGCGGGCGGCCTCGATGATGAGATCGACGAAATCGAAGTGGACATCGACGCCGGCATTGGGTTGGCCGTAGAGCGTGCCGTTGACCTCAACGCGAATGGGGAGATGGAGCTTGTTGTCGCGCCAGCGATCGCCGAGCGTATCGGGGGTGACGACGACGGGAGCGAATGAGGTCGAGGGCTTGGAATGGAAGAACCCAAAGCCGTTTTGTAGATCATCGGCGACGAGGCGGCGGAGAGAAACGTCGTTGCAGACCGTGATCAGGCGAATGGCGGCGGCGGCCTGCTCGCGGCTCGGACGCATGGGCACGGGGCCGATAATGGCGGCGAGCTCGACTTCGAAATCAAGCGCGAGATCATCTTCGGGGATGACGATGGGATCGGTGGCGGCGGAAAGCGAATCGGAGCCGCCCTGGTAGATCAAGGGGCGCACCGATTGTAGCTCCGCATCGCGGCTGCCCTTGAGCGACCGGACGCGTTCGAGGTGGCTCATATAGCCCGCGCCGTCGATCCACTGATAGGCGCGCGGGAGGGGGGCGAGCGCAGTAGTGGGTTCGAAGGGTTGACCGGCGATTTCGCCTTTGTCGAGCTGGGCCGAAAGCGCCGAAAGCTCGGGCGACACGCGCTGCCAATCATCGAGCGCGGCCTGCAGCGTTGGAGCAATGCGGCCGGCGGACACGCAGCGGGTGAGATCGTTGGAGACCACGACCAATTGGCCATCCGGACGGTTGGCGCGCAGGGTAGCGAGTTTCATGAGCGAACGATCTCCCTTTATGTGTTGCCCGGCAGCGCTACCGGCGCGGTCAGGCATTGTTATAGTGTTGCAACTTGCCCTAGCGATGTCTTAAGGGCGAGACATGGCCACAGGTTGCGGCCGCCGAACAGGACCATTTCGTGCGCATATCTTTTTCCGGCCTTCGCGTGCCTCTGCTGCTGGCTTTTGCAGCACTGATGTTTACGCTCGATGTGCAAACCGTCTATGCCCAATCGGCACAGTGCAACCAGCTCAATGGCGCGCTGCGCCAGTTCGACCGCAATGGCGATTTCCGGCAGCGTGGGGGCAATTCCTCGGCAGCGCAGCAATTGCAGCGCGATGTGCAGAATGCGGAAAGCCAATATATTCGCGAAGGCTGCAATGACGCGGCGCGCGCTGGCCAGGTTTTAACCCGGCAATGCCAGCAGATCGGACGCACAGTTTTGCGGCTGCGCGAGGATTATGCGCAGGTTTCGCAATCGGTCGACACGGCCAACGCCGTCGCCCAGCAGCGCGAGGCCATTTTGCAGGAAATGGCGCGCTTTGGTTGCAATGGCGGCTCGAGCGCCACCTTCAGCCAGGATCGCCAATCGATTTTCGACCGCGTTTTCGGTTCGACCACCGAGGGCGATTTCACCAATGGCGATTTCATCGACGGCGGGGACTATTGGGGCAATCAGGGCTACAACACGGTCCGCACAGTGTGCGTGCGCCTCTCGGACGGCTATTTCTGGCCCATCAGCTATTCGACCCTGACCGAATATGTCGGGAATGACGCCCAGCAATGTCAGGCCATGTGTCCCAATACGCAGGTCGATCTCTATTATTACGACAATCCCGGGCAAGAGCCGGAGCAGATGCGGAATATGTCGGGTTCGGCCTATACGAGCCTGCCGACAGCCTTCGCCTATCGCACCAATTTCGACATCAAGGCGACTTGCAAAGTCGCGCCGCAATCGGCCGGCACGGTGAGTGTCGCGACTGACGATGGCGGCAGCGGCCGGACGATGCTCGACATCAATGGGCTGAAATTTCCGATGCCGCTGCGCGATCCGCGCGGCAGCGTGCCGACGCAGCAGGCTGTGGCGCCAGCGCCGGTCGAGGCCGTTGCCTCAGTGGCGCTGATCGACGTCCCCCTGCCCCGCCCGAGGCCGTCAGGCCCCGGCGAAGTGGCTGTGCGGCCCAATGCCAATCAGACCGCGGAAGAAGCGGAACTGCGGATCGTTCACTTCGATGGCAAGGCTGTCAGGGTAGTCGGTCCAGACACGCCGTACGCCCAAGCAGGACAAGCAGGGACTTAAGCTCGGGGCCATCGTGGCGGCCTGTCAGGGCGAGGCGAAGGGGCAGGAACAAAGCCTTGCCCTTTCGGCCGGTCGCACCCTTGAGCGCAGTGGTCCAAGTGGACCAGGTGGTTTCGTCCCAAGGTTCAAGCGGCAGCATAGCCTTGGCGAGAGCCAGGAATTCCTGATCTTCATTGGCAATGACCGGCTCTATCGGGCCGGTGACGACCTTTGACCATTCGGCGATATCGGGGAAGCGCACGAGGTTTTCGCGCAGAAGAGTCCAGATCGCTTCGCCTTCGAGCCCGAGCGAAGAGAGGCGCGGAAACGCTTCTTCGTAGGGCATGGTGTGGAGAAGGCGGGCGTTGAGGCTGTCGAGTTCAGCGGGATCGAAGCGGGCCGAGCCATGCGAAATCATCGAGAAGTCGAGTTTTTCGGCGATGGCGTCTAGGCTCGGATAGGGCTCGATCGGCATGCTGGTGCCGGTCAGGGTCGCCATGATGGCGATGGCGAGCGGCTCGTAGCCTTCATCGCGGAAATCGGAAATCGACTGCGAGCCCAAGCGCTTGGAAAAGCCCTGGCCGGCTGCATCGGTGAGAAGATTGTGGTGGGCAAAGGTCGGGACAGCGCCACCCAGGGCTTCGATGATCTCGATCTGCGTGCCGGTGTTGGAGACGTGGTCCTCGCCACGGATCACATGGGTGATCGCGAGGTCGATATCGTCGACAACGGAGGGGAGCGTATAGAGATAGGAGCCGTCGGCGCGGATCAGCACCGGGTCAGACATGGAAGCGGTGTTGACCGTCTGCGGGCCCTTGATCAGATCGTTGAATTGAACCGGGCGACCATCGAGCTTGAAACGCCAATGGGGTTTGCGGCCTTCGGCTTCGTAGGCGGCTTTCTGTTCGTCCGTCAGACTGAGCGCGGCGCGATCATAGATCGGTGGTTTGCCGAGGAGGCGCGCGCGGGCGCGCTTGCGGTCAAGTTCGTCTTCGGTTTCGTAGGCGGGGTAGAGGCGGCCGGAGGCGATAAGCTGGTCGCGGGCGTTATCATAAAGCGCAGTGCGCTCAGACTGGCGGACGAGGAGATCGGGCGTGACGCCGAGCCAAGCGAGATCGACCTCGATGCCATCGGCGGATTCGCGCGTCGAGCGCGCGAGGTCCGTGTCGTCCATGCGGAGGATGTAACGTCCGCCATTGCGGCGGGCGAAAAACCAGTTGAGCAGCGCCGGACGGGCATTGCCGAGGTGAATGCGGCCCGTGGGGGACGGCGCCCAGCGTACGACTGTCATCCGACGGTCTGATCCTTGTAACCATTGGTGATGGGATATTTGCGGCCGAGGCCGAAGGCCCGGGCGGTCAGCTTCGGACCCGGCGCGGACTGGCGGCGCTTATATTCGGCGATATTGAGCAGGCGCTCGATACGCTTGACCAGAGCCGGCTCGTGGCCGCGGGCAACGACTTCTCCGAGGCTCATCTCTTCTTCAACGATGGAGCGGAGAATATCGTCGAGCACGGGATAGGGTGGCAGGCTGTCCTGATCGGTTTGATCGGGGCGGAGCTCGGCACTTGGGGCCTTGTCGATGATGGATTGCGGGATGACCTGACCGCTCGGGCCAAGGCTATCACCAGGCGTGTGCTTATTGCGCCAATCGGCAAGGGCATAGACTTCCATCTTGAACATGTCCTTGAGCGGATTATAGCCGCCGTTCATGTCGCCATAGATGGTGGCATAGCCGACGCCCATTTCGGACTTGTTGCCGGTGGTCAGGAGCATGGAGCCGAGCTTGTTGGACACGGCCATGAGGATCGTGCCGCGCATGCGCGACTGGATGTTTTCCTCCGCGATATCGAGCGGGCGATCGCCGAATACGGGCGCCAGCTCGCGGAGCGCGTTGTCGACCGGATCACCGATGGCGACGACGTCGTAACGGACGCCGAGGCGGGTGGCGCAATCCTTGGCGTCGCGGAGGCTCTCTTCAGACGTGTAGCGATAGGGCAGCATGATGCAGTGGACTTTTTCAGGTCCGAAAGCATCGACGGCCATGGCGGCGACGACGGCACTATCGATGCCACCCGACAGGCCGAGCACGACGTGATTGAAGCCGTTTTTATGGACGTAGTCACGCAGGCCGAGAACGGCAGCGCGCCATGGCGCTTCGTCGATCGAGGGCAACTCTTCCAGACGGCCATTGATCGAGGTCCAGCTCTCGCCTTCTCGATGCCAATCGGAGACAAGGAAGTCGGTTTCGAAGGACTTTGCCTGGAGGACGAGCTTGTCGCCGGGTGCGATGGCAAAGGAGGCGCCATCGAAAACCAGTTCGTCCTGACCACCGACCTGGTTGAGGTAGATCAGCGGGACGTCATGCTCGATAGCGTGCTTGCGCACCAGTTCCTTGCGGACGTGCTGCTTGTTCGTCCAATAGGGCGAGCCATTGGGGCACAGCAGGATTTCGGCACCTTCACGCACCAGATGTTCGCAGGCCCAGGGGTGCCAGATATCCTCGCAGATCGGAATACCGACCGAGACGCCCTTGATGGTCACGGGGTGCGGCAAGGGTCCGGCAGTAAAATAGCGCTTTTCGTAGAAGACGTCGTTGTTGGGCAGTTCACGCTTATACCGCTTGGCGGTGATCGCGCCATTTTCGGCGACGAGCACGGCGTTGTGGAGCGCGGAATTTTCCTGCCAGATGGTGGGCAGGATCAATGTGACATCGGTCCCGGCAGTATCGGCGATCAGGGCTTCGGCGGCGGCCTTGGCATCGGCGAGAAACTGAGGCTTGAAGAGCAGATCATCCGGGAAATAACCGGTGAGGAAAAGCTCGGACAGCATCAGGATATTGGCCTTGGCCGAAACGGCATCGGCCAGCGCCTTGCGCGCCAATGCGAGATTACCTGGAAGGTCGCCGACCTTGGGATTGAGCTGGGCGAGCGCAATTCTGAGCTGGTCGGTCACGGAAGCAGCCTAATGGATATGGACGGGCCGCTCGGCCCGCGGCCGAACGCGGGCAAGACTTAGCCTCTGGCCCTGCCAAGAGCAAGCACTGGACTAGAAGCTGCCAGCGACTTCGAGCAGCGCGCCATAGCGGAGCATCGAGAAGGGATTGTTGTTCGAGATGTAGTTCTGCTGCGAAACCGTTGGTGGGTCCCCCGCTGTAGCCGGCTGGGTCACCTGGTACGTATTGTATGTAACGTCATACTGACCGGTCAAATAGGTAGCACGTCCACCAAGCCGGATCGCCAGATTTTCTGTTGGTTTGAAGCCAACCATGAGTTTGCCCGTCGCGCCGTAGGCATGACCGTTTACGGCGGCAGCCGACCCCTGACCAAAGTATGGACCTAGCGGTGCGCCCTGATAGGCACCGTACGTGCCGGTAATCCAGGAATATGGAATGGCGGCCGCTTCGCCGAGGATGTCAAAGCTACCCGTGTCGAACTTGGTGGCGAGGCCCAGTTTGAGTTGATGAATCTCGAAATTGTTGATTTTGCTGTCGCCGCCCGAAAGCCTGTAAATATCGGGGGCAATCTCTGTCGTGCCACCCGTGTAGAAGTTCGCTCGGCCCGTATCGGGGCTATCGTTGGTGTACTGATAGCCTGTGATGAAGCCCAGGCCGACGCTATCCCCCCCGAAGGGGAGATAGGCAAAATCAGCGCCTGCATAGCCAAGGCGGTAAGCGGGTAGTGTCTGCGGGGTACCGCCATTGGTGGTGTATGTGCCCTCATGAGCGACGCCGTAGCCGCCGAAGGCTTCGAGGTAGGAGCGGGTCGAATGATCCTCGACGCGTGCGAAGACTTCACCAACATGGCTCTTGCTGTCGACCGACTGGCTATAGTTGCCGATCTGGTGGTCCTGCTTGCCGATCGAGTACCAATAGCGCACACCCAGTTCGATCCTGAGTGGATCGCTGGCTGGGGTTTCCCACTCTTGCGGATAAGCCGGACGCAATGGAGGGAGTGCGCCATAGTCAGCAGCGAATACCGTTGCAGAAGAGACAGTGGCAAGGCCTGCAAGAACGCCGACTGCATAGAGCTTCATCACCAACTCCCCTGGTACGCAAACATTGGATCGTGGAACGTTTATCGATCATTAGGGTTAATGTTCCGCTAAATCAGTCCGCCGGAAGTTTTCGCTTTGGTAACTTCCGAGGATCATCCTGACAGTCGACGTCGAGATTTCGTCGTTTCGGCATGCAACCACATTGCGCTTCAGGAGTTTGTGTCTAATGGGTATTAGTCAGAAGACTGTCGTTTGATGCCGTGTCGCGTTCTCATTGTTGAAGACGAGATATTCGTCGCTTCCGAGATCGAGCAGATCGTCGCGGAAATGGGCCATGAGCCTATCGGCATCGCTGCTGACAAGAAGAGCGCGTTGCGTCACGCCAGCGAAGCTGAAATCGCGCTTGTCGACCTCAACCTGCGCGATGGACCCACCGGCATCGAAATCGGCAAAATCCTGGCCCAGACTCATGGTGCAAGCGTCATATTCCTGACGGCCAACCCAGCGCAACTTGGCGCCGGCGTTCCGGGCACGATCGGGGTAGTCTCCAAGCCTATCGCCGAACGTGACCTGCGCGAAGTCGTGGATTATGCCATGGCAAAACGCGCTGAAGCTGACGCGAGACCGCCAAGACGCTTACGTCTTTTCGATTGGCCCGGTGGCGGAACGCAACAGGCCACTTGAGCCAGACAAACAAACATCTAACGACGATTTTGGGACGCCTCAGGCGTCCTCTGTTTTTTCTACCTGCAGGCGGCTTGAGCGCATGAGCGAAGCGAGCGGTAATGTCAGCTCGACCTTGAGACCATCATCTTCCCACAGACGCTCGATCTGACCGCGCATCTGGCCGGTGACGGACAGTTCGATCAAGCGCGATCCGAAGCCGGATAGCTGGGCTGGGGCCGAGGTGACAGGGCCGCCGCGCTCTTTCCAAGTGAGATGAAAGTCGTCGCCGTCGCGCCGACCTGTGAGATCGACCCAACCATCGGGCCCCTGCAGCGCGCCGTATTTGGCGGCATTGGTGGCAAGCTCGTGAAAGAGAAGCGCCAGGGGCGTAGCTGCGGCATCGTCAATGATGGTGTCGTCACCCGCATAGCGGATCCGGCTCGATCCATCTTCGCCCTCGTATGGACGGAGGAGGCGAGCGACCAAGGCGGACAAGGTCCCGTGCCCCTTCGAGCTTTCCGACAGGTAGGTTTGGGGGCGCACGAAGTCGTGGGCCTCGCCAAGCGCAAAGATACGCTGACGCAACTGATCGGCGAAGGGCTTGATGTCTGGGCGGCCACGGGCCGACAGCGACACGATCCCGGTGAGAACGGCAAAGATGTTCTTGATGCGGTGGCTGAGTTCCTGAGCGACAAGTTCTCGCTCTTCGGCAGCCTTTCGCGACTCGTGGATGTCAGTGCAGGTGCCGATCCAGCGCAGAATGCGTCCGTTGTTGTCGACGATCGGCAGGGCACGGCCAAGGGTCCAGCGATATTCGCCGCTGTGATGGCGGAGGCGATATTCGATCTGGTAGGGCTCACCGGTTTCGAGCGAGTGACGCCAGCGCTTCCAGGCTTCTTCCTGATCGTCAGGGTGGAACATGTCGTTCCAGCCTTCGCCGTCGGTGGTGCCCGGTTGCATGCCGGTGAACTCGTACCAGCGGGCGTTATAGTAGTCGTGGTAGCCGTCAGGCTGGGTGGCCCAGATCATCTGCGGCATGGTGTCGGCAAGCGTGCGGAATTCGAGCTCGCTCTTGGCGAGCGCCTCGGCGGCACGGCGTTGTTCTGTAATGTCGATCGCAACACCGGGGAAACGATAGACCTGACCTTCGGCATTGAAGCGGGGACGGCCAGAAGCCACAACCCACCGGCGCGTGCCATCTGGGGCAACAACGCGGTATTCGCTGCGAAAGTCGGCGCCAGTGGAGAAAGAGCGCTGGAGGTCGTCGTTTACGCGCGGCAGGTCCTCATGTTCGACCGCCAGCAGATATTGCTCGATGGGCGCGCCGAGGCCGGCGATCTGGGAATCGACATTGTAGAGATTGGCGAACTGATCGTCGGCCGTGACGACATTGTTGATTGTGTCCCAATCCCAGGTGCCGACGAGGGCTGAGCTTGAGAGGGCAAGGGTCAGGCGCTCTTCGCTACGCGCGAGGGCCTTTTCGGCCAGGATACGGGCCGTGGTTTCATGGACAATACAAAGTGTACCCATGGAATAGCCATCATCCCCCATGATGGGGCTGTAATGAAGGTCCATCCAGCTGGTTTCGGGCGCTCCGTGACGATTGAGCAGTAGTTCCTGGTCGTTCAGCGTCCATGACTCGCCGGTCAGGCCGCGCTCGACGTTTTGGCGATTGAAATCGGCGATCTCGGGCCAGGCTTCGAGGGCTGGCATGCCAAAGATCTCGGGGTGGCGCTGGCCGGCGAAGACCCCATAGGCATCGTTATAGATGAGGATGGCTTGCGGGCCGACCATCATGACCATGGGCGTCGAAGCGACCATCATCAGGCGTACGGCGCCTTTGAGGCTTTCCAGCCAATCGGGAATTTGGCCTAAGGGATTGCTTGACCAATCATAGTCATTGAGCAATTTGACGGTCGGATCGCGCTCGAGTTCAGCGCGGACCTCGGGTGCGGCCAGGGGAAACAGAGATCTCGGCATTACCTACTCACTCTTGCGCGGCACTGTCTTGGCCTAAAAGTGGACAAAGAAAAGACCGCGCGCCGATGATGAACGCGCGGCCCCCTCTCAGGTTCACTCTAAGCGCCGGTCTATTCGCCAGCGAGCCGCCGCTGGGCGGGGGGCTTCTGGGCGTGCACTTCCTCGGCAACCAGGAAAGCCAGCTCCAGCGCCTGGCTCGCATTGAGGCGAGGGTCGCAATAGGTGTTGTAGCGATCGGCCAGTGTTGTCTCTGTTACTGCCGACAGGCCGCCGACGCATTCAGTGACATCGTCGCCGGTCATTTCGATGTGGACGCCGCCGGCATAGGTGCCCATTTCGCGGTGCACTTCGAAGAAATTGCGTACTTCGGTGAGGACGCGGTCGAAGGGGCGGGTCTTGTAGCCGGTCGAGGCCTTGATCGTATTGCCGTGCATCGGGTCGCAGCACCAGACGACGGTGCGGCCAGCCTTTTGAACGGTCTCAACGAGACGCGGCAGATGTTCGTGAACTTTATCGGCACCGAAGCGCGAGATCAGCGTGATGCGGCCGGCTTCATCGGTCGGATTTAGGCGATCGAGGAGGCGCAGGAGATCGTCATTGGCAAGGCTTGGGCCGCACTTGATGCCGATGGGATTGTGAATGCCGGCGAAGTATTCGACGTGCGCGCCATCGGGCTGGCGGGTGCGGTCGCCGATCCAAAGCATATGGCCGGAGGTCGCGTAAAAATTGTTGGAGATGGAATCGCGACGGGTCAGCGACTCTTCATAACCAAGCAGAAGGGCTTCGTGGCTGGTGTAAAAGCTCGTCTGCTTGAGCGCGGGCGTATTGTCCGGATTGAGACCGAGCGCCGACATGAAGGTGATGGCGTCATCGATCTTGCGAGCGACTTCCTCGAAGCGGACGTTCCAGTTGGACCCCTTCATGAAGCCCATGGTCCATTCGTGGATGCGAGTCAGTTCGGCATAACCACCCATGGAGAAGGCGCGAAGCAGGTTCAGCGTCGCGGCCGACTGGCGATAGGCCTGCAACATGCGATCGGGATCGGGCACGCGCGCGGCTTCGGTGAACTCGATGGCGTTGATGATGTCGCCCCGATAGCTCGGCAGCTCGACGCCTTCGATGGTTTCGGTGTCCGCCGAACGGGGTTTGGCGAACTGGCCAGCGACGCGGCCCACCTTGACGACGGGCTTGGAGCCGCCGTGGGTCAGGACCACCGCCATCTGCAGAAAGACGCGGAAGAAGTCGCGGATGTGGTCCGCGCCGTGCTCGGCAAAGCTTTCGGCGCAATCGCCACCTTGCAGCAGGAAGGCCTCGCCGCGGGCGACGGCCGCGAGGCGAGACTTGAGTTCACGCGCCTCGCCGGCAAAAACCAGCGGCGGAAACGACGCAAGTTGACGCTCGGCCTCAGCCAAGGCAGCGGCATCAGGATAGGCGGGAACCTGAAGAACAGGCTTTTCGCGCCAGCTGCTGGGGGTCCAAGTGGTCATGGTCATCTCGCTCACGCGGGGCATCTTGCGGGTTGGGGCGGTCTAGCAATACCTACACGGGCTGCCAAGTCCAAACCAGACTTTGCCGTCTACCCCACCTTCTTGCATTCGCGATAAGTGTAGCTCGGGGACTTGAAGGTCACGAGTTCCTCTGCGGCCGTAGGGTGGAGCGCGATGGTGCGATCGAGGTCTTTTTTGGTCGCACCCATGCTCATGGCGACGCCGACAAGCTGGATCATTTCACCTGCGCCGGGACCAAAGATGTGGACGCCGAGGACCTTGCCTTCGTCCTTTTCGGTGATGAGCTTCATCACCATGCGCTCGGTGCGGGTCGAGAGCGTATTCTGCATGGGACGGAAGCGCGCGAGGTAGACGTCGACATCGCCATGGGTGGCGGCTTCTTCCTCGGAGAGGCCCACAACGCCAATCTCAGGCTCGCTGAAGACGGCCGTCGGGATCAGCGAATAATCGACCTTCTGCGGATTGTTGTTGTAAACGGTCTCGGCAAAGTACCAGCCTTCGCGGATCGCAACGGGAGTCAATTGCGCGCGGCCCGTGACGTCGCCGACAGCATAGATCGAGGGGGTCGAAGACTGCGAATAGGCGTCGACGGCGATGCTGCCATTGTCGTTGAGTTTGACGCCTGCGGTTTCAAGGCCAAGGCCAGTGGTGTTGGCGCGGCGCCCGGTGGCGAACATGACGACATCGAATGGCGCAGTGATGCCGTCGCTCAGGGTCGCCTGGACCTTATCACCAGCCTTGGCGAGCGAGGCGATCGTGGTTTGATAGATGGTGCGCACGCCACGGGTGGTGAGCGCGGCTTCAAGACCACGGCGCATGTCTTCGTCAAAGCCGCGCAGGATGCAATCGCCGCGATAGATTAGGGTCGTATCGACGCCGAGACCGGCAAAAATGGTCGCAAATTCCACAGCGATGTAGCCGCCGCCCTCGATGAGGATGGTCTTGGGAAGCGTCGGAAGATCGAAGGCCTCATTAGAGGTGATGCCGAATTCGGCGCCGGGCACTTCGGGAATGAAGGGGTGAGACCCGGTTGCTATCAACAAGCGCTCAGCCGTGAGTTCACGACCTGAACCCGTGAGGCGCAGGCTATTGGGCCCGGTGACGACGGCGCGATCCCTGATGATTTCGACGCCCGGCTTTTCGAGATTGGCCGTATAGGCGGATTCGAGCCGGGTGATTTCCTTTTCCTTGGCGGCGACTAGGGTCGGCCAATCGAAGCTCGCCTCGACCTGCCAGCCGAAGCTGGGCGCGAGATCAAACTGATCGGAAAAGCGGGAGGCATAAACATAGAGCTTTTTCGGCACGCAGCCGCGGATGACACAGGTGCCGCCGACGCGGAATTCCTCGATGATCGCGACCTTGGCGCCATACGTCGCAGCCATACGGGCGGCGCGGACGCCGCCAGAGCCAGCCCCGATTACCAAGAGATCATAATCATAAGCCATGCTCGCCCCCATGCTTCATCGTAATCTAACGATATAGATAATTTATCTTGCCGACAAAAAAAGACCCCGCACAAGGGCGGGGCCGGTATTCAAACGTTCGATCGATCAGAGCTCGATATTCTGTGCGCGGAGTTCGGCACGAACCTTGGCGAAGAATTCGCGCTGCAGGTTACCCGAGAAAACCTGCATGACGCGCTGCAAATCCGTGTTCAGTTCGGAATTGGCCTGAGCCAGCTTCGCGCCGGTCGGCGATTCATAGAAGGTCACGATCTGCTGGAGCTCTTCCATGGTGAAGCGCAGGGCATAGACACGCGCAAACTGGTCGAGCAGTTCGCCCTTGCGGCCGCGATATTCCTCGATGACCTTGGTGATCGCGGCGTTCGTCTGATCGATGATTTCCGGATTCTGCTGCACGATCTGCTGCATGGTGCGCACGCCGGTTTCGACGACAGTCACTTCGTAAACAGCACCACGATCGGTCAGATCGATATATTTGCGGGCGAGCGCCAACTGCTCAGGCGCAACTTCCTGCGCGAAAGCAGGAGCGGCCAGACCGATCATGCCGGCAGTGACGACTGCGGCGAAGATCGCCTTGGCGCCGCGCATAAAATCCATGTTCATCCGGTTCCCCATGTCTTCAGTTGCGGGCTTGAGGTCAGTTGCCCTTGAGAAGTGTTTTTACGCCATCAGGCGCCGCCACATAAGCCTTGCTGCACATATTGAGGAAGAGCCCATGCTGGACTACTCCCGGAATATCGAGCAGATCGCGTGACAGCGCTTCTGGCTGCGAAATGCGGCCAAAAAAAGCATCGAGGATCAGGTGTCCACCATCGGTCACGAAGACTTCGCCCTTGTCTTCGCCGCGCAGCTTGAGAGCACCCTCGGCACCGTGTGCCTTGAGCGTTTCGGCAACAAGGGCGCGGGTAGCGCCAAGGCCGAAACGATTGACCTCGATGGGCAAAGGAAAGCGCCCCAGCGTGTCGACGACCTTGGAGCTATCGGCAATGACGATCATGGTGCTCGACGCGGCGGCAACGATCTTTTCGCGCAACAGCGCGCCGCCACCGCCCTTGATCAGATTGAGATTGGCATCGAGTTCATCGGCACCATCGACGGTGAGGTCGATGCGGCCAAGACGATCGAGATCGGACAGCGGAATGCCGAGGCCGCGTGCCTGCTCGGCAGTGACTTCGGATGTCGGCACGCAGATGACATCGAGTCCCTGCGCGACGCGCTCGCCGAGCAGGTCAACGAAGTGGCGGGCGGTCGAGCCAGTGCCGAGGCCAAGGCGCATGCCGGGGCGAACATCTTCAAGCGCACGGCGTGCGGCTTCGCGTTTGAGGTCTTCGGACATTTTTCCTCACTTTGGCCAAGGGTGATGCAAGCTCCCCTGCCCCGCTGTCAACCCTTGCGCAGCGCCGGTCTGGATCATTGGTGAACACGCACTGTCACCTCCGTGCAACAGAGTGTGGCGTACCCGCCATTTATGTGGCCAAAAGGTGACTGTTAAGACTTCTCGCCTAGAATTGAGAAATGTAAATAGCGGCATTACTTACGGCACGCGAATCAACCGCCGCCGAACTTTCAGAGGCCTGGACGAGCATGAAGTTTTCGAGAGCGGCAATGGCCGTGTGTCTGTCGGTCCTGGTGGCGCTTTCGATGACTGCGCAGAGCCGGGCTGTAACCGTCTACAACACCGATACGAATACGTGGGAAGAAAAGGTCGTCACCACCCCGCGTCGTGGCGGCAGCCCGATCAAGAAAGAGCTCGTCGACTATGTGACGAACTATAAAGTCGGCACGATCGTTGTCGAGACCGGCGAACGCCGCCTGTATCTCGTGCTCGAAGACGGTAAGGCGCTGCGCTATGGCATCGGCGTCGGCCGCGATGGCTTCACCTGGTCCGGCACGCACCGGATCACCCGCAAGGCCGAATGGCCCGGCTGGACTCCGCCTGCCGCCATGCGCAAGCGCGTCCCTGACCTTCCGGCCTATATGCCTGGCGGCCCGGAAAATCCGCTCGGCGCCCGCGCACTTTACATCGGCTCGACGCTTTACCGTGTGCACGGCACGTCCGAGCCCTGGTCGATCGGCCAGGCCGTCTCGTCGGGCTGTATCCGCCTGACCAATGATGACGTCGCGGACCTCTATGAGCGCGTCAAGGTTGGCGCGACGATCGTCGTCAACCACTAAGGTTGATGGACTAAGGAATTGAAAGGGTCGCTTCGGCGGCCCTTTTGTTTTGTCCGGGGCAACAACATTGCTCGACCATGGTTTCCATCTCATGCGGCACCGCTTACATTGAAGCCATGAACGCGCCTTTCGCTCCCAAACGTCCGCTGGTCGACACTTTTGGCCGAACCATCAGCTATCTGCGCATTTCGGTGACGGATCGCTGCGATTTTCGCTGTGTCTATTGCATGGCGGAGGACATGGTTTTTCTGCCCAAGAAGGATGTGCTGAGCTTTGAAGAGGTCGAGACGATCGCTTCGGCCTTTATAGCGCGGGGAACGACCAAGATCAGGCTGACGGGCGGCGAACCGTTGGTGCGGCGCGACATCATGGATTTGGTGGGGACGCTGGGTGAGCGGATCGGATCGGGGCTCGAAGAGCTGACGATCACGACGAATGGCAGCCAATTGGCAAAGCATGCTGAAGGCTTGTTTGCAGCGGGTGTCCGGCGGATCAATGTATCGCTCGATACGCTCAATGCGGAGCGTTTTGCGACCATTACACGGCGCGGGCGGCTGGCTGACGTGATGGCCGGAATTGATGCAGCACAGGCTGCGGGGCTGAGCCTCAAGATCAATATGGTGGCGATGCGCGGCGTCAATGATGACGAGATCGAGCCGATGATGGCCTGGGCGCATGGGCGCGGCATGGGCCTAACGCTAATCGAGGGCATGCCGCTCGGTGAAGTCGGGCTAGACCGTGTTGACACCTATCTGCCGCTGCGAGAGTTGCATGAGCGTCTCGCGAACCGGTACACCCTGACACGATTAGCCAAAAAGACCGGCGGACCGGCGCGCTATGACCATGTGGCGGAAACGGGCGGCGTGCTCGGCTTCATCACGCCAATGAGCCACAATTTCTGCGAAAGCTGCAATCGGGTGCGGCTGACGGCGACCGGCCAGCTCTTCCTCTGCCTTGGGCAGGATGATCAGGTGAACCTGCGCGACGCATTGCGCGATGGGGGTCGGGCGGGGCTCGATGCGGCACTCGACCATGCGATGCTGATCAAGCCCAAGGGGCATGACTTCGTCATTGATCGCAACGCACCGGCGCCGGCGGTTGCGCGGCATATGAGCGTCACCGGCGGATAGCCTAGCGCCCTTCACCGCGCTCGATCAGTTCCACCATGATGCCGTCGGGATCGCGCACGAAAGCGAGCTGTTTGATCAGTGGCGTATTGCGAGCGCCACGTGGTCCTTCGATCACCTCGACACCGGCAGCTTCAAGGCGCCCGAGCACCTTGGCCAAATCTGAATAGGCGAAGGTCAAGTGGCGGATGCCGGCTTCG
Source organism: Devosia sp. BK (assembly GCF_032907385.1). Lineage (NCBI taxonomy): Bacteria > Pseudomonadati > Pseudomonadota > Alphaproteobacteria > Hyphomicrobiales > Devosiaceae > Devosia > Devosia sp. BK. Next base: position 1,906,988 of record NZ_JAIMBX010000001.1, read on the forward strand.
TGGAGAGGCACGTCGCGGAAGCGGTCGACGGTGGCCGCATCGGGCGCAAAGACTTCGAGCATGCCGGCGCCGGTATCGAAAAAGCCGATCTCACCACGATCAACCTTATTGCGTTGTGCGAGCGTGAGCCCGAGCAGGTCGCAATAGAATGCGACCGCCCGATCCATGTTCGACACGGTCATACCAACATGTTCAAAGGCAATGAGCATGGCTTACTTGTCGTCGTCCACGACTATGGCGAAGTCGAGCGGCAGGGCTGTCGTGTACTTGATCTGGCCCATGGCAAAAGCGGAGCTGACATCGGTCAGATTGATCTTGCTGATGAGGCGCTTGTAAAACGTATCATAGGCCTGAATGTCGGGCACGACGACGCGCATGAGATAATCGACATCGCCGCTCATGCGATAAAATTCGACCACCTCGGGGAATTCATCGATCACGCCGGAGAATTTGCGCATCCAGGCTTCATTGTGCTCGTTGGTCTTGACCGAGACAAAAACGGTGACGCCGACATTGACCTTATTGGGGTCGAGCACCGCAACGCGACGCTGAATGACGCCGTCTTCTTCCATCTTCTGAATACGGCGCCAGCAAGGGGTGGTCGACAAGCCAACTTTGCGACCGATCTCGGCGACGGGCATTGTGGCGTCTTTTTGGAGCAGCGTCAGTATCTTGCGGTCGATCTTATCCAGTGCCATCCGGCCCTCTCGGCGAAATCAGATTTTTCTTGCAGCGATTTTATTGGGCATTCGCGCAGCGGAAACTGCCATAAGGACTTACATTGCGCAATAAAATTGCTTCGTCGACTTATCATATGACTTCTGGTGGACGTACGATCGTCCGCAGCAGGTAACGCAGATGCGGCGTTCCAGTTTCACGTCATGTTAACCACGCCCTGACTACGTTGGCAGCGAGCGTAGCAGTGACCCGTTGTTACTGCGTGGTTTAGTAATGAGTACCGTTCATGCCGTCTCAGCCGGCCAATAACGCGGACGTGCGCGCCTTGATGGGCCGTGACGGGAAACGCGCTGCCCAAAAGACCGTGCTTGAGGCACGCCAGAAGCTGACATCCAGCTCCGGCACCCGTGCGGAATTCGACTTCGAACTGATGCATGATTATGCCGCTTCGCGTCGTGAGGCAGCACTGCCCATGGCAGCGGTCGTCTGCATCCTCGCCATCGTCTCGAGTTTTTGGGTACCAGTCATTTTCTCCGCACTTTGGGCGGGGCTGGTGATCGTCAGTTTGCTGGTGGTGGTGCTGGTTGCGAGCCGGTTCATCGACCAGGACCCCAGCAAATTCAATGCGGCGAACTGGACGACGAGTTTTGTTGCCGCCGAAACCTTCTATGGCTTGACGCTTTCGCTCCTCGCCGTTTCCGCCTTTGTGGCTCCGACGGATGTGGCGCCGGTGATGTTTGCCATGGTGCTGGTGAGCATCGCGGCCAATGCGATCGCGACGCACACGCTGCCCCCGGCGACGCTGATGAGCACTTTACCGGTGACGATCAGCGTGGCGATCAGCCTTGTCTGGCTCGGTGGCACGATGAATTATACGCTGGCTGGCGTTGCCGTCTGCGGCGAAATCTTTTTCCTGTTCCTTGCTCGTCAGCTCTATGGCTCGGAGCTTGAGACGCTGTCGCACCAGTCCGAAAAGGACTCGCTGATCGCGGAACTGGAAGAAGCGCGGCAGATGTCGGAAGAGGCGCGGCGACATGCCGAGCAGGCCAATATCGCCAAAAGCCAGTTTCTCGCCACGATGAGCCACGAGCTGCGCACGCCGCTCAACGCCATCATCGGCTTTTCAGAAGTGCTGAAATCCGAACTGTTGGGCACGCACCAGGTGCCGCAATACAAAGAATATGCCGGCGACATCCATTCGAGCGGGCAGCATCTCCTCAACCTCATCAACGAATTGCTCGACCTCAGCCGTATCGAGGCCGGTAAATATGAGCTGCATGAGGAAGCGGTTTCGATCATCGATATCGCCGACGATTGCCAGCGCATGATGCAATTGCGCGCCAAGTCCAAGGGTATCGAGTTGACCTTTAGCTATGGCGATAACCTGCCGAAAATCTGGGGTGACGAACGCGCCATTCGCCAGGTGGTGCTGAACCTCCTGAGCAATGCCATCAAGTTCACGCCCCAGCATGGCAAGGTGATGCTACTCGTAACGCGCAGCGCCGATGGCGGGCAGTTGCTTTCGGTCAAGGATAACGGTCCGGGCATTCCGGAGAACGAAATCGAGACGGTGCTGTCCTCGTTCGGCCAAGGGTCACTCGCCCAAAAGACGGCGGAACAGGGTGCGGGTCTCGGTCTGCCGATCGTGCAGCGGATCATGGACCTCCATCAGGGCAGGTTCGATCTGTTCTCAAAGCTCCGCTTCGGCACTGAAGTCATTGCGACCTTCCCGCGTGCTCGCGTGATGGATGCGCTGGCCCCGGTGACCGAGCGTCGCAACAAGCTCGAGATTTACTCGCAGGTTGGTTGAAACCGAGCATTTGGCGTCTCAAATTTGCCCCTATCGGGCCCTCCATTGCGGTCCAGTTAGGGGTATCGAATTTGAAGTCGCTTGCTCGGTTCTTGTCGTTGTTGATCCTGCTCCCGACCCTCGCCTTTGCGCAGGAGAAACCGGTCCAGGTTTTCGACACCAGCTATCCGCCTTCAACGATCATATCGGCGCGTATCCAGCGCCAATTCCTCGACTCGGTTCGCTGGTCGGTCGGCGTCGAGGTGCGCAATAGTCTTGCGGCAGCGTTTGCCGAGCGACCCGCGCTGGAAATCTGGCAGGATCTGGTGGCCAAGGACGGGCTAAAGACCGGCAATGTGGCCGATGCGTTGACCGCCTATTGGGTACTCAATTGGGTGACTGCCAATGCCCGCTACAACAGCAAGATCGACAACAGACCAGTACGGGCGCAAATCGCCGCGGCCATGGCGAATGATGCAAGTTTTCGCACGCTCGACAATCTGCAGCGGCAGGAAATGGCTGAGGGATATATCCTCAAATTCCTCGTCGAGCATGCAGCGCTGAACCAGGCGATGGCCAGCAAGGATGTGGCAACCCTCGGCAGGCTAGCCCTCGCCTCGGCCACCCGCTTCCGTCAGGAAATGGGCGTCGATCTCTTGACCCTTGAGCCCGGCTCAGAGGGGTTCATGCCAAGGGTACGACCTGTCACGCCAGCGGCCGACTGACCGACGCGCTTTCGAAGGTCGCCATATTGGTGTGGAGGTGGAGCGCCGTCTTGATCAGGACGACGCCGAGCGCTGCGCCCGTGCCTTCGCCGAGATAAATTCCGAGATTGAGCAGCGGCTTCTTGCCGAGGCGTTCGAGCACCTGTGCGTGGGCGCCTTCGTCGGCGACGTGTGCGAATAGGCAGTGGTCGATAGCTTCGGGGTTGACCGCATGGGCAATGGCGGCAGCGGCGGTTGCTACATAGCCATCGATAACGACAGGGACTTTCTGGTGGCGTGCAGCGATCAGGGCGCCGAGGATGGCAGCGATCTCGCGGCCGCCGACGCGGGCCAGAATGGCGAGCGGATGATCGAGCTGGCCGGCGTGGAAGGCGAGGGCCAGGTCGACGGCGTCGATCTTATTGGCGCGGTGTGCGTCATGGCTGCCGGAGCCCTGCCCGACCCAATTAGCGCCGGTGCCACCATAGAGCGCGGCAAAAATGGCGGCGGCGACGGTGGTGTTGCCGATGCCCATATCGCCGAGGCCGATAAGATCGGGCTTACCAGCGACCGCTTCCATGCCATAGGCAATGGTGGCGGCGCACATCTGATCGTCGAGCGCGGCGGCTTGGGTGATGTCTGCGGTGGGGAGCTCGAGCGCGAGTTCGAATACGCGCAGGTTGATTTCGTGGAGAGCGCAAATCTGCGAAATGGCCGCGCCGCCATTGGTGAAATTGGCGACCATTTCGGCGGTCATTTCCTGGGCGAAATCCGACACGTCCTGCGCCGCGACACCGTGATTGGCGGCAAAGACCGTGACCATGGGATTATCGAGACGCGGCACTTTCCGGTGCTGCCAGCGCGCGAGGAACTCGACGAGCTGTTCGAGACGACCGAGCGAGCCTGCCGGTTTGGTCAAATCCGCATCGCGTTCGCGCACGGCCGCCACGGCCGCTTCGTCCCCATCCGGCACAGCCATCAGCAGTTCGAGAATATCGGCAAAGGCGGGATTGAGCGCAGGCATGGGGCAGTCCGGTGAAGGGCGATTGGTGCGGACTTGTTGCTCAGAACCGCGCCGAATGCAATTGAGACTGGAGCCGAGGCGTGCCTGCGGCGTTAAGGCGGGGGAACTTCGCTGCTGCCAAGCCTTGAAATGGCCGCGCTGCTCCCCTTAATCCATAGGCATAGGCCAACGGAGCGACGACGACGATGATCTTTATAGGGATTGCGCTTCTCGTCGCCGTGGGTATTGCCCTGATGATATCTGCCGATGCCGGGAGCATGATCGGCCTGACGCAGACACAGACCGCCCAACTCGTGCCAATGGTGGTGATCCTGATTGTATTTGCTGGCGGGCTTTTCTCCAGGCGGCGCCGCGCGGCAGAATTGCTGGGCGCGGTCGGGCTTTGGGTTGCGATCTTTGCAGCAGTGGGCGTGGGCTACGCCTATCGTGACGAATTACTGGGTGTCGTCGGTCGGGTGACTGGCGAATTGCAGCCGGGTGTCGCCGTCGTCGATAGCGAAAATCGTACGGCAGAATTCCGGCGCGGCTTTGGCGGGCATTTTGAAATCGCGGCGACGATCAATGGCCATACGACGCCGATGATCTTTGACACCGGGGCAAGCGCCGTGGTGCTGACGCGCGCCGATGCCGAGGCGGCGGGGATCGATCTTGAGGGATTGCGCTATACGGTGCCGGTTTCGACGGCCAATGGAACGGGCATGGCGGCGCGGGCGCGGCTCAAGAACATCGAGGTTGGCGGGATCAGCCGGCGCAATATCGCGGCCTTTGTGGCCGAGGATGGCGCGCTCGATACGAGCCTTCTAGGCCAGACGTTCCTCGAAACGCTGGGCCAATATAGCGTGAGCCAGAACTCGCTCTTGCTGCGCGACTGATTACTCGGCAGCGACCTCGGCGCGGTCTTCGACAGCCGCCAGCGCCTGGAGGAACACTTCCGTGCCGGCATTGGGTCGGCAGGCATCGACGCTGAGAATTTGGCGGAATTGGCGCGCACCGGGACGGCCATTGGCGAGGCCCAGCATATGGCGCGAGATATTGTTTAGGCGGGCGCCGTCGCGAAGCTGGGTTTCGGCGTAATCGGCCATCTCATGCATAACATCGGCAAGGGTAATGTCGCGTGGTGCGTCGCCAAAGAGGCGCTCATCGACTTTGGCCAGCAGCATTGGATTTTGATAGGCGGCACGGCCTATCATGACACCGTGCATGTGCTGGAGATGGACAGCGATGTCATCAAAGGTTTCGATGCCGCCATTGATCACAATCGGCAAGGGTGCAAGGCGCGCGCTGAGCCGGTGAACACGCGGGTAATCGAGCGGCGGGATCGTGCGGTTTTCCTTTGGACTCAATCCCTGAAGCCAGGCTTTTCGCGCATGGACATAAAGCGCGGCAACGCCGGCTTCCGCAACCTTATCGGCGAAGCGATCCAGGCTCTCTTCGGTGTCCTGATCGTCGATGCCGATGCGGCATTTGACGGTGACGGGCTTGTCGGTTGCGCTGCGCATGGCGCGGACGCAGTCGGCAACGAGGTCGAGTTCGGCCATGAGGCAAGCGCCGAACTTGCCCGACTGCACGCGGTCCGATGGGCAACCGACATTGAGGTTGATTTCATCATAGCCGAACTCGTCGCCGATGCGGGTAGAGGCGGCGAGATCGGCGGGATCGGACCCGCCAAGTTGGAGAGCGACAGGCTGCTCGACGGGATCAAAGCGCAGCAGGCGCTCGGTATCGCCGTTGAGGATCGCGCCTGTTGTGATCATTTCGGTGAACAAGAGACCGCGACGCGTGAGGATGCGATGGAGGTAACGGCAATGCCGATCCGTCCAGTCGATCATCGGGGCAACGGAGAAGCGGCGTGCGGTCTCGAGGGAAACGGCATGGCCGCGCTTCTGGTCGGTCATCAGCGCGCAAACACGTTTTTTTAATCAGGAGGTGCGTGGAATAGACCTTTCCGTGGCGGCGGGCAATGGACTGATCTGGATCAAAGCGGACACGCATGCATTAGTCCAATGTCACACCAGTCCAAGCCAAAGGGGGAATGAATGTATTCCAACATCATCTGCGCCATCGACGGGTCCGATCTCAGCACCAAGGCGCTGACTCAGGCGATCTATATTGCCGGAAAGCTCGGCGCGCGACTGACGGCGGTGACCGTGACCGAAACGTCGATGATCGTGGCGCCGGGGCCGGAAATGATGATGGTCGACACGACCAATATGATCGGCGAACTCGACAAGGCCAAAGCGGAATCCGCAAAGGCGACCTTGGCCGCAGCATTGAAGCTGGGTGAAGCGTCCGGGCTCGAAATGTCCGTCAAGCACGTCCCGAACCTACCGGCAGCCGAGGGCATTATCGCGGCCGCGCGGGAGTTGAATGCGGACCTGATCGTGATGGGATCGCATGGACGCCGCGGGCTTGGCCGGCTGCTACTTGGCAGCCAGGCGGCAGAGGTTTTGGCCCATGCCGATATACCGGTGCTGATCATCAAATAGCGCTAACATGTTAGCCATGGCGCGGCGGTTTGAATTCCGCTATGGGGCTTAAGCCCCGACGGAGAGCGCTGCGCCATGACACAGTCCCTGCCCCGCCATATCGCCGTGATCGATATCGGCAAGACCAATGCAAAAGTGGTTTTGATCGATGCGGCAAGCGAGACGCAATTGGGCGGGCTCAGCCGACCCAATACTGTCCTTCGCGATGCGCCTTATCCGCATGCCGACGTGGAAGGGTTGTGGGATTTTGTGCTCGATAGTCTCGGTCAGTTGCATCGTCAGCATGGCGTCGATGGAATTTCCATCACAACGCATGGTGCCACCGCCGCGCTGATAGCTGGCGATCGGCTGGCGCTGCCGGTGCTCGACTATGAATATGATGGCCCGGCGGCTTCGGACGAAGCCTATGACCGAGCGCGGCCGAAATTTGCCGAGACGCTGTCACCAAAACTGCCGAACGGCCTCAATCTCGGGGCGCAGATTTTTTGGCAATCGCGCGCCTTCCCCGAGGACTTCGCTCGGGTGACGAGCATTCTCACCTATCCCCAATATTGGGCTTGGCGGTTGACGGGCGTGCTCGCCAGCGAAGTCACCTCGCTCGGCTGCCATACTGACCTTTGGGCGCCAGACAGCGGAGATTTTTCTGCGCTGGTGGATGAGCAGGGGTGGCGTGGGCTGTTTCCGGCGATCCGTCCGGCGGCCTCGATATTAGGCGCCATTAGGCCTGATATCGCGGCGCTGACAGGTCTTGCAGCAGACACGCCCGTGACCTGTGGGATTCACGATTCCAATGCGTCTCTGGTGCCGCATCTGGGGCGTCGCGCTGCGCCATTCACGATCCTTTCGACTGGGACTTGGGCCATTGCGATGACAGTGGGTGGGGACACGGCGCAGCTCGACCAGATGCGTGATAGCCTTGCCAATGTCGATGCTTTTGGACGGCCCGTGCCAACTGCGCGGTTCATGGGTGGGCGCGAATTTGACGCGCTGGTGGATAAGATCGTCGAGCCGACAGAGGCTGATCTGACATCGGTCATCGCGCGCGATGTTCAAGCTTTGCCGACCTTTGCGCCGGGTGTCGGACCCTTTGCAGGCAAGAAGGGGCGCTGGACCGTGGCGCCCGATGGCTTGAGCGATGGAGAGCGGACGGCAGCAGCCTCGCTTTATCTCGCGCTCGTCGCCCGCGAATGCCTCGAACTCTGTGGGCTGGGACAGACTATCACCATCGAAGGCCCATTGGCGCGCAATGGCGTATTTGCGGCGGCGCTAGCGGCTTTGGCCGAGCGGCCGGTGCACGCTTCGGGCGATGGGACGGGAACGAGCCTGGGGGCAAGCCTGTTGTTCGGAGGGCAGCCTGCGCATGAGCAGCACGATTCGCCGATCGCGCCGCTGAGGCATCCAGGTTTTCCGGCCTATGCGCAGCGTTGGCGGGATCATGTCACCGGGTAGACTTAAGCGGCATTGACGGCGCGCTGCCCAAACCCAATGTTTGAGGCAGATATGGAGGCCGCCATGACGACGCCAAAGCACCGGATCATCATCATCGGTGGAGGCTTTGGCGGTATCGCCGCGGCGCAGGCGTTCAAGCACGCCCATGTCGATGTGCTGCTGATCGACCGGCGCAATCACCACCTGTTCCAGCCGCTGCTCTATCAAGTCGCGACGGCATCGCTGAGCCCATCGGAAATTGCCTGGCCGATCCGGCATGTGCTGCGACGCCAGACTAATGTCCGCGTGATCATGGCGACTGTGACCGGGATCGACGTTGCCAGCAAACAGGTGATGATCGAGGATGGCGAGCCGGAGCGCTATGACAGTCTGATCGTCGCGACCGGAGCGCAACACGCTTATTTCGGCAATGACGAATGGGAGCAGTTTGCGCCGGGGCTGAAGACGCTCGAAGACGCGACCGGCATTCGCCGAAAGCTGCTGCTGGCTTTCGAGGCGGCAGAGCGTGAGGCCGATCCAGAGCGGCGGCGGGCTCTGCTGACATTTGCCATCATCGGAGCCGGGCCGACCGGGGTCGAAATGGCGGGCGCGATCAGCGAACTGGGGCGGTCGGCGCTGGCGGGGCAGTTCAGGACCATAGCGCCTGGCGATGTGCGCGTGGTGCTGATCGAAGGTGCCGATCGCGTACTGCTCAATTTCGAGCCCGAGCTCTCGGACTATGCGCTCAAGGCGCTGGAGCGGCTCGGGGTCGAGGTGGAGCTAGGACAAAAGGTCAAAAATATCGACGCCGATGGCGTCAGCTATGGCGACAATCGGCTTGAGACCAAGACCATTATCTGGGGCGCTGGGGTTGCGGCGTCGCCAGCGGCAGAGTGGCTGGGCGTGGAGCCGGATCGGTCGGGACGGGTCAAGGTCGAGAAGGACCTGTCGCTGCCGGGACATAAGGAGATTTTCGTCGTCGGGGACACGGCGAGCATCATCCAGGAGAATGGCAAGCCTGTGCCGGGCGTGGCGCCTGCGGCCAAGCAAGCAGGGGCACATGCGGCGAAGACCACACTACTGCGGCTCAAGGGCGATATGAGCGCGCATCCATTTTCTTATAGCCATGCCGGCGATCTAGCGACGATCGGGAAGCGGGCAGCGGTCCTCGACTTTGGCTGGACCAAACTCACCGGCGGGCTCGCCTGGTGGGTTTGGGGCATCGCGCATATCTACTTTCTGGTCGACGTCAAAAACCGCATCTTCGTCGCGATGAGCTGGCTCTGGATTTATCTGACGGGCCAGCGCAGCGCGCGGTTGATCACCCACGGGCGGGCGACTTCTGCAGAGCCCTTGCGGGAAGTCGAAGAGGGCAAGGTCGGCTAGTGGGGCACAACAACTGAGGGCGCGGGCTTGGCCAAGCTCCGCTCGCGCAACCAGATGTAGAGCCCGCTCAAAATGACGATCGGCGCGCCGACATAGAGCCAGAAATCGGGCGGCTGGGCGAAAATCAGCCAGCTCGAAAGCGCCATGAAGATGATCTGAAAATACGAAAATGGCGCCAGCACAGTCGCCGGTGCCAGACCCGAGGCCATGGTGATCAACTGATGGCCCAGAAAGCCAAAGATGCCCACGGCGAAGAAGGCGATCCAACCATCTGGCGTCGTCGGCCAGGACCAAAAAAATATCACGATCGGCAGCAGCACCACGGTCGCGAAAATGCCAACATAAAACTGGCTGGTCGCAGGGCTGTCGAAAGCGGAGACGCGGCGCGTGAGCAGCATATAGGCCGCAGTGCTGACTGCACCGAGAAGGCTGAGGAGTGAGGCTGGGTGAAAGGCGTTGGTGCCTGGTCGAACGATCACCAGCACACCGATAAAGCCGACGCCAATAGCGGTCCACCGCCGCCAACCGACGGTTTCGCCGAGGAAGGGGACGGAGAGTGCGCAGATCAACAGGGGGACTGTGAAGGCAATGGCGCCCGTAACGGTCAAAGGCAGGTATTGCACCGCGACGAAATTGCAGACGGTGGACCCGAGTAGAGCAAGCGCACGAAAGAACTGGAGTTTAAGGCTCCCCGTCCTGATCATGACCCGGCCATGGCGCGGCAGATGGACAGTCGCCACCAAAGCCAGATGAATGGCATAGCGCAGGAACACGATCTGCACGGCCGAAATGCCGACAAGCCCGAGCCATTTGGCGGAGGAGTCGATGCCCGTGAACATGAAATAGGCGGCAAGCGCCAAGCCGATCCCGAGGAGCCTATGCTCTTGGGGCGGGGCGAAGGGAGCAGACATTTTCTATCCATGCGGCCGCAGGAGGCGCGGCCCGGATCAAGGGTGGAAGAAAGCTGCCGCCCAGTCAATCGCCGGGCGACAAAAACTTGTATGGAAGTTTAGAAGGTTTCGGCCAGGTTGCGGATCTTCAGCGAGTTCCGCAAATCGGCCGAAGTGACGCTCGCGCCGTGGCGCGGGTGGAACACCAGCTCGACCGGCTTACCAGGAAGCAGGGTTAGCGCATTGTCCGAGAAGTAACCGGGAACATCGACTGTCGCTGTCGCAAATACGGCTGGCTTGTCCGAAACGAGTGTCAGGACCGCCTGGCCGTCGCGATCGGACCAGGAGGAAGCGATCGTGGGCTGGACCAATTCATAGGCCTTATAGGGCTTGGGGAAGTAGTCGTTTTCGCCGATCGTTGTTCCGGCAGCGTCCTTCCATGAGAAGTAGAGGAACTCGTCGTCCGCAAGATCGGAGAGCGACATAGTTGCGAGAACGCTAGCAGCGTCGGGACCGACGGCGGCTTTGCCCGAAAAGACCGTCCGGGTTTCGCCAGTGACTTTGACGGCTTGAACGTCAAGTGTGAGAGACGCCGCGCTGCCGGTGTCGTTGATGCCCTTGAGGCTGATTGCGGTGTTTTCAGCATTGGGGACGGCGACGACATTGACCAGGCGGAAGAAGCGCTTGGCCATGTATTGCATGAGTTTCCACTGCCCGCCGTAATCAAGGCTGGACCAGCTTGCAACCGGCCAGATGTCGTTGATCTGCCAATAGAGCGTGCCCATGCAGCGCGGCTTGGTGGAGCGCCAATATTCGATGGCGGTCTTGATGGCGAGACCCTGTTGGATCTGGCTCAAAAACACCATCTGGTCGAAATCGCGCGGGAAGCGGAAGTAGCGCGTCATCGTCTCGATGATACGGGCATTGCCGCCATTGTTGCGCTGGTGGTTTTCCATGACCGGCGAGGACGGATTGCGGTCCTTTTCTTCCGAGAAGGTTTCGATGACGTTCATCGAAGTGAAGGACTGAAAGCCGAATTCGGAGGCGAAACGCGGATTAACCGATCGATAGGCGTCAAAGCTTTTCGCCGAATGCCAGACGTCCCAATAGTGGAGATCGCCGCGGGTGTCGGAGTGCCAGCCATCGGAAAAGTCCATGTATCCCAGCGATGGCGAAGACGGCCAGAAGCGTCGGGCGGGATCTTCATCCTCGACAATGCGATGCAGCATCGAATTGAGGCGGTCGTAATTGGCGAGATAGCGGCCGGGATCGGCTTTGGTTTCCGGATACCAATTGAGCGAGCCGATGACTTCGTTATCGCCGCACCAAAGGGCAATGGAGACGTGGTGACTGAGGCGGCGCACCTGCTGGGTGATTTCGGTTTCGACCGAGGCGAGGAATTCGCGGTTGGACGGATAGCTCATGCACGAGAACATGAAATCGTGCCAAAGCAGGATGCCGAGCTCGTCGCAGAGATCGTAGAAATAGTCCGGCTCGTACTGACCACCGCCCCAGATGCGGAGCATGTTCATATTGGCAGCTTTCGCGCTCTCCAGCAGATCGCGGATGACTGTTGGCGTGATGCGCGAGGGAATGGCGTCGGCAGGGATCCAGTTGGCGCCCATCATGGTGATGTCGCGGCCATTGATGCGACACTTGAACGAGTGGTCGATCTCGTCCTTCTCGATGATCCATTCGAGTTTGCGAAGGCCGATCTTGCGGGTCGTCACTTCGCCTTCAAGATTGGTGGTCAGCTCATAAAGCGGTTGCTCGCCCTGCCCGGCCGGCCACCAGATCTTTGGATTTTGGATGATTACGTTGTGGGTGAAGACGTTCTCGCCCTTCTGGACGGAAACCTTATCGGTGATGGTCTGGCCAGCGATCGTGTGTTCGAGTTCGACTTCGCCATGGGCAAAGGCGAAGATGCGCGTCTTGATCGAGAGTTCGACCGAATTGGCGCCGTGGGCCTGATTGACCTCGACGCTTTCCTGGCGGGCAAGGCGCGATTTGCGGAGGCTCATTGTGCCGTAGACCCCGATGGGCATGGTGCAGATGCCCCAGTCCCAACCCGCATGGCAGGCTGCCTTGCGAATGAAGTTCATGTGGATGCCCTTCAGGCCATTGGTCTGGTAATTATAGGTGAAGGGGATCGGGAACGGGTGCGCATCCGAGCGCGCCTTCGCGACATCGGGCGCGATATCGAATTCGATGCGGAGCGTGTTTTCGCCAGCGCGGACCTTTCCGGTGACGTCGATATCGTGGCGAACGAAACTATTGTCCGTCCGTACGATCTCTTCGCCGTTGAGGAAGATGGTGGCGATGCAATCGACTTCCGAGAGTGTCAGGGTGAGATAGCCACTGATATCAGCGGCCGAGGCTTCAAAGCGGCGCTCGACGGTCCAAGCGGTCTCATTGACCCACATCACGACCTTTTCATTCTCGCCGTAATAGGGGTCGGGAATGAGATCGGCGGCGAGGAGAGCGCCGTGAACATCGCCGGGCAGATTAATGGTCGTGGCAATATCGCGCGAGTTGGCGGTCAGCGCGTATTTTCCGTGCAGGTTCAGCGCAGTATTGAAGCTTGGGATGGTCAATTCGTCCTCCTGCCGGGCAGGCCCGGCCTCTTCTCGCAGCGGATGGCGCAGCTGCTGAAATCGATTTCGGAAGCGCTTTTAGCGTGAAGAGGGAACGGTTGGAATGCCCGCGAGCGCGCATTTTTTATCTTTTGCATCGTTGCGATCAGCTTGTGCGGAGAATGCGACACTGGATTTACTGATCTATTAGGAAGTTAATGCTTAGTCTTCCTTGGTTAGGGGCGTTCGATGGCAGTTTTCCGGCAATTTTGCCGCAGCGTATTCGGTGGGCAGGCGACGGCAGAGCTGACGCTTGCGCAATGGGATGCCCTGCGCCTGCAAGTGCCGCTGATGTATGTCATGCTGCTGACCAATTCGATCATTCTGGCCGCCACGCACTATGCCGTCGCGCCGCATGGATTGACGCTGATCGTCCCTGGCGTCCTGACCGTCCTTTGCACCCTTCGCATTGTGATCTGGATGCGCGATGGGAAGCGTCCGGTGACGGTCGAGAAGGCACGGCGCGGGCTGCGCATGCTGGTCATCCTCGGGCCGATGCTGGCCGTTGGTTTCACCTGGTGGTCGCTGAGCCTTTTTCCTTATGGCGATCAATATCAGCAGTCCCACGTGGCCTTTTTCATGGGCATCACTGTGATCGGCTGCATGTTCTGCCTTTTGCGCGTGCGTCAGGCGGCGCTGGCGATCAGCGCGATCGTCATCGTTCCATTTCTTCTGGTTTTCGGCACCGCGGGTGAGCCGACGCTGCTGGCCATCGCCGTCAACATGTTGCTTGTGACGGCCACGCTGACGGTGATCCTTTTCGGCAATTATCGGGACTTTGCCGGTCTCGTTGCCTCGCGCACGGCAATTGCCCAGAAGCAGGCCGAGACACAGGCGCTGCTTGAGGAAAACCACCGCCTCGCCTGGCTCGATAGCTTGACCGGCGTGCCCAATAGGCGCTCGTTCCACGAGACGCTCGGCGCCTGTCTCGAAGAAGCGGGGCGCGAGGGCCGGACTATTGCGCTGGCGCGGCTCAATCTCGATGCGTTCAAGGCCGTCAACGAGGTGTTTGGACAATTCATGGGTGACCAGGTGCTGCGGGAAATCGCGCAGCGGCTCGACCAGAACAAGCCACCGCATTCGTTTTTTGCCCGCCTCGATAGTGATAATTTTGCGCTGATCGTCACGGAAAACACCGGCAGCAAAAATCTGGAGCGGCTTGGCAAGCGGCTTGGCGATATCGTTAGCCAGCCGATCACTCTGGTGCAGGGCACGGCCCATGTCACCGCCTCGATCGGGTTTGCCGCTTCAAGCGTCGATGACACGCCAGAGACGCTGTTCGATCATGCTGATTATGCGAGTTGGCTGGCCAAGCGCGATATGCGCGGCCGCTGGATGATCTTTTCGGCCATCGATGCGCATGACCTCCGGCAGATCCGCCGGATGGAGCAGATGCTGCACGCTGCCGATCTCGACAGCGAAATCTATATCCTGCTACAGCCGCAATTCGACGTCTCGATTGGCGAGACGACGGGCTACGAAGTGCTCGCACGCTGGCGCAGCCCACATCTTGGCGAAGTGTCTCCCGCCGACTTCATCCCCATGGCCGAGCGCATGGGGCAGATCGGGCGGATCACACAGGTGGTGTTGCGCAAGGCGATCGAGGTCAGCAAAACCCTTCCGCGTGGCGTGCGCCTGTCGGTCAATCTTTCGGCGCACGATATCGGCTCTGATGCGGCCGTCGATGAGGTGATTGCGCTGGTACAAGCTGCGGACCAGCCAACGCGGATCGATTTCGAGATTACCGAAACGGCGGTGATGCGCGATCTGCATCAGGCAAATGAAGCGGTGTCGCGCCTCCTCAATCTCGGGTCACGGATTGCGCTCGACGATTTCGGCACGGGTCACTCGAGCCTTACCCATGTGCAGCGTTTGCCGCTGCATCGGATCAAGATCGACCGCAGCTTTGTTGCCGAGGTCACGACCGACAGCACGAGCCGCGCCATCGTCAAGACGATGATCGACCTCTGCCGCAATCTTGGGATGTCCTGCGTGTTCGAGGGGATCGAGACCGAGGAGCAACTTGAAGCTCTGGTCGGGCTCGGTGGCACAGTGATGCAGGGCTATCTCTTTGGCCGCCCCATGGCGCCGGAAGCGGCGCTTGAACTGGCCGCGAGGCCAGGAGACGGCAGAAAGAGCGACCGCTTGCGCCAATACGGCACGACGAGTTGAATTTTCGCGATGGCGTGTCGAAACTGCCGCCTGAAGATCGTCGCAAGGTCAGTGGCTCAACAGTGAGCCGGGATGGACAGGATAAGATGATCAGGACAGGTTGGGTATTGAGCGTGCTGGTCACGCTGTTTCTTCTCGGTGCTTCGGCAGCGCCAAAGCTGATGAATTCGACGCTGGCACTGGAGCCGATGACCGTCGTTGGCTGGCCAGCAAAATACATGCTGCTTATTGGCCTCATCGAGGTGCTGTGCGCTGTGCTCTATATCATTCCGCGCACGGGCCTATTGGGCGCCGTGCTGACGACCGGGCTTTTGAGCGCGGCGCTGGCGGCCAATCTGCGGGTCGATAATCCGCTTTTCAGCCACACGCTGTTCAGCGTCTATTTCGGTATTTTGGTTTGGGTGGCGCTGTGGTTGCGCGAGCCCAGGATACGGAATCTCTTTCCGATCATCCGCTGAGAAAAGGCCCCGGCATCGCTGCCGGGGCTTTTTGCTATTGCGCGGCTTCTAAATCAAGGAACCCACCAGACTGGCGTTCCCAGAGCATGGCGTAGTGCCCGCCGGAGGCGAGGAGTTGGGCGTGCGTCCCCTCCTCGACGATCCGGCCCTTTTCGAGCACGACCAGACGATCCATGGCGGCGATGGTCGAGAGACGGTGGGCGATGGCGATCACCGTCTTGCCCTGCATCAGCATGGTCAACTGCTCCTGGATTGCCGCTTCGACTTCGGAATCGAGGGCGGAGGTCGCTTCGTCGAGCACGAGGATCGGTGCGTTCTTGAGGAGAACGCGGGCGATTGCGACGCGCTGGCGCTGGCCGCCCGAGAGCTTTACGCCCCGCTCGCCGACATGGGCATCATAGCCCCGACGACCCTGCGGATCGGACAGGCCCATGATGACTTCGTGCACATTGGCCTGCTCGGCGGCCCGGATCATCTCTTCGTCAGTCGCCGAATGGCGGCCGTATTTGAGATTTTCGCGGACCGAGCGATGGAGCAGCGAGGTGTCCTGGCTGACAAGACCAATGGCGGCGCGAAGGCTTTCCTGGGTTACCGAGCGGACATCGTGGCCGTCGATACGGATCGAACCATCCTGAACATCAAACATGCGCAGGGCAAGGTTGACCAGCGTCGACTTGCCCGAGCCCGAACGTCCGACGAGACCGATTTTTTCGCTTGGCTTGATCGTCAGGTTGAAGGCATCGATGACGCTGCCTTCCTTGCCCCGCCAATAATTGAAGCTGACATTGTCGTAGTGCAGGCCACCCGCCGTGACTGGCAGAGCGACCGCTTCGGGCGCGTCGAGCATGGTGAGGGGCTGGGCAATAGTATCCATCGAATCCCGCGTCGTGCCGATCTGACGGAAAATGTTCGACCCGATCTCAAGGATCCAGCCGCTCATGTTCATGATCTGAAGGGCGAACGGAATCGCCGTCGCCACCGCGGCAGCAGTCAGCGTGCCATTGTTCCAGCCGGTAAGAGACAGCCAGGTGACTGAGACCACCAGACCGGCATTCAGCAGGAAGAGCGTCGACCACATATAGGTAAAGACGCGCATGAGCTTGCGAAAGCTCTTGGCGTGGTCGAGCACGCTGTCGGAGACATACCGATCCTCGTGCTTGCCGGTGGCGAAGGTCTTAATCGTCTGGATATTGGTGTAGCTGTCGACGATGCGACCGGTCATCACCGATTTGCTTTCCGAAAGCTCTTCGGAGTAACGAGCGATGAGCGGCATGGTGATGGTGAAAAGTACCGCATAAAGCAGCAGCCAGACGCCGATAGGCACCAGCAGCAACAGATCGAGCTGTGCCAGGACGATGATGGCGACGACGACGAACACCAAGGCATACCAGGCGGCGTCGATGGTCAGGTTGACGCCGATCTCGATGGCTTCACCGACCTGAATGACCTTGTTGGCGATGCGGCCAGCAAAGTCATTCTGGAAATAGGTCCAGCTCTGCCGAATGACATGCCAATGGCTTTGCCAGCGGATAATGTCGACGAGATTGGGCACAATGGCATGGTTGCGCACCAGCGTATCGAGGAGGAAGGTCAGCGGCCGGACGAGCACCACCACAAAGACCATCCACAAAAGGGTCTGGCCGTGCTGGTCGAAGATTTCGCCGGGATTGGTAGTGGCCAGCATGCCCACGATCATGCCGACGAAAACGGGCATGAGCGCATCGGCGACCGAGCCGATGGCGACAAGGCCTATGCGGATAGCAAAGGCGCGCTTGAATTGGCCAATGAAGTAGCTGACGAAAGGTCGGAGGCCCATGGGCGGCTGGCGGTTCTTGGCCAGGGCGACGGGCGAATAGAGATTGTCGAAGAATTCGATGACGCGGTTGAACATTTTCTGCTCATTTTATTGAGCCGCGCCTAACAGGAGCATCCTTAGTCGTATTGCTGGGAAGGAAAGCTGGTTTCCACTCTTCCTAGCGATACTGGCTTCCAAGTCAGGTTCGGTGCCGATCGGTGGGTTTGGGTTGGCTCAGGGCAAATGCACTCGGGTTGCCCATATGTCGCGTCATGATGATATCTCCCATTTGGGATCTCCTTGGTTGGTGCTGCCCCTCGGGGCAGCGGGTTGATAACTCTATGTCGGAAACGGAGCGGCGCTTATTGCGCCGCGTCCTCCACCTGATCCATTTCCAGGAAACCGCCTGATTGGCGGGCCCAAAGCTGGCTATAGATGCCGCCTGAATCGACGAGCTCGGCATGAGTACCCTGCTCGACGATCTGGCCTTTGTCGAGCACCACGAGACGATCCATCATGGCGATGGTCGAAAGGCGGTGGGCGATGGCGATCACCGTCTTCCCGCGCATCAGCAGCTCGAACTGGCTCTGGATGGCAGCCTCGACCTCGGAATCGAGAGCAGAGGTTGCTTCGTCGAGCACGAGGATCGGTGCGTTTTTCAGGAGTACGCGGGCAATAGCGATACGTTGGCGCTGGCCACCGGAGAGTTTCACACCGCGCTCGCCGACATGGGCGTCGTAACCGGTGCGACCCTTGTAGTCGGTGAGGTTGAGGATGAAGTCATGGGCCTCGGCCAGCTTGGCCGCTTCGATCATCTCCTCTTCGGTCGCATCGGGGCGGCCATAGGTGATATTGTCGCGAACGGAGCGATGGAGCAGCGAGGTATCCTGGGTCACCACGCCGACATTGGCGCGCAGGCTCTCCTGCTGGACCTCGGCAATATCGTGGCCGTCCACAAGGATATGGCCGTCCTGCCGATCGTAAAAGCGCAGGAGCAGATTGACGATGGTCGACTTGCCCGCGCCGGACCGGCCGACGAGGCCGATCTTTTCGCCGGGGCGGATATTGAGGCTGAGGCCTTCGATGACGCCGGAATCCTTGCCGTAGTGGAAGGAGACGTCGTCGAACTTGATGTCGCCCGCAACGCGACCGATGGCTTTGGCGCCCGGTTTGTCGGACACGACGCGCGGCAGCGAGAAGGAGTTGATGCCGTCCTTGACCGTGCCGATGTTCTCGAACAGGGAAGACATTTCCCACATAACCCACTGGCTCATGCCCTGGAAGCGCATGACGAGGCCGAGAGCGACAGCAAGTGCGCCCGGGCTCATCACCCCCTGCATCCAGAGCCAGATGCCGGTCGCGCCCACCGCAAAGAGCAGGAGCGCATTGGACCAGAGCACCGACATGTTGAGCCAGGTGAAGAGCCGCATCTGGCGATAGACGGTGTCCAAGAACTCGTCCATCGCCTCGCGGGCATAGGACTCTTCCCGGTTGGAATGGCTGAACAGCTTTACCGTCGCGATATTGGTGTAACTGTCGACGATGCGGCCGGTCATCATCGACCGCGCGTCTGCCTGGGCCTGGGAAATCTTGCCCATGCGCGGGATGAAATAAACCATCAGCGCGACGTAGACAACGAGCCATCCGATAAAGGGAATGGCCAGCCGCCAGTCGGCGGAAGCGGCAAGGATCACGGCGCCGGTGAAATAGACGACGACATAGACAAGCATGTCGAGAAGTTTCATGACCACTTCGCGCACGGCGAGCGAGGTCTGCATCAGCTTGGCGCCGATACGGCCGGCAAACTCATCCTGGAAATAGCTCATCGACTGACGGATCAGATAGCGATGGGCCATCCAGCGGATGCGCTGGGGGAAGTTGCCCAGGAGTGTCTGGTTCATCGTCAGCGTCGAAAGAAGCGCAAAGCCCGGCACGATGAACACAACCATCGCGCCCATGAGCGCCAGCTTCCAACCGTCCGTCTCAAGGAACGTGTTGGGATCGGCGTCGGCGAGCCAATTGACCACATCGCCAATGAAACCGAAGACGAGGATTTCGCCGATAGCAACGGCTGCGGCGGCAAAGGCCATGAGGGCCAGCCACTTCTTGGCGCCAAGGCTATAGTGCAAGCAGAAGGCGAGCAGCCCCTTTGGCGGCTCCGTCGGCTCACCTGCAGGGTAAGCGTCGAGCCGCGTTTCGAACCATTTCAACATAACGTCACCATACCTACCGTCCGGAAGGACACCGTGGCCAAACGCTATGCGACGGCAATGACAATGGCCGTCAGCAGAGCTGGCAATGGTCGAACCACCCAGGAAAACTTCAAGGACCGCGCTCGGTACGCCCCCAAGTGGCGCAGAGGAGCTGCGTGGTGCATTGCCCGTTCCTCCTCCTCGCACCGCCCTATGGGCACGAAGAATTGGGCTATGCAGCCAAGAGCGGCGTAGAATACACAAATGGAGAGAGTCGGCTG
Organism: Devosia sp. BK; assembly: GCF_032907385.1. Lineage (NCBI taxonomy): Bacteria > Pseudomonadati > Pseudomonadota > Alphaproteobacteria > Hyphomicrobiales > Devosiaceae > Devosia > Devosia sp. BK. Next base: position 1,926,904 of record NZ_JAIMBX010000001.1, read on the forward strand.
TTACCCGATGGCCACATTAGACCGCCAGAAATAACGCTGTATTGGATCGCCTAATGCGCACCGAGACCGAGCACACCATTTTTCTCAAGGACTATGCCCCGACGCCCTACGCGATCGTCGCCGTGGACATGGACTTCAAGATCACTGCGGCTGGGACTCGGGTGCGCACGCAGATGACGGTGGAGCCGCGACCTGAAACGGCGCCGGGCACGCCGCTGGTGCTTGATGGCGACGGACTGACGCTCGATTCCATTGCCATTGACGGCCTGCCGCTGATGCTCTCGGCCTATGCCTCAAACGAGACCGGCCTGACCGTTGTGGAGCCGCCGTTCCGCCGCTTCGTGCTCGAAACGGAAGTGAACCTGCAGCCCGACGCCAATACGAAGCTGATGGGGCTCTATCGCTCGGGCGGGACCTGGTGCACCCAATGCGAACCCGAGGGGTTCCGGCGCATCACTTACTATCTCGACCGGCCCGACATCCTCGCCACGTTCAAGGTGCGGATCACCGCACCCAAAGACACCGCGCCTGTGCTGCTTTCGAACGGCAACCTCGTCGACAAGGGCGAGGCTTCCGACGGCATGCATTTCGCGCTTTGGGAAGATCCGTTCCCCAAGCCCGCTTATCTCTTCGCGCTCGTTGCCGGCGATCTGGGCTCGATTACCGACAGCTTCACAACGATGAGCGGCCGTAAGGTTAATCTCGCCATCTATTGCGCCCATGGCAAGGAAGCCGAGTGCGTCTATGCCATGGATAGCCTCAATCGCTCCATGGCCTGGGATGAAAAGCGCTTCGGCAGGGAATATGATCTCGATGTGTTTAACATCGTCGCTGTCAGCGATTTCAACTTCGGCGCGATGGAGAACAAGGGCCTCAATATCTTCAACGACAAGTTGGTGTTTGCGCTGCCCGAGATCGCGAGCGACGCCAATTATGCCAATATCGAGCGCGTCATCGCGCACGAATATTTCCACAATTGGACCGGCAACCGCATCACCTGTCGCGACTGGTTCCAGCTGTGCCTCAAGGAAGGTCTGACGGTCTATCGCGATCAGGAATTTTCGTCCGACGAGCGTAGCCGCCCGGTGCAACGCATCCACGATGTCGAAAACCTGCGCGTAACGCAGTTTCCCGAGGATGGCGGTCCGCTGGCGCATCCACCGCGGCCTGATCATTACCGCGAGATCAACAACTTCTATACAACAACCGTCTACCAGAAGGGCGCTGAAGTCGTACGCATGCTGGCAACGCTCCTCGGCGAAGCTGGCTTCCGCAAGGGAATGGACCTTTACTTCGAGCGCCACGATGGCGAGGCGACAACGATCGAAGCTTTCATCAAGGTGTTCGAGGACGCCAATGAGGTGGATCTCAATCAGTTTGCCCAGTGGTACACCCAGGCGGGAACGCCAATCGTCAACGCGCGCGACACTTATGACGCCGCGAGCCAAACCTACACGCTGAGCCTAAGCCAGCGGACGGCGCCCACTCCAGGCCAACCGGAAAAGGCGCCTTTCGTTATTCCCGTCAAATTTGGGCTTATCGGACCGAATGGACACCCTGTGACTTGGTCCGAAGTCAGTGGCGGTCGCGTAGAGGGTGACCTCATCGTCCTTGACCAGGAAAGCGTCACTCTGACTTTTTCCGGCGTTGCAAATCGGCCCGTGCCGTCGCTGTTCCGCGGCTTTTCAGCTCCCATCAAGCTCGAGACGGGGCTCGGTCATGGCGATCTACTCTTCCTCGCGCGGCATGATAGCGATCCGTTCAATCGCTGGGACGCGATGCAGACGGTTGCAACGCAATTGCTCGCCAAGAGCGCCACTGGCGCGAAGCCGACGACCGGCGATATCGATGCCCTGCGGCAGGCGATGATGGATACGCTCAACGATCCATCCCTCGATCCGGCCTTCAAGGCGCAGGCGATCGGCATTCCGGACGAAACCGTTATTGCGCGGCATATCGGGCGCAATGTGGATCCAAGCGCGGTCAGCGCGGCGCGGGCAAGCCTTGTCAAAACCATCATTGACCCAATTGCGGCACAGCTTGAATCCGTCTATCGCGATCTCGCTATTTCCGGACCCTATAGCCCCGATGCGGAGCAAGCCGGACGCCGGTCGCTGCGCAATCGGCTGCTTGCTTTGCTGACGGCAGGGTCGGATCTCGGTGCGGACCTGGCTGAGGCGCAGTATTACGCGGCGACCAATATGACGGACCGCTACGCTGCGCTGGCCATCTCGGCGCATAACTGGACCAAGGCCGCGCCTGCTCTACTTGGGGATTTCCGAACGCGTTTCGGCGGCGATCCGCTGGTGTTCGACAAGTGGCTGGTGGCGTCCTCGCAGGCGCCGGACGACGGGGTGATCGAGCGCCTTCGCGCTATCCTTTCGGCACCGGACTTCCCCAAGACTAACCCCAATCGCCTGCGCTCCCTGCTCGGCAGCTTTGTCATGAGCAATCTCGAACAGTTCGCACGCGCCGATGGGCTTGGCTTCCGTTTCGTCACGGAAGCGGCGGCGGAAATCGATAAGGTCAATCCGCAGGTCGCGGCGCGTATCCTGACAGGCTTCCGGACATTGCCGCTCCTTGAAGCCAATCGCCGCGAGATCGGGCGGGCAGCGCTTGAGGCACTCAAGAGCCAGCACGCGCTTAGCCGAAATACCGGCGAGATTTTGGATCGAATCCTCGCCGGCTGACCCCAAATCACAGCTCGCTGTTTGGCGCTAAGCCACGGCTTCTGGGCACCTCAGACGAGTATTCCACAGGCGGGTTCCGGAGACGTTCTTCGGGACCCTTTTTCTTAAACTATTTTTCTTTGAGCCTAAGTGACTCAAGAGACTCGCGTTTTTTGACAAGCCCAAAACAGCCCTTGTGAGGACTCTGGACAACACCCCTCGGGATGATTCATTAATCGTTAACGGGCAAATCGCTTCGAGACTAACCTCTTCTAGTTCTGGAGAATTTTATGCAGTCGTCGGAGACCTCCGGCGCCAGTGCTGACGAAATCGGCGCGGGCAATGGACGAAATTTCTGGCGTGTCCGCCACCACGGCAAGACTGCACCCCGCAGCCGGCGCAACAAGACAACATCGGTCACGATGTCAGTCGCCGGAACAGCTTTTATCGCCGCAACACTCTTTGTTGCCTATGACGTCTATTCGACATTGGCAGAGGTAAAGCGCGAGCTGGCTCTGATGGGCACCGCTGTTGCAGCGCGCGTCGCCACCGTTGCGCCGGAAACCGCCGAAGCGACTTTGGCGGGCAGTCTGGGTGATTATCCCGGGATCGTCAGCGCCAGCTTCATCCAAGGTGGCGTACCAGAGCAACGACCGCTCTTTTCCGAATTGGTCCCCGCTGGCGAGCATGGGCTTCTCAGCATTGAAGGCGAACAGTCCGGCGCGCTGGCTGGCATCGCAGGCCGCGGCGCCGCAGCCCTCGCCCTTGCCGGTCTTATGACCGCCTTTACACTGCGTCGCCGCCGCGACGACGACACCGAAGTTGATCTACAGCTCGAAACGCTCGAAGTCCTGACGGCGGCCATCCCCATGGGCGCTGCCTGCTGGACCGAAGAAGGCCGCATGATCGTCTGCAATGAGGATTATCGCGCGCGCCTCAAACTCCGCGACAATGATATTACCTACTCGGAAGCGCTGGGACGCTTGTTGACAGGCGGCTACCTCAAGCTACTGCGCGAAGATCGCGGCAATCGCCTACTCGAATTGCATCAGGTCGATGGCTCCTGCCTGATGATCGAAGAGCGTCCTTTGGACAATGGCGGGTTCATGACCCTCGTGTCGGACGAAACCAAACGGCGCCGGGCCGACGTTCTGCTCACGACGATCCGAGAAGAGCAGCGCCAATTGGCGCGGCGCTATCATGAGGAAAAGATCAAGGCCGAGGCTGCGAGCCGCGCCAAGACCAATTTCCTTGCCCATCTCAGCCACGACATCCGCACGCCGCTCAACCACATCATCGGCTTTGCCGAACTGATGGGACGGGAAACCTATGGCAAGCTCGGCGATCCGCGCTATGCCGATTATGTGCAGTCGATCCGTAATTCCGGCGAGCATCTGCTCAACTCGTTCTCTGCCATTCTCGACCTCGCCGAACTCGACAACGGCCAGAAGGTGCTCCGGTCCGACAAGGTGCCGGTTGATGAGGTCATCGATTCCGTAAGCCGCCGTTTCCAGGCGCAGATCAAACGCGCCGGTCTCGAGCTTGCCGTCAGCGCCAATTGTGGTGCCGTGCTCAATGGCGATCGCCTGGCCCTCGTCCGTATGGTCGCCAATATCGTCGAGAATGCCATTCGGTTTACGCCGCCAGGCGGGGAGCTGACCCTAGCTACGTTCGCGGCTGAAGATGGCGTCGTGATCGAAGTGACCGATACCGGCATCGGTATGAACGAAGAACGCCTCAGCAGCCTCGGTCAGCCATTCGCCCTTGGCGATGCGACTTTCACCAAGGAAGGCGTCGGCCCGGGCCTCGGGATTTCGATCTCCCGCGCCATTGCCGAATTGAGCGGCGGCCGCATGGTGATCGACTCAACGCCTGCGATCGGCACGACCGTTGCCATCTCCCTCCCGATCGGGGCAGACCTATCCAAGGCGACAGTGGCAGCATGATCGCAACTGGTCCGATGCGCACCGACCGATAGGCGTTACAGCGTTCGCGCTTTTTCGTACCACTCAGCCGCTGCTGCTGAGACTTCGTCCTGCATCTGGGCAATATCGGCCTTGAGCAGCCGGAAATCGGGATAGTGGCAGAGTTGGGCCAAAAGCTCTTCGAACGCTGGAGACCAGGCCGTCTCGCTGAACGGCGCAACCAGCGCTGAACTCATCACCTGTAGAATGGTCGCGTAGATCTGGTGGATCTCCGCCAGTCTTTCGCCCCTCGGCACCAGCCCAAGCTTGCCGAGGCGCATCAGAACGCGCGGCGGCGCGGCCTGTGGCAGATCGATCATCCTGCTCGCAACGAGCTGAGCGGATTGGGCGATGAATTCGAGATCGACGAGGCCACCCGGCGCCAGCTTGAGATCGAAGGCATGGCGCGGCTTGCGCTCCTTGGCCATCAACGCGCGCATGGAGACCACATCGTCGATGGTTTTCCCGACGTCGCGTGGCATGGCCATGACTTCGGCGATCTCGGCATCGACTTTTGTGCGCAAGGCCGGAGCCCCAGCGACGACGCGTGCGCGCGCAAGTGCCAGGTGTTCCCAGGTCCAGGCTTCTTCGTGCTGATAGCGATGGAAGGAGCCAATGCTGGTAGCGAGTGGTCCGGCATTCCCCGAAGGCCGCAGCCGCATGTCGGCCTCGTAAAGCACGCCTTCGGCCGTCGGCGCAGCGAGCGCGGCAACCAGACGTTGGGTAAGCCGCGCAAAATAATGAGATGTTGCCAATGGCCGCTCGCCGTCGGACTCTGCATCTGGAGCGTCGTAAAGCAGGATGAAATCCAAATCGGAAGCGAACGTCATCTCCCGGCTGGCCATCTTGCCGAAGGCCAGCAAGGCGGTCGATGCGCCGGCAATTCGGCCGTGGCGCCGCGCGAACTCATCCTCTACGCTGGCAAAAAGCCGGTTTAGCAAGGTCTCGGCCAAGGCGGTGAACTGTTCACCGGCAACCGTCGCAGAGACTGTGCCCGAGAGCAGCCCCGCGGCCACGAGGAATTTCTGCTCCTGCCCGATGATGCGGGCGCGATCGATCAGATCTTCATAGGAGCGCGCATCGGCGAGGAAGGTATCGACCTTTCCAACCAGCACATCGCGATGGGTGACATCGTCGGCAAAGGCCGGGTCGATCAGACCATCGACCACGTGCGCGCGGTGAATAACCGCCTCCGCCATGCGCGGGGCCGAGGCCATGAACTGGACGAGCAGCGACCGCAATTGCGCATGATTGCGCAGCAGCGCGAAAAGCTGCACGCCAGCAGGCAGGCGCGAGAGAAAGTCGTCCATACGCGCGAGACCCAGATCGGCGCTTCCCGCCGCGGCGAGCGTCGTCAGCAGCGCTGGCAAAAGCTCGGTCAAATGCGCGCGGGCCGCGGAAGTGCGCGTGGCGGCATAGCTGCCATAGTGCCACTTGCGCACGATCTCGATTGCCTTGTGGGCGTCGACGAAGCCCATATTGGTGAGGGTTTCTAGTGTGTTCGGATCGTCATCGCTGCCGGTGAAAACAAGGTTGCCTTCGACGGTCCCCAGCGTTTCGCCTTCGGTGAACAGCTCGGCATAATAGCGGGCGACCCGTTCGAGCGCGGCGCGATAGGTCTTCTCGAATGTTGCGAGATCAGGCTCGCCCATCAGCTGGCCGATAACGGCAACGGCTTCGGGCGTATCGGGCATGATGTGGGTCTGTTCGTCGCGCAGCATTTGCAGCCGATTTTCGACGGCGCGGAGATACCAATAGGTCTCGGTCAGTTCCTTCGCCGTCGTCGGCGCGATCCAATTGGCTTCGGCAAGCGCGGCCAGTGCATGCGAAGTCGGCCGCACCCGCAGCGACTTGTCCCGGCCACCGGCGATCAGTTGCTGGGTCTGCGCAAAAAACTCGATCTCGCGGATACCGCCACGACCAAGTTTGACATTGTGCCCTTCGACACGGATATCGCCGACTTTCTTCGACACATTGATCTGGCGTTTCATCGCCTGGATATCGGTGATTGTCGCGTAGTCGAGATGCTTGCGCCAGACATAGGGCGCTAGCTCCTTGATGAACGCCTCACCCACCGCCTTGTCGCCCGCGCAGGGCCGCGCCTTGATCCAGGCGGCGCGCTCCCAATTCTGGCCGCGCACTTCGTAATAGGCAATCGCCGCATCGACCGAGAGCGCCACCGGCGTTGAACCAGGATCGGGCCGCAGGCGCAGGTCGGTGCGGAAAACGTAGCCATGAGCCTGATGATCCTCCATCAGCCCGACGAGCTTTTGCACCATGCGCGAGTATATCTTCGTCGCCTCGCTCGGATCGACAAGCACAGGCTTTTGCGGATCGAAGAAGGCGACGATATCGATATCGGAGGAGTAATTGAGTTCGCGCCCGCCATGTTTGCCGAGGGCGAAGAGCGCGAGACCGGAATTGGCCGCCAGAGCTTCCTCACGCGGCAGAACCAGTTGTCCCTTGTCTGCGGCCTGCCCCATCAAGAGATCGAGCGCCGCTTCGAGCGCTGCGTCGGCCAGGTCGGAAAGCGCTTCCGTCGCGCGTGCCGTCGTCCATGCGCCACCGGTTTCGGCAACCGCCGCCAACAGTGCAGTCCGGCCCTTGGCGATGCGCAGGGACTGCCCAAGCCCGGCCTCGTCACCCGACCGGCCAGCACTGCTCACCTCGGCCAACAGGGCGCCGAAAGCGACATCGGGGCCCGTTTCGATCGCGTCCATCAGCCATTGCGCATGCACGCGCGCCAGTTCCAGCAAATAGGGCGCCGACTGCAGCAGTGGCCCTAAAAGACCAGCATGCGTCCGAACCTGCTGGCCGAGCGAGGGTGGCAAGTCAGGGCAAAGCGCGTCAAATGCTGGGTGAGGAGTGGATGGCAAAGGCGAAAGGACGGTGCTCATTAAAGAGGCATAACCCGCCTCCTCCGACCCAGCAAGTCGGGCTAGGCCCTGCCCGTCTTATCGCCTTCAGTTTGGGAAAGTTCAGCCAGGACGCGCTTTTCCTCGTCCGACAGATCATCCCCAGCCTGGGGCGGAGACTGCCTACGGCTGGCGATCCAAATGCCGCCCAGGCCCGCAGCCAGCAGCGCCGGCGCCGCGATCCAGAGGAGCCAGGTATGCTCGTTGAGCCTTGGATTGAGGAGGACATACTCGCCATAGCGATCGACGAGATATTGCTGGACCTCGGCGTCACTCTCACCGGCCACCAGCCGCTCGCGTACCAAAATGCGCAAATCCCGAGCGAGATCGGCGTCGCTGTCGTCGATCGACTGGTTCTGGCAGACGAGACACCGCAGCCCCGACGAAATAGCCCGCGCCCGTTGCTCCAGCGCCGGATCGGACAGCATTTCGTCTGGCGACACCGCCAGGGCCGGAAATACCAGAGCCAACATCAGAGCAAGACAGGCCAAGAGCCGCTTCATTCGGCCGGTTCCAGGACGTGCTTGGTGGCGCGCTGTGGGGCGCCGACGCGGAGCCGCCGATCGGTTAGCGACAGCACCCCTGCCCCCGCCATGACAATGGCGCCGAGCCAGATCAGGAGGATGTAGGGCTTGTGCCAGATGCGGACGACATGGGTGTTGTCGAGCGGCTCGCCGAGCTGCAGATAGAACTGCGACAGCCCAAAGGTGGCGATTGCCGCTTCTGTCGTTGGCATGCCGCTCGCGACATAGGTCCGCCGCTCGGCCTCAAGATTGGTCGTGCCGCCACCAGGCGCGGTCAGGGTGAAATGGCCGGTGTCGGCCATATAGTTCGGGCCCGGAATCTGGGAGAAATCGTCAAATGTCAGAGAATAGCCGGCAAGTTGCGTCGTCTCTCCAGGATAGAGCGTTGTGACCAGTTCGGTTTCCCAGGCGCTGACAGAGACAATGCCGAGCACTGTCAGCCCCAAGCCCATATGGCCAATCGCCGTCGACCAGATGCTGCGTGGCAGGCCCGCCAGACGGCGCAAACTTTCGCGCACTGGAATGCGCCCGATCTTGCCGCGCTCGATCAGTTCAGCAAAAGCGCCGAAGGTGACCCAGAAGCCAAGCAGCAAGCCTAGCGGGGCGAGAGAAATCGAGACGCCGCCGAGCGCAGACACCAAAATTGTGAGGAAAATGGCCAGTCCCGCGGCCCCGATCAGCCGCTGCCCCGCGGCCACCATATCCGCGCGCTTCCAAGGCAAGAGCGGTCCAAACGGCAGAACCAGCAAGAGCGGCGCCATCAGCGCGCCGAAAGTCAGATCGAAGAACGGCGCGCCGACGGAAATCGTGGTGCCGATCAGCGCGTCGAGCACGAGCGGATAAAGCGTGCCCACAAGGATCGCGCCGACAGCCGTCGCCAGGAACAGGTTATTGAGGATCAATGCGCCCTCGCGGCTGATGGGCGCAAACAGGCCACCCTGCCGCAAGGCGCTGGCACGCAGCGCGAACAGCAGGAAGGCGCCACCGATCAGCACGGCGAGAATAGCGAGAATGACGAGACCACGCGTCGGATCGCTGGCAAAGGTATGGACCGAGGTCAGGATGCCGGAGCGGACAAGGAAAGTGCCGAGCAGCGACAGCGAAAAGGTGATGATGGACAAAAAGATCGTCCAGATTTTGAGCGCATTGCGCTTTTCCATCACTAGCGCCGAATGAAGCAGCGCCGTGCCCGCCAGCCAGGGCATGAAGCTGGCGTTTTCGACCGGGTCCCAGAACCACCAGCCGCCCCAGCCAAGTTCGTAATAGGCCCAGTACGAACCCATGGCGATGCCGAGGGTCAGAAAGATCCAGCTCAGCATGGTCCAGGGCCGCACCCAGCGCGCCCACGCCTGATCGATACGGCCGGAAATCAGCGCGGCGATAGCAAAGGAAAAGCAGATCGAAAAGCCGACATAGCCGGCGTAGAGTAGCGGCGGATGAATGGCGAGGCCGATATCCTGCAAGATCGGATTAAGGTCGGCGCCCTCTATCGGCGGCTGCGCAAGACGCGCGAACGGATTGGACGTGAAAAGTGTAAAGCCGCCAAAGGCGACGACCAGAAGGCTCTGCGTCCCGAGCACCAGATTGAGAAGGTCCGCAGGGAGACGCCGGCCAAACGCCGCGACCAGAGCACCGAACAGTACAAGGATCAGGATCCAGAGCAGCAGCGAGCCTTCGTGATTGCCCCAAACGCCGGAGATTTTGAAGATCAGCGGCTTCAGCGAGTGCGAATTGTTCGCCGCCAGCGCTAGGCTGAAGTCGGATGTCGCGAAGGCCTGCACCACGGCAAGAAACGCGACTGCCACAAGCACGAACTGGAGAATAGCCGATTGCGCCAAGACGGAAGCCAGACGTTCGCCGCTGCGCCAAAGCGTCAGCCCGCCAATGGAGGATGCCAGCGCAATGGCGCAGGCAAGGATCAGAGCGAAATGTCCGAGCTCGATGCTCATTGCGCTGTGCCCTCCGGCCGCCATTCGCCCTGCGCCTTCAGCGCCTCGACGACCTCCTTGGGCACATAGTTTTCGTCGTGTTTCGCCAATACATTGGTGGCGGTGAAAATGCCATCAGGACCGACCGAGCCCTCGGCGACGACGCCCTGCCCTTCGCGGAACAGGTCCGGCAAGATGCCGCTATAGCGCGCCGTGATCTCGGTGCCGCCGTCTGTGACGACAAAGCTATTGTCCTGCCCAGCGCGGACCCAGGTGCCATCCTTGACGAGACCACCAAGACGGATTGGGTGACCGGGCTCGACACCACGCGATTGAATTTCGGATGGCGAATAGAAAAAGACGATCTGGTCGCGCAGCGCCGTCAGCACCAGCGCCGCAGCAATAGCCAGGACGACTCCGAGGCCGACAATGACAGCCAGACGCTTCTGCTTGCGCGACCAGCCTTTGCGGCGGACTGCGGAAGGCATGGTCATTGCGCGTCTCCGTTCAGTTTCAATCCTGCGCTCAGGGCTAGCGTGTCGAGCTCACCCCGTTCGAACGCCGTGGGATAGGCTGCGACCGAAGCATCATAAGCCTTTTGCGCATTCGGCAGATCGCCAAGCACGATGTAGGAGCGCACGAGCTGCGTCCATTCTTCGATGGTTCCGCCCTCGTCGTAAAGCCGTGTGGAGAGACTCTCGACCATTCCGCCGATCATCTCTGCCTGATCGGCGGCCGTCGCATCGACACCGTCGTTTTGCGCCACTGCAAGCCCCTGCCGGGCAGCGGGTAGCCACGGCTCCGCCCCACTCGCGAGGTCGATTGCCGACTGCCAATAGCGCGCGGCATCGTCATATTTTGCAGTCCGCGTCAGCTCGGCGGCCAGATAAAGCTGCGGCTGCGGGTCAGTGGGGTCGAGTTCGGTTGCCTGGCGCAGCAGCGTCATAGCCTCATCAGACCCTGCGCCATCCGCCGCAAGCAGCAGCGCCTCAGCCTGGTCGGTCAAGAGTTGCGCCGTCGGTTGCGATAGCGCGATGACACGGCCATAGGCGTTGGCGCCATCCGTGAAGCGGCCGACCTGCACCAAGGCCGGCGCGAGGACGGTCCAGCCGCGAATGTCATTGGGATCTTCTGCAAGCCGGGTCTCAATGCGGGAAATGGCTGCGTCGATATCCATGTTTTGCGCCGCCACATCGGCGCGCGAGGCGAGGGGCTGAGCGGGAATATTGGGGCTGCCAAGAAGAGCATAACCACCGAGCGCAATGGCGGCGACAAGAGCGGAACCGGAGACAAGCGCGGCGCGGCCGAATCCGGCGGCAGCGGGCTTGGCTTCCGACTTTGCCCGGATCATTTCGCGCGCCAACTCGCCCTTGGCGCCAATCGCTTCATCGGCATTGATCTTGCCGGCTGCCAGATCGCTATCGATCCCGGCGAGCAATTGGCGGAAATGGCTGGTGGTATCTGCGCTTTCGTCCACCGCTGCGTTGACCGGGCGACCGCGCCCCGCGTACAACAACGCGGCGCAGGCAATTGCGGTTACAGCTATGGCGATCAACCAGAAAATCATGGGCTCCGGACGCTTGCTTCCGGCCTTGAGAAAGGCCGCGCCTTCTATAGGCCGATTGGCAGCAAATGCCACTAAAACCCACGTGTTAGCACCGGACTCATTGCCACAGGGTCAGCGCGCCGCAGGCAGGCCGCATGCCTGACATCTTGGTCGAGTTCGCTGTTTTCGGCGCCAGTCCGCTGGCTTGCCTCGTCGCGGGCCTCCTTGCCGAGCGGCATGGAAAAACCGTGGTGCAGATCGCAGAGCCCGAAGCCCGCTATCGGTTGACGCGTCACCTCGATCTCTCGATCGCGCCGATCACCCGGCCAGAAACCTGGGCGATTTTGGGCAAACTTGTTCCCGAAACGCAGAAGCTGCTGACGCGGATCGCTGGACGTCGTGTCTTGCGCCGGCTCGATCCTCTGCTCTACGCTGATCACGTAGAAGGCCAGGAAGCTCTTGGCCACATTGCGCACATGGCCCGCGCCAACGGGCTGATGGCCGATCGGGTTGCCAGTTCGAAGCTTGGTCCGAACCGAAGTGCGTTCCGGTTCGGCGACGTGCTGACAATCGACCGACAAACGCTGTTGCCGCGCTCAGAAAAATGGCTCACGGGTCTAGGCGTCAGGCGTTTCAGCCCGGAATTTGCCGCTCTACACGCTGATGGCGTGACCGAACTGGCGGACGGCGAGAACACGATCCGGGCCGCGCGATCGATCCTGAGCGACGAAGCCGCCATCATGCGACATCTGCCCACCGCGCAGTGGCCGGACGAGCTCCAGACCCGGCCCCATGCAAGCATTCTCATTTCCGCCAAGCATCGCCTCGGCAGCGAGGTGATGCTCAATCTCGATACCGGTCTGACACTCATCCAACTCGATGGCGGCAGTGTCGCCGCGACGGGCCCCGGCACACTCTCGCAATTTTCGGCACAGCTCGCGCAAACACTGTCGGACCGTGGCGTCACCCAACAAATCGGACAGTCCGGCTTCGACGCGCTTGTCTCGCTTGACGGTGCACCAATCATCGGCGATTTGGACACGGGACCAGTGATCCTTGCCGGCCTTGGCACGACCGGCGCGTTCCTCGCGCCTCTCTTTGCCCGCTACCTGACGAATACCGCGAGCGACGAAGAAGCTGCTTGGTGCGCCGCAAGGAGCTCAGGCACCGACCGCCGCGCCGTCGCCGAGTTCCTTTTCCGCTTGCCGGATCATGCCGCATGAGACCGCAAATCAGCCGGCTACCCGCAAACACCGCCAAGGGCCTCGCTGGCTCGCAAATTGATCGCACCCGGCCCATCGAGTTCCGTATCCAGGGTCGCATGGTCTCGGCGTTCGAAGGCGACACGGTGCTGACCGCGCTTCTCGCTTCGGGCATCGACACCATCGGGACCCATCACGGTCAGCCGATTGGATTGCGCCACGGCGCAGCCCCGGCAATTGCCTATGCCGGAGCTGCCGCCACGCCAGAGCTCGCCTTGCCGATGGATCGTGTACCTGCGCGGGGCGGCGCCGATTACGTCTTCGTCGCTCCCGGCAAGAAATCAGGCCTCATCACCCGCCTGTTCCAAGGTGGCCGCACGCTGGGCCTGACGCTGGACGATCATAACAGGAGCCTCGTCCGCCCGTGGCGCAGTCTCGTCGGTCGTACTGAACCCGGCGTCGATGTGCTCCTCATTGGTGGCGGCGTCGCCGGGATGAGCGCGGCTTTAACTGCCGCTCGTGCCGGCCTCTCGGTCACGCTTGTGGAAGAGAGCCCGATGCTTGGTGGCCATTCCGGTCTGTTCGGCACTCAAGATGGCGATGCAACGCCTGAGGACCACGTCGCGCTACTGGTCACCGAAATCAAATCCCACGCCGCAATCACCGTTCGCACCCATAGCGAAGCCTTCGCGATCGTGCCGGGTCTTGTCCGCGTGCATCAGATCGATATCAGCGGCGGTCTCGTCACCGGCAAAGTGCTCGACCTACCCGCCCGCTACATCATTCTCGCCACGGGCTCCATCGAGCGCCTCCCCGTCATTCCCGGCAATCGACGGCCCGGCGTCATCGGCGCGCAGGAAGCCTATGAGCTCGCTCAGCGCTACGGCATCTGGTCAGGTCATTCGGTGATGGTCGCAACCTCGGCCAATCCCGCCTACCGCCTTGCCACGCTGCTTGCCGAAACCGGCATCGCACTCGATCGCATTACCGATGGGCGCGATCAGGCCAGTTCGCGCTATATCGAATTTTCGAAGGCTTATGGGTTCCGCTTGTTTCCTGGCACGGTACCAAAGAGCATCGCCACAGCCGACGGGCAGCTTGCCATCGATCTGGCGCATGGAGATGCCGTTCGTGTCGACAGGCTCATCCTCAGCGGCGGCTGGCAGCCCGATCTTACGCTGTGGCACATGGCTGGCGGGCATAGCCGCTGGAACGCCAATGCGGAGCGGCTCGAACCCATCGGCACGCTCGACACAATCGCTCTCGCTGGCGCCGCCGCGGGCTACCTCACGCGCCAGGGCTGCGTCACCAGCGGCGTTGCCGCGATCAATCATCTGCTCGGCCGGGCTGGTCCCGGTGTCGACGACCCCGTCATATCCGCCCTTTACGAGACGCCCGATCGGCAGATGTGCGCTCTTGAAGCGCCAGACGCGAACCCTGCCTATCTCGATGCCGAAGCCAGTCTAGTCGTTCGCCCTACCCCCCAGCCGCAGCATTGGTTGTCCAAAATCACCGACAGGCAAGGAAGCACTTCGGGCCTTCTCGCCGAATGGCCGCAGCCGCTTTCGATTTCTGCAATTTCCTCGGGCGTCGCTCTTGGCCTGATCCCTCCTGAATCTGCCGGTGTCGTCGCGCAGGAGCGGGTCGCCCTGATCCCTCTCTCGCACCAAGATGCGGCAGACATTTCCGCGCCATCCGAGACTAAGTCTGTCCCAGATTACCTTCAGGGACGGTTTGGCACCGACGCCATAGTGGTGCAGCTCGATCAGCCCGAGGCGCGCCGAACCGACAGCGGTGCACTCATCTTCCTCGATCACGATACGACCAACCCGCAGCACGCGGTGGGTGTCGTCCTCAGAATGCAAAATGAGAGGATCGAAGCGCTCTTGGCCGCAGCCCATGCGCAGCCGGGCGTAAGGCTCGTCGTGCGGGATCTCGGCCAGGCGTTCCCGGCCGAGGTAAAGGCTTAGCTGCGCTTTTCCGCAGCGTGCCGCGCGCGCTTCAGCGTCTCGGCATATTCCGCCGAAAATCGCACCTGCGCCATCTGGATCACCGCATCGAGACGCGCGATCGTATTGGTGTCTTCCGGGTCCTGCCGATAGGTATCCATCGTGCGCTGAATGTGGATTTCCAATGCCTGGCCTGACTGGTTCCAGGCCTGCTCGAACACCGAATTGAGCGCCAAAGAATCCCGGCAATCCCGCACGGTTGCGAGGAGGAAAATCCCGCCAACAGCCGCAAAGAGCTTTTCGGTATCGAGCCGATCGGCATTCTCGCGCCGGCGCATGGCCTGGTTGAGGTCGGTCACAACCTCTTTGAGCCGCGGCTCCAGCCGGTCCGAAACATATTTGGTTATGGCTGAAAGCGTTGCCGTCGCCTGGCTGCCGCGCGAAAACTCGATATATCCCGTCAAGGAGCGAACGAGCTTGTGGAAACGTTCGAGCGCCCGGCAGATCAGATCCACATCGGCGAATGGCCCATTTCCCTCGAAGAAGCGCAACTGATTCTGCGCATGAGCAATATAGGCATCGAGGAGTGGGCCAAGACCCGCACGCCGCACGGAGACTTCCGTGGCCGGACCCGAAAGCTTGATGGCCGCGAGAACGAGGATCGTGGGGTTACCCGCCTGACCAAGCGCAGCGTGGAAAACCAGCGCCGCAAGCGCAGGCTCCTGCAGCGGCATGGCCTTGATGGCTGCAGCCAGAGCATTTTCGTCGGAGATTGAATTGGTCGCCTTGCCGAAGGCCTGGGCTTTGCCGAGGAGCGCCCGATTGCGCAGAGCCAACATCACCGTGGGCAAATGCTGGCGCGTGTCGTCGCCGCCAAGCTGGGCGGAAAGGCGTCGCGCGCCTTCCACATCAGCGAGGCCCTGAGCGAGCGCGGCCTTCATCCGCCCGAGCATTTCGGGCAGAGCGGCTTCCACCTCGGCGGGCGTCAAAACACCGCTGGCGATGCGGTCAGCCGGAAAAATATCATTGCAGATGTCACGCGTTACCCAGGTCCAGATGGCCTGGGCAGCATGAGCATTCACCGATCCCTGAAATGTCTCGAGCACTGGGTCATGCACGAGAACGGAATCGATCAGACCACAGAAAGGGCCTTTGGGCTTTGGTGCCGCGCTCGGCTGGGCAGAAGCCGGCGCAACGGTATCCACGCGGTTGGCGAGCTGTGTCATGGGGCTGTCAGTCAAAAAGAAATTTGACCGACAGCGTACCGAGCGCAGGTAAACAATCCATGTCAGGCATGGATTGACTTGAGTTTATGCGGCGCCCTGAACCACATTCCAATTGCCGGTCTGCTCGCGGCAAGCGGTGCCCTTTTTCACGTAGTCCTGGCCATTGGCCTTAACCGTGTGCGTGAAATCGCGGCAATCGAGATTGTTGACGCGGACGTAAGGCCCAACCGAAACCGAGCCGGTCGTGCCCTTGTCGCCAGCCCACTGGCGCGGCGCGCCGGGACGGCCAAACTGGAGCGCGTAGAATTGCGCGCTATTGGCTTCAGCCGAATCCTTTGCCGTCATCACGGCGAGCGCTGCGCTATCGACAAAACCGGTGGAAACGCTGGTGGTCAGGCGAGCCTGCTGCGTCGTCTGGGCCGTGCTCGGCATCATCGGCTGCGTCACGACCGGCATTGGAGCAGTAGCCACGACCGGAGCCTGCGCCACTTGGCTTGTTCCAGTGCTGGAGCAACCGGCAAGCGCCAGAGCAAGGATAGGCATGGCAAACAGGGCAAAGCGATTCATCGTTATGGACCTTATCAGCGTTCGATCGGTACTTGTTGAGCCATTGCGGCGAAAGTGCGTCAGGCGGCGGATGGGCGCCCAATGCCCACCGCCCGTGCAGCGGGAAGGCGCAGTTCGACCAATAGTCCGCCTAGCGCCGAACGTTTGAGCTCAAGACTTCCGCCATAGACATCAACCAGTTCCTTGACGATATCCAGCCCCAGCCCGCTTCCGGGCGTTTTCTCGTCGAGCCTGACACCGCGGCGCAACACTTTGCGGGCGTCATCATCAGTCAGACCGGGGCCATTGTCCTCGATCCGAATCAAAAGCTGGCTGCCCTTGGCATTGCGCTCGCCCGAAAGCGAAACGTCCACCTGCCCCCTCGACCACTTGCAGGCGTTGTCGAGCAGATTGCCCGCCATTTCCTCAAGATCGGCTTCATCGCCCCTAAACCAGGGAAGTCCCGCCTCGGATTGCTCGAAATGAACATCCACGTCGCGATGGATTTTCCCCATCACCCGCGCCAGCCGCGACAGGATCATGCCCGCATCGGCTTTCTTGCCGACGACTGATGTCCGCGCCGCGAGCCGCGCGCGTTCGAGATAGGTCGAGACCATTGTGCTCATCTTTTCGGTCTCGGCCGCTACGGCATCGGCCAAGGCGCCATTTTGCGTCCCGGCCTCATTGCGCAACACGGCGATCGGCGTCTTCAACCCATGGGCGAGATTGCCCACCTGATTGCGCGCGCGCTCGATGATCTGGGCATTGGAGCGCAGGAGTTCGTTGACCTCCTCGGCCAACGGCGCGATCTCGGTGGGATAGCGTCCTGTAATCTCCGTCGTTTCGCCCTCGCGGACGCTTTCGATTGCCGCACTGAGCCGCCCCACGGGCCGCATGGCAAAGCGCGCCACGATCACGCTCATGATGGCGAGCATCGCCCCCACCGCGCCAAGCACAATGAATGTCTGCCCGCGGAAATCGCCGACCAGCCCAAGAATTTCAGTGAGATTGCCGGCGACCTCGATCCGATAGGTCTGGTCACCCATCGAAACACTGCGCTCGACGACGCGCAATTGCGTTCCGAAGGCATCGGACAGCACGCCAGTGCGCCGGCCGAGCGCATCGAGATTCCCGCTCAGCCCAGGCAGATCGATACCCACAACCGACGTCGACAGATTGACCAGCCGCCCGCTACCATCGCGAATAATCCAGTACCAGCCCGAGCGCGGACGATCGAAACGCGGATCCGCAAGTGTGATTCCTGGGTCGCGCGGATCACCGGCCTCGAGCAAAATCCCTGTGAGGCTCTCGACGTGAAAATCGAGCGTCTGGGATAGCGTCGTATCGAGCGTCCGCGAATAAAGGTCGGTCAGCAAAAAACCGGTCGCGACCAGCGCGATCACGAGCCAGCCGGCCGTCAGCCAAAAAAGCGAAGCGGCAATCGATCCCTTGCGCAGCCAGTGCGGCGCGTTATCGGGCGAAGCCGCCGGTTGTCCGGTCTCGTTGGACAAGCCCGCCTAGTCCCCGACGATCTGATAGCCGAGTCCGCGCACCGTCTGGATGCACTCTTCGGGCAGTTTCTTGCGCAGGCGCCCCACGAACACTTCGATCGTGTTGCTGTCGCGGTCGAAATCCTGGTCGTAGAGGTGCTCGGTCAGTTCCGTGCGCGAGACGACCTTGCCCTTGTGATGCATCAGGTAGCTCAAAAGCCGCAACTCGTGGCTCGTCAGCTTCACAGCCTGTCCATTGACCGTCACCCGGCCCGAACGCGCATCGAGCCGCACCGGCCCGGCGGTGATTTCGTTGCTGGCATGACCTGCCGCGCGGCGCACCAGCGCCCGCAACCGTGCCAGAACTTCTTCCATGTGGAAGGGCTTGGCGACATAGTCGTCGGCCCCGGCGTCGATCCCCTGGACCTTGTCGCTCCAGCGATCGCGCGCCGTCAGCAGCAATACCGGCGTGGTCTTGCCAGCACGGCGCCATTCTTCGAGCACCGAAAGCCCATCCATCTGTGGCAGGCCGATATCGAGCACCACCGCATCATAGGGTTCGGTTTCGCCAAGGAAATGTCCCTCTTCCCCGTCGAATGCCACGTCGACGACATAGCCTGCTTCGGTCAGGGCTTCCTTGAGCTGCCTGTTGAGATTGGTATCGTCTTCGACAACAAGAATACGCATCGCCTGCCCCCGACGCTCAGAGAAATCCGCTGGTGACCACTACCACCATTCCCGCACCAAGGCACAATCGGTCAGAAACCTATTGTGCGCTCAGTGTCAGGTTCTGCGCCTGACCATCCGCCGTCAACACACCGATGATATAGACCAGTTGTCCGCCCTGATCGCAAACCTGGACGTTGAGAATTTCGGCGCTGCCATCGACGCCATTCGCCGCCAGCACGGCATCGAGGGACATGATCTGCCCCGAGGTGACGGCTTCCTGAATCTGTTGCCGGTCAAGACAAGCCTGTGCCTGGCTCGCTCCCGTACCCGAAAGGGCCAAGGCAAGAGCCAGTGCAACGGCGGCAGCGGCGGATGGTTTTGGGGCTTTCGTGTTCATGGCGTGAAACTAGCGGCACCTAGCTGAATGGGACATGAATAAGGCAGGTCATATCCCAAAGCTGATTGTCCCGATTTTGTTCCGTCATGCCATGTGGTCACTGAAACGGTGGGTTTATTCGGCGACTTCCAAAGATAGCGATCGCCATGATTATCTGCCCCGCCCGAGTTCACCAGACAGTCTTCTGGCCCTGAGAATATGCTCTGTGGAACCGAATTGAAATGATCAATTTTAGCCCCACCACTTAAATTCCCGACACGCACGTAATAGGGGTGCTTTAGCCTCCGTTCCGTCACATCAGCTGACGTTGGGGAAACAATAATGTCGAAGCCGATCCGGTCCATGCTCCTTCTGGGAGCTGCAGCCCACCTGTCCATTCTTCCACTTGCCGCGACCGTGCCAGTGGTGCTGGCGCAGGCCAACCTGCCCGCGCCATATGTATCTCGAGCGTTCGATGCCGTCGTTCTGCCGATCGACGAGAGCGTTCGAAGCGCTTTCGCGCTCAATGCAGCCGACAGCGGCGTCCTGGTCCTCGCGGTTGCGCATGACGGTGTTGCCGCTCAGAACGGCGTCGAACCGGGTGACATCATCCATCAGGTCAAGGGCAAGGACATTGCCACGCCGATCGAACTCGATGAGGTGGTTTATTTCTGGCTCACCCAGCAGGTTTCAGATTTCAGCGTCGACTATTATCGCGCCGGTGTCTTGTCCTCGTCAGACGTGATCATCACACTCGAACTCTACGAGGCAGCGCTCGATGTTGCGGCCGTGTCCAATTGGACGTCCTGGAGTTACGAGGGCTTCAGCTACGAGGAATATACCGTCGAATACTCCGAAGAGATCGTTGAAACTCACGAAGAGTCCGAAACCACCATTGAGGAAACGGTGACCTCAGAAGAGTTCTCGTCGGAACTCGAAGAGGACAGCCAGGAAGACGAGGCCTCTGACGAATCCGAGGAAGCGGCGTCAGACGACGCTGATGCGGATGATGGCGCCGCGGACGACGGTGACGAAGCCGATGATGGCGGCGAAGATGATGGCGCGGATGACGGCGACGGTGGGGAGGAGGAGTAACCTCATCATCCGCTCCGGAACGCCGACATTGTCATAGCACCAGTTTACCGAACTGGGACTGGAGGTATTCCAGTCCCAACCACACTGAAATCGCTCGGCATCATTCGAGGCAGAAGCTCCGTCAAACCGCGCCCGTCTTCAATCCCTTGCGCAGAAAGATGATAGCCAGCGCTTCGAGAATGAGATTGCCTGCTGCGCCGCCATCGAGCGATGGCAAATCCACGCCCAGCACCTGCGCCAACCCCGCCAGCAGCATGAACGCCGCGACGATATAAGTGCGATAGCCCGAGAAAACACCCATCGGCAGTCTCCTTTGCATGGAAGTGGAATTTTCGACGGCGCCCAGCGCAGCCGCGCGCACGGCGGCCACACGGCTGGTCCAGCCGCGGCCGAAAGCCGGAAAAGTCGCGAGCCCGCGCAGGAAGGTGAGCCGCCGGTCGCAAACCGCGTTGATCAGCGCCCTACTGTCAGCCGCACCAAGCGCCGCGAGCGTCTTCGGCCCGACTTCGCCATCCGCCGCCACGCCGAGCGCCACCTGCAAGACCCGCACCGCCCGGTCCGGCCCGGAATTGACCGCAAAATCGAACACCGCGAGGTCCACCCCCGCCGGCATCGCCCCGGCCCTACACGGGTTCCAAAATTGCGCCCGATAAATCTGCGCCGCCTCGGCCCGGCTCAGCGCCTTCACCGCGCTTTTCGGCAAGTCGGTCCAGGGCGAAATTTTTCGCCACCGCGCCAGTGTCTTGCGCGTGATCCCCATATTCGTCGCGCCGCCAGGATCGCTCGGATGGTCGCTAAAGTCCCCCTCGTGCTTCAGCACCTCCTTGAGGCACCGCTCAAACCGCTCATCCGCCATAGCCCTGCTCCCGTGCCTGCCCCGCTCCCAAAGCCGGGCTCACCTGCGCCACCGTGTAGACAAAGCCCGTCGCCGCACCGCCAAAGTCGGCCACCTGCTCGGCGAGGCTATAGCTCGCCTGCGCGGTCCCGGTATCGATGACGCGCTTGACTGTAGGCCCATCAAAAATCGACAGCCGATAGTGCTCCGGCACCACATCGAGCCCCGGCTCCGCCATGCCCCAGGCATCATCATCGGCCCGGCTTCTTCTGATCCAACTGAAGGCGATGGCCCCGTCACTCAGCCGCCTGACCCGCAGATGCACCGGCGCCAAGGGTAAGGCCGCCGCCACCGGGGTCACGGCCGAAACCACCTGCCCCACAAGATCGGCGCTGCCGGCATAAGCCCGAACATCCCGCACTTCGCCCAGCCAGCCCGGCTCCACCGGCACAGCACTAACGCGACCATCCAGCACCATGACGCGACGACCCGAGGAAACCGGCCCCACCGCCGCATCCGTCCCGATCAGCCCACGCAAAAGTTTGGACAGCCGATAGACCCCCGCCTCGATGAGTTCAGCCGCGGTAAAGCCGATCACCTCCCAAGCCCCCGCATCCGTCTCGACCGCAATCCGATTGCCACCCGCCAAGACCGCTGGCTCGGCCCCATCGGCAAGATGCCCGCCATAAAGCCGGATGGTCAGCACATTGCCCCTGTCCCAAACCGCCCGCGGCCCAGCCCCAATCGCCTCTACCACCTCGCCCAGCGTCGCCGGCCGCTCCACTTGCGTCAGTGCCGCCCCCGTCGCCGCATCCACCAGCCGCACCATTCCCGGCCAGGGCCGCGCAAACGCGCCCACCGCCAGGCGGCTGCGCGTAAGATCACCCGCATCCGGCGGCAAATGCGCCAGCGCAATCACCGGTGTTGCCGTCAAACCAGCCACTGGGGCTGGCGCCGGTGGCCGCGTCAGCCCCGCCGCCGTCGCCACTCCAGCCGCCACCGCCCGCGCCGTTACCCGCCGTACAAGCCCGTCGCGGATTTCTGTGATCTCGAACGGTCCCTCGGCGAGCCCCTCCACGGCCACCCGATCCCCCGGCTCCACGGCAAGGAGGCTCGGCGGCAGGGCCAGTTCGACCGTATCAAGCGACGCCGCTCGATCATCGAGCAACCGTTCCGCCGCCAGCCTTGCCCCTGCCCCATCGAGCACCATGGAGAGGCTCTCGCTGACCAACGGCCCCGTCCCCGGCCGGATAGACGTCGCCGTCGCCACCAGATAATCCCGGTCACGATCGATATGACTTAGCGCCAATCGTGCCGGCCGCTCTTCGGCCGCCGCCCGACGGCGCGCCAAGATCGGCCCCTCGCCCTCCGCCAGCGCCTCGTGATCGAACGTCACCGCCGCCGATCCACGCGCCGAGACGGCCGTCAGCACACCCTGCCGCGCCAGCAGCCGCTGCCCCGTAATCTCCAGCAGCGGCTCCAGCGCCTCTCGCGCCGTCCCCGGCGATGCCAACATCACGCCCGTCACCATCGGCTGCGCTGCCCCCGAAACCAGCGTCACCCCATGATCCCGCGCGATCGCCGCAGCCAATTCGTCCGTCGCCATGCCCCCAAGCCGCCCGGTCAGCCAATGCCCCGTCAGATGGTTCGCGCCATCCGCCCAGAAATCGGTCAAGGCCGGAAAAGCCGGGTAAGGCCGCGCGTCCCAGGTCCAGCAATAAATCCGCTCGACATCGACCATGCCCGCCGGATTTTTCGCGGGATCACTCCAATGCCGGTAGTGCGCCCGCAGATATTGCCGCTGCATCAGCGCATCGGGCGCCCCATTGGAGAAGTATGGCCGCCCACCCTCGGCGCTCTTGGCGTCGCCAAAAATATTGGGCTGGTTCGCGCCCTTGTCGACCGCCGCGCAGCCCAATTCCATGAGCCAGATCGGCTTCGCCCCCGGCACCCAGGCCGTCGGCACAGCCGCTCGCACCCCGCCCGGCCGGTTGAAATGCTGCTGGCTCCAAAAGCTGACCAGATCCTTGAACCGCCAGATCCACGGCTCGCCATATGCGCCATCCGCAATCGGCGTCCGCACCTGGTTCAGCCGATCGGTGTCGCTCGCATAGAACCAATCGAACCCTTCGCCCCCGGCGATATTGCCGCCGAGATAACCAAGATCATGGATGCCCCCCGCCGCGGCATCGAGATGCCCCTCGCCCTCGCGCCAGTCAGCCGCCGGCATGTAATAGTCGATCCCGACCGCATCGATGGCAGCCGATGCCCAGAGCGGATCGAGGTGAAAAAACTTCTCGCCCCCGCCCTGCACTCCGGCATATTCGCTCCAATCCGCCGCATAAGTCAGCTTCACCCCGAGCCCGACCAGCGCCCGCACATCGTCCGCCAAAGCCACCAGCGCCGAAACGAACGGAAAACTATTTCCCGCCCCGCGCACCGTCGTCAGCCCGCGCATTTCCGAGCCGATGATAAACGCCTCGGCCCCGGCCTCCGCCGCTAGGCCCGCATAGTGCAGCACCATGGCGCGATAACCCGGCACGAATGCTGCCACCTGCGCCGCAGCCGTTACCGTCCCATCGGGAGACCCCGCCCGTCCAGCCGCCGGAAAACAGGTGATCCGCCCGCGCCAAGGATAACTCGCCTGCATCGTCCCGCCATAAGGATCGGGCAGACCATTGCCCGCCGGCACATCCATCATCACCATGGGATAGAGCGTCACCGAAAGCCCGCGCGCCCGAAGGTCGGCAATCGCCGCGCGCACGGCCGCATCCGATGGCGTCCCACCATAAGCCGGTCCGCCCGCATGGCTCGACACGACCGGCACATCCCCGCGCGAAAACCCCGCGACGCTCCATTCGACCCCCTCGACCACACGCTCCGCCGACTCGACCCGCGGCCCGATGGCACATGATCCACAGCGCAGATCGTCCCCAAACCAGGCCACCACCAGCGACACATGCTTGAGGTTCGGGCAAAGCTCCTGCAACTCGTCGATCGACACCGTCCAGTCGCTGACACCAGGCAAAACATGCGCGTTCTCGGCCTCGCCCGTCCCCCGTCCCAACACGCGAAAGCGCGGCACCGGGTCATAACCAAACTCGGTCGCGCCGGGGATCACCGTGATCGCCCTTATCGCCGGCTCCAGCTCGCCCACCGGCCGGCACAGCTCCACCGAAATCTGCGGAATGCGATTGCCGAAGCGCGAGAGCGGCAGGTTTTCGAACACGATGTAGCAAAGCCCGCGGTACGCCGGCGCCTGTCCCGTCCCCTGCGTCGCTTCGATCAGGCTATCGGGCGCCTGGTCCTCGCTCCCCGCATAAAAGCGGAAATTGAGCCCGCGCGTATCGAGCAATTGCCCATCCGCCCAAATCCGCCCCAGCCGCGCCGCAGTCCCTTCGCAAAAGCCGATGGCAAAGCTCGCGCCGATTTCGTCGTCTTCCTCCTGCCCAAACCCCTTGGCGCCCGACGTCTCACCCCCGAGCCGCTCCAGCTCCCGCGCCCAGATGATATTTCCGGCCAGCCGCCCCCAGCCATAGAGCCGCGGGATCGGCACGCCCTCCGCCGATCCGCCAATGCGGACGTCAAAGGCGCGCTGCTGCGGCTTTTCGCCAAACAGCATCCCATCGACAGCACTCCCCGCCAGCGCCCCCAGCGCCCGCCCGATCGTCGCCCCGATCGGCCCGCCCACCAGCGCCCCGGCAAACTGCCCCGCCAGGGATAAAGCCAAAGTCGCCATGTTTCACCATTGCCTAAGAGCCACGATCCTCCCTCGCCCCTTGAGGGAGAGGGACAGATTTTCTGCGTTCAGCAGAAAATCAGGGTGAGGGGTATTCTCTCCTCCGCAGAGGAGCATGTGGTTGGAAAGTGGGATCGGCCGAACCTAAGGAAACACGAACCTGCCGCTCACCCGCCTCGCCCAGCCCGGGGTCAAATTCGCCTCGACCACGCCGAGCTTTTCCTGCGCATGGATGAACCGATCGGCACTCACTAAAATCCCGCAATGCCGCGCCTCGTCGAGCCCATTGAGCCGAAACAGCACCACCTGCCCCGCCTCAACCGCCCCCTCCGCCGGCAGCAAAAACCGCTCCGCCGCTTCCCGCAGCGCCCCAGCATGCTCCGGATCTCGCGCACTCGCTCGATAGGCAGGAACCACCACCGGCTCCTTGCCATAAAGCGCCCGCCAGACCCCGCGGAGCAGCCCCAGGCAATCGCACCCTGCGCCTAGCGTTGAAGCACGATGCCGATAGGGCGTGCCGAGCCAGGCCCGCGCTGCCGCAACCACCGCGTCGCCGGTCATCGCACCACCGCCCGTCCATCGAGCGCGTCGCCCTCGCGTGGATAGCGCAGCACGAAGTCATTGCCCGGCACATGCGGAAAGCCGCGAAACCCCGCGCCATTGCCGAATTTGTCCCGGCACGTGGCAAAGCGCCGGTCACACCCCGCCGTCACCTTAAGCGTGTCGCCCGGCACGACCCAGTCGCCCACCCGCTGCCCAAACCCGATAAGATCGCCAGCGCCACTCTTGCGATGCGCCAAGACAGCATCCGCCAGCCCGCTCTTCTTCCCCGAGCTCCAATGCCCCATGCCAAAGGCAAACCAGTCCTCGACGAAGCTGCCAAGCCCACTGACTTCCACCCGAAACGCATCGACCACGGAAACCACCGTCGCCACCGCCCAGCGCCCCGGCGCATCGAGATCGACGCCACAGCGCGCATCCCCCACCACCGCGTCGCACAGCCCCTGATAGAGCCGCCCACCGGTCTTGTTCAGCGCTGCTTCCGCCGAGCGCAGTTCCGCACGAAAAATCCCGTCTTCACGCACGATCTCGCCGATCGTATCGACCCGCAGCAGCAGTCGCTCCTCCGGCGCCTGCCAGTTCACCCGCCAGGTCTCTACCCGCGCGCCATCGTAGCGCCCGAGCAGTATATCGTCCTCGGCAATGGCGGCATCATCGAGAATGCCCAGCACCTCGCCCGTCTCCACCTGCGCCCCGAGCCGCACCGGCACCTCGCCGCCCTCAAGCCCATGCATCGGCCGGCACGCCGTCCCCTCGACCACCAGCTCCAGGTCATGATCGGTAAATCCGAGCACGACCCCATCGGATCGCAACACCCGCCAACACGTCGCCAGCGTCGTCTCGCCCTGCGCCAGATGCGCCGCCAAACCCGCGCTGACTGTCTTCATGGCAAAATCTCCACCAGCGGAATATTGGGCGCCTCGGCCGCATCGAACCCCGACCATTCGACATCGAGCCCATCGGTATCGAACCGCACCGGCACATCGAAGAGAAACCCCGCCGTCACCGCCGCCCCCACACTCGGCGCCACAGCAAAACTGACGATCCCAGTCATCACATCGACGCTCCAGCCACTCACCGCCTCGACCCCGGCCACCGCTACCCTTACCGATCCCGAAACCGGCTTGCGGATCGGTCGCGCATAGGGCGCAAAGCTCGCCCCATAGGTCTTGATCAGCTGAAAATTCTTCGTCGCGCCATCGCCGATCCCGAGCGCCTGGTCTCCCGGGAGCGGCACCATGCCACCCGAGGAATGATCCATCCCGTCCCGCCACAAAAACCCATGCAGCCGACCGCGTCTTTCCTCGAAAAACGCCAGCACCGCCTGCATATCCGCCCGCGATTTCACCCCATAACCGGCATTGTACTTCCGCCGCGAATGCGCCCACCGGCCATTGCGCTGCTCGCCTCCGCCCGCGAGGGTGACGACATCCGTCTTCCGCTCCGGCCCACCCCGCGCCCCCAGCGCAATGTCGAGCGGAAACCGCACATGATGAAATGCCATTCTTTTGCTTCCCCAGTCTCGGTCCTCCCCTCGCCCCTTGCGGGAGAGGGACAGGAATTTTGCGTTCAGCAAAAATCCAGAGTGAGGGGTTCTCTCCTCCGCAAAGGAGCGCACTGATAGCGCTGAGAAATACCCCTCATCCCAACCGCAATTCGCAGCTGCGCATTCGGTGCCCCCTTCGGGGCACCTTCTCCCGCAAGGGGAGAAGGAAGAAGCTCAGCTTCCCCTCGACCCCCGCCTGACGGCCCTCAACAGCATCGCGCTCACCTCCGCCTCGCTCGCCGCAAAGCTTCGGGCATCGCTCGCCGTCACATTGAACGTCACATTGACCCCGCCACCGCCGCCTGCGACGCCGAGCCGACCATCCGGCCCGCGCGCCAATGGCATGATCGCCTCCGGCCCCGCCTCGCCCGCCAGCCCGATTGCCCCACCCATCGGAAAATAGGTCGGCGCCGCAATCACCCCGCCCTTGGCATGCGGAATGATCGCGGGATTGAGGCCCGTGAAAAGCCCCTCCAACGCCTTGCCCGCCAGCATCTCCAGCGGCTTGAACGCCGCCTTCAGTGCTAGGTCCGAAAACGCCTTGCCGATATCGGCGATCACCGATTGCAGGGATTTTCCATCGGTCAGCGCACTGCGAAATCCCGAGGAGATCGAGCGCGCCACCCCGTTTGCCAGCACGTGGATGCGCTCGATCTCGACCGACACATCGGTCAACTCGGTCCTGAAATCGTCCGAAAAAAGATCACCGGCCATCTGGAAACCTCTCCATCAGCGCTTCGAGCCCCGGCCGGTCCATCGACCCCGCCCGCTCGCCCACCACTGCGCCCCAGGCTGCCGCCAGTTCACGCGGGCTCATTTTCCAAAAAACCTCGGGCGGCAGCCGCAACACGCCCAAGCCAAACTGCATGGCGTCCTTCCAGGGAAACGGCCTCATGCCGCTTCCCCAAATGTCGCCTGCAGCAATCGCACCGCAATATCAGCCGCCCCGCGCAACCCGCCCTCGACGCTCATCTGCGCCAGGTCATCGTCGGAAATGGCATTGCCACCCCCGCGCAATCCGGCCCCAATAATCGCCGTCAAATCCCGCGCCGAAATCTTGCCGCCAGCAAACCGCTCGGCCAGTCCCGCGAGATCCCCCGCCCCCAACCGCGCCTCCAGCTCCGCCAGCGCCCCCAGCGTCAGGCAAAGCGTCCGCGTCTCGCCCCCGATCTCGGCAGCGATCTCTCCTCGATGAATGTTTGGCAATTTTTGCTCCTAATTCTTGGAGACCTCATGGTGAGGTGCGCAGCAAAGCGCAGCCTCGAACCACGAGGTCGGGCGAGTGGAGGGCGCGTCTAAGCCGCCACGAACGTCACTTCCCCGGCACTTTCTAGCGCCAGGTCGAACGTCACTTCCCCCGCATGGTCAGCCGAAAATTCCAGCGCCACGATCTGGAACGGCCCCTGCACCGTCCCAAAATGCGGCAGAATAAGCTGCCAATTCCGGATCGTGCCGCCAAAGAAAAGGCTCCGGATGAGCCCATCCGAAGCCTGGTCCTTGAACACCCCGGCCCCCGAAACCGAAGCCCGCTTGACCCCGCCGCCCGCCAGCAATTCCCGCCAGCGCCCCGCGCTTTCCTGGTCCGTCGTATCGACACTCGCCGCATTGAACGCCAGGCTCCGCGTCCGCAGCCCCGCCACCGTCAGAAAACTTCCCGACCCCGTCTGGTCGAGCTTTAAAAGCATATCCTTGCCGCTCTGCGCTGCCATCTTGTGTCTCCCACCAAAGTCCCCCTCATCCGGCGCTTCCGTGCCACCTTCTCCCGAGAGGGAGAAGAACAGACCGGCGTTCACCTCTTATTCCTCGCCCCCTCGAGGAGAGGTGGCCGAAGCGAAGCGGAGGTCGGTGAGGGGGATGCCGTCACTCGCTCAAAAACCGCAGCAAAACCGCCGCCCGCGCCTGTCCTGTCGCCGTATCGATCACCGTCTCGGTCCGCACATGCTCGGCCAGCGTCACGGCCAACCCCACCGGCGCCAGCCCAACCCGCGCCGCCATCACCCGCTCGGCAATCGCCAACGCCGCCTTCCGGCTCGCCCGATCGGCCCAGCAATGCACCATCACCCGATGCTCCTGCCCCGGCGTCCCGTCGCCATCGGCCTGGCGCGTATCGTGCCGGTCGATCACCACATAAGGCGCTGGCCTATTCTGCGGCGGTGCATCGAACACCCCGCCCGCCCCAATCAGGGCGGTCAGCGCAGCATCCGCCTCAAGCGCCGCCACCAGCGCCCCCTGCAGCAAAACGATCGGATGGCTCATCCCGTCACCTGCGTTTCGCTGCACGAACAGCTCAAATAGGCTCGTCGCCCATTAAGATCCGCCGCGCTGACCACATCGAGATTGCGCCCGCGATAGATGATCCGGTCCCCCGGCCCGAGATCAGGCCGAAACCGCAAAACCACCGCATGCGAAATCGCCACCATGCGCCCATCGGCATTGCTGCCCTGACGCCCGGAAAGACTGCGCACCCGCGCCCAGGCATTGCCCAACGGCACGAATATCCGCGCATGCCCGCCTTCCGGCTCCGCCACGCTTTCGCGCCGCCTGAGCTGCACCCGATCGGTCAGCGTCCCGATCGGCGGCACCGCCTCACTCACAGACGCACCCGCTTATGCGCCGCCACCAGCCGGTCAAACCCCGTGGGGACCACCGCCCCCGAACCCGCCACGATGACGGCATCGCGATGCTCATGCCAATGCGCGATCAGCCCCAGCATCGCCTGTTTGAGATCCGCCGGCACCTCGTCCGGTTCGGTTCCAAACCCCGCGACATAATCGATTTCGATCCCCTGCCGCTCCTGCAGCGCCGGCATGCCAACCACGACGCGCGGTACCATCAAGCGATCGGGCTCGGACCGAAACTGATCGAGCGGCAATTCATGGCTCGCACCATTGCCATCGGTCGCCAAAATCTCGGTCACCGCAATAAGCGGCGCCACCGGCAGCTTGACGACACCATTCTCCGGCCAATCGTCGAGCACCACCCGCCAACTCTGCGCCAACAGCGCCTTGCCAGTGATGCCCTCCACATGCAGCCGCGCCGCCCCGATCAGTGTCGTGATCAGCCCGTCTTCCGCACCATCCTCGACTTTCAGAAACCCCTTCGCCTCGACAAGCGAAACCGGCTCCTCAGCGGGCCCCGCCAGGAGATAGGACGTCATATTTTTAATCCTTGTTTGGGAACGCCGCGGCACCCCACCCTTCCTCCCCCTGATAGGGGGAGGAAGGGTGGGGTGGCTCTCCGCCGTTATCTCTAACTCGATAGGTCCCTCCCCCCACCAGGGGGGGCTAGGCGGGGGTCAGCTGACACCAAACTTGAGCAGCTTGATCGCGTCATAATCCGCGATCCCGCCCCCAACCCGCTTCGTCGTATAAAACAGCACATAAGGCTTGCTCGAATAAGGATCACGCAAGACGTTCACCCCCTGGCGATCCACAATCAAATACCCGCGCCGGAAGTCACCAAAGGCCACCGAAAGCGAATTCGCCCCCACGTTCGGCATGTCCTCCGCCTCCACCAGCGGAAAGCCCATGAAGCTGGCACGGCCATCCGCAGCCGCCGCCGGCTGCCAGAGATAATTGCCGTCCGCATCCTTGAGCTTGCGCAGCGACCCCTGCGTCTTGCGGTTCATCACCCAGGTCGCGTTCTGGCGATAGCCGGCCTTGAGCGCATAGACGAGATCGATCAGCACATCGCTGGCATTGCTCGTCGGCAGCGCACCCGCCGCACCCGTCGCGACATAGCCGAGATTACCCCAGCTCCAGCTCGTCTCCGCCACCGTCGTCGCCGCGAGGAACCCCGTCGGCTTGTTGACGCCATTGCCGGTCACAAAAGCCGTCGTTTCCTGCGCCGCAAAAGCCGCGTTCACCTCGTCGGCAATCCACTGGCCGACATCGACCGCGGCATCGTCGAGGAAAGCCGTAGTCGCCGCCGGCATGGCGTAGAGTTCGGTCGTCGGATAGGTCAGTTCCGCCAGCGTCTGGCTCGACGTCGTCGGTCGGCTCGCCGCCTCGCCCACCCAGCCCGTCTGCGGTCCGGTCACCGTGATCGGGCGCTTATAGATCGAGGCCGAAACCTGGCGCACGCCTGCGATAGCGCGGATCGGTGAAATGCCCGTCATCAGCCGGGTGATTTCCACCTCGACCTCGCTCGGCACCACATAGCCGCCATCGGCGCCGACGCCGACCTGCAGCGCCTTTTCCTCGCCGCGCTTCACATAGGCCGAAAAGGCTTCCTTATATTCGCCATTGGGCACCGCGCCCTTGCCCTCGAGCGCCGGGCGGCCACGCTCCGCCGTCGCGCGATCGAGCGCCGCTTTCTGCCCGTCGAGCACGGCATTGAGCTTTTCGAGCTTGCCTTCCAGCAGCCCGTCCGCCGTGCCGCGCTTTTCGATTTCTTTCAAACGCTGGTCATTGGTGCGCTTGAATTCCTCGAACGCAGAGGAAAATTCGCCAAACAGCGCGGCAACGTCAGTCCCCGCGCCGGCCTTGGTTTCAAGGCCGTCGTCAATCCGATCCATGTCGGCATCCTTCTATCGGTTACGGATAGTCCTCGTGGCGGCCGCAATGGCGGCGCCGGCCGAAATGGGAACAGCGATCCGCGCTGCCTCCATCATCGGAAAGGTCACGATCGAAATCTCATAAAGATCGATCTCATGCAGCAGCCGGTTGCCCGCCTGCCGGCTGGCTTTTAAGGTGCGAAAGCCAATGGAAAGTCCATCGAGCGCCTCGGCCTCGATCAACCGCTTGAGCGCATCCGCCCGCGGCACGCCAGGCACCAGGCGCCCCCGCGCAAACAGCCCGTGCGCATCCTCGCGCAGCTCCTCCCAAAAGCCCACCGGTTCCTTGGGATCATGCTGAAACAATAGCCGGATGCGCCCCGCGCGTTCCTTGAGGCTTTTCGCAAACGCCCCCGGCAAAACAATATCGCCGCCGCTATCGAGCCGGTCAAAGACGCTCGCATATCCCGCAAAGCGCCCATCGGCATCGACAGGAATTGGCCCTGCCATCAGCGCTTGCTCCCCGCCCGCCCCTGCGACCGAGCAGCCGATCGGCCCGGCGGTTTTGCCATTGGCTTCCCCTTGTCCGCCAGCGTCCCCGCCAGGTTCCAGGCAAATTGCCGAAACGTCTGCACCGCTGCCTCCCGCCCCTGCTTATCCGCCATGTCAGTCGTCCCCCTTGCGAAAAAGCCTGTTGAGGCTCGCAATCTCGCTCACGAAATCATTGAACCGCTTATTCCCCGCCGCCATCTCCCGCAGCGCCCAAACCAGAAGCGAACTCGCCCCCGTCGCCCACAAAAACAGCGCCAAATGCGCAAGATCCCCGCGCTCGACGATGGTTCTCGTCAGATCGTCCATGATGTGTCCCCGTGTCAGCACCGTCAGGTGGGCGAGACACCAACCATCTCGCGTTTCTCAGCGTCACTGAGAAAACCCGCCCCGCCGACCCTCGCCCAAAGTGCCGCACGGTCCTCCGCCAGCGCCTCGACCTCATCAAAATCCGGCACGACCTGCGCACCATCGAATGCCGGCCCCAACCACAGGCTCAGTTCCTGCGCCACTCGCACCACCAGCGGCACCAGCGTTTGTCGCCAGAGCGCCCGATTGGCCTCGGCCATATTGGCATAGGTATTGTCGCCAGGGATGCCGAGCAGCATGGGCGGCACGCCGAAAGCGAGCGCAATATCCCGCGCCGCTGCATGCCGCGCTTCGATAAAATCCATCTCGCGCGGGCTCATAGCGATGGCCTTCCAGTCGATCCCGCCATCGAGCACCATGGGCCGTCCCGCATTGGCCGCGCCCGAAAAGTTCTCCTCAAGCTCTTCCTTGAGCCGCCGGAACTGCTCTTCCGTCAGCGAGCCACCGCCCGCCGAATAGACCAGCGCTCCGCTCGGCCGCGCCGCATTGTCGAGCAGCGCCTTGTTCCACTGCGCCGAGGCGTTGTGAATATCGAGGCTCGTCTGCGCCGCCTCGAGCGGCCCCATACCATAATGGTCATCCATGGGGTGAAAGAGCGTCATATGCAGCACCCCCGGCACCGGCATGGTCTCCTGCGAAATCCGCACCGTGCGCCCGCCGGCCGTATAGTCATAGCCCACCGGCCAACCGTCACCACCTGAGACGACCCGCATCCGATCGGGCCGCAGCACGAACAGCGCCTTCACCCCGCCATCGACGATCCCCGCCTGCAGATAGGCATTCCCCGCGGTCTGCAGATAGGCATAAACCGCCTCCAGCATTTCCGCGCCCGATTGCCGCCCATTCGGCCTTTGCAGCAGCGCCACCAGCGGATGCTCGCTCACCGCCTGGCCATCGACTCTGACCACCAGCGGCACCCGGTTCGCCGTCTCGGCAATCAGGCGGATGCAGCGATAGACCACCGGATTGCGCATAAACCCCTGATTGACGAGGCTCGCATAGCCCCGCCCACTCCACTGCGCCGGCCCCAGCGCGCTCAGCGTCATCACCGAATGCCCGGCAAAATTCTTGGTTTCGCTGGGCGTATTTATCCGTCCGCCGAAAAGGCGGTTCATCCAGTTCGGCATTTTTTGGTCCTCAATTATTGTGGGGGGCTCCACCCCACCCTCGTTCCCTCCCCATCAAGGGGAGGGAGGCGCTCGCCTCAATGCCTCGGTTCCATCGTCTCCCTCCCCCTTGTGGGGAGGGATCAAGGGTGGGGGTATGGCAAGCGCGGATCGGTCGCTAAAACACCCGCACCCGCGGCCCCTGCCCCTTCAACATCAATTCCGTCAGCGCCCACACAAGCGCATCCACCCGGTCCGGCGAATGCCCATCCGCCTTGCCGTCTGGCCCAAAAGCACAAAGCTCATCCTCGAGCGCGGTCAGCCCCGCCACATGCTGGACCAGTCCTCGCGCATAAAGCGCCGCCACCGGCTCCGCCCGCACCCACTTGCCCCGGCTCGCCCGCACCTCGATCACCGGCACCGTCGCCTTCACCTGCGTAAGCAGCCCCTTCACCAGGTCTCCGCCCTGGTTCACCTCGACGACGATCGCGTCCGCCTCATGCGCCTCGTAAGCCGCCACGGCCCGCCTCGCCCAGGTCAGCGGCGCCACGCCCTTGAGCGTCGCATCCTCGAGCACCACCGCGCCCTCGCCGCTCCGCCCCACGACCACGATTCCGCAAGCATCCGAGCGCGCCGTCCCCGTCACCGGCGGATCGACCGCCACGACGATACGGCCGTCGACCGCCCAGCCATCGCGAAACATCCCGCGCTGCCAGAGCGCATCGGGCAGATCCTCGATCAGCTCGCCCTCAAGCTCTTGCCGCCCAAGCACCGTGCCGCGATAGCGCGCCACCACCGCGTCCAGAAATGTCGGCGCTAGCTGCGCCTTGTTTTCTTCCGTCGTGATCCGCACCGTCACCGTCTGCGGATCAGCCAACAGCCGCTTGATCAGCCGCGTCGGCCGCGGCGTCGTCGTCACCAATTGCCGCGGCCGATCCCCCAGCCGCAGCCCGAACTGCAGTTGATCGAACGCCTCTTCCGCCCTTGGCCATTTTCCCGCCTCGTCGCACCAGGCAGCGGCAAATTGCGGTCCGCGAAACCGTTCCGGGTCCGATGCCGTCATGATCGACGCCTCGACCCCATTGGGCCAGACCAGCCGATTGCCCCCGCGCAGGATCGGCCTCTCATCGTCGGGGTGCACCGCGATAATGCCGCTTTCGCCGCGCACCATGATGCTCAGCGCTTCGGTCATCGTTTCGCCCACCAGCGCAATCGGAGAGACCCTCTCCCGCGCCAGCGTCCGCACCCATTCCGCGCCAGCCCGCGTCTTGCCCGACCCGCGCCCGCCCATCAGCAGCCACGTCGTCCAGTCGCCCGCCGGCGGCAATTGCTTGGGAAAGGCCCATTTCTGCCAGTTGAAGAGCATCGTCTCGACATCTACGTCTTCAAGCCGTTCGACCTGTTCTTTCTCTGTCAGGCGCGGTCCCTGGACAGGTGCATTGTCCCAAACATCCGTCTCGGTCACGCCCCGCCCCTATCGTCTGTTAAACTGCTCCAACTGCTTGACGAGTTTAGCCCGCATGGCCGTCATGTCCTTGCGGCTCGCCGGTTCCACATCGGGCTTGGTCGCCCCCTGCTTGATCAGCGTGTCGAGCGTTTTCACCGTTTCGCTCAGCGCCTTGACCTGTTTGTCGATCGGTTCGTCCACCGCCTTCTCCAACTGTCTCACCTGCTTGTCCAAAACCCTGAGCATCCGCGCGACGATGTCGCCATGCTTGGGCACCCGAGCCCGCGAACTCAGCCAGCCTTCCAACTGCCGCCGATAGCGCAGCTGCATCTCGGAAATCCCATGCCGCTGGCAGATCACCGACGGCAAAAACAGCCGGCCTTCATACTCTTCCCGAATGGTCTCCCAGTCGGGCTTGCGCACGTCATCCATGTCATTGACTCGATTGTGAATCCGCCAAAGCGGAACGCCGTGGAATCGGGCTGGATTCATTTCTGTGGCCCCAACGGGAGAGCCGCGATGTCCACCGCCATCCGCCATATGCATTACAAGTCCGACAGCCAGGAGCTGTCGGTCTGGTTCGGCCCCGATTTCCGCCGCTACAAATATTTCGGCGTGCCGCAGCACCTTTATGAAGCCTTCAGCGAAGCCGACAGTCAGGGCCAGTTCTTCAACCGCTTCATCAAGGGCCGCTTCGATTGTGCCCCCGTCGCCAAACCCGCCAACCCGAACAAAGGCTGGCAATCCGTCCGCCGCGTTTCACCCACTTCTTCGACCATACCCAAACAATAGCAGGTCACCGTGACGCGTGGATAAGATGGATAAGTTTTTAGGCGATCCAGCTTGAAGACCGCCGCAGCGCCGCAAGATCGCGCGGCGATTTCATCGCCCCTCCAGCCCGCTCCAAAGCATCTTCTCCTAGCGCTTGCGCCGCTGCGGCAAAGCTCGGATTGCATGCCGCCACCGTTTCCAGGCACTTCATCAGCCGGATCATGACTTCGACGATATGCGCCCCGTCGCGCGCCAAAGGCCGGAACACATCCTCGAGCACATCGGCAGGATCGAGCCGGGCCACGAACACCCGGTCATGCTTGGCGTCCTCTTTTTCATCCTCGAATTCGAGCAGCAACCGGGTCACCGTGTCGATGACATCGATCGCCGTACCCGGATCGTTGATCCCAGCGGACATCGCTTTATCGGCGATTTCACCAAGCACGATAAAGCCGAAGCGCGGATCGGAATCATAGCTGCGCGTGTCGCCGATCACGAAACAGGCCGCCAGTTCTTCCGCGACGTCTTCGCCAAAAGTCCCCTCGACCGCGAGCACCGGCCGCACCGGCGTCGCATAAGCGCCCGGCCGGGCCAGCACCGCCAGGGTCAGGTCGTGCTCTTCCGCCAGCCGCTGCAGTTCGACCGTGTCGCAATGCTGCACATAGCCGGGCTTCTGCGCGGTGATCCGTTCGCCCTGCGGCTCGCCGTCCAATAGGCGCCCATCGAGCAGCGGATGCTCAGCCATCACGGCGAGCGCATCGTGCGTCGCTTTTTCCACTGCATCGATCGTATTGCCCACCCGCCCGATCGCCGAAATCTGACCGATCCAGCGGATAAGTGCCGCCACGACAAGGACGAGCACGCCGAGCGTTACGACGAACAGAAAAAGCCGTCCGGCTTCGCTATAAAGCCCCGCCGAAAGCCCGATAATGCCGACGATGGAAAACAGAAATGCCCCGATAAAAACCGAGATCGAGGTCTGCGCCCGCAGATCGCCGGCAACGAGCGGCACCGCCCGCGGCGTCGTCGCGCTCGAGGCACTCGACAGCGCCCCGACGACGGTCGAGAGCGCAAACACAGCGACGGTGAGAAGGCTCGATGCCAATATCTGCAAGATCGACTGCACGGCGTTGGCCGGCATGACGAAAGGCAGCTCGTCCGGGGCAAAGCGCGCCAGGATATAGGCGATGATCACGGTCAGCACCGCCAGCGCCGAAAACGCCGCCGGCAAAAACCACATGCGCTGCAACAACTGGCGCAGCTTGAACCGGATATAACTCATGAGCCCCCCTTTCCTCTCGGAATGCGCGGGGTCGGAATAGGATGCGCCTTACGGAGACCCGGCTCAGGGCCCCCTCACCCGTCTCGTGCTGCGCCCGATCCACCCTCTCCCCAAGTGGGAGAGGAATAAGAAGGCGCATTGCTGAGGCAAGCACCGCTCCATTCTTCTCCCCCTCGGGGAGAAGGTGGCTCGAAGGGCCGGATGAGGGGGCGCCTCAGTCCATATCGGCAAAACAACCCAAACTCGAACAACTTCTCCCCCTTCAGGCGGAGGTTGGGTGGGAGACAACACCCTCACCCGAAAACCCGCTTGGCCTCCATCGCCAAGCCTAGCCCCACGCTCCCCAGCACATCCGTCCGCACTACATCGGCGTCCGGAAACAGACCCTGCAATTGCCCGGCCACCGCCGGCACCAGCGTCGAGCCACCCGTCAGGATCAGACTATCCACCGCCTCGCGCCCAACCCCTGCCCGCTTCAGCGTCTCTCCGATCGTCGCTTCCAGCTTGCCAATCGAGTCCGCCAGCGCGGCTCCCAATTCAGCCGCCGTAATCGTCGTCTCGATCGTCCGGTCCCGCACCGGAAAATCAAACAGCGTCTCGGCCCGATCGGAGAGATCAATCTTGGCCTCTTCCACCCGCCCGATCAGCCGGTGCCCCAACCGATCTTCCACCAGCATCACCATAGTCTCGACCCGATCAGGGTCCTTCGCCTCGCGCATGGTCGAGCGCAGGTCGCGCTGCGCCTGTGCGTCATAAAGCCGGTTGATCCGGTGCCAGGTCGAAAGCTCCACATAGGGAGCGACGGGCAAAAATCGCTTGCCGTCCCGCGTTTCGCTGCCGAGCCCAAGCTCTGGCATCACCTTGGCCATCGACAGCAGCCGGTCGAAATCGGTCCCGCCAATATGCACGCCCGCCGTCGCCAGAATATCGCCGCTCCGGTCCGCCAGCCCGCTGCGTTCCGGCGAAACCCGCACCACAGAAAAGTCCGAGGTGCCGCCACCGAGGTCGACGATCAGCGCCAGCCGCTCGCCATTGACCTGCCGCTCATAGTCGAGCGCCGCCGCAATCGGCTCGAACTGAAAGGCGATCTCTTCAAAACCCTGCGCCCGCACCGCCGCCTCGAGCTGACCCTGCGCCGCCGCATCAGCCGCCGGGTCGTCATCGACGAAATGCACCGGCCGCCCCATCACGACCTGGGTCAGTTCATCGCCGAGTTTTGCCTCGGCGCGCTGCTTCAGTTCCCCAACAAAGCTGCCGATAATCTCGCCAAAGCCGAGCCGTCGCCCCTTGATCCGCGTCGTGTCATTAAAGAGCGTCGTCCCCAAGACGCTCTTGAGCGAACGCATCAACCGCCCATCGGCCCCGCTCACATATTCGGCCACCGCATCGCGCCCAAACCGCAGCCGGTCGTCTTCGAACCCGAAAAACAAAACGCTCGGGATCGTCCGGCTCTCGCCCTCCAGCGCCAACAGATCCGGCTGACCATCCGTCCCAATCCGCCCAAGCGTCGAATTGGAAGTGCCAAAATCGAGGCCACAACTCAGCGCCATCGCAAACCGTCCACGAAAAGGGAAAAGCGCGGCAACCGCGCGGGGACGGGCTCTATAGGAGGTGAGCCTTGGCTTGGCAACCGCTGGGGGAGAGAAAGGCGCATAGGCGGCATTTATGCAAAGAAAGGCCCCCTCACCCCAACCGAATGCGCCAGGCGAATTTGGTGATGCTAAGCGGCGACCTCTTCCCCAGAGGGAAAGGTGGGCGGTTGCCTTAGTCGCGGAGCGACACCTCTCCCTTAGGGGGAGAGGTCGGCCAAAGGCCGGGTGAGGGGGCCTTCCGGCAATAGAAGATGGTGAATCAATAAAGCGGCGCTACTTACTGTCCGCCCCCAAAAACCTAAGCCGCCACGTCCCGCTTCTCGCCGCCGCGCAGATCCGCAATATCCAGTCGACCCAGTCCGCGCCGTTGCGCCTTGCGCAGCGCCTGCTTGGCAATATCGAGCACATTGCGATCATAGGGCGGTTCCGGATTGACCACCGCCAGCCCTGACCCAAGCGTCACCGCTCCGGCGTGGCTTTCCTTGTTGATCAGACCCTGCCGACGCACAGCCTGGTTGATCTTCATCACCAGTTCGCGGCCCATCAGCATCGGCATATCGGGCAGCACCAGCACAAAGCCGCTCTGGCCGAGCCGCATGCAGCTATCGTCCTCGCGCACGAGGAGCGAAGCAATCAGCCGCTCCAACGTTTCCATGCAGTCTTCGGCCGCATCGCGCCCA
Source organism: Devosia sp. BK (assembly GCF_032907385.1). Taxonomy (NCBI): domain Bacteria; kingdom Pseudomonadati; phylum Pseudomonadota; class Alphaproteobacteria; order Hyphomicrobiales; family Devosiaceae; genus Devosia; species Devosia sp. BK. The sequence goes on from NZ_JAIMBX010000001.1 coordinate 1,965,975, forward strand.
TAGGCGGAGAGGTATTCGACATAGCAGTCGATTTCAACCGCAACGACGCAAAGCGACACGCGCCGCTCCGACGCCATCAGCCAGGCGCGCTGCAATTCTTCTTCAATCGGCCGGCCAGCGGGATAGCGCTTGCGCATGGCCTCGAGCGCCTCAGCCCCGCCGCTCCCGCGCAACGCCGCATGGCGCCCCAGGATCGTCCGCACACGCTGCCAGAACCATTCTTTCTGGAAACTTTCGGTCATGCTCATCATGCCTGCCCCACCGCGGATATTGCCGCCGATCTGGTCACATCATGGTTAATGAGAAGTTACCAAGTTAACTGATTTGGCAAGTAGCAGCTTTGCTTACATATCGAAGAAACGCGAAACATAGGTGGCGCGTGACAATTTCGACTCTAAAGATGTTCCGGCGGTTCCCATTCGGGCCAATCCACCGCGTGCTCTTCCCATTCATCGGGATCGACTTCGGTCTCCAAGAACGTCCGCCCCTTTACCGAAACCCCGACATCGACCACCGTTTGCGGATCGCCCGAAACCAGCGGATGCCACCAGGCCAGCCCCTTGCCTTCGGCAAGCCGGCGATAGGCGCAGGTGGTTGGGATCCACTTGATCTCGACCACATTCTCGATCGTCAGCTTGATGCAGTCGGGCACCTTCTTCTGCCGGTTGGGGTAGTCGGTGCAGCCGCAGGTATCGCCATCGAGCAATTGGCAGCGCACGTCCGAGGTGATCAGCGTGCCGGTATCCTCGTCTTCGAGCTTGATCAGGCAACAGCGGCCGCAGCCATCGCAGAGCGCTTCCCACTCCGACGGGCTCATTTCGGCCAGCGATTTTTCTTCCCAAAAGGCCATGCGGGGTTCGTTCCGTTTATCCTGTTGCCCGTTTGCGCTTGTCTTTGGCGCAAGGCAATCATATTCCAGCGATGCGATTGAATTGGCACCCGGCTCAAGTCACATTCGAGCGACGTGATCCAAGGGGTTGGGCGTGCAGGATCCTTTCTATAGCAAGCAAAAACGTCCAAAACGCGCCGGCGGCATGTTGGCCGCCGATGCCTGGCTCGACTCTTCGCTTTACGAATTCTGGCAGGCCCTTGGCCGCGGTTATACCCGCTACCAGGATTTCATGAGCCGGTTTCACGTCACGGGCTTCAAGCGCTTCATCGTCGAAATCCTCTCGGACGCTTTTACCTTCGGCGCTATCGGCGCGGTGTTGATGACGGCGCTCGCCATGCCCGCCTTTTCGATCATCGATCGCGGCGCCTTCAACAAGGCCGAGGATTATTCTGTCGTGTTCCTCGATCGTTTCGGCACCGAAATCGGCCGCCGCGGCATTCGCTCCGACGATAGCGTCGCGCTCGACCAGATGCCCGATTATCTGATCAAGGCGACCCTTGCGACCGAAGACCGCCGTTTCTACGACCACTTTGGCATCGACATCGTCGGCACGCTGCGCGCCCTTGCCTCAAATGCCCAGGGCGACAATTCCACCCAGGGCGGCTCCTCGCTCACCCAGCAGCTCGCCAAAAATCTCTTCCTCTCCTCCGAGCGCACCTTTGAGCGCAAGATCATCGAAGCCTATCTCGCGATCTGGCTCGAATGGCACTATTCCAAGGACGAGATTTTAAAACTCTATTTCGACCGCGCCTATATGGGCGGCGGCAATTTCGGCGTCACTGCCGCGGCCGAATATTACTTCGGCAAGCGCGTGCAGGACATCAACCTCGCCGAAGCCGCCATGCTCGCCGGCATGTTCAAGGCCCCGACGCGCTATGCGCCACACGTCGATCTCGCCGCTGCCCGCGGCCGCGCCAATCTCGTCCTCTCCAATCTCGTCGCCTCGGGCTTTCTGACCGAAGGCCAGGTAACCGCCGCCCGTCGCCACCCCGCCTCGCCCATCGAGCGCACCGCCGACGTCAATTCGCCCAATTACTTCCTCGATTGGGCCTTTGACGAAGCCAAGCGCATCATCGACGAGACCGGCGCGCAGGGCAATAATTTCACCGTCCGCACGACCATCGATACGACGCTCCAGCGCTATGCCGAGGAAGCCGTGACCTCGGTCGTCCGCGAACAGGGCGAGCAATATAAGGTCTCCCAGGCCGCCATGGTCGTCACCGACACCCAGGGCGCCATCCGCGCCATGGTCGGCGGCACGGACTACGGCAAAAGCCAGTTCAACCGCGCCATCGTCTCGACGCGCCAGCCCGGCTCCTCCTTCAAGCCCTTCGTCTATGCCGAAGCCTTCGAGCAATTGGGCCTCAAACCCTCCGACACCATTTCGGACCGTCCGGTCTGCATCGGCGATTGGTGCCCGCAGAATTATGGCCGCAATTACAAGGGCCAGATTTCCCTGCAATCAGCCTTTGCCGCTTCGATCAACACCGTCCCCGTCACCCTCTCGATCAAGACCGGCCGCGACACCATTGCCGCGCTCAGCCATCGCATGGGCCTCCGCGCCGATTATCCGGTGACCCGTTCGCTCGCCCTTGGCGTTGCCTCGGTTTCCGTCCTCGACATGACCTCGTCCTATGCGGTCTTTGCCAATGACGGCCTCAAGACCCCCGCCTTCGGCATCACCCGGATGACGACGCTCACCGGCGATCCCGTCTGGGAATATGATCCCGACGCCCCGCGCGAGCGCATCCTCTCCGAGCAAACCGTCGCCTATATGAACCAGATGATGCGCGCCGTCGTCACCAGCGGCACCGGCTCGCGCGCCAAGATCGAAGGCGTCCCGACGCTGGGCAAAACCGGCACCACCACGTCCTATCGCGACGCCTGGTTCTGCGGCTTCACCGGCAATTACGTCGCCGCCGTCTGGTTCGGCAACGATGACTATCGCCCGACCAACAATCTCACCGGCGGCACCCTGCCGACTGTCGCTTGGCAGAAGTTCATGGCCTATGCCCACACCAATATCGAGATCAAGCCGGTCTTCGGCGTCGATTTCGTGCCCGAGCAGACCATCGTCGCCGATGCCGCCGCGCTCCCCGAGGAAGAAACGGCCGAGCGGCCGCCCAACCTGACCCCGGCGGCCGCGCGCAAACTCCTCGATCTCGCCGATCGTCTTGACATCGCCATCAAGGATCTGGCGCCGGTTTCCGATCAGGCCAGCGCCCCCGCCCCCAGCGCCGGGCTCTGAGCCCGGCAGCGCTGCCCCACACTAAACCCCTGTCGCCGCCCTATTTTCACCGCATCTTTTGCCCATCTGATGCCGGCGCTCACCGTTTCGTGAGCGTCAAACTGCGATGCACCGGCCGGTTTCCGGCACGGGCGCCATTCGCGATCAACAGATCAAAGGATGAGTTATGAAGACAACGATTCTCGCCGCTGCTTTCGTTTTCGCCGGCACCGCCACCGCTTTCGCCTGCACGCCCGAAGAGCTGCAGACCAAAGCGATGGAGCTCTCGACCAAGGTGCAGGAAGTGGTTGCCGCCAATCCTGACAAGGCCACCGAAATCAGCCAGAAATTCACCGGTCTCCAGACCAATCCACCGACCGATGTCGAAGCCGCCTGCAAGGCCTATGACGATCTGATCGTCGAACTCGACGCCATGTAAGTTTCGGCGCGGCGGTCCCCCGCCGCGCTCACTTCTACTGCCGCTTGTAGGTCCCGATAAACGACACATTGAGCCCGCCGCATTGGCCATTGTCGTCGACCTCGAGCACCTCGCCATTCAGCGTCATATCCACCCAGCAATCATATTGCCCGGCTTCGCTTGTCGGGATGATCTCGTCGCCCGTCGAGGCAATGGTGACATTGTTGTCCTCGATCCAGTCGGCCGGAATGTTGCCTGCAAATCCACCCACATTGATGGCGCCCATCGCGGCACTTTCAGAATCCTCGGCGCCATAGGTCGCATAGCCCTCGACCGCCAAACCGCCATTGGCGCCCGACGTGATGGTGATCTCCTGTTCAGGTCCCCCGGTCCATGTTCCGATCCATCCGGATAGGTCGCCCACGATCGTCGTCTTGTCCTTGGCCATTGCGGGGCTCACCGCCACTGCCAAAAGCCCAAGCGCGATCCAAATCCGTCCCTGCATAAACATCTCACCCGTCTTGATTCATCTGATCCGGCTATCGCTATTTTGCGTCTGCGGCATCACCATGGCTTTCGCCCCCGCCGCTTGGTTGCTATAGCCTTGGCATGTTCGCAGCGCTGCCGGTTCAGCACGTCATGCCCAGATATCGAGGAAGCTGAACTCAAGTGCGGTTTGTCCTGCTTCTCCTCTTTTCCATCGCCGTGGCCCTCGTGACCGGCTTTGGCCTCTCCTATTACGCGCTGACCGATGGCCGCCTCTTCGGCGCCGCGCAAATCGGCGCCTGGGTGTCCTGGCCTGATCTCGGTTCCGACGCCCCAAATCCCTATACCCGCGGCCATCTCACCCGCGAAGCCGCGCTCCAGCTTGGCCGTGCCGAGGGCCTGCAATTCCTCGCCACCACCGACACCGCCGGCGAACCGCTCGACCTCTCCTGCACCTATACCCTTTCCGGCCACGTCCCGGTCTCGAGCTTCTGGACGCTCGTTGCTGTCGATAGCGCCGGCCAGAACCTTGCCGCCCCCGGCACCGATCTTGCGATGCGCTCGAGCCAGGTCGCCCGCGACAATTCCGGCGCCATGACCATCCATGTCGGCAAATCCCTATCCCCCGGCAATTGGCTGGAACTCGCTGGCTCCGGCCCCTTCAGCCTCGAACTGACGCTTTACGACACCACCGCCTTTTCCGGCTTCGGTTCGGGCAATGACACCATGCCCACCATCACGCGCGGAGATTGCGCATGATCCGGTTCTTGCTCTGGCTCGTCGGCGGCGTCCTTCTCGGCGGCATCATCCACATCGTCGTCATTCTGACCCTGCCGATGCTGGCCGAAGAAACCACCTGGTCGCGGGTCTCAGCCTTCGAAGCCAGCAACCGTATGGTCATCCTGCCGCCGGTCGAAGCCGCCCAGCCCAATCCGCTGGGGCTCGATCCCGATCTCGTCTATGGCCTCTGCCAGCTCGACCTTTCCCAAGGCCCCGCCTATCTCCGCGGCACCCTGCCCGATGCCTTCTGGTCCCTCGCCCTTTTCAACGAGGCCGGCATCGTCATCTATTCGACCACCAATCGCGACGGTATCGGCCAGACGGTCGATCTCGGCATTTTCAACGCCGCCCAGACCCGTCTCCTTGCCCAGCAGCAGCTCGATATCGAAGAGGGCCTCCTCGTCGTCGAAGCGCCCAGCGACAAGCTTTTTGCTCTCGTCCGCCTCTCCCCGCCGCACCAGGTTATGCGCGCGCGTTTCGCCGAACGCCTCGGCGCCATTTCCTGCGGCCCGCGCGGCTGATGCCCGCGTTCGGCTCCGCCCTTCTCGTTTATGCGCTGGCCGCGCTCGCTGAAATCGCTGGCTGCTTTGCCTTCTGGGCCGTCTTCCGTTTGGGCAAGCCCATCTGGTGGCTCATCCCTGGCATGCTCGCTCTCGCCGCTTTCGCCTGGCTTCTCACCCTCGCGCCCAGCGATCATGCCGGCCGCGCCTATGCCGCCTATGGCGGGGTCTATATTATCGCGTCGCTGATCTGGCTCTGGGCCGTCGAATCTCGCCAACCCGATATCTGGGATATTGCCGGCGGCGTGCTCGCCCTTGCCGGCGCCGCAATCATCCTTTTTGCTCCCCGCGGCTAAGCCGGCGTCGAAACGGCAAGTAGCCGTTCGTCGCGCAGAAAACAGAGGAGTGTTTTCATGTCGTCAAAAGTCTTCAACGTGCAGGGCGCCTATGCCGGCATGTCCGTCGCCGATCTCGATATCGCCCTCGTCTGGTACGAAAAGCTGATCGGCCGCCCGGTCGACGACAAGCCCATTCCCGGTATGGTGCAGTGGCGCAATATCGGCGGCGCCGGTCTCCAGCTATGGCAAGACGAGACCAATGCGGGCCACTCGGTCATGACCATCGTCACCCCCGATCTCGACACCGAAATCGCCCGCCTTGCCGCCCTAGACATCGCCGCCGTCAACGCCACGAGTGGCCCCTTCGGCAAGGTCGCACAAGTCTTCGATCCCGACGGCAACCGCATCGCGCTGGCCGAACCACCCCCAGGTTTCGGCGGCTGATTTCTTTCTCGCATCACCGCCGAGCCCCCCCCCACCATCATGAAGACCCGGCTCGACCGGGTGGACCATCTGACGCCCGAGGCGCAGAACAGGATTTCAGTTCACGCGCCAGACGGTCTAAAACCTCTTCATGTCACCCGAATCCTTCGCGCAAACCCTCGCCGCCACCGTCACCCGCTATCTCGCCCAGGTAGCCGCCCCCGCCGAGCACCTGTCGCTGCTCCGCTGGCAAATTGCCGAAGGTCATCGCCTCGATCTCCGCGAAACTATGCCGGGCCATCTCACCACCAGCGCCATCGTGCTCTCGCCCGATCACGCCCAGATCCTCGTCATCGACCACATCACCATCGGCCGCTGGCTCCAGCCCGGCGGCCACTACGAACCAAGCCCCTTCTTCCATCTCTCCGCCCAACGCGAAGCGGAGGAAGAAACCGGCGTCACCGGCCTAAAACTGCACCCCTGGCATCAAAACGGCGACCTTCCCTTCATCATCGACAGCCACGACGTCCCCGGCAAAAAATCCCGCAACGAGCCGCCCCACATCCACCACGACCTCCAATACCTCTTCCTCGCCGACCCAAATCAGCCGCTGACCGCGCAGCTAGACGAGGTGAATGCCGCCAAATGGCAAAGCGTCGAAATGCTCTGGGAGTTCGCGCCTAAGGCCGCGGAACGACTGAAGGCTGTCGCTGTACCCTAGGCCCGCAGGGCCACCTCTCCCTCGGGGGAGAGGTCGACGCGCAGCGGCGGGTGAGGGGGCCTTGATACACCGAACGCGTACAAAGGCCCCCTCACCCGGCTTGCTTCGCAACCCGACCTCTCCCCCAAAGGGAGAGGTGAAGAGGAGCTACCCCACAACCCCCATCACCCCACCAATAACCGCCAGCGCCACAACCACCGCCAGCGGCGGCACTTTCCAGCTTACGAGCGCCACAAAGCCCGCCAGCGCCAGAACAAAATCCACCGGCCCCAGCACCGCGCTCGTAAACACCGGATTATAAAGCGCCAGACCCAAAATCCCAACCACTGCGGCATTTGCCCCGCGCATTGCCGCTTGCGCCGTGGCGTTGCCGCGCAGCCCATGCCAGAACGGCAGCGCCGCCAGCACGATCAGCATCCCCGGCAAGAAGATCGCGACGAGCGCAATCGCTGCCCCGATCGCTCCATTTGGCGGCACTCCGCTCGCCGCGCCGAGATAAGATGCAAACGTAAAGAGCGGCCCGGGCATGGCCTGCGCAGCGCCATAGCCGGCAAGAAAAGTGTTCTGGTCGAGCCAGCCCTGTCTCACCGTTCCCGCTTCAAGCAGCGGCAGCACGACGTGCCCCCCACCAAAAACCAGCGCACCGGCGCGATAAAACGCGTCGAACACCGCAAGACCTTGTCCGAAGCCCGCCACAAGCGGCAGAACCAGTAGCAGTCCGGCAAACAGCAGTAGCGCCGCAACGCCGACCGTGCGCGACACCGGCACGGCGAGCTCCTCGCCGACCGCCTGCGCCTCGCCCCGGCAAAGCCAAAGCCCCAGCACGCCTCCGAGCACGATCGCTCCGACCTGCCCCCAGACACCGCCGAAAATCACCATAGCCGCCACGGCCAACACCGCGATCCCCGCCCGCACCTTGTCCGGCGACAGGCTCTTCGCCATGCCCAGCACCGCCTGCGCGACGACGGCTACGGCAACAAGCTTCAATCCATGCAAAACGCCCTGCGCCAGATCGCCGCTTAGCGCCCCTGCCCCAAGCGCAATCGCCAGCATCAACAGCGCCGATGGCAGGGTGAATCCAGCCCAGGCCGCGAGCGCGCCCGGGCCGCCGGCCCGCATCAACCCAATGGCAAAACCGACCTGGCTCGATGCCGGTCCCGGCAAGAATTGGCAAAGCGCCACGAGATCGGCATAGGCCTTATCGTCGAACCATCCGCGCCGGCTGACGAATTCATCGCGAAAATAGCCGAGATGGGCAATCGGCCCGCCGAAACTTGTCAGCCCGAGTTTGAGAAAGACCAGAAAGACCTCAGCGACATTTCCGGTCCGTCCAGCACTCAACACTCTGCTCCAGCTATTTTTGGTCGATCACTTCAAGATCGGGCACCATCGTCTGGAAGCGTGACGGTATGGTGACACTGCCGCGGGCATGCTGCCCCGTAGGATCGCCGCAGAAATCATGCCGTGTCGCCCGCCCCGCCCAATAGCTCAGTTGCTCGAGCGAAGCGTCGACGGTGATCGATTGCTCATGCGGGGTTTCGACAAGAAGATTGTCGAGCGCATAGGAATAGCTCTCGTAGCGATAGTTCACCGCCCGCACGAACCACTCGATATGGAAGTCGTTCTCATACTTTCGCGCCGCGACATCCTCGGCCGCGCCGGGCTCAAGATCGGTCAGCGAAGCCAGCGCCACCGCCCGGTTGCGATCGACTTCGATCACCGCGCAGATGCTCGCAAATGTCGTCGGCATGGTGTCGAGATCGGCCAGCACATGCCGATTCAGCGTCGCATAGCGCACGCGGGAGGATTGGTAATAGGTCCGCTTCAGCCAGGAATAATAGCGGTCCGTCGTGAAGGTGAAATCCTTGGGCCGGGCGATGCGCGTACGCTGCATTTCCGCCTGGGTGTCGAACATCCAGTCGTCCGCCTGTGCGGCAACGAGAAAGCGCCAGGTGCGATCGTGCATTTCGCGTTCCTGGTCGGTCTGGTTGAAATTGGACACAGGTTCGCGCTGGCGGGCCATAAAAGTCCCTACCGCAGGCAAAACATTGTCATGCAGCACGCTCGGTTGCGCGCGGCCAAAATCACCGACTGGGCGCGACGCGCAGGCGACGACGAGCCCGGCGAGCAGCGCCGTTCCGGCAAGACGCAAAACTGTCGACACGCGATCAGCCGCGCTTGCGGCGGCGACGTGACGGGTCGAGCCGGTCAGTGGGTGGCGGCGTAGGCCCGCGTTCATAACGTACCCCGGTGAAGATCAAAATCTGTGCGTCTCCGGGCTGTCGTATTCCCGACCGTGCGGGTCGATCCCGCATTTCGAATTTCAGCAGCTTTCCCAAGCTGACCTCCAATGTGAGCCGCTCCCCCGTCCCTAGTGGAGGCAGCGAGTTCAGTGATTCTCCCGGCGCAATGACGCCCTTTGCGCTTATTCCTATTAAGAGATCGTCAAGGTTAACGGACTGCTAACGAATTGGAGGCAAATTAGGCATCAGAACGCGCCGGGGGCGCATTAGAGTCGATGGTTCTGCTAAAAATGCTCGGTTTTCAGCCTTACGAAACTTTCCAGCTTCTTATCGAGACCGGCGGCGTCGACCGCACCAATACGCTCCTGATCGCCGCCTGCGACGCCTATGCGCGCCGCGGCCGTCCGACCCCTCCCGAAATGGAACAGTTCGAAACGCTGGCCACCCGCCTCTTCCAGGCGGCGAGCCCCCAGGCCCGCGCGAAAGCCGCAGCAATCCTGGGCCGGAGCGAACTTTTGTCCGAGCCGCTCGAGCAATTGGTCGTCGACAATATCGGCGATGATCTCAACGCCTTCCTTACCCAGGCGCCCGAGCTGTCCGATCGCACCATGCTCGATGTCATCGCCCGCTACGATGTTGGCGCTGCGGCCATTATCGGCGCCCGCAAGAACCTCTCCAATGTGGTGCTCGCCAAACTCTTCCAGATGAACTCGCGCAAGGTCTATCGCGCGCTCTCGCAAAATCTCGATATCAGCCCGCGCGGCGCCTATCTCAGCGCGCTCGCCCGCTCGGCCCAGATGGATCACCTTGTCGCCGAAGCCCTTGGAAACCGTAAGGATTTCGACGCAGCCCTCCTCGCGCCGGCCTTCTTCGATCTCTCCGATATCCACCGCATCAAGGTCATCCAGGCCTTCGCCAATCGCGAAACCCCGGCCGCCCCGATCCAGCGCACCATCGAACAGCTCTCCGTCGCAACACCGGAACTGACCAAGGCGCTGATGAAGTTGTTCTCGGAAAATCGTCGTCCGGAAGTCACTAAGCTCCTCGCCCAGATCACCGGCCTCGATGAAGTCCGCTGCGGCCAGATCGCCCATGACGTCACCGGCGCCTCGACCTTCGTCGTCCTCCGCGGCTTCGGCGTTTCGGCCTATGATGGCCTGAAAGTTCTGATCCACGCGACGAGCCACGACGACGAGCGCTCGCGCGCCCTAGCCGATTTCGCCTCGCTCTTTGCGACCGTCTCGCCCGAATCCATGGCCTATCTGATGAGCGCCTGGCGTGGCGAGGTAAACCTCCTCGATCTTTCCAAGCCCCAGTACCGCCCCGTCGCCATGCCAAGCCGCCGCACCCCGGCCGCTGCATCTGCCGCTCCTGCGGCAAGCTCGAACAACCCCGTTGTCGAACAAGCCATGGTCGCCCTCTCCCGCCTCGGCGCCCGCCGCGCCGGCTAAGAGCCACAGCGTCATCCCCGCGAAAGCGGGGATCTCGTTTCGAACTCAACGATTTATGGCGTTTGGTCTTTGATCACATCGATCCCGAGATCATCGCCCCTGAGATCCACGCTCAGCACCCAAAGATCGGGATCGAAATCGCCTTCCCGCGCAATGCGTTGGCGCACTATGTTCGGCTCGACGTGATTGAATCGGCGCTGAAACACCAGCCCCGCGGTATCTCCCCGGCTGACCACCGGCGCCGGCGTGTAGAGCGAGCGCGCGCCATCGAGATGATCGACCTCGATAAACACCTGCCCGGCAATAGGGTCGCCGCGCTTGGCGACGACGCACATATTCCCGAGGTCATTGTGGCGCCGCACAAAGGCCATGCACCAGATATCGCTGCGCAAGGCCCCGGCCACTAGATCGTGGCGCCTGCCTTGCGCAGCAGATCGACGAGATCGGGCTGGACCTGGCCGGTGATCTTGTAGCGGTGGAAATTCTCGAATTCGCGGATGGCCCGCGCTGTTTCCGGCCCCGGATTGCCGTCAATCTGGCCGCGGAAAAAGCCAAGACTAGCCAATCCACGCTGAATATCGGCCACGAGATCGCCGTCCGTCGCCGGACGTGCGGCGCGCGGTGGCTGGGTCGGGGTAATGGCAACCGGCTGCGCCACGGGCTGGATCTGCGCCACCGGCTGGGCTGCAGCGGCCTGCACCTGGACTGGCGCCGGCATAGGCTGGTTCGGCACGCTTGCCGTCGGTACGGGTGGATTGCTTACCGGCGTCGACGTCCCGCGTTCGCCACCGACAGCCGCGACGATGGAATCGATCGTGCTGGCTGTGGCCGTACCAACCGTATCCACGGCAGTCTCGACCGGCGAGAGCGCCGGAAGCCGCGCCACCACGCGATCCTGCTGCGGCGCGGGAGCCGGCGCAATCTCGGCAACTGGCGCAGGTGCTGGCGCAACGACCGGCGCAGCCGCTACCGGCTGTGGCGCTGCGACCGGTTGCGGCGCGACTGCAGCCTGGGGCTGCACGACAGGCTGCGGCGCTGCCGCCCGGCCTGCCGCGTCGGAATTGATGATCGACTGCACGATTGCCGAGGACAGCGCGCCCTGCGGCTCAAAGCCGTTGCGCTCCTCGAAAGCGCGGATGGCGCGGGCGGTCATCGGACCATAATAGCCGTCGACCTTGCCCTCGAACAATTTGAGTTCGGCGAGCTTTTTCTGCACGGCAAAAACTTCGGAATTGCCCACCGGCTGGTCGGGAATCACCTGCGGCTGCGCGGTCACGACGCTACCGGTCGTCTCCGGAACCGCGGCTGGCGCAAGGGCTGCGGCGTCGTCCTCGGCCTGTTCGCGCATGGCGGCAGGCGCCGGCATCGGCGCTTCAACCGGGCTCACCTTGACCGCACGCGGCACATCGAGCGAGGTCGCAAAGAAGGGCGATGGATGCACGCCCGTCTGGAAATAGAGCGCATTGCTGCTGGCAAAGGCACTCATCGAAACGAGCGCAAAAATAGCCGTCGAGGCGAGCGGCGCCCGCATATAGTGTTCGAAAGACCAGCGCGCGCCACGACCCAGTTGAGCCATGAGCACGCTACCGGCCATCAGCGGAAGCTGGGACAGGGTAGAAGCCGTCATTGCGCTTTTCTTTTTTCGTTTTGCCATGAAGTGTTGGGCGCCGTCGCGGGCTCACGATGCAATTGTATAACCGCGACAGTCTCTTCCATCTTTGTTGCCGGACCGTTTATCGGCAGGAGTACGGTCATGGTTGTCCCCGCTCCAATTTCCGACATGGCCCTTAAAGTGCCGCCGTGGAGCTCGGCCAGACCCTTGACGATCGAGAGTCCGAGGCCGGTGCCTTCATATTGCCGGTTGAGCCCATCCTCTGCCTGAAAGAAGGGTTCGCCGATTCGTTCGAGCGCCATTGGCGCCATGCCGATGCCCTGGTCGCGCACAGCAAAGCTGATCGCCGTGCCCTGGCGCTTGACCACCAGCGTCACGCGGTCACCCTCGTGGCTGAACTTGATGGCATTGGAAAGGAGATTGATCAGGATCTGCCGGCAGGCGCGCTCGTCGGCGACGATCATCGGCAGGCCCGCTTCGATATCGGCATCAAGCGTGATCTTGCGGCCCTTGGCCATGGAATCGACCATGGCAAAGCAGGGCTGTACGATATCCGCCGCCGCGAACCGCGCGGTGCTGATTTCGAATTTACCGGCCTCGATGCGCGACATGTCGAGCAGCATTCCAACAACGTCGAGAAGGTGCTTGCCGCTCTGGTGAATAAGCCCGGCATATTCGCGATGCGTGTTCGACAGTTCGCCACCAATGCCCGTCGTCATCATTTCAGAGAAGCCGACGACGGCGTTGAGCGGCGTGCGCAATTCGTGCCCGATCGTCGCGAGGAAGCGCGACTTGGCCTGCGAGGCTTCCTCGGCTGAGCGGGTCGCTTCGGCCATGGCGGCTTCCGCGTCCTTGCGCTTCGTCACGTCGCGCATCAGCGCCGTCACTTCATAGCGCTCGCTGGTTGCTTCGCTGCTGATCGGCGCAAAGCGCACTTCGACCCAGATAAATTGCGGCGCCGAGGCGCCCGACCGCGGATCGTCGCGGCGCATGCGCACCTCGATCGTCCGGTTCTTCCCGCCTTGATTGGCATCGGCATAGGCCGTCAGGTAGGCAGGGCGATCCATGACATGGAGCCGCTCGCCAAGCGTTGCAGAACTCAATTGGTAGCGCGGGCAGCCGAAAAGCTCCTCGGACGACCGCGAGGCCGACAGAATGTCTCCCTCGAGCGAAAAGCAGATGACCGTGTCCTGCATATGCTCGACCAGATGCCGATAGGCGTTCACCTGCGCCTTGTCGTGGACGACATAGCCGGCGTTGATGTGGTGGGTCGTGTGCGCGACGACGACAATCGCCAGGGCAAAGAGCACGCCACCAGCGAGCGTCGCCTCATTGGCGAGCGTGATATCGTGCGGAAATCCAAAGAACGAGAATGCGCCGCCAACCAGAATTGCCGCGGCAACGCCGAGCCAGGTCAAGATCCGCGCCTGCCGCCCCATCAGAAGCGCGGCCAGCACCGGACCCATGAGGACGACGGCGAGGCCAAGATCGGCAAAGCGCGAATCGATCAGCGTCAAAAACACGCCGCCGCCCATGACCGTACCGATCTGGGCGAGCGCGGCTTCATCGTGGTGGCCGCGATGAAAGAACGAGAGCGAGAGCATGCCGCCAGTTAAGACGAGGCAGGCGAGCGCGAAGCCGAGCGCAGCATGGGCAAGCAGGGCCCACATGGCAAAGGGCATGGCGAGCGCGGCAATGGCGATCATCAGGCGGGCATTGTTGGCAATGGTCTTGCGGCGCAACACGTCAGGCCGCGGGCTGGAGGCAGCAAAGCGTGCGCCATCCCTTCCGCCAATGCCAAAAATATCGAGGCTACGCATCATTTTACTCATACTAAGACGCCGCTCTTGCCGGCCCCTGGGACCGTCGCCGCGATCAGTGATCCCGGCCTGCTGTCTGATTACCCATCAGATCTTGTGTGCCCCACACTCGCGCCTCAGGCCCTAAAACAGGTTTAAGTCCGCGCCGCGCGAGAGGGGTTTCGCCCGATAGCGTAAACAAGGTGTTGTCCTCCTCCGAAACTGCGATAACCATTTGTTTCAAATTTTAAGAACTGGGCCAAACCAGCCTTAGGAAGCGCTCGTTAGGGTCGAGATAGAAGGGCGGCATAGGGTCGCTCGAAAAGTTTCGGCCATGTTTTTCCTATTGCGCTCCGCATTTTGGCTCACTGTCGCCTTCCTGGTCATCCGGCCAGGCGTCGATATGCGTGCATCCGCCGAGTCGGTGGCCAATGAGGCCATGACGCGCGGTAGCCAGTTCGTGGCCCAACAGATCCAGGCGATCGAGTGCGATAGCCTGCAATGCTACGGGGGCAAGGCGATCATTGCCGCCACCCTCCCGCCTATCCCGCCCTCAGTCACACCCATGCATGTTGCGCCTGAGGCCGATCCGATTCCCTATCCCCGCCCCCGACCTCAGCGCGCGGGATAGAGTTTTAGATCAAAATGCGCGGCGGACTTGCTTTGAGGCCGATGCGCATAGGGAAAATGGAGCACCCCTGCTCCAACGACGCCAGGTTTGGTGTCGCACTGTTAATCCGATGGGCCTGCTGCCCGCCCGGCAGCGTCGCTCCAATACCCATCGGCTCCTGCCGCAAGCACGCACCCCGTGCTTGCGGCCTTTTCTTTTGAGGCGTTTTTGCGCATGTCTTTTTCCTGAAACCGATACCCACTTTCAGGCGACATGCTGTAGATAGTGGCCCATGACCCAGCCCCAAGCCTTTCAGGACATTGCCGACAACCTTTCGTTTCTCGACGATTGGGAAGATCGATACCGCTATCTCATCGAACTCGGCCAGGCTCTGCCCAAGCTCGACGAAGGCGAACGAACCGATGCCAACAAGGTCAATGGTTGCATTTCCCAAGTGTGGCTCGTCGCCGAACCCAAGGACAGCGCGCTGCACCTCAAGGGCGAAAGCGATGCGATGATCGTGCAAGGACTGGTGGCCGTGCTGCTCGCGCTCTATTCGGACCGGTCGATGAAAGAAATCGCCGAAACCGACGCCATCGCGCTCTTTGACGAATTGGGCCTCCGCGAACACCTGACCTCGCAGCGCTCCAATGGGCTCGTCGCCATGGTCAATCGCATCCGGAACGAAGCGAAGGCACGGTTGGTCTAGGGCTTCTTGCGGTTAAGCCGGCGCATCAGCGGCCGCTCGACATAGCGGTAGAGCAAAAGCCCAAGCCAGATGCCGGTGCCGATCGCAAGGAGCGTCACCACCGGCACGATTCCCGGAAAACTCCGCCCGATCAGCTTGAGTCCAATCCCTGCCATCAAGGCGACGGCAAAGATATGGACAAGGTAGATCGAGTAGGACGCATTGCCCAAATGCTCGAGCCAGCGGAAACGCGGCAGCCGCGCCTCATAGCGCACGGCCAATAGGACTGTGCTCGCCGCAAAGGCCAATAGGCCGACAAAGGCACTCGCGTCTTCGACGACGCCGCGGTTCCAGCCAAAGCCTTCATAGAGCCCGAACAACCCGGTCGCGCCCACCAGCACCATCACAGGCAGCGGGATATCCGCCAGCCGCCCTTCGAGGTGCCCCAGCCCGATCCAGCAGCCGGCGACAAAAGCGAGCGGCAGGAAGCTCGTGTAAAAATGCGGAATGGCGGCCTGCGGCGCGAGAAAAAGCCCGATCAGCGCCAGCCCGATATAGGCGATGGTCAACCCCATGACCCGCCCGCGCGCGGTGAAAACCGCGAGAAGCGCGAAGCAGGCATAAAAGAACATCTCATAGTTGAGCGTCCAGCCGAGTTTATAGAGCGGGTGCAATCCTTGGCTTGCCGCGTTGTAAAACGGGATGAAGGCCAGCGAGAGCGCCAGTTGCTCGCCGTTGAACACCGTCGTCTTGAACAATTGCGGCGCGACGAACGCCATGAGCGCGGCAACAAAGGTGAAGGCCCAATAGAGCGGCACGACACGGAGAATGCGCCGCTGCATGAATTCGCGGCCATCGAAGCGCCCGCCCTCAGTGACGCTGACCATGATGAAACCGGAAATGACGAAAAAGAGGATCACACCCAGCCAGCCCAGCCGGCCATAGGTGATGTCCTCGACCGTCAGCGGGTAAAGCAGGGCGTGCGAAACCAACACCATGAGAGCCGCAATGGCGCGCAGATACTGGATGGCAACGATTCTTGCGGACATGGCTCCCGCCCTGCTTGATGAAGGCAATCTACCACGCGCACCATTCACCAAACATTACAGAACCTTACATCGTTAAGAACCCGCATGCGGAAACATCTCCGGCCGCTCTGGCAGCCAATGCCTTTGCGGGGTCGCGTCGCGGCCCTCGGCCTTGGCCTCCAGCCCGAATTGGCTCGCAAGGCTTGAAAGCGCAATCCGCAGGACAAGCTTGCCGCCGCGTCGAGGCCAATCCCGGCTTGCCTCGATCTCCTGCAGGCCAAGATCAAGCCCGCAAATGTCGAACAGGAGCGACCAGCACTCGGCCGGCATCGTTCGCGCCAGATCTGATAGTTTTCGCCGTGCATCGGCTGCCGACACGGACAAGTCCGTCTCAGCCGATCCCGACCCCGAACGCCCACCTACCCGCGCCGGGTCATAAGACATGGTCACCCGCTGCCGCAGTCGCGCCTTTTCGAACAGGCGAGCGAGGCGCGATGCCGCCTCGATATGGTGCCGATCAAGAAATGCCGCCTGCTCTCCGCGCCCACTCGCGAGGCGCAAAACGGCGTCTGGAAGCCCTTCCATCTCAGTGCTCCCGCGTTTCATTGAGCAGCGCCTCAAGCCGGTCGAGCTCGGCGTCAAAGCCGGGATCGTCGCGCATATCCTCGATCAAACCACAGGCATAGGAGACTGTAGTCCTATCTCGGCCGAAAGCGGACCCGATCGCCGTCAGGCTGACGCCCTTCACCACATGGGCCAGATACATCGCCACCTGCCGCGCCCGCGCCGTCTCGGCCCGGCAACGAGAAACGTGAACCAGCAACCGGATAGGAATATCTCTCTCCCGTGAAATCAGAGCGAGTACATCGGCCAACCCAAAATCGCCGCGTTTGCGGCGTGGGTTCGGTTGTGGCGGTTCACCGGAATGAGTTTCGATTCGCATAGACATCCCCCGACATCATAGGACAATATTCCTATATCCTGACAGAGGTTTTCCACCCCGGGGATAACTTGGCCCCGAGAAGGTAAAAATCGCGAGAAATGAAGGGGTAAACGCATAGTGGCCACCCGGGGGCGGCCACTAAGAGAAAAGTCGATTGGATCGAATTGCGCTTCAACTCAAATATCGAGAGCTCAGCGCAACTGCTTGGTCTTGCGCAGGTCTTGCCGATATCGGCAAGGCCTCACGCAGGTGACCTCTAGATTGTTCAGCCAGCCTTACGGCCGAGGCCATTGTCCTTGGCGAGCTTGGAACGCGTTGCCGAATAGTTTGGCGCAACCATGGGATAATCGGCCGGCAGGCCCCACTTCTCACGGTATTCCTCGGGCGAGAGGTTGTAGTGCGTGCGCAGGTGGCGCTTGAGCGACTTGAACTTCTTCCCGTCTTCGAGGCAGATGATGTAGTCGGCAGCGACCGACTTGCGCACCGGAACGGCAGGCTTGAGATCTTCCACAAGCACAGGCACTTCATTGCTGCGCAGGGACCGCAGCGCACCATGCACTTCAGCGATCAACTTGGTCAGATCTGTCGGGCTCACGGCGTTGTGGCTGACATAAGCCGAGACGATGTCGGCACTTAGTTCGACCAGATCGAACTCTCCCACATCTGCCGGAGCGATGTTGTCGTTCATGTTGTAACCTTCCGAATTTATTGAATCGCAACAGGGCAGTGGCGACCGTGTTGCATTCCTAATTCTGTTTACTGCAGCACGCAACTCTGAACTGCAATATAAACCGAATTCACTCGGGTTTATTCATGCTTGGGAATTTTGTTCCAATCGTGTCTTAGGATCAACCCCTACGCTACTTTCCCCAAGCGGTTGATTGCCAAGATAACTCGCTCTGGCAAGGAGATGCGCGGACAAGGGTGTTGTGAGCAGCAAAAAGACAATACCGATAAAAGCCCGGAGCGCCACTGCGGCATCAAGGCTCACCAGCCCGACTGCCAGCAAAACCAGCCCACCGCCCACGGCACCTGCCTTGGAGGCGGCGTGCATCCGCGTGTAGAGGTCAGGCAGGCGAATGACTCCGAGTGCGGCGATGAGCGTGAATATCGCCCCCAGAATCAAAAAACCGCCTCCAAGGCAGAGCACGATATCTCTCACTTTGATTGCGCCTCCATTGCGTGATCTTCTTTAAGACCACGCCGCATGATGTATCGCGCAAAGGCCACAGTCGCGAGAAAGCCCAAAAGCGCGAGCGCGAGCGCAATGTCCAAGTAAAGCGTCAGCCCGGTGCGAATAGCTACGGCGCCGATAAATCCCATGGCCACCACCGTCAGCAGATCGAGCGCCAGGACGCGATCGGCCAAGGTCGGCCCGATAACAATGCGCACAATTGACAGCAACAGCGCTGCACTCAGCAAAACCAGCGCGATAAGACTGCTCAAATCAAGAAATTGCGCGACGCTCATTTGAAGATCTCCGCAATCCGCGCTTCGAACCCGGTCTTGATATCGGCGATCACGGCCGCTTCGCTCGTCATCGACAGCACATGCACATAGAGCACCGAGCGATCCTCGGCGATGTCGATGCTCAGCGTCCCCGGGGTCAGGGTAATCATATTGGCGAGGAGCGTAATCTCGACGTCCGACTTCACCGTCAGCGGCACGGCAACGACCGCAGGCCGGATCGCCGATTTCACATCGGGCCGCAGCACCAAACCGGCCACCCGAACCGCGCTCATCAGCAGCTCGACGAGAAACAGCAGCGCCAGCCCCAAAAGCTGTCGCGCCTTGCGCAATGAGCCACGATCTCTGACCGAGGATCGCAACACGAAAATGGCGACGCTGCCGATCACACCGCCAAAGAGCAGGTTGAGCCCGGAAAAATTGCCAGAAATGCCGGCCCAGATCAGCGCCAGGATGAGGACGAGAAAAGCACTGTTCATGGCGTCACCTCCGCCAACCCGACCGCCTGGAAATAGCGCGTAGTATCGATCAGGTCCGCCGCCCCCGCCTGCCCCACTGTCAGCATTGGATTGGGCCAGAGACCTATGGCAAAGACGATCAGCGTCAATGCCACCGTCGCCCCCATCGCCAGGCGCCCTGACCCGGTCAGCGGCGGCAAAGGCAGCGGGTCATTCACCCCCGCCACGCCCTCGGGGCCGTTCCGCCAAAAAATATGCGCCCAGATCCGCGTGCCCGCGATCAACACCAGCACGGCATTAACCACGAGCGCCGAGACCAGCACCCAGCCTATCCCGCCCTCGGCCACCCCAGCTTGCAGCAGCAGCAGTTTTGGCCAGAAGCCCAGGAATGGCGGCACGCCGGCCAGCGCCAGAATCGTCCCGAAAAACAGGATCGAAAGTGGCGCACTCGTCGCATAGAGCCCGCCCATGGCCCGCGTGTCGCGCGCGCCCGTCCGCACCTCGATGATCCCGATAATAAGATAAAGCGCTGCCACCGACAGCATGGCGTGAAAGATGTAGATCCCGGCCCCAGCCACACCTTCGGCGCTTGGCATGGCGATGCCAGCCAAAATGGCGCCGATCCCCGAAATGACGAAAAATCCCGCCGCACGCCGAAGATTGGTTTCGGCAATCGCCCCGAGCGGCGCAATCACCAGCGTGGCGACCGCCAGGATCACCAGCACCGGTTCCAGCAGCTCCCGGCTCTGCGGCAGAACCGCAATCAGCGTCCGCAGCAGCGCATAGGCGCCCACCTTGGTCAGCAGCGCCGCAAACAGCGCCGAAACCGCGAGGCGCGGCGTGTGGTAAGATGCCAGCAGCCAGGCATTGAGCGGAAACGCCGCCGCCTTGATCCCGAAGGCCAGCAGCAACAGCGCCGCAATCCCCGTCAGCCCCGCGCGGTCAGCGCCAGGCGCCACGCGGATGATATCAGCCATATTGAGCGTCCCGAGCAGGCCATAGGTCAGCCCCAACGCGAGAAGAAAAAGCGTCGTCGCCAGGAAATTGATGAAGCCATATTTGACCGCTCCATCGATCTGCAGCGGCGTTCCGCCCAGAACGATCAGCCCGAACGAGGCGATCAGCGTCACCTCGAACCAGACATAGAGATTGAAGAGATCCCCGGTCAGAAACGCGCCGCTGACGCCGCCGAGCAGCAACAGCACCATGGCATGGAAACCATCGCGACTTTGCCCTGCATCGCGCCCCATTTCGGCATAAAGCACCACGGCCAGTGTCACCACCGCTGCCGCCAGCGCAAAACCGGCGCCAAAGAGGTCAGCCGTCAGCGCAATGCCAAAGGGCGGCAACCAGCGCCCCATGGTCATGCTCACCGGCCCGGTTTCGAAAATCCGCAGCAAGAGCCCGACATCGGCCGCGATAATTCCGGAAACGACCAAGGCGGCCACGATGACTGGCAAGCCTTTTTGTCCGCGCAGCACCAGCAGCAGTGCCGCGCCCATCAGCGACAGCACGATCGGCAACACGATGAGCCAATCGGCAAGCGCCGTTGCGGTTTCGATCATGGCGGGCGGCAGTCCCGATAGCGCCGTGTCTTCCATGTCAGTAGCTCAGCGGCGGTTGCGGCGCATTGTCGGGCTCGGCGAGCCGCATGCGGTCGGTATTGTCGGCGTCAAGGCTTTGATAGGCGCGATAGGCCAGCACCAGCAGGAAGGCGAACATTGAAAAGCCGATGACGATGGCGGTCAGGATCAGCGCCTGCGGCAGCGGATTGGCGATCGGCCCTAGAGGCGCATCGAGCCCGGCCGGCACGATCGGCGCCACCCCGCGCGTGACGCGGCCCGCGGTAAAGATCAGCAAATTGACGCCATTGCCGAGAATGGTCATGCCAAGGATCATGCGGATCACCGAGCGCGAGAGCAGCAGGTAGACCCCAAGCGACACGAAGACCCCGACCAGCAAAGCCAGAACATAATCCATCAGAGGTCCTCCTCGCTGTCGCTTTCGAGCGCCAGCGCCACTGCCGAAAGCGTGCCGAAGACCGTCAGATAGACGCCGATATCGAAAAAGAGCGGCGTCGACAGCGGTACCACCGTCTCCCCGAGATCGAGGTAGAGCCAGATGCTGGTGAGGAATGGCGCCTCGATTAAAAGGCTCAAAAGCCCTGACAATCCGGCCAGCAAAACGCCAGCCCCGGCAATCGCCATTGGATCGAGTTTCAGCGCCCGCCGCACTGCAGGCACCCCCGCCGCCATGCCATAGACGGCGATGGCCGATGCCGCGATCAACCCGCCGATAAAGCCGCCGCCCGGCTCATTGTGGCCTCGGAGGCAGATATAAACTGAGAAGACCAGCATGGTCGCAACGATGAGCGGCGCGGCCGTCCGGAAAAGCAGCGTATTCATCGTGCTTCACTCCCGGGCTTGCGGCGCCGCAACAGTGCCAGGATGGCGATACCAGCGCCCATCACCACCGAAATCTCGCCCAGCGTATCGAAGCCGCGATAATCGACGAGGATGACATTGACGATATTGGCGCCATGCGCGATCGGCACGCTCGTCCGGGTAAAGAATTCCGCCAATCGATCATCGAGCGTGCCGCTCAAAACCAGCATCAGCAGCAGGCTCACCCCTGCCCCGCAGACCACGGCAATGGTCCCGTCCCGCGCCCAATCCTCGAACGGCCGGTGATCGCGCGCGTCGAGTTTGAGATTGGTCATGACGATCGTCAGGATCACGACCGAAAGAATTTCGACCATCAACTGGGTGAAGGCCAAATCCGGCGCGCCGAAGAGCAGGAAGATCAGCGCCAGCGCCGTGCCCTGAATGCCAAGCGAAAGAATGGCGACCAGCCGGCTCTGCGCGATCAAGACCGCAATGAGCCCCAGCATCGCCAGCAGCACAACGCCCCACTCGTGCAGTTCCAGCGCCGGCAGCACCAGGCGCTTGGACCAATCGCCGAGATCGGCCGTCGGCACCATCCAGTCGAACCCACCTAGCATGAGCATGGGCAGGAACAGCGCCAGCGTCAGGCACATGAAGAGCAATGCCAAATAATATTCGAGCCTGCCGTGATGCAGCGCCCGCGTCACCGCTGCCGCAAAGCGAATGAGCCCGAACATCACAAGGTCAAACATCCGATCTGCCGAGGGCAGAACGGCATTGAACCGCCGCAGCACAGCCCGGATGACGTGACCTTTCTGGAACACCAAAATGGCAGCCAGCCATGTGATCGCCGAGAGCCAGAGCAACGGGCTCGTGATGTCGAGCGCGAGAGACAGATGGCTCTCAATCCCCTGCCCCAATATCGCGCTGCCGGCTTGCGCCAACACGTCATGGCCCAGCCAATCGGGCAATAGTCCCAGCACCACACCCACGCCACCAAGCAGGATCGGCCCCGCCAGCATGGCAATCGGCGCCTCATGCACGGCCTTCGGCGTCTCGACGACATCGCCGAGGAATGGCCGGATCATCACGATCAAGCCCACGCCCGCCAGCAGCGCATTGCCGATTACAAGCACCAGCAAGACCGCCAGCATGCCGAAGTCGCCGCCGGTCACCGCCAGATACATTTCTTCCTTGGCGAAATATCCGAGGGTCAGCGGCAGGCCGAGCATCGAGAGCACCGCCAGCGCCGCGCCGATAAAGGTCACCGGCATCTTGTCGGCCAACCCGCCAAGCGCATTGATCTCGCGCGTCCCCGCGCCATGATCCACCGCGCCGGCGACCATGAAGAGCCCCGCCTTGTAGCAAGCATGAGCGATGAAATAGAGCACGGCCCCCGCAATCGCCGCCTCGGTCGCAAGCCCGATCAGCACGACGAGTAGGCCCAGCGAACCAATCGTCGTCTGCGCCAGCATTTGTTTCAGATCAGTCTCGCGCAACGCCGCCAGCGCGCCCCAGATCAGCGTCACCCCGCCAAAACCGAGCAATAATCCGGTCCAGACCGGTGTGCCGCCCAAAACCGGCGTCATGCGCAACAGGAGGTAAACACCAGCCTGGACCATGGTCGCCGAGTGCAAAAAGGCGGAAACCGGCGTCGGCGCCTCCATGGCATTGGGCAGCCAGAAGTGGAACGGAAACTGCGCCGATTTGGTGAAGGCAGCGAGGAGGAACAGGGCGAGCAAGACGCCATAAAAGCCCGACCCGCGCGCCACCTCGCCCATGCCGCGCAACTCGCTCAGAAGCCACGTTCCACCGACATGCTGGAGCAAAATCACGCCGACGAGCAGCGCCATGCCGCCGATATTGGTGATCATCAGCGCCTGGATTGCCGCCCGCCGCGCTGCCTGCCGGCTATGATCGAAGCCGATCAGGAGGAACGAGGTGACCGACGTCGCTTCCCAGAACAAAAACAGCGCCAGCACGGAATCGGCTAGCACCAGCCCCAGCATCGCGCCCATGAAAGCGAGAATATACGCATAGAAGCGCCCGAGATGCGGATGCCCCCGGAGATATGCCCCGGCATAGAGGAGGATCAGCGTGCCCACCCCGGCAATGGTGAGTGCGAAAACCAAGCTCAGCCCATCGACGAAAAAGCCGAGCGTCAGCCCATAAGCCGGCGCCCAGTCGATCGCGGCCGTCAGCGTGTCGCCACCAACAACTGTCTCGCCCAGCCGGATCAGCAGCATGAAAATGCCGGCCGGCACCAGCGCCAGAATCCAGGCCGAATAGCGTCCCGCCAGACTATGGATGAACGGCGCCAATAGCGCCGCAACAAAGGGCGCTATCGCCACAAGGGCGATGCTCGCATCCAGGGACAGCCCCACTCAGCCCCTCCAAAGGGTTCTTGGTTCTTATTTTGTGAATCAAAGCTTAACCACTCACGAAGCGGGAACAAGCCAAATCGGACTGGCTGCGACGATTGCGCCCAGCTTTCGCGCCTCTGGCAATTCCCGCGCGCCCCGCCTATGTCCTAGGCACCACTCCTGCCTCCAAAGCGGAATAACTTCATGACCAAGACCACCCCGCCCCAAGCCAAGCGCGTGCCCCATAGCCATACACATCATGGCGTGACCCGCGAGGATCCCTGGGCGTGGCTGCGCGCCGACAATTGGCATGAGGTCATGCAAATCCCGGAAGCACTCGATCCGGAAATCCGCTCCTATCTCGAGGCCGAGAATTCTTTTTACGAAGACCAGTTCGGCAAGCCAACCGCTGAGCTGCAGGACAATATCTACAAGGAAATCCGCGGCCGCATCAAAGAAGACGATAGCGGCATCCCATCGCCCGATGGCCCTTGGGCCTATAATTCGCGCATGCTCGAAGGCAAGCAGTACCCGCAGGTCGTCCGCACCCCGCGCGACGGCGGCCCGGAAACCGTGCTTCTCGATTGCAACATCGAAGCCGGTGACGGCTATTTTGGTTTTGCCGGCGCCGATCATGACGCCTCGCACCGCTATCTCGCTTGGGCAGCCGACCGCGCCGGCTCGGAATATTATGACATCGTCATCCGCGATCTCGAAACCGGCGCGGATAGCCCGGAAACCATCGCCGACACCGCCGGCTCCTATGTCTGGAGCAACGATTCCAAGGCGATCTACTACACCGAATATGACGACAACCACCGCCCCTACCGCATCCGCCGCCACACGATCGGCACGGAGCAATCCGCCGACCCGATCATCTACGAAGAAAAAGATCCCGGCTTCTTCGTTGGCGTCGGCAAGACGCAAAACGACAAGTTCATCATCATCGACGCGCACGATCACCAGACTTCCGAAGTCTATCTGATCGACGCCGAAACTGGCGGCGAGCCGCGCCTCGTCTCCCCCCGCCTCACCGATCGCGAATACGATGTCGAAGAGCGCGATGGCCTCCTCTATATCCGCACCAATGCCGACGGCGCCGAAGACTATAAAGTCGTCACCGCCCCTCTCGACAATCCTGGTTCAGAAAACTGGACCGACTTGGTCCCGCACGAAGCCGGCACGCTTATCCTCGACACCATCGTCCTCAAAAACCATCTCCTCCGCCTCGAACGCCGCGACGGCCTGCCGCGCATCGTCGTGCGCGATCTCACTTCCGGTAAGGAAGACGTCGTCCGCTTCGAAGAAGAAGCCTATTCGCTCGGCATGTCGGTCGGCTACGAATTCGACACCACCGTCTTCCGCCTCTCCTATTCCTCGCCGACGACGCCCAACCAGGTCTATGACGTCGACCTCGCGACCGGCTCGCGGACCCTACTCAAGACCCAGGAAGTCCCCTCCGGCCACGACCCGGAGAAATACGAAACCCGCCGCATCTTCGCCAAGGCTGCAGACGGTGCCGAAGTCCCCGTCACGCTCCTGTACAAAAAAAGCACGCCGCTCGACGGCACCAACCCAACGCTCCTTTACGGCTACGGCGCCTATGGCATGTCCATGCCCGCGAGCTTCTCCGTCTCGGTCCTCTCCCTCGTCGATCGCGGCTTCGTCTATGCTATCGCCCACATCCGCGGCGGCATGGACAAGGGCTACGCCTGGTACAAAAACGGCCGCCACGAGCACAAGACCAACACTTTTTCCGACTTCATCGCCGCCGCCGAAGCGCTGATCGAGGCCGGCTACACACAAAAGGGCAAAATCGTCGCCCAGGGCGGCTCTGCCGGCGGCATGCTGATGGGCGCCATCGCCAATATGCGCCCCGATCTCTGGGCCGGCGTCATCGCCCAGGTCCCCTTTGTCGACGTGCTCAACACCATGCTCGACGACACATTGCCGCTCACCCCGCCCGAATGGCCCGAATGGGGCAATCCGATCACGTCGGAAACGGACTACACCCGCATCGCCGCGTATGCGCCATATGAAGCCGTCTCGGCTCAAAACTATCCGCCGATCCTCGCCCTCGCCGGCCTTACCGATCCGCGCGTCACCTATTGGGAACCGGCCAAGTGGGTCGCAAAACTGCGCGCAACCGCGACGGGCACCGCGCCATTATATCTCAAGACCAATATGGGCGCGGGCCATGGCGGCGCTTCCGGCCGCTTCGATCGCCTCAAGGAAACCGCCGAGTGTTATGCCTTTGCGATAAAGTCGGTAGGATTGGACTGTTAGTTCCCGCCCCGTCATTGTTGCGCCAATCGAGACTGCCTATAACCAATCCGTAATTCCTGTTTCGCTTCAGCGTCATCCTTTTTCAGAAACGGAGACTATCCATGTCCACCAAGTTCACCCTGCCGCCCCTGCCCTATGCTTACGATGCGCTCGGGCCCTACATGTCCGCCGAAACGCTCGAATTCCACCACGACAAGCACCATCAGGCCTACGTCACCAATGGCGAAAAGCTGCTTGAAGGTTCGGGTCTCGAAATCCTGCCGCTCGAAGACATCGTCAAGGAAAGCTTCGGCAAGAATGCCGGCCTCTTCAACAATGCCGGCCAGCATTATAACCACGTCCACTTCTGGAACTGGATGAAGCCCAACGGCGGCGGCAACAAGCTCCCCGGCAAGCTTCAGGCGGCGGTCGATTCCGATCTCGGCGGCTTCGACAAGCTCCGCGCCGATTTCATTCAGGCCGGCACAACCCAGTTCGGCTCCGGCTGGGCCTGGATCGCCGTCAAGAACGGCAAGCTCGAAATTTCCAAGACCGCAAACGGCGAATCTCCGCTCGTTTATGGCGGCAAGCCGATCCTCGGCGTCGACGTCTGGGAACACTCCTATTACATCGACTACCGCAACGCCCGCCCGAAATACCTCGAAGCCTGGTTCGACAATCTCGTGAACTGGGAACACGTCGAGTTGCTCTTCGAAGAAGCCACGGCCTGATTTCCATCACCGGCTGTCACCCCGGCGAAAGCCGGGGCCCATCCTGAGATTTCAGAGAAAGCCCGCCCGCGCAAGCTGGCGGGTTTTCTTTTAGTCCAGCGCCCCCTTCCCGGCCTCCCCCATCAAGGGGGAGGTGTCGCATCGAGTGTGTGGCACGCTTCGTCCAAAAGCACCGGCCCGCACCTCCCCCTTGATGGGGGAGGTTGGGAGGGGGTGTCTTTGGCAAACACGAAAAGCGTTTTCGCAAACCCCTCTCGCCGTTAACTTTCCCAACAATTCCCACTGCTTAGCGGAATGCAACGCTTCCAGCGCGATTCAGTCCGTGTTAACGGATTGTTTACTAACCGGGGAAAAGCGTTGACGACAAAGCCGAAAACAGTGGCCGTATTGGCCGCTAACCCCGCATTGACGTCCGTTCTGACGATGGTCCTCGCCGGCGACTCACGCCTGCGCGTGCGCCCGTTCGAAAGCGAAGGCGAGCTCTTCGCCTATATGCGCATCGCCCCGCTCGATATGCTGGTGGTCGATTTCGATCGCGACGGTCGCCCGGCCTATGAAATGGTCGAAGCCATCCGCCTCGACCCCACTTTCGTCAGCCGCGACCTTCCGGTGATCGCGCTTACCCGCGCCATCACTCCGCCCATGCGTCACCAGTCGATCAGCGCCGGCATCGACGAGGTCCTCGTCAAGCCCATGTCCCCGCGCCACCTGTTGCAGCGCGTCCAGGCCCGCCTCATCAATCGCAGCGTCGTCGGCCTCCTCGGCAACGGCTACCGCGGCCCCGACCGCCGCGACCGCGTCCCCATGCCAAAACCCCAGCCGAGCCCGACGCGCCGGACGACGGACAATGTGGTCCCGCTATTCCCCAACACCCGCCGGCCCATGCATCCGGGCCTTGAGCCTTAATCGGGTAAGGCCCCCTCACCCGCCGGCTACGTCGTCGACCTCTCCCCCAAGGGAGAGGTGAGAGTTCCCTTAGTCGCGCAGCGACATCTCTCCCTTTGGGGGAGAGGTCGGCTTGCAAAGCAAGCCGGGTGAGGGGGCCTTCCCATTATCAGCCCAGATCCCTAACGTCTCTCCAGCACCCAACTGACCTTGTGCCAGAGATCCTCGACATTATCCGCAAACTGGATATTGCGGTCATACCCAGCCACAGAATGCGACAGCACGTCGCCGGCAAAACCCTTCACCACCTCAAAAGCCCGGTGCCGGTTGAGCATTACGACGGGCTTGGGCTTCCCCTGCCCTGCCGCCCAGGCACCAAACAGCGAACTTGCCGAAGCTAGCGAGCCCGGCAGAGCCAGCAAAACCTGCGCTTCCTCGGCCAAGAGCGCGTGCCGCGCCGCCCGATCCTCCACGACCCGCACCGGCACCCCGGCCAAAGTCGGCGGCACGTTTACCTCTTCATCCGCCAGGATCGACACTGGCCCGCCCGCCGTCCGCGCCGCCGTCATCAGCGGCAACGGACACACCCCATTCTCCCAGAGGCACAAAAGCTGCGCGCCGCGCCGGGCAAACAGCGTCCCCGTCTGGCTCATCAGGCTCGCGCGTTCCGGATCGCCCGGCCCCTTGTCCGAAGCGAAAATGCCGATAACCGGTTGGGTCTTGGAGAGATCGGCCATGGTCATCGTCCCTTGAGGCTGCCGAGAATGCCGCGCACGATAGCGCTGCCGAGCCGATTGGCCACCGTCCGCGCAAACGAATTCATCGCCGCCTCTGCCGGCGTCTGCCGGCTCGTTCGCCGCGGCTGGGTCACGCGCTCTTCGCGCGCCGTCTCCCGCGCCATCTGATCGGCCCGCGCCCGGTCCTCGGCATCGTATTTGGCCCGTTCATCCGACAATTGCCGATCGCGCGCCCGCTTTTCCAAAATCTCGAAGGCCGACTCGCGATCGACCACCGTGTCATAGAGACCGCCAACCGGCGAATTGGCGAGCGTCGCATCGCGCTCTGCCGGATTGAGCGGGCCCACCTGCGCTGAAGGCGGCCGGATCAGCGTCCGCCCCACCATGGATGGCACGCCCTTATCCTCCAGCACCGATACCAAAGCCTCACCGATCCCAAGCTGGGTAATCACCTCTTCGGTCGAAAAGGCCGGATTGGGGCGGAAGGTTTCCGCTGCCACCTTTACCGCCTTCTGCTCGCGCGGCGTATAGGCGCGCAGCGCGTGCTGCACGCGGTTGGAAAGCTGCGCCAGCACATTTTCCGGAATATCGATCGGATTCTGCGTCACGAAATAAACGCCGACACCCTTCGATCGAATGAGCTTGACGACTTGCTCGACCTTGTCGATCAGCGCCTTGGGCGCATCGTCAAAGAGCAGGTGCGCTTCGTCGAAGAAGAACACC
This sequence comes from Devosia sp. BK, assembly GCF_032907385.1. NCBI lineage: Bacteria > Pseudomonadati > Pseudomonadota > Alphaproteobacteria > Hyphomicrobiales > Devosiaceae > Devosia > Devosia sp. BK. The sequence continues at coordinate 1,995,147 of NZ_JAIMBX010000001.1, forward strand.
ATCTTCGGCTTCTCCGGATCGCCCACTTCCGGCAGCTCTTCAAACAGCTCGGACAGCAGCCACAATAGGAACGTCCCATAGAGCCGTGGCGAGGCCATCAATTGATCCGCCGCGAGGATCGAAATGAATCCGCGCCCGTCACTATCGGTCCGCATCAGGTCGGCAATTTCGAGCGCCCGCTCGCCAAAGAAATGGTCGGCGCCCTGTTGTTCCAGCACCAGCAGCGCCCTTTGGATCGCGCCGATCGAAGCGGTCGAGACATTGCCATAGCGCCCCGAAATCTCTTTGGCCCGCTCCTGGAGATTGACCAGCAGCGCGCGCAGATCCTTCAGATCGAGCAGCAGCAGCCCTTCTTCGTCGGCGACGCGAAATGCAATATTGAGCACGCCTTCCTGCGTATCGTTGAGATCGAGAATGCGGCTCAGCAGCACCGGCCCCATCTCGGAAATGGTCGCGCGCACCGGATGCCCCTTGGTCCCGAACAGGTCCCAGAACACCACCGGAAAAGCGTCATTGGCATAATCGGTAAAGCCGATCTCTTCGGCGCGCTTGGTCTGCCACTCTTGGATCGGCTGGCCCTTCGCGACCCCTGAAAGATCGCCCTTGATGTCTGCCGCAAAGACAGGCACCCCCGCCGCCGAAAATCCCTCGGCCAGAGCCTGCAGCGTCACCGTTTTGCCCGTGCCCGTCGCCCCGGTCACCAGCCCATGCCGATTGCCATATTTGAGGCTCAGATATTCCGGCCGCGTGCTCGTCCCAAGATAGATCTTACCGTCAACGAGCATTGCATGCCTCTCCCTAAAACCATTCCCCCGTTATAGCCGCGCCGTCGTGGGGCGAACAAGGCACGGAAGAATGGCCCCGTTCACCAATTCCCCCGCTTTTCCTCGCGCCGTGCCCGAAAGCTGGCACAATAGAATTATGCGCCAAGAAACAACGATTTCCCGCCGCCACGCCGTTCTCGGTCTCTCCGCCCTCGCTGCGGCCGCCTCCGCGCCGGTTCAGGCGCAAACGGCCGATCTCGTGCCCGATGGCGAGAGCGATCAAACCGCCGCTCTTCAGGCCGCCATCGACGGCGCTGTCGGCAAGCTCACCCTCCCCGCCGGCCGCTTCCGCGTCGGCCAGATCAATCTCAAATCCAATTTCACGCTTGAAGGCGTGCCCGGCGCCACTTGGCTCGTCGCCTCCGGCGGCCCTGCCCTCGTCATTTCCAACCAGCAAAGCACGATCGTCCGCGACATCGGCTTTACCGGCAATAGCGGCACCGACCCGCTCTTCGGCATCGAAACCGGCACCGACGTAACCGTCGAGCGCTGCCATTTCACCGATGGCTCGAGCATTGCCCTCGGTATGCATGCCAGCGCGGTCCGCATCAGGGATTGCGTCTTCCTCAATCACGCCGATTGCGCCATCCATTCGCTCGAAAGCACGGGCTCGCTCATTTCCGGCAATCACATCGATGGCTGCGGCAATGCCGGCATCCGCATCTGGCGCGATACCAAGGGCGTCGATGGCTCGATCGTCACCAATAACCGCATCGCCAATATCGATTGGAAAGCCGGCGGCAATGGCCAGAACGGCAATGGCATCAATGTCTATCTCGCCGACGAAGTGATCGTTTCGGACAATCACATTAGCGATTGCGCCTTCACCGCCGTGCGCCTCAACACCACCAAAAACACCGTGGTCTCGGGCAATCAGTGCCGCACCTGCGGCGAGGTCGCGATCTTCTCCGAATTCGGCTTTTCCGGCTCGATCATCGCCGAAAACCTCATCGACGGCGCCGCCACAGGCATCTCGATCACCAATCTCGACAGCGAGGGTCATCTCGCCACTTGCGCCAACAATATCGTGCGCAATATCTCGCCCAAGTCCGAGGTCAACCCGGACACCGTCCCGGTCGGCATCTATGTCGAGGCCGAAGTCTCGGTCACCGGCAATGTCGTCGAAAACGTCCCCGGCGTCGCCATCGCCGCCGGCTTCGGGCGCTTCATGCGCTCGATCGTCATCGCCAACAATGTCGTCTATTCGAGCGATGTCGGCATCGGCGTCACCGTCGCCGACGATCCCGGCCCGGTGCTCATCGCCAACAACATGATCTACGAGCCCAAAGTCGGCGAAATCGTCGGCCTAGAATGGACCAAGATCACCGAACCCGACCTCCGCGCCGCAGCGGACAAATATCCGCATGTGACGATCAGGTAGTGCCAAGGCGCTTCCCCTGAAGAAGAGGCGTCACTCCGTCATCAACGCACTCACCCACCTCTCCCTCTGGGGGAGAGGTCGACGCGAAGCGTCGTGGTGAGGGGGCCTTCGGCAGTCACAGAACCGCCCGCATCTCCCCCACCACCATCTTGCGCACATTCACCGTCGGCTGCCTAACAAACTGCTCCAACACCTTGCGCTGCCCCTCATCCGGCTCGGCAAACTTCAGCAACAGTGCCGCGACCATCGCCTGGCTCGCCGCCATATTGCCGTCGTCGCATTTGAGCGCATAGCCCCAGCCCTTGTCGCGGATGGCGCCGCATTGCACGCCTTCGGCCCCGCCCTTTTGCATGACGCGGCCGCCAAAAGCTTCCATCACCAGCGTATCAAGATGCCCTGTCCCCGCCACGAGAAGCGGATGGGTGGTCGCCGCATCGAACAGCGCCTGCGCTCCCGCCGCGTGGCCGGCATCGAGCCTGTTCCCCGTCGCCATCCGCGCAAAGCCATGCGCCCAGGCCCGGATCGGCGCCGCCCATGTCGGGATCGAACACCCGTCCGTGCCGCAGCGATCCTCGGTCAGCTCCTCGCCGATCACCAGCTCCACCGCCGCCCGCACCGCGCGCTGCACATCGTGCTCGCGGCTGACATAGCCTTCCGTCGGCACGCCCATGGCCAGCGCCACGCTCAGCATCCCGGCATGCTTGCCCGAGCAATTGTTATGGAGCGCACTCGGCTCCTCATGCCTTTCGCGCAGGGCCTCGCGCGCCGCGCCATTGGTCGGCTGGTGCGCGCCGCATTCAAGCGTCGCTTCTGACAGGCCCATGCGCTGCAAGAATCCGCCAACCCGGCTCGTATGCACCTCTTCGCCATGATGCGAAGCGCAAGCCAGCGCCAGTTCTTCGGAAGAATGATGAAACCGTTCCACCGCATGCCGGTCGAAGATCGCGAGGGCCTGCATGGATTTGATCGCCGAGCGCGGAAAGACCGGCCGCTCGATATCGCCTGCCGAGGCAATCACCCGCCCATCGGCATCAATCACGACAAAAGCGCCGCGATGGCGATTTTCCACCCAATTGCCGCGCACGGCTTCGGCGAGAACGGGATTGGCATCCATAAAAGAAAACTCCGGTCCTGATTGCTCTTGAGGAACAATCAGCGACCGGAAAAGTCAATGCATGGGGAGGTCAGTACACAGTCACTAAAATCAGCCGATGGAGGGGTCGGCCTAAAAATCAAATATCTCTGCCGCCGAGCGGTGAGAGGTAGCGAGAGTTCACCCAACCGCGCGTCTCGTCATTATCGACAAGGCACCAGTCCGAGCTTTTCGCTACCTCGATACAACGCTCGACCCAAACCGGAGTTCCCGGCCCAAAGCTGCCGACTTTGCGCGAATAGCTCGCCGGCCATTTGCGCACCTGCAGCACATCCCAGGGCGCAACGCGCGACACCTGCGCCGGCTGGCCCACATCATAGCCCGCCGCCATGACGGGCTGCACCACGAACCCGGCCGTCACCGCGATCACGAGACCACAAAGCGTGGCGACCAAAACCTTTTCCTGGCGCTTGTTCATGTTCGTCCCCCGACGATCAAATTCATCATGGCGTTAGACTGGCCCCCTCCGTTTGAACTTAGCCTGATGGCCCCGTTCAGTTTCCGTTCATACGCGCGAGACAGCGCTCCCTGTTGGCAAGGCCGGCAATTCCGCCTAACCTTCTCCCAATAGTCGCGCAGAAAATCCGCGTGGAATTTGAGGAGGTTCGGATGAAAAAGGTTCTCGTCACCGGGGGCAGCGGCAAGCTCGGCCGCGCCGTGCTGCGCGATCTCGTGGCCCATGGCTATGACGTGCTCAATGTCGATAACCAGACGCTCTCGGACCCGATCTGCCCCTCGGTGCGCATCGACCTCACCAATTTCGGCGAAGTCGCCTCGGCCATTCTCGGCGGCGTCGATGAGCGCGGTGGGCCCTTCGACGCCGTCGTGCATCTTGCGGCCATTCCCGCGCCTGGTCTCGCCGCCAATGCTAGGACATTCGCCAACAATGTCCCGACGACCTACAATGTCTTCGAGGCCTGCCGTCTGGCGAAGATCAAGAACGTCGTCTTTGCCTCGAGCGAAACCGTTCTCGGCCTGCCCTTCGACACACCCCCGCCCTATGCGCCCGTCGACGAGGAATACTTCCCCCGCCCCGAAAGCGCCTATTCGCTGGGAAAATTGCTCGACGAAACCATGGCCGCCCAATTCTGCCGCTGGGACCCCGAACTCCGCATCGTCGGCCTGCGCTTTTCCAACGTCATGTACCCCGAAGACTACGCCGCCTTCCCCGGTTTCGACAGCGACCCGAAAAAGCGCAAGTGGAACCTCTGGGGCTATATCGACGCCCGCGACGGCGCCCAAGCCGTGCGGCGCTCGCTCCAGGCCGACTTCAAGGGTTTTGAGGCCTTCATCATCGCCAATGCGGATTCTGTGATGACCCGCTCAAATACCTCGCTCCTCGCCGAAGTGTTCCCCAATGTTCCCCAAAAGGGCAACATCTCGACCAATGGCACGCTGCTATCGATCGAAAAGGCCAAGCGCATGCTGGGCTATTCGCCGCAATATTCCTGGCGGAATGAGATGGGGAAGTAGATCAGAGCGACGATCCGTTGAAGAGGTAGGTGGGGGAAGCGACCCTCGGGTCAAGCCCGAGGGAAATGCAGTAATAGTAGATAATCGGGGGTGACAGCCGATAAACACCGCTAGCAGCCGCGAAAGTTTGGTTTGAACTCCAAATCGCCCCACCCACCTACCTTCCCTCGGACTTGATCCGAGGGCCTTCATGAGAGCCACAGAAGTAATGTTAAGGCCTACACTTGGCGGACATCTCAAATACAACGCACAATCTAGCATTGACCCACCCGCCATTTGGACCTGAAATCAGGCATGGCGTGGCTCTACATCATGGCGGAGCGCAAGTTCGGCACGATCTACATCGGCGCCACCAGCGACATCGTCCGCCGTGTCTGGGAACACAAAAACGATCTGGTGCCGAGCTTCACCAAAAAGTACCAGTGTCACCTCCTCGTTTATTACGAGGAGCACCAAGAAATGGGCTACGCGATGCAGCGCGAGAAGACCATGAAACACTGGCTGCGCGCGTGGAAAGTTGCGCTGATCGAGAAAGACAATCCGGAATGGGACGACCTCTATCTCGGTATTTTGCCCGGCTGACAATTCAAGTCGGCCCCCAATCCAACCACACCCACCCATCTTCCCTCGAACCTGATCCGAGGGCCTCCGCGGGAGCCACCGCACTCGCGCGCAGGGGTAGGGACCCTCGGGTCAAGCCCGAGGGAAGACCGGGGATGGTTTGGTATATCCGGGAAGATGCAGACATGATTGTGGACGTGTCACTCACGACGTCCGGCGCGTCCCAATCCAACCTACCCACCATTCTTCCCTCGGACTTGATCCGAGGGCCTTTGCGGGAGCCACCGCGCCTGCGCTCATGGGCCGCGACCCTCGGGGCAAGCCTGAGGATTATGGATTAAGTGGACCCCTTACTTCATCCAAAACACCGGCAGTAAATCTACCGATACCGGCTCGTTCTTCTCATTTGTCGCCATGATGTCCGCCATATGCGCCCACCAGCGCTTCATGACGTCCGTGTTCGGCAGATCAGCCATCGTGTGATCCACCCGCCGCCACAAGACGCCAAAGAGCGTGTTGGTCTCTTCGTCCAGATGGATCGAATAGTCCTTCACGCCCGCTTCGTGCAGCAGGTCGACGAGTTCGGGAAATATCTCGTCGTGACGCTTTTTATATTCCGCCGTCATCCCCGGATTGAGCCGCATCTTGAAGGCGTGCTTTTCGTAGCCGTTGTCGGTGATCATGCGCGTCTTTGCCTCCACATGCGGAACAGGATCGGCAGCGCGATCACGACGATCAGCAGCGAGCCGATGAAGATCGACATGACGATCCCCGGCACGTTGAGGAGCCCCAGCCCGAAGGTCACGAGCCCCATGATCAGCGCCGCGAGCACTACGCCGATGATCGTGCCGGAACCGCCGAGGATGGAAACACCGCCCAAGACCACCATGGTCACCGCCTCAAGCTCAAAGCCTTCGGCAATCGAGGGCCGCGTCGACCCCAGTCGCGCCGTCAAAAGCACCGCCGCGATGCCGCTCATTAGCCCTGTCAGGCAGAATAGGACGAATTTGATGCGGTCGACGCGCACGCCAGAAAAACGCGCCGCCGTCGCATTATTGCCGATCGCATAGACCCGGCGCCCGAAATTGGTGTGCTGCAGCAGCACATAGAAAATGACGGCCGCGACAACAAACAGCACCAGCTCGAACGAGATGACCCAGAACACATAGCCCTGACCAAACCACGAGAAACTCGCCGGATAGCCCTTAAAGCTCTGATCGCCCAAAACGATATAGGCGATGCCGCGGAAAAGGCTCATCGTACCGATGGTGACGACGATCGAGGGCAGCTTGAGCCCCGTCACCAGGAACCCGTTGAACGCCCCGCAGAGCACCCCGACACCGATCCCCACCATCACGAGCACGGGCGTATCCGCCCCCGCCTGCAGCGCCAGACCCATCATGGTCGAAGCGAGCGCAATGATCGAGGCGACGGACAGATCGATCTCGCCGGTGATGATGATCAGCGCCATGGCAAGCGCGATCAGCGCCTTTTCGGTGAAGTTGAACGTCATATCGCTCAAGCTCCACTCATTGAGGAAGTAGGGCGATGCGAAGGAATTGGCGATGAAGATGGCCAGCGCGACGAGCACCAGCAGGCTTTCCCAACTGAGCACAGCGGATTTCAGCGGCTTGTCGAGCCGGTTCGGAAGCTGACGGCCGGTTGCAGGGAAATCGGTCATGAAGGGGCTCCCGGCGTGAGAGTGGAAATGGATGGGTTTATGGGTGCCATCCCCCCCTCCCAACCTCCCCCATCAAGGGGGAGGTGCAAGGCCGGTGGGGGGCACAAAATCTCATCCCAAACTGGATGCAACACCTCCCCCTTGATGGGGGAGGCCGGGAGGGGGTGGCGCGATGTCGAAGTTACCCTCATGCCCCCGCCTCCGCCTTCTTCAAAATAATCCGCCCCTTGGTCCGTTCGCTCCGGCCGTTGAGCACCACGGCAATCAGGATCGCCGCGCCCGAAATCGCCATCTGCCAGAAGGGCGAGACGCCGATCACCGGCAATGCATTGTTGACGACGCCGAGGAACAGCGCGCCGAGCAGCGCACCCGCCACCGTCCCGATGCCACCGGCAATCGACACGCCACCGATGACGCAGGCCGCAACGATGGTCAGTTCATAGCCACCGGCCACTTCCACTGAAGCGATCACATAGCGCGAAATCCAGAGATAGCCGCAAAGGCCCGAAATGGCCCCGGCCAGCACGAAGGCGAGAAACTTGGTCCGCCCGACATTGATGCCGGTATAGACGGCCGCCGTCGGATTGACGCCGATGGCGTAAAAGGCCCGGCCCTGCGGCGTGCGCGTCATTAGGAGATAGACGAGCCCCGCGACGACCACGGCAAACCACGAGAGGATCGGCAGCCCAAGGAAAGACCCGCGCTGAAGCTGGATGAATTCCTGGCTCATCTGCGCCGCGTTGACCCAGGCGCCGCCCGAAATCACGAAGACGAGGCCACGGAAAATCGTCAACGTGCCGAGGGTGACAACGATCGGTGGAATATCGAGCTTCCACACCAAAATGCCGTTGAACGCCCCCAGCGCCGCGCCAACCACGACGCAGCCGGCAATTAGCAACGGGATCGGCACGCCGGGCGCTGCCGCATTGATCATGGCCACGACCATGCCCGTCAGTGCCAGGTTCGACGCCATCGAAAGATCGATCGAGCGCGTCAGGATGACGGCCATCTGCCCCAGCGCCAACATCATCAGGATCGACGTGTCATTGAAAATGGTGAGCAGATTGCCCGGCTGGGAAAAGCGCGGAAAGCGCAGCGTCACCAGCACGATGACGGCGAGAATGCCGAGGGCCAGCCAGAGTTCGCGGGTTTTCAGCAGCCGGTTCATGCCGCCTTCTCCTCAGCAATGCCAGCCGCCAGACGCACCAGCGTCTCGGGCTGCAAGTTGGTATTGTCGAGGATATCGACCATCAGCCCCTCGCGCATGACGACGACACGGTCGCTCATACCCAAAATTTCCGGCAATTCGGACGACACCATGATCACCGAGAGCCCCTGGCTCACCAGTTCGCCCATGAATTCGTGCACGGCCGCCTTCGAGCCGATATCAATGCCCTTAGTTGGTTCATCGAGAATAATCACCTTGGGCAGCGTCGCCAGCCACTTGGCGATAACCACCTTCTGCTGATTGCCCCCTGACAGCGTCGAGACGTTCTGGCTGAGCGACGAAGCGCGGAGATCAAGCCGCTCGGTATAAGTCCGCGCCAGCTTGTATTCTTCCGCCATGCGGATGAAGCCTTTTGAGCTAGTCTTATCAAGGCTCGGTAGCGACACGTTTTTGAAAATCGGCTCGCCGGTGATAACGCCCTGCTTGCCGCGTTCCTCGGGCACATAGACGATGCCGGCTTCCACCGCATCCGCGGGCGACCGCGGCGCGATCGTCTTGCCATCAAGCACCATGGTGCCGCCCGAGACTTCGGTCATCCCGAAGACCGCCTGCATCACCTCGGAGCGCCCGGCGCCCACGAGGCCATAAAACCCAAGAATCTCGCCCTTCCGCACCGAAAACGAAATGTTCTCGAACTCGGTGGGATGGCTCAGCGCGGTCACCTCGAGCACCGGCGCCCCAATGGTCGCCGCGCGCGTTGGGAAAATCTGATCGACTGACCGGCCGACCATCATCTTGACGATCTCGCTCTGCGGCGTATCCCTAATAAAGCCCTTGCCCACCATTTCGCCATCGCGAAACACGGTATAGCGATCGGCGATGCGATAGATCTCGTCGAACTTGTGCGAGATGAAGAGGATCGCCTTGCCGTCCTTCTTGAGGAGTTCGACGAGCACATAAAGCTCCTCGATTTCCTTCTGGGAGAGCGCCGCGGTCGGTTCATCCATGATCACGACCTGCGCATCGACGCTGAGCGCCCGCGCCACGGCGACCAGATGCTTCTTGGCAATCCCAAGTTCCTTGAGTGGAATATCGGCGTCGATCCCGGCCGCCATGGAATCGAGCGTCTTCTGCGCCTCCGATTTCATGGTTTTCCAGTCGATCATGCCGAAGCGATTGCGCGGCGCATGCCCGAGATAGATGTTCTCGGCCACGGTCAGCTCATCGAAGAGCACTGTTTCCTGATGGATCGCGGTAATCCCCGCCGACGTCGCCGAAATCGCCGTCGGCAGCGTCACGATCTTGCCCCCAACCCGGATTTCGCCCGCGTCCGGCTGGTAGATCCCGGTCATGGTTTTCACCAGCGTCGACTTGCCGGCGCCATTCTCGCCGATCAGCGCCGTCACCTCACCAGGATAAAGCTCCAGCGCCACATCATGCAGCGCCCGCACACCGGGGAAGGTCTTGGTGATACCCGAAAGGGTCAGGATGGGGTCGGTCATTTTTTTATTCCTTGGCGTGGTGGTGGTCTCGCCACGCACTCGGTCCAGTCCCCTCTCCCTCTGGGGGAGAGGATCACCGAATTCGCTCTTGCGAATTCGGTTGGGGTGAGGGGGCCCTCCTGTTTCGGAAAGGCCCCCTCACCCGCTGCTTCGCATCGACCTCTCCCCCGGAGGGAGAGGTGAAGAAAGATCAATAGATCTTCGAGAACTCTTCGATATTGCTCTTGTCGAACTGGAAAGGGGCAGCCATGGCGGCCGAGTTCGTGTCGTCGAGCGTCACTTCGCCGACCTTGCCGATCGAGAAGACTGCGCCTGGCTTGGCTTCTTCGCCCTTGACGAGGTCATTGGCGAGGTAGACGGCCGAGTAGCCAAGATCGATCGGGTTCCACAGCGCCACGGCCTGGCTCGCGCCATTGTCGATGAACTGCTTGAACTCGGACGGCAGGGCGAGGCCGGTGACATTGATCTTGCCGATCAGGTTCTGGTCAGTGACGACCTGAGCCGCAGCAACGACGCCAACGGTGGTCGGCGCGATGATGGCCTTGAGGTTCGGATAGGCCGAGATCAGGCCGCGCGATTCTTCGGTCGACTTCACCGAGTCATCATCGCCATAGACGGTCGCGACGAGGTTGATGTTAGGGAATTTTTCCGGAATGACAGCCTTGGCCGCTTCGATCCAGGCATTCTGGTTGGTCGCGGTGGAGGCGGCCGAGAGAATGGCAACATCGCCGCCCTCAGGCAGATAGTCCGCCGCGAGCTTGATGATGGTTTCGCCGATCAGCGCGGTTTCCGACGGGTTGAGGTGGATCTGGCGTCCTTCGGGTGCAACGCCCGAGTCCCATGAGATCACCTTGATGCCGCGATCCATGGCGCGCTTCAGCACAGGCACGAGAGCATCCGGATCATTGGCGGAGATCGCGATGGCATCGACCTGCTGGGCGATCAGCGAATTGACGACTTCGATCTGGGCTTCGGCGGTCGCGGTGGTCGGGCCGGTATAGATGACTTCGATGTCGCCGAGTTCCTTGGCCGCGTCCTGTGCGCCCTTGTTGGCGGCGTCGAAGAAGCCGTTGCCGAGCGATTTTACCACGAGCGCAATGCGCGTCTGGGCAAAGGCCGGCGTCGCTAGAAGGATGGCGGCAGCAGCGGTAGCGGCCATCAGTTTAAAGAGCTTCATAAATTCCCTCCCTGGGATTTTCAGATATGTCTCAAGCCACGGCGGCCTGAGCAGGCGTCTCCACGACGATCAACCGCACTCCCGCCGTTTCCAGCATCTGTCGATCTTCATCGCGGATGCCGGCGTCGGTGATGACAGCGGCAATCTTGTCGAGGCCGCACAAGATCAGACTTGAGCGGCCGGTAAATTTGGAAGAGTCGGCAAGAACGATCAGCTCGTCCGCCTGCCCGATCAGCCCCAGCTCGGACTGCACAACCATGGGGTCGGCCTCCATCAGCCCATGGGCGCCGATCCCCTGGCAGCCGATGAACATGCGCTTGGCATAGAAGTGGCTCGCCACCACGCCGCCAAAGGGCGAGAGGATGACGTTCTGCTCGCGATAGACCGTGCCGCCAGGAATGACGACGGGATTTCGCGAATTGTGGATGAGGAATTCGGCGATGGCGAAGCTGTTGGTGAAGACGCTGACGCGCTTGGTCGTCAGGTGATGCACCATCTGATAGGTCGTCGTGCCGCCATTGATGATGATCGGCTCGCCGTCATTGCAAAGATCGGCCGCCGCTTTCGCGATTGCGCGCTTCTGAGCGATATTGATCGTTTCATTGACCGAAAATGGCCGCCCGACCAAGCCACCCTGCGATGGCGGGTTGATCGCCTCGGCCCCGCCCCGCACACGCCGCACCTTGCCCTGCTCGTCGAGCGCGGCAATGTCCCGGCGAATGGTCGCTTCGGAAGAGCCCGTCAGATCGCACAGGTCCGCAACCGTCACCATGGCATGGGACTGGGCGGCGGCGAGAATAACGCGATGGCGTTCCGTTTCGTGCAATGCTGATACTCCTCAGGCGCAGTGCTTTCATTCTTTCCAAGCAGAGTCAATCAGCATTTTGCCATTTACAATCATTTTCGCGCACATCTGATGATTGATGATCGTTTGTGATTGACAGCGTCAACCGTTCTATGGCCATGTCCGCGCCAAACGAATGTGTTGCCGGCTTTCGGATCACCCCTCGAGAGCGACCAAACACACGATTGTCACCCCGGCCTCGAGCCGGGGCCTATCCTGAGATCTCAAGATGGATCCCCGCCTGCGCGGGGATGACAGCCGGTGGGTGGGGCAAACTCCGCAACCCTGCGCTTCGCATCGAGGCGCCACCACTTCGGGAGGAATCTTCATGTCCACCGCGCCCAAGCGCCTTGAAAACAAGTGGGACGACGCCAAGGCCGCGTCCATGACCGAGCCGGAGCGCCTCGTCTATCGCTCCAACCTCCTCGGGTCCGACAAGCGCGTCACCAATTATGGCGGCGGCAACACGTCCTCCAAGATCATGCAGAAGGACCCGCTGACCGGTGAAATGGTCGAAGTCCTCTGGGTGAAAGGTTCGGGCGGCGATAGCGCCTCGATCAAGCTCGATGGCTTTTCGACGCTCTATATGGACAAGCTCCGCGCCCTCAAGGGTCTCTATCGCGGCGTCGAATTCGAAGACGAAATGGTGGGCTACCTGCCGCACGCGACGTTCAATCTGAACCCCCGCGCCGCTTCGATCGACACCCCGCTCCATGCCTATGTGAACCACCCGTTCGTCGATCACATGCACCCCGACGCGATCATCGCCATCGCGGCTTCCAAGAACTCCAAAGAACTGACCAAGCAGATTTTTGGCGATTCCATCGGCTGGCTCCCCTGGAAGAAGCCGGGCTTCGAGCTCGGCCTCTGGCTCGGCAAATATTGCGAAGAGAACCCCAATTCCAAGGGCCTGATCCTTGAGTCGCACGGCCTCTTCACCTGGGGTGACACCCCCAAGGAATGCTACGAAACGACCATCGGCATCATCAATCAGGCCATCGAATGGTTTGAAAAGGAAACCGAAGGCAAGGTGATCTTTGGTGGCGCCGCCACCCAGTCGCTCGATGCCGACGCCCGTCGCGCTGTCGCTGCCAAGCTGATGCCAAAGATCCGCGGCTTCATCTCCGAAGACAGCCACAAGCTCGGCCACTTCGACGACTCGGCTGCCGTGCTCGAATTCGTCAATTCCAAGAACCTGCGCCCGCTGGCCGCCCTCGGCACCTCGTGCCCGGACCACTTCCTGCGCACGAAAATCCGTCCGCTGGTCATCGACTTCGACCCGGCAAACCCCGATGTTGACGCCGTGATCGCCGGCCTTGATGCCCAGATCGCCGCCTACCGCGTCGACTACCAGGCCTATTACGATCGCTGCAAGCATGACAACTCGCCGGCCGTTCGCGACCCGAACGCCGTCGTTTACCTGATCCCCGGCGTCGGCATGATCACCTTCGCCAAGGACAAGGCCACCGCCCGCATTTCCGGCGAGTTCTATGTCAACGCCATCAACGTGATGCGCGGCGCCTCGACCGTCAGCGAATATCAAGGCCTTCCCGAGCAGGAAGCCTTCGACATCGAATATTGGCTGCTTGAAGAAGCCAAGCTTGCCCGTATGCCGAAGCCAAAGTCGCTCGCGGGCAAGATTGCCCTTGTCACCGGCGGCGCCGGCGGCATCGGTAAGGCCACCGCTGCACGCCTTCTCCGCGAAGGCGCCTGCGTCGTCCTCGCCGATATCGACCAGACAGCCCTCGATGGCGCGACGGCCGAACTCTCCGGCATTTTCGGCAGTGATTTCGTTCGCCCGGTGAACATCAACGTCACCAAGGAAGAGCAGGTCCTCGCCGGCTTCGCCCACGCCGTGGTCGAATTCGGTGGCCTCGACATCCTCGTCAGCAATGCCGGTCTGGCCTCCTCGGCCCCGATCGAAGACACCTCGCTCGAACTCTGGAACAAGAACATGGACATCCTGTCCACGGGCTATTTCCTCGTCAGCCGCGAAGCCTTCCGCCTGTTCCGCCAACAGAAGATCGGCGGCAACGTCGTCTTCGTCGCCTCCAAAAACGGTCTCGCCGCTTCGCCCAACGCTGCCGCCTATTGCACCGCCAAGGCCGCCGAAATTCACCTCGCCCGCTGCCTCGCCCTCGAAGGCGCGGAAGCACAGATCCGCGTCAACGTCGTCAATCCTGACGCCGTGCTGCGTGGCTCGAAGATCTGGGCCGGCGAATGGCTCGAGCAGCGCGCATCGACCTACAAGACCGACAAGGACGGCCTTGAAGAGATGTATCGCCAGCGCTCGATGCTGAAGCGCTCGGTGTTCCCGGAAGACATCGCCGAAGCCATCTACTTCTTCGCCTCGGAAGCCTCGGCCAAGTCCACCGGCAACATCATCAACGTCGACGCCGGCAACGCCCAGTCGTTCCCGCGGTAAGCAACAGCAAGGCCCCCTCACCCGCCGCTATGCGGCGACCTCTCCCCCAAGGGAGAGGTGGGGGGGCTCCCCGTCGCGCAGCGACACCTCTCCCTCTGGGGGAGAGGTCGGCCGAAGGCCGGGTGAGGGGGCCTTATTCCCTGGAGGAGCAAAAAATGACCGAACACATCATCGACCCATCCATCGTCGAAGCCGACAATTCCAAGCGCGAAGCCGATCTCCGCCGCGATTACGAAACCCTGGGCGAACGCCTAGACCGCCGCGGCATCGCCATCGACGCCATCAAGGCAAAAGTCGCAAAATTCTCCGTAGCCGTCCCCTCCTGGGGCGTCGGCACCGGCGGCACGCGCTTTGCGAAGTTCCCGGGCAAGGGCGAACCGCGCGATATCTTCGATAAGATCGAAGATTGCGCCGTCATCGCCCAGCTGACCCAGGCGACCAAGACCATTTCGCTCCACATTCCGTGGGACAAGGCCGATCCGAACCGTCTGAAGCAGGCCGCCAGCCGCTTCAACCTCGGCTTCGACGCCATGAACTCGAACACCTTCTCGGACGCCAAGGGCCAGATGCAGAGCTACAAGTTCGGCTCGCTCTCGTCCTATGAAAAGGCGACCCGCGATCAGGCGATCGAGCACAATCTCGAATGCATCGAGATCGGCAAGACCATCGGCTCGAAGGCCCTTACCATCTGGGTCGGCGACGGGTCCAACTTCCCCGGCCAGGTCAATTTCGCCGACCAGTTCGCCAACTATCTCGACTCGGCCAAAGCGATCTACGCCGCCCTGCCGGACGACTGGAACCTCTACACCGAACACAAGATGTATGAGCCGGCCTTCTATTCGACGGTCGTGCAGGATTGGGGCACCAATTACATCATCGCCAAGGAACTCGGCGACAAGGCCCTTTGCCTCGTCGATCTCGGACACCACGCCCCGAACGTGAACATCGAAATGATCGTCTCCCGCCTTGCCCAGTTCGGCAAGCTCGGCGGCTTCCACTTCAACGATTCCAAGTATGGCGACGACGATCTCGACGCGGGCTCGGTCGATCCCTACCGTCTGTTCCTCGTCTTCAACGAACTCGTCGACATCGAGAACCGCGACAGCGATTTCCACCCCGCCCACATGCTCGACCAGAGCCACAATGTCACCGACCCAATCGAGTCGCTGATGCTCTCAGCCTCCGACGTCCAACGCTCCTACGCCCAGGCCCTCCTCGTCGACCGCGCGACCCTCAAAGCCGCCCAGTCCGACAATGACGCCCTGACCGCCACCCAACAACTCCGCCACGCCTTCCGCACCGATGTCGAGCCGATCCTCGCATTGGCCCGCCTCGAAGCCGGCGGCGCCATCGACCCCCTCGCCGCCTACCGCGCCAGCGGCTACCGCGCCAAGGTTGCCGAAGTGCGCCCGGCTGTTGAGGGCGGTTCGGGCGGTATCGTCTGATTTTTGCAGGCTCTGAACTAAAAAGGCCCGGCGATCAGCCGCCGGGCCTTTTTGTTTGGCTCGCGCCCCCTCACCCGTCTCGGCCTTTGGCCGATCCACCCTCTCCCCAAGAGGGAGAGGAATAAAGGCCCCACCTCTTATTCTTCTCCCCCTCGGGGAGAAGGTGGCGCGCAGCGCCGGATGAGGGGGATGCCTAAACACCCACAACACCCCTACCCCCGCACCAGCCCCCCAAAATAATCCAACCCATAAGCCGCCACCCCCTCCACCAAGATCACCTCCCGCCCCCGAAACTGCCCAACGCCGCCCTCGCTCCAATCGCGATAAACCCCGAACGCGCCCACCCACTCAAACCCACCTAAAAACCGCCCCTCCGCATACATCGCCGTCAGCGCGCCCTTGATCGTCGCCCTGGTCCGCTCCGCGTCGATCAGATCCGGCCGGATCACATAGCCATAATAGTTCATCGCCCAGACCGGATCGGCGAGGTGCCACACCACTTCCTGCCCCAGAAAATCGGTGCCGCCAAAATAGCTGTCGAGGTAGCGCCACGGCCCCTCGCTCCAGCCAAGATCATGCGAGCCCGGTCGCGACGCTGGCGCTTTCACCCCGCCCCCGACATAGGTCGCCGCCTTGGCCCGTACGATGACGGCGTTGAGTTCGTCGCTGGTCATATCCGCTCCATCCATGATGATGCATGAGCGCTACCGGCCGTCCGCGACAGCTTTTGTCAGGATTTTACCCGCTTCGGGCTTTTGAGCGTCTCGATGCTAACGGAATGCTACCGAAGTCACGTGCCCTCGCGCATGAATGCGGTGGCCCCCAGCATCCAGTCGCGAAACATCTTCACCTTCGGCGCATTCCGCCGGCTCTCGGGATAGACCAGATAATATCCCCGCCCCGCCGGCGCGAGAATCGGGAATGGCTGGATCAGCCGCCCCGAGGTTATTTCGTCGCGAAACAGCGCCGGCGTCAGCATTGAAACACCCCGCCCGGCCATTGCCGCCGATCCCAGCAGCGATTGCAGATTAAGGATGCTCATCGGCCGGCCTTCCGTCGAAAAGCCAGGCACGCCAGCCACTTCGAACCACATGGCCCACCATTCATCCCGCGGATCGAGCATGGGCAGTTTCAGAAGGTCGGCCGGCTCCTTCACCCCGCCAATGCTCGCCGCCAGAGCCGGGCTCAGGAGCGGCGTGAAATCCGCTTCAACGAGCAGATGCGCCACCAGACCCTTCTTGAGCGGCCCGGACAAGGTCCTGATTCCAATATCGAAATCCTCATTGAGCAGGTCCACAACATCGCTACGGCTATCGAGCCGCACTGCGATATCGGGATGGTCGATCTGGAACAAGCCAAGGTTCTGCGCCAGCCATTGGCTCGCAAAAGTCGGTACGATGGTGATGGAGAGGAGATTATCGACCTCGCCGCGCGTATCGGCAAAAGCATCGCGCATGATGTCGAAGGCCTCTTTCACCTGCGGCGCTAATTTTATCCCCGCCTCGCTCAACGCAATCTGCCGCGGCTTGCGCAAAAACAGCGCCGCCCCCACCCGCTCCTCGAGCAATTTGACCTGATAGCTCACCGCCGCCTGCGTCATCCCCAATTCCTCGGCCGCCCGAGTGAAGCTGAGATGCCGCGCGACGGCCTCGAAAACCTTTACGGCATTGAGTGGCGGCAACGACATTGAGATAAGCCTACCTTATGGGTGCATGCAGACGTTTAGTTGGATTGCGGCCGATATCAGGCGCATCCTCTTGCCATGTCAACCTGATATGGAGCGGCTCGCCATAAGGCCAGTCGATGCATCATATGCTCACGCTGCCGCACATTCTTGGCTTCCTCTTCGCCGTCCCTGCCCCGTCCGACGCATCCGAGAAGCCCGATCGCCACAAAGCCATCCAAGCCCTCCGCCTTTCGCCGCACATCCTTCGCGACGTCGGCATGGAGGATTACGACGCCGCCGCCAACGACCCACGCTGGGTCCAGCGTCCCGACCTCGAACGCTGAGGCTTGAGCTTTGTTTTATTCGAGCTAAAACAAAGACATGTCAAAGACCACGCCCGCCACCCAGGCACTCATCAAAGCCGGTATCGCCTTCACCCTGGCGCACTATGACTACGACCCCAACGCAGAGCGCGTTGGGTTGCAAGCCGCTGAAGCAATGGGCGTTTCTCCCGGCGAGGTGTTCAAGACGCTGATGGCCGAGCTTGATGGCAAGCCGATCTGCGCCATCGTCCCGTCGGACGAAGAGGTCAATATGAAAAAGCTCGCCGCCGCTCTCGGCGGCAAGTCGGCGCATATGATGAAGCCGGCCGATGCTGAGCGCCTGACGGGCTACAAGGTCGGCGGCATCAGCCCTTTAGGCCAGCGCAAGCCCGTGCCGACGGCGCTCGATGAAATGGCGCAGCTCCATGATGAGATTTATCTCAATGGCGGACAGCGCGGGCTGCAAATTCGCATAAAGCCCAATGACTTGATCGTCGCGCTCGACTGCATAGTCGCTGACCTGACGCGCTAAAACCAAGCCCCAGAAACGACAAAAGGCGCCCTGAGGACGCCTTCATCGTACGACTGCTTCTGCTTAAAGCTTAGGCAGCGTAGGTGCCGCGAGCGATCGACTTGATGTCGCCGCGCGTGATGCCCAGATCGGTCAGCTGACGGGCGTCGAGCGAGTTGAGCTCGCGCATCGTGCGCTGGTAACGGGCGTAGTCGGCAAGCTTCTTTGCAATGTTCATTTCGGTTCCCCTTCGTTTGATGACTTCTATGTAGATCGAACCGGTCGTGATTAGTACTCAGTCTCTCTGCACATCCGTTATGCACTGACTGCATACAAAAGAGGCATATGGTTCATATTCGGTTTAGGTGGCTTGGGCTCAAACGCTAATTGGTTAAGAGCTCAGCGCGCGATCAAACTACGCAAAACAAAGGAAAACCGGGCAGTACGAGCACCTCGCATTGCCGGTTTACAGATTTTGACCAAATGGTCAGGAGGCATGCGTTAACGAATGAGCAACACGGCCGCCGGTGCTCTGCAAGCGCCCATTGCGCCGCAAGACTGACGGGATAACGGGCCCTGCTCAACCTCGATAGACCGCTTGATGAAAAATGGCGGCCATTGCTGGCCGCCATATAAAGTCAGTTGGCCTGAACAGCCACCACGGTACCGGGGGAATAGACCACGGCGCGATTGCTAAGATCGACAAAATAGACGCGATCATTGGTGTAGAAATAGCCGTGGGTGGCGTCACCCTCGATGGGGTGCAGCACGACGGCTTCTGGAACGGTATAGCCGACGTCGATGGCGCCATCGATCACGACAGGGTCCGTCGGGTGCAGCCGAACATATTCAACTGAGCCGGTTTCGACGCCACCTGCAGCGCCGACCGACGCGCCAGCGAAACCGCCGATTGCCGCGCCGATAGGACCGAAAACGAGGCCACCAATGACGGCCCCGGTGACGCCGCCAGCGGCGCCACCCACGGCGGCATCAGCATTGGCATCCGGGTTCGTCTTGATAATCTGCGCCTGCGCAACGGTGGGAACGGCAAGGGCGGCAATAGCGAGAGCGCTGATAAAAAGCTTTTTCATCGTATCCTCTGGGAGGGTTGGAAGATGAAATTAGAACTCATCAACGCCCGTCCAGTTCCAGTAATTATTTCCGCATTTCCAATATTATATAGTAATTACAATGATCGTATTTCAAATGTAAGGAACTAATACAGTCCATTCAGGAATTCTATTTATTATTACATCATTATACTTTGCAGTCGGCCGACGTTTTCAACAAAATATCGACATCCAAAACGGCCGTAGCGCGGTTCAGCGGCGGGCAAGCGGCAGGCGAACCTCGACCTTGAGCCCACCACGCTCACCAGCGGAATAGGCAATCGCGCCGCCATTGATGTCGAGGATTTCGCCGGCAATGGCGAGGCCAAGGCCGGTTCCTGGAACATTCTGGTCAAGACGCATCCCTCGCCCCCCGAGCTTCTTGATAAGCTCATCCGGAATGCCCGGGCCGTCGTCTTCAATCGTCAACAGAGCCATGGCTCCGGCCGTAGCCGTTGAAACCGCAATCGAGGCGTGCGCCCACTTGGATGCATTTTCGAGCGTCACGCCGATCAGCTCCATCAGATCCTGCCGATGAATATCCACATCGGGGTCGTCACCCAGTTGCGCCATCCAGTGAAGGTTTTCGCCGTCCTGCGTTTTCCGCAACACTGCCACGGTGCGCAGCACGGCGGTGTTGAGCGAACTGCTTTCGCGATGTTCGCCCGTCCGGGTGCGCAATGAGGCCAGGCGCATCTGATAGTCGACGCGCGTGGACATTTCATGAGCCAGATCATCGAGCACGGTTGCTTCGTCGCCCTGCCCCTTGTCGCGCAGGCGCATAGCGATGCCATGGAGGGCCGCGAGCGGCGTTTTGAGCCCATGGGCAAGATCGGATGCACGGCGCCGTCCGCGCTGTGCCAGTTCTTCGCGTTCGGACAGCAGCGCATTGACCTCGCTGACTAGCGGTTCGATTTCTGACGGAAACGCGCCCTCGAGCCGGCCAACGCTGCCCAAGCGCACATCGTCTACCGCGCTGCGCAGACGGTTGAGCGGAGCAAGACCCAGTTGCAGTTGCGCCCATGACGCGCCGACAATCGCAATCGCCATGAGCGCAAAGAGGCGCCCGATATCCCATCCATAGGCCTGCGACGCCTGGTGGATCGGATCGTGATCTTCGCCAAGCGTAACCCGATAGGGACGACCATCTATGGTGATGTCGCGAGAGAGCAGGATGAGGTGAAAACGATCCTTGTTGGTCCAATGGACGATCGATCCATTGGCTTGAGGCGCGACATCCAATTGCTGGTCAAAGAGCGAGCGCGAGCGCGCCACGCCCTTGGTATCGAGAGCCTCGATCTGCCAATAGCGGCCGCCCAAAGGTGTTTCATAGCGCGGATCTGGCAGGGGTGCCGAGATGGATGGGGTCGATGTGGATGGATCGATAACGGCAATGAGCCTTGTCATTGCCGCTTCGAGGTCACGCTTAACGCTGGCTTCCAGATTGGCGACGAAAAGCGCCTGCAGAATTATGCCGGAGAGGATGAGCGACCCCACGACCATGACCACCGCAAGGCCCATCAGCCGCAGAGCGATCGACCGCCGGTTTGGCAGCCAGCGCCGGATCAATAGTTGTCACCGAGCGTATAGCCAAAGCCGCGGCGGGTTTTGACAACGTCATGGCCCAGCCGTTTACGCAGGCGCGCGACTAGAACCTCGACGGCGTTGGAATCTCGCTCGTAGTCCTGCCGATAGATGTGTTCGGTGATCTCGAGTTGCGACACCACCCGCCCGCGATTGTGCAACAGATAGGCCATCAGACGAAATTCCTGTGGCGTCAGGTCCATGGGAAGACCATCTTCCGTGACCGCCATGGTCCGCATGTCGAGTTCGTATTTGCCGAAAGCCACGCGCGAAGATGCAAGGCCCTTCGAGCGGCGGATCAGAGCGCGGATGCGCGCAACGATTTCGAGGGCGTGAAATGGCTTGACCACATAGTCATCGGCGCCAGCTTCGATCCCTTCCACCCTTTCCTCCCATTGCCCGCGAGCAGTGAGGATCAGCACAGGCGTCTGAAGGCCGCCGCGGCGCCAGCGCTTCAGGATGGTCAGCCCGTCCATTTGCGGCAGGCCCAGATCGAGAATGACCGCGTCAAAAGTCTCGGTGTCGGCCCGAAACCACACAGCTTCGCCATCGCTCTCGCGCTGCACTTCAAAACCGGACCGGCTCAAACTCGATTGCAGGACTTCGGCAATGCGGTCGTCGTCTTCGCCCACCAAGATCTTCATGGCTCGCTCCCGATGAAGCGCCCTGATTGGGCATAATAATATTCCGTCGTCACCGTGCCATTGGCGCGCAGAACGCGGATCGAATAGACGAGAAAGCCACGAATACTGAGCATTTCTGCGTCGATGACATTGGTGCCGGCACGCTGAGCCAAATCCGACAACAGACTGCTCAGGCTCACCGCGCGTCCAGCGTTGACCGCATCACGCGCATAATCGGTACTGTAGTGCACTGTAGTGTCTGGCGCCGCGATCGTGTCGCCTGCCCCCTGCGTGACCGTACTGCCTGTTGCAGGTGCACCGCCACCGCTTCCGGCCCCCGTCGATCCTTGGCTCGCGCCATTATTTCCGTTGTTTCCAGTATTGCCGTTGTTCCCAGCGTTGCCGTTATTCCCGGCGTTGCCATCGCCGTTCCCATTGTTCCCGGCATTCCCATTGCCGTTTCCGTTATTCCCCTCGTTTCCGTTTCCGTTTCCGTTTCCGTTTCCGTTTCCGTTTCCGGAATTGCCATTTTCGTTTGCGTTCCCATCCTGCTGGGATTTTTCAGAACCGTTGCCGCTGCCATTTCCGTTTTCTCCCCCATTGCCATTGCCCTGGGCGAGCGCAGGCGCAGCGACGAGAAAGATCATCAAGGGCATGAGAAGGAGGATCCGCATGGCACAATTCTATCCTGCTGAAGCTGACAGAGTGCTTACAGGCACACTCACAGATGCGTCACGCCAATTGTGAGACACTGGTTTCGGTCGAGCTCCGCCCATGCTGGATTTTCGACCTCTTGATGGTAAAGGCCGCTCCGACATATCCCCGCCCCCCAAGCCCGTTGGAGCGGCCTCCTCGCTTTCAAACCCAGCATGAACGTCGCCGAGGTCCAGGGGTTAGACACGGCGTATCGGGATGGACCTTCGCCCTGTCGCACCTTGCAAACGCGCGACGCCGTTTGTCGGAGGACAAACGGCGCCACAAAAGTATTTATCGAAACGGATCAACCTCGACGCCAGGCAGCCTAAACTGCCGTCGATTAGCAGTCGTTGATACCTAGCGCTCAATAGATGAGACCCGTCTCTGCCTGGGCCTTAATTCGTGACCGTAACGTTGGGCAGATCGACGTTTACAGACTCGCCATTGCTGGTGATGCCACCGTTGACCAGCCAGATAATCAAGATAACCGCGAGGACGGCGGCAATGATCCCGCCGATAATGCCAAATGGGCTGCCCCCAGTGACCACGGTCTCGGTCGTTGCTGGGCGTTCGATGATTGTTTCGCGTTCGATAGTCATTGATGTCTCCAGGGTTTGAGATTGTTAGGGGGGCGAGCGCAGGGCGCCGCAATGAAAGCTCAAGAGGCTGACGTTTCGGGCGCAACCAGATCGCTGCCGGTCCGCTCGACGGCAGAGAAATCCGTTGCTGTGAAGATCAGGCCCGCCGACGCAAGGCAGGCAAGACCAACGATTCCCAAAAACAAAAGAATGACGAGCATCCTTTCCTCCTCTTGAAACCACCCCAAAGGGGCGGCTGGCCGAGCCTTAGGCTGGGCCGTTTAGTGGCAAACAGTCATGATGAGGACGATCCAGAATGGGCAGCTATTGCAGCTCTGTCTTTTTGCTGCCGGATGTGAGCCGCGTCCTCGTTATCCATGGCAAAATAACGGCGAGCACCACCTAACGTTCCCTCTAAGTGATTGTTTTTATTATTACATTTCAATGTTCAGCGTTGTAAGCTATTTGTTATCTTTGCTGTCGGCTGCTATTTCGAATTAACGAAATCGACAACATCAACATGCTTTCAAACTAGACAGCCATACAGCCTAGGTATCTATGCCCGTCAGCAGTTTACGTTGTACGGGCCACAGATGGATTTCCTGAGCTTCGCCATCTTGATAGACATGTGCGTCTATGCGCTGATCGGCTTCATTGTCGCCAAGGTCGGGCGCCGCTGGCTGCCTGAGCCCTGGAACAAACCATCGATGGCGATCCCGGTGGCTTTGGCCATTGGCGCGATCATCACATTGGCCACCCTGCCGCGCTGGTTCATCTGGCCGCACTGATCGCAGTCGATCTGACCGTTCAATCGCGGGGTACGATCATCTCCACGCTCGCGATCAGGTCTGCGGCAAGGGTAGGCTTCTGGTGAAGCACGCTCCCTTCGATCATGCCCTTGTCCGCTGCGCTGACAGTGTCACCCGTCATGAGGATAACGCCCGTTGCAGCGCTGATTTCACTCGACCGGCGCGCAATATCCCATCCGCTAACAGTCCCGGGCAGGTGAATATCCGTAATGACGGCATCAAAGCGCGGATAGGCGCTGGCCAGCAGGTCCAGAGCCGCGGCGCCACCATAAGCAGTGGCCGTCTCAAAGCCCGCCTCTGTCAAAACTCCTTCCAAGAAGACAGCGATCATCGCTTCGTCTTCAACCAGGAGAACTTTCTTGCGGGGAGCCATTGCTGAGACAATCCTGACTGCAGCCACCACACTTTGGTGTTCTGCATCGGCCAAAGCTCCCTCAATAATCCAGCCCTGCTGACAAATGGCTGACACAACTCCGGCTTGGCAAAGTTATGTGCCCTAGACTGCCCCTTTGCCCGGCCCGTCCCGTGCTGTTCACCTCCCCGGCCAGACTAAAACTGGAAGTTGAGAGCCTTCTCGCCCTGAAGTTCGATGCGACAAACTTTGCCCTCCACAGCCAGCACGCCCGCCATCCGCATCATCATTTGAGCGAGTTCGCTGGTTGGGAGTTCGACCTCGATGGTTTCGGCCCTCCCCCCTCTGATCGTCAGTCTCGCCAGCGCGCCACCCTTCCAAGCTAGATCAACACTGTGGCCGCCGACGGTGCGAATATTCCGGGCGCTGCCGGTGGGCCAACTCGCCGGAAGCGTCGGCAGAATGATGATCTGGCCCTTGCGGCTCTGGACCACCAGTTCGGTCATGCCCGCAACGGCGCCGAAATTGCCGTCGATCTGGAAGACATTGCCTTCTTCCCAACCCGAATGGGGATGAAGCACCATCAGCGATTTGAATGCCAGATCGTTGAGGAGCCCGTGGATGGCCTTATCGGCGCGCGCGGTGTCACGGAGACGCGCGGCCTGGCAGAGAATCCAGGCCTGGCTCCAGCCGGTGTGACCCGACCCATTGGCAAGGCGAACATCGAGTGCCTTGCGCACACCGGAGAAAGCCTCGGGTGTAGTTTGAGCGGTGATGCGGCGACCGGGATGCAGGCCGAAGAGATGCGAGAGGTGGCGGTGGCCGATTTCTGCCGAGGTGACATCGACGGACCATTCGCTCAAAGCGCCAGTGGCATCGATGTGCGGGATTTTCAGTTTGGCAAGCGCAGCGCGCGCTTCTGCCTTCAGCGCGGCATCGTCCGCGGTTGCAAAGCCGACAAAGATTTCGAGCAGTTCGCGGATCATTTCCTGATCCATGGCCGAGCCGGCGGATACCGCGACTTTCGCGCCATCAGTCGCGAAAAACTGGTTCTCGGGTGATGTCGAAGGACTTGCGACCAAAGCGCCATCCTGGTCTTCGACCAGCATGTCCAAGGCGAAGGGCACCGCCTCGCGCCACACAGGCAGGGCTATTGTGCGTAGAAATGCATCGTCTTCCGGATAGTAGTCCAAACGGCTATTAAGCTGAACCGCAAGCCAGATGAGGCCGGATGCCCAATTGGCCCAGCTCGGATCGCCATGAACAGGCGCCGAGAAATGCCAGATGTCGGTATTGTGGTGAATGGTAGCCCCGCGCGCTCCATAATAGTGCCGCGCGGCGACTTGGCCTCGCGCGCCTGCAGCCTCGGCGACGAACTGGTGGAGCGGAGCCGCCAGATCGCCGAGCCCGGTCATCTCAGCGGGCCAATAGTTCATCTCGGTATTGATGTTGATGGTGTAATTGGCGCTCCAGGCGGGGCGCACATCGACATTCCAGATACCCTGAAGATTGGTCGGCTGCGTGCCGGGGCAGGAGCTGCTGATCATCAGATAGCGGCCATAGTGGTAGAGCAATTCGGCGCGGCGCGGGTCGAGGCCATCATGGACGGGCGACTGCGAGAGGTCGAAATCCATTCGGTCGAAATAGCTTGAATAGTCTTCGCGATGGTCCTCGACGAGGCGCTGGATCGGTTGCGCAAGCGCTGCGGTCACGCGGTCTTTTGCCGTTTTCGCAAGGCCCGCGACATCGGCGCTGGGACGCTGATCATACCCGCGAAAACCGCTTTCAGCCGAAACGATCAAGCGCGCTGATCCCGCCGCATCCTGATGGAGCGCCGCAACCACGGCATAGCCCATGCCCCCGGCAACGGTGCCGGCTGCGTCAGGCGTGTCATCAGCGTAGACGATTGCGGGTTCGTCATCGACATAGTTGGGCAGCACATTTTTGGGCACGCGGCCGGTGACGGTCATCCATTTGATGCCGTCCGCCTCGGCCACAGTGATTTCCGCCTTCTCGTGTGGCGTGTCAAAGGCCAGTGCCAATTCGGCGAAAGCCAAAATGCCTGGCCCTTCGATGGTGGCGAGGAGAACACCTGCCGGTGCCGAAACGAGCGAGCGGAGTTGCACCGATCCGTTTTCACTATTGTAATTGGTGCGCGCTTCGGCCTTCGCGAGATCGAGGCAACGGTTATAGCCACTAATCTCAGCCGCAGCGGCATAGGTGAGTTTGAGCGTGCCAAGCGGCTGGTAGGACTGAGTCCAACCAGGCCCCTGCATATCGCGGCTGATTGCATCGGCGCGTTTGAAATCACCCGCGGCAATGGCATCGCGCAGCGGCTGAAGAAGATGGGCGGGAGATGGCCCCGGTTCGTCGCCAAGCGGACCGCCCGACCAGAGCGTATCGAGATTGAGCGCAAAGCTCTCCGTTCCCGGCTTGCCCAGAACCGACGCGCCAAAACTGCCATTGCCGAGCAGGAAGCTTTCCGTAAAGCCGGAGGCAAGAGCGTTGAGTTCGAGAAGGAAGCGGGAGGCCATATCGGGTCCTTGCAAAGAAGATGGGGTGGAAGGTTATCCTTCCACCCCAGATCATAAAAGACGGAGCATGCTTTGCTAGAGACGCATCTTGATGGATGCAAATCCCAAGCTGCGCTCGCGGTCTGCGAGACCCAAACTAGAATTCGCTCCAGTCATCTTTGAGCGCGGTATTGCCCCTTGTGATATAAGCGCGCGAGGCAGACGCGATCTTGTTTTGCACGGCTTTGACCGGGCTTGGTCGTGCCGACGCTGCGGCGCGAGAGACGGGTGTCGCGCTGGCGCTGATCTTGAACTGATCGACGATATGATCGAGATCGCTGGCGCGAGACTCGGTCTGCTCGATTGCCGCATTGGTTTCTTCGACGAGGGCAGCGTTGTGCTGGGTCATTTCGTCCATCTGGCGGATGGCGACGGAAACTTCCGCGATGGCCGAGGATTGCTCCTGGCTGGCCGTGGCGATGGACTGGATGAGCGTGCTATTGGACTCGACGGAGTCGAGAATAGCCCTGAGCTTGCCTGCAGCATCGGCGACAAGGCGGCTGCCCTGCCCGACTTCGTTGGCCGATTGCTCGATGAGCGCCTTGACCTCGGCAGAGGCTTCGGCGGCCGATTGCGCTAGGCGACGCACTTCGACGGCCACCACCGCAAAGCCCTTGCCGGCTTCGCCCGCACGCGCCGCTTCCACCGAGGCGTTGAGCGCCAGGAGGTTGGTCTGGAAAGCGATGTCGTCGATCATACCAATGATGTTGGAAATCTTGGCGGAGGATTGCGTGATCCGCTCCATAGCCCCGGTTGCAAGGTTCATCACCTGACCGCCCTCGCCGGCAAGACGAGCGGATGCGGTGGTCGAAGCGGCCGCGTCGTCTGCCTTGCGGGCATTGTCGACGACGGTGCTCGAAAGCTGCTCGATGGAGGCCGATGTCTGTTCGATGGCCGCGGCCTGTTTGGTCGTGCGCTCCGAAAGATCGTTGGCGCCGGCGAGGATTTCGCTGGTGGCCGATTTCAGAGCGCGGGACGTTTCGCGAAGCTGGCCCATGACGCTGGTGAGATTGTCGGCGACAGCATTGGTGTCGGACTTCAGCCGATCGAGCGCGCCGCGGTATTGCCCAGTCACACGCTGGGTCAGGTCGGTGCGGGCCAGCGCAGACAGCACCTCTCCGGTTTCATTCAGACCCGCTTCAATGGTATCGATCATACCGTTGAAGTTTGCTGCGATACCGGCAATGTCGGCATCTGCGAACTGGCTCTGCATACGCTTGCTGAAATCGCCATTGCTGGCCGAGCGCACGACGACATCGAACTCGGATTGGAACGCATCCATCAATTTGGCACGAGCAGCCGCCGCACGAGCGCGGTCGGCTTCCTCGAGGCCAATGGCGGCGACCCGCTCGCCATTGTCGCGGAAGACAGCAACAGCCTTGGCCATGTCACCAATTTCGTCGCCACGGCCCGCAAAGGGTATTTCGCTCGCCAGATCACCCTCGGCCAGCGCGGTCATGCGCTTATTGATCTCAGCGATAGGTCGCGCCACCGAGCGAGCGCCGAAAACGGCTGTGCTGATCAAGACGAGGATGACGAGGCCGCCCAAGGCCGTGCTGATGAGCGATGTCTGATCGCGCTGGCCATCGGCAGCGGCGTTGGCGTTTTGCGCCAATTCCGAAGCGAGCGCCGTGATGTGCTGCATACGTTCGGACATGTCGGCGCCGAGGCCAGCAAGCTTTTGCTTGAGCGCGCTATGTTCGCTGGCAACGTCCACTGCCGCTGCGGGGTCGAGCGCCTTCTTGGCATTAGCCGCGAGGCCGACGGCTTCGGCAATGAACTGTTCGCGCGCCGTGAGGACTGCCTCGGCATTGGCGATATTTTCCGGCCGCGTCATGCGGGATTTGGCGTCCGTGATGAACGTTTCCATCCGTCCGCCGGCTTCGGCCGCGGCTTGATATGCAGCATCGGCTTCGGCGGCACTGGCCACATCGTTGAGCTGGCCAACAGCGATTTCCATATCGCGCATGGAAATGCTCGCATTGAGCATCAGCCGTCTGATTTCCATCTGTCGGTCCTGGAAATCGTCGGCCTGTTTGGTGAGACCCGTCCCGAAAATCGTCGCGGCCATCATGATTGCGACGACGATAATGCCAATAAGGGACGCCAGAGCCAATTTGGCTCCGAGTTTTATACTACCCGGGGTTTTCATGAGAGCACCTGATCAACACGGATAAGGGCATCCGTATTTGTACCAAGGGTTACGCCGCTGTGGTTAACGGCTGGTTCCCATAATGGGTCACTTCGAGCGCCATTTCACGCCAAGCGCATCACATTTGAAATGCACACCGCGCCCTTCGGCAAACCAGAGATTTGTTCGGTCGGCTTAGCCGCAGCGCAGGCGAAGTTGGGTGAGATCGACGATGGTGACGTGCCGGTAGTTGGCGATCTCGATGACCCTATCCGTCTTAAGCTTGCTCATCTGCCGGCTGACCGTCTCGATGGTCAGCCCGAGGAAATCGGCGATATCGGCGCGGCTCAGCGGCAGGTCGAAAGTTCCGAGCGCGCCCTCTTCGGTGGGGTCGATATGCGTTGCAATGAGGTACAAAAAGCTTGCGACCTTTTCGGCCGCCGTCTTGCGACCCAGCGTTACCATCCAGTCGCGCGCTTCATCGAGCTCACGCAGAGCCTGCATCATCACCCGGTGCTCGACGGGGCTACCATCACGCATCAGCGCTTCGAGCGCAGGCTTGGGAATCATGCAGAGTTCGACATCCGATGCCGTTTCGACGCTGACCCGGCTTTCGCTGGCAAAGGGCCGGCCCAGAAGATCGGGCGCGAATTGCAGGCCGACGACCTGCTGCCGCCCGTCCTCCAGCACCTTGGTCAGTTTGACGACACCGCGCAGCACATTGGCATAGGCCGGCATCGGCATGGCGTCGGCCATCAGTTCCTGTCCTGCTTCGCGCTTGACGCGGCGCGTTTGCTTGGCAAGTGCGGCGAGTTGCTCCGGCGTCAGCGCGCCACAAATACCCTGATGCCGCGCCTCGCAGCTTTGGCACAGGATGGGCACGTCTGAATTGTGGATGTCTTTGCGAACCGTCTGCATGGAACTGCTCCTGACAGTTCCGTGATTACGCTTCATCCGCTCCCAAGATAATCCGCCCTTTTGACGCTGTGCCAACGCGTCGCATGGCGAAACCGAGGCGCGCCGCAAATAGAGACAGACAGCCCTTGACCTTCCCATCATGGGAAGGTCTATCTCTACGCGGACGAGGTAATAGCCATGAACGCACACGTCCAAAAAACCGCTGCCACACCCATCACGCTCGACATCACCGGAATGTCCTGCGCGTCCTGCGTGTCGCGTGTCGAAAAGGCACTGTTGAAAGTCCCGGGCGTCGAAGCGGCTTCCGTCAATCTTGCAACGGAGCGGGCAACGGTCTCAGGTGGCGACCAGGATGCACTGATCATGGCCGTCGAAAAGGCTGGCTACACGAGCAGCATCCGCCTGCCCGACCAGCCCACGCATGACCACGCGCATCATCACGACGAAGATGCCGCCGTGCTCCGGCGCGATGTCATCATCGCCGCGATCCCGACCATTCCGCTCTTCGCGCTCGAAATGCTCGGCCATCTCTACATGCCCTTCCACATGTGGCTGATGTCCGTCGTCTCGATGGACGCGCTCTATTTCGCCTATTTTGTGCTAGCGACTTTCGTACTCTTCGTGCCTGGCCTACGCTTCTTCAAGGCTGGCATCCCCGCCCTGTTGCGCGGCGCGCCGGAGATGAATTCCCTTGTTGCGCTCGGCGCCGGGGCGGCCTGGCTGTTCTCAACCGTGGTCACCTTCGCCCCGCAGCTCGTGCCGACGGAAACCCGCTATGTCTATTTCGAAGCCGCCTCGGTTATCGTCACGCTGATCCTTGTGGGCCGCTGGCTCGAAGCCATTGCCAAGGGCCGCACCGGCCAAGCCATACAGCGGCTCGTGCACGAGCAGGCCAAGACGGCACGCATCGAACGCGATGGCACATCGCACGAAGTCGATATCGCCCAAGTCCGCGTCGGCGACATCATTGTCGTGCGCCCGGGCGAGAAGATCGCCGTCGATGGCGAGGTGATCGACGGCACAAGCCATGTCAATGAAGCCATGATTTCTGGGGAGCCCTTACCAGTCTCTAAGTCTGCCGGTGCACCGGTCATCGGCGGCACGCTCAACACCTCCGGCAGCTTCCGCTTCCGCGCCACCAAGGTCGGCGGCGATACCATGCTCGCCCAGATCATCCGGATGGTCGAAGAAGCGCAGGCCGGCAAATTGCCGATTCAGCGCACCGTCGATCTCATCACCGCCTGGTTCGTGCCCGCCGTCATGGCTCTGGCCGCGCTGACCTTCCTCGTCTGGCTCATCTGGGGTCCCGACCCTGCCCTGACCTTCGGTTTCGTCAACGCGGTCGCCGTCCTCATCATCGCCTGCCCCTGTGCCATGGGTCTTGCGACACCCACCTCGATCATGGTCGGCACCGGCCGCGCCGCCGAACTCGGCGTGCTCTTCCGTAGGAGTGAACCCCTACAGCGCTTGCGCGATGCCGACGTCGTCGCCTTCGACAAGACTGGCACGCTGACAGAAGGCAAGCCGGTGCTCACCGACCTCATCCTCGACGACGATTTTACGCATGACGAAGTACTGTCGCTTGTCGCCGCCGCCGAAAGCCGCTCCGAACATCCGATCGCGCTGGCCATCGTCGCTGCCGCCGAAAAGGCCGGCCTGACACTGCCCGCCCTGGAAGACTTCGCTTCCGACGCCGGCCACGGCGTCACGGCCACCATCGATGGCCGCAAAGTACAAGTTGGCTCCGCGCGTCTGATGGACGGCCTTGATCTCTCGGACTTCGAAGAAGCGCTGCAGCGCCTTGCCGATGAAGGCAAAACGCCGGTCTTTGCCGCCGTGGATGGCAAGATCGCGGCCGCCATCGTGGTCGCCGATGTGATCAAGCCGACCAGCAAGGCCGTCATCGCTCGCCTCCATGCCATGGGTCTCAAGACGGCGATGATCTCGGGCGACAACCAGCGCACCGCCGCCGCCATCGCCGCCCAACTCGGCATCGATGAAGTCCGCGCCGAAGTCTTGCCCGCCGATAAGGTCGAGGCGATCAAGTCCCTCCGGCAAGGCGGCCGCACGGTCGCCTATATCGGCGACGGCATCAACGATGCCCCAGCCCTCGCCGAAGCCGATATCGGCATTGCCGTCGGCACTGGCACGGACGCCGCTATTGAAAGCGCCGATGTCGTCTTGCTCGGCGGCGACCTCAAAGGCGTACTCAATGCCCTAAAGGTTAGCCGATCTACCATGCGCAATATCTGGGAAAATCTCTTCTGGGCGTTCGGCTACAATACGGTGCTGATCCCCGTCGCTGCCGGCGCGCTCTATCCAGCTTTTGGCATCCTGCTCTCGCCCATGCTCGGCGCCGGCGCCATGGCGCTGTCCTCGGTTTTCGTCGTCAGCAACGCCCAGCGCCTCCGCGCCATCAAGGGAGAAGCGCTATGAATATCGGTGAAGCCGCGAGCGTCACGGGCGTTTCCGCCAAGATGATCCGCTATTATGAGGAGATCGGGCTCATCCGGCCCCCGCATCGCACCGGCAGCAATTATCGCGTCTATGGCGCGGACGAGGTCCATGTTCTCCGCTTCATTCGCCGCTCGCGCACCCTCGGCTTTTCCATCGAGGAGACCGGCGCGCTCCTCGCTCTCTGGCAGGACAAGACCCGCGCCAGCGGCGAAGTGCGCGATATTGCCGCCGGCCAAATCTCGGCGCTCGAAACCAAGATCGCCGAACTCCAATCCATGGTCGGCACGCTCAAGCATCTGGTCCATTGCTGCCATGGCGATGACCGACCCGATTGCCCGATCCTCGATGATCTCGCAGGCAGCTCAACC
The DNA here is from genome assembly GCF_032907385.1 of Devosia sp. BK. Classification (NCBI taxonomy): domain Bacteria; kingdom Pseudomonadati; phylum Pseudomonadota; class Alphaproteobacteria; order Hyphomicrobiales; family Devosiaceae; genus Devosia; species Devosia sp. BK. The sequence continues at coordinate 2,027,479 of NZ_JAIMBX010000001.1, forward strand.
AAAACCAAAGGACACTGACATGACCAACAAGACCATTTTTACCGTCAACGACATGACCTGCAGCCACTGCGTCGGCACCGTCCGCAAGGCCCTCGAAACCGCCCTGCCCGGGGCTGAAATTTCCGTCGATCTCGACACCCACAAGGTCAGCTTCACCGGCAATCGCGCAATTGGCGAAGAGGCGATCAAGGAGGCTGGCTACACGCCCGAGCCAGCGTAAATCGCCCGAAAATCCCTGCTTGACCTTGCCATCTGGCAAGGCCGCAGGCTGCAACCGATAACAGGATACCCCAATGAAACCAGCGCTTCTCGCCCTTGCCTTCACTCTGCTTGCCGCACCGGCCTTCGCTCAGGATCAGCACGCTGGCCATAGTGCCGCCGCGGCCGGCGAAGCCCCGTCCACCGCCGCCTTTCGCGCTGCCAACATGGCCATGCACGAAAATATGGACATCGATTATTCCGGCAATCCTGACGTCGATTTCATGCGCGGCATGATCCCCCATCACCAGGGTGCGGTGGCCATGGCGAAGATCGCGCTTCAATACGGCTCGGACCCTGAGGTCAAAAAACTTGCCGAAGCCGTCATCGCGGCGCAGGAAGCCGAAATCGCCTTCATGCAGGATTGGCTCGCCAAGCACCCGCAATAGGGGTTGACGCCTGGACGTCAGCCAACTCGCCCCACGGAGTTGCGCACGATCAGTTCCGCGCGCAGCAATATCTGGCTTTCCTTTGGCGTCTCGCCAGCGAGCATGCCGAGCAGCAAGTCCATCGCGGCCTCGCCGATGCGCGTGCGCGGCTGTTTCATCGTCGTGAGCGACGGCGAGACGAAGCTTGAAAACGAGATATCGTCAAAGCCCATGATCGAGAATTGCCGCGGCAAGTCGTAATGCCGCGCGCTCAGCGAGATCAGCACGCCGAGCGCCGTCGCGTCATTGACGCAGAAGAAGGCGGTCGGCAGTGCATCGCGCACGAACATCAACTCGGCTGCCGCGCGGCCGCTCTCCGTCGTGCCATCGCCATCGATGATGAGGCGCGGATCCACGGTCAGCCCGGCTCCAGTCAGGGCCGTACGATACCCCTCTTCGCGCAGCCGATTGACCTCGCGCCCCGGCGCTCTTCCGATAAAGGCGATCCGCTTGTGCCCCTGCGAAATCAGGTGCTCGGTCGCGATCCGCGCCCCGGCAAAATTGTCGACGCCGACAAACGGCACATCGGCATTGGGCACCGGCTCGTTGACCGCCACCATGGGCGGCAGCCGTGTCTCATTGCCATCCTGGCCATAGCCGAACGGCAGGTGCCCAGTAAAAAGGATGAGCCCATCGGCTTGGTTTGAGCTGATGAATCGCAGGTAGTCCGTTTCGCGGCTCGGATCGTTCTGCGTATTCCCGATCAAGACGCCATAGCCGCGCTTGCTGGCTTCGGTTTCGAGCCCAACGAGAATATTGGAAAAGTTTGGATCGCCCACATCGGGCGCCAAAATCAGGATCATGTTCGACCGCCGCATGCGCAGCGATCGGGCCATGGCATTGGTGGTGTAGCCGGTGCGCGCAACAGCCTCGGTCACCTTGCGGCGCGTGGCTTCAGCGACCTTGGTCGGCTCATTGATGGCGCGGCTGACCGTGGCGATGGAGACCCCAGCCAAGGCAGCGACATCCTCGATCGTGGCCAGTTTTTGCTGCTGCACTCAGCGCTCCGCCCATCGCGCGATACCGCCCAAGCGGCGCGCGCCTCAGCCCTTAGCAGAAGCCATGAAAGAAGCCATGGCCTTCAACTCAGGCTATATGCTTTTGCCGCACTGTAAACCTTTACACGATGCATGAAAACCTTTACATCGATGGTCATGGCCGAGAATGGACACAAAGTCCTGCGGCTTCAGAGGGAGGAGATGCACATGTCCGAGGGGGCAGGTGCTGCTGTGCCGGCGATCTTGTCGGCACATCGCATTTCAAAATCATTCGGCGAAATCCCGGTGCTGTTCAGCATCGACTTCGACATTCGCCCCGGCGAAGTTCACGCTATTATTGGCGAGAATGGCGCGGGCAAATCGACGCTGATCAAGATCCTCTCCGGTCTCGAACAGCCCACCTCCGGCACGATCACCTATCGCGGCCAGCAGGTCACCCTGCCCCCCAATGGCGAGGCGGCGGCCATGGGCATCGTCGTCATCCATCAAGAACTCCTGCTGGCCGAGCATCTGACGGTTGCGGACTCCATCTTCCTCGGCCGTGAAATGCAGTCAGGCGGATTCCTGAAGCTCAAAGAGATGCGCGCCGAAGCTCGCGCCATCCTCGATACGCTTCACGTCAATATCGACCCTGATACCCGCATCCATACGCTTTCGGTCGCTGACAAACAGATGGTGGAAATCGCCAAGGCGATCAGCCAGGACGCGCGCGTCATCATTATGGACGAGCCGACCGCCGTTCTCTCGGTCGCCGAGACCCGCACCTTCTTCGAGCAGATCCGCCGCCTGACCGCACAGGGCGTGGCGATCGTTTTCATCTCCCATAAGCTCGACGAGATCATGGAGCTCGCCAACCGCGTCACCGTGCTCCGCGATGGCCAGTTGATCGCGACCGTCGGCACGGAAAACCTGACGCCCGATTCCATCGCCCAGATGATGGTCGGCCGCGAACTCTCCAATCTCTATCCGCCGAAGCACGAGCCGGATGTCGATTCCGAAGTCATGCTCTCTGTGCGCGACATGTCCGCGCCCGGGATTTCCGGCATTTCCTTCGATCTCATGCGCGGCGAAATCCTCGGCTTTGCCGGCCTCATCGGCTCGGGCCGTACCGCGGTCGCCGAAGCCATCGTTGGTCTCACCAAGAAGACCAATGGCAGCGTGACCCTAAAAGGCCACCCCGCCGACTTCACCGATGTTTCAAAATCCGTCGCTGCGGGCCTTGCCTATATGACCAAGGACCGCAAAGGCCGCGGTCTCCTCCTCAATGCGGGCCTCACGCCGAACCTCACGCTTCTGACGCTCAAGAAGCATCTCAAGAATGGCTTCCTCGACGGCAGCAGCGAAACCAAGGCGCTAGAGCGCGCCGTGCGCCGGTTCGATATCCGCGCCCGCGACCCTTCTGTTCCCGTCGGCAAGCTTTCAGGCGGCAATCAGCAAAAGCTGATGCTGGGCAAGACCATGGAGAGCGAGCCGGATATCGTCATCATGGACGAGCCGACGCGCGGCATCGATGTCGGCACCAAGCAGCAGATCTATCACATCATTGCGGCCCTCGCGGCCGAGGGCAAAGCCATCATCGTGATCTCCTCGGAAATGCAGGAAGTGATCGGGCTGTCTCATAGGGTCGTCGTCATGCGCCAGGGCCGAATGGCCGGCATGCTCGAGGGCGCGGAAATAACCGAAGCCGAAATCATGCGCTACGCAGCCGGCATCAAACAGGGTGGCGAAGATGACCGTCTCAGTGCCTGAAGCACAAAAGGCTCCAAAAGGCTTTCGTATCGATCTCAAGACCGCCGGGCCGCTGCTCGCCTTGGTCCTTCTGATCATCCTCGGCTATAGCCTCAATCCGGCTTTCCTCAACGAAGGCAATGTCACCAATCTCCTCACCCGATCGGCCTTTATCGGCATCATCGCGGTGGGCGCCACCTTCGTCATCACCGCCGGCGGCATCGACCTTTCGGTTGGCTCCATGGCCGCATTCATCGCCGGCATGATGATTCTGATCATGAATGCCGCGGTCGATAGCTGGGGCGCGTCGCTCGCTACCGTTCTTCTCGGCATCGGCTGCTCGCTGATCCTCGGGATCGGCGCCGGCTTCATCAACGGGTTCCTGACGACCAAGGCCAAGATCGAAGCCTTCATCGTCACCCTCGGCACCATGGGCATCTATCGCTCGCTCATCACTTATTTCGCCGATGGCGGCACGCTCTCGCTCAACAACGGCGCGCGCGAAATCTATCGCCCGGTCTATTATGATAGCTTCCTGCGCATCCCCTACCCTGTCTGGGTCTTCATCATCGTCGCCGTAATCGGCTGGATCCTGATGAACCGCACCGCCTTCGGCCGCTATTGCATGGCCATCGGCTCCAACGAGCAGGTGGCGCGCTATTCGGCCATCAAGGTCGACCGCATCCGTACCTGGACCTATGTGCTCCAAGGCCTGTGCGTCTCGCTCGCCACCATCATCTACGTGCCGCGCTTAGGCTCCGCATCTTCCGCCACCGGCGTCCTCTGGGAACTCGAAGCCATCGCAGCCGTGATCATCGGCGGTACCGTGCTCAAGGGCGGTTTTGGGCGCATCGGCGGCACCGTTATCGGCGCGCTGATCCTGACCGCCATCGGCAATATCCTCAACCTGACCGATATCATCTCGAATTATCTCAATGGCGCCGTGCAGGGCATCATCATCGTCGCAGCGGTCTATCTGCAGCGCGGTAGCCTCACGTCAAAGCGCAAGAAAGCCGAATAAACACCGCAGAATTCCCGGTCACGTCCGGGCGAAACCGGCGCCAAAGGCGCCACTAGAGGGAGGACTATTTATGTACATCAAGGCATTGGCCCTGGCATTGGCGGCGACGACCGCGCTCGCCGGCACTGCGATTGCTCAGGAAAAGATCAAGATCGGCGTGTCGATCCCCGCAGCGACCCATGGCTGGGCCGGCGGCCTCAACTGGCACGCCCAGGAAGCCGAAAAGCGTATCGAAGCGGCCAATCCCAATATCGACATCACGCTCGTGACCGCCGATAGCCCGGCCGATCAGGCTGGCGATATCGAAGATCTTGTCTCCGTGCAGCAGATCGACGCGCTCGTCGTCCTGCCCTTCGAATCCGATCCGCTGGTCGAGCCGGTGCGCATGGCCAAGGAATCGGGGGCCTTCATCACCGTCGTCGATCGTGGTCTGCCGGATACGTCCATTCAGGACGTCTATGTCGCCGGCAACAATACCGAACTCGGTTCAGTTTCGGCCGAATACTTCAAGACCCGTCTCGGCGAAGGCGACAATATCGTCATTCTCCGCGGCATTCCGACCGTCATCGATACCGAGCGCTTCGATGCGTTCATGAAGGGCATCGAAGGCTCGGGCATTAACGTCCTCGACAACCAGTTCGCCAACTGGAACCGCGATGACGGCTTTGAAGTCATGCAGGACTTCCTCTCCCGCTTCCCGGACATCGATGGCGTCTGGGCGCAGGACGACGATATCGCCATGGGCGTTGTCGAAGCCGTGCGTCAGGCCGGCCGCGAAGGCGACATGTTCATCGTCGGCGGCGCCGGCATGAAGGATGTCATCAAGGGCATCATGGATGGCGACGCGCTGATCCCGGTCGATGTGCTCTATCCGCCGGCGATGATCGCCACTGCCATGGACGTGACCGTTGCCAACTTCACCTCCAATGGCCCCGTGCAGGGCGAATATATTCTGGGTGCGCCACTCGTCACCAAGGACAATGCCGAGCAGTTCTACTTCCCAGACAGTCCGTTCTGATCTCCCATCAGCACAAATGGAAAGGGGCGCTCCGGCGCCCCTTTTTTATGCCATCACCAAACTGACCAGTTTCTGATCGCCCCATGTCATTCGGCCCGGACGGCCGAGGAAAAAGCCCTGCGCCTCGTTGCAGCCTTCGTGCCTCAGGACATTAAGCTGTTCGATGGTTTCTACCCCTTCGGCCAGAACCGGCACGGAGAGACTGCGGCCCAGCGCCAGGATAGCCCGCACGATGGCCTTGGACTGCTCGGAGTTCTCCACTTCCTGCATGAAAGAGCGATCGAGCTTGATCTTGTCGAACGGAAAGCTGCGCAGCGTTTCAAGCGAGGAATAGCCGGTCCCAAAGTCATCGATGGCAATCGAGACGCCCATTTCCCGGATCTGCCGCAGCGTATTGAGCGCCCGCTTCTTGTCCGAGATGATCGCCGTTTCGGTCACTTCAAGCTCCAGCAGCTCCGGCGCCAGCCCCGATTGATAGAGCACCATCTTGACCAGATCGACGAGTTCAAGCTGCGCCAATTGCACACCCGAAACATTGACGGCGATCTTGTGCTGGCTCGGCCAACTCGCAGCCTCTACGCATGCCGTCCGCAGCACCCAGGCGCCGATGGCATTGATGGCGCCGCATTCTTCAGCCACGGGAATGAAATCGGCAGGCGACACCCAGCCATGCCCCGGCCGGTTCCAGCGCAACAGCACCTCGTAGCCCGTGATTTCGCTCGTCGCGACGGACTTCTGCACCTGATAGGCGAGTTCGAACCCGTCATTCTCGATAGCGTTCCAGAGGTCCTTGACCATGGCGCGGCGCCAGCGTGCGCTTTCGTCCATCGCGGCTTCATAGTAGCAGATATGAGCGTCGAAATCGGCCTTGGCGCGATACATGGCCAAGTCGGCATTGCTGAGAAGCTTCGAGCGGTCCTTGCCATCCTCGGGATAGGTCGCGACACCAATGCTGCCGCCCGTTGCGATCAGCACCTCCTGGTGCTGCACATTGCCGAAGAGCACGCCCTCGATGCGTTCGAGAAATTCGCGCAAGGCTTCGATCGAGCTAAAGGGCTTGAAGGCGGCAAATTCGTCGCCCCCGAGCCGCGCCACGACCTCGCCTGGCTTCAAGACCGAGGTGAAGCGCTCGGCGAGAACGCGCAGCACCTGGTCGCCAGTCGCGTGGCCATAGCTGTCATTGATTTCCTTGAACCGGTCGAGGTCCATGGCAACGACGCCGACATGGCCGGATTTTTCCTCCGCCTCGACCAAGGCGCGTTCAAACAGTTCGTCGAACTGCGCGCGATTGGGTAGGCCCGTCAGCGTGTCGTGCAGCGCCAGATGGGCAATCGCGGCTTCGTTGCGCTTACTTTCGGAAATGTCCTCCATCATCGTGACCCAGCGACCGTCACCAATGGGATTGTGCCGAACGCGCATGAACCGATCGCCGATGGCGTGAACGATTTCGCCGCCGCGTTGCGCAAGTTCGCGATGTTCGCGCGCGATCCGTTCCACCCCGGCGAGCCCCAGTTCGTCATCCGGATTGAAACCGTAGGACATCATGGCCAGTTCTTCGAGCGATTTGCCCTCCACCGACGTGTGCGATGGCAAGCCGAGAAGCTCGAGCATGCGTTCGTTATGGAGAAGTATCCTGCCCTCTGCCGAATAAAGCGCGATGGCCTGGCCCATATGGGTCAAGGCCAGTTCAAGCTTCTGCGTCACCGATGCGATCCGGTCGGCATCGAGCTGTTCACGCAGCATTTCGCGTTCGGTGCGCCGACGGTCGGCCTCGTCGAGAACGATACTTCCCAGCACGGCCGTCAGAATAAGAAGCGTAATGACGGCGACGATCAGCGACATCATCTGCCAGTCGATATCGAATCCGTTGTGGATCAGCGGCAGGCAATTGCTGAAATCGGCCGCGCCCATGGCGGTAAAATGCATGGCGCAGATCGCAAGGGTCAAAAGCACGGCGCCGCCGATCAAGCGCCACCGGCTGCCGCCCATCGCAGTGACAATGGCAAGGCCCGACAGGACAATGCCCGCGATGATGGAGGTGGCGACGAGACCATCGCTCCACACTGGCCTGCCTTCAAGCAAGAGCGCGGCGATGCCGACATAGTGCATGGCCGAAATGCCGGCGCCGACCACGGCACCGCCAAGAAACCTGTCGTGGATGGTTGTCGCGCGTACCGCGACCGCAAGCCCGACGCCACAGAGGATTATGGCAATCAGCAGCGACACACCGGTCAGAACGATGTCGTATTGCAGCGGGAATCCCGCGCGAAACGCCAACATCGCGACGAAGTGGGTCGACCAGATTCCAAGCCCTACCGACAGCGCCGAGACCGTCAGCCAGATCGTCCGTGTCCGGCCTTCCATGCCCACAGCGTGCCGCAAAAGGCTCATGCAGGCATAGGCAGACAGCATACAGACTGCCGCTGCCATGCCGACATAGAGAAAATCATGGTCTTTAAAAAAGAAGTCGAGAAGTGAAAACAAAGCGCGACATCCGTAAATTTACGGAGCTAGCACTACCTGCTTCGGCTTTACCGATCTCTTACGCCATGTTCACGGCTGTTGCGATGCTGAACAAGCCGTAAATTGCGAGCTAAACTATACCTTTTAAAGCGAGAATCGCTCCAGCTCCTGTGTCGAAGATTTCTGCCGACACACCATAGAGTTGCGCGATAAGAGCTGGACTGAGGACATCTCCGGGCGTCCCTTCGGCCACCACTTTTCCGCCTTTCATCGCGATGAGCCAATCGCAATATTGCAGCGCCAGATTGAGATCGTGCAGTGCCAGCAACACGAGTTTCCCTGAAGTGGCGAGGCTACGGAGCAGGGTCAAAACCTCGATCTGCGCCCGAATATCGAGATGGCTCGTTGGTTCGTCGAGCAGAAAGAGTTGCGGCGCCTGCGCCAGGGCGCGCGCGATCTGCCCACGCTGCTGCTCACCGCCCGACAACGTATTGAATTGCCGCCCCGCAAATTCCTCCAAGCCGACTTGGGCAAGCGCCCGCTCGATGATATCGGCGTCCTCGATATGATCAGCGGCAAACATGTTTGCATGCGGAATGCGCCCAAGCGCGACGACTTCGGCAAGGCTCAGCCGCTCCTCCGTCTGCGCCGATTGCTCGACCAGAGCGCAAAGCCGCGCTCGCTCCCGACGGCCGAGAGCCAGCAAATCCTGCTGACCGAAACCAAGCGTCCCCTGCTCTGGCCTCTGCAATCCGGCGATTGCGCCAATGAGGGTCGATTTCCCGGCTCCATTGGGTCCGATCAGTCCCGTCACTTTCGCTCGCGGCGCGGAAAAGCTGGCGCTATCCACAATGGTCTTACCGCCCAGCACCACCGATAGATTTGAGACAACCAAACTCATGTGATCCGCCTGAACCGCATGAGGATTAGCAAGAAGGCCGGCGCCCCGACGAGCGCCGTCACGATGCCCACCGGCAGTTCCCGCGGATCAAATACCGTCCGCGCCAGCGTATCGGCCCAAAGCATGAAAATCGCGCCCACCAGCATCGCCATCGGCAGCAGGCGCCGGTGCCCCGACCCCACCGCGAGCCGCACGGCATGCGGAACGACGAGACCGACAAAGCCGATGGCCCCCCCGATGGAGACCATGATCCCGGTCAGCAGTGCCGAAACCAGAAGCAGCACCCAACGCAACCGCGCCACATCCACCCCGAGGCTTGCGGCCGCCTTGTCGCCAAAGGCAAAGGCATCGAGCCCGCGCGCCGAGAGCACCATGACCGGCGCACAGACGATCAATGCTCCAATGACCAGCGCCGCATCGAACCAGTTCGAACCACTGAGCGAGCCCATCAGCCAACTGAGAATTTCCCGATAGGAATCCCCCGTCGCCGACCAGAAGATGATGAACGACGTGGCAGCCGAGGCCAGTGCTGAAATTGAGATACCCGCCAGGATGGCCCGCACCGGCGTCGTCCCGCCCAGTAGTTGCGTCACCGCCAGCGCCAATGCCAGCGCAGCCAACGATCCGACAAACGCTCCAAGCGGCACAAACGCCGTCAGCCCCAGCACAACCAGCGCCACAGCGCCCAGCGCCGCGCCGGATGACAGGCCGAGCAAATAGGGATCGGCTAGCGGATTGCGCGTCAGCGCCTGCATCACCGCCCCCGCCATCGCCAACCCCGCCCCCACGCCCAGCGCCGCAATCACCCGCGGCAACCGCAAATCCCAGACAATCGCATCACGCAGCCGCGACACCGGACTTTCGGGCACGACGCCGAGATGGTGGAGGATGGTTACCCAGACTTCGGCAGGGGTGATGTCCGCAGGCCCGAAGGTGACGGCAAGGACGGCGCTGGCGAGGAGCAGGAGGCAGAGGGATGCGAAGGCCGTCATATTGAGCGAACGCTTCAAAAGGCCTGAGCGCCAACCGACACCCCCTCCCAACCTCCCCCGTCAAGGGGGAGGTGCTTCACCCAGTTTGGCGCAGCATGTTGCCCAACCCACCAAACCAGCACCCTCCTCCTGGCGGGGAGGGTTGGGGAGGGGGAGCGGTGTGCGCATAAATCCGGCATGTGTGCTAGAAACTCAAACCAGCCAACTGCACTGCCAGATCCACAGTCGCTGGCACATTCCGCACACCAGCCTCCGAAGCCGGGAACGGAATAATCAAATACCGCTGATTGATCACCGCATCCATCTTCGACGTAATCGGATTTTCCGCCAGCAGCTTCTTCTTTGCCTCGGCGGAATTCCAGGCCGCATCGACCAACACGATCACATCGGGATTGGCATCGACGATCGCCTCCCAGCTCGCCTGCGTCCACCCCTCGTCGATATCGGCGAAGATGTTCTTGAGCCCCAGCGCCTCGAGGATCATTTCCGGCGCATTGCTGCCGGCGCCGACATAGGGCGTCTTGGTGCCCGAGGAATACCAGAGCGCCGTCAGCCCGCGATCATCCGCCTTCACCCCGGCCAGCGCCGCCTTCTGCTCCTCGACCAGATTTTCCGCCGTCGTCCCGACATCGAAAATGGCGCCCATTTCGGTGATTTCGCCAAAGAGCTGATCAAAGCTGAGCTTTTCCGGCTTTATCGAGCGGCATGCTGCCGGCGCGACATAGCTCGTGATCCCCAACTCCGCCAGTGCCGGCCGTTCACCCGCGCCATCGGCCGCGAAATTGCTCTCCCAGCCGCCATAGATGAAGTCCGGCTCGGTCTCGAGTACTACTTCTTGCGACGGCAGCTTGTCCGACAGGATGGGATAGGTGCTGTCCGTATAGGGTTCGGCCAGTGGCCCATCGAGGAAGGCCAAGCCCACAATCTTGTCTTCGAGCCCCAGCGCCAGCAACAGTTCGGCGGCCGTCGACTTGATAGCGACGACCCGCTGCGGTGGCGCTGCAATGGTCAGTGCCATGCCGCAATTGTCGAGCTGCAGAGGATAGTCCGTCGCCCAGGCAGGCACGGCAAAAAGCCCGGCAGCCGCGGCAGCCAGAAGAGAAAGGGAGTGACGCATGGCTTAGTCCTGCTTTTGCTCGTTGGAGCGCTCGTGAGAAATCTTGCCGCTCTTCATTTCCGCCATCGCGGCTTCATAGCCCAGCCGATAGGCCTCGGCCGAACCGAAGCGGAACATGTCATCGTCCCCGGTCCGCACCAGCGTCCGCGCCCCCGGCGCATCGAGCCCGGCGACCAACCGCCCCATGCCGCGCACCACAGCGACAGGAATGCCCGACGTCTTACCTTTGACGAGGTCCGCCGCCCCCGCCAATTCGTCGGCCACCACCGCCACCGTCACATGCAGCGGCCGTCCATTGGCGTCATTGGCCCCGCGCAGATCGTCCGTCAGTTGCAGCCCCGCTGCGCCGATCGCCAGATCCGTCTGCCCGACGCGCCATGGGCGTCCGACCGTATCGGTCACCACAACCGCAAGCTCGATCCCGAACCGCTCCCGCAATCCCTCGCACAGCGCCCGCGCTGAGCGATCCGGATCCTCCGGCAATTTCAGCGCAAAGCCCTCCGGCACATTGGACATGTCGAGCCCAGCCGCCGCCATGATCATGCCCTGCTTGGTCTCGACGATCCGCGTCACCCCGCCCGGATGCACGCGCTCGGCGACGACACGCACCGTGTCATCGGCGATGGCCTTTTCCCGATCCGCGGCCGGCACCTGCCGCCCCTCGGCTTTCGAGACGATCTTGCTGGTCACGACCAGAATATCGCCATCGACCAGCGCATGTTCCGGCCCCATCTCGGCAATCGCCGCAGCGATCAGCGCCACGAGATCATCGCCCTCGGCAATCTCGGGAATGCCGGTTACGCCCCAAACGCTGTATGTTGGCACCGATATCATCGTCTCCCTCAGACCAGCGCCTTCAGCCGCGGCAGGATTTCCTTGGCATAAAGGCTCAGAAACCGGCTCTGGTCCGTCCCCGGCGCATGAAACACCAGATGGTCAAACCCATAGTCCATATAGGTCTTGATCTGCGCCACGTGCTCATCGGGATCGCTTGACACGATCCAGCGCTTTGCCACCCGCTCGATCGGCAATTGGTCGGCAAGCCTTTCCATCTCCTCGGCGTCCTGCACCGAGTGCTTTTCCTCAGCCGAGAGCGACAGGGCTGCCCAGTTGCGCGTGTCCTCCAGCGCCCGTTCAGCATCGGTATCGAACGACACCTTCACCTCGATCATCCGCTCATAGGGCTTATCCGCCCGCGCGGAATCCTGCCGCCCAACCGCCACGTTCGGCAGCAGTTCGTCGACATAGAGCGACGCGCCCTTGCCCGAGGTGCAGATGAAGCCATCCCCCTCGCGCCCGGCAAATTTCGCATTCAGCGGCCCGCCTGCCGCGATATAGATCGGCACCATTTCGTCGGGCTTGTCATAGATCGTCGCGTTGACAGTCTTGTAATACTGCCCCTCGAAACTGACCCGATCCTCGCTCCAAAGCTGCCGGATTAGTTTTATGGCCTCGCGCAACCGCGCCGACCGCTCCTTCAACTCCGGCCATTCAATCCCGGTCGCTGGCACTTCATTCAGCCCTTCGCCCGTTCCGACGCCGAGAATAACCCGGCCCGGAAACATCGCCCCAAGAGTGCCAAAGGCATGCGCCACGACCGATGGATGCAGCCGGAATGTCGGCGTCAGCACCGATGTCCCAAGCGAAATCCGCTCCGTCTTCGCCAACACCGCCGCCATCCATGCCGGCGCAAAAGGCGCATGGCCATCGGTATGCTTCCAAGGCTGAAAATGATCGCTGACGAACACAGAGTCGAACCCACCCTGCTCCGCCTCGACGGCAAACTGCAGAAGCTTATTGGGCGAAAACTGCTCGGCCGAAGCCTTATATCCAAACCGCATTCTTTTGGTCTCCTCCCGGGACGTCCCCGCTATCTCGGAACCATGCCTCATTCCACCGCGTCATCCCCGCGAAAGCGGGGATTTATCTCCCAGTCAGGGATTCCCGCCTTCGCGGGAATGACGCCGTGGGAGGGATGAGTTTTTCAGCGAAAAGCCGGGATCACATGCCGCCCGTAGCCGGCAATGATCTCTTCTTCATCGCCACTATCGAGATAGATATTGAACTGCGTCACCCCAGCCGCCTCGAGTTCGCGCACCTTGGCGATATGCTCGTCCGGCTCGCCCAGCACGCAGAAACTTTCCACCACATCGTCGGTAATGAAATCGAGGAACGGGTTATCCGCCTGGCCGTGCTTGGAATAATCATAGCCCCGGCGCTTCTCGATATAGCTCGTCAAGCTCGCCGGCACCTTGCCGCTCTCCGTGCCATATTTCTCGACGATATCGGCCACATGGTTGCCCACCATCGCCGGGAACCACTTCACCTTCTCAATCGCCCGCTTCTTGTCGCCAAAGTAAGCCGGCGCGGCCGCCATGGAGCGATAGTTCGACATATCCTTGCCCGCCGCAGTGCCCGCTTCGATGCACTGGTCGGTGAACCACTTGCAGAGGCCGGGATCGGCGATCTGCAGCACGACGCCCTCGGCGCTCTCACCCGCGGTCTTCAGCGCCAGCGGGCCATAAGCCGCGATCCAGCTCGGCATGTCGTGGCCAACCGCCCATGGGAACTTCACCGGCGCCGGGATTTCGCCATAGGAAACCTCTTCGCCCCGCACCATGGCCTTAGTCTTGTCGATAAATTCCGCCACGCGCTTCAGCGTCGCCGGCTTCTTGCCCATGACGCGCATGGAGCTATCGCCGCGGCCCACCGCGAGGTCGAACCGACCGCCGCTTTGCTTGGAAAGCGATCCGAAGATCGACGCCGCCACCGACCAGTCGCGCACGTCCGGATTGGTCACCAGCGGCCCGAACCGCATCTTCTGCGTATGCTCCATGCACATGGCAATGGCCGAGTAGCAGTCACGCCACAAGATATGTGAATCATAGAACCAGCAATAATCGAAGCCGGCGAATTCGGCAGCGCGGACCAGATAACGCGCGCGTTCCGCATCCACGAAACCCTTGAAGGTAATGCCGAATTCCATAGTCCCGTCCCCACGTTCCCTTCGGTCAAGAAATTTGACCAGTCAGTCAAATTTCGACCGGCGCGGGGTGATTGTCAACTGGCCTTTATGCGCCGGAACGCGGTCGCTCTATCGACGTTGAATCGGCACAACGGACCGTCGGGAGCTGATCATGGCCGCCAAGGCGCAAGACCTGCTGAAGGACTACAAAGCCAAGCGCAATTTCGCCAAGACCCAAGAACCTGCCGGTGACGGGGCCACAGGCAAAAAGTCCGAGCGCGGCAGCTTCGTCATTCAGAAACACGACGCTACTCGCCTTCATTATGATTTCCGCATCGAGCTCGATGGCGTCCTCAAAAGCTGGGCCGTCACCAAAGGCCCCTCTAACAATCCTGAGGATAAGCGCCTCGCGGTCCGGGTCGAGGATCACCCCCTCGAATATGGTGGCTTCGAAGGCACCATCCCCGAAGGCGAATATGGCGGCGGCACCGTCATGCTGTGGGATCATGGCACTTGGGAGCCGATCGGAGACCCGCATGAGGGCCTCGAAAACGGCGACCTCAAGATGCGCATCTATGGCGAGCGCCTCAAAGGCGAATATGTCCTCGTCCATATGAAGGGCCGCGACGCCAAGCGCAAATCGGGCCCTGACCGCGAAAACTGGCTCCTCATCAAACACCGCGATTCCTATGCGCGGGACAAGGATACGCTGACCACGCGCTTTACCCGTTCGGTGGCCACGACCCGCGATTTCAAGCAGATTGCGAGCGGCGCGGCGACGGCAAAAGCAAGCAAGGTCAAGCCCGACGCCGTCTGGCATTCCGATGCCGAAGAGGCTGAAAAAGCCGACCAGAAAACCCGTATCATGGCTAAGGCGGATAGCGGCAAGACGCCCGCCTTCCGTCCCCTCCAGCTCGCCACTCTCGTCGACAGCGTCCCTGCCGGCAAGGATTGGCTATTCGAGATGAAATATGATGGCTATCGCTGCCTTGCCTCGGTCGAGGGCGATAGCGTCAGGCTGTTCACCCGCAATGGCCTGGATTGGACCGAACAGTTCGGCGCTCTCGTCGAGCCACTGCAAAAGCTCAAGATCGGCTCAGCTCTAATCGATGGCGAAGTCTGCGCCTTCGACGCCAAAGGCCGCACCGATTTCACGACGCTCAAGAACACCCTCGCGGATGGCGGACGGCTTGAATATTTCGCCTTCGACATCCTCGAGGCCGAGGGGCGGGACCTCACCAAACTGCCGCTTCTCGAGCGCAAAGCGCGGCTCGAAAAGCTCCTCGGTAAATCCGCTCGCAAGGACCCGATCCAGTATTCGTCGCATGTCCGCGATCACGGTCAGAAAGTGCTCGATGCGCTTTGCAAGGATGGCCATGAAGGCGTCATCGCCAAGCGCGCCGACGCCCCCTATCGCGGCGAACGCAATCGCGATTGGCTCAAGATCAAATGCCTAAAACGCCAAGAATTCGTCATCGGCGGATGGTCGCCCTCCACTAAGCGCAAAGGCTTCGCCTCGCTGCTCCTCGGCTCTTGGGAGAACGGCAAGCTGCTCTATCGCGGCCGTGTCGGCACCGGCTTTACCCACAATCTGCTCGTCGAGATGGACGGCAAGCTCGAAAAACTCGCGCGCAAGACCAATCCCTTCGAGGCCGCCCCCAAGGAACGCGCCCGCGGCGCCCATTGGGTCGAGCCGCAATTGGTCGCCGAAATCGCCTATACCGAACTGACTGGCGACGACATCCTTCGCCACCCAAGCTTTATCGGCCTCCGCGGCGACAAACCCGCCAAAGACGTGAAGATGGAAAAGCCCGAGCCGCTGGAGCATGATGGCGAAGAAGTCGCCGAGCGCCTCGGCGTCCGCTTGACCTCCCCGAGCCGCGTCGTCTTTCCAGGCCAAGGCATCACCAAGGCCGATCTCGTCGCCTATTATGAAGCCGTCGCCGAGGTCATGCTGCCTCATATCAAAGACCGGCCGCTCAGCCTTGTCCGTTGCCCCCAAGGTCGCGCCAAATATTGCTTCTTTCAGAAGCACGACACCGGCGGCTTCCCTGATGAAATCAAGTCCACATCGATCATCGAGAAAGATGGCGAGGAACAAGACTACTTTTACGTCGAAGATCTCGCCGGTCTCATCGCCGGGACACAGATGAATGCGCTCGAGTGGCACATCTGGGGCTCGCGCCGGCAGGCCGTCGAAAAACCCGATCGCCTGGTGTTCGATATCGACCCCGACGAGGGCCTCGGCTTCGACGCCGTCATCGCTGCCGCAGAGGACATTGCCGCGCGCCTCACGGACAAGAAGCTCAAGAGCTACCCCATGGTCTCGGGCGGCAAAGGCATCCACGTCATCGTGCCGTTAAAACCTGAAGTCGAATGGCCGGAGGTCAAGGATTTCTGCAAGAGCTTCGCCCAGAACCTCGCCGACGACGAACCCGATCGCTTCACCGCCAATCTGTCGAAAGCCAAGCGCAAGGGCCGGCTCTTTATCGATTATCTCCGCAACGAGCGCGGCTCGACCGCCATCTCCCCCTGGTCCGCCCGCTCCCGCGAAAACGCCCCAGTCGCCGTCCCCGTCTCGTGGGACGAAGTCAAAACCCTCAAGGCGGCCAACCTCTTCTCCCTCGACGCCGCCGCGAGCCGCGCCAAAAGCGAAAACCCCTGGCCCGATTATTTTAAGACCAAACAATCGTTGAAGGGAAAGCTAGGTTAAAGGCCTTCGATTACCCACTACCCGTCAGGCACCCACCACCTCTCCCTCTGGGGGAGAGGTCGACGCGAAGCGGCGGGTGAGGGGGCCTTCCTCTAATCCCTGTACTCGCTCCCATTCACCCTTCCAACTGCCTCGACTTCAGCGTAAACCCCGTTCATCATGGGGGAGTGATCATGGCATACACAGTCGAACAGGTTCTCGATACAGCGGGTGCCGGCCGCTTCCAGCGCCGGCTACTCGGCATTTTCGGTCTCGTCTGGGCCGCAGACGCCATGCAGGTTCTCGCTGTCGGCTTCACCAGCGCCTCGATCGCGGCCAGTTTCGAGATATCGGTGCCGCAGGCGCTCCAGATCGGCACGCTCTTCTTCCTCGGCATGCTCATTGGCGCCAGCCTCTTCGGCCGCCTCGCCGATCGCTTCGGCCGCCGCCGTGTGCTGCTGATCACCGTCGCCTGCGATGCCGTGTTCGGCCTCCTTTCGGTTTTCGCGCCCAACCTCTTCCTGCTCTTCCTCTTCCGCTTCCTCACCGGCGTCGCGGTCGGCGGCACCCTCCCCGTCGACTACGCGATGATGGCCGAATTCCTCCCGGCTAAAAATCGCGGCCGTTGGCTTGTCATCCTTGAAGGCTCCTGGGCCGTCGGCACCGTCGTCGTCGCCCTCGCCGCCTGGGTCGCCAGCATTTACATGCCGACCGATTCCTGGCGCTGGATTTTTGCCGTCACGGCCCTTCCCGCCCTTATCGGCATCTGGCTCCGCCTCTGGGTCCCGGAATCCCCGCTCTATCTCCTTGGCCGCGGCGACCAACCGGCGCTCAAGTCCGTTCTCGACACCATTTTGACGACCAACGGCAAATCTGCCCTCCCCGCCGGAGCCGTCATCGACGCCCCACCGCAGCCACCCAAGCAGGGCATTTTCTCGCCCGACCTCCGTCGCCGCTCGATCGCGATCCTCGCCGTCTGGTTCCTGGTCTCGATCTCTTACTATGGCGTCTTCACCTGGCTGCCCGCCCGTCTTGCCCAAGACGGCTTCGGCTACGTGCGCGGCTATGGCTTCCTCGTCCTCGTCGCCCTGGCCCAACTCCCCGGCTACGCCCTCGCCGCCTGGGGCGTCGAAGCCGTGGGCCGCAAGCCCACCCTGATCGGCTTCCTCTTTCTAAGCGCTGCCGGCTGCGCCCTCTTCCTTATCGCTGGCGACGGCGCCCTTCTCGGCGCCGCAATCCTCCTCATGAGCTTTGCCCTTCTCGGCACCTGGGGCGCGCTCTATGCTTTCACGCCCGAACTCTACCCCACGGTCTCCCGCGCCACCGGCATGGGCGCGGCCGGTGCCATGGCTCGCCTCGGCGGCCTTCTCGCGCCCTCGCTCATGGGCCTCGTTTTCGTCCAGAGTTTCAGCCTCGCCATAGCCCTATTTGCTGCCCTTCTCCTCCTCGGCGCCGTTGCAGCTTGGTTCGTCGATGCCGAAACCCGCCAGCAAGCGCTGCACTAGCGACACACGGACTTCAGAAACTACGTATTGTCACGTCAAAGTATTTGCCGCTCACTGTATTGCGAGGGGCATGACTGAATTTAAACAATAACAAGAAGACATCGACCTGCCCTCTCGCGCAATTTGTGTTGCCGAGCGAAGGGTTCAGTATGCGTTCAAACAAAGTCGCCTTGATCACCGGCATTACCGGCCAGGATGGCTCCTATCTCGCCGAATTCCTGCTCGATAAGGGCTATCGCGTTCACGGCATCAAGCGGCGCTCGTCGCAGTTCAATACTCAGCGCATCGACCATATCTATCGCGATCAACACAGCCAGGCCGATGGCCTCACCCTCCATCATGGCGATCTCTCCGATACGCTCAGCCTCACGCGCATCATCCGCGATGTCGAGCCAGACGAAATCTACAATCTCGGCGCCCAGTCCCACGTCAAAGTCTCCTTCGAAGCGCCTGAATACACTTCGGATATCGATGGCCTCGGCACGCTGCGCCTCCTTGAATCCATCCGCTTTCTCGGCTTCGAAAAGAAGACCCGTTTTTATCAGGCCTCCACGTCCGAACTCTTCGGCAAGGTCGCCGAAGTCCCGCAACGCGAAACGACGCCCTTCCATCCCCGCTCGCCCTATGCGGTTGCCAAGCTCTATGCCTATGCGATGACGGTCAATTATCGCGAGGCCTATGGCCTCTATGCCTGTAATGGCATTCTCTTCAATCACGAGAGCCCGCGCCGCGGCGAAACCTTCGTCACGCGTAAAATCACCCGCGGCCTTGCCAATATCGCCCTGGGTGTCGAACGCTGCCTCTATGTCGGCAATCTCGATGCCCTCCGCGATTGGGGCCATGCCCGCGATTATGTCCGCATGCAATGGATGATGCTGCAGCAGGACGAGCCCGAGGATTTCGTCATTGCCTCCGGCCAGCAATATTCGGTCCGCGAGTTCATCATCTGGGCCGCCGCCGATCTCGGGATCACGCTCGAATTTACCGGCTCCGGAGAAAACGAAGTCGGCGTCATCGCCGCGATAGAAGGCGACCTCGCGCCGCAAGTGCGGGCGGGCGACATCATCCTCCGCGTCGATCCGCGCTACTTCCGTCCCGCCGAAGCCGACACGCTGCTGGGCGATGCGAGCAAGGCGCGCGAAAAGCTTGGCTGGTCGCCGCTGATCACCGCTCGCGAAATGTGCCGGGAAATGGTCGAGGCTGATTATCAAGCCGCGCGGCGCCACGCCCTTCTCAGCGCGCATGGCCTCGCCCTCCCCGTCAGCCTCGCAGATTGAAGGCCATGCACTTCGATCTCGCCGGCAAAAGCATCTGGGTCGCCGGCCATACCGGTCTCGTTGGCAGTGCCCTTGTCCGCCGCCTCCAGCGTGAAAACTGCACGCTCGTAACCGCGACCCGCGCCCAGCTCGATCTTCGGCAGCAACCAGCGATCGATCGCTTTATTCATGACAGCCGCCCTGACGCCATCATTATTGCGGCCGCAAAAGTCGGCGGCATCCTTGCCAATCAAACCCGGCCCGCCGAATTCCTCGCCGACAACCTTCTTATAGCCACCAACATCATCACTTCGGCCCACTCGAATGACGTCGATCGCCTGCTCTTCCTTGGCTCCTCCTGCATCTATCCGCGCCTCGCGGCGCAGCCCATATCCGAAGATGCGCTCCTCACGGGCCCGCTTGAGCCGTCGAACGAATGGTATGCCATCGCCAAGATCGCCGGCATCAAGCTCGTGCAGGCCTTCCGCGCCCAATATGGCCGCGACTATATCGCCGCCATGCCGACCAACCTCTATGGCCCCGGCGACAATTTCGATCCTCTCTCGAGCCATGTCCTCCCCGCGCTCATCCGCAAAATTCACGAAGCCAAGCTGGCATCTGCGCCGTCCATCACCATCTGGGGCAGTGGCACGCCCCGCCGCGAATTCCTCCATGCCGATGATTGCGCCGACGCGCTAGTCTTCCTTCTCAAGACCTATTCTGGCATGGAGCCTGTCAATGTCGGTTACGGCGACGATCTCGGCATCATGGATCTGGCCCAAACCGTCGCCCGGATCATCGGCTATTCCGGCGACATCCTGCCCGATCCGTCCAAGCCCGATGGCACGCCGCGGAAGCTTCTCGACAGCACCCGGCTCCGCCAACTCGGTTGGTCGCCGAGCGTGGATCTGGAGACCGGCATCACCCTGACCTATCGCTGGTTTCTCGACCGTTCTGCTGCCGAGCCGCGTAGCGGTCCCGACGCTGAGGATATCGAAGAAAACCGTGTGGGAAGCGCTTGAACCCTTGCTCTTCTCTGGCTATAACGCCGCCACATCGTGCCGCGAGGGGTTTTCCCCGCGCATTCCCGAGCGATGCATTTCCTGACGGAGTATAGCGCAGCCTGGTAGCGCACCTGCTTCGGGAGCAGGGGGTCGAGTGTTCGAATCACTCTACTCCGACCAATAAAAACGGGCGTCTCCGAATTCTCGGCGGCGCCCGTTTTGCTTTCTCCAAATTCTCAGGTGCGCAAAAGCCGCCGCAACGACGCCTCAGGCGTCGCGGCTTGCTTCCATCGCGCGGGCCAATTCGAACGATTCCGCGTCGTCGAGTGCTACGCCATCATTGAGCGTGCCCCAACGCGGCTGCCAGAGTTCGTCGCGTTGCAGCGTCACGACCACTTCGGGAAAACCATGCAGGGCCTTGGCAGCCTCAGCGGCCGCCAGGGCCTCGTCGACATTGTCATAGTCTGCTTCATCGGCGTCGACATCGCCGCGTGATGGCCACCAGACGGCGGCGACAACCTGGCCCTCGGCGTTTTCTTCGATCCCGACTGTCACCGCGTCACCGGCATCTTTGCCCACGCCAATTTTTCGATATGCGCTCATCTTCACCTCGCTCTGCCCAAAGACGTGCGAGCACACTTTTTCGTTCCTCGCCTTCGCATGTGAATCAAGGAACTCGCAACCGCACCGCCGCATTTCTGGCGACGGACGATGGAGACCACGATGCGCAGCCAGGGACCAGTTTGGGACAGAATGCGGGCCGATGAAATCGTTGCGGCGCCCCCGCCCGGCCTTTGCTTTTCTTCCGATTGCGATCCAGGCTGGACGCGTCTCCGCCGCGGTAAAGGCTTTTCTTATGTCGATGCCGACGGGGAAGCCCCGACGCCGCAGCAGCGAAAAATGATCGAGGCCCTCGTCATCCCGCCCGCCTGGACCGATGTCTGGATTTGCGCGGAAGCCAATGGCCACATCCAGGCCACGGGGCGAGACGAGCGCGGCCGCAAGCAATATCGCTATCACGCCGATTGGACCGCCCACCGATCGGGCAACAAGTTCGGCCGCCTCCTCGCTTTTGCCCAGGTCCTGCCAAACCTCAGGGCCCAGGTCGATGCGGATCTGCGCCGTCGCAGCCTTGGCCGCGATCGGGTCGCTGCGTCTGTCGTCTGGCTCCTCGACAATAGCCTTATTCGCGTCGGCAATCCCGCTTACGCGCGCGACAATAAGAGCTTTGGGCTGACGACGCTGCGCCGCAAGCACGTCGATATCAGCGGCCAGGCCATCAATTTCCGCTTCAAGGGCAAGTCGGGCAAGGACTGGAACCTGCAGCTCGTCGACCGCCGCATGGCGCGCCTCGTCAAATCCATGCAGGATCTGCCGGGCCAGCATCTCTTCAAATATGAGGACGAAACCGGCTTTCACGCCATCAGTTCGCGCGACATCAACGATTATATCGCCGAACATGCCGGTGAAGGCTTTTCGTCAAAGCACTTCCGCACCTGGGCGGCGACCGTCCGCGCCTATGGTCTTCTCTGTGGCACCGAGATCCCCGAAACCAAGGCTGGACAGAAACGGTTCGTCACCGGCGTGATCGATCAGGTCGCCGGCAAGCTCGGCAATACCCGCGCCGTCTGTCGCTCGAGCTATATTCACCCGGCAGTCTTCGAGCATTGGGAAGAGGGAAAACTGCTGCCCGCAAAGCGCCTGCGACCGATCGAATGGTTTGACGAGGAGGAGCTCGGCACCCTCGCCTTCCTCAAGCGCCTCTCGGCGGACAAATAAAAAGGGCCGGCTCGAAGGCCAGCCCCCAAATTCTAGATCGGTTCGTTTTAGCGCTTTGCGCCAAAAACATTCCAGGCGCCGGTCACGGTCAGCGCAGCCAGAGCCATCTTGAGAATATCCCAGACGATGAATGGCTGAACCGCCTTGGCCCAGGCCGAGGCGACGACATTGGTCTGGTCGATCCACTGGGCATTGCCCGAGAGGGTCAGCAGCCAGGCAAAGCCGATGGCAAAGAGCGCAACTTCGCCGACCAGCATGGCGCCGAAGAGCGTCAGAGGCTTGGACGAAGCGCCGCGGTCAGCGGCATAGCCGATAATGCCGGCCATCACGAGGAAGCCGAGGAGGAAGCCACCGGTGGGCCCGATCAGGTAAGGCAGGCCGCCGCCGGTCGCGAAAACGGGCAGGCCCATCGCGCCTTCGAGGAGATAAAGAGCAACGGTCGCAACGCCGATACGCGCGCCGAAAGCGGCAGCAAGCGCGGCGATGGCAAGACCCTGCAGGGTCACCGGAACCGGCCAGACCGGAACATTGATCTTGGCGGCAAGGGTGATCAAAAGCGTGCCGAGCACGACAGTCGTGAGATTGGTCGCCAGCTTGGCTGCATTGGACTTGGGCTGGAATGCACCGAGCAGCGTATTGGGCGTGGTCAAAGTGACGGCCATTTCATACCTTTCTAGCTGAGAGCACGGCCGGGTCGATCAACCGTCCGTGTTCGGTACCCCCGTTCTATTCTGTCACGATACCAGGCGCAATGGCTCCCCAAGCTCCTCCAACATTCGATACGCAGTTCTCGCCTGAGGTCGGCGCCGCCATCGCGCTCGCGCCCGGTCTCACGCGCATCACAGCGCCCAATGCGTCGCCCTATACCTTTACCGGTACCAATAGCTTTCTCCTCGGCACCGAGCGCGTGGCCGTCCTCGATCCGGGGCCCGACGATACCGCTCACCTCGAATCGCTCCACCGCGCAATTGCGGGCCGCCCGGTCTCGGCCATTCTCCTGACCCACACCCACCGCGATCACAGCGCCGCCGCTGCAAAAGTTGCGGCGCGCTACAAGGCCCCGCTCTGGTTCGGCGGCCCCCACCGCCTCTCGCGCCCACTTCGCCGCTTCGAGCGCAACCCGATCAAGAATTCCTGCGATTGGGATTTGCAGCCCGACCGCACTCTCACCGATGACGAAACGATCACCGCCGGCGATCTGACGCTCACCGTCCACACGACCCCCGGCCACTGCGCCAACCACCTCGCCTTCGGCCTACCCCAACACGATATTCTGTTATCCGGCGATCACGTCATGGGCTGGAATTCCACCCTCGTCGCCGTCCCCGATGGCTCCATGGCCGATTACTTCGCCTCCCTCGACAAAGTCATCGCCCTCCCCTACCGCCACTACCACCCTGCCCATGGCGGCCCCATCCCCGATGGCCCCGCCCACGCAGCCGCACTCAAGGCCCACCGCCAATTGCGCAACGAGCAGTTGCTCGCAGCAGTCGCAAGCGGAGCAAAAACGATCGGCCAAGTGGTCAAGGCGATCTACCCGACCCAGCCCGCAAAGATCCGCATGGCAGCCCGGATGACCATGGCGGCGCACGTCGAATATCTGGAACAGCGCGGCGCGCTGAAAGTGAAACGCGGTTTTTTGGGGATGCGGTTGGCTTTGGCCTAAGCCCTCTTCACCTATCCCCACGGGGAGAGGTGTCAGTTCCGCTGGAAACCCACAGCCCCCTCGCGCCCGGTCTGCCCGCGATGCCGCAACATATGATCTGCCAGCACCAGCGCCATCATCGCCTCACCCACCGGCACGGCGCGAATACCCACACAGGGATCATGCCGCCCTTTGGTGATGATATCTGCATCCTCATTGGCCGAGGTCACCGTCTGCCGCGGCGTAATAATCGACGATGTCGGCTTCACCGCAAAGCGGCAAACGATCGGATCGCCATTGGAAATCCCACCCAAGATCCCCCCGGCGTGATTGGAGAGGAAATACGGCTTTCCCTCGCCCGCCCGCATTTGGTCGGCATTTTCGACGCCCGTTAGCGCCGCCGCCCCAAAGCCATCACCGATCTCGACGGCCTTGACCGCATTGATGCTCATCATCGCCGAAGCCAGGTCCGCGCTCAGCTTCCCATAAACCGGCGCGCCCCAGCCTGCCGGCACGCCCTCGGCCACTACCTCGATCACTGCCCCTACGGAGTTGCCATCCCGACGAATGCCATCGAGATACTCCGCCCAGAATTCCGCAGCCTTGGCATCGGCGCAGAAGAACGGGTTTTCCCCCACCTGATCCCAATCGAAATTATTGTAATCGATCTTGTGTGGCCCAACCTGCACCAGGCTCGCCCGGATGGTCACGCCCTGCAACACCTGCCGCGCCACCGCACCGGCTGCGACACGCGCCGCTGTTTCGCGCGCCGAGGTCCGCCCACCACCGCGATAGTCGCGAATGCCATATTTCTGGTCATAGGTGAAATCAGCATGGCCCGGACGGTACTTGTCGCGGATATCGGAATAGTCCTTGGAACGCTGGTCGGTATTCTCGATCAAGAGCGAAATCGGCGTCCCGGTCGTGCGCGGCCCATCCGTGCGTTCGTCTTCGAACACACCCGAGAGTATCTTGACCGCGTCATCCTCGCGCCGCTGCGTCGTGTATTTGCTCTGCCCCGGCTTCCGCCGATCAAGATCGCGCTGAATGATCTCCGGCGTCAGCAAAATGCCTGGCGGCACCCCATCCACCACCACGCCCAGCGCCGGCCCATGGCTCTCGCCCCAGGTGGTGAAACGGAAAAGATGCCCGAACGTATTGAAAGACATGGCGCAGCCCCTTGGGTTGTGGGCTTTCTAGAAAGCCCTCCCCCTGAGGTCAATCGCCATGCTCAAGCGGAAGCGGAATCCCAGCTATTCTCCGCCGCATGCAGCGTCATCCGCCCCTTGGCGAAATGCGCGATGACACCCTGCGGCGGCGGCCAATTCAGCACATCCCCACGCGGCGCACCTTCGACCAGATGCCGCAATACGCGCAACACGCCGCCATGCGCAACGACCACGGCTTGATGGGTCAGATCATGCGCAAAATCGACAAGCCGCGCCGAGACGTCATCATAATTCTCGCCGCCATTCGGGCGGAAAGCCCAATAGCTCTCGTCGCGCTCGCCGGGCGATAAGGCGGCATATTTCTGCGCCACTTCCGCATGCAGCATGCCCTCGAAATCGCCGAAGGAAATCTCGATCAGACGCGGATCATGAATCACCGGCGGCAATTCAACATCAAAGGCCGCCCGCATGCGGTCCATGGTTTCCGACGCCCTGCTCAGCGGCGAGGCAAACCAGTTGAGCGAAGCGGGATCGACGCCATCCTGCTTGAGCAATTGCCGCAACAACACGCCATTGGCATCGGCCTGCAGCTGCCCGACCCGATTGAGCGGAATGTCCATGCTGCCCTGATATCGGCGTTCGCGGTTCCAGTCGGTTTCGCCGTGCCGGGCAAAGTAGAAATCGGGCCAGTCGGGGGTGGTCATGCGCATAAACGCGCCAAAAACGGCGCGACCTTGGACTAGAGTCGAAACGAACGCCAATTCGCCCGTTCCGGGCCGAAACCGCTCTTCGCGCAAATCCCGAACCCGGCGTTACCGTACCCGATTTGCCTCATCATGCCAGAGGCAGAAACGGGAATGTGCCATGCCCGCCACGTCTTTCTGGCATCCGGCGTCAGTGTGTGGCAGATGAGATCACCCATCCTGCGCGCCGTTCCGGAGGCCCCATGTCCCTGTCACAAAGCGAAATCGCCAGCGGTCTCTCCAACATTCTGGGGCACGATGCCGTCGTCACCGACGCGCAAAAAATGGACGCCTACCTCAAGGAGCCGCGCAAGCGCTTCCACACGCCCGCTGCCGCCGTCGTCACGCCACCCGACGTTCCCGCCCTACAGGCTCTCCTCCGCTGGGCCAATGAAAACCGCGTCGGCATCATCCCCCAGGGCGGCAATACCGGCCTCGTCGGCGCCCAGGTGCCGCTCCTCGGTAGCGAAGTCATCGTCAGCCTCGCCCGCTTCGATCGCATTCGCGCCATCGATACAGCTGCTGGCGTCATGACCGCCGAAGCCGGCGTCATTCTCGAAAACGCCCATAATGCTGCGGAAGCGGAAGGCGCCATGTTTCCGCTCTGGCTTGCCTCGCAAGGCTCGGCCCGCATCGGCGGCGTCCTCTCCTCAAACGCCGGCGGCGTCAATGTCCTCGCCTATGGCAATGCCCGCGAACTCACCATGGGCGTCGAAGCCGTCCTCGCCGACGGCCGGCTCTATCACGGCCTCAATGCCCTCAAGAAGGACAATACCGGCTACGATCTCAAGGACCTGCTCGTCGGCGCCGAAGGCACGCTCGGCATCATCACCGCCGCAACGCTTAAAATCTTTCCGCTGCCCGACGACCACGAAACCGCGCTCGTCAACGTCGCCTCGCCCGATGCAGCGCTGACGCTTTTCCAACTCATGCGCCAGCGCCTCGGCGGTCGGCTCAATGCCTTTGAGCTCATCCCCCAGATCGGGCTCGATTTCCAGCTTCGCCACGGCATGCTCGACGCCGATCCCACCGCCAGCCCCTCGCCTTGGTATGCGCTGATCGAAGTGACCCGCATGGCCGGCACCGAACCCGGCGCCCTGCAATCCGCCCTCGAAAACGCCTTCGAGCGCGAACTCACCACCGATGCCACGCTCGCCGAATCCCTTGCCGAACGCACCCGCATGTGGACCTTTCGCGAGCAGATGAGCGAGTGCCAGTCCAAGGAAGGCGCCTCGATCAAGCACGACGTCTCCGTCCCCATCGCCGCCGTCCCCGCCCTCATCGCCGAAGGCTCAGCCGCGGCGGCGCGCGTCTCCCCCGGCATCCGCCCTGTCCCCTTCGGCCATATGGGCGACGGCAATATTCACTTCAATTTCTCCCAGCCCACCGGTGCCGACCCCAAAGCCTTCATGGCGCAGTATGATGAAGCCGTGCACGAGGTCATCTACGACACCGTCCTCAAACTCGGCGGTTCGGTTTCCGCCGAACACGGCATCGGCCAGCTCAAGGTCGATCTGTTGAAGCAGGTCAAGGACCCGGTCGCCCTCGAGATGATGCGGTCGATCAAAACCGCGCTCGATCCCAACGGAATCTTGAATCCGGGCAAGATGCTAGGCTTCGAGAGGTCCTGAAACGCATGTCACCAGCTGATGACGGTATCGCTATAACTCGCAAGTCGTGCATCGACCGTGACGAGCCGCAGTTGGTCCGTCAGTGCCTGCGTCAGGATCATGCGATCATAGGGATCAGGATGCGCCGGCGCGTGGTCTTCGAACGCTACGGCATGGCGCATTGAGACATCGAGAAAAGTGAAGCCGCTGAGTTCGAATTTTTCAACGAGAATACTGCGTTGCGGCAGCGGCTGCCGAGACCGGCCACTGCCGAACTTTAGTCCGAGCTCCCAGATTGACACGGCCGAAACGAAAACCTCGTTGGACGGATTGGTGATCATGCGCTGGATGGGATGAGGTATCCTCTTGAGGTCCACCACGGTCCAGAGAGCGACATGGGTATCAAGCAGCAGACGCATCGTCATCCGGTGGAAAAATGTCGCCCTCGGTGAACATGCGCGCAATCTCTTCGTCCATCTCGTTGAACTCCTCCAGCGAAATAGATGGATAAAGCCCATCTAGTGCGCCAAGCTTTCGCGGTTGCCTCACCTCTGCGACAATCGGCACGATCCGCGCCGCTGGCTTGCCATTGCGTGCAATGATGATCTCGGCTTCCGCGCCGCTTTCGACCGCCTCGACGAGCTTGGACAGCTGCGTCTTGGCCTCCAGCATATTGACCATCGTCATTGCCATCACCCTTAGCTAAGCTTGGCTAAGGTAAACCTGCCCGTGCATTTTTACAAGTCGGTCACTCCCCTGTGCCTTCTTGCCCCGCGCGCAAGGCTCGCCCATCTTGCGACCATGCTCCTCAACATCAATTTTCTCGACGACGCCACGCGGCCGCCCGTGCCCGCGCTGCCTAATCTGACCAATCGTCAGCGTCAGGCTGGTCACCACTTGCGCATGATCCACGATCATCTGCGCGACAATATGAAAACCCTCGGCAAGCTGATCGAGCGCGCCAATGCGCGACAGGTGAGCCCGGCCGAGATCGCTGCCGAAACCAGCGACATGGCCATGGTCGCCAACTATCGGCGCTTCGGCAATCTCTGCGGCCAGCACTGCGGCATTGTCGATACCCACCACACGATCGAGGATCAGCACCTCTTCCCCGTGCTCACTCAGCAAGGTGCCGCCTTCAAGGCTATCGCCGATCGACTGGCTGCCGAACATGTCGTCGTGCACGAATTGCTCGAGCGCCTCGTCGAGGCCCTCAACACGCTCGCCACCGAACCAAGCGAAACGCGCTTCACCGACGCCCGCGACATCTATCACGCCCTCGAACGCGTGCTCCTCTCCCACCTCGGCTGGGAAGAAGAAGCCATGGGCGATGCGCTGGGATATTTTGAGATTATGTAGCCCCTCACCGTCTCGCGCTTCGCGCGATCCACCCTCTCCCCAAGTGGGAGAGGAATGGTGCCCCTCTTTTATTCTTCTCCCTCTCGGGGAGAAGGTGGCTCGCCCAAGGGGCGAGACGGATGAGGGGGGACCTCAAAACAAATCCATCTGCCCGCCACCACCAGCAACCTTCTTCGGCTTCACAGCCACCGGCTCGGGCTTTTCCTCCTTCACTTCTTCGATCAGCCCCGCATCATCGTCCCGCGCCGAATTGACCCGCGTCGACACCGGATGGAATTTCAGCACCCCATCTTCGAGCGGCAGCGCCATCTGCGCCGCTTCCTCCGCGCGCACTTCGCGCACATTGAGCCAATCATCGATCTGCCGCTCATCCATCAATATTGCCGGCATGCGATCATGGATCGCCGAAAGCTGCGCATTGGCCGCGACGGTAATGGTCGCAACGCTGTCGATCTCTTCGCCCTCCGGCCCGCTCCAGGTCGCATAAAGCCCCGCCAGCGCCATCGGTTGCCCGTCGGCGCGAGTGATGTAATAGGGCCGCTTTTTCTTGTCTGGCCCCGTATGCCATTCATAATAACCGCTCGCCGGCACGATGCAGCGCCCGTGCTTGAGCGGATCGCGAAACGCCGCCTTTTCCCGCATGGTCTCGGCCCGCGCATTGACCAGCAGCGGGAATTCGCGCGGGTCCTTCACCCAGCGCGGCACGAGCCCCCAGCGCGCAAAATGTCCCTCGCGCTGCCCGCCCTCTTCCCAGATGGCGGCGATGGGCTGGGTCGGCGCAATATTGTAGCGCGGCACCATGGGCAGCTCTTTCAAAATCTTGAAGAGCTCGACCATCATTTCGGGCGGCAAAGTCGCCGCATAGCGTCCGCACATGGCGTGTCTCCTTTACTTCTCACGAGGTAATGTCATTGCAGACGAATCGCAAACTGCTCGGGCCATGACCGCTCTCCCCAATGCCGCCAGCGTCGGCATCGTACGCCACGGCAAAATCCTGCTCATCAAGCGCGCCCTGCCGCCTTACCAGAACCTGTGGACTTTTCCTGGCGGCCGCCTTGAGGTCAATGAAACCATCGAGCAATGCGCAATCCGCGAAGTGCAGGAAGAGCTTGGCCTCACCGTGCGCAATCCGCGCCACGTCATGACCCAGGAACTTGGCCGCGACGGCACCTATCGCCTCGCCGTCTTCACCACCACCGATTATGTCGGCACGGTCAAACCCTCGAGCGAAATCCTCGATCACAAATGGGCCGACCCCGGCATGCTCCTCGCCCTCCGCACCACATCGCGCCTCGATGACGTGATCAAAGAGTGTTTTAAAGTTTTGGGCCAAAACTGGTAAGAGGCGGGCATGACGAAGCCGAACCTCAAACCGCGTGGCTCCACCCCCTCCCTCCTCCCCCATCAAGGGGGAGGTGCGGCATCGCGTTTGGGGCGCTCTCTGGTCAAGATCACCGGCCTGCACCTCCCCCTTGAGGGGCTCCGAGCCGGACCGCAGGGCAAATCGCTCCAGTGGAGCGATTTGAGGCGAGGAGGCTGGGAGGGGGTGACAGCAAGCACAATCCTCAAAAAAACCCTCGCCCCCCTCCTTCTCGCCCTAACCCTCACGACCCCAACCCTCGCCGTCGATCCGCCCTATCAGCGCCAGATGGAGCGCCTCGCCGAGGTCATGGGGAGCCTTTATTACCTCCAGCCGCTCTGCGAAGCCGGCAGCGAGGATTGGCGCGCGCAAATGTCCGAATTGATCTCTCTAGATGAGCCCGATGAAGACCGTCGCCAGCGCCTCGCCGGTGCATTCAATTCCGGCTATACCGGCTTTTCCCGCCTCCACCGCCATTGCACGCCGGCCTCGCGCGAGGCGCTGTCGCGGCTGATGGTCGAAGCCCAGCAATTGGCCCGGAGCATTCATACGCGTTTTGCCGAATAGGCAGGGCGGCGAAAGCCTGCAATTGCCTACTCCGCGTTAACCTTCGGCTTACTTCTGCCGCGCCATCGGACGGGGTGCGTGCTACGGAACCCCTTATGAGCACCACCAAATCCATTTTTGCGCCGGCTTCCGGCCAGGGCCCCTTCGAGCAGGGTCAGGTCGAGCGCCAGATCGCCCTCGAATATCTGGCCGAGGCCTGGAACAGCGCCGAGGAAGATGGTCTCGAACCCGCCTCCCTCGCCCACGCCTCGCTCTTTGCCGCGCTCGCCACTTTCGTGCGCATGCATGGCGACGAAGCCACGGCCGACCTCGTGGCCCAACTCCCCGACCGCATCCGCACCGGCGAATACAACCTCGAGCGCATTCTCCAGTAATTTTTGGCTTGGATTGCCGAAAAGCCTAGGCAAGCGCGGCCTCACTCACGCCCACCGCGTCATCCCCGCGAAAGCGGGGATCTCATTTTCTAGGCACGAGCTTCCCGCTTTCGCGGGAATGACGTCGTGAGCTTGGAAGCCCCCTACTCCGCCATCGCATGCGCGCGCTCGATAGCAAGCTCTTCCTTGGTCTTGGGCTTGGCGCTCTTTTTTGCGCCCCGCAGCAAGAGGATCAGCGGGATCGACGCCAGGCTCAGGATCAGCATCAGCCAAAAATCGTCGAGATAGGCGAGCATAGCCGATTGCTTCTGCACGAGCCCGTTGATCACCGCGATGATCTGCCCATTGCCCGCAATCAGCCCCGGCATCTGCGTCTGCACGGCCATGGAGTCGACTGTCAGCCGCTCGGCGAGCTCTGCATGGTTCACCTGCATCATGCTCGAGAGCACGACCGACACCAACGAGATACCGATTCCCTGCCCCATATTGCGCACCAGCGCGAACATAGCCGTCGCATCGGCGCGCACGCTCGGCGCAATGGTGGCAAAGGCCATGGTCGAGAGCGGTACGAACAAAAAGCCCATGCCAAAGCCCTGCAGCGCCCCCGTGATGATCACGGGCCAGTAGTCCATGTCGGGGCTGAAGCCTGTCATCAGGTAAAGCGAGTAGCTCATCAGCAAAGCGCCGATCAGCAAGACGATCCGCGGGTCGACCTTGCCGCTCGTGCGCCCCACGATCATCATCGCCACCAGCGTTGCCGCACCGCGCGGCGCCATCAGCAGCCCAGTAAAAATCACCGAATAACCCATCAGGTTCTGCAGCATGGGCGGCAGCAGCGCGAGCCCCGAAAACAAGGTGATCCCCATCACGCCCATCAGGATCGAAGCGAGCGAGAAGTTGAAATCCTTGAACATTTTTAGATCAACAAACGGCTGCTTGGCTGTCAGCGAGTGTACGAGAAACACCCAGATGCCGGTGATGACGAGCCCGAGTTCGATCCAGGTCTCGATCGACTGGAACCAGTCGTTCTCGGCGCCGCGATCGAGCATCAACTGCAGCGCGCCGACGCCGAGCGCCAGCATGCCAAAGCCGAAAAAGTCGAAACGCCGGTTCTTGATCTCGGTCTGCGGCATGAACAGCAGCAGCATGGCGACGCACACCGCGCCCACCGGCACGTTGACGAGGAAAACCCAGCGCCAGTCAAAAGTCTCGGTCAGCCAGCCGCCCAGCGACGGCCCGATGATCGGCGCGACCATGATGCCCATGCCATAGATGGCCATGGCCTGGCCAATGCGCTCCTT
Organism: Devosia sp. BK; assembly: GCF_032907385.1. Classification (NCBI taxonomy): domain Bacteria; kingdom Pseudomonadati; phylum Pseudomonadota; class Alphaproteobacteria; order Hyphomicrobiales; family Devosiaceae; genus Devosia; species Devosia sp. BK. The sequence goes on from NZ_JAIMBX010000001.1 coordinate 2,059,732, forward strand.
GGGATTGATGTTGAGCAGCACGGTCTGCGCCAAAGGCGCGATCATGGCGCCGCAAATGCCCTGCAGGACGCGAAAGATCACCATTTCCGGCAGGCTCGAGGCAATACCGCAGAGCGCCGAAGCGACGGTGAACCCGATCACCGCGAACAGAAACAACCGCCGCTGACCCAGCCGGTCGCTCATCCAGCCCGTCAGCGGCGTCGCGATTGCCGCCGCCACGATATAGGACGTCAGCACCCAGGTGATTTCGTTCTGCGAGGCGCCGAGCGAAGACGACATATGCGGCAGCGCCACATTGGCGATCGTGGTGTCGAGCACCTGCATGATGGTGCCCAGCATCAGCGCCAGGGTGAGCATGCCCTTGTTCTTGACCACAAGTGCGGGCTGGGAAATCGCTTCGGCCATCTTGGCCTCCTCGGGAGAAATGGAGGCGGGCCCGTGGGCCCGTCACATCAGAGGGGCTTGGCTTCGCCCGTCATGCGCTCAAGCGTATTGGCGCCGGTATCGACGCTGACCACCGCGCTCATGCCCGAGCGCAGCAGATCAGCCGGCACCGCATCGCCAAAATCGATGCGCACGGGAATGCGCTGGGTCACCTTGACCCAGTTGCCGGTCGCGTTCTGTGCCGGGATCAGCGAAAATTCCGAGCCCGTCGCCGCGCCGATACTGGTCACCGTGCCTTCGATCGGCTTGCCCGGAATAGCGTCGACCGCCACTTCGGCCTTCATGCCGACGCGAATGCCGGCAAGCTGAGTTTCCTTGAAATTGGCTTCCACCCAACTCGCCTTGGTTTCGACAAGGCTCGCAATGGTCGTGCCGGCCGCGACGAACTGCCCGACATTGAGGCTCGCCACCTGGCTGATGACGCCATCGGTCACGGCCACAACCTTGGTCTTGCTCAGGTTTCGTTCCGCCAGGCTCACAGCCGCCAGCGCCGTCTTCACCGCCGGATGCGCATCGGTATCGATATCGGCATTGCCGCCGAGCGCTGCCGCCGCATTATCCACCTGCTGCTGCGCCGTCGAAACCGCATTCTGCGCCTGCTGCAAGGCAAGCTTGGGATCATCAAGCGTTGCCGTCGAGGCAATGCCTTGGGTCACAAGCGTATCCTGCCGGTCGAACTTGGATTGCTGAATGGCCAGAACCTGATTGGCCGCATTCAGCGCCTTGGTCGCCGTCGCATAGGCCACCTTGAGCTGTTCGACATTCACCCGCGCCGTGCCCAGCGCCGCGTTGGCCTGTTCGAGCGCAATCTGGTAGGGCTCGGGGTCGATCGCAAAGATCTCGTCCCCGGCATGCACCATCACGTTCTCGGCCACATCCACCTCGGTGATGCGCCCGGCGACATCGGCCGAAAGAGCGACCTTGGCCTGCTGCACATAGGCATTGTCGGTTTCTTCGAACCGTCCGCCGGTCAGGTAGAAATAACCACCCGCCGCCACCAGCAGCACGGGCACGCTGACCATCAGCAGCAGCCGGCCTGGCCGGCGCTTCTTCTTGGCAGGTTCGGTTGGTGGCAGTGGAGGCGTGACCTCGTTGGCAGCAACAGGGGTGGCTTCGCCGGGCTTTGGTTCTTTTGCGTGCGCGTTCATCGGATCAGTCCTTGGTCTCGGCGTCGCCGCCGCTCAGATTATCGCGAATTCTGGCAAGCCCTTCGATCAGGGCCGCGGTCTCGGTCGGCGCCATGCCGGCAATGGCCGTCTTGTAGAGTTCGACGCCCATCCCCTCGACCTGGGAGAACAGCGCCCGGCCTTCCGGCGTCAGCGTCACGATCTTGGCGCGTCCGTCCTGAGGGTCTGGTTCGCGCTGCACCAGTTCGCGCTCGGTCAGGCGCTTCAAAATGCTGCTCATGGTCATCGGGTCGGTGTCGAGCGCCGAGGCCAGCGCCACCTGCGACATGCCGTTTTCGCGCCCGAGCTTGGTCACCGTGCGCCATTGCGGCAGCGTCAGCTCATTGCCGCGCGTCTGCTCCTCGAGCTGCCGGCGGAAGGCCCGGAACACCTCGTGGATCAGGTAAAAAATCGGCGCTGTCTCCATACTTTTCATCAGGCATACCCGCTTTAGTAAGCGTGCATATAATATGCCTTCTTACTAAATGAAAGCGGCGTTCTTTGTCATGGAGCAATTCGCGCCGTGCAATCCTGCGTGAGGGTTAAGAAAGTCCGCTATCGCCCCGCCATAAAAAAATCCGCCTTTGCCGCAATCCAAAGCGTTGAGGCGCAAGGAGACGTGGATGCGGTGGGGATTCGTCGAAAGCCTAGTCAGCGTCGCCGCAATCGCGGCCGTCGGCGGCGGCATCTATGCCTGGGGCGCGGGCTGGTTCTGGCCCTGCGAAACCCTTGGACTGATGTTTAATCATGGCGCCTGCCAGAAGGTCGCGCATTTCGACGCGCGCAATATCGGTCCCCTCGGGCTGTTGCCGAACGGCAATATTCTGGTTGCCAGTCTCCCCGGCGAAGACAACAGCTCCGACCCGCTCGCTCTCGTGGAAATCGACGCAAAATCCGGCGAGGCCATTCACTCGACGCTCGTCAACGACCTACAACCCGAAGCCAGCGTCACAAACATAGCCGTCAGCCCCGATGGCCAGACGGTCGCGCTCTCCTTCATTCACAACAAGACCCATGTCATCAGCCGCGACGGTGGCAAAATCCTGCGCACAGTCGATCGCTGGTTTCCACGCTATGTGGCCTTTGACAAAAGCGGCTGGCTTTTGACGGATATGGGGACAGACCCGACCGGCCTGCCCGACGCCAACCATGCCGAAGGCTGGCCGATCGCGTTAAACACTGAAGATCCGGTCCCGGCCAACGTCGCCGATACGGCGGGCCTCTATAGCCACGGCATTGAGACCGCCCTCAGCCCGGATGGCCGAACCTATGCGCAAAAGATCGATCAGCTTCGCGATAGCGCCGTCACAGGCATCCGCATCGGCTCCATTGATGATCCCGCCTATGCGGGCACCCTCTATGGACTGACCCTGCGCGATGGCTGCACCTATGCCAGCAGCCAAATTTCCTTCAGCCCCTTCGGCAAACAAGTCGCCGCCGAATTCTCCTGCCCCGAACGCTGGGGCAAAACCGCCAGCGCCCTCGCCGTCTGGGACTACGAGACCGGCAAGACGCTCCTCATCCTGCCGACCATCGATTATTTCGGCTCCCTGGTCTGGGAAAGCGCCGACACGATCCTGACCGACCGCTATAATTTCGGCCCGGAAACCAACGACATCCTCCGGATCAAGGTGCCGGCGGCGGAGTAACGCGAAAAAGGCCCCCTCACTCACCGCTCTGCGGCTCCACCGAAGTCGCGGAGCGACACCTCTCTCTCTGGGGGAGAGGTCGAATTGCAAAGCAATTCGGGTGAGGGGGCCTTTCTTTTTGGTCTCACCCCTGCGCCGGCAGCGATTCCAAAAACCGCATCGGCTGACCCTGGCTCGGCGTCACCAGCTCCCCCTGCCACATCACCCTGTGCCCGCGCACCACCGTGCCCACTGGCCAGCCCGTCACCGTCACCCCATCATAAGGCGTCCAGCCGGCGCGGCTCTTGATCCACTCATTGGTGATCGTCTCGCGCCGCTTCATATCCACGATGGTCAAATCCGCATCATAGCCCACCGCGATCCGCCCCTTGCCGGCAATCCCGAAAAGCCGGTGAGGCCCATGACTCGTCATGTCGACAAACCGCTGCAGGCTCAGCTTTCCAGCATTCACATGGTCGAGCATGGTCGGCACCAGCGTCTGCACCCCCGTCATCCCCGAATGGCTTTCCGGATAGGGATGGTCCTTTTCCTCACGCGTATGCGGCGCATGGTCGGACCCGAGAATATCGGCGACGCCATTGGCGACCCCCTTCCAGATGCCCTCGCGATGATCCTTGTCGCGCACCGGCGGGTTCATCTGTGCATAGGTCCCAAGTCGCGTGTAAGCGGTCTCGTCGAGTGTCAGATGGTGCGGCGTCACTTCCACCGAGGCCACATCCTTGTGCTCGGCGAGATAGACCATCTCTTCCTTGGTCGAGATATGCAGCACGTGGATGCGCTTGCTGGTCTTCCGTGCCAGGTTCACCAGTCGCGTCGTGCAGCTCATCGCCACTTCCGGCGAGCGCCAAACGGGATGGCTCGACGGATCGCCCGGTACCCGCAGGTGCTTGCGCTCCTCGAGCATATATTCGTCTTCGGAATGGAAGGCCGCGCGGCGCGAAATCGCCCGCAAGATTGCCTCCACCCCCGCATCGTCCTGCACCAGCAGCGAGCCGGTCGACGACCCCATGAACACCTTCACGCCCGCGCAGCCCGGCAGCTTTTCGAGCAAAGCCAGTTCGCCGACATTCTCGTGCGTCCCGCCGATGTAAAACGCAAAATCGCAATGCATGCGATTTGTACCCGCCGCGATCTTGGCCTCAAAGGTCTCGCGCGTCGTCGTCAGCGGATTGGTGTTCGGCATCTCAAAGACGCCGGTCACCCCGCCCATCACCGCGCCGAGCGACCCGGTCTCCAGGTCTTCCTTATGCGTCAGCCCCGGCTCGCGAAAATGCACCTGCGTGTCGATGACGCCCGGCAGGATATGCAGTCCCTTGCAATCGACCACCTCGGCCGCTTCACCCGTCACAGTCCCGAGCGCTACGATCTTGCCGCCCTTGACCGCGATATCGGCCTGCCCAACGCCATCATGGTTCACCACAGTCGCGTTCTTGAAAATCGTATCGTACTGCGCCATGTCTGAGGCCTCCGCGGGTTCGGTTCCGGGCTGGTTTAGCGGAGGAAAACTCCGCGAGGCAAGGCATTCCATGACCATTCATCTGCGCAGCGACCGTGCCGTCTTCCGTTTTTCGGGCCCTGACGCGCATCGGTTGATCAACGATGTGGTCACTGGCGAAATCCCGACCGAAGGCGATAAGGCCGCCGCCTGGGCCCTGCTCTCCCCCCAAGGCAAGATCCTCGCCGAAGGTCTCGCCGGCTTTGCCGAAGACGCGCTTTGGCTCGACGTTCACACGTCCGTCGCTGACGACTTCTTAAAACGCATGAAAATGTACCGCCTCCGCGCCAAGGTCGATATCGACGATCTGCGCGAGACCCACCGCGTCGGCTTTGCCGCCGAATCCGCGCACCTTGCACATCAGGATCGGCGCGGCCCCGTTTCGCTCGGCTATCGCATCATAGCGCCAGTCGAAGCCACAATTGACTGGTCAACCGACGACACCGCCTACCACACCGCCCGCATCGCCAACGGTATCCTGCACCAGGGCAATGACTTCCCCGCCAACGATGCCTTCGCCCACGATATCGGCCTCGACATTCTCGACGGCATCGACTTCGCCAAGGGCTGCTATGTCGGCCAGGAAGTCGTCTCGCGCATGAAGCACCGCGGCACCGCCCGCCGCCGCCCCGTCATCGTCTCCGGCGTCGATGCCCCCGCCGGCACCCCCGTCATCGCCAATGGCCGTGACGCCGGCACCATCGGCCAGGTCGTCGACGGCAAAGCCGTCGCCATCCTGCGCCTCGATCGCATCACCGACCCCTCCGCCGCGACCGTCGAAGGAAAAACCGTCGAACTATCTCTCCCCGCCTGGGCCACCTACCAATTCGGCGATTCGGTCCCGTCCGAAGACTAACGGCATCCCCGATGCGTCCCCCCCTACCAGGGGGAGGCTAGGTGGGGGTATCGCCGGTCGCCAATCCCCGACTAACCAAACCTTATCGAATCGACGCCATCTGTTAGTCTCGACGATACCGTGATGCTAACGAATTAGACCCAGATGGCCCGTACAAGCACCCGAGCCTGGCAGCGCATGCTGTCCGGTCGCCGCCTCGATATTCTCGATCCCTCGCCCATGGATGTGGAGCTTTCCGACATCGCCCATGGCCTTGCCCGCGTCGCGCGCTGGAATGGCCAAACCATTGGTGACTATCCCTTTTCCGTCGCGCAGCACTCGGTTCTCGTCCTCGAGCTTTTCCGCGCCGCCAATCCGGACGCCTCATCCGCGGCCCTCCTCCAAACGCTCCTTCACGACGCGCCCGAATATGTCATGGGCGACATCATCTCGCCCTTCAAGACGGCCATGGGCGGCAATTACAAAGACGTCGAAAACCGTTTGATGTCCGCAATTTACCTCCGCTTCTCCCTTCCCGCCACGGTCCCTGCGGCGCTCAAGAAACAGATGAAAAAGGCCGACCAGGAAGCCGCCTATTTCGAGGCCACCACGCTTGCCGGTTTCGAGCCCGGCGAAGCCACGAAATTCTTCGGTGAGCCGGGCGTTGCCGCCTTCGAGATCGAGCAGTTCGATCGCCTGATCCAGCCCTGGCCGACCCGCCAGGCGCATGATCGTTTCATCGCCAGTTTCGAGACCATAGCCACACTTATTCCCGCCGCCTGAACCCGTGGCAGAATTAACCAAGGGCTGAGGAAAGGTTTGGCACGCCCGCATCGCGATGGTTACTGATCCGTTAAGCACGTGCACCAGCACTGGATCAGAATGGGACGCATCACATGCATCTGCCGACCCGTCGCGCCATCTTCGGCCTACTCGCCAGCAGTCTTTTTGCCGTTTCTATCCCCGCTTTCGCAGACGGTTTTGACGGCGACAATCTCGTCCGTTTTGGCGACGATCAAGGCGTGACCTATGACGATTGGGTCTCGACCGATCCGGTCAGCACCGTCACCGTCAAGAAGATCGAAGGCGGGCGCCTGAGCTACGTCACCATCACCAAGACCGCGACCGGCACCTATTCGGACGATGGCATCGCTTCGCCGCATGTGCAGTATCCGGGCGTCAACGAACGCGATAACGCATTGAATCAATTCAGCTTTTCAAGCTGGAACAATGGCCATTGGAACCGGATGCGGACCTATAATGGCAATTCCTACGTGTCGGTGACGACCTATAAGACCCATCGCGGCCAAACCCGCACCTCTACCTGCATTTCCACGGCAAGCTTTTATTATTGCTAGGCTTTTAGCCGAATAACCAACCGCGCTTGAACTTGTAGAAAACGTGCAACCCGATCTGGGTGACCTTCTCCATGCGCGGTGCCCATTTGGGGCTGACATAGGTCGCATGGTAATGCGTCGCGGTGCCGACTTCGGTCAGGTAAAGCTCACCGGCGAGGAAACGGTTGGCGATATCTTCGGCCTGAACCCAGGGCTCGCGCTCGCTGATGACCTCTGGAATGCCGTCGCAGGCAAACGAGAACTGGCAGGCATTGCGCTTGTCCTGGTTCTGGAACACCACACCACAAATCGTGCTCGGATAGCGATGATCTTTGACGCGGTTCATGACCACCTGGGCCACGGCCACCTGACCGCGATAGCTTTCGCCACGCGCTTCGAAGTAGATCGCGGTTGCAAGGCACCACTTCTCGCGGTCTGATACTTCAACAGGGGCCATGGTCGAAAAAGCCCCGGTCACCGGGGCATTGGCGCGGGCATAGGCCAGTTGTTCGGAAGCGACGGCAGGCATCATTGGACCCACGGGACCAAGCGATGCCGTCTGCGGCGCGATACCGGCGATGGCATCGAGTGCCGCTGCCGTTGCCGGATCGATCGAAGCCACCGACATGCGCGGCCCAGTTTCTTCTGGCTGGTTTTCGAGCGCAGCGACGCGCGATTGGCCGAGCGCATTGGGATCGACATTCTCGTCGCGCAGCGCTGCAATCTGCATGCGCGCCTGCTCAAAATTCTTGGAAAAGGCCGCAACATCGACCGGCGGACGATAGCGATCGGTCTTTTCCGACCGGTTTGGCCCGGTAAAGCTGATGGATTTGAAGAGGTTGTCGACGGAGCCAGTGATGACAGGCTCGGCGCCAGTATAGCTCAGGCTCGCCAGAGCCAGCTCGGGTTTGGTCTGGTCAGGCAGATCGGAAGACGGACCGAAGGCGCCTCCCGCAAAGCCCATATAGGCGACGGAGGCAAACAGTCCCAGCGCCAAGGTCTTGGCGACTGGAAAACTCCGGCGAACCGCTCTAGCCGCGTGCGAACGCACGACCGGCCGGTGTGGATGGGCCATAAACTCTACTCAACGCTACGCAACACGAACTAAGCTCGGCAAAGGTGACGCTAAAATGCCGATAGTTGTGATGATCTCTTATTAAGGTTAGCGCGGAGTAAATTCCCAAGAGGGCGTGCAAAGGGTCAAAGCGCGGCAGGAATATGATCGCCGCTTTTGTCTGAGTTTTTAGCTACAGGCGGCCCGCACCGGCTCGACCTGTTCGAGCACGCCGGCAAGGCTGAAGCGCACAGAAAGCGAGCGCGAATTCGCCGGCGTCACGCGTGTCGTCAGGTTGTTCGAACCTTGCAGTGAATCCAGAAAAGCCAATGAATCCGAGGTGTTATCGATCACGACCGCAGTGTTGGTCCGATTGACATTGAGCGTGCGGCTACGCGCCGCCTGCAGATCCACCTGCGTCGTCAGCCCCGCATCGCGACCTAATGCCGACATAGTATTGCCTGCGTAAGCAAAGGCGATCGTCAGGTTTCCGGCCTCACACGATATCGTCATCGTCGCGGGCATGCGACCGCTTGGGCGCGCTGGAATAAGCTGTTCGGAGTTAAAGGTGACGCTCAGCGCGGCCTCACTCGGACCGTTTCGAAACACACTGTCATAACAGGCGAGGCGTTCGCCATCGGCCACGATGGACGAGCATTGATTTCCCGATTGGGCGGAAGCCGTCCCCGTAAAAGCCAGTGAACCCAAAACCGCAAGTGTCGACCACTGCACACTATTCACCGGCAGTCCTCCCCATTCTTCTTTTCGTTCTTCTCTGCCAACATATTGGGGCAAAAGCGTCGAATGTGAATGGGGTCAGCCAAAAGTGTGGCGCGTCACGTCGCCGCCTGCGCCAGCGTCAAACGCGCGACCGGCACCCGGTATGGCGCGCAGCTAACATAGTCGACGCCAAGGCCGGCAAAATATTTGAGCGAAACGGGATCGCCGGCATGCTCGCCGCAAATGCCGATCTTGAGCTTGGGATTGGCCGCCCTCCCCCGCTCGATGGCGATGGAGATCATTTCGCCGACCCCCTTTTCGTCAATGGTCACAAAGGGATCGCGCTCATAAATGCCTTTGCGCTGATAGACGGCAAGGAATGTCGGCGCATCGTCGCGCGAAATCCCGAACGTCGTCTGCGTCAGGTCATTGGTACCGAAGGAGATGAAATCGACCATGTTGGCGATGTCGCCCGTGCGGAGGCAGGCGCGCGGCAATTCGATCATCGTGCCGAAGGAGAAAGTCACCTTGTCCGATTTAAGGAGACCCGAATTGGCGATGATCGCCATCATGCGTTCGCGCACCCAGGCGACTTCGGACGCAGTCGAGACGAAGGGGACCATGACCTCGACGGGAATGGTCTTGTTGAGACGTTCGCTCGCCTCCCGCGCGCCGGCAATCACAGCCTGCATCTGCATCTGCAGAATCTCGGGATAGGTGATGGCAAGCCGCACGCCGCGATGGCCCAGCATCGGATTAACTTCGGCAATCCGCTCTAGCCGCATGCGCAAGGCACGCACGGCAACGCCCAGCGAGGCCGCCGTGTCCTCGATTTCCTCTTCGCTTCGCGGCAGGAATTCATGCAGCGGCGGATCGAAGAGACGCACGGTCACGGGCAACCCGCCCATCACCGAGAACAGCGCCGAATAGTCGCCCGTCTGGAAATCGACGAGCCCGTTGACGGCAAGGCTGCGCGCCTCTTCGTCCTCGGACAGGATCATGCGCCGCAGCGCCACCATGCGCTCGGGTGAGAAGAACATGTGTTCGGACCGCGCCAGACCAATGCCCTCGGCTCCAAAACTCAGTGCCGTTGCCGCGGATTCCACCGTCTCAACATTGGTGCGGACGGAAACGGCGCGGCTCGCATCGGACCAGCCGAGCAAAGTGCCGATCGCCCCGCCGATATGCGGCTGCGAAAGGGGCAGTGTGCCGGTATAGACCGAGCCGTCGCTACCATCGATCGTCAGCCGATCGCCAGGCCGGAATTCCCGCGAGCCGATGCGGCAAACCATTTCCACCGTATCGACCGACAGTGTCCGAACGCCCGCAACGCAGGGCTTACCGGTGATACGCGCGATAACCCCGGCATGGCTCGTCATGCCGCCACGCGCCGTCAGAATGCCTGTCGCGGCCTTCATGCCTTCGATATCGGCCGGCCCGGTTTCATTGACGACAAGAATGCAATGCTTGCCCCTCGCCCGTAGTCGCGCCGCATCGTCGGCGGAAAAGGTGATGATGCCGCTCGCGGCCCCCGGCGACACGCCCAGCCCCGTCGCGATCGGCACCACATCATCAGTTGATTTGATGCGCGGATGCAGCAATTGCGGCAAACGGTTTGGATCGACGCGGCTTACCGCATTATGCGGCGACCAGATCTTGTTCTGCACGCGATCGACCGCCGCCTCCAGCTCCGCTGCTGCCGAAGCCTGCACGGGACGGGCCGAGAGAAACTGCACCTTGCCGCGATTGATCGTCACGAGGCAGGCCATATGGCGCCCGGCCTTGGCATCGAGCAGCGAGATCAACGATCCCACACCTTCTGGCAGCTTAGGCAGTGGCACCCCATTGAGCGGCGCGGGCCCCAATGCCCCCGTCGTCGCATTGCGCGTCAGAAACTGTTCGATCTCGCCTTCCGCCGCGACCTGCACCAGCACGATCTGCCTTGCCCGGTCGTCATCCTGGCGGAAACTCGCCCATGACTTCTGCGGAAAGCCATAGCTGTCAAAGGCTTGCTTGACCGCCTTCGCCAGAGCCCGGGTCGGATCGACCGAATCCTCTGGCGCTGTCGGCGCCGCAATGCCGATACGGGCCGGCTGCAAGCCACTATTGTGATTTGCCGCCGAGGTGCGCACCGCCAGCAGGGGCGGCTTTCCGTCCTTATCGACGAGCTTGAAAAGGCAAGTCACCCAATGGGTTCTGAGGCGCGTATCGAGCCGGCCCCGTTCGGCCTGCAGTGCCTCCCAAGCGGCACGGGTAATCGCGATCGTGGGCACCGTCGGAAAACCCGCCTCGCCGACGCGAAAAATCCAGCGCGCCTTGCCGGCCAGCAGTTTGAGCTGCGCGGCGGTGAGGTTTGCCTTCCCCTGGGCCGGGGCGATCGCAAACATTTCCTGGGCAAGACTCACCGGCCAACCGTCCCTGACTTCATCGTCGCCTCATATTGCCTCAGCCCCCCGTCCGGCTGCAACAGCACTTGACTTGAGGGGTTACCGAAAGCATCTCATCTGTCATGGAAAAACGGCCACACCTCGACATCCTGCTCTGTGCACCCCGTGGATTTTGCGCGGGCGTTGATCGCGCCATCCAGATTGTGGAGTTGGCGCTGCAGAAATATGGCGCGCCGGTCTATGTGCGTCATGCCATCGTCCATAATAAATACGTGGTTGAAGGCCTGAAGGCCAAGGGCGCGGTTTTCGTCGAAGAGCTCGACGAAATCCCGGCCACCGAGGCTCCTGTGGTCTTTTCGGCTCATGGTGTGCCCAAAAGCGTGCCGGCCGATGCCAAATCGCGCAACATGTTCTTCCTCGACGCCACTTGCCCGCTCGTGAGCAAAGTCCATGTCGAAGCCTCGCGGCATTTCGAAGAAGGTCACGAGATCGTGCTGATCGGCCATGCCGGCCATCCCGAGGTCATCGGCACAATGGGCCAATTGCCTGAGGGCGCCGTCACGCTGATCGAAACCGTTGCTGACGCCAATAGCTTCACGCCTAAAAACCCCGACACTCTAGCCTTCGTGACGCAGACGACCCTTAGCGTCGATGATACGCGCGAGATCGTCGCTGCCCTCAAGGTGCGCTTCCCCGCGATCAACGGACCGCACAAGGAAGACATCTGCTACGCAACGACCAATCGCCAGGAATCGATCAAGGCCGTGGCGCCAATGGTCGAAGCCATGATCGTCGTTGGTTCACCCCACTCGTCCAATTCCCAGCGCCTCGTCGAAGTCGCCCTCCGCAGCGGTTGCAAAATCGCGACCCTTGTCGATCGCGCCAGCGAAATCGACTGGTCGCTTTATGGTGACATCAAATCCCTCGGCGTCAGTGCGGGTGCCTCGGCCCCGGAAAGCCTTGTCGAAGAAGTCATCGATGCCTTCACCGCGCGCTATGACGTGACGGTCGAAACCAAGACCACGGCCGAAGAAAACATCGCCTTCAATATTCCGAAGGTGCTGCGCACCATGGAAGTGGCCGTCGGCCGATGAAAGACCTAGCCCTGTTCGAGACCGAAAGGCTGGTGTTGTCCGGCTGGCGGCTCGATCAACTCGAGGATCTTGTGGCGCTCCATGGCACGCCCAATGTCGCTCGCTATCTCTCTGCAAGCGGCGAGCCTTGGCCACGCGAAAAGGCCGAGACAGCGCTTCGCGGTTGGATCGACCTCTTTGAAACCCGCCAATTGGGCAAGCTGCGCCTCACTCGCAAAAGCGATGGCGCCTTTATCGGCCGCGCCGGCTTCGGCATCTATGGCCCCACTGGCGAGCCAGAAATCGGCTATGCGCTTTTCGAAGAGCATCACGGCCAGGGTTTTGCCAAGGAAGCGGCCGCCGGCCTTCGGGATTGGTTTTTTCGTGAGACCAGCGGCACACATTTCATCGGCTTTGCCGACACGCGCAACGCGCCGTCCCTCGCGGTCCTCCGCAAGATCGGCATGGTGCCGACACACGTTGAGGTCGAGCCCGGCGGGCTCTCCTGCCAATTCCATATCCTGAGGCGATCAAGCATTGGCTGAACCTGTCATCATCCATACCGACGGCGCCTGCTCGGGCAATCCCGGCCCCGGCGGCTGGGGCGCCATCCTGCAGTTCGGCCAGCACCGCAAGGAGCTGAAGGGCGGCGAAGCGCATACGACCAACAACAAGATGGAGCTCACCGCCGCCATCGAAGCGCTCAATGCCCTGACGCGCCCCTGCGCCATCGACCTCCACACCGATAGCCAATATGTCAAAAACGGTGTCCAGGGCTGGATTCACGGCTGGAAGAAAAACGGCTGGAAAACCGCCGACAAGAAGCCGGTGAAAAACGTCGAACTGTGGCAAGCGCTCGACGAAGCGACCAAGCGTCACCATATCTCCTGGCACTGGGTCAAAGGCCATGCCGGCGACGAACTCAACGAACGCGCCGACGAACTCGCCCGCGAAGGCATGGCGCCTTTCAAGGGCAAAAAGGCCCCGGAGGGTTTCGCGTCACCGTTTTGAATTTGCGCGAACGCCCTCTTATTCTTCTCCCCCTCGGGGAGAAGGTGGCGCGCAGCGTCGGATGAGGGGGATGTAGCGGTGATCGCAGACAGCGCCCCCTCACCGACTCGGCTACGCCGAGCCACCTCTCCCCGATGGGGAGAGGAAAAGGGAAGAGGGTAGTCTCAAGCCCGCTTCGGCAACATCCGCTTAATGGCCTTCCAGGTCGGCGCAATCACATAGCCAGCGACTGGGATCAGCAACGCCCCAAGGGCTAGTCCAAAGAAAAAGTCCACAAACGCCGTCGCAAACCATCCTGCTACCGCAGCGATCGACGGAAAAATGTGCTCAGCCCAATGCGCTGCGGCTTCGATCACATGCTCGGGCCAATCGAGCCCAAACTCATAAAGCCCGTGCGCGACGATCGAGCCGCCAACCCAGGTCATTGCCGCCGTCCCGATAATGCTCAGCGCCTGCATGAAATAGGGCATGCCGACGACAAGCCCACGCCCAAACCCACGTCCGGCGCCGGTCTTACCGTTCTTGGCCATGAAGAGCCCGAAATCGTCAGCCTTCACAATCAGCGCCACGGCGCCATAGACGACCACGGTGATGCCGATCCCGGCCACAGCGAGCACAGCCGCCCGCGTCCAGAAATCACCCACTTCGATCGCGGCGAGGATGATCGTCATGATCTCGGCCGAGAGAATGAAATCGGTCTTGATCGCCCCCCCGACTTTTTGATCCTCAAGCGTCTGCGGATCGATCGCTGCGGGCTCGAGGCCTGCTTCATGATGCTCTGCCTGATGGGGCGCAAACATGTGAAAAACCTTTTCGGCGCCCTCATAGCAAAGATAAGCGCCGCCGATCATCAGCAGCGGCGTAATCAGCCAAGGCGCGAAAAAGCTCAGCAGCAGCGCCGCCGGAAGAAGGAACAGCAGCTTGTTCTTGATCGAGCCCCAGGCGATCTTGCCGACGATCGGCAATTCGCGGTCGGCGGTAAAACCCTGCACATAGTTGGGTGTCACCGCCGCATCGTCGATCACAGCTCCCGCCGCCTTGGCGCCCGCCTTTGCCGCCTGGCCCGCGACATCGTCGAGCGAGGCAGCAGCGACTTTTACGAGCCCGGCGACGTCATCGAGCAAAGCAAGCAGGCCAACGCTCATGGACGGTCCTCGATCCGTTGATGCGAAAGCAAAACCGCGCCACAGGGGCGCGGTTGCAATTAGCCGGCGACTTTGCCGAAATCCGCCACGAGATGCATGGTGTCGCGCAACCGCGCGAGGAGATTGAGGCGATTGGCGCGAACCGCCGGGTCGGCATCGTTGACCAGAACGGCGGTAAAGAACGCATCGACCGGCGCGCGCAGCGTTGCAAGCTCCGCCATAGCGCCCTTGTAGTCATCCTTGGCCACATGGCTCGCCACCGCCGCGTGGACCGCATCCACGGCAAAGGCCAGCGCCTCTTCTTCCGGCAGTTTCAGCGCCGCCTGATCGACTGCTCCAGCGAAGGCCTTGCCGTCCTTCTTCTCTTCGGCCGCCAGGATATTGGCGGCGCGGCGATAGCCAGCAAGGAGGTTCTTGCCATCATCGCTCGAAAGCAGGGTCGACAGAGCTTCGGCCCGCTGCGTGATCTGGAGAATGTCATTGCTGTCGGCGGAAATGACGGCATCGACGAGATCATGCCGCGCCCCAGCATCGCGCAGCGACACTTTTAGGCGATCATGGAAGAACGCCAAAAGATCGGCATCGACCTTGAGCGGAAATTTCAGGCCATTTTCGGTGATGATGCGGATCACGCCCAGCGCCGCACGGCGCAGCGCAAACGGGTCGCGCGAGCCGGTCGGCTTTTCGTCGATCGACCAGAAGCCCGAGAGCACATTGAGCTTATCGGCCAGTGCGACGGCAATCGAAACCGGCTCCGTCGGCACGCGGTCCGAAGGCCCGACGGGCTTGTAGTGCATTTCGAGGGCATTGGCAATTTCAGCCGGCTCGCCCTGCGCCGACGCATAATAGCGCCCCATCAGCCCCTGCAATTCAGGGAATTCGCCGACCATGCCGGTGACGAGATCGGCCTTCGCCAGCATCGCCGCGCGCTTGGTCTTTTCGACGTCGGCGCCCACCTGCGGCGCGATCTCGGCCGCCAGCTTCACCAGCCGTTCGACCATGGCGAACTGCGTGCCGAGCTTGGCGTGGAACACCATGTCTTCGAGCTTGGGCAGACCATGCTCGAGCGGAATGGCGAGGTCACCCTGATAGAAGAATGCCGCGTCCGAGAGGCGCGCGCGGATGACGCGCTCATTGCCAGCGATCACGACGGCGCCGCCATCCGTCGGGATCGTGTTCGCCGTGATGATGAAATTGGGCGCCAGCTTGCCAGTCGCATCGCGCAGGCAGAAGCATTTCTGGTTGGCGCGGATCGTCGCGATGATCACTTCCTCGGGCAGTTTGAGGAAGTCAGGATCGAACGACCCCATCATCACATTGGGCCACTCGACGAGACCGGCGACTTCTTCGAGCAGGCCCTCGTCGTGAATGACGGTCAGGCCTTGTGCGAAAGCCAGGTGATCAGCCTCGCCCCGGATAATGTCCTTGCGGCGATCGATATCGAGAACGACCTTGGCGCGCTCAAGCGCAGTCACATAGTCGTCGAACCGGCGCACGCGGATCGCGTCGGGCGCGAGGAAGCGGTGGCCAAAGGTCGTTTGCGCGGCAGCGGTGCCGGCAACCGTAAAGGGCACTACGGTCGGCTCGTCGTTCTCGGTGCCGAAGGTCGCGGTGATGGCGCGGAGCGGGCGGACCCAGTTAAAGCTGCCCGAGCCCCAGCGCATGGATTTGGCCCAGGGAAATTCGGTCAGAATTTTCGGCAGAATGCCGGAGAGCAGCGCCACGGCGTCCGCGCCGGGCTTGTCGATGACGGCAACGTAAAAGTCGCCCTTTTTCGGATCGCTTTCAACCTTGGCCTGATCGAGCGAGGTCAGCCCGGCCGAGCGCAGGAAACCATCAATCGCCGGTTGCGGCGCGCCGACCTTGGGACCCTTCTTTTCTTCGCGTGTATCCGGCGAGCGTGCCGGCAGACCATTGACGGTCAGCGCCAGGCGGCGGGGCGTCACAAAGGCTTTCGCGCCCTCATAAACGAGACCCGCATCCACCAAGGCATTGGTGACGGCTTTCTTGAGGTCCTCGGCAGCGCGACGCTGGAAGCGGGCGGGGATTTCCTCGGAGAAGAGTTCAAGCAGGAGTTCGGGCATGGTCTAACCAGTCAAAGAGCGCGTGTTTGCCTAGCAAGTGCATCGGCCAATGTCCACCAAGCGCTTAACCCGAACGCGCCAGGTGGATGTCGAGCCGCTCCCGTACCGTGTTCATCACTGGCTTGGGTACTTTCACATAGCCATCCCGGCCAAGCCATTCGAGCGTGTCGTAGCGCATCAACAAAAACTGCAGGACCAGCAGCGTCAGCTCGTCCTCGACAGGGGTCCCGAGTAAAAGCGCGCGCTGCGGCTCATCGAGATAATGCCGCGCCGACAGAGTGCGGCCGCCAAGCGTAAAATCATAGTCGATATAGTTGTAGAAATAGCCGAACTGGCCCGGCAGGTTGGGGTCCGGGTCGCCAAACTCGACGCGGTGATAAATGGCGACAGGCGCGATGACGTCCTGCTCATAGGGTGAGCCCGCCACTACCAGCCACCGCCTCCGCCGCCACCGCCACCCCCGCCGGAGAAGCCGCCGCCACCGCCGCTCGAGCCGGAAGAACTCGCCTGCACCGGCTGCGCCGCGATCATCGCTGCGGCCATGCCGGTCGTTGCGGCGCTGACGGTGTTGGAAATCGAGCCTGGCGAGAAACCGCGCGAGCCGCCCGAATACCAATAGGGATTGTAGCCAGTGCTCGACACATCGCTGACGGCGTTGCGCGCCAGTTCGGATTCGAAATGTTCCGACCACGGCTTTTCGACGCCTAGGGCAATGGCATAGGGCAGGATTTTTTCAAACCGCTCCACAGTCATCGGCGGCTCCGCCATGATGTTAAGGCGCTCTTTTTCGGCGGTATCGAGATAGAGTTTAAAACCCTCGATCTCGTCCATCACCTTCCGGCCCTGCACGGTCGGCGCACGCATCAGAACCGCGAAGATCGCTGTGATCAGCACCATCGAACCCGCGGCGAGAGCAGCCGAGTTGATCGTTATACCCGAGAATGTCTCGAGCATGCCACCGACGAAATTGAAGCCGAAAATGCCGATAATGGCGAGCGTCAGATAACGCTGCCAGCCCCCCTGTTTCATCACACTGAAAATGATCGAGCCGATCACCGCGGCAAAAATGCCGCCGACAAAGGCGACGATCAGCCAGACCGGCTCCAGCACATCGAGCGCCACCATGCCGACAAGCATCAGAATGGTCAGGACTACGCTCAACGCTGCAAAACCGAAATTATGGTTGAACCAGATCTTCTGGTTTTCGCGCTGGATGGCGCTCATGAATTCGCTGCGCTGTCGCGCCAGTTCGACGCCCGTCGATTTGCCAACCGTCACCTCGCCCTGGCTCGAAAAATAGCGATTGAGCACTTCCTCCCCAACCGGCAGCGGCGCGTCCGGCGCCTTGCCGGTCGCTAGGACCGTGAGCCCATCGTCGGTGTTCTTGATCGTCACCAGCCCCTTGACCCCAAGATCAAAGATCGCCGCGGTCATCGCCGTCCATCCGGAATTGGCAAAGCCCCATTTGTGGACATAGTGCGTCAGGGCTGGCGAGAAATTCTTGGGCGGATGAAACAGTGGAATGATCGTGCCCTTTGGCGGATCGCGGCCGACGCGCATCCAGGCACCAAAATTGTAAAGGAGCAGCAGGAGCACCGCGACGACCGGGAGCCAGACCTCGCGCAGATCCGAAGCCTCCTGCACCAAGGCATCGACGCCAGTCGGAAAGGCAATGATCCCTTTCTGGAATGAAACGGCAAAGCTCATCCCCTCCCCCGGCCCCAATTCGCGCTGGGTGCGGAACGTCGCCTGGTTGTCCGATGTCCGCGTGATGGTCACGGCCGTTTCCGTCGAACCGACGTCGCCGGTAAAGGCCGACATGTTCTCGATGACAGCGCCCTCAGGCAGTGTCACCCGCGCGACCGAGCGCAGGATCGGAAAATTCCAATAGTTGCCCGTCGCGTTCCAGTAGAGTTCGTCATAGGTCTCGAATGGCCGCGCCATCCGGTCCATCGTGTAGGTGATGACGAAGCGATGCGCGCCGCGAGCAATGAACTGGTCGGGATCGCCGATCCAGATGCGCTGGAAATTACCCATGCGCTCGGTGCGGAACATCTCCGCATTTCCGTCGCGCGTCACCGATTCGACCTCAAGCCCGACGCGGAGCTTATTGCCCGATGGCCCCTGCAGCACGGTCGGAATATCGCGATAGATGCCGCGACGGATCTCGAGCCCTTCGGCATTGACATCAACGGTTTCGATCACGCGCACTGAACCATCGGTGCGCAGCGTCACGTCCGAGGCGAAGGCGCGGATTTCCTCGCGCCCCAGTGCCGGCATGGCGAGAAAAACCAGCGCCAGAAGCGCCGTGACCCAGGCGACAAGTGCCTTCATGTCTTTAGAACTTTACCACCGGCGCCTGCCGCTCGGCTTCGTTGTCGAGCTCGAAATACTGCGCCTTCTCAAATTTGAAGGTGTTGGCGACGAGGTTGGACGGAAAGGATTCGACCTGGATGTTCAGGTTGCGCACCGCGCCATTATAGTAGCGCCGCGCCATCTGGATTTCGTCTTCCACGGTCTGCAGCGCCGTCTGAAATTCAAGGAAAGTGGTGTTCGCCTTGAGGTCGGGATAGGCCTCTGCCACCGCGATCAGCCGCCCCAGCGCCGAGGACAATTCGCCTTCTGCCTTGGCGCGGGCCTCTGGGCCGGCCGCGCTTGCGCTCGTTGCCTTGGCGCGCGCTTCGACCACGGCCTGCAGCGTCTCGCGCTCGTGGCCCATATAGCCCTTCACCGTCTCCATCATATTGGGAATGAGATCGGTGCGGCGCTTCAACTGCACGTCGATGCCGGACCAGCCTTCGGCCACCATCTGCCGGTTTCGAACCAGGCCATTGTAGATGACGATGGCATAACCGACGACGCCCACGACCAGGGCGAGAATGACCCATTCCATTGCGCTCAACTCCCTCAAGCCAACGGAGCGGACACTGGCAGTTTGGCTTGGCCAATGCAACGGGGCGCGACAGCCCCGGGCTTGACTTCGCGGCGTCAATGCATAGCTTTGTGGGCATGAACACCATGCGCCACACCTATCGCCGTATCGTCCTCCTCGCAGGATAGATACCCTAGGCATGCGCCCGCCGGAGCCTGCTTAGGGCTCGGCACTTCGCCACACCGGCATCTTTTTATTTTTCACAACGGCTCCAGCCGCCGCAGTTTTGCGCGCCGGGCCGACGGGACCTATCATGACTGACATCCGAAAAGACCTCGCCCCCGCCATCGTGCTGGGCAAGAGCGACCACGCCAAACTCACCGCCCTCGCCGAAGCCGGCCTCGACCGCTGGCCTGACCTTGCCGATCGGCTACTTGCCGAACTCGAACGCGCCAAAGTCGTCGCCGACAGCAAGGTGCCCGAAAGCATCGCCCGCATGGGCTCGTCCGTCACCTACAGCACCAATGCCGGCCAGCAGCAGACCGTTACGCTCGTTTATCCGGCTGATGCCGATATCGACCAGGGCCGCATTTCAGTGATGACACCAATCGGCACCGCATTGATCGGCCTCAAAACCGGCCAATCCATCACCTGGCGCGACCGTGCGGACAAACGGCACAAGCTGACGGTGGAAGCGGTGAAGATGCCCGAGGCAGTCTAGGCCAAAAGGCGCGGAGCTACTCCGCGCCACCGCCCGCTGTCTGCAGCCAGGCTTCGCCACAGGATTTGGCCAATTCGCGGATGCGCAGGATGTAGCTCTGGCGCTCGGTGACCGAAATTACGCCGCGCGCGTCGAGCATGTTGAAATTGTGCGCGGCGCGCAGCACCTGCTCATAGGCGGGGATTGCCATGGTCTGGCGATTTGCTTCAGCGCCCTTGGCGAGAATGGCGCGGCATTCCTTTTCCGCGTCGGCAAAGTGGCGGAACAGCATCTCGGTGTCTGCCGCCTCGAAATTGTACTTCGATTGCTCCTGCTC
Source organism: Devosia sp. BK (assembly GCF_032907385.1). Lineage (NCBI taxonomy): Bacteria > Pseudomonadati > Pseudomonadota > Alphaproteobacteria > Hyphomicrobiales > Devosiaceae > Devosia > Devosia sp. BK. Next base: position 2,080,041 of record NZ_JAIMBX010000001.1, read on the forward strand.
GTTTTGCAGAAACACGTCGGCATAGGTCACCTTCGCATCGCCCACGCCGCCGTTGAAATTCAGCTCCATGATGGAGTCGACGTTCTGGAGATAGCAGGCCAGACGCTCCAGCCCATAGGTCAATTCGCCCGCAACCGGATTGCACTCGAAACCGGCCACCTGCTGGAAATAGGTGAACTGGCTGACTTCCATGCCGTCGCACCAGACTTCCCAGCCCAGCCCCCAGGCGCCGAGCGTCGGGTTTTCCCAATCGTCCTCGACAAAGCGCAGATCATGCACTGCCGGGTCGATGCCGATGGCATAGAGCGACTGGAGATAGAGCTCCTGGATATTGTCCGGCGATGGTTTGAGGATCACCTGGAACTGGTAGTAATGCTGGAGCCGGTTGGGGTTCTCGCCATAGCGCCCGTCTTTGGGCCGGCGCGACGGCTGAGCATAGGCCGCGTTCCAGGGTTTTGGCCCCAGCGCACGCAACACCGTGCCCGTATGCGACGTCCCCGCGCCCATTGGCATGTCATAGGGTTGCAAAATGACGCAGCCCTGCTCGGCCCAGAAATTCTGAAGCGTCAGGATCAGACCCTGGAAGGAATTCTTCGGGTCCATGTGAGCGGGGCGGTTGGTCATCGGTAAAGTCCTGCACTTATGCGGGACAAACCTCTAGTTTGACCGCATGGTCGGGTCAATGGCGCAGAGTGGAGGCTGAAACGGGTGTTGGACGACGCAGCGGTGTTGGCGGCTCTCGGTTTTCCCTATGCCCCACTCTTGGGCTCGGGCGGCGAGGCTTGTGTTTATAGCTTAGGGAGCACTCGTGTTCTGCGCGTTATGCGACCGGGCGCGCGCTTTTCTGATGCGCAAGCGAAGGCGCGCCTCCTCAAAGCCATCAAGTCCAATGCCCGGCATCTTGATTTTCTCACACCAGAAGTGCTGGCCATCCATAAAATAGGCAAGCGCATCGCGGTTATCGAACCCACGCTACCCGGCGTCCCGGTGTCGAAGATGCTCGAGATAGTTTCGGGTCTGGAGCGGGTTCGCCTCATCCAAAATTATCTCGACGCCGCCGCGTCTATCTTTTCCATTGTCCTGCCGGCGAACGGCTTCGGGCCACTCACGGGAGATGATGCTCTCCGCCGTGGTTCTTGGAGAGACTACGCAAAGACCCGCATCCTTCGGAGCGCCGGGCATTGTCCCGAGGACCTCCGTGCCGCTGTTCTGGCTCAGGCGGATAGTCCGTTGGATGAACCATCAAAGCCGGCTCTGGTCCATCTGGATTATTTTCCAGCCAACGTTCTCGCCGAAGGAGAACGCATTACGGCCGTTCTCGATTTTGGCGCGTCGTCCGTAATCGGTGACGCTCGTTTCGAACTCTGGAGTGCTGTGGCCTATCTTGATGCAGAGATTTCACCAGCCGCGACCGACGCTGACAGGCAGCAAGCACTGTCATGGCTGGCTGAGCGCGGGTTATATAACGGGTTCAGTTCAGCAAAACGATGGCTCGCTGCCTATTGGTCTTTGGCCGCCGACGATGCCGCGTTGATGGCGTGGTGCCGGCGAATCCTTCTGACCTAGCGGTCGTCCCGATCATTCGGCCTGAACGTTCCATCCTTATCGCGTTTGAGGTCGATGACGTCGGGGCGCTGGCGTTCGGCCAGGTCGCGCTCGCGGCGCAGGCGCTTGGCGTCTTCCGCGTCATTGTCGAACTTGCTCGTCCAGTCGCGCCAGATGCGCCTGACGCCGAGATAGACGATGACGGCGAGTGCCGCGAAAATCAGAATGCGTAACGGCATGACACTCTCGACCTAAAGTCCCAGCCGCGCCCAGAGCGCGCGATCCTCAACACTTGTCGAGAGTTCCTCTACCACACCGCGTGCCGAAAAGCCGAGGCGGGGCATAGCAAAGAACGGGCGTTTTGCTGCAATCGCCTTGAGCACGATGTTCTGGCCATAGCGCTCGCGCAGCGTGGTGTGGAGTTCACCAAGACTATCCACCAGCCCAAGATCGAGGCCGCGCAGGCCGGGCCACCATTCGCCGGTAAAAAGCACATCGTCATCGGCCTTAAGACGCCCGGCGCGATGCCGTTTGACGTGCTCGATAAAGACCTGATGGATGTCTAGCTCGAAGCGCTTGATGCGTTCGACGTCTTCGTATTTTTCCGGCAGGAACGGGTCGAGTGTCGATTTATTGCGCCCGGCGGTATGCACGCGCCGTTCGATGCCCAGCTTTTCGAGCGCACCGACAAAACCGAAGCCGGCCATGATGACGCCGATCGACCCGACGATCGATGAGGGATCGGCAATGATCTCGTCGCCCGCAACGGCGATGAAATAGCCGCCCGAGGCCGCGGCGTCTTCAACGAAGACAAGCACGCGCTTGCCCTTTTCATCGGCCAATTGTCTGATCCGGTTGGAAATCAGCCGGCTCTGCACCGGCGAACCGCCCGGCGAATTGACCACGATGGCGACTGCCGGCGCCGCCTTCATATCGAAAGCGCGTTTGAGGAGAGGTTCGACAGAGTCGATATTCAGCCGCCCTGGTCGCTGATCGGCAGCAATGACACCTTGCAGGCGAACCACAGGAATAACGGGTGGACGGCGCAGCAGCCGGGCCAGAAAATTAGGCTTGGGGGCGACCGTCTCAACCATGTCCTCTCCTTTATTTTCCAGTGATTTAGGCATGGCTTTGAGGATTTACCAGTCGAGCGCTGCCTGCCCACGGAAAATTGCGTCGAATTCCGGTGCGAAATCGCGCCCTGCCGCGCCGTGCAAGGCGCGGGTGGCCATCAGTGTCAGTGGCGCCCGCGATCCTTTTGTGCCGCGCACCAAGAGGCGCGTCGCAGCTTCGCCAATACGCGGCGAGATAGGCAGCACAGTGACGCCGCCGAAGCGTGGCGCTATGGCATTGAGCAGAGCCACGAGGCCCTGCGCGGGATAAATCACGATCAATTCGCCCCCGCCCCTCGCGCAGCCGGCGGCGCAGCGCGCCCAATTTTCGAGCGCCGAGCCATCCATGTGCCGCGCATCCGCCCGGCTTGTTTCGGGCGCCAGCGTCCCCTGCCCCGCCTCGAAAAATGGCGGGTTGGCAATCACGACGTCGAAAAAATTCTCAGCCAGACCCGCCGCGCGTTTCATCGGCCCAGGCGACATAATGTCAAGCGGAAGAACTCTCGCCATCTCGCCAAATCCGTTGTCGTCAATATTTTGCGCGGCCAGGTCAGCCGTCGCCACATCCCGCTCCACCAGTACGGCCTCTTTAGCCCGGTCGAGCGACAGCGCCACGAGCCCAGCCGTCCCTACGCCGGCACCAAGATCGAGAAGTTGTCCCGTGCCCGCCCGCACCGCAGCGCCTAAGAGCACGCTGTCCAAACCCGCCCGAAAACCCTTTTGAGGTTGCGACAGAGTGATCCGGCCACCCAAAAAGGCATCGCGCGTTGTGGTTTGGTGTTTTACAAAGTCACTTGGCTGGTCTAGGGACATCGCACCCTGATGGCTGGTTCAGCGCGAGTTTATTGCGCTGATCTCACAGGCTCAACCGATTTGCTGCCGTGCGGCAAACGAGGACGGTAATGGCGGTCTCTGTTCTGACCCAAAAGAATGACATCCCGGCAGGCAATGCGGTCGACAAGCTGTTGGCAGCAACCGCCGATGACATGGCTAGGGTCAATAGCCTGATCCTGAGCCGTGCCGATTCCCATGTCGAAATGGTGCCCGAGCTCGCGCGCTACCTCATCGAGAGCGGCGGCAAGCGCCTGCGCCCGATGTTGACTGTCGCGGCCGCCCTGCTCTTCGGCAAGGGCGTCGGTAATGAAGTCAATTTCGCCGCCGCCGTCGAATTCATGCATAATGCCACGCTCCTTCATGACGATGTCGTCGATGAAAGCGATATGCGCCGCGGCAAGCCAGCGGCCCGCATGGTCTGGGGCAATAAGGCCTCTATCCTGGTCGGCGATTTTCTCCTCGGCCAAGCCTTCATGATGATGGTCGAAACCGGCGATATCGAAGCGCTTGGCGTGCTTTCTGCCGCATCCGCCGTCATGGCCGAAGGCGAAGTGTTCCAGCTCGCCAAGACCGGCGACCTGACAACCACTGAAGCCGATTATGCCGAGGTCATCCGCGCCAAGACCGCGATCCTCTTTAAAGCTGCCTGCGAAGTCGGCGCCATGTCGGGCGGCGCCGATGCCGCCGGGCGCGCTGCACTCGCCCAATATGGCCTCGAACTCGGCAATGCCTTCCAGCTCGTCGATGATGCTCTCGATTATGGTGGGCAGTCCGGTGCGCTCGGCAAGAATGTTGGCGACGACCTCCGCGAAGGCAAGATGACCCTGCCGGTGATCCTCGCGCTTGCCGATGGAAATGAAGCCGAACGCGCGATCATTGCCGGCGCTCTCGGCAAGGCCGATGCGTCGGAGCTCGAAGTCAATCAGGTGGTTGCGATCTTCAATCGGCACAACACGCTTGGTCGCACGCTCGAAAAGGCACACGCCCACGCCGAAGCCGCTGTCGCCGCCCTCGCTTCCTTGCAAGACAATGAGATGAAGACCCTGCTCGCCGATGTGGTGATGCACAGCGTCAGCCGCGCATCGTAACGCTTAAGGCGTCAGCAATGGCGCCGCTGCGACCCAATGATCGGGGTTGCGCTCGCGCATGAGTTGCGCGGCCTGATAGGCCTGTCCCTCCGAGCCGAAGAGCCCGAACACCGTCGCGCCTGATCCCGACATGCGCGACAGGATGCAGCCTTGGGTCTGCGCGAGATCGTCGACGATCTCCCCGATCACAGGCACGAGCTTGACCGCAGGTGGCTGCAAGTCATTGCGCGTTTCAGCCAGCCACAGCCCCAATTGCGCCGGTCGCGTCATCGGTTCCGGAAGCGCCGGCAGGGGGTAATTGTCATGCGCCCGGAGGCGCCGAAACACGTCTGGCGTCGAAACCGGCACGAGAGGATTGACCAAGACGACATGGCAATCGGGAAACTGCGGCAGCGGCGACAGGATTTCGCCCACGCCACGGGCAACGAGCGGCCGGCTAATCAGACATGCCGGCACATCGGCACCAAGTGTCGCCGCGAGGTCAGCCAGCTCTGAAACCGGGATAGGCGCCGAGGACATGTCCGCCAGAATGCGGAGGGCCGCCGCAGCGTCCGCCGACCCGCCGCCAATCCCGGCCGCAACCGGCAGGTTCTTGACCAGATGCACCGCGATCCCATCGGGCACAGTTCCCGGCCAGCGCTGCCGGAAATCGCCGATGGCGCGGAGCACGAGATTGACGCCGCCACCGCTAAGGGCCGATGCGAAAGGGCCCGAAATATCGAGCCTGTCAGCCTCTGCGGGCACGGCCTCCAACTCGTCCGCCACATCGGCGAAGACGATCAGGCTTTCAAGATCATGGTAGCCGTCTTCACGGCGACGGGTAACGTGCAGCGCCAGATTGATCTTGGCTGGCGCTGCCTGAACGACCGGTTCAGTCATGCAGTTTATTCCGTCGCGGTTTCCGGCGTGAGACCCTTGGTCAACTTGGCGTCGACGCGCTGGGCAACATTGCCCACTTCGTCGACCGACCGAGCGACCTTCCACTGGAACTGAGCCTCAAGGTGCCGTCCCGCCTTCCAATAGGCATCGCCCAGATGATCGTTGATCTCGGCATCGTTGGGTCGCAGCATGACCGCGCGCTCGAGCGTTTCCACGGCTTCGTCGATACGGTTGAGCTTGTAGAACGCCCAGCCCAGCGAATCAACGATATATCCATCCTGCGGCTGCGCATCGACGGCCTGCTCGATCATGGTCAGCGCCTCGTCGAGGTTCATATCCATGTCGATCCAGGAATAGCCGAGATAGTTGAGGACGGCCGGCTGGTCCGGATTGAGCTTGAGCGCCTTGAGGAAATCGGCCTCAGCCTTCGGCCATTCCTTGGCGCGTTCATAGGCGATGCCACGGACATAATAGAAGCGCCAATCGGCCGGCGCTTCGCCACCCGAGATTTCGAGCGCCTTGGTATAGGCGTCGGCGGCCTCGGTATATTGTTCGTCATAACGCAGGAGATCGCCGAGCACCGAAACGGCGTCGAGATCGTCAGGGCTCGTCGATACGATATTGCGCAACCGGCGCAGCGCTTCGGCGCGGTCACCCATGGCATCGAGATTCTGGGCAATGCGCACAACCGCAGTCGGCTTCATAACCGACGAGGCGGGAATGGACTCGTAGATCTTATTGGCCGCATCGTGCTGGGCGTCGGTATCGAGCAACTGCCCGACCGCGAGCGAAATCACGTCGGCGTTGGGCTCGAGGTAACGGCCCAGCTGCAGAAAGACGAGCGCTAGGTCCTTGCTCCCATCGCGCGACAGCGCCACGCCGATACCGTGGAACATCTCAGCCGCGCCGATCTGCACATTGGTCGTGAAGACGCCCGGCCGGCGCTTGGCCTCTACCGCTTCCTTGACCACGGTCACGAGCGGATGGGTCAGCCCTTGGTCTTCGAAAGTCTTGATGACTTCCGTAGCTTCGTCGAACTTCCCGTCATTGGCCAGCATCCGCGCATAGACTTCCACCATGCGCGCGACATAGGGCTCGTTCTCGAACGATTTGGCGGCAAGTTCCAGCGCCTTGGCCTTATCGCCCGAAGCTTCCGCCATCAGCGCACGGTGGAACACAAGGAAATCCTCGAGCCCCGTTGCACCAAGCTTGCTCATCAGCTCATCGGCTTCGGCATAGCGTTTTTCGCCGACGAGAGCCCAGGCCCGAAGAATGCCGGCGGTGATACCGGTAAACGTATCCTGCGAAATCGTCTCAAGCGCATCTTCGGCCGCAGTATAGCGGCGCTCTTTCAGCGCCTCGGTCGCAACGACCAAATCGGCGAGTTCATTTTGACCAACCAGCTCGATCAGGCGCTTGGCGACCTGCGAGGCCTGCCCCATATCGCCATTGGCGGCAAAGGCGATGAACGAGCGTTCGACCAGAACCGGATTGTCCCAATCGCTCTGCGCCGCCTGGTTGAAATAGCGGGCAGCCTCATCGGTGCGCAGTTCATTGAGCGCCTGGCGCCCGGCGAGATAGGATCCGGTGGCGCTGGGCTTGAAAAGCTGCAGCATGTCCAGGAGGCCCTTGGTATCCGTCTGGGCGGAAGCGGCGGGCACGAGTGACATGGCCAGGATCGCCGCCATGAAAGGCCGCACCAGTCGGTTGGAAAGCAAGGTCACGTTGCAGAAGTCTCCCTATGCCGCAGGCGGCACGATTTGGCGGCAAAGATTGTCTGTTTTACGGCCGCGCCGCAAGGCCACGCATGATTTGACCGGTCACATTCCGCTGTAATTGGGCCCACTACCGCCTTCGGGCGGCACCCAGGTGATGTTTTGGGCCGGGTCCTTGATGTCGCAGGTCTTGCAATGCACGCAGTTTGCCGCGTGAATTCTAAAGACCGGCCGCCCCTCTTCTTGGGCAACTTCATAAACACCCGCGGGGCAATAGAGCGGCGCCGGCTCGCCATAGAGCGGCAGGTTTTTCTCGATCGGAACGCTGGGATCGGCGAGGCGCAAATGCACCGGCTGATCCTCGTCATGCGCGAGATTGGCGAGAAACACTGACGACGTCCGATCGAACGTCACTTTCCCATCGGGCCGTGGATAGCTGCGCCCCACCACATCCTTACGCCGCTTGAGTTTTGCATAGTCCTGCGCCCCGTGCTTGGTCAGCTTGAGCGGCGAGCGCCCGAAGATCGAGTTGATCCAGAGATCAGCGCCAATCGCGAGCGATCCCGCAATGGTCCCCAGCCGCCCCCAAAGCGGCTTGGCATTGGCGACGCCCTTCAGTTCCCTTTCGATGCCGGTGCGCATGATGCTCTCGGCAAAATCCTCGAGCACATCCTGCTGCCGACCCGCCGCAATCGCCGAGCCCACTGCATCGGCCGCACCAATCCCCGAGAGAATGGCATTGTGAATAGCCTTGAGGCGCGGGGCATTCATGAAGCCAGCCGAACAGCCGATCAGCCCACCGCCTGGAAAGGCCAGCGTCGGAATCGACTGCCAGCCCCCCGCCGTCACCGCCCGGGCGCCATAGCTGACGCGAGTGCCGCCCTCCAAAAGCTTGGCTATCGACGGATGCGTCTTGAACAGCTGGAATTCGTCGAAGGGCGATAGGGTCGGATCGGCGTAATCGAGATAGGTAACGAGGCCGACATAAAGCTTGTTGTCCTCGGCATGGTAGACAAAGCCACCGCCCGCCGTGCCGTTGTCGAGCGGAAAGCCGAGATAATGGTCGACCTGGCCCGCATGGTGCTTGTCGCCCGGGATTTCCCAGACTTCCTTGATCCCGAGCCCATATTTCTGCGGCTCCTTGCCGAGCGCAAAGTCGCCGATCAAGGCCTTGGCAAGCGAACCGCGCGCGCCTTCCGCGATCAGCGTATATTTGGCCTTCAGGGCGATGCCCTCGGCAAAGCCTGGCTTGGGATTGCCCTCGGCATCGCGCCCGAGATCCCCGGTAATCACCCCGCGCACCGGCCCATCGCCGCTGCGCAGCACATCGACCGCCGCGGTCATCGGAAAAATATCGACGCCCAATTCCATCGCCTGTTCGCCGAGCCACTGCACCAGCCGCCCGAGGCTGACGATCACCGCGCCCGGCGTCTTCATCTGCGGCGGCACCAAAGCATGGGGCAGCGCAAAATCGCCCTTGGCCGTCAGATAGTGGTAGCTGTCCTTGGTGACATTTGGCCCCACCGGCGAACCCTTCAGCCGCCAATCGGGAATGAGCGCGTCGAGCCCCACCGGGTCCATCACGGCGCCCGAAATGATGTGCCCACCGATCTCGGCAGACTTTTCCACCACCGTGACGGCGATGTCGGGATGGCGCTGCTTGATGCGAATGGCCGCGGCCAGCCCCGCAGGACCGGCGCCGACGATCAATACATCGGTCGAAAGCGTCTCGCGATTGCCCGCCTCAGCCATCTTCTCTAGTCCTCGTGAATTTTAGGCGACTGGTCGCCTCTCGCGCGGTGTGACATAACGAGCCTCATGTCTCAAGTTCGAGAACTCGACAAGGCCGAACTGCTTGCCGTGCTGGATTGGTATCGCGCCGCCGGCGTGGATCTTGCCGTTGGCGAAGACCCTGTCGACCGCTTTGCCAAGCCCGCAGCCCCGCAACCTGCCCAACAGGCTCGCCAGGCCGCAACGCCCAATGCCCCCGCCCCGATCCCGGCCACTGCCGCGATTACCGGCGACCCCAGCGAAGCGCGTCGCCTTGCCGCCACCGCGCAGTCGCTCGACGAATTACGCACCATTCTCGAAGCCTATGACGGCTGCAGCCTCAAATTCCGCGCCACCCAGCTCGTCTTCGCCGATGGCAATCCGGAGGCCAAGATCGTCCTTATCGGGGAAGCCCCCGGCGCCGAAGAGGATCGCCAGGGCAAGCCCTTCGTCGGCCGTTCGGGCCAATTGCTCGACCGTATGCTCGGCGCCATTGGCCTTGATCGCACCAAGGTTTTTATCGTCAACACCGTCCCCTGGCGCCCGCCCGGCAATCGCACGCCGACGCCCGAGGAAATGGAGCTTTGCCTCCCCTTCCTCAATCGCCAGGTCGAACTCGTCGCCCCGCGCCTCGTCATGACGCTCGGTGGCCCCGCCATGCAGACCGTCTTGAAGACCACCTCCGGCATCATCAAAATGCGCGGCCGCTGGCAGGACGTGTCCATCGGCACGCACGAGGTCCCGGCGCTACCGACGCTGCATCCCGCCTATCTGCTGCGCAACCCGGCAGCCAAGCAGCAAGCCTGGGCGGATTTGCTGAGTTTGAAGATGAAGATGGATAGTTTGGGGCTGAGCTGAGCGCCCCGCGCCATCGAGTTTGCCGACACCCCCTCCCATCCTCCCCCATCTATGGGGAGGTGCTGGATCGAGTTTGGCGCACCTTCTCGTCAAAACCACCAGCACGACACCTCCCCCTTGATGGGGGAGGCCGGGAGGGGGTGACCCACGCTCACCGCATGGACACCTCCATCGGAAGAAGATCACCCACCCAACTTTTTCCCGCCCGTCCCTAATTCCGCCCTATCGTTTCAGCTTTGTCGCGTTATGGTCACCCTCGCGTGATTTGCAACGTTTGACCGCCCACATATTTCGAGCGCCATGGCTTCCGTCGTCAAAATCTATGCCCTCTTTCTTGGATCGGCTCTGTTGATGTTCGGAGGTGGCCTGCAGGGGCTGCTGCTCTCGGTGCGCGGCGCGGAGGAGCACTTTTCGCTCCTCGCTCTCGGCCTCATCGGCACAGGTTGGTCCGTGGGCTTTGTCGCGGGCTCCATCGCCGTGCCGCTGATCGTGCGAAAGGTCGGCCATATCCGCGCCTTCTCGGTCATGGCCGCCATCGGCACCATTACCATCCTGCTCAATCTCTTGTGGATCAACGACGTCGGCTGGATCGTGCTGCGCGCCCTGTCCGGCTTCTGCTTTGCCGGCGCCGCCATGATCGTTGAAAGCTGGCTCAACGAAGTCGCCGACAACAAGAGCCGCGGCACCATCTTTTCGATCTATGTGACCATCAACCTTGCGGCCTCGACCGTCGGCCAGATGGCCATGTCGATCACCGGCACCGCCGGCTATCTGCCCTTCGTCATCGGCGCCATCAGCTTCATTTGCGCCCTGATGCCACCGGCCCTCACCTCGAGCCCACAGCCGCGCCCGCTGGCCTCCGCCAAGCTTGACCTGCCACTTCTTATAAAAACTTCGCCCGTCGCTGCTGTCGCTGCCTTTTGCTGCGGCATGGCCAATGGCGCCTTCGGCACCCTGGCCCCGGTTTATGGCTATGAGCAGGGCCTTGATTCCACCGGCATCGCGCTGCTTTTTGCCATCGCCGCCATTGCCGGCGCGGTTGCGCAAATCCCCTTTGGCCGCCTTTCTGACCGGATTGATCGCCGCCTCGTCATGATCGGGCTCGCCGCCTGTTCGGCGGTCGTCGGCGTCCTCATCGTCGCCATCAATCCAGCCGCGGGCTGGATGATGTATATCCTCTTTGCCCTCTATGGCCTTGCCGCCAACCCGCTCTACCCAATCGCCGTGGCTCATGCGAACGACTTTGCCAGCGACGGCAATTTCGCCAAGATTGCCGGCGGCATGTTGCTCATCCTCGGCGTCGGTCTCGCCATCGGCCCAGCAATCGCCTCGGTACTGATGAGCAATATCTCGCCTGCCGCGCTCTTTATCATCACAGCCATCTTTCACGCTGTCGTTGCGGTCTTTGCCTATCTCCGCATGCGGGTGCGCAAGAGCGTCGATGCTTCGGAACGCGCGCCGTTCCAGCCTATGGGCAATGACAAGCAGGTTACGCCAGAATCGATTGTGCTCGATCCGCGCGCTGATATGGATCAGGAAGAAGAGATGGTGCTGCGGTCCGAAGCTGCCGTGCCCGATGAACTGATCGAGACCCCGGAGAATGAGCGCCATGTTCAAGACGGAACAGTTTGAAGACCGGGCGTTCAAGCCGCTGTCCATCGCCGTCATTGCCGTGTCGGATACGCGCACGCTCGAAACCGATACCGGCGGCGCGCTGCTGAAGTCGCTCCTCGAAGCCGATGGCCACAGCTGCCATGACCGACAAGTTGTGCGCGACGATATCCAGCTCATCCGCGCGGCCGTTCAGGCTTATGTCGCCGATCCGAAAGTCGACGTCATCCTCACCACCGGCGGCACTGGCTTTTCCGGCCGCGACGTTACGCCGGAAGCGGTCGAGCCGCTGTTCGACAAGCGGATGGAAGGGTTTTCCGTCCTCTTCCATCAATATTCGGCCAGCACGGTGGGAACGAGTTCGCTCCAGTCCCGCGCCACGGCGGGCCTTATCGGCACCACCTTCGTCTTCTGCCTACCCGGCTCGCGCGGCGCCTGCCGCGATGCCTGGGAAGGCATTCTGACCCATCAGCTCGACTACCGGCACAAGCCCTGCAATTTCGTCGAACTGATGCCGCGCCTTAGCGAACGCTGACTTTCAATCCCTGTCGAACAACGCGTTCGGCACTGAGGCCTTTACCCGATCCGCATTGAGGCGCACTTGCAGAGCAAGGAACAGCGCAATGCGGAAAGGGTTTTTGCCATGCTCGTCAACGGAAAATGGACTGCCGACTGGCAGCCGGTTCAGGGTGTCGACGCCAAAGGCGGCTTCGTGCGCCAGACCTCGTCCTTCCGCAATTGGGTCACGCCAGACGGCAGCGCCGGTCCCACTGGCGAAGCCGGCTTTGCCGCAGACGCCGGTCGCTATCACCTCTATGTCGCGCTCATCTGCCCCTGGGCCTCGCGCACACTCATCGGTCGCACTCTAAAGGGCCTCGAAGGGGTCATCAGCGTTTCGATCGTCGAGCCCGAGCTCAGCGCCGAAGGCTGGCGCTTTGCCCAGCCTGATCCGATCAATGGCGCGACCTATATGCATGAGATCTACACCAAGGCCGATCCGCAAGTGAGCGGCCGCGCCACCGTGCCGGTGCTCTGGGACAAGAAGCTTGGCACCATCGTCAACAACGAGAGCGCGGATATCCTCCGCATGCTCAATTCCGGCTTCGGCGCCTTGGCGTCCAACCAATACGATCTCTACCCGGAAACCTTCCGCGCCGAGATCGACGCCCTCAACGACTATATCTATCCGCGCCTCAACAATGGCGTCTATCGCGCCGGCTTTGCCACCACCCAGCAAGCCTATGACGAAGCCTATGTCGATGTCTTTGAAGCGCTCGACACGCTTGAAGACAAGCTCGAGGGCAAATCATTCCTCTTCGGCGAAGCGCTGACCGAGACCGACATCCGCGCCTTCGTGACGCTTGTCCGGTTCGACGCCGCCTATCACGGCCTCTTCAAGACCAATCTCAAGCGCATCGCCGATTATCCGAACCTGCAGGCCTACATGCTGCGAGTGCTCGACGTGCCGGGCGTGCGCGCCACGGTCGATATCGACCACATCAAGCGCGGCTATTATTCGATCAAGACGCTCAACCCCAATGGCATCGTCCCACGCGGTCCCGCCATTCCTGGGCTTTACGAGCCAGCCGCCAAATAGGGCAAAGAAAAAGGGCCGGGGTTGAACCCGGCCCTTCGTGTTTCTAGTGGCCCATTGCCGGGCCGCCGTGACCGCCTTCCGGCCTCTTCACGAAGAAGGCCGCGACGATCATCAGCACCGAAACCACTGCACCGCAGAGGAAGCCCGCACGAATACCGGCGGCCAGTGCATCGACTTCACCAAGCCCGGCGGCAGCACCCGAAGCGGTCTGCAGGCTCATCACCGCCACGAAAAGCGCGATACCCGCGGCACCCGCCACCTGCTGTACCGAGCCCAGAATAGCGCTCGCATGCGAATAGAATTTTGGCGGCACCGAGCTCATCGACGAGGTGAAGAGTGGGGTGAAGGTGAAAGCAAGACCAATGCTGAGGACGATATGGCCGGCGATCACACCCCAGATCGGGGTATATTGGCTGACCATGGTCAGCGCCCACATCACAGCCGACACGGCGATTACGCCGGGCACCAGAAGCGGCCGCGGCCCCACCCGGTCATAAAGCCGGCCGACGACAGGCCCAAGCACACCCATGAGCAGGCCGCCCGGCAGCAGGATCATGCCCGTCTGCAGCGTATCGAGGCCAAGCACCTTCTGGGTATAGATCGGCAAGAGGATCGAGCTACCAAGCAGCGCCACCATCGCGATCGCCATGGTGATCAGCGCCAGCGTATAATTCCGGTGCTGGAGGGTCCGCAGATCGAGCAGCGCCTTGTCGTCATTCTGCAGGCCGAACTGACGCTGCACAAACAGCGCCATCGAAACGACACCCACGACAATCGGAACCCAGGCCGGGACCGCCGAGCCATGCTCTGCGCCTTCCCCGAGGCTCGAGAGCCCATAGACGATGCCGCCAAAGGCAAAGGCCGAGAGGATTACCGACAGGATATCTAGCGGCGCGAAGCGCGGCGTCGACACATTGCGGATACGGCTCGCCCCGATCACGAGCGCTAGGATCGCGATGGGCAGGGTGAAATAGAACATGAAGCGCCACTCGAAATGGGCAAGGATAAACCCGCCGATGGTCGGGCCGATGGCCGGCGCCACCGACATGACAATCGAGATATTACCCATGATTTTGCCGCGGCTTTCGGGCGGCACCAGCGTCATGACGGTCGTCATCAGCAGCGGCATCATGATGGCCGTACCAATGGCCTGCACCACGCGCCCGGCGATCAGCAGTTCGATCCCTGGCGACACGGCGCAAATAGCCGTACCCACGGCGAAGACGGTCATGGCGATCATATAGATCGGCCGCGTGTTCAGCCGCTGCAGCAGAAAGCCGGTGATCGGGATCACCACGGCCATCGTAAGAAGAAATGCCGTCGTCAGCCATTGCGCGGTGCTGGCGCTGATATCGAGATCGGTCATCAGGTGCGGAATGGCGACGCTCATGATGGTTTCGTTGAGAAACACCACGAAGGTCGACACCAGCAAAAGCGCGATCACCAGCCGATTGCGCGCGGCATTGTCCGGATGGTGCGGTGCGCTTTGCGGCAAGCCGTCGAAGCCAACAGTATCAGTTGTCATTTCCAAACCCTCTCTCAAGCGCGCGACATCCGTACGACGCTCCGCGTCTTTACGGTTCGACATCGCTCTTTTATTTTTTCTGCGACAGGGGATGTCAGCAGCCACAAATTGCTGGCCGATTGGAAGCATATTCAGGCCCGATCGTCTGGCCCCGATGCGCCACCCCTTAAACAGTTGCCCTTGATAGGATCTCCGCTTCAAAGCGTCCAGTCCGAGCGTCGCAACGCTGCAATGCGAAACAAAAAATGAGAACATAAGTAGAACTTTGTTCTTGTTGCGTTCCGTTCCGATTGCTAGATTCGGTCCTGTTCCCGGTTCGATTCCGAAGCGTCCCGGGATTAGGGAGATTTCTCATGGCCCTCTATCAGGCCCCGTCTTTCGAAGCCCTCGAACGCTTGAGCCAGAGCCGCGATGCGGACCTCGCTCGGCGCGAGCTGCTCAATTCCGATCGCATCCGTGGCCGCGGCGCCCAGACCAACCGGTCCGGCCGCTTCGAGACCCATGCGCGCGAGAATTTTGACGATGGCTGGGGTTCGGTCGAAACGCTGCCGACCTTCGAAACGGTCGAACATGCCGAGCGCGCCAAATCCATCATCACCAGCAATGACAGCCCCGATATCGGCTTCGAGCGCTCGATCAACGCCTATCGCGGCTGCGAGCACGGCTGTTCCTATTGCTATGCCCGCCCCACTCACGCCTATCTCGGCCATTCGGCGGGCGTCGATTTCGAGCGCGAGATCTACGTCAAGACCAATGCCGTCGAAGCCCTGCGCGCCGAACTATCGGCCAAATCCTATCGACCCAAACCCATCGCCATGGGCACCAATACCGATCCCTATCAGCCGGCTGAACGCAAGCATAAGCTGACCCGCTCCATCCTCGAGGTCATGCTCGAAACGCGCCATCCGGTGATGATCACCACCAAGTCGGCGCTGATCCTGCGCGATCTCGATCTCCTGACCGAACTGGCCAAGCTCGGCCTCGTGAAGGTCGCGATTTCGGTGACATCGATGGATCACAAGCTCAGCCGCAAGATGGAGCCGCGCGCGTCCTCGCCCGCCCGTCGCCTTGAAGCCATCCGGCTCCTCAGCGAAGCCGGCGTGCCCACCGCGATCTTTGCCTCACCGATGATCCCGGCGATCAACGACATGGAACTCGAACGCATTCTCGATGCCGGCAAGGCCCAGGGAGCGCTCAGCGCCTCAATGATCCTCCTTCGCCTTCCCGGCGAAGTCCGCGACGTGTTTCGCGAATGGCTCCTCCGCCACTTCCCCGATCGGGTCCGCCATGTTCTCTCGCTCGTCCGCGACACCCGCGGCGGGAAGGACTATGACTCCCGTTTCGGCACGCGCATGACCGGCGAAGGCCCCTACGCCACCCTCCTCCGCCAACGCTTCGAAAAAGCCCGCGAACGCTACGAACTCGACGCCAAACTCCCAAGCCTCCGCACCGACCTCTTCATCCAGCCCCAGCTGGAAAGCAAACAGATGAGTTTGTTTTAGCGGTTGGCAATGGCCCCTCTTATTCCTCTCCCCCTCGGGGAGAGGTGGCTCGGCCGAAGGCCGAGTCGGTGAGGGGGATTTCTCAGTGAGCTCCAAGGTCCACTAAGCTAAAACGCGACCTTTGACAAACTCCAGCAACGCCGCATCCCGATAATCCCGCGCCGCCAGCGTCGCACCGGCCTCGACCAATTGCGCCGGCTCAAGCCCCGTCGCCATGCCGATCGTCGCAATTCCCGCCGACGTCGCCGATTTCAGCCCCGTGCGCGAATCCTCGAACGCCACACAGTTCGCCGCTTCCGCCCCCAATATCCGCAGCCCTTCGAGATAAGGCAGAGGATGCGGCTTGCCGTGTTCCAGCTCGTCCGCGATCACCAGCCCCTTGAAGCGAGGCCGCGCGCCGATCGAATTCAACAACTGCTCGGCATTATCCCGCGGTGCATTGGTCACCGCCACCGCCGGCAAACCGATCGAATCCGCCCAATCGAGCAATTCGAACAGCCCATGCACTGGTTCGATCCCTTCAGAAGCCAGTTCGCGGAACAGCGCTTCCTTGCTCATCATGATGTCCCACTGCCGCTCTTTGGTCTCGCCCGGCAAAAAGCGCGCGCCGATCGCCTCATTAGCGAGCCCATGCAACTCCCGCCCAAAGCGCTCGCGATCGAAATGATGACCATAGGGCGCAAAGGCTCGGTTGAAAGCCTCGAGATGCAGCGGATCGCTTTCCACGAGAGTGCCATCGATATCGAAAAGCAGGCCAGCGCCAGGCTTGAGTGTCATGGTTCGTCCCTAAATAAGCGGCGCGAAACCACACGAACGCAGCGCATTCGTCAACAGCTCTGTTGGCTTAGGGGGTGTCTCAGTATTGCGCGATCTTGCGCGCATTGGTCGCCATGAAATCGAGCGAGGCCATGACGCCCTGTAGCGACAGCCAGATTTCAGCCGGCTTACCCTCGCCGACAATCGGCACGACGAGCTTTAGCGATGTACGCTCTTTCATCTGCTCGATCAGGCTCAGCGCCAGCTCGGGATCGGCGACGAAATACTGGTTGGTCGTGTTAAAACGCGTCTCGATTTCCGCGCCCATATTGAGCATCACCGGAACCGAGCCGGAAAACAGCAGCCGCATCGGGCGCGTCTCGTCATAGGCGGTTTTGTCGGTCGCAATGGTGATCGCCACATCGAGCGTGCCGTCGAGCCGGTTGCGGATCAGCGTCAGCTTATAGGCCGGCAGATTGGCGCTGTTCCTCGTCTGGCTCCCTGTGCTGGCAAAGCAGGAATAGCCATAAAAGTCGGTCGCATCCTCGTTGATATTGTCGGGGCACGAGGCAAGCCAATCGCGAAAATATTCGCGCCATTCGCCATAGGGATGATGGAAAGGCTGAGCCATACCAGGCGCGGCGAAGGCGATGAGGGCGGCAAGGGCGATGGCGAAGCGCATAACAAACTCTCGTCTTTGCCCCCCGGCCAGACTCTTATACCAGTGCGCCTGAGAAAAAGACCAGACGATGACCGGCAGGAGCTGATGGCACGCAAGGCGGCAACAGCAGCAATTTTGGAAACCAGCGCAGAGCTCTTCGCGCCCGAGGCCGATTTCCCCGATTTCTCCCACGAAGCCATGGCCTATGCCCGTGGTGCGCAGTGCGTCGTCGGTGTCGATGAAGCCGGCCGCGGCCCCCTTGCCGGGCCCGTCGTCGTTGCCGCCGTGCGTCTCGACCCCGAACGCATCCCACAAGGTCTCAACGACTCCAAAAAACTCACCGCCGAACGACGCGAAGAGCTCTTTGCCGAAATTCTTGCCGTCGCCGATGTGTCCGTTGTCAGCGCCCCGCCCTCGGACATCCTCAGCCTCAATATCCGCGGCGCCACTCTCGCCGCCATGGCCCGCGCCGTTCGCGCCCTTCCCTGCGCTGCCGATTGCGTCCTCGTCGATGGCCGCGATGTGCCGCCCATGCTCGCCTGCCCCGGCATTGCGCTGATCGGGGGCGATGGCCGCAGCGTCTCGATCGCCGCCGCCTCCATCGTTGCCAAAGTGATGCGTGATCGCATGTGCGCAATCATGGATTGCGACGCGCCAAATTTCGGCTTTGCCGGCCACAAGGGCTATGGCACGGCGGCCCACCTCAAGGCGTTGAATTTGCACGGCCCTTGCCGCCATCACCGCTCGGCTTTTGCCCCGGTAGCCGCGCTTCTCGTCACGCAGACCGTGGTTGTAGTCGAGAGTTAACCCCTCGCTAACCCCTTGCGAACGCTCCATTAACCCTGACAAAGTACAAAGGCAGGGTTAGTACTGCGTTAGGGATAGTTGCATGTTGCGTACCGCGCGTACGGCCCCGTTGGCCGATGCGGAGGAGGCTGTTCGCCTTCCGATCGACACCATTCTTGTGGGCGATTGCATCGACCACATGAATGCCTTGCCGGCCGGCTCCGTCGATCTCATCTTTGCCGATCCGCCCTATAACCTGCAACTGGCCGAGGGGCTCACGCGCCCCGACCAGTCAAAGGTCGATGCGGTCGATGATGATTGGGACAAGTTCGATTCGTTTGCCCACTATGACGCCTTTACTCGCGGCTGGCTGAAGGCCGCCCGCCGCGTCCTGAAGCCCGATGGCGCCCTCTGGGTCATCGGCTCTTATCACAATATCTTCCGCGTCGGCACGGCGCTCCAGGATCTCGATTTCTGGATGCTCAACGACGTCATCTGGCGCAAGGCCAACCCGATGCCCAATTTCCGTGGCACCCGGTTCACCAATGCGCACGAAACGCTGATCTGGGCCTCGAGAAGCCAGAAGAGCCGCGTGACCTTCAATTATGAAGCCATGAAGCTTGCCAATGACGACACGCAGATGCGGTCCGATTGGCTCTTCCCGATCTGCACCGGCGCCGAACGTCTGAAAGACGAAGACGACGGCAAGGTTCATCCGACCCAAAAGCCCGAAGCCCTGTTGTTCCGCATTCTCAATGCGACGACCAAGCCGGGCGATATCGTGCTCGACCCGTTCTTCGGCACCGGCACAACCGGCGCCGTCGCCCGCAAGCTTGGCCGCCACTTCATCGGCATCGAGCGCGAGGACACCTATGTCGCAGCGGCCCGCCAGCGCATCGCCTCGATCCGTCCAGCCGTGTTCGATGCGCTGCAATCGGTCACCCCGAAGCGCAAGGAAACGCGCATTCCCTTCGGGTCGCTCGTTGAACAAGGCTTGATCGAACCGGGTGCGCAACTTTTCGACTTAACGAAACGTTACTCTGCCATGGTTCGTGCAGACGGCTCGCTCGTCTCAGGTCCGCACCAGGGGTCGATCCACAAGGTCGGCGCATTGGTTCAGGGTGCTGAGGCATGCAACGGGTGGACCTTCTGGCACCACGACTTTCTTGGCGTAACCGAGCCCATCGATGTCCTCCGGGCAAGTGTGCGCCAAAAACTTGATTTGCTTTCTGCCTGATCCTGACCTCCAATCACTCAGGCTCTTAAACTGGCCGCTGGTTTGCCCCAGCGGCCTTTTTGTTTTCGGAAAACGTGATGCCGCGCCCCGCGGCGATAGCCATTCAATAAATCGATGCGCGAACAAACAGGAGACGAAACATTTTCGTCCTCGCTGACGTTGCTGCGTCGGTTTGGTGAGGGCGTTAGCCGTGTGGTCGTTGCTTCAGATATTCAATGCTTTAACCCCGAAGGACGCGGGATCTGAGAAGATCGCACGCGACCTTGCCTACGGCGCTGAGCCGCGCCAAAAGCTCGATATCTATGCGCCGCGCAACCCTTCTGGGCCGCTGCCGGTGGTCTTTTTCATCTATGGCGGCTCCTGGATGGATGGGGATCGGCACAATTACGATTTTGCCGGCCGCGCGCTCGCGGCCCTCGGCTATGTAACCGTCGTCGCCGATTATCGCCTCCTGCCCGAAGTCGAATATCCGGCCTTCCTCGATGATTGCTTCATGGCCTTGAAATGGGTCGAAGCCACTATCTCGGAATTTGGCGGGGACTCCTCACGGATCGGCCTGATGGGCCATTCGGCTGGCGCCTATAACGCCATCATGCTCGCGCTCCATCCGAATTATCTGGCGCAGTCAACCATAACCAAGAGCGTGCGCTGCGTCGTCGGGCTGTCAGGGCCATATGATTTCTTTCCCTTCGACGGCAAAATCACCATGCGCACCTTTGGCGCCGTCCCAAATCCGCGCGACACCCAGCCCATCGAGCATGTCAGGAACACGGCCGCCCCCATGTTCCTCGCAACCGGCGACAAGGACGGGCTGGTCTACCCAAGAAACACCGTAGCCTTGGCCAAGCGCTTGCGCGGTGTAGGTGTGACCGTCGAGGAAAAACACTATCCGCAACTCGGCCACCCACAGACCCTCATCGCCTTGAGCCGTCCGGGACGACGTATGGCCCCGGTGCTCGACGACGTGGCGAAATTTCTAGACTCCAACCTCAAGGTTTAAGCCTACCAGTTGGATTCCAGAGCTTGTCGCACCTGCGCATCCGACCATTCCGCCGGCACCCACACGGCCACTTGCTGCCCACCCTGCTCGACATAGGCATGGCGCATCGGCGTCGCCCCTTGCGCGCCGGGGTGTTCGTCATGATCGTATTCGGCAAATTCGTGGCTGAAATCCTTGCCCTGCCAATCACCCTCATGCAGCCAGCGACCCGTAAAATTTCCCTTGGAAGCATCCATTCGCATCTCCTCTTTGAAGAAGAATGCGCGAACCTGCCCGTCGCTCCCAGGAAAATGGTTTGGTCAGCCAAACCCGTTTCGGGGCAGCACCATAGTGATCGATCGAGTCGGCGTACCCATCTCGGATGGCATCACATTCTTCGGTTTTCTGCCAGCCGCGATGCTGGTAAAAGTCTATGGCATTCCTATTGAAGACGCGAACGTCAAGCACGGCCGCGCCATTCTCCTCCGCATGGTCCATCAAGGCTTTTCCCAAGCCGCTCCCTATCGCCTCGGGATGCACGTGAATTGCATGCAGATATGATGCGTCTAGGTCAAACATACCGAGGACAACGCCATCGCGCTCGGCGACCACAAAGTTCTGCCAACGGGAATCGACATAGCCATGCGCCGGGCGTTCGCCCCGATAGCGCACTACGGATGCGGCATGCACATGAGGCGCCCAATGGGTCAACCACGAGAGATCGAGAAGACTTTTGAGTGCGTCTTTGTCTCTAACGTCGGCCGGCCGAATGCGGATAAGGGTCACGGATACCTCATTTCCATTTCCGCGCCATCGCCTGCGGCGCAGCCGCTGCGATGACGCCTTCGATGTCGGCGCGCTGCTCGGGTGACAGAAAGCGCAGCGGAATGATGCGGCGCAGGTTCTGCGATTCAAAGAGCACGATCAGCTTGTCGTTGTGCTCGACGCGGAAAAGGTCGCTCCAGGGCAGCTTCGTATTGCCGAGATCGGAATGGGCGAGATAGTGGGCCTCGTCCCAAGCAATCGCATAGGGTTTTCTAAGGCTCGCCTGCTGTTTGAAAATCCGGCGCGCCGTACCCGGATTGATGACCCAGACCACAAAGGCCGGCCCGGCAAGCACGGCCAGCGGCGAGACGATCGTGAAAGCGGCAATCGGGAGGGCATTGCCCTCGTCCCAAACCAGAAGCGCAAATATCGTCGAGAGGGCAGCCGAGAGAAGCAGCACGCTCAAAATCCCCCGCGGCCGCCGCAATGAATTGATGAATTGCAGCTTATTGGCGTCGGCCAGATCGTGCGGAAGCAGTTGAATGTCGGCGGTACGGTTCATTCTGATCTCGGGATTGAGGGTCAGCAATCAGCAAAAGCTTGTCCGATGTCGAGCGGACAACCGATCTGGTCCGCAAGGTTTTGCGCAAATTCATTGAGCCCATCGGTCTTGGGATCGGCGGCAAGAAAGAGCGACTGGCCCTCGGAGTTTGGCGCGGCACTGTCGCAAATGGCGTAGAGCGTGGCGCCGCCGCTGCCTTTGGCAGGTGTCAGGCGGACGACCTCCAGTCGGCGAATGGCGGATCGCGGGATGACGTAGAGCTGGCTCGAGAGAACCACCAAGGCCTCGCCACCTGCCGCTATGCTCAGCCTGGGCTCGGTACTAATCCCCGCCTCCAGTCGACGGGCATATTCGAGCTGCGTCTCCAGTGGCGCGCTGGATTGCGGTGGAGTGCCGCCAATCGAAAGGGTTCGCAGCCGCTGGCTCGACGAAACCCATTGCCTCTCCACTTCGCTCAGCGTCAGGCAAAGTCCCGTGGCGATTTCCACATGGCACGCGGACCGCAGGCGCGGATAGCGCTCCTCCGCGGGGTTCTGGAGATTGTCCGATTGCAGATGCGGCGGCCACGCCGTCAGCCGGATTTCCGCCAGGTCCGAGGTCCAGGACGCCACAACCGTGTTCCAGCGACGGCCGATCGGCGCCGGGCCAAGGGTTTTGGCGATGTGCTCGCCGGTGCGACGGAGATTGAAATCCGCATCGTCCGCCAGCCAGACAAGACCGCTAAAGCGGCTGATCGGGAATTGCGGCGGTATGCGATCATGGACATAGGCCGCCCAAGGCCGCATCGCCCCCGGCAATTGCTCCGCCTCCGGCAGCAGCAGGGTAGGCCAGTTGTAAATCGGGTCCGAAACGATGCCATTGCGCGCTTCGATCGCCGAACGCGGCTCATCGAGCGGCAGCCCCCAGGCAGACAGTAAGGCCGTGAGCGGATTTTCGCTTCCAGTGCCAGCAAGGTCTCGCGCAGGCGGACCATCCGGCGCGGACACAGCCCTCTTCGACTTCGGGCCGAACAGATTGCGCAGGATATTCATGGCCGCGGCGTTTCGTAGGTGCAAAGCGGTGGACGCGGCGTGCCCCTCTCGGTAGCGCTCATGCCCGCATACCAGCCCGCGCCCATGGCAATGAACCTTACCTCCGCAAACAGCCAAGCATTGGTATTTTTGCCCTTTGTGCGCTCGGCAGCGAGTTCCATGAAGGCAATGCCCGGCCCCCCATCCTCCTCACAGCCAACTTTCGTCGCGTTTTCGCGGATGAGATCATCGAAATAGCGATCACGCAGCGCCTGATTGGCCCGAATTTCGGCGATACTGGGCACCTCGGCGCATTCGCCGGTCAGCACCTGTATGCCCACCGGCGTGCTCAGTGGATCGTCCTTGAAAAAGGCAATCGTGCCGGCCCGCAGGTTCTCGGCGAGGAAGCGCAGATATTCTGTATTCGCCGTTTCCGCATCCCAGCCGCGTGTCTGTTCCACCGTGCTGGGCAGCCCCGGACCATCAAGGAAACAGCCGCGCTCGCCCAATTCAGCATAGTCGTCAATCCCCGAGGTGACGGCCACGACCTCAGGATCGTCGATCCGGATCTGACTTTTCACAGCCGGTGGCGCGATGACGCAAAGGCTCGACGGCAGCACAATCCAGTCTCCCGTCCGAAAGGTTTCGGGATCGTCTTCCGCTTCGGTAACCACCGCGCTCAGTGCGTCTGCGGAAAACCCTGCCGCGACAGCAAGGTCAGTGGTCTGCGGGCCAATCGCGCAACCCTGGCCCACCAAAAAGTCGTCGAACTCCCCTGCCAAAGCCACGTTCGCTTCGGCAATATGGGCGAAGAGGCAGCAAAGGGCAAAAAGGGCGCGCTTCATCAAGACACATCTCACAGTCCATTCGAACGGAAGCATGATGGCGCAGATGGGGCTATAATTCGACCGCCGCTGGAAAAAAAGCATTTAAGAGCCGACGGCGATCAAGACCACAATAGAATGCCGCCTCGTCCTGTCGTTTGAGACCAAAAACGACGGTCTCTTTTTACGAACAATATCTTAGGTCTTTGCCGGCCTCCGAGGCTGACAAACGCCCGCCTTGCCAAAGACACGATTGAATGCGATAAGTGCAGCATACGTTTTCAGCCTAAGTCGGCTGTGTCTGCCGGTCATTTCCGGTCCTCGGCGCTCTGATCTACTTGCGAACGTTCTAGACCCTCTTGCATGTCGCAGGGGGAAACCGCTCGTTTCGCTTCGGCTCCGAGCTACCCAGGAATACAAAATGTCCCGCATCAACGGCACTGTAAAATTCTTCAACGCCACCAAAGGTTTTGGCTTCATCACGCCTGAAACCGGTGGCAAGGATCACTTCGTTCACATTTCGGCTGTTCAGCGCTCGGGCGTTGATGGCCTCTATGAAAACGACAAGGTCAGCTACGAAGTAGAAACCGGTCGTGACGGCCGTGAATCTGCTATCAATCTTACGCTCGCTCAGTAAGCAGCGTTCTAAAGCTCACGGATAGGCCGCCCGCTGGCGGCCTTTCTCGCCCCGATTGGGCTTTCAACCACGGGGAACAATATGAAGCCAAATATCACCGCTCTCGAACGTGCGTTCGAGCTTGCCAAAAGCGGCAAATTCGCCAGCGTCACCGAAGTAAAGCAGGCCATTGCGCGCGAAGGCTATTCCGCCAGCCAGCTTGAAGGACCGATGCTCGCGCGCCAGTTGCGCGCTCTCGTCAAGGCGAGTTTGCCGGAATAGGCGCGTCTCTGCGCCGGGAGTGCAAGTGCGTTATTCCAACCCCGCCTGAGCCAGCACCTTTCTGAACAGCGTCGGCAATGCCTCGCCTTTTAGCGCGCTGGCAGGGGCCCACCAGCCATTTTCGAGACCATCTGGAGCAACTTCAGCCGACCATATTTCGAGCTCAAGCCGGAAATGGGTAAAAATGTGGACCACCTGTCCCCGGTGCCGCCACTCCGCTGAAACGGGATGCACCACCGCTCCGGGGTCTGCGCTCCATTCCGATGTCGGCACTTCGGTCATGCCCGCCAGCAGCCCTTTTCCTGGCCGAGACTGGAGATAAACGTCGCCGCTGGCGTCGGTCATGACGAAGGCATGGCCACGTCGGGTCGGACGTTCCGCTTTCACCGGCTTGATCGGAAACATGGTTGGATTGCCTGTGCGTGTGCCAAGACACTCGGGCTGGAGCGGACAAATCAGACAAGATGCTGTCCGCGGCGCGCAGATCGTGGCGCCCAAATCCATCATGGCCTGCGCAAAATCGCCCGACCTCTTCGGAACGCTCAGTTGCAGGGCGGCCCGCAATTCGTCCTTTGCCTCACGCACCGGAACCGGCAGCGCATAGTAGCGCGCAAGCACACGGTCGAGATTGCCATCGAGCACCGCAATCTCCTCATCAAAGCAGATCGCGGCAATCGCAGCGCTGGTATAGGCGCCAATCCCCGGCAACGTCTGCAGGCCGGCCGAAGTGTTGGGAAACACGCCGCCATGCTGCTCGACAACTACCTGGGCGCAGGCATGAAGATTGCGCGCCCGCGCGTAATATCCAAGCCCGGCCCATTCGCGCAGCAATGCGTCGAGCGGCGCAGCTGCAAGATCATGCACCGTCGGCCAAAGCGCGGTGAAACGCAGGAAATAATTGCGAACAGCGGCAACGGTCGTTTGCTGCAGCATCACTTCGCTCAGCCAGACGCGATACGGGTCCGGCCTGATCCCACGCGCCCGATCGGCCGGCGGCACACGCCACGGCAAATCCCGCGCATGCCGATCATACCAGACAAGAACTGCAGCAGCGTCGATGGGGTGGGGATCGATAAGAGGCATGATGCAGGGATATAGGCTCGGGCCAATGCGCCGCAAGTATGGTGATTGCCGCCCCCCTCCCGGCCTCCCCCTCCCGGCCCCCCCCTCCCAGCCTCCCCCATCTAGGGCGAGGCTGGGAAGGGTTGAAGCCCCACGCACAATATACCCAGCGGTCTCCCCCTTGCCCCAACCCGCCCCACTCGCTACTTCCCATCCATGGCCGAAGAAAAGCTGCCCGAACCAAAACGCCGCAATCGCACGCTCAGCGTTGCCGATGTGCTTTCGGGCGCGCTCGATCCGGTGTTGAAAAAGCGCGGTTTCGCCACGCGTGACATCATCACCCATTGGCGGGTCATCGCGCCGCGACCCTATGATCAGACGACCATGCCAGACAAACTGGTCTGGCCCCGCAGCGCCGGCCATGGTCATGAGGGCGCGGTGCTCTATCTTCGCTGCGGCCCTGGCCAAGCCCTCTTCGTGCAGCATGCCGCGCCCGAGATCGCCACGGCGGTTAATCGCTATTTCGGCTATCTTCTCGTCAACGAAGTCCGGCTCTCGGCCGAACCATTCACCCCTGGTTCAGGCGCCAAGCGGCAAAAAACCCGTGAGCCAAGCCAGAACGAGGTCGCCAAGGTGGGGGCCGCAGTTGAAAAAATCGACGATGAAGATTTAAAGGCCGCCTTGCGTGATCTGGGCCTGGCGCTGGCCGGCCGATCGGAGCGTAAGGACGGATAGTCCGTTCACCCCCAAGTGATAATCGTGCCCACTTGCCGACATCAACGCCATGTGTAGTGTCGCGCAGACAATGTTCAGGAGCCTAAAGCCGTGAAATTCAATCGCCGTGAGACCCTTATTCTTGGTGCGGCCGCTTCGGCGCTCAGCCTTTCGGGCATCAGCGCAACGCAAGCCGCGGACGGCGATGTGGTCGATCCGGCTAAGCTTGCCGCTCCTGCTGGCAATATCGCCGACAAGGTCGAAGGCTCCGCCGACGCCCCGGTCACCGTCTACGAATATGCTTCGCCGACCTGCCCGCACTGCGCTGAATTCCACAACAACACTTATGCGCCCTTCAAGGCTGCCTATATCGACACCGGCAAGGTCAAGTTTGTCGTTCGCCCATTCGTGCGCAACGTGCTCGACGCTGCCATTTTCATGCTGGCCGAAGCTGCCGGCGAGACGAATTACGAAAACGTCCTCGCCACCTATTTCCGCACCCAGGGCGAATGGGGCGTGTCGCAGACGCCGCGCGACGCGATCTTCACCATCGCAACTCAGCTTGGTTTCACCCAGGAGACCTTTGACGCTGCCCTGACGAATCAGGACCTGTTCGCTGGCATGGAAGCGATGCGCGATCAGGCGCTGAACGATTTCGGTCTTCAGGGCACTCCGACCTTCTATATCAATGGCAAGACGCTGTCGGGCGCGCAGACGCTGGAACAGCTCTCTGCTGAAATCGACCCGCTGGTTCCGGCCGATTTCAAGCCGACCACCGGCACCACCACCGAAACTCCGGCCGCAACCACCCCGGCTGCTCCGGCCACCGATGCGACGACGCCGGCAACGCCTGCTCCCGCGACCACCACGCCGGCACCGGCAACGCCGGTCACGCCGACCGACACGATGGCTCCGGCCGATACCATGACGCCGGTCACCCCGGCTCAGTAAGACCTTTGCAAGATCCCCGCCCCTAGTGGCGGGGATTATGCTATTGGGGTGGCTCCATGAAGTTCACCCGCCTCAAACTCCACGGTTTCAAATCGTTCTGTGACGAGACAGTGCTCGTCATGGAACCTGGGCTGACCGGCATTGTCGGCCCCAATGGTTGCGGCAAGTCTAACCTTGTCGAAGCCATGCGCTGGGTCATGGGCGAAAATTCATACAAGGCCATGCGCGCCTCGGGCATGGACGACGTCATCTTTTCCGGCTCCGGCAATCGGCCCGGCCGCAACAGTGCCGAAGTCACCCTCGTCCTCGACAATCTCGACCGCACGGCCCCCGCCGCCCTCAACACCGCCGACGTGCTCGAAGTCACCCGCCGCATCGAGCGCGAACAGGGTTCGGTCTATCGCGTCAACGGCAAGGAAGTGCGCGCCCGCGATGTGCAGCTGCTCTTTGCCGATGCCTCGACCGGCGCCCATTCCCCCGCCATGGTCCGCCAGGGCCAGATCGGCGAGCTTATCGCCGCCAAGCCGACCGCCCGCCGCGCCCTTCTCGAAGAAGCCGCCGGCATTTCGGGCCTTCACTCGCGCCGGCACGAAGCCGAATTGCGCCTTAAGGCCGCCGAGGCCAATCTCGAACGCGTCGACGACGTCATCGCCCAGATTGAGACCCAACTCGAAACCTTAAAACGCCAGGCGCGCCTCGCCATCCGCTATCGCGGCCTCTCGGGAGATATTCGCCGGGCCGAAGCCACGCTCTTTCACATTCGCTGGGTCGCCACCCGCGTCGCCGAAAAAGACGGCGAAGCGGCTCAGGCCGTCCTTATCCGCAAGCTTGCCGACGCCACCCATGCCGAGCGCCTGGCGCAGAAAAGCGTCGAAGAGGCCGAAGCCGCTCTGCAGCCCCTCCGCGAAAAAGAAGCCGTCACCAGCGCCATCCTGCAGCGCTACAAGATCCTCTACGAACAATTGAGCGATGAAGCGCGCCGCATGAGCCAGCGCCGTGCCGAACTCGAAGAACGCCTGCGCCAGATCGCCGAAGACGGTACCCGCGAACGCGCCCTTGTCGAAGAAAGCCAGGAAAGCCTCGCCGCCTTCGCCGAAGAAGAAGCCCAACTTGCCGCCGAGGAAGAGGAAGCCGAAGCCGGACTCGAAACCGCACGCCTCGCCGCCGAGGAAGCGCGCGACGCATCCCTTGCCGCCGAGGCCGCCGTGCGCCGCCTCACCGACGCCCTCGCCCAAATCCGCGCCCGCCGCACCCAATTCCTGCGCGCGGCGCAGGATGCCCAGATCCGCCTCGACCGGCTCGAACGCGAACTCGCAACCGTCGAAGCCGAGAAATCCGAACTCGCCCTCAGCCTCAACAGCGACGATCGCGTCATTACCGCCCGCGAAGGTCTCGCCGAGGCGCAGGCCATCACCGAAGCCGCCGAGGAAGCTGCCCTCACCGCCGAGGAAGATGCCGCCATAGCCCAGGCGCAACTCGACGACATGCGCCCGCGCCTTGCCGAACTCGACGCCTTCCTCGCCGGCCTCGAATCGGAAGCGTCCACCTTGGGCAAGATGCTCAATGTCGGCTCCAGCCTCTGGCCGGCCATCGTCGATGAACTCAAGGTCGAGCCCGGCTACGAAACTGCCCTCGGCGCGGCGCTCGGCGATGACCTCGATGCCTCTTCCGATGCCGGCGCGCCGCTTCATTGGTCCATTGCCATTGAAGGGTATGATGATCCGCCCCTCCCCCAGGGCGCCGAACCGCTTTCGCGCTACGTCACCGGCACGCCGCTCCTCAAGCGCCGCCTCGATCAGATTGGTCTCGTCAGCGAATTCGATGGCGAAGGCCTTATGCCCGCCCTTTGGCCCGGCCAACGTCTCGTGACGCTCAACGGCGCCATGTGGCGTTGGGACGGCTTCGTTGCCGCCGCCGATGCACCGACGGCCGCCGCCCTCCGCCTCGCCCAGCGCAATCGCCTCGCCGAACTCGACGAGGAAATCCTCCGCGCCAAGGCCGAGCGTAATGCCTATCGCCGCGATATCGACGCGCAGACCCAAAAACTCGACCTCGCCCGCCAGGAGGAACGCCTCCGCCGCGAAGATTGGCGCAAAGCCCAGCACGGCATCGGCGTCGCCCAGGCCGAACTCGATACGGCCCTCAAAGCCCAGGGAGAAATCGCCACCCGCCATTCCGCCTTGGAGGAAGCCGAAGCCCGCCTGCGCACGAGTCTCGAAGAAGCCGTCGCCATTCGCGAAGAGGCCGAAATTGCCCTCGAAGACCTCGGCGACGAAGACGACAACAGCGCGCAGCTCGACGCCGCGCAGGCGCACCTTGCCCGCCTCCGCGAAAAAGCCGACGAAGCCCGTCTCCGCCTTGGCTCGTTCGAAAACGCCGCCCGTATGCGCCGCGCCCGGCTCGACCAGATCGCCCGCGACAGCGCCGCCTGGCGCCGCCGCCATGAAGCAGCGTCCGCCCAATTGGCGACACTTGACCAGCGCGTCG
Organism: Devosia sp. BK; assembly: GCF_032907385.1. Classification (NCBI taxonomy): domain Bacteria; kingdom Pseudomonadati; phylum Pseudomonadota; class Alphaproteobacteria; order Hyphomicrobiales; family Devosiaceae; genus Devosia; species Devosia sp. BK. The sequence goes on from NZ_JAIMBX010000001.1 coordinate 2,109,769, forward strand.
CCGCCATCAATACCCAGATCGCCGAACTCGACACCGCCCCCGATGGCTTCGCCAATCGCCAGGCACAGCTCGAAGACCAGATCAGCGACGCCACCCTCGACTATCAGGAAGCCAGCGACCGCTTCGCAAAAGCGCAAACCGCCTGGCGCGACCACGAAAAGAGCCTCCGCACCGCCGCCGACGCTCTTTCCGAAGTCCGCATCGAGCTGACGCGCATCGAAGAGCGCCTCAAGGGCACCATGGCCCAGCGCCAGCAGATCGAGCGCCAGATCGAAGAAACCCTCGGCATCCCCGCCAGCAAAACCCTCGAAGCCTCCGGCATCCGTCCCGAAGAAGCGCTCCCGCCGGAATCAAGCATCGAGCAAAAGCTTGAACGCCTCAAATTCGAGCGCGAGCGCCTGGGCGGCGTCAATCTCTCCGCCGAAAAGGAAGCAGCCGAGGTCCAGGAAAAGCGCGACACCATGGTCGCCGATCGCGACGACCTGATCGAAGCCATCGCCAAACTCCGCAGCGGCATTTCCGCCCTCAACCGCGAAGGCCGCGCCCGCCTTTCTGAAGCCTTTGAAAAAGTGAACGCCTTCTTCCAGGAACTCTTCACCACCCTTTTTGGCGGCGGCACGGCCGAACTCACCTTTGTCGAAAGCGACGACCCGCTCGAAGCCGGTCTCGAAATCATCGCCCGCCCGCCAGGCAAGAAGCCGCAGACCATGACGCTCCTCTCCGGCGGCGAACAGGCGCTGACCGCCATGAGCCTGATCTTTGCGGTCTTTCTCACCAATCCCGCCCCTATTTGCGTGCTCGACGAGGTCGACGCGCCCCTCGACGACGCCAATGTCGAGCGCTTCTGTAATCTCCTCGAAAGCATGCGCCAGCGCACCAACACCCGCTTTATGGTCATCACCCACAACCCCATCACCATGAGCCGCGTCGACCGCCTCTTCGGCGTCACCATGGCCGAACGCGGCGTCAGCCAGTTGGTCTCGGTGGATCTGCAGACGGCGGAGGGTTTCCGAGAAGTCGAGCAAGCCTAGCCATTGCCGCGCGGGCATGCCTGTATTACTTGTAATACAAAGGAGAACCGTGATGGCTGAGCTTTCCGATCCCGTTACCTTGCGTCTCCCGCAAGACATCCTGAGAGACGTCGAGAGAATCGCCGCCGGCTCTGAGCGAACGCGAAGCTGGGTCATCGTGCGCGCGCTCAAATATTACCTCGCACAAGAGGCAGAGGGCGGTATCTGCCTTTCGGTACTGCGCGGCCGTGAAGAAGCGGCCGAGGGCGGTGGCGAAGACCTGGAAGATGTCATCGCCGAACTGGACGAGATTATTCGCAAGGGCAAAGCGGCCTAATGCGCGTGAAGGTTTCGAAAGAAGCCAAGCGCGATATTCAGCGTGAGATCGATTACCTCAAGGGTAAGACGATCTCCGGCATCCTAACCTTTCGCTCGATTATCGAGCGCGCTCGGCAGCTTCTCGCAAGTCAGCCATCTGCAGGTCGAGTGCGGCCGAGCAGCCTCCCGATCCGCGGCGCGCAGCGCATCATAGTCGATGGCTGGTGCTTCGATTATGATGTGATTGACGGCTCGGTCTGGCTACAGCGCGTGACGCACTCGATTGCTACACCCTCGTTGAAATACGACGACGACTTCGATTACGAAAAAGACGATCCGGACAGTTAGACCATCGCGCGATCGGCCCGCGGTGGAACGCCATGATTGCGTGGTCTACCTACCGCCTGCCACCACCGACATGGCCGCACAAGTTGCCCGCTTTGCAACCCAGCCCCTCCCGGGAATCTCTCCTTGAGCCACGGCTTTACCACAATTGACCTGTGGACAGCATGCCGCACCCGTGGATTTCGCGAAAACATAACGCAAAATCAAGAACTTACATCTTCGTCACTTGCCTTGACACCTTTTGGGGCCACCACTATGTTGCGCCCGACCTGAAAAGGCACCGGAAATTCCGGAACAGGCGGGCCAGGGAGGAACGGGATGGCAAAGCCGCCCAATATCCAGGGCAAGCCGGAAAAAGACAGCGAAGTGACTCGCGATCTCGCATCGCGCATTGCTTCTGCCAAGCGGGAACAGGTACTCAAGGACGCTAGAGCCTCGGGTGGTGTCTCGGGCGATATGAGCGGAATGGCGCGCGGTATGCGCATCGCCACCGAATTCATAGCTGCCATTCTGGTGGGGACCTTTGTCGGGTATCTCATCGATCTTGGCCTGGGGACCAGCCCTTGGGGTTTGCTCATCCTGTTCATGGTGGGCTTCGCCGCTGGAATCCGAAACGTCATCCGCGTGGTGACGGACCTGAATGCCGCATCGCCTCCCCCGCCTTCATCGGGCGCGGAAGACGAGAAGCGGACCGATAGTTGATGACGCTTAGAGGGCTCCATGGCCGGTACTGACCCGATCCACCAGTTTGTCATCTATGACCTTTTCCCGATTCATATCGGGGACGAGGCTGCGGGTAACGCCGTCAATCTTTCCTTCACCAATTCATCCCTGTTCATGGTCGTGACCGTCGCTGTCCTGACCGCGTTCATGGCGATGTCGGCCTCCAAGGCCAGCATGGTGCCGGGCCGTTTCCAGCTTGCTGGCGAATTGGCCTATAGTTTCGTGGCCAATATGCTGCGAAGCTCGGCTGGCACCGAAGGCATGAAATTCTTCCCGTTCGTGTTCTCGCTTTTCGGCTTCGTGCTGGTGGCGAACCTTCTCGGGATGTTCCCCTATTTCTTCACCGTCACGAGCCACATCATCGTCACCGCAGCGCTTGCTCTGCTCGTGATTTCGGTTGTGATCCTCTACGGCTTCTTCCGCCACGGTCCGAAATTCCTCAAGCTTTTCGTTCCGGCAGGCGTTCCGGGCTATGTGCTGCCCATCGTGGTGCCGATCGAAATCATTTCGTTCCTGTCGCGCCCGATCAGCCTTTCGGTTCGTCTGTTCGGCAATATCCTTGCCGGTCACATCACCCTCAAGGTGTTCTCTGGTTTCGTGGTCAGCCTTGGTGCCCTTGGCGCTCTTGGTTGGCTCGGCGCTCTGCTCCCGCTCATCATGACGGTGGCAATCACGGCGCTAGAACTGCTCGTCGCAGTGGTGCAGGCCTATGTGTTTGCAGTGCTGACGTCGATGTACCTCAACGACGCGGTCCACCCATCACACTAAGACGTTGAGTCCCTCAAACGGCGGCTTTTCGCCGGTAATACTTTGACCCTCGAAAGGACAAACAAATGGATGTTGAAGCCGCAAAGATGATCGGCGCTGGTATCGCAACCCTGGGTATGGCTGGTGCGGCCCTCGGCGTGTCGAATATCTTCGCAAACTTCCTCTCGGGTGCCCTGCGCAACCCATCCGCAGCGCCGAGCCAGACCGGTAACCTGATTTTCGGTATGGCCATGACCGAAGCTCTGGGCATCTTCTCGTTCCTGGTTGCTCTGATCCTGCTGTTCGTCGCCTAATTCGCGACCAACGAATTTTATCGCAGCCGGACACAAGGGTTCGGCTGCGGTTGCATTCAGCGCCCGCGCTGGATGACCGGATTTAACGGGATCTCGACCAGATGGTAACGCAAGCCTACGCTCAAGAAGCGGTAACGCCGACCGAGGAAAACCTCGACCACGCTGTCGACGCCACCCATGGCGAAGGCGTGGACGCGCACGATCCGACCGCTGACACCCATGCCACGACCGAAGCGCATGGCGAGGGGCATTCCGATGTCTTCCCGCCCTTCGATCCGGCAACTTTCCCCAGCCAGTTGCTCTGGCTCGCAATTTCCTTTGCCGCGCTTTATCTGCTGATGAGCAAGGTCGCCCTGCCCAAGGTCGGCTCCATCATCGAAAAGCGCCAGGCAACCATCGACGCCGATCTCCAGGCAGCCGATGCCGACCGTCAGAAGACCGACGGGGCCATCGCTTCCTATGAAAAGGCACTCGCTGAAGCCAAGTCCAAGGCTCAGGCCATCGCCACACAGTCGCGCGATGCCATGCAGGCTGATCTCGCTGCCAAGCGCAGCGCGGCTGAAGCCACGCTCGCCACCAAGGTCAGCGAAGCCGAAGCCCGCATCACGACCACCAAGAACGCCGCTCTCGCCCATGTCGACGAGATCGCTGCCGAAACGGCCCAGGCCGTCGTCGGTCAGTTCGTGGGTGACGTTTCCGCCGACAGCGTCCGCGCTGCCGTTGCCAAGGTGAAGGGATAATCGCCATGCCCACTTGGATGGATAACAGCTTTTTCGCGCTTGTCGGCCTCGTCATCTTCATCGGCGTGCTGATCTATGTCGGCGTCCCCCGCATCATCGGCGGCATGCTCGACAAGCAGATCAAGAAGATCGAAACCGATCTGAGCGAAGCCAAGCGCCTCCGCGAAGAAGCCGCTGCTCTCCTCGCCGAATATGAGCGCAAGCGCATCGCTGCCGAAAGCGAAGCCCAAGGCATCATCGCCGCGGCCCAGGAAGAAGCGGCACGCATGACCGCCGAAGCCCAGACCGCCCTGACCGACCTCGTCGCCCGCCGCACCAAGGCCGTGGAAGACAAGATCGCCCAGGCCGAAGCCCAGGCCATCGCCGACGTCCGCGCCCGCTCCGCCGACCTCGCCGTCGAAGCTGCCCGCGTTGTCCTCACCGACGAAATGAACGCCAAAGGCAGCCAGATCGTCGACAAAGCCATCGCCGACGTCGCCGGCCGCCTGAACTGATTTTTTTGGTTTTTGGAATGTGAAGGCGGGCCGCAAGGTCCGCCTTTTTTGTTTGTTTGTCGCATTTGGCGCCACACCAACCAGCCTTACCCTCGCCCCTTGAGGGAGAGGGACAGGAGTTTCTTCGTTCAGAAGAAATTCCAGGGTGAGGGGTATTCTCTCCTCCGCAGAGGAGCAGGCGGCAGAACGCAGCCCGTCCCTAACTGCTGCCCTTCCCCCCTCCTACCCACCGCCGTCATTGCCGGGCTTGTCCCGGCAATCCATCTCGCCTCCGCATGGACCACCGGGACAAGCCCGGTCGTGACGACCGACGAAAAAGCGCCCTGACAGCTGAAGGCGCCTAGACTGTCTCCTCACCATGCCCACGCCTCCCGTGCACATCCCCACGCCTGCCGTTGACGCCACCACAAATCTCCCCCATGGTGCCAACGACTGCGGGAGAGACTGGCTGAAAATGCCAGCGCCGAAGGAGCAACCGCCCCGGAAACTCTCAGGCAACCGGACCGCAGTCAGGTCAAAACTCTGGAAAGCAGGCCTTCACGGCCTCTCCGAAGGAGCAACCGGCGCTCAGCCGGGAAATCTCTCAGGGCAAGGACAGAGGGGGCACGCACTCCGCCATTTGGGCAGAGCATAGTCGTGTCGCCTTTGAACCCGAGAGACCCATGGCCGAACCTTCGACCGAAGACCTCAAGCAGACCCCGCTCTATGAGCGCCACGTCAGTGCCGGCGGCCGCATCGTGCCCTTCGGCGGCTATGCCCTTCCCGTGCAATATCCCACCGGTATCATGACCGAGCACAAGTGGACCCGCGACCACGCCGGCCTCTTCGACGTCAGCCATATGGGCCCAAGCTTTCTGACCCTCAGCGCACCGACGAGCGACACCGCCGCAGACCACGCAGCAATCTATGCGCTGATCGAGCCCTTGGTCTGTGGCGATATCGCTGGCCTAAAACCCGGCCAATTGCGCTACACGCTCCTTCTCAACGACAAGGGTGGCACGGTAGACGATCTCATGATCGGTCGCGCTACGGAAGGCGGCACGCTCTACGTGATTGTCAATGCCGGCACCAAAGACGGTGACTTTGCCCTGATCGCCAAGACAGTTGGTGATAAGGCTATGCTACACCGCGCCGACGATCGCGCCCTCCTAGCCCTCCAAGGCCCGGAGGCCGTCAACGTGATGGCCGCGCTCCTGCCCGAGGCGACTGATCTAGGCTTTATGCAGTTCGGCGATTTTGATTGGAACGGCGTTTCGGTCACCATTTCGCGCTGCGGCTATACAGGCGAGGATGGTTTTGAAATCCTGGCTCCGGCCAGCTCGGCTTCCGCCCTCTGGGACGCGCTCCTTGCCGATCCGCGCGTAAAGCCCATCGGCCTAGGCGCCCGCGATAGCCTCCGCCTCGAAGCCGGTCTGCCGCTCTATGGCCACGACCTCGACGAAACCATTTCTCCCATCGAAGCCGATCTCGGCTTTGCCGTCTCCAAGCGGCGCCGCGAAGCCGCCGATTTCCCCGGTGCCCAGCGCATTCTCGCCGAACGCGAGGGCCAACTCAACCGCAAACGCGTCGGCCTCCTCGTCGAAGGCGCTCCCGCGCGCGAAGGTGCCGAAATCCTCGATGCGTCCGGCGCAGTTGTCGGCGTGGTCACCAGCGGCGGTTTTGCCCCTTCGCTCGGTAAGGCCATCGCCCTCGGCTTCGTGCCCCCTGCCCTTACGACACCCGGCACCAAACTCCAGGTCTCCGTCCGCGACCGCGCGCAGCCGGCCGAAGTCGTCCCGACCCCTTTCGTTCCCCATCGCTATTTCCGCAAAGCCATCTGAGGCCCACTCATGACCACCAAGTTCACACCCGACCACGAATATATCCGCGTCGAGGGTTCGACCGGCATTGTCGGCATCACGCCCTATGCGCAGGAGCAACTCGGCGACATCGTCTTCGTCGAGCTCCCCGCCGTCGGCAAGGTGCTCAAGAAGGGTGAGGAAGCCGCCGTCGTCGAATCCGTCAAGGCCGCCTCCGAAATCTACGCGCCAGTAACCGGAACGATCGTCGAAGTTAACGGAATGCTAACAAAAGAGCCCGGTCTGGTGAACACAGACCCCGAAAAAGCGGGCTGGATGTTCAAGATCGAAATCGCCGATGCCAGCGAAATCGACACTCTCCTCGATGCCGACGGCTATGCGGAATTGACCCTCTGATCATGCGCTACCTTCCCCATTCTGAAACCGAGCGCGCCGAGATGCTTGGCGTCATCGGCGCCGCGGATATCGACGCGCTGTTCTCCGCCGTTCCCAAATCCGCCCTCAAGAGCTTCGATCTCGGTCTTCCGGCGCATAGCCCGGAATTCCTCGTCGAAGCCCATATGCGCGCCCTCGCCGCCAAAAACCACGCCGCCGGCGATGGTCCATTCTTCGTCGGCGCCGGTGCCTATCGCCACCACGTGCCGGCAACGGTCGATCATTTAATCCAGCGCTCCGAATGGCTTACGGCCTACACGCCCTACCAGCCGGAAATCTCGCAGGGCACCCTGCAGATGCTGTTCGAGTTCCAGACACAGGTGGCCAAGATCACCGGCATGGACGTCGCCAACGCGTCGCTCTATGACGGCTCGACCGGCACCGCTGAAGCCGTGTTGATGGCTAAGCGCCTGACGAAAAAGAACAAAATCGTTCTTTCCGGCGGACTCCACCCGCACTATCGCGATGTCGTCAAAGCCTATCTGAAAGACGATCCCGACCTCGTCTGCCTTTCCCCCTCGCCGGAGGGCCAGGGCGATATCCTGAGCCAGATTGACGGCAACACCGCTGCGATCGTCGTCCAAACCCCTGATTTCTATGGTCATCTCCGCGACCTCAAAGCCGCCGCTGATGCTGCACACGCACAGGGCGCGCTGCTCATCGTCGTCATCACCGAAGTCGTTTCCCTCGGCCTCCTCGAAGCACCGGGCGCGCTCGGCGCCGACATCGTCGTCTGCGAAGGCCAATCCATCGGCAACGCCCTCAATTTTGGCGGCCCCTATCTCGGCCTCATGGCAACCCGCAAGGAATTCATCCGCCAGATGCCCGGTCGCCTCTGCGGCGAAACCGTTGATGCCGATGGAAATCGTGGCTTCGTGCTGACGCTTTCGACCCGCGAGCAGCATATTCGCCGAGAGAAGGCGACGAGCAATATCTGCACCAATTCCGGCCTCTGCGCCCTGGCCTTCTCCATCCACATGTCGCTCCTTGGCGAGGCCGGCTTCACCCGCGTGGCTCGCCTCAACCACCACAACGCGGTCAAGCTCGCCCGGATGCTCGGCACCGTTCCAGGCGTCGAATTGCTCAACAAGAGCTTCTTTAACGAGATGACGATCCGCTTGCCGATTCCGGCCGCTCCGGTGGTCGAAATGCTTGCCCAGGCTGGAGTTTTGGCCGGTGTGCCGGTCAGCCGGCTCGAACCGGGCTATCCGGATGTCGAGAACCTGATCGTTCTCGCCGCAACGGAACTCACCACCCACGCCGATATCGAAATGCTGGCCGAGTGCCTCCACGCCGCCATTGAGGAGGACGCGCAATGAGCATGAACACCCAAGGCCGCCCAACCGGCATCGGCACCAGCGGCAGCACCGCCGCTTCCGGCTCGGCACTCATTCCCGATGAACCGCTGCTCTTCGAAATCGGCGATACCGAACATTCCGGCGTCGACCTCCCCGAAGTCAAAATCGACGGCAGCTTCCTCGACGGTTTCGAGCGCAAGACCAAGCTCGATCTCGCCGGGCTCACAGAGCCCGAAGCCATGCGCCACTATGTGCGCCTCTCGCGCATGAACCATTCGATCGACAGCGGCATGTACCCGCTTGGTTCGTGCACCATGAAGCACAATCCGCGCCTCAACGAAAAAATGGCCCGCCTGCCGGGCTTTTCGGACATCCATCCGCTGCAGCCGGTCTCGACCGTGCAGGGCGCGCTCGAGCTGATGAACCAGCTTTCGCACTGGCTTCTTACCCTCACAAATACCGCCGCCGTAGCCCTCTCACCTAAGGCCGGCGCCCATGGCGAACTCCTCGGCATGATGGCGATCAAGGCGGCTCAGGAGGCTGCGGGCCAGGCGCATCGCACCATCGTCCTCGTCCCCGAAAGCGCCCATGGTACCAATCCGGCGACTGCGGCCTTCCTCGGCTACACGGTGAAACCCGTGCCCGCCAAGGCCGATGGCACAGTCGATGTGGAAGCGGTCAAGGCGGCGCTCTCGCCGGAAGTCGCGGCGATCATGCTGACCAATCCCAATACCTGCGGCCTCTTCGAACCACAGGTCATCGAAATCGCCAAGGCGGTGCACGATGCGGGCGCGTTCTTTTACTGCGATGGCGCCAATTTCAACGCCATCATGGGTGTGGTTCGTCCGGGCGATCTCGGCATCGACGCCATGCATATCAACCTCCACAAGACCTTCTCGACGCCCCATGGCGGCGGCGGGCCGGGTGCGGGTCCAGTGGTTCTCTCCGAGGCTCTAGCGCCCTTCGCGCCGGTTCCTTTCGTGCGGAAGGGCGAAAAGGGGCTGGAGCTGGTCGAACATATTGAAGAGCATGCGCTGGGCCGCGTGACGGCATTCCACGGCCAGATGGGCATGTATGTCCGCGCGCTGACCTATATGCTGAGCCATGGTGGCGATGGCCTCGCCCAGGCTGCGCAGGATGCGGTGCTCAACGCCAATTACATCAAGGCACGGCTGCAGCACATCTTCTCGGTGCCCTTCCCCGATTATCCGACCATGCATGAGGCGCTGTTCGACGACAGCTTCATCAAAGACGCAGGCGTCACGACGCTTGATTTCGCCAAGGCGATGATCGACGAGGGTTTCCACCCGATGACCATGTATTTCCCCTTGGTCGTCCATGGCGCCATGCTGGTCGAACCCACGGAAAGCGAGAGCAAGCAGACGCTCGATCGCTTTTGCGACGTGATGGTGGAACTGGCGACAGACGCCAAGGCCGGGAACACCGCCCGGTTCACCGCGGCTCCAGCAAAGGCACCGCGGCGGCGATTGGACGAAACCCGGGCCGCACGGCAGCCCGTGCTCAAATGGGAAAAGCCTGCGGATCTGCCGCAGGCGGCAGAATAAAAAATGGCGGCCCGAAAGGCCGCCATTTTCATTTCTCTGGTTGGAGCGATCAGCCCCGCGTGTCGAACCCGACCCAGATCGTGATGCTCTCCCCGCCGAGATAGGGGATAGCGACGTTTTCGACGACCTTGACGAATTCGGCCGACTGGGCTGGCGGCGTCAACGCGACGGGGATGGTGTATTTTTCCGAGAAGATTGCCTGGCCATCGCGCTCGACTGCGAAACGGATTGGGGCGTTGACCGACCTCTGGCTGCCGGCAGGCCCGAGCAAAACGCGGCCGGAAGCGCCCATATTGACGGTGATGACGCCGTTGGAGACGACGCAATTGCGCGTCACTTCGTCGATCACGCCTTGATATTGCAGCGCTTTGGCATCGCCTGTACGCCCGCCGCCATAATAGAACATCGCCTCGCCGCCGACACGCACCTTGATCGGCGGACATTCGGTGGCAATCGCTGGCAGCGCATTGGTCTGTGCCTGAGCCACAGCCTGAGGTGACGCAGTCGCATTCTGAAGATTGGCGCTGGTCGATGGCCCGCCGCCGAACATGCTGCCCATCGAGCACCCGGCGAGAGCCGCTGAGAGGCCGGCAAGAGCGACAAGTCGCAGAACGGTCGGCTTGGTCATGGTCACTTCCTGCCTCAAATTACGCATTGGCTGCTTCTAGCGCCATCAAGATGGCCGGCGCACCGCTGGCGTTGACGCCGGGCGCGTCCTCCACAAAAATGTCGAGCACCTTGCCATCCCGCACGATCATGGCCGAGCGCGCATAGCGCGTGCCCATGCCATTGGCGGAGAAATCCTTGGCGAGGCCAAGCGCCTTAGCGAGATCGGCATTGCCATCGGCAATGAACTCTACCTTGCCCAGGGCATCGCTGGCTTCGGCCCAGGCCTTCATCACGTGAGCGTCGTTGACGGAGGCACAGACGATGCGCTCGACGCCGTGCGCCCGGAATTTTTCTGTATTGGCGAGGAAGCCCGGCAAATGGTTGACGTGGCAGGTGGGCGTAAACGCACCCGGCACCGCGAAGAAGACGACGGTCCCCGAGCCAAGGACCACGTCACTGGTGGTGTCGTGCGTGCCGGAAGCCGTTACGAGCTTGATCCCAACAGCCGGAATCGCATTGCCACGTTCAATCATGCGAGGATTTGCCCCATGCCCCAGGCGAGAAGATCGCCTTACTCCAAAACCATCCCGCTGGCGGCTTGGCCGCTCGTCTCCGGGACTACTCGTTCGCCGGCTCTGCCCCGACTGTCCGGCGAAGCTCGAATGCTCCCATACCGGTCATGAATGACAACTGAACGTCTTGGCCGGTCAGGTCAATATTCTCGGTTTTCGCCAGGATGGGAAGCAGCACTAGGTTCGCTTGCGGGCTTTTTTGCGGCATGCCGAACAGCGGCTCGCCACTATCGGTCGCAACGATGATCGAGCCGGGGTCGATATCGTCGGTTGCGAGAGACACTGCCAGGGTCTGTTCGTCTTTGATAAATTCCACTTTGCCGATTGGTGCCGGGCCGTCCACCCAGGGAATAGGCGCTTCAGCCACTGCCTGCTTGATGCGAAGGCTATTGGGCCGATCAGGCGATGCGTCCGCTGCAGGGAGCGTGAAGCTCGCTTGTGCCGGAATGCAGATATCGGAGCAGATGCCAAGCAGCGCCGAGATATCCACTTCGGCTGTCTTGTCGGCCACGGTCAGTTCAATGGGCAGCAGGGTTGGCCCGAAATAGGCAAAGTCGAGATAGCCAGAGCTGAGATCGACGATCGGGTGCGGCCAGAGAATCTTGCCCGCGCTGACACCGCGAGACGCGGAAAAATCGAGCTCGGTCGGAAAACCCGTTTCGCCCGGCACACGCCAATAGGTCTTGGTATTTTCCGGCATATCGATTTCGAGGCCGAACAAGGTCTTGCCATCGGGCTTGACGACGCCAGTGCTGACGAGCCGCAATTTGACCCCGGGCGTCACTTCCTGCCACGGCGTTTCGCCGGCAAAAACCGGTGCAACGAGAGCGGGCAAAAAGGCGGCGGCAAGAGCAATTGATCGCATGGCTCGGCATTAACGCAGGAGATGGTGAAGGAATAGCTGACGCGCCTTCAGGCCTTCGTGAAGAGGCACGAGACTTGGCTTCACCCCGCCTAGCGCATAGACTTGGCTAATGACTTATCTTGAAGGACAATTCCTGGTCGCCATGCCGGGCATGGAAGACGAGCGCTTCGCCGAAAGCGTTATCCTGCTCGTCGGTCATGGCGAAGAGGGCGCCATGGGTCTGGTGGTCAATCAGAAATTGGCCAATCTGCGGTTTGCCGACATTCTCGACGAGCTCGATCTAGGCGATCCCGATGCCGTCATTCGTCTGCCGGACACGATCCGTGACCGCACGGTCATGCGCGGTGGGCCGGTCGAGAAGGGGCGTGGCTTCGTGCTGCATTCGTCCGACTATCACAGCGGCAATACCTATAAGGTCACCGAAGATATCGGCCTTACCGCCACCCTGGATGTGCTTCGCGCCATGGCGTTCGGCCCGGCACCGAAAGCCTCATTTTTTGCGCTTGGCTGCTGCGGCTGGAGCCCCGGACAACTCGAACGGGAGATCGCCGAAAACGGCTGGCTGACCGTGCCATTCACGCCGGAGCTGGTGTTCAATACTCCGGTGGAGAAACGCTACGAGAAGGCGCTGGAAAGCCTGCACATCACGCGGGCAACGCTGAGCAGCGACGCAGGCCACGCCTAAGCCAAACTGTCGTTAGCGGCGAGGATTACCGCCCCGCCTGCGCCATCAGCTTCTTTGCCAATTCCTGCCCGGTCATGGCGGCCCCGAACGCAAAGCCTTGCGCAAAACGGCAGTTCATCTGCCGCAGGCGCTCGATTTCGTCGAGCGTTTCGACTCCCTCGGCAATCACCATCAGATCCAGATCTTCGGCAAGCCCGACAATGGCGCGAATGATTGGCGCCTGCGTGTGCGGATTGCCGGTCTCGGTGCCCATCTTTACGAAGGCGGCCGGGATTTTGATCGTGTCGAACGGGAAGCGGTGGAGGTAGCTGAGCGACGAGTGGCCCGTGCCGAAATCGTCGAGCGCCAACCCTAGGCCCAAGCTCCGGAGCGCCTCAAGCATATAGGCGGAGTGCTCGGGATTGCTCATCACCTGACCTTCGGTGATCTCGAGCTTGAGATGGGTTGCCAGCGTCTTGTCCTGCGCCACGAGATTGCGCATGTCGTTGAGCAGCGTTTCGGTCGCCAATTGCGTCGGCGAGAGATTGACCGAGATGAAAAATTCTTCGCCAAGCCCAATCGTCGCCGACCATTCGCGGGCTTGTGTGGCCGCCTGTTCGAAGGCCAGGCGCCCGAGCTTTTCGATCTGGCCGGAACGTTCGGCAAGCGGCACGAATTCGTCCGGGTTGACCACGCCACGCGTCGGATGGTTCCAGCGCATCAGCGCTTCGGCCCCAACGATCTGGCCCGACGCGATGTTCATGACCGGCTGATATTGCACCGAGAGTTCGCCCTGGCGCATGCCGCGTTCGAGATCTTCTTCGCTGGCGCGGTTGTAATTGGCGATGGAGCGGGCCGAGGCACGATAGGCCTCGATGCGATCCCCGCCGAGGCGCTTGGCGTAATACATGGCCAGTTCGGCATCGCGCAGCACGTCGGGGGCTTCTGCGGGATTGCCGTCGTAGATCGTGACGCCGATCGAAGCCGTGATAGTGAGGTCACGGTCGCCGAAATTGAACGGGGCCTTCAGCGCCTTGCGGATTTGCTCAGCGCTTTCGGCGATCTTCCCGGCCGTCTGCTCGGAGGCGAGGATCACTGCGAACTGATCCCCCGAAATGCGCGCGACCGTATCGAGCGGCCGCATGACGCGGGAAATGCGGCGGGAAATGGCGAGCAGTACCGAATCGGCCGCCGAATGGCCGATGCGCTCTTCGAGCTCCATGAACCGGTCGATATCGATGAGGAAGACTGCCGGCTTGATGCCGCCCGGCGTGCGCGCGCGGGCCAGCGAACGCTCAAGCCGATCAAGCAGGAGCTGGCGATTGGGCAGGCCAGTGAGGCTGTCGTGCACGGCATCATGCAGCAGGCGTTCACGGGCGGCGCGATCTTCGGTGACATCCTGCAGGGTGCCGACGATGCGGTTGACCTGACCATCGCCGCCCAGCACCGGTTTTACCCGCATCCGGAAGGTGCGGTAATTGCCATCATGGCCCGCCACGCGCAGGTCCGAAGAGACCTTGCCTCGGCGCAATTCGACGAGCGTATCGAAGGCCGTGCGGAAGCGGTCGCGGTCATCGGGATGGACACGATCGAGCCAGCGCTTGATGGCGCCGCGCAGCGCCCCGCGCTTTTCGCCGAGACGGGTTGTCAGTTCGTCGCTGACGGTGACCCGGTCGCGATCGATATTCCAATCGAAAACGAAATCACCCGAACCGGTCAGCGCCAAAGCGCGACGCTCGACCTCGCTCAGGGTGCCGATGGTCACCTGCCCTTCGGCAAAGGCGTGTTGAACGGCCGTGAAGCCTAAAAGCATGACGACGAGCACGAGACCGCCGCCCACGGCCGGCTGGGCAACGTCATTGGTGACCTGACCTGAAATGACGAGCCAGGAATAGAACAGCCAAGCAATGAAGATGATCCAGGTCGGGACGAGCAGCACGGCGCGATCATAGCCGCGGAGCGCCAGCAACAGGATCAGGAAGAAGCCGGAAAGGCCGAGGAGCGCCAGAACGAGACGCGCGATGGTGGCGGCAATTGCGGGTTGGAAAAAGGCAAAGCCGAAGAGCGCGAGAAAAAGCGCCGAGAGCCCGAGCGCCAGATGGATGAAGCGCAGATGCCACCGGTGGAGATTGAGATAGATGAAGAGGAAGCCGGCAAGCGTCGTCGCTATGCCCGCCTCCGCCGCGGCCCTGAGTGGTTGGAGCCCGCCGGCCGATATGCCGAAAAGGCGGCCAAGGATGGCGAAGTCGATGAGGAGATAGGCGAGCACCGCCCAGGCGAAAGCGGCCGTGGCCGGGAATACGCCCCTGCCCTTGACCACGAACATGATGGTCAGGAACACGGCCGCGAGCGATGCAACGCCTAGCACCACGCCGCGGAACAGCGTGAAGGAATTGACGTAGTCGCGATAGGCGTTGGGTTGCCAGAGGTAAAGCTCCGGCAATTCGCCTGACGTCAGTTCGGCAATCAGCGTCACAGTCGCGCCGGGATCGAGCGTGACCTCATAAACGTCAGCCTCGGGGTCGGCCAATTGCACCGGCCGAATGCCAGCGCTTGGGGTCACCGCCGAAATGCGGGCATTGCCCAGATCGGGCTGGAAAACGCCTGACGCCGGTAGCCGGTAGAATGGCGCGACGAGAAGGCGCTCGATCTGCTGGTCGGAATCATTACGGAGCGCAAAAAGCGCGAACGACGGATTGGTGCCCTGCTCGCTTGCCAGAACCTCGATGCGCCGGATGATGCCGTCGGCATCAGGCGCGGTCGAAAGCTGCAGACGCCCATTCGTGCCCGGCACGATTTCGACGATATCGGACAGGTTGACGGCATTGACGTCTTCGGGGACCGAAATGACTTCGAAAGCCCGGGCCGGCTGCGAGAAAGCGAACGCAAGGATGATTGCGAGAACAAGAAACGGACGCATCAAGAGCAGCTAATTCCCACACAAGGCTTCATTGTGGCGGCAGTCGGCCGCGGATAACGCGGGGGACAAGCCTTTGGCTTTGGTAACCTCCAAAGGGGGCGCACCTTTGGTACGAGAGATTGACCCTTGCGGCAAGCGGGGTGGCGCAGTGCGATGTGGAACGTGATGGACGTCCCACCGGTCAGGCAACACGATGATGTGGACTTGCGAAGCGGAAACTGTCCCAGCGCTCGCGCGTCAGCCCCATCAGCACATGGTCTTCCCAGCGGCCATTGATCTGCAGGTAACGTTCGGCAAAGCCTTCCTCGACAAAGCCATTTTTTTCGAGCACCCGCCGCGATGCAATATTGTGCGGTAGGAAAGCAGCGTGGACGCGATGGAGGTCGAGCGTTTCGAAGGTGAAGGCGAGCGACACCTCGACGGCTTCGCTCATCAGCCCCTTGCCGGCATAAGACTGGCCCATCCAGTAGCCCAGATTGACGAATTGCGCCGCACGACGCCGGACATTGGAGAGGGTTATCCCGCCAACCAAGGTATTGCTGCCGTCATCGAGAAAAATAAAAAACGTGTAGTCGGTTCCCTGCTCGGCTTCCTGCCGCGCCCGGCGCACCCGCATGGAGAACACGCGACGGCCAAGATCGGCCTCGGTCCAACGCGGCTCGAAGGGTTTGAGGAAATCCTGGCTGGAGCGGCGCAGATTATACCAAGCCGTATAGTCGCGCATCTGCGGCAGGCGCAAAGCGATGCTGCGCCCGCGTAGCGTGATCAATTGCTCCGGCGACGACCAGGGCCAGAGCATGATTTAGCGCTTGAGCGTCTCGCCGATGCTTTCGACATCGGCCAGCCGGCTGATCGGCCCAATACCGGCAAGTGTCGGCGTCGAGCTGGTGAAAATCTGTTCGGCCACCTCGCGCACACGCTGCGCGGTAATGCGGTTGATGCGCTCGACCGTCTCTGCCATCTGGATAGGACGGCCCCAGAGGATCTGCTGGCGTGCCAGCTGACCGGCGCGGGCCGAAGGGCTTTCGAGCGACATGAGGAGACCGGCGCGGATCTGGTTGCGCACGCGCACCACTTCCTCTTCCGAAATGGTTTCGGCCGCGCGCTTGAGTTCATCGAGCACGACGGGGACCAGTTCGGAAACTTCGTCTTCGCCCGTCGCCGCAGCAACGCCAAAAACGCCGCTATCGGCAAAGGCCCAGTGGAAGGAATAGACCGAATAGCAGAGGCCGCGCTTTTCGCGCACCTCCTGGAAAAGGCGAGAGCTCATGCCGCCGCCGAGCACGGAGGCAAGCACCTGCGCGGCATAAAAGCCATCGGAATTGTAGGCGCGCCCCTCAAAGCCTAGAACGATATGGGCCTGTTCGTGGTCCGAAATCAGCCGCTCTTCGCCGCCTTGATATTCGGCGCGCTGCGGTGCCGGGGCGCCATTCGGCGTCAGATCGGCAAAGCGCTGCTTGGCGACTTCGACGAGCTCCTCATGATCCACATTGCCCGCAGCGGCCATGACCATGTGGTCGCCCACATAATTGCGGCGCATATATTTGCGGACCATTTCGGGGGAAAAATCCCGCACCGAATCGACGGTACCCAAAATGGTGCGGCCGATGGGCTGGGTGGGATAGGCCGCCTGCTGAAACAGATCGAAGACGTGGTCATCGGGGTTGTCGCGCGCCGCGCCAATTTCCTGAACGATAACCTGCTGCTCGCGGGTCATTTCGTTTTCGTCGAAGGTCGAATTCTGCAAAATATCCGAGAGGATATCAGCCGCGAGAACGACGTCTTCCTTGAGCACGCGCGCAAAATAGCCGGTATGCTCGATCGAAGTCGCGGCATTGAGGTCGCCGCCGACATTTTCGATGGTCTCGGCAATTTCAAGCGCGGTGCGGCTCTTGGTGCCTTTGAAGGCCATGTGTTCGAGAAGGTGCGAAATGCCGTGCTCAGCCTTACGCTCCGAGCGAGCACCGGCCTTTACCCAGACGCCGAGCGAGGCACTCTCGAGATGCGGCATGTCATCGGTCAGCACCACCATGCCGTTTTCGAGAGTCGTCGTTTGTACCGTCACACTCTTCCTCCTGAACCGTGCGGGGGCCTTTGGGCTCTCCCAACATGGTCCGATTATGCTTCAGGCCGCGCGGGTGCGCGCCCCGATAAAGTCTTCCAAAATACGCTGGTCATTGGCCAGCAGTTCAACCCGTTCGGGCCGCTCATAAAGATCGGCAAGCCATGCCGGCAGGGGCGGTTCGATGCCTGAGGCGGCGTTTACGGCCGCCGGGAACTTGGCCGGATGAGCCGTTGCGAGCGTGATCATGGGCGTTGCAGAGCCCGAAAGGCTGCGCGCCACGCTGACCCCGACAGCAGTGTGTGGATCGAGAAGGTAAGACGACTTCGCCCAGGTCTGGGCAATCGTCTCGCTCGTCGCCGATTCATTGGCCGTACCCGCCGCAAATTCGGAGCGGATGGCGGATATGGCGCTTTCCGGCAGATCGAACCCACGCGATTGCTTGAGCGCGGCCATCATCCGGCCGACGGCACTGGCGTCGCGCCCGGCCGATTCGAACAAAAGCCGTTCGAAATTGGATGAGATCTGGATATCCATCGATGGGCTGATGGTGGGCGCAACGCCCTGCATCTCATAGCGGCCGGTATCGATAGTGCGGCGCAGGATATCGTTGGAATTGGTGGCGATAACCAGCTTTTCGATCGGCAGGCCCATGCGCTTGGCGCAATAGCCGGCAAAGATATCGCCGAAATTCCCGGTCGGCACTGTAAAACTGACCGGACGATAGGGCGCGCCCAGCGATACGCC
Organism: Devosia sp. BK; assembly: GCF_032907385.1. Taxonomy (NCBI): domain Bacteria; kingdom Pseudomonadati; phylum Pseudomonadota; class Alphaproteobacteria; order Hyphomicrobiales; family Devosiaceae; genus Devosia; species Devosia sp. BK. The sequence continues at coordinate 2,127,996 of NZ_JAIMBX010000001.1, forward strand.
AGCCGCAAAATAATAGACGATCTGCGCGACGATGCGGCCCCAGTTGATGGAATTGACGCCTGAGAGGCGCACGCGATCGCGGAAGGCGTGATGATTGAACATCGCCTTCACGGCATCCTGGCAATCGTCGAACGTACCGTTGAGCGCGATATTGTGCACATTGGCATCGAGCACCGTCGTCATCTGCCGGCGCTGCACTTCCGAGGTGCGACCCTCGGGGTGCAAAATGAAGATATCGGTGGTGTCACGGCCGCGGAACGCCTCGATGGCCGCAGAGCCCGTATCACCCGATGTCGCGCCGACGATGGTGGCGCGGAGGCCACGGGACGACAGGATATGGTCCATGATGCGGCTCAAAAACTGCATCGCCACATCCTTGAAGGCCAAGGTGGGACCATGAAAAAGCTCAAGCACGAAATGATTAGGCTCGAGTTCGACCAGCGGCGTCACCGACGGATGACGGAAACTCGCATAGGCGCCATCGATGATCGACTTCAGCGTCGCGGCCGGAATTTCGTCGCCGGTAAAGCGCGAGATGATGGCATAGGCGACATCAGCATAGGGTTTCCCTGCAAAGGCCGCGATTTCATCTGCGGAAAACTGAGGCCAGCTGGCTGGCACATAGAGACCGCCATCGGAAGCCAGGCCCGCAAGGACCGCATCTGAGAAACCAAGCGCAGGCGCCTGGCCACGCGTCGAAACAAACTGCATCGGAAGGGAAAGCCCTTTTAGAATTGTTGCAACCTAGTGAAAGCGACGCTTCGCCGCAAGGTTTTGCCGATCACGCCGGTTTTGACGGCTGGCGGCTTTGGCGAAACAGCCAAAAGCCGAGCATGACCACAGCGACAATGGCAAAGCCATACCAGGTCAGAGCATAACCGAAATGGTTGTTGGGGAAGGTAACGACGGTCTCGCCCGCCTGAGGCAGATCGCCTGGGGCGCCGGCCGGCAGATCGATATAGAAGGGCGCGACCGGCGCAAGCGCTGGATCGGCAAGTTGGGCCAACCGCAAGGGATCGCGCACCCACTCGATCCGATTGGATGTATCTGCCTCAGGCGTCATGAAATCAGCCTGCTCGGGCGTACGGACCACGCCTGTGATAGTGACGATGCCAGGGTCTTCGCCATGAAGATCACCGAGCGCCGCCGCTTCCTGATATTGCTGCGGCACGAAGCCACGATTGACGAAAACCGTGCCGCCGCCTTGCAACTCGAACGGCGTCATCACCCAGTAGCCGGGGCCTGAATACTGGCCCTTCGCGCTGGCGAGACTCGTGAACACGGTCGACGTCTGGGTATAGCGATAGGCGCCGGTGAGCGTCACCGGCTGATAAACGATAGATTGCGGATCAAGCGTCGACCACGATTCCGGGCCGGGCACAGGAACAGGCGCTGCAGTCAGCCGCGCATCGACCGCGGCGATAAGCGCTTCCTTTTCGGCCAGTCGCTGCATCTGCCAGTTGCCGAGAAAAGCGCAGACGGCCGCCAGCACCAGCATGAGGGCGGCAAAAACCCATTCCTTGAGCCCGAGGCGACGCGTGGTCATTGATGTCCCTCGTGCGCATCGTGGCGAAACTGCAGATTGACGAGCACGCCTTTGAACGGCGGCAGCAGCGCGAGGCTCAAAAGCACGGTTACCGGAATCCAGATCACGAGATGCATCCAGGGTGGCACGGTGGCGACAGCACCGAGGATCAGCGCCATAACGAGCACCAGAGGAGCAACGAGAAAGATGACGAACACGGCGGGGCCATCACCGCTATCGGCAAAGGCGAGATCAAGGCCGCACTTTTCGCATTGCGGCACCAGCTTGAGATAACCAGCGAAGAGCCGTCCCTCGCCGCAGCGAGGACAGCGGCAAAGAAGGCCAGTCAGGATGGGATTGGGCTGCGCCATAAACTGCTTCTTGATGCAAAAAGGGGCGCAGCCTTGGCCGCGCCCCCAAATTCCGGGCTACCTGCCCTATCAGTGGCTGAGCGCCACACCCCAGCTGCCCCAAACATAGATCGAGGCAAAGAGGAACAGCCACACCACGTCGACGAAGTGCCAATACCAGGCGGCAAATTCGAAGCCGAGGTGACGCTCGGGAGTGAAATCACCACGTTCGGCGCGGATCAAGCAGACCGCGAGGAAGATGGTGCCGATCAGAACGTGGAAACCGTGGAAGCCGGTCGCCATGAAGAAGGTCGCGCCATACATGCTGCCGGCGAACGAGAAACCGGCATGGGTATATTCGAGATATTGAACGAACGAGAACAGCACGCCGAGCGCAACGGTGATCGCGAGGCCCCAGCGAAGTCCCTTGCGATCGTTTTCGAGGAGCGCATGGTGCGCCCAGGTGACGGTCGTGCCCGAGGTCAGGAGGATCAGCGTGTTGAACAACGGCAGGTGGAAGGGGTCGAACAGCTCGATGCCGGTCGGGGGCCAGTGGCCACCAGTGGCCGCGACGCGGGCATATTGCTCGACGTCGTCGAGGCGGAAGAAGCCGTCGAAATAGGCCCAGAACCACGCGACGAAGAACATGACTTCGGAAGCGATGAAGAGGATCATGCCATAGCGGTGGTGCATCTGCACGACCGGGGTGTGGTCGACGCCGTTATTGGCTTCCTTCACCACATCGGCCCACCAAGCGTAGAAAACGTAGAGAACACCGGCGAGGCCGATGAAAAACAGCCACGGGGTCCACTGGTGCATCCAGAACACGGCACCGATCATCATGACCAGTACCGCGGCCGACATCGCAAAGGGCCAGGGCGACGGCTCTACCATATGGTAGTCATGGTTCTTCTCAATGGCGGCCATGTTCAGCTTCCCTCACTGTCTGAAGCGTAGAATGTATAAGAGAGCGTAATCTCTTTAATCGTGTTGAGTTCGCGGTTATCCGCGATATCGGGATCGACGAAGAAGACGATCGGCATATCGACCGTCTCGCCTGGCTGTAGCGTCTGCTCGGTAAAGCAGAAGCACTCGATCTTGTTGAAGTAGATGCCGGCCTGTTCGGGCACGACGTTGAAAATCGCCTGGCCGGTTATCGGCTTGTCGGAATTATTGGTCGCCACGTAATTGACCGTGTCGACAGCGCCGATCTTGTCGGTGATCGAGGCGGCCGGTTTGACGGTCCAGGGCAGCGTATTTTCGACGTTGACGTCGAAGCGCACGCGCATTTCGCGCGCGATGACGCCCTTCGGATTGGCATCAGCCACCTGCGTCGTGCCGCCAAAGCCAGTGACCTGGCAGAACAGTTGATAGAGCGGCACGGAGGCGAAGGCGAGGCCCACCATGCCTGCAACCAGCACCGCAAGGCTCACGCCGATGCGGCGGTTCTTGCGATTGCTGAGATTGTCACGATGTTCGGGTGCGACAGAAGTCATCAGAGTGCCCTGTCGAACAGCGCCGGGCCCATCTTGACGATGGTCAGCACATAAAAGGTGATCGCGAACAGCGCGAGGGCTCCGGCGAGGGCAAGAGACCGGCGGCGGCGGACGCGCTTCAGCGCTTCGGCGGCCTGCAGATCGGCAGCGCTTGGTTGGCTCACGGGGGTCTCAGTGCTCACAGCCAGAACCCTCCGAGGCGCGAAACGAAAGTATCGACGAGCAGCGCAAGGAACAGCACGAAAAGGTAGCTCAGCGAATAGGTGAAAAGTCGGCGTGCAGCCTTCTTCATGTCGACGCTGTTTGGCGCGCGAAGAATGCGGACCGCAAGATAGATGAAGGCAGCGCCGGTTGCCGCCGCAACGACACCGTATATCCAGCTTCCCACGCCCAGATAAATCGGCACGAAAGACGACACGGCAAGGATTACCGAATAGACGAAAATCTGACGTTTGGTGGATGCCTCGCCAGCAACGTTCGGCATCATCGGTACGCCGGCCGCGGCATAGTCGCTCTGCTTATAGAGCGCCAGGGCCCAGAAATGCGGCGGGGTCCAAAGGAAGACGATGAGGAACAGCGAGAGGCTTTCCCAGGTGATGGTGCCGCTGACCGCAGCCCAGCCAATCATGGCTGGAAAGGCACCGGCCGCGCCACCGATAACGATGTTCTGGGGCGTCGAGCGCTTGAGCCACATCGTATAGATAACGGCATAAAAGAAGATGGTGAAGGCAAGGAGCCCGCCAGCCACCCAATTGGTCGCAAGGCCGAGAAGCGACACCGAGAAGGCCGAGAGAACGAGGCCAAAGCTCAGCGCTTCGCCTTCGGAAATCCGCCCTGCCGGGATCGGTCGGTTCTGCGTCCGGCTCATGATGGCGTCGATATCGGCATCGTACCACATATTGAGCGCGCCCGACGCGCCGCCACCGATAGCGATGCAGATGATGGCAATGAGCCCGATGATCGGGTTGATGCCGCCCGGCGCGACCAGCATGCCGACGAGTGCGGTGAAGACAACCAGCGACATGACACGAGGTTTGAGCAGGGCGAGGTAATCCTCGACCCGTGCCTCACCCGCCAAAGCGGGCATTCCCTTGCTATCGTCGATATAGGTCACTGAACTCTTCCAAACTTTTGGTGTGAACCGCACCCTTGGGCGCGATCCACGGATTTCTCAAACCACGACTTAGTGCGCGTTGGTCGATTCAATCTTGGGCAGCGTCGAGAACTGGTGGAACGGCGGAGGCGAGCTCAGCGTCCATTCCAGCGTCGTCGCGCCTTCACCCCATGGATTGTCACCGGCCGGGCGCTTCTTACGAACGGCTTCCCAGGTCGCGTAGAAGAAAATGATCATGGCAACGAAGGTGATGTAGTAGCCGATCGAGGACACGCGGTTCCAGAGTGCGAAGGCATCCGGATAGTCGATGTAACGGCGCGGCATGCCGGCAAGGCCGAGGAAGTGCTGCGGGAAGAAGATCAGGTTCACGCCAACGAACATGACCCAGAAGTGCAGCTTGCCCAAGAACTCGGAATACATGTGACCGAACATCTTTGGGTACCAGTAGTACCAACCAGCAAAGATCGAGAACACGGCGCCGAGCGAGAGCACGTAGTGGAAATGCGCCACGACGTAATAGGTATCGTGAAGGGCACGGTCGGCACCCGCATTGGCCAGCACCACGCCCGTCACACCACCAACGGTGAACAGGAAGATGAAGCCGATAGCCCAGAGCATGGGAATGCGGAAGGTAATAGAGCCGCCCCACATGGTGGCGATCCAGGAGAAGATCTTCACGCCCGTCGGCACGGCGATGACCATGGTGGCGGCAACGAAGTAGCGCTGCACGTTGAGGCTAAGACCGGTCGTATACATGTGGTGCGCCCACACGACGAACCCGACGAAGCCGATGGCGACCATGGCATAGGCCATGGCCATGTAACCGAAGACCGGCTTGCGGCTGAAGGTTGCCACGATGTGGCTGATGATGCCGAAGCCCGGCAGGATCATGATGTAAACTTCAGGGTGACCGAAGAACCAGAACAGATGCTGGAACAATACCGGATCACCGCCGCCTTCGGGCGAGAAGAAGGTCGTGCCGAAATTGCGGTCGGTCAGCAGCATGGTGATTGCGCCGGCAAGAACCGGAAGCGCCAGCAAGAGCAGGAAGCCGGTGGTCAGAACGGCCCAGGCAAAGAGCGGCATCTTGTGGATGGTCATGCCAGGGGCGCGCATATTGAGAATGGTGGTGATCAGGTTGATGGCGCCAAGGATGGAGCTCACACCTGCCACGTGCAACGACAGAATGGCGAAATCGAGCGCCGGGCCAGGGTGACCAGCGGTCGAGAGCGGCGGGTAGACGGTCCAGCCGCCACCAAAACCACCGACGCCACCAGCGCCTTCAAAGAACAGGCTCATCAGCAGAAGGATGAAGGCCACCGGCAAAAGCCAGAACGCGATATTGTTGATGCGCGGGAAGGCCGTATCGGGCGCACCGATCATCAGCGGGGCAAAGTAGTTGGCAAAGCCGCCCATGGTTGCCGGCATGACGGTGAAGAACACCATGATGAGGGCGTGGGCCGTCGTGAAGACGTTATACATCTGCTTGCCGGCGTCGACGGCGGAGTCGCCCTGAACGCCATAGACCATGGACGCAAGGCCATGGAAAATCTGGATGCCGGGCTCCTGCAGCTCCATGCGCATGAAGCCGGAAAGGATGCCGCCGATCACACCAGCCACGATCGAGAACACGAGATACATGATCCCGATGTCCTTGTGGTTGGTCGAAAGGACCCAACGGCGCCAGCCGGTCGGGGTGTGATGGTCGTGCTGCGATGCGTAGTCATGCCCGGTGGCATGGGCCTCGAGGTGTGTTTCTGACATTATGGTCTCCCCTGACCCAGATTACTGAATTGCCGGCAGCAGGGCAGCGGCGGCGGCATAGTCACGACCTTCTGCATATGCCGAAATGAAGGTTTGGAATTCGTCTGCGGTCACGACGCGAACGGCGATCGGCATGAAGGCATGGTCCTTGCCGCACAGTTCCGAACACTGGCCATAGTAAAGGCCGGTCTCGCGGGCATTGAACCAGGTCTCGTTCAAACGGCCAGGAACAGCGTCGACCTTGATGCCGAAAGACGGCACGGCGAACGCGTGGATGACGCCGGCAGCGTCGGCTGTGATCTGCATGCTGACGGTAGTGTTGACCGGCACGATCAACTCGTTGTCGACGGCCAGAAGACGCGGCTGGTTCGGCTTCGCACTCTTGCGGCCCGGGGTCGGCGCCCCGCCATTCACGCCCGGAACGTCTTCTTCCTGCATGATATTCTGGGTGAAACCGAGCGGCTGATCGGCGGGCGCATCGGGGACGAAGTTCGAGTAATCGACATACTCGTAATCCCAGTACCACTGCTGACCCGTCGCCTTGATCGTCAGGCTTGCAGCAGGAACCTCGACTTCGCCGAAGGTGAAAATATTGGCGCCCAGATACTTCCGCTCGCCATCGGGCGTCGTCATCTGATCGGAAAGAACGCCGAAAGACGGGATGGCGATAACGATCAGGACGATGATCGGCACCACGGTCCAGATCACTTCGATCAGCGTGTTGTGGGTAAAGCGCGCTGGAACTGGATTGGCCTTGGCATTGAAGCGCACGGCAACAGCGATCAGGAGCGCCAGGACGAACAGCACGATGATCGTGATGGTCCACATCAGCGGGCCATCATGGAAAGCCACGATGGAATCCATGATCGGCGTGACCGATTGCTGCAGATGGAACTGACCTGGCTCGGGATGACCCTTGCCGATTTCCTGCGCAAAAAGGGAAGACGGCACCAGCGCCAGGGCGGCAGTCGCTGCTGCACCCAACTTCCTAACGAACTGACCGGTCACCACAAACCCCCTAAATACCAATTCTGGTGCACGCACACCGGGAAGAAGAGGGCAAAAAGCGGCATAGCTCACGCCGCCCCGACTCAACCTCGGAGCGCAAAACTCAATTTCGACCTAAATCACATTGATTGGCCCGAGTCTATTGCGGCCAAGCTCACTTATTGCGGTTTAAAACTGGACAAATCGAGCCGTCTTTGCCTCAAGGGCGCCGCAGTTCCGCTGCCAGAATGCCGCAAAAGCGGGCTTGGTTGACAGCCGGAACGCTGTAACGGAAACAGGCCGGGCGTGCCGCATATCCGCGAATCGGCAGGAGACCAGCAAAGTGATGCATTTTTCGAAGCACCTGATGGGCCTTGCCCTCGCGCTGAGCGCTGCTTTGAGCGCGGCCCCTGCCATGGCGCAAGGCACGGTGCGCGGCGAATATGGCGATTGGCAGATGAGCTGCGACACCCCTCCGGGCGCGAGCGCAGAACAGTGCGCGATCATCCAGAATGTCATGGCCGAGGACCAGCCCAATGTCGGCCTCTCGGTCATCGTGCTGCGCACGGCCGATCGTGAAGCCCGGCTGCTGCGCGTTCTCGCCCCGCTTGGCGTGCTCTTGCCCAATGGGCTCGGGCTCAATGTCGATGGCAAGGATATGGGCCGCGTCGCCTTCGTGCGTTGCCTGCCCAATGGCTGCGTCGCCGAAGTCGAGCTCGATGATGACCTGATCGATGTGCTCTCGAAGGGGACGAGCGCGATTTTCGTCGTGTTCAAGACCCCTGAAGAGGGCGTCGGCATCCCCGTTTCGCTCGAAGGCTTCTCGGAAGGCTTTGCCGCCCTGCCCTGATCCCGGCAAACGCCATGACCGAAGAGCGGCGCAAGGTACATCGCAACCGTACCCTCAAGGGTGGACGCATCGTCACCAATGACGGCCACTCCACCTTCGATTGCACGGTGCGCAATCACTCCGACAGCGGCGCAAAACTTGTCGTTGCCAGCATCATCGGGATTCCCCAGCATTTTGGGCTGACCATGCATGATGGCCGCAGCTATGCCTGCGAAACCATATGGCACACGGAAACCGAAATCGGCGTGCGGTTTTTGTAGCCGCTAGGCGATCGCGAGGGTGGTAATCAAATCGTCTGCGATTGCCGGCGCGTCCGCGGTCGACACCACCAAAGCGTCCCCGATCGTTTGATAAATCGGAAACCGCTGGCGGAATTTGCGCTCTTCGCTGCTTTGGACAAACCCGAAACCCCGCGTCAATTGCCGCGCTACGACGATATCGGTGGCGCGGTCAATATCGAGCGAAGGCAGCAGCGTCACGCCATACCCCTTCTCAACGAGAGCGGCGGCGCGCGTGAAATCACTCGAATCCGGCGGCGCGGCCAGAAAGCCTGACGAGCTGACGAAAATGGCGGGCGATTTGAGATCGGCAAAACACCGCTCGCCCAGGGCCAGATTTTCCGCGCGATAGTGATCATAGCCCTTTTGGGCGATAACCTCGCCGATATTACCGATGACCGAGCAGAAGAGTTCGTCGAGGTCGATCAGCGCCCAACCCAAACGACGCGAAAGCTCGCGGCCGAGCGTCGATTTTCCGACTCCACCAGGGCCGAGGAGTACAAGCGTCTCTCCAGCCTGCCAGGGCCGACGGCAGTTTATATAGACCACGCTACAGTGCCTCTGCCGGAAGAGCGTCGACCATCATATCCCAGCTTTCAAGCAACGCGTCGCGAGCCCGCACACCGCCGCCGACGGCGTGACGCTGCTCGTCCTGATTAAGCCGCGCGAAAACAAGGGTCCTACCGTCCTTTTCCGCCCATCCAACGAACCAGCCCCAGCCCTTGGCACGATCGAACGTCCCGTCGGCAAGCCGCGGAAAGGCCGAGCCGGTTTTCCCGGTCACCGTCCAGCCGTTTGGTGTAGACCAGCTTTCGAGCACGGCCGCGGTCATATCCATTGCATCAGTGCTGACCGGCAGCGCGCGGTTGACGAGGTTGCGCAGGAAAGCGACCTGTTCCACAGGCGAGATCTTGAGCGAGGACGAAATCCAGGCGCGTTCGAGCGCATTGTTTTTGCCTGGATCGCCCGCAAAATCGGCATTGCCATAGCCGAATTGCGCCGCATAATTTTCGAGCGTCGCGACGCCAAGCGCCTCGGTGATCCGCTGCGAATACCAGACGACGGAATATTTCATCCAGCGCGTCGGGTCAGTCGTCTGTTGCCATTCGGGTCCGCCCCAGTCGGCATAGCCTTCTTTGAACGGAATTGCCGGCGTCGTGGTATCGCTCAGAAAACCCGCATCATAGCCCATGACGGCCAAAGGTATTTTGAAGGTCGACGCCGGTGTGACGCGCGTCCGGCAATCGCCGTTTTCCTCAAGCAACTCGCCCGTCCTGGCATCGGCCACAACCGTGCAGAGCGTTTTCGCTTCGGCAGCCGTAACGGAGAGAAGGCAGACAGAAAGGGCCGCGAAAGCAAGCTTCATGAAGAACTCCAGAGACGCTGCCAAGGCTTGGCACGAGGAGCCTCTAGACGACACTCGCGGCGAAAAAAAGCCGGGCGAGTGCAAGCACAAGCCCGGCAAGTCTTCAGGAAACGGGACCAGCGGCAAAACTGGCCCGGGAGATGGAACGAGCATAAACATGTTCGTTCCAAGGCTTGCGCTCCACAGAGGGGCAGAGCGAAGAACTTAGCGCAGGGACCGTCGAGCCCGCGCCGTATTGAGAACCATGGTCGCGGCGCGGCCACCGCGCGCCGTCATGGCTTCATGGATATCTGCATGGGAGAGACCCAGATCGTCGAGACGATCGGCGTCCAATTCGAGCAGGCTTTGCAGCGCAGTCCGGCGGGTACGATCAGCATTGGCCTTGGCGAACCATGCAAAGACGGTTCGCAAAGACGTATTCGGCATGGCGGCCGTAACTGACCGCTCGCCGGGAAGCGAGAGAGCCATTTCAAATCTCCAAAAAACTGAGCCGGGGGGAGGTCGGCAATCGCCGTCATTGGCGACGCTGTTGAATTAGCGCTCTGGACTTCCATTCGTCCAACAAATAGATTTCATCCATTCAATCAAATTGAGTGATGGAGGTGGCGATGGCTGCGCCGCTCGATCTCGACCAGTTGCAAAGTTTTTGTGCCATTGCCGATTGCGGCAGCTTCACCGAAGCGGCGCGCCGCGTAAACAAGACGCAGTCCGCTGTTTCGATGCAGATCAAGAGGCTCGAAGAGCGGCTGGGCCACTCGCTGCTGACACGCGATGGCCGCACCGTTGCGCTCACTCATCATGGCGAAGTGCTTTACGAGCGCGCGCGGAAAATGCTGCGCACGAACGCTGAAATCCTCGATCACTTCAACGACGGTGACTTAGCCGGTTCGATCCGCTTCGGCGTGCCGGACGATTACGCCGTACGCCTTTTGCCGGTGATCCTCTCGAGCTTCCAGCGCACCCATCCCAAGATCGTGGTCGACGTTTCTTGCATGGCTTCGGAGCACCTTCTCGAAGGCATGCGCGCCGGGCGCTATGATCTCATCGTCTTCACGCAAGGCACCGAGCAGAATTTCGGCGAATTGTTCCGCACCGAAAAGATGTTCTGGGTTGCAAGCCACGGCGGCCGCGCGCTCGCCAGCGAACCCATCGCCATCGCCTGCGGCCCGCAATATTGCATCTGGCGCAAGGACGCCATGGACGCGCTTGAGCGCAGCAATACCGATTATCGCATCGCCTACACGTCCTCCAACGCCACGGCGATTTCCTCGGCTGTGCTGTCCGATCTCGCCATCGGCTTCCTGCCGGAAAGTGCCCTCCAGCCCGGCATGCGCGTCGTCTCCGACAATCGCGGCCTGCCGCCGCTCCCGGATGCCCAAATGGCTCTCATGCGCGGCAGCCACGCCTATGGCGGCATCTACGACGCGCTCGCCACACACATCGTCCAATCCATGGGCAACCTCGAACGCCCCACTGAAGCGGAGGCCGCTGAGTAGGACCGAAAGGTCCGGCGTTGAGTAATGGTCGCCCCTTGACCTCCCGTCTGCTTTCGACCACCAAGAACCCATGCCTCAAGCTCTGACAAATGCTGCCGAGTTCACGGTTTCCGAAGTCGCCCAGGCGGTGAAGCGGACGGTCGAAGATGAATTTGGCCATGTGCGCGTGCGCGGCGAAATCTCAGGGTTTCGCGGCCAGCATTCGTCGGGTCATGCCTATTTCACCCTTAAGGATGATGCCGCAGCGATCGATGCGGTGATCTGGAAGGGCAGTTATGGACGCCTTGCCTTCAAGCCAGAAGAAGGGCTCGAGGTTATCGCGACAGGCCGACTGACGACCTTCCCGCGCTCGTCCAAATATCAGATCGTCATCGAGCAGATCGAACCGGCGGGCGCCGGCGCCCTGATGGCGCTCCTCGAAGAACGCCGGAAGAAGCTTCTGGCGGAGGGGCTGTTCGATCGGGAGCGCAAGCGGGCGCTACCCTATCTGCCCCGCGTCATCGGGGTCATTACGTCGCCAACCGGGGCCGTTATCCGGGATATTCTCCACCGCCTCGATGATCGATTCCCGAGCCATGTTCTCGTCTGGCCGGTGCGCGTGCAGGGCGATACCTGCGCACCCGAAGTCGTCAACGCCATCGAGGGGTTCAATGCCCTCCTGCCCGGCGGCAGTATTCCGCGCCCCGATATCCTGATCGTTGCGCGCGGCGGCGGGTCGATCGAGGATCTCTGGGGCTTTAACGAAGAGGCCGTGGTTCGCACCGTCGCCGCTTCCGAAATCCCGGTCATTTCCGCAGTCGGCCACGAGACCGATACGACACTGATCGACTATGCGTCCGACATGCGCGCGCCGACCCCGACAGCGGCTGCCGAAGCAGCCGTGCCCGTTCGCGCCGAACTCATCGCCTATGTCGAGGACCAGGGCAGCCGCCAGCGACAGGCCGCGCGACGCAGCTTGATGAGTCTCAAAGACCGGCTCCGCGCCGCGGGTGCCGCGCTTCCCCGTGCGACCGATCTGGTCGCCACCCAGCGCCAGAGCCTCGATATGGCCTCAGCCCAACTGTCGAGCGGCCTTCGCCATTTCGTTCAGGCGCGCCGACTTGCCTTTTCGAAGGCTGCCGGCGCCATGCAGCCGCGTCTCGTGCGCCAGCGTTACGAGGATCTCGCCAAGCGTCTCGACCATATCGATCATCGTGCGCTCGCGGGCCTCAATAAAACCATCGAGCGCGCCAGGCTGACCTTCGATCCCCGCGCCACGCGTCTCCCCGGCAGCGTTGGCCAAGCGCTCGAACGCAAGCGCGCGCTCTTTGCCCGCGTCAGCCCGCGCCTCACCCCGCAGCCGCTCCGCGCTGAACTCCGGCAATCCCAAGCGCAACTTCAGCCGTTAGCGCAACGCCTCGGTCTCATTCCGGCACGTCTTACGCTTGACCGACGCCAACAGCTTTCCCAACTGACAAAACTGCTCGATACCCTCTCCTATCGCAGCGTTCTCGCCCGCGGCTATGCGCTGGTGCAGGACGAGGCTGGCGAAGTCGTTAGCGCAGCCGCGCAGGTCAAGCCCGGCGATGTTTTGAAGCTGACTTTTGCCGATGGGGAAGTGGGCGCAAATGTTGCTGGCGCCGCACCGCAGAAACGCAAGCCGGGACGAACTTCATCCGATGACGGCTCGCAGGAAAGTCTCTTTTGAAACTCCGGTTTTGCCTCTATAGCGTAAGTCATTAGAAGGAGCCCGGCGGTGAATATCTTCGACAAGGGGTTTACGCCCTCCGAGGCGAGCGTCCGTTACCTCGATGGCGATTATGTCGTGATCAAACAAGGCACGTTCGTCCGCTGCGCCATAACCGGCAAGCCCATTGCGCTCGATGAATTGACTTATTGGAGCGTCGACCGGCAAGAGCCCTATGTCGATGCGACCACCGCGCACGAAGCGTTCCTCCGCTACGGCAGAGGCAAGTGATCGTGACAGAGGCGGCGACGCGTCAGCGCTACCTCGTTATTTCCAATGGGCACGGCGAAGACGCCATCGGGGCAGCGCTCGTCAAGCGCCTCTCCCAATCCGCCCAGGTGGAAGCCTATCCCATGATCGGCAGCGGCAAGGCCTATGAAGGCGCCTGCCGCGTCGTCGGCCCGCGCGCCACGCTCGCCTCCGAAGGCTGGCGCAATGTCAAAGGCTCGCTCCGCCGCGACATCGTCACTGGTGGACTTCTCACCGTGCCGCCGGCTCTCAAATTCCTGCGCTCCGTGCGCGGCCATTATGACAAGACCATCGTCGTCGGCGACATGGTGGGCGTCATCGCTGCTCTCGCCATGGGCCTGCGCGATCTTATCTATCTCGATGTCTATAAGACCGGCGCCGCCCGGCTTTATTCATCCGGCGAAGCCTGGGCCATCAAGAAAAGCTGCCGAACCGTCTTTTGCCGCGCGGCAAACCTCGCCGATCGCCTCAAGACCGAAGGCGTGGACGCTCGCGCTGTCGGCAATATCATGATGGATGCCATTCCATATGGCGATTATGACGTTGCTACCCGTCGCAGGCGCCCCATGGCCGTCACGCTCCTGCCCGGCAGCCGCGCGCTGACCGCGGAGAGCTTTGCCATTCAGGTCGGCGCGCTTCGCCTTCTCCCCGAGGAAGAACGTCCCGACGTTTTTCTTGCCGTTGCCGGCAGCGTCAATGTCGAAGAATTGGCCAAGGCAGCAAGCCTGCGGCGCACTGCGCTCCTCAGCACCGAATCCGATGATCTCGGTGAACTGAGCGATGGCAACCTGACCGTCCACATGGCCCGCGGCGTCGCCATGGGCAATCTGGTGCTCGATTCAGATATCGTCCTCAGCCAGGCCGGCACCGCGACGATACAGTCGCTCGGCCTCGGACGTCCCGCCATCACCTTCATCAATCCGCGCGACAGGCGCTCGCGCTTTACCGACGAGCAAAACCTTTTTGGCGATGCGCGCAAGGTGACGGAAGCAAAACCGGAAGAGGTGGCGGAGGCCCTGCGCGAGCTTTTGCTCAACGAAACCAAGCGCCGGCATCTGGCCCAGATGGGCCATATTCGAATTGGCAATCCCGGCGCGATGGACAAGATCGTCGCCGAGATTACCGATCGTCAGGCTGCCTGATCATGCAGCGGGTGTCTGCGGATCGAGCAGGCGATGCAGGTGCACGATGAAATAGCGCGTCTGCGCGCTATCGACAGTCATCTGCGCCTTCTGCTTCCAGGCGACCAGCGCCGACGCATAATTGGGATAGAGGCCCACGATGTCGACCTTGTCGAGATCGGCAAAGGTGATGCCGTCGATGCTCGACAGTTCGCCGCCGATCACCAGGTGGAGGAGTTGTTTTTCAGTCGCTTCAGCCATCGCTCAAGAGTCCATCGAGGTTGAGGAAATGTGTTCGGCCTCGCCCATCGGCTCGGCGGGACAGCCGTAAACCGTGATCAAAGCCGCGTGGACGAGGGGTTTTAGGCTCATGTCGCTGAGCGCCGCAAGCGCACCATGGCGCACATCTCGTCTGTTAAATTGTGGGAACCCGGTGCACACATCGGCGAAGTCTAGCCCGCATTCGCTCAGGATCACGGCGGCGGCCGCAATATCCCAATCCTGGCTGCCCCGCCGCGCCACGGCCGCATCGAGTTTGCCGGTCGCGACCTGGATCAGCCGATAGGCGAGCGAGGGAAACATTGGTCCGCGCGTATAATTGAGCCCGGCCGCCTGCAATTCCTGATGCACGGCACCCGGCGCGGGAATGAGCGGCGCAGATCCTGCGCGACGGTTCCGCACCAGCTCGACGCCATTAAGCCGCGCACCACCGCCAAGGCTTGCTTCATACATCTCGTCGCGCGCCGGCGCATAAACGACGCCCGCGACCGGAATGCCTTTTTCGACCACCGCGATGCAAATGGTCCAGCAATCCTCGCCGCGCAAAAAGGCTCGCGTGCCGTCGATTGGATCGACCACGAAGACCCGATCGCAATCGAGCCGGCTGGGATTGTCCGCAGTTTCTTCGCTCAGCCAGCCATAATTGGGCCGCGCATTGAGAAGGCTCGCCGCCAGATAGCGATCGACGACGATATCGGCTTCGCTCACCGGCGAGGCGTTTTCCTTGTTCCAGCTCTTTATATCGCGCCGAAAATAGCCCGCAGCAATAATGCCCGCCGAAACGGCAGTGGCGCGGAGCAATTCGAGATCGTCTTCATAAGGGGGGGCAAAGGCCGGCATGCGCGGCTTTTATGCCTCCTACGACTTTCGGACAAGGCCCGGGGGATCATGGTCCCCTCTTGATTGGCGAAGACCGGCCACAGTTGAGGTAAACAAGCTGCGATCCGATTGGGTAAACTCATCATGACCTACTGCAAGATCCCGCTAACCACCGCTGAAAACAACATAAACTTAACCGAACCCATTAAGGCGGCTGGTAATCCGACGCGCTAGATTGCCCTCACAAACGGAGCGCAAAAAACAGCTCTCGAAGTTACAGGAAGGCATCAAAATGGTTCATGGCGTAGCGATGGAAGGATCGTCAGTCGTTCTTGCTTTCGGCAAGCCTGCACTGGCGGAACGCCGCTTCATTGCGGCGAACGACAATGGGCCGCGCGATCCCGTCAAGACAGTGACCGTGCGCAAACAGCTCGAACAGAGCGGTGTCGCGATCAAGATCAAGGTTCCGGTCACCGAATTCATCGGTGTCGCCGTTGCCACAAGAATTTCAGAAGAAGGGCTGCTGACGAGCGCGATCGAACTGGTTCATCCCGATGGCGAGCTGACCTACAAGGTCTTCGAAGAAGAGGGCAATAACAACGTCGTCGCCGAATGGCAGAACTGGGGCAAGAAGCTCCGCCTGCCGCTCTTCATCAAGGCAGGCGATGGCGCATATCTCCCCTATAGCCAGCAAGTCGATGGCGTCATGGTCGGACAGACGGCACCGCGCCGCAAGCTCGCCGCCGACGCCGCTCGCCGCCCCCGCTTCCTCAACCGCCGCAAGCCCGGCGAAGCCGAAGTCAACTAATCGTCTGCGCCGCTAACCGGCGCAACGAACAAATCCCCCTCCAAGGGCACGTCGACGGGATCAGCTGGTGGTGCGGCTGGTCCTTTTGGCGTTCTTTATGTTGGTCACTTGTTTGAGCGCCGTCGCGGGCACTAAGGCACGACGGATTGTTGAAGTCCCTCATCCGCGGCTGTCACCCCGGACTTGATCCGGGGCCCATTCCGAAATCTCAAGATGGATCCCGGCCTTCGCAGGGATGACAGTCAGCGGTTGCGATAGCGCGCGGCTACCACGCCCATTCCGCCAGCAGCGCAAGGGATATCGCGATGCCGACGTAGTGGTTGTTCTGAAACCGCAGGAGCGGATTGCCCTGGTTTTGAGGATCGAGCGTATAAACCTGCCAGGCCATCAAGCCGCCCGCGACGAGCGAAAGCACAACGAAAAGCCCTCCACCACCCGCCTGCAGGTTCGCCGCCTGCCAGAGCAGGAATGCTGCGATGTAAAGCACCGCAACAGCCGGACGGACATTCTCTCCGAAAAGCCGGGCTGTGGATTTGACGCCGACCAGCGCATCATCTTCGACATCTTGCAGCGCGTAGATCGTGTCGTAGCCGATTACCCAAAGGATCGTGCCGAGATAGAGCAGCACGGCCGGCCAGGCGAGGCCGCCGGTCTGGCTCGACCAACCCACCAATGCGCCATAGGAAAAGGCTAGTCCCAGGAAAAGCTGCGGCCACCAGGTGATACGCTTCATGAAGGGATAAATGGCGACCAGCACCAACGAAGCGACACCCGCCCAAACCGTAAAGCGGTTGAACTGAAACAGGATGATAGCGCCCAAAAGTGCCTGCGCCACGAGAAAGGCCAGCGCCTCCTTGGCCGTCACTTGCCCGGACGGGATCGGTCGCGACCGCGTGCGCGCCACCTTATCGTCGATGTCGCGGTCGACGATGTCATTGAACGTGCACCCCGCCCCGCGCATCAGCCCCGCGCCGATCAGCATCAGAATGGCATGGTACCAACCAAAGCCCCAATCTGGCTGGGCAACCGCCGCCAAGGCCAGGCCCCAGATGCAGGGCCAGAACAGCAGCCAGACCCCGATCGGCCGATCCCACCGCGCGAGGCGCAGATAAGGTTTGGCAAAGGTCGGCGCATAGCGATCCACCCAATTATCCTTCTGGGCATCGGCGACTGGGGCGGAATGGATCTCGGACATCTTGCCAAGCCTCATGGTTCGACTCGCCACGAGGTCTACTCTAAACGCTTGAGACAAAGTAGACCTCATCCTGAGCTAGTCGAAGGACGAGGGCGTGGCTTGACCATGCCCGAAGGAAGAAATGCCACGCACCCACGCCACCCTGCCCCGCCTCTTTGTCGACGCCGACCTCGTCCAATCTGGCGCCATCACGCTCAACAAGGACCAGTCGCTTTACCTCGCGGCCGTTCTGCGTAAAGCCGTGGGCGCCGAGGTCGTCCTCTTCAACGGCCGCGACGGCGCCTGGCTCTGCCGGCTGATGTCTGATTCGAAAAAATCCGTCGCCCTCAATTGCGTCGAACAAATCGCGCCGCAGCCGCCCCGCCTCGACCTTTGGTATGGCTTTGCCCCGCTCAAGAACGAGCGGCTCGACTATGTCATCCAAAAGGCTGTGGAAATGGGCACTGGTACGATCCAATCCGTGATGACCCAATTCACCCAGGTCCACCGCCTCAAGACCGACCGGCTCCATGCCAATGCCATCGAGGCCGCCGAGCAATGCGAAGTGCTCAACGTGCCCGAGATCGCCCCCGAGATTACACTCGAGCGGCTTCTTTCCGATTGGCCGGCCGAGCATCCTGACCGTCAGCTTATTTTCGCCGATGAGGCCGCAGCCTCGGCCTCCCCGCTCGAAACGCTGCAGGGTCTCAAGGCCAAAAAGCTGGGCCTCCTCATCGGCCCCGAGGGCGGTTTCTCGCCCACCGAGCGCGAAAAACTGCTCTCGCTTCCCTTCGTCACCCCGATCAGTCTGGGTCCCCGTATCCTGCGCGCCGACACGGCGGCCGTCGCGGCCCTCGCAGTCATCCAATCGACCATCGGTGATTGGCGATAAAAGCCGATTGCATTCCGGCTTGCGCTCGCTATCTTGCCGGCCCAGTTTAAGCCTCACTTATGCAACGAGGATGCCATGGCCGGCGCCGATAGTTTTTCGCCACTGATCGAATCGCGGGCCGACCTCATCGAGGCCATGTCGCGCGGTGCCAAGCCGGAAGCGGAATGGCGCATTGGCACCGAGCACGAAAAGCACGTCTTTCACACCAATCCGCTGCGCCCCGTGACCTATGAAGGTCCGAATGGCGTGCGCGCTCTGCTCGATGGCGTCGAAAAAGAAACCGGTTGGACGCCGTTTTATGATGGCGAAAACCCCATTGGTCTCCGCAACGACGCTGTTGCCGGTGGCATTTCGCTCGAGCCCGGCGGCCAGTTCGAACTCTCCGGCGCCCCGATGGCGACGCTGCACGAGACCGCCGACGAAATGGCCGAGCATATGCGCATCGCTAAGAAGGTCGCGGCCCCGCTCGACATTCACTTCCTTGGCCTTGGCGTCACCCCGCTCTGGGCAGTCAAGGACATTCCGGCCATGCCAAAGTCGCGTTATGGCATCATGACGCCCTATATGGACAAGGTTGGCAGCCTCGGTACGTCGATGATGTACCGCTCCTGCACGGTCCAGACCAATCTCGATTTTTCGAGCGAAGCCGACATGGTCAAGAAGCTGCGCGTCTCGGTTGCGCTGCAGCCGATCGCAACCGCGCTCTTTGCCAATTCGCCCTTCGCCGATGGCCGCGACACCGGCTATCTCAGTTTCCGCAGCCATATCTGGCTCAATACCGACAATGCTCGCACCGGCATGCTGCCCTTCGCCTTCGATGAAGGTTTTGGCTTCGAGCAATATGCCGACCATGCGCTCGACGTGCCGATGTATTTCGTCATTCGCAACGGCGAATACGTCAACGTCGCCGGCGAAAGTTTCCGCGCCTTCTTGAAGGGTGAACTGCCGCAGCTCCCCGGCGAAAAGCCGACGATCAAGGATTGGGAAGATCATCTGTCGACCCTTTTCCCGGAAGTGCGCCTCAAGCAATTCCTCGAAATGCGCGGCGCCGATATGGGCGATGAAGCCCACGTCGTTGCCCTTTCCGCTTTCTGGACCGGCCTTCTCTACGATAGCGTCTCGCTCGAAGCCGCCTGGGAATTGATCCGCAACTGGAGCGATGAAGACCGCGACTATCTCCGTCGCGAAGTGCCGCGCACGGGCCTCTCCACCGCTTTCGATCGGTCGAGTATTTTCGACGTCGCCGCCCAGGCCGTCGGCATTTCCGAGGCCGGCCTCGTCCGCCGCAATCGCCTCAACGCCAAGGGCCAGGACGAAACCATCCACCTCGCGCCGCTCGAAGAAACCATCCGCACCGGCAAAGCCCCCGCAGAGCGCTGGCTCGAAAAATTCCGCGGCGCGTGGAATGAGGACGTGACGCCGGTATTTTCTGAAGCGGAAATGTAGGGGAAGGCCCCCTCACCGACCCGGCTATGCCGGGCCACCTCTCCCCGAGTGGGAGAAGAACAAGAGCGATCACCGGCCCATTCTTCTCCCTCTCGGGGAGAAGGTGGCGCTAAGCTCGCTGAATTCGCTATTGCGAATTCGGTTGGGATGAGGGGGGATGCTTCAATGGCGTCCGAACCGGCGTTCCCTCGCCCATCTTCCCCTTGCCCTCCCCGCCACTTTCCTGCATCACGCCCAAAGCAATGGCGTGGAGGCGAGAATGCGGGTTTTGGTCATCGGTTCGGGTGGACGTGAACATGCTCTGGCCTGGAAAATCGCCCAGTCGCCGCTCCTGACCAAGCTCTATTGCGCCCCCGGCAATGGCGGCACCGCCAATGTCGCGGAAAATGTCGCCCTCGACATTACCGACCACGCCGCCGTCATCGAATTCGCCAAATCCCAAAACGTGGATTTCGTCGTCGTCGGCCCCGATGCCCAGGTGGTCGCCGGGCTCGGCGATGATGTCCGTACCGCCGGGATCACTTGCTTCTGCCCCTCGAAAGCCGCCGGCCAGCTCGAAGGCTCGAAGAGCTTTACCAAGGCCCTTTGCGACGAATTCGACATCCCGACCGCCGCCTATGCGCGCTTCGAAGATGAAGCCTCCGCCCTTGCCTATATCTATACGCAAGGCGCGCCGATCGTGATCAAGGCCGATGGCCTTGCTGCGGGCAAAGGCGTCACGGTCGCCATGAGCGTCGAAGAGGCCGAAGAAGCCATTATCGATTGTTTCTCCGGCGCCTTCGGGGAATCCGGCACCGCCGTCGTCATCGAAGATTTCATGGAAGGCGAAGAAGTCAGTCTGTTCGTCCTATGCGACGGCGAAACGCTGCTGCCGCTGACCACCGCCCAAGACCACAAGCGCGCCCATGATGGCGATACCGGCCCCAATACCGGCGGCATGGGCGCCTATTCTCCCGCGCCCGTCATGAGCGAAGAGGACTTTCACTTTGCCATGACGCGGATCGTCGAGCCGACGGCCAAGGGCCTCGCCAAGCGTGGAACACCCTATCAGGGCGTCCTCTATGCCGGCCTTATGCTCACCGACGAAGGCCCGAAACTCGTCGAATACAATGCGCGCTTCGGCGATCCTGAAACCCAGGTCATGATGATGCGCATGGACAGCGACCTGCTGCCACTGCTGCTGGCAACTGCAAAGGGCGCGCTGAAAGGCCAGCATATCGTCTGGAAAGACGCCTATGCCTTGACCGTCATCATGGCCGCAAAGGGCTATCCCGGCTCCTACGAAAAAGGCAGCGAAATCCGTGGCGTCGATGGCCTCGACACCGATGATCTGACGGTCTTTCACGCCGGAACGAAGCGTGAAGGGGAGCGTTTAATTGCCAATGGCGGGCGCGTGCTGAATGTCACCGCGCTGGGCTCATCGGTGAAAGAGGCGCAAGGCCGTGCTTACCAAGGCGTTCACGCGATTGATTGGCCCGAAGGCTTTGCCCGGAGCGACATTGGATGGCGTCAAGCCGCCCGCGAAGCCTGAACCATTCTTCAATCTTACCGTCCTAAGCTCCTTGCGGACCGTCTTCGACGAGACGCCGCCGGAACGCCCGCCGACCCCGTTGCAATTGCGCGGCATGGCATTGGTCGAACGGCTGCGCTCCAAGGGAAGGGAGCGAGGCGGAATGACAACGATTTCCGGCCCCCGCATCGGCGTCGCCTTGGGTGGCGGCTCGGCGCGCGGGCTGACTCATATTCCCTATATCGAGGCCATGGACGAACTTGGCCTTCGCCCCTCCGTGATCTCGGGCACCTCAATCGGCGCGCTGATCGGCTCCGGTTGGGCCGCCGGGATGACCGGCAAGGAATTGCGCGAGCATTCCTACGAGGTGCTGGGCACGCTCCGCACCATCGCGACACGCCTCTGGTCGACACAGATGAAAGGCCTCGGCGGGCTTCTCCGCAATGGCATTTCGATGCAGCTCGATCCCATGCACATCGTCGATGCCTTCACGCCGCCGAGTTTTCCCAATGAGTTCAGCGAACTCAAGATCCCGCTCTATGTGGTCGCGACGGATTTCCAATCCTGGCATCAGGTGGTGTTCAATTCCGGGCCGCTGCGCCCGGCCATTGCCGGCTCGATCTCCATGCCAAGCATTTTCAAGCCCGTGCTCCACGGCAATCACATCCTTGTCGATGGGGCCGTGGTCAATCCGCTACCGCTCGACCAGGCCGATATCGGCACCGATTTCCTCATCGGCATCGACGTCAATGGCGACCCCTCGGCCGGCATTTCCAAGACCGATCACCGCCCGCTCGATATCTGGTTCGGCTCCGCGCAGATCATGATGCATTCGCTGATCGCGCATTCGATGGCGGCCTATCCGCCGGACATTTACATCCGCCCGCATGTGGCCAGCTTCGGCGCCATGGAATTCTGGCGCGTGCGGGAAATGCTCACTCATGTGGAAACGGAAAAAGATCGTTTCAAACACATCCTGACCCGAAAGATCGAGGCCTATATCCAGAATAAGGTGGAGCCGATCGGGAGCGCGCGGCGCTGAAGACTAGAGGAGAGGCGCGCCTGGGAATGCGCTAGCGCGACACGCCTCTCCAATCAGGTCCGGTGCTGTACGAACACCCGGCCCAAACTTTCCGGGACCCTATTCAAGCCGACGCGAAGGCGCGCCAAACCCATAGGCCATCCCTAGATCCTCGACATAGACGATATCCGCACGCGGCTGCATAACCGGCATTTCGGCAAAGAGCAGCAGCATATGCGCGAGGGTCGCTATGCCAAGCTTGCCGAAGATCCGGTCGATGTCGGCCGTCAATTCGTCGATCGACACGTCACGCAAGAGCGCGATTTCAGGCAGAGACCGGCCACTTGCCAGCGCTTCCGCGATGGAAAACTCGTCGCGCGTCAACTGTCGAAAATGTGCAGGGGCGCGCTCATCGCACGCGTCCTGATAGTCCAGAGTGATGTCGAGGGCGGACATCTCTTCGATCCCAGCGCAAGACCAAAACGTGCCGTGATGATAGCGCTTGGGGACGATCGTGAAAATTGTCAGGAATGCCACTGTGACATCTGCCATTGGCAATTTTGACATGTGGATTATTCCAATGGGAAAAATCTCGTCAGTAAAATAGGCATTTTCATCCGAGAATCGTATCATCCTGTGTTATATGGATTTTTGACGAGACTCTGGTGTGGGAAGCAATGCTCGCTCTTGCCGAACCCTATTTGACCGCCTTGGCCGCCGCCCGCACCGACAGCGATTTTGTCGAAATCGCCGGACGGCTGGCGCGCGACTTTGGCTTTCGCAGCACGTTTCTGGTCGAATATGGCGAGCGGCACCTGGCTGTGGTCCATGTTCTCGATAGCGATTCACGCCGGCTCGATTGGTGGAAAGATTATCTCTCGAGCGGCTTGCGGCAGTCGACATCCTATCTGCAGGGCATCATGGCGCGCTCACCGGTACAGCGCATGAGCCTTGATCGTTTTGGCGACCCCAACGATCCGCTATTGGGCTATGCGCGGCGCATGGATCTCGTCGATTTCACCATGATCCCGGTGAGCCACAACAATGAAGTGGTCGGCGTCGCCGGTTTCTGTGGCGATACAGAGCTCGACGAGCGGCACAAGGCCGCCTTGCAGATGATCGTTTATACGCTCTTCGCCCATGTGCGGCGTGATCGGCGCATGGGCATCGTGACCGCGCCCGAGCCGCTGACGCCACGTGAGCGCGAGGTGATCGGCCTCAGTGCCGAAGGGCTCACCTCTATCGAGATTGCGGAACGCCTGGGCCTCTCCGCCCGCACGGTCAACCAACACGTCGATAATGTCGCGGAAAAGCTCGGCACCAAGAATCGCGCCCACACGGTTGCCGAAGCCGTCCGCCACCGCATGTTTTGAGCGGTCAGCGAAGTTTTTTAAAAAAGTCCGTCAGCAGCGTCTCAGCCCGCGACGCAGACACCCCGCCGATGACCTCCGGCCGGTGGTGGCAAGTCTGCTGCTCGAAAAGCCGAATGCCATTCTCGACAGCCCCAGCCTTGGTGTCCTCAGCCGCAAAATAGACCCGCCGCACTCGCGCATGCGCGATAGCGCCCGCACACATGGCGCAGGGCTCGAGCGTCACGTAAAGATCGCAGCCATCGAGCCGCCCCGTGCCCCGCACTTCTAGGGCCGCCCGGATCGCCATCATCTCGGCATGGGCCGTGGGATCACGCAGCGCCTGCATCCGGTTACGCGCCGTCGCGAGTACTCGCTCCCCCTCCATCACCACTGCCCCTACAGGCGCTTCGCCATGCGCCGCTGCTTCTTCGGCAAGCGAGAGCGCAAGGTCCATGGGTGAGAGAGGCGGGATCATGGCCTTTCACTAGCCCGCAAGCTGTCGCCGAGCAAGAATGGGCACAAATCCTGATGCGGGTCGGAAAGTGCCGCGGCTTTCCCTATATTGGCCTCAAGGAGAATCGCCCTTGCCCATTCGCCAGCTTCCAGAAGACCTGATCAACCGCATCGCTGCCGGCGAAGTGGTCGAGCGACCGGCGAGTGTCGTCAAGGAACTGGTGGAAAATTCCATCGATGCCGGCGCGCGCCGCATCGTCATTGCCACAGCGGGCGGCGGCATCGATCTGATCCGCATTACCGATGACGGGCACGGCATGGACCGGACCGATCTCCTTCTCTCGGTCGAGCGGCACGCAACCTCCAAACTGTCCGCCGACGATCTCGACGACATCCGCACCCTCGGCTTTCGCGGAGAAGCGCTTGCTTCGATTGGCTCGGTCGCCCGCCTCAGCGTTGCCTCGCGTCCCGCCGACGCCGAATCAGGCCTCATCATCACCGTCGACAATGGCCGCCGCTCCGGCCCCGTGCCGCAGGCGATGAATCGCGGCACCGTCATCGAAGTCCGCGACATCTTCGCGCTCATTCCTGCCCGCCGGAAATTCCTCAAAAGCGCCCGCTCTGAGACCGCTGCAATCACCGACGTGGTCAAGCGCCTCGCCATGGCCAATCCCGAGATCCATTTCATCCTCGAGGGCAGCGACCGCAATCCATCAAACTGGCCCGCCGTCACAGGCGAAAGCGCCCTCGCCGCACGCCTCGGCCAGGTCATGGGCGGCGATTTCATCGACAATGCCGTGCCCCTCGCCATGGCCCGCCACGGCGTCGTCGTCGCGGGGCTTGCCGGGCTCCCCACCTATACGCGTGCCAATTCGCTCTCCCAGTTCTGCTTCGTCAACGGCCGCTCGGTGCGCGACAAGGTGCTGGTCGGCGCCATTCGCGCCGCCTATGCCGATTATGTCTTCCGCGATCGTTTCCCGGTCGTCGCGCTCTATCTCGCCGTCGACCCCGGCGCGGTCGACGTCAATGTTCACCCCGCTAAGGCCGAACTGCGCTTCCAGGATCAAGGCGCCATTCGCGGCGCCGTCATCCGTGCCATCGGCACGGCGCTGGCCGCCGCAGGGTTCAAGGCATCCACAAGCGTCGCCGAAGACATCTTGGGCGCCTTTACCGCCCCGGAAATGGCCGATGCTCCCACGGCCGTCTACGAACCCGCGACCGGCTTCAACGACGCACCGCTCGCAACGAGCTATGGCTATCGCGCCGAGGCCGCCCCGCTCTATCTCGACCGCGCCCCCGGCCGCCTCTCCGGCTTCACCGCCCCCAGCGGCCGCGTCGAAGCCGTGACCGACCCCGCCGAGCCGGTGGATTATCCCCTCGGCACCGCCCGCGCGCAGATGTTCGACAATTACATCATCGCCCAGAGCGACAAGGGCCTCCTCCTCGTCGACCAGCACGCCGCCCACGAGCGCCTGGTCTATGAGCGCTTCAAGGCACAGATGGCCTCTGGCCCTATTGCCAGCCAGGCGCAGCTGATCCCGGTCATCATCGAACTCCCGGAGGAAGACTGTGCCCGTCTCGAAGAGGCCGCGCCCGAACTCGAACGCTTCGGCCTTTATCTCGACCGCTTCGGCCCCCGCGCCATCGCCGTGCGCGAGACGCCGGCCCTCCTCGGCAATACCGATATTTCCGGCCTGATCCGAGACCTCGCCGATGGCCTCGCCGAATGGGACAGCACCGCCGCGCTCAGCGACCGGATGGAAGCCATTATCGGCCGCATGGCCTGCCACGGCTCGGTGCGCTCCGGCCGCCGCCTCCGCGTCGATGAAATGAACGCCCTTCTCCGCGACATGGAAGCAACGCCCCATTCCGGCCAGTGCATCCATGGCCGCCCGACCTATGTGGAACTGAAAAAGGGCGATATCGAACGCCTTTTCGGGCGCAGCCGCTGATGCTCTGGTTCACGAGCGACAATCATTTCGCTGATCCCCGCGTCCTCCGCATCGACCGTCGCCCCTTCGCCAACATGCCCAAGCATGACGCAGCGCTGATCGCCAATTGGAATGCCGTCGTCGCGCCGGATGACGAGGTCTGGCACCTCGGCGACTTCGCGCGCGGCACCACCGAAGAGGTCGAAGCGCTCCTCGCCCAGCTCAACGGCACGAAGCACCTGATCATCGGCAACAACGATCCGCAAACAACGCTTGAGGCGAAGGGCTGGGCTAGCATCCAGCATTATGTCGAGCTTACCATCGACGGGCAGCTCTTCGTCATCTGCCACTATCCCTTCCGCACCTGGAACAAGATGGGCAAGAAGTCGATCAACCTTCACGGCCATTCCCATGGCAAGCTGACGCCTATCCCGCGCCAGTTCGATGTCGGCGTCGACGCCCAGGACCTGCGCCCGCAGAGCATCGAACACATCATCGCGCGGCCGCGCCGCAAGGCAAAGACATGACATCAGGCATCCACCACGTCACCCTGATCACCGGCGACGTACAGGCCAATGTCGATTTCTATGTCGGCTTCCTCGGCCTCCGCCTCGTCAAGCGCACCGGCGGCTATGAAGACGCGCGCCAGCTCCATCTCTTTTACGGCGACTATGCCGCCAGTCCCGGGTCGCTCATCACCTTCCTTGTCTGGCAGGGCGGCTCATCGGGCCAGGCCGGCGCTGGCCAGGTCAGCGAGCTCGCTCTCGCGATCGCGCCCGGCTCGATCGGCTATTGGCTTGAACGCGCCCTCACCCATCAGGTCAAGGTCGACGGCACAAGCCAGGAATTCGGCGAGACCGTCCTCCGCCTTCGCGACCCCGATGGCGTCATCGTCAAACTCGTCAGCGCCAATCTCCCGGCGCTGACCATGCCAGATAGCGGTATCCCAGCCGAACACGCCATCCGCCGCATACGCGGGGTGACGCTCCTCTCCGAAGTGCAGGAAGAAACCACGGCCTTCCTCACCCGCCATTTCGGCTTCCGCTCCGGCCCCGTCGAAGGCCCGATCCAGCGTCTCGTCTCTGACATGGGCGACGTCCTCGACATCCGCGACGCCGCCGGCTTCTGGCCCGGCGCACCGGGCACCGGCACCGCCGACCACGTCGCTCTCCGCGCCAGCGACGCTGCAGCAGTCGAAGCCACCGCGACCGAATTGCAAAAACTCAATTCGAGCCTGACCAATCTCCACGACCGGCAATATTTCACTTCGCTCTATGTGCGCGAGCCGGGCAATGTTCTTATTGAAATGGCCAGCGACGGTCCCGGCTTCACACTCGATGAAACGCTCGACAAGCTCGGCCAGACGCTCTTCATGCCGCCCGACACGCCCGATCCGGAAGCGATGAAGGTCATGCTGCCGCAGTTCGGTCTGCCCGGCGAAGAGCGCACCGTTTATCGCGACCTCATCTACAAGCATCGCTTCTTCACGCCCGATGATGCAGACGGCACGACCATCGCCCTCCTCCATGGCACCGGCGGCGACGAAACCGACCTCATGCCGCTCGCCGCTCGCGCCGCGCCGCAGGCGACTCTCCTCGGCCTCCGCGGTCGATCCACCGAAAGCGGCGTCCAGCGCTGGTTCCGCAGCTTTGGCCCTTCGATCTTCGACCAGAAGGACATCCGTTTCGAATCAGGCGCGCTCGAAGCCTTCTTTCAAGAAATCCGCACCGCCTATCGGCTCGCTCCGGAAAAGACTGTAGCCCTTGGCTATTCCAACGGCGCCAATCTCCTCGGCGCCGCCCTGCTCCTGCATCCCGGCTTCGTCCGCCGCGCCGTCCTGGTCCGCCCCGTCATGGTGCTGGACGCCGTGCCGGAGACTGACCTCACCGGCACCAGTGTCCTCATTCTCCTAGGCGAGACCGACGCCTTCCGCCCCCAAGGCGAAAGACTCGCTGACGCGCTTCGCACCAATGGCGCCAGTGTCGAGGTTCGCCTCATCGCCGCCGGCCATGACCTCAGCAACGAGGACGCGCCAGCGATTGGGGATTGGCTTTAGCCTAAGCCGCCTTGGGTCCGACATAGCGAGACAGCGGCCGGATCAACCGTCCCTTCTCCACCTGTTCATGCGCATGGGCAAGCCAGCCGCCGACGCGACCGGCGGCGAAAACACCCGTAAACGCCTCACGCGGAAAGCCCAACGCCTCGAGCAGGAGGGCGGTGAAAAACTCGACATTGGTTTCGAGCACCCGATCCGGCTTTTTGGTCTTGAGAAGTTTCAGCGCTTCACGTTCCACCGCTTCAGCCAGCGCCAGCCGCCCAGCATCCATCCCGCCCGCTCCACCCAAACGCGCCAATGCGGCCTTGAGCGCGTCCGCGCGCGGATCGCGCACACGATAGATCCGGTGGCCAAACCCCATCAGCCGCTCGCCCCGCGCCAGTTCACCGGAGAGCCATGCCTCTGCATTGTCCGGCCGCCCTACCGCATCGAGCATATCGAGCACCGGTCCCGGCGCCCCGCCATGCAGCGGACCCTTCAAAGCGCCAAGCGCTGCCAGCACCGCCGACGTGTAACCCGCGCGCGTTGAAGCGACGACACGCGCCGCAAAGGTCGAGGCATTGAGCCCATGGTCCGAAACGGTCACGAGATAAGCATCAAGCGCCGCGGCGGCTTCCTTGCTCGGCGCCGCGCCATGGAGCATAGTCAGCATATCCGCCGCATGACCAAATTCCGGGTTCGGCGCGATCGCCGCCTTCCCCGCCTTGCGCCGCACCAAAGCCGGGACAAACACGGCAGGTGCCGCCGCCAAGAGCAGCGCCGTTGCCGCATCCTCGCCATCCGGCAGCCGCGCCATCAGCGCGCGCAGCCCTTCGGTTATCGACAGCGGCAGGATGCCATCATCGATCCAGGCCACCTCCGCAAAGGCGCGCAGTCGCGCCATGCCCAGCTTCGATTTCAACGTCACGGCCGGCAGCAGGTCGCCGCCAAGTAGGCCCAACACGTCCTCCCACGACTTGTGTCCCGCCAGCTCCTCGAGCGTATATCCGCAGATCACCAACCGGCCATTCAACCCATCGACCTCTGACAGCGTGGTCTCGGCAGCAATGACATCATCCAATCCAGACATGTTGCGTCTCCTTCGTCTTTGACGACAGATTGGCTTTATCAAGATTGACGTCAATCTTGACGCAATTAATCAATGTGAGGCGCCATGAGCTGGATATCCGCCGATCAAGCCCTGAGCCTTCTCGGCACCAAGCCGCAGACGCTCTACGCCAATGTCAGCCGCGGCCGTATCGCCGCCCGCCCCGATCCCGATGATCCGCGCCGCAGCCTTTATCGTCAGGACGATGTCGAGCGTCTCGCCGCGCGCCAGAAAGGCCGCCGCCCGGCAACGACCGTCGCCGCCGAAAGCATCGCCTGGGGCGAACCTGTTTTGGAAACGGCGATCTCAACGGTCGCCAATGGACACTTTTATATTCGCGGTGAGGACGTCGCCGCGCTCGCCAAATCCGCCACGCTCGAGGACATGGCGGCGTTACTCTGGAACACGTCCGGCCCCATCGACTTCGCCGCCATCACCAGCAGCGGCAGCAGCGCCGGCCTGATCGCGGCCTATCGACAGATCGCCGAACTCGCCGCCACGCAAATGCCGCCCATCGGTCGCGCCCGCAGCGTCTTGATCAAGGACGCGAACCTCGTCGTGTCGCTCGTCGCTTCGGCCATTACCGGCGCCCGTTCCGGTCCAGTCCACGAGCGCCTCGCTACCCAATGGCAGCGTCCCGACGCTGCGGACAGCCTACGCTGTGCCCTCGTCCTCCTCTCCGAACACGAGCTCAACGCCTCGACCTTCGCAGCCCGCGTCACAGCTTCAACCGGCGCCCCACTCGCCGCTGCGGTCCTCTCGGGCCTCGCCGCTCTCTCCGGCCCCCTCCACGGCACCGCCAGCCTCAGCATGGGCGCCCTCGTCCGCGATGCCAAGCGCCACGGCGTCGAAGCCGCCGTCTCCAGCCTCCTGCGCCAAGGCCGCCCCCTGCCCTGCTTCGGCCACCGTCTCTATCCCGACCACGACATCCGAGCGCCGGCCCTCCTTGCGACGTTCGAAGTCCCAAAGCTCTTTGCAGAACTCGCCAAGGTCGGCGAGGCAATGAGTGGCGAAAAGCCCAACATCGACTTCGCCCTCTCCGCCTTGGTCGCCGCTTATGATCTGCCCGAAGATGCCCCGCTGCAAATCTTCGCACTGGCGAGAAGTGTCGGCTGGCTGGCCCATGCGCTGGAGCAGATCGAAACCGGCGCGCTGATCAGGCCAAGGGCGCGGTATGCGGGCGTGCCGATACCCCCACCCAACCTCCCCCTCTAGCGGGAGGAGTGGATCTGGGC
The DNA here is from genome assembly GCF_032907385.1 of Devosia sp. BK. NCBI lineage: Bacteria > Pseudomonadati > Pseudomonadota > Alphaproteobacteria > Hyphomicrobiales > Devosiaceae > Devosia > Devosia sp. BK. The sequence continues at coordinate 2,158,381 of NZ_JAIMBX010000001.1, forward strand.
TCCCAAAAATTTCGGCAAACTCGATAGATCCCTCCCCCTACTAGGGGGAGGTTAGGTGGGGGTTATTCAGCCTCAGCCGAACACACTCGCCCCGCGATCGGCCACACCAACCAGGCTCCGGAACCCGGCAAACAACTCACGCCCCATCCCAAAGTGCTGGGGCCGCAGGTCTTCCAAGGCCGGGGTGCGCGAGAAGAATTCCTTCTCGTCGCCGAGGAAAGTCAGCGTGCCTTCATTGGCATCGAGCCGGATCATGTCGCCATCGCGGATCTTGCTGATCGGGCCGCCATCGACGGCTTCCGGGGTCATGTGGATCGCCGCCGGCACCTTGCCCGACGCGCCCGACATGCGGCCGTCCGTCAAAAGGGCGACCTTGAAGCCGCGATCCTGCAGAATGCCGAGCGATGGTGTCAGCTTGTGCAATTCCGGCATGCCGAGCGCCTTGGGGCCCGAGAAGCGCACGACGGCGATGAAATCACCCGTCAGTTCGCCGGCCTTGAACGCCGCCTGCATGCCATCCTGGCTATGGAAGACGCGCGCCGGCGCCTCGACCACGCGATGCTCCGGCTTGACCGCCGACACCTTGATCACCGAGCGGCCGAGATTGCCCGACAGAAGTTTGAGGCCCCCCGTCTGCTGGAACGGCATCTTAACGCTGGTCAAAACCTTGGGCAGCGCGCTTTCGGCCGGCGCCGGTTCAAAGGCCAGCTTGTCTTCGATCAGCTTGGCTTCGACACTGTAATTGGACAGCCCCGCACCCCAGACGGTCTTGACGTCCTCGTGCAGATACCCGCCTTCGAGCAGTTCGCGGATCATGAAGCCCATGCCGCCCGCAGCGTGGAAATGGTTCACGTCAGCCACGCCATTGGGGTAGACGCGCGCCAGAAGCGGGGTCGCGTCAGACAGGTCGCTCATATCGTCCCAGGTGACATGGAGCCCGGCCGCTGCCGCCATGGCGATCAAGTGCATGGTGTGATTGGTCGAGCCGCCCGTCGCATGAAGGCCGACGAGCCCGTTGACGATGGCCTTTTCATCGACGATGTGGCCGATGGGCGTATATTCATTGCCCTGCGCCGTCAGCGACAACGCGCGCTTGGTGGCTTCGCGTGTCAGCGCATCGCGCAGCGGCGTGCCGGGATTGACGAAACTCGCGCCGGGCAGATGCAAGCCCATGATTTCCATGAGCATCTGGTTCGAATTCGCCGTGCCGTAGAAGGTGCACGTACCCGCCGAATGGTAGGACTTGCTCTCGGCTTCGAGCAGTTCGGCCCGGCCAACCTTGCCCTCGGCATAAAGCTGGCGAACTTTTGCCTTTTCGTCATTCGGAATGCCCGAAGGCATCGGGCCTGCAGGCACGAACACAGCCGGCAAATGCCCGAAGGTCAGCGCGCCGATGACGAGGCCCGGCACGATCTTGTCGCAAATCCCGAGATAGACGCCGGCATCGAACATATTGTGCGAGAGCGCGATGGCCGTCGCCATGGCAATCACATCGCGGGAGAAGAGGCTGAGATCCATCCCCGGCTGGCCCTGGGTAACCCCGTCGCACATGGCCGGCACGCCGCCCGCCACCTGGGCTGTCGCGCCCATTTCGCGCGCCGCTTCCTTGATGATGTCGGGATAGAATTGGTAGGGCTGATGCGCCGAGAGCATGTCGTTGTAGCTTGTGACGATGCCGAGGTTCAGCGTCTTGTTGCCGGCCAGCGCCGCCTTTTCGGAAGGCGCACAGGCGGCAAAGGCGTGGGCCAGGTTGCCGCAGGAAAGGCTCGAGCGATGCACGCCTGCTTCCCGGGCTGACTCGATGCGCGCGAGATAGTCGCGGCGCGTATCCTGGCTGCGGGCCGCAATGCGGTCGGTCACGTCCTTGATGGCCTGGCGGACGGTCATGGTCATTTCTCCATATAGGGCAAGGACGCGCCAAAGGGGGGCCGCTGGCGCGGAGAAGCCTTGCAACGATGACTAGCCACCAGGCGCGGCCGGAGCGGTCGATTGGGGACCGCCCCAGGGGCTCAAGGAGACCAGTAAACTGAAAGCGGCGCGCCCGAGCGCAGCACGGCGCGGATCGGCATCTCGTCGACCGGTCCGTCGCCGAGCGCCTTTTCGAGCACCGTGGCCTTTTCCTCTCCCTCGATGTGGAGATAGAGGCCATCGGTTTCCAAAAGGCGCGGCAGGGTAAAGGTGATGCGCGGTTCGCCCGCGCCCGGCGCGTGAATAGCAAGTGTCGGGCCCGCTGCCGTCAGCGCTTCGTCAAGCGTATCGCCGCCCGGAAAAAAGCTCGCCGTATGTCCGTCATTGCCCATGCCGAGGATCACGGCGGCAAAAGGCTTTGGCAGAGCACCGACAAGTGCATTGGTCTTGGCCACGGCATCGGACGTCGGCTCGTCGCCACCCGAATAGAGCGGCACGAACCGGGCGACGGCCGCCGGGCCCTGCAGCATCTTCTCGTTGACCAGCAGCGCATTGGAGCGATCGCTGGTTTCGTCGACCCAGCGTTCATCGACGAGGGTCACGATGACCTTTGTCCAGTCGATGTCCCTGAATTTGCCCAGCGCCATGAAGAATTTGCCGGGCGTCGAGCCACCGCTGACAGCAATCGCCGCCTCGCCGCGCTCGGCAATGGCCGTGCGAATGCGGTCCGCTACGGCTTCGGCCAGTTCCTTGGCGAGGGTCGGCCTGTCGGCAAAGGTGCGGCGATCGAGGGTCACGAGAGCGCACCCTCATACCAGGAGCGGCCATCGCGCTCGATCAGCGCCACGGCGCCGCTTGGACCCCAGGTGCCAGCTGTATAGGTCTGCGGCGGTTCGCTCGAGCGATCCCAAGCTTCGCGGATCGGATCGACCCACATCCAGGCGGCTTCGAGCTCATCGCGACGCATGAACAGCGTCTGGCTACCACGCACCACGTCCATCAGCAGGCGCTCATAGGCCTCCGGCGTGCGCTCGGCAAAAGTCTCGGCAAAGGAGAGGTTGAGCGGCACTTCGCGGAGGCGCATGCCGCCGGGACCTGGGTCCTTGATCATCATGAGGAGCTTGACGCCCTCATTGGGCTGCAGGCGCATGATCAGCTTGTTGGGCTTGGGCGCGCCTTCGGCATGGTCGAAGATCGAGTGCGGAATGGGCTTGAACTGGATGCAGATTTCCGAGACGCGCTCGGCCATGCGCTTGCCGGTGCGCAAATAAAACGGCACGCCGGCCCAGCGCCAATTGTCGATATTGGCCTTCAGCGCCACAAAGGTTTCGGTGCGGCTGCCCTTCTTTTCCTCCGGCAATTCGTCCTGATAGCCAGCGACCGAAGTCGCTTCCGATGACACGCCGCGATACTGGCCGCGCACGGTCGATTTGGCGACTTCGCCATTGACGATCGGCCGCAGCGCCCGCAGCACCTTCAGCTTTTCGTCGCGCAGCGCATTGGCTTCGTCCGAAGCCGGGGGCTCCATGGCCACAAGGCAGAGAAGCTGCAGCATGTGGTTCTGGATCATGTCGCGGAGCGCGCCGCTCTCGTCATAATAGCCGCGCGTACCGGCGCCGACGCTTTCGGCCACGGTCAACTGAACGTGGTCGATATGGGCCGAATTCCAGACTGGCTCGAAGAGCGTATTGGCAAAGCGCAGGGCCAGGAGGTTCTGCACCGTCTCTTTGCCGAGATAATGGTCGATGCGATAGACCTGATCTTCCTTGAAGATCTTGGCCACGCCGTCGTTGATTGCCTTGGACGAGGTGAGATCGTGGCCGAGCGGCTTTTCGATCACGACGCGCGCGTCGCGGCGATAAAGCTTCTTGGCCGCCAGATATTCGGCGATCGGCTCGAACAGGTCCGGCGCCACGGCGAGGTAAAAGGCGCGCACGATCTTTGGATCATTGCGCAGCGCCTTGCCGAGATCGCCCGATTCCTCGGGCTTGCTGGCATCAACCGGCACGTAGGTGCAGATCTTGACGAAGCGCTCGATGGTCGCTGCGTCCTGATATTCCTTTTCGACGAACTGGCTGATCGCATCGCGAACGGACGTCTGGAAATCGGCTTCGGTCAGCTTTGAGCGCGACGCGCCGATGATGCGGCTCTGTTCGTCGAACTGGCCGTCCTTGAAGCGGTGATAGAGCGCAGGAACGAGCTTGCGCTTGGTCAGGTCACCCGTGGCGCCAAACACCACATAGTCAAAGGGCTGGACGGGGATGATACGGCTGGACACGGGGCAAGGTCCCTAGTTTGAAGCGACATTTTGCTTGGCGAGGATGACCGCGCCATGCAGGGGCTCGAATTGCGGCAGGGCGACAAAGTCACCATAGCGTTCGGTGAGGCGCGGAAAGAGCCGCTGCCCAAGGCCACCAACAATGGCCATCACCTTGGCATCGTGCGATTTGAACCAGCGCACATAGGTGTCGATATAGCTCATCTGGATATCGAGCAATTTGAGCGCGACTGGATCGTTCCGCTCTAGATGTTCGAACCAGAGCGGCATGAGTTTGCCGAACTCGCCGGGCGCGCGGCCGATCAGGGCGTCATCGCACCCTTCGCTGTCATCGCGGCTCAAGAGTTTTAAATCCATTTCGGTGGCAAAAGACCAGGTCATCACGGCCTGATTATCGCCGCCCAGCGCAGCTACCACCGCTTCGGTCAGCGGCGAGCCTTCGACGAGACCGTCTTCTGCCTCGACGGCATAGCGCGCCAGTTCCCGGCCAAGAATCGCGCCCGACATCTGGTCGCCGATATGAAAGCCCCAGCCGCCAGCCTGATAGCGCTTGCCGCCAACGATCGACATGGCAGCAGAGCCGGTGCCGATGATAACGACCCCGCCTTCGCCGCCCGCAAGCGCGCCGGCATGGGCAATGTCGATATCGTCGTAAACTGTGACGCCGGCAAAGGGCCAGGCGCGCGCGGCGAACTCGGCGCGTGCCGTATCCATGCGCCCACCCGCCATGCCAAAGCAGGCATAGGTATTGGCGGTCTCGGCATAGTCGATCCCGGCCGCCTTGAACACATCGCGGGTACCGTCGAGGATCGCCTTATAGGCCGGTTCACCATCGTCGATCTGCAGATTGGAACGGCCGTTTTTCACTTCGGCCAGCGTCACCAGATTTTCGTCGGCCAAACGCACGCGGCAATTGGTGCCACCGCCGTCAACGCCAAGATAATATCGGGCCACGCGGTTTCTCCGTGAAAGGGATGGGGCTGCTTGATTCGGCGCGAAGCGGCGTTCACCCGAAGCGGCCACACCCTAAGGGGTCAGTTTCGCGCGGACCATAGTGCGAAAGAAGCTAAGACGAAAGTAGTATAAGGCAGAAAAACGACCACCTTCTCATCGCTGCGGTCCGATTATTCCTGCGGCTGCACCGCGGCCCGGCCGAGATCGGTCAGGCCATAGATGCCCCGGCTTTCCCGCACGAACCAGCCATAGACATTGCTCCGCAGAATCGTTGCGGCCCGCGCCACGAGTGGCTTCAATTGTTTCGGGCTCTGCGACCCGCTCAAAAGTGCCGTCGCGCAGAGGATGCAGTCTTGCCGATAGGCGGTCATGATCGGCTTGCCGCGTCCCCCGCCCTTTTGCGGATCACCAATGCGCCGCTTGTGTTCATCAAGGAGGCGCGAGCGCTTCTTGGCATCCTTGCGCGGCGTTACCGCAAAGGGTGCCATCACGACATTGACCGCTCCAGCCTCTGACACGGTCAGCATCCCAAAGCCCAGGCGCCGGCAGAGATTGCGAAAACGCGCATCGTGCTCGCGCCCCTTCGCCGTTTTCGCCGCCCGCGCCGCGAGCCACACTTCGTCGGTATAGGTCGCGCGCTGCACCGCCTGCATGACAAGCTCGAGATTGAAGGCCAGCTTCATTTCGCAAACGACGATCACAGGCGGATCGTCATTGGTCACCCCGACCAGATCGCATCCATTGACCTCGCCTTTGACCACATATCCCGCGCTTTCCATGAAGGCTTTGAGCGGCAGATAAAGGTCGGTCTCAGCCATGGGCGCGTTCAAATCCATATGCGTTTGTGCCTCATCTAACTGAGTCTCTCACTCAGAACAGCAGCCGGCTTACCTCCGTCCATTTCACGAAACCCGGGAACATCTCGGCCCCGCAAATGGTTTTAAGACGTCTTGCTGCCGCGCTGGTGGCGGCGGCATGCGGAGGAGACTTCCATGCGGCACACATTGGTTTTGGGTGGAGCCCGGTCTGGCAAGACCGCCTTTGCCGAACGACTGGCTCTGCGCTCAGGCAGCAAACCGCTCTATCTTGCGACCACCGAAGCGCTCGATGATGACATGCGTGACCGCGTTCAAAGCCATCGCGCTCGCCGCGCCGGCCGTTTCGACTTGCGCGAGGAGCCGATGCACATCTCGCACGCCATTCTCCAGGCAGGCGAAGAGCACGATGTCATCCTGGTCGATTGCGTGACGCTCTGGATCAACAACATGCTGGTATCGGGCGAGGACGTCGCGACCGCCGTCAGCGAACTTTGCGCTACGCTCGTCGAATTCAAAACCTCGAAAGTCGTGCTCGTCAGCAATGAACTCGGCCTCGGCATAAGCCCAGAAGATCCACTGACCCGCACTTTTCGCGATCTGGCCGGCTCGACCCATCAACGCCTCGGCGAAATCTGCGACGATGTCTACTTCATCGCCGCCGGCCTTCCACTCACCCTCAAGGGGGAGGCGCCGCCGATCGAAAACTGACAGAATTATTTGCGGGCTTACGGAGGACGTTCGCAAAGTCCTCGACAAGAAAGCATGCGGGATCAAGGGCTTGCCTTGCGCCCGCCCAGATAGAAATGCTTCTGAAAATCACTCGCAAATACAAGCACTTGCGGGCAGATGACATTGCCGCTATGGGCCGCGCTCACGCTTGCGGAGTTCCCATCATGGCCGTCACCAATAGAACGCTGACCATAGCGGCGATCAGCCTCGGCGTCGGTATCCTGGTGCTTGGCCTAAAACTTCTCGCTTGGCGCTTCACCGGCTCGATCGCGCTTTATTCCGATGCGCTCGAATCGATCGTCAACGTCGTCACCGCCATTCTGGCGCTGATCGCCGTACGCCTCTCCCAGCGCCCCGCCGACGCGTCCCTTCCCTATGGCTATCACAAGGCTGAATACTTTTCGGCCGTGCTCGTCGGCGTCATGATCATCGTCGCGGCGATCCTGATCCTCCGCGAAGCTTATTTCGGCTTCATCAATCCCGAACTCCCCGAAGCGCCCGTCGAAGGCATTGCCATCAGCGTCGTCGCGACCCTCATCAATCTCGGTTGGGCGCAATATCTCCGCCGCTATGGCAATCGCGTCCGCTCCCCCGCGCTCGTTGCCGACGCAAAGCATCTGATGACCGATGTGGTCTCGACCTTCGGCGTCATCGTCGGCCTCGCGCTCGTCTATATGACCGGCATTGCCGCGCTCGACGCAGTTCTGGCCGCCCTCGTTGCGCTCAACATCCTATGGTCCGGCTGGGGCGTCATCCGCGAAAGCGTCGGCGGCCTCATGGACGTCGCCGTACCCCCTGAAACCCAAAAATCCATCAAAGATGTCATTGCACAAAACGCCGATGGCGCAATCGAGGCCCACGACATCCGCACCCGCCAGGCCGGCAAGCTGACCTTCATCGACTTTCACCTCGTCGTCCCCGGCGCCATGACCGTCGATACCGCCCACAAAATCTGCGACGACATCGAAGCCAAGCTGCGCGAAGCCGTCGAAGACGTGCAGATCACCATCCACGTCGAGCCCGAGAACAAGGCGAAGCATGCAGGGATTGTGGTGCTGTAAGCGATAGGCAAGGCCCCTTGCCTCCAAGAACTCCTACAGGCAATCTCCCGCCATGCGCATCCTAGCCCCCCTCTTCGCTCTCGCCCTCCTCGCCCTGCCCGCCACTGCGCAGGAAACTTGGAGCGCCTACGAAAACCCCGCCTTCAATTATACCGTCGATATCCCGCCCGGCTTCGAGGGTCAGGGCGCTGAGGCCAACGGCTCGGGCGAAGCCTTCCTCTTCGATGGCCGCGTCGGTCGCCTAAAGGTCTGGGCCGCGCCGCTTGGCGCGAGCGGTTTTGAAACCGAATCCTATGGCCAGCTCGCGTCCGATATGGCCTCCGGCTGGGGCGTCACCGAACGCTCGACGACACCCACCTGGGCCACATGGTCCGGCGCCAAGAAGGATCGCGTGCTCAAGCAGCACATGATCGCCCTCTGCGATGGCAAAGCCTATGCCGCGCTCCGCTTCGACTATGCCCAGACCGACCGCAGCAAATTCGACCCTCTGGTCGATCAGCTCGTCGCTTCCCTCAAGGCCGATTGCTGAGCTGCAACTACCTCGGCATGGGCGATGATCCGCCGTGCCGCCTCCTGCGGTTCGATGTCCGACGTATCGAGATCGAACCGATTGGGATGCGTAACGCGGAGTATCTTTCGCGCCCGCGCCGCCAGTGCTCCATCGACATCGGTCATCTTCAGCCGCGTTTCGCGCTCGAGTGAGGGCACCCGCACCGCATGCGCCGCATCCGATGCCCTCAGGATCACCGGGACGAAGACCCCGCCCCGCTTCGCCGAAGTCGCGACGACCTCGTCAAATGCCTCTCGATCCATCGGATCGGCCTCCATCAAGGCGTTGGTCAGAACGAAGCTCGCCCGCTCCGGCGCGATCTCGGCCATTGCCGTCAGCGCCTGCCGTCTGATCGTCATGATCAAGTCCCAGGCCCGTTCCGGAATTTTCGTTCGCCCATCCTCGCGGATCAGCGAGAAGATGACATTGTTGGCGAGGTGATTATCGAACACCCGCGCGCCGGTCTGGGCCGCAATCTCTTGGGCGATGGTGTATTTGCCGACCCCATAATGGCCGATCAGATAGATGATCGTGTTCCGCATCGGACCTCAATAGTCCTGCTTGGGCAGTTCGTCGGGATAGGGATAGCCGAGCGAAATCGACCGCACGCGCACGTCGAGCGTTTTCAGAAGCGGTTCCGAAGACGGCACCGTCACTTCGCCCGAAACGGCGTCCACGTTCAGATCCGAGGGATATTCATCCTTGGGCGCAAAGCGGATCCAGAAGCCGCAGCCATCCTCGGGATTGACAAGCGTGCCCTTCTCGAACACGGCATTGCCGCCATAATCCCACCAGAAGCCGCCGACGGTAAACGGCGCGCCATTGATCGCCTCGACCTCGGCCACGGTCATGCCGATGCGCACGCCCGTCGGCGTCTGCTGGCTGGGCGAGAGATCGACCGAGCCGAGATATTCGAGCTTGTCCTCGTCCCACCAGCTAAATTCGATCACCCGCTGCGGATCGTCGGGATAGACCGCCGTCGCCATGAATTCCACGCCCTCGGCGCCATAGGCCATGCCGGTTTTGACGTTGTCGGCCCCAAACGTCTCCTTGACCAGCGCGTCCGAACTCTTGCGGCCATAGACGCCGTCGCAGGTGACGGTTTCTGCCGCAGACGGTTCGGCCTTGGCCTTTTCCTTGGCCGCAAGCGGCATGGTCGCAACCAGAGCCAGTGACAAAGCGGCAAATGACAAACGAGCGAACATGGCAAAATTCCTCCCAATCCCCGAGGCCCATTCTGTCCGAGCCTGCGCATGTCCGCAATTGGCGACTCGCGCTATGAACGGGGCTGAAAAGGAGCCCGCCGATAATGGAAAAGATCAAATTCAGCCGCGAAGAGACCAAGGCCATCGTCGGCGAGATCCAGGATTATTTCCGCGAAGAGCTCGATCAGTCCATCGGCGCCATCCCCGCCGAAATGCTGATGCAGTTTTTTGCCGAGCGCATGGGCAGCTATTTTTACAATCGCGGGCTTTATGACGCGCAGGCGCTCGTCAAGAAGCAGGTCGATAATCTCACCGACGAAATCTTTCGCTGGAACGCCCCACAAATCACCTGCGTTAATGAGCCTTGCCAAGACCGGGTGCGTCGCACGAAACATGCGAGGCGCGCCCGACCGGGCCGATTCTCCCCTACGGTGTTTCAATGGGCCTCAATTTTCCCACCCTCGCCCCCATCGGGCTGCTGCTCGCGTCAAATCTCTTCATGACTTTCGCCTGGTATTGGCACCTCAAATACCATGGCCTCGTGCTCTGGGTCGTGGTGTTGATCAGTTGGGGCGTGGCGTTCTTCGAATATTGGCTCGCCATCCCCGCAAATCGCATCGGCAGCGCCGTCTATTCGGCCGCCGAACTCAAGACCATCCAGGAGGTCATCTCCCTCACGGTCTTCGCGCTCTTCGCCGTCTTCTATCTCGGCGAAAAGCTGACCTGGAACCACGCCATCGGCTTTGCCTTCATCGGCATCGGCGCCCTCTTCATCTTCAAGGGCCCGCTCAAGTAGCCTGCCAGGACGGGAACGGATCAGGCAGCACGGTCCAGGCGTCGGGCGTCATCGTCCGCGCCGGCACGAGGCAGGCATCGAGTCGGCGGCGGATATCGGCCTCGTCCATCAGGTCGGTGCCGATAAAAACCAGTTCCTGGCGCCTGTCGCCCCAGACGGGATCGAGATAAGGCGCCATGGATTTCCGCCATTCCGCGCTCTCGGGCCAACGTTGTGCGGGCACCGCCGCCCACCACATGCCCCGCCGCTGCGTCCGCACCAAAGCGCCGGCTTGGCTCAGTTCACCAACCAGATCAGGCCGCGTCGCCAGCCAGAAAAATCCTTTGGCGCGGATCACGCCAGGCCAGGCCGAATTGATAAACCGATCGAGCAGCAGCGGATTGAACGGCCGCCGCGCCCGATAGACGAACGAGCGCACCCCATATTCCTCGGTCTCGGGCAGATGATCCTTGAAGCCATTGAGCTCCTTGAACCAAAGCGGATTGGTCTCGGCCACCTCGAGGTTGAACAGTCCGGTATCGAGCACCTCATCCAGTGCCACCTGGCCGAAATCGGTCTCGACGATCTTCGCCGCCGGGTTGAGCGCCTTGATGATCGTCCGCGCCGCCTGCCGATCGCCTTCGGTTGCCGTCGAAATCTTGTTGAGCACCACCACATCGGCAAATTCGATCTGCTCGACCAGAAGATCGACCAGCGCCCGCTCGTCGCCCTCCCCCGCCGTCTCGCCGCGATCGCGCAGAAAGTCGGTCGAGGCATAGTCTTTGAGAAGGTTCGCGCAATCGACCACCGTCACCATGGTGTCGAGCCGCGTCACATCCGAGAGCGAAAAGCCGCGTTCATCGCGAAAGTCGAACGTCGTTGCCACCGGCAACGGCTCGGAAATGCCGCTCGATTCAATCAGCAGATAGTCGAACCGGTTCTCGCCCGCGAGCCGCGTCACCTCGGCGAGCAGATCGTCGCGTAGCGTGCAACAGATGCAGCCATTGCTCATCTCCACCAACGTTTCTTCGGTGCGGCTGAGATTGGCGCCGCCGTCGCGCACGAGCGCCGCGTCGATATTGACCTCGCTCATATCGTTGACGATCAGCGCGACCTTACGCCCCTCGCGATTGTTGAGAATGTGATTGAGCAGCGTCGTCTTGCCGGCGCCGAGAAAGCCGGACAGCACGGTAACAGGGAGTTTTTTGGCACTTTGATGGTGGGGGGCCATGACAGTCTCCATTGGAGAGGGCCCCGCCGCCGAACCGGGCGGCAGGGCGTAAATTTAGTGCTGAGCGCCGGAGCCGCCGACGGCGACGATCGTATAGGGCGAGCCCCCGACGGGGATGTCGCCGGAAATGGCAAAGCTTGCGATATCGACGAGGTGCACCAATCCTTTGAGCGGATCGGTCACCGCGACCTGATCGCCGACCACTGCCATTCGCGGCCGCGGCAGATTCCATTCGCCATCCATCGAATAGGGCTCGGTCACCTTGACCGCTTGGGTCAACTCACCCTTGACCATGTCGAGCTGCCGCAAAAACCCGTCCTCGGTAAAGATATAGGCAAAGCGCGGGCGACCGGGATCGGTGACGAAATGCACCCGTCGAGTCGGCAGTTCGATCAAGCGATAGGGCTCAGCCTCTGCCGGGTCGATGATCACGACCTTGTCCGGCCCATAATTGCCTAGGAAATATTGCATCCCCCGCCCGCCCACGAGCGTCGTCGTCTTGCCCTCCGGCAGCCCGGCATAATCGAGTTTCTTGACCTCCGGCGCGCCGGCACCAGATACGACAAGCACGCCATCACCGCAGCCGATCATCAGCAGATTGCCTGATGCCGCCTCGCCATGAAGGTCTGGGCAGGCATGGGTTTCACCCACTTGCTCGCCCCCGGCATCAAGCACATTGAGCCCCACGCGCGGCTTCTTTTCGTCTTCGCCATTGGCCATCGACACCAGCGTATAATCGCCCCACGGCACTGCCAGCCCATGATGCGCCGTGCCGCTATCGAGCTGAGCCGACGTCACCGTGCCTTCATGAACCCACTGCCCGGCACCGAAGAGATCGACCTTCCCCGACCCATCGAAAAACAGCGCTACCTTGCCGTCATGCTCGACAAAATGCGCCGGCTTTTCGCCCGTAATCACCGCATCCACCAATGAAGGCGCCGAAACCGCGATATCGCCGTGGTCGCCATGATCTTCGAATGCGATGCCGGAGCGAATAGCCGAGACCTGGTTGCCCGCGCCCTGCACGGCAAAAACCGCATCGCCCGATGCACTGGCATAAAGCGATACGGGGCTCTTGAGGGCAAAACTATCAAGCACCTCCCCGCTCAACGCATCGATCGCCGTCACCTTGCCCTCGGCATGATCACCCACGAACAACCGCCACGCGGTGACATCATCGGCCAGAACCGGCCCCGTGAGCGCCGTGGCAAAAAGCAGGGAAGCAAAAAGAAATCGCATGTCATTTCCGTTATGTTAGAACGTAACTATTGGGTTTGTAGGCGTGCGAAAACCCGTCCGTCCCAAGGGACAGATGGATCATCTGCGAAATGAGAGGAAAGGCCGGCGGCTTAAATCGCCACCGGCTCATAATCTAGTGGTCAGCCGAGGCAATCAACGAGGCCGGTCGCAAGCCCACGCAGCAAGTTGGCGTAGAGATCGGGGCCTTCGGTCAGCGCGCTGCCTTCCGGATCAAGCACGCCGGCCTTGGCATTGGTGCCCTCGATGATCGTCTTGACGATCGTCGGCTCGAAATTAGGTTCGGCAAAGACGCAGGTCGCGCCCAGTTCACTCACCTTGGTGCGCAATTGATCGACCCGCGCCGCGCCGGGCATCACCTCGGGCGACACTGTGATCGAACCTGCCACATCAAGCCCAAAGCGCTTTTCGAAATATTGGTACGCGTCATGGAAGACGATGAAGGGCTTGTCTTTCACCCCGATCAAACTGGCATTGATCTCGGTCTCAAGCGCTCCAAGCGCCGCGACTTCGGTCTCGGCATTCGCATTATACTTTGCCGCATTGTCCGGGTCTGCCGCCGACAGTACCTTGGCAATATCGGTCACCATGAGCTTGGCATTTTCAGGATCGAGCCAGAAATGCATGTCCCCTTCGCCCTCCTCATGGACGTGATCATGCTCTTCATGCTCGTGCCCTTCTTCGGCATGCTCGTCGCCATGGGAATGATGCTCGAACGCGCCGCCCTCGCGCACCGGCAGGAGCGTAATCCCCTCGGCATCGGCCAGTTCGACCGTCTCGGCCTTGGTCGAGAGTGTCTCGAGCGCATCGGCAAGGAACAGCTCCATCCCATGCCCGGTCCAGAACACGATATCGGCATTTTCGAGCGCGGCAGCATCGGAAGGACGCAGCGAATAGGTATGGGGCGATGCCGATCCCTTGACGATCAGGCCGGGCTCGCCCACCCCCGCCATCACCGCCGCCACCAGCGAGTGGACAGGCTTGGTCGATGCCACCACATTGGGTACGGCCAAGGCCGTGCCAGTCAACATCAGGCTCGTTAGAGCCACAAAGGGAAGAAGCCGGGTCATGTCAGACACCTCTTGTCGGCAGGATCATGCGCAACAACATGTTATATTATTACGCTTGCGGCGGTGTTATGCTATAACGTAAATCTCAGCGTCAAGAGTGCAGTTGGAAAGTTTCATGAATATGCGTGCCAAGGGCGAAACGCTGATCACGCTGGCCGGTGCCGGCGTGCGGAGCGGTGGCCGTGTCCTCGTCGAGGGCTTAGATCTGTCAATCTCACGCGGCGAGATCGTTACCTTGATCGGCCCCAATGGCTCGGGCAAGTCGACGACCGCCAAGATGGCGACTGGCGTCTTGAAGCCGACGACTGGGACCGTCACGCGCAAGCCGGGCCTAAAAATCGGCTATGTCCCGCAAAAGCTCAGCATCGACTGGACGCTCCCCTTAACGGTCGAGCGCCTCATGACTTTGACCGGCCGTTTCTCGCGCTCCGAAATCGAATCCGCACTTGAAGCCGTCGGCGCGCGCCGTCTCCTCGGCGCGGCCGTGCAGGAACTTTCGGGCGGCGAGTTCCAGCGCGTGCTCTTTGCCCGCGCAATGATCCGCAAGCCCGATCTGCTCGTCCTCGACGAACCTGTTCAGGGCGTCGATTTTTCCGGCGAAGTGGCGCTTTACGAACTCGTCCGCCAGATCCGCGACGTCACCCAGGCCGGCATCCTGATGATCAGCCACGACCTCCACGTCGTCATGGCCGAAACCGACACCGTCATCTGCCTCAACGGCCACATCTGCTGCCGCGGCACCCCAGCCGCCGTCAAACGCAGCCCCGAATATCTTGCGTTGTTCGGCACCCGCGCCGCCGAAACCCTGGCAATCTACGAGCATCACCACGATCACGAGCATCACGACGATGGCTGTGTGGTGGGCAAGGATGGCAAGCACGACCATCATCACGAGCATGCGGGGCATCATCATGGGTGAGCGCATGCGCGTGTTGCCCCACCCCCTCCCATCCTCCCCCATCAAGGGGGAGGTTTCGGGCCGGTGGCTTTGGTCAGATGTTGCCCAGCACTCGATCTGCACCTCCCCCTCGATGGGGGAGGTTGGGAGGGGGTGCTCCCACGCACCAGCGCGGCAAGGAGTCCTCCATGCTCACTGATTTCTTCTCCCGCGCCATCGCCGCCGGCATCGGCCTTGCCTTCGTCACCGGCCCGCTCGGCTGCTTCGTCGTCTGGCGCCGCATGGCCTATTTCGGCGATACCATGGCCCATTCGGCCCTGCTCGGCGTCGCCATTTCGATCCTCCTCTCGATCAACATGACCCTCGGCGTCTTCGCCGTCGCCGCCATGGTCGCCGGTGCGCTCCTTCTCCTCCAGCGCCAGAACACGCTCTCGACCGATGCCCTTCTCGGCATCCTGAGCCACTCTTCCCTTGCGGTCGGCCTCGTCCTCGTCGGCTTCCTCACCCAGGTCCGCATCGACCTCATGGGCTTTTTGTTCGGCGATATCCTCGCCGTCTCGATGGACGACATCATCATCATCTATGCCGGCGGCGCCGCGATCCTTGCGCTTCTCGCCTTGAATTGGCGTCCGCTCCTCGCTGCAACGGTCAGCCCGGAACTCGCGGAGGCCGAGGGCCTCAATCCCGAGATCAGCCGCATTCTGCTCATGCTGCTCATGGCCTCGGTCATCGCCATCGCCATGAAGCTCGTCGGCGTGTTGCTGATCACCTCGCTTCTCATCATCCCCGCAGCCACCGCGCGGGGCCTCAGCCCCACGCCCGAAATCATGGCGCTGGTCGCTGCCGGTCTCGGCGCCGTCTCCGTCGTCGGCGGCTTGTATGGGTCTCTCACCTGGGATACCGCTTCGGGACCATCCATCGTCGTGGCGGCGCTGCTTATTTTCCTCGTTTCGCTCGCGGTGCCGACCGCACGATTGTTCGGCAGGAGAGACTCTCATGGCACATAGCCACGACATGCCGACCGATCTCACGCGCAATCAGGAACTGGTGCTCGGTACGTTGACCGCCTCGATGGGTCCGCTCAGCGCCTATGATATCCTCGACAAGCTGCGCGCCGATGGCCTCCGCGCCCCGCTTCAGGTCTATCGGGCGCTTGAAAAGCTCGTCGATCGCGGCCTTGCTCACAGGCTTGAATCGCTCAACGCTTTCGTTGCTTGCGCCGATACCCATTGCCACCGCAAAGGCCTCATCGCCTTCGCCATCTGCGAAAGCTGCGGCAAGGTCGACGAATTCGCCGACGCGGTCATCGAAGAGCGCCTCGGCGCCTGGGCCGGCAAAGAGGGTTTCAAGGTCGAACGCACCACAATGGAAATCCGCGGCCGCTGCGCCGAGTGTTTGCAGAAGGCTGCATGACCGTCAGGGATCTTCCCGCATCATCGGCATGCCGGCAATCACCGGCAGCCAAGGCTCGCGCCTGATGCACCAGCCCTCGACCTCGGGCTTGATGCCGTTTGGCGCATCATCAAGCGTGCCTAGGTAAATCTCGACTCCCTCTTCATTGCGATTGAAAAGCCGCGATCCACAGGTCGGGCAAAATGAGCGCCCCTCATAGGTCTCGACCTTGCCCTCAGAGCTGAACTGATGGCTGAGCCAATCGGCATAGGCGAGAAACGACGTCCCCGTCACCTTGCGGCAATCGGCGCAGTGGCATAGCCCGGATTTGAATGGTGCGCCGCGCACTTCATAGCGCACCGCTCCGCAAAGACACCCACCCGTCCGAACCACTTCCGCCATCACTCATCTCCAGACAATTGCCGGGGACAAACTCGGGGACGCGGCGGAAAGTTCAGTCCGCTGTACCAAACGTGAGAAACCGCACCGCCGCCGCGCCATAGGTCCGCTCGTCGTCGAGCGCGAATCTCTCGGGCACAGTCACCGCCACGTCGGCGCTTTCTTCCCAGACCAGCGTCGCGCCGGGTTTGAGCCAGCCATT
Source organism: Devosia sp. BK (assembly GCF_032907385.1). Taxonomy (NCBI): domain Bacteria; kingdom Pseudomonadati; phylum Pseudomonadota; class Alphaproteobacteria; order Hyphomicrobiales; family Devosiaceae; genus Devosia; species Devosia sp. BK. Next base: position 2,175,108 of record NZ_JAIMBX010000001.1, read on the forward strand.
GGCCGCCAGTTCAGCCATCGCCTTTTCACCGAGCCCCAGCCCATAGGGCGGATCGAGGAAAACGAGATCAAATTGGCCAAATGTGCCCGGCGCCCCAAGCGCCGTCGCATCGCGCCGCAGGAGCTTGGTGATCCCAGCCACGCCAAAGGCCTGGATATGATCGCGCACCAGTCCGCGTGATTCCGCGCCGGTATCGACAAAGGTCACATGTGCCGCGCCGCGCGACAGCGCTTCGAACCCAAGCGCGCCGGTGCCGGCAAAGAGGTCGAGCACCTTTAGGCCCTCGAAGACCGGCCCCAGCCGCGACCCCAATATATTGAACATGCTTTCGCGCACGCGGTCAGCCGTCGGGCGAATGGAATCGTCCGACGGTGAATTGAGCTGCTTGCCGCGAAATTTACCGGCAACGATCCGCACCGCTTAACCCCGCGGCCTGCCGCCACCAGGCCGGCCACCCGTGGGACGGGAGCCACCTGTCGGACGCCCACCACCCGTGGGACGGCCACCACCGGCGGGACGACCGCCGCCTGCCGGACGGCCACCAGTCGGTCGGCCGCCACCTGGATTCCCACCAAACGGCTTGCCGCCGGGACGGCCACCGCTAGCAGGCCGGCCACCTTCGGGCCGGGCGCCGCCAAAGCTCTTGCCCGCGGGGCGACCACCCTGTGGTCGGCCCTGACCCGGCCGGTCATCGCGGCGCGGACCACGATTGTCGTCAAACGAGCGCTGCGGACGATCCGGGCGCTGCCCCCGCTCCGGCCGATCGCCGAACGAGCGTGCAGGCTTGTCGCCATAGGAACGCTGCGGACGATCGCCGCGGCTTGGACGATCCTCGAAGCTGCGAGCCGGCTTGTCCCCAAAGGACCGAGCCGGACGCTCGCCGCCACTGCGCTGCGGGCGCTCTCCGCCGCCAAAGCTGCGGGCCGGCTTATCGCCAAAGTTACGCTGCGGGCGCTCCCCACCGCCAAAGCCGCGCTGCGGGCGTTCGCCGCCGCCACGCCGCTCATCATCGCGCCGCTGCGGACGCTCGCCAAAGCTGCGCGCCGGGCGTTCACCGCCCTCGGGACGGCTGCGCTGCGGTCGATCCCCATAGGGTTTGTCGCCGTAAGGCTTGCGGTCGCCAAAGGGCTTCTTGTCCCCAAACGACTTCTTCTCGCCATAGGGCTTCTTATCGCCAAACGACTTTTTGTCGCCGTAAGGCTTCTTGGCGCCAAAAGACTTCTTGTCGCCAAACGATTTGCGATCGCCCTCTGACTTTTCTTCGCGCGGCGCGCGGATCGGCGGGCGGCCATAATTGCTCGCCGGTTGATCATCGGGATCCACGCGGCCCCGGCCCGGACGATCCGGCCCCTTGGGTTCATATTCTTCCGGCGCCCGGCCATCGTCGTCAAAGTGAATCCGGCGCGGCCGCACCGGGCGGTCCTCGTCGCGATCATCGAACCCAGCGCGTACTGCCGGCTTGCGGAAACCGCGACTACGCGGGCTTTCGCTCATGGCGCGCGGCGGTGGGAACAGGCCTTCTGGCATTTCGCTGTCAAAATCGACATTGGCGGCCTCGGCCAGCTTCTTGCCCAGCTGGTCCTTGAGCATCTTGGCCTTGACGACCTCGATCGCGCCTTCCGCAAGATCGCCGAGCTGGAACGGACCATAGGACACGCGAATGAGGCGGTTGACCTCGAGGCCGAGCGCGCCGAGCACGTTCTTGACTTCGCGGTTCTTGCCTTCGCGCAGACCGACAACGATCCACATATTGTGGCCCTGCTCACGCTCGATCGTCGCTTCGATCGGCCCGTAATTGACGCCTTCGACGGTGATGCCATCCTTGAGCGCATCGAGCTGTGCCTGGGTGACATAGCCATAGGCGCGCACGCGATAGCGGCGCAGCCAGCCGGTGGAGGGCAATTCGAGAATGCGCTTCAGCCCGCCATCATTGGTGAGCAGCAGCAGACCTTCGGTGTTGATATCGAGCCGGCCGACGGTGACGACGCGCGGCAGACCCTGCTCGTCGAGCGCTTCGAAAATCGTCTTGCGCCCTTCGGGATCTTTCTCGGTCACCACGAGCCCGGCGGGCTTGTGATAGAGCCAGACGCGCGTGCCCTGGCGTTCAGCAAGCGGCTGGCCATCGACGGTGATCTTGTCGCGGCTCGTCACGTTGAAGGCTGGCGTAATGACCTTCTTGCCGTTGACGGTGACGCGGCCGGCGGCGATCCAGCCTTCGGCATCGCGGCGCGAGCAAAGCCCGGCGCGGGCCATGACCTTGGCAAGACGATCGGCGGTTTCGGGTTTTGGTGTGTCGCTCATGGAGAGGACTTTCATGACATGCGGGACCCACTATGGGCGGCGCGGAGAAAGCGAAAGGCGGCCGGATCATCCGGCCGCCCAGAAGGCAGGAAGCTCGCTGCCGAGCTTAGTTTTGCAGCGTCGTTTCCGAGTTGGTCAGCTTGGCACCTGGACCGGTGCTGAGCTGGCTGGCGCCCGGACCGGACGTGCGCATGGCGCGACGGACTTCGTCGGGGCAGCGCGCATCGCTGAGCGGCACCAATTCGCCATTTGCCGTGCGGCAAACAAGGTTCGCGTCGCCGACGCGCGTGAAATATTCATCCGGTGGCAGATAGAGCGGACGCTCGGCCGCCGAGGAAACCTGCATGCCGGCAGCGCTCATGCGCGCCGTCAAGGAGCGAGCCTCTTCCGCCGTCAACGGGCGACCTCCCAGAGAGCGCAGATCGACCACCTTGGCATTGCGCAGGCGCTGAATATCGGCCTCGCTCATTTTGCTCGTATCGACGCGCACCGTATCGCTATTGGCGGGCAATTGAGCCGTTGCCACTTCCGTCGTCGGCGCCGGCAGGCTCGCCGTGTCGCGCGGCAGCGCCAGCGGCGCACGTGGCTTGGTCAGATCTTCCTTGGGCGCATCGCCGGGAATAAGGCCCACACCGCGCGCCGTCGTGTTCAACACTTCGCGTTCAAAGGTGCCGGCATCGGTCAGCGCATTGGTGCCTTCCACCGTCGTGCACGCGCCAAGGGCAAGCGTTGCGACGAGGGCTAGGCCCGCCAACACCGCACGCGCCGGGGCCGAAATGCGGCTCTGGTGGCCGGTCAATCCAATACGCATGAAACGTCCCTTACGATAGTGGCGGCGCTTATACCGCATTTCTGCCCCTAAGGCCAGATTTGGGCAGCACAATGATCGCGCAGCGTTAAGTGGCTGGCGTCTGGCGCGTCCGCCCCACCCCCAGCGCATCGAGCAGCAGCAGGATGACGCCGAGCGTGATCGCCACATCGGCGATGTTGAAAATATAGAACGACCACGTTCCCCAGTGGAAGTGGAAGAAATCCGCCACCGCGCCATAGATCAGACGGTCGAGCGCATTGGACAGCGCCCCGCCAATGGCAAAACCGAGCCCAACCCGCACCAGCGGCGCATTGGTCCGCCACCACCAGATCGAGAGCCCGACGATCGCCACCATCATGATGGCCCCGAGCGCCCAGACCGGCAGCCCATCGAGCAGCCCATAGGAAATGCCGGTATTCCAGACGAGCACATAATCGAAGAACGGCGTGACCGGCACGATCTCGCCGCCCCGCCATCCCGTCATCGAAAACGGGATGAAGTTGGAAAAAACCGACACGCAGTTGGCCTGCCCGATCGCATAGCAATCAGCCGCGATATGATAGCCTTTTTGCGCGCGGTCTATGCCGAATGCGAGCACGGCGACGAGGAGCGAAGTCAAAATGGCTGGGGATGCTTTGGCGTTCATCGTGTAAGCCCCCCCTCACATCCTCCCCCGCAAGGGGCGAGGTGGTGTATCCAGTTCGTTGCACAATGTTGCCTCACCCACCGGCCCTGCACCTCCCCCTTGATGCGGGAGGATGGGAGGGGGTGACCCGCGAAACCGAACGTCAAGCTCAAACCCCCGCCGCCGCCAGTTCGCGCAAGGCCTGGGCATCGCGCAGCGTCACGTCCGGATATTCGGCATCCGTCCCGACTTCGGGCAACACCTTCCACGACCGGGCACAACGCGTGCCTTCAGCCAGAGCCGGCGTCACCGAAATGCCCGGCACCTCATCGAGCCTGAACGCCTCTGCCGGACCGTCAGCCTGCTTCACCACAACAGCCGAGGTGATCGCGATCTCGGCCAGGTCCTGGCCTTCGAGCGCATCGATATACCGCGCATCAGCGATGAACACGGTCGGTGCGGCCTCCAGCGACGAGCCGATCCGCTTCTCGCGCCGCTCGATTTCGAGCGACCCGGTCACGACGCGGCGCACCGCGCGAATAAGCTGCCATTTGCTCGCCAGCTCATCGTCGAGCCAGTCGCCCGGGATGTCCGGGAACAAGCGCAAATGCACCGATTCCATCTCGCCCGGATGCCGCTCGAGCCAGCACTCTTCCATGGTGAACACCAGGATCGGCGCCAGCCAGGCCGTCAGCGCATTGAACAGATGATCGAGCACGGTCAGCGCCGAACGCCGCTTCACCGACGAGATCGGATCGCAATAAAGCGTATCCTTGCGGATATCGAAATAAAACGCCGAGAGCTCGATATTCATAAAGTTGGTCAGGAGCGAGACCACCTTGCGATAGTCATATTCCTTGTATGCCGTGCGCACGCCTGTATCGAGCTGCGCCAGCCGGTGCAACATCAGCCGTTCAAGCTCGGGCATATCGCGGAAATCGACGACGTCGTCAGCCCTATAATGCGCGAGATTGCCCAGCAGCCAGCGCAGCGTATTGCGCAGCTTGCGATAGCTGTCGACAGTCGTCTGGATGATTTCCTTGCCGAGACGCAGGTCTTCCGAATAATCGGATGACGCCACCCAGAGCCGCAGGATATCGGCGCCGTATTGCTTGATGATGTCCTGCGGAGCAACGGTATTGCCCAGGGACTTGCTCATCTTCTTGCCTTCGCCATCCATGGTGAAACCATGGGTGAGAACGCTGTCATAGGGCGCATAGCCATTGGTCGCGCAGCTTTCGAGCAGCGAAGAATGGAACCAGCCGCGGTGCTGGTCCGAGCCTTCGAGATACATCGAAGCCGGGAATTTGAGATGCGGCCACTTCTGCTTGTTGCGCAGCACGAAGGCATGGGTCGAGCCGGAATCGAACCAGACGTCGAGAACGTCCGTCACCATCTCATAGTCGCCGGCCTTGCGGCCCTCGCCAAGATAGCGCTCGGCAGCGCCGGGCTTATACCAGGCGTCCGCACCCTCTTCTTCAAAGCTCTGCGCGATGCGGTGATTGACCGCCTCGTCGCGAAGGATTTCGCCGCTTTCCTTGTGGACGAATACCGTGATTGGCACGCCCCAGGCGCGCTGGCGCGACAGAACCCAATCGGGCCGGTCGGCGATCATCGCGCGGATGCGGTTTTGGCCCGCTGCGGGATAGAATTTGGTCTTGTCGATGGCGTTGAGCGCACGCACGCGCAAAGTGTCGCCCGCCGCACCCTCGATGTCCTTGTCCATATAGACAAACCATTGCGGGGTATTGCGATAGATCACCGGCTTCTTGGAGCGCCAGGAATGCGGATATTGGTGCTTTACGCGGCCACGGGCGATGATATTGCCGTGCTCGGCAAGCGCGGCAATCACCTTGTTATTGGCGTCGCCCTTCTTGCCATTGTCGTCGATGACGCGCGCGCCATCAAAGCCCGGCGCGTCCTTGGTGTAAAAACCATCGTCGCCGACGACATAGGGGATCGCCGGATCGACACCGCGATCATGCAACAGGCGCGTCGATTCCATCCAGATCCCGAAGTCATCGAGACCATGGCCGGGCGCGGTATGCACAAAGCCGGTACCGGCGTCATCTGTTACATGCTCGCCATCGAGCAGCGGCACGTCAAAGGAATAGCCACCACCAAAGCCACGCAGCGGGTGATAGGCCGCAATGCCTCCCAGCACCGCCGCAGGCACTGTCTGCAGTCGCACCGATGCCGCTACCTTGGCCTTGGCAAAAACTTCGGCCGCCAGCTTGTCGGCAATGATCAGCTTGTCGCCGACCTTGGCCCAGTTTTCGGCCGGCGCTTCGGTGATCTCATAAAGGCCATAGGCGATCTTGCTCGAAAACGAGATCGCGCGGTTGGCAGGGATGGTCCATGGCGTCGTCGTCCAGATCACGACGCTGGCCCCGGTCAGATGCTCGCGATGCGCGATGACCTCATCGGTGTCCTTGCCGTCAACCGTCTGGATGCGCGAAACCGGGAACTTCACCCAGATCGCATCGCTCTCATAATCGGCATATTCGATTTCGGCTTCCGCCAGTGCCGTGCGCTCGACCACCGACCACATCACGGGCTTGGACCCGCGATAAAGCTGGCCCGACATCGACACCTTCATCAGCTCGCGCGCGATCTGCGCTTCGGCGTCAAAGCTCATCGTCAGGTACGGGTTGTCCCATTCGCCCAGGACGCCGAGGCGCTTGAATTCCTCGCGCTGGATATCGACCCACTGCTCGGCAAAGGTGCGGCATTCCTGGCGGAATTCCACCACCGGAACCTCGTTCTTGTCCTTGCCCTTGGCGCGATACTGCTCTTCGATCTTCCATTCGATCGGCAGGCCGTGGCAATCCCAGCCCGGGATATAGGCGGCATTGTGCCCCAGCATCTGCATGGAGCGGGACACCATGTCTTTCAGCGTCTTGTTGAGCGCATGCCCGATATGGATATTGCCATTGGCATAGGGCGGGCCGTCATGCAGCGTAAACAGCGGCCGGTCCTTGGCCTGCTCGCGCTGCAGCGCATAAATATCCATGTCCTGCCAGCGCTTGAGCCAAATCGGCTCACGATCGGGCAAGCCCGCGCGCATCGGAAACTCGGTTTCGGGCAGGAAGAGCGTGGCCGAATAATCTTTTTCGGTCGCGCCGGAAGCGGTGTCGGTCATGGATCGGCGTTTCGTTCAGAAGAAGTGCGCGCCTTTTAGCAAGGTGGCGCCCATGGGGCAAAGGGTGATTTGCCCTCAACTCATCAGCGGCAGGAGCCGCTCGCGCGTGATGGCGCCGATATCTCCGAAAAGCTCATCGCCCAACCGCATGGCCACGCCCCGCGCATGCGACGATGCCGCATCGTCGTTATAGGCTGCTTCGATCAGACCAGCGATGTCGTCTGCGTTCTTCATGCTCGGCCCGATAATACTGACCGGCGCCAGCGCAGCCGCCTTTCTGGCATGAAAAAGATGCTCGAGATGCTGCGGAATGGCAATTTGCCCGAGGCCCATGCCGAGCCCAAGGCACAGCGAACCATGCTGCCCCGAATGGATCATCAGCCGCGTGCGCCGGCCGATATCCTCAACCGGCACTGGCGTCGGCTCGACCACAACCCCAGCCGATGCGAAGCGCGTCTTTGTCTCTCCATCTGCACCGGGCAGGAATGCGCGCATCGGCAGCCCGAGGCCCAAGACCGCGTCGACAAGTGCTTCGTTTTCGGTCTCGCTCGTTGAAAAATAGACAAAGATCTCGTTGCCGCTCCCGCCGGGCCGCGGCAATTTTTCATTGAGCGGCGGCAGCAGTGGCGCTGCTCTCATCCCATCATAGGGATCAAGGCCCGCAATAGTGCGCGGCATGGCGCCTCCGCCACTGTAGATATCGGAGAGGTGTTGCAGCGGCGCGGACCCAAAATGCCGGAGTGCGCGGTTCACCGCGTCGAGCAGTTCGCCCTCGTCATAAATAGAAATGGCATAATCAGGCAGAAGCACCGGAAAACGCTCAAGCCCACTGGGTGGCACGGAGTAACCCGTCCCCACCGCGATAGAGGGAATGCTCGCAATCAGGGCGGCCAATTGCGCGCAGGGCGCAAAATCGGCCACGACCAATTGGCTCTGCCGGGCCCTGATTACCTTCAGCCACCAGCCGATCTGGGTGATCAGAAATTGCGGATCCCAAAAATTCAGATCGCCGAGAAAATCGCCCCAGGTTGCGGTATGCGGATTGCCCATCGCCTCGCGTCTTGCCCGGTTCGGCCAAAGCCGGGCTCCGGCAAAGACGCCGTCGCAAAAGGGCGCGATCTCTGCCGCATGCTCCATGCGGCAGAGGGCGGCATCGCAAATGGCGGCGGCGCCGAGTGCTTCCGCGATGACCTTTAACGTCACCACATGGCCGCGCCCAGCGCCGCCTTCCCAGGCAAGGAGAACACGCGGCGCCATGGCTCAAGTCGCGTAGCACGACCCGCAGGCACAGGGATCGGGTGCTGGCGGCGGTGGCGGTGGCGGTTCGACAACCGCGGGCGGTGGCGGCTCGGCTACGACAACTGGCGGCACGGGGGGCGCCGGAGGTGCTGGCGGCGCCACTGGCTGAGTGTCGCTGCCCCCTGTCGACTGTATCGACCCAAACGGCCCAGGCACCCGGTTCGGCTGGCAGTTGGCCTTATGGTCGGCGGGCGAACTCAGCATCATGTCGAGGCATTCGAAAAAATGGTGCACCTCGCGGCGCACATTCTCGACGGCATAGCCCGGCACAGTGCTGACGCTGGCCAGCAACATGCCCACGAGCCAAGCATAGGGCCTGCTTTTTCTTCTCAAAGTCATCGTTTAACACTCCCGGTCCGGAGCGAGCCTGCGCTGGAGGCAGCGTCGGTCACCCCTTCGATTGACCGGACTTTTTTATTGGCCCATGCTGGCGTGGACATCGAACAGACGTTCGATGCGGAGCGTGGCGTGATGGCCGGTATCGACGCGATCATCGGGACCATAAGGCAGGCTGCCGAGGACGATGCGGCTTGGCCTGCAATGCTGGAGCATTTGTCCGATTATCTCGGCGTCGTTGAAGCGACGCTCGGTGGCGGCATCGCTGGCGCTGCCCCAGAAATCCTCGCACCACGCACAGATCCCGCCCAGATCGCGCGCTATTTTTCGACCTATGCCCCGCGCAACATGCTCATGCGTTTCATGCTGTCCCAAAGCCCGGGGCAACTCGTCGTCGATGAAGCCATGGCTGACTTCGACGGCTTCGTGAGAGACAGCTTTTACAACGAGTGGTGCGTCCCGCAGGGCTATCGCCGCGGCGCGGGCCTCGTCCTCACCACACAAAATGGCTGGGCCGGCGCGTTGATGCTCAATTCCCGCGCTCCGCTCGAAACTGATCAGATCGCGCGCTTCGAAGCCATTCTCCCCACCGTCCAGCAAGCGCTCGAAACCAATACGCTGCTGCGCCGGTTCCGTGGCCTTGCCCGGTCGAGTCTCGATGTCCTCGATCTCTCGGGCCAGGCGGCCATCCTGCTTGATGGCCGTGGCCTCTTGCTCGACGCCAATGCCGGCGCCGCTGCTCTTCTGGAAAGCGGCCGCCTCGTTCTCCGCCAGCGGCGTCTCGGCTGCGCAGATGGGGCGGCAGACCGGCGCCTCTCGCGCTTGCTCGCCCTATGCCTTTCCGCGCCCGACCATAGTTCCGGCGGGCGGCTCGATGTCCCGACGCCGCAGGGCGTTCTTTCGATGCACTGCGCGCCCTATCCCGGTGGTCGGCTTTTCCCATCAGGGAGACGGCCAGCCGTGATCGTGATCATCACCGATCCCCAGCAGAAGCTGCGCCGAAAACTGCTCGCCCTGCGCCAGAAATTTGGCCTCACCACCGCCGAAGCCGAACTGACCCTGGCGCTGGTGGAAACCGGCAGTCGCAAGACCGCCGCTGCCGATCGCGGCGTATCGGACGCGACAGCGCGGGCACAATTGACCAGCATTTTCGACAAGACCGGCGTGCGCCGGCAGACAGACCTCGTCCGCCTGGTCCTCGAAAGCGATTAGCCGAAAAAGCCCAGATGCGTGTCGAGCACGCCAAGCGCACCGCATTCGGCAATCATCGCACGCGACTTGCGGCTATCCCGGTCCATGGCGGCGATCAGATCGTCGAGACCCTTGAACACTTCCTGTCCGCGGATATGCCCGACCAGCGCCACCGAAATGGTCTGTCCATAAAGGTCGCCGGAAAAATCGAAGAGATGCGTTTCAAACGGCGGCCGGTGATTGTCGAACATCGGCTTGCCATAGGCGGCAACGCCATCGAGCAGATGCCGCCCAACCTTGGCCCGCACGGCATAAACGCCTTGCGCGAGCTGAAATCCATCCGGCGTCACCGTATTGGCCGTCGGATAGCCCAGTTCCCGCCCGCGCTGATCCCCCTGGACCACGCAGCCATCGAAAAACCAGTGATAGCCGAGGAGCCGATTGGCCGCAGTCACCGCGCCTTCCGACAAAGCCGCGCGGATGCGGGAAGATGAAATCGGCTCATCCGCCTCATCGACGAGATCGAGCGTTTCCACGGCAAAGCCGCGCGCCGCTCCCTGCTCGCGCAAAAAGGCCGGCGTGCCGCGCCGCTGGCGGCCAAAATGGAAATCGGAACCGATGATAACGCCGCGCACACCGAGCGCCTCGACCAGCACATCGGCGACGAAGCTTTCCGCCTCCATCTGCGAAAACGCCGTGTCGAAAGGCAGGATGATGATCCCGTCGAGCCCCAGCGCCTCGGCTAGCCGTGCCTTGGCGTCGCCCAGCGTCAGCCGGAACATGAAAGGCGCCGGCGCAAAGACATCGCGTGGATGCGGCTCGAAGGTCAGGATCAGCGCCGGCACGCCGACCGCCGAAGCGCGTTCGCGCAAAGCCGCAATGACCTTCTGGTGCCCGCGATGCATGCCGTCAAAATTGCCGATCGCCACATAGGCGCCCTTGAGCGCCGCGGGCAGACCGGCATAATCGGACAGGCGGACGAAAGTGCTCATCTCACGCAGACCAGGAGAGACGCGGCAAGAAGCCCGCGACCCGCGCCCGGCTTGGCGCCACGAGATCGGCAATAGCCTGCGGATCGGGCTTGCCGAAAGCATCGAGCTCTGCCGCATGGATCGAACCGGTGATGAACAAGAGATCGATGCCAAACTGCGCCGCTCCCGTCGCATCGGTGCGCACGCTGTCGCCAATCGCCAGCACCCGGCTCTTGTCGAGTGTCTTGCCCGCCGCCAGTTCCGCCAGCCGGAACGCCTCTTCGTAAATCGGCTGATAGGGTTTGCCCGCCATCAGCACCATGCCGCCCATGGCCGCGTAGAGATCGCCGAGCGCCCCGCCGCAATAGATGATCTGGTCGCCGTGCTCCACCACCCGGTCGGGATTGGCGCAGATCATCGGCAGCTTTCGCGAGAGCCAGAATTTGGCGCGGTCGCGATACATTTCGGGCGTATCGTCATCGGTGTCGAGATCGGTCACGACGACAACTTCGGCCTCTTCCGGCCCAGTGCGCCTGAGATCGAACCCGTCGTAAAGCGCGTCGTCCTCGGTCTTGGGCCCCACATGGTGGATCGCCTTGCCGCGATATTTCGAGATCATCGTTCGCGTCGCATCGCCCGATGAGACGATGGCGTCATAAGCCTCGCGCGGCACGTTGAGCCGGTCGAGCATGGCGACGATTGGCGGCGATGGCCGCGGCGCATTGGTGATCAGCACCACCTTGCCGCCCGCACGCCGATATTGCACCAGCGCATCGACAGCCTCGGGGAAAGCAGACACGCCATTGTGGATGACGCCCCAGACATCGCTCAAGACCGCATCATAGCGCCCCGCGAGATCGGCAAGGCCGGAAATAATGGGCAAAGGCGCTGGCGCGGACATGGGCTTGAACTTCCCGTAGTTGTTCTTCTCGTCCGCTATGGGACAGATTGCGCCGCCCGATCAAGCCCGAAACGGCGCTCGGTCCGAATTCAGACCTCGGCGCGGCGACGCGGCGGCAGTGCCGGCTGCGGCACGACGGTGCGCGCCGGCTCGAGCAGCAGGTCCTGCCGCACTGGCCCGGCCGGGGCGATATGATTGCCCTGCACCAGCATGATTTCATTGTCGAGCAGCTCGACGATCTGCCGCTCGTCGGTCACGCCCGTTGCCAAGAGCGTCATGTCGAACCGGCCGACATAGCTCGCGATATCGGAGAGGTGGAAGTCGGTATAGACCTCGGGTGAGGCGATGAGCCGGGATGCATTGACCCGGATCGAACGCACGCCGATTTCCGAGAGCTCGGTGAAATTAAGCCGCAGCGAGGTGGCATAGGAGAGCGAAAAGCCCGCGCCGCGCCGCTGGATCGCCTGCAGTGCCGGCCGCGCCTTTTGCAGCAGCATCTGGAAATCGACTTCGGGCACGGTGAAAACGAGATTAGTCGCGATGACGCGATTGGCGTCGAGCGTCGCCAAAACCTGTTCCATCGCCGCGCTGTCGCGCAAAGTCGCGGCGCTAAGCGGAATGAACAGCGAAATCGATTGGCCGCCGGTGCGCGCCCGGCGTGCAATGGCAACGGCCTCGTTGAGCGCGGTGCCCTCGATGCGCTGCACCACGTCCTCGCCGCCTTCGCGCGGCATGAAATCGTCGGGATCGCTGAAATCCCCGTCTTCGAGCATCAGGCGCGGCACCAGATCATAGCCAGCAGCACGGCGTTGCGGCAGCCGGGCGACGGGCTGGATATGATAGACGAGGTGCTGTTCGGCCATGGCTTGGCGAACAAGCTCAAGCGGAATGATCGGATCGGCGCGATCGTCGGCCACAGGCTTGGCCTGCGCCTGGGGGCGCGCACTTTCGCCGCTGAATCGCTCGGCATGGCCATTGGAAAGGGCCGCGGGCGCAGCGACGCTCTTTTCTTCGATTTCCGCAACAGCCTCAGCCACCTGCCGAATCACCGTGCCAAGCACGGAAATATCGGCTTCGATGGTTTCGAGCCGCTGGCCGGGATTGAGTTCGGAGAGCGCGTTGATGCGTCGTCCGAGCACCGAACCGGCCTGTGCGTCGGTCGCCAAAAGCCGCGACAGATCTTCGATGCCGCGCTCGAGCCGGCGTTCGGCGCGCAGCCGCAAACGGCGCTCCATCACCAGCGTGCCAATGCAAAGGGCCACCAGGGCAACCAGGATTGCTTCCGCCAAAGTAAAGGCCAAGCCAAAGTAGGCGGCCGCACCCAGAGCAACTCCGGCAAGCGCTATAAACAGATAGACGAGGGCCTGCATTGGCATCCCAGGTTAAGAAAAGTGGCCAGATTCGACATCCCGTCATAGCATCGCCTCTGTGACGGAAAAAGCACCGAGACGCGTTCGGTGGGGTTAAGAACGGATTATTTACCCTGTTCGCCAACAATCGCCACAAAGGTCAAGACCGGTTCGAATCCGTTCGAACCCGCGGGCACACTTGGGGAAAATGGCGCAATGGCAATGATTTCGGGCGTCGAGCACGCGCTGAGTGGACAACTTCTGCTGATCGATGCCGATGCAGTTGCTGCCGCCCAGACCGGCGAATCGCTCAGCCAAGCCATGCTCTGCACGCCGGAAGTATCGGTGGCCAGGTCAGGCCGTGAAGCGCTCGACATGCTTCGGGCCGGTCGATTCGACATTATTCTTGCCGATATGCCGAGCCTGGCCGATCTCGGCGAGCGCGATGAAGACGGCATGGGCCGCATCGTGCGCCTCGCCGAAGGCGCGCTCGTCGTCGCCATGGCCGGCGGCGCTTCCGTGACCGCGGCCGTCGGCGCCATGCGCGCCGGTGCCCATGATTATGTCGCCAAGCCCGTCGCTGCCGCCGCTCTCGCCAATCGCATCGGCGAGCTCGCCCAGCGCCACGGTCGCCCGCGCTCGCTCGGCATCGACACCGCCCGCCCGCAAGCCATGGCTGACTATGCCGGCTTTGTCGGCGCCTCGAACGCGATGCAGTTCATTTACGAGCAGATCGGGCGCGTCTCGACCTCCTCCGCTCCTGTGTTCATCACCGGCGAAAGCGGCACAGGCAAGGACGTCTGTGCCGAAGCCCTGCACAGCCAGGGTCCGCGTAAGGCCAAGCGCTTCGTCGCCATCAATTGCGCCGCCATTCCGCGCGACCTCATGGAAAGCGAATTGTTCGGCGTTGCCCGCGGCGCCTTTACCGGCGCGCATGAAGATCGCAAGGGCGCAGCCGAACTCGCCGATGGCGGCACGCTTTTTCTCGACGAAATCGGGGAAATGGACCTCTCGCTCCAGTCCAAGCTCCTGCGCTTCCTCCAGACCGGCACGATCTCGCGCGTCGGCGAAGCGAGCGTGCGCAAGGTCGATGTTCGCGTCATCTGCGCCACCAATCGCAATCCACTACAGATGATTGCCGAGCGCAAATTCCGCGAAGACCTCTTCTATCGCCTCCACGTCCTCCCCATCCACCTGCCCCCGCTGCGTCAGCGCCCGACCGATATCATGGTACTCGCCCGCCATTTCCTCGATCGCTACGCGCGCGAAGAACACAAGAGCTTTGGCGGCTTTTCCAATGAGGCAGCCCAGCAACTGACAGCCGCCGATTGGCCGGGCAATGTGCGCCAATTGCAAAACCTCATTCGCCGCATCGTCGTCATGTTCGATGGCGGCGATATCGACCACATGATGCTCGGCGCCGCCGATATCGAATCCCAGGCTTTTGCCCCGGCAGATACCCCTGCCCCACGCGCCGAAACCCGCCGCGCCATCCTCCCCATGTGGCAGCAGGAACAGAAGATCATCGAAGACGCCATCGCCGCCTTCGCCGGCAATATTTCGATGGCCGCCGCAGCGCTCGAAATCAGCCCGTCAACCATCTACCGCAAGCGCCAAACCTGGGCCGAAATGCAAAAAGCCAGCTGATCTTTTTTCGAGGTTTTGGCCCTCCGCAAAAAGTCAGACCTCACCTACCGCGTCATTCCCGCGAAAGCGGGAATCTCACCTCGCTGAAAACCGGATTCCCGCTTTCCCAGAAATGACGTCGTGTTTTGGACGGCCTTGAGCCGGGATCAATCTCGAAATGAATCGTTGCCTTCGCCGCAACTGTTCACGTCGGCAGCAAGTGTATGCCCGCAAGCGTTCCCCCGCACTGTGCTTCCCTCGGGCTTGACCCGAGGGCCAATGAGCGAGCCACAAGCATTTTGGATGGGAGAGTGCCCCTTGTCTGTTGAAAGTGTGCGAGATTGGTTCCGGGAGGGCGATCGATTGGCCCTTGGTCATCAGACCGTACCCGAGCGTGATCCCCTCCCGGTTTTGTCACCACCCTGAACAGTTGATCGAGGCCGCTGGCGGCGGACCTCGCAGTACAAGGACAGGCACGATGATCATAGCATCGGACTTTATCGGAATCGACGTGGGCAAATACACGCTGGAGATATTTGCCGGTCGGGAGTTTTCCATCGCCAATACCGAGGCGGCTCTTGCGGACTGGTTGGCCGGGCTGAGCCGGCCCGAGCTGGTGCTGTTCGAAGCGACGGGCCGCTACGACGGCAAGCTGCGCCGCGCTCTGGAGCAGGCCGGAATAGCATTCTGTCGGGTTAATCCGGCACAGGCGCGGGCCTTTGCCCGGGCCACCGGGCAGTTGGCCAAGACCGATAAGGTCGATGCGCAGATGTTGGCCCGGATGGCGCAGGCTTTACGGCCACATCCCCAGGCCGCCGCCGACGAGAGGCGCCGACTTTTAGGCGAGTTGGCGCGGCGCCGGGATCAATTGGTTGACATGCGCCGGGGCGAATTGACCCGCCAACAGGAGATGGCGGAACCCGAAATCCTGACCGACATCTGCGCCCATATCGAGCTGCTCACCAGCCGCATCGCTGTCTTCGACAGCCGGATCGCCGCGCTGATCGCGGCCACCGACGAGCTTGCACAGGCCCAGCGCCTCCTGCGGTCCATCCCTGGCATCGGCCTGGTCACCGCCACCACGCTGCTGGCCTTCCTACCAGAGGCTGGCCATCGCTCGCCCAAGACCATCGCTGCGCTGGCAGGTCTGGCCCCCTTCAACAATGACAGCGGCCTGTTCCGCGGCAAGCGCAGCATCCGTGGCGGACGTCCTCGTGTGCGGGTTGCTCTCTACATGGCGGCCCTCACCGCGTGCCGCAGCACTGGCCTGCTTGGTCAGTTCTTCCGAACCCTCACCACCGCCGGCAAACCCAAAAAGCTCGCCCTCATCGCTATTGCGCGAAAAATCATCGTCATCGCCAATGCCGTTCTGAGAGACCAAACGCCCTTCAAAACCTGAACCAACAACACAGTTGCTCGGGTCAAGCCAGAGGGAGAACGAGTCAGGCGACCACCCCCACACCGCCTCCCTTAACCACCTCACCCACCCAGAAAATCTCGATCACGTTTTTCTATCATAACCAAATAGTAACCATAAACATGTTTGGTAGCAGTCATCATTCTACAGTTGATCGAGAGAAAAATGATCCGCACTGCACTGGCAATTACTGCCGCACTTCTGTCTACCGCGGCCGTCAGCGCCGCCGATCTGATTATCCCGACGAGCCCAGAGCCGATTTATGAAGCCGGCGGCGTGAGCTGGGAAGGCCTCTATGTCGGCGCGCGCGCTGGTGGCCAGTGGTTTACCGCTGCGACCTATGGCGTCGTCGGCGGCGTTGTCGGCTTCAACTTCATGCCAGCCGATCATGTCGTACTCGGTGCTGAAGCCACCGCTGACTACACCTGGAATAACGTCCGTCAGGGCGGCGAATACTTCGTCAATATCCGCGGCGGTTTCCTCGCCAGCGAAGCCGTGCTGATCTACGCACTTGGCGGCCTTGGTGTTTACAACAGCAGCGACCGTACGGTTGGCATCTTCCAGCTCGGCGGTGGTGCCGAATTCGCTCTGACCGATGCCGTTAGCATCCGCGGCGAAGTCGTTGGCCAGGGTGACTACGCGAACAACAACAGCCCCTTCTTCGACACTGCCAAGGCAACTGTCGGCGTCGCCTACCACTTCTAAGTCTTAGCCTGACAGAGTTAGAAAAAATCTCTGAAAAGGTCCGCTTAGGCGGGTCTTTTCTATTGTTGCAGTTAAATGCCCTAAGGCAGCTACACTGTCTTTTCTTGGTCTTGCGCAGCGTCTAAAACCCCGGCCCCACGAACCGGAGGATATTGAGATGGACGCAAAAACCGTTGCTGCCCATTGGGAGGCCAATGCCGAGAACTGGACACACTATTCCCGCGCTGGTCACGACAAACACCGCGACGCCCTCAACACGCCGTCCTTTCTCGCCTTTCTCCCCGAGATTGAGGGCCTGACCGGCCTCGACCTCGGCTGCGGCGAAGGCACCAATACGCGCTCCGTCGCGGCGCAAGGCGCCAAAATGACAGGGCTCGACATCGCCCCCACGTTCCTCCGCCATGCGCAAGAGACCGAAGCGTCGGACCCGCGCGGCATAACTTACGTGCTCGGCGATGGGCTCACCCTGCCCTTCCCCGAAGCGTCCTTCGATTTCGCCACGGCTTTCATGTCGATGATGGATATGTCCGATCAGGCCGGTGTCCTCCGCGAAGTTTTTCGCGTCATCCGGCCCGGTGGCTTCTTTCAGTTTTCCATTCTCCACCCGTGCTTCGTGCCGCCGCGTCGGCGCAATATCAGGAACGAAGCGGGCGAGCCGGTCGCCGTCGAAATTGCGGACTATTTTCGCGAGACCAATGGCGACGTCGAGACCTGGATCTTTTCGTCAATCCCCGCGGAAGAACGCGCCAATGTGCGCGCCTTCACCGTTCCGCGCTTTCACCGAACATTATCAAGCTGGGTCGGTATGATCGTTGCGGCCGGCTTCACTATCGAAGCACTCAACGAACCCATGGCCGACGAAGCGACCGCCGCCGCCGTCCCAACCGTCGCCGACACCCGCATCGCGCCGCTCTTCTTGCATTTTCAATTGCGGAAGGCGGCGTAGCGCTAAGGCGTATTGGCTTCCTTGGCCTTGATCCGATCAAGGCCAAGGCGGTGTTCGCGAAGAATGACTGCGATGCCCGAGCCGATGATGATCAGCGCCCCAATGACCATGGTCACCGTGGGCACTTCGGCAAAGACGAAAAACCCAATGAGGATCGTCAGCAGCAGCGACACATATTCGAAAGGCGCGATCACCGACATATCGGCATAGCGGTAGGACGAGGTCATCAACAACTGACCGATGCCGCCAAAAAAGCCGGCGCCGATCAAGAGCGCCGCCTGCTGCGGCGTCGGCCATATCCAGCCAAAGGGCAGCGTCATCAGCGAGATGACGCTGGCGCTGATGAAGAAATAGGTGACGATGGCTTCCGTGCGTTCGGTATGGACGAGATTGCGCACCGCCATCATGGCAAAGGCCGAAACCACGGCCGCAAGGAGCGCCGCGATCGCGCCCACGGCTTCCGCGTCTCCCAGCGCCTCGCCGCCGGTAAAAACCGTCAGCCGCGGCCAGAGAATGACGACGACGCCGAGGAGCCCGACGACGACTGCAGTCCAGCGGAAGACATGCACCCGCTCATGCAGCAACACGGCGGAGAAAATGACGATCAGGAGCGGGGTCGCGTAATTGATCGCCGTCGCTTCCGGCAGCGGCAGGCGCGTCAGCGCGAAGAACCCCAGGCTCATCGAGGTGACGCCAATCAATCCGCGCAAGATATGCCCGACCGGGCGCTTGGTGGTGAATGCATGATGCAGACGCCGCTTCCAGCCGAGATAGGCGAGCACGGGCAAAAGCGCGAAGAAGGAGCGGAAGAAAACCATCTCGCCCGAAGGCACGGTTTCCGTCGCCTTGAGCATCGTGGCCATGACCACGAAGAAAAAGACGGAAATGACCTTGAGCATGATCCCGCGCATGGGATCGGCGGCCGCTGGGGCCGCAGCATGCACGGCCGAGGCCGCTACACGCGCGGGATCTTTTTTGGAAATAGGCATGGCACTCAGACCCGGCCGAAGGCGGGCTTATTTGGACTGGGACTGTTCCAGCTTTTCCTTGGCGACACGCGCCGTGGCGAAAGCCTTGTGCTCCGGTCCGACAGCGCTGCCGGTCTTGACGACCGTGCCGTCTGCGTCATGGATTTCCCAGTGCCAGTTTGCATTGGGACCGCTGCCGCCCTTGAGGCGCAGCTTGATCTGGTAAGAAGATTGTTCGCTCATAGTGAGCCTTATGCAGCACATGCGATGCGGAAGAAAGCACAAAGTGGGCCGCCTTTTAGCGCCCCACTCACCAATTCGTCCTTCGCACCATCTCGATGTTAACGGAATGCTACCGTTTTAGACGTCCGAAACGGTTACCTTCACCCGCTCGCCACCAAAGGTGATGAGGTCGCGAATATCGGCATAGGCGCCATCGGCATAGGGAAAATACCAGGCTTCATCCGGGCCGTCGGCGGTCAAGGTCTTGATGGTATAAAAATGTGCCTCGCCTTTTCCAGGCTCAGTCCGGCGCGTATCCGAGGCTTCCAGAATGCCCGGATGGACATGGTCGAGCGGGACGAAATATTGCGGCTCCCGGCCAGCCTCTACCACCTGCAAGGCATTGGCACTGCTAGCGATTTCCGCATCGTCAAAAAAGATATGCACGCGGCCCGATACAGGGCTCACATTGGCGGTCGCAGTCTCGTCGGCGGTCACGGTTGCCTCCTTCGTTCAAGAGTCATCTTCCCATCGTAACGCACGAACAAAATCTCCGTTCACCCGACCTTGACTCATTGGCCGGGGGCTCCCTATATCCCGGTCAGCTTGTTAGCACTCAGCCACATCGAGTGCTAACAGGCCCGAGATTGCACCAGAAATGATGCCAAGAGGAACTGAAATCATGGGCTTCCGTCCCCTGCATGACCGCGTGGTCGTCCGTCGCGTCGATAGTGAAGAAAAGACCAAGGGCGGGATCATCATCCCCGACACCGCCAAGGAAAAGCCCTCTGAGGGCGTGATCGTTTCGGTTGGCCCCGGCGCCCGTGACGAAAACGGCAAGATCAATGCTCTCGACGTCAAGGCTGGCGATCGCGTGCTCTTCGGCAAGTGGAGCGGCACCGAGGTCAAGCTCAACGGCGAAGACCTGATCATCATGAAGGAAAGCGACATCATGGGTATCGTCGAGGTCTAAAACCCTCGTCTGTCCAGTCGTTTAACCCATTCTAAGGAGCGCCTCACATGGCTGCTAAAGAAGTAAAATTCTCGACCGACGCCCGCGAAAAGATGCTGCGCGGCGTCAACATCCTCGCCAATGCGGTGAAGGTGACCCTCGGTCCCAAGGGTCGTAACGTCGTTATCGAAAAGTCCTTTGGCGCCCCGCGCATCACCAAGGACGGCGTTTCGGTTGCCAAGGAAATCGAACTCGAAGACAAGTTCGAAAACCTCGGCGCCCAGCTCCTCCGCTCGGTCGCTTCCAAGACCAACGACGTTGCCGGTGACGGCACCACGACCGCGACCGTCCTCGGCCAGGCCATCGTCGTCGAAGGCGTCAAGGCAGTTGCTGCCGGCTTCAACCCGATGGATCTCAAGCGCGGTATCGACCTCGCTGTTGCTGAAGTCGTTGAATCGCTGAAGGCTTCGTCCAAGAAGATCACCTCGTCCTCCGAAGTTGCCCAGGTCGGCACCATTTCGGCTAACGGCGAAACTTCCATCGGCGACATGATTGCCGAAGCCATGCAGAAGGTCGGCAACGAGGGTGTTATCACCGTCGAAGAAGCCAAGACCGCTGAAACCGAACTCGATGTCGTTGAAGGCATGCAGTTCGACCGTGGCTACCTCTCGCCCTACTTTGTCACCAATGCTGAAAAGATGACGGCAGTCCTCGAGGACCCGATCATCCTGCTGCACGAAAAGAAGCTCGGCAATCTCCAGGCTATCCTGCCGATCCTCGAAGCTGTCGTTCAGTCCCAGCGCCCACTGCTGATCATTGCTGAAGACATCGAAGGTGAAGCTCTCGCGACCCTCGTCGTCAACCGTCTGCGCGGTGGGCTCAAGGTTGCAGCCGTCAAGGCTCCAGGCTTTGGCGATCGCCGCAAGGCAATGCTCGAAGACATCGCTATCCTCACCGGTGGCCAGGTGATCTCCGAAGATCTCGGCATCAAGCTCGAGAACGTGACCCTCGACATGCTCGGCACGGCCAAGCGCGTTGAAATCACCAAGGAAAACACCACCATCGTTGATGGCGCTGGCTCGGCTGAAGACATTCAGGGCCGCGTTGGCCAGATCAAGGCACAGATCGAGGAAACCACCTCGGACTACGACCGCGAGAAGCTGCAGGAACGTCTTGCCAAGCTCGCTGGTGGCGTTGCCGTGATCAAGGTCGGTGGTTCGACCGAAGTTGAAGTCAAGGAACGCAAGGACCGCGTCGACGACGCACTCAACGCAACCCGCGCTGCCGTCGAAGAAGGCATCGTTCCGGGTGGTGGTGTTGCTCTCCTCCGTGCTTCGGCCAACATCAAGGCCAAGGGCATCAATGCCGACCAGGAAGCTGGTATCGCCATCGTTCGCCGCGCTCTTCAGGAGCCAGTGCGCACCATTGCCAACAATGCTGGTGCCGAAGGCTCCGTCGTCGTGGGCAAGATCCTCGAGAACTCCGCTGCAGCGTTCGGCTACAATGCCGCAACCGGCGAATATGGTGATCTCGTTGCTCTCGGCGTTATCGACCCGGTCAAGGTCGTCCGTCATGCTCTCCAGGACGCAGCTTCGGTTGCTTCGCTCCTGATCACGACGGAAGCCATCATCGTCGAAGCTCCCAAGGACGCAGCACCGGCAATGCCGGGCGGCGGCGGCATGGGCGGCATGGGCGGTATGGACTTCTAAGGCTGACGCCTTAGACTTTCTTCTCGCTCACGGGCCGTATCGCGGTCGGCAAACCGCCGACCGCTGCCCCTCCGCGGAGGCGGCCGACGGCCGGGCGGCCTTGCCGCCTAGAGATAAAAGACTTCCAGGATCGTTTCTTCCCAGTCACGATCTTGGTGGAAAGCTCCGGTGGCAACACCGGGGCTTTTTTCATGGGCGTTGAACGGCTAGTCTGGGAACAAAGCAAACATGAGGCCAGCATGAGAACGCCACGACGCGGCAGCGCCTACGATCAGGCAGAAGCGGCCTTCAAGAGCGTCACCACCAAGCCAGAAACTGCGGCCAATCCAAAATCGTCAACGCCGCCAGAAGGCAAGGAATTGGTATCGCTCCGGCTTGATCGCGCCGTGATCGAACATTTTCAGGATGAGGGCCCGGGTTGGCAAGAGCGTATCAATGAGGCGCTGCGCAAAGCCGCAGGGCTCGACGATTAAGCGCTAGGGCCAGACCAGCAGCTTGACTGCCATGGCGACCGACACCACCACGACCAATGGCCGAATAAGCTTGGCACCGAACCGGATGCCGGCGCGGGCGCCGACATAGCCGCCGATCACCTGCCCGCCGGCCATCACGATCGCCGCCTGCCAGACCACATCGCCGCCATGGATGAAAATCACCAGCGCGGATAGGTTGGACACGAGGTTGAGCAGCTTGGTATTCCCCGCGGCCTTGGTGATCCCAAGCCCGAAAAGCATCACAAACCCGATGGTGAAAAACGAGCCCGTGCCCGGGCCAAATACGCCGTCATAAAAGCCGATGACGAAACCGAGGAGCGGCACCCAGCGAGGGAACGGCAGCCGCGACACGCGGTCGGCATCGGACAGGCTCGGCGCGAATAGAAAATAGAGCGCCACACCAATCAGGGCTATGGGCACGGCGACATTGAGCAGCGATGTATCGATCTGCTTGACGATCAGCGCACCGATCATGCTGCCGGCAAATGTTGCGGCAACCGAGGGCAGTAACGCGCGCACCGAAACGAAGCCGCGACGCCAATAGGTCAATACGGCGATCGTCGTGCCGATCGAGGATTGCATCTTGTTGGTCGCGAGAGCTGCAATCGGCGGCAGGCCCGCCGAAAGCAGCGCGGGCACCGTGACCATGCCACCGCCGCCAGCAACGGCGTCCACAAAGCCCGCGAGAGCGCCAACGCAGGCAAGTGCAACCAGAATCAGAGGATCGAGCATGATGGTCCCGGGAAATCTCGGCGCGTCTTAGCACCGGCGGATGCAAGGCAACAGAGCCTCAATCGCCCCCACCGCCGCCATCACCACCGCCGCTGTCGCCACCTGCATCCCCAGCGTCTCCGCCGTGATCGTGGTCACGATGGCTCGGGGAATATCCGGCATCGCCGGAGCCACCGGTGTCGCCCGAGGACTTGCGCGCCCGCCGCCGATCGGCGCGCTGACCGAGCGACACGATGGCGATGATCACACAGGCGACCACGACGAAGGTCAGGACAATCGGTTCCATCATCGCCACTTCGAGCTGGCCTAGAGCACTCCTGCACCCAGGCGTTTGAGCAGATCGTTGAGATAGGCCTTCTTGTCGGCCGGCCACTCGGTCGTGCGCGAGACGATCAGATTGGCCTCGCTCTTGAGCATTACGCCATCATCGAGGACGCGCAAGCCATTGGCAGCAAGGGTCGAGCCGGTCGAGGTAATATCGACGACGATATCAGCCACACCGGATGCTGGCGCGGCTTCCGTCGCACCGAGACTTTCGACAATGCGATATTCCGCAATCCCGGCCTTGGCGAAATGCTGGCGGGTGATGGTGATATATTTGGTCGCGATCCGCAGCCAACGCTTGTGACGGCTCCGAAAGTCCGAGGCAACGTCCGCAAGGTCATGGAGATGGGTGACATCGATCCAGGCATCGGGCACGGCAATGACGACGTCGGCATGACCGAAGTCGAGCGAACGAGCGAAGTGGACGGCATCCGGTCCGGTTTCACTCGTCTCGTGGATGAGGTCACGACCCGTCACGCCAATGTCGATATTGCCGCGGATCAGCTCGCGCGCAATTTCCGAGGCGGGGAAGAAACGTACCGTGACATCGGCTTCTCCCTCCATCACGCCGAGATAGGATCGCGCGCCGCCAGGCCGGGAAATGGTGAGACCGCGCTCGGCAAACCAGGCGCGTGTCAGTTCTTCGAGGCGCCCCTTCGAGGGGACTGCAAGAGTAATGCCCCTCATGCCGAGACCTCCGCTTCCAGCCGATCGACCCAGAGCGCGCAACCTGAGGCCGCGATAGGTGCTGTCGCGCCAAGCCGTTCCAACAAACGATCGTATTGACCGCCCGAGGCCAGAACGTCGCCGCTCCGGCCAACAATCTCAAAGACGATGCCGGTATAATAATCGAGCCGCGGCGAGAAGGCGGCATCGAAGGAAATGCGTGCTTCGCCAAGCTTATCGAGATGGCGCCGAATAGCGCGGATCGGTGCACCGAGCATCAGCTTGTGGCTTTCGGCCAGCGCTTCGATCTGGCGCAGTGCCGAGAGCACGTCGCCTGAAATCGAAAGATAGTCGCGGAGCAGCTTTAGCGTTTCGGCAGGAACATGCGCTGCATCAAGCGCCTGTTGCTCGAGATAGCGATCTGCGATCTCGTTTGGCGTGCGGCCTTCCGAGAGGCTTAGGCCCGTCGATACCATGCGCGCCGTGACATCTTCGATCAGCACATCGCGCGACGGCTGTTCTTGCCGCGGCACGTCTGGCGCAGCCTCAAGCCGCGACAGCAGGCGTTCCATGGCTTCTGGATGGCCAAAGCGGTGCCGAATGCGCGAGCGCCACGCGGCGGGCATATCGGCCTGCACTAGAACAGCCTCGAAAAGGCCAACACCGCCAAGACGGATATGGGCCGGGAGGCCATAGATGGAGAGCGCAGCGCGCGCGAACGTCAAAACCTGATCAAGCGCCACGTCGCCATCGGGCTGCGCCAAGAGCTCAATCCCGGCCTGATCGAATTCGGCGGGGCCGGTTTCGCGCTGGCGGAATATGGGGCCGAGATAGGTAAAGGCCGCTGGCTGGCGCGTCCCATCAGCGATATAATCGCGGACGATGGGCAGCGTAAATTCAGGCCGCAGGCAGTGCTCGGCGCCAGTCGTGTCGCTCGTCAAAAGCAGCCGGCGTCCGAACTCTTCGCCCGCCAGATCGAAATAGGGATCAGCCGGCAGGAGCAGCGGCGGGGTCGCACGGCAACCGCCCTGGGCCTCGACAAGGGCTTCGAGCTGGGTCCGTCGCATGGCGGCGTTAGTCATGGCTCTTGCCCCTGCAGAAAAAGCGTCACTGCTCGCTCAGCAGCTTCTGGATGGCCGAAACCAGTTCTTCGCGCTTGATCTCGAACTGGCCGGGACGCGCGGCTTTCCATTCGGCATTATCGGTAATGCCTTCGGACGCCTGCTTGCCGGCGACCAGATCCTTCACTTGCAGGATGCCCTGCTCACGTTCTTGGCTGCCCTCGATGATGACCGCCGGCGAATTGCGCTTATCGGCGTAGGAGACCTGCTTGCCGAAATTCTTGGTCGAGCCGAGGAACATCTCAGCCCGAATGCCAGCCTGGCGGAGTTCGGCGACCATGGCCTGGTAGCGCGCGGTCTGGTCCTTATCCATGACCAGCACAACGACCGGGCCCACCGGCTCTTTCGAGCCCAGATTGCCCGTGAGTTTGAGCGCATTGGCGAGACGCGACACACCGATGGAAAAGCCGGTCGCCGGAACAGGCTCGCGACGGAAGCGGGATACGAGCCCGTCGTAACGGCCACCGCCGCCGACTGAGCCGAAGACCACATCCTGGCCCTTCTCGTTCTGCACCTTGAAGGTCAGTTCGATCTCAAAGACCGGGCCAGTATAGTACTCAAGGCCACGGACGACTGACGGGTCGATCTTGATCTTGTCCGCATCATAGCCAGCCGCGTCGAAGAGCGTCTGCATGACCGCGAGTTCAGTGACACCGGCATTGTCGGCGGGCGGCTTGCCCGCAACATAATCGAGCACCACGCCCGCTTGCTCGTCATTGAGCCCGGCACCTTTGGTAAAGTCGCCGCTTTCGTCCTTGCGTCCGGCGCCGAGCAGAAGCTTTACGCCTTCAGGACCGAATTTATCGAGCTTGTCCACCGCTCGGAGCACGCCCAGCTTTTGCGCGTCGGAGGTGACACCCGCGGCCTCAAGCACACCATCGAGCACCTTGCGATTATTCACCCGGACGACGTATTTGCCGGCCAGCCCCAGCGCATCCATGACGTCGGCCATCATCATGCACATTTCAGCATCGGCTTCGGGACCGGGCGCGCCAACCGTGTCGGCGTCGAACTGCATGAACTGACGGAAGCGGCCTGGGCCGGGCTTTTCGTTGCGGAAGACATAGCCCTGCCGATAGGAGCGATAAGGCTTTGGCAGAATTTCGAAATTTTCAGCGAAATAGCGGGCGAGTGGCGCGGTTAAATCGTAGCGGAGGCTCATCCACTGCTCATCGTCGTCCTGCAGCGAAAAGACGCCGGCATTGGGCCGGTCCGTGTCGGGCAGGAATTTGCCAAGCGTCTCGGTAAGCTCAAGGAGCGGGGTTTCGACAGGGTCGAAGCCATAGCGCTCATACACCTTGCGGATGGTCTCGATCATTTGCCCAACGGCAGCGATATCACCCGGCGTGCGGTCTTCGAAGCCACGCGGCAGGCGGGGCGAAATCAGCTTGGTCTTTTCGGTCATCGCACTACTCCGGAGGCGGACAATGGCGGCCCTCGCGCGGCCGGGAGGGCGGTTCCCCCGTCAGGCCCCTGCTCTAGCCGATAGGGTTTGGCGAGACAACAGGGGCCGTTGGGGTTTGCTTGATGTTCAGGCGGCCGGAGGTGCCCGGCCGCCTCTAACAATCATCTTCGACTTCGCTCGTTGAAGCCGGGTATGATCGTTATCGCCGGTAGCGAGTGCCAGATAACGGGTTCTGCTACAGGCGGCAGGCCAATATCAGCCCGCAGATAGGCTGGCAGATCGCTCGGCACGCGTGGCCGGTTCCACCAGGCACGAACTGCTGCAGCAATGACCGGCACGATTCCACGCTGATGCACGGCATCGGCGATGGAGAATTCAAGGCGCAAAACGAAATTGCGCTCGGAAAGCACATTGGAAGACATTGGTATCCCGGCAGGGTGCAACCCCACCGGCCTCATGGTTTCAGAGTGGGAAAAGTGCTCAGACGGACGCAGTACGGACCGGCTTCGACACGTTGGCTAGGGTTGGATAATCCGCGGGCGATTTGCCCTTAGACACTCATCAGCGGCTAAATCAGCCTTTTACCGGCTCTCGGCGGGTATTGATGAGATGGAGCCAGGTCCCCGAGTGGCGGAACGTCATGACTGTCATAAAACGCCTCCCTCGGATGGCTGTTGCGGATGTCGAATCCTTAGATCGCGGCGCCGTGATCGGCAAGCATAAATGAGGCAGAACGCCGCAGGTCTTTCTTCCTGTTGCCACAACGCAACAGTTTTACCGCTTGTTAAGTCTTCAGGCTTGTCAGTTGTTTACCACGTTCCTTGACCTCTTTTTTGCGCTCAGCGCGCAAAATGCGGGCGATATCAAAGGGGCGTCGAAGCTATGGTCGAGACCAAGCGTCTAATCTCGGTTGTGTTGGCTGGTTTGCTTTTGCTCACAGCGCAGGCTGCGCCAGGCTTTGCCGAGGGGCGTTTCCAGCAGGGCTGGCGCTTCGCGCCACCGCCCGGCATGACCGTCACCGATCAGCGACCGCGCCACGCTTTGGCCCTTCAGGGCAATCCCTATGTGAATCCCGCCTATCTCCGTCAGGTCGTGACCTATCCGACCGGCGAACGATCAGGGACGATCGTCGTCGATACCACTGCGCATTTTCTCTATTTCGTTCTCGGCGATGGCCGCGCTCTGCGCTACGGCATCGGCGTTGCGCGCGATGGCTTTGAGTGGAACGGCACGCATCGCGTTACGCGAAAAGCCGAATGGCCCACGTGGACGCCGCCTGCAGAAATGCGTCAGCGCCAGCCCGAGCTACCGGCCCAGATGGCGGGCGGCCCAGACAATCCGCTTGGCGCACGGGCGCTCTACCTGGGATCGACGCTTTATCGCATCCACGGCACCAACCAGCCCTGGACCATCGGTCAGAATGTCTCGTCAGGCTGCATCCGCATGACCAATCAAGACGTCACCGACCTCTATGGCCGTGTTCAGCTCAACACCAAGGTGGTCGTGCTTTAGCAAGCGCCTGCCGGATATCGGAATACGGAGCACCCGCGTGACGGCGCAGACGAAATTAGCCCGACTTCTTCGCCGATTTGCCAAGGATGAAGGCGGCGCCTTTGCCGTCATGTTCGGCGTCATGGCAATCGTCCTGATCGCCCTCGGCGGGGCAGTCGTTGATTATGTCACGCTCGAACAGGGCCGCAACCGCGCCCAACTCGCTCTCGACGCTGCGGCCCTAGCCCTGCAGCCAAAGGTTTTCGAAAAGAACTTCAACGCCGCCGACGTCCAGAAGCTGGCAGAAGCTTTCGTCATCGAGCGCATTGCAAACAAAAACATCGATGCGAAAATCCTGTCGACACGTGGCAGTGCTACAGACGGGACCCTCTCTTTCGAGGCCAATATCACGGTGCCAACAGCATTCGTCGCCTTGGTCGGCGTGCCGAGCCTAAGCGCTCATGTCGAAGCGCAAGCGGTCAGAACATCAATGGCTATCGAAGTTGCCATGGTGCTCGACAATTCCGGGT
This sequence comes from Devosia sp. BK, assembly GCF_032907385.1. Taxonomy (NCBI): domain Bacteria; kingdom Pseudomonadati; phylum Pseudomonadota; class Alphaproteobacteria; order Hyphomicrobiales; family Devosiaceae; genus Devosia; species Devosia sp. BK. The sequence continues at coordinate 2,203,342 of NZ_JAIMBX010000001.1, forward strand.
CTATGGGTTCGAACAACCGCATGACCTATCTCAAGCAGGCAGCGACATGCGCGACAAACATCATTTTCTTCAAGGATGTCGATACTAACTGCACGCCATTGGCAAAAGCGACGCAGCAGGAGGACGTCCGGATTTCAATCGTGCCGTTTACCATCATGGTCAATGTCGGCACCCAGTTCAAAAATGCGAAGTGGCTCGACTGGACCGGCCAAAGCCCACTCTCGCGTCTGAATTTCGACAATGACGATGATGAGACCACGCTCTTTGTAGGGCCGGTCAACCGCAACGACCTATTCACGCAGACTGGCGTGACGTGGAGAGGCTGCGTTGAGGCGCGACGCGGACCATATGATACGACCGACCAGGAAGCCGTTGCAGGCGATACGCTTTTCATCCCCATGTTTTCGCCGGACACGGGCGATCGCAAATATAACAATTATAACAGCTACAATAACTATCTAAGTGATGTCGGCGGCACATGTCAGCCCAAGACATGCACCGAGCAAATCATCAAGAATGGCTGCTCGACAAAAAATGGTATTACCACATGCACAGGCGCAACAACGTATAAATATACGAAAGTGGTAGGGTCAAACACGACGACACCTGCCGCTTCCTGCAAGGCCGCAGACGGGCCAGCATTGAGCGACACCGTCACGACATCTTCCGGCACAACGCAAACCTCGACAACAGTCTACAGCCTGCTTTCTGCCAATGAACTTCAAGAGCGCCTGTGTAAGTATAACGGCGCAAGACCTACAGATGCAGCGAATTCCGGCCCCAATGCCTACTGCCCCAGTGCCTCCATCTTGCCGCTGACTGCGGTATCCAACGATGTCATCCAACGCATAAAGGGCATGACGGCAAATGGCGGGACCAACATCCAGCAAGGCACCATCTGGGGTTTCCATGCGCTTTCCCGCGCAGAGCCTCTGTCTGAGGCGGCTCCCTATAAGCCCGGTCAAGTCTCGAAGTTCATGATCGTGATGACGGACGGCTTCAACGAGCCCGACTTCCGCGCCTATTCTGACACCCTTAACGGCACGGGTATCTATGGATCTTGGGGTTTTCGTAAGGATGGCCGCCTCCCAGACACGGACGGCATCATTGGCAATCAGAATGAATACAACGCCCACAACAGCAAAGCCGATATGACTACGACTATGGACATCAAGACCGTTCAGACTTGCGCCAATGCCAAGGCTGCGGGAATTCAGGTCTATACGATCGGGCTCCAGCCCCCGAGCCAGGCGACGCGCAAAATGCTCACCGATTGCTCGTCAGGCACCGGGTACTACTTCTTCCCCAACACTCCCGCGGAGCTCGTCGACGTGTTCAAGAACATCGCCAATCAGCTTTCGCAGCTGCGGTTGTCGCGATGAGCAATGTTGAAGGGTGGTACCACCTCTCGGGATCGAACCGAGGACCTCTAGATCCACAATCTAGCGCTCTAACCAACTGAGCTAAGGCGGCTCATGACATGGCGGGAAAAGCGTCGCCTGTCGAAACCGCGCGGAACATAGGTCGAGTTTTGCGGAATGACAAGCACCGATTTTAGGCCTGTGGACAGTCGCTTAAACTCCCTTTCGATCACGATTGGGAAGCCGCTGTGACCATTCGTTAGCACCTGCCGTTTAACCATGACGAGGATTGAATGGGCGCGATGCGTGCCATGGGCTGGATTCGTTTCCAGCGGCACGATAATGAAGAACACTTAAAGAACCCCGAAAAATTTGTGCCAAACTGGTACAAACAAAATTGGCCCTTATACGCTGTCTATGAATGCCGAGTGGACCACATCGCCGAATGCCCGCCGGGTGCTGCAGCACGCACACGATCCGCGGCCGGCATGGCTTTGGTCGGGCGATGGCCAGCGCCTGATCTGGTCCAATTCTGCAGCAAACCTCTTCCTCGCCAAGATCAAGAAAAGCGGCCTTAAGCTCGCGCCATTGGCAGTGCCGCTCAAGGGACAGGTTGCACGGACCATCCGCCTTGGCTCGCCCGGCCGCACCAGCCTTGCGCGTATTCAATTCGATGCTGGCGACAAGCCGGCCTCCGCCACCTGCGCTACGACGCCGATTTTGCTCGAAGGCGAAGAGTTGTCGCTGCTGATCGTCGCCGTCGATCCGGTCGACGAGGCGATCCTGAAGATGTTTGCGGAGCGCAACGAGATTTTCATTGCGCCGGAAGAGCCTGAAGCTGCGGATGAGCCCGTTGTGCAGTCTGAAACTCAGCCAGAGCCAGAGCTGATGCCGGAAGGTCTGGCTCCTGCTGTTGAAAAAGATACGTTGGCCATCGACGTAGACCCTTCGCAAGACGATCAAGACGCGGCGGGCGCAATCTACGAACCAATCGATGAGAAACCGGGTGCCGCTCAGGCGCCGATCGAGCCGGACGATGCCTATCGTCATGAACTGCATAATTGGCAGGAGGCCGATCCGGAATCCGTCTACGCCCCGCCACCGGAGGAGCCGGTTTTTGCGCCGGTGAAGGATGAAGATTTTGCCGAGGACGCCGCTGAACCGTCAACGGACGTTCCTCTGGCCCCGAACGAAGACGAACGGCCACTTTTCCGCAGCCTGACGGCGCTGGTCGATCGCCTTGCGGCAGACGAAGACCTCTATACCCCGCTCGGCGAAGACGATGACACACCACCCGAGGCGTTCACCGACCAAAACGCAGTCGAACCGGCTGCGGCGGAAGCCCCCGCGCCCACGCTATTCAAGATCACCGGTCGCGGCTTCAAGGCCAGCGAATTGCCCACCCTTGCCGAAGCGCCGCCCCCTGCCGCGCCCGTCGAAGACGATGCGCTCTTTCCGCCGGGAACTGCGCCAGATTTGGTCGAGCGCGTTTCGCGTTATAATTTCGATGAGCTGTCGCGCATTCTGAATGACCGCGTCGGGTTGGGCGAGCGGAACGCCGTGCAGCCTCAAGCCGGTCAGGAGGTTGCACCTGCGGCATCCACTGGCTCGCTCGTCAATCTCGGTGGCGAGGCACTGGTCCTGAACCGTCTGCCGCTTGGCATCCTGGTTTTCCGCGACCAGCAGATCCTTTTTGCCAATCGCGCCATCACCGAAATGATCGGCTACGAATCGGTCGATTCGCTGCGCCGTGCCGGACTAACGGCCGTTTTCCCTGCCAGTAGCGGGGAAGAGAGTGCTGGGCCGGTCAATCATCTCGTGCAGCAGGACGGGACTTTGGTGCCCGTGACCGCGCGCCTTCAATCGACCTCATGGCAGGGGCGGCCTGCGCTCATGCTTTCGGCCAGCGCAACCGAAGTGCGCACCGGGCATGAAGACGCGGTCCGCGCTTTTGCCAAAGCATTTGCCGAGCTGCGTGGCGATGGCTTTATCGAAGCCAGCCGCGCTGGCGTCGTGCGCGCGGCGGATCCTTCGGCCATTGCCGGTCTGGCCGATGGCACCACCGTGCTCGGCAAGACGCTATCAGAACTCACGCTGCCCGAAGACAGCATTGCGCTGCGCGCTTTCCTCGAGCGGCCGGCCAGGTTTGCCGAGACAGAGCGCCCCTCGATCCTGCTGCAATCCGCCAATGGAAAATCGGAGATCATCCTTTTTGCCCAGGGTCAGGCCGGCACCGTCAGCGGCTACTTCGCCTTCGTGCGCCCGCGCAGTGTCGTGCCGCGGCGAATGTCGGGCGGATCGGACGCCGATCCCGCGCTTTTGGCACGCATCAGCCGCGGCGTACGCCGGCCTCTCAATACAATAATCGGCTTTGCCGAATTGCTGCGTGGCAAGGCTTTTGGCGAACTCGGCGACGAGCGCTATCAGACCTATGCCGATGACATCGCGGCCGCCGGCAATGACATCGCTGCTTTGGTCGATGAGCTCGAAGACTATGCGCGGCTTCGCGACGGCAAATATCTCGCCGAGCGCGCCAGTCTCGACCTCACCGAACTGCTCGAAACCTGCGTGCTGCGCATCCGCAACCAGGCCAATGCTGGCCGGATCATCCTGCGGAACGCCATTTCGGAAACGCTGCCGAGGGTCACGGCGGATCGCGCCTCGCTGACACAGGCGGTGCTCAATCTTCTCGCCAGCGCCATCGATCAAAGCCCGGTGGGCAGCACGGTCGTCATCTCGGCCCAGCGCCTTGATGATGACGGCATCGCCATCCACGTGCGCGACAACTCCAACCACGGTGTCGATATGGCGGAGCGCTTCGTTGTGTTCCGCGATGGTCTCAGCCGCACCGGCCAAGCCCTTGCTCCCGTCCGCTCAAGCGTTGGCCTGGCGTTGACGCGCTCGCTGCTCGCGGTCAATACCGTGTCGCTTTCGGTCGATCCGGCGGGGGAAAGCGGTGTGCTTTTTACCCTCCGTATTCCTGCCGATCTCATCGACCGCTCGCCACTTGAGCCGAACTGAAGTCGTTTGTCCTAAACGCAGGGCTCTGAAGCAAAAACTTTAGCCCGGTATGCGCGTGCATGGCGCGGCAAGTTTGCCTATACCTAGCCGCGGGGCGCGGGACTGCGTCCGACCTCTGGGAGACAAATATGAGAGTGACCAAATCCCTCGCGCTGGCCAGTGCCGGTTTGCTGTTGGCCACCAGCCTTGCCATGGCGCAATCCACCGAGATCCGCGTCGGCGCGCCACTCGAGCCACCCGCCCTTGACCCGACCGCGGGCGCTGCCGAGGCCATCGACGTGGTTGTCTACCAGAACGTTTTCGAGGGTTTGACCCGTATCGACCAGAACGGCGCCGTACAGCCCGGCCTCGCTTCGGAATGGACCATAAGCGAGGATGGTCTCACCTATGATTTCAAGCTCCATGACGGCGTGACCTTCCACGACGGCACGAGTTTTGACGCCGAAGACGTCAAGTTCACTTTCGATCGCATCCTTGCCGAAAACAGCGTCAACGCACAGAAGGCGCTTTATGAAGCCATCGAGAGCGTCACAGTCGTCGATCCGCTGACCGTCGAAATCAAGCTGTCGCGGCCCGATGGGCTCTTCCTCTTCAATATCGGTCGCGGCGACGCTGTGATTGTGGCGCCAGAGAGCGCCGAGAACAACGCCACCCAGCCGATCGGCACGGGGCCGTTCGCCTTCGTGCAATGGGATCGCGGCAGCCGCGTCATTCTCGAGCAATACGGCCCCTATTGGGGTGAGAAGCCTGCACTGACCAAGGCGACCTATGTCTTCATCAGCGATATGGCGACGATGACCAACGCGCTGCTCGCCGGCGATGTGGACGGCACCTACAACTTCTCGGCCGAAGCGCTGCCCGTCTTTGAAAACAATCCGCAGTTCAAGGTTCTGGTCGGCACGACCGAAGGCGAGACGATCCTTTCGACCAACAATGCCAAAGAGCCGTTCAACAAGCTCGAAGTGCGCCAGGCGATGGCGCATGCCATCAACCGCCAGGAAATCATCGATGGCGCGACCTATGGGTATGGCGTTCCCATCGGCAGCCATTTTGCGCCGCACAATCCCTATTATATCGACCTGACCAACACCTACCCTTTCGACCTCGACAAGGCCAAGGAACTGCTGGCCCAAGCCGGCTATCCCGATGGATTTTCGGCGACGCTCAAACTGCCGCCGGTCAATTACGCCACCGTTTCGGGTCAGATCATCGCCAGCGATTTTGCCAAGATCGGCATCAAGCTCGAACTCATCAACATGGAATGGGCGCAGTGGCTGGAAGACGTCTTTGCCAACAAGGACTTCGATCTGACGATCATCAGCCATGTCGAGCCCTTCGACATTGGCATCTATGCCAATCCCGACTACTACTTCGGCTATAACAATCCAGAGTTCCAGGCCCTCAACGAGACGCTCAATGCCACGACCGACGAGGCCAAGCGCAAGGAACTGGCCCAGGAAATGCAGACCATTATCGCCAAGGACGCGGTCAACGGCTACCTCTTCGAGCTCGCCCAGACCGGCGTCTGGAACGCCAAGCTCGACGGCATGTGGCAGAACGCGCCCGTCGAAGGTGTGGTCCTGCGCGACGTGCATTGGGTTGAATAAGCTTTTGGCGATCGACGTAGACACCCCCCTCCCAGCCTCCCCCGCAAGGGGGGAGGTGCAGGTCCGCGGGTGTGACCGGTTCCGGTCAAAAACTCAAAACTTCACCTCCCCCCTGGTGGGGGAGGCCGGGAGGGGGGAACTGCTTCAGTGACCCTCTACATCCTTCGCCGCGTCTTCGGCTTTCTCGTCACCCTCCTCATTGCCGCCGCCGTCATCTTCCTGCTTCTCGATCTGCTCCCCGGCGACCCCGCGCGCTTCATCCTCGGCATCAATGCAACACCCGAATCCGTCGCGGCGCTGCGCCTGCAGATGGGGCTCGACGATCCGGCCATCCTCCGTTTCGGCAATTGGCTCTTGGACATGTTTCGTGGCGATTTCGGCATGTCTCAGACCCAGAAACTCCCCGTGGCGGATCTCATCGCCGCGCGCATGGCCGTCACTCTGCCTCTCACGCTCTTTGCCATGGTGGTGTCGATCGTCATTGGCCTGCCGCTTGGAATATTGGCCGCCATGCATCGCGGCAAGCCGCTTGATACCATCCTCATGGTCATCGCCCAGGCCGGCGTCGCCGTGCCCAATTTCTGGTTCGGCATGCTGCTGACACTGCTCTTTGCCGTCACCTTGCGCTGGCTGCCGACCGGTGGTTTCACGCCTTGGCACGAAAACCCGATCGCCGCGTTTCGCGGCCTCCTCCTGCCCGGGCTGGCCTTGGCCCTGCCGCAAGCCGCCATCCTGGCGAGGGTCATGCGCACGGCCCTCGTCGATGTTTCGACGCAGGATTTCATCCGTACTGCCCGCGCCAAGGGGATGACCTTCGGGCAGGCCATGTGGCGCCACGGGGTCCGCAATGCGTTTCTGCCGGTGCTGACGATCCTTGGCCTCCAATTCGCCTTTCTGATCGCCGGCACGATCATCGTCGAGAATGTGTTCTTCCTCCCCGGCCTCGGCCGGCTGATCGCCACCGCCGTCACCGAGCGCGATCTGGTATTGGTGCGCAGCGCGACGATCATCCTTGTCCTTGCCGTCAGCGCCACCATGCTGATCGTCGATATCGCCTATGGCTTTGTCGATCCGCGCTTGCGGGAGCGCGGCGCATGAGAACCGCTTGGATGCGTCACCCGGGCCTCATGCTCGGGCTTGCTGCGAGCTTTGCCTTCGCCCTTCTCGGGCTGTTGTCGCTGGTCTGGACGCCCTATCCGATCGGCGATATATCCATCGCCCGCCGCTTTGCGGTGCCCAGCCCGGATCATTGGCTAGGCACCGACCAGCTTGGCCGCGATATGCTGTCGCTGATCATGTCGGGCACACTGACAAGTTTTACCGTCGGCGCCACCGCCATCATCATCGGCGCGGGGATCGGCGTCCCGCTTGGGCTTGCAGCAGCCATCTATGGCGGACCCGTAGAATGGCTGGTGTTGCGGTTTTCCGATCTCGCTTTCGCCTTCCCCTCCATCATCATCGCCATTCTGATCGCGACACTCATGGGGCCCGGCGCAGCCAACGCCGTTATCGCCATCGGCATTTTCAATATCCCGGTCTTCGCCCAAGTGGCGCGCGGCGGCGCGCTGACGATCTCGACGCTCGATTATGTGGCGGCGGCCCGGCTGGCTGGTCTCAGCAGACCCGCAATCGCCCTTCGACACCTTCTCCCCAACATCGCCAGTCTCATCATCGTGCAGGCGACGATCCAGCTTTCGGTCGGCATTTTGGCCGAAGCTGGATTCTCCTATATCGGGCTTGGCACCCAGCCGCCGGAAACGAGCCTTGGGCTCATGCTCAGGGATGCGCAGAACCTTTTCCTGATCCATCCCTGGCTCAGCATCGCCCCGGGTCTGGCCATCGCTGTCATCGTCATCGCCCTCAATATTGCCGGCGATGGCCTCCGCGACATTCTCGATCCGCGCCTCCGCCGGCAGGAGGTTGGCCGTGTCGCTGGTTGAGATCGAAAACCTAACCATCCGCTTTGGTGGGCGCCCTGCCCTTTCCGGCCTGTCGCTTGCAATCGCCCGCGGGGAACGCTTCGGTATCGTAGGGGAAAGCGGCTCGGGCAAGTCGCTGACCGCGTTGGCGATCACTGGTCTTCTGCCCGATGCGGCAGAAGCAACCGGCGTGATCCGCTTCGATGGCAAGCTGCTACCGACCGACGAAAGGGCCATGGCGGCCCTTCGCGGCCACCGCATCGGCATAGTTTTCCAAGAGCCGATGACGGCGCTCAATCCGCTGATGCGCGTCGGCGCGCAGATCGACGAAGCTCTCGATCTCGCAGACAGCAGCACACGTGAGGTGGCTGCGCTGCTGCAAGAAGTTGGCCTCGACTCCAGCCACGCCATTCGCTTCCCACATCAACTCTCCGGCGGTCAGCGCCAGCGCGTGATGATCGCCATGGCGCTGGCCAGCGATCCTGACCTGATAATCGCCGACGAGCCAACCTCTGCGCTCGATGTCATTACGCAACGGCGTGTGCTGGATTTGATTGCCGAAATCTGCGACCGGCGACAGATGACGCTGATCTTCATCAGCCACGACATGCGCGCCGTAGCAGCGCTGTGCAATCGCGTTGCCGTCTTGAAGGCGGGCGAACTGGCGGAAACCGTACCAACAGAGGACGTCTTGAGAAGGCCCAAAGCGGCTTACACGCAGGCGCTCGTCGATGCCACGCAGATGGCACCGCGCGCGAACCACGATCTGTCTGACCAAGACTTATTGCTGAGCGTCGAGGGAGTCACGCGCGCCTATTCGCGCAATGGCCTTTTTAGCCGGCGTCAGCCGCCACTAATGGCAGTCAATGATGTCAGTTTCGATGTCACGCGCGGCGAGGTCCTCGCGCTGGTCGGCCCGTCGGGCTGTGGCAAGACAACCCTCGCCCGCGTCATTGCCGGCCTCGACAGCGCAACCTCTGGAACAATGACGATCGATAGCACGCCCTATCATGGCGCCGACCTGCCCCGGGAGAAGCGGGGAGACATATCGCTCGTCTTCCAGGATCCCTTCGGCAGCTTCAATCCGCGGCTGACGATCGGCAAATCGCTCGCGGAACCCTTGCGCCTCCTGCCCAAGCTGTCCCCGCTTGACCGCGAGCAGCGGCTGATCGAGGCCATTGAATCGGTAGGGCTCGATGCCTCGATGCTCACCCGCTATCCACACGAGTTTTCCGGCGGCCAACGTCAGCGCCTCGCCATCGCGCGGGCCTTGGTGACGCGGCCGCGCCTTGTCGTGCTGGATGAGCCCGTCTCAGCGCTCGATGTCTCGGTGCGCGGCGCAGTGCTCGATCTGCTGGCGCGCCTCCAGAGCCAGTTCGGGCTGACCTATCTGATCATCAGCCACGACCTCGACATGGTCGCGGCTATGGCTGACCGTGTCATGGTGATGGAAGCCGGCAGGATTGTCGAAGCCGGGTCGCCTAAAACCCTGTTCGCCGATCCCAGACACAGCCTCACCAAAGCGCTGATGGCAGCGCGACTGCCTGATCTTGTCTAAAACCTAGTTTTGGCGGTGCAGCCGATAAAGCAGCACGGCGACCTGGGCGAGCACTTCAGGCATGGCCTCGCGCATTTCGTCATATTCGGCCCATTCTTCATCGCCGGCGGTGTCGTCGGGCACGTTCTCGCCCTGCGCCAGCATCAGCCCGGTCGCAAGACCCATGGCCGCTTCGCCACGCGCATCATCGCCGGTATCGCGAAGGATTTCTTCCCAAGCGTCGAAGCGCAGGAACATGGCCTGCTGGAAGCCAGCCAACCAGGCTTCCCAGACGATATCGTCGCTTTCATCATCGACTTCGTAGAGCGGGGCATATTGATCCGAGGCGAGTTCCGCTTCGATCTCGGCCTGACGCGCGAAGATCAGGCTTTCGATCTCTTCATTGCCCGGCTTGAGCATGCCGCGCTCGTCGGCCAAGAAGTCGAATGGCCACCATTCCGACCGCTCGATCTGCGCTGGCCCGACGGCCAGCCCGCACAAAAACCCATCCAGCTCTGTCAGCAACATGGACTCGTCGCCTGCTTCGGACAGGAGGGTATCGAGACGCAGCAGGGACTCGGGGAGATCGACGAGTTCAGACATGAAAAAAGGCCCGCGCTTGGAATTCAGTGCGCGGACCATACACGGTTAGCGCGTGTTGTGCAGCATGCCCTGGAAAGCGCGATAGCTCGCCTTGGGGGTCCGCTTCTGCGTCTCGTAATCAACGTGGACCAGGCCGAAGCGCTTGTCATAGCCTTCTGCCCATTCGTAATTGTCGAGCAGCGACCAGGCGAAATAGCCGCGCACATCGGCGCCGGCATTGCGCGCAGCAAGCACGGCCTGCAGGTGCTCGTCATAATAGCGAACGCGACGCGGATCGTCGTCGCCTTCGACTTCCGCCATGCCGTTCTCGGTCACGTAGAGCGGGATCTTGGTGTATTCGTTGGAGACGCGCACCAGGAGGTCGGACAGGCCCTTGGGGTAGATTTCCCAGCCGATATCGGTGAGTTCGAGATTGCCCTTCACCTGTTCCACCGGACGGCGCGGATCGCTCGACGCCTTATAGAGACTGCGGGTGTAATAATTGATCCCCAGCCAATCGAGTGGGCGCGACACGACGGCCATGTCAGCCTGGTAATTGGCGGGCAGATAGGGCGCGAGCCACTCGGTCATCTCGCTCGGATACTGGCCCTTGAGCACGCCGCCGAGATACCAGCGGTTGAACAGCGCATCGCCGAAATTGCAGGCGGCCTTATCGGCTTCGCTCTCGGTCGCAGGCTCGGATTTTTCGAGGTTCAGCACGATGCCGAGGTTTTTCGTACCAGTGGCGCGCAGGGCGTCGATGGCCGTGCCATGGGCATAGAGCACATGGTGCATGGCGCGAGCGGCCGCGCGCATATCGCGATAGCCGGGCGCGTGGATGCCAAGATAATGGCTGAGGAAGGCGACACACCACGGTTCGTTGATCGTCGCAGTCGCGGCCAGCCTATCGCCGAATTTTTCACCAATCAGCGTCGCATAGTCGGCGAACCAGTTGGCGATATCGCGGTTCATCCAGCCGCCGCGATCCTGCAGCGTAGACGGCAGGTCCCAATGATAGAGCGTCGCATAGGGTTTTAGGCCGCGCTCGAGCATGCCATCGATCAGGCGATCGTAGAAATCGAGACCGGCCTGGTTGACGGCGCCTGTGCCCTCGGGGATGAGCCGGGGCCAAGCGAAGGAAAAGCGGTAAGCGCCAAAGCCACCATCGCGGATAAGATCGAGATCCTGCGGCCAAAGTTCATAGTGGTTACAGGCGTCGCGACCCGTATCACCGTTTTTCACATTGCCGGCCGTCGAAGCAAAGGTGTCCCAGATCGAGGAGCCACGGCCATCGCGTTGACCGCCTTCGATCTGATAGGCCGCCGTCGCCACGCCAAAGGTAAAATCGGACCCAAAATCCCGCCGGTCGATCGAGAACATATCCCCTCCGCTCAGGCCTGCTGCCTGTTCCAAAGTTCGGATATCCGGTTCGGAAATGCCATGCAATCGATTTCATAAATCGATTGCATGGAACTCGGGGCGTCAGATTGCTTACGCTTTAGCGATCAGCGTTCGCGCAATCTGGCGGTAAACCCCTGCCTCTGTGCCCCCCGGTTCGGCAACCAAGGGTGGCACGCCGGCGTCGGAGTTTTCGCGGATCGACATGACGAGGGGCACGGCGCCGAGGAACGGGATTTCGAGGTTCGCTGCGGCGCGTTCGGCGCCGCCCGAGCCGAAGATATTGTAGCGATTGCCGGTGTCGGGGGCGATGAAATAGCTCATGTTTTCAATGAGCCCCAGGATCGGCACGGACATGCGACGCAGCATGTCTATGGCTTTCTGGGCGTCGATCAGGGCGAGGTCCTGCGGGGTCGAGACGATGACGACGCCATCGACGATCGTCTGCTGGAAAAGGCCGATATGGATGTCGCCAGTGCCCGGCGGCAGGTCGATGACGAGGACGTCTAGATCGCCCCAGTCTGTTTCGCGAAGCAACTGCCGAAGGCCGGACGTGGCCATGGGGCCCCGCCAAACGACGGCTTGGCCCGGCACGAGCATTGAGCCGATCGACATGACTTTGAGGCCAAAGGCTTCGTGGGGTTGAAAAATGCCGTCGTCGCGCAGAGCCGTGCGGCCTTCGATCCCCAGCAGTTTGGGGACCGAAGGACCGTAGAGATCGGCGTCGAGCATGCCGACTTTGAGGCCTTCGGCGGCAAGCGAGAGAGCCAAATTGACCGAGGTGGTGGATTTGCCGACGCCGCCCTTGCCCGAGCCGACCGCGATGATGCGGCGCACGCCATCAACCCGCGTCTTGCCTTGCGGCTGTGGCGAACCATGCGAGAATTTGGGTGTGTTCTGTTTTTCCGAGGTGATGGAGACCATCACCTTGCGCTCGCCGGACAGGGTCTTTGCGGCGGCCAGCGCGGCTTCGCGGACCGGTCCGAACGCGGCTTCCATGCCGGGCTTTACGGCAACAGCAAAGGCCACGGCGCTGGGGGTAACGATGATTTCGGAGAGGCCGGAATAGCTTGCGAGATCACCGCCGCCGGGGATGTCCACATTGGCAAGGGCAGCCTTGATCTGGGCGGCGAGTTCGGTATCGGCCATCTTGGTCCCCAAAAGAAAAGACCCCACCCAAGCGGTGCGCGGGCGAGGTCTTGAAGCGCGACCGCAGAAAATTTCCGCAGTCAATCAATGGATTAGTCGCCTCTAGAGGATCGACTGGCCGGTACCGGCCCAATCCTTGACGAAGCCTTCGATGCCGGCATTGGTCAGCGGGTGGTTGACGAGCTTCTTGATCACGTCAGGCGGGATGGTCGCGACATCGGCGCCAACCAGGGCAACCTGGGTCACATGGTTGGGCGTGCGGATCGAGGCGGCAAGAATCTGCGTCTCGAACTGATAGTTGTCGTAGATGGTGCGGATGTCTTCGATCAGTTGGACGCCATCGAGGTTGATGTCGTCGAGACGGCCGAGGAAGGGCGAGATATAGGTGGCGCCGGCCTTGGCTGCGAGCAGGGCCTGATTGGCCGAGAAGCAGAGCGTGACGTTGGTCTTGATGCCCTTGTCCTTGAAATACTTGGTGGCTTTCAAGCCGTTAAGGGTCAGCGGCAACTTGACCACAACGTTGGAGGCGATCTTGGCGAGGTGCTCGCCTTCGGCGATCATGCCGTCGAATTCAAGGCTGGCGACTTCGGCGGAGACCGGATCAGGCGTGATGCCGCAGATTTCCTTGATCACTTCCTTGAAGTCGCGGCCGGACTTGGCGATCAGCGACGGGTTGGTAGTCACACCATTGATGAGCCCGGCTTCGTTGAGTTCCTTGATGGCGGCGGTATCTGCAGTGTCGACGAAGAACTTCATCGTTCCCTCCTAAAAGCGTTCAATTCCGGCGGCTTAGCCAGATGCTAGTCCATGGCGGCTGGGCGCCGCAAGCCGTGCTCAGCGCAGCGCGCCAAGAAAAGCATCGGCGAGATCGCCGACGCGATCTTCCGGGATGCCGGCAACATTGATGCGACTGTCTCCAGTCATATAGACGCCATTTCCGGCCTTAAGATGTTCGACCGCATCATTGGTCAAGCCAAGCAGCGAAAACATGCCGCGATGTTCGGCGACGAAGTCGAAATCGGTCGAGTTTGAGCGTTCGCGGATCGCGTCAGACAGCTTTTTCCGCAATGAAATCATACGGTTACGCATAATCGCCAATTCCGCTTCCCATTCGGCGCGCAGGGATGCGTCTTCGAGAATGGTGCGGATGATCTCCGCGCCATGATCGGGCGGCTGCGAATAGGCACCGCGGATGATGTTAAGAAGCTGCGAATTGGTGACCTCAGCTTCCTCGGCATTGCGGGCAACGAGGATAGCGGCCCCGACACGCTCGCGATAAAGCCCGAAATTCTTCGAACCCGAGAATGCTACCAGAGCTTCGGGGACCGTGGACAAGATTTTGCGCGTGCCATAGGCATCGGCTTCGATGCCATCGCCAAAGCCGAGATAGGCGAGATCGACGAACGGCAGAGCGCCGGTGCGCTTGAGGCTGTCGGCGACCTGATCCCACTGCGCATCTGTGAGGTTCGCGCCGGTCGGGTTGTGGCAGCAGCCATGGAGCAGCACGACATCGCCAGCGCTCAATTTATCAAGCGCTGCAAGCATTTCGTCGAATTTTACGCCGCGGGTTGCCGCGTCGAAATAGGGATAGGTTGCGACCTTGAGACCCGAATTGATGGCGATCGGGTTGTGGTTGGCCCAGGTCGGATCGGACACATAAACCGTCGCGCCGGGGCGGGCGCGATTGATCAGCTGCATCAGGACCCAGAGCGAGCCGGTGCCGCCCGGCGCCTGGGCGATGCGAACGCGGGAGCGATCGACGCTGTCGCCAAGGACGAGGTCGAGCACCGCAGTGCCAAAGCCCTTATTGCCGGCAATACCGAGGTAAGTCTTTGTTTTTTCGTTCGAAAGGATCTTCTCTTCGGCTTTGCGCACGGAGGTCATGACCGGGGTCACGCCTTTTTCGTCCTTATAGACACCGACGCCGAGGTCGATCTTGGTGGGACGGGAGTCGGCCGCATATTCGCCCATCAGCGCAAGAATCTTGTCGCCTGGGGCCTTGGAGAGGGTTTCGAACATTTTTGGAAGTCCGGTGGGAAAGCGCCGCCTTTATAGGCGGAATGGGGATTTTTGCAATCTTTTGCGACTAGCGCTTTAGGCCGAGACGCTCGAGTTCGGTGACCAATTGCGGAACGATTTCAAAGAGATCACCGATCAGCTCAACATCGGCGATTTTCACCAATGGGGCTTCGGGGTCCGAATTGATGGCGAAGATTTTCTTGGCGCCCTGGATGCCGGCGAGGTGCTGCAGCGCGCCGGAAATGCCGATGGCTATGTAGAGATCGGGGGCGATGATCTTGCCGGTCTGGCCGATCTGCCAATCGTTGGGGGCGTAACCGGCATCGACCGCTGCGCGGGTCGCGCCGACTGCGGCGCCGAGGGTTTTGCCAAGCTTTTCAATGAGTTGGAAGCCCTCGGCGGAGCCAACCGAGACGCCGCCGCCGATGACGATTTGGGCGGTCGCGAGGTCGGGCGTATCGCTATCGGTGCGATGCGCGGCGAGGAATTTTGCCGCGGAAGTCACTGAAATATCTAACGATTCCACTGGCGCATTGTTGCCAGAGGCGGCCGGGCGGAACGCTGAGGCGCGGAAGGTGAGGAGATGGGTTGCCTGCGGATCCTCGACGGTTTCGAGCGCATTTCCGGCGTAGATCGGGCGGGTGAAACGGTTGGGGCCGAGGATTTCGACGACGTCGGTGACTGGCTGGATATCGAGCTTGGCGGCTAGGCGCGGGATGACATCCTTGCCCACAGAGGACGCACTTGCGACAACATTCCGGTAACGTTGAGTAAGGTCTTCGAGCGAATTGGTGATGGTTTCGGCAATCGGGGTGGCGGTGACGGTGATCACCTTCTGGACGCCGGCGATTTTTGCAGCTTCCGCAGCAATGGAAGCGGGATTTTCGGCGACGACGAGAATGTCCACCACGCCCAACGCGCTCGAAGCGGCAACGAGGCGGGCGGTGGCGGGCGAGAGGACGCCGTTGTCATGATCGGCAAGCAGGAGAACCGACATCAGAGCGCCTCCATCTCGTTGACTTCCGAGGCGACGGCCGCGGCGAAGTCGGAAACCGAGCCGACGGTCTTGCCGGGAACGCGTTCGGCGGGCGGGGATATCTTTTCTGTTCTCAGGCGCGGGTCGAGATCGACGCCGAATTCGGCGGCGGGTCGCACGGCGAGAGGTTTTGAGCGCGCCTTCATCACCATGGGCAATGCGGCATTGCGCGGGGTGTTGAGGCGGAGGTCGGCGGTTACGACGGCCGGCAGCGGCACGGAAATTGTCTCGCGGCCATAGTCGACTTCGCGGGTGACTTCCAGTTCGGCGCCCTTGACGACGATTTCGGAGGCGAAGGTCGCTTGCGGGCGGTTGGTCAGGGCCGCGAGCATCTGGCCGACGTGGTTGCTGTCATCATCGACGGCCTGCTTGCCGAGAAGGATCAGGTCGGGCTGCTCTTCGGCGACGACCTTGGCGAGGAGCTTTGCAATTGTCAGGGTTTCGAGGGCGGCATCGGTTTCGACGAGGATGCCGCGATGCGCGCCCATGGCGAGAGCGGTGAGGATGACGTCGTTGCTCTGCTTCGGGCCAATCGAGACGATGACGATTTCGCTGACATCGCCTTTTTCCGCGAGCTGCACTGCGGCTTCGACCGCGTGCTTGCAGAATGGGTTCATCGACATGCGGACGCCAGTGGTTTCGACACCGGTGCCATCGGGACGGACGCGGATGCGGACATTGTGGTCGACCACGCGCTTGACTGCGACGAGGATTTTCATGAGCGGCTCCGAAGTTGCCGGTTCAATGACAAAAAGGGGCGAATGGGGCAAGGCGCGGATGGGGAAATTCGGTTCGGTAGTGGAGGGAATGTTAGAAAGGGGTGCCTGAGGGGTTTTGCGAGGCTGGGCCCCCTCACCCGTCTCGGGCTTTGCCCGATCCACCCTCTCCCCAAGTGGGAGAGGAATAGAAAGAGGCGCCTCTTATTCTTCTCCCACTCGGGGAGAAGGTGGCGCTAAGCGCCGGATGAGGGGGCGTTCGTTTCGTACTGGAACAGTGGTTGACGCCAATCCTTGGGGCAGAGACACTGTCGCATCGTTTATTGTTCTGGACGTCTTATGCCTATCCTCAACCGCATTGCCGAATTTCATGACGAGATCACCGCCTGGCGGAGGGATCTGCATGCGCATCCGGAAGTGCTGTTCGATGTGCACCGCACGGCGGGGATCGTTGCGGAAAAGCTCAAAGCGTTCGGGGTCGACGAGATCGTCACCGGGCTCGGGCGCACCGGCGTTGTCGGCATCATCAATGGCCGAACCAATTCAGGCGGTAGGACTATTGGGCTGCGCGCCGACATGGATGCGCTGACCGTCACCGAGCAGACCGGCGCTGCCTATGCCTCGACCATTCCGGGCAAGATGCATGCCTGCGGACATGATGGGCACACCGCGATGCTCTTGGGCGCCGCGAAATATCTCGCCGAAACGCGGAATTTTGACGGGCGCGTCGCTGTGATCTTCCAGCCGGCCGAAGAGGGCGGCGGTGGCGGCAAGGTGATGATCGAGGACGGGCTGATCGAAAAATTCGACATTGCCGAAGTCTATGGGATGCACAATTGGCCGGGCATGCCGGTCGGACATTTCGGCATTCGCGCCGGCGGCATCATGGCCGCGACGGATCGCTTTTACATCACCATCACCGGCCAAGGCGGGCATGCGGCGCGTCCGCAGCAGACGATCGATCCGATCATCGTTGCTGCGCAATTGGTAACGGCGCTGCAGACGATCGTCTCGCGCAATCTCGACCCGCTCGATAATGCCGTTTTGAGCGTGACGATGATCGAGGCGGGCGAAGCGGACAATGTGATTTCCCAGACCGCCAAGATCACCGGCACGGTGCGCACGCTCGATGGCGCAGTGCAGGACTTTATCGAGGCCCGGCTCAACGACATGGTGCCGCAGCTCGCGCTAGCCTTTGGCGCGACGGCCGAGATCCGCTATGCGCGCGGCTATCCGGTGACGGTCAATTCGGAGCGCGAGGCTAGTTTTGCGGCTGACGTCGCGGCGGAAATTTCGGGCGAAGAGCGCGTGGACCGCGACGTTGCGCCATCGATGGGCGGGGAGGATTTTTCCTTCATGCTCAACGAGCGGCCGGGGGCCTACATTTTCGTCGGGAATGGGGAATCATCGGAATTGCATACGGATACGTATGATTTCAATGACGAGGCGATCCCGGTGGGGACAAGCTATTGGGTGAGGCTGGCGGAGCGGGCGCTGAAGGCGGGATGATAGCGCGCGAGCACTTTAGCTCGCGTTTGTGGGCCCCCCCCCTCCCATCCTCCCCCATCTAGGGGGAGGTGGTGGATCGAGTTTTGGGGCGCGATCTTGCCAGTTTCACAGGTCGGCACCTCCCCTTGATGGGGGAGGCTGGGAGGGGGTGTTTCGACTAACCTCACAGCGCCAGAATAAACAGCCATCCCGAAATCGTCAGGGCCGAGAGCACCGTGGCAATCAGGATCGTGTTGGTGGCAACGCTGACGCCACGATCGTAATAGGTTGCGAAGACGTAGATGTTCACCCCCGCCGGCATGGCAGATAGCAAGATGCCGTAGCGGGCGATGTCCATCGGGACGTGCAAAACCCAGATCATCAGCACATAGGCGATGGCGGGGTGGACGATCAGTTTGATCAGCGAGGCGAAGAGCGCCTGCTTCCAGTTTTCCGAGAGCTTGAATTCGACCAAGGCCCCGCCAATGCCGAAAAGGGCGGCGGGGACGACGGCCTGGCTCATCATGACGAAGAAGGCTTCGGCCGGTTCGATGAGCTGGATTTCAAGCAGTGAACCGATGATCCCCGCGGCAATGCCCCAGATCAGCGGATTGGAGACGACGCGGCGCATGGCGACGAGGAGCGTCTTGCCGAGCGGCTGGCCATCGCGCTTGACCAATTCCATCGTGACCATGCCGAGCGTGAGAAGGATCGCGCCGTGGAGGCCGATGATGGAAAGGATGACGGGCAACGCGTCGGAGCCATAGGCGCGGGTGATGATGGGGAGGCCGACAAGCACTGTGTTGGTAAAGGTGCCGGAAAAGCCAACGGCGACGCTTTCGCCGGGGCGATTGTTGAAGCCGCGACGGGCGATGAGGATGCCGAGGGCAAAGCAGACGAAGGCGCCGAGGTAGAACGGCCCGATTATCGAGAGATTGAAGGCCGAGCGGAAATCGCTGGTCGAAATCGAGTGGAAGAGTAGGCAGGGTGTCGCAAAATTGTTCACGAAAGCGATCAGGCTTTTGACGCCTTCAGCCGGGTAAAGGCGACGCAAGACCGCGATATAGCCAAGGGCCATCAACGCGAAAATGGGCAGGATCACATAGATGATGTCGAGCATTCGTCCAGCCGATCCTGGCGCAGGGATTGGGCGAGCCGTACGCTCCCAAAATCCCTGGGTCAACTGCGAACTTGTATGGAAGTTTCACAGGTTAAAGCGAACCAATTTCGGTTTTAAAACGAAAGTAAAAGCATTATATACGAAACATAATGCAGGAGATGGCCATGAGTGATGCGGTGCTGGATCTGTTCGTCATCGGCGGCGGCGTCAATGGGGCGAGTGTGGCGCGCGATGCGGTCGGGCGCGGCTATACCGTTGGCCTTGCGGAAATGAACGATTTTGCCTCGGGCACCAGCTCGGCGGCGACCAAGCTCATTCATGGCGGATTGCGTTATCTCGAGCATTACGAATTCCGGCTCGTGCATGAAGCGCTGGCGGAGCGCGAAATCCTCTGGGCTGCGGCGCCGCACATCATCTGGCCGCTCCGTTTCGTGCTGCCGCACCACAAGGGATTGCGGCCTGCCTTCGTGCTGCGCACGGGCCTTGCGATGTACGACTATATGGGCGGGCGCAAGCTTTTGCCGCCGACCAAGACCCTCGACCTGACGCGGGACGCGACGGGCAAGCCACTAAAACCCGGCTATCGCCTGGGCTTTGAATATTCCGATTGCTGGGTCGACGATGCACGCTTCGTGGTGCTCAATGTGCGCGACGCGGCAGATCGTGGGGCCAAGGTCTATGCGCGCACCAAGGTGACGAGTGCGCGGCGCGAGGACGGCGCCTGGACCATTGTGCTCGATGGCGAAGACGGGATGCAGACCGTGCGCGCCAAAATGATCGTCAATGCGGCGGGCCCGTGGGTCGATAGCGTCATCAATGGCGTGATGGGCAAAAACGGCGCGCATAATGTGCGGTTGGTTCAGGGCAGCCATATCGTCGTCAAAAAACTCTATGACCACGACCGCTGCTATATTTTCCAGAATGGCGACGGGCGGATCATTTTTGCCATTCCCTATGAGAATGACTTCACCCTGATCGGCACGACGGATCGCGACTATAAGGGCGATCCGAAAGATGTGAAAATCTCGGCCGAGGAGACCGATTACCTGCTCTCGGCGGCGAGCGAATATTTCGCGCAGCCGGTAACCAGGGACCAGATCGTCTGGACCTATTCGGGCGTGCGGCCGCTGTTCGACGATGGCGCCAGCGAAGCGCAGGAAGCGACGCGCGATTATGTGCTCAAGACCGAGGGCGACAAGGCGACGGGCGCGGTGATCAACGTCTTTGGCGGCAAGCTGACGACCTCGCGGCGGCTGGCGGAATCGGTCCTTGAAAAGATCGAAGATGTCCTGGGCAAGAAGCGCCCGGCCTGGACCAAGAAAAGCACCCTGCCCGGCGGCGACTTCGGGCCGCAGAGTTTTGACGCAGAAGTGCGCCGGCTGGGGCTCGATTATCCCGACCTGCCGAAGTCGTTCTTGCGGCGGTTGATGCGGCTTTATGGAACCAAGGCGCGGATTTTGCTGGCGGACCGCAAGACCACTGGCGAACTCGGGCAGCATTTTGGGGCTGACCTTTATGCGGCGGAGGTGGATTATCTCGTCGAGCACGAATGGGCGCGGAAAGCGGAGGACGTGCTCTGGCGGCGGACGAAGCTGGGGCTGAGGGTTGGGCAAGACGACATTGCGGGGCTTGAGAACTATCTCGGGAGCCGGAACTAATCACCGGCCCTCCTTCTCCCCTTGCGGGAGAAGGTGCCCGAAGGGCGGATGAGGGGTCCGCTATTTCGCCACTAACTCCTCTGCGGAGGATAGAATACCCCTCACCCTGATTTTCTGCTGAACGCAGAAAATCTGTCCCTCTCCCACAAGGGGCGAGGGGTAGACCGTGCGGAGGAGAAATTTATGACCAAATTCATTCTAGCCATCGACCAGGGCACGACGTCGAGCCGGGCTATCGTATTCGACGGCGCGCGAAAAATTGTCGGCGTTGGCCAGAAGGAATTTACGCAGATCTTTCCGCAGGATGGCTGGGTAGAGCATGACCCGGAGGAAATCTGGGAGTCTGTGCTGTGGTCGATCAAGACGGCGCTGAGCGAGGCCAAGATCGGCGCGGATGCGATCGCGGCGATTGGCATTACCAATCAGCGCGAGACGGTGGTGATCTGGGAAAGGGAGACGGGCAAGCCTATCCATAATGCCGTGGTCTGGCAGGACCGGCGCACCTCCGCGATCTGTGCGGATTTGCGCAATGCGGGGCATGAGGCGCTGTTTACCGAGCGGACCGGCCTGCTGCTCGACCCCTATTTTTCCGGCACCAAGGTCAAATGGCTGCTCGAGCATGTCGATGGGGCGCGGGAAAAGGCGGAGGCAGGCAAGCTGGCTTTTGGCACGGTCGACACGTTCCTTATCTGGCGCCTGACAGGGGGCAAGATGCATGCGACCGACGCGACCAATGCGGCGCGGACGCTGATGTTCGATATCGGGCGCAATCAGTGGGATGATGAACTGCTCGATATCCTGGGCGTGCCGGCAGCGCTGTTGCCGGAGGTCAAGGATTGCGCCGATGATTTCGGCGTGACCGACAAGGCGCTGCTGGGCGCGGAAATCCCGATTCTCGGGGTGGCGGGCGACCAGCATGCGGCGACGATCGGGCAGGCCTGTTTCGAGCCGGGCATGGTCAAATCGACTTATGGCACGGGCTGCTTTGCGGTGCTCAATACCGGCAAAGACATGGTGCGGTCGGAAAACCGGCTGCTGACGACAATTGCCTATCGGCTCAATGGCGAGACCATTTATGCGCTTGAGGGCTCGATTTTCATTGCGGGCGCGGCAGTGCAGTGGATCCGCGATGGGCTGAAGCTGGTCAAGAACGCGAGTGAAACCGGGCCGCTGGCGCGGACAGCGGATCCCTCGCAGCACGTCTATATGGTGCCAGCCTTTGTCGGGCTTGGGGCGCCCTGGTGGGATGCCGAGGCACGGGGCGCGATTTTTGGGATTACCCGCAATACCGGGCCGGCCGAGATTGCCCGCGCGGCGCTCGAAGCGGTTTGCTACCAGACGCGGGACTTGCTTCAAGCCATGCGCAAGGATTGGACGGCGGACGAAGAAACCGTGCTGCGCGTCGATGGCGGGATGGTCGCTTCGGACTGGACCATGCAGTTTCTCGCCGATGTGCTCGATGCACCGGTCGATCGGCCGACGATTTTGGAAACGACTGCGCTGGGTGCGGCCTGGCTTGCGGGCATGAAGGCGGGCGTCTGGCCGGGCATGGATGAATTTGCGGCGAGCTGGGCGCGGGACAAGCGCTTTGAGCCGGAAATGAACGCAGCGGAGCGTGATGCCAAGGTGGCCGGCTGGGACGATGCAGTGCGGCGGGTGCTGACCGCTTGATAGGGCGGCACCGAAATGCCATAGGCCGGGCATGACCCAAGACAATGACGACTATATTTATGACGAAGCGACAGGCGAATGGCGGCCGGCTTCGGAGGTGAGTTCTGCTGCGGCGGGCCCGGCCGTGGTGCGCGATGCGTCGGGCACCGTGCTCGCCGATGGCGATGCCGTGGTGCTGATCAAGGACCTCAAGGTCAAGGGCGCCGGGCAGACGCTGAAACAGGGCACGGTGATCAAATCGATCCGGCTGACTGACAATCCCGAAGAAATCGATTGCCGCCATGACGCGATCAAGGGCCTGGTCCTCCGCACCGAATTCGTGCGGAAGCGCTAGACCTTATTCGCCCTCGACGGCGGGCGCGGGCTCGTCGTCATCGGCGGGCGTCGGCTGATTAGCGGTTGGGTTATCGCGCAGAAGCGTCGTGACTTCATTATCGAGCGCGATCATGAAATCTTCGATGCGCGAGCCATTCGAGCCGAAATCGTGCGGCGCATTGATCGAGGCCGAGCGCATATCGACGCTGGCGCCGCCGGGCGTTGAGGACACACGAAGAACCGCTTCTTCGCGCCAGCCGGGAATGGTCGTGATCCGTGCATTGATGCGGCCAGGCGCGTCGGCTGTCGGCTCGACCTTGCGGCGGATGTCCCAGCCCTGGGCGATGGCGAGTTTGTCGACGATGCCGAAGAGTTGGGTGGCATCGAGCGGATAGGTGCGCGTCGTGGCATTGGGGAAGATGCGGGCCTGATCGTCCGGGGTAAGGAGGATCGGCGGCTGCATTTTTGCCGTGTCTGGCAGGAAGAGCAGCGGCAGTTCGCCGCGCGCCACCGTCGCGATATCGGTGACCGGCGGATAGCGATAGGCGAGATAGCCATAGTAGCCGAAAGGCGCGAGGCAGATGAGCCCGAGGAAGAGGCCCGACAGCGCCTTCATCCAACCCTGATCGCCGGAAAACCACAGCCGGATCAGCGCCAAAACGGCGACGAGCACCGCCAGCGCCGAAACCGCCAGCGCCGCCATCATGACGATCAGAAAGCTCGGGGAATCGATCAGGCCCAGATGGTGCATAGCCACCGGCAGCACGACGAGCGGAATGGCAAGGCTGCCCAAGCGGCGAGCCCAGATTGCCGTTTTCGACGTTCTGATCAATATGCGCACGAAGAGGCCATTCCCTTGCTGGCGCTATGTTTACGGCAAAGGTGTTTCGCGACCCTGAACGGAACGGCTTCCCACTATCAGGGATAAAGCCGATTGCTCTGCCAGGTTCCGTCGACGGCTTCGCGGGTAAAGCGGACGCGATCGTGGAGGCGGTATTGGCCGTCCTTCCAAAATTCCATCATCAGCGGCTTGATGCGGAAGCCGGACCAATGATCGGGGCGGATGACGGGGCCATCGCCGATTTCGGCGGTCAGCGCTTCGACGCGGCTTTCGAGCGTAGCGCGGTTTTCGAGCGGACGGGATTGCAGCGAGGCGGCCGAGGCGATCTGGCTGCCGCGATGGCGGGAGGCGAAATAAGCGTCGGCTTCAGCCGGGCTGACGACTTCGACTGGGCCACGGAGGCGGATCTGGCGGCGCAGCGACTTCCAGTGAAAGACGGCGGCCGCCTTGGGATTGGCCTGCAATTGCCTTCCCTTGTCGGAACCGAAATTGGTGAAGAAGCAAAAGCCGCGCTCGTCGCGCGCATTGAGCAGCACCATGCGCACATCGGGCAGGCCATCGGTATCGGCGCTGGCAATGGCCATGGCGTGGGGATCGTTGGGTTCGCTTTCATGCGCCAAAGCAAACCATTCCTCGAAAACGGCAAAGGGATCGAGGTCCTCGCGATTGCCATCATCGAAAAGGCGTTCGGTGAGCGTCTGCAACATCGTCATATTCCCGCGCTTTTGCGCCCCGCAAAACTGGACAAGGCCATGGGGCGTCGCCATATAGGACTGCAATTGTGGGCGAAGCAACGCCCGACCCAGATAGATTGGACCAAATGCGCGATCCTTACACCGTGCTTGGGGTGCCGCGGTCCGCAAGCGAGAAGGACATCAAGTCCGCCTATCGCAAGCTGGCCAAGAAATATCACCCCGACCAGAATCCGGATGATCCTTCGGCGCACAACAAGTTCGCCGAGGCGACCCATGCCTATGACCTGTTGAACGACACCGAAAAGCGCGGCCAATTCGACCGCGGCGAGATCGATGGCGACGGCAATCCGCGCTTTGCCGGCTTCGGCAATGGCGGCTTCGGCGGCGGCGCGCGCGGCGCCCGGCCCGGTGCCGCTGGCGCGGGAGGCTTTTCGGCCGAAGACATCTTGAAGGAATTCATGAGCGGCTTTGGCGGCCAGCCCCGCAACGGGACGGGCGGCGCAAGGCCGGGCGCTGGCGGCGCACAATGGGACCCGTTTGCCGGCGGAATGGGCGCTGGCGGTGCTGGCGCTGGTGCGCAGGCGCGGATGAAGGGCGACGATGTGGTTGTTACCGTCGCGGTTTCGCTCGAAGACGCGCACAAGGCGGCTTCGGTGCCGGTGCGCATGCCGACGGGAAAGATGCTGTCGGTAAAGCTTCCCGAAAAAGTCGAGGAAGGCCAGCAGATCCGGCTCAAGGGCCAGGGCACGCCGAATGCCTTTGGCGAGCCAGGCGACGCTTTGGTCACGGTGCGCTTTGAGAAATCAAAGGTATTCCGCCGCGACGGGAATGACCTGCGCACTGATGTGTCGATCACGCTGTATGAAGCGGTGCTTGGGGCCAAGGTGCGCGTGCCGACGCTTGATGGTTCGGTGGAACTGAACCTGCCGCCCGGGGTGGATACGGCCAAAGCCCTGCGCCTCAAGAACAAGGGGCTTTATGGCGATAGCGATCTCTATGTGAACCTGCGGGTGGTCTTGCCGCCTGGCGGGGATCCGGACCTTGAGGCGCTCGCACGATTCATGCGGGATCAGAAGCCTTATAAGGTTCGGGATTAGGGGGCGGCTGTATAGCAAGCGGAACCTCCATCACGGCGTCATCCCCGCAAAAGCGGGGATCTCCTCTTTGGCAGATTGAGATTCCCGCTTTCGCGGGAATGACGCGGTGGAGGTGGGCTGGTCGGTGCATAACGGGATGTAACGCGCTCAGCCCCAGTGCTCTGCGATTTCGTCGTAGAGATCCCGCCATTCGGGATTCATCGCCGAGATCAGCTCATCCTTCCAGGCGCGCTCCCACTTCTTGATCTGCTTTTCGCGCGCAAAGGCGCCATCCGCCGATCCCTGATGTTCATACCAAACGAGATTATGCACGCGGTATCGGCGGGTGAAGCCTGCAACCAAGTCGTTGCGATGGGTATAGACCCGGCCGACGAGATCGCTGGTCACGCCGGTATAGACAACCGACTTGGTCTTGTTGGTGAGGATGTAGACGTAGAATTCCTTCTGCACGACTGCCTCCTGACGCTTCGACACTAGCACTGCGTCATTCCCGCGAAAGCGAGAATCTCATCGCGGCACGGAGAGGGGATTCCCGCTTTCGCGGGAATGACGGCGTGGGTGGGGTGAGGATGGAAGGGGTGGGCGTCCCTATCCCCGCGGCGCGGCGGCTCTTTGCAGGCGGTCGTTGATCGCTTCGCCCAAGCCCTCATCCGGTATCGGCGCCACGGCGATCATTTTTGCGCCCGTGCCATCCAATTCATGCAGCATGGAAAAGAGATTTCGGGCGGCTTCGTGGAGGTCGGCGGCGGGGGAGAGGTTGCGGGTTTCGCCCGCGAAATCCGGCGCATCGCCAAATGCCAAAAAGGCGTCGCCGGGCTGAGGCGTGGCGTTGAGCCGCATGTGGGCGTTGGGGGCGTAGTGGCTGAGGAGCATGCCGGGGGCGGAGATTTTGGCGCCTTGTTCGGCGAGGGCGACTTTTAGGCCAAAGGCTTGTTCGATATCGCGACGGGCGAGTGCGCCGGCGCGGAGCTGGATGATAGTTTCGCCATCGACGGCGACGATGGTTGATTCAACGCCGGCCTGGCAGGGGCCGCCATCGAGCACCGGGACTTTGCCGGCAAAGCCGCGGGTGACCTGCTCGGCCGTGGTAGGCGAGAGTTTTCCGGAAGGGTTGGCGGAGGGCGCCGAGAGTGGTCTTCCGGTGGCGCGGATTAAGGCGAGGGCGATCAGATGATCGGGCATGCGCAGCGCGACGGTATCAAGGCCGGCCGTAGCGACATCGGACAGGCCGTGACCGGGGCGTAGCGGCAGGACGATGCTGAGCGGACCGGGCCAGAATTTTTCGGCCAATCTTCGCGCGAGCGGGGAAAACACGGCGAGCTTTTCGGCCATATCCAGATCGGCGACATGGGCGATCAATGGATTGAAACGTGGGCGGCCTTTGGTTTCGTAGATGGAGAGCACCGCATCGGCATTGGTCGCATCGGCGCCGAGGCCATAGACGGTCTCGGTGGGGAAGGCGACAAGCCCGCCCGAGCGCAGGCGCGCGGCGGCGGTGGCGATAGCCTCTTCATCGGAAATGGTGCTCATGGGCGGTGTTTGGCAAGTGGCGATCCCAACGTCAAGCGGCGCGCATTCGGAACGGAAAAGTGCTATGCCGCTTTTCTGAAAACCCCGAAGGCCACAAGTGACAACGCTTCTCGTCAGCCAGCCCAATTTTGCCGACCACCAGACGCCGCAGGGCCATCCCGAGCGGGCGGAGCGTATCGCGGCGGTCAACGAGGCGCTAGCGCATGAGCATTTTGCGCCGCTGGTGCGGCGCGATGCGCCTTATGGCGACATAACATTGGCTGAACTCGTGCATGACGAGCGCTATATGGCCCAGCTTCGCGCGGCGCGACCGGCCGAGGGCATGGGGCAGCTTGATAGCGATACGTTCATCTCGGCCAAGTCTCTCTCTGCGGCGGCGACCGGGCTCGGCGGGGCGCTGGCAGCGCTTGATGCGGTATTGCTCGGCGAGGTCGACAATGGCTTTTGCGCTATTCGCCCGCCGGGGCACCATGCCGAGATCGATCGGCCGATGGGCTTTTGCCTCATAAACACCGTGGCCGTCGTGGCGCGCGAGGCGCAGCGGAAATATGGCGCGGAGCGCGTCGCGATCATCGACTTCGACGTGCATCACGGCAATGGCACACAGGATATTTTCGAGACCGACAAAACCGTCTTTTACGCCTCGAGCCATCAGATGCCGCTCTTTCCCGGCACGGGGCACCCGAGCGAGCACGGGGTCGGCAATATCGTCAACACGGCGCTCAAACCCGAAACCGATGGTTTCGCCATGCGCGAAGCCTATAATCAGGTGATCCTGCCGGCGCTCGATAATTTCGCGCCGGATCTGATCCTCATTTCAGCTGGGTTCGATGCCCATGCACTCGATCCTCTGGCCCAGCTCGAATGGGAAGACGGGGACTATAGCTGGATCACGGGGAAGTTGATGGATGTCGCCGAAAGGCGCTGCGCCAATCGGATTGTGTCGCTGCTCGAAGGTGGCTATGACCTCACGGGCCTTGCCGGAGGCGTGCGCCAGCACGTCGCCATGCTGATGGGCGGCACGGCAGGACGATTTAACGAGTAGGATGCACCATGGCCGAAATGAACGCGGACGACGTCAAAGCCCTGAGCTTCGAGGCGGCTTTGGAGCAGCTCGAACAGATCGTGCAAAAGCTCGAAAGCGGCCGCGCCCCGCTAGCTGAATCCATCGCCATCTATGAGCGCGGCGAAGCGCTGAAGGCGCATTGCGAAATGCTGCTCAAGACTGCGGAAGCAAGAATTGAGAAGATTACGCTGAGCCGTGAGGGTAAGGCCGTGGGCACTGAGCCGCTCGACGCGAATTAGTTTTTTCTGCGACGACCCCCACCTAGCCTCCCCCTGAGAGGGGGAGGGACGTTTCGGTGCGTGGGGCAAGATGATTTCATAGCCACCGGCTTTGCTCCTCCCCCTACCAGGGGGAGGTCGGGTGGGGGTTAAAGGCCCAAAAACATGACGACGAACAAAACCCTGCGCAATGTGCGGATCGTGCTGTGGGCGCTGGTTGCGGTGGCGGCGCTGGGGGCGACGTGGCTCTATCTTTATCGGCCGCCCGCTCGACCGCTCGGGATCAATGGGCAGAGCTTTGCGCTTAATTCGACGCAGGGCGGGGCGTTTACCGAGAAGGATCTCGTCGGCACGCCGACGCTCTTGTTCTTCGGCTATACGTTTTGCCCCGATGTGTGCCCGACGACGCTGGCCGAAACTACGGCATGGCGCGTGCAATTGGGACTGACGCCTGAGCAATTGCGGATTGTTTTCGTCACGGTCGATCCCGAGCGCGATACGCTCGAGGCGGTGAAGTCCTATGTGGAAGGGTTTGATCCGTCGATTATCGGGCTCGTGGGGGATCAGGCGGCGACCGATCAGGTGAAGGCGGCATTTGGGGTCTTTTCGGAAAAGGCGGGCGATGTCGAGAGCGAGTTCTATCTCGTCAATCACACGGCGCTGACCTTCCTCATCGACAAAAACGGCGCCTTCCAGAGCACCATTGCCTATGAAGAAGCGCAGGATACCGCGCTCGCCAAGGTCAAGCGGCTGGTCGAGGGGTGAGCGAGCGCATCAGGCTCGATCTGGCGCTGGAGCAGCGCGGGCTGCTGCCGAGCCGCGCAAGGGCGCGCGACGCTATTTTGCGCGGGACGGTTCAGATCAATGGCGCGCCGGCGAAAAAGCCGAACCAGATGGTGGGGCCGGATGATGAAATCGTGCTCGACGATCCAGCGGCGGCTTATGTGTCGCGGGCGGCGCTTAAGCTGATTGCCGGGCTCGATGCGGGCGATATCGATGTCGGCGGCAAGGTGTGCCTCGATATCGGATCGTCGACTGGTGGGTTCACGCAAGTCTTGCTTGAGCGCGGTGCGGCGAAGGTGTTTGCCGTCGATGTGGGGCATGAGCAGTTGCATGAGAGCTTGCGGCGTGATCCGCGCGTCGTGAGCCTTGAGGGGTTCAATGCGCGGGAGCTTTCGCGGGCGGAAATATCCGATCCCGTCGATCTTCTCGTTTCCGATGTGAGTTTTGTGTCGGTGACCAAGGTGCTCGAAGCGCCGCTGGGGCTCTGTGGGCCGAAGGCGCAGGCAGTTATTCTCTTCAAGCCGCAGTTCGAAGTCGGTCGGGATTTTGTCGGCAAGGGCGGGATTGTCAGCGACGCGGAGGCGTCGGCCCGGGCTATGGCCGAAGTGATCGCCTTTGTCGAAGCGCAGGGCTTTGTGCATCGGGTGAGCGTCGAATCCCCGATTGCCGGCGGGGATGGCAATCGGGAAACGGTGCTGGTGTTTTCGCGTGTGAGTTAAGCGCGCCACGCATCGAAACTGCCGCCGGCGATCATGGCCCAATAGAGTTTGCCGGAGCTGGTGCGGGCGGTGGCGAGGCCGAATTCCACGAATTTTGGCGAGAGCAAAGTGCTGCGGTGGCCGGGGCTGGCGAGCCAGCCTTCGATGACGGTCGGGAGCGTCTTATATCCCTTGGCGACGTTTTCGCCGACGGCGCCGAGATAGCCCGCTTCGGTGACGCGCTGGCGGAGGGTGACGCCGAGATCGTGGCTGAGCGTATCTTTTCGCGCCATCAGGCGGGCTTGGGACAGTGCGGCCGTTTCGAGGCGCGGATTATAGCTCCAGGCCGGTGCGCCATTGGCTTTGCGCGTGGCATTGATGGCGGCGATGATTTCGTCGCGCGTCAAGGTTTCCGGACGATCGGAGGTGGCGGCCGGTAGCGGGGGGATGGTGGCCGAACAGGCCGAGAGCAGGCCGGCAGCGCCAAGGGCGAGAACCATGCGTCGCGAAAAGTGCGTCATCAGAAAAATCCGGTTCGATCAGGCGAGATCATAGGCAGTGAGCAGATTGGGCAGCACGGCGAGTTGGCCGGTGATGAGCTTGCCCTCGTCGAGATCCCAACAGGCCGAAAGCGCGGCGTGAGCGGCTGCCCAGCCGAGGATGCGCTTGCGGGAATAGCCGAGGCGCTGGGAGAGAATATCGGCGCGGGCGGCAATGCGCTTGGGGTCGGAGGCGATCTTGTCGGCGCGCTCGGGATTGATGAAGATATTGGCGCTCTCATAGGCCGGATCGCCGAGCAGGCCCTTGGGGTCGATGGCGAGCCAGCCACGATCGGAACTGAGGACATTGTCGTGATGCAGATCGCCATGAAGCGGCACGATGGCGCTGGGGCGATCAAAGAGTTTTAGGGCAATGCCGGTCGAGCGGGCATAGAGATCGCGCGCCGTGTGCGGCCACGCACGGACATCGGTATCGAAAAGGGTCTGGAAGCGATCGCGGAGTGGCTGGAGCTCTTCTGGAGCGTCGGGTCGCGGACGGTGCAGGCTTGCGATGACAGTCGCCATGGCGATGGTACCTTCGTCATCCTTGCCAGCGCGGACCGGATCGCCCAGCGTGCCGCCATCGAGCCATTCCATGAATATCGTATCACCATGGCTATCGAAGACCGTGGCAGCGCCATCGCCTTCATACCATTGAAGGAGGCGCACGCCCCTGCCCTCTTCGCGCGAGGCTTCGGGCTTGATGATCTTCAGAGCCGCAAAATTGCGGCCATTCTGCTCGACCCGGTAAATCCAGCTGCGCGGGGTTTCCTTGACCGGCGTCGACTTGGTCAGGGACCAGCGGATCATAGCGCGGCTGAGAGCGGTTTCGACGGGAGACTGATTCATCATGGCGCCATTAGAGCAGAAGGCGTCGTCCGATTCGACGGGCGATTCGCAGTTGGCGCGAGAAGGTGATGAAAGTGTGGTGGTGTCCAGGGGTTTTGGGGCTTGGGGGGCCACCCCCTCCCCCATTAAAGGGGAGGGATATGTCAAGGTTGCCGCGATGACGGTGAGTCACTGGAGCCCACAATAACTCCCGGCGTCATTCCCGCGAAAGCGGGAATCCCATTGCGCCGAAAAGAGATTCCCGCTTTCGCGGGAATGACGCCGGGCTTTTGACGAGCTTCGAGGGGGGCGAGGCAATCCCCTACTTGATCCGATACGCGTCCTTGGCCGCCTGATAGCTCAGGTGGACCGCGATCTCTTCGGCACTCGACTTGCTGATGCGGTTTTCGCCGACCCAGGTGCCGAGGAAGTGGCAGACTTCGCGGCGCCAGACGTCGTGGCGGGCGGGGATGGAGAGAAGCGCGCGGGTGTCGTCGTTGAAGCCGGCGAGGTTGTAGAAACCGGCGGTTTCGACCACCTGGTCGAGATAGCGGCGGATGCCCTGCGGGCTATCGTGGAACCACCAGGGCGGACCGATCATCAGCGATGGCCAATAGCCGGCCATTGGGGCGAGCTCGCGGGCATAGGTGGTTTCGTCGAGGACGAACATGATCAGCCGAAGGTTCGGCTCATTGCCGCAGCGCGAGAGGAGCGCGCGGAGGCCGCCGACATAATCGGTCGGGCCGGGAATATCGGCGCCGAGATCGGGGCCACGTTCACCGAAGAGCAGCGGATCGGTATTGCGGCGCGATCCGGCATGGATCTGCATGACCATGCCGTCCTCGACCGAAAGCAGCGCCATTTCGGTCATCATCTGAGCGCGGAAGAGTTCGGCGTCATGGGCGTCGTGCTTGCCGGCCAAAATCTTGTCGAGCAAAGCCTGCTTCTCAACCAAAGGCAAATCGGCGGTATTGGCCGTCGGCACGCCATGGTCGGTCGCGACGGCGCCGAAACGCCTGAAATATTCGCGGCGCTTGCGGTGAGCGTTGATGAGGCCGTTCCAGTTGGAGATGTCTTCGCCGGTCAGCTCGCCGAATTTCTTGAGATTATCGACGATGGCGGGGCGGCTGGGGTCGGTGACATCATCGGGGCGATAGGTGGTGCGGACCTGGCCGATCAGGCCCTGTCCTTCCATCGACTGGTGATGGGTCAAGGGATCGAGCGCGAATTCGGTGGTGGCGATGACTTCGACGTTAAAGCGATCGAGAATGGCGCGGGGCAAAAGATCGGGCGAGCCAAGCTTGGCGTCGATCGCATCGAAAATGCTGTCGGCGGTCTCTGCCGAAAGCTCTTCGGTGATGCCGAAGACGGCGTCGAGCGAATGGTCGATCCAGGTTTTTGACGGAGTGCCGGCAAAGAGAAAATAATTCTCGGCAAATAGGCGCCAGGCTTTGCGGTTGTCGGCCTCTACCGGCTTGCCATCCTTCCGCGGAATGCCCAGCGCATCATAGTCGATGCCGCGGCTTTTGAGCATGCGCAGCACATAATGATCCGGCGTCAGGAACAAAGCCGTGGGGCTGGCGAAACGGCCATTGGTCGCGAACCAAGACGGATCGGTATGGCCATGCGGACTGACGATGGGCAGGTCTTTGACCGCCGGATAGAGCTCGCGCGCAATGGACTTCTGCGGCTCGCTGGCGGGAAAGAGACGATCGGGATGAAGATGAGCGGACTGGGTCATGAAGGGGTTTGTGCCATGAACCGGCGAGGCGTTCAACAACTTCCATACAAGATTGGGTCTGTTAAAATTTAAGACAAATTAACCGCGTCTTCAGTCACCCGTTCGGGAAAAAGCCGGTCGGGCTTATCCTCTTGTCGCGGGTAAGAAACAGCACTTTCAAGGCGGCTGCCCAATCTTCGGTTCAGGTCCAGAGCGACCGGCAAAAGATGAGGGGATTGAGATGGCCAATCTTGGATTCGACACGCGCGCAGTCAAAATCGTGCGGACCCGGGCGCGGCGCGATGCGCATGTGCAAAGGGCGCAGCAAATGCTGGTGGCGGCGGGGCTCGCCTCGCTTTGCGTCGTCGCCGTGGCTGGGGTTTTCCTCGGCCAGGTGCTCTAGAAAAACGCGCGCCCACTTTTGGCCTAACATGCTGTAGTATCCCTCTGGGGAGACATACTTCTGCATGCGAATTCTTCTGGTCGAAGACAATGAAGACCTGGGCGAGGCGATCGAAAAGCGCCTGCGCACGGCCGGACATTCGGTCGACTGGGTGCGCGATGGTGCCGATGTGGTGCCCGCAGCCAAGGGCGAGGATTTTGACGCCGTCGCGCTCGATCTGATGCTGCCCAATCGCGACGGGATTAGCCTCATTGCCGAACTGCGGCGCGAGAAGTTTTCGGCGCCGATCCTCGTGATGACGGCGCGCTCGGAAATCGACGACAAGGTGAGCCTTCTCGATCTTGGCGCCGATGACTATCTCGTAAAACCGTTCGATCTGCGGGAGCTCGAGGCGCGATTGCGTGCGCTGATCCGGCGGACGGGTGGGCAGACAAGCAGCGTCTTGGCGCTGGGCGATCTCGAGCTCGATCTGGCCGGGCTCAATGCCAGCGTTGGCGGCAGGCCGCTTGAGCTGGGGCGGCGGGAATTTCGGCTGCTCGAGATTTTGCTGACCCATGCGGGCAAAGTGGTCGCCAAGGAGCGGCTGATGAACCAGCTTTTCAATTTCGACGAGGCTGTCTCGATCAATGCGCTGGAGCTGCATATTTCGAGGCTGAGGAAGAAACTCGAGCCGGCGCGGGTGGAGATTGGGACTGTGCGCGGGGTGGGGTATGTGGCGCGGGCGGTGGATGGGTAGCCTGACGATCGTGTTTGCCGTCACCCCCTCCCGGCCTCCCCCATCTAGGGGGAGGTGCTGGGCCGGTGGGTTTGGCACTTACACTGCCCCAAACGCGATGCGGCACCTCCCCCTTGATGGGGGAGGCTGGGAGGGGGTGACCGCCCATGTCCGCTAAACCCTTCTCCATCCGCCGCCGCATTCTGGCGCTGGCCGTTGCGCTCTTGCTGGCCGCGGCCGTGGTCCTCATCGTCTTCATCCGCGATTATGCTGAGCGCGCCGCCGATAGTGCGTTTGACCGGTTGCTCGCCGCCTCGGCCTTCACCATTGCGGGGGCGGTGCAGGTCGAGAACGAGACGGTGTTCGTCGAATTGCCCGTCGCTGCCTTTGCCATGTTTTCGGGGGCTGACCGGGTCTTCTATGCCGTCGAAGGGCCCGATGCAGTGACGGTGACCGGCTATGAGGACCTCGCTCTCGCCATGGACGAGACCACATCGGCCGAGCCGCGGTTTCGCGATCTCGATTATCGCGGTGAGCTCGTTCGCGTTGCGAGTATCGGGCGGTTGATTTCGACAGCGAGCGATACCGGTTGGGTGACGATCCATGTGGCCGAGACGCAGAACCAGCGACAGGCGCTGGCCAATGAAATTTTGTCCAATGCCATCGTGCCGGTGATCGCGCTGACATTGCTCGCCGTGGGGCTGGTCTGGTTCGGGATTTCGCGCATGTTTGCGCCACTGACCGAGCTGGAGCATGATCTCCTGGCGCGGTCGCCTGACGATCTGTCTCCGCTAACAGTGCCCGTGCCGGCCGAGGTCGATCATCTCGTCGCCGCGCTCAACGGCTTCATGGGGCGGTTGCAAAAGACCATGGAGCGGGTCAGCGGGCTTGTGGCCGAGGCGGCGCATGAGGTGCGGACGCCGCTGGCCTCGCTCCGCGCGCAGGCGGAAGTGGCGATGGACGAGCAGGAGCCGGCGGCCCTGCGGCGTCGCATCGAGCGCATCCATAGTGGCGCGGTGCAGGCGAGCCAATTGGTCAGCCAGCTTCTCATGGACGCGACCATTTCCCACCGGCTCGAAGCACAGGAAAGCGAGATGGTGATGCCCTGGAGCCTCGTCGAGGAAATCTGCCAGCGGCTCGACATGGAGCAATTGGGCCGGCTCTCGCTCGAGGCCGACGAAGCCGCGCAAATGGCGCAGATCCGCGGCGATCGGGTGGCCTTGCGCGAAATGCTGCGCAATCTCATCGACAATGCGCTGGTATATTCTGCCGGGGCGGTGGAGATCGACATGCGGGTTTCTAGCGAAAGCCTTCTCGTGTCAGTGATGGATCGGGGCCCGGGCATAGATGCGGAGGATAAAGAGACGGTGCTCGAACGGTTCAAGCGCGGCAAGGCGAGCGGGGGCACGGTGGGATCGGGTCTGGGCTTGGCGATCGTGTCGCGCGTGGCGACGGGCCATGGGGGCACGCTGCGGTTTATCGATCGCGAGGGGGGCGGGTTGACTGTGGAAGTGGCCTTGCCGCTGCCGCGCGGATCATGGCGGCAAGGCGTGGCGGCGCTGGCAGGATTGTTCGTTGCGGCCATGCTGCTCATGCCCGGACAAGCGGAGGCGCGGAGCACGACCTATCCGGCGCCGAGCGGGGCGGAAGCTCAGGTGCTTACCATTGTCGGCGTGACGGACACACCGCTCTTTGCGGCTTTCATCACCGGGTTTCAAGCCCAGCATCCTGCGGTCAGCGTTGTCTATCAAGAGATGGATTCGCTGCCGCTCTACGATCAGTTTCTCGCCGGGACACTGCCCGTCGCGCCCGATCTCCTGATTTCCTCCGCCTCGGACCTGCAGCTCAAGCTCGCCAATGATGGGCATGCGCTGGCCTATGACAGCCCCTATCTCGGCGATCTGCCGGATTGGGCGCATTGGCGCAATGAGGTGTTCGGCTTCACCTTCGAGCCGGCGGTGATCATCTACAATCCCGACCGCATCGCGCCCGACGAAGTGCCGCGCACGCATCTGACGCTAGCCGAGCTCTTGGAGACGCAGACTGAGCGCTTTCACGGGCAGATCGCGACCTATGACATCGGCGTTTCGGGCGTCGGCTTTCTGCTCGCCTCGCAGGACCAGACGATTTCCTCGACCTTCTGGCGCCTCGCGGCAGCGTTCGGGCGGGTCAATGCGCAGTTTTCGGGGTCGAGCCCGGCCATT
This sequence comes from Devosia sp. BK, assembly GCF_032907385.1. Classification (NCBI taxonomy): domain Bacteria; kingdom Pseudomonadati; phylum Pseudomonadota; class Alphaproteobacteria; order Hyphomicrobiales; family Devosiaceae; genus Devosia; species Devosia sp. BK. The sequence goes on from NZ_JAIMBX010000001.1 coordinate 2,239,276, forward strand.
CTCAATGGTGTGGCCGATGGCACTCTGGCGCTCGGCTATAATGTCCTCGGGTCCTATGCCTTTGCGCGGCAGGCGGAGGGAGCCGATATCGAGATCATCGTCCCCGACGATTATGTGCTGGTGCTGACGCGCTCGATGCTCATTCCGCGCGAGGCCAAGGCCGTGGGTCTCGCCGAAGATTTCATCGACTTTGCGCTATCGCCCGAAGGCCAGGCCATTGCGGCGGGCGGGACGGCGCTGGGGTCGGTGGTGCCGGGATCGGCGGGTACATGGACGAGCGAAGCCATCGCAGCGCGCGGGCGCGGGGTCATCCAAGCGATTTCCTTGGGGCCAAGCCTCATGGTGGCGCTCGATACGCTCAGGCGGCAGCGCTTTTTGGATACGTGGAAAGAGATCGTGTCGCCAAAGCTTTGAGTGCCGTTGACACAGAACCCGGCCCCGCTATGGTCCGCGCCAGTCTATCCGAGGAATTGCCAATGTCGCACGCCCAGCTTTCCAGCATCATCGAGACCGCCTTCGAGAACCGGACCGAGATCAATTTCTCGACCAAGGGAGAAGTGCGCGATGCCGTGGAAACGGCACTCAAACTGCTCGATAGCGGCGAAGCGCGCGTGGCCGAAAAGGTCGGCGGCGACTGGCAGGTCAATCAATGGCTGAAAAAGGCCGTGCTGCTGTCCTTCCGCCTCAATGACAATGTGCTTATCGAAGGCGCGCCGGGCGGAGCCAATTGGTTCGACAAGGTGCCATCGAAATTCGTCGGCTGGGGCGACAACCAGTATCGCGCTGCCGGTTTCCGCACCGTGCCGGGCGCCGTCGTGCGTCAGTCGGCCTTTATCGGCAAGGGCGTGATCCTGATGCCGAGCTTTGTCAATCTTGGCGCCTATGTCGATGAAGGTACCATGGTCGACACCTGGGCGACCGTCGGCTCCTGCGCGCAGATCGGCAAGAATGTACACCTCTCAGGCGGCGTCGGCATCGGCGGCGTGCTTGAGCCGCTGCAGGCCAATCCGACCATCATCGAAGACAATTGCTTTGTCGGCGCACGCTCCGAAGTCGTCGAAGGCGTCATCGTCGGCGAAGGCTCGGTGATCTCCATGGGCGTCTTCATCGGTGCCTCGACGAAGATCATCAACCGCGCGACCGGCGAAGTGCATATGGGCAAGGTGCCGCCCTATTCCGTCGTCGTCTCCGGCTCGCTGCCCGGCAAGCCCCTGCCCGATGGCACACCCGGCCCGAGCCTATATTGCGCCGTCATCGTCAAGACCGTCGACGCGCAGACGCGCTCTAAGACGGGGATCAACGAGTTGCTGCGCGACTGATCATGACCATCGACCCGCAAAACCTGCTCGAGCGCTTGATTGCCTGCCCTTCGGTGACGCCGGAGGCGGCGGGGGCGCTGGAGTTGTTGACCCACGAGCTCGAGGCGATCGGGTTTGCGGTGACGCATTTGCGCTTTGAGGGCGATGCGTCTTATCCCGTCGATAATCTCTTTGCGACGCGCGGGACCGGTGGGCGGAAACTGCTGTTTGCCGGGCATACCGATGTGGTACCGCCCGGCGATTTGGCTCAATGGACGAGCGATCCCTTCGAGCCGCGCGTGGCGGATGGAAAACTGTTTGGGCGCGGCGCTGCGGATATGAAATCGGGCATCGCAGCTTTTGTCGCGGCCTGTTCGGCTATTCCGGCCGATGCCGGCAAGATCCAGCTTGCCATAACTAATGACGAAGAGGCCGACGCCATCAACGGCACCGAAAAGCTGGTGCGCTGGATGGCGGACAATGGCCATAACTTTGATTTCGCCCTGGTGGGCGAGCCGAGTGCGGCAGAGTTTCTCGGCGATAGCATCAAGATCGGCCGGCGCGGCTCGTTTTCGGGCACCGTGACGGTGAGAGGGGTGCAGGGGCACGTTGCCTATCCGCACAAGGCCAATAATCCCCTGCCCGTGCTTGCGGCGATCGTGACGGCGCTGAGCACGACCAAGCTCGATGACGGCACCGAGCATTTTCCGGCCAGCAATCTCGAAGTGACGACGGTCGATGTCGGCAATCCGACGGGCAATGTCATTCCAGGGGCAGGGACGCTCAAATTCAATATCCGCTATAATGACACCTGGACGCCGGACACGCTGGCCGACTGGGTGAAGGCGCGGATCGCTGCGGTCGATGCTAGGGGTACGAGCGTCGATTTCGCTATTGCCGGCGTGCCATCACGCTCCTTCCTCTCGCCGCTGAGCGAGGATATCGACACGCTCTCCGACGCCATCGAGGATGTGACGGGACGGCGGCCGGAATATTCGACCGGCGGCGGCACATCGGACGCGCGCTTCATCGCGCAATATGGGCCGGTGGTGGAGTGTGGGCTGGTCGGCCCCTCCATGCACAAGGCCGACGAGCATATTTCCATCACCGATCTGGTCGGGCTGACGGCGATCTACGAGACCTTTATGGGCCGGTTCTTTGCGGCGGAGACGCCATGAAGATCTGGGGGACCATGAGCGAAGCCTTGAAAGGCTGGATCGCCATTGTCTGCGGCGATGCCGATTGGGCGCGGCATTTTGCCATTTCTGCAGCGGGGCTCGCGACCGCGCTGGTCCTGTTCTTTTTCTTCGCGCTGCTCTCGATTGCCCTGGCGACGGCCGATGTGGGCATTCCGAGTTTTTTTGGACTGATCATCGCGCTCGTGGTTCAGGGCCTCTCGATCCTCGCGCTGCTTGGCGGCATTCTGATCACGCGCAAAATCATGCCGGGCGAGATCAGCCTGATGCGGCTGATGGTCCCAGGGATTTACGCGCTCATTGCCTATCTGATCGCCGGCACTATTCTCTCGCTCATCGCCGGGCCGGTGTTGATTTTGCTCTGGATTGGGCTCGCCTTTCTGCTCTTTTGCCTGGGGCGGCAGGCGGGGGGCTGGAGCATCGGCGTTGCAGCCGCCTTTGCAGTTTTGACCATGGTCCTGCTTGTCGGCATGCCCGTGACGCTCTACATGGCTCTTGGCCCCGTGGCCGCGCCCACCCCTTGAGACGAGACCCACGCTTTTGGCCCAGCCCAATTCCGCTTTTTTCGACGAAGCCGCCAATGCCATCCGAGGCTGCATCGCCCTCGTCATGGGCAAGCGCGACTCATCGAGCTATTTCGATTTCTCCCAGCGCGGCCTCGTCGGCAGCCTGATCGCGGTTCTCGCGGCCATGATCCTTGCTGGTTTCGGGCCGCTGCTCCTCGGCGCGCCGATGCCGTCGGGCGCTGCGACGCAATCGATCGTGATCAATGCCGTGCTCTTCGTCGCCCAGGCGTTTACCGCATATCTCGCTTTGCGCCAGATGGGCCGGCAGGATGGTTTCATTCCCTATCTCGTCGCGAGCAATTGGGTGACGCTGCTGTCGGCAATCCTGCTCTTGGTCGCGACGATTTTCGGGCCGCTCGGCGTCATAGTGCTTCTCGGCACAGCGGTCATAGCGATCCTGACTTTCGTCAATATCGGCCGGTTCATCGTGACATTGGCGCCGCTGCAGATCGGGCTTTTGTTCCTGTCGCAGGCGGTAGGCGTGTTCCTGGCGCTGGGGCTGGTGACGCTGATCCTGCCCGCGCCGCCTATGCCCTAGGAGTAATCGACCCTGAAGAAATAGAGCCCGGCCGATGGCGCCATGGCGCCGCAGCGGCTGCGGTTCGCAGCGTCGAGCGCTGCGCGGAAATCATCGGGGCTCCACTTGCCTTCACCCACGAGCTTGAGCGAACCGACCATCGAGCGCACTTGATGGTGGAGGAAGCTGCGCGCGCTGGCGGTGACGATCACATGGTCGAGCTCGCGGCGCACCGCGAAATGGTCGAGCGTACGGATAGGCGAATTGGCCTGGCACTCGGACGAGCGGAACGTCGTGAAATCGTGCCGGCCGAGGATTTTTTGCGCGGCGGCATGCATGGCGTCAGCATCGAGCGGCATGGGCACGTGCCAAACCCGATGGCGCTCAAGCGCGGCGGGGGCGCGGCGATTGAGGATGCGATATTCGTAGTGCCGCGCGAGGGCCGAGAAGCGGGCCTCGAAGGTGTCGGGCGCAAGTTCGCAGGCAATGACTGCCGCGGGATGCGGGCGCAGGTGATAGTTGAGGGCCTCTCGCACGCGAAACGGGTCGCGGTCGGTCGAGAGGTCAAAGCTCACGACCTGGCCGAGGGCGTGTACGCCAGCATCGGTGCGGCCGGAGGCTTGGGTCACGACGGTTTCGCCCGAGAAGCGAAAAATGGCTTCTTCGAGGGCTTGCTGAACGCTCATCCGATCGGCTTGCCGCTGCCAGCCGCAGAAGGGGGTTCCGTCGTATTCGAGGGTGAGTTTATAGCGGGGCAAAGTGACCCCCACCTAGCCTCCCCCTCTTAGGGGGAGGGATCATATCGAGTTTGGAACACCGAGCCGGTTTCCTAAGCACGGCGTCATTCCCGCGAAAGCGGGAATCCAATTCGACTGAAGCAGAGATTCCCGCTTTCGCGGGAATGACGCGGTGAAAGGGGGTAAGCCCAATCAAACCACCCGCTCCGGCAATACCCCGGCCCCGCGCAAAAACGTCGCTGCGTCCATGGCACCCTTGCCTTCGCGCTGCACCTGGGTGAGGCGGACGGCGCCGGTGCCGCAGGCTATGGTGAGGTCCGGGCCGATCAGACTGCCGGGCGCAGCGCTGCCGGAAGCGAGCGTCGAGCGCAGGGCTTTGACGCGCGTCGGCTTGCCCGCCAGTTCCAGTTCGAACCAGGCGCCCGGGAAGGGCGAGAGGCCGCGGATGGTGTTGTGAACTTCCTCGGCGGATTTGGAAAAATCGAGTTTGGCCTCGGCCTTTTCGATCTTTGCCGCATAGGTGACGCCTGCTTCGGGCTGGGGCGTGAAATCAAGGCTCCCGCGTTCCAGCGCCGCCAGGGCACGGCCCATGAGATCGGCGCCGAGGCGCATCATCTGGTCGTGGAGTTCGCCCGCCGTCATATCGGGGCCGATGGGAATGATCTCGGTTGGGCCCATTGCGCCGGTATCGAGCCCTTCATCCATGTTCATGACGACGATGCCGGTCTGCTTGTCGCCGGCCATGATGGCGCGCTGCATAGGCGCGGCGCCGCGCCAGCGCGGGAGCAAGGAGCCGTGGAGGTTGAGGCAGCCCTCAACCGGCGCATCGAGAATGGGTTTGGGCAGGATCAGGCCATAGGCGACGACGACGGCAACATCGGCGCCGAGCGAGGCAAATTGAGCCTGCTCGGCCTCATTGCGAAGGCTTTTCGGCGTGAAGACGGGAATGCCGAAATTTTCGGCCGCTTCATGCACCGGGCTCTTGCGCTCGGCCTGGCCGCGGCCGGCAGGCTTTGGTGCGCGTGTATAGACGGCGAGCACTTCGTGGCCGGCAGAGACGATCTCGGTCAGCGTCGGCACTGAAAATTCGGGCGTGCCCATGAAGACGACGCGCATTGGCTTTACTCCTGGGCAATTTTCTCCGCGCCGGCGCAGGGAAAAATTCTTAGCGCGCGGCCAGCTTAGCTTGCTTGTCGAACTTCTTGATCACGCGGTCGCGCTTCAAACGGCTGAGATAGTCGATGTAGAGCACGCCATCGAGGTGATCGAGTTCGTGCTGGATGCAAACGGCGAGCTTGCCATCGGCATCCTTGGTGACTTCCTTGCCGTCGAGATCGGTGTATTTGACCGTCACGGTCGAAGGGCGCTCGACTTCGTAATAGAGTTCGGGGATCGACAGGCACCCCTCCTCGGTCACCTGGATTTCGTCGCCGAAGCTGGTGATCTCGGGATTGATCATGACGATCGGCTCGGGCGTCTCCTTTTCGCCAGCCAGATCCATGACCACGATGCGCTTCAAGACACCGATCTGCGGCGCGGCAAGGCCGATGCCCGGCGCGTCATACATGGTGTCGAGCATGTCCTTGGCCAGCGTCTTGATCTCGTCGTCGACCTCAACGATCGGATCGGCAACGGCGCGCAGGCGCGCGTCAGGAATGATGAGAATAGGGCGGATGGCCATGGCAAAGGTCCGGCGATATCTGGATTTGCCAGTGATATGGCGTCTCGAGACCAATCGGTCAACAGTCGAGGTCGTTTACGCCCGGCGCAGAATAGAACATTTTAAGAACGGAAGAATCGGTTAGACTGGCGCAATGAGTGAATTCGACACGATTTTGTTTGTGGCCGGCTCGGTGCCGGTGACCTTGGGCCTCGCGCTGGCGATTGGTTTTTTGCTGCTCGTCGGCTTGGCCTTTGTGTTGCTGGTCGGGAATGCGCGGACCAATGCCGAGCGCGCGGAGGATGCGGCGCGCTCGGCAAGCGACAATCTCAAGGCGAGTTTTCTCGAACAGATCGCACAGCGGGACATGCGCATTCGGGATCTCGACTTGGCGCTGGCGCGCGAGCGCGAGCGGGCCGCGGATCTTCTCGACAGCGAGCGGGACAAATCAAGCGGGTTGACGGCGGAACTGGCCGCCATGCGGACCCGGCTCGACGAGCAGGCGCGGCAGAACGAAGTGAACCTTAAACGCTTCATGGATGCGCGCCAGCAGATGACCGACGAGTTCAAGGCCATTGCCGGCGACGTGCTCAAAAGTCATGGCGAGACGTTTACGCGGCAAAACCGCGAGCAGGTCGATACGCTCTTGAAACCGCTGCAGGACAAGATCACCGAGTTCCACAAGAACCTCGTCGAAGATCGCTCTGCCATGGGCGAGCGCATTCGCGCGCTGGCCGAGAGCAATTTGCAGATCACTACCGAGGCACAGAATCTTACGCGCGCGCTCAAGGGCAATTCGCAGACCCAGGGCGCCTGGGGCGAGATGATCCTCTCCACCATCCTCGAGCAATCGGGCCTGCGCGAAGGTGAGCAGTATTTCGTCCAGCAGAGCCATAGCGGCGAGGATGGGCAGCGCGTCAGGACCGACGTTGAAATCCTGATGCCGAATGGCGATCGACTGGTGATCGACTCGAAAGTGTCGCTGACGGCGTTCGAAGCCTTCGTAAACAGCGCCGAATTGGATCGGGACCAGCATTTGCGGGCGCATATCACCTCGGTGCGTGGGCACATCACAACGCTGGGGGACAAAAGCTATCATCGCGCCGCAAAGTCGAGCCTTGATTACGTGATGATGTTCGTGCCGATCGAATCCGCGCTCGCAACAGCCATCCAGCACGATGCCAAGCTCGTCGAATTTGGCATGGGGAAGGGTGTCATGCTGACGACCCCGACGACGCTAATGACGGTGCTGCGCACGGTCCGCAATGTGTGGGACATCGAAAAGCGCCACCAGAACGCCGAGGAAATCGCGGAACGCGCCGGGGCGCTTTACGAGAAGGTGGCCGGGTTCTTATCGACCATGGACAAGGTCGGCGCGAGCATCGAGCGCGCCAGCCAGGATTTCGCCAAGGCCAAGGATCAGCTCTCGACGGGCCGCGGCAACGTTGTGCGGCAGGTGGAGATGCTGCGCGAGCTGGGCGCGAAATCGGGCAAGAGCTTGCCGGCGGGTTGGGACGGCGGGAGCGAGGAACAACCGACCTTGCGGCTGGTGGTGGATGAGCCGGGGGATCGGAATTAGAGGCTGGTGATTGGGGCTTCACCCCCTCCCAGCCTCCCCCATCAAGGGGGAGGTGGCGCACCGAGTATGAGGCACGATCTATTCAAGGCCACTAGCCAAACACCTCCCCCTTGATGGGGGAGGCTGGGAGGGGGCCCCGCGACACTACCTTCAAACCGCGCTCAATTCACTCTTGCTCTTGAGCACCTTATCGCCGTCGTCTTGCTCGATGAGGTAAGCCGGCTCGGCCTTGCTCGCTTCGCGTGTCACCTTGGTGCCTTTGATGGTCTTGGTGACGTCCTCGGTAAAGCGCTCAACGATCTTGCCCTCGGCCGTATTGGCGCCCCACTTCCAGCTGACTTTCGAACCCTTGCGAAATGCCATTTTCATCTCCGTTTTCGGAGCAATGGAAAATGGTGCGCAAATGTTCCTTGTGGCCCAAATGGGGCTGATCACGTCTCGTAGCGCCCCCCTGCCGCAATGCTGCCTGCAACATTGCGAAAGCTTAATGTCGGCGCAACTTCACAGAAAGGCGCGACGTTCCATATGTAATCCCACAAGCTGTTGAGAGCTTTTTCGAAGGAGACTATTCCTTATGCGTCCCACTCTTCTTTCGCGTACGCGCCGTTGGCTTGGAGCATCGGCCCTGGCGCTTCTGGTCGGTGTCGGCGGCGTATCCACAGCCTTCGTGCTGACGGGTCAGGCTGCCAATGCTCAGGTGCGCAATGTCGCCCAGATCGCGGTTCCCGAAGTGAACCAGCAGGGCTTTGCCGACCTCGTCGATGCGGTCAAGCCGGCTGTGGTCTCCATTCTCGTTGAAGCTCAGGAACCGGCGTCCGGCCCAAGCGGCGGCCCTGCTGGTCCCGGCGGCCCGCGCGGCCGTGATTTCCAGTTCAATTTCCCCGATCTTCCGGAAGGCCATCCTTTCCGTGACTTCTTCGACCAGTTCGGTGGTGCTCCCGGCGCCCCTGGTGGCGGCGAAGCCAAGCCACGTCAGTTCATGGCAGCCGGCTCGGGCTTCATCGTTTCGGCTGATGGCTATGTCGTGACCAACAATCACGTCGTTGCCGACGCGACCAAGGTCACCGTGATCTTCGAAGACGGCACCGAACAGGTGGCGACCGTTGTCGGCACCGACGAGCGGACCGACCTTGCCGTTCTCAAGATCGAAGGCAAGGACCTGCCCTTCGTGACCTTCGAGGACCAACCAAGCCGTGTTGGCGATTGGGTGGTTGCCGTGGGTAACCCGTTCGGCCTCGGTGGTACCGTAACCGTGGGCGTCATCTCGGGTGCTGGCCGCAATATCGGCGGCTCGAACTATGGCGACTTCCTGCAGATCGACGCTGCCGTCAACACCGGCAATTCGGGCGGCCCGGCCTTCAATACCAAGGGTGAAGTGGTCGGCGTCAATACCGCCATCTACTCGCCAAATGGCGGCAATGTCGGTATCGCCTTCGCCATCCCTGCACACACGGTCAAGCAGATCGTCAACCAGTTGATCGACACCGGTACGGTGACCCGAGGCTATCTCGGCGTCTCCATCCAGGACGTCAGCAAGGACATTGCCGATAGCGTTGGCCTGACCACGGCCAAGGGCGCGATCGTGCGTGAACCGGCTGCCGATGGCCCTGCAGGCGCTGCGGGCGTCAAATCCGGCGACATCATCACCGCCGTCGATGGCGACAGCATCGATGATGCGCTTGATCTGAGCCGCACCATTGCCGGCAAGGCCCCGGATTCGACTGTCGAGCTGACCATCTGGCGCGATGGCGCCGAGCAGAAGGTGAGCGTCAAGCTGACCCAGCTCAAGGAAGATGCTGGCCAGACTGCCCCGAGCAAACCGACGCCTCCGGCTGATGTGCCGGAAAGCACCTCGATGCTCGGCATGACCCTCGTGCCCAATGGCGACGGTTCGGGCGGCCTCCTGATCCAGGACGTGCAGCCCGATAGCTCGGCTGCCCAGCGTGGCCTTGCCGTTGGCGATGTCGTGCTCGAAATCGACAATAAGCCGATCAATTCGGTTGCCGATTTTGAAGGCGCAGTCTCTGCTGTTCAGGGAAAGGGGCTCGCAACGGCTCTCGTCAAGGTTTCGCGCGACGGTGAAGCCCGCTTCATCGGCCTGCCGATCAACGAAGAGGGCTAAGGCTCTCTTCTTCCCACCGCGCCTGGAGGCGGTTCCCTCCTGCATCCAGCGCGCTTCTGCCGGCTCCGGGGTCATTCCCGGGGCCGTTTTTCAAACTGGGTCGCGATGCGATCTTTGCGATTTTGCATTTGCCCATTACTGCTTGTTGAGTTGAGCGCGGAGCGTCGGCGTGAAGATTTTATTGATTGAAGACGATCGCGAAGCGGCCAGCTATCTGATCCAGGCTTTGGACGAGGCGGGCCATGTCACCCACCACGCCGCCGATGGCGAAACCGGCTATGCCATGGCGTCGGGCATGGACTACGATGTGCTGATCGTCGATCGCATGCTGCCGCGGCGCGACGGCCTTTCCATCGTCGAAAGCCTCCGCGCCGAGGGCGACCAGACCCCCGTCCTGATCCTTTCCGCCCTCGGCGAAGTGGATGACCGGGTGACGGGTCTGCGCGCCGGTGGCGACGATTATCTCACCAAACCCTATGCCTTTACCGAACTGCTGGCGCGCATCGAAGTTTTGGCGCGACGCTCGAGCCCGGCGGAAGCAGCGACAAGTTATAGCGTTGCAGGCCTCTCGCTCGATCGGCTGAGCCGCAAGGTCGAGCGCGACGGGGAATCCATTCTCCTACAGCCGCGCGAATTTCGCCTGCTCGAGTATCTGATGAAGAATGCCGGCAAGGTCGTAACCCGCACCATGCTGCTTGAAAATGTCTGGGATTATCACTTCGATCCCCAGACCAATGTCATCGACGTCCATATGTCGCGTCTGCGCTCAAAGATCGACAAGGGTCACGACAGCCCCCTCCTCCACACCGTGCGCGGCGCGGGCTATATGATCCGCGAGTAGACCGGTGAGCCGTTTCGCGCAGGTCTGGCGCACCTCGACGGTTCGCCTCACCGCGACCTTCATCGCTATTTTCGTGCTCTTTGCCATTCTGCTGATGGGCTTCATCGGCTGGCAATCGAGCGTCACGATCCAACGCCAGCAGGCCGACGATATCGACCGCGAAGTGCGGCTTTTCCAGCGCATCGAGGCGACGCAGGGCATTCGCGCGCTCGCCTTTGCGCTCAACCGCCTGTCGAGCCAGCCGGGGCCGGGCGTTTATTATCTCGGTGATGCATCGGGCCAATATCTCCTCGGCAATATGACCGAAGTGCCGCCCGATGTGCTGATCGATCCCGGCGTTTATAGCTTTGATTATGACCGGCCCGATCCGCTTGGCCCAGAAGCGGGCCCTCCCGGCGGCCCTGCCGGTGGGCCGCCTGATCCGCCGAAGCGGGCGGGTGTGGCGCTGGTGCGTTCGGTGGAGCTTAATAATGGCATGCGGCTCGTGGTCGGGCGCGATGTCGTCGAGCGGCGCGGCTATTCGGCCATCATTCTCCAGAGTTTTCTGGTCGGCGTGGTCGGCATCATCGTCTTTTCAATTTTTGCCGGCGGGCTGACGGCGCGGCGCGTGCTCAAACGCATCGACACCATTCGCGATACCTCGACCAAGATCATGTCGGGCAATCTTTCCGAACGCGTGCCGATCACCAAGCGCAATGACGAATTCGATGGGCTGGCGCGCAATCTCAATGCCATGCTCGATCGCATCGAACAGCTTTTGCAGGGGCTCAAGGAAGTCACCGACAATGTCGCGCATGACCTCAAGACGCCACTGACCCGCCTTCGCAACCAAGCAGAGGGTGCGCTGCGCGATACGGCGAGCCCGGAAACCAAGGAGAAAGCGCTTGAAACGGTTATTGCCGAAAGCGACAAGCTGATCCAAACCTTCAATGCGCTGCTGATGATCGCGCGTGTCGAAGCCGGCGCGCCCTCGGGCGCTTTGTCCGAGATCGATGTCAGCACCATCGTCGCCGACGTGACCGAGCTTTATACTCCAGTAGCGGAGGATGAAGGCATTACCATCGAGGCCACTATTGCCGAGGGGGTGATGCTGCGCGCTAATCGCGAACTGATCGGCCAAGCCATGGTGAATCTCCTCGAAAACGCCATGAAATATGCCAAGCCCGAAGACGGACGCGATGGCAAGATCACGGTGGATCTCCGGCGCGAGGGGACGCAGGTGGTCCTAGCCGTGGTGGATAATGGGCCGGGAATTCCAGAAGCAGATCGCCTACGGGTGCTGGAACGGTTCGTGCGGCTCGAAAAGAGCCGATCCGAACCCGGCTCCGGGCTAGGATTGGCGCTGGTCAATGCCGTGGCAAGATTGCACGGCGGGACGTTCAGGATCGAGGATAACGGGCCGGGGGTGCGGGCGGTGTTGGAGCTGCCTGAAGCATGACGGCGACGAGCCCTGTCTCGCCTCTCTTCCCTCGGGCTTGACCCGAGGGTCTCTCTGACCACGCCACGTGGCTTGTGGCCCCCCCCAATAGGCCCTCGGATCAAGTCCGAGGGAAGAACGGTGATTGGGGTGACAAAGCGGCACTCAACGGTGGCGTAAGCTAAATCTGCGTCCGCGCCCGCAACGCCTGGCTCAGCGTGCCTTCGTCCAGATAATCGAGCTCGCCACCAATCGGCACGCCGTGCGCAAGTCGGGTGACCTTCGCGCCCTCACCCAGCCGGTCGGTGATATAGTGCGCCGTCGTTTGCCCATCGACCGTTGCATTCATTGCGAGGACAATTTCTGAATAATCGCCCGCCCGTCGCGCCAGACTATCGAGATTGAGATCATCGGGCCCGATGCCGTCGAGCGGGGAGAGCACGCCGCCGAGCACGTGATAGCGTACCTGCCCTGCCCCGGCGCGTTCGAGCGCCCAGAGGTCGGACACGTCTTCGACAACGATCAGAATGCCGCTTTCGCCGCGCCGCGGGTCGGAACAGATCGAGCAGGGACTGACTGTATCGACATTGCCGCAAATCTCGCAGGTGCGGACCGCCGCGACAGCGCGATCGAGCGCCGCCGAAAGGGGCAGCATGAGCTGCTCTTTTTTCTTGATCATATGCAGCACAGCGCGCCTGGCCGAGCGCGGTCCCAGGCCCGGAAGGCGGGCCAGAAGCTGGATCAGTTGCTCGATTTCAGGTCCGCCGGACATTTTTGCGACTTGGCTCAGAGGTTAAACCAGCCACGGCGTCATCCCCGCGAAAGCGGGGATCTCAGAACGGGATTCCCGCTTTCGCGGAAATGACGCTGTGGTTGGGAAAGCTTTAGAACGGAAACTTCATGCCGGGCGGGATCGGCAGGCCGGCGGTTACTTCGCTCATCCGGCGCTGGACTTCGGCTTCGCTCTTGCCCTTGGCGTCGTTAAAGGCAGCGACGATCAGGTCTTCTAGCACTTCAATCTCTGACGGATTGGCCAGAGACGGATCGATCTTGAGACCCTTCAAATCGCCCTTGCCGGAGAGTGCCACGGTGACGAGGCCACCACCGGAGCGGCCTTCAACGACCATGTCGGCAAGTTCGGCCTGCATGGCCTCCATCTTGCCCTTCATTTCGCTGGCGGCCTTCATCATGCCCATGATGTCTTTCATTCGTCGTCCTCTTCGGTGGGTGCGGGGGCGATTTCTGGCAGGGCGGCGTCTTCGTCCCTGACGGTGACGTTAACGAGCTTGGCCCCGGGAAAGGTTTCAAGAATGGCTTTGACAAGTGGATCTTCGTGCGCTGCCGCCGTCGCCTCGACCTTGCGCTGATCGCGCTCCTGCCGGATGGTCATACCTTCGGGCGGCTTGCTTGAGACCATCACGAGCCATCGCTGACCCGTCCAGGTCTGGAGACGCGCCGAAAGCGTTGCGATCATGCCGGGATCGGCATTTTCGGCCAAAGCCACTTCGATGCGGCCCTGCTCGAAAGAGATCGGGCGCATCTGGGATTCGAGCGCGAGTTTTACGAGGACATCGCGCTTGGCGGTCGCGAGGGCGATCAGGTCCTTGTAGGTCGCGACAGTCGCCAGCGCCGGCTGGGGCACGGGCTGCGGCGTGACCACCCGAGGCTCTACCGAAACAACAGCCTGAGGCTGCGCCGTGGTGACCGCCTGTGGGCGCGTGACAGGCTGCGGTTCGGCAACGGCGATAGTCATGGGCGCTTCGACACGCATTGCCGAGGCGCCACCGCCACCGGACGGCAGGCCGCGCGGAGCGGGCGGGCTGAGCGGCGCATTGGAAAGCACCTGGCCGGAAAGCTTGGCGATGACTTCGTCGGGGCTTGGCAAATCCGCCGCGTAGGCGAGCCGGATTAGCGTCATCTCAGCCGCTTGCAGCGCATTGCCGGCGCGACCGGTTTCTTCATTGCCCTTGAGGAGGATCTGCCAGGCGCGGGTCAGCGCGCGCATCGGCAGGCGCTGGGCCAGATCGCGGCCACGGCTCTTTTCGTCGGGTGTCAGCGAAGCATCGTCGGCCGCCGCAGGCACGACTTTTATGCGTGTGACGAGATGGGTGAATTCGGCGAGGTCCGCGAGCAGCGTCTGCGGATCAGCGCCGAGATCATAGAGTTCGCGCAAAGCCGTCAGCGCTTCAGCGACACGGCCACCCATGACGTCTTCGAAGAGATCGATGATGCGTGCGCGATCGCCGAGGCCCAGCATGGTTTTGACAGTTGCCGCCGTCACCGAACCGCCGCCATGGGCAATGGCCTGGTCGAGCAGTGACAAAGAATCGCGAGCCGAGCCTTCGCCGGCGCGGACGATCATGGCGAGCGCGTTGGCTTCGAACCCGATGTTTTCGAGCCCGAGGATCTTTTCTAGATAGGCCGTCATCACATCCGCCGGAATACGGCGAAGATCGAACCGCTGGCAGCGCGACAGGATGGTGATCGGGACTTTGCGGATCTCGGTCGTCGCGAAGATGAATTTGACGTAGGGCGGAGGCTCTTCGAGCGTCTTCAAGAGGCCGTTGAAAGCCGCCGTCGAGAGCATGTGCACTTCGTCGATGACATAGACTTTGTAGGGCGCCGAAGCCGGGCCGTATTTGACCGAGTCGATGATCTCGCGGATATCGCCGATACCGGTATTGGAGGCCGCGTCCATTTCGATGACGTCGACATGCCGGCCCTCGATGATGGCGCGGCAGTGCAGGCCTTCGGTTTCGAGATCGAGCGTCGGGCGGCGGCCGTTTTCATCCTCATAATTGAAGGCACGGGCCAGAATACGCGCCGTCGTGGTTTTACCAACGCCGCGCACCCCGGTCATGATGAAGGCGTGGTGGATGCGGTTTTGCGCAAAGGCATTGCCCAGCGTCTGCACCATGGCGTCCTGCCCGACGAGCGTCGAGAAATCGCGCGGGCGATATTTGCGGGCCAGCACCAGATAGGGCGTGGTCTGAGCGTCAGCCATTTTTGCCCTCCATTGTCGGTGCTCGGTGGAATCTGCGTGAAGTCATGGCGCAACCATAGGGCAATGGCACGCAACCCGCAAAAGCATGGGCACGAAAACATCGGATTCAAACAGGGAATTGAAGTAGGAGGCTGGCATCGACCCGTGAGGATCTCGTTGGGGCTGCTTCCTTCCGGACCTGACCCGGTTGGCGAGGAACACGTCCGCGCCAACCTCCCGATGGGCTATATGCGGATTCTTGGTGCAAGATGCAAGAGGCGTCTACCCAGGTAAGGCCATCCCGAAGTCACCAATCGAGGCAGCAAATTTGTGATGCCGTTTGACTATGTGCGACGGCACAGAGCTTGATCAGTTCAGGAGAACTCCATCTTTGGAATATTGACGTGGCTGGTGAACGAGCGTGACCAACACAACCGAAATCAGCATCAACAGGTACCAGGAGCCAAGCTTTTCCCAACTGACCAGTGACCAGCCGTCGGCTTGGTTTGGATAGATCCAGGCTCTACTCCACGTGCCAATGTTTTCCGCAATCCAGATGAACAGGGCGACGACGAGGAATGCAAGGAGCATGGGCATGCGGTGCCGGAAGCGAAAGACGCGGTAGTGCATGAAGCTGCGCCTGTAGAGAACCACCACCGCGGCAAAGAGCAGCCAGCGGAGATCATAAAAATAGTGGTGGGTGAAGAAGTTGACATAGATGCCAACCGCAACGAGCACTGTCATCCACACCGGCGGATAGCGGGTAAAGGTGATGTCGAAAATGCGCTGGATGCGCGCCATATAGGAGCCGACGCAGGCATACATGAAGCCGGAGAAGAGCGGTACGCCGCCAATGCGGAAGAGGGCATCGTCGGGATAAATCCAGGACCCGACAGAGGTTTTGAACAATTCCATCCCGGTGCCCACGAGATGGAAGATCAGGATGACGCGCGCTTCATCGAGCGTTTCAAGCTTGAATAGGACCATGCCGACCTGAATGGCGATAGCCGCGAGGAACCACAGGTCGTAACGGTTGACCCCGATTTCTGGCCACCACAGGCGGGTGATGATGATCATGCCCAGCATCAGCCCACCGAACAGACACGCCCACGCTTGTTTGAGACCGAAGACGAGGAATTCGACAGCGCCATCGCCGACCTTGCCGCGCGGCAAGCGTGAGAGCAAAACGCGGGCGGCCGCATCGATCCTGGCTTCCACACTCGTGAAGTGAATGGCACGCTCCGCCCTTGCCCCCTGCCCCAGCACTGGATATGCCCTGATCAAATGCGCAGAATTGTGGCGCGCCGGCTTGGGCCGGATCGGAACGGAGAAGCTTCTTGGCCAGACGTCACCCGACACCTTTGCGCACGTCCGAGCAGGATATTGCAGCCGCGAAGAAGGCTCCATCAACGCCGCAGACGGAGAATCCGGCTTATCGGCTCGCCTTTGCCGACGATGAATTCCTGACCTCGGAAGACACGCGTGGCATTCGCTTCCAGCTCGAATACCTCAAGACCGAGCATCGCCTGCGCGAGCGCGGGATTCTCTCGACGGTTGTGCTCTTTGGCGGTGCGCGCATTCCCGAGCCGGGCAAGCCGGCATGGGCGGCGAAGAACGAAACGCAAAAGCGCAATCTCGAAGCGGCTTCGCGCTATTATGAGGAGGCACGGCGTTTCGCGCAGCTGGCGAGCGAAACCTCGGCGCAGTCGGACTACAAGGAATATGTGGTGGTGACCGGCGGCGGCCCGGGCGTCATGGAGGCAGGCAATCGCGGTGCGGCTGATGTCGGCGCGCCCTCGATCGGGCTCAATATCGTTTTGCCGCACGAGCAGGCGCCGAATATTTACGTGACGCCCGATCTCTCCTTCAACTTCCACTACTTTGCGACGCGCAAGATTCATTTCCTGCTGCGCGCCAAGGCAGTGGCCGTATTCCCCGGCGGGTTCGGGACGCTCGATGAGTTCTTTGAAACACTGACGCTGATCCAGACTGGGCGCATGGCGAAAGTGCCACTCTTGCTGTTCGGCAAGGAATTCTGGACCAGGGTGATCAATCTTGAGGCCCTGGCCGAAGCCGGGACAATCGCGCCGACCGATCCTGAGCTCTTCACTATCGTCGATACGGCTGAAGAAGGATGGGATGTGGTTCGTGCATTCTACGAGCTACCTAAGGCCGAAGGGCACAGCCAGTAGGCAAGTCGTCTGCTAGGAATATATCCCGGCAGCAGGCACTTCAGTTTAGTCTAGCTCGTCAACACGATCCGCATGAGATCGGCGGTATTCTTGGCGCCGAGCTTCTCCATGACGCGGGCCCGATGCACCTCGATGGTGCGCGGGGATATGCCGAGATTGCGGCCCGCTTCCTTGTTGGATTGACCATTGGTGATCAATTGCAGCACTTCGCGCTCACGCGGCGTGAGCTGGGAAAAGCCCCGCACCTCCACCGGCCGTCGACCGGCTTGCATGGCACCGAGATGGACGTCCCGGCGCAGGGCATCACGGATGACGGTAAGCAGATGCTCGCTGTCGATGGGTTTGGAAACCACATCAGTGGCGCCCAGCTTCATCGCCGTTACAGCCGCTTCGAGCTGCGGCGCATTGGACAGCATGACGACCGGAATACCGGCGTGGAGCGCCTTGATCCGCCGCAGCAGCGGCAGGCCACTATCCTGCCCGACGGCCAGATTGATCACCGCCACATCGATACGCCGTCGCTCGAGCATGGCAAAGAAATGGGCCGCATCGAGCGAAAACGCCGTCTGAAACCCTTCGAGCCTGAACAGAACGCTCAGGCCCTCGCAGATAACGGGGTCGTCGTCCACGATGTGGATCAACCGGTCCCGGTTTAGAAATGAATGATAATAGGTGTCGTCGTTCATCGTGCCCAAAGCCCCTTTGGCAGGTTCGAATACCTTCCGGGCCGGAGCCGCACTGGCAGGGAGCAAACGTTTCCACCGCCCTCCGTCCCAAGTCACCCCGGTATTTTGCTCTAGGTGGTGATGCCGTTCGATCTGGGATGAATACGTAGGGGCCACTACCTATATATTTAGGTATATTTGCCTATTATTAATCTGTCAATGACGATATTCCTAAATTGGATGTACGGAATCTCTCCTCCGGTGGGCGGCAATCGAAAGCAGCTACCTAGCTCTGGTGGCCGATCACACTCCTGATTCGTGCTCGGGTGCGGCGTGCATGAGTTGCACCTCCGGAGATTGCACCAGCGCGAGATATCGCTCGAACTGAACAAGCACATCTCCGATCAACTGATCGCGATTCATGCCCATGATGTTGTATCCGCGCCCGCCGCTCGAAAAATAGGTTCGGGCCTCGTAGCGCTGTTCGGGCATTTTCGCGCTCATGGGAGACAGTGTGGCCTGCGGGTGCGATACCAAGCTTACGCCGTAGACGAAATCGCGTACGCCTTCTGCCGGAGAGCGCAAGGCGATGGCACCATTGGCTTCTTCCACCACCTGCGTTTCGCGTTCACGGGAGCTCAGTTCGGCTGCAACTTGTTCGAGCGCTGGCCGCACTTGGTTGGCAATGAATTTTTCGACCTGTACTTTGGTTGGAGCATGCATCATCAGCCCCAGGCGCCTCTGCCAGGTCAGCCCCGAGGCAGGTTGTGCCATTGGAACATGTGCATTTCCGCCATGAGCTTCCTGCTGGGCAAGATCGGCCCGCATACCAACATAGAGCGACCAGACAAGAGCAAGCATCACGATGCTGAACGGCAAGGCACTGGCGACCGTCACCGCCTGTAGGGCACTGAGACCGCCGGCCAGCAACAGCGTTGCGGCAACCACGCCTTCGAGAACGCACCAGAAAATGCGCTGTCCTATTGTCGTTTCCGTTTCCCCGCCTGCCGAGATGGCATCGATCACGAGCGAGGCGGAGTCTGCCGAGGTCACAAAGAAAATAGCGACGAGAATGACGGCCAAAGTTGATGTGATCAGCGGGAAAGGCAGATATTGGAAGAACTGAAAAAGCCCAACCGAAATATCGTTTGAGATGGCAGTGCCAAGCTGGCCGGCGGCAACGCCCATGTCTACGGTAATCGCGGTATTTCCAAACACCGTCATCCAGATAAAGGTGAAACCGGCCGGGATGAAAAGCACCGCAGTGACGAATTCACGCACCGTGCGCCCGCGCGAGATGCGGGCTATGAACATGCCCACAAATGGCGACCACGAAATCCACCACGCCCAATAGAACAGCGTCCACGCGTCAATCCACGGCGTAGGACTATAGGCATAGATGTTGAAAGTGCGCAGCACCAAGGTGTCGAGATAAAGGCCAAGATTTTGGACAAAGTCGCGCAGCAAGTCTGAAGTAGGCCCAACTGCCAGCACGAACACCATAAGCAATATCGCGACGACGAGGTTCAGTTCGGAGAGTATGCGGACGCCCTTATCAAGTCCGGTGGTGACCGACAGCGTGGCAGCCGCAGTGACGATAGCAATGACCGGAAGTTGGACTTCAGGTCCGATCGGCCAGCCAAAGAGATAGTTGAATCCGGCGCTAATCTGCGAAGCGCCGGTACCGAGCGAGGTGGCGAGCCCGAACATGGTGCCGACCACGGCAAAGATATCGACGGCGTGGCCGATCGGCCCGTGGATGCGCTCCTTGAGCAGCGGATAGAGGCCGCTGCGAATGGTCAGCGGCAGATTGTAGCGATAGCCGAAATAGGCGAGCGAGAGGCCGACGACCGCATAGATGGCCCAGGCGTGGAGCCCCCAATGAAAGAACGTCACCGTCATCGCTTCGCGGATCGCCGCGGCAGTGCGCGGATCGGCCGTCGGTGGCGCCATATAATGCGTCATCGGCTCGCCGACGGCATAGAACATGAGGCCAATGCCCATGCCCGCTGCAAACAGCATGGCGATCCAGGAGACGAAGCTGAAATCGGGCGTCGCGTCATCCGGCCCGAGCTTCAAGCGCCCGAAGCGTCCGAGGCACATGAGGAGAACAGCGACGAGAAAGATGCCGACGGAGAGCAGGTAAAACCAGCCGAACTGGTTGAGAATGCCGGCCTGAAGCGAACGAAAAATCTCTTCGGCATTGGCGGGGAAGAGTACGCCGACGGCGAGGAAGAGAAAGATGATGATCAACGCGCCGAAGAAAACCGGCGGATTGATGATGAAGGGTTTGAACATCGACGCTCGCAAACCGGCTGCCCATCCCCCAGGGATGTCTGCACCTCAGCCGATATGATCTATGTAAAATCCTGCCCTCTCTCAGAGTTCCAAGACGCAAGCGATTTTGGTGGTGCGGCCCGAACGGAATGCGCCTCCATTCGGGCCAAGCCGGAAGGACGGCTAGAGGCGCGGCGTCGCGCGCAGAGCGTCGCGGATTTCGGTGAGCAGCACTTCTTCCTTGGTCGGCGCAGGCGTCGTTTCGACCGGCTCCTTGGCTGCTTCGCGCTTGAGGCTATTGATGCCCTTGACGACGAGGAAGAGCACGAAGGCGATGATGGTGAACTTCACCACCGCATTGATGAAGAGGCCGACATTGAGCGTCGAAACGCCAGCGGCCTTGGCAGCAGCGACGGACGGCACGGCAACATTGTCGGGATTGGAAAGGACAACGAAGAGATTGGAAAAATCGATGCCGCCGATGATCAAGCCGATCAGCGGCATGAAGATATCGTCGACGATGGATGAGACGATGGCGCCAAAGGCGGCGCCGATGATCACGCCGATGGCGAGATCGATCATATTGCCCTTGACGGCAAAATCCCGGAATTCCTTCAATACGCTCATGGGTTCGACCCTCCCGATCCCTCAAAGAGCCGCTTCTGCATGACGCGGCAGGAGTGCCAGCATTTCCGAGCCTGCGCCGTTTTGCAATGGTCCGTCTGTCGAACTTGCACGCTGTGCTGTGGAGGCCGATAAACAGCCAGCAGTTTCAGCTTTCGGTTCCCCCATGACGCCCTCCTTTGCCGACAGTTCGGCCAGCATCCGGCTTGCCATCGACTATCTGCCGCAAGGCGTCGCGGTGTTTGATCCGGGCCTACGGCTCGTCGTGTCCAATCGGCGCTACAATATGCTGCTTGGCGTGCCCGAGGATCTGGTGCGTGCCGGGACAGCGCTGTTCGACATCGCTCTCTTCCTGGCGGAGCGGGGGGATTTCGGGATCGGCGATGCGGCACGGCTCGCCATCGAGCGCATCAATGTGCTGACGTCAGCACCGATCACCGTGACCCAGCGCATGGGCAATGGCGGTCAGGTGCTGGAATTTCACTCGAGCCGCCTGCCCGATGGCGGTCTCGTCGTCAGTTTCACCGAGGTCACGGCGCGCGTCAAAGCCGAGCGGGAACTTGAGCGGATCAACCAGACGCTCGAGGGTCGTGTCGAGCAGCGCACGGCAGACCTGACCCGGCTCAATAGCGAGCTCGAGGTTGCCCGCGCCAAGGCAGACGCAGCCAATCATGACAAGACGCGCTTTCTCGCGGCCGCCAGCCATGACCTCTTGCAGCCGCTCAATGCCGCGCGGCTTTACACCTCGACACTGATCGAGCGCGCCAAATCCACCGCCTTTGCCGAACTCGCGACGTCGATCGAAGCCTCGCTCACGGCAGTCGAAGAAATCATGTCGGCGCTGCTCGATATTTCGCGCATCGACAGCGGCAATCTCAAACCCGCGCCGACGCCCGTCGCCGTCCAGGAACTGTTGCGCAAGGCCGAGGTGGAATTCGCGCCCCTTGCCCGGGAGCATAATGTGAAGCTGCGGATCGTGCCGACGCGCACAACGGTCATGGCCGATCGCGCGCTTGTTGGCCGTATTGTCCAGAACCTTGTGTCCAATGCCATCAAATATACTCCGGCGGGCGGCAAGGTTTTGGTCGGCCTGCGGCGCCGGAGCAATCGCCTCAGGCTCGACGTCGTCGATACCGGCATCGGCTTCAACCGAGACCAGCATCGCCTGGTCTTTGCCGAATTCTCCCGGCTCGACCGAGCGGCCCGCATGGCGCAGGGGCTGGGCCTTGGCCTTTCCATCGTGCAGCGCCTCGTGACGGCACTCGATCTGACGCTCGAACTCGACAGCCGCGAGGGTCGCGGGTCGCGCTTTTCGCTTTATCTGCCCATCGTGCGCAATGCGCGCCCGGCACAGGGCGAACGGCGCTTGTCTTATGAGGACCAGGTCGGCACGCTCAATTTCAAAGTGCTTTGCGTCGATAATGAAAAGGCCATTCTCGAAGCCATGCAGGGCTTGCTCGAACATTGGGGCTGCGATGTGCGCGTCGCTCTATCGCTCAAGCAGATCGACCGCGAGCGGCTCCTCGAAGGCTGGTATCCTGATCTTGTCCTGATGGACTACCATCTCGATCAAACGTCGGGCCTCGATGCTATCGAATGGCTGCGGCACAATCTCGGCGGGCATCTGCCGGCGGCGCTCGTCACCGCTGATCGCAGCCCGGCCGTCCGGGCTCTCGCCGAGGATCGCGGCATTCTCGTTGTCACGAAACCTGTTAAGCCCGCAGCGCTGCGCGCGACGATCAGTGGGCTTGCCAACCAATCGGGCCGCAGCACGCGACCGACCAAATAAAAAGGCCGGAACCCAGGGGTGCCGGCCGCAATATAAATTCGGTGAAAAATCTTCAACAAAGGGACTAGTCATTAAACGGGCGAGGCGACCGGAAGGTTCCGGCCGCCAGGAGAAAAATTTAGATCCAGTATGGCGTCACGCCATAATAGTCGTAGACGCGACGGCCATTCTCTTCGGTCCAGTACTCGTCGTCTTCACGCTCATAGCGCGGTGCGCCTTCGAGTTGGTCCTTGGTCACATCGACGCGGTAGCCGCCGAGACCTTCATCATAGTTGAGCTTGGACCAGGGCAGCGGATAGTGATCGTTGCCGATGCCGAGGAAGCCGCCAAAGCTGAGAACAGCGTAGGATACCTGGCCCGAGCGCTTCTCGACGAGAATGCGTTCGATCGAGCCGATATGCTCGCCATTGGGGTCATAGACCTTGGTGCCTTCAACCTTGTCCGAGGCGATCAGGTCATGGGTTTCTTTGACATTGGCGTCTGCGGTGCGAACGTCATCATAGGCCATTTTGGTCCTCCTTGGTTCGGATGAGACCGGAAAACGCGACCTATCGCGTGGAGTTGCAGACAAAAGGATTTGTGATCACGCGACAAGCCGGGTGGTTTTGTCGCAAAAGCGTTCTTCTTCGGCAAGGAAATGGGCAAAGGCCGGCGGATTGAGCGGGCGCGAGATATAGTAGCCCTGAGCGATATCGACTTTGCCGGTATTTTTGAGGCGAGCGAGACAAACTGCACTTTCAACGCCCTCGACAACGACCTTGCGCCCAGCCGCCTGGACGAGATCGATCGCGTGATCGAGCATATTGGCCATGACCGACCCTTCCGGCGCCATGGCAAAGCTGCGGTCGAGCTTGACGCCATCGACCGAAAGCCCGGCAAGGGTATGCATGGACGAATAGCCCGAGCCAAAATCATCGATGTAAATGCGGGCGCCATAGCGGCGCAATTGCTCGATTTCGGCCTGTGCCGTGCTCAGATCGATGGCGCCGGTTTCGACGATCTCGATGACGAGATCGAAGGCGGAATCGGGCATCAGAAATGGCGCAAAGATTTCGAGCAGCAGCGCAGCGTTGAGATCTTGCGGGAAGATATTGAAATTGACCTGCAGGCGCTGGCCAGGCGCCATGATCGCCAAGAGATCGGCATAGGCGTGAGCGACGATGTTGGCTGTGAATGGCATGGTCAGCCGGTGTTTTTCGACCAGTGGAATGAACCGGTCGGGAAAGACCATAGCGCCATCGACATCGCGCCAGCGCGCGAGCACTTCGCAGCCGACGATCCGATCATCATCGAGACCATAAAGCGGCTGATAGGCGCATTCGAGCCCCTGCCCTGCCTTGAGCTGGCGGAGAAAGCGCTGCTCGAAGGACCAGCGGTGCGCAAGCAACTGACAGGCCCTGCCGGAAAGCCAGGTCGCCAGAATAGCGCTGACCAAGGCGCCGAGTGCCAGCATGGGGGCACCGCGCGCAATGACATATGCCGGCGCCGCTCGCGCGGCGATGCAGTTGAGCCCGCCAAGATCGCACTGCACGTCCGTCAGCCCCGCCTCGATCAGCGCGAAGGGCCCGGTCCTCTCAGCCACCGCTTGAGCATAAAGCCCGTCAGTCCCGCCGATTGGCCAATAGCGGCCGTCGGTTGCGTGGATCACCACTTGCATATCGAGCGCATCGGTCGAAACCCGCGCCGGCTTGCTCATGGGGAGGACGAGCCCGAAATTGCCATCTACGGCAAAAATGCCGCGCATGCCTGGAAGGCCGAGCAGTCCGAGGTCGCGATCGATCCAGAGGGTCGGCATATCATTGGTTGCCGGAATGTCGGCCATTTCGACCATTTGTGGCGTCTCAAGGCGCCCATTATTGGCCGAACAAAGGATCCGGCCATTCTCAAAATAGAAGAGTTCGTTGATGCCATCGGGCAGGAAGGCGACGCGGCGGAGCTGAGAAATATAGGCATCCGAGCAGATATCGGCCGTCAGTTCCTCGTTCATCACCCCAAGCGTCTGGGTCGAGGCCGAACGCGCGCGGGTTACGCTTTCCATGGCGCGGGCCACTTCGTTTCCCATGCCCTGGCGCAGATCGCGGAAGACGAGAAGCATGGTCATGGCAAAGAGCAGCACGAAGCTCAGCACCCACAGCGCGGTTCTCACCCTGCGCTGCTGCTCCGCCGAAATCAGAAAGCTTACGAAGCTGCTCATTCTTGCGCCCCTGCCCGATCAAAGCATGCCCAAGAGAGTCTCAAAGCCCAGTTAATCCGGGCCGGCACTTTGACTGCATGGAACTGTCCGCCACGCCAAAACATTTCCTTGGCAACACTCAAATTGTTTGCGGAGGAAGGACATGGTTCTCGGTAGTCTCATCGCCCAGATGACTGGACGCGATAACCTGACCCCCATGCAGATTGCCCAGCACAGCCTCTTCACCGCGCGTGAAAAGCTAGACCTGCTCAATCAGCTCAAGGCCGACGCGACGAGCGCCGCGGCCGAAGGCAAGGAATTCGGCTTTACCGCCGGCGAAGTAGATGAAGCCATCACCCATGTGCGCGAGGGCGTGCAGGACGGCGTTGGCACCGAAACCGTGCTCAAGGGAGATTTCTGATGGCCAGCCAGGACGTTCCGCCGGTTGCAAGCAGCGCCAATGTCGATTTTCTCGTCGATGAAAAGGGATCGCGCATCGATGTGCCCCCCGATTCAGCCATTCATGCCACTGGCGATGCGGAAGCTGCCATCGGCGGCACTAGCCCAACCAACTGGTGGCTTTATGGCCTGATCGGCCTAGGTATCGTCATCGCATTGGTTCTCGCCATGCAGATGTTTTCGGGCGCACCGGGCACCGATGTGCAGCCGGGCACGCCGACCGCCGAGCCCGTCGCCGAACAGGTTACGACGCAATAAGCACTCCGTAACCACAAACAAAAACGCGGCCCACCGGGCCGCGTTTTCTTTTTGAGTAGAACCGATCAGCCGCGGATCGGCGAAATCTGGATTTCGACGCGGCGGTTCTGCGCCTTGCCTGCCTCGGTTGCGTTCGAAGCGATCGGGCTCGAAGCGCCCTTGCCCTCGATATAAAAGCGGCGCTGGTCGATGCCCTGGCTCGACAGGATCGTCGCCACCGAAACGGCGCGGCGCTGGCTGAGCTCGTTATTGTGCTGCGCACTGCCGGTCGAGTCGGTGTGGCCGTAAACGTCGACGATGGTCTTGTCGAACTTCTTGAGCACGAGCGCCACGGAAACCAGGGTCTGGTTGAACTGTGGCTGCACCGTCGACTGGTCGGTCGCGAAGGTGATGTTGGACGGCATGTTGAGGATGACCTGATCGCCGACGCGGGTTACGGAAACGCCGGTACCCTGAAGCTGGGCGCGAAGCTCGGCTTCCTGCTGATCCATATAGGAGCCGATAGCCGCGCCGCTGAGGCCACCGACACCAGCGCCGATCAGCGCGCCAACGCGCGGATCACCGCCGACTGCCGCGCCGACGATGGCGCCCGCAATGGCGCCGCCGCCGGCACCGATCAGGCCGCCGCCTGCCGTGTTCGAAAGCTGGGACTGGCCGGTATAGGGATTGGTGGTGGTGCAAGCGCTGAGCGCCAGGGTGGCTGCAAGCGCGACGAGAACCTTGGACTTCATCTTTTCCCCCGAAGGAATCTAAATCTGGCCTTGATTGGCTGTGGAATACGGCAGGAGCGTGATGGGGCGAAGATGCTGAACATTGGATGAACGCCGACCAAGTTTGGCCGCTAGACGACGTCAGCCCAGCAACTGCCGCGTCACCTGTTGCGACCGCGCCGCATCAACGAGGAGCGGGGTCAGGTCGCTGGCTTGGTCGATCGCGCCCATGATCGGCAGCGATCGCAGCGCTGGATCCTTGATCGCCGCCATCCCCGCTTCCACCGCGTCGTCGGCATTGATGGTGACGAAGGGGCGGTCAAAATATGGGCCGATGACAGGCGGAAAAGGTGCGATGCCTCGCTCGTTCTGCACATTGGCGAGCGTGAGATAGGCTCGGGCTAGAGCTTCGCCGCGTTCTTTCCACCCTGCCGCCTTCAGAGCCGCGTCGAGGTCCGGCGTCAGCGCCGCTGCGATCGGCAAGCGAGAAAATCCCGTGCCGAACCATTTGGCATAAGGCGCATAGCGCCGCTCAAGGAGAAAACCCAGCGCCATGACATCTCGGACCAACCGGCCGGCGACGAGGCGCGAGCCCAGATCATCGCCCGCTTGCCCCGCGCGCCCGACAAAGGCCTGCTCCTCGGCAATCCGCAGCCACTGGCAAGCGATGCGATAGTACCAGACATCGTCGGGGAAATAGGCCAGCGCCTGGCGCGCCGCCGTCAGCCGGCCATCGCCATCATGAAAAACTGCGCCAGCCGTAAAGGCCAGCAGCTTTTGTTCGGGAAAGCCGAGCCAGTCTAATGGCGTCAGGTTTTCGAGCGAACGAAGGCCGAAATGAGCATCGAGCCGCCCCTCAAGTGTATGAAATCCAAGCCCGTGCTCGATTGCCCCAGCAGCATCAGGACCATTGGCCGCCGGATGCGGCCGCGCCCGCCAGCCGATCGGCTCGCCGGCAAATGTCTCGGGCACTACATCGGCAAATGCAGCGAGCAGCGGCTGGGCTTGAACGCGAAAATCCGCTTCCGAGAGATGAATGTGCACCCTCGGACCCCAATTGTGGTCCTTCGATTGCTCATCATCAAAGCTCAGCAATTCCGAGCCATAGCCGATCAGTGCGGCCGCATAAGACAGACCCGGCGCCGCCGTTGCCAGAAAGGGCGCGACGATCTCTTCGTAAAACGCCCGAGAAAGCGCGATGCCTTGCATTGTCTCCGCTCTCTCTAGTGTTCCGACCAGCCGACAGCCACGGCATAGCTGATCAGCGCGAGTGGAAGGCCGCCGAGGATCGGCGTGAGATAAATGAACTCAAATCCGTAAGTGTCGTCGAGAATGCTACGCCACGTCCAGAAGACGGCCTGTTCAATGGCGAAAATTAAAACGCTTAGCCCGACGACCCAGAGCCATTCGTCGAACCGGTCGGATGCTGCGACGAAAAGTGTAACGACGGCGGCCGGCAGCAAGGCCGGGCCAAGCATTGGCACCAACACTTCCGGCCTGAAGATGAAGGCCGGACCCGGAAACCAAAACCAAAGTGCGAAATGAACGAAGACGCCAATGGCGACCGCGACAAGAAAGATGCGCAATGTCAGCGCTACCCTTCCTAGGTTCGCTCTCCAATCCCCCAAATGCTCTTCCCTTCTAAACCAAGCCCTCAGCGCAACCGCTCGACGCTTGGCGCCATCTGATGCGGCGTCACGTCCCGCCGCTCCACATGATCGAGCAGCGCAAGGATCTTCTCCACATTTGCGAGGTGGCGCTGTTCCATCGAGAAGTTGAGCGTCACATAGTCCCGGCCGGGGCAGAAGGTGCAGATATTGACCGCCGCATGCCAGGCGCCGCAATAGAGCGGCTCGATCATGCCGTGGGTCATGGGGCCATAGGTGCGGTGCGGCGGCACCAGGGTCAGCACGATGTGCATGCCGCCGTTAAAGCGCCAGAAGCGCTTGTTGGGCAGCGCCGGAATGAACCGATTGAGCGTGCGCATGGCCTTGAACATAGCCATGATCATCACCTGGAACGAGGTGATATCCTTCTGCTCGATGCCGGCGACGGTGTTGTCAACGGCCCGAACATAGTCGACGAAATCGTCCATGACCTGGAACTTGGCTTCGAGCGCGCGGACGCGGAAGAAGTCGTCGTCGGTATTGTTCCGCTTGGTGTCGAGCATGGTATAGGCCGCGCCGATCACCTTCTTGCTCATCAGCTTTTCAGCGCCCTCGCCATTGAGCGCATGGGTGACGAGCGCGAACATCAGCGAGCGCTGGCGCACGCCGAGCTTATTGGCGAGAAGCCGCAGCCGGTGCCGCTCGATGGCGAGGGTTTTGAAACCCCAGGGCTGTTCCTTGGGCGCGAGGATATTGGCGAGGACCAGATAGATGAAGGCGGTCATGCCACCGCGCAGCGCGCTTTTGAGCCGGGTCCCAAAGGGCAGCTTGTTGGTCTTGTCCGATTGCACCCCGTGCCCGGCGGCAGACGAGCGGGTCAGGAGCGCTGAATCCGAGCCTTCGAGCAGGGCGTGGCTCGATCGCACCTGCAATACCGCCGCGCGGCCTTGCGCATCCGGCCCATCACGGCGCACAGCCGCCATGACACGGAACAGTGGCAGGTCGTCCCGCTCGAAAATGTCGGTCGATTTGCTGAGCCATTTGTTGGGAAAGCCGTCGAAATCGTCGACGATTTCAAGCGAGGTGATAGCATCGAGCAGATGCTTTGGGAAAGGTTGGCCGGGCTCGGCGCCGACAAAGCCGTGGGTCAGTTGCGGTGCCAGCGCCACCATTTCGGCGACCATATTGGCAAGGCCGTCCTTGTCGTAAGTCTCGGTCGAAAAGGCGGTGAAAAACACCGTGTCGCGGCCCTCGTACAGGAACCACTGAAAGTCGGTGAATAGGGCCTGCGGATCGCGTCTGACTGCGGCATGGGCCAGTGTCAGCGCATCGGCATGCTGGCCGGCAAAGCTTGACGACGAGAAGCTTTTCACGATGTCCCCTCCGTGCCGTTCCCCCTTGGCACAGAGGGGATTTAAGCGCAGTCCGGACGTTCCTGCAACGGGGTGGCTGGAGCACCATAAAAGGAGTGATCGCATCGCGAAAAAGCGCTCTGGCCAAACTGCGTCAACGGGGCAATTCACCAGTTGGCAGATCACCCTCAAAACTTTAGAATGGTTCTCGAATAGCGGACATGTGTCTTTAGTCCGCGCGTCGAATTGACCTATGTCAAATAAGGCTTGGCGCTTTTAGTGAAGGTGCGACGGAGCCAGAATGGCATTCCTGCCGACCCCACCGGCAGGCGTAAAGGAACGACCCATGGACTATCGCGGTATTTTCGAGGATGCAGTGGACACGCTGCGGGCGGAAAAGCGCTATCGCGTTTTTGCCGATCTCGAGCGCATCGCCGGTCGCTTCCCCAAGGCGCTCTATCGCGACGATGCCGACAATGCGCGCGAAATCACCATCTGGTGCTCCAACGATTATCTCGGCATGGGCCAGCACGATAAAGTCGTGAAGGCGATGCAGGAAACGGCGGGCAAGCTCGGCGTCGGCGCCGGCGGCACGCGCAATATTTCGGGCACCAATCGCCCGCTGGTCGAGCTTGAGCGGTCGCTCGCGGACCTTCACCGCAAGGAAGCGGCCCTCGTCTTCACCTCGGGCTTCGTCTCAAATGAAGCAGCGCTCTCGACCATTGCGCGGCTTCTCCCCGATTGCGTAATCTTTTCCGATCAGCTCAACCACGCCTCGATGATCCAGGGCGTGCGCCAGTCCGGTATGGAAAAGAAGATTTTCCGGCACAATGATGTCGCCCATCTTCGCGAACTGCTCGCCCAAGTTGATCGCAAGCGGCCAAAGCTGATCGCCTTTGAATCCGTCTATTCGATGGATGGGGATATCGCCCCGATCAAGGACATCTGTGATCTCGCCGAGGAATTCGGAGCGCTGACCTATATCGACGAAGTCCATGCCGTGGGCATGTATGGCCCGCGCGGCGGCGGCATTGCCGAGCGCGACGGGTTGATGGAGCGTATCGACGTCATCGAAGGCACATTGGCCAAGGGTTTTGGCGTGATGGGTGGCTATATCGCTGCCAACAAGGCCATTATCGACGCCGTGCGCTCTTATGCGCCCGAATTCATCTTTACCACTGCCCTGCCCCCCGCGCTCTGCGCCGCCGCGCGCGCCTCGATCGAGCATCTCAAAGGCAATGGCCAGGAGCGTATGATGCACCAGCGTCAGGCGCGGTTGACCAAGGCGATCCTTGCCGATGCCGGCCTGCCGGTCATGGAAACTTCGACCCATATCGTGCCGCTGATCGTGGGCGATGCGCGGGCTGTGAAAGCTGCGAGCGACATGCTGCTCGACAAGCACAATATCTATATCCAGCCGATAAACTACCCGACGGTCCCCAAGGGCACGGAGCGCCTGCGCATCACGCCAACCCCGCTCCACACCGATGAGATGATCTTCGAGTTGCGCCATGCGCTCGTGAGCGTCTGGACCAGCCTCGAACTGCCGCGCGAAAAGGCCGATGCCGCGATCACGGCCAGCAAGCTGACCTCGGGCGATTTGACCCTGCCCAGCCTTGGCGGCTAATAGCCTCCACGTCTCTCCGGTTTGCAGCAATCCCCGCGAAAGCGGGGATTTTCTTTTGGGCGGCCCTTCTCGAATCCCGCATTTCCAGAACGACCCGAACTCTGGTCAAGCCCTCAAAACTGCAAAAACATCAACTGAAACAAATATTTGTCAACATGCATCCGGTTTTGAACTTCGGCGTTTCACTTCCGAGTTCAAGTCGAACTGAGGCGTGTGCAGGCGCGAAAAGGCGGGGTTCGTTACCCCGTCATTCGACTCATGCATAGAGGCGCCAACCGTTCGGCAAGTCGTTAGTTTTCGGAATTTGCTTTATGCCTCCTCAGTTCGTCGCCTTCAGAACGGCCACCCCGGAAGACGCACCGGCTATTCGCTCGCTCGTTCGGGCCGCCTATGCCAAGTGGACACCCGTTATCGGCCGCGAACCGCGTCCAATGCTCGCCGACTATAGCGAAGCCATCCATGATTTCCGTTTCGATCTGCTGACCGTGGACGGCCAGCTTGCCGGCCTCCTCCAGACCTGCCCCTGCGCCGATCATCTCTGGATCGAAAACCTTGCCGTTCATCCGCACCACCAGCGTCGCGGCCATGGCCAGTCGCTGATGATCCTTGCTGAACAGCTCGCGCGCCACGCCGAGCTCGATACCATTCGCCTGCTGACCAATGCCGCCTTTACGAGCAATGTCGCGCTCTATCAGAAGCTCGGCTACGAGGTGGAGCAGACCGAAGCCTTCATGGGCGGCACGACGGTCTATCTCAACAAGCGCCTCGCGCCAGCCGGTTCTTTCCCCATTCGCCCAGCGCATAGCTGGACTGAGGTTAGCCGCACTACCGCTTGAGGCCATCAAGGCTCATTTAGGTGTCATGGAAGCGGCCCGGGATGATCCAGGGTCCATTACAGGAGACCACCATGAGCACCCCGCGCAAGAACAAGTTCTTTGCGACCCTCGACACCTTCGTCACCGTTTTCGGCAGTGCCGTCGCGGTTTCGGCTGCCGTCGAAGGAGGCCGGGCGCCCAAGGCCAAGCACCTGCGGACCCTTGGTATCAATCCGACCGACTTCCCATCCAACGGCCGCTAAGCCGCGCGGGGCGCTGACCTCCTCCCTGGCAATTTACTTCGGTAAATCGCCAAGGGCCCTGCTGCGCAAGCAGCCGTAATAGAAAGCCCGGACGCCAGTCTCCCTCCCTGGCGTCCGGGCTTTTGTTTTTTTGCGGGTGTTTGGGGCAATTCACCCATGCGTTAGGTGCATGGCTGGGAAGAGATTGCAGAAGCTTCAGCAGCCCACCGCTGTCATCCAGGCCTTGAGCCGGGATCCAGCTTGAGATCTTAGGATAGGCCCCGGGTCGAGCCCGGTGTGACAACCGCGTTGGTGGTAGCATCAGAGCACATCTGAGAGAGCCCGGCCAGGAAGGCCGAGCCTAAGTGATCAATCTTCGTCGCTCGCCAACTGGTTCAGCACATCACCCTTACCGCGCATGCGGAGGATGAAGGGCAGTGTCACGGCGATGATCGCCAGGGCATAGAGCACCAGCGAGATCGGCGAGTGGAAGAGAATGCCGGGATCACCCTGGCTGATCGAGAGCGCGCGGCGCAACTGCTGCTCGGCCATGGGCCCAAGGATCAGTCCCACGACCACCGGCGCGATCGGATAGCCAAAGCGGCGGAGGAGATAGCCGAGAATGCCGAAGACCAGCAGCAGCACCAGTTCAAACGAAATGCGCACTGGGCCAAAACCCGTGGACATGGCCCCATTGGCGCCCAGCGTACCGAGCGTCGCAAAGACCAGAATGCCAGCATAGAGCCAGGGTTTTGGAATGGTGAGCAGCTTTACCCAAAGTCCGATCAGCGGCAGGTTGAGCACCAGCAACATGAAATTGGCAATGAGCAGGCTCGCGATCAGCGACCAGACGAGCGGCGCATTGTTGGCGAACAACAATGGTCCGGGCTGGAGGCCGAACTGCTGGAAACCGGCGAGCATGATCGCCGCGGTTGCCGTCGTCGGCAGGCCGAGGGTCAAGAGCGGCACGAGCGTCCCGGCGGCCGAAGCATTGTTGGCGGCTTCCGGACCTGCGACGCCTTCGATGGCGCCATGGCCGAATTCCTCTGGATTCTTGGCAAAGGTCTTTTCGGCCGAATAAGAGAGGAAGCTTGCGACATCGGCGCCGCCGGCCGGCATGGCGCCGATCGGGAAGCCGATGAAGGTGCCGCGCAGCCAGGAAGCCCAGGAGCGTTTCCAGTCGTCGATCGTCATCCAGACCGAACCCTTGACCGCCATGACCTCGGCCTTGATTTGCTCGGGGTCGGTCGCGGTCTTCAGCGTTTCACCGATGGCAAAGAGCGCCACGGCGAGCGTCGTCACTTCGATGCCGTCGAGTAGATCGAGCACGCCAAAGGCCAGGCGCGTCTGGCCCGTCTGCTGGTCGATGCCGATGATCCCAAGGCCAAGCCCAATAAAGAGCGCGGTCAGCCCCCGCAGCGCGCTGTCGCCGAAGGCAGCAGAGACCGTGATGAAGGCCAAGACCATCAGCGCGAAATAATCAGCGGGACCAAAAGCCAGCGCAAATTTGACGACGAAGGGCGCTACGAAGGCAAGGCCAAGCGTGGCGATCAACCCGGCGACGAAGGAGCCGATGGCGGCTGTGGCGAGAGCCGGGCCGCCCCTGCCCTTGCGGGCCATCTTGTTGCCCTCTAGCGCGGTAACGATCGAGGCGCTTTCGCCGGGCGTGTTGAGGAGGATCGAGGTTGTCGAGCCGCCATACATGCCGCCGTAATAGATGCCGGCAAACATGATCAGCGAACCGGCCGGATCAAGCTTATAGGTGACGGGCAGAAGCAGCGCCACGGTCAGCGCCGGCCCGATGCCGGGGAGAACGCCGACGGCCGTGCCGAGGGTCACGCCAATCAACGCATAAAGGAGGTTCTGGACCTGCAGAGCCGCCATAAGGCCCTGGGCGAGAAGTTCGAAAGTTCCCATTTCTTAGAAACTCCCCGTGGTCAGCAAGCGCTCGAGCGGCCCCTGCGGCAGTGAAAGCTGCAGCCCGCGAGCAAAGAGAAACCAGACGATAAACGCAAAGACGACACCGATCGGGATGGTCTGCCAAAGCGGGCCGCGGCCAAAGCCTTTGGCGGTCAGCGCGAACAGAACGCCCGTCGCAATCGAGAAGCCTGCGATCGAAAGCAGCAGGATCTGCGCAACAAGGCCGCCGACGATCCATGCGATCGGACCGAACTCGTCCTTGCTGCGCGCCGGAAAACCATTGCGGAAGGCGGAGACAACCGTGCCGATGGCAAGGAATGCGAGACCGGTTGCTACCACATAGGGGAAGACGGTCGGGCCGACGCGCTGCTGCACGGGGGGCACGCGCATCTGGCTGGTTTGCCAGAAGATGATGATCGAAATGGCGGCCAGAATGACCGCGATGACGAGCGCCGCCCCATCGGGGCGGCGCGTGCTATTGGTGCTGCCAGCGCTCATTGCACCAGGCCAATGTCTTTCAGGATAGCCTCGGTGGCCGAGATATCCGCTGCAAGCTGCGTGTCGAAGGCTTCGCCATCGAGATAGGTATCGACCCAGCCCTTGGTTTCGAGCGTCTTCTTCCAGGCGTCCGATTCAGCCATCTTCTTGATGTCGGCAGTGATCGACGCCTTCTGCTCTTCGGTGATCCCAGGCGCAGCGGCGACCATGCGCCAGTTCTGCACAGCGAGATCAACACCTGCTTCCTTGAGCGTCGGCCCATCGATACCCGGCACGCGATCTTCGGACGAGACGGCGAGGAGACGCAGTTCACCGGCCGCGATCTGCGAGGAGAATTCGCTGATGCCCGAAATGCCGACGGTCACCTGATTGCCGAGGATTGCCGCGAGCGCTTCGCCACCACCGGAATAGGCGATGTAGTTGACCTGGGTCGGATCGACGCCGATGGTCTTGGCGATGAGGCCAGCCGTGATGTGGTCGACGCCACCAGCCGAACCACCAGCCCAGGAAACGGCGCCGGTATTTTCCTTGAGCTTGGCGATGAGATCATCAAGCGTCTGGATGTCGGAAGCGGCGGGCACAACGATGGCGACGGCTTCGCCGGTGAGGCGCGCAATCGGGGTCACGTCGTTGAGAGTGACGGGGGCCATATTGGTCAGGATGGCGCCAACCATCACATAACCACCGACGATCAGGGCATCCGGATTGCCGGCATCCTGCGTTGCGAACTGGGCGAGACCGATCGTGCCGCCGGCGCCAGGAACGTTGGTCACCTGCACATTGCCCGAAATGCCATCGGCCGTCATGGCCTCCTGCATGGAGCGGGCGGTCTGATCCCAGCCGCCGCCGGGGGCCGCAGGGGCCATGATGGTGTAGTCGGCCGCGAATGCGGACACGGACAGGGCGCCGGAAACCAGCGCCGCGAGAAGCAGCTTGTTCATAGATCCTCCCAGAACAAAGGCGAACGACGTTGCGTTCGTGAGAGGCAGTCTATGCGCTACTCCCTGTCATCGTCCTGTCACCAGCTTCTGGAGGACAAGTTTGGCGCTTCAGGCGGTCTTGCGGTTGTCGCCCGGAGTTTGCCCATAGGCTTCGAGCATGCCGGTGCAGACCCGCGCCGGGACCGGCCTTGCATATAGATAGCCCTGTGCCAGATTGCAGCCGAGACGGCGGAGCATCTCGGCCTGCTCCTCACGCTCGACCCCTTCGGCCACCGTGCGCATATCGAGCTTGTGCGCGATATCGACGATCCCCGACACAAGTGCCTCGCTCGGTCCATCGACCCCAAGCCGCGTGACGAAAGACCGGTCGATCTTGATGATGTCGACCGGAAAACTGAGAAGATGCGTCAGCGACGCGAAACCAGTGCCGAAATCGTCCAGCGCCACGAGAATGCCGCGCGCCCGCAAGGCTTCGACGGCATTGGGCACGATCTTGTCGCTGCCGCCCATGAAGACGGCTTCATTGACCTCGAGCACGATATGGCTGAGCGGCACCGAAGCGCGGCCGAATATGTCGATGATGCGGTCGGCCAGATCGCCGCGGAGAAAATCCCCGGTCGTGACATTGACCCCGACATGCTGGAAATTGAGCCCGACATCGAGCCAATGGCGCATATCGCGCGCCACCTGCGTCAGCATCTGTCCTGTCATCTCATAGGCAATCCGCGGATCGCTGAGCGCGGTATGAAACTGACCCGCCGAGACCACCGCTCCATCCGGCATGCGCAAGCGCGCCAAGGCTTCGAGCCCGACGATCTGATTGGTCGTGATGTTGACGATGGGCTGATAGTGCGGCTCGATGCGGTTCTCGAGCAGTGCCTGATCGACCTCCCGAACCATCGCATGGCGATGCGTCATCTGAGTGCGAAGGTCGGAATGGAAAGCCATGTAGCCGCCGCGACGGGCTTGCTTGGCGTGGTAGAGCGCGAAATCGGCATTCTGGATCAGCGTGCTGGCCGTAATGCCATCTACCCCGAACAGCGCGCCACCCATGGTGACATGCGCTTCAAAGGTCTGCCCCCCCATCTCCACCATGCCGGTTGCCGCGTCGCATAGTAGACTGCCCCAGTGTTCAAGCAGCTCATGGCTATCGCAACCGCGCACGATAACGGCGAATTCGTCGCCGCCGAGCCGGCACGGCACCAGCTTGTCGTTCACCGAATTGAGGCGCGCCGCCACCGTCGCGATCAGCCGGTCGCCTGCAGCGTGGCCAATGGTGTCATTGACCGATTTGAGATGATCGATATCGAGAAGGATCAAGCCAAAAGGCTGTTCGTCGTCGATAACGTCGGACAGGAGCTGGTTGAAACGGCCGCGATTGGCGAGCCCGGTCAAGACATCGAAATAAGCGAGCCGGAAATTGCGCTCGCGGATGCGTTCATGTTCGATGGCGAGCGCGCAAAGATGCACGCAGGTCGCAACGATGTCCCGCTCCAGATCCGATGGCCCGCGCGGCTCGCGATAGTAAAAGGCAAATGTCGCGACGACCCTGCCCGCGTGGTTGATAATGGGGTTCGACCAACAGGCGCGCAAACCATGCGGCTCGGCATGGGCACGAAAACTGTCCCAGAGCGGATCGATTGCAATGTCGGAAACGACGACTTCCGTCTTGTGATAGACCGCCGTGCCGCACGAACCAGCCTTGGGCCCCGCCTTCAAGCCATCGATCTGATCGGTATAGACCTGTGGCAAAGTAGGCGCCGCCAGAGGCCGAAGCACCACACCGTCTTCGACCAGCAAAATCGAGCAGATGACACCGGGCGCCAATTGCTCTGCACGCAGACAAAGCATCCGGGCAATTGCGGGCAAAGTCTCGCCTTGCGCCACCGCCTCCAGAACCTCGGTCTGCAGCCGCAATAGCTGCTCTGTTTCCCCGCCCGTCATTTCAGCACCCCAGCCTCAGCCAAAGAATGCGGCAAGGATGTAAATGAGATGTTCAGCAGCCACCCTCAATTACATCAATTTCTATTTTTCTTCTCTTGCTGTCAGGAGGATAGTGACTGCGATATTTCGGCGGGACGTCACATTAAGCTAAGTAATTTTGCACTGGCCTGGCATCACCGTCGTGCCCTTGACGACTAATAGCCACGAGGCTATGAATAATCCATAGCCAAATGGATATGTATTTTGCAGCTCGCGACTGACACTCTCTTCAAGGCCTTGGCGGATCCGACGCGGCGCGCCCTTTTCGAGCGCCTCTGCCGTGAGGGCGAGTGCACGGTCGTCATTTTGACCAGCGGTGCGGGCGTGTCGCAGCCGGTGGTTTCGAAACATCTCGGAATTCTGCGCGATGCCGGCCTCGTCGAAGGGCGCGTCAACGGGCGGCAAACCCATTATCGCGCCCGGACCGCTGCGCTTGGCCCCCTCGCCGATTGGACCCGCGAGATGAATGCCTTTTGGCACGAGCGTTTCGATGCGCTCGAGGATCTGCTCGGAAGGATGGACCAATGAGCGCTACCTCAAGCGTCAAACTGCTTTCGGGCGACAATCCGCAATCCCCAAGGGTATTGGTGATGCACCGGTCGCGGCCTATATCGCGGCAGTGCCCGGCTGGAAGCAGGATATCGTTCGCGCGGTCGATGAGTTGGTCGTCTCAGCCGTCCCGGGCGTCAAAAAAGCCGTCAAATGGAACACGCCGCTTTATGGGCTCGATGGCAGCACCTGGTTTCTCAGCATGCACTGCTTCAAGACCTATGTGCGCCTGACCTTCTTTAGCGGCACCGAACTCGACCCCTTGCCTGAAAAACCTTCGAAAGTGTCTGGGGTGCGCTATCACGATATCGGCGAAGCCCAAGGGATCGATACCGATCGCCTGACTGCCTGGATCAACCAAGCCGTGCTCCTGCCCGGCGAAAGCTGTGAGAAAGACCATGACGGAGAAGCCAGACCCGGCCGCTGCCGGCGCGCTGATCGACACGCGTATCGCAAACCTTGGCGGCTGGCGCGGCGACACTCTCGCCCGCCTCCGCGCCCTCATCAAGCAAGCCGATCCGGACGTCGTCGAAGAGTGGAAATGGGATAATCCCGTCTGGTCGCATGGGGGCATCATCTGCACCGGCGAAGCCTATAAGGCGACCGTCAAAACCACCTTCCCCAAAGGCGCATCGCTTCCTGATCCCAAGGGCATCTTCAATTCGAGCCTCACCGGCGGCACGCGTCGCGCCATCGATTTTCGTGAGGGCGAGCCGATCGACGAAGAGGGTTTTATCGCCCTGATCCAAGCCGCCCTTGCCGCCAATCTTGCCAAGTGAGATGAGATGACCGACCCCGTTCCCGAAATCCGCACCGTCATCCTTGAACGCGACTTCGCCCATGGCCCCGAAAAGCTCTGGCGCGCCTTGACCCAGCCGCATCTCATCGAAGAGTGGCTGATGGCGAACAATTTCGCTCTGGCAGTGGGCCATAAATTCCGCTTCACCGCCGATTGGGGCGGTGTCGATTGCGAGGTCCGGGAGATCGAGCCCAACAAGACCCTCTCCTACACCTGGGATGCCTACGGCCTTGAAAGCACTGTGACGTGGACCCTGACGCCGATCCCATCGGGCACTCAGCTCCGCATGGAACAGACCGGTTTCCGCCCGGATCAGGACCAGGCCTTCCATGGCGCGCAGGCGGGCTGGCGCAATTTCTTCAACCAACTTGGCGCGCTCCTCGATCGCCCCGATTGAAAGAGCAAATCCAACAAAAGTTCGGGCTTGGAAGCGTACGGCGATTCACACATTATCCCCGGTGAAACACCCATCGCAGTGGTGATTGACCGGGGGGAAAAGTGGGGGTCGAAGCAGGCTCCAATCAAGGTCTCGCCATCAAGCTTGCCATAGCATCCATGCTGGCGGCGGTGGGGCTTTTCGTCGCCCTGTTGGCGCTCTTCATCTATATCGGTGCCGAACAGACCCGCGCGCGGCTTGAAGAGCGCTCGATGGCCGCGGCGCAGGTTGTCTCGACCAATGCCTATTGGATCACCGAACTCGCCGACCAGACCCTGCGCCGCGTCGATGCCGCGCTTGGCCCGGCCTTGACCGGAAGCGACGCCAGCATCGAATCCGTGCTCGATGGCCTGCCCGATGCAGCCGACACTTATGTCATCGACGCTGCCGCCAATACGATCTTTGCCACCGTGCCGGGCGCTGCGCAGGTTTCGGTGGCCGATCGGGAATATTTCACCGCTCTCAAGGCCGGTGCGCCATCCTACGTGTCACCACTGCTGATCAGTCGCACCACCAAGAACCCGATTTTCGTCTTCAGCCGACGGGTCGAGCGCAAC
Source organism: Devosia sp. BK (assembly GCF_032907385.1). Lineage (NCBI taxonomy): Bacteria > Pseudomonadati > Pseudomonadota > Alphaproteobacteria > Hyphomicrobiales > Devosiaceae > Devosia > Devosia sp. BK. The sequence continues at coordinate 2,278,665 of NZ_JAIMBX010000001.1, forward strand.
GGCGTCTTTGCCGGCGCGATCATGATCTCGTTTCCCGAATCCCTTCTCACGACGATTCTCGACGCGCTCGACCTGCCAGAAGGTTCGTCGGTCAGCTTCATCCGTGGCGATGGGCAATTGATGGGCCGCAGTCCACCCTCCGATACTGCGCTCGACCTCAGCCAGCATGCGCTCTTTACCCAATACTTGCCGCAGAGCGACCGCGGCACCTATGCTTCTGTGGCCTCGCCCATCGATGGCATTGCCCGCATCGTGAGCTACCGCAAGGTCGAAAGCGCCGATATCGTTGCGCTGGCCGCAATTGCCTCAAATCCCTCCTGGCAGACCTTCCACGGCGCCATTCTCGCGGTGCTCCTGATCGTGTCGCCGGTGCTGATCGGGCTGATCCTTGCCTGCGTGTGGATCGTCAAACTTCTGCGTCGCGGCGCCGAGCGCAATCGGCTGCTGCAACAATCAGCCGATCTCAACACCATGCTGCTGCGTGAAATCCACCATCGGGTGAAGAACAATCTCGCCTCGATCCAGGCGCTGGTGCGGATGCAGGACATTCCCGAAGAGGCCAAGCGCGACCTCGAAGGGCGCTTTGCCGCCATGACCGCGATGCACGAGCATATCTATAGTCAGGACCGCTACGAAGATATCGACGCTGCCGAGTTCATCCCCGCCATTATCGGCAAGGCGCTCGAAACCTATGGCTCCTCGGCGAGCGTCCACTACGCGCTCGATGCTATCCCCGTCGATCGCGACCACGCGACACCCCTCGCCTTGCTTCTCACCGAGCTCGCCGCCAATAGCTGCAAATATGCCTTTGCCGACGGCCGGCCGGGTGAAATCCGCGTGTCACTCTCGCGGGACGCCAGCGGAGTTTCGCATCTCGTCTTCCGGGATAATGGCAAGGGCCTCGACACCGAGCCAAGCCCACGCAGCATGGGCATGCGCATCATTCGTGGCGCGGTCGCGCAGATGGATGGCACTTGCAAATTCAGCTCGGACAATGGCTTGGTGTTCACCGCCGAAATGGCCCTCTTGCGCCAGGCGACTGCGGAGCCCGCCTCCGAAACCGAGTTGGCCTAGCGCTCAGGCAAAAAGCTCTGCTGGTCTCACAACAAAGGCTTTGGCCAACACGTCGATATCATCGAGCGCAAGCGCATCGGCATCGCCTGCTTCGATCGCGGCAATCCGCGATACCGGCCAGCCCGTTCGGAGGGCGAGGATCGACGTGGACATGTGACGCTCTTTACGCAGGCGCAAAACATTGCGGGCGATCAGCGTGGCAGTGTTCAACTCATTGCTTGGCGTCACGGCGCCGCGGGCCGGTGCGGTCATGGCTCAACCCACCAGCTTGAGCTTAGCGCGGGTTTCGGTCAGCTCCGGATTGGAAAGAACTTTCAAAAGCTTGATCGCCTTGTAGCTCGATCCGCTGATCAGCAGACCATTGACCTCAGCCACCAGCCCCGCATGCTGCGGCGCCTCGGCGAGGAGCGCCTGGGCGGCCTCGAAATAATCGATATGGTGTCCCGGAATATCGCTCGTCAGATACATCTGCTGCACGGCATAGCGCAGGCGCATGGCGGGGGACGTCGCCTCTTTGGCGTCAACATGGTCGTCGGAACGCAAAATGGGCGCATGACCGCCCACCAGAACATTGACGATCGCATCGCACTGCACGCTGATTTCGGCGGTGCCGATAAAGAACGTCTCGCCGGGTTTGACAGTGAGTTTGAGCGCCATCGTCTTTCCTTCTGGGTAAGACCGGGGGCGACACCGCCGCCCCCGAAATGCTTGCTTTGTTGCGATTAACGCAGGAGCTGCAGCACAGCCTGGTCCTGCTGCGAGGCCATCGACAGAGCCGAAGACGACAGCTGCTGACGGGTCTGGAGAGCGAGGAGGTTGGCCGCTTCTTCGTTCGTGTCCGCCAAGGTCAGGTTCGCCGCGCCGGTTTCGAGCGTGTTGATCATGTTCTTGGTGAACGACTGACGGTTTTCGACAGACGACAGGTTCGAACCGAAGGCCGAAGCCTGCGAGCGCAGTTCGGTGAGAGCCGAAGAGAGCTTGCCGAGGAACGCGTCGATCTTCTCGTCGGTGTCGAGGTCTTCAGCCACAAGGCTTTCAACACCGAGGTTCGAGGCATTGATACCGCGAACGTTGCCGTTGGCATCCTTGGCCTGGATATCGATCGACGACGTGCCGGACTCGTTGAAGGTGATCTTCAGCTTGTCGCCACGGAGCAGGTTGATGCCGTTGAAGGACGCGTCATCACCGAGCTTGTCGAGCTGGTCACGCAGTTCGTTGAACTGCTTGGACAGGTTCGCACGAACGTTGTTGCCATCGATCTTGAGGGCAGTGACGGCGTCGTTGCCATTGGTATCGACACCGATATCGAGAGCCTGGGTCGACAGGTTTTCGATACGGAGTTTGCCGTTGTCGTTCGAAGCACGAACCTTGCCGCCATGGTCGCGGTTGATCAGTTCGACGAACTTGTCGACGGTCTTGGTCGAGTTGAGCTGGCTCTTTTCAGCAACACCGGTGTTCACACCATTGGTGCCGAAGAGTGCAACAGCATCGTCACCGGAGACAGCCAGGGTCTTGGCTTCAGCGTTCTTGGCAACGAGCTGGAACTTGCCAGCTTCGTCGAACTTGGCCTCAACGCCCGTGATACCCTTGGCTTCGAGATCGGAATTGACCGATGCGATGGTCGCATCCTGCCAGTTCTTGATGTCGAGAGCGTTGACAGCCGAACCTACGCCACCCTTTACGCCACCGATCGAAACGTTGGCAGTCTTGCCGTCATAGGAAACGGTGAAGGTCGCCTTTTCAGCAGCGACGGCTTCGACCGACGTACCAACGATGCCCGTGGTATCAGTGCGGCCGTTAACGGTCGTTACACCAGGCGTGGTGTTGGCCGATGTCTGGGCGACCGTGCCGGTCACTGCGACGGTGGGGCCGGTACCCGCGAAACCTTTGGCGCCAGACTTTTCGGTCAGCGTAATGGTATCGGTGGAAACGCTCGATGCATACTTTGCACTGAGCGTGGCGTTGCTGTTGATCCACGCACGCAGTTCTGCGGCAGTCGCGTCAGCGCTACCTGGAGCAGCGGTGAAGGTGTAGGTCTCATCGTCGATCTTGAAGGTATCGCCAATGGCAGCACCCGTCGTGATCTCGATGGTATCGACGCTGGCAGAACCAGCAACGGCCGTCGGAATACCGGTGACCGTCGGAACGGTAGCGCCATATTCGGTGTTGGTCAGCTTGATCTTGCCTGTGGCCGCGTCGGCTTCGACGGTGTACTTGCCCGCTTCAGCACCAGCCTTGAGGTTGTCGACGAAGTCGGCAAAGTTTGCGCCGGTGGCAATGTTCTGGCCAGCAACGTTGATCGAGCCAGGAACGGCCGAGTAGTTGAACTCTGTCGTGCCCTTGACGGCTGCGGTGGCAGTCTGTGCTGCACCGGCAGGATCGAAGTCGATAGCGGCAGCAGCGGCCGAGGTGTCGACGGTTTCGATGATGATCTTGCCAGCGTTGTCGCTGCCTGCAGCACCAACCGAGACGGTGTACTTGCCAGCCGTCGATGCACTACCAGCAAGAGCGGTGGTGATCGTTGCTGCAAGACCCGCTGCAGTCACGTCTGCGCCCGCCGTTACGTCAACACCAGCAACGGTGAATTCGTCGCCGGTAGTAAAACCGCCAGCAAGCGAGATAACGGAACGAGCGCCAGCGCCAGTTGCCGAGGCAGTTGTCGACTGGGGGCCGAGATAGGCTGCAGAGGCTTCGGTGGTCAGCACCGACTTGACGCCAGGAACCGTTGCGGTTGCCAGGCTGATGTCGGCGTTGAGGTCGCCGAACTGACCGCCGCCAAGGTTGATCTTGGTGTTGTCGTTGACTTCAAACGACTTGGTCTGGAACGACTTGTCCTGGCGAGCCTGACGCAGGGTCGACTGCATGGATTCAAGGTTCTTGGTCAGTGCGGTGATGCCGTTATTGGCGGCTTCGATGACCTTGATGCCCGAAGCCATCGAGTCGAGCAGATTGCTCATGTCGGCGGCGCGGCTGTTGAGTGCCGAGGCAGTGAAGAAGCTCGAGGGATTGTCGAGGGCAGAGTTTACCTTGTTGCCGGTCGCAAGACGGTTTTGCGTCTTGTCCATCATGCCGGCGGTATTCTGGAGGCTCAGAAGGTTCGCGCGAACGGCCTTCGAGAGAGAAACATCGGAACCCATGTGTGGTGCTTTCCTTCTGGAAAAATGGACCGCTTCATGCAGCCCTTCACAAATCAGAGGATTGTACGCATCACATTAAAACCGCGTTAATGATGCCCATAGACCTACAATTAAGCAACAAAATTTCGGGCGGTGAGAGGATTAACCGCTGCAGACGCTTGCGATGGAAAGATGAACTCAGAAGCGGTAGCGCAGCGCGAACTGGGTGCGGTTTTGGGCGCCGGTCTTGCGCAAGAGGTTCTTGACGTGAACCTTGACGGTTCCCGGTTCGATGCCGAGGGAAGTGGCAACCTGCTTGTCCGTCATGCCCTGCCCCAAAAGGGCAGCAACCTGCTTTTCCCGCGCCGTCAGCGCGGTTGCATCCTGACGCGGCATCAGCGCGCTCGGTACGAAGCGCTCTCCAGCGAGAAGCAAATGCAGTGCACTGACCATGGCCCGGCCGCCCATGGATTTCGGCAGCCAGCCCACCGCTTGCATCTGCATGGCTTCAGCAACGAGCAAGGCATCATCCTGACCGGAAAGGAAGGCGACAGGCAGGTCCGGACGTTTCTGCCTGATCCGTTCCAAGCCCTGAAGTCCGGTCTCGCCGGGCATGGCATAGTCGAGCAGAACGAGATCGACAGGCCGTCCATCATCCAGTAGGTCGAGAGCCTCTCCCACCGATGAGCAGGCCACACACTCAATCGCCTCGTCGAGCGTATCGAGAAGGTAAATCAGTGATTCTGCGAACAGCACATGATCGTCGACGATGAGAAGTTTCTTGGACAAGGGCTACCGAAATCTCGACTGCTTTTTTCAAAAATAGAGCTGTGAAACGTCTGGCGCGCGAGGTCTTCGCAGGCGTGCTGCTTGCAGCACTATGCCTCCTTTCCTTCCGTATTGCCAACATCCTGCCTCTATTTAAAACTTATTCCAGCATCTGGTTCTTGCCCTCAGGCGTCATGCTGGCCATCGTTTTGGCCGCTCCAGGTTGGCTCAAGCTTGTTCCGCTCCTTGCCGGATTATCGCTCTATTTTCCCGCCGTACGCGACAGTTTTGCCCTGTCAGACGAAGTCTCCATCACCCATGTCATCCGGGCAATTCGGCTCTACCTGATCTATGGCGCTGCCGCCTGGATCTTGTTGAAGATCACGAGGGTCAGCCTTCCCATCAAGAGTTGGAGAGATGTCCAAGCCTTTCTTGGCGTCGGCCTCGTCGCTTCGCTGATCGCCGCCCTGACCAGCATAACATTGCAGGTTGCCGGTAATCGGCTTCAGCTCGCCGATGGGCTCAGCCTCGCCCATCTCTGGTGGCTTGGACACGCCTTGGGGGCCGTGATGGTGCCGCCCATTTTGGTGCCCCTGCTTATGGTCTGCTTCCGGCAACCGCTCGGAGAGTGGCAGTGGCCGCCGCCGCTGTTTTGGTTGGGCCAAAGTGTGATCATCACACTTGCGGTAACGCTTGGAATCATCGGACCGAATTTTGGCGTCGCGCTTTGGTATCTGATCATTCCCGTTCTGATCATTGTCGGGCTCTATGGCGGCTTTGAAAAATCGGCGGCAACCGTGCTGCTTGCCGGCGTGATCACGCCGCTGCTCGGAACGCTTTTTGAAGGCCCACTGCCGGTCTCGGACCTTGCTGTTCCGCTGGTCACTGCCGCCGCCGCTGCGCTTCTCATTGGCGCCGCTACGTCAGAACGTCAGCGCACCGCGCAACGCCTGATCGAACTCGTCGCCCAACGTACACATGAGCTCGAAAAATCTCACGAGATGCAGCGCCACCTGGTGCGCTCGCTCGGTCATGATCTGAGGCAACCGGTCGAAGCTATAAACCTCACAATCGAGGGCCTCAGCATGAGGATCACCGATCCGCAGGCTAGCAAAGGCCTTGATCGCGCGCGCGAACTCGGCGAGGCCGCCTCGCGCCTTCTGACGCGCATCCTGTTCTACGCGCGGCTCGATGTCGGCGATGTGCAGGTGCATTCCGAGGCTTTTGAAATCGTCGCTCTCATATCTCAATTACAGGCGCTTTACGGCCCGATTGCCAGCCGCAAGGGTGTTGTCCTTCAATGGGATTTTCCCGAAGCGGAATTGAAGTCGGATCGCGAACTTTTATTTCAGGTGCTTGGCAATCACCTCGATAACGCCATCCGCCTTAGCCGCAAGGGCGATCGCGTCACCGTTCGGATTGCTGAAGAAGTTCAAGGCACGGGTCTTTTCGTTATCGACCAGATCGCCGAAAACGCAGCCCAAAAACCTGGAGCGGCCGGGCTTGGCCTCAGGATCGTCACCCAGATCGCTGACCTTCTCGGCGCAGACAACATTATCGAAGCCAATCAGCGCGGCATCATCCTACCCTACCCCGAAAGAGGTATTTAACGCTACCTTAATAGACGGACCGCGAAGCCCGCATGCCGCTATCCTCTTGCCAGCTCTTAAAAACGATTCGGGGTGCGGCGTGGGCGCTATTGCAGCGAGCACAATTCTTGGTCTCAACAGCAAAAGCCTGCGCATTGCTCGTGGCTGGAGTGCGGCTGGCCTTGCCGAAAAGCTCGGGTGGTCCGTCGACGCGGTTACCGCACTCGAAGCTGGCCGGCTCGACATTACCCTCGATGAGCTCGATAGCCTCGCGAAATCCCTCGCGGTTTCGTTGCATAGCCTGATGCTGGCGCCCGAAGCCCACGCGGACTTCCTAGAGACACGCCGCTCAGCTTGATTGTTTCCCTATTGCCGATTGTGTAGGTTGCCCCCGCGAATCTGGCGGGAGGGGCCATGGACAGTCGTGAGCTCGTTGCATGGAACATGCGACGCCTGAGGGTTGACCGGAAGCTGTCGCAGGACAAACTTGCCGAGCTTGCCGGGGTAGATCGCACCTATGTCAGCCGGCTCGAACGCATGATGGAAAACCCCTCCATCGGCATCCTCGATAAGGTCGCCGTCACCCTCGGCGTCTCCATCGCCGAACTCTTCGCCCCGCCCAGCGCCGAAGACCAAAAGCCCAAACCCCTAAAAGCCGGCCGCCGGCCAAAAGTCGTCGAGTAGTTTCGGACGACTAGGGCAATGTTGGATGTTGGTATGCGGCTTCAGGCAAACGCCCTAATCACCATCCGCGACGATCACGCATGGCAGCGACAAACCCGCTGGAGTCGCTTTGCTATCTTAAAACCAAAAATATTGAGAAGAAAACTGGTGCTGCCGGACAGGATTGAACTGTCGGCCTCTCCCTTACCAAGGGAGTGCTCTACCACTGAGCTACGGCAGCATCGTAAATATGTCGCTGGCGGTTTTCTGCGGCGACGGGCGCTCTACTGCCATAGGGATTCACTCGACGCAAGCGCAAAAACCGCATATCAACGGACCCGTTGTGAATCACCGTTAGCCAGGAAGGCGATGAGTAAATCTGCGCAAGCTGAGGCCCGTGAGCAAAGATTGGCCGCAAAGCTTCGCGAGAATCTCAAACGTCGCAAGGATCAAGCCCGGGCGCGCGCTGCCCAGGACGATGCTCCGGCACCCGAAACGATCGCGGTCAAGAAACCGTAAATCATTTTCGGGCGACATAGGAACGTCACATATTCGCAAGAGCGCGGCTGGTCTGGCTTACGTGGCAACGAAGACCTCGCCTACCTCCCTTCACAGGTAGAAGGCCCCTTTCCGGGCCGGTTCAGAGGAACCATTTCATGGATCGTATTCGTTTGGTCGGCGGCAACGCGCTTAATGGCGATATCACCATTTCAGGCGCCAAGAATGCCGCCCTGCCTCTCATGATCGCGTCACTGCTCTCCGATGAGCCCTTGGTGCTCACCAATGTGCCGCGGCTCGCCGACGTCAAGCAGCTCGAGCGCATTCTCGAAAATCATGGCGTCGATATTGCGGTGCATGGCCGCCGTCGCGGCGAATCCGACGATGGCGGACAGCGCATGACCTTTCATGCCGCCGATATCGTCGACACCACCGCGCCCTATGATCTCGTTTCGAAAATGCGCGCCAGTTTCTGGGTCATCGGCCCCTTGCTCGCCCGCTGCCACGAGGCCCGCGTTTCCCTGCCCGGCGGCTGCGCCATCGGCACGCGCCCGGTCGATCTCTTCCTTTTTGGATTGAAGGAGCTCGGCGCCGAAATCGACATCGACGATGGCTATGTGGTCGCCAAGGCGCCCAAGGGTGGTCTCATCGGCGCGCGGATCGTGTTCCCCAAGGTGTCGGTCGGCGCGACGCATACGCTTCTCATGGCGGCAACGCTCGCCAAGGGCACGACGGTGATCGAGAATGCGGCGCAGGAGCCCGAGATCACCAATGTTGCCGAATGTCTCGTCGCCATGGGCGCGAAAATTTCGGGCATTGGCACGCGGACGCTGACCATTGAAGGCGTCGAAAAGCTGCATGGCGCCAATGTGGAAGTCATTCCCGACCGTATCGAAACCGGCACCTTCGCCATGGCTGCGGCCATGACCGGTGGCGACGTTTTCCTCCGCGGTGCGCGCGCTGACCATCTGCAGTCGGCGCTCGATATTTTGGCCAAGACCGGTGTCGATCTGACAACGGAAGCTGGTGGCATTCGCGTCACGCGCAATGGCAATGGCATCCAGCCTGTCGATGTCGAAACCCATCCGTTCCCAGGATTCCCGACCGATCTCCAGGCCCAGTTCATGGCGCTGATGACCATGAGCCAGGGCACGAGCCATGTGCGCGAGACGATCTTTGAGAACCGCTACATGCATGTGGCCGAACTTGCCCGCTTTGGGGCCGATATCGCCGTCGATGGCCAGCTCGCCACCATTCGCGGCAAATCTCAGCTCAAGGGTGCCCAGGTGATGGCGACCGATCTGCGCGCTTCGGTGTCGCTGGTCATTGCCGGCCTTGCCGCCAAGGGCGAAACGATCGTCAACCGCATCTATCACCTCGATCGCGGCTTTGAACGGCTCGAAGACAAGCTCAGCCGCTGCGGCGCGGAAATTGAGCGCCTAGCTGGCTAGCGCGCTAGGCCATGAGAGCTACGCTCGAATGGCGGATATTGCCAAGAACAGAAGGCCCGGCACTGCCGGGCCTTTTCTTTTGCCCGAAACCTTGCAGCAATTCCCCGCGGCTCGCATGATCGGGCAAAGCGAGGAACCGCCGCCATGATTGCAGATCTCACAATCTGGACCTATGACTGGGTGCCCGAGGGCCCACGCGGCTTTGTCCGGGATTTGCGACTGCGCTGGGCCTGCGAGGAAGCGGGCCTGCCCTATTCGGTCAAATCGGTAAAGTTCGACGATCGCAGCCCCGAGCATTATGCGCGCCAGCCTTTTGGGCAGGTGCCGGTATTGCAGGATGGCGATATTACGCTCTTTGAAAGCGGCGCTTGCCTGCTCCACCTGGCGCAAAAGAGCCCCGCGCTGATGCCGACCGATCCCAAAGGCGCTGCGGAAACGCTCGAATGGGTAATTGCCGCGCTCAATTCCGTCGAACTTGTCTCGGTCTCCTGGTGGTTTGTCGGCCTCTCGGACCCAGCCGAAAATCCGCTGGAGTCGTGGCTTCTGCAGCGCCTCAACCACCTCGACGCCGTCCTTGCCAACCGCGAATGGCTTGCCGGCGGGCGCTTTACCATTGCCGATCTCCTGATGGCCGACGTGCTGCGGGTGCCTAAGTTCCGGCAATTCAATCCCCATCCGTCACTTGAAGCCTATGTGGCGCTAGCCACATCGCGTCCTGCGTTCAAGCGCGCTTATGATGCGCAGATGGCTCATTTCGCCGCCGGCAGCATTGCCCGCGACAAGGCGAGCTTGTAGATCGGCCCTGCCATGACCAAATATGGCGAAAATGTTTGACCAAGGCCCTGCCATGACCGATCTCAAGCTGCTTGCGCTTGATAGTGAAGATCTCGACGTGCTGTCCGCCCATGTGCAGGATGCCGTCGTGCGCGTCGTCGATATGGGTTATGCCCGTGCCGACCGGCGCTTTGCCCTGCTGATGAACCGCTATGATTGGTCGAGCGACCAGCCGCGCTCAAAAGGCCTGCGCAAGCGCGCAGGGCTGCATTTTGATCGCGTCCAAAATGTCGCCTATGCGGGCTTTGATCCGGCTGCCCCCGAGGGCGTGCTCAATCTTCTGGCGCTCACCTTCACGCCCACACCCGATGGTGTTTCCGGCGTGGTGGAACTGACCTTCGCCGGCGGCGGCACTGTCCGCCTCACCGTCGAATGCCTCGAAGCCCGTCTTGGCGATCTCGGCTCCGCCTGGGCAGCAGCGGCCAAACCGGCCCACGCGCTAGACTAAGCCAACCCTTTCGCGCCTGATGCGTTGCTCTTCTCCCAATCGAACAGGAGAAGAGCGATGCGGATCGGCGTTTTGGGTAGTGGCGATGTCGGCGGCAAGATCGCCAAGAAATTGGCGTCGCTTGGGCATGAAGTGATGCTGGGCTCGCCCCATGCCAAAGATAAAGCCGATGAATTTCCGGGTATTGCGCTCGGCTCTGCGTCAGATGCGGCGCAGCATGGCGACTGGGTCGTGAATGCCATGGAAGGAGCGATCGCCCTCGAGGCGCTGAAAGATTGCGCCATTGACGGCAAGATCTTCGTCGATATCGGCAATTTCGAAAGCTCGATCGAGGGACCGCTCGAAACGCCTCTCGGCGAGGCGATCCAGGCGGCTCATCCCAAAACGCGGCTCGTCAAGACGCTCAACAATATCAGCGCCCATCTGATGGTCGATCCCGGCAGCCTGCCTCAGGCGACCACGGTCTTCATCGCCTCGAACGATGATGAGGCAAAGGCGGAAGTCAAAGATCTGCTGAAGACTTTCGGCTGGACCGACATTGTCGACCTCGGCGATCTCAAGGCCTGTCGTGCCATGGAAAATATGGCCGCAGCCTGGATTTCGATCGAAAAAGCCGTCGGCGGCCCGAACTTCAATTTTTCCCTGGTGCGGCGGTAAAGGCGCCCTCGCGCGCCTGCCTAGTCGGCGCGCGGCCCGGCAGCTTCCTGGAACATTTCGAGCAATGCCTTGGCCCGCTGCGCGCCCATGCGGTCTTCCTCAAGGCAACCATCGAGCCGAAGCGCCTGGCGCAGCAGCATTTCCGCCGCCTGGCTCGTGGGCACGTCGAGCCCATTGATGTCCTTCCAGCGCTCGATCGCATCGATCAGATGCGCGTCGACAGCCAGAATAAATTCGCCGGTTTCAACCGGCTGCATCGGCAGAAAAGCAATAGCCATGACCCTGCCTCCAAGGGATTTACTGGCCATTCTGCCTTTTCTCTTGCCACTAGGCAATATTTGCCTATGCGAATCGGCACTGCGCCAAACACATGGCGTCAATTGCTTGCGCGCGGGCGTTGCAGGTCATCGACGCACCGGGGGGGCACCACCTCTCCCTCTGGGGGAGAGGTGGTGATTGCCCGCCAATCAAGCTCAACCTGAACGCCCCAAAACCCAATTCCCCCTTGCGACCCACACGCCCATCGGGATAGATCGGACCATCTTTCCTGCCCAAGTTCGGACCGCACATGCCCCTTCGTCTCGATAGCGCCGCAGCCGATTTCGAGGCCCGCTTTACCGACCTTCTCGGCAGCAAGCGCGAAGCCTCGCAGGAAGTGGGCGATGTCGTTGCCGGGATCATTGCCGATGTCCGCGCCCGCGGCGACGTAGCCGTAGCCGAACTCACCAACAAGTTCGACAAGGCCGGTGTCACCCCGCAAACCCTGCGCTTTTCGTCTGAGGAAATCGCTGACGCTGCCGCCCGCGTCTCGCCCGAAGTCCGCGAAGCCCTCCAGACCGCCCATGATCGCATCAAGTCGCACCACGAGCGGCAGATGCCCAAAGATGATCTCTATACCGATGCCCTCGGTGTCACCCTTGGTTCGCGCTGGACGGCCATCGACGCCGTCGGCATCTATGTGCCCGGCGGCCTTGCCTCCTATCCTTCCTCGGTGCTGATGAATGCCGTGCCGGCCAAGGTCGCGGGCGTTAGCCGTATCGCCATGGTCGTCCCGACCCCCAATGGCCAGCTTGCTGCCGCCATTCTCTGTGCCGCCCAGATTGCCGGCGTCACCGAAATCTACCGCGTCGGTGGCGCTCAGGCCGTTGCCGCTCTCGCCTATGGCACCGCGGCCATTCCGCGCGTCGACAAGATCATGGGCCCCGGCAACGCCTTCGTTGCCGCCGCCAAGCGCCAGGTCTTCGGTCAGGTCGGTATCGACCTCATCGCTGGCCCCTCTGAGGTCCTCGTCATTGCCGATCGCTCCGCCAACCCCGCCTGGATCGCCGCCGATCTCATCGCCCAGGCCGAGCATGGCGGCGGCGCGCAGTCGATCCTCGTCACGACCGAAGAGTCCATCGCGGACGCTGTCGAAGCCGAAGTTGATCGGCAGCTCAGCCTCCTCCCCAAAGAATCCATTGCTCGCGAAGGCTGGGACGAATTCGGCGCCATCATCACCGTCGATACGCTCGACACCGCCACGGCCCTCGCCAATCGCATCGCCTCCGAGCATGTCGAACTTGCCGTCGATGATCCGCAGGCGATGGTGCCGGCCATTCGCCACGCTGGCGCTATTTTCCTCGGCCACCACACGCCCGAAGCCATTGGCGATTATGTCGGCGGCTCCAACCACGTCCTGCCCACGGCCCGCTCGGCACGCTTTGCCTCAGGCCTCGGCGTCCTCGATTTCGTCAAGCGCACCTCGATCCTGGGATGCACGCCGTCCTCGCTGTCCGCGCTGGCCGATGCGGCGGTGACCATCGCCGAAGTGGAAGCGCTCGATGGGCATGGCCGCTCGATTTCGATTCGGCTTAATCGGTGAGTATCACCATGGGGACCGAACAGGCGGCGCCCAGCACCAATCGCCTGGTGACCGTCACGCTCGACCCCAATACCATCACCTCGATCAATCCCGACGAGGTGCATGAATGGCGGATCGCCATTTATGACCTCCTTGAAAACAACACTTTCCGCCCCGCTCGCGTCAGCGCCGAAGGGCCCTATGCGCTCCACGTTTCGATCATCGGCAATTTCATCGTGCTCGACGTCCGGCACCCCGAAACCTTCCAGCCGATCGCGGCACATTATCTGTCGCTGACGCCGTTTCGCCGCCTGATCCGCGATTATTTCCGCATTCGCGACGCCTATTATGAAGCGATCCGCTCGGCCCAACCCTTCCAGATCGAAACCGTCGATATGGCGCGGCGCGGCCTCCACAATGAGGCGGCCGAACTCCTCCGCACCCGGCTCAACAACAAGATCATCATCGATCTCAATACCGCCCGCCGTCTTTTCACCCTCATCTGCGCCGTGCAACCCTATGCCAGCCGCATCGACGAGGCGACGAGCGAATTGCCGACGGTGCTGTTCGTCTGCTCGATGAATTCGGTGCGCTCGCCCATGGCCGCGGCCCTCGCCCGCCAGGCTTTCCCCGGCCGCATCATTGCGCGGTCGGTCGGGGTGAATGGCGGCAAGGCCGATCAGTTCGTCCATGAGGTCATGGAAGAAATCGGGATTGATATGAGCGTCCATACGCCCCATATTCTCGATGAGCTCGTGGCCAACCGCTTCGATCTCGTTATTACCCTGTCCGACGATGCACCGGAGGCTGTGGCCCGTAAGGGTCTTGAGGCTGGCGAAGTCGAACAATGGACGGTTACGGATCCCTCACTTGTCGAGGGAAGTCGGGACGTGGTTCTGTCGGCCTATCGCGAGCTTCGCGATGGCCTCAGGCGCCGCGTTCGTAATCGTTTGGAACCACTGGTTTCCGGTAGTTCACAAAGCCACTGATTTGCAGTAGGTTCCGCCAAAATTTACGGCCACCGCCGAGCAATTTCGCACGCGGGGGTCTTCCCAGGAGAAAGTATGGCCAAAGAAGAAGTGCTCGAATTCCCGGGCGTGGTCACCGAATTGCTTCCCAACGCGACCTTCAGGGTCAAGCTGGAAAACGAACACGAGATCATCGCTCACACTGCTGGTCGCATGCGCAAGAACCGTATCCGTGTTCTCGCCGGCGATAAGGTGCTGTGTGAAATGACTCCCTACGACCTGACCAAGGGTCGCATCACCTATCGTTTCAAGTAAATAGCTATGGCCAGCCGTCCGGACCTGATCCTGGCCTCCGCCTCGCCGCGTCGGCTTGCACTGCTTAATCAGATCGGCATCGAGCCCCAGCATTTGGTGCCCGCTCATGTCGATGAAACGCCCGAGAAGGGCGAATTGCCGCGCAAGCTTGCTGGCCGCCTCTCTGAACTGAAAGCCCTTACCGCCCAGCACAAGGCGCGCGTCGCCGGCTTTGGCGAAGAGGCTCTGGTTCTGGCTGCCGATACGGTCGTCGCCGTTGGCCGGCGCATCCTGCCCAAGGCCGAGACCATGGAAGAGGCATCCGAATGTCTCCGCCTTCTCTCGGGCCGTGCGCATCGCGTCTATACCGGCGTCACCCTGCTCACCCCGTCCGGCGCCAAGCGGCATCGGATCGTTGAGACACGCATCCGCTTCAAGCGCCTCTCGACGCGCGAGATGGAAGCCTATCTCGCCAGCGCCGAATGGCGCGACAAGGCAGGTGGCTACGCCATTCAGGGCATTGCCGGTTCCTTTGTCGTCAAGCTTGTCGGCTCCTACCCGAGCGTCGTCGGCCTGCCGCTTCACGAAGTGACGCAACTTCTCGCGGGCGAAGGCTATCCGGTTCACTTCAACTGGCTCAATCAGTCGAGCCTGTCGGGGGTCTGATGGCGCCCGAACGCAAATGCCCGATCTGCGGAAAACCGACCGTAGATAAGTTTAAGCCGTTCTGCTCGAAACGCTGCGCCGATGTCGACCTCAACCGCTGGCTGACCGGCTCCTATGTCATCCCCGCACGGGACGACGAGCCGCTCCCGCAGGACGATGACGAATAATGCCCTAACCCGCGCTCGATGTTACCGGAATGCTACCGAAGTCACGCCGGATTGCGGCTCTCCGGGCGCAACACCAGAGTACAATCACCGGGCAGGATCCAGAACTTTTCCGGCTCCACCGGACGCCGCCCTGCCCCGCCATATTTAGGGTGCTCGCTCGACCATTGGAGCGCCCAGCGCTGCCCGTCGGGTGGCGCCAGCAGCGGTTCAGGCGTCACGGCCATATGCAAGTCGCGTCCAAGATTGCAGAGCAGAAGCCGGTGTTGGCTCGGGTCAGCCATGAAAAAACGCAGCACAAAAGCACCCTCGCCGATCACTGCGCCATCCACCCGCCGCACGGAATTTTGCGAGAAGGCGGCGTCGGTTCTGCGGAGCGCTAGCAGGTCCTTGTGCAGCGCCAAGATGCCAGAATTGCTCGACATTTCCAACCAGTCGAGCTTGCTGAGTTCAAAGGTTTTGGGGGCATCGGGTCGCGCCAGCGTTGCCTGCATTTCTGGGTCGGTGACCGATGGAAAGTCCATCAATCCCTTCTTCCGGCCCTCCGCCACCGCCTCGGCTTCTTCGCCCGTGCGTCCGGCAAAATAGAGGAATGGCTTGCGCGATCCGAACTCTTGCCCCTGAAACAGACACGGCGTCTGCGGTCCAAGCAGTAGTAGCGGTGTTATCGCCCGCAGCCGCGCTGGCGACATAAGCTCGGAAAGCCGTAAGCCCTTGGCCGAATTGGCAACTTGGTCGTGGTTCTCGAGGAAATGCACGAAATGCTCTGCGGGCGTTTCAAGGTTATATGTGCCATAGGCCTTATCGCGCATGTCCGAGCGCTGACCCTGATACAAAAATCCGTATTTCAGGGCCGAGACGATCTCCTGCGGCGAACCCAAATAGTCTCGATAATAGAAGTCGTTATGCCCGGTCGCCGCCACTCGTATGGCGTGCTGGAAGTCGTCGCTATACATGCCATCGAGCCCAAAACCGCCCTCTTCTCGGTCAGCAATCATCCGCCGTTCCTGCGGCTGGTTCTCGACCACCATATAGGCGCGCCGCGGTTTGGCTGCTTCGCGGACAGCGTCGGTCAGTTCGGCGATGATGTGCGTTTCGCTCGTGTCGAACATGGCTTGCGCCGCATCGATCCGAAGTCCATCGAGATGAAAATCCTCGATCCAGTAGACAGCGTTGCCGATCATGAAATCTCTGACGGCGCGTGAATTTTCGCCGTCATAGTTGAATCCGCTGCCCCACTCATTCTCATGCGTGTGGGTAAAAAAGTGCTCGCTATAGGCATGGTAATAGTCACCCATGCCGGTGTGGTTGTAGACGACATCGAGGATGACTCCGATCCCCAATCCGTGCGCCGCGTCGACAAAGCCGCGAAGGTCGTCCGGCGTTCCGTAGGGGGCATAGGGTGCATAAGGAAGCGTCGTGTCGTAGCCCCAGCCGAATGTTCCTTTAAAGCACCCAACCGGCATGACCTGGATCACGGTCACGCCCAAGTCTTTCAAATGCCGAAGCTTTTCGCGCGCGGCATTCCATGTCCCCTCGGATGTGAAGGTGCCGACATGGAGTTCGTATATAACCTGATCCTGCGCCACCGGCCCCGCCCAGCCCGCATCCGTCCAGATATACTCTGGCGACACGACGACTGATACGCCATCGCTACCCTCAGGCTGCCAGCGCGAGCCGAGGTCCGGCATGGGCAAGCCATCGTCGAGCCGAAATTTGTATTTTGCGCCCACGCCAACATTGGGCACAAGGGCGCTGAAATAGCCCTTTTCTTCAGGGGTTAGCGCAAAACTCCCCGCGCCCTCGACATCGACGGCCGCGCGGCTTTTTTCGGGCGCCCAAAGTCTGAAATGGGTGCCTGCAGCGGTCGGCTTGGCGCCGAAAAAACTGGATTTGGACATGGAAGCCCTATGAAAGAGGAGGCTTCCCATAACGGCGCAGCCGCAAACGCGTTGCCGCCTCATAACCCAGCATGGCAAGTTTGATCTTAGCCAGGCCAGGCGAGACCGCGCTCATGGCGCGATCCCGCAATAGTCTTGATCAGTCGGTAAAGCTGAAATCGGCCAGTTCGCAGACATTGTTGTCTGTCGAGGTGACCTTATCGCCATCTTCGAACACAGCCAGGAAGTCATATTTGCAGTAACCAGAGCCGTCATCGATGTTGATCATGACGCTATGGCCTGCGGGCAGGATGTCCTTGCCCAGGATATCTTCTTCCCACGAATTTGTGCCCGTGTTCGAGGCATAGAATTCGACGATGTCGTATGACGATTTATTATTGATCTGGACGCGACGATCCAGCGCCGAAGCGTTCACGACGCTGGCGGCCAAAAAGACAAGCGCAAGGCCTGCCACAGTCTTGTTCATGATAGTCCCCCGGGAAATATCTTCCCGTTCCGGAGGTAATTCCAAACTTAGGTTAAGAGCAAGAGGCCGTCGAAAATTATCTTAATTTCGAGTACCGGCCCCGTTTGCAACAACGGGACTGATCGCATCAGCCTTTTGCTGTACCAACCTTGAGTGACGGAAGTTCAACAACCGTCTCTTCAACAGTCGGAGCGATCGGCTTGGTTCGCGGCATACGATTCCAGGCGTCGAGCGCGGCGATCTTATAGGCTTCGGCAAGTGTCGGATAGTTAAAGGCATTTTCGACAAAATAGTCGAGCGTGCCGCCCAAGTTCAGCACGGCCTGGCCAATATGGATCAGTTCGGTCGCGCCTTCGCCGACGATGTGGACGCCGAGCAGTTTGCGCGTATCGAGCGCAAAGATCATCTTCATCATGCCCGACTGGAGGCCCATGATGTGACCGCGCGACGTCTCGCGGAAGCGGGCAATGCCGGCTTCGTAGGGAATGTTCTGCGCCCTGACCTGTTGCTCCGTCAGGCCAACGGTCGAAATCTCCGGAACGGCATAAATGCCATAGGGGAAGAATTCGGGCGCCGGTGGCATCTGCGCGCCACACGCATGGAGCGCGGCGATGCGGCCCTGTTCCATCGAGGTCGAAGCGAGCGACGGCCAACCGATGACGTCGCCCGCTGCGTAAATGTTGCGCACCTCGGTTTGAAACGTCACTGGATCGACCTTGAGACGGCCACGATCAACCGGCGTCAGGCCGGCATTTTCAAGGCCGAGATTGGCGGTCGCGCCGGAGCGGCCGGCCGCATAGAGCAGCATATCGGTGCGGATACGCCGACCATCGGCGAGGATGGAAACAGCCCACCCCTGCTCGTCGATCTCGACTTTTTCGACCTTGGTGCCGAGCCGCAACGTCACACCGCGCTGGCGCAGATCGTGAGTGAATTCTTCGATGATTTCGCGATCGATGAAATCGAGGATGGTGTCTTTGGGTTCAACGATGGTGACGGGCACGTCGAGTGCCGAAAAGATCGTCGCATATTCGATGCCGATAACGCCTGCACCTACAACCGTCAGGCTGCGCGGCACACGTGGCTCGGAAACGAGGCTATCGCTATCGAGAACCGAGTGGTCGTTGAACGGAATATTGGCGGGTCGATAGGGCGCGGTGCCCACCGCGATGACCGCATGGTCAAACCCAAACCGCGTCTCGTCGCCATCGGGCGCCACGACGGCAATGTGGTTCTGATCGATAAAGCGCGCCATGCCGCCAAAGGTGCGCACGCCGTTGCGGTTGAACTGGTGTTCGAGAACTTCGATTTCGTGGTTCAGCGTCATCCGCAGGCGGGCGCCGAGATCCTTGCCCTCGATGTCCTTTTTGACGCGATAGGAGAGGCCATAGAAGCCGCGTTCACGCCAGCCAGAGAGGTTAAGAACGGTTTCGCGCAGGGTCTTGGAGGGGATCGTACCGGTGTGGACGGAAACGCCGCCGAGACGCAGGCGATTTTCTACCACGAGAACGGACCGGCCGAGCTTGGCTGCCTGCACGGCAGCGCGACGGCCGGCTGGCCCAGAACCGATGACGATGAGATCGAAATGTTCCAACGATAGACCCCTGGATCCGACGGGTGCAGACTATTAAGCCGCAGATATGACAACACGAATGCACCGAATCGGACAGCACCGCTAAGGGCTGGCAGACATGCACTTTCGGCACATTAGCCGAGATGTATTACCAATCGCTTCGGAGCGAGGACCTGGGATCAGACCTGCTCGGAGGCAGGATAGACCCCGAGGATCTGGAACCGGTCGGTGAAGAATTTCAGCTCGTCAAAAGCGTGCTGCACCCCGACATCATCGGGATGCCCTTCGATATCTGCATAGAACTGCGTGGCCGTGAAAGCGCCGCCGACCATGTAGCTCTCGAGCTTGGTCATGTTGACGCCATTTGTCGCAAAGCCGCCCATGGCCTTATAGAGCGCGGCAGGCACGTTGCGCACGCGGAAGATGAAGGTCGTTTTCACCTTACCGGCCTGAGGCGCCAGTTTTTCGGTGGTCGAAAGCACGAGGAAGCGCGTCGTATTGTGGTCGGCGTCCTCGATATTGCTCGCGAGAACGTTGAGACCATAAATCTCGCCGGCAAAGCGCGACGCGATGGCTGCAACGGACTTGTCGGCCTTTTGCGCAATTTCGCGCGCCGAGCCAGCGGTATCGACGGCATTGATGGTGCGATAGCCGTTTTCGGAGATGAAGCGGCGGCACTGGCCAAGTGCGACCGAGAGCGACTGGACGGCCTTGATATCGTCAAGCGTCGCGCCGGGCACGCCAAGCAGGTTCATTTCGACGCGAAGATAGGTCTCGCCGATGATGAAGAGACCGCTTTCGGGCAAAAGGTGATGAATGTCGGTGATGCGCCCATAGAGCGAATTTTCGACGGGAACGACCGCGAAATCCGCCTTGCCGGACTGAACTGCATTGAGCGTTTCTTCGAAGGTCACGCAGCCCACGAACTCTTCGCCGGGAAAAACATTGGCCGCTGCCGCATGGCTGAATGCGCCAGGTTCACCTTGAAAGGCTATCTTCATGCTCATGGGAGGTCCGTTCATCTGCCTGCTGCGGGCTTTAGACGCGGCACCAAAGGGTGTCAATCAGAGGTTTCTGGGGCTAAAACGACATGAGATTGGGGGAATTGTCGCCAAGAGGGATTGTCCTGTTGCACCCTACGAGGCGTAATACTATCTTCCGCGCGCGTCGAACCGGGTCAGTTGAGGCAGGTTTCCCTCGGAAACCGATTGTTGGGCCCAGTTCGTTTATTGTCCACCGGGGATGGACCGGCAGAGAGACCAAATGGATTCGTTTGAGCTAAACAAGATCATGGGCGCCGTCCTTGGCACACTTATGTTTGTCATGGGCGTGGGCTTTCTGGCTGAGGCCATCTACCACCCGAAAGAGGACAATGGTCCGGGCTATGCCCTGCCCGCGCCGGAAGTCGCGGAAGCTGGCGCTGCCGCTGATGCCGCACCGGAAGTGCCGCTTGCCACGCTGCTGGCCAGCGCGAGCGTTGACCGTGGCGCTGCCGCAGTGCGCAAGTGCCAGTCCTGCCACAGCTTTGGCGAAGGCGAGGCGGCCAAGCAGGGTCCGAACCTTTATAATATCGTGAACAATACCAAGGCCCATATGGAAGGCTTTGCCTATTCGGACATTCTGCAGCAGCAAAAGGCCGAAGGTCAGGTCTGGTCCTATGAGAACCTCAATGCGTTCCTGACCAATCCCAAGGCCTATGCGCCGGGCACCAAGATGACCTTTGCCGGTGTCCGTTCGCCCGAAGAACGCGCCGACATCCTGGCCTATCTCCAGACACTGTCGTCGAACCCTGTTCCGTTCCCGACTGCCGAAGAAGCGCCAGCGACGGCGGAAGAAGCCGGTACGCCGGTTGAAGCCGCTCCCGATGGCGCCGTTGCCCCCGCTGAAGTAACCGCGCCGGCGTCGGACGCAACGCAGACCGCACCAGCCGCACAGAACGAAACGCCGACCACGACCGAGTCCGAAACCGCCGTCGAAGGCACCCCGGCCGCTGGCGGAGACGCCACCCAGGTTGCGCCTGCAACACCGGCGACCACACCGACAACTGCCCCGACCACCGGCAACTGAGCTGGTTTCGATAAGGCATTGATGAGCCGCGCCCCAAGGCGCGGCTTTTTTATTGAAAGATCATCCGCCCATGCTCCTTCTCCATCTCAATGACGTCAACGAAGCTAGTTGGGCCGAAGCCTTTGCCAAGGCGCTTCACCCCTATCCCGTGGTGGGGCGCGGCGATGATTTCGATTCCGCTGATATCCGCTATGTCTTTGTGTGGAAGCCCAAGCCCGACGCCTTTGATGGGCTGACAGGGCTGGAGGCGGTTTTGTCGCTTGGTGCAGGCGTCGATGCCTTGATCAAGCATCCAAAACTGCCCGATGCACCTCTGGTGCGCTTTGTCGACAGCGACCTCAGCCAGCGAATGAGCGATTATGTGGTTGCCCATGTCACCATGCATCACCGGGTCTATACCCGGTTCCGCGCCGATCAAAAGGCGCGCCGCTGGAGCCAGTTTTATCCCCCCTCTGCCGCCGAAAGCACTGTCGGGATCATGGGCATGGGCGTTCTGGGCCAGGATGCTGCGCGCCGATTGGCGCCGCTTGGGTTTACGCTCCGAAGCTGGAGCCGCACGCGCAAGGAAGTCGAGGGCGTCGCCTGCTTTGCGGGAGATGAAGACCTCGATGCGTTTCTTTCGGGCACCGACATTCTGGTCAACCTTCTGCCGTTGACCCCGGAAACGACGGGCATTCTCAACTACGAGAATTTTGCCAAGCTGCGGCGTGGCAATCTCCAGGGTGGCCCCGTGATCATCAATGCCGCACGCGGCGGGCATCAGCGCGAGGCCGATATCGTCAAAGCTTTGGCGGATGGCACGCTTGGCGCAGCGAGCCTCGATGTTTTCGAGCAGGAACCGCTGCCGCAGGAGAGCCCGCTCTGGGATATCGAGAACTGTTATATCACCCCGCATATCGCGGCGATTTCAGACGAAAAAAGCGGCGTGCGCTATTTCTCAAAGATTATTGCCGATCATCGCGCCGGAAAGCCCCTGATCAACGTCGTCGATCGCAATCGCGGTTACTGACGCAAATTTCACTGGCCTGACAAAGTTTTCCGCATAATGGTGCCATTGCACTGCCCAGACAAAAGAGACCAATGACCGACACCGCGCCCGCTGCAAAGCTCAGCTTTTATGACCGTCTCAAGCTCGCCACGAGACATCGCCTGGCCGAGCCCATCCTGGCCCTGCTGTGCTTTCTCGAGGCGATGATCCTGCCGATCTTCCCCGAAATCATGCTTGCGCCAATGATCATTGCCGATCGCATGCGGGCGTGGCGGCTGGCGGCGATCTGCACCGTGGCCTCCGTCACCGGCGGTCTTGCAGGCTATGCGATCGGTTACTTTCTCTTCGATACGCTTGGCCGCGGCATCATCGATTTCTATGGGGCAGGCAACGGCTTTGACTCGCTGCGCCAGAGTTTCAATGAAAATGGGCCGCTGATGATCCTGATCGGCGCGCTGTCTCCCATCCCCTATAAGGTCATCACCATTACGAGCGGCGTTGCCGGGCTCGATATTTGGACCTTCGTCGTCTACGGCCTAATCGGTCGGGGTCTTCGCTACTTTGTGCCCTGTGGTCTCTTCTACTTTTTCGGGCCTATCGCTGGCGAGTTCATCGAAAGGCACAAGAAATGGGCCGGCTGGGGCATGATCGTTCTGGTCATTGTGGGTTTTGCCATGGCGCCACTGCTGTTTCCAAAATCAGACGCAGTAATCGACCAGACACCCAACCACGCCGAGATCGTCGATCCGAACCCAGAGGGTTAGGAGCACTTCTCGAGCTTAGCTCCGGCAGCCATCACGCTGATTGCCGGAGCCGTCTGTCTTTATGCGAACCGCTGTTTGATCGCCGCAAAAACAGCGCGGATGCCCTGGTCCGTTGCGCCGACCGGCCGGCCCGGTCGCGCTTCTGGCGCCCAGGCGAGAATGTCGAGATGGACCCAAGCCTTTGCATTGCTGACGAAGCGCTTGAGAAAGAGCGCCGCAATGACCGAACCGGCATAGCCACCTGCGCCGGTATTGTTCATGTCGGCAATCTTTGACGCTAATTGACCATCGTAAGAAGACCAGAGCGGCATCTGCCAGAAGGGGTCCTCGGCCCGAAGTCCGGCTTCGGTGATGGTCTTGGCAAAGGCATCATCGGTCGAATAGAGCGGCGGCAGTTCAGGCCCAAGCGCCACGCGGGCAGCGCCGGTTAGAGTCGCCATATCGACAATCAACTCGGGCGATTCTTCATCGGCGAGCGCCAGGGCATCGGCGAGGATCAGGCGCCCTTCGGCATCGGTATTGCCGATTTCGACCGTAATACCCTTGCGTGAATGAAGGACATCGCCGGGCCGAAAGGCGTCGCCCGCGATGGCGTTTTCCACGACGGGGATGAGCACGCGCAGACGCACCGGCAGTTTGGCCGAGACGATGGCGCTGGCCAGACCAAGGATATTCGCGGCGCCGCCCATATCCTTCTTCATCATCAGCATGCCCGCCGCCGTTTTGATATCGAGGCCGCCGGTATCGAAGGTGACGCCCTTGCCGACCAAGGTCACCTTGGGATCGCTCGCCTTGCCCCATGAGAGGTCAAGCAGGCGCGGCTTCTGGGTGCTGGCGCGGCCAACGGCATGGATCATTGGAAAATTCTGCTTGAGCAGATCGTCTCCGACGATGGCCTTGAATTCCATGCTGCGTTCGGCCGCAAAACGTTCGATCTCCTTATGGAGATTGTCCGGGCCGAGATCGCTCGAGGGCGTGTTGATGAGGTCGCGGGCAAGGCTTGCAGCCGCCACCTGGCGGTCGACTTCGGCGCTGTCCGCGCCACTCGGCAGTTCGAGTGTTGGCGTCGCCTTGGCGTCGCGATAGCGATCAAAGCGATAGGCGCCGAGACGGAATGCGATAGAAGCGAGCGTTGCGTCGCCAATATCGCCTTCGAGACGATAGTGGGCCGCTGGAAGCGAGACGGCGGCGAGGCCGGCGACAAAGACGGAGCGGCCATCCGCAGACCCGACACCGAAGAGATATCCATCAAGCCCACCGCCTGCGCTCGGGAGCGGCAACAGCTTGCCGCGCTGGCCGGAAAAGCCATTGGCTTCCGCCCAGCCCTTTTGTGCTCCCGATAGGCCCAAAGCTCCCAACCCTCCTTCGCCAACGAGATAAACTGGGGTGGTGGTCGAGGCGGACATGGGCAACTCCGGGGTGTGGTCGCCACCATACGTAGTCCCCTCGCCTCGCTTGCGCAACGACTGGGGCAGCGATCTTTAACCGCCTATTAGGGTTAATGATTTATTGCTTGGCATGAGGGGAAAGTCCCCCGAGGAGTCGTGCCGTGCAGCGTGTCGTTGCTACCAATCGGACCTGGCGCGCGCTGCTGCTGGCCGGCGTTGCGGCTCTCGCGCTATCGGCTTGCGCTTCCAATCGCGGACAGCTTGGCGCGACCGATTATTCGAGCCTTCCTGCCGAACAGCGCCAGCAGACGCTTGCGGAACTGACCGGGCGCTACAAATCCAATCCGCGCGACCGCGATACCGTCATTCTTTATGCCGCGGCCCTGCGCGCAGCCGGCCAGCCGCAACAGGCCGCAGCCGCGCTCGAGCAAGCGATCGGGCTCTATCCCAACGATGTCGAATTGTCCGTCGCCTATGCCAAGGCTCTGGTCTCGATGGGCAGCTTTGAGCAGTCAGTAGCCGTTATCGACCGCACGTTGCAGCCAGATGCACCAGACTGGAATGCCCTTCTCGTCAAAGGCGCGGCCTTCGACCAGATGGGCCGCAATGCCGAGGCTCGTGCGCTCTACGCGCAGGCGGCGACCGTTGCACCTGGCGAGGCGGCGATCGAAGCCAATATGGGCCTCTCCTATGCAATGACCTCCGATCTGGCTTCGGCTGAGCAGCATTTGCGGCGCGCGGTGCAGATGCGTGGCGCAACAAGCCAGACGCGCCAGAACCTTGCCCTTGTCGTCGGTCTCCAGGGACGCTTCGATGAAGCGCGCGCGATCTATGCCGCAGAATTGCCGCCGGAGCAGGTCGAAGCCAACATGACTTATGTGCGGGCTATGCTGACCCAGCAGAATCGCTGGGATCTCATTCCCAACGGCTGAACCGAAGCTTGCAACTGTTTGACGGTTAGCCGCCGCTCATCATGCCGTTGCCCATCACCTTGATGATGGCGGGCGCCATGATGACGATGAAGAGCACCGGCAGGAAGAACAAGATCAGTGGCACGGTCAGCTTCGGCGGCAAGGCCGCAGCCTTCTTTTCCGCTTCCATCATGCGCGATTCACGGCCTTCTTCGGCCATGACGCGAAGTGCCTGACCGACCGAGGTGCCATAGCGGTCAGCCTGAATAAGTGCGGTCATGACAGCGCGAACATTATCGAGACCGGTCCGGCGGCCAAGATTTTCATAGGCGCGCGTGCGGTCTTCGAGGAATGACAGTTCGGCCGTCGTGAGGGTCAGCTCTTCAGCCAGTTCGGCGCTCTGCTGGCCGATTTCGCGGGCCACGCGCTTGAACGCGTGTTCCATCGACATGCCGGCTTCGACGCAAAGCAGCAAGAGATCGAGACAATCAGGCCAGGAACGACGAATGGATTGCTGGCGCTTCTGTGTCGCGTTCCGAAGCATCAGCACGGGTAGATAGGACCCGACGAGCGCAGCGCCGATCGCGTACACCAAATTCAGGAAAACCGGCCGGTCACCGGGAATAACGATCAGCAGATAAAACGCTGCGATGATGAACACGCCAAAGGGCGTGGCGAAGCGCTGGAAGAGGAACGACGTCAGGTGCCCCTGGCCGCGGTAACCGCCCATTGCGAGCTTGTCGACGGTGTTGTCGTCTTGGAATGCCTTCTTGAGGTCGAAGCGCTCCACCGCGGTCTTCATATAGGAGCGCGCTTCCTTGGTGCGCCGCATGCTCGAGCGGCTATCGATCGCCCCCCCGCCCCGCAGACGCGCCATTTCCTCGGCCCGCATCCGATCGCGCTCAAGCGCGACGCGTTTGACGCGGGTCTTCATGTCCTGCTTGACGATCATCGAAGAGCCGAAGGTGAACACCACGGCGGCGGCCGAAATCGCTGCCAGAACGGCAATCAGGAATTCGCGCGATGTCAGCATTTCGACCATGTGCGATGCCCTGCCCTAAAACTCGAACTGAACCATGCGGTTCATGACGAAAACGCCAAGGCACATCATGATCGCTGCGGCACCCAGCCAGATCTGGCCCAATGGCGTCGTGATCAGCGGTGACAGATATTGGGGCGACACGACCGAAACCATGATGGCGACGACGATAGGCAAGGAGCCGATAATGCCCGCGGAGGCCTTCGCTTCCGACGACATCGCGGCCACCTTCTGCTTCATCTTCTTGCGGTTGCGCAGCACGCGCGCGAGGTTTCCAAGGGCTTCCGAAAGGTTACCACCCGCCTGCTGCTGCACAGAGATGACAACGACGAAGAAGTTGACTTCAGGGAGCGGCACGCGCTGGAGCAACACTTGCACGGCTTCCGTCATCGAAAAACCGAACGCCTGCTGATCGAGCACGCGCTGGAATTCTGACTTCACCGGCTCCTTGGTATCCTTGGCAACGACGCGCATGGAATCGTTGAGCGGAAGCCCCGTCTTGACGCCGCGCACAATGGCTTCGACGGCGTTCGGCAGCTCGTCGAGAAACTTGTTCTGATACTGCTTGCGCTTGCGCATCACATAAATGCGCGGCAGCAGATATCCTCCCGCGACGGCAAAAATCGCCGCGAAATAATATGGCACCTGCGTGATGAGCAGAATGAGGAAGAGCACGACGCCAAAGATGACGCTATTGCGGATAAAAGCGGCTGGCGTGATCGTCATACCGGCCTGGAAGATCATGTCCGATACGGTCAAGCGCTTCTTGGCATTGAGCTCATCGGACTGGGCCTTGAGCGCCGATTGCACCGTCTTGCGGCGCGCATCGCGCGTGCGATTGGCATCGAGCTCCCGGCGATTGGCGCGAATGTCGCCGCGATAGGTTTTCAAACGCTTCTGCGCACGGCTGCTGCCAAGGGCCGATGGCACGAGCGCAAAGCCAGCTGCACCAACCGCCACGACCGCCAAAACCACAAGCAGGATAGGCATGAGCATGGTCAGCGTCCCATCAGTTCGTGCTGCTCGGTATTGGACTTTTCGAGCGCCTCTACGAGGTTGGCTTCTTCGTTGAAGTAGCGGGCGCGCTCGGTGAATTGCGGCTTGGTGATACCGGTCGAGCGATGCTTGCCCATCAGCATGCCATTGGCGTCTTCGCCCATGATGTCATAGACGAAAATATCCTGGGTCACGATGACATCGCCTTCCATCCCGAGCACTTCGGAAATGTGGGTGATGCGGCGCGAACCATCTCGGAGACGCGCGGCCTGGACGATGACGTCGATCGAGGAAACGATCATTTCGCGGATCGTGCGGCTCGGCAGGGAATAGCCGCCCATGGTGATCATGGATTCAAGACGCGACAGGGCTTCACGCGGGCTATTGGCGTGGAGCGTGCCCATGGAGCCGTCGTGACCCGTATTCATGGCCTGGAGAAGGTCGAAACTCTCCGGGCCGCGGACTTCGCCGACGATGATCCGTTCAGGACGCATACGGAGGCAGTTCTTGATAAGATCGCGCATGGTGATCTCGCCCTCGCCCTCGAGGTTGGGCGGGCGTGTTTCCAAACGCACCACATGGGGCTGCTGAAGCTGAAGTTCGGCAGAGTCTTCGCAGGTGATGACGCGCTCATCCTTTTCGATGAAGGCCGTCAGGCAATTGAGCAGCGTCGTCTTGCCCGAGCCGGTACCGCCCGAGATCAGCACATTGGCCCGGACGCGGCCGAGAATACGGAGAACTTCCGCGCCCTCAGGCGAAATCGAACCGTATTTGACAAGCTGCTGCAGGGTCAGCTTGTCCTTCTTGAACTTACGGATGGTGAGCGCAGCGCCATCGATGGCGAGCGGCGGAGCGATGACGTTGACGCGCGAGCCATCGGGGAGACGTGCGTCGCAGATAGGTGAGCCTTCGTCGACGCGGCGGCCAACTTGGGACACGATGCGCTGGCAGACATTCATCAAATGCGCATCGTCGCGGAAGCGCACATTGGTGAGGCGCACCTTGCCACCGACTTCGATGTAGCACTTCTGGCTGCCGTTCACCATGATATCGGCGATGTCGTCGCGGGCGAGGAGCGGCTCGAGCGGCCCATAACCGAGGACATCGTTGCAGATATCCTCAAGCAGATCTTCCTGCTCGGAAATCGACATGACGATTGATTTGAGCGCGATGATTTCGCCGACGATGTCGCGGATTTCCTCGCGCGCAGCCTGGCTTTCCATCGTCGCGAGCTGGCTGAGATCGATGGAGTCTATCAGCGCGTTGAAAATCGCGGACTTGGTCTGGAAATATTCGCGATCACGCTGCGCATCGACGGGATTGCGCACATCGAGCACTTCGTCCGTCGTTCGCTGGCGCGTGGCCATGCTGTCCGTGTCGGAAGCGCGGCGTTGCGGTGCGGCAGCTGGCTCAGGGCGCGTTGGGCTGGGCACAGGGCGAGCGATCTCCGCCACGCCCGGTGTATTTCCGCCAAATGTCGTCCGCTTGCCAAACATGTTGTTCTCTTATTTTTCGCGCCGAGCTCTTGGAGCTAGGCCCGCTTCTTGAGGAAGGAGGGCAGCTTCATCAGCCCCGCCGCCTTGCCTGCGCCATGCGCGACCTGCCGGCCGGTGACCTGCATGCCGATATTGCGATAGACGTCGTTGACCTTATTGCTCGCCGAAACCTCGGCGATCATCTGGCCATTGTTCGCGGCCGTGCCGAAGAGCGCGGCGTCAAAGCCGATTTGTCCGATCAAGGTGCATTCGACCGAGGCGGCGAATTCGGCCGCGCTGATCTCGGGGCGGCGGGCGATACCCTGCTTGTTGATCACAAGGTTCGGCGCTTTTTCCGTCGGCCGCAGTGCCTTGATCGTGTCAGCCAGGTTCTTGGCATTGCGCAGATTGGCCAGATCGGGCTCGGCGACGATCACCACTTCATCGATGGTCGAGAGCGTGTGCCGCACCCAGGCATTCCACGAATGGGGAATATCGAGAATGATGACCGGCATGGATTTCTGGCAAATCTCGACGATCTGCTCGAATTCGCGCTCTTCAAAATCCCAGGTGCGATCGAGCGTTGCCGGGGCCGTCAGCAGGTTGATATGATTTGCCGCCTTGCTCATCAGCCGGTCCAGCATGGTCTGATCCACCTTCTGGTTGGCGAGCAGAGCATCGGCAATGCCATGCGGCGGGTCCTGGTTGAAATTCAACCCGGCCGTGCCGAAGCCGAGATCCATATCGAGGATCAGGCAATCCTGCCGGAGGCCAGTGGCAATCGCCCAGGCAACATTGTGGGCGACAGTCGAGCCACCTGCTCCGCCTTTGGCCGAGACAAAGCCGATCGTGCGCCCGATGGCCGCCGCGCCTTCACCCGCAAAGAGGTCAGTGATGGAATTGACGATGATCTGCGCGGTCGCGGGCAGGACGATATATTCGGAAATCCCTGAGCGGATCAGCTCACGGTAGAGCAGCACGTCATTGACGTGGCCGAGGACGATCACGCGCGTGGTCGCGTCGCACACATCGGCGAGACGCCCCAGCGCCTGCGGCACCTCTTCAGGCGGCAGCGAGGTCTCGACAATGATCAGGTTCGGCGTTGGGTTGGTCTTGTAGGTTTCGACCGCACCGTCGATGCCGCCGTTATGCGTCGTCAGCGCAACCTTGGACATACGCCGATCATGCACGGCGCTTTCGACCAGTTGCGCAGTCTGGGAATGCTCACAAAATGCCTGGATGGTGATGCGCGGAACAAGACGCGCGCCGGGCGAGATATCGGCTGCGGCCTCTTCCTGCTTAGCTGGCTCTTCGGGGTTGAGGAAACTCTTCATTACTTTTCTCCTGCCGCCATCATCAATCGAGCGCGAAGCCGACAGAGCCGTTGAAACTGCCGCGCATGCCGCCGGGGCCGACGCCGTATTGCTTTTCGAGCTTGCCGAGGAAAATGCCCTCGGCGTCGCTCGCAGGCACGGAATAGTCGGTCGGCACGGGAATGGTGTTCACCGGGGGGGGATTGACCAGGTAGGGGGTCACCAGAACGACCAGTTCGGTTTCCTCGCTGCGGAATTCGCGGCTGCGGAACAGGGCGCCAAGGATCGGGATATTGCCCAAGCCCGGAAGCTGATCGATATTCTGCGTGGTGTTTTCCGAGAGCAGCCCGCCGATGGCGAGCGTCGACCCGACACCAAGCTCGACGCTGGTGTTCACATCACGCCGTGTCAACGCATAGCTGCCGGTCTGCACTTCCGACACACCGGTTTTGACCGTCAGCGCGATCACGCCATTGGAGCGCACCGTGGGCGTGAACTGCAGTTCGACGCCATAAGGCTTGTACTCGACCGAAGTGCTGCCATTGCTATTCGTCGTTGGGACCGGGAATTCACCACCGACGAGAAATTCCGCGGCCTGGCCCGAGACGGCAGTGAGGGTCGGCTGGGCCAGCAGACGCAGTGCGCCGCGCTGTTCGAGCGCCCGCAGCGAGGCGTTGATCTGGGTATTGCCGATCGGAAAATTGCCCGAGAAGCCATTGGTCGAGGTGCTTGGCGTCACTGAATTATTGAGGCCCAGACTGGCCGAGCCGATGGTGACGGTGCCCGATAGATTGATGCCGAGCTGCTGCGCGACGGTGCGACGAATTTCCGAAACAGTGACCTGCAGCATGACCTGCTGCCCACCAGCAACCTCGATGATATTGGCAACATTTTCCGGGTCGCCCGCGAACTGGATGGCCACCTGGGCGGCACGATCCTTATCGTCGGAAGACAGTACGGTGCCGGTCAAGACGACCCGGTTCGTCGAGTCGTTGAGGGTGACGGATTCCACCCGAATATGAGAACCGGGGATGACCCTGGCCAGCGCCTCTTCGAGCGCATTGCCGACCTGGGATGGCTCCTTGATCACGCGCAGATCGAGCACCTGAATGGTGCGGCCGGCATCATCGATGAAGAAAATATTGGTGTCGCCACCGCCGATGCCCTGCACGATCGCACGAGTGCGCGTGCGCATGATCGCAGCGGCCACCGATGGCTGCGAGACGATCACCTCGGCAACGCCGGCAGGGAGATCGACGATCATCGATTTGTTCAATTCAAGATCGATATCGCGCTGCCCGCCATAGGACGTCGAAGAAACATTGATCTGTGCCTGGGCCAGGGCAGGAGCCGCAGCTGCAAGTGACAAGCTGCCGACGGCGCTGGCAACGAGCCAATGGCGCAGGGATCGAGATAGTCTCGTTGATTTGGCGATCATTTCCATCTCTCCCTCACTGCGGCATCAGCTGCGGCTGGGCGGTTTCAACCTGAATTTCAGGCAGTGCGGGCGCAGTTGTCTCCGTCGCCACGAACTGATCGGGCGGCTGCGTTTCGATTGGCGTACTGCTCGACAGCGCCCCTGCGAGCACGCTCTGTTCCTTGCCGGCACGAATGACCCGCACCGATTGGCTGGCGCTCGCCGGCCGCTGGGCGTCGGCAGTCTTGCCGAAATCTACGATCGAGCGAAGGCTGAGGCTCAATTGGCCGCGCATAGAGGCGTTGATCAGTGTTTCAGCCTGGGGCGGGGTCAGTTCAAGGGTCGCGATCGTGCTGTTGTCGAACGGCTCTGGCGCCGGAGTTTCGGCCTCGCCCGTCTCGTCGCCGCCGCTCATACCGAGTTCGCCGAGGCGCTTGCCGATCGCGAGCACGCGGACATTGGAAAGGACGACCTCGGACTGCTGCCCGCCATTGGTCGCTGTCGTCAGGACAACGTCCACATGATCGTTTGGTACGACGAACCCACCGGCACTCGAGACGGCGGTGACGCCAACCGACACGCCGCGCATGCCGGACGCCAGAACGGCAGAGAGATACCCCTGATCGGATTTGACGAGCTTCTGCTCGCGAATGGGTTCGCCGGGGAAAAATTCAAAACGCGCCACAGCGCCGGTCAGCGTCGCGGGCGCATCCGGCATCGATGAGACAGTCACATATTCGGGACGAATGGCGCCTTCGGGCCAATCCTGCCACTCGACATTTTCCGGCTTGAGCCTTTCACCGACGCCGATCGGTGCTTTGGCAACGAGGATCTGTGTCTTGGCTTCCTCGACCACCTGCGTGACGACTTCGGTCGTCGACGGTGCCTGTCCGCCACGCAGAACAAGGATAGCGGCGAGCCCGCCAGCGACCAGGGCCACTACCACCAGGATGATACGTGCTGGTCTCATGACCCACTCCGGTTACGCTGGGCAAATGCCCAATTCCACCGGGTAACTATGCGATCAAAGGGTCAAAGTTTGGTTAATCGAGCCTTACGGGAGGAGGTTAATAAGGACTTACCAATATTTAGCCGATCAGACGTTCGAAAACCAAAGTGTTTGAGTAAACGATGATTCCTGCAATCGACATCGCGATTCCGTATGGAACACCAGATTTGCGATCGTGAAGTCGGGAAAGCCAACGCATCCGGGAAATTAGCGGGTTCAGGGGCACACTCCGCAAAGCCAATACTGCAAGCGTAAGGGCGCCTCCGAGCATACCTGTGTAGAGCAGGTAGGGGAGCGTCACACCGAAACCGAGCCATAGCGTTGTGCCCGCTGCAAGTTTGGCATCGCCACCACCGATCCAGTTTACCGCAAACATAAAAAAGGCGACGGCAAGCACAACCAGCGCGCAGAATACATGCATAGCAATCTGATCAAGGGGAAGTCCAACGGCGATAGCGACAACAAAAAAACTGACCGTTACCGTAAGGACCAGTCCGTTGGATATCTTCATGGTCAGTAGATCGGATGAGGCCGCAAACGCCATCAGCGCTGGGAACAAAAAGACGGCAAAATTGGTCATGGTTGCTTCCCTCAATTTCCGCTGATAGCAGGTACGATCGCCGCCCGGATTTGCTCATACATGTCGGTCATACTGCCGTTAACGAGCATCAAGGCGCCGATAATCACAACCGCGATGAGAGACGCGATCAGGCCGTACTCAATCGCAGTGGCACCGTTGTTATCTTGCAATAACCTGCCAAAACCTTGCCTGGTGCTTTTCTGCATCTCACCCCATCCTGTGAACGCAATTTGCCGCAAAGAGGTAAACATTGCCCAAAAAAGAAGGGCCCCAACGGGCCCTTCGATCGGTCTCTCGATAGAGAAACAATTAGAATTATGGCGTTGGTGCCAACTTGGAGTTGATGGTTTCAAACACACCGTTGAGCGTGCCACCCAAAGTCGTTACCGCGCCGATGATGACGACCGAGATCAGTGCGGCGATGAGGCCGTATTCGATTGCAGTTGCGCCGGATTCGTCCTGCGCGAAGCGTGCCAAAATATTCATGTCCCAGGCTCCTTTTACACGTCCTCGTGACGCCTCACGGCCGGTCACAGCGAAGATATGGCAAAGCTAGCCCCCACTCATTGCCATTGCGTTAATCGAGCCCCTCAGAACGCATGGTTTTCGGCTAAAATAAGTGATGGTTTTCAACATGTTGAAGAATTACATCGCATTTTAGACACCCTTCATCACCGCGATCTACTTGCCATCAATTTGTTACGTCTATCAACGACTTGAGCGGAGCGCATCGGCACATCCAAGCAGGAAAACAACCGCTGTTTGCCAAGTATTTACCATTCCGTCAGATGGTGTTGTGCATAGTTCAAGCCGGATGAGTGCCATGTTCCGCAAAATTGCCTTTACAGGCTTCTCAATCCTGCTCGCGATGGCAGTGCCAACCCTTGCCACGGATAATGCGCCGATCGACGTGAAGGTGAACATGGCGCGCGTTCTGCGCATGAGCGCACCGGCCGCCACGGTGATCGTTGGAAATCCTGGGATTGCGGACGTCACCATCCAGGATCCGCAGACCTTGATCCTGACCGGCAAGAGCTATGGCCAGACCAATCTCATCGTTCTTGATGCTTATGGCGAACCAATCGCCGACACACTCATCGATGTGGTGCAGATGCAGGCCGGTGTGACCACGGTCTATCATGGGCAGTCGCGCACTACTCTGAGCTGCGCCCCCGTTTGCCAGCCGACGGTCATGCTCGGCGATGACAATGCCTTCACAACCCAGGCGCTCGCGTCGTCGCAACTGATCCAGACAACTGGCAATTAGATTTAGCCCTGCTTAACCCTGAAGCTGAATTCGGCGTTTGGGTT
This sequence comes from Devosia sp. BK, assembly GCF_032907385.1. Taxonomy (NCBI): domain Bacteria; kingdom Pseudomonadati; phylum Pseudomonadota; class Alphaproteobacteria; order Hyphomicrobiales; family Devosiaceae; genus Devosia; species Devosia sp. BK. The sequence goes on from NZ_JAIMBX010000001.1 coordinate 2,312,893, forward strand.
CACCAATCCTAACGACGCTTTAGCCATAACCGGTTCACTTAGAGCGCATAGCGGAAAATGTCCGCTTGCCCGGGTGGAAAAGGCATGACACGTCTTCGACGCAAATCCTTCTTTGGCGATTCGCGCGGCGCAACCGCGGTTGAATTCGCCCTGCTCGCGCCGATCTTCTTTGCCTTGTTGGGAGCGACTCTCGAAACCTCGGTCGCTTATCTTGCAGCACAAGTGCTCGAAAGCGGCGTCCAGGATACGAGCCGATTGATCCGCACCGGCGAAGCGCAGCGCCGCAACTGGACCGTTGCCGATTACAAGAAAGATGTATGCGGCCGATTGTTCGGGCTCTTTGGCAATTGTTCGGACATGTATGTCAGCGTCCGGCAGATCGATACCTTCCAATCCGCTGATTACGAGGTGCCGCTCGACCGCAATTGCAAAACCAATTGCAAGTGGAGCAAATCGGACGAATGGCAGCCTGGGGGCGCTTCGGGCGTCGTCATGGTTCAGGTCTACTATCGCTACCCCTCTATCCTACAGACACCGCTTGCCAATAACCGGCTGGGTGATGGCCGGCTGCTGATGGGCGCTGCGACGGTTTTCAGAAATGAGCCGTTCTGATGGGTAAGCTAACCCGATATTTGCAGCACTTCTGGCGCAAAGAGACCGGCACGGCGGCGGTGGAATTTGCGCTGGTCGTGCCACTTATGCTGACGCTTTATGTCGGTTGCTCGGAGGCAGCGTCCCTTCTTACGGCCGATCGCAAGGTCCAGACGGTGTCTGGCGCCATGGGCGACCTCGTTGCGCGCGCCAATAAGACGATCACAAGCGACCAGTTGAAGGACTATTTCGACGCTGCGACCAGCATCATGTCGCCCTATGTTATAAGTGGCCTGACGCAGACGGTAACGGCGGTTTCCGTCTCTTCAACCGGACAGACGACGGTCCTCTGGTCGGTTCGTTTTGCCGACGGCAAGTATTCGGGGACAGTGGCCGAGCACCCCAAGGGACAGCCCTATACGCTGCCGGCGGAAACCGTCGCCATTGCCAAGGGTCAGACGGTGATCGCTTCTGAAGCGCGCTATGCCTATAAGCCCTTGCTCGGCATCGTCTTCAAAGACACCTTCGATCTCAATCGCTCGGCCCTCTTCATGCCCCGCTTCGGCGGCAAGATCGATCTGAGCTAGGCTCGATCCGACAGGCTGCGGTTGCCGACCCAAGCGCGACATGCCAGAAGCGGTGAGCTTCACCTCGAACCGATCAAGAGCATGAACGACACAATTATCCCCGTCTTCGACCTGGGCGGCGTTTTCGTCGACTGGAACCCTATGTATCTGTTCCGCAAGCTCTTCGAGAGCGAGGAGGATGCGCTGTGGTTTCACCAGAATATTTGCACCGGCGATTGGAATCTCGAATTCGACGCTGGCGAAATCTACGCCGAAGGCGTCGCCAAGCTGATCACGCGGTTTCCGAAATATTGGCGCGAAATCCAGGCCTTTGATCTCCGCTGGAAAGAAACGCTCGGCGACTTTATCCACGGCACGATCGACATCCACAACGAGCTGATCGAGCAGGATGTCCCAACCTTCGCCATCACCAATTTCTCCTGGGAAAAATGGGTGAGCTGCCTTGGCGAATGGCCGTTCCTCGAAAAATTCGACGGCGTCATCGTTTCGGGCCTCGAAGGCCTCGTTAAACCCGATCCGCGCATCTATCGCGTATTCTGCGAACGCTACGGCTTTGCGCCAGATTCCTGCGTCTTCATCGACGATAGCGAGCCCAATATCGTCGCCGCCCGCAAGTTCGGCATGCACGGCATCCACTTCAAGGATCCCGTCGCCCTCCGCGCCGAGCTAATCGCCCTCGGCTTGCCGCTCAAGGCCAAATAACAAGAAACCCCGGAGCGATCCGGGGTTTTTCATCTGTGGCGTTTATTGGAAGCGACCACCCTTCTGGATCACTTCAATCTTGTAGCCGTCGGGGTCGGTCGCGAAGAAGAAGCGCGCGACGGGCACATTGCCGTTCTTGAAATCCACCACCTTGCCGACAGTAAATCCTTCGGCCGTGAACAGCTCGTGCTCGGCCTGCAGATTGTCCACGACGACTGCGAGATGCCCATAGCCGTCGCCGAGATTATAGGGCTCGGCGCGGCCGTGATTGATGGTCAGTTCCAGCTCGAAGCCATCGAGTTCATGGGCCATATAGACCAGCGTGAATTCGGCAAATTCGATCCGGTTGACGATTTCGAGCCCAAAGGCGCGGCGATAAAAATCCACAGACCGCGCTTCATCGAGCACGCGGATCATCGAATGTGCGAGTTTTGCCATAGCTTATCGCGTGCCGTACATGCGGTCGCCGGCGTCGCCAAGACCAGGAATGATATAGCCCTTCTCGTTGAGATGGCTGTCGATCGAGGCTGTATAAACCGGCACATCCGGATGTGCCTTCTCAAAATTGACGATGCCTTCGGGCGCAGCGAGCAGGCAAAGAAAGCGGATATTGTTGGCGCCGCGCTCCTTGAGCTTTTCGATCGCGGCCGTGGCCGAATTGCCGGTCGCCAGCATGGGATCGACGACGATGATCAGGCGGTCTTCAAGGTTGGATGGCGCCTTGAAGTAGTATTCGACCGGCTCGAGCGTCTCGTGGTCGCGATAGATGCCGATATGGGCGACGCGCGCGGCTGGGACGAGATCGAGCATGCCATCGAGAAGACCGTTACCGGCGCGCAGGATTGAGGCGAAAACCAGCTTCTTGCCCTTGATGGCAGGCGAATCCATCGTCGCCATGGGCGTGTCGATCGGAATCATTTCAAGCTCCAGATCGCGCGTCACTTCATAGCACATCAGGTGAGCAATCTCGCGCAGCAGCCGCCGGAAACCGGCGATGGAGGTCTCCTTGTTGCGCATGATCGTCAGCTTGTGCTGGATCAGCGGGTGATCGATGACTGTGACATTGCCCACGACTTTGCTCATATCGATCATCTCTCTCGGTTACAGGAAGGACCTGCCGTGGCGGCCGGGCGCCAGCCCGAGCCATGCGGCTATGCTTTCCCCAATATCTGCGAAGGTGGAGCGAATGCCAATCTCTCCTTTGGGGAGGGCTGGGGAAAAGACGAGGATCGGCACCTGTTCGCGCGTGTGATCGGTGCCCGGCCACGTCGGATCATTGCCGTGGTCAGCCGTCAGGACGAGCAGATCGTCGTAACGCATCTTGGCGATCAGTTCGGGCAGCCGCGCATCGAACAATTCGAGTGCCGCGGCATAACCCGGCACATCCCGGCGATGACCATACTCAGAATCGAAATCGACGAAATTGGTCATTATGAAAGCGCGGTCTGCGGCCATTTCCATGGCGTCGAGCGTCTTGTCGAACAACTGCGGAATCCCGGTCCCCTTGATCTTGTGGGTCACGCCGGAACCGGCATAAATGTCCGAAATTTTCCCAACCGCATAGACCTGATTGCCGGCCGCCTGATTGCGATCAAGCAATGTTGGTTCTGGTGGCGGAATGGCGAAATCACGACGATTGCCGGTGCGCTTGAACGTGTCCGGGGTGTCGCCAACGAACGGCCGAGCGATGACGCGACCGATATTGAGCGGCGCCGTCAGTTCGAAGGCTTGTCTGCAGATCTCGTAGAGCCGCTCGAGCCCAAAGTGGCTTTCATGCGCCGCTATCTGGAAGACGCTATCGATCGAGGTGTAGCAGATCGGCTTGCCGGTGCGGATATGCTCTTCGCCGAGCGCAGCGATGATGTCCGTACCCGAAGCATGCTTGTCGCCCAAAATGCCGGGGAGCTCAGCGCGTCGAACAAATTCTTCGATCAGGTGCGGCGGAAAGGTTGGTTCGGATTGTGGAAAATAGCCCCAATCGAAAGGCACCGGCACGCCGGCGATTTCCCAATGCCCCGATGGCGTATCCTTGCCGCGCGAGATCTCACGACCAACGCCGAACCGGCCGCCCTTTGGCACATCGCTGAGATTGGGTGGCAGGCTGCCCGTGGACAGTTTGATCGCTGCCCCAAGGCCCATGGCGTCCATGTTCGGCACATTGAGCGAACCGGAACGGAGGCCGGCTCTGTCCGCCCTGCCCTCGGCGGCCCATTCGGCGATATGGCCGACCGTATTGGCGCCCTGGTCGCCATATTGATTGGCATCAGGCGAGCCGCCAATGCCGACACTGTCGAGAAGGCAGACAATTGCGCGTGGCATGGGCTTACTCCGTGGCGGTGATGCGGTCGGCGATCAATGCGAATTTTGGCGCGCCGGAGCCGACGAAATAGGCAGAGCGCAGACGCGCTTCGGCATCGGCTGCCGAAGCTTCATCGGCGGCGTGGATGCGGGCGATCGGGGTAGTTGGTTCGACTTCCGCGCCAAGACCAAGCAGGCGATCGAACCCCACCCGATGATCGATGGCGTCCGTCGGCGTTGCCCGACCGCCACCAAGGGCGACAACCGCCATGCCGACGCCGCGCGTATTGATCTCGGCGATCGTGCCGCGGCCTCCCGCGAGAACGTCGCGAACGATCGGCGCCGGCTGCAGATGCTCATCCATGCGCTCGACGAAATCGGCCGGGCCACCCAGCACAGAAACCATTTTCGAAAAGTGCTCCGTCGCCTTGCCGCTATCGAGGGCGACTTCCACTTTTTTGCGAGCGGCGGCAGACGTTTCCGCCATTCCGGTCATCAGGGAAATTTCCGCCGACAAGGCAAGTGTCACTTCGCGAAGGCGCCGGTCCTGGTGCTTACCCGTCAGAAATTCGACGGCATTGCGCATCTCGAGGCCATTGCCCGCAGCACTCGCCAGAGGCTGGTTCATATCGGTAATCAAAGCGCCGGTCTTGAGGCCGGCACCATTGGCCACATCCACCAGGCTTTTGGCGAGATCGCGGGATGCTTCGAGGGTCGGCATGAAGGCGCCAGAACCCGTCTTGACGTCGAGCACCAATGCTCCAAGGCCTGCAGCCAGTTTCTTCGACAGGATCGATGCGGTGATCAGGGAGATGGATTCGACCGTTCCGGTCACGTCGCGAATGGCGTAAAGCGTCTTGTCGGCTGGCGCGAGATCGGCGGTCTGGCCGATAATGGCGCAGCCGGCCTGCTGCACCGCGTTGCGGAAGAGCGTATTGTCGGGCTGGGTCTGATAGCCGGGAATGGAATCGAATTTATCGAGCGTACCGCCCGTGTGGCCCAGGCCGCGGCCGGAAATCATCGGCACATAGATGCCGATGGCGGCAAGGATCGGCGCAAGCATCAGCGAAACATTGTCGCCCACACCGCCGGTCGAATGCTTGTCCGCGACCGGACCATCGAGATCGGACCAATCGAGCACGCTTCCGGAATCGCGCATGGCGAGCGTCAGCGCGACGCGCTCATCCATGCTCATATCCCGAAAATAGACCGCCATGGCAAAAGCGGCCGCCTGCGCATGGGACACCGTCCCTTCGGCAAAGCCGACGATGAAGCGGGCGATGTCTTCCTTGGGAAGTTTCTCGCCATTGCGCTTTTTCAGGATCACTTCTTGGGGGAGGAAGACCATTGGATGGCTTTCAGCTCTGAAGAATTACCCCCACCTAACCTCCCCCTACTAGGGGAGGAATAGCCTAGAGGTCGTCTCGATGGTTCGGCAAGAACCGACGCGCCCCTCCCCCTATCAGGGGGAGGCTGGGAGGGGGTGACTTGGGCTCACGCCCCGTATGGAATCCAGACGTTCTTCACCTGCGTCGCCTTACCGAGGAAATAGTCCCCGGCAAAGCGCTGATCGGCAAGATCATAGTAGAGCCCGCGGCTCGTCCAGGTCTGCTTGAGATTGCTCACCGACGCCTTTTCGACCATGGCAGAGCCTTCGGCAGAACCGGCGAACCAGAGCCCATCGACACCATCGTGCTCAGCCAAGGTCTTGGCAAGGCTGACACTTTCACCGGTGACGATGTTGACGACGCCAGAAGGCATGTCGGAGGTTTCGAGCACCTGGTAAAAATCGGTCATCGACAGCGGCGAGCCCTCCGAAGGCACTAGCACGACGGTATTCCCCATGGCGAGCGCTGGAGCGATCAGCGCGATCGAGCCGAGCAGCGGGCGCGAGGTTGGAGCAACCACGCCGATCACGCCAAGCGGCTCGACCATGGCGGCGGCAACGGCGCGCATGGGCGGGTTGTGCACCGCCCCATCATATTTGTCGGCCCAGCCAGCAAAGGCGAACAGGCGCTCGACGGACTGAGCGACTTCCTTGGAGCCGTCATCGCCGGTCTGCACCTTGATGCGCGCCGCGAATTCGTCCCGGCGATAGTCGAGATTTTCGGCAAGGAAATAGAGGATCTGCGCGCGGGAATGCGCTGCAGTCGTGCCCCAGCCAAGCGCGGCGCGAGCCGCTTCGACGGCATTGCGAATATCCTTGCGATTGCCATCGCCGACTTCGCCGACGAGCGCGCCGTCAGTGCCATGGACCGGCCGATTATAGCCGCTATCGGGCCGTGCCTGCTTGCCGCCGATATACATCTTGGCTGTCTGGTCGAGATGTTCGGCATCGAGCGGGTTTGCCGCCTTGGCAGGAACCGACGTCGCCGCAGGAGCCGGGTGGAGCGCCTTTTCCCACTTGGGTTTCAAGTAAGCGCCCATCCCCTCGCGGCCACCTTCGCGACCGAAACCGGATTCTTTATATCCGCCGAAACCGACGGCTGCATCGAACTGGTTGGTGCCGTTGATCCAGACGACGCCGGCCTTGAGCTTGGGTGCGATATCGAGCGCGAGATTGATGTTCTCGCTCCAGAGCGTCGCGGCGAGGCCATAGCGCGTATTGTTCGCGAGAGCCACGGCTTCCTCGGGCGTGCGGAAGCTCATGGCGACCAGAACGGGGCCAAAAATCTCTTCTGCCACAAGAGTGTTAGCGGGGGAGACATTGGTGACGAGGGCCGGTTTCAGGAAGCAGCCATTGGCCGGTACTGTGCCATCGGGCTCGTAGACCACCGCGCCTTCGGCAACGCCCTTTTTCATCAGGTCGCGGATGCGGTCGACCTGCACCGGGGCAACCAGCGCGCCGATATCGACTGATTTATCAAGGGGATCACCGACGCGGAGATTTACCATGCGCTTCTTCACCTTGGCGATGAAGCGTTCCTCGATGGATTCTTGGACCAGAAGGCGCGAGCCGGCGCAGCACACCTGGCCCTGGTTGAACCATATCGCTTCCACCAAACCTTCAACCGCCGAGTCGAGATCGGCATCTTCGAAGACGATGTAGGGCGATTTGCCGCCGAGTTCGAGCGACAGGCCCTTGCCGGTTCCGGCCGTGGCGGCGCGAATGATTTTTCCCACTTCGGTCGAACCGGTGAAGGCGATTTTGTCGACGTCGGAATGGTTTACCAGGGCCGCGCCCGTCTCGCCTTCGCCCGTGACTATGTTGACGACGCCCTTGGGAAGGCCGACGCGCTCACAGATTTCAGCGAAAAGTAGCGCAGTGAGCGACGTGAATTCGGCGGGTTTGAGGACCACCGTATTGCCGGCGGCGAGAGCCGGTGCGATCTTCCAGGCCAGCATCAGCAGCGGGAAATTCCACGGGATGATCTGGCCGCAGACACCATAGGGGACATGGTCGGGGAATTCACGTTCGAGATGTGTGGCCCAGCCGGCGTGGTGATAAAAATGCCGTGCTACCAAGGGGATATCGGCGTCGCGGCTTTCGCGGATTGGCTTGCCGTTGTCCATGGTTTCGAGCACGGCGAAGAGGCGGCTGTGCTTCTGGATCATGCGGGCGATGGAATAGAGAAATTTCCCGCGCTCATAACCACTTAGACCACTCCACAATGGGAAGGCGGCGCGGGCGGCAGCTACAGCTGAATCGACGTCGGCAGAGGTGCCGTCGGTGATGTCGGCCAGTTTTTCGCCTGTTGCCGGATTGGTCGAGGCAAAGGTCTTGCCGCGGGCGGTCCAGGCGCCGTCGATGAAGTGGCCAAAAGTCCGATTTTTGCTGTCGAGCCAGGCATTTGCCTGGTCAGCAGTTTCGGGTGCGGGGCCGTATTCGAGGGTTTCGAAGATTTGTGCGATCTTGTTCATTTGTGGCCTCACACCATCGGCTGGCGGTAGTCGGCGGCGTAGTGGCCGGTTAACCCGTGCTCGAGTTGACGTTCTATATCCGTTAACAATCCGCTAGCGCCGAAACGGAATAAATGGGGATTCAGGTAATGGGTCCCCAGTTCCTCTTTCATCAGCGCCATATATTTGAGCGCGTCGCCCGCGGTCGCGATACCGCCGGCTGGTTTGTAGCCGATCTCGATGCCGGTCTCTTCATTGAACCAGCGGATCATGCGGATCATGGTCAGCGAGGTGACGAGATTGGCGTTGACCTTTTCCTTGCCGGTCGAGGTCTTGATGAAATCGGCGCCGGCCAGCATGCAGACGAGCGAGGCTTTGGCGATATTGGTCTGGGTGGCGAGTTCGCCCGTGCCCAAAATGGTCTTGATATGCGCGTCGCCGCAGGCCTTGCGGAAGGCGCGGACCTGATCGTAAAGCGCCTGCCAATCGCCGCGCAGGACCATGCCGCGCTCGATGACAATGTCGATTTCCTGAGCGCCGTCTCTTACCGAGGCTTCGATTTCGGCGATCTTGGTGTCGACGGGAGCGAGGCCGTGGGGGAAGGCAGTCGAGACGGCGGCGACTGGAATTCCGGTCCCTTCCAACGCGTCGACCGCGGTCTTGACGAAGGTGTGGTAGACGCAGACGGCGCCGGGAAGGATGCGCAGATCACCGACCCCGAGCTTGTCGACGATTTCAGCGCGGAGCGGATTGCGCGCCTTGGCGCAGAGGCGCTCTACGCGGCCGGGTGTATCGTCGGCATTGAGCGTCGTCAGGTCGATCAGCGTGATGGCTTTGAGGAGCCAGGCGAGCTGGTAGTCCTTCTTGACCGTGCGGCGCGCGCCGATGGAGCCGGCGCGGCGTTCGAGGGCCGAGCGGTTCATGCGGACGCGTTCAACCCAATCGAGATCGAGCGGGTAGCCCGGATTACGCTTGTGCGCGGGCGCGTGGCTGCTCCCGCTATTGTCGACGACCTTGAGACTCATAGCTCCTCCACGAGGGCCGGGATCAGCTTTTGCAGCTTGGCCGCCCCTTGCACCGCCATGGTCTTGGTATGCTCATGGCTGATGTTTTCGTTCGAAAGGCCGGCGCCCATATTGGTGATGGACGAACAGGCCCAGACTTTTAGCCCCAAGAAGCGCCCGAGGATCACTTCCGGAGCGGTCGACATGCCCACGGCATTGGCGCCGAGGCGGATGGCCATCTGAATTTCGGCGATGGTTTCAAAGCTCGGGCCGGAATACCAGAGGTAGATCCCCTCCCCGACCTTGATACCGAGCTTTTCGCCCGCCGCCTTGGCCTTGGCGCGCAGATCGCAATTGTAGCAATCGACCATGTTCACAAAACGGCGGTCGGTCGGCTCGCCGATCAGCGGGTTCATGCCGGCATAGTTGATGTGATCAGAGATCAGCATGAGATCGCCGGGACGCAGATTTTCGTCGAGAGAACCGGCGGAATTGGTGAGGAGCAGCGTCTTGGCGCCCAGCTCGGCCATGGTTTCGAGCGCGGGACGCATGGCGGCGGCATTGCCATGCTCATAATAGTGTTCGCGGCCGGTGAGGATGGCGATGCGCTTGCCGCTCATGGTGCCGATCAAGAGATCACGGCCGTGGCCGGAGACGCCGGCACCCGGGAAATCCTTGAGCTCGGAATAGGGAATGGTGACCTTGTCTTCGAGCAGATCACCAATGGCCGAGAGGCCAGAGCCAAGGGTCAGCGCGGCGACAATGGGTTCTTCACCGGCGATCTTGCGAATGGTTTTGGCGGCTTTGGTCATTTTTGCCTCTCGGCTTTCTTCTTTGGCATAGCTTGTTTACCCCGCCACTCGCGCATAGCGCTCGCGGCCTTCTCGCCTAAATTCACTCCACCGGAGTGAATTTGCCTGCGGCCGGCTCTAAGCCCAAAAACTCCGGCCCAAAGCTGTGCGGCAAGAGCTGCCCCAGCGTCTGCACCAGCGGCGATCCATCCACGCCGTGCGAGATCACTTCCACATCGAGATCGGCGAATTCGCGGATGCGTTGGCGGCAGCCGCCGCAGGGGGTGACGGGGCTTTGGCCGGGGCCGGTGACATAGATGCGGGTAATGCGGCGGGCGCCGCCGGCGATCATGGCGGCGATGGCTGAGGTCTCAGCGCAATTGCCCTGCGGATAGGCGGCGTTTTCGATGTTACAGCCGGAATAGATCTTGCCGTCATCGGCGAGGATGGCGGCGCCAACATGGAAATTGGAATAAGGCGCATAGGCCTTGGCGCGGATGGCTTCGGCGGCGGCGAAGAGGGATTCGTTGGTGGTGGTCATTTGTTTGTTCTCCTCTGCTGCTTTTTCACCTCTCCCTTTGGGGGAGAGGTCGGGTTGCGAAGCAAACCGGGTGAGGGGGCCTTTCGATGTGGGTGCCTAAGGCCCTCTCACCCGCCGCTTTGCGGCGACCTCTCCCCCAAGGGAGAGGTGAAGTGCGCCCCAGCCTCCCTCAGCGCTCCTTCGTGTACGGCACGCCGCCTGCCTTGGGGCCGACTGCCTTGCCGATGAAGCCGGCGAGGAGCACGACCGTGAGTACATAGGGCAGAGCCTGGATGGCCTGGACGGGGACGACGCCGATGACCGGCAGCTCGAAATTCTGCAGGCGGATTTGCAGGGCATCGAGGAAGCCGAAGAGGAGACAGGTGAACATGGCGGGGACCGGCTTCCACTTGGCAAAGATGAGCGCCGCGAGGGCGATATAGCCCTTGCCGGCTGTCATGTTGTTGCCAAAGCCGGAGCCCTGCGCGATCGAGAAATAGGCTCCGGCGAGACCGCAGAGAAGGCCGGTGATGATGATGGCCTGATAGCGCTGCTTGACCACCGAAATGCCAGCGGTGTCGACGGCTTTGGGGTTTTCGCCGACGGCGCGGAGGCGGAGGCCGAAGCGGGTGCGGTAGAGCACGAAGGCTGTCACCGCGACCATGATGAAGGCGATATAGACCAGAAGGTAATGGCCCGAAATCAGCTCGGAATAGATCGGGCCGAGAATGGGAACGCCCGCGACTTCATTGGCGAAGGGCAACGTGATGGGCGAGAAGCGGCCGCCTTCGGAGAGTGCTGGCGTGCGGCCGCCCTGGCTGAACCATGTCTGACCGAGGAAGGTCGTCATGCCGGCCGCGAGCATGTTAATGGCGACGCCCGCAATCAACTGATTGCCCTTGAGCGTGATGGCGGCTGCACCCTGCAAGAGCGTCGTTGCTAGCGAAACGGCCATGCCGGCCATGAGGCCGAGCCAAGCGGAGCCGGAAATGGCGGCGACGGCGCCGGCCGCAAAGGCCGCGGCGAGCATCTTGCCTTCGAGGCCAATATCGAAAATGCCGGCTCGTTCCGAATAGAGCCCCGCCAAGCAGGCGAGGAGGAGCGGCGTCGAGAGACGGATCGTGGCATCGAGGACGGAGAGAATGACGGCGAGATCCATCTCAGCTCTCCGGCTTGGCGGTCGAGACCGCAATGGCTTCGGATTTCTGCTCGGGCGAGAGCAGCATGAAGGCGCGCTCGAGCGAGGGGCGGAAAAGCCCTTCCATGGCGCCGGTAAAGAGAATGACCAAGGCCTGGATCACGACGATCATTTCGCGGGTAATGCCGGGAATGACGAACTGCAATTCCTGCCCGCCCTGATAAAGCGCGCCAAAAAGAATGGCGGCGAGCGCAATGCCGATCGGGTGATTGCGGCCCATAAGCGCGACGGCGATACCGACAAAGCCTGCACCGGCGACGAAATCGAGCACGAGACGATTTTGCACGCCCATGACTTCATTGATCGCCACCATGCCGGCGAGGGCGCCGGAAATGGTCATAGTGATCATGATCATCTTCGAATTTGAAATACCGGCATAGCGCGAGGCCGTCGGATTGGCGCCAAGGACGCGCATGGCATAGCCGAACTTGGTGTGCCAGATCAGGATATAGACCCCGATCAGAGCCGCAATGGCGATGACGATCGAGAGATTGACTGGCGAATAGCCAAAGAAGGAGAAGAACTGGCGAAGCTGCGGCACGCGGCCGGCGACTTCGATGGTTTCGGATTCCGGAGCCATGGTCGAGGCGGGCTTGAGCACGCGATTGACCATGTAGACCATCAGTGCCGAGGCGATGAAATTGAACATGATGGTGGTTATGACGACGTGGCTGCCGCGCTTGGCCTGGAGCCAGCCGGGCACGAAAGCCCAGAAGCCACCGACCGCGCCGGCCGCGATGACGGCGAGCGGCATGGCGATGAGCCAATGGGTCTGGTCGAGCGCCAGCGCAACGACCACGGCGCCGAGGCCGGCCACATAGGCCTGGCCATCGCCACCGATATTGAAGAGCCCGGCATGGGCGGCGACAGCCACCGCAAGCCCCGTGAAGATGAAATTGGTGGCATAATAGAGTGTGTAGCCAAAACCATCGCCATAGCCAAAGGCGCCATAAAGGATGACCTGAATGGCATGGAACGGATTTTCGCCGACCAGCAGCACGACAAGGCCCGAGACGAGGAAGGCGAGAAGAAGATTTAGGGCCGGCAGGAGGGCGATATCGGCCCAGCGCGGGAGAGGTCTACTTGCGCTCATGGAAGAGGTCCCTGTTCGGCAATGCCGATGGTGCGGGGCGCGGTCTTGTTGATGCCGGCCATCATCAGGCCGAGTTCGCCTTCGGTGGCCGTGGCTGGATCGGCTTCGCCGACGATGACGCCATCGAACATGACGAGGATGCGATCGGCGAGGGAGCGGATTTCATCGAGCTCGACAGAGACGAGGAGGATCGCCTTGCCCTCGTCGCGCATCTTGATGATTTCATTGTGGATGAATTCGATGGCCCCGATATCGACGCCGCGGGTCGGCTGGCCGATGATCAGCACATCGGGGTCCTGCTCCATTTCGCGGGCAAGGACGATCTTTTGCTGATTGCCGCCGGAAAAGAGCGATGACTTCAGATTGATATTGGCTGGGCGGACGTCGAAAAGTTTGACCTGATCGGCGGCGGCCTTCTTGGCGGCGGCGATATCGAGGAAGGCGCCGGAGCCATAGGCGGGCTTGTCGTGATAGCCGAGAATGGCGTTTTCCCATTCCTGGAATGTCGTGACGAGGCCCATGCGCTGGCGGTCTTCGGGCACGTGAGCGAGGCCGGCCTGGCGGGCGCGGGCCGCACCGTCATCGCCCTCGAGCGAGAGCGGCTTGCCGTTGAGGATGACGGTGCCCGATTTCTGATCGCGCATGCCGGTGATGGATTCGAGCAATTCGGACTGGCCATTGCCGGAGACGCCGGCAATGCCGACGATTTCGCCGGCACGAATGGCAAAGCTGACATCCTTGACGCGGGTGACACCCATATCGTCGGCGACGACGAGATTCTGGACTTCGAGGAGGGTCTTGCCTGGATTGGCGGCGGTCTTGTCGACGCGGAGAAGCACGCGGCGGCCGACCATGAGTTCGGCCAGTTCTTCGGGGCTGGTTTCGCTTGTCTTGACGGTCGCGACCATTTCGCCCTGGCGCATGACCGAGACATTGTCGGTAATGGCCATGATCTCGCGCAGCTTGTGGGTGATGAGGATCACCGTCTTGCCCTGAGCGCGCAGCGTTTCGAGGACGCGGAAAAGGTCGTCGGCTTCCTTGGGCGTCAGGACGCCGGTCGGCTCGTCGAGAATGAGCGTTTCGGCACCGCGATAGAGCGCCTTCAGGATTTCGACGCGCTGCTGCTGGCCGACGGAAATATCCTCGATAATGGCATCGGGATCGACTTCGAGCGCATATTCCTTTTCGAGCCGGTCGAGCTCCTGGCGGGCGCGATTGAGGCTGGGCTTGAGGAAGCCGGAATCTTCGGCGCCGAGGACGATGTTTTCGAGGACCGAGAAATTATCGACCAGCATGAAATGCTGGTGCACCATGCCGATGCCGAGCGCGAGCGCCTGCCGGCTGTCGGCGATATTGGCTTCGGCGCCATTGACACGGATCGTGCCGCTGTCGGCCGTGTAGAAGCCATAGAGGATGGACATGAGCGTGGATTTGCCAGCGCCATTCTCACCCACGATGCCGTGGATGGTGCCGCGTGCAATTTTCAGATCGATGTCCTTGTTGGCGTGAACCGCGCCGAACCGCTTGTTGATCTTTTCAAGCTCGATCGCCCAGCCATTGGCCGGTTGAGGTACAGCGGCCGTTTCCGGCCGCTGCGTGTTCATGGTGTTCTCACTCATGCCGAGCGCTTAGAGCGGGCAAGCCGAGTCGGTGGTGTAGTCGTGGACGGTGACTTCACCGGCGATGATCTTGGCCTTGTAGTCTTCGGCCGCGGCCAGCATTTCGGGCGTGAGCAGGTCCTTGTTGTTATCGTCGACCGCATAGCCGACGCCGTCATTGGCAAGGCCGAGAACGGTGAGGCCTGGCTTGAAGGTTGCGTCGTCTGCAGCTTCGGTCAGCGCGTTCTGGACGGCAACGTCGACGCGCTTGAGCATCGAGGTCAGGACCGAACCGGGCTGGAGGTAGTTCTGATTGGAATCGACACCGATCGAGAACTTGCCAGCATCCTTCATGGCCTGGAGCACACCGAGGCCCGAACCACCGGCTGCTGCGTAGACGACGTCGGCGCCGGCATCGACGGCAGCCTTGGCGAGTTCGCCGGCGGTGACCGGGTCATTCCAGGCGGCAGGCGTGGTGCCGGTGTAGTTTTCGATCAGCTTGATATCCGGGTTCGCAGCCTTGGCGCCCTGGGCATAGCCGCAATAGAACTTGTGGATCAGCGGAACGTCCATGCCGCCGACAAAGCCGACCGTGCCGGTTTCGGACTTCATGGCGGCCAGAACGCCGACGAGGAACGAGCCGGTGTGCTCGTCAAAGAGGATCGACTGCACGTTTGGCGCGTCGACGACGGTATCGATCACGACGAAATTGGTATCGGGGAATTCCGGCGCCACGGCGGTCAGCGCGGCAGTCCAGGAGAAGCCGGCCATTACGATCGGATTTGCACCCTGGCCGGCAAAGCGGCGGAGGGCCTGTTCGCGCTGCGCGTCGTTCTGCAGTTCGAGATCGAGGAAGCTGCCACCGGTAGCGGCCTTCCATGCTTCGGCGCCGTTATAGGCCGCTTCGTTGAACGACTTGTCGAACTTACCGCCGAGGTCATAGATCACGGCCGGATCGGCCAAGGCCACACCGGTCAGGATCGCGCTGAGAGCAAGACCACCGGACAGAGCCTTAGTGAGGGTCGAGAAATTCATGGATTTAGTCTCCCTGTCTGACATCGTGTGGCCTGGCACCCCCTCGGGGCCAGTCCCAATGTCCTAACAAAGAATAAAATCGTTGAATGACCCGCCCCGCAAGAGGGATCGGCTATTATTTTTCCGGATGGTCAAAATTCTCGGGGACATATTCTGTCACCCAAGCGCGACGAGGAAATGACTACCACCGCGCAAGGATCGCGTGGAACAGGGTGCCGAGATCGACATCGGCATAAAGCACGCAGAGAACGGCCACTGCGGCAATGAGATAAAGCGCGATGCCGTCACGCGTTTGGCTGGTCATATTCATTTTGAGACAAATTGCAAATGGTTGATGGGCGTGTCTCTAACGCACGGGCCGGGGCTGGATTGTGGCTGCGCGGCGGCAATCAAATCTTAGGGTAAATGCCGCGTTAAGCGCGCGGCAGCGGGGTGACCTCGACGCCAGCCGCAGCACCGAACCGCTCGAAGAAGCCATCGATGATGCGCTGGGCCGAATTGCCGATCAGCGCCTTGCCGAGCTTCATGATCTGCCCCGAAGCGCCGCCATTGGCGGTGAAGGTGAGGATGGTGTTGGGGCCGTCATCGGCGAGCGTGACATCGGCGCTGCCTTCGGCGAGACCCATGAAACCTCCCTTGCCACGACCCGAGAGGGTATAGCTCTCCGCCGGGGCGATATTGGAAAGGGTCAGCTCGCCTTTGAAGGTTGGGTGCATGACGCCAAGATTGACCTTGATCTCGAGGTCGAGCGCGTTTTCGCCGGACCAGTCGATGTAGCTACAGCCGGGAATGGCGGCCTTGAGCATGGCGGGGTCGTTCAGCGCCTCCCAGATGCGGTTGCGCGGGGCGGACATGAGATAGCGGCCACCGAACTCCATCAGGCAGAAACCGCGTCGCGAAGACGTTTTTGTGGATTGGCAGAATTGGGCAAAATCATCGTCGCGGACCCCAGTCTTTACGTGCGGCTTTTTCGCACCAATATGGACTAAATAGTTGCGGGAGCGAGGCGATGCAATTGTCAGCGGAGGCTTCCCGCGCAATCTAGGGTGCATGGGCACCCCACGGCCTCGATGGGCCGCCAAATGCACAGGGAGCGATCGATGACCGACCAAGTGACCACCGCGCCGCAGACCACGACCAGTGCCGTGACGGAACGGCCGCTGCAGTATCTGGACAAGGCCGTCAACGCCATCCGCGACCTCGGCATCTGGCCGGAAAATCAGGGCGAGCAGCCGATCACGGGCCTCTTGCAACAGATTACCGAACTCGACGAAACGCGCGTCATCCTGATCGGCCGCACGCTCTCCCAGGCGAGCGCCTTCAACGAAGTGGTGCGCGAACAGGTCGCCGCCATGAAGATCGGCGAGCGCTACGAAGAGATCACCAAGGGTTTTGATTCCATTCGCGACGACGCCAAGGGCATGGTCGACCAGTTGGAAGACAACAAGCTCGACCTGCTCGAGCGCGCATCGAACGTCTGGATGAAGGTCAGCCGCGGCGATATCGCGACGCGCTTCAACAAGATCCGCGACACCTATCTCGATGTCACCAAGGACACCAAGGATCAGATCGATCGCGAACAGACGATTTTGGAAGCCTATCGCGATTTCCGCGGGGCACTGAAGCAGTCGGAAGTCATGGCGCTTGAAGTGCTTGCGGTCGCTGAAAAGCGCCTTGAGGAAAAAAAGAACATTCTCCAGGCCGCGTCGAACGAAGTGACGGGTTTTGCAGGGACGGCGCCGGCTGATCGCGCCCGTCTTGAAATGGCGCGCGACGAAAAGCTGCGCGACATGCAGAATGAAGAAAAGCGCTATCAGATTGCTAAGGACCTCTCGGACAACCTGACTATTTCCTACAATACCTCGGAAGTGGTGATGGCGCGGCTGATGCAGACGACCAATGCCAAGGAACGCGTCTATCAGCAGTCGATCTCGTTCTTTTCGACCAACGAAACCGTTCTCACCGCCCTCTCCGCCTCGTTCACCGGCATGTTTGGTCTCCATGAATCGACCGCGACGCTGAACGCGATGAAGGAAGGGATGTCGAAGAGCCTGGAAACGCTTTCCGAGATCGGCGACAAGGTACAGGAAGAAGCGGTTCGGGCTGGCTATGGTCCGACGGTGCGCGCTGACGCGGTGAAAAAGCTCGTCGATAGCGTCGTCAATTTCCAAGAAAAGAGCCGCACGATCATCAACGAGATGCGCGTGGCTTCGACCAAGAATTCGGCCGAAATCCGCGATGCCGTCGAGGATGGCAAGCGCCGACTCGCAACGCTAGCGGCCGAGGGCAATGCCCTGCTGCTTGAAACCAAGAACTGATCGGGCCCGGTGGAGACATAGGCCCAGAGGATGAGTGACGCGACGGCCAAGACGGCTGCCCCTCTCGATGAAGTCATGCTGGCGATGGACGTGGTGGACACACTGCGCCATCGACAGGATCTGGCTGTGCGCGAACTCGACGGCGCGGCGCGCGAAGCGCAGCTAATCGAACGCCTGCGCGAGATCTATCGCCAGCAGGGCATCGAAGTGCCCGATCACATCCTCAAGCAAGGCGTCGAGGCGCTGGCCGAAAGCCGCTTTGCCTATGACCCGCCATCGCCAAGCTTCAAGACGACGCTGGCGCGCCTCTATGTCAGCCGCAAGCGCTGGGGGCGCCCTGCCCTTATCGTCGTGGGCGTGATTGTAGTCCTTGCCATTGGCTATTTCGGGGTCGTGCGACCCTTCGCGGAAGGTCGCGCTCATCAGGATCAGGTGGAACTGAGCGAGGGCCTACCGGCCCAGATGGATGCTCTCTACAAGACCATATTCGATGAGACCAAGGTGCAGCAGGCCGTCGTGCAGGCCGATAGCCTCGTCAGCCGCGGCAAGGCTTTTGCGGCCGAAGGCAATCGCACTGGCGCCGAAGATATCGTCGCGCGGCTTACGGCACTACGCGATCAACTCCGCCAGGAATACGTGGTGCAGGTCGTCAATCGCTCCGACGTTCAATCGGGCTTTTGGACCTTTCCGGAAATTAACACCGACGCGACCAATTATTATCTCGTCGTCGAAGCCATCGATCCCGATGGCAAGGTTTTGAGCCTGCCCATTCTCAACGAGGAAACTGGCAAGACCGAGGTCGTTGCGCAATGGGGCCAGCGCGTCTCGGAAGGCGTCTATAATGCTGTCGCCGCCGACAAGCGCGACGATGGCATCATCCAGGCCAATGAAGTGGGCCGGAAATCGGACGGTTTCCTCGAGGTGGAATATCAGATGCCGGTGCTCAAGGGCACCGTGACGCAGTGGTGATGGCATGAGCATAGGCGGTCCACAGGCTCTCGCCAGCCTTGAAGAGGCAATGCGCGATATTCGCCGCGAAGAAGATGAAATCTCCCGCCGGCTGGCGCGCTCCTCCGAAGTCATCGCCAAGGTCAAGGAAAGCGAGGCGGAGCTGTTCCGCCAGCTTGCGCAATTGCGGCTCGACCCATCGATCCAGCGCGAACTGGACGGACGGATTTCGAGTGCCGAAGTGCGCGCCCGCGAGACGCTGAAAACGCATGGCAAGGCTATCGAAGGCGCGCAGAAAACGCTCGACGGCTTTGAGGCCGGGCGCGTGTCGCTGATCGAGCGGCGTGCCAATGCCGTCGCTGTGCTTGCTGAAAAACAGCAGGCGCTCGACGCGCTCCTTCGCGAGGTTGCAGTGCGGCTCGAGGCTGATCCGGCCTATATCGAGAAACGCAAGGCGGCAGCGGCATTGGCCGAAATTGCCGATCAGTCGCTCGACAAGACCAAGCAGGCGGAAGCCGATCGCGAGGAAAAGGGCAAACCCTATCGCGACGATCCGCTCTTTATCTATCTCTGGGACAATGGCTTTGGGACCAGTGCCTATCGTGGCGGCAATCTCACGCGCTATCTCGATGGGCTCGTTGCGGGGCTAGTCGGCTTTGCCAAGGCACGGCCGAACTATGCCATGCTCAACGATATCCCGCTGCGCCTTCGCGAACATGCTGAGCGGCAATCGGCGGGCGCGGAAGCGGCAGAAGCCGAGCTCGCCGCTTTTGCCGATGCCGCGGCGGATGCGGCGGGCGGTAAACCCCTGCGCGAAGCGCGGGCAAAGGCGCAAGCCGATGTCGATGCGATCGATGCCGCGATCGTCGAGGCCGAAGACAAGCGTGATGCCGCGGCCCAGTCGCTGCAAGAACTCAATGGCAGCGACAATCCCGTGCTGAGTTCTGCCGCGGCCGCGCTCGCCGCTGCCCTGGGACAAGAAGATATCCAGACGCTTCTCGCCGAAGCGCGCCGCACGCGCACCGGTCAGGACGATACGATCGTCGCCCAGATCGATGATGCGCGCACCCGCATGCGCGAAGAAGAAGAAGAAAGCCGCGACCTTCGCGATCGCGCCCGGACGCTTGCGGCGCGGCGGCGTGAGCTTGAAGACATCCAGTGGGAATTCAAGAAGCAGCGGTTCGACGATCCGCGTTCGACGTTCCGCGAGGACAGGCTCGTGGGCGATCTGCTCAACGATTTCCTGCGCGGTGGCATTTCGGCGGCGAGCTATTGGGACCAGTGGCGCAAAAGCCAGAATTGGGCGCCGGGCAGCGAATGGGGCGCAGGCAATTCTTCGTCGCGGCAAGGCGGCTCGCCCTGGGAGGGCGGCGGCGGCTTCAACTGGCCCGACAACAGCTTTGGTGGCGGCGGTGGATCGTCGGGCAATCGCAAGCCGCGGGCGCCCGGCGGATTCGGTGGCGGCTGGAGCGGCGGGGGCTCGAGCAGTGGTGGCGGATTTTCGCGACCGCGCACGGGCAGCGCAGGCACGCGAAAACACGGTGGCTTCAAGACCGGCGGCGGATTTTAGCATCGTGCCAATACAAAAAGCCCCGCTTGCGCGGGGCTTTTTGTTGGCTGCGCCTCAGACAGGTTGACTGCCAAGGACCGCAAGAAGGCGCGGATTGATCTTGCCGGTTTCGTTCATACCGGTGCCGCGTTCAAAAGTCTTGATCGCTTCGGCGGTCTTGGGGCCGGCGACGCCGTCCGGGTTGCCGATATCGTAGCCGAGGCGCGTCAGCACTTCCTGGACGCGGGCAATCACCTCTTTGCTCGTGATCGCGTCGCCGGGATTGAAATCCTTCATCCAGGTGCCAATGGGCGCAAAGTTGGCTTCGAGCTCGATCGGCTCGGCCTTCCAGGCATCGACTTCGGCAGTGATGCGGCTGACGGCATCCGCAGTCAGGGATTTGGCGATATCGTCGCGGGCCTTGGCCGAATCCGCGTCGCCGCGCTTGGCGGCGAGCGAGAACCACTTATAGGACTTTTCGAAATCCTGCTCGACGCCAAGGCCGCGGGCATAGAGCATGCCGAGATTGAACTGGCTATCGGTCATGCCGCGCTGTGCGGCGCGCTCGAACCATTCCGCAGCCTGGTTGAACTGCTGATCGCCAAGCTGGCCGCTGGCATAGAGCGCGGCAAGATTGTGCATGGCCATGCGATTGCCGGCATCGGCGGAGCGCTGATACCACAGGCGAGCCATATCGAGGTCCTTGTCGACCCCCGTGCCCGCTTCATAGAGACTGCCGAGACGGTATTGCGCCGGGGCAAAGCCCTGGGCCGCGGAGCGTTCGTACCAGACGGCCGCTTCCTTGGGGTCGGCCGGGACGGCGCGGCCTTCGGTGTAAATGGCCGCGATTTCGAATTGGGCGCGAGCGTCGCCATCGGCTGCCGCCTGCCGCATGGCCTCGGGACCAACGGCTTCAGGCGGTAGATCGAAGGTTTCCTGAACAGCAGGATTGACCGCGCCGATGACTGGGTTTTCCTCGATGACGGATTCAGCCGTCGTCGACAGCGGCTTGGCCTGTTCGGCGAAGAGCGCCGGCGGCATGGGCGTGACTTCCGGGGCGCGCGAGAACGACATGCGATCGCCCGGATTGATGGCGCCGACCGAGGTGGCATCGACCATGTCGATGACGCGCGGCGCGATCAGTTCGGAGGTTTGGGTCGAGGGTGCAGGATCAACCGGAATAGTGAGCGAGCTCACTTCCGGCGTGGCGTCGGTCGCGGTCGATTCGACCGCTGCAGGAGCCGCCGTATCCTCGCGCATGCGCTGCATGACGAGATTGAGCGTCAGCATGGACACGGCCACGACGGCTGCCGCAAGCAGAAGCGGGCGACGATGGCGAACGAGGAAGCTTGGCTGAGCGTCATTGGTGTCTTCAGCGCTTTGCGGGGCGACTTCTGGCGCAGGCTGGCGCGGACGGCGCTTTTCCGGCTTGGGCGCCACGGGCGTTTCGACGGCAGCGGCTTCGGCCTTGGGCTGCGGCTTTACGCGCGCCAGGGCACGGCCGATGATCGAATCCGACCCCGAGGGCGCAGCGGGCAATTCCTGGCGGGCGCGCTGAGCACGGCGCGCGGCGGCAACGAAGGTGCTGGTATTGGTCTGCGGCGCTTCGACAGCGGGAGCGGCATCGACGCGTGGCGCGCCAAAGCTTTCCTTTTCGGCTGCAAAGCTCGATTGCGGGCGCGGCGGACGCTCGACCTTTTCGGGATCGAAGGCGGGAGTTTCGGGGCGCACTTCGGCTTTGGGCGCTGGCTTGGCGGCGGGGCGTGGTGCAGCGGCAGGCGCAGCCTTGGCTTTTGGCGCTTCCTTGAAACCACGATCGACCAGCGGCGCTTCGTCCGCGGGATTGGCCGGCATGGCATCGTCGCGCTGACGCGCATCGAGGCGCGAGAGGAGTTGGTCAAGCCGCGAGGACTGGACGTCGAGATCGTCGTCTTCGACATAGGCCGGGGCTTTTGGGGCCGGTGCAGCAGCCGGTGCTTCGGCGCGCGGTGCGGCGGTCGGCGCAGCATT
The DNA here is from genome assembly GCF_032907385.1 of Devosia sp. BK. Lineage (NCBI taxonomy): Bacteria > Pseudomonadati > Pseudomonadota > Alphaproteobacteria > Hyphomicrobiales > Devosiaceae > Devosia > Devosia sp. BK. Next base: position 2,334,975 of record NZ_JAIMBX010000001.1, read on the forward strand.
GCGCGCGGCGAGGGCCGCTTCGAGGCGCGCCAGACGCTCGGCGGTATCTTTGCCGGCGGTGTTGAAGACAGCGGTCATGCGCTTTTCGAGCGCTTCAAACCCTTCGGGATTGAACGCGGGCGCCGTGGCGCCGGACTTGGCGACGGCGGCCGACGCCTTTTCGGCGATGAGCTGCGCAAGAGTGTCGGCGTCGGGGGTCTTCGAAACCGAGCGCACGAGGCTCGAAATGCGATCTTCGATGGTCTTGAGGCTTTCGGGGCCGAACATGGCGACCGGCGCAGGCGCCTTGCGGCTCATGGCGTCGCTGGTGCGTTCGGCGACGAGAGTGGCGAGTTGCTCGAAATCGGGCTTGTCGCCGGCATCGTGATAGAGCCGGGCAAGGCCGTCGAGTTGGGCGCCGGCTTCGTCCATGCGGACCATCAGGCGCTTGAGCTGGCTTTCGACGGCGCCGGTATCGACCGGCACGACCTTGGTGCTCAGCGCTTCGATCTGGCTTTCGATTTTTGCAAAGCGCGGCTCCATGCCGGTGATGACGGCCTGCTTGAGCGCGGCGATATCATCCTTGAGGGCAAGCACGTCGCCCGATCCACTGCCACTCTGTTCGAGACGATCGGCAAGCGCATCGACGCGGGAGACGATGAGGTCGGGGTTGATAGAGTGATCGCGCAGGGCTTGGGTGACAGCGGCCATTTCGCCGGTCAGGCGCTCGAAATCGCCGGATGAAATGCTCATATTGCGCTCGATCGCATCGATGCGATCATAGACGCTGCGGACATTGGCTTCGATCGAGGCCATGGCCGGTTCGAGTTTGGCCATGGACTTGCCCTTGGGCGCGGCCTCGGCGCGTTCTTCGCGCACGATTTCACGTTCCATCTGCTGGGCCTGGAGTTCGGCAAGCTTGGCGACGGTATTGGACACGTCGTCGAGACGGGCATTGACGGCGCTGAGATCGACGCGCGGACCCTGCTCGATCATGGCGCCGAGCGCCGCGATCTGCTTTTCCAAGCGCTTGACCTGGCCGGTTTCGCCGACGGCACCGGCGAGCAGTTCAACGACCTGGGTCAGTTGCTCGACCTGGCTTGCGACTTCGCGCACCTCTTCCGAGCCGTTGCGGACGGTGCGCAACTGGCCTTCGAGATTGCCGATGCGATCGCCGATGCCCGAGACGAGCACGGAGAGATCGCGATAGTCCGGCATATCGGCCGGGCGACGATCGAGGAGCGAAACGCCGGCTGGCCCCTGGCGGGAGCGGATTTCGTTGATGGCCGCTGTCAGATCATCGGCATCGTCATCCTGATGATTGAAGCGATCGACGGCACGCTTGACGCTTTTCAGTGCTTCGCGGCGGCGATTGGAGGTGTCTGGGGTGCCGACCTGATCGCGCAGGTGCTTGACGCGGGTCGAGAGGCCATTGGCTGGCGAGGCGCTCGCGCCAAACCGGCTTTCGACTTGATCGAGCAGGGCGACCAGTTCGCCACGCAATGCCTGCCAGTCGCCAGCTCCCGGTTCGTGGGCGGCGTCTGCGTAGTCCGATTGTGGATAGGCGCGGGCCATGGGCAGTCCCTGTCAACTCGCTGGTGCCAAGCCGAAGCAGCACGAAGGTCTAAAGGTTACTTTTGGGAAAACATGGTAAAGAACCCGTTAAGCATCGCTGCATTATGCGAATGCTGAAGGCCTGAAACGATGGTTTTCTCGTCATTTGATCGCTTCTGGAGTTCCAAACGCCCATGACTCGCCGCCGTATCATCATCGTCGACGACCATCCGCTGTTCCGCGCAGCCCTGCGCCAGACGCTTGCGGGAGGGGATGCGACCGTGCATGTCGAGGAGTCAGGCGACCTCAACGCGTTGAGCAAATCGCTCGATGCCGACCGCGATTGCGACCTAGTGCTGCTCGACCTCAACATGCCGGGCGTGCGGGGTTTTTCGGGTCTTTTGCTGGTGCGGGCGCAATATCCCGATATTCCGGTAATGATCATTTCCGCGGTCGAAGATGCGACCGTCGTGCGCCGCGCCTTCGAGCTTGGCGCCTCGGGTTATCTTCACAAGTCCGAAGGTCCGACGGAGATCCGGCGTGCGATCGAGACAGTGCTCGCGGGGGAAGTATTCATACCTAAGGGCACGACCCTGACCGGCGAGGACGAACAATCTGCGCTGATGAAGCGGCTTGCGGCCCTCACCCCGCAGCAGGTCCGTGTTCTGATGATGCTCAGCGATGGGCTGATGAACAAGCAGATCGCCTATGAACTGTCCATTTCCGAAGCGACGGTGAAGGCCCACGTCTCCGCCATCCTCCAAAAGCTCGATGTCGATAGCCGTACCCAGGCTGTCATCGCGGCTGCCCGCATCGAAGAAGGGCAATTCGAAGCGCTCTTTGCCACCGGGGCAGAAAAAGCCTAGACGAGGCCACCGCGAAACCGGAGTGCGCCATGAAGCCGAAAATCAACATCATCACCATCGGAGTGGACGAGCTGGAACGCGCCTTTGTGTTTTATCGCGCCTTGTTCGACATTCCCGATGAGCAGATCGGGGCGGGTGAAGATCACATCGCCTTCTTTTTCGATGACGATTTTTCCTTCGTCCTCTTCCCGCGCGAGCAGATCGCCCTGACCGCCGGCAAGCCCGAGGCCCTCGAAGGCACCCCCGGTTTCGTGCTCAGCCACCGCGCTGACAGTGCCGACGAAGTCGACGCGATCCTCGAGCGCGTGCTGATCGGTGGCGGCCTCATCATCACCCCGGGCACGGAATCGGAATGGGGCTATTCAGCCTATTTCGAGGATACCGAGGGCAATGTGTGGGAGCTGATGGCGACGCCTGTGGCGAACTAGCCAAACGGCGGTGCACAAAAAATCCTACGGATCGATAAAATTATGACCTGTTTTTCTGGAACCTTGACCACTTGTTGACGGTCTAACCGTTAGCTTCAGGCTCAAACACCAGACCAGACGGGACCCAGGGTCTTGCAGATCTATCTGCCGATCGCCGAGCTTTCCGTGAACCTCTTTTTCCTCGTGGGGATCGGAGGGGCAGTCGGCTTCTTGTCGGGACTGTTCGGCGTCGGTGGTGGCTTTCTTCTCACCCCGCTCCTCATTTTTTCCGGCGTACCGACGTCGGTCGCCGTTGCATCTGTGACCGGCCAGGTCGTCGCTGCCTCGACGTCAGGTGCGCTTAGCCATTATCGACGCGGCGGCATCGACCTGCATCTGGCGATGTACCTCATCCTCTCGGGCATTCTTGGCGCTTTCGGGGGCGTAGCGACCTTCTCGATTCTGCGCGCCAATGGCCAGCTCGATCTCGTCATCGCGGTCGGCTTCGTGGTGCTCCTCGGCTTTGTCGGCACCTTGATGCTGCAGGAATCGGTGCGTGCGCTCCTCAAGCAGCGCAAGGGCGTCGTCGTGCGCGACCGTCAGCCGAACCAGCACAGCTGGATCCACGGCCTGCCCTGGCGCGTGCGCTTCAAGAAGAGCCGGCTCTATATCAGCGTGCTGCCGGTCCTCTTGATCGGGCTCTTTATCGGCTTCGTCGGCTCGCTCCTCGGCATTGGCGGCGGCTTCGTCATGGTGCCCGCGCTCGTCTATCTCTTGCGCGTGCCCGGCAATGTCGTGATCGGCACGTCGCTGGCGCAGGTCGTCGCGATGATGGCGGCAACAACGATCATGCATGCCGTGCAAAGCCAGAGCGTCGATATTCTCCTCGCCTTCTGCCTGATGGTGGGCGGCACGGCCGGCGCACAATTTGGCGCGGCAGCCGGTCAGCATCTGCGCGGCGAACAGTTGCGCGGGCTTCTCGCCCTTCTCGTCCTCGCCGTCGCTATTCGCTTCGGGCTATCGCTGGTCTTGACCCCGAGCGATGTGTTCTCGATGGCAGTGGCGCGATGAAACGGCTTTGGCTTGTTCTTCTGGCGCTGCTGCTTCCCGTCCTGCCCGTGCAAGCCGAGCGGCTCGTCTCAGGCATTTCCAATGACACGATCCAGATCACCTCGAGCTTTGACGGCGAACGGCTGACTTTTTACGGCACGATTGCGCCCGATGCTGGATCGACGGAGCGCGTCGTTCAGGGACCGTTCGACGTCGTCGTCGTCATCCTTGGCCCGACGCAGAACCGGGTCGCGCGCGAGATGACGCATAATTTCGGCATCTGGCTCAATACCGAGCAGGTCGAGTTCAAGCGCTTTCCGAGCTATTTCCATGTGCTCTCGAGCAAGCGGCTGATCGAGATCGCCGACATCAACCTCCTCAACGAGAATTACATCCTGCCTGAAGCCCATGCCATGGCGCCGAACCCGGCAGGCTTCATGAAGACGCTCGAATTCGGGCGCGAACTGATTCGGCTGATGTCGCAGGATGGCTTGTTCGGGGTGCAGGAAAACGGCGTCCAGTTCATGTCCGACACGTTCTATTCAGCGCAGTTGACCCTGCCGAGCAGCGCACCGCCCGGGCCCTATATCGCCCAGACCTATGTGTTCAAGAACGGCCAGATCATCGCGCGCAAGTCCGAGGGCTTTGCCGTGCGCAAGATCGATTTCGAACGCTTCCTCGCGCAGTCGGCGACACAGTCACCGCTCCTCTACGGCATTGCCTGCGTCGTGCTGGCGTTGTTTACCGGCTGGTTGGGCGGGGTGCTGTTCCGGCGGTAGCCGCCCTCGACGGCTTCCCCCCTCATCCGGCGCTGCGCGCCACCTTCTCCCCGAGAGGGAGAAGAATGTACTGCGCCCCCCTTTATTCCTCTCCCCCTCGGGGAGAGGTGGCCCGGCAGAGCCGGGTCGGTGAGGGGGAAAATCCGATCCTAGCCCCGCACCAATCGCTTGGGCGAAACTGGATAAGTCCGGTCACGCCCCAGCATCGTCACTTCCACCGAAGGCCAGTGCAAGAGGCCGACAAAGGCGGGCGAGAGGATGTTGAGCGCGCCGGTCGAGCTGCCATAGGCCGGCAGGATCATCAGGCGGTTGTCGTGGACAAAGCAGGCGCTGCGGGCGGTGCGGCCCGACACAGCGATGCGCGCCGCGGGATGGAGATGGCCGGCGACGAGACCCGCTTTGCCCCGCTTCGGTTCATGGGTCAGCGAAAGCCCGTCCAGTTCGAGTTCGGCGCAGCACATGCCGCCGATGACATGGGGGGCGGGATCATGATTGCCCGAAAGCCAGGTGCATTCGATGGTTTCGACGATCGTATCAAGCCGCAGCCGTTCGGCTGCGCCGAGCAAGGCGCTGGCATCGGCGCGGTGAAAGGTGTCACCGAGCGAGATCAGCTTTTTTGCGCCGGTGCGGCGAAGATCGGCTTCGAGCCGCGCCAGCGTCATGCCGGTATCATAGGGCGGCAACATCTGGCCGCGGCGCGCAAAGCTCGCCATTTTTTCAAAATGCAGGTCGGCCACGAGCAGGGTCTGCCGCGCGTGCCAATAAAGGCCGCCGGAGGGGAGAGGCTCGAAATTGTGGCCGGCGAAGCGCAGCACGGGGGACTCCAGCGGAGAAATATCGGAGGCAGCGCTGAGCATATGGTTTCTTCGTCACCCGATCGGAAGGCCTCGCAGACCTCAGTGACGACACCTAAATCTCGCCGACGGCCTCGCGCAGGAGTTCTTCTGCTGCGTCTGCCATAGCCGATTCGCGGGCTTCTCCGAAAATGGGTTCCTTGCCGATATCGAGCATGATGGGCACCGCGAGCGGTGAAATCTGCGTGAGCGGCTTATGGACGATATGGGATTTGATGCGCGCCAGCATCTGGCCCAGGCGCTCGATATCGAGGAGACCACGGGCGGCGTCGCGGCGGGTGGCTTCGATCAGGATATGGTCCGGCTCGTGCTGATAGAGCACGTCGTAGATGATGTCCGAACTCATGGTGATTTGGCGGCCGGACTTTTCCTTGCCCGGATGTCGGCGCTCGATGAGGCCGGAAATGATGGCGCAGTTGCGGAAGGTCCGCTTCATGAGCGCGGATTCATCGAGCCAGGATTCGAGATCGTCGCCGAGCATGTCCTCGTCGAAAAGTTCGTCGAGCGAGAGACGATCGGTGCGGATCAGCGCCGAGAGATCACCGAGCCCCCAGATGCCCAAGGAGTATTCGGAAGCGACGAAGCCGAGCGGGCGGGCACGCATGCGTTCGAGCCGCCGGGTTAGCAGCATACCGAGCGTCTGGTGCGCCAAACGCCCCTCGAAGGGATAGCAGACGAGGAAATGATTGGAGCCGCGCGGAAAGGTTTCAACGAGTAGGCTATCGCGCCGCGGCAAGACCGAAAAATCGCGCTGCAGGCGCAGCCAGTCACTCACCTGATTGGGGAGTTTATCCCACTCGTCGGGCGTATCCATGATGCGGCGAACGCGCTCCGCGAGATAGGTCGAGAGCGGGAAGCGGCCGCCGGAATAAGACGGCACCTTGGGGTCCTTGGCAAAGGCGCGGGAAACGAAGGCCTCGTTGTCCTTGATGCCCTCGAAGGCGACGATCTCGCCGCCAAAGACGAAAGTGTCGCCGGGGACAAGCTGGCCGAAAAAGTACTCTTCCATTTCCCCGAGCACGCGACCGCCTGAACCGATCGGGCCCGTCGTCCGCCCGCGCTTTTGCTCCTTGGAGCGAATGAGGCGCACGCGGACCATGGGCTCTTCGATGATGGTACCGATATTGAGCCGGTATTGCTGGGCGACGGAAGGATGCGACAGACGCCAGCGCCCATCCTCGTCTTGCCGCAGCCGGGCGTAGCGCTCATAGGCGCGGAGGGCATAGCCGCCGGTCGCGACGAAATCGAGGATGCGATCGAACTTTTTGCGCTCGAGATCGCGATAGGGCCAGGCGCGGATGACTTCGGCATAGAGATCATCGGCAAAGAAGGGCTCGGCGCAGGCCATGCCGAGAACGTGCTGGGCAAGCACATCATAGGCGCCGGGATGGGGGTCCTCGCTGTCCTGGTGGCCCTCCGAAACCGCCTCGACCGCCGCCTCGCATTCGAGCACTTCGAAGCGGTTGGACGGCACGAGAAGCGCGCGCGAGGGATCGTCGAGCCGGTGATTGGCACGGCCGATGCGTTGCAGCATGCGCGAGGAGCCTTTTGGCGCGCCGATCTGGATGACGAGATCGACATCGCCCCAATCGATGCCGAGATCGAGCGTCGAGGTACAGACGACGGCCTTGAGCTTGCCATCGGACATGGCCGCTTCGACTTTGCGGCGCTGCTCGACCGAGAGCGAACCGTGGTGCAGCGCGATGGGCAGCATGTCTTCGTTGATGTCCCAAAGACCTTGGAACAGCATCTCGGCCTGGGAGCGCGTGTTGACGAAGAGGAGCGTCGTCTTGTGGGCCTTGATGGTTTCGTAGAGATCGTGGTGGGCATAGCCCGCCGAATGCCCGGCCCAGGGGAGGCGCTGCTCGGTTTCGAGAATGGCGAGTTCGGGCGGCGCGCCACCGGTCATGCGGAGGAGATCGGTGTGTCGGTTGGGGACCGGTTCGGCGATCCAATCGCGGAGGAGATCGGGGCGGGCAATGGTGGCCGAAAGGGCTGTTACCCGCATCTCGGGCGCGAGACGCGCAAGCCGGGCTAGCCCGAGCGACAGGAGATCGCCGCGCTTATTGGTCACGAGCGCATGGAGTTCGTCGAGAACGACGCGGCGGAGTGTGCCAAACATCAATTCGGCATGGGGATGGGAGATGAGCAGCGCCAATTGCTCGGGCGTCGTAAGCAGGATGTGTGGTGGCTTGAGCCGCTGCCGGGCGCGCTTGCTGGCCGAAGTATCACCCGTGCGCGCTTCGACCCGGATGGGCAGGCCCATTTCGATAATGGGGTTGGAGAGGTTGCGATGGACGTCGACCGCAAGCGCCTTGAGCGGGGAGATATAGAGAGTGTGAAGGCCCTCGAAGTTGCCGTCGACGAGATCGGTGAGGCTCGGGAGAAACCCCGCCATGGTCTTGCCTGCGCCGGTCGGCGCGATCAGCAACTGGCTCGCGCCCGATTGATAGCTCCCTAGCACATCGAGCTGGTGCTGACGCGGCGACCAACCGCGCTTGGCAAACCAGTTGGCAATGACAGGTGGAAGTTCCGCCGACAAGGTCACCCCCTCCCGACCTCCCCCATCAAGGGGGAGGTGAAGGGATTGTGCTCATGAAAAGATCTTGCGCCAAACGCGATGCGGCACCTCCCCCTTGATGGGGGAGGATGGGAGGGGGTGTCGGCGGAAGCGAAAGTTGACAACAAGCACCTACTGCAAATCGGGCTAAAGCCTATATGATGGGCTTGAACCTGCCAAACGGAGCGAACCGATGACAGAAGACCTACGCCCCGACCCGCGTTCCGGGCTCGAACGGTTTTTGGGCGACCGGCCGATGGCGCTAGCCATCAGGCTGCTGCTGATCTCGCTTTTCGTCGGCTTTCTCATGACCGTTTTCGGCTTCGATGCCGCCGATCTCGTGCGTGGCGCGACCGATGCAATCCGCGATGTGCTGCGCGATGGCGGCGGCGTTTTCCGTCAGCTTGGCGCCTATATCCTAACGGGTGCCGCGATCGTGATCCCGGTCTGGATCGTCCTTCGCCTGTTGCGGGCGCGCTGATGCTCTCCGGCAAGCTGACGCTGACCCCGATCGACGCGCTGACCGAATTAACGGTCATTGCGCAGCAATTGGCCGATAAGGCGGAAGGCCGGCGCATAGCGCTGGGTCTCGCGGGTGGCCCGGGCGTCGGCAAATCGACGCTGGCGGCGGATCTGGTTGGGGCGCTTAATGCGGCGCAGCCGGGGCTTGCGGCGCTGGTGCCCATGGATGGCTTCCATATGAAGCACGCCAAGCTCGAAACCATGGGCCAGACGGATTTCAAAGGGGCGCCGCACACCTTCGAAGCGGGCGACTTCGCGCAGTTCGTCAGCCGGCTCAAGGTGGCGACGGAGGCCATGAGCGGCCCGGGTTATTCGCGAAAGATCGAAGATACCGTCGACGATGCCTTCACGGTTTCTCCAGAAGTGAAGGTGCTGGTGGTCGAGGGCAATTATCTGTTGCTCGACGACGGCGATTGGGCCGCGGTGCGTCCACTTCTTGATTATGCAGCGTTCATCTCCGTGCCGCGCGACCTCGTCCGCGCGCGGTTGATGAAACGCCATGGCGAAGAAGGGCTGTTTACCGAGGAGCGCAACCGCGCCCATATCGAGAGAAACGATCTGCCCAATTACGATCGCGTCATGGACACGCAGGGACGAGCGGATGTGATCATCACGCTCGACGTGGCGCAGTGAAGACCTGGCCGATTGCGCTCGCCGTCGTCGCGGGAGCGGCAATCGTTGCAAGCGCCGTGGTGCTGAAGCCGAGTCCCTTTCGCGAATGCGTGGGGATCATCTCGGAAGACATTTTCCGGCAGGACCTGACGGTGACGCTCGATCCGCGCGATGTGGAAGCACAAGCGGCGCGGATCTGCTCTGGCGTCAGTTCTTAAGCCTCGCCGCGGGCCCAGGCATCGGTCTTGGTGCCAACAAGATCAGTGATGTTTTTCTTGCCCGAGGCGCGCACGCTCGTGACAAGACCTGCCTTGATGCGCTCCAGGAGATCGAGACCACCAAAGACCAATGCCGAATAAAGCTGGATGGCATTGGCGCCAGCTTCGAACTTGGCGAGCGCGGTCTGCGGCGAATGGATGCCGCCGACGCCGACAATCGGCAGCGCCCCGACGCGCTGGCGCATCTGGGCGAGGCGCTGGGTCGAGAGGGTGAAGAGCGGTTTGCCCGAGAGGCCGCCCATCTCATCGGCATTTTCGAGGCCAGCGACCGGATCGCGCGAAATGGTGGTGTTGGACACGATCAGGCCATCGAGATCGGTCGCGCCGATGACGCGCGCAATGGCATCCATCGCCGCTTCGTCGAGGTCGGGCGCGATCTTGAGAAGCGTGGGCACGCGGGTCTTGGCCTTGGCGCGCGCATTAAGCACAGCATCGAGCAGCCGCGTCAGGGCCTCATCGGCCTGGAGATTGCGCAGACCCGGCGTGTTGGGCGAGGAAATATTGACCGTCAGATAATCGGCGAGATCGGCAAAGCGTTTGACGCCCGCGACATAGTCGGCGACGAAATCCTCGCTGTCCTTGTTGGCGCCGATATTGACCCCGAGCGCTGCGGGGACGCGAAGGCCTTTCAGGCGCTCGAACGCGGCTTCATGGCCTTCATTGTTAAAGCCCATGCGATTGACGACGCCTTCGGCTTCCGGAATGCGGAAGAGGCGGGGTTTTGGATTGCCGGCCTGCGGGCGCGGCGTGACCGTGCCGATCTCGACCATGCCGAAACCCATCAGCGCCAATGGGCGCGGCACTTCGGCGTTCTTGTCAAAGCCGGCTGCCATGCCGATCGGGTTCTTGAGGTCGAGACCGCAGAGGCTGGTCGCGAGCTCCGCCGGATCGGGCCGCTCCTGCGTCGGCGCAAGACCCATGCGGAGCGCCGTGATCGTCGCGCCATGCGCGGTTTCCGGGTCCATGCGCAACAGCGCGTCGCGCGTCAGATTGGCCAAACCGGCATTGCGCAGCAGTGGCGAGAAGGCGGAGAAGATCATTGGACACCGGCCGGCAAATGACACGAACCGTCCGCAGCAACGCTGATCTGCTCTTCCCAGAGGATATCGGCGATGTCGAGCGGCCCACCATAAAGATGCGGAAAGAGTTCGCCACCGCGCGAAGGTTCCCAGACGAGCCTATCGCCCAGATCCACCGTTTTGACCGCTAGGAGCAGCAAACACGATTGGCCGGCAAAATGCAGCCGTAGCGTTTCCGAGAGTTGGCTCGCCGTCGAAAAATGCATGTAGCCGTCTGCAGCATCGATCGGCATTCCGGCAAAATTGCCGGAAGCGCGGGCTGGGGCAAAAGCAGCGGGCGTGGTGATTTTATAGATCAGTTCGGGTGTCGACATGGCGCGAAACTAGACAAGGCGCAGCGGATCGGCAAGCGCGCATCGGCTCTTTACAGGGCCAGTTGAGAGGGCTAGTTTAGGACTAATTTCCTTGTCTATAATCGAACTCCTTTTTACGGCTGTGACATGCTTTCACATCGGGCCCTCTGGGACGGTATCGACGCTGTGGCGCAAAGAAATGGCCTATCGGTGTCGGCGCTCGCCAAATTGGCGGGGCTCGACGCCACGGCATTCAATGTCTCGAAGCGCGTGAGCAAGGACGGGCGGGAGCGTTGGCCGTCGACGGAAAGCATCGCCAAAGTGCTCGAAGCGACGGGAGAGACGATGGATTCGTTTCTCGCGGGCGGCACGTTTCTGCATATGGATGCCCCCCGCTACCGCACGGTGCCGCTGCTCGGTCTGGCCCAAGCGGGGGCCGGCGGCTTTTTCGATAGCGCAGGTTTTCCAGCCGGACAGGGTTGGGACGAGGTCAGCCTGCCCACGCCGGGCGATCCCGGCATTTATGCGCTCGAAATCCAGGGCGATAGCATGGAGCCGCTTTATCGCGAGGGGGACCGGGTCGTGGTTTCGCCCACCGAACAGGTGCGGCGCGGCGATCGCGTCGTCGTCAAGACGCGCGAGGGCGAGGTCATGGCCAAAATCCTCTATCGCCAGACGGCCAACCAGATTGAACTTCATTCGCTGAATCCCGCCTATGATCCGCGGATACTGAACATGAAGGATATCGAATGGATCGCGCGGATCATCTGGGCCAGCCAGTAACGATCGCTCCCGCCGTCCCGAGTGACGCCTGCGATTGGACATCCATGCGCACGGCGCTTTGGCCCAGTGGTGGCAATGGTGAACACGCGGCCGAGATTGCTGAACTGCTCAAAGATCCCGGGGAGACGATCAACCTGATCGCACGAGGTGCGGATGGCGCGGCGCTCGGTTTTGCCGAGGCCGCGCTGCGGCGCGACTACGTCAACGGCTGCAAGACTTCGCCTGTAGCGTTTCTCGAAGGGATTTTCGTTGTGCCGGAGGCGCGCGGCAAAGGCGTGGCGCGTGCGCTTATTGCCGCCGTCGAAGGCTGGAGCCGCGCCCAAGGCTGCACTGAATTTGCTTCAGATGCAACGCCCGAGAATGCAGCAAGCCTTGCGATGCATGCCGCGCTGGGCTTTGCCGAAACGCAGCGCGTGGTGTTTTTCAGGAAAGTTCTGGGGTAGCGGCTGGGTTCTGAGTCACGCCCACTCCCTCCCCATCGAAGGGGAGGAAGGGAGGGGATAGCACGCTAGTTCAGCAGTTCGCCGGCAAGCGCCTTGTCGATCAGCTTCCGCGTGTTCTCGATCCCGTAGAGCGCCGCAAACGAGCCGAAGCGCGGGCCGCGTTCCTGGCCGATCAGCACCTGATAGAGCATCTGGAAGAACTCGCCAGACACGCCGGGGCCGCCTGTCGGGCCCTTCTTTGTGTGATCCTGATAACGCTCGATATTGCGCGCGACATCGAGCGCCGCATTCTGGATCGTTTCGTTATCGGCATCGGCGGGCAGCGCTGCGAACGCAGCGGAAAGCCCTTCGAGCGCGGCCCGTTCGACATCGTCCGGCGCGCGATAGGTCTTCTTCACGAAGTCGCGGAAGTAGCGCATGGCGTAGCCGACCAGCGCATCGAGATGCGGGTGGGTCTTGGCCGAAATCCCCGGCGCATAGGCCGAGATATAGCCCCACATGACTTCGGGCGTTTCCGGGTTCGAAGCCGTTGCAAGGTTCAACAGCAGCGCGAAGGTGATCGGCATGTCGACCTTGGGCACATTGCCGTAGTGGACATGGAAGGCCGGGTTTTCGAGCCGTGCTGCCGCTTCCTGCTTTTCGTAGGAGGCGACATGGGCAAAATATTCGTCGACCGCGCGCGGTATGACATCGAAATGCAGACGCTTGGCGACGCGCGGCTTCTGGAACATGTAGAGCCCGAGGCTCTCGGTCGGCGCATAGGTCAGCCATTCGTCGATCGTCAGGCCATTGCCCTTCGATTTTGAAATCTTTTGCCCTTCGGCATCCAAAAACAACTCGTAAACATAGTGCTCGGGCGGAGTGCCGCCGAGGATCGCGCAGATCTTGTCGTAGATATGCTGATTGGTCTGGTGGTCCTTGCCGAACATTTCAAAGTCGACGCCGAGCGCTGCCCAGCGCATGCCGAAGTCCGGCTTCCACTGCAGCTTGACGTGGCCGCCTGTGACCGGAACCGTGGTGTCGCGGCCGTCTTCGTCCGCGAAGGTCACCGTGCCGTCCTTGGCGTTCACTTCCTTCATCGGCACGTAAAGCACGCGGCCAGAAATCGGCGAGATCGGCAGGAATGGCGAATAGGTCGCCTGACGCTCGGCGCCAAGCGTCGGCAGCATGACGTCCATAATGGCCTGATAGCGCTCAGCCGCGAGGCGCAATACGGGGTCGAACTGGCCGGAGCGGTAATAGTCCGTCGCGCTCGCAAATTCGTAATCGAACCCAAAGGTATCGAGGAAGCGGCGCAGCATGGCGTTGTTGTGGTGGCCAAAGCTCTCATATTCGTTGGTCCACGGGTCCGGCACCGAGGTCAACGGCTTTTGCAGATGCGGCTCCATCGCTTCCTTGGAAGGGACGGTGTCCGGGATCTTGCGCATGCCGTCGAGATCGTCGGAAAAGCACAGAAGTCGCGTCGGGATCTGGTCACGCGTCAACAGGCGAAAGGCCGTACGCACCATCGTGGTGCGCGCCACTTCGCCGAACGTGCCGATATGAGGCAGGCCCGAGGGACCATAGCCGGTTTCGAACAGGGCTTCGCCCTTGCCCGACTTTTCGAGCCGTTTGACGATCTTGCGCGCTTCTTCAAACGGCCAGGCGCGAGCGGTCTGCGCAGGCTCAAAGAAGGAGGGGTCAAGTTCGGGCAAAGCAGCGGACGACACGGGCTGACGGCCTTTCGGAAAATACGAGAAAACAGGCAAGGCATGCGGTGTCGCATTCCCTCGCTTTGACGTCAATGTCGCAGGTGGTTGCGAAAGTGCAGCCGGAGACCTAGTTCTTGTGCCTGTTTACTCTTTGCCGGAAAGCACCATGACGACCACTGCCCATGACGCTCTGATCCACGTGATGCTTGTCGCTGCGTCCTCGGACAGCACCATGACGGAGCGCGAACTGTTTCGCATCCAGGCCCTGATCGACCGCCTGCCGGTGTTCGAAGGCTTTGATAAATCGAGGCTGATGGCGGTCGCCAATGATTGCGCGGATATGCTGAACGAGCCCGATGGCCTCGATCGCGTGCTCGACAATGCCTTGGCAGCCTTGCCCAAGAAGCTCGAGGATACCGCCTATGCGCTTGCGGTCGAGGTGACGGCGGTCGACCTCCACCTCGAACAAGAAGAGCTGCGCTTTCTCGAAATGCTCCGCGACAAGCTCAGCATCGATCGGTTGACGACGGCCGCAATCGAAGTCGCGGCCCGCGCCCGCCACCGTCGTCTGCCGGCTTAATAAAACCCGACAGGGAACCAGCGCAGATAGAGTTCATCGAGGGCGCCGTTCTGCTTGAGGCGGACGAGTGCCCAATCGATGGTGTGCCGGATGGCGTCGTTCCCGGCGGGAACAGCGATGGTTAACCCCTCCCCAAAGAGCTCCGGCCGGAAATAGGGTTCGCCGGCAAAGCTGCAGCAATCGGGATTTTCATTGAGCCAGAACGCGGTGCGCATGGCATCGCCGAAATAGGCATCCGCCTTGCCATCGCGAAGCGCGGAAAGCGCGTCGATCTCGGTTGCGAAGGGAGCAACCGTCACGTCCGGCATATAGCGCGCCATGAATTGGGCATGGGCGCTGCCTTCGCGCAGGGCAACGGTCTTGCCTTTAAGACCGGCCACCGAAAAAACCGCGGCGTCGTCGGTGCGCGTGACGAAGCGTCCCGGCAAGGCCAGGTAGGTCGATGAAAAATCGAAGCGTTCGCCATTTTCCGCGCTGACTGCCAGACCGGCGATCAGCGCATCGCCCTGGTTATCGGCCAGTGCATTGGCCGCCTGGTCCCAAGGCCAGGCCTGGAGTGTGCAAGCGATATTCACCTCGGCACAGATGCGCTTGGCGAGATCGACATTGAAGCCGATCAATTCGCCGGTGCTATCGCGAAAATTGAACGGCGGGAAATCGGCCGTGGTGAGGAACCGAATGGCCGGCACGGCGCCCTGCATCGGCAGGATTTCGCGGGCGTCGGGATCGGCGTGATTGGGGAGGGGCTGGGCGACGGCGGGGGCACTGAGGGCGAAGAACGCCAGCGCGAGGAATGCGCGCAAAGACCCCCACCTAGCCTCCCCCTGCAAGGGGGAGGAATACTTCTGCGCGTGTAGCTTGATCGTGTCCCGACCACGAAACTGTCCCTCCCCCTTCGAGGGGGAGGCTAGGTGGGGGTGACCGGACGTAGAGGTCATCACACCTGATCCAGCGCATACATCAGGTCGGCAATCAGATCATTTGGATCTTCGAGACCAACCGACAATCTCAGCAGACCCGGCGTCACGCCCGTTTCGAGCCGGACCTCTTCGGTCAACCGCGCATGCGTCGTCGTGCGTGGATGAGTGATCAGCGACTTGGCGTCACCGAGATTGTTGGAAATCAGGATCACCGCGAGCGCGTCGGATAAGGCGAACGCAGCCTCCTGACCACCCTTGGCCTCGAGCGCCAGCAGCGTCGACCCCCGGGTCATCTGGCGCTTGGCCAGATCGTATTGCGGGTGGCTCTTGTGGTGCGGATAGATGACGCGCGCGATTTTCGGATGCGAGCCCAGCGCCTCGGCGACTTTTTCGGCGCTATTGGTCATCTGCTCGACGCGCAGCGTATAGGTCTCAAGGCCCTTGAGCAGCACCCAGGCATTGAAGGCGCTGAGCGTCGCACCGGTCTGGCGAAGGAAAGTGTGGACGTCGCCTTCGATCAGCGCTTTCGAGCCGAGCACGATGCCGCCGAGCACCCTGCCCTGCCCGTCGATATGTTTCGTCGCCGAATAGGTGACGAGATCGGCTCCGAGCTGGAGCGGCTTTTGATAGAGCGCGGTCGAAAAGACATTATCGACGATCAGCTTGGCGCCATGGGCATGCGCGATTTTGGCGACGGCAGCGATATCGACCAGTTCCAGCGTCGGATTGGTCGGGGTCTCGATAAAGACGACCTTGGTATTGGGGCGCATAGCCGCTTCAAAATTGGCGGGGTCGCGGCCATCGACGAGCGTCGATTCGACGCCAAAACGCGGCGCGTAGTCTTCGACCACATAGCGGCAACCGCCGAACAGCGCTTGCGCGGCAACGATATGATCGCCCGCCCGCACTTGGCTCATCACCGCATTGGTGACCGCAGCCATGCCCGAGGCAAAGGCGCGGCTGGCTTCCGCGCCTTCTAGCAGCGCCATGCGCTCTTGAAACATGTCGACGGTCGGGTTGGCAAAGCGGGAATAGTTGTGGCCGCCCGGGATTTTGCCCTGGAACAGCAATTCGGCATGTTCCGAACTGGGGTAGGAATAGCCCGAATTAAGGAAAATCGCTTCGCTGGTCTCGTTGAACGGCGAGCGCATCCCCCCGCCATGCACCATTTGCGTCGCCGCAGAATGCTTGGCTGGATCAAGGAGGGGATTTTTCTCTTTGGACATGGCTCTGCCTTCAAACAAAAAACCGGCGCGCGAATGGCGGCCGGTTCCAATAACGGTCTTTAGCGACTTATTTAAAGTGGCTGCAAGCGACCGGCCAAATCACCACTGGTTGGGACTAAACCGCAATTGGCCGGTGGCGTCAATCTCCGCGCTTTGCTAGGGAGAGCGACCCCTGATTTGACGGAGCGCGCAGCATGCAAGAGGCTTGGCCCCAAGGCGTCTTTCCCGCGCGCCTGATCGAAAAGCTCCATGCGCAAGGCGCAATCACTGCGACACGCGAATTCGACGCCGATCAGGTACAGCCGGCAAGCCTCGATCTCCGGCTTGGCGATGTCGCCTATCGCGTACGTTCGAGCTTTTTGCCCGGCCCGGCCCATTCGATGGCCGAGCGGATCGAAGCGCTAACACTCCACGAGATCGATCTGACCAAGGGCGCGGTGCTGGAGCGTGGTTGCGTTTATCTGGTGCCGCTGCAGGAAAGCCTTGCTCTCCCGTCCGACGTCAGCGCCTCGGCCAATCCCAAGAGTTCGACAGGCCGGCTCGATGTCTTCACCCGCGTCATCGGCGATCGCGCGCGCGGTTTCGATCAAATGCCCAAGGGTTATAACGGGCCGCTCTATCTTGAAGTCAGCCCGCGCACCTTTCCCGTCCTGGTGCGGACCGGGTCGCGGCTGAGCCAAATGCGCTTCCGCTCCGGCGATACGCGTCTCTCGTCATCCGAGCATCAGGCCCTGCATGCCAGCGACACGCTGGTTATCGGCGGCGATCTGCCAGTCGATGGCGGCGTGGCGCTTTCGATCGATCTTTTGGGCGAAGGCCGCGATGGCCTCATCGGCTTCCGCTCCAAACGCCATACGGCCGTGATCGATGTCGACAAGAAAAGCGCGCTCGACGTCCTCGATTTCTGGGAGCCGCTCTATAGCCGCGGCCGGCCCGAGCTGACGCTCGATCCCGATGAATTCTATATCCTCGTCAGCCATGAAGCGGTGCATGTGCCGCCGAGCCACGCCGCCGAAATGGTGCCGTTCGACCCGCTCGTCGGCGAATTCCGCGTGCATTATGCCGGCTTTTTCGATCCTGGCTTTGGCCATTCCCTCGCCGGCGGCACAGGCAGCCGCGCGGTCCTCGAAGTGCGCAGCCGTGAAGTGCCGTTTCTTCTCGGCCACAAGCAGATCATCGGCCGCCTGATCTACGAAAGCCTCGCGGAAACGCCCGACCGGCTCTATGGCTCGGCGCTCGGCTCGAACTATCAAGCCCAGACACTCAAGCTTTCAAAACACTTCAAGCCGTTCCCCTGAGACCGTCTTGACGCTGACCCCGATTTCCAGCATCTAGGGTCAACACCGGAATGCGGGTGTATCTCAATGGTAGAGAAGCAGCTTCCCAAGCTGATGACGAGGGTTCGATTCCCTTCACCCGCTCCACCTACTTCTCCGCCATCACCCATAAAATACTGCAGACACTAAGTTATCTCCATTGCAACTGGAGAATAAGTTGCACCTCTTTACGAAGGTGTGATACAAACCGTGCTCCATTGTGCGCTACACGGGCGTTCTGGAGTACGGACGAAT
This sequence comes from Devosia sp. BK, assembly GCF_032907385.1. Lineage (NCBI taxonomy): Bacteria > Pseudomonadati > Pseudomonadota > Alphaproteobacteria > Hyphomicrobiales > Devosiaceae > Devosia > Devosia sp. BK. The sequence continues at coordinate 2,353,022 of NZ_JAIMBX010000001.1, forward strand.
GGGCAAACTCGACCTTCTTGACCAGTACCTGAAGCGCCGCGGTCACAGCTGGGTTTATTACCGACGCGTACCGACAGCACTCCTAGCCTTAGACGCGCGCGCTCCTCTGATAAGGCAAGCTCTTGGCACTCGCGACTTGGCTGTCGCCCGCCGTGCCCGCGACCTGCTGGCTGCCGCTGATGATGAACTTTGGGCAGCGTTGACCCTCAATGAACATGTCGATCGCTCAAGAAGCCGGTACGCAGCAGCTCTGAAGCGGGTAAAGGCCATGGGGTTTGTTGGGTATGTTTCAGCCGAAGAACTTGGCCGAGAAGCGCGTTGGGAGGAGTTATCCAGCCGATTTGAGGCGATACTCCCCGAGAGTACACCACGCGCAGTGGAGCAGGCCGTTCTCGGCACCATTCCGCCGCCAGAAGACCGCTTCGAAGATGCATTGAGAATCTACGTCGAAGGGCCAGGCAAGTTGGCGCTGGCAAACAAGAGTCCCAATCAACTCCGGATCTGGAAGAACATTCCAAAGCGCGCAATCGCACGGTTCGTCGAGATTGTCGGTGACAAACCGCTTGCGGAAATCACACGTGGAGACGCCGTCAAGTTCTACCGGTACTGGCTCAATCGGATCATGCCAGAAGACGAAGTGGCGCCAATGCACCCCAGCTCTGGTAATCGCGAGATCGGGGAACTGCGCAAGCTTTATCGAGAGTATTTCTCATTCGAGCACAATGACAAGGAAAGGCTGAACCCGTTTCTGGCGCTTGGCTTCCCAGAGGATGGTTCAGATCCTCGTCCGCCCTTCCCCATCGCTTGGCTTGAGCAAAAGTTTCTCACCGTTGGACCGCTCGCTGGATTGAACGCTGAAGCGAGAGCGATCCTTCTTGCCATTATCGAAACAGGTTGCCGTCCTTCTGAGATCTGCAACTTGACGCCAAGCGCCATCATCCTCGATGCAGAAGTTCCTCATATTTCGATCCGACCTCGGCGAGCTAATGATCGCAAAAACTCGGATGTTAAGGAGTTTGGTCCTCATGAGGTAAAGAGCTCTGCATCGGTACGGAGCATACCCTTGGTTGGCGTTGCGTTAGAGGTGTTCAAACGCTTTCCCGGTGGCTTCCCGCGCTACATGGATAGGACCGGGACGGCGTGTCAGACTATCAATTCATATCTCGACGAAAACGCCCTGCTACCCAGCCAGGAGCACACTCTTTACGGGTTGCGGCATACTTTCGAAGATCGCATGAAACGAGCCGACATTGATTACGAGGTTCGGATGGGATTGTTTGGACATACGATCTCTCGCCCAAATTATGGATCCGGCGGCGGACTTACTTGGCAGCGGGACTTACTGGCGGGAATGGCGCTGAAATATGATCCAGCAGTAGTTTAACATCATCATATTTAGCGCGTTTGATACAGAGGGCTTGCGTGAGCTTCTGAGCACGCCATCAAAGTTTTTGGATGAGCGCCCCTTATGTCCTCACAGGGAAACTTGCGCCCCATTCCCGCCATTGATCGGTCAATCGGCACATCCCAAAAGCAGCCGCTACATACGCGGTAGCCCGATCCCACAGTCATGCACAAGACGCTTGGAGCGGAACAATCCACCACGATAACAGCGACGATAGCCGGCAGCATGATATAATCACCGCCTTAGCTGCTGGCTAAAGCCGGCCGCAGCCGAACCTCAAACTCGGATGTTCGGCGCAGGTGTATATATCAGGCAGCCTCCCACACCTGATTCAAGATTTTCGCAGCTATTGCCGACTTATCTTGAGGCAGAAACCGGCCATAGTGCTTTGCAACCATGTCTGGCGTATCCTGGATTGCATACGAAGCCTGTTCGAACGATCCAGTCTGCTTGAGAATATGGGTTGCGAGCACATCGCGGATATTGTGGGGTCCATGAGGCAGCAGGCCCTTGATGGCGCCACGGCCAGTCCATGGGTTGTAGATCCCATATCGCTGAATCGTCAGCCGCCACGCTTCGTAGAAGGTGTTCTGGTTGTATGAGGCGTCAGCGCTGGTGCGTTTGCAGGTTTTCACGAAAAAAGTCCCGGGGTCGTCTGCATCTCCGATGAGCCCGGCGCGATGGCGGTCGACGTAGGCTTCTATCGCGTCATAGAGCCCTGCCAGATCTGGCAGGACCAACCTGAATGGCTTCGACCCGAAAAACGAAGAGGTCGAGTTTTTGAAGGCGACGGAGGGGATCAGCACTTCCCACCCGTTGTCGCGATTGCTCCAGCGGAGTTCGCCACGTTTCCTGTCCTCGAGGTGGCGCTCGGACGTCGGCATGGCGCCGCGCGGACAGACAAGGAGCTCGCGCAGGTTGCGCTGGCGGAGGCCCGTGTGCATGCCCAGCCGCAGCATCAGGAACGACCTCACCGCCTCTGCCGCCTGCCGGGGGTAGCGACGTTCGTCGGGCATCAGCCTCATGATCTCGTCGGTGATCTTGCGATACTCGCCGACAGGGCTGGCAGCCTCGAGGATCGGCAGGATCGGCTCGAACGGATCCCTGTGGACCCGAGCGACACGCTCAATTTCGCGAATTCGATGTCGGGCATGCTTGTGGAAGAGTTCGCACGCAGCTTCCCAGTCGGACCTCGCGCGATCGATGTCAGCCTCGGCGATCATTCCGGGGATAGGCCGGAGCCGATCGGCCAGAGATGGTGTCTGGCGTATCCAGCCCGTCTCGGCGCGCGACATGCTCAAGACGACACTGAGCATGTCGACCTCCCACTTGGTGTAGAAGCCGCGCCGCTGCTCCCGCCATTGCAGGTACCAGTCCCAGACGGCGGGGAAGATCAGCATGCCGAAGCACAAGCTCTCGAGCGGGACGCCAGCGCCCTTGACCGTGCTTCGCGGATCGGAGGCAAGCGCACCGAACATCAGCCCAAGGTGCTCGACTTTTTGGGATGCCGTCTCCTCGTTCCAGACGCCGTTTCGCTGGAAGCCGAAGGCGGTAAGGGTGGCGGTCTTGAACCGCAGCAGCGCATTCATCTCCGCATCGAGTGCAGCCGGCGCGTCCATCACCGCCGACCGTAGTTCGTCGTCGAGTTCGCTGAGTTCATCTTCCGGCTTCCGTGCCGGCCGCCGCGGTGCATTCTGAAAGGCTGTGAATCGAACCGCATAGCGATGTCGCATCGCGGCGGCCTGGAACTGACGATAATCGGTGGATCCGGAAATGATCACCCGGCGAACCCATGCGAGGATCTCCTCCTGCTCCGCCTTGGGTCGCGTCAGGAAATCGTCCGGCAGATGCCAGGCAAGGCGCCGTCGTTCCGCAGCCGGAAGACCCGCCAGCGTCACCCCGCGAATGGCACGGGCTTGATGCGGCAGTTTCGCCTTGAAGTAGCCGAGCGGCAAACGATAGCGCCGTTCGATGTTGTTGAGGACGACGAAGCTGCGTGCGGTCATCGGCATCAGCTGGCCGGTGCACCATTTCATCAATGTGCGTTGATCCTGCGCCTCTCCTCTGGACACCAGCGAGAGATAAAGGTGCCGGACGCTGTCTCCATGCCTGCGCATGTGGAGATTGAGCGCGTCGCTGAAGCCTGCTGGATCTTCCCATTCGCCGAGCAGCGGATCCGGGAATTCGACAATCGGTTTGGGCGCTGGCCCTCTTCGAGATCCGTTGCCTGAAGATGAGCTCTTCAAGGTTGGCTTCGAGCGAGTCTTGGGGGGAGTGAGAGCCGCATGACCACTCATGGCAACGGAACGCGCTACCGCGTCGAGAACCGGCTGCAGCTTGGACCCTGCCGCCTTGAGCCTGTTTGCTTCGATCCCCGAGGCCTCGGCCAGCATGACCCAATCGGCTTTGCTGCCTCTATAGGGTGGATACGACTTCAGCTCGATTAGCCCGACAAGATAGCTTGTCATGAGATTTATTTCGGAGTCATCGAGAACGGATTTCAACCTGAGCCTGCAGAAATCCGAGATCATTCGCGGGGTCAGGGAGCGGGTGTTCTGCATCATCAACCTCCATGAAATTGGAGGATGGCGCATGGGGAAAGATCATGGCTGCATGAAGTTAAACTTCTGAAGCGAAAGGATGATTTCCACACATTTTGGGTGAGAGGTCTCCAGTGGCTCATGCCAAAAAGGAGCCGTGCGTGGTTTGAGGTCCCGGAAGGGAGCTAAAGAGCCAATATGGGTGCGTTGACTGTGACGGCCCAGCTTCGTTTCGTTGTTGCGATGGATTGAGTTCACTGGGACATAAGACGAAGCGCGCCTAAGCGTCCATACGAGTTTTGTTGCGCGATCCAATTGATGCTCACAGCGCCGCTCATTGCGGATGTCGCACCTGAACGACAGGGCATTCGCAACGTCAAGATAGCCACGGCAGCGGCGCCGGCACCGTGTAATATCGCTTATCGAATTCCCTGAGAACCATATCGAGCGTAGCTTCGAACGCACTACGCTCAAACATCGTCGACTTGGACTCATGCATATAGCGCCAATCCACAAAGGCGTCTTTGTGTTGGTATAGCAAGTGTTCAATACCGTAATCGACGTGGAAAATATTGGGGTGGTGCGGTGCAACGGTGCTTTTAAACGTCTCGCCCAGCTTTTTCTGGCTCTCGGGCTTAAGCCGCGAGAACAGCCTGGAGAGATCATGCGACTTGGAATGTTCCGGGTCATCGAAGTCGAAAACAAACCACGCTTTTAATGCTAGCTCCATCGACAGAGCTAGGAGCATTGGTTCGACGCCCATTTCCCTCATAGCAGGCAACTGGCCATGACCGCTGAGCGCTTGATTAGGAAATGTTCTGGTCTTGTGAAGCACAGCTTTGGCAGCCTCATGTATTCGAATTGCTGTCGTTAAACGATGATTCAAAGCCCACCTCCGGTTAGCGTGATCGATCTTTAAACTTCACCGAGACAGAGGCAAACCGACCGGGTGTTTGGCGCGGGTAGTTGAGCAGGTTTGCGCCCCATTCCGGACATTGCCGACACTTCGAGCAACGCTGTAAAGCGGACTCGCGCACACGGCATGCGCCGACAGACCTGCAGTGCAGCAAGCTTGACACCGGCAACCCGCAGGTCACTAATCTGAGCGATTGGCGAAACATCCCAGTTGAAAGCTCACGCGCATGCACCTGCTCAAGTCTGCTACGGGTCTCTTGATTGCTGCCTCCTTAGCCATGGCCTTGGCATCGGCGGCTCAGGCGCAAACGAGCACTGATATCACCATAATGAATGGTGAACGCGCCGTACCTGCAACGGTTGTTGTGCCGGACGGCGCAGGGCCGTTTCCAGCGGTAGTCATGAATCACGGCCATGGTGGCGGGCGGCAGGAAGGCGGCGGCTTTGCGAGGCTCGCCGACGCGTTGGCAAAAGTCGGCATCGTCACCATTCGCATGGACTTTGCGGGCACGGGCGACAGCAAGGCACCCTGGACCGACCAGTCGCTGTCCAGCATGATTTCGGATTCCAATGCCAGTCTGGCTCATCTTCTGGCCAATTATCCGGTCGATCCCGATCGCCTCGGCATTCTCGGCTACAGCATGGGCGGCCGCGTCGCCCTTACCATCGCGCAGTCGGCGGACAATCCCTATAATGCCGTCGGGTTGCTCGCACCATCAGCCAATCCGGGCAAGAGTTTGCTCCTGCTCCTTGCGGGGAGCGAGGCCGAATATGAACGGCTCTACGCGGAGGCCAAGAGCGACAAAGGCTATGCAGACTACACCACCCAATACGGGCAAAAGCAGCAGTTGAGCCTCATGTGGTTCGACGAGATGCTGGCATCAAGCCCGCTCGACGGCATCGGCGCCTACAAGGGCCCCATGCTTGTTGTTCACGGCGACAAAGACGTCACTATCCTGCCGGCGGAGAACGAAGCCGTTATTTCGGCCTACCCGAAGGGTAGCATCGTGCTCATCCCGAACGCCGACCACGGCTATGGTTTTTACAGCGATCAGCCTGAAGTGAGCGCGCTGGTTGAAAGCTCGTTCGCAGACTTCTTCAGCGCTAATCTCAATTAATGTCCGGCCCTTTGCTTAAGGGCGGAGGGCCAATATTTCACTTGCAAGCTGCATCAATCTTCAAACCGGAAAAGCGGCTTATGGCCGCTGAGCGCCCCATTTCTGCCGTTCAGACTAACATTTCGAATTCCTAAAAGCAGCCGGTCCGCTGACGCCAAGCCATGGTGAAAAGGGGTGGTTAGCGGTCAATGTGCTTAACAGCGGACTTGGCCAGATACAGACATGGTTTCTTGACAGAGGTCCACACCGTTAGGCCGCCGCTACCGAGCGCTGACGATTTTGCACAATCATGGCCACTTCCTCCGTGTGCCGCGTTCCCCATTCGCACAGAGGAGCCAGAACTCTGGCCAGGCTTTGGCCGAAGTCGGTCAGTTCATATTCGACGCGCGGCGGCACTGTCTGGAAATCGATGCGGCAAATGACGCCGTCATCGGTCAATTCCCGCAGATGCTGGATCAGCATTTTCTCGCTGACATTGGTGACCAGTCGCCGCAGTTGGCCGGTGCGCTTCGCGCCACCGGCCAGCTGGAAGACAATGAGGGGTTTCCACTTGCCCCCCAGGATTGCCAGCACCGCCTCAAGCCCGCAGCTGAAATTTTTCTCGCTCATCGTAGCCTCGCGCAATTTAATACTTACCAAATAGTCGGTACTGGATTGAAAGTGCGCATCGTCTTATCTCGGTTGCACGACGATGTCGTCGGGCATGGTCCTTCCTGAGGCGCTGGCCATGGACAGCCCCGCCGCATCGCGAGCAGACATGAGCACTTCAACCCATTCTTTGCTGGATCCCATCCGGCTGGGCGACATCGACCTTCCCAATCGCATCATCATGGCCTCCATGACCCGGGCCCGGACGCATGACCCGGATTTCATTCCCAATGCCCTTCAGGCGCAATATTACGCGCAACGCGCATCAGCTGGCTTGCTCCTCACTGAGGGTACATGGCCAAGCCGTGAAGGCGTCGGCTTCATCAACGTGCCTGGCATCTATACCGAGAAGCAGAGCGAGGGCTGGCGCCAGGTGACCGATGCGGTCCATTCGGCAGGCGGACGCATCTTCGTTCAATTGGGCCACACCGGCCCGGCATCACACCCCGCACTCCTCGATGGAGCCCTGCCGCTTGCCGCTTCTGCCGTCAACCCAGGCCTGCAGGCGTTCACGCCGACTGGCCTCACCGACACAGTGACGCCGCGGGCGATGGAGTTGACCGATATTGCCCGGACGGTTGATGACTATGCCAAAGCGACCCGCCTGGCCCAGTTGGCCGGGTTCGACGGAGTCGAGATCCATGGCATAAACACCTTCCTGATCCCGGCATTCCTGCATGACAACCTCAACCGCAGGACCGACGCTTACGGTGGTTCGGCGGAAAACCGCAGCCGCATCGTGCTGGAGATTGTTGATGCTGTCGCGGGTGCCTGGTCGCCTGGCCGCATCGGGATCAAGCTCAGTCCCGGCCTCAACAATGTCGGCGCCTATGTGGCCAGCCCCGAAACGCTTGCGACCTATGAATATCTGATCAGACAACTGTCGACACGTCAGCTTGCCTACCTGCAGTTGATGAACCCGATCAACGATCTGACCGGCACTCATCTCGAACGGCTCGGGCAGGATGTCGCCAGATATTTCAGGCCAATGTACGCCGGCTCGCTGATTGCCAACGGCGGCTACAGCTTCGAGACCGGCAATGCGCTTGTGGAGGATGGTATCGCCGACGCAGTGGCCTACGGTGCGCCATTCATCTCCAATCCTGACCTAGTCGATCGCTTCCGCAACAACCTGGCGCTGAGTCCAGGCGATCGTGACACCTATTATGGCGGTGGCGAAGCCGGTTATGTGGACTATCCGCTAGCGAGCGACGCGTTAGCCACCGAGTAGCCGAGCCAATCCTAACAATACGCGTGACAGGTGGCGCAGCCCTGCGCCACCTATTCTTTCGCGACAGATCACGCGGCATGTCTCGAGCGCCCGCTACTACCAAAATGGCGACTGCTTTCGGGCAGGCCACTTAAAAACCCGAATGGCAGCAAAGGGGTCGGCGGTGGACAGCGAATGAATTCGCCGTGCTTCTTGCTTGCACCTTGGTAACCAAAGTCCCCTTTGCTCCTTGCGGCTGAGAGACTTGCTGCCAGACTAGTCAAAATTTCGCGGACGGTGACCACGAATGCGTTTTCCAGCTGCACGCTTTCGTATGAGGTGGGACGATTGGGCGAAGCTGCTCGCGTTCTGCTTTGTTTTCAACCTGGCCTTCATCACTGTGCCGATCGCCTTGTTCTTTGCAGCCCGCGAACCTGTTGCGGGACTGTTCGCCATTGGGATGGGCATTTACATAGGCGCCCCGATCGCAATCTGGCCGACTGTTTGGACTGTGATCCTGGCAGTCGTCGTTTCGCGATGTGTCGGCTATTTTACGTTCGGACAGTTCTTTCTGGCAGGAACGGCCGTCTCTGCCGGACTCCTCTGCCGCGAGATCGCTTCGGGTAACGACATTTGGGTCGGATATGGCCTCGTGCTCGCGTCCATATTGCCGGTCGGCTGGATAGTAGGCTGGTTGGTTGCGAGGCTGGCCGGAGTCTTGCCTAACCCCATGCCTCCTCTCCCGGTCCTGCCAAGACGCCCTGCGGGTGGCATGCCAGCTACCCTTGTTTCGGTGCTGTCAGTCGCTGTGGCGACAGCGACCGTAACCGGACTTTTCGGAACGATAGGAAACAACTTCAAGGACCGAGCCGAAGCAAGACGCGGCAAATGTCCGGCCGATCTCATTTGTACGACAGGGCCTGGCGAACCACGGCAGCCCGACCCGAGACTTTATCTCGCAACGATTGCCGGCATTCGCATGATCATACCAGCAAACAACATCTATATGGGTCTAAGCAATGACGAGCACACCCCAGGAGAAGTGTCAGACCTTTATCTTAAAGGGCTGTTGCCGGGTTTCGCGCCGCGCTCCATTGGTAATAACATGGAATTCGAGGGTCTTGCACCCAATACCGCGACCGCACTTGCTCGGCCGTCTTGCCCAACGAGTGGCGGCTGTCGCACCCTCGACTGGTATGTTGAACACGAACTTGGCGGCGGCAAGTCCTGGGAATCGAGGCTGATTCCGAATTCCAGCGGCGATGCGCCGACGGGCCTGGATCATGTCGGCGATTTTGCTTCAATCGGCGGGAGCGAAGCCCTTTATCGATCCACATCAGGCGGTAACTGGATCATCTGTAATCCTGAGGGGTCAGTACTCGTCCCCCACTGCACCCACTACTTTTCCTGGAGATCGCTGAACATCAAAATGCGTTACCAGGCAAAATGGCTGGACCGTTGGACAGAAGCGCGTGCTGGCCTTATCGATCGCCTGGAAGAGTTCGCTCGGACAGGCCCGTTGCCCGAGAGTATCATCCACGTCGTCGATCCCCTGCCAAAGTCGGACGGTGAACCCGCGTGATGCTTGGCCAATAAGTCAGGCTAAGCAAGTTCACCCTAGAGGACAGCAGAGTCTAGACCGAGATTGTCCGCAAACAGCGAAGGCAAGATTTGGCCGAAATGTCTGACAAGGGGTCGGCCGCAGACCGGTCTCTTCGGGGTGGAATGCGGACTGGCGGGTTTTGGGATCTGCGGCAGGGAAGCGGACCTAACTGGTTTCGAATTTCAACATGCCGTCGGACATGCCAAATTCTAACCATGAGGCTTTTCTGAGCAGCGACTGTGCCCGGTGGTTCTGCGGATTTACGAAAGCGGTCCACTTGGAAGTCGGCGGATGTGCTGGCCAAGCCATCACTAATTGTAGCGCCCTGAGCCCAAAGCCCTGGCCGCGCAATTTCGGAGATACGGCTATGTCCGTAATGTAGTGAGAGGGATGTTCATCTGCGCCCCAAATACATCCGATAAGAGCGACCGGCACGTCTTCAATCGACGCGACCAGTTGCACTCCATTGTGGTCACCAAGGACCGCCTCCAACCACGCTTGGTCCATCGGCCCGAGCTCGAGATTCAGAAGCGCATCCTGAAACCACTCCTGCACCCAAGGCCAATCATCGGCTGCGAACTTTCGAAGTTTCATCCGTCAATCGCCCCGTCAGGCGCTTTCGTTGTCAGCCGTCGACTTTAGTAGGTTGGGAAGCGGTCAGCCCGAGTGTAGTCGTTTTGCACCACAAATGGGCACTTTCGCCCATCGCAGATGATGCAGTCTACAAACAGCGGCTTTTACGGCGCATGCCATATCCTAGAAGAGCGTCAATCCGCCCGAGTTTTGATCCCACAGCATGACAGCACGATAGGCTAAACCAGCCAACCCGCCGCAAAAAATTAGCAATGCTGTACCGACAAACAGGACAAGAAATGATGGTGGTTCGATCGCTCCGACGAAAAGGCGAAGAACGAGAAAAACACCTGCGGTGACGACTGAAGACGCTCCTGAGTACCAGAAATAATTCGATCTCGTTTGCCATGCGAAACGATTGGCCAAGTATAACCAAAGCATGAGCGCGGGCCACATAGCAAGCATGACGACTGGAATGGCAGGCACTGCCATAACTGCTCCGAATATTATGCCAAACAGACCTATTGGCAGGCCGAGGAGCATGCCCATGGTAAGAGAACCCACGCTCGCTGCTGCCACATAGGCTGGAATACGAAAGGTTGCCTTCATCATTTTGTAAGTTCAGCATGTTTCACAGACCAGGACAACAAGCGCCACGCCCCAGAGTTCTTCTGCCTGTCAAAACCCTCGGCAGCAGCCTCGTGGAGGAATTGTTCAAAATTCTCAGGCAACTCGAAAATCCGCCTGACCACCACAGCGTTCGTGTCGCTCACCATTCAAAACTCCAACTCCTCGGGGCTTGATTGGACTTCAACAAAGGTCGCGTGTTGAAGGAAGGGTATCCTTGATGCAATCGGCTGTGGGTACTTTCGGGATTTCTAGTTCTAGCTGCCAACGGAAAAATTGGGGTTAGAAGCCGACCGCCACTTAGGGGTGGTTTGCAGAATGGCTGCTTTCCGTTTGTGATCTACAAAACCGGACGTTGTTGATTTCCCTTGAGAAGTTGAGTGAGACTTGGCCAAGAAAGAAGCAGATAGAACAAATGTCGCCGGTCCACCGTCGGGGGAATTCTATCGGTTCTAACGCCCTTTCTGGACGGCCTGAACCCGTTGCCAAAGCTCTTCGGCATCTTGATTCACAGTGCCGCTCGGCTGTCGCCAAGGCGCCTGCCCAGGCTCTGTAAACGTTTGATCATCAAACTCGACTTGGGTCGCTGCATAGTAAATGGCAGTGAAGCGCATGAAAGACCTCGTTACGCCATCATCGCACCGTGCAGTTCCCTCAAAGAACGGCGTGTCAAAATTATCAGGAGTTCGTTCGCAAAGGACCGGCGCTTGATCACTTCGACTATATGTGAAGCTGGTAGCGCCCGTAAATCTAATGGAGGACCCTATATCGGAAACCATAGGGTTAGGCATTCGAGCGCAACCCACTAGGAAAACACCTAAGAGCAAGTAAGACACGACGAAACGCATGAAACCTCTTACGTAGCTCTGACCGCGCAGGACGGCAACACTGTTCTAGCGACCCAAAGATAACTGCGGCAAGCGGCAACTTGCAGGCTTTGTGGAATTGGCAACCTATGTCCGCTGTGGGGTCGCAAGCCGCCGGACGGCAACGCGCCCCATTCCCGCCATTCAGACCGCGTTTCTGATTTCCCGAAAGCTGCCAGTCCGCGTCGGCCGCCGCTAAGGCTTAAGTGGGGGTTGGAAAGAGACCGGCAGCTTAAGGCTTCGACATATCAAGAGCTGATGACGGTCTTATCCACGGCCGCGCCCCTCTAGAAGTTCCAGACGCTTGATTAAATCGGCGATGAGTGTGTCTTCATCGGCCCCTGGCGACATGCTCACGCCTGCCGATAGCCGCCCGTCTATGAGCAGCATTGCTAGACCATGGACATAGGACCACCGCGCCATCGTATCTGCGAGCGCGTCTTGGCTATGCCCGATATGCGCCGGCCGTTCACCAGCCGCAGGCGTCAGAAGCGAGTATGCATGTGCGGCGGCGCTTGCGAGGTCAGGGTGGTCCCAATCCAAGCGCTCCGAGCGAAACATCAACTTGAACAATTCAGGATGAGCGCGGGCAAACGCGATGTATCCCCTTGCATGGGCGAGAAGTTGATCCGGGATTTCCACATTTCCAGCCTCTGCGCGTGCGAAATCATGAAGGCGGCTGAATCCCAATGCGGCCAACGCGCTCAACAGTCCAGCAAGGTCGTTGAAGTGATGCGCCGGCGCTGTGTGGGAGACACCAGCCTCACGAGCGGCGGCCCGCAAGGTCAGGGCGTTGATCCCCTCGCGTTGCAAAATTTTTTCGGCGGCAGAGAGCAGAGCCGTCCGCAACGACCCATGATGGTAAGAAGCCATAGCCAATCTTTACACCAGAAAGATTGTCATTGACAACCGGCTCTTATGCGATGTCTACATGAACTAGACAGTGGAAAGATAATCCTGACCAAGCGGAGCTAAACACGATGTTCAAGCAAGCGACATTCCTTGTGCTAGGCGCGACTGGCGGAACCGGAAAGCACTTCCTCGCTCGAGTCCTAGCTGACGGACACAGGGTCAGAGCCTTGGTCAGGACGCCAGGAAAGCTGATAGCCGGCCCCAATCTCGAGGTGGTGTACGGATCGGTGACCGAAGCTGTCGACACTGATGCGCTTGTTGCCGGTGTCGACTTCATTGTCTGTATGTTGGGCGACCGAAAGCTTCAGGAGCAAGCCAAGATCAACACCGCTTTCGTTGAGAAGCTAATCCCATCGATGCGACGCCACGGCGTCAAACGGTTTCTTTATCAGGCTGGAGGGTTCAGCCGCCCTCATGGACGCCGGCTATCGCCAATCATGTGGGTGCTCAGAAACACTGTTGGTCGAAGTTTCGATGGCCAACACCGCGATAATGAGGCGGTGATGACCTATCTAGCAACGCAAGCACTCGATATCGAGTGGTGCGTTCACCGGGCGGGCATCGGCTCCGACGGTCCGAGCAAAGGCGTGCTTGAACGGTCTAAAAGCAGAATTAGCATCGGCACCCATATCGACTGCGCGACGTATAACTACCGGACCGTCATGGATCCTTCAGCTGTTCATAGTTGCGACTTCAGCCGCTACAGGTCGCAGTAAGAAGCGCGATCGGACATCTTTGACGCGGCTAGCGCTGGAGCCACTGCGAGAACTCGTTCACCGGGCAATGGAGGTATGGATGGAGAACAGTGTGGAGGGCGGCTGCCTATGCGGAGCAGTGCGATTGATAGCGACAGGATATCCTAAACGCGTCGGCGTCTGCCATTGTCTGGACTGCCGAAAGCATCATGGAGCGGCGTTCTATGCATCCGCCATTTTCGATCAAAACCAAGTGCTAATCACCGGGATGGTCCATTCCTTCAAAGACCGCCATTTCTGCCCTGTATGTGGGTCTTCGGTTTTTGCTCGGTGGGAGGATGAGGTCGAGGTGCCATTAGGGACGCTAGACGAAATCAATCGTTTCACGCCCACGTATGAATTATGGACAGTGCGCCGCGAGCACTGGCTGCCGAGCTTCAACATGGAACAATATTTGCGCAACCGTGAGTGATGGGAGCTACAATCTAACGCTCGCACTGCCGCATTCTGCCAAATCAGTGGCGACTGAAACGCGCCCCAATTCGGTCATTCGACTCCTCCCGCCGGCTTCCCTAAAGTTTACATCGATTGTTTGTTCTCCGGACCGCTTGATTGACGTTGAGAGCTTCCATGTCTTTGGCAGACGGCCACAGTGCTCGGTGACTTTACCGGGTGGCGCGAAGGTGCAGCACTACAATGCCTCTCTTCCAGAGAGATCAGGCTTCGAGCGGCGCGAAAAGGTAGCGTTGGATCGTTTCGCCGATTATGAAACGCGTTGACGCCAGCGTAAGCTCGTTCGCTCCCAGGCTCAGAACATACCGGCAATAGGCCAGCCCCAGCACCTGCGTCGCCACAAGGCTGGCGCGTTGCGCTGCTTCCCCCTCGCCCGCCAGCACGGCAACTAGCGGCCGTACCTGATTGTTAAAGATGTCAACAACGCGGGCTGCCGCTGCCGGATGGGTGGCCGCCGTCCGCACCAGCACGCGCAGCAGGTCGTCTGCTGGCTCGCCTTCCCAGCGGCGAAAGAAGTGTTCCACCAGACGCGTCCCAATCCGCTCCGGCGGCACTGCGCTGAGATCGGGCAGTTGAAGGTCGATCGCGACCGCTTGGGCAAACAGATCGTCCTTACCGCCAAAATAACGGTTGATCAGGGCGACATTAACCCCTGCATCGTCAGCAATCTCGCGGACCGTGGTCCGCTCGAAACCCTGCGCGGCAAAGCGGCGGCGAGCCGCCAGCAACAACCGCTCCTGTGTCGCCGTCGCATCCCGCATCGTCGCCCCCTTGTAAACACTTGTTGACTTACGCGCCACCCGAGATGTAATCAAGCGTTTACATAGAGAGTGAGAAGCCATGATCAAGCAAACGGATGTATTGATTGTCGGTGCCGGTCCTGCCGGCCTTGCCACTGCCATTGGCCTTGCCCAGGTAGGGGTGGACTTCCGCATCGTCGATGCCCTGCCCGCAGCGCAGAATACCTCACGCGCCGCTGTCATCCACGCTGCAACCCTCCAAACGCTCGGACGCCTAGGTGTCGCGGATCGGTTGATCGCACAGGGTATCAAGGCACCCGATTTCCGGGTCCGCGATCGCGACCGAGTCCTGCTCGAAGTAGCCTTCTCTGTTCTTGGTGGCGAGAGTCCCTTTGCCCTGATGATCCCCCAGGACGAAACCGAAGCCATCCTCTCCGCGCGGCTGCAGGAAATGGGGCACGATATCCTTAGGCCGGCCCTGATCACGCAGTTGGACCAGCACGCCAATGGCGTCCTCGCCACGCTCGACCAGCTAGGCGAGGAATACAGTCTCCAGGCACGTTTCGTCGTTGGTGCCGACGGCGAAAAAAGCTTCGTCCGTGCTCAGGCGGGCATTGCCTTTCCGGGGGCCACCTACGGCTCCTTTATGTTGGCCGACGTCCACATGGATTGGCCCATCGGCCAGCACGAGGTGGGTCTGTTCTTTGCCGCCCAAGGCACCCTAGTTGTTGCGCCGATGAGCCGCCAGCGGTACCGTGTGGTAGCCCAACTGGCCGATGCGCCATCCTTGCCCACAGTCGCCGATGTCCAGCGTGTCATTGACCAGCGTGGCCCCACCAGCGGCGCCCGTGTGCAGGAGGTGCTGTGGGGGTCGCGCTTTCAAGTCCACCACAAGCTCGCCGACCGCTTCCACGCCGGTCCCTTTCTCCTTGTCGGCGACGCCGCTCACGTGCACAGCCCGGCCGGTGGGCAGGGCATGAACCTGGGCCTGCGCGATGCCGAAGCACTGGCCACGGCGTTGGCAGGTTTCCTCAACGGCGAAAAGGATATGTTGGACACCTACGACACCAAACGGCGCGCCCTTGCTGGCCAGGTGCTCGAGCGAACCGACCGGCTCACCCGTATGGCCACGCTCCGCTCCCCCGCGATGCGCTGGTTCCGTGACACCACGCTTTCTACAGTCGGCCACTCGTCCGCCGTCCGCAAGCGCATCGCCATGATGCTAGCCGGCTTTAGCTAAGCGTCCGTTTGTTGGAAAGCGCCCCATTCCGGCCACTCAGGCCTCCCTTCAGCTTTCATAAAAGCAGACATTGCCATGCGACGAAATGAGCGACCGTGTCGGGGTGGGATGCAGTCCGACCGGTTTTGACGAAAGATCCCACAAAGCAGACGGGCGATTGATCATCAAATAGTTTCCGTCAGCGCATGAGCGATGCAAAGCTGGAGATACGTTAGGCGCGAAATCGCCTCCGATAATCAGACGGCGACAAGCCTACGATCTGAAAAAAGACCTTCCGGAAGGCGCTGGCATCATTGTAGCCAACTGCCCATGCAATCGCTTCAACGGCGTCAGCTCCGAACTGAAGCATCTCGCGGGCCTTGTTGACGCGAAATCGTTGAAGGTACTCGGTTGCAGTCATGTGCGTCGCCTTCCGAAACCGCCTCAGGAAGGTTCTCTCCTCCAAGCCTGACTTGCTGGCCATATCTGAAAGACTGATGCTGTCGGCAAATTCTGCATGAAGCCAATGCTGCGCCACCAAGATGGCAGCGTCGCCGTGGGTCAGTGTTGGGACGAAGGAGCTGTAGTAGCGCTGTTCACGACCAGGAGGATCGATCAGCAAAGTTCCTGCGGTATCCATCATGGCCGTAGTGCCCAGATATCGGTCAACCAGCTTCAAGCCCAGGTCCGTCCACGCCATCATGCCTCCGGCAGTCATGATGTCTCCGTCATCGATCACCAGTCGATCGACGTCGAGGTCCACCTTCGGAAAGCGGGATCGAAAAACCTCGGCTGTTCCCCAGTGCGTCGTCGCGGATCGCCCGTCCAGCAATCCTGTTTCACCTAAAATAAAAGCCCCAACACATACGGACGCCAATGTGGTGCCGCTGCCATGCAGCCGCCGCAACGCCGAGGCCACAGGTCGAGCCACCTTGGCAGCAACCGGCCCCAGCTTGCCGGGAGGTATGATCATGACGACCGGCGCCCCGGTATTCCTGCCGGGTACTAGCTCATCGCCTTCAGCTCGCCACCTTGTCACACTGAGCTGAGGTCGATCAGGCTGATTTGCCATCTCGAACAAGTCTGCCAGCCCGAGCAAGGCAGCTTCCTGAGCACCGGAATACTCGAGAAGCGCTATTTCGATGTTGTCGCTCATTTGTCGTTTTCAGCCCGAAAATTGTCGGTACCGCCAATAGCGTGGTTTTCAGCGAGCGTCCATAAACACGCATCGAAAGGACCCCAATCATGAGCAACAAAGCTGTCATCGTCGTGGATTTACAGAACGACTACCTTGCATCCGGTTCCTGGCCATTGGTCGGTGTGGATGTCGCCGTAAAAAATGCGGTCAGGGTGATCGAAGCCTCTCGAGCCAAGGGCATTCCCGTCATCCATGTCCGGCATGAGAGCCCTGCAGGCTCGCCGTTCTTCGTCATCGGGACACCCGGAGCCGAGATCATCCCCGCCGTAGCGCCCAAGCACGGTGAGCAGGTCGTCGTTAAGAACTTCCCGAACGCGTTCCGCGGCACTGACCTCAAGGCCAAGCTGGACGCCGCGGGTACAAAGGATGTGGTCATCATCGGGGCCATGAGCCACATGTGCATCGACGCCACCGCCAGGGCCGCCGCCGACTACGGGTTCAACGTGACTGTGGTCGAAGATGCTGCCGCAACCCGCGACGCCGAGTTCGACGGTATGACCGTTCCGGCAGCTCAGGTGCACGCGGCGTTCATGTCGGCCCTGGGCTTTGCTTACGGCAAGGTCGTGAAATCCGATGAATACGTGAAGTAAGCAATTGCGCCCGTGCGGGACGCTTACCCGCACAGGCGCAACCCACCCGACAATGTCCTCTAAGCCGTCCGTGTCTGCACGGAAGGTGAGACAATTGTGACGGGTTAACTGCCCAAAGCGTGGGCGAGCCAGGTTTGCACGTTGTCAGGCTCGATACCCAACAAGGTCTGCGCACTGGTCTTTGGCTCGATGGTATTTGCCGGAGCCTGCCAATGTGCTTTGTAGAAGCCGACGACACCCGCAAAGGCCGGGCCGAAGAACGGCTCGATCAGATCCCCAAACGCTTCAGGTGTCAGCGCTTCAAATCTCACGTCGCGGCCAAAATGCTTGCTGAAACCGGCGGCCAGATCCGCGCCCAGCAGACCCGGCAAATGGCCGATGCCGACAACGCCCGTCAATGTGTGGTCCATCAGCAGTCGTTCCGCCACCTTGGCCACGTCGGCATGAGTACTCCACGAAACGGCATAATCGGACCGAACCGGGTATCGCAACACGCCCTCGGCCGTGACGGGTGCGGAAACCATCGGCAGCAGCAGGTTTTCAAGGTACAGCCGGGGGGCGACCACAGAGTTTGAAACGCCACTGTCCTTGACACCATTGATCAGTGTCATGATGGCGGAATCGGCAGGCGACTGCAGCGGGCTATCTGGGGCGTCGACAACCGCGCCGCTGGTCGAAATCACGACGCGCGCAGGCTGCGCAGCGCGGATCGCCGCAACGATATTGTTGGCGTAGCTGAGACGCAGATCTTCTGGAGCCTGGGGCAGGTGCACAAAAACGCCTTCTGCTTTGTTGTATGCGCTGGTCAGCGAGTCGGCAGAAGCGGCGTCTGCTGTAACGGTATGGTCGCTGTTCTCAGCATTTCGCGACGCCGCCTTAACGGATTTTCCTGCCGCTTTGAGGCGGTCGAACAGGGGAGCACCTTGTGCGCCGGTGGCGCCGTGAATGATGAAGGACATAGGAATAATCTCGCTAAGCTGTTAGAAAGGCGCATGAGTGCATTCTGTGCATCGGTTACGTCAAATGCACTAATGGACGTCGCGCAAAATTATTTTGAGCGGAAAGCGAGAGCGAACATGGCGGATCACTGTCTTCCCGAATGTGGGGTCGAACGATGTCTACTGTTGCTGGATGGTCCTTGGGCAACGCTGATTGTTCGAGAGCTGCTGGTGGGGCCGCGCCGGTTCAATGAACTGAAAACGGCTCTAGATGGCATCAGCGCCCACACGCTTACCCATCGTCTCAAACGTTTCGAGCAACACGGCATTGTCACCCGAACTGCTTTTGCCGAAACACCGCCACGGGTCGTTTATGAACTGACGGCACTGGGCATGACGCTGAGTGGGGTGCTGAATGCCATGAACGCCTGGGGTGTTTCGGTTGAGGATGAGCAACTTGCGGGCTGAGTAATCCAATGATGCTGTAGAATACGGTCGGCTGTTTTGAAGGCATGAGCTGCGACGCTTGTATGATCCAGTTCGGTCGGTTTCGCACGCCCATAACGGGGTGGAAAGGCGACAGTCAGCTTTCGGTCAATCACACGGGAAAGCGGACGAGGATACTCTGGCCAACGCCGAGACCGCTCACGACACCGCAACCAGCACAGCGCCGCTGGCAATCAGGCCGATGCCGAGCCAGCCGGTCAACGGCAGGCGCTCACCGAGCAGGATCGCCGAGAACACAGCCACCAACACGACGCTGAGTTTGTCGATAGGCGCGACCTGTGCCGCCTTGCCCAGTTGCAGGGCCCGGAAATAGCACAGCCAGGACAGGCCGGTCGCCACGCCGGACAGCACGAGGAAGCCCCATGTCTTTCCAGACAGCGATCCGGGCGCCTGCCAATGACCGGTGGCCACCACGATACCGGCGGCGACGATCAGGATGACCACCGTGCGGATCAGGGTGGCGAAATCCGAATTCACGTTCTCGATGCCGACCTTGGCGAAAATGGCGGTCAGCGCGGCAAACCCTGCCGACAGGAGGGCCCAGAACAGCCAGGACGTGAGTGGTGCTTCCATGACGTTGAACTTTCGGTGGTGGTGTAGGCTTTAGGACCCGAGCGTCGTCTCGGCTTGAGGGACGAACCGCACGGTGATGCATAGGCCAGGTTTGTTGTCTTCGACTGCGATGCTCGCTCCATGCAGGTCGGCGATAGCCTTGACCAGGCTTAGACCCAGTCCATGGCCGGGCGTGCTGCGGCTTTTATCAAGCCGGTAAAGCCGCTGAAACACCCGCTCGCGCTCGGTCTCTGGAATGCCCGGCCCAGTGTCCGAGACGATGACGCTGAAGACCTGATCCGGCCCCGATGCGGCGGCCAGCGTGATCTGCGTTCCCGGCGGGCAATGGCGGATCGCATTTTCGATCAGATTGGCGAACAACTGGGTGAGCAGGTCGCGGTCGCCGACAATGGTTGGCAAGGGCGTGCCAACGAACACCAGGGTCTGCCCATGTTCCTGCGCCACCTCTTCATAGGCATCGTAGAGCGTTTCAAGCACCGGTTGGATCGACATGGCTTTAAAGCGCGCGCGCCGGGCACCGGACTCGATCTGGGCAATGCGCAGCAAAGCATCGAACGTCGTGTTGATCTGGTGCGACTCTTCTTGTGCCTGCTGCAGCAGGTCAGCGACAGGCTTGCCGGCCTCGTCATCGTCGATGGCGTTCTGCACGATGAAGCTCAGTCGATTGAGCGGCGTCTTGAGATCATGGGCGATATCGACACTGACCTGCCTCATGCCTTCGACGAGTCCCGCGAGTCGGTCGAGCGCCTGGTTGATCTGGGCAGACAGATCATCGAGATCGTCGTGATTGCCGCGCAGCGGAATGCGAGAGGCCAAGTCACCTCGCCCGACCCGATCCATGGTGGCCGCGATACCGTCGATCCGCCGCTGACCACGGATCGCAATGACCAGTCCGACCATGACAATGAGGAGGATGAAGGCGATACCGGCGACGCCCAGGCTATTGCGTACGATGGCCCCGACAGCGTCGTTCTCCTCAAAGCTGGCGCCGACCACCAGCGTATTGTTCGCGACTAGGCCAGAATAGATCTGGTAGCTGTCGTCGGCATCGAGACCCAGCGCCGAACCCGGCACAACAGCCCAGCCAGTGTCGCCGGGGGCCTGGTCGATATTGCCTGCCAGCTTTTGCCCGCCGCCGCTGCGCAGCAGAAAGACCCGTTCTTCGTGCGGATTGGCCGCCGCGTGGCTGCGCACCAGTTCAGTAAGGTCGGTGAGGTCGCTTTCCGCGTAGGACTGGGTGATCACGGCAAAAGTCTGTTCGAGCTGCTGCCGCATGCGATCGTTGAGTTCAGCCTGAGTAAGCAGAAAAGCGGCAAGGCCGGCCAGCAGCAGAAACACCATGAAGGCCAGGCCCAGCGGCGCGATCAGCCGGATCGCCGTACTGCGATAGAGGGCCCTAAGCATGGATGCTATAACCGGTGCTGCGGATGGTGTGCAGCAAGGGCTTGGCGAAGGGCTTGTCGATCTTGGCGCGCAACCGGCTGATATGGGTTTCGACCACGCTGGTCTGGGGATCGAAATGGAAATCCCATACACGTTCGAGGAGCATGGTGCGGGTGAGAACACGGTTTTCGTTCTGCATAAGGTAAGTCAGCAGGGCAAATTCCCGCGGCAGCAAATCGATCGCAATGCCGCCGCGCCGACAGGCGTGGCGGATCAAATCAATCTCTAGGTCGGCGACCTGCAGTTTGGTCTTTTCGGCGGTCGGTGGCGGGCGGCGCGCCAGGGCGTTGAGCCGTGCCAGCAGTTCAGAAAAGGCAAAGGGCTTGACCAAGTAGTCGTCGCCGCCGGCCTCCAAGCCATCCACCCGATCATCGACACCGCCCACTGCGGTCAGGAACAGCACGGGCGTCGTATTGCCCGAGGCACGCAGCGCCTTGACCAGCGACAGTCCGTCGAGACCCGGCAGCATGCGATCGATCACCATGACGTCGAAGCGCTCATTCATGCCGTGCATCAGCGCATCGCGGCCATCGCTGAGCACGTCGGCAACATGCCCCGCCTCGGTGAAACCGCGGCTCACATAGTCAGCGGTGCGGGCATCATCTTCGACGAACAGGATACGCATGGGTCAAGTCTCGGTCACAAGGGGCGCAGCGTCAATGCGGGCGGCGGCCACAGGCCGCCGCCCCGGCTCAGTCAGGCGACCGTGATCCTGCCATCTCGCCTGGGCGCGACCAGGGTCATGTAAGCGACGAGAGCGGCAATGACGGCGAGGAACAGCACGCTGGTGACGATCGTCCCCAGGCCGAGCCCACCATATTCCATCGGCTGCGACAGCAGATCCCCGAAGGAGGCGCCGAGCGGCCGGGTCAGGATATAGGCCAGCCAGAAGGTCAGGATGGCATCGGCCTTGAACACCAGATGGGCGATGGCGATGACGGCGATGATAGCGAGGAAGAGCAACCCTGTCGCCAGATATCCCAGCCCCAGCGTCTCAGCGATATAGTCGCCTACGGCCGTGCCCAGTGCGAAGGTGAACAGAATGGCGAGCCAGTAAAAGATTTCTCGCCGCGTGGTAACGATGGTGTGGATCGACAGGGTCTTTTCGCTGGCGAACCACGCGGCAAAGGTGGCGGCCAGTAAAATGGTGCAGCCGATCGTCGTCGTCAGCAGCGGCACGTTGAAGGTGTCGACGAGGTTGTCGGTGATCAAAGTGCCGACGACGCTGACCAGCACCACGGCCAACCAATAGGTCCAGGGCACGTAGCGCTTGCGACTGAACTGCAGGCCCAAGGCGACCACCAGGACCGCCATCATGACCAGTGTGGTAGTTTGCAGGCCAATGCCCATATTGACCGCCAGGAAATCGGCCGCGGTTTCGCCAACGGTGACGGCCATGAGCTTGATGAGCCAGAAGTCGACGGTAACGCGGGGCACGCGGTTATAGGCTTCGACGCCATTCACCATCGCCGTTTCAGGCACGGCGGCGAGTTTGGTTACGGTTTCCATCACGCACCCATCAACTGGATTGCCTGGGCGAAAAAGTCATCCGCCCGCTTGTCATCATCGGCATTGCAGCGCTCGATCCCCTTGGTCTCGAGTTCGGACACCTTGGCCTTGGTCGCGTCGTTGAGCACCGGGCCCTTGCCCTGTTCCGCGCGGTATTGCGCGAGCATGTCCTCACAGGGCAGCGGCTTGCCCGACACATCGGTCGTGGCGACACCTGCGGCATCGGCGACGCCCGGATTGTCGAGCTGTGCCAGTAGGGTCGTCAGGGTGGCGTCGGCCGTGGCCGCGTCATTGCGAACTGCGTTAAGCGCGGCGTCGGCGGCCTTGTCGATGGCGTCCCATTTGGGCGCGCTCTTGCCGCGCAGATCGCCGGCGGCCCGGTCCCAAGCGGTTTCAAATTCGGTGATTTTGACCTTGGCAGCATTGCCGTCCTTGGCGGCAACCAGGGCCTGGGTGTCGGCAACAATAGCGCGCATGGCGGACAGGTCACCCAGTTCGCTCACGGTCGCCGCGGCGGCACTCGGGAGGACGAAGCTGGCCATGCCGGCGACCGGCAGCGCAAAGAGGCAGGCGGCGAGGGCAAGGTGAGAAAGTTTCATGTCGGGCTCGTTGGTTGGAACATCGATGCCAACGTTTTCCACCCGCGACCTCACGGCCACCTGTCGCGATTTATACATCGCTGTAAGAATTGCTCCCGCCGCGCGACGAGCGGGCCGCGCCGTGGCATAGAATTGGGATGCAGTTCCCCCATCCCACCCCCGCCCGACGCACCATACTGATGTCCTTTGTTGCCCTGGCCGCCTTGCTCGGGCCGTTCAGCTTCGTCGCGGACGAGGTCATTGAGGGCGACACGGTCAACTTCGACCGGGCGGTGACACTGGTGTTCCGCGACAATGGCGACATCATGAACCCATTCGGCCCCGCCTGGCTGGAGGAGGCGGGCCGTGACATCACTTCTCTTGGCAGCTTTTCCATCCTCGGGCTCGTCGTGACCATGGTGCTGATTTCTCTTTTGATCATCCGGCGTCCGCGCGCGGCGGGGTATGTTGGCTTCGCCGTGGTTTCCGGCACCGTGCTTTCAACCGAACTCAAACAGGTATTTGATCGTCCCAGGCCGGAAATGCTCCAGGCCATGCGGGTCTTCACCTCGAGTTTTCCGAGCGGCCACGCCACAGTCTCGGCCGTGGTCTATCTGACCCTGGCGGCGCTGCTGGCCCGGCTGTGTACCAATCGCAAGTTGGCCGTCCTGTGTCTTGCCACAGGCATTTTCCTCACGCTGACCGTGGGCGTTTCACGAGTCTATCTGGGGGTGCATTATCCGACCGACGTGATTGCCGGCTGGTCGCTGGGCGCCGCCTGGGCGCTACTCTGTTGGGTGGCCGCCGAACTGCTAGACTTGCAGTCCCGATAACCTCGGCCGCATTTCGGCCGCGAGCTATACGGATCCATATGCAAACTGAAAGCATCGCCACTGCTAAGCCGAAGATAGCGACGCTGCAAAAGGAAATCGCGGTCTACCGCTAGCTGTCCAAGTCCCTGGCCATCGACGAATAAAATCAAAAGTGCCCTTTGGGGGCTTAATGGTCGCCCGTTGACGTGCGCGGGATGGGGAGTTGATATTCTGCTTACCACGTCGAAAAGAAAAGCTGACATTGAGTTACCCTCATCTGCGCCTTTATGATGGTACCGGCCATTAGGTCGCTATGCCATTGCGTGGCAGCAGCGGCGCCGGCAGGTCAATTTCCCCCATAGCTGCCCGTAGCTCTATCTCGAGCTCACGACAGATCTGAGAGATGGGAACGTCGTTAGCGCCGCCTTCGAAGGGGTTGGAGGTGCTCTCTCCAACTTGATCGAGAGACATGTACATCCAACCCAGGAGCGCACTGAACGGTATAGTCAGCCAGATCGAAATGACACTCCAGATTCCGCCGAGCTTGCTCATCTCGGCAAAGACCGGCACCGCGCCAAATGGCAGCAGCGTGCAGAAGATGGCTACGAACATGGAACTGACGATGGCATATTGGCGTGGATACGGACTGTTCTTAATGCGGTCGCAGCGCGCCTGCTGGTCATGTAAGTCCCGCATCAGCTTGAGCAGTTCGGTATAGACCTGAGGCGCCAGACCCTTGTCGCGAAACAGCGTGTTGATCTGATGCCCCTGCTGGTTGAGCAGTTGCAAGGGCGCGGATAACATACCGCCATCGAGGATATTCGCCGCGTCCTCAGGGCCCAGTAACGCCGCCAGCTCGTCAACGAGAGACGTCGTGTCTTCCATGATATGATAGCGCTTGCGGAACTCCGCATTGGCTTTGCGCCCCATCGACTCCCAGGGCATGGAGCGGCGCAAACTGAAGCGCAATGCCGTCATCCAGGCGATGTGGCGATAGACCAGCGCCTGCTTGGTGGCTTCGTCGGTAAAATCGCAGCAGAAGCGCGACAACATACGGCTGCTGGCGGATATCTGAGCGAAAGCCTGAAGCGCCTCACCACTGCGCGCCAGGACCTGGGAGTTCTTGAAGCCGGCCATCAATGACACCGTCGTGCCGAGAACAACGACAATCGGCCAAGGCACGGAGAAGCCGGCGATCGAGGGGATGTTGTACACCCCGATTGCACAGAGGCTTACTGCGACCATGAAGGCAATGCTGCCGCGCGACCACAGCGCGAATTCGACTGGCCGATACGATTTTCCGACATGCATTGGAGGCCTCAAGATCAGGGTTGATGCATGCAGGACGATATTGTCGGCATCGGTGTGACACGGCCGGCGCAGAATCTTCCGGCCGCCGATGTCACACGGCGTCACCGCCATCTCGTCTTGTTGTCGAAGACGCTGCCACTTGCGGCATGGCGTCAGTCATCAGGATAGAAGCATGAAGATCCTCGTTATTGGCGGCACCGGCCTCATCGGCTCCAAGACCGTTCGCCTTCTTCTCGATCGGGGCCACGAGGTCATCGCCGCCTCACCCAGTTCGGGCGTAAACACCATCACCGGAGAGGGCCTTGCCCAAGCCATGGTCGGCACCGACGTGGTGCTCGACCTGGCCAACTCGCCCTCCTTCGAGGATGCGGCCGTGCTCGACTTCTTCCAGACCGCGGGACGCAATCTGCTCGCCGCAGAAGAGGCGGCTGGTGTTCGCCATCACGTCGCACTCTCGGTCGTGGGCACGCAGGACCTCGGCGCCAGCGGCTATTTCCGGGGCAAGCAGGCGCAGGAAGCCTTGGTTAAGGCCTCGCCCATTCCCTTTACCATCGTCCATTCCACCCAGTTCTTCGAGTTTCTGGGTGGCATTGCCAAATCGGCCGGCGAGGCTGGGACCATCACCCTGTCGACCGCCTTCATCCAGCCCATCGCTTCGCCCGATGTCGCCGCAGTGATGGCCGATATTGCCCTGGCAGCACCGCTCAATGGAACGCTCGAAATCGCCGGTCCCGAAAAGGTCCGCATGTCCGATCTGCTGACCCAGTATCTGCTCGACACTAGCGATAGCCGTGCCGTCATCGGGATACCGGAGGCCCCCTATTTTGGCGCCACTCTCGACGACGACACTCTGCTGCCGCGCGGCACTGCCCGTCTCGGCACCATTGGCTACGCAGACTGGCTCGCCAGCCAGACCGGGCGCTGAGGAGACCGGCGATGAAAGCAAGACTGGACGATCACCTCGCCAAGGCTCCCGCGGCTATCAAGGCCATGATGGCGCTTGAAGCAGCCCTCAAGCAGAGTAGTCTCGAAGCGGGCCTGCTCGAACTGATCAAATTGCGCGCGTCCCAGATTAATGGCTGCGCTTACTGCATCCATATGCACGCGACATCCCTACGCACGTCTGGCGAAAGTGAAATGCGACTTTACCTCCTCAACGCATGGCGCGAGGCGCCCCACTATACGGCCCGTGAAAGAGCGGCGCTGGCCTGGACCGAGACTCTGACGCGGCTCTCAGAAACCTCCGTCAACGAGGCGGAGTATGAGATCCTCGAGGCAGCGTTTACGCCGGAGGAGCAAGTGAACCTGACCCTCGCCATCGGGGCCATCAATGCATGGAACCGCCTGCAGGTTGGCTTTGCCGTGTCTCCTCCCCTCCCAGAAGATGCCCGTGACGCCTGACCTCGCCTCAGAGCTGTTCGAGACGCACCGGCCCCGGTTGGTGCGTCTCGGCTATCGCATGCTTGGCGGTCGGGCCGCGGCCGAGGACATCGTGCAGGATGCCTGGTTGCGCTGGTCCAAGACCGACCAGTCCGCCGTCAACAATGTCGGCGCCTTTCTGGCCCGCATCGTTACAAGGCTCTGCCTCGACGAGATGAAGTCCGCCCGCGCCCGGCGTGAGCTCTATGTCGGCAGTTGGCTGCCAGAGCCGATCATCGAACCAGAAGAGCCTGAACTCGACACCGACGAGCTGACCATGACGCTGATGCTCGCGCTGGAACGCCTGTCCCCGCTCGAACGGGCGGCATTCCTGTTGCACGACGTGTTCGGCCAACCGCTGGACGAGATTGCCACGACGCTTGGCCGCGATGCGCCTGCCGTGCGTCAGCTCGCTTCACGCGCCCGAAAGCATGTGCAGCAGGCCCGCCCACGCTTTCCTGTTGCCCGAGAGGATGGCGATCGTATTGCGCAGGCGTTCTTTGCCGCGGCCCATACGGGCGATGTCACCGCGCTGCGGGCCCTCCTGGCTGACGATGTCGTGCTGCACTCGGACGGCGGCGGCAAGGTTTTCGCATTCCTGCGCCCAATCATCGGCGTGGAGCACGTGCTGCGCATGTATGAGGGGCTCTCTCGCAAGCTTGGCCCCGACTGGACCGAGTTCATTCGTGCGGCATGGATCGATGGACTGCCCGGCTATGTCAGCCGCGAGCGGGGCGCTATCCTGCAGACCACCGCCTTCGCCATCGAGGACGGCAAAATCGTCGCCATCTACATGATGCGCAATCCCGACAAGCTGGCACACATTGAACACTGACCGCTTGTGACGCGTCTCAGGCCCTTTCGAGCGTCGCGCCTGAAGCGTTCTGTCGGTGATCGCTGCGATAGCGGGCAGGCGACGTACCGTAGATCCGGCGGAAGCTGGCGCCGAAGGCGCTGTCTGAGCGATAGCCCAGCGCCGCGCCAATGCTGGAGACCGGCTCGCCGCCGCGCCGCAGCTTGCCCGCGGCCAGCCGCATGCGCCAGCGCGTCAGATAATCCAATGGCGCGACGCCGACGCGCTGCTTGAACCGCGCAGCAAAACTGGACCGCGACTGGCCGGCAAGCCGCGACAGTTCGGTGAGTGTCCAGTTGCGGTGCGGCTCCGCGTGCACTGCCTGCAAGACAGGAGCAATGTGGCGGTCGGTCAGGCCACTCAGCCATCCTTCAGCATCGGCGGCGCGTTGGGCCAGATGGGCGCGCAGCACGTGGATGAAGGCGAGGCGCAACAGGTCATTGCACATCAATTGTGCCCCCGGCGCGCCTGAATCCCACTCGCGATCCAGCTGGTCGAGCAGCCAGCCGATGGGGGCTGCCGCGCCCCCTTTGATGACCAGAATGGGCGGCAGGGCCTCGGACAGCACCACACCATCAACGGTGTCGAGCCTCACGCTACCCCCCAGAACGGCGACATCGCCGCCATCGCCTAACTGAGCCGCCATCCCGGAGTCGGCGAAGACATCATGGGCAGGCAGCATCCGGGCGTCAGGCGTGCTGGCCAGATCGAACGGCGTGTTGGCGACGACGAAGCAATCACCGGCCTCGAGCAGCATCGGTGCCTGATCAGCGGTGAGCAGCCAGCAGGTGCCGCGGCGCACTACGTTGAACTTGATGTTGGCAGGTGCGGCGAAGCGGATGCCCCACTCTCCGCCCGCCTGCAGGCTAATCGAGCACAGTGCCACGGCATTGATGGTGGTGAGGATGCTCGACAGGGCATCGCCGGGCATGGTTTGGACGATCACGATAGTATCTCGGATTTAGCTGACTGGATTATCCATAGAAATAGGCAATATCTGGGGTCATTACCAGTGGAGACACAGATGACCCAGCGTCAACATCCAATCGGCTCACCCTTTTCCGCCGCCAGCACGGCCACTGAAGTGGTTCGGGGCATCGACTTGTCCGGCCAGAGGGCCATTGTCACCGGCGGTCATTCTGGCCTCGGCCTCGAAACCGTGCGCGCCCTGTCCGGGGCCGGCGCATTGGTATTGGTCCCCGCGCGCGACCCGGATCGTGCCAGGGCCGCCCTAGAGGGGATCGCTAACATAGAGGTAGACCAGCTTGACCTGGCCGACGCTGCGTCCATTGCCGCTTTTGGGCAGCGCGTTGTGGCAAGCGGGGTAGCCATCGACATGCTGATCAACAGCGCTGGCATCATGGCGACGCCTCTATCGCGCGACGCCGAAGGTCACGAAAGCCAGTTCGCTACCAACCATCTTGGCCATTTCCGGCTGACCGCCGCGCTGTGGCCCGCTTTGGTCCAGAGCGGCAATTCGCGTGTAGTCAGCGTGTCCTCACGCGGCCACCAGATTGCGGGCGTGGATTTCGACGATATCGACTTTCACACGCGCCCCTATGACAAGTGGGCCGCCTATGGCCAATCCAAGACGGCCAATGCGCTGTTTGCCATGGCGCTGGACGAGCGTGGCAAGGCAAGTGGGGTGCGGGCCTTCTCGCTTCATCCGGGCCAAGTTCTCACTGCGCTGGCTAGGCATCTGTCCGAAGAGGAAATCGCCGGCTTCGACGCGCGGGACGAGCAGGGCGAGCTTCGCGTCGATCCGGCACGCGGCATGAAGACCGTGCCCCAGGCCGCCGCCACATCGGTGTGGGCTGCCACCAGTCCGCTCTTGTCAGGTCTAGGCGGTGTCTATCTCGAAGACTGCGAGATTGCCGCCATCAACAATGCCGAAGCCGGCCGCAATGGCGTCGCGCCGTGGGCCGCCGATCCCGCCTTGGCCGAACGTCTGTGGCAGGTCTCCGAAGACATGACGGGCACGTCGATCAGCTGAAGCCAAGCGCGGAACAAGTCGAAATGCCTTTATTGACTATTCAGTCCAGAATAGCTAATTGATCGATATGGCTAGAAGCAAGGAATTCGATCGGGACGCAGCGTTGGCCGGAGCACTGGAGGTGTTCTGGACCAAAGGCTACGAGGGTGCGTCAACGGACGATCTGCTCAAGGGCATGAAAATCGGCCGTCAGTCGATGTACGACACCTTTGGCGACAAGCAGGCTTTGTTCCTCGAAAGCCTGCGCTGCTACCACAAGCTCGACAACAAGAACTTCTTCGATCACCTGGGGGGCAATCCGTCGCCGCTCGACGTGCTGCACGGTTTTCTTGCTATCTTCACCCGGCGCAGTGCCGAAGAAAACGCCCGCGGCTGTATGGGCATCAATGCCACCACGGCCCTCGGCAGTGCCCAGCCGGAGGTCACCGCGCTGGCCCGTGGCACGGCGACCAGCGTCCAGACCATGCTGGCCGGGCTCGTCCAGGCAGCCAAGGAACGGGGCGACCTCAGCAAGTCGGTCAATGCGACCGCAGCGGCTGGTTTTCTCTATGCCACGCTACAGGGTCTAACGGTTCGAGCACAGGCGGGCGCCAGCCGCGATGAACTGGCCGCCGTTGCCGACTTCGCCATAAAGGCACTCTCCGCCATGTAGCCGCGCCTCGAACCGCGTTCATCCACAAGTTTGCTCAATTCTGGACTACTCAGTCCAGAAATTACATCTCCCTGCCTGACGAAAGGACAAACCATGTCGGCAAATCTTCCTCTGCTCAACAAACGCGCCATTGTAACAGGAGGCTCGCGTGGGATTGGCGCCGCCATTGTCCGCAAGCTGGCCGAGCAAGGCGCCCAGGTGGCATTTACGTATTCGGCCAGTCCTGATGCCGCCCTAACCTTGGTCGAAGAGATCATTCACGGCGGCGGCTTGTCCTTCGCCATCAAGGCCGATAGCGCCGACCCGGCAGGTTTGCAGGCGGCCATTCGCCAGGCAGTCGAGCGCCTCGGCGGATTGGATATTCTGGTCAATAATGCCGGCACGCTGGTTCATGCTCTGATCGACGACTTCACCCAGGCCGACTTCGACCGCACCATGGCAATCAACGTGCGGGCGCCATTCTTCGCCATGCAGGAGGCTGGGCGCCACCTGCAGTCGGGCGGGCGCATCATTAACGTGTCGAGCAATGTCGCGGTGAGCGCGGCGGTGCCAGGCGCCAGCGTCTATGGCCTGTCCAAGTCGGCGCTGACCGCCATGACGCGCGCTCTGGCGCACGAATTTGCCCCAAGGGGCATCACCGTCAACGCCATCCAGCCTGGGCCGACGACCACCGACATGACATCGGGTATGGAAGACTTCATCATCGGGAGGGTACCTGCCGGTCGGTTGGCCAACGCGTCCGAACCCGCGGCGCTGGTTGCTTATCTTGCCGGCCCGGATGCCGGCTTCATAAACGGCGCAGCGGTCACCATCGATGGCGGCATGACGGCCTAACACGCTAGCACTGCCTTGCCGCCATGTTGGCGGCGAGGCACTCGTTTAACGACGGCAGCTTTTGGATGTTGCACCGAAGCTCGCTGATGACCGATATGGGGTCGAAACCAGCAGTGCATCCTTGTAGCGTGATGTCGATTTAGGGGGCCAAAATGCTAGTTCGACAGATAACGGAGGCTGATATCCCTGGCTTCCATGCAGTGCTCGACTCCGTGGCGCGAGAGTCGAATTTCCTTCGCAGCGATGGGGCCCCGCCCATCGAAGCTGTCGCAGCCTTCGTGCGGCAGAACATCGAAAACCAGAATCCGCAATTTGTGGCCGTCGACGAGCAGGGGCAAGTGATTGGCTGGTGCGACATTGTTCGTGCTCGCGGTCGGCACGAGAGCCATGTGGGCGAGCTGGGTATGGGCGTGGTGGCCGACTTCCGTGGCCGGGGAATTGGAAGGCAGCTGCTCGTCGACACTGTCGCTGCTGCCGATGCAAACGGCTTCCTGCGCCTCGAACTCAGCGTCCATTCGGACAATCCGGTGGCGGCCGCGCTTTATCGGGCATTCGGTTTCGTGGACGAAGGGCGAAAGCGACGGGCACGGGTGAAGAACGGTACGCCGGTGGACGTACTGCTTATGGCACGTCTGCTTCCCGACGAACTATGGGAGCCACACCCGTAACGGTGTCCGCTTTGGATGATCATGCAGGACGCAACAAATGGCAACTTTGGGGTCGGAAGCTGCCGATCGGCAATGCGCCCCATTCCGGCCATCCACTCAACCGTCACGCAGTCCCGAAAGCGGACGTTGGAACGTCGGAACGATCTGCAAGTCGGGGGACCCCCTCCCACTTACCTTTACCTTTTTATGCCCTAAGTCCTTCCGGGAAGGCGCGTCCGTAATACAGGGATCGCTGAAATCATAAGGACGGCGTTTTTTCAAAGCTGAAAAGCTGATCTCAAGCGCCTGAACGGACGAGACAAAGACTAGTCTGATGAAGCCGGAGGGCCACAACAACCTGTGGTCATTCGCATTATGGGCGAGACTGGAAGTCGCCGATCGATAAAAATCTGCGCACCTTATCTCTGCGCCGCATGCGCGTTGTGCAGAGGACTACAAGAGGCAGCAGGCCGGCGCAATTTCCATGTTTGCAGTTCACCCCGATCAGGTTGAAAAGCTCAAAAGCGATAGCCTGGTGCTATTATTGGGCAGGCTATTGCATGCAGAGGCGCAGGCCGCGGATCTGCATTTGGGCGGCATCTCCGTGCCACTCCAGATTACCGTCGCCGATGGTGGGGTGGATGGCCTCATAAATTGGACCGGTGGACCAGCAAACACGGAATACCTTCCGGGCAGATATAATGTGTTCCAATGCAAGGCTGGCAGGCTCGCGAAGGCGGGCTGGAAGAAGGAGTGCTGGGTCAAGTCCACGCAAAGAGGGAAGGGGCCACGCGCGCTAACTCCCGGCCTCACCGATATCATCGCAGCAGGTGGCAGCTATATCGGCTTTACGATCGATCCATTGAACGAGCAAAAGCGGAAGAGCTGCATTGCCGGTATCCGAGAGGGGATAACGGAGGCTGGTGGCGATCCAACCAAGTTGGCGGCTATCAAAATATACGGTGCCAATGAGATCGCACAGTGGGCACAGCGCCACCCCGCAGTGGCAATCTGGCTAGCTGAACAGACGCACGGGCACGTGTTCGCCGGCTTTAGAACGCTCGACTGGTGGGGAACACGAGACGACTTTGTTCAGAACCCATATGTGGCGGACAGCAGTGAGCGTTTTTCCAAAGGCGCGAAGAAGAAGGTTGGAGATGATGGTGCGAGCAATCTAATCTCCTCGAGTAAAGTTTGGGCTTCGATCCTCGACCACATCACTCCATCCCGACGTGTGGTACGCGTTGCCGGGGCCTCGGGACTCGGCAAAAGCCGGTTTGTGTATCAGTCACTGCAGACATCAGCCTCGCACCTAGACAAGATCGTAAATGCTTCTGCGATCTACGTGGACTATCGAACGGCGACCACGACCTTGCTCTCTACGGCGAGTGTCCTGGCAGACGCCGGACGCCATGCACTGCTCGTTGTTGATGAGTGCCCGCGCGGCATCGCCGTGGAACTGGGCAAGATAGCCACCGGAACGACGAGCAAATTGCGCGTCATTACTATTGACACTGACATCATGCCCCTCGAGGAGGGCGAGGTTCTGCACTTCACCGTCTATCCGGACAGCAAAGGCGAACTGGCCGAGGAGATTATCAGGCAACGAAGCCCAGAAATCGAAGGTCCAGCGCTTATGCGCTTGAAAGAGATTTGCGGAGGCTTTCCGCGGTTTGCGGTTTTGGCGGCCGGTAATATGGACCGTGGGCCCTCGATATTTGAAACCGCCGGGGATATCGTTACACGCATTCTCGAGGGTGCTTCAA
This sequence comes from Devosia sp. BK, assembly GCF_032907385.1. Classification (NCBI taxonomy): domain Bacteria; kingdom Pseudomonadati; phylum Pseudomonadota; class Alphaproteobacteria; order Hyphomicrobiales; family Devosiaceae; genus Devosia; species Devosia sp. BK. Next base: position 2,386,229 of record NZ_JAIMBX010000001.1, read on the forward strand.
TTATCGGGGCCGACGAAACCCGAGCTTTGCAGTGTCTGAGCCTATTTGAAAACGTTGCGATTGAAGGGGACGGCGCGCCGGCGCAGTTGGACGTCGTGGCGCAAAGCCTCGCACGCATGACTGGCGACGAGATGTACGAGCATCTCGCCAAAGCCCGTCAGCAGGAGTTGGTTGGGACTAAACGAGGTCGGTTTAATGCTCAGCCACCCCCCATTGCTCTGGAACTCGCGCGGCGCCGGTTAGAGGTTATCAGACCATCACTATTTCAACGGTTCGTCGACAGTGCCGATCATGAACTGTTGCTTTCGATGTTGTCGCGTTGGCGTGATCTCGACACAGTTCCATTGGTCCGCGACATGGCTTTGCGTTTTCTGCATTCCGGGCGCGGGCTTGAGACGGCCGATGAAATTATGAGTGCCTACGGCTCATCGATCCTCGACGCTTTGGTACACGTCATTCCGGACAAGATCGCGGACAGGCTCGCTGATGTTCTGATCCCGCTGAGCCGGGACCAACTCACAATGGACGCTCCGACGCGGCGGAACTTGGTTGAAGCCCTGTCCAAACTCGCTTTCCGCTCGCACTCTTTTCGTACCGCTGCCCGGCTCCTGATGAAACTTGGTTCGATAGAAACCGAGGAGTGGGGTGACAGCGCATCGGCAACGTTCAAACAGCTTTTCCGGCTCTATCTCAGTGGAACGGAAGTACCACCGCCGATGCGTTTTGCGATCTTGGATGAGGGGTTGGCGAGCGGCGATGCTGATGTGCGCGCCCTTTGCATCGACGTTCTTGCAGAGGTGTTTAGCAGCAGTTTCTCACGAGCTGGTGAGGCCGGGCAAATCGGCTCCGGACCCGCCTTGGAAGACTGGCATCCGCAAAGCTGGGATGAAGTTGACGACTTCTATCGAAACGGCTTGAAACGACTAGTTTCTCTTCGCAGCCAGCTACCGTCAGCGAAAGCGAGATGTGAGGCTATTATGGCCTCCGCAACCCGAATGATGATGGGTTCATCAATCTACCGTGAATGGGCCGATGCTGTTTCCAAGACTGCTGAAGAAAAAGGTACATGGCCAGAAGCTATTGAAGCTGTTGGCGACTGGCTCTTCTTTGACCGCTCCGGCGCCAACCCTGACCATGATCAGTTTGTGCGCGATCTCTATGATAGATTGTTCCCAACCGACCTCATCGAACGTGCGATAGTTTTCACGCAGTTCTGGCAATCCGACATTCGCGATCCAGAGATACGATATGCTGACGATCATACCAGCGACTTTGAATATTCCGCCCGAATGGCTGTGCAGGTGGCAGACCAGATTGCCCAGGATTCACCACTGGCGCTGAAGGCAGTAGACGTGATGGCGTCACTTGATCTCAAGACTGTGCATGCCTTCGCAGCAAGGCTAGGTGAGGTTTGTGTGAACCGATCGGAGCTTTTTGACGCGTCGTTGCTCAAGGCGGAGCAAGATCAAAAGGCAATGCCGATGCTGAGGGGGCTGCTGAGCGGCATCAACGTCGCAGACGAAGACTTGGCGGACCGGTGCTTCAACGAGGCAAATGAAAGGCTTCAGGAAAAGGTACCCAGTATCGACCTTTACACAGCCCTTCCGATGCAGACTGCAAGGCTCCAGAAGGTCATCACAGACATCGAGCGCGGCGTAATTAGGCCTGCCCACGCGGTTGTTCTGTCATATGGTCGAGGACTTGAAGGCATGGAGGCCGACGAGATTGGTCGTCTTATGTCCGCGCTGGCTGGACAAGGATCCGATGGCATATGGGCTGCTCTTGAAATTGCCCTTATGTATCGACACGGCAAGCCCATGGCTCCTGAGCATGCCAGAAATGTCGCAGGCTTATTGGCCCACCCCCAATTGCTTGGCAAAACAAAGGGTAAGGGGCGTGATCGGCACATCCTTGAAACGATGGTCGACGCAGTTCGTGCAGTGATCGGCATTGACACCGAACTCGCAGATGCACTGGCTGGACACATAGTTGGTCTGGCTATGACCGAAAACTACGATGTGTTCAGCGATTTGACCGGAGCGATGAGGCGCATTGTGGTCCTCCTGAGACAGGATATGCCGCAAGTGATATGGGCCCATATCAGTCGCTTTTATGAGAAGGCGACGCCGATCGACCTCAACCGAATGGAACGCCTGATTGCACCCAGCAGTGATCGCTACGGTGGCATGGGTAGATCAGAAGCAGGGCTGCTTTTTGGACTCCCAAACGACATGCTTCTTGCATGGGCGGACCTCGCTGAAGATCGTCCAGGATTCTTGCTGGCGTTCTTTCCCGTCCTCGAAAAAGGTGAGAATCAAGCTGGTTGGCATCCTGCGCTCGACGAAGTTGCACAACGGTATGGCCACTTGGCGACGTTTCGAGCCGCATTGAGCAGACGCCTGCGCCCAAGTTCCTGGTCAGGCTCGATTGTGCCATTGCTCGAGCTGTACTTCGCCCCTCTGAAGACCTGGTTCAACAACCAGAACCCGCAGTTAGCCACTTGGGCGCAGGACGAGTACCATAGTCTTGAACGCCGTATTGTTATGGAGCGCGAGCACGAAAAACGCTTCGACTTGTGAATCGGCGTGCATCGAGATTGGGAGAAGATCACACGTGCCGGTGCGTCGGGTCATGTTATGGCGTTGGGACGTGGCGGTTCTTAAAAATTGGCCTCGTGGCCAGCTTTCTGTGTACTACCGCGGCTTCAGCAGAGATTTGATCAATGCCGCTGAACACGAGACGATCTGAGAACTATTGCTCACGACCGACATATTGAACCCGCGGACCCAAGCATCATTGGCATAGGCCATCACGTCCTCGCGCCCAGGCTTACCCATGCCAATCATCACGTCGGGTGCAACTGGCATCCACATTTCCACTGTCGGATCGTCAAGGCTAGTCTGGCCTGGTTGTGTCAACTTGACCACGGGCCGGCTGCCCAAAATGAAGCTCTTGCTCGACTTCTCTAAGCGAACAACGCCCAGCCCCCGCCTTCGGAGCGCATCCAAGATCATAGGGCTGCGTTTTTCAAGCATCCCCACCATGGCATACTGGTTCATTCGTTCGACAACCGAATGATCTGAGAAGTGCGCTCGCTCCTCGTCGGTCATCGGCCGATAGTCACGTTCGAAATCGCTCAGGGCGCTGGCCTTCAACTCTTCGAGGTAGTCAGGCGAGAATAAGCTGGTCCTCATATCAGGAACACGACGCCACTGGTCGTAAAAGAAGATGTCCCATTGATACTTCTCCGCCGGCGAAAGACTGGCCAAGCTCCCATCGCGGGCAGCGAGAACAACCTTCTGGACGACCTTCGCGGCATCGCTCTCGACCGCACTGAACGCGAGTTCCTGGGAGACGTCGCGCGTCCCGTTCGCATCGGTTTTGGTGTATAGATGGTCCCTATAGAAAACTTTGCTTGGGTTGCGATCAACTACTCCGTCACCTGCGTTCTCCTTGTCGTAAAACGCTACGAGACCGTCAGGCCCTCGAAAGTTTCGAACTATGAATTCTGGGACGAAGTGATGCCGCTTCGGAACCGGGGGCATCTGGCTACCCGTGGTGCTCGAACTTCGCCTGAAGATCGCGCATCGTCTCGAAGGTGTTCAGGCACACAATCGAACGCGATCCGCAAAGGTTAGGAATTGGCACACGCTTGCGGATGTGTTCGTCGGCCACTTCGTGGGTAACAATCGTGGCACCAAGCGCTTTGGCTTTCGCTATCAACCATGGATCCGCACCAGATAGGAACTTGTCGATCCCGGGTTGAAGGTAACTCGAATTCCCAAGCTCAACGACGATCTCGGCAAAGGCGAGCTGAGTGGCCTCATCATCGACTGGAAGAACCCAGTCGGCATCCTTTCGATCTCGCATCCACTCTCCAAGCGGATCGTCCTTCACCATGAGCTCGTCTCTCACCATGGTGATGGTCCGCACGTTCTGAGCGACGACATTGTCCATCCATGTCCAGAACGCTGGAACGATGTCGAACGCGTAGTACCTGTTCTTGGCTTCAATGAAGACGTTCGCATCGAGAAGATAGATCACGAGGTGGCCAACCTCTCATGCATCTTTCTGATTTTGCCCGGTTGGATTCCCAATAAGGAACCGGCATGGCGCAAAAGCAGGGTGCCTCGCATAGCTTCCGAGATAACCGACTTGGTAAAGCGACGACCGTTTCGAACAGGGAGCGTGTTGAAGAAGTCGCCACCGCTGTCTCGGTTCACATCGCTCCAGCGGCGCCGCTCGAGAAGGTAGAAATCGGCGTAGGTCCGTTGATCAACGTAGCCGAGGTCGTATGCTCGTCGGGCGATGACAACGCGGCTCACCTTGAAATGGCGGGATAACCCGTCCACTTGGTCGTTGAGGGACATATGGGGGCGCCAGTTCAGGACAAACTCGTCCCGAGGTGTCAGAAACTCTGCAGCGACTTTGTTGCAATGCTGCTCAATCTTTCTATGCGCACCGTAGTCGTCGTCGCCCAGTTGGACATTAGAGACCCCAGACTCGCCTAGCCACAGATGAGCGAGTTCATGAGCCAACGTGAATATCTGCGCTGCCTTGCTGTCCTGCCCGTTGATCAGAACCAACGGAACAATCGGATCCGCAACAGCAAGACCTCGAAAGTTGCTGACAGCCAGCGGGCGATGGGTGTTGTTGCCGACGATACCTGTTCTCATCACCCATATGCCGGCGTCTTCCGCAGCTAGCATGATGCTTTGGAGATAGTTCTCGAATGTGCCGGTTCGCGGCCGTCCGCTTTCGCCGTGTAAAACGGCATGCATGTCGGCCGCGATCGCTTCAGGCTTGTCGGCCAAGGAGAACTTCTTGACGAACGGCAGCGCCTCTTCGCCATTTTGCTGGCGAAAGTCCTTGTACCATTCCTGCTTGTAAAGAATGTCGGTCATCAGGCTGCGCAGGTTCACATCCCAATGTCCAACTTTGCCGCCAACGGTCCGAAGATCCGGGATCGGCTCATCCTCCCTCGGCGGCTTCTGCATATAGAGGTAGCCGAACGGGATCGCGAGGATTGCGGCTGCCTTTTGGGCTTGGACGAATGTGGGGCGTTCTTCGCCAGAGAGCCAAAGCTCTATCTGGTCCGGCCGCACATGCAAGCGCTCAGCAAGGGTATCAACGGGCATCTCGGCGCGAGCAATTGCCCACTCCAACATTCCGCTGTTAATCAACGCCCGTGCCATGGATTGCCCGCCTACTCCACAACGTCAGGTTAGATCATATGGGTGGGCATTTATAAAGTTGCAAACAGGATCGGCGCCGGTTGCAGATGGGAGTCGAAGTTCGTTACTCCTGCTGCAAATCAGCGCGGACGCCCTGATAAAGCTCGGCCGCAAGAGACGAACGGTGGTGCGGTTGAGAAACGATAGTCGAACAGGACATAGCCCTGTTAAAGGACATTAACAGACCAGCAGATAAGGGCGAGCTTTGAACCTCAACGCTTATTCACGATTTGTCTGCTTTTGGTTCTGATCGAACAATAGCGGACAGATCGCTTTCGGCCCCAACTGAGCCGTTGGCGAACCCCCGGACCGAATGGCTGATTCCATTGTGCGGTCACCCAGAGCGGACAGGCCGTTTCCTGCCCCTTATACGCCACCGAAACAATGTTCTCCACGATCAACGCCGACGCCTGAAAGGTTCATAATCCCGTCTATCCGATTTGTTTTTCGGACCAATCTCAACAGACGATAGTATTTCAAGCATATCTTTGTTCCTTAGATGTTTTTTAGCTGCTTTCTCTATCACTTCTATGTCTTCATATAAATGCCTATTGCCATCAAGCCAAACTGTAGACTTATCTTGGCATATTCTACTGTTTGCCATTATTAGATTTTCGACTTCTAAGGCCGAGAGACCCTTGAGTCCTTGAACTGTGAGGCAGTCCTCCCACAGCACTCCCTTCCTCTCGGTTTCTAATTGCAAAGATAACAACTGAATCCCGTGCCATAGGTTCATTGCTGCCAGCATAGCAGCCGGATAAACAGATCCTCTGAATAAAGCATCAATGTTTGGAACTAGAAGAGTAAATGAACCTGGGCTAACTTTCTTAAATATATTTTCTCTAAGGGTGGTCCGCTCGAGCAAATTCCTCTCAACATGCACTCGAATTCTTCCAGATACATCTCGATGCATGTACTGCGATCTATTCCCTTCGTAGCCGTCGTCGAAATCGATTATCGGCGGCGGGCGCTGGTCCAACGCGGCGGCCACCGCCTGCAGGTCAACTAGTTCTTGTTCAGCTTTTGTCCGAACGCTCGGCGGCACCTGGTAACAAACCACTGGACCGTAAATACCCATCGAAACCCCCATTGTTGGATTGCCAAGTATCTGTCGGGTTTGATTAAAAAACGATCCATTTTGGGCCGGCGGGTGCCCCAGTTTTTGAATCTTCGCAACCCGTATGCTCCTCGACGTCAACCATCGTCGAAGGGTTTCGGATGTTCCCGCCGCGGCCAAAGGCCAGATCAGTTCAACAATGCGAGATCTATCTGGATCTTCTTGCAGCAGTGATGCGCAAAGCCGGTCTGGAAGAGGCACGTAAGCTGCTGCCGCTAGTGGTCCGGCTGAGGGCCGAGCTGGAAGCCGCACGTGCTGAAGATGCTCTGCTTGAAGAGCTATTGCAGCGGAAGCCCTGCCCCTTTGACAACCAATCTTCAGAAGGAGAGGCAGACTATGAATGATAAGGTTATTGCAAGGATCACCAAAAAAATCATCGCAGTAGCGAGCCAGAAAGGAGGGTGCGGCAAGTCCTTTGGAACCCGCTGCCTGGTTCAGACTGGTCGGTACCAGGGTCACGATGTAGCTGTTTACGACGGGGACTCGTTAATCGGAACTACCCACCGAGCCCTCGGATCCCGCGACCATAGCGGCAAGCTCTTGGCTGAGCAGGATCCCCTGATCGGCGCCGGCCGGTACAGCCTTCGGCTAGACAGCCAGCGAGAAGAGCTGCTGAACTCGCTTGCAACCGGTACGTCCACTCTTGTCCACGATTTGCCTGGCGGTGCCATGCTTGACATGGCCAAGGTCGTTGATGGTGGGCGGGATGGTCGTTTCGACACGTTTTTGTCTACCGTGGCTGCATACGGCTATGAGCTGACCTTGCTCCATCTCGTCACCCCCGAAATTTCTACGATGCACAGCGTCGCGCAGTATATGCGGGCGTTTGGTGGTGAAGCGCGGCACGTTGCTGTGCTTAATCGCGCCTTTGGGTCGGACAATGAGGACTTTGGGGTCTGGTTTGGCAGCCGCACCCGCAAGGAGTTGCTGGCTTTGGGTGGACGGGAAATGAACCTGCCCGCACTCAAGCCTTCGGTTCTGGCCAAGCTCGACAGAGAGCATCTCCCCATCACTGTCAACATCCCGCATCCCAAGCTCACCGTGTCCGAGGGTGGCAACCTACTGGCCTTTCGTAACGCCTTCATCGCCGAACTGAACACCATTGCCGATTGGGTGTTCTAGTGAAAACGCGCCCCCCTCGCACCTTTTTCGACCGCGCATGCGATGCGGCTCGTATCTCTGAAGACCGTCGGCACTATTTGCGGACCATCTCCAACGCCATGGGCCTCAACGAGGATGAGCCTGCCCATGTCTATCTTGTGGTCGGAGAAGTGGTTACTACCGCCCTCACCACGAGCAAGGAGTATATGACCACCGTTCCCGCCCAAGTTCGTGAAGCTATTAACAAAGCGGCAACGGCAGTGAAGCCTCAGTTTGATGCTTCCATCGAGCGTGCCGCCGAGATCACCGGGGACCGGATCGGGAGCGCGGTCACCAAAGCTTTGGACGAACTCGCTCGCCGCGAACAGCGGAAGAACTGGCCGTGGTTGGCACTCACCTTTTGTATTTCGATGCTGGTTTCGGTTTCCTTGGGCTGGTCTCTTGCCGAACGTGAAAACCTTCACGCCACGCTGTTCTGGACTGAGGTCATCGAACAGGGTGCTGCCGGTGACTGGCAGCGAATTATCGAGCGTAACCCGCAATTACCGGGTGACCTGGCTGCATGTGGCTCGGACGTTACCCGTGCGGCACACCAAAATTCACGTATCGCCTGCCGTACTACACTGTGGTTGACGCCAGCTTCTGCCGTGAAACTTAACTCGATCGACAAACTTATGAACGCCCCTGCGCTACTTTTTGGGCGTCACCCCTTTGTTGTAGTCGGTGCGCTGGGTTGCCTCTTAGGACTCGTCATCTCAGGGCTCCTGCTCTGGCGCTGGGGCAAGCCGTGATGTCAAATCTGCGTTTCATCCGGCTCAGCGGTCAGCCAAGCCTCCATGTCATCGCCCTTACGTGCCCCGCTCCTGGCGGAAGGCAGATCGGCAGGCTTGATGGCTGCAGGCACCGAGATGGCCTTCCGGTGTGTTGGCTTGATAACTGCGTCGAACGTTGGCTTCGTAGCGCGCGCTTGGGATCCCTGCCGCCGCAGGCGACCGACATATTGCATCAGGGTATTCTCAGAGATATCCACGTCGACCTGCCGGAGAGCTTCAGCAATACGGGCAAAGCTATGTCCCTGTACACGCAGCTTCTCGATGAGTTCGAATTGCCTAGCAACTTGGCTGAGCAGGGTCGGCTCGGCATCGGGCCGCGTTTCCAGCAGTGCTTCAAGCGCTGCGGTGATCTTATCCGGTTTGTTTCCTTTTGGTATCTTCGCCATAGCAGTACCGTCTCACCTTCGTATCATTATCGTAACAGTATCGTATCGGCGGCGAACCGTCGCTTTTTCTTTCACACACTACGCACCTGCGGTGCTGCTCTAGCGGCCACCTGGCGGCCTAACTTCCTGACTATGTTTGTCTCTTACATGCCAGGAGGTCATCTCAATGGCTAAGTCGCTGCCGCGTGTTCAGCTAAACCCGGAGGTGCATCAGCTAGTCGAATCCGCTGGCAAGGCTGTGGGTATGAGCAATCAGGACGTCATTGCTTTGGCAATGCGCCAGCTGATCCTTAACCAAGACGCCACCAAATTCTTAAGGGACATCGCCATCCACAGCACTGCCGAACTGGCGATGTTGGCAGGCAAGATCGACGCGATCAGCGACTTCATTGCCGACCGATATGCGCTGGACATGGCAGATGCGGAGCAAGGTGAGTAATCGTGTTCTCATGCGTGCCTGCACGGTCGGTGGAGTACTATCTGTCGGGCTCCGAGGGCGACCAGCTGGAATATTATTGGGGCGGAAAGCAGGGGGTCTGGTGGACGCCCACCGGCGTTAGTGCTTCCGATCTCGCCCGCTTTAGCAACTGCGTGGACGGCGCACCGATCGACATCGAGGCGTTCACCGAACTAGCTGCGGGAGTACTGCCCGATGGAACATTGGTGATGCGAAACGGCAGCGGCGTTCGCATGCCAGGCTATGATTGCCACTTTGCGCCACCAAAGTCGGTATCGGTCGTCTTCGCCTTCTCCAACGAAGCCATCCGCCGGCAACTGGTCGAGCTTCACCACCAGGCTGTCCGCAGGGCGCTGCAATTCTTGTTTGACTGGTCGCTTATCGATGCGCGTCGCGGCAGCGCTGGCAAGGACCGTCAAAACGCGGCGGCATTCGTGGCCGCCATATTCACCGAGTTCACGTCCCGGGACGACGATCCTCAGCTGCACTCGCACGCCTTCGTACCAAATGTGGCAGTTCGTCGCGATGGCTCAGTAGGTGCTCTCGACAATTTTCGGGCGCAGTGCTTCCAGCTTTTGGTCGGAGCCATTTACCAGACGCAGCTTGCCCACGGGCTCGTAAGGATGGGCTTTAGCCTGGACAGGCGTGGACGCGCCTTCGAGGTCCGCAATGTTCCGAGGCAGCTGATCCAGCAGTTTTCCAAGCGCCGATCTGCCATTGAGCGCGCTGCAAAAGAGATGGGCGTCGACCTGTCGCGCAACCGGGCCGCGGCTGATTTGATCGCGTTGAACACACGCTCCCCGAAGTCGATCGAACTTCGCCCGGATCAGCTTGAAGCACGCTGGATAAAGCAGTTCCAAGATGCCGGGTTCATGAATAGCGACCTCCCGACGCCGAGTGGCCCAGCCGAGCAGCCTGATAGTTCCCTAGCAGAGCGGGTGAATGAAGCCATAGCCGCGACCTTCGAAAACAATGCCGTAGTTTCCAAGTCCAGGCTCTTTGCCTCTGTAGCGGAGACACTTATTGGCCATTGCGACGCGGGTGAAATCGAGAATGTCCTGCTGCACTCGGTTCCAGATCAAGTCGTCGCTCTCTTGGGAAATGAGACGACTGGCAACACGCAATTTTCTACCCGCGAGATAGTGGAAATGGAACTCGAGTTGTTGCGGCGGGCACGTGGAGGCCGGGCACTGCGTCGGTTCGTGCCGATTGACATTGTCGAGACTGCCATTGCAGCCGGTCCTACCCTTTCAGATGAACAGCGCGACGCCGTTCGCCATGCTCTCAACGACGACCAGATAGCTATCACCGAAGGGTCCGCAGGCAGCGGAAAGTCGTTCAAGCTCTCTGTCGTGGCCGAGGCCAGCCGCAGCGCGCGCCTCGATGTCTGGGCTCTGGGGCCGTCCTGGTCGTCGGCACAGGTCTTGGCCCTGGACACCAAAACACGCGATGACCGCAAACGGGCTCTGGCCGGGTTTTTGATCGATGTCGAGTCGGGGCGCATCCAGCTCAACGACCGGACGGTAATCATTCTGGATGAAGCTGGCTTGGCCGGCACAAGAGATCTGTTTCGCCTGGTGACAGCGGTGCAGGATGCGGGGTGCAAACTGATCCTAAGCGGGGACACAATGCAGCTGTCCCCCGTCGCAGCCGGTTCACCGATGCGCCTCCTCGCCCGTCTGCTCGGGACATCACGGATGCTGGAAATCCGGCGCCAGAAGCTGGCCTGGAGCCGCGCAGCTAGCATGGCCTTTGCCAAAGGCAAAACGGATGATGCGCTTATGATCTATCAGGCACGTGGCCATATCGACTGGATCTCAGGCAGATCCTCTACGCTGACAGCGCTCGCTGATCGATATGTCACCGACTTGCTGGCCGATCGCGCAGTCTCGCCGGAAGGCTCCGCCCCCTCTTGTCTTGCCATCACGAGCCGCAATGAAGATGTTGCTGATCTCAACCGTGAAATCCGAAGCCGGATGCAGAGCGCCGGGCTATTAAGCGGCGATTTGATAGAGGTGGGTGTGGCGCTGCGCCTCGGAGGACGCAATAAGAAGAAAGAGGCTGGCACCATAAGGCTGGCAGTCGGCGATCGCATCGTGTTTGGTGAGACCGTTGTTCTGGCCGGACGCACGATCCGCAATGCCGATATCGCCAAGGTAATCGCTGTTGCCGGGCCGCCACCACTCATTAGCTTTGAGTTCGAAGCTGATGGGTACCAGCTAAGCTGCGGCATAGGCGATCTGGTTGGCTATCGGGAAGTCCACGATCCTTGCCTTCCCCTTCTCCGCCACGCTTACGCCGGTACGGTGCACTTTGCGCAAGGCCGTACCGTGGATCGCGCCTATGTCGCGAGCATTCATGCCATGTCGCGTGAAGCAATGTACGTGGCAATGACCCGCCACCGCCATGTCGCCCAACTTTTCGTAGACACAAGCCGGCTTCGGGCAGAAAAGACGGAGGGCTTGTCCAACGCGCTAATGGCCTTGCTGAATCGGACGCAGAGGAAGCATGCAAGTTATGCTGTCCAATTGGAAGGCAAGCGACGGGCGTTTTTCGAGGAGAGCCTTCGCCCGGACAGCAAAGCCAATGCGTCAGATTTTGTAGCAGACTTGGAAAGGGTGCTCCAGCCGGTACCGACGCCGGACCGGGGACATTCTCGATACTACACCGCAAAAGCTGCCACTCTTGACAAGATGAAGTCAAGGAGCGGCGCGGAGCTCCAAGAAGCAGCACGCTTTGGAAGCCAGCCCACCGCGGGCTGGATTCCGAATTGGCTCTATCGCCACCTCTTTCGGCGGTCGGCTGATCCAGGCTCCTCTCACCAGAAGGGTCAAGGAGAGTGGCCGCGCTGGTCTGTTAATCAGATTGCCAATCTGCGGACTGCTTTGTCCAAACTCGCTCGCTACCTGTCTGACGGCGGCCTGCAATTCGGCACCAAGCAACGGCAGCGCGTCGGACAATTTAATCTTCGATCAACTGGCGGACATGAAACGCTCAGTCAGAACGAGCATGCTCTTGAACAAGCAAATGCCGAAAACGTCGGATTGCTAGGGCCGCACTAAGTGCTTAGTGTGCCTCTTGAGAGGTGCTTTGTATTCTCCGGGTCACGACATAGCATTCGCATGGACGATGGGGTTGGCACCACCAAGTCGTCCCGGCAACGGAAGTTCGATTGACGCTTTTAAACGGGCGACCCACTTTGTGCTTGGCTCAACGTCAAATCAGCGATGAGTGCCTGAAACGGTGATATGCGGGCTGCATCAATCGGACAACTCCGTCGTCAGCTCCAACCTATACTGTCGATAACACCTTATTATCGACAGTATGGTTGCATAAGATCGTCCTGTTGATGGTAACATTGGGTGGTAAGCGGAACGGCAGCTTCGGAGTCAGAAGCGCCCAATGCGGCCACCTACCTTGAGATTTCGCCGGGGCATCAAGGCTCGGAAAGTATGTCTCGCACCACGGGTATCAACGCCATTCCCAATGCGCGTGTGTTTTCCCTGTCCAGGTGGACACCGTCGACTGCTGATCCAATCGTAACGGTCGAAGCATCAAAAATCTAAGAAGTCGGCGACGAGCTATCTCTTCCAGTAGCGGTGCGACACGGCGGGATTCCTCAGTTGAACGACCAGCACGGGGTTGACCTCCATGGTTGGGTGACGCCGTGAAGTGTGGCGGCGAGACAAGCATGATCTTCATGGAGGCCTTAAGGGCTCTTACGATGTCGATCAGCACCTCAATGCCCGCTGCCACACCCTCAGCTTGACCGTGGATGGTTGGCTTGAGGTCATTGGTCCCGAGCATGATCATAGTCAGGTCGAGTGGAGCGTGGCTCGCCAACAACAAAGGCAAGACTTTTGCGCCATTCAGATCGGGGCCGCCGTCCGGATCATCATAAGCCGTTGTCCTGCCGCCAAGCCCTTCAGCTATAACGTGCGCAAACCCTTGCAGTCCGGCCTGAAGGACATTGGGCCACCTGTCATCGAATTTGTGCCTTTGGCCCGCGCCAGGGTCCGCACCACGCGTTAGGCTGTCACCGAAGTAAGGATTTCATACTTGGGCAAGCTCGGTATCTTTTAGGAAAACTAATCCGATCAAAGGGCGGCTTTAAGAACAATCAATGTCCACATGCCATGACCGCAATCGATCGGTCACATCCAGTCCATGGAGACAAGCGGAGCCAGTCCACATCCGGGCGTTGAACCGTAGAGGCCGTCGTCTAGCTGTCACCAGAGCAGGTTCGAACACCCGAATTCGCTGCCCAAAGGGTGCTGGTGACCTGCAATGGTTGATCCTCTTCTCACATGAAGGTAGACCGATAGCGAATGCCCGAGCTTCCCAACCAAGATCAGCAGCCTGATGCTTCGCCATCGTCGGCGCGGCATATCTTTGCCATGTCCAGCGTCGGGGAAGCTTGGTCCCGAATTACAGGCTGGTGGGTCGCAAACATACGACTCGAGGCCTCGCTCGTGCGGCTTCGCACCATGGTCCGTCGCCGGGAAGGCTGGCTGGTGCTTCTGGCCGTCATCGTGGGCGCCCTGGCGGGTATGATGGTGTTGATCCTGCGTGAACTTGCCTACGGGCTACAGCAGTTGCTGTATCAATTGGAACCAAACCAACGCCTGAGCGCCCTGGACCATTTGCCTTTCGACGCTGCTTTTATCCCAGCAGCAGGAGGCATTGTGCTGGGTGCCATCGCCTTGCTGCTTCGCCAACGCAAGTCGCGCAATGTCGATCTGGTGGAAGCAAATGCCTTGCATGGCGGAAAGCTCTCCATGCTCGATAGTTTCATCATTACCGGACAGACACTGATCTCGAACGGTTTCGGCGCGTCCGTCGGGCTGGAAGCGGCCTATACCCAGATGGGCGGCGGTGTTGCATCCAAGCTTGGCGACTTGTTTCAGCTACGCCGCGGCGACATGCGAAAACTTGTCGGTTGCGGTGCGGCAGGGGCGATCGCAGCAGCCTTTGGCGCTCCATTGACGGGTGCCTTTTATGCCTTTGAGCTTATTATCGGCACATATACTATTTCCACACTTAGCCCGGTTGTTGCTGCGTCCATTGCAGCCATCTTGGTTGCATCGCTGTTCGGCCATGGCGAGCCAATTGTTACGATCACGCGGGTGGTGGACATTGGTATGCCCCAGGTGCTGCTGATCTTGTTGATCGGACTGGCAATGGGAGGGATCGGCATACTGCTCATGCGGCTGGTCGGCCTGGTGGAAGTCGCTTTCCAGCGGCTTCGCGCTCCGAGCTGGTCTCGTCCTGCGATTGGAGGCCTGTTGGTTGGAGGGCTGGCGCTGGTAAGTCCCGCCGTGCTGTCTGCGGGGCACGGTGCAGTCCAAAGTGCGTTCTCCCAACCCCCGTTTCCACTCGCGCTGGCGGTTTCCGTGGTCATCCTGAAAGTTCTGGCATCGGCGATTTCGCTCGGTTCGGGGTTTCGCGGTGGCCTGTTTTTCGCATCGCTCTTTATCGGTGCAGTTCTCGGCCAAGTGTTTTACCAGCTGACGGAGCTGGTCTATCCGACACTGCTCCCGTATCCCGAAGTCTTTATGCTGGTGGGAATGACGGGACTAGCTGCTGCCATAGTTGGTGGGCCACTGACCATGGCGTTTCTGGCGCTTGAAACCTCCGGCAGTCTGCCACTCACGATCGCTGTTTTGGTCGCCGCGGTCGCGTCGTCAATGCTCGTACGCGAGACCTTTGGCTATTCCTTTACGACTTGGCGCTTTCACTTGCGTGGTGAAACTATCCGTAGCGCCCATGACGTGGGCTGGATGCGCAATCTGACGGTAGGCAAGATGATGCGACGTGATACCAAGTCGGTACCCGAGCTCATCAGCTTGGATGAGTTCCGCCGGCTTTATCCGCTCGGATCAGCTACACGGGTCATAGCCCTGCGTGACGATGGAAGCTATGCTTGGATGATCGATGTGGCTGATGCCTACGGCGAGGGTACCGCGGACAATTCGGCAGCGGTCAAGAACATCCTTCGCCATGGAGAGGTAATGCTCCATCCCGCATTGAGCGCAGTGGACGCTGAGGCCCTTTTCGAAAAGAGCAATGCGGACGCCCTGGTCGTTGTTTCGGACTTGGTTGGGCGGAAAGTCATCGGCACGCTCACCGAGAGCCATCTGCTGCGACGCTACGCCGAAGAACTGGAAAAAGCGCGCGACGAATTATCCCGTTGAATCCTCGGCGTTTCCGCAGTGGCGTGTCCAGCGTCTTCTGATGTTAAACCTTTGCCGTCCTGGGAGTAAGTGATCGACTGGAAAAGATAGCCTCCTCAATTGGGATTTAAAAACAGCCCTCACCCGACTCTTTTTTGCGCAAATAGCGTAGGAATGACGCTGGAGGGGGAATTATGAGCCGCCACCCTTCAGCGTCACGCCAATATCAGGCCGCTTTTCTGAACGCGCCAATATGCTCGGCGGCAAAGCTCTCGAAATCATGCGCGGGGGCCCCCGTCAGCCGCTCGATTTCAAAAGTTGGGTCGATGTCGTGGTGACCAGCAACGACATCGGCAAACTGAACGACCAGTCCCCTCGCCATCCAGTTCGAATTCCCGGCCAGGCGCAGAATGGCCTTGAAGGCAGGAGTCGGCAGGTTGAGATATCGAACCTTGTGCCCCACCAGTTCCGAGAGTCGGCCGGCAATGGTCTTCATGTCGAGGGTCTGAGGTCCAGTCAGGAAATAGGTCGCGCCGTCATGCCCATCCTGGATGAGCACAGACTTCGCCACGCGCGCCACGTCTCTGGTGTCCACCCAAGAGACACTCCCGTTGCCCGTCACCTGCGGCAGAAATCCCTTGGATATCGGCTCTTTGAACCAGAGAAAATTCTGCATGAAGGCCGTGGGCTTCAGAATCGTCCAATTGAGGCCGCTGGCCCGCAGATGGTGGTCGATGAGCGCATGAGACTTCGCCCAGGGCACCGGCGATCGTACATTACTGTCCGATGCAGAAATCTTGACGACCCGCGCCACGCCAGCCTGCTTTGCGGCATCGATCGCATCGGTCTCCCGCTGCACCTGCTCCTCTGTCGGTGGGGAAATCAGGAACATCTGATCACACCCCTTCGCTGCGGCAACAATTGAACTGGGCTTGGAGAAATCCGCCTGCACCACGTCCCAGCCGCGCTCCCGCAGCCGGTCGATCTGGTCGGGTTTTCTCGCCATGGCCCGGAACGGAACTCCAGATTCAGCGAGCAATTTGCAGAGTTCACCGCCAATGCCGCCGGTTGCACCAGTAACCAAAATCATCAGTTCATTCTTTCTTTGAGAGCTTTTCCACTTCCGCTGCCAAGTTTCCCGCGATGACATCGTTGAGCTCTTCGAGGGTGTTGATCGCATTGCGGATTCGCTCGGCGCCAAGCCGGTCGGCAATGACTTTATCGATGGGGCCAACGGCCCTTTCAGCTCGTCCAACGGCCGCAAAGCCGGCCTCGGTCAAAACCACGAGTTTCGCGCGTTGATGTCGCGCATTGGGCTGAAGCTTCACTAAGTCATGGAGTTCGAGCAGATCCACGATGCGCTGAACAGCTTGTCGGCTCAGGCCCATCTTGCGTGACAGGCCCGCTGTGGTCAGCGGCGCCTCTGACGCTCGAAGCGCCGTCAAAACCTGCCACCACGCACTACTCAGCCCGAGATGCGCAACAAGTTGATTCCCGGCATGCAGCAGCTGGCTGTTGGCCGCGAAAATTGTTAGCGCCAATTTTCGCACGTCAGGGTCTCTTGAAGGCATCTAGGCCACCGCATTTGGTTTGACAGCATGTTGTCAAACGCTCGAAGTACTAAGCTGGATCACATCAACGCTGACTGGTTCCTACCCCTCTTCGGAATCCTGTTGGCTAAGCTGCACCTGATGCACGCTAGGCAACCCATATCGCTATTGCGGATTTCGCTATGACATTTTTGGAGCTGCCAATGCGTTTCGGATCTGATGCCTCTCGTTCAGCCCACCATACGGAAGACAGTTACCGTGCATCCGATAGCGCCCTGTCTAGGCAGGCGATCTCGAATGCCGAGAATGCCTCGATGCGCGAAGCTGTTAATCGTGCGCTTCAAGCACGAGCACAAAGCGGCAAAGCGGGCATTGCTGCGGCCATTGTTCTTGATGGTCAGGTGGTCGGCCGCGGTGAGAACGAGGTTCGGCTGCAGTCAGACCCAACCAAGCACGCCGAAATGGTCGCGCTCACCGAGGCTGCCAAATCCATGGGCACGACCGACCTATCCTCCTGCGTGATGATTTCAACACTGCAACCCTGCGAAATGTGCCTTTCGGCTATGCGCTTCGCAGGGATCAAAAGGGTTATTTTCGGCGCGACACAGGAGAAGGTCGCTGGCAAATACTTCGTCTTCCCAAACCTGAAGCTGGGCGACTTTCAAGCGGCAGGCGAACCGTTCGAAGCGATCGGTGGCCTTTTCGAGGATGAGCTGCTGCCCCTTTATGAGAATGGTGATGAGTGAGGACAGGGTGGCCATTCCCGCAAATCAAGGAGGCTTAGCCACTTGTGCCGGTCAATGAAAATTTCGGCCTTTGACCTTCAACGTGTCGATGTGCAGATCCGGCACAAAGATATCGCGCTGACGGAACCCGTCCCGTTCTCTTGTCCTGGAGTCGCCGGATGACCCGCCATGAGCGAATTCATCGCCGCGACCGGGTCGAACGG
Source organism: Devosia sp. BK (assembly GCF_032907385.1). Taxonomy (NCBI): domain Bacteria; kingdom Pseudomonadati; phylum Pseudomonadota; class Alphaproteobacteria; order Hyphomicrobiales; family Devosiaceae; genus Devosia; species Devosia sp. BK. The sequence goes on from NZ_JAIMBX010000001.1 coordinate 2,404,029, forward strand.
AAAACTGCCCATCCCTGCCACCGACGGTTGCAAGTTCAGCGGTCATGTCTGTCATGGACCTCGCAATGAGATGGACCACCTCTCCTTCTCTTTGCAGCTTGCCATAAATGGACATCATCGATGCGCCGAGCACGATCCGGCGGTGCTGTTCGAAGACCTTGGGCCAAACGATGAGATTGGCGGTGCCTGTCTCGTCTTCGATGGTAATGAACATAACCCCTTTAGCGCTGCCGGGCATTTGCCTAACCAGCACCAGCCCTGCCGTTGAAATCCAATGGTTGTTCGGTGTCGCCATTGCCTCGGCGCAGGAAAGAATGCGTCGGCTTGCGAGCTCATTACGCAAGAACGCCACGGGGTGTGATCGAAGGCTGAGGCTGACGCTCGAATAGTCCTGAACGACCTCCCCCCCAGACGTCATGGGTTTGACCGTGAACTCTGGCTCGGACAATTCGGTGATAAACCGCTTTTCGGCATCGGCCGCTGCAGCAAACAATGGCAGCGGCTCATCGCGGAGCGCTCGAATGCTCCAGAGTGCCTGTCGACGTGTCACAGCCATGGAGGGATTAAAGGCGTCGGCCTTCGCCAAAAGCACCAAGGTGCGTGCTGACACCCCGGCCCGGTGCCAAAGTTCGTCGATGGATTGATATCCTCGATTGGGACGTGCCCCGATAAGGGCGGCCGCATCCGCATTCGGCAACCCCTTGATCATCCGAAAACCCAGGCGGACCGCAAAACGGTCATCGCCCAGCTCCTCCAGCGTGCAGTCCCACCGAGAGGCGTTCACGCAGATCGGTCTGACTTCGACGCCATGCTCGATCGCATCTCGGACGATCTGGGCCGGGGCATAGAAACCCATCGGTTGGCTATTGAGCAGCGCAGCGCAGAAGATCTCCGGATGGTGGCATTTCATCCAGGAGGACGCGTAGGCGATCAATGCAAAGCTCGCCGCATGGCTCTCAGGAAACCCGTATGAGCCAAAGCCCTCGAGCTGTTTGAAGGTGCGTTCGGCATAGTCCTGATCGTATCCGTTCGCGACCATGCCGCCGACCAGTTTGTCCCTGAAATGCGAGACGCCACCGGTGAACTTGAACGTCGCCATGGCACGCCGGAGCTGATCGGCTTCGCCCGGCGTGAACCCCGCGCATTCGATTGCGACCCGCATCGCTTGCTCTTGAAACAAAGGCACACCGAGCGTTTTGCCGAGTACCTTCTCAAGCTCTGGCTTTGGATAGACGATCTCTTCATTGCCTTCGCGGCGTCGAAGATAGGGATGGACCATATCGCCCTGGATTGGCCCGGGACGAACAATGGCAACTTCGATCACGAGGTCATAAAATGTCCGTGGCTTGATCCGTGGCAGCATCGACATCTGCGCCCGGCTCTCGATCTGGAAGACACCCAAAGTGTCCGCCTTGCGGATCATGGCATAGGTCTTGGGATCCTCAGGCGGGATCGTCGCCATATCGAGATCAATGCCCTTGTGCTCGGCGAGGAGATCAAAGCTCCGCTTCATGCAGGTCATCATCCCGAGGGCAAGGATGTCGACTTTCATGAATTTCAGGGCATCGATATCGTCCTTGTCCCATTCGATCACCTGGCGATTGATCATTCGTGCCGGTTCAATCGGCACAAGTTCGTCGAGCCGATCATTGGTCAGGACGAACCCGCCAGGGTGTTGGCTTAGGTGCCGTGGTGCGCCCATGAGTTGCTTGGCCAGCTCGAGCGCGAGAACGAGGCGGCGATCGCTTAGGTTGAAGTTCAGCTCTTCGGCCTGCTTCTGGCTGACGCCGTCTTTCGACCAGCCCCAGACCTGGCTCGACAAGAGCTTGATCATATCCTCGGGTAACCCCAATGCTTTGCCGACGTCACGAAGAGCACCTTTTGACCGATAGCGGATCACCGTTGACGTGAGCGCCGCGTGGTCGCGCCCATAGGTTTCGTATACCCACTGCATCACGATCTCCCGCCGCTCGTGCTCGAAGTCGACGTCGATATCTGGCGGTTCGCGGCGCTCCATGGAGACGAAGCGCTCGAACAGTAGATCATTGCGGTCAGGATCGATGCTGGTGATCCCCAGCACGAAGCATACTGCGGAATTCGCGGCAGATCCCCTACCCTGGCAGAGAATGTCCCGGCTGCGAGCGAAGGCGACGATCGAATTTACGGTGAGGAAATATGGCGCGTAGTTGAGCTTTTCGATCAGATCGAGCTCATGCTTGATGATGCCGACGACACGTTCCGGAACACCTTCTGGATATCGCTTCTCGGCGCCTTCCCAGGTCAGTTTTTCCAACGCCTGCTGTGGCGTAAATCCCGGGATCGCGGCTTCCTCTGGATATTGATAGGCGAGTTCTTCGAGACTAAAGCGACATTTGTTCATCACCGCGATGGTCCGCTCGACCGCATCCCGGTTCCGCGGAAACAGACGAACCATTTCGGCGGGCGGTTTCAGATAGCGGTCGGCATGGCGTTCTCGATCAAAACCGACATCGTCGATGGTCGCGCCAGTACGAATGCAGGTGACAACATCCTGCAGAATCCGGCGGGACGGTTCATGGAACAGAACGTCGTTCGTCACGATGGTGAAAACACCCAAGGCGTCTGCCATGGTCTGGAGCTCATAGAGCCTGAGCTGGTCGTTGGGCCTTCGCCTCAAGGTCAGTGCGAGATAGCCTTCATCCCCAAATGTTTCTTTGAGGCGCCGGAGCTGCATTGCCGACGCCTCATCTGCCTCGTCGGGGACAAGGATCGCGACCAATCCCTCTTTGTACGTAGCGACATCCGACCAGTGCAGATCGCATTTGCCCTTCCCGCCGCGGGCCTTACCCAACGAGAGAAGTCGGCATAGCCGGCCATAGGCTAAGCGATCTCTCGGATACACGAGAACTGATGTCCCATCGACGAGATCGAGTCGGCAGCCAACGATCAGCCTGACGCCAGTGGTCTTGGCAGCCACATGAGCTCTGACGATGCCGGCAAGACTGTTGCGATCGACAACAGCCAAAGCTTCGATGCCAAGGATCGCGGCGGTCGCGAACAGCTCTTCGGCGGAGCTAGCTCCCCTCAGAAAGCTGAAATGGCTCGTGACCTGAAGCTCGGCGTATCTCATCCGAAGACGCCATGAAGATACCATTTGTGGCTGCCGGTCTCAGGATCTTCGCCGTCGCCGGCCCGATAAATCCAGAATCGTTCACCTGCCTCATCCTCGACGCGAAAATAGTCGCGCACTGCGGCAATCTCGGAATCGGTTTTCCACCACTCGCCAAAAATGCGCTCGGGGCCATCCGCGGCTTTGATCCGGCGTCGAATGCCGCGCCAGGTGAACCAGACCGGCGGATGATCGGGCAGCAATGCCATGGTGTCGATCGGCTCAGGATAGGGAAGGAGCCTTGTCGGTCGAGGCCATTTGCTTGGCCAATCGCTGAGCGCCTCCTGCGAAAGAGGGGCGACCTTCTGGACGGACCGCTCAGGAATGTCACTGGCGATCGGCGCAAAGCGATAAAGCGCACCCTGCCCCATCCTATTGGTCAAAAGATCGATTAGGGCAGAAACATCCTGATCATCACCGTCAACAAGCGAGTTGATCATCTGCGTTGGATCGAGTGGCTCTGCCTGAATGGCGCGCAGCCGCAATTGCTCAATGCCGAAGCCGGGATCAATTTTTTCGATCTTGTCGGTTAAGAGCCGGGTCAACCTTTTGGTGTCTCTGATCGGCAAGGCGGTGCCGACCCGGACCGTCACCGTGGTGTTGTCCACGCGGTGTGCCAGGAGATCGACACGCTTCGCTCCTAGTCCCTTCAGTTCGAGAGCGCCAACCAGACGCTCGACCAACTGGCCGATATACTTTGCGATGGTGTCCGCAGCGCCAATCGGCTCGCCGAAAGGTCGGACGACCTCAATGATTTCAGGCAGCTCCATTGGCTCAATGGGTTCACCGACTAACCCCATGGCCTGATCAAGACGCCGGCCGACTTCTGGGCCAAACCGAAGCGTCAGGGTGGCTCGTGGCGCGACGCTGAGATCTTTGATAGTTTTAAAGCCAAGCCCTCTTAGGGCCGCCACTGTTGCCTCCGGCAATCGCAAGGCAGGCAATGGCAGGTCGTGAATGATCGAAGCCCCCTGCCCCGGCTCAACCAGGACAGCAGGGTGCTTGTGGTATCGTGCCAAAGCGTGGGCCTGTCCCCAGGTGTCTGCCAAGGCTGCCTTCCCCAGAAGCTCTGCCGCTTTGAACTGCGACAGGATTTTCTCGAGCACCATTTCCTCGCCGCCATGGAGATGGTCGGCGCCCGCAATATCCATGATGATGCCATCTGGATGATCCGCGGCAACAAGAGGCGAAAAGCGCTGCAACGCCCAAAGTGCCAAGCGCTCGATCGCCTCCCTGTCGCCTGCCGCGTCGAGCTCGGCAACATGCAATGACTTTATCATCGCTTGCGCCTTGCTCACCGGCATGCCCTTGCGGAGCCCGACGGACAGGGCTGCATGATCGAGGGCCGCAATTTCGCGACGGCTGCCGCGACGCGTTACGAGCACCACGGGCTCTTCAGCCGGCGGCGCTGCGCTTCCCCGAACGCGTCGAAACCGGTCGGTTGGGAAGGTCGGAAAATAGAGAGAGACGACCCTTGCCATCACAAGCCTCAACTTCGAAATCTGCCGCTTCAGCACCGCGGCACCTGATGAGTTCAACCTGCCAGCGCGCTCTCCCCACACCCGGCACCGGCAATGGACGCGATGGCAGTGTGCTGACGCGCCATCGGGTGACAGCCGCTGTCGGCTGCCCGAAATCAGCTGCCTCCGTTTGACGTCGCCAACGTCTGATCGCGATCCCAATGGCGCCTGACGTTTCTGCAGCCAGCTGTAGTCTGCGCGATGCGGTCATCGTCAACTTGGCAACCTCGGCGACGATTCCACCGAGCCCCCCGTACCGCATACCCTCCTCGAAAGCCTCGAGGACCGATTGCTCGTCACCAGCCTCGACATAGATGACCCGGTTGGCGCTCAACCCGACCTGAGCAATCGCTGGCGCGAAGAGGTCCTGTCGCGTGACGCACCAGAGAACCTTGCCTTTGGTTCGCGCGACGATGCCTGCTGCAAAAAGGGCCGCCGCTGCACCATCGATCGCGCCATTCCCGCCGCCTGCGACTTCATGCAGGGCTCCTAGGGACAAACCGCCACCCGGCAAGTGCCGATCAATGACATCGACCCCAAATGGAAGGACCACCCGTTGCGAGGCAGGCCTGCCTTCAAGGCGTCCGATCTTCTCGCGAAGCTCGGCGATCATCGCGGTGTCGATGGCCTGGTTCATTTTTTAGTTCGTATTTCTCCACCCGCCTTTTCAAGCGTGCAGACAGGGAATATGTTCCCTCTTTGTTCTATCAGACTCGGGTTGGAGTCAATGCAGTTTGCCTGACTGTAGGTTTGAACTGCCCTGCGTTGCACTCTTGGTGGATGATCATGTCAGAGAATTCAGGGGCTTGCGGCTCGGAGCGGCTTGGGGAAAACCCGCTGGACAGTGAGCGCATTCGTAAAATCGTCCATGTCGACATGGATGCCTTTTTCGCATCGGTCGAACAGCGGGATGATCCGAGTCTGAGAGGCAAGCCTGTGGCAGTTGGTGGTGCGCGCCAGCGTGGTGTCGTCGCTGCCGCCAGTTATGAGGCCAGGGTTTTCGGTGTTCGATCGGCTATGCCGTCGGTGACTGCAGCACGGAAATGCCCTGAGCTGATTTTCGTAAAGCCGCGTTTCGACGTCTACAAATCGGTTTCGGCGCAGATTCATGAGATCTTTGCCGAGTACACGCCACTCATCGAGCCGCTTTCGCTCGATGAAGCCTATCTCGATGTGACGGAAAATTTGAAAGGCATGACCATCGCCAGCGCGATCGCCGAAGAGATCCGGGCCAAGATCTTCGCAGTCACAGGTCTGACGGCCTCGGCCGGCATTTCCTACAACAAGTTCTTGGCGAAGATGGCCTCGGGACACAAAAAACCCAATGGCCAATTCGTTATTCCACCCGCCAAAGGGCAAGGCTTCGTGCGAACCTTGCCGGTCGCCAAATTCCACGGCGTCGGACCGGCGACGGCCTCAAAAATGAAAGCGCTTGGAATCGAAACCGGAGCGGATCTTGAAGCCCAAAGCCTCGAGTTCCTGCAGCGGCATTTCCGATCAAGTGGAGAGTATTATTACTGGATTGCGCGCGGCATCGACTATCGCCGGGTCAAGCCGGATCGCGTTCGGAAGAGTGTGGGTGGCGAGAACACCTTCTTCGATGACGTCCATGATCTCGCGGCGGCTTTAGAAAAACTCTCGCCGATCATCGATAAAGTCTGGCGACACGCAGAGCAGAAGGCCCTGTATGGCCGAACTCTCACTCTGAAGGTGAAGTTCGCCGATTTCGAGATCATTACCCGCAGCCGAACCGAGCAAGTGCCACTGGGCACCCGGGAAATCGTGGAGCGCACTGCACACGCATTATTGGCGCCAGTGTTCCCAACCTCGAAAGGGATACGGTTGCTCGGCATCTCAATTTCTGGATTTGAACCGCCGGACCGAGCGAGTAACATGGAACAGCTAACCCTCGCCCTATGACAGTCAGAAGAATTGGTTTTCCCGTGCGTCGATCTGGCTGTTCTGCGGATCTTCTTTTTTGCCAACAGAGACGATCTCGAGGACATTGTTGGCTTCCTTTGGGCGGTAGGGCAGCAACTCGTTGCATTATGATCGTGCTCGAGAATAGCCCAAAGGTGCCGCTGGACCGATGGTCGAAATGGGACGGTAAGCCCTCTGAAACCTTGAGGTAATCATCGCTTCGATGGCGCTTTTGGTCACCGGCGAGAGGCCAGGGGTGTCTCATGATATTGTTCGAAGGCGGAAGCTCACCATAGACTTTGGTACTCCCCCTAGCGAGCAGACACTTCATGAATTCCAGACCAGTCAATGATGGAGTAACTACCTGACGCTTGTGTATTGGCAATCGACCAGCTTCGGGTTCATGATGATCGGTATCGAGCCAGAACGAGTTTGAGCAGGCGCACAGAATGCCATCGATCGCCCAGCTGGTCTCTCGCTACGTCTGGCCAGCACGATCATGCCCAACACCAAATCCCATGGAGTCTTTATGTCAAACGACACGCCTGTTCCGCTTAGCGATGCCGATCTCGACAACGTCAATGGCGGCGTTGCTGCCGTCGGCTCCAGCAATCGGACCGGCGCGATCGGGAATATAGATATTGGCTCGATGGACCTCGAAACGGCGATGATGGCCGTTCAGTCCAACCGCGCCGCACTGCTCGATACACAACTGTCCGAGCAGATCAAATCCGTGCAGGAGCGCAACACCGAAGTCAGCGAGCTCAACGCGGATAAAGTTGCGCTTGAAAGGATCAATAGCCTGTTCGAGCCGAGCAAGGGCGATGATCAGAAGGTGTCGCTGGCGACAAAGCTCGGCGATACGACAGTCGGCGCCGTGCTCGAATCTCTCAACAATGACCTCAAGGTAGATGCCAACAAGGACGGAATGGTCTCGCTAGGCGAGCTGAAGTCATCAATTCTTGAGGCAAAGCGCGAACTCGATTCGATGAGCAACAGTCAGCAAATGGACATGCTGCGCCTGCAGAGCCTTTCTAACAAGCGCAACGAAGCATTCGACGTCATGACAAATTTCCTTGCGAAAATGCAGGACGCACGGGCCAGCATCATCGGCAATATGCGCTAATCAGGACGCGAACCCTACCGGCTAACGCGCGACGCCCCGTCCCTTTGGAGATGGGGCGCTAGCGCTTACTGTAGTGCGGCGACGGCGTCGCGCGCGGTTGCGTGGATGTCGAAGATCGAGCTGAAACCGCTAACCTCGAAGACCTCGGTGACCTGCGGGGTAAGCCCGGATAAGGCCAATTTGGTCTTCCCGGCACGGGCTGCCTTTGCCGCCTTGAGCAGCACGCGCAGCCCGGCGGAGCTGACATATTGCACGTCGGCAAGATCGAGCAGCAGGGCGGGATGACTGCGCACGCCGTCTCCAGCCAGCGCGTCATCGAGGGTCTGTGCGGTGTTGCTATCGAGCCGCCCGGACACTTCCACGCGCAGCACGGCGCCGTCCTGATGTTGGGTGATGTTCATGGAAAACTCCTAGCTGTCCAAAGCCTTGCTGAATGAAAGCCGGTTGCGCTCGCCCTCGCGGCTATAGCGCAAGTCGGTCATCATGGTACGCAGAAAATGTATACCGAGGCCGCCGATCGGACGATCCTCGACGTCGAGCTCGAGATCGGGCTCCGAGGCGCCGAGCGGATCGAAGGCGGATCCGCCATCCGACACATCGACGAGAACACTGCTCCCTTCGCGCTTGAGCGCAACGCGGATGGGCAGGCCATCGTAACCGCGCCCATGATAGCCGTGGGAGACGGTATTGGTGAACAGTTCCTCGAGCACGAGATTAAGCTGCATCGCTGCCTTTGGCGGCACGTCATTATCTTCGCAAAAGCGCTCTACCGCTTCGGCAAGGCGATCCAGTTCGCTCATCTTCACGGCCAATTCGATCAGCATGGCAATTTCCGCGCGCTGTTAGAAACGGAGACGAAGAAGAGAGAAGTCATCGGGCAAGGGACCGCCATCGCCAAAACTGCGGACCCAGGCATGGATGGCTTTAGGCTCATGGTCGGTTAGGGCAAATTCGGCCAGTCGGTCGACGCTGAGCATGTCGCTGCCGATCCCGTCGATTTCAAACGTTCCGTCGCTGAGGAGCAGCAACACGTCCCCCGGCGCTATTGCAACCTGTCGCGCGGCATATTGCATGCCTTCGAGGGCACCAATGGCGAGCCGGCCCGGCGTTGAGAGTAAAGCTGCCCGAGGGCCATTGCCCTCGTCTTTGATGTGTATGGCAGGCGGATGACCGCCCGTTGCAAAGATCAGCGTGCTGGTGGAACGCTGATAAACGCCGTACCAGATGGTGAAAAACATATCGTTCTGCTTTTCCATCGGGAATGCGTCATTGAGCGCTTCGAGAACACTTGAAGGGTCGCGGAACTCGGCACCGCGCAGGGCTGAGGCACGCAGCACATTGATGACCGTGACCGAAAGCAGGGCTGCGCCCACTCCATGCCCGCACACATCGAGCAGATACGTAGCGAGGTGATCCTCGTCGATGTCGTGATAGCCAAAACTGTCGCCGCCAAGTTCGGTCGAGGGCACGAGCAGCCAATCGGCGTAGGGTATGGTCGACCGCGGTTCGGGCAGGATCGACATGACATAGCGCGCCGCATCGTCGAGCTCGGCCTCGAGGCGCTTCTGTGTCTTTTGTAGCGCCAGATTGATTTCGGCGAGTTGGTCTTCCACGGCTTCGCCATGCTCGATCATGGCGTCGTAAAGGAGCTTAAGATCCTCGTAGTCGGCTCGCAGGCTTGCAAGCTGGGTGGACAGTTCTTCTGCTTCCGATGCCCTATCAGACATGATCTCGGCCTTTCCGACCTATCGAGCTGTTACAGATCTACAGCCCAATTGAGCCATAGAGGTAAACAACCCGATCATACGCAAGGAGAAAAACACGCGGCGAATGGCGTAAAATTGGCGGGAACAGCATGATGCCAAACAAAAATGCGCAAGACTGTTAAGGAAAAAGTCTTAACACCGTGGCGTGAAATCAGTTTATCTGGCCGGAATGCGGCTTAGGGCTTAGCCCTAACCGGGGTGCCGCAAAGTTGGGGGATTGCGCCATGCGCGCTGGGGCAGATCAAGCCGGGCTGAACACGTTCCAGCCACTTTTGTCCGTGGATATGGACATAGGGGTATTCGGAAGCAATTGGGCCTATTGCGACAGGCTATCGTCCTATGTCGCGCGCATGATCAGCCACAACCGCACCGACTCGCTGCTGTTCGCCAATCTTTTCTCCTCGGCGATCAACGAACTGCTCGAAACAATTTTTCGGACCCATTCCCCTTCAGGACGCTTCACCTGCTCGGTGGCGCGTTCCGGCGAGATAGACCGCGTGCGGTTGAGCCTGCCGGCCGATGCCGAGGTCAAGGCATTCTACGATACGGCCCTGGCAAGGCTGACCCAAAGCGATGCGCCCGAGCAATATCGGGCATCGCTCTTTTCCGAAGGGCCGCTCGATCTCAGCATTGGGCTGTTCGAATTGGCGGTCGACTATGACGCCCGCTTCAGCCTCGATCTCGAGATCCCAGACATGCTTCACATCACGGCCGATCTGGCCCTTGACAAGGCGAAGATCTGATGGCCACCCCGCAAACTTCGTTCGATGTCGTCTTTGACGAGAACAACCAGGAATTCTCAATCATCGGCGCCATGCGCCCAGAAAGCGCCGCCGAGCTTGCCGGCTGTACCGCGCTCTTTGAGCAATCGCTGCGCACTGTCCGCGGCACGCTCTATCTCAATGTCAAACGCCTCGTCAGGCTCAACAATATCGGCTTTCGCGTTCTTGCCGACCTCCTGATCGACGCGTGCGAGAACAAGCCCGGGCTCAAGATTTCGGTGATCACCTCGAGCGTTGTCGGCTGGTCCACCCGCAAGTTCGGCACCCTCTCTGCGGTCAACGATAATATCATCGTCGAGCAATATGACGCCGATTTCTATCCCGGCCAGGCCTTCGTCGAAGACGATGCTATCATCTCGCTGCTGCGCACCCAGACCAAGCTCACCTGGCGCCACGAACGCTCGATGTTGGCTCGACACGGCCTCAAGCCGGACATGGCGGTCGCCGATATTTGCTGCGGCATTGGCGATTTTGCCGTCCTCTTGCAAAAGGAGTTCGAGCCCGGTCGGCTCGTCGCGCTCGACCATGCCAAGCCAAGCCTTGATTATGCCCGCCAGGTCGCCAAGGACTTCGGCGTCGACGGCATCGAATATGTCTATGGCGACGCTTCGGAAATGCTGCTCGAGGACGACCAATTTGACTTCGTCACCTGCCGCCATTCGCTGCAGATTTTCGACCGGCCCGAACTGATCTTGAAAGAGCTCTTCCGCATCTGCAAGCCGGGCGGCCGGGTCTATGTGACCAACGAAAAGAATTCCCATTGCCTGGGCGAGCCGCGCGGCGAAAGCATCCAGTGGACCTATAACGAAGTCGCCAAAATCGTGGCGCACTTCAACCACGATATCGAGATCGGACCTAAGAGCCGCCGCTTGATGCTCGACACTGGGTTCAAGGATGTAAAGATGGAATCCTTCATGGTCACCAATATGGATGGCGACCCGCAGGACTTTGCCGACATCATCGAAGCCTGGAAGAACCTGTTTGCCGGCAAGATGGCGACCATGCGTGGCGACGATCCGGACTTCATCAAACGCTTTTGCCAAGGCTTTGACGACCACATCTTTGCAGCGCTTCATCCCAAGGGTTATGCCGGCTGGCCGATCTGGGTTGCATCGGGACAAAAGCCGCTATGACCGTTATCAACCAGCCTGCCAGCAGCGGGGGCTTTTCGCTGTCGAGTTTTCGCGCGAAGTTCGTGCTCGTGGCGGGCGCGGCAGTGCTGTTCAACCTGCTGCTCAGCTCTGGCGTCGCCATTTTTAACGTGCAGCGCCTGTCCGAAGACGTGGCGAGCCAGGTTGGTGAGGGGCTGACCAGCGTCAACGAAGAATATCTGCGCACCTATATCGAAACCACTGCGCAACGCGCCGACCTGTTGCTCGATGGCGTCCAGGCGCAACTCCAGACCCTAAGCAGCACTATCCAATATCTCACCGATAATCCGCAGACCAGCGCGGCCATCGGGGAATCCTTGCGCCGCGACCCGACGCTGTCGGACCAGTTGATCTACAATGCCGCAGCCGATTGGGCGCAAAATGCGCCCACGGCACCGACCGCCGTCAGCGTCTGGGGCTATCTTCTCGATCAAGCGGGCAGGCCGACGCCGGCTGCTGAAAACGAGATCGAGAAAAGCGTCATAATGGACCTTTTGGGTCCCTCGCTGATGGCGACCGGTTCGCCCAAGCTACAGATGTACTACATCGGCTCAAAGGCGGCCTCCATCACCCGCTCCGTCCCCTATTCGGATCAGGCAACGACGCTCGACCAGATCTATCCTGGGCATAACGAAGGTCCTAGCTTTTGGGACTTTTTCTTTCCCGGCATCTATGAAGGCTGGCAGAGCTGGATCGCCAATCCGTCCCTGCGCCCGACCGAGAGCGATATCGTCACCACCGTGCCCTATCGCGACGCGACGACGGGCAGCATGGTCGTCTCCTACTTTATCCCCATTTACACGCCGGATCGATCCGATGTTTCGGGCGGGGTCGCTGTCGACCTGACGCTCGACCAATTGGTGACGCTGGTCGAAAGCGTCAATATCGCCGAGACCGGCTTTGGCTTTCTCGCCACTTCCAATGGCAATGTGCTGGCGACCAATCAGCTTGGCGAGCGCACGCTTGGTCTTGTTGCGAGCGATCGCGAAGGCCAGGGCGTGACGGGGCTTGATCGCTCGCTGCGCCAAAGCACCCAAACTTCGATTGCCGAGCTGGAACTGCCAGGCGACCAGAATACCGTTCTGCGTCACATCTTCCTCCAAGAAGACGGCGAAGAAGTCCCTTACCTCGTCGTCCTGCGCCAGCTTGCGCCCACTAATCTCTGGAATGGCCAGAACATCGCGGCCGAAACCATGACGCTTGGCTTCGTCGTCTCTGAGCGCGACATCTATCACTCGCTGATTTCCGCCCAGGGCAATATTTCCGAAGCGACGCGCTCGATCATCAACTACCAGCTCATCGTCGCCCTCCTAAGCCTGCTTGTCGTTCTGGCAGCCATCTATGCCGTTTCAGGCCGTATCACGGCCGGCCTTCGTGCTCTGGCAACGACGGCACGTCGCCTGCAGGATAAAGATTATTCGGTCCGCGTCGCTATTCCGGGGCGCGACGAAGTAGCGGCCGTGGGCGTCGCCTTTAACAAGATGGCCGAAGAGATCAGCTACCACACGGAAAATCTCGAGGGCCTGGTTGCCGAGCGCACGCGCGATCTAGAGAAGGCAAACCTGGCGATTTCGACGCTCAACCAGCGGCTGGAATCGGAGAATTTCCGCCTTGGCGCCGAACTCGATATCGCCCGCAAGATACAGATGATGGTCCTGCCCAAGGAAGACGAACTCGGCACCGTCGAGCGGCTCGAGATCGCCGGCTATATGTCGCCGGCCGACGAGGTGGGCGGGGACTATTACGACGTGCTGCACGCCGGTTCGCGCGTCAAGGTCGGCATCGGCGATGTCACCGGCCACGGGCTTGAAAGCGGCGTGCTGATGCTGATGGTACAATCGGTCGCCCGCGGTCTGCAGGAAAGCGGCAATTCGAACCCCCGCGAATTCCTCGAAGTGCTGAACCGCGCCATCTACAAGAATATCGAGCGCACCCGCACCGACAAGCACTTGTCGCTGGCATTCCTCGACTATGACGACAACCGTGTGACCCTCTCCGGGCAGCACGAAGAAGTGCTGGTGATCCGCGCCGACGGCACGAGCGAGCGAGTGGAAACCATGGATCTCGGCTTCCCTGTCGGTCTTGAAAGCGAGATTGGGCCGTTCATCGACACGCTCGAGATCGCCTTTACCACCGGCGACTTTATCGTGCTGCACACCGATGGCGTCACCGAAGCTGAGGGGCCCGATGGCAGCCTTTTTGGGTTCGACCGCATGCTCGACAGCGCCCTGCGGCACCGCCAGGGCAGTGCTGAGCAGATTAAGGCCGGCATTATCGGCGACCTGATGAGTTTTATCGGCACCCAGAAGGTGCATGACGACATCACCCTCGTGGTCATGAGGCACAAATGAGCGCTCCCGTCCAATTCGGCACCATCGGCTTTTCCAATGGCCCCGAGGCCGTAGCCAACCGCGTGCAGCTCGCCGATGGGCCGCTCGATCTCAGTTGGCACCATTGCACCACCACCTCGGATTTTTTAGGCGAGTTTTTTGCGCTGCAGCGGCGGGGCAACAGCACCCAATTCAACGAGACGCGCCACGGCATCGGCTACCTGGCTAACGAATTGCTGGAAAATGCGATCAAGTTCCGCCAGCCGGGCAATATCCAGGTCGAATGCTCGCTCGAAGATGCACGCTTTGAAATCAAAGTGACCAATCTGGTGGCGGAGGATGTCGCAACGCGGTTCCAGTTGCTCCTCAGCGAGCTGACATCTCGCGATCCCGGCGACTTGCTGATAGAGCGGATCGAAGCAAATGCGGCGGCTTCGTCCTCTTCGGGATCGGGATTGGGTCTGCTGACGCTGATGAACGATTATGGCGCCGAACTGGGTTGGGTCTTTACCCCCAACGCAGACGCCGTCCGCCTCGAGACATATGCCAGTCTCAATCTTTACTGACACATTCTTTTCGGAACGCACCTTATCATGGAAACTAAGACCAACGATTATCGAGTCTGGAGCGAGGGCTCGATCATCCATTACGAAGGCACTATGCGCCTTTCGGGCGTTGAGGCCTATGCACCCATTCTGGAACTGATGGAACAAGTGCTCAATTCCAAGCCGGACGCCATTGTTCTGGACCTCACCGAGCTCGAGTTCCTCAATTCGTCCGGCATCAACCTTCTCGCCAAATTCACCATCGAGGTGCGCAAGCGGGCCGATGTGGGTTTGACGGTCAAGGGCGCGACCCGCGTTCCGTGGCAGTCCAAATCCCTGCCGAACTTGAAAAAGCTCTACCCCGCACTCGAACTCGTCATCAGCTGACCGGCGGTTCTTTTGGGGGTAGGGGAACAACTGGCGCGTCAGGTCGGTGCGCTTCTGATGCCGCCGCCGCGCGGCAAGCGGCACAAGCCAGAGGAAATCCTCTACGGGCTCGATGAGCGCCCGCCGCTTGGCACGCTTATCTTGATCGGCCTGCAGCATGCAGCGCTTTCGCTGATGCTCGGCATCTATGCGGTCATCGCGGGCCAAAGCATCGGCCTTGGCAGTGCGCAGACGGCACACTATGTCGCGTCCTGCTTTTTTGTACTTGGCCTTGGTACGATGCTGCAGGCAATGCGGACGCGCTTCACCCCCGGCGTGCCGCTTGTGTCCATGCCAAATTCCCTATCGCTCGCCGCTTATGTGGCGGTGGTCGTACAGTTCGGCCTTGGCGCGGCCATGGGCGCGATCATTGTCTCCAACCTCGCGGTGATCCTCCTGGCGCGGTTTTTGCCGCGGCTGCGTGCCGTTTTCCCGCCGGAAGTCATCGGCGTCGTGGTGTTGATGCTAGGGCTGTCCATGGTCGCGGGCGGCGTCGAGCGGAGCACGGGTCTTGGCAACGGAGACGTCGTCTCATCCGGCGCGGTGATCGTTGCCGGGATCACCGTTGCCATTGTAGTCGCCCTTTCGGTTTGGGGCAGCGCGCAGATGCGCACCATGGCCGTGCTGATGGGCACGATTTGCGGGGTTGCGGCTGCGTTCCTCGCCGGGACGACCGATCTCGATGCGTTCAGCGGCATTGCCGAATTGCCGGTGCTGGGCGTGCCGATCATCAGCACACCCCTGCCCTGGCCGGTCCTGATCCCAGCTGCCATAGCCCCGATCTTTCTGACCGAACTGCTTTCGGCGATGGACCAGTTCGCCTGTGCCTTGACGCTCGACAAGCTGAACGATGCCAGATGGCGCCGGGCCGATATGCCTATGGTGTCTCGTTCCATCATGGCCTCCGGCATCGCCAATGTGCTTCATGGTCTATCGGGCCAGCTGACGAGCGGCTCTTCGAGCGCCAATATCGGCCTCTCGCACTCGTCGGGCATCATGTCCCGCCATGTGGGCTTCGTGGCGGGCGGGGCGCTTTGCGTGGTTGGGTTCCTTCCCATTCTATCGGGCTTGATAGCCTTCACCCCCGCGCCGGTGATCGGCGGCATCCTGATCTATACGGCAAGCTTCCTGATCGTTGCGGGTATGGACCTCATCCTTTCGCGTCTCCTTAACACCCAACGCACCTTTGTGGTCGGCTTGTCGGTCGTGCTCGGCACCTCGGTAATGGTGCTGCCGCAATTGGTCGACCAGGCACCCGCCTGGAGCCTGACGATTGTTGAATCCGGCCTTACTGTGGGATCGTTGACTGCAATCGCTCTCAACGCGCTCTTTCGCATCGGCATCAAGCAAAGCGCTGCGATCGACCTGCCCGATGGCGATGGCGCACGTGCCGCGACGGACTTTCTAGAGCATCATGGCAAGGCCTGGGGCGCGCGCAAGGATGTCGTCATGCGCGCCGGCATCGCCCTTGGCGAATCGCTCGAAGCCTTAATTGAAGCAGGTGTGGTCAAAGGCCCGGTGACGCTCCAGGCCAGCTTCGATGAATTTAATCTTGCCTGCCGGCTCGTTTATCTCGGCGTCGCCCTGCCCATCCGCTCAGGCGGCAGTATCGATGCGTCGGCTCTTCTTGAGGAGGACGATGACGCAGCGCTCGATCTTGCCATGCTCCAGCTTTCATCGGTGCTCGTGACCCGCCTCGCGGACCGCGTACAATCTTCCGAGAAATCCGGCCGGGCCGAGCTGCGCCTTAACTTCGATCACTGAGGTTTTGCTTCACGCTCGATTTCATCGGGAAATATTGATGAAATATCTGGGATGGAAAGATTTCCGATTTTCTGGCACAAGATAATCGTCGATCAGCAGGGGCCAGAATGACCAACCCACCGATGGAATTGACGGACGAGGATCTCGAAGCCATCACCGGTGGCACTGGCAAGATGGGGGATCGGGAAGATCTTTCCGAGGCGCACAAATTGGCTGAGCTAACCTCGCGGCAACCCGATGCCGAGGCATCGCCTCCGGCGCCCAAGGACGTGCAGTCCTCCATGCACCAGTTCATCTCCACTATGCCCGGGCTTGCTTCTACCGATAACGACGCCTTGTTGGTCGGGATTGCCATGAGCATGCGCGATGCCGACCTGAACACGCAGCAGCACAAGATCGAGGCCGACCATGAGGTCGCGAAGCTGCAGGCTCAGGAAAAGCATGACAAGCTCGAGGAAGCCCAAAGCAAGATTGACGAGGCGCAGGATAAGCTGCGCAGCAACAGCGCCTTCGACAAGCTTGGGGCCTCGATGGAATGGCTTGGGGCCTATTTCTCCGTCGTTGCGGCCGCGCAGGCCCAGGGTCTCGGGCCAGATAAAATCCCGCAGCACATGAATGACCAGTTCAAGCAGGCCCTTGGCTTTGACCCCACGGATGCTGCCGCGCTCAAGGGATTTGTCCTCGAGAACCTTCAGACAGTGCCCGAAAGCGCGCGCGCGCAGGTCATCAGCCAGTTCGAGGCCATGTTCAGCAAAATCATGGCCCCGCAAGCGCAAGCGATAAACGGCGTCGAAAGCGTCGTTGAGGCTTCAAGACTTGCGGCCGCAAGTAAGCGCGGCGTCTAGATCCAGCATTATGTTTGGCTGCACAAAGCCAGGAGGAAACTGTGTCCAACCAACCTATATCTCTTAATGACGACCAACTCGACCAGGTCACCGGCGGCGTTGGCGCGAAAAATGCGCGTGAAGACGAACACGCTGAGCTGCAAGCGGCGGCGCTGGCGATGATCGAGAAGCAGTTCCCCGGTGGCATCAGCGGCGAAAGCGTCAAGATGCTCGAAAAATTCATGGTCGAAATGGCGGGATCCCAACGTCATGATGCGCTTAACGATCGTCTCGCAGCGCGCGATGCTGCGACGAAAGAATTGATGAGTGCCGCCGAGCACATGAAAGATCAGGCAGGCACTATGATGCAGGGCGCGATCACGCAGATGATCACATCGGTGATCGGCGCTGGCGTTGGTATCGCTGGTTCCTCGCACGCGATTAAGGGCTTTGACCACGCCGATATGAAGGATGCTTTCGACAAGAACGACCTGGCAAGCGAGAAGATGACCCACAAGGCGGGCATGATGCAGGACCAGTCTTTCAGCCAGCAAAAGCACGCTGTGGACCTGGAAAAGATGCAGGGAATGAGCCAGGCATTTTCAGGCATGGGCCAGACTTCAACCATGGGCCACACGTCCCAATTCGAGTCCAAGCAGAATGAGGCTAGTGGCCATGTCGACGCCGCAGAGGCCCAGTATCAGCAGCAGGTGACTGACAGTCGTCAAGAAGTGATGCAGCAGACAACTGAGATGATGCAGAAGGTTATTGATTTCATCAAGGAACTCAAGGACGCGGAAACGGCGCAGATGCGCGCCATCACCCGCGTCTGAGCCGTTTCAAAACTGCTTTGAGCGCGGAAGCTTTGTTTCCGCGCTTTTTTATGCCTGTGCCTTGGCAATGCGCGCAAAGGCGCCATCGGCGGCGATCAGGTCTTCATAGGTACCTGCCTCCACAACCATGCCGCCATCGAGCACCAAGATGCGATGGGCGTGCCGCACCGTACTGATGCGATGGGCGATGACGAAGCGGGTGATCCGAAGATCGAGGATGGCCTGCATCGCTCGAGCCTGCGTGCGATTGTCGAGCGCACTGGTGGCTTCGTCGAGAATGAGGATTGCCGGATTGGACAGCAATGCGCGCGCCAGAGCTAGGCGCTGCACTTGCCCGCCGGACAAAGCCCGGCCCGCATCGGTCAGCATGGTGTGAAGGCCAAGCGGCATGGCCGCAATTTCTTCGGCGATCGCTGCCTTGGCTAAGGCTGTCCAGACAGCCTCAAGACTTGCGCCGGTGACGCCTCGCACCACTTCGAGAATGGTGCCAGGCGGCAGTTTCTCATCCTGCAGCACGACGCCCATCTGGCTTCGGAGCGCATTGGGATGGAGAGAGCGCAAATCATGCCCGTCAATATAGACAGCGCCAGCGGCCGGTTTTTCGGTGCCGAGAAGGAGGCGCGCGAGGGTCGATTTACCGCTGCCTGAGGCGCCGACGACCGCGATCATCTCGCCGGGCGCTGCACGGAAGCTGACGCTGCGCAGCACCGTTTGGCCCGGCGCATATTCGAACGCGACTGCCGCAAATTCGATATCGCCATCCAATCGGCCCGGATCGGAAAGCCCTGCCATCGGCTCGGGTAGCTGTTCCAAAAGCCCCTTGGCATAGACCCAGCTCGGCTTTTGCAAGGCGACCGAAAGCACCGAGCGCATGAAAGAGCCTACCGTTGCAAACATCAGTCCGAACGCGGTGATCGAGGCGACGACCGCTGCCATAGAAAGGGTGGGCTGCCCGGCAGGGGTAGATACTGTCATGGTGTGGACGAGTGCAAAGAGGGCCGCAGAACCAAGGATTGGGTAGGCCGAAAGCCAGCTCTCATAAAAATTCATCACCCGGCGCGAGTTCACAAGCTTGCCGCGCAGCAGTGCAAAGCGTTCGCCCCAGCGCATCACCGCCCGCTCTTCCGCTGCCGCGCTGCGCAGCTTGGTGATGGCATTGACCATCTGCACCATCTGGCTATCGGCCGTTCCCATCATCTGCTCGCCCTGCGAGAAGGCGCGCGCCTGCAACCAGCCTGCAAGGCTCGCCACCAGGACATGCAAGCCTACGAGCACCGCAGCAAGCAGCGCCAGCGGCAGGCTGTTCGATGCGATGACCCAAAGGCTCGAGACCACCGTGCCCAGGGTTGCCGCCGCGCCAAAGGCGAATTGACGGACGCCGGAGGTCACCGCTATCGCCGAGGACAGGCGGGCAGCAATGTCGGCGCTGGCAAACCGGCGCAGCACAGGAAGCGGCAGGCTTGTCACCCTGTCCCAGACCTGCCGGTGAACCGCCGCATCGCCCCGTGCGCTCAGCCGCTGCCGGGCGACATCGCCAGAAAGTTGCACGGCAAAACCAGCAATCCCAATGACGACGATCAGAATGCCCACTTGCAGCAGCGCATCGTGCATGGCGCCGGGCACCAAGACCCCGAAAACCAGGCTCGTCGCCATGGGCAGAACTTGGGCAATAAGACTGCCCAGCGCAATGGCAAGAAGCAGCGCGATGATATCGCCCAAGCCATTGGCGGTGCTTGAGAGGATCATCTCGGTAAAGCTGAGCTTGGCCGGCTGCGGAGCAAAGACGAGCTGGGCGTCTCGAGCGAATTCGGACGCGTTGCGTTGGTTGATCCGGGTCGCCTTGCCAGTCCGGTCAAGCGCCACATAGCCGCGGTTCCAGACCAAGGCAACGGGGTCGCCAGACAGACGGTGCCCAAGCATGGTGCCGCTTTCGCTCGTCCACCAAGCGTTTTCGAGCGCGACGGCCTGGAGACGGATGTTCGAGGCGCGGGCAATTTCGTCAAGACTTGGCGCCAAATCCATCTGCGCAAGGCGCGACTTGCTCGGGCGCTTGATGGTCACACCCAGCTTGGTGCCGATCAGCCGTAAGACGTCGATTAGGCCGTCGCTCTCGGCCTCCTGCCCGGGATCCGTGCGGTTTCCAAGGATCGAAGCAAAACGGTCAAGGACGAGGCGGCCGTCCAAATCCTCGGCCGCCTGGCGCGAGCGAATGCGATTGAACTCATCGGCCTCGGTGAAGCCACGTGCGAGGGGCAGGAGTTCATTGACGGCGGTGTTGAAGCAGTCGACCGCGTCGGGCCAGCCCTCGAGCGCCAGGCCTTCGGCCCAAGTCAGGCTCGAATAGGCTTCGCCCTTGTCGAGGGTGAGCCAGGCGCCGGCAGGCAGCGGCACCAGGCCTTCCACGGGCTCGATGCCAAAAAGCTGGCCGCCGCCCTTCGGCAAATCTATCCAGGCGATGCCCTCGGCGCAGCCGACGATCCCGGCGACGATCCCGCTAGATGAGCGGCTGCCCGAAACAAGATGTTCCGGGCGTGGTCGCGGCTCGATGCGCTGCCCGATCCCGTTAGCAAGCGTCGTAAGCCAAATCCCGAGCCCGGCAGCAAAGGCGGCGGGGGGCGCCGGAAAGCGCCAGTTCTGCGGCAGCTCGAATATTCTGGCATCGGGACTGCCGACCCCAAGCAGGCCTTCTTCCCCGAGAAGGCCTGGAGCCGCGCCAAAAAGCAGACCCCCAGCCGGGATTTGACCCACGGGAAGGCGCGCAAGTTTTTGAGCCGCGTCCGAGGCAAAGAGCCCAACATCGCCGCCAGCAACGATATAGCAGTGACCTAGGTCTTCCAGAAAGAGCGGACCGCTCAGCGGTTGCGGTTCGGAGCCGATGTCGTCGCGTTCGATGGCTTGAGTGCTCATGCTGGCTCCGCCATCAAATCGCGGAGCGGTCCCGAAGTGCTCAGCAATTCGTCGGGGCGCCCGGTCTGCACGATGCGCCCCTTATCGAGAACAAGAACGCGGTCGCATTCCCTAATGGCGGTGAAGCGATGGGCGATCACGATCTGGGTGGCGCCCAACTGCCGGAGGTTGGCGAAAAGCTGTGCCTCGGTGGCATTGTCGAGCGCGGCTGTCGCCTCGTCCATGATGAGAATACGCGGATCGCGCACTAGCGCTCGGGCAAGTTCGAGCCGTGCCCGTTGCCCCCCGGCCAGATCGCTGCCCCCTTCGGCCAGCATGGCGCCATAGCCACCCGGTCGCGCCAATACCACCTGGTGCAGCATGGCAAGTCGCGAGGCTTGAACAATCCGATCATCGGGCAGGCTATGATCGAAGAGGCTGATATTGTCGCGCACACTGGCTTCAAGGATTGCCGAGCGCTGATCCACAAAGGCGAGGGACTGTCGCAACTGGTCTCGGGATAACGTCGCTATATCGACGCCATCGATCAGGATGCTGCCGCTTGTCGGCTGGTAGAGCCCGGCAAGGAGGCCCCCAAGCGTCGACTTGCCCGAACCGGACGCCCCGACAATGCCTAGCCGCTCGCCCGCGAGAAGTTCGAAGCTGATGTCGTCGAGAAGGAGAGGTGCACCGGGGGAATAGGCAAAGGACACATTGCGAAGGGTGATTGCGCCACGCAACCGCTTGCGGCTCGTTTTTGCCGCTGCAGGTGCAGCGAATTCGGGCGCGGTGGGATGCTTGAGCGTATCGTCGAGAATGCGCAGATAGGCCTGGCCATCCTGGATCTTGCCGCCCAGTTGCACGAGCTGGGTCATCGGGGCGAGAAAGCCTGCCATCAATGCCTGGAAAGCGACGAGCATGCCGAGCGTCATCTCGCCGGCAATCACCATATTGCCACCCACGATCAGCACGATGCCGCCAAGCAAAACTGCCGACAGGCCGGGCATGGCGTTTAGCCGCAATTGCGCGCCGGCGATTGCCTGGCGCAGGTTGAGCACCCGCATCTGCATGGCAGAAAGCCGCTCACGCAACAAATGCTCGTTGCCGCTCGCCTTGTAGCTCTCGATCATCTGCATGCCCTGCTTGGCAAAGCCGGACTGCATGCTGCTGGTGGACAGCAGCCGGCGGTTTTCGTCGGCAAGTTGCCGCGAGGACCAGACGAGCATTGAAAAATTGGCGAGCGCGAAGATGGCGATGATGGCGGCAAGCGGGGGCGCATAGAGCGTCATAGCGACGAGATAGGCACTTGCCGAAAAGAGATTGAAGATAACGAGGCCGACTTCGCTTGCCATCAACTGCGCGACGCGATCGTTGAGCATAACCCGGCTCGCCACTTCGCCGGCATGCCGCTGGCTGAAATAGCCGACCGGCAGGCGCATGAGGTGATCGACGAACCGCAGGGCACCAGTCAGCGCTAGCCGCGTTTCGAGTCGCAGCAGCGTTTCGCGCTGTAACCAGGTGAGAAATGCCATCAGCACCGCGCAGCCGGCCATGCTTGCAATCAACGGCAGGAGCCAGTTGTCGAACCGGTTGACGAGGATCTGGTCGATAAACAGTTGTGAAAAGACTGGCACGAGGAGGCCCGGCACGACGAGCAGCACGGACACAAGAACGGTAAAGGCGAAAGCATCACCGCTGCCTTTGAGGCGCCCCACCACCGCTTGGCGCAATGAAGGCTTGCTGCCCTGACGGGCGAAAGTGCTGCCCGGCTTCATCAGGAGAGCAATGCCGGTAAAATTCTCGTCGAACTCGCTAACGCTGACGACACGCGGTCCGACCGCGGGATCGTTGAGGAATACCTTGCCGCGGCTGAATTTTTCGACCACCACAAAGTGGTTCATGCCCCAATGGACGATGGCCGGTAGCGGCGATTGGCGCAAATGTGTCGGCTCCATCTTGAGCGCCTGCACCTCGAGCCCTTCGGCCCGCGCTGCGCGCACGATAGAGCGCGCCGAGCTACCATCGCGCGAAACGTTGCAACTGGTGCGCAGCTCTTCAAGCGTCTTCCACCTTCCCCAGTGCGCCAGGATGATTCCAAGGCACGCCGCGCCGCATTCGGCCGCTTCCATCTGCAAAATTGTCGGGGTGCGGCGGCGCAAGAGGGTCACGGGGCGGCACCGGGGGCAGAGGTTTCCCCGCCACTATAGCGCAGCGCCGGAATGGCGAGCGCCAGAAGCGAGGTGGAGCGGGTGGTGACGCGGATGTCTGCCAGGGTGCCGATGTCGATCTGGGGCGGATTAGGTCGTGGCGACGACCAGACCGGCTGGCCATTCGCATCGGTCTCGAGCGCGATTGTCACCTCGAAAGGCGCAACGAGGGTTTGAACGAAAGACTGCACGAGCCGATCGTTCTGCAGCGTGCGCATCATGCCAGCGCTCGAGGCGGGCACGTCGCTGACATGGGTCACGGTGCCGCGGATAAAGCCGTGTTCTTCGCGCCGCGTCGTCGATGGCGAAACCTCAACGCTCATGCCGGGCAGGATTTTTTTGCCATCGGCGGAGCCGACATAGGCTATGACGACAGGCGTCAGCTCTGCTTGATCCGGCCGTGCGCGCTCAAGCGTGACGACGGCTGTTCCCGGCTGCACCATCTGGCCGACATTGACCTTGGCTTCGACAACCCGGCCGGCGAAGGGCGACCGCACAACACCCATGCGATCGAGCTGTTCGGACAGGCTCGTCACCCGGCGTTCCGCTTCCGTCACCGCCCTGCCCGCTTCAAGCCGCTCGCGTTCTTCGGCGGTGGCTTCGATGGCGGCGTTCGATTGGAGGCTGATCAGCTCGTCCTGGGCGTCGGCAATCTGGGTATTAATGACCAAAATCTCCTGATTGGCCCCCATCAGCCGGTCGCGCGTGACGATACCGGTCCCGGCAAGCCGGCTCAGATCTTCACGCTGTTCCACCAACGCATCGCGCCGCTCCGTCATGGCCGATACACGCTGCTCAAGCGATTTGAAACGCGCGTCTCGCGCTGCATTGCGTGTCGACAGGTCCTGTTCCTGAAAGCGCATCAGTTCGCTTTGAAACCGCTGCGCGTCGGCCAACTGTCCTTGGGCCACGGTAAGTTCGAGCGCGACATCGGGTTGGGCGATGCGGGCAATGATCATGTCGGCCGAGACGATGCTGCCCGGCGCAACGACCAGTTCATGCACCTGCCCGCCCGCATCGGCGACCACATCGGCAACGCCGCCGGATGAGAGGAGTATGCCCTGTCCACTGACCGAAACGGGAATGGTGAAAAAGGCGCTCCACACAAGCCCGCCGACGATCACCGCAGCCACGACGAGCCCCGCACCCCACAGACGCGGCCGCATAACGCGCAGGGCATCCTTATAAATGCCCTGCGAGGCCAGCGATTGCATCGCCTCGGGGCGGAAGAGTTCGGTCGATTGCGCCATAAGGCGAGGCCCCCTCAGCAGACGGCGGGAGCTTACACCGCAATACTTTACCGCGTCTTGCCTCCGCTCAGGCAATGCCGCTCAAGCGTCTCTTGCGCTGCCAACTATAGCGTAACGCAAGAGCTGTGTTCGACCCTGAGGAATTCATGCCCTATCTTGAGGACTGGGATATGCCGGTCGAAAAGAAGCGGGAATATCTGGAGTCGGTCTGGCGGATCATGAGCGCGTTCGTGCATATCGCGCTCGACAATCGCCCTGAACGGAGTGCCCCAAAGGCGCAGAAAGATCGCGACAAAGACAGGACAAAGTCCGAAGGCCCCCCGCGTGAGTTATAGAACGGCGCTCTATAACTCACGTCAGGTCACCTGACAGACAACTATGCCGCGGTTCCTGCCAGTACGTAACTGGTGCTGCGGCCTCCAGCAGCTTCTTTTGCCAGGATTTTCTTGCCGAGCAGGTCGTCGATATCGCGCAGGGCGGTATCCTGCGAACACTTGGCAATGTTTGCCTGTTGATTGCCGCTGAGAAGTGACCCGTTAGGCGGGGATATTTCCATCGAGATTTGACCCATGTTTCAACCGTGCCCTGGCTGTTTTCAGCGGGGGCTGTGGAGTGATCGACATGGCGTTACTGAGCGTTATCCGACGCTGGCATTTTCGAGAGCATCTATCGATCCGGGAGATCGGCCGCAGGACCGGTCTATCCCGGAACACCATTCGTAAATATCTTCGATCCGACGGCGTGGAGCCGCAGTTCAAGGTCCCAGATAGACCAAGCAAACTGGATCCCTTTGCGGATCGGCTGGCGGCATGGTTGAAGACCGAAGCCAATAGGCCGCGCAAGCAAAAGCGTACCCTCAAACAGCTTCATGCTGACCTGGTGGGCCTGGGGTTCGAGGGATCTTGCAATCGCGTCGCGGCCTTTGCCCGGGAATGGCGAGCGGATCGGCAGCGTGAGCTGCAGACCACAGGCCGCGGGACATTCGTGCCGCTGAGCTTTGCCCCCGGCGAGGCCTTCCAGTTCGACTGGTCCGAAGACTGGGCCATCATCGGCAGTGAGCGCACCAAGTTGCAAGTGGCGCATACCAAGCTCAGTTATAGCCGAGCCTTCATCGTCCGGGCCTATTTGCTGCAAACCCACGAGATGCTGTTCGATGCTCACACCCACGCCTTCCGGGTATTTGGCGGCATTCCGCAGCGCGGCATCTATGACAATATGCGCACTGCCATCGATAGGGTCGGCCGCGGCAAGGAGCGGGACGTAAATGCCCGATTCCTCGCTATGGCGAGCCACTATCTGTTTGAACCTGAGTTCTGCAATCCCGCCTCAGGCTGGGAGAAGGGTCAGGTCGAAAAGAACGTGCAGGACGCTCGACACCGGCTTTGGCAGCCCATCCCCCCGCTTTCCAACGCTGGACGCGCTTAACGACTGGCTGGAGACCCGTTGCCGAGAGCTTTGGACCCAGACTGCCCATGGCAAGATGGGCGGCACTATCGCCGATCTCTGGGCTGAGGAAGTGCCGAGCCTCATGCCGACATCGCGTCCATTTGACGGCTTCATCGAATATACCAAGCGGGTGACGCCAACCTGCCTCGTGCATCTGGACCGCAACCGCTACAGCGTGCCGGCCTCGTTTGCCAATCGAGCGGTCAGCCTCAGGGTCTATCCCGATCGGATCGTTGTCGCAGCCGAGGGCATGGTCATCTGCGAGCACCATCGCATCATCGATCGCTCCCATGATCAGCCCGGTCGGACAGTCTATGATTGGCGCCATTACCTAGCCGTAGTGCAGCGCAAACCCGGTGCTCTGCGCAATGGTGCGCCTTTTGCCGAACTGCCGGAGGCCTTCAGAACGCTGCAACAGCACCTGCTCAAGAAGCCGGGCGGTGACCGCCAGATGGTGGAGATCCTGGCGCTGGTGTTGCAGCACGACGAAAATGCCGTGCTCGTAGCTGTGGAGATGGCGCTGACCGCAGGCGTCCCCACCAAGACCCACGTGTTGAACCTGCTGCATCGCCTGGTTGACGGCAAGGCCATTACGCCGCCGACCATCAATGCGCCTCAGGCTTTGGTGCTGATCAATGAGCCAAAGGCCAATGTCGAGCGCTATGACGCGCTGCGCAAAGCCGCGGAGACCCGCCATGCGTCATAACCCCGCCGCCGGCGCCGTTATCATCATGCTCAAAAGCCTCAAGATGCACGGCATGGCCCAGGCTGTAGGTGAGTTGACCGAGCAAGGGGCTCCCGCCTTCGAGGCCGCTATCCCAATCCTGTCGCAACTGCTTAAG